>CAWFGX010000002.1:0-857018 GCA_963815375.1 uncultured Actinomycetota bacterium | reverse complement strand
CCCGGCGTCCGCGCCAGGCTCAGCCTTGACGAGGCCCGCCTGGCGCACGCCGGGCCACACCTACCCGCCCCGCTGATCAGCAAGGCTCACCCGGGACGCAGTTCAGTGCTGCACAGCCGCCTTCCCGGCGCTTGATTGTCCCGCTCCCGGCCACCGTGTCTAGGCCGCTCCCTGCGGTCGCGTCGCATGCGATCGGCTCCACCGAGCCTAGACACGGTACCCGCTCGCAAGGGATCGGCGCCTATCGGGAAGGCAAGGGAGGAGTAGCCAGCTCCGCAACGCCCGGCGGGTCAGGGCCTCAGGTCGGTGGCGGCCCGGCCCGAGCCGTCCATGTAGAACGGCGTGGAGTCATGCTCGTGGGTGATCTGCCAGCCCGCGGCCGTCCGGCGGAGCCCGACGGTGGACCGGAACCACAAGTCGACCTGCTCCCCGTCCGTCTTCGTGCCTGTCATATGGGTGAGGCCATGGCAGAAGGCGACGTCGTCACCCGCCTCGATGACCGGGTCGCCGATGTCGTAGCCGATCGGGCCGTCCCAGGTCCCGAACCAGCCCTCGATCCCCGCCGGGTCGCGAGCCTCATCCCCGGCGTCACGCAGCGGCGGGGCCAGGCCGAAGCTGACGACCTCGGGAGCGAGGTGGGCCACCGCGCGCCGGGCGTCCTTGGCGGTTATGGCGGCGGCGCGGTCGTTCAGCAGCGTCCGGATCTGCTCCTGGGCGGTCGTCTCGGTCTCTGTGGTCATGAGCGCGAACGGCCGCACCTCGACCTTCCGGTTGCAGGCCTTCGACCCCTCGGCGGCGAGCTTGAGCACCACGTCGAGGTCGGCAGCCTCGATAATCCACAGGCCCCCGAGATACTCCTTCGACTCCACGAAGGGCCCGTCGGTGAACAGCGCCTCCCCGCCCCGGTTGTCGATCACGGTCGCCGTGCCGGGCGCCGCGAGGCCGCCGGCGAAAACCCAGTGGCCCTCTGCCGCGAGCCGGTCGTTGAACGCGTCGATCGCTGCCATCTCATCCGGGCGAGCGCTAGCCCCTGACGCTCGCCATCTGGCCAGGTCGGCCGTGTCGTCGATCACAGAAACCAGATACTGCATCTCCGATCATCTCCTGTGCTTCGGGGCGCCCCTCGCGGGAGGCTGCTCACCCCTGCTACGAACAGCTCTGCCCCGATCCGACACCGCCTCCCGGACTTCTCTCAAGGACTTTCTGGTACGCCTGCTAAGGCTAGGAGAACGTCGCGGCTCCAGGTCGGGCGGTCAACGCGCAGCTGGCGGGCCTGCGGGCGCCTGGCGCGCAGACGATCCATGGGACGACATCTGGGAGAACCAGGGAAACGCCAATCCGCTCACCGTTGGTACGTTCCTAAGCGCCGTGTCCCACGCCCTCGATGCGTCACCATCGCTAGGGGAGCTACCTTTCGTGATCGAGCTGTACGAGAACACCGGAGCCCGGCGGCAGCTCACAATCACTGGAATCTCCCTCACCGGGGCGGGTCCGGAACCCGACGCCGTCACCATGACCGCCGTCCCAACAGATGTGAAGGAGGACTCCTGACGCGACGCCCAGCCGAGAGATCGCAGCTTGCGTGCCGATCCCTCGCGCGTGCCCGTTGCGTGCCCGATGGAGCGGCGAACCACCCGCGACCACGGTTACTAGCGGACAAGAGCCAGCGTTGATCACCTGGACAAATGCAGGCCGCAGCCCGCCTAGTCGCAGCCTTCCAAGCTGGAACTCAGATTGCTGCCAATGCCAAAGGAGAGCGTGGGTGGGCGGCCTTCACCCGGCGCGGAAGCATCAGCCCTCCACGAGACCCGTCAAGGGTTCCAAGATCCTTTGGCCGCGTCCTCTCGCACTCACACAACTCCAGCGCGCATGCAGCTTCTGCACGGCCAAAGCATCTTGAAAGTCCTACGGACCAAGCCCTTGACGGCTCCCGCCCCGGGCAGTGATCGGCGCCTATCGGGTGAAGGCCACCAGGTGGGAGGCCACCGGCATAGGAGCGATCATGAACCGCAGAGACCAGTGCCCGGCATGCGAAGGTGGCGGCCTGCTGCCCGCCAGGGGATGCACCTGCAACGAGAACGCGCATATCTGCATACCCGCGATCTGCGCCATGTGCATGGGCAGCGGGGTGCCCGTTGCGTGCCCGATCGGGGAGTCGGTCGGGGCGTCTCACGGTCGCTAACGGACAGTCTGTTAACCTCGCTGACCTGCGGCGGGCCAGGTCAAGATGGCATCATCCACGATCTCCTAAGCAATGGGTCGCCATGGTCATGATGACGCCATCCAGGTAGGAAATGCCATCTTCAATCTTTCTTGAACAGCATCACTTAGAATAGGCTGGGCTAACGGCTTGAGCGCCCATCGGATAATGGCTTCGTGTTTGTCAGGAGCTGGACACGCCATCAAAGCTAAGATCTGCACAGCTCTGAGGAGATCATCAAACTGCCTAACCGCAGGCAATGTGGCAAACGCCTTATCTATTCCTTTTGCTGCTGCGTCAGCTATGGCGTTGGCAACAAAAGAAGGAACCTCTATTTTCTTTTCCCCGACATAGTAGGTAACGAGCGCCGCCGCGATCCGCTTGACAGCGCGATCAATCTCGTTGTGCACATCCTGCATTGAACAGGCGACTTCTGCTAGTAACTGACAGAATAGGTGATTCTTCGCTAACTCAGCCCTGTTCTTGTTACTGTTCTCAGGGCCAAGCGCTTGGCGGAGAGCGTCAAGAATATCTGTAGCAGCGACATCCCCGACGGCAGAGACTAACTCAGTTGTCGCAGCAGACGGGTTCAGCGCTGTATCTGCCAGCCAGTTCTCGACCTCATCCTTTGCGCAATCCACAGCCGCTCGGGCCTGCTTCCGCAAGGGTAGCGGTCGGAAGGTCGCTTTGGACTTGGGCTTGCTTGCGTCAGCCCAGGCTTGTTCCGCAGCCCGATGTATTGTCACCCTGGCCTCTGCCATCGCGGGCTGGGCCAGCATCAGTGCGCCCGGCCAGCCGTGCCGTGACCCCGCACAACCGCCACACCGACAAGTAGGCGTCTTTGCTTTACCGCAGCTCGTCGTGTGAGCCATACGAACTCCCGCCGCCCAGGTATGGCGACCGGCAGCAGCCGCCTCGAAGATCGCATTTGGTGGTCATGGCATCACTTACTGGGATCGTCCCTCTTCTGTGATCGGATGTAAATGACGTCATCCTCGCTGCTCGGTGATCTCGGACAAGGCCGCCGAGTCAGGCCCAGGGCGCATCGCCGCCGTTGCTTCGCGAGCCTGGACACGGCGGCACGGCCAAGCGGGCAGCTACGAGGAGGACGCGGGGAAGCAGGCTACGATGGCCGGATCTGGGCAGGTCATTGCAAGATCGCCGGGCCATTAGCGGGCCATTAGCCAGGGTGACGAAGGGTCAATCACGGCTACCAGCGGACACTAGAAATGGCTGGTCAGCGCCGCTAGCGGCCGTGATTGCTGTACTTCCCAAGCTGATAGTGCGAGTTCGATTCTCGTCACCCGCTCCACCGGTTCCCGCCCAGCTCAGGGGCGGAATCTCATCCCTGTAACTAGATCACCAACAGGCTCTTGTTGATCTTCCGTGCCATTAGCCGACCGGGGCGAGCGTGCCCGCCTGGCCGTCGTCGTCATCGCCCTTGTCCTGCTCGGCCTGAACGTGGGTGTCGATCGCGACACAGGTGCGAACTCGTGGAGCGGGTGCCAATCCCTTCTTAACTCGTTGACTGCCAACGGCTACGGTGGCGAAGCTCGCCCAAGATCCAGCAAACGCCGCCGAGTATCCAGGCAATGCCAATTCCGAGTTCTACGTAGTCGGTAGTCCAAATCACGCTGGATACGATGCACAAGACGCCCACCAGCATGTACAGGGCTCCAGCCACCCGCCTTGCAGTTCGCACGTGCGATATCTTACCTGCCTATCCAATGGCAGCCCTCGCATTGCGTCCACCTGCGAAGAAGCCAGCTCAGGGCTTTGCGCTTGTGTACCGAGTCGGAGTGCTCTCAGGTCCCCGCCAGCCTCTGGGCCATTAGCGTGCCATTGGCGCGGCCCTGGGCGCTGCCGCAGGCGAGCAGGCGACTGTGGCATGTCGATGACCAGGCAAGCGTGTGCCGACGCGGGGTTGATTCCTTCCGCCGTATGCTGGATGGGCGTGAGAGCCAGAGGGAGCGAGGTTGCCGGGCTACCGTCCTATGACGCTGGCGGACGCGTCCCGCCGTGTCGCAGACGCCGCGGATGAAAAGATCCAGTGGAAACTGATCTGGGAGTTCCTAGAAGAGTACCGCTGGGAACGCGCACGTACACATGGCGGGCCGATAACGGTGATCGCGCCATTATCACGTTTGAGGTGTCCGCTGGCACCAGGTCCGATGTCAGCGAGTTCTGTATCGTTGTGGGAATCTTGCCGTTGCCCACCGCGCAGATGCGAGAGCAGAATTTCCCGCTCCCGAAAGCACCCCATGCGCGGGATGGGGTGTTTTCCGGAAAGGTCTGGCCTGGGCACGCGGGCTACGACAGCACTCGCAGCTGGTGGCAGTTGCCGGAGAACGACGTTGCATCTATGGGGCCCGTTCTCAGGACGTTCCTCGTGGACGGCATTGCTCCGATGCTCGTCTGGTCGCTTAACCGCGACATTCTGCTGAGATGGGATGCCGACAGCACCCTGATGCCCGAGACGGTCGATTGGAATGTGACAGGCCAGGGTCGGCTTGACCTCATCGCTGATACCGCACCGCCGGAGCAGATCGACGCAGAGATCGAGCGCATGCGCGCCATACCGTACGCGAATCCGGATTGGCTGATCCGAGGTTTTAGCTACCTCGCTGACAGATATCCAGACCGCTACAGCCACCTGCGGCAGGAAATCGAGCAGCTTCGAGCGAGGCATGGCGTGGCCATCAACCAGCAGGTGCCTGCAGTACCGGAGGCAGCCGGGACGACAGACGAGTCGGCCTCCGGGCGCGATGAGCGGTCCCCGTGGCAGCGCGCTGCCTTCGCGTTCAACGCGCTGCTGCAGGAACTACAGACTCTGGAGCGAGATTACTCGGCGACAGTAAGACGGCTACAGCTTGAACTCCACGGAATGCGCCGGATGGACGCCATCTACATCCTCCGGCTGCTCGATGACGAATACACGGCCGCGCTCGTTAAGGACCTCGTGAATGCCTACCTCAGCGAGAAATCCAGGCTCCAGGCGCGGGAGACCCTGGACAGGCTGCCGCGCAGGGAGCTGGCGCACCTGGTCCCTGCCGCGGCGTGGCAACTGCTGGAGGAACTAGAAGGCGACGAGTACGGCGACGACTACCAGTACGAGTTGATCGCTCAGCTCTTCGATGAGCTCGGACTTCAGGACGCCTTTCCGGAACTTGCCGAGCGCGCGCTGACCAGCAGCGACCCTGCAGTAAGAAGCACGGGTGAATGGATAAGAGAGGAGTTCCTGGCACGCTGAACGCCGAGACCCGCCGCTGGCGAGCCACGTTAGCTTCCGCTCCTGAACACGCCGGTGACTGGCAGAGACCGTTTGAGGCCGATGGCAGTGGTGATGGCGCCCAGACAGGAGGCCACGGCCTGGAATTGCAGCCGGTACGAGCAAGATCGTCGTGCCATTAGCGTGCCATTAGTAACCTGAGTTGGGCCACGACCTGCGATCCGGGTCGGCTTGCCATCGAAGCACCTGCCGGGATGTGCGTTCCCGCAGATCACGGGACATCAGCCGAGTCCTAGGGCTGGCCCTACAGTGGCCCTAGGGCACCCGTGACAGCGTGGGTAAGTCGGGGGCAATTGCTAGGGCCGCGCGGCACGTTCTACCAGATCACGCAGGCAAGATCGCTACCCAGGCAGCCCGGCCGACACCCTGACACGGTAAAGGCCACAGGAATCGGGCAGCGAGTTGCCGCGCGCTTCCCGTCCTGGGTCGACGGCAGCGCCTGGGGTCCTGATCACAGGTTGGAGCAAGATCACCGTGCAATTAGCGTGCAATTAACCGGGGTGACCAGGGGGCAGCCACAGTCACTAGCGGGTACCTGAACTGGCTGGTCAGGGCCGCTAGCGGCCGTGGTTGCTGTACTTCCCAAGCTGATAGTGCAAGTTCGATTCTCGTCACCCGCTCCACACGCTCCGCCCCAGCTCAGGGGTCGAATCTCAGCTCTGTAAGCTGCCCGCTCGCGGGGTCTAGTTGATCTTCCGTGCCATCAACGTGCAATTAGCCGACCGGGGTCTGGGCATCGGCGGAGTCGTCGTCGCCTCGCTCGGTCATGATGGGCTGTGCTGCGGCGCTCTGTGATACTTGGAAACATGGCCGATGAAGCGAGCCGCGGCAATGAACGGCAGCAGCTGGCGGTGGGAGATCGCCGCCGCGTGGCCATCGGGAAAGCTGTCTTCAGTACACTCTGGGCCGCCATCGCCTTCTTTCTCTTCACAGTGCCGGCTAAGCAGGTTAAGCCGGTCTACGATCACGCGCCCTGGCTGAACGATCCGTATGACACCCTTTACTCCTTCGCGATGTTCCTTGTCCCGCTCGCAACTGCCTTCTTCCTCGTCCAGGTGTCGCTCTGCCGGAAGGCCGAGGTGCTTCCGGCAGAGCGGGCGCGCTCGGTTCTGCGAGGTTGCCGGGTCGCCGCCATAGTCATGACCGCCACCTTGGCCTCCTGCTGGATCAGCGTCGCGGTCGAAGCCAACCGGGCACAGTGGAACGACAGCACGACGACTGCCCTCGTCGTTAGTCTTGCCGTCGTCACCGGTCTCGACATCAGGGCTGTCGTCATGCTCGTCCGCACGCCCCGCTTCGGACGCTCCGGCGCATCGCGTACCGAGGCGGTGGATGACTGGCTCGGCGACGCTATCCTCCTCGCCCGCAGGGAAAGCCGCTGGTTCGGGCCTTTCCGCTCCCTGGTGACGTCGGTCATCGCCTGGTGCGACCGGACCGTCGTCGCGCGCCTGCGCCAGCACCCGATCCTTGGAGCCGCGCTTGTCTCACTTGCGTTCGGTACCGCAGTGGGCCTCAATCAGGGAATCCGGGAGGGGTACTTCCTGGCCTCGACCTTGCTCACGATGGGCCTGCTCACCTGCGGAATGTTTGCCTTCTTGATGCTGGCTGGTTCCTATCTCGGAGTGGTCCGCGGTGGTGCCCCGCTCGTGGGTGTCCCACGAAGGCTGATCGACGCAGCGGTTATTGCATGCATCGCAGCACTCGTTGCTCTTGCCTTCCGGAACGCACTGTGGTGGATTATCGGAACGAATGCGAATTCCGCTGGAAACGGCCAGTTCGCCGGCCTTCTTGGCATCGCGGTCGCAACCACGTTCGCGGCAGGGTTCGCTATCGAGTCCATCATGCGTACTCACGAGCAGCGGCCCTAAGACCAGCATCCCGTTTGCGTCGGCCCATTCGCGACGGTGTTGCCAACAGTGAGATTCTGGCCCAGATTCAGAACCTGACGTCGCAATGCTCGGAAGCTGGGAACACAACGAGGTATCTGCCTGGCCCCTTCAAAATGCAACCAGGCGGCGGCCCTGCCGAACCTGCTGGTCTCGGGCCAGTCGCTGGGCAGGGAGATCAGAACTGTCACCACTCGGTGCACGCGCCGACAGCCAGGCCCGCCCTGGTTGTCCGAGCGGCACACGGGCGAGGTACTCAGCGAAACAGACAGGTCGCCTGACTGGCGTGACCGCAGCGTATGTGCCGCTGTAACCGGTGGCTGAGTTTGGGCCAAAGCCAGGTCAGCGACGTGCAAGATCACGTTTGTTTAGGACTTGCTGCCCGGGCAAATAACGAGGGAAATCTGGTCAAGACGGGACGGATACTGCTCGCGGGCTGATGGGCGCCTTCCAGGCGCCCTGGGTGTGGCGCGACGCGGGTGACCCGCGGCAGAAAGGTGATCTGAGATGTACCGCAGTGTCGCGGTCGGCCTGGCCGCTGCTGTCCTGGCGGCCAGCGTTGCTGGATGCAAGCCGACATCGCCGCCGGGGGCGGTCGGCATCAATACCGTTACGCCTGCCACGAGCAGCGTACCGCCGAGCACGGGCAACCCACCGGCATTGAGAGTGCTCACCGAGCCGCCGGACGGGATCGGACCGATCTACCAGCTCATTACTGGCGCGCGGACTTCGGTCGACCTGACCATGTACGAGCTGGACGACCAGACCGCGGAGGCTGACCTGGCCGCGGACGCCGCCCGCGGGGTCGAGGTGCGGGTGATCCTCGACCAGCACCTGGAGAAGTCCAGGAACACGGCCGCCTACGACTACCTCGCCAGTCACGGCGTCCACGTGACCTGGGGGCCGACCCACACGACGTATCACCAGAAGACACTGACGGTCGACGACGCCGCGTCGGTCATCATGACCCTCAACATGGTGGCTGAGGATTACCCGGAGACCCGGGACTTCGCCATCGTCGACACCGGCGGATCAGACGTCGCCGCCATCGTCGCCACGTTCGACGCCGACTTCGCTAGGCAAGCCATCACCCCGCCAAACGGCGCCGATCTGGTGTGGGCGCCCACGAACTCGCAGCAGTCCATCCTGTCGGTCATCAATGGCGCGCGCCGTACGCTGGCCGTGGAGAACGAAGAGATGGACGACGGCGCCGTTACCAGCGCCCTGACGAGTACCGCGCGGCGCGGCGTCGACGTCACCGTCACAATGACCGCCGACAGCGAGTGGGACTCCGCTTTCGCCCAGCTTGCTCGCGCCGGCGTGCACGTGCGGCTGTATCCCGACGACAGCAGCAGCCTCTACATCCACGCAAAAGCGATCGTCGCCGACGCCGGCCAGCCAGATCAGGAAGCCCTGGTCGGATCAGAGAACTTCTCCACTGCCAGTCTGGATGACAACCGCGAGCTCGGGATCCTTACCAGCAACCCGGCCGTGGTGTCCGCCGTCAGTGCCGCGCTCGTCGGTGACTATGGCTCCGCCACGCCCTACGCAGCGGGCTCGGCCAGTTCGTGACCAGGCATGGAAGGGGCGGTTCCCGCGTGCACCTGCGACACCTGGCAGTGGCAGCCTCAACGGACACCTGAACAGGCAGGTCAGCGCCGCTAGCGCCGTGATCGTTGCCCTTCCCAAGCTGATAGTGCGAGTTCGATTCTCGTCACCCGCTCCATCACCCAGCCGTAGCGCGTCGCCGTAGCCCATGGGGTTGACCGGTGTTACTTCTCGGTCGTGCCGGGTTCCCCGCTGATGGACTCCTGATAGATGTCCGCGCAGGTGCGCGAGTCCCTTACCAGGTCGTCGCAGAAAGCAGCGACGTCGGTGCCGGCAAGCCGCGAGCACATGACGATGGAAGCGATTGGAATCATCGGCCCCGCGCTGGCGTGCGGCACGCGAGGGGGCGCGGCCGGGCGGCACGGACAAGCCGGGCAGTAATTAAGCGGCCCACGCTCCTTGACGCTTGAGTTTCGCCGTACCAGGCGAAGTACGAGCTACAGTGATGGCGATCTCTTGATCAAAGACCTGCTCCACAGAGGTGGTCACGATGCTCGTCCCGGTAATTGTCGAGATGATCGCCGGGCTCATCGTCGTGTGGGTGGCCATCCGGGGTTGGCAAGGGCGCCTGCCCCGCAACGGAGCCGTCGGGGTACGGACACCATCCACGATGCGCAGCGAGGCGGCCTTTGAAACGGCCAATAAGGCCGCTGCGCCCTTGGCGGGCGCAGGCGGTGCTGTCGTGGCGGTCTGCGGTGTCCTCGCCGCGGTCCTCCCGAGGCACTTTGCCGGGATCTTCATTTTCGGCGGCGTGGGAGTCCTCTTGATCTTCTGTCTTCTCGGCGCGGCGGTCGGCGTGCGAGCCGCCCGGTCCGTCCCGTGAGTAAGCCTGCCTTGATCGTCGTGCCGTTAGGGTGCCGTTAACCGGGGTGACGAGGCGGCAACTACGGCCAGTGCGCCCGCCTGGCCGTCGTCGTCCTCGCCCCATGCTGCGCGGCCTGACCGTCGGAGTCGATCACGTCCGTGATCGCCTGGCTACGGCGTTCCGAGATAAGAATGTACGGCTGATCCGGCTCTGGCCGGACGATAGGTACATTCTTAGTGAAAGATCGGTTGGGTAAAGTCATTAATCGGGCATATCACCTAGCTCCGCTGGGCAGGCATGAGCGTCGACCTCCGGCCCTGGGTGCCCGGCCGACGCAGGCCGGGCCGCGCACTGGCAGCGTCCGCAGATCAAGACCGATCACACCACACGCACGTCGATACAGCGCAAAGCCGTATGCCACGCTACCCATTGTCCAGTTCGCGGCCACCGGGTCTAGGCGGCCATGCGGAGATCGCTTGGCGATGCGATGGTCAGCCTAGACCCGGCAACCACTGGCAAGGATTCAACGCCAGCGAGGAAGTGCGGGGCAAACCAGTGGTAGGCCCTGCCCAAGCGCCAGGTCCGGGCGACCGCTAGCGCCCGGAGGCTTGCGCTGCCTCACATCGGCGGCTGCGGCGACGGCGGCTCAAGCGGGATCGGCGGCGGCTGCGGTTCCCCGAACGCTGCCTCGGCCGCTGACATGGCGCCGTAGTCGGTCGCAAGGTTGGCGTAGATCGAGTAGATCAGCGTGATGAAGATGCCGAGCTTGACCCACAGCGCGGGTGTGAAGAAGAACAGGCAGCAGATCAGCGGAAAGTTGATCAGCCAGTAGATCGCACCCCACATGTGGACCTTGTACTGGGTGTACGGGTTGGTGGACAGGTCTTTGAAGAGCAGGTTCATCCAGCCGTGCCGGAAGTGCACCGGCGTGTGCGCGGCGTGCAGCCGGGCGACGTCGGCGCGCAACTGGCGGATCTCGGCGATCAGGGACTCGGTCTCGGTCATAGAGCCAGTATCAGCGCGTGCTCACGCCGACGAGCGCGAGTCAAGGCCATGCCGCCCGCGGTCGCCGCGGCTCCAGGGCAGGGTGACCGCAGCCGCCACCGCTCTGCTCGTCACCCCGCAGACGGTGTCGATCGCCGTGGGTGCGGCGCTGATCAGTGTGGTCAGCTGCCGGCTGATGCTGCTCGTCATGATCGTCGTCATCGGCGCCTGTGCCGCGTGGCTTCTCGCGCGCCCGGCCAGATCACCGCGGGAGCGGGGCGAAGAGGTCGCCATTACTCTCGACGCGGGAAAGAGCGTCGGCGACAGTGAAGAAGAAGAAGAGCTTCTCCGGCACACCGCGTGACTCCACTTCGTCCCAGGTGACCGAGGCGGAGGCGTTCCAGTTTGCACTTCACGCGTGACAGACTGGACACAGTCGCAGGTGCAAGGCTGTGGCGCCTGCTGCCTCGTTGAGCAGCAGCCAGGGTGGTGGGCACGATGGCGACGTTCAGTACGTACGCTGAGGTCCTCAAGCCTGGCCATCGGCTGATGAGGCTGGGCCGGGTCACTTATCGCGGCGGCCCACCGGGTGTTGTTCTTGCGGACGTCCTCAGGCAGACCGGCGGCGTGTACGAGACGACGACGCCTCTGACGCAGAAGTTCCGCGGCTATATCCGTGAGGTAGCAGAACTGACCTCAGATGACGAACTGCTCAGAATCGCCGAGCTTTCCGAAGTGCCGGTGTCGCTGGAAAACTGCCGCCAGATGGACCCGGAGACCCGCGTTGCCATGTTCTGCCGTCTCGATGTCAGTTCTGCGGAGACGCCACGATGGCGGCGGATCCCGCCCGGCGGTATCCCGGCCACGCCGCGGTCCGACCTCGATCGTGTTCTTCGCTCGTGCCGCGGTGCCCATATCGAGGAGCATGCGCTTCGGGACGGCAGGCACTGGCACCATATCGGGCCAGCGGACCGCTCGGCGTGGCCCATAACGTGAAGATCACTCCACGCGAACGGGTCATGGGCAGTCGGCAGGACTAGCTGGTCACGTTGACAAGGAACAGCCAGGCGTTGACCACGCCGCCAAGCAGGCTGGCCACCGCGGCGGGGATCAGCCAGTACAAGCCGCCGCCGGCCTTCAGCAAGAAGGTGACCCCGGCGATGCCGACCAGCGCTGCGGTGATCGTATTGGGAGAGAACTTCTCGATGTAGCGAGCCACGCGCTCATCAGAACCGTGACCGGCTCGCAGGTCCAGGATGAGCAGGGCTGCGCCGGAGACCGCGGCCACGGCCAGCAGTTCTGCCCCCAGGGCTGTTGCTGGCTGGGGAGCCACGAGCAAGACCGCGACGAGCACCGAGGTGATGAATAGCACCAGGGTCTGAGCGGCGCGGGATCTGAGGCTGAGTGATGCGGCCAGCGCGCCGCTTTTGACCGAGACCGCGACGAACAGCAGGCCGGTCAGCGCACCGGCGACTGCGGCGAGGGCCTCGCCGAAGCTGAGCCACATTGCGGTCGCGTACCCCACCGGGCGGCCCTCCTAGATCTTCGGGACAGACCAGCTGATTTGATTCAGTCAAGTGCGCTCGTCGGGCTGAGGGAGCTAGCCCGCGGCCGCAGGCTGCCCGGCAGCCCAAGCAACGGATCGCGGAACCGGGCCTTGGTGTCAATGCCAGTCATTGCCACAGGCGTACCTTACGACGGCCGGTCAGCAATCCCGCCCGCCGAGCCGTAGCCTCGTCGCTGTCATCGCGCCAGCGAGCACAGCCTGAGCGGAGGCACGCGGCGTGCGCGGAGCATCGACGGTACCTCCCTAACGGATCGCCAACACGGTGCTACCCCGGTCAGCGGCGCACGTCGGCGGCAACGGCCGCTACTACGTCACCCGGCCTGGATGATGCCGCGCCCGCATGATCAGTGGTGACCACGGCGAAGTCCGCAGGACGAACACGGCAACGGGGCGTTCCCGGGCCCAGACGGTTCACGGCCCTGGCTGGGCTATCCCCCTGGGAGGGTGATGCGCACTGGCGGCCGGGACGGCAGTTTGGGTCACTAGTCGGATTGACATCTAGCTGACCGGGGGACAGCCATGGCAAAGCCGGAATCAGTCTTCATCTACGTCGGGACCTATCCGGGCCAGGCGCAGGCCCGCGACGACTACCAGGTAGTCAAGGACCTGCACTCCGCGGGAGCGGTCGGGACCTACGACGCCGCCGTGGTGACAAAGGATGACGTGGGCAAGGTCCATGTCAACAAGGACGAGATGGCCACCAGGCACGGCGCCTGGGGCGGCGCGGCCGTCGGAGCGGCGATCGGCGTCTTGTTCCCGCCCTCGGTCATCGGCACCGCGCTGGTGGGCGCGGCAGTCGGCGGGGTCAGCGGTCACCTGTGGCGCGGCATGTCCCGGGCCGATGTCAAGGAGCTCGGCGAGGTCCTCGATACCGGCCAGGCGGCCCTGGTGGTAGTCGGGGAGAGCAACATGGAGCAAGCCCTGAACAAGGCCGCGCTGAGGGCCGAAAAGCATGCCGCCAGGGAACTGGACGTGAGCCCGAGAGACATCGACCAGGCCGTCCGCGAAGCCGCTGGGCAAGTGAACTGACCACGCCGCATGACCACAACGCTGGGCTGGACGCCGCCGTGTCCGCCAGCGCGCAGGCTTGGGCCGCTCGCGTGTCGTCTTGGTGCCAGCCGTGACCTTCGCCGAGGTCATGGACCATGTTGCCCAAGGATTTGAGGTCCTGGGCACCTTCGTCCTTACCATCGGGACTTTGTGGTCTTTCCTGCTAGCCGGGCTAACCTGGCGCCGGTCAGGTCAGGGAAGGCACGTCTATGCCGTTATACGCCAGGCTCTTGGCGGAACTTTGCTGCTCGGGGTGGAGATACTGGTAGCCGCCGATCTCATCAGGACAATTGCGGTCGCACCGACCGTGGACAATGTCCTGACCCTCGGGCTCATCGTCCTTATCAGGACCTTCCTGAGCTTCTCGCTCGAAACGGAGATCAACGGAACGGTCCCGTGGCGCCGTGGCTTCACGACCGGCGCCGGTGCGCTCCGTCAGGCGTCGGCAAGCATGCCGAAACGGGGCCGCCCTGATCAGCCAGCCGACCCCGCCGGATAGGACGGGTTCGGTTCCCGCCGGTGGCTGCGAACGCCGATGATTGCGTCAGTACCGCGGTGAGCCCAGCCTCGCCGCGCGCGCCGCGCCGGTCACGAACTGCGCAACCATGGCGTTCACGAACTGGGCTCGCGACGGCGTGCTGTC
The DNA here is from genome assembly GCA_963815375.1 of uncultured Actinomycetota bacterium. Lineage (GTDB taxonomy): Bacteria > Actinomycetota > Actinomycetes > Streptosporangiales > Streptosporangiaceae > JASHPR01. The sequence continues at coordinate 842,986 of CAWFGX010000002.1, read as the reverse complement.
GGTCTGCTTGTCATTGATCTTGCCGAACCCGGTCGCACCGCCCACGATCATGGTGCCGACCGCGCGCTCTTCACCCTGCGGACGGGTGAAGCTGTGGTCAATCGTCACCATGCCACCCCTGGACCGGACAACCACGCGCGCATCCACCTGCAGCGGCTGGCCCCCGGTCAGGACACCGCCCACAGGCTCATCGCAGAACAGGAAGTCCGCCATCCGGCCGATCTCTGCCCGCAGCGTCCGGAGCGTATACGAGCGGGTGCCTGCCGCAAAGTCGGGACGCTCCACAAGCAGGATGGGCGCCGCTGCGGTACCGAACGGCACCGTGTAGCCGAACTCCAAACCGGGTGGCGGCACTCCGGGCGGCATCTGCGCGACCTCACTGCCCTCGGGGACCTTCAGGTGCACCATGATGCCGGTCTTGAAGCGGCGGAGCGCCGGGATCAGTCGGTATAGCTTGCTCAGGTCGCCGGTGACGGGGAGCTTGCCGGCCCGGCTCGCGGCGACCGCAGCCTCGATCGGGGTCCCGACAGGCAGGCCCACAGTCCCGTTGGCGATGAGCCTGTCGAGGGCTGTCCGCATGGCTACGTTGCGGGCCTGGTCATCGAGGCGGGCAAAGGGCGAGGGGCTGCCGGGACCTCGGGCGACTGACTCCAGGCGGTCGACACCGGCAACGGCCAGTACGGCTTCTGTGTAAGCGCCAAGGCGCACCTCGCTTGCGTCGCTGACCCGCTCAAGCAATGAGGTGTCGAGGCTGACCTGGCGACGGCCGAACATCGCGGTTAGTCCCCAAGCCAGATGGTCATGGCACCGTCCAGCAGGTCGTCATGCGACCAAACTAAAGGTTCAATTGGCTGGGTAAGACCATCCATTAGCAGAACGGGGCAGAGCGCTTACCACCCGCGCTCATCCTCGCCGTCCGGCCCGAGCGAACGACGAGAACAACGGGAGGCAGGATGGCCGGTCGCCGAGACACCCGGACGCAGGCATGAGCGAGCACGCCGACTCCGACCCGCGCCCTGACTCGGAACCCGTCGTGATAACGCCGGGCGTCCAGGACGATCTCCCCGCGATCGCCGACATCCTTAACTACACGATCATGAATTCGAACGCCACCCTGGCTACTGAGCCCACCAGCGTGGCTGAACGGCTGGACTGGTTTGAACGGTTCTCTTCGTCAGGGCCGTACCGGCTTCTCGTTGCCCGGCGCGGCGATCAGGTACTCGGCTATGCAACCAGTCAGCCCTTCCGGGACCACGAGGGCTTCCGGGAGACTGTCGAAGTCAGCATCGCACTCGATGTCAGAAGCCGCGGTCAAGGAGTGGGGACCGCGCTGTACCGCGCGCTGCTCAGGTGCCTGATTGACGAGCGAGTGCACGTCGCGCTCGCAGCTATCGTTCTGCCGAATGACGCGTCGGTCGCTCTGCACCGCAAGCTCGGCTTTACCGAGGTGGGTGTTTTTCACGAGTACGCGGTCAAGAACGGCCAGTACCTCAGCTCCGTCTGGATGGAACGCCGGTTTCCGGAGGCATGATCGAGCCCTAACCCATCCACGGCGATGGCGTGTCGAGGGGCAGTTGCGCAGCGGCAGCGCCTCCACTGGGCCTCGGGCGGCGAGGCTCACGCACACCAGCAAGATCGCCAGGGCCACGGCCGGGCCGGATGCCGCGAGGCAGGCGATAGCTGACAGCCATTTCCGCCATAATCGCGACGGCGAGACCCATGGCCACGCCCGGTATGCCCAGAACCAGCCAGCCCGCCACAGCGAGCACCACCCACAGCGGAAGACGCACACGCCAGAACAGATACACACGACGCTCAAGCCGGCGGCCGCGCGGCAAGCTGATCATCCTCGGGAACCACAACTTGCGCAGCCGACGGCGGCGGTACGCCGCCACCGCATGGCGCCGGCGCCGTCGCAGCGCTCGCGCCGGCGCGTGCATGACCAATCCCTGGTGCACGCGACGGGTCCAGCGCGCCGGCACCGCGCGCGGCACGAAAGGCCGGCCCGAGGCGCTGCGGAGGTGACGCAGGCGGCGCCTTGAGCGGCGGGCCAGTTCACCTGGCTTCGGCCAGCGAAGCTGAGCCAGGGACGGAGGCCGCGGCAGACTGGTCCCCCGTAGCCGCCACATGTTGGCGGCGGCCAGCACTGCGCACACGATGGCGCCGCTCAGCCAGGCCCCCGGTCCGCCGGCCCGCGCGGCCGTGAGGGCCGCCGCGGCGTAGCAGTACAGTCCGGCAGCGCCGAACGCGGTTGCCGCCACCGTCGGGAAGAACGCGCGCGGCAGTACGTTACGGATCTCGCGGCCACGGCGGCGCTGGAGGACGTGCACGAGGTGGTAGCACTCCAGCAGGACCGCGCCGGCAATGGCACAGAACGCGCCGGCAGTAACGATGTCGCTGCTGCCCTCGAGCATGAACGCCTGAGCGCAGGTGTGCGCGCCCGGGTTGACGTGCATCCAGTAGCGGCACTGACTGGCGGCGAACCTGGTCCCTGGCCGCGGTGCGCTGACAAATGACCGGCCAGCGGTGAGGTCGAAGATGAACGCGACGACGCTGACCCCTCCCGCAGCGAGCAGGCACGTCCAGGCGAGCTTCCAGCCAGTCATGACCAGGCTGGTCAGGAGGGCGCCCTTGCCGTGCCTTGCCACATGCGCGCGGACGACTGCGCGTACCGAGCCGAAGCTGGAGATCGCCGCCTCCTCGGCCTCGGTCTGGGTGAGTCCGGCCGCCATGGCCGCGGCGGCCGCCTCACGGAGATGGTCTTCTGCTTCAGCGACGATTCGCTCGGTCTCCTGCGGCGTGGTGCGCAGGCTGGCCCGCAAGGCCCGAAGGTATTCGTCGATCCGGTCACCAGGGGTGCTCATGCCGGCCCCCCGACAACCGCCTGAACGGCGCTGGCGAACCGTTGCCACTCGTCCTGCCGGGCGGCCAGGGCAGCAGCGCCTTCGTCGGTGAGTGCGTACACGCGGCGCCGCCGGCCCTCCCCGGCTGCCCACGAGCTAGCCAGAAGCCCTGTGTCTTCCAGGCGGTGCAGAGCCGGGTAGACCGTGCCCTCTGGCAGGTCGAAGGTGCCGTTACTGCGCTCCCGGAGCCGAGAGATGATCGCGTACCCGTGAGCTGGCCCGGCAGCGAGCACCGACAGCAACAGCATGTCCAGGTTGCCCTTAAGGCGTTCGCGGTCCATACATCGGAATCCTATGCCTAGAACTACTAGGCTTCAACTTGGCCACGTCGGGGTCGGTGATTAGCTGGCCCGGCCTGGAGTGCAAGCGCGCGGATATGACCGACTGATCCCGGTTGGTGGGTGCTTACTGTGAGACCATCAGGCGTGTGAAAGGACAGGCGGCCCTGGAACGGCTGGCGCATCGCGAGCTTCCTCTGGCCGTTGCGGACTCCTGGGCGGCTCTGCTGCGGCCCAGTTTTGTATTGCGACGAAGGCCGCCCGTTTCTCGATGACTGGGAGGGTCCAGAGGCGTTCCGTCAGGGGCTATGGGACCTGGCGCCACAGCCGTTCCACCGGATCGGCGGCCATGCCATGCCAATCCAGGATGCAGTCGAGTCCCGTGTTGCCCGAATCCAGGTCGGCGACGCTGTCGACGTCCGCGATCCGGCCTTTCAGCGCGAGGCGCTCCGCTGGACGCTGCTCGCCCAGTTCGACACCGACCGGACCACCGGGATGGACTGGGGCCGGGGCAACGGAAGCCTCTACTGGATGATCCGGTCCGATGACCTCGCAGCCCGAAGGTTCGACGCAGCTGTGCTAATGGAGCAGCATTAGACCGTCTATGGAGCCGGAAGATCTCCTCATCCGCGACGCCGGAGCAGGCGACGCAGAGCAGATCGCCGCGCTGCTCACCCAACTCGGTTATCCCTCCACTAGTGACCAGGTCAGCCAGCGTCTCAGCTACTGGCTGCCCGACCCGATGAGCCTGATCCTGGTAGCCGAGGACAGCGGCCATGTCGTCGGATGCTTGTCGCTGCATGCCATCCCCTACCTCGAGCGAACCGGCCGGTGGGCCAGGATCGAGAGCCTCGTCGTGGACCAGTCGGCCCGCGGAAGCGGCATCGGCCGGTCACTTATGGATGCGGCCGAGGAGGCCGCCAGGCGCTGGCAGTGCCTGACAGCGGAAGTTACGAGCAGACGCACCCGGGTCGGCGCTAACGCCTTCTACCGGCGGATGGGATACATGAATGCTTGCGACAGATCTGGCCGTTTCCTCAAGACCCTTGCTGATGCTGAGGTCAGCTCACCGAGCCCGGAGCCGAAAGGTCAAGTGTGAACCCAGCGAATCAGCCAGCCGACGTGCGGCAGGCCACCGAGGCAGACCTGCCGTCCATTCGGGGCGTTATCGCCGCTGCCTACGGCAAGTACCTCAGCCGCATGGACAAGACGCCTGCGCCGCTGCTCCGCGACTACAGCGCAGCCGTCGGTGCTGGCGCCGTCTGGGTAGCGGGACGCCCTGTTACCGGCCTGATCTCGCTTACCCCCATGAACGAGAGCATCCTCCTGATCGAGAATGTCGCCGTTCACCCCGACCGGCAGGGGACTGGCCTCGGACGCCGGCTGATGGAATTCGCCGAGGACCAGGCCAGGCAGCGCCGGATCCAGCGTCTCGCTCTGTACACCAACGAGGTCATGACCGAGAACCAGGCGATCTATGCCCATCTCGGCTACCGCGAGACTGACCGCCGCGTAGAAAACGGCTACCGGCGCGTCTACATGGAGAAGGTTCTCCCGGCCAGCTAGCGCAGATCAGGCGCCGGACAGCAGCTGCTCGGGATTCGACGCGAACGCGACCATCCAGTGCGGCCGGAGCCGGAAGATCACGACGTCTCCCCATTCGAGCGGCGACACACCGTAATGCTCGGTCAGGTAGCCGAGCGTGCTGCTGAAATCGGGCTCGATCGGGCCGTCGGCCGGGTTCAGCAGCTCAGCGCGGCCATGTGTGAAGACGCCGACTTCCTCGCCGCGCAGGTGCGCGACGCTCGCGGCTGGGCGCCGCTGCAGGTGCCCAGCCTTGGCACTGGACCGCTCGGTGCTGAAGATCCAGCGGCCATGCAGGAAGTGACCGTCGACGGCACTCACTCTCGGCTCACCCCGTGCTGTCACGGTTGCCAGCGTCAGCACGCACATCCCGGAGATCACCCCGGTCAGCTGCCGCGCGGTCAGCGTCCGCTCGCCGGGCCGGATGATCGACTGGAGGTGAGCCGTTGACCCAGCCAGGGACCGGTCGAGTAGCTGGTCGAGTTCGTCTAGCTCAGCATCGGTCTCGTGCACGCATCAGACTCTGCCATGGTGCTGCCGCCCCGCGCCGGTGTGTCGTGCTTAGCATGACCTCATGAGCGCAGAACGGGACTACGCGGCGCCGGAGACGGCCGGCCGGATGACCGGTGCGGCGTCGCGGTTCCTGGCCGCGCTGAACCCGGCGCAGCGCAAGCGGGCCTGCTTGCCGTTCAGCGACGACGCGCAGCGCCGGACCTGGTCGTTCCTGCCGCAGGAGGCCCGCGACGGTGTGCCGGTCGGTGACCTCGCCGAGGACCAGCGCAAGCTCGCGCACGAGCTGATCGTGACAGGCACCAGCATGGAGGGCTACGCGAAGGTCGTCTCGATCATCGCGATGGAGCACGTGGTCCGGGCACAGACCGCCGCTGAGATTCCCGGGCTGCTGACGCTGTTCGACCCGGCTCTGTACAGCATCAGGATCTTCGGCAGCCCGGGTGAGGACCAGACCTGGGGCTGGAACTTCGAGGGTCACCACGTGTCGCTGAACTTCACGATCTCAGGTGGCCGTCTGCTGGCCCCGACGCCGTTCATGCTGGGTGCGCGGCCGGCCAGGTTCGGGGTGCTCGCGCCGCTCGCCGACGACGAGGAGGCAGGCTACCGGTTTGTCCGCATCCTCGGCGAAGGCCAGCTCCGGCAGGCGGTGATCTACCATCGCCCGCCGCCCGATTTCGCCACCCGGATGGCAGGCAGAATCGGAGACGTCGAACTGCCAGACCACGTGTTCGTGCCCGAGCCTGACTACACGATCGATGACACTGAACGCGAAGTCCTCAGTTACATCCGTTCAGCACCTAAAGGTCTCGCGGCCAGGGAACTCGAGCCCCGGCAGGCCGCGGAACTCCGCCGGATCGTCGAGGGACACGCCGGGCGGCTGCCCGGCGACGTGGCCGCCGCGGCGATGCGGAACATCGAGCGGGCTGGCATGCAGGACCTCAGCTTCGCCTGGGCGGGCAGCACCGAACCCGGCGAGCGGCACTACTTCCGCATCCAGGGTCCGCGGCTGCTCATCGAGCACGACAACACGCAGGGCGGCGGCAATCACATCCACACCGTCTGGCGTGACCCCGGCAACGACTTCGGCGACGACATCCTCGCCCGTCACTATGAGCTCCACCATGAGCAGCTTCACCAGGCCCAGGAGCAGTAAAGGTCCAGCCACGCGGCTATCACAGCAGTGACGGTCCATCCATGTCGGTGGCGAGCGCTGCCTGGCCGGGGACGGCGCGGGCTGGGGGTGGTCAGGAACCGCGGCGGGCGGCCAGGGTGGCTGACAGGACCCAGGACGCGGCGAGCACGACGAGCGCCGCGATCAGCGGCAAAGCCACCGTCCACACTGAGGAGTGCGGCTGGGCGCCAGCGTCCCGGATCGCCGCGTTCGCTGGCGAGACGCTGCTGACCAGGGCTGACACCGACCGTGGACAGGACGGCGTACGCGACCGGGCGGACGACGGGCGGGTTGCAGAGCGCGCCGATCGCCGATCCCACGCTGAGACAGATGACCGCGGCGGCCAGCCCGACGAGGAGCGTCCTGGCGTATGCGTCAGCGCCGCCGGCTGGCGCCTTCCCCGTCACCAGGTCAAGGAGCACGCTGCCCAGGCCGAGGACCAGGCTGGCGGCCAGCCCCGCGATCAGCGCGGCCAGCTGAGCCTTGCGCGGGCCGCTGGCTGCGGCGAGGCAGGCGCGCGCCTCGGCGGGCTCGGCGGTCAGCAGCAGCCGGGTGAGCCACGCCGACACCGGCAGCAGCGCGGCGGCAGTCCAGCTCAGCGCCGCGCTGAGTGACTGGCTTCCAGCGCCGCCGGTGAACCAGGCGAACACGGCGTACACGGCAAGCGGGCCAACCCAGCGGTGCGAGCGCAGCAGCAGCTCAAACTGGTAGCGGACCAGGGCTGTCACGGCCGGGCCGCCGTTTCGTCGCGCACGGAGCGGACATGTGTGCCGTCCCGCGCGAGTGCTGCCCGCAGCACGGCGTCCGATGCTGCCTTGGCCGACCGGACAACAATGCCTTCAGGCTCCTCAGCCACCGAGTGCACGCCCGGCAGATCGCGCAGGGCGGAGGCGAGGCCGGGGGAGGCGCCAGACAGCTCGATGCGGACAGCCGGCAGGTGCCGTTCCGCGCCGGCACCGGCCGCCTGATCAGGTCGGCCGGCCACCGTGACCTCGCCCCGGTCGATCAGCCACCGCTCGCTGACGAGCCCGGCCAGCCGCCGCGGGTCGTGGTCGACGAACACCACCCGGCCGCCGTCGGCGATCCGCTCGGCCACGACGGCGTCCAGCTCGTCGCGGGCCGCCTGGTCGAGCCCGGTCCATGCCTCGTCCAGGACCAGCAGGCCCGGCCGGGCGAGCAGCGCCTGCCCGATGGCGATCTTCTGGCACGTGCCCTTCGACAGGTGACGCAGTGGCGTACCACCCGCATAGTCGGTCGCGCCGAACCGGGCGAGGCATTCTTGGATGCGCGCCGCCAGGTCCGGTCCCTGCAGGCCGTGCGCGCGGCCCAGGTGCATCAGGTAGTCATGGCCCGAGAACGGGAGCGCTGGCGGGAATCGCTCCGGCACGTACCCGACGCGCGGACGGCCGGTGACCCGCCCCGCAGTCGGCACCAGCACGCCGGCGATCACGCGGAGCAGCGTGGACTTGCCGCTTCCGTTCCGGCCCTCGATGCGGATCAGCCGCCCGGCTGCGACCTCACGGTTTACGTCACGGACGACCCAGGGCTGGCGCATCCCGTAGCGCTTGCCCACCGCCTGGAGCCTCACCGCCCGCTCACCTCTTCTGAGCCCGGTACCGCTTGAGCAGTGCGGTAATTCTCTCGTACCTTCCTGCTCCGTTCAGCTCGGCCGTCATCACGAAGGTCAGGCTAACGCGCGCAGCAGTCCATGCCCGGCAGCTCGTGAGAGCCTGGGCGGGTGCTCAGGCTGCTGGCGTTTGTGCTTCCGCTGGGGCTGGACTCGTTCGCCGTGGCGGCAGCGATTGGCGCCGCCACGACCACGACTTTCCGGGCCCGTCTGCGCATCTCGCTGGTGTTCCTGATCTTCGAGGGCGGGATGCCGCTGATCGGCCTGGGGCTGGGGAGCGCGCTGGCCCGGGGGGTCGGGCGGATCGCGAACTACCTGGCTGCCACAGCGGTGATCGGCATCGGCGCGTGGACGCTGCTGGCGGGCAGGAACGACGAGGATCGCGCCGCCCGGGTCGTGACCAGCCGCGGGCTGGGCCTGGTCGCGCTGGGGATCAGCATCAGCCTGGATGAGCTGGCCATCGGCTTCTCGATCGGCCTCAGTCACCTGCCACTGGTAGCGGTGATCGTGGCCATCGCGCTGCAGGCGTTCCTCGCGGCTCAGATCGGCCTGGCGATCGGTGCCAGGATCGGTCAGCGATGGCGCGAGGGCGCCGGGAAGGTCGCCGGGGCCGCCCTGATCCTCCTCGGCGGTTACCTCATCATCGATCAGCTTGTCCGGTGAGCCCGAACAGCCGCACGCCGCTGTGCCACAGCACCTCGCGGAGCCAGTCGTCTCCGAGGCCCAGCGCCGACAGGCCGGCGAGCTGAGCGGCCAGCGGGTACGGGATCGTCGGGAAGTCCGAGCCGAACACTATCCGCTCGCTGAGGCCGGGCAGCCGCTGGACGAGATGCTCCGGGAACAGGCCCAGGTACGGCGGCAGCGTGAACACCATGGCCGTGTCCAGCCACACCCCCGGATGCTCATCCGCCACGGTGAGGAACGCCTCATAGTCGGGTGCGCCCATGTGCGCGATCACCAGCCGGAGCCCGGGAAACCGGGCGAGCAGCCGGCGCACCGGCTCCGGGCCGCACCACTGCTCGTTTCCGGAGCCGTCGGCCACCGCGCCCGCATGGATCACGACCGGGACGCAAGCCTCCTGCAGCAGGCCCCACGCCTCGTCGAGTAGCGGGTCGGTGGCGTCGAACCCGCCCACCTGCAGGTGGACCTTGGCACAGCGGCCGCCGGCCCGCAAGCACCGCGCCGTCTCCGGGCCAGCCCCTGGCTCAGGAAAGATTGTGAACGAGGGTATGACCGCATCGCGCGATTCGGCGAGCCCCAGCGTGTAGTCGTTGAGGTAGCGCAGCATCCCCGGCCGGTGCGCGTAGGCCAGCGCGGTATGGTGCCGGACGCCTAGCCGTGCCAGCGTGGCCAGCCGGTCCGTCTCCGCGGCCCGGTACGTCACCGGCCACGCGGGCGACAGCCCGTCGAACCACCGCCACACCGTCTCCTGCAGCCCGTCGGGCAGGAAGTGCACGTGCGCGTCCACGATCCCGGGGATGCCCAGCTTCTCCAGGAAGGCAGGAATCTCCTCGTCGGTCAGCCCCGCGTTGCTCGTCACCGCCCCGCTCATCGCGCTCGGGCCTCGCCGCCAGCTGCAGAGCGGTCGAGTGCCTTCTCGAACCAGTGGTGGGCGTAGGGCTCGTCGCTGAACCGGGGCACCTCACGGTAGCCGGATGCCCGGTACAGGCTGACCGCCTCGTGCAGCGACCCGTTGGTCTCCAGCCGGACCGTGTGAACCCCGCCGGCAGCGGCCCGGCCCTCCAGGTCGGCCAGGAGCCGGCGTCCCAGCCCTAGCCCGCGGACCCTGGGCGACACCCACATCCGCCGGATGTGAGCCCAGTCGTCACCGTGGAACATCAGCGCACCGCACCCGACCGGCTCCCCATGCAGGGTGGCGACCAGCAGCAGGCCGGCTGGCCGGGTCATGTCGCCGTCGCCGGCAGGCAGGCCCTTCGCCGGGTCATAGCCCTGCTCGAACCGGCGCGCCAGTTCGGCGAAGTAGGCCCCGAGGCAGGAGCGCGCCGCCGGGTCCCCGGGCTCGCGCACGCCGACCTGGACCGACGAGGCGATCAGCAGTTGCTCCACCTCGGCCATCGCCGTGACCAGCCTGGCGCGCTGCTGGTCGCTCAGCGGCCCGAGGATGGAGGCGGCCTCGTCGTACGCGCGGCCGTCGAGTTCGGCGCGCTCGGCCAGGCCGCTGACGGTGAGGCAGGCCGTGCGCACCCGCCCGTCGGCGTCGCTAGGCCGGACAGCGACAAGCCCGTCGCTTTCCAGCGACCGCAGGAGACGGCTCAGGTAGCCCGAGTCCAGGTCCAGCCGTGCCCGCAGCAGCCTGATGTCGCATCCGTCCGGCCCGATCTCCCACAGCACCCGAGCCTGGCCAAGCGGACGGGCCCGGGCAAGGAACGCGTCGTTCAGTGCACCGACCCGCTGGGTCACGGTCCGGTTGAACCGCCGGACTTGCTCGATCATGCCCGCTTCCATATCTCTGACTCTAGTCAGAGAAATCTGTCGGCGCGCAGCGAGTCCCGCCCTCAGCCGGGGTGACGGCGGATGCGCCAGACGCAGAAACCGCTGAGCAGGATCGCGACGCCCAGGAAAATCGCCAGCTCATACCACTGGAGTGGCCAGTAGCGGCTCGCGGGCTGGTAGGTCACGAGCTCGTGGTAGGTCCGGCCGACCTTGGCGACGCAGTCCTGGGTCCGGTCCGTAACGCTCGCGGGTGCCTGACTGTGACCGCTGCTTCCGAAGCCCCCGCCCCGGCCGCTGTTAAGGCCGGGGCAGGTGCTGTTCAGGACCTCATTGGACAGCGGCTGGCCCGCCTTGTTCACGATCTGGACCGAGGTAAACCAGGCGCCGGGGATGTTCGGCGTGGCTGGCTGCAAGGTGCTCGGGCCCACGAACGGCAGGAAGCCCTGGGACCCGTAGCCGGTCGACCCCGGGTTGAGCGCGAGAGCCTCATGCACGGGGGCGAGCAGCTGCGGCCGGATCCAGGTGCGGAAGGTCAGCCTGGCGGTGAAGAACGCTGCCAGAGCGATGGCCATGGCCGGGAGTGTGTGGCGGGTCAGCATGCCCAGTGTGACGCCGAGCGCGAACGCGAACGCGGCGTATCCGACCGGGACGATATCGCGGTAGTCGAACGACCCGTACGGGTTCATGCCGACCCGGTCCAGGGGACTGAACCACCACGTGACCATAAGACTGAAAAGCCCCGCCGCTGCCATGCTGATCAGGCCGACCACGGTCAGCCTGACGGTAAGCCAGCGGGCCCGGGTGACACTCTGGGTCCAGGCCAGGCGGAACGTGCCTGCCTCCAGTTCCTGCGCGACCAGGGGCGCGCCCCAGAACAGTCCAATGACGAGGGGCACTACGAAGCCCAGGATGTTGAGCACCAGTTGCAGGGTGTGGTCACTGCTGAGAAAAGCTGTGGAGGCTGACTGGCAATCGCCAGCCGCCGCACAGTCGGCGACCATCGTGTCGTACAGGTGGACCAGGTGCGGCCCGGTGACGCCCAGCGCGATCGCGGCGGCCGCCAGCAGCGCGGCGGCGACGAGCGTCTGGGTTCGGGACTGCAGCCACGCGAAGCGGATCATGGGACGACCTTCAATCCGGGCGGGGGAGTGGGTGAGCCGGGCGGGGGGGTGGGCAGCCCGCGCGGGGCGGGCGATCCGGGGGGAGAGGGGGCGGGATCGGGTTCAGGGCCCATGTAGGCGATCACCAGGTCGTCCAGGGTGACCGGCCTGACGGTCCACGCCGGGTCGAGAATTGGCTCGTCGCAGCGCACCAGGAACGTGCTCTGCCTGCCGGTGTGGTTCTGCTCGATGACCTGCATGGCGGTCGGCAGGGTCTCCGCATCGCGGCGCGGCCCGGAGATGCGGTGGTGCGCTGCCACCAGCCTGCTGATTTCCCCTGCGAGATGCACCCGGGAGCGCACCAGCACGATCAGGTAGTCGCAGACTCGCTCCAGGTCGGCGACGAGGTGCGAGGAGAGCACCACGCTGACGCCTTCGGCGGCGACGACCTCCATCAGGCTCTGCAGGAACTCGCGCCGCGCCCGAGGGTCCAGGCTCGCTACCGGCTCGTCGAGCAGCAGCAGTTCAGGCCGCTTGGCGATGGTCAGGGTGAGGGCGAGCTGCGCGCGCTGGCCGCCCGACAGACTCCCGGCGCGCTGCCTCGGGTTGAGGCCCACCTGGCTGATCCGGCGCTCGGCCGCGTTCTGGTCCCAGTCCGGGTTGAGGTAGCCGCCCATCCGAAGGTGCCCGGCAACTGTCAGCCCCCCGTACGTCGGCGTGTCCTGCGCGACAAAGCCGATCCGCCCGAGCTGCGCTGGCCCCTCGGCGGGGTGCCTGCCGAGCACACTGATCGTGCCCGACGTCGGCGTGAGCAGCCCGGCGGCGAGCTGCAGCAGCGTGGTCTTGCCTGCCCCGTTCGGTCCGACCAGCCCGACGACCTTGCCCTCGGGGATCGTCAGCGTGCAGTCGCGCAGTGCCCAGGGCGCGCCGCTGCGGACCATGAAACGGCGTCCGTAGCGCTTGCTGAGCCCGCTGGTCTCCAGGATGCCCGTCATGCCACGCCCTCCGCGAAGCTGTTACGGAACGCTGTCCGGTAGATGGCCTCGATGTCATCGGGACCCAGGCCAGCGGCTCGCGCCGATACCAGCCAGTCGGCCATCGAGGCCAGGAACTGCGCCTGGACCGTCGGGTCGGTGTGGGGCAGTGTGCCGACGACGAACGTGCCCTGGCCCGGGCGGGCGCGTACCAGCCCCTCACGCTCCAGGTCCCGGTAGGCCTTGAGGACCGTGTTCGGGTTGATCGCCAGGCTCGCGACGACCTGCTGCGCCGTTGGCAGACGGTCCCCCGGCTGGAGGATGCCGAGCTGCAGTGCCTGACGGACCTGCTGCACCAGCTGGAGATAGGTGGCGACGCCCGAGGCCGCATCGAGCTGGAACTCGATCACAGCAACACCTCACTCATTGCTTAATTACTTAATCCCTTAGTGGAACAAGGACAGTAGCCGGCAACGGCCGTTGGCGCAACGCCGCTTTGCCGCCTCGGCAAGATCAGTTTCGCGGGTTGAGCCAGGCCCCGTTCAAGATCGTCTTTGTGGTTGAAGCTTTGGGGGCGTAGACACGCCACCGCAGCCACTTCCACGGCTGGCGAGGAGCGGGTCAGACGGCCAGGGTGTGGTGGCGGGAGACGCCGGAGGCTAGCGGGGAGTGGGATCGGACGTGCCGGTGACTGGGCGTGAGCTGCCAGACCAGAACGCTGCCGGCGGAGAAGCTCGGCTGGCCGAACAGTGCGGTCAGGTAGTACCCGAGCCGCGAATCCCGGGTGGTCACCGCAATGACAGCGGCTGGCCGCCAGTAGGCGAGAACGGAGCGCATCAGCCCGTGCGGTAGCGCTCTGGCATGCTCGCGGCTGTCCCAGAGCGAGTCCAGGTACTCGGCGGCAGTCGTTGTCGGGCCGGGGATGTAGACACGCTGCTGCCCGGTCTTGTCCGGCCCGACAAAGTAGCCGCCGATCATCGTGGCGGGCTCGCCGGTGACCGCCTGCCAGCGCATCACCTCGACCTGCGGGAGGTGCCCGGAGGGGACCGGCACGATCAGCACCCGGGCATCGGGCGCAAGCCGGAGCCTGGCGAACGCCGCCTGCCAGCCGGACGGGACCGCGGGGACGCTGGCCACACTGACCGGCGTCGGGATCAGTGGCACGATCGCCACGGCCGCGATCACGGCGAGGACGGGTGTCGGGATGAACCAGCTGCGCCAGCTCGTGGCCTGCTGCCGGGCTGGCACGCGGGCCAGATCGAGGCAGAACGCCAGCAGCGCGGCCGCCGCGCCGTCCGCGAGGATTGACAGGCGGTCGGGCAGGACCTGGCTGAAGACCGGCGCGCCCTGCAGCCAGTGGAACGGCAGCAGCCACGTGGGGACGCGGAAGCTGCCGATCACGAGGGTGCCGCCGCCCAGGGACAGAAGCTCGAGCACTGCCCAGAGCGTGGCCGCCGCCCGGGCCCGCAGGTCCGGCCAGAACCTGACCGCCGCCAGCGAGAGCACGATGAGCAGTGGCCAGCCGAGATAGCCGAGGTACTCACCCAGGCCACGGCCGTACGAGGCGGCGGCGGCCGCACTCCCTTGCGTGTGCAGCAGCAGGCTGCCCGGGGGATTCACGAGGAACGTGAGCCGGTTGGTGAACGGGTCGGGCCTGGTCGGGTGGTTGTGCTGGGTGAGCGGGCCGAAGAACTGCACCAGCAGTGCGTGACCGCAGATCACCAGCATGACCACGACGCCGGCTGCTATCCCGGGCGCCAGGTCGCGGGCCCGGACCGCCACGGCCCGCGGTCTGCTGGCGGCGAGAACCACCACCAGTACCAGCGCGGCCACCGCCGTGTCGGCAAGCAGTTCCTCGCCGGTGAACAGCTGCGCGGCGACGAGCAGGCCGAGCCAGGCCCCGGTCCGGACGGCGCCCCGGACCGATCTCGCGCGGCCGGTCGCGAGCCGCAGCAGCGCGTGAATGATGAGTGGTGGCAGCACGGCGAACTGCAGGTGGTAGTGGCCAATGCCAGAGTTCACCAGCGCGGGGGAGAAGCCGTAGACGGCGCCGCCCAGTGCTGCTGCGCCCAGGCTGACATCCCACCGGCGCAGCACGAAGAAGAGGCTGGCAGCCGAGCCCGCGTAACCCAGGGTCAGCAGCACGGTAAGGCTGACCTGCGGGCCGGCGAGCAGCGTGACCGGGGTCAGCACAATGCCCGGGAGCAGGACGGAGGTATTCCACATCACACTGACGCCGCGGGGAGCGTTCATCGTGGTCGTGATCAGTGCTGGCAGGTGCCCGTGGGCTACCGCGGTCGCGTCATAACGCAGGAACCAGGCGAACAGGTCAACGTCGGGGGTGTCGCCGGTCTGCACGCGCGAGGCGGGATCGGCCCACAGCCGCCAGGTCAGCGCTACCGCGGCGAGCAGATAGCAGGCCAGGATCAGCCATGGCACCCAGCTCCTGGCGGGGGGCCGTCGGCTCTCCGAGGTGACGGACCGCTCAGCGGCCGACGGGACGACGCTCAGCGCCGGACTCCAATCTCGACCCATCCGCGGCGGTATCTGCACCAGTCAAGGTATGCGGGACAAAATGATGCGGGGCCATGAGTCGGTCAGCCGCTAATAAATTAATTGCCAAACGGGGGTAAAAACCGTCGGCGGCTACAGATGCACCCCCAGGACGCTGATCACGAACAGCACCGCATCGTAGAGAAAGTGCGCGATGATCGGCCGCACCAGGCGCCGGTGCTTCTGAAACGACCTGGTGAACAGATAGCCGCTGGGGATAGTGAGCAGGAACCCAAGGCCGTAGTAGACGTGGTAGCTGGTGCGAAGGGTCAGGCTCAGCACGAGCGCCCAGCGCGGGTCCCAGCCAAGCTGGTCAAGCCGGGTGAGAAGATAGCCGCTGACCAGGGTCTCCTCGGTAATCGCGGTCGTCAGCGCTATCGCGATCCCGTAGATGACGTAGTAATGCGGCACGTTGCCGATGGGGACGCTATTGAACAGCGACGTCTTCTCGAGCGGCACAAACGGGATTGCTGCCAGGTAAGTGACACCGTAAGAGGCGGCGGTGAGCCCTAGGGCTGGCCACAGGTCCCGGGCGGCCCACGGCCGGGTTAGCCCGAAGTCGGCCGGACGCTGGCCAGTGCGGCTCAGCAGCAGCAGCCCGAGCGGAACTACCGCGCCTACTTCGAGGTAGTTGAGCACCCCCAGGATCAGGTTCTCCAGCGGGTGGCCCGGCAGGACTGTGGGGAACCTGGTGACGGTAGCGACGCCGCCGACGTGCTGCGCGAGCAGGTCGACGGCGGCTAGCACGCCCGGCACGAGGAACGCTAGCTGCACGAACCAGGTCTCGAGCACCAGATCCCGCCGGGTCTGCGGCGCGACCTTGACTGGCGTCCGCTCGCGCTCGGCCTTAGCCCAGTACTGCCAGTTAGGAGGGGGCGGAGGCCACTCCGGCGAAGGCTGCCACCCCATCGGGGGCGACCATCCCGGCGGTGGCTGCGGCCACCCTGGTGGTGCCCGCCACACCCAGCCCGGCGTGCTCATCCGCATAGCATGCCGCATACTGGGGCGTCTGCGCAGCGGTAGTGATCGCCCGCACTGCGGGCGGCGCTGCGCGGTGGCGCTCCCGCTCCATCAGCCCCTGTGCTTGGCTTATGCCATGACGACCCCCACTTCACTGCGCGACCGCCTGCGTGGCGGCGAGGCTGTCTATGGCGCCTGGTCAGCGATCCCCGATCTGCTCAGTGCCCGGATGCTGGCAACCGCCGGGCTCGACTACGTCGTCATCGACCTGCAGCACGGCAGCGCCACCGAGCATGACCTGCCATCGATAACGACCGCCGTCAGGTACGCGGGCGCCACACCCATCGGCCGCGTCAGGTACGCGCACCCGGCCGACATCGGCCGGGCCCTCGACCTTGGCTGCGAGGGCGTGATCGTCCCGAATGTCGAGTCCGCTGAGCAGGCCGCCACCGTGGCCGGGGCGTGCCGGTACCCGCCTGTCGGGTACCGCTCCGCGGGCGGGAACCTGGCGACCGCCGACCCGCTGTGCTTCGTCATGGTCGAGTCGCCGGGGGCCATCGGCGAGCTCGCGGCCACCCTGGCAGTCGACGGGATCGACGGGATCTACGTTGGCCCCAGGGATCTGTCGCTGTCACTCGGCTGCGCCCTGGACCCGAACGATCCGGTGCTCAGGAAGGAGCTGGAACGCGTCTGGGCCGCCTGCGCCGCGGCCGGGAAACCAGTCGGTGTGCACGCCACTGATGGGGCGACCGGCCGGCTGTACCGGGAGAACGGCTGCCAGCTGATCACCGTGACCGCTGACGCCCTTGCCGTTGCCCGCACCGCCGCGGCCGAACTCGCCGCGGCCCGCGGCTGAGTGCCGCACCCGGAACACACGCGTGCCCCGCGAGGGATTCCTCGCGGGGCACGCGCCCGGGGGCTGGGGGTTGCGGCTGTTACTGCTGCGCGCCCAGCAGGTTCCTGGCGACACCCATGACGATGCTCGCGGCCTGGACCTCCCACTGGCCGTAGGCGGTCGGGAAGGCCGAGTTCTGCACGCCCTGAGCGGGCTGCCATACCGGCTGGGTGGCCCAGCCCGGGTTGTTGACCTGGTAGGTATGCAGCGCGTCCAGGAACGCGTCGGACGCGTAGACCGGGTTCGTGACCTCGGCCGGGGTGCCCCAGCCCGAGGACGGGCGCTGCTGGAACAGGCCCAGCGAGTCGTAGGTCCCGTAGTTGATGTTGATCAGCCTGGACTCCTGCATGGCGGTGGCCACTGCGATGACCGCGGACCGCAGGCCCATGCCCTTGTTGAGGGCCTGCTGCACGATCGTGGTGGCGTTGTTCCACTGGTCCCCGCTCACCGGCATCTGGGACTGCGCCATGGCGACGGGCGCCGGCAGCGGTATGTCCATCGCCGGCAGCACACCGCCGTGGCGCGCGGCAGCGCCCTCAATAGCCTGCCAGCTGTTCAGCGGCTGGGCGGCCGGCGCGGGTGCGGCCGGGGCCGCGGGCCGCTGCGCTGCCACGGGTGCGGCCGGCGCTGCTGGCTGCGCCGCTGGCTGCGTTGCTGGGCGCGCCGCCGGGGCGGCAGCTGGCTGTGCCGGCCCGCTGGCCGGTGCGGACGTCGGGGCCTGCGCCTCGGGCAGGCTGACCGGCAGTGAGACAGTGGCGTGCGCCGGTGCGGGCAGGCTGGACGCCAGCCCGGACGTCGAGGACAGGTGCGCCGGCTCTGAGCTGATGACCGGTGCCGACGCGGCGGAGTGATACGCCGCGGGCAGGTTTCCCTGGCCGGACGTGGCGACGGCGCCAGCAGCACCAGCGCCGCTGGCGACGACCGCAGCGGTGCCCAGGCAGGCCAGGGCCTTCCGCCGGTTGTCGTGCAGTGTGCTGAGGAAACGGCGGCTTCCGTCCAGTACGTCCTGGAGATGGCGGTCTATGCGCAGGCCGTCCTGGAGACGGTGGCTTCCGGGCAGAGTGTTGGTGAGACGGCTCGTGCTCAGCAAGGTGGGGGATTCCTTCCATGGGCGCGTCCCCGTCGCCCCGGCCTGTACTCAAAGCGGGCCGGGAGGGTGGTCTGGGTGGCGCTGCCTGCCGGCACGCGCGCATGGGGGCATGCGGGCGTCCACAGGGGTTCTGGCTCAATTCGCCAGCTGGCCGCGGGTATCACGGCGGGCCGGTTGGCCGGCAGGCACAGGAGCGGCGCGCCATGGGGTGGGCGCTGTGCTCCCGGACGGGGATCGCACGTATAACGTCATCCCATGTTCGCTGCAATCCCCATCAGCGCCGTCTATGACTCTTGTCACTCTCAGTGACATCTCGGAATAACCAGCCCCCCGAACACCCATCTCGTATTCCCGCGCCAAAGGGGCGCGGTGCCGCCCCCTCGCGCCAAAGGGGCGCGGCGCCGCGTTGCACTGACGAGCGAGGGAGCCTGCGACCGAGCGAGGAGGGAAACGCGGCGCCCCAAGGCGCCCCGGAGGTGCAAAGCAAACAGAGCATAGGCTGGGTGTTAGCGGCTGCAGGCCCGCGCCGTATGCCCGGGTCCTGGCCGCAGACCTTGGGAGGCCGACATGGGACTGATGGACAAGGTCAAGGCGCAGGCCACAGTGCTGGCCCAGAAAACGCAGGAGACGGCGAGGGACAGCAAGGCGAAGTTCGATCAGGTCCAGGGCAAGCGGCGGGCCGATGCGATGCTTCGCAACCTTGGTGCCGCCGTCTACGCAGAACGTACCGGCCGCTCCACTCCGGAGACTGAGACGCAGATCGACAAGCTAGTTGCCGACCTGTCCGCGCACGAGACGGAGCACGGCGTCAACCTGACGACACAGGAGCCCACGCCGCCCGAGCCGGGCGGCGACGGGTCCAGCACCCAGCCAGGAGACGACGGCAGCGAGGGCACCGGTACCACTCAGGTGTAGCCGCAGTCCCGGTATCACCTGCAGGCGGCCTGGGCCGCTGTCCTCCCGCCGGCGGGCGGTGAGGTCGCGGCAGCGGGCTGGGTACCTGCCGGGGCTGTCGCCGCAGCGGCCACGGAGTGGCCGCTGCGGCCGAGCACGACCCGCACCCTGGCCAGGCCGCTCACCTGCTGCAAGGCCGATCCAGGCAGGGCCTGCCGGACCAGCTCCGCCGCTGCCTGCTGGCCGGCCGGGTACTGGACGAGCGTCTGGCTGATGTCCTGACTTGTCCAGTCGACGCCGGACAAGTGGATCTTGAAACCCAGACCCGCCAGGGCGGATGCGGTGTTGGCCGACAGCTTGCTGATCATCGTCCCGTTGAAGACATCGAGGGAGACCTGGCCGCGGCTCAGGGTCGGCTGGCCCTGCTTCGGGGTGCTGGCGGGGGAGCCTGAGGTCTGGGGAGCAGCACCGGGCGCCCGATCGTTCTTCAGCCCGCTGAACAGTGCCGCAGCCGCCGTGGTGTTCCACAGCACGGCGGACTCGCCTGTCGGCGTGGTGTAGTTGGTGTTCGACAGCGGCACGGTCGTGAACGTGATGTCCTTCGATGAGAGCCCGCGAAGCTCGCCCGCGATGCTGACCACGTTGAACCCAGTGTCCACGGTGACAGCGGCCGTCAGCGCCGACAGGAAGTGCTGGAACTTCACTGGGTCGGCGAGCGTGCCCGAGCTGATTCCCTCGTTGATCGCGGTGGCGATCAGCTGCTGCTGGTCCTGGATCCGGGCCAGGTCGGACGTTGCGAACGAGTGCCGGTCACGTGCGTACTCCAGAGCGGTAATGCCGTCCACGTGATGGACCCCGGCCGACAGCTGCAGGCCGCTGTCGGGATCGTCCACCGCGTAGGGCAGGCAGATGTTCACACCGTTCAGTGCGTCGATCACCCTGACGAATCCGAGGAAGTTCACCTCAACGTAGTCGTTGATCGTCAGCCCGGTCACGTGCTCAACCGTGCTGACCATGAGCTGCGGCCCGCCCAGCCCGAGCGCAGCGTTGATCTTGCTCATGCCGTGCCCGGGTATCTCCACCCAGGAGTCCCGCGGCAGGCTGACCACCTCGACATACCTGTGGTCGGCAGGCACGTGCACCACCATGAGCGTGTCGGTGTTGGTCTCGCCGTCGCTCGCGCCGACATGCAGCTCAAGCTGCTGCTGCCTGGTCAGCCCGGTCCGCTCGTCAAGGCCGGCAACCAGGATGTTCAGCGGCCCGCTGGTCGGGGTGCCCCCGGTTCCGGCGTTGATGCGGCTCAGGCTGTCGTTGACGTAGCTGGTCACCGCCCAGGCGGAGGCGGCTGCCAGCAGGACCACTGCCGACATGGCAGTGGAGACCATAAGCAGTGCCCGCCGCTGCCGCGCCCTCCTGCTCGCGGAAATCCGCGCCATCAGCTGCTGCTGCGCGGGCGCGGGACCAGGCCTGCGCCTGGTTCCCGTGCGCCGTGGCTTCCCTAATGGGGCGCCCGGCGGGCGCGGCGCCGACACCAGCCGTGGCTGCCGGGACGGCACGCCCGACTGACTGGGGTGGGTGCCCGGCTCGCCTGGCTTCCCGCCCGGCGCGCCGCCGTCACTGCCGGTCATCAGCTCCCCCGGAATTGTGCTCCCAGTAGGCTAGCGCGGCACCTGACCTGGGTGCCGCCTGCATCGCCGGCAGTCGGGGACTTTGCCGCTGCTTTGACCGGATTTCCGGTTAACTGGTTTTACTTTGCTGGCGGCTCCGGGTCACGGGGCAGGCCGAGAATTCGCTCGCCGATGATGTTCAGCTGAATGTCAGTCGTGCCGCCGCCGATCGTGAGCGCCTGGGTCTGCAGAACCTGCCGCGCCCAGTGCGGGCCGTTCGGCTGGCCGGCGTCGGTGACCGGGGCCCCGGCGGCTGCCCCCTCTGCGGCAGCAGCACCTGACAGCTCGAAGCACAGTTCGGCCACCTGCTGAGCGTGCTCCATACCGAGCAGCTTGCGCACGCTGCCTGTGGCCCCGGGCTCGGTTCCCGACAGCTGCTTGAGCGTGACCCGCAGCCCGAGGAGGTCGATCGCGTGGCCCTCGCAGACGATCCTGCCGAGCCGCGCGAGCTGCGGATCGCCCGCTGCCCTGGCCACCTGGAGCAGCTCAGCGACGCCGGACCCGAAGGCCCACGAACGCGACAGCGACACCCGCTCGTTCGCCAGCGTGGTCCTGGCAACCCGCCAGCCGCCGTTGACCTCGCCGACCACGCAGTCGTCCGGGACGAGCACTTCGTCCAGGAAGACCTGGTTGAACAGGGAGTCGCCAGTGATCTCGCGCAGCGGGCGTACCTCCACGCCGGGCGAGGACATGTCAACGAGGAAATAGGTGATCCCGTCGTGCCTGGGCGCGGAAGGGTCGGTACGCGCGATGCAGATCGCCCATGCTGCCTGCTTGGCCAGTGAGGTCCAGATCTTCTGGCCGGTCAGCTTCCAGCCCCCGTCCGCGCGCACCGCCCGGGTGGCCAGACCGGCCAGGTCCGAGCCGGCACCCGGCTCGCTGAACAGCTGGCACCACAGGATTTCGCCGCGCAGCGTCGGCGGCAGGAACCGTTCCTGCTGCTCAGCGCTCCCGTACTGGATCAGCGCGGGCACCACCCAGGCGCCGATCGCGAGGCCAGGTGTCCGCACCCCGGCAGCCCGCATCTCCTGGTCGGTCACTACCTGCTCGAGCGGGCCCGCTCCCCGTCCCCACGGGCGGGGCAGGTGTGGCATGACCCATCCGTCGGCCGCCAGCCGCTCGGTGCGCTCCCGGCCAGTCAGGCTGGCGATCGCGGAAAGCTCGGCGCGGATGCCCTCGCGCAGCTGCGTCTCGTCGCCGAGATCCACTCGCGCCGCCCGGCTGACCCCGGCGAGGGCCAGCTGCGCGACCCGCTGCCCCCACTGGGCCGAGGAGCCGAGCAGCGCGCGCAGTGACAGCGCCCGCCGGAAGTACAGGTGGGCCTCGTGCTCCCAGGTGTAACCGATTCCGCCGAGCACCTGGATGCACTGGTGCGCGCACCAGGTTGCGGCATCGAGCGCGACCACAGCGACAGCGCCAGCGGCGAACTCGCGCTGGCCGCCCTGGCCAGCGCCTGCGGCCGGACCGGCACTGCCTGCGTCCTGCCCGCCGGGTTCTGCCCGCGCGGCGTCCCAGACGGCCGCCGCTGCCTGCTCGGCCACGGTCAGCATCCGCGCACACCGGTGCTTGACCGCCTGGAACTGGCCGATCGGCCTGCCGAACTGGTGCCGGATCTTGGCGTACTCGGACGCGGTGCGCGTAGCCCAGTCGGCGATGCCGGAGGCCTCGGCGCCGAACAGGACGGCCGCGAGGCTGGTGACCGTGTCCCGGTCGAGCCCGGTCAGAAGCCGGTCAGCGGGGACGACGGCCTTGTCAGCGCGGATCCTGGCAACCGGCCTGGTGAGGTCGAGGCTGTCCAGCGCGGTGATCTCGAGGCTGGCTGCGTCCAGGACGGCCCAGACCTCGCCGCTGTCGGTCTGCACCGGGAGGATGAGGACGTCAGCAAGGGAGGCGCCGAGCACCGGGCTGTGCTCGCCGCCGACGACCAGGCCGCCAGAATCGTGCGCGCTGCCGGTCAGGCCGGAGGCCAGGCCGACAGCGCCGGCTTTCGACCCGTCGGCCAGTCCGGCGAGCAGCTTGCTGACCGCGTCCTTGCCGGTCACCCCGGCAGCGGCCATCACCGCGCTCGCCAGGACGGTCGGCAGGAACGCTCCGGGGGTCAGCGCGTACCCGAGTTCCTCGACGACCACTGTCAGTTCGGGCAGGCCGAATCCCTGGCCGCCGTCCTCCTCCGGGACGTGCAGCCCGAAGACACCCTGCTGCGCCAGCGAGGGCGCGAGCGACTCCAGATAGTGTGCCGACCCGCTGTCGGGCCCGTCCGCAGCGGCACGGACGACGTCAGCGCGGCAGTGACGCTCCGCCCAGTTCCGGATTGTCTCGGCAAGCTCCAGGTGCTCTGGTGTGAGACCAAGCGTCATGGTTCGTCCCGCTTTGGAGTGTCTGCGGTCTGGGATGCCATCACTCTAGAACGAGATTCGGTTTCGCGGAACAGCGCGACGGAATCATGAGCTCCGTCGCAGGTCGCGGGCTGGTTACTACTTAGTAGCGCCAGGTTACCAGCAAGTAGTACAGTGGAGCCAGCTTTGTTACCAGCGAGTAGAACGGCCGCCGGCGGTGGGGAGGACCACGATGAGCCACTACAAGACCAACCTGAGGGACATCGAATTCAACCTGTTCGAGGTGCTGCGCCGCCAGGACCTGCTCGGCTCCGAGCCGTTCGCCGACATGGACGCCGCCACCGCACGCGGGATCCTCGACGAGGTGGACCGGCTGGCCCGGGGCCCGATTGCCGAGTCATTCGCTGAGACCGACCGCAATCCGCCCGTCTTCGATCCGCGGACTCACTCGGTCCAGATGCCGGAAGCGTTCAGGAAATCCTTCCAGGCACTTATGGACGCCGAGTGGTACCGGCTGGAGCTCCCGCCGGAACTCGGCGGCGTCGGCGTACCCCGGTCGCTCCACTGGGCGGTGTCCGAAGTGTTCCTCGGCGCCAACCCAGCGATCTGGATGTACGCCACCTGCGCGCCGATGGCCCATGCGCTGTGGCGCCTGGGCACACCCGAGCAGAAGCGGTTCGCCGAGCTGGCCCTCGACCACAAGTGGGCCTCGACGATGGTGCTGACCGAGCCCGACGCCGGGTCCGACGTCGGCGCCGGCCGTACCCGGGCGATCGAGCAGCCGGACGGCACCTGGCACATCGAGGGCGTGAAGCGGTTCATCACCAGCGGTGAGCACGACCTGACCGAGAACATCTTCCACCTGGTGCTGGCCCGTCCCGAGGGCGCGGGGCCCGGCACCAAGGGCCTGTCGATGTTCCTCGTGCCCAAGTACCTGGTCGAGCCGGACGGCACGCTCGGCGAGCGCAACGGCGTCTACGCGACGAACGTCGAGCACAAGATGGGCCTGAAGGCGTCCACGACCTGCGAGCTGACCTTCGGCGCTGACCACCCGGCGGTCGGCACCCTGGTGGGCGGCGTGCACGACGGCATCCGGCAGATGTTCGTCATCATCGAGTTCGCCCGCATGATGGTCGGCACCAAGGCGATCTCGACGCTGTCGACCGGGTACCTGAACGCGCTTGAGTACGCCCGGACCCGCGTTCAGGGTGCTGATCTGACGGCGCTCACGGACAAGAAGGCGCCGCGTGTCACGATCATCCACCACCCGGACGTGCGCCGGCTGCTGATGCTGCAGAAGGCTTACGTCGAGGGCATGCGCGCGCTGGTCCTGTACACAGCGACGTTCCAGGACACGCTGATGGCCGCCGAGGCTGCGGGCAGCACCGACGAGCAGGCCGCCGCAATCAACGACCTGCTGCTGCCGGTCGTCAAGGGAGTCGGCTCAGAGCGCGCGTACGAGATGCTGACCCACTCGCTGCAGGTCTTCGGAGGCTCCGGGTTCCTGCAGGACTACCCGATCGAGCAGTACATCAGGGACGCCAAGATCGACAGTCTGTACGAGGGCACGACGGCGATCCAGGGCATGGATCTTTACTTCCGGAAGATCGTACGGAACGAGGGTAAGGCGCTAACCTTCCTGCTCGGCCAGGTCAGGGAGTTCGCAACGGGCGACGGCGGCAACGGCCGGCTCAAGGCTGAGCGCGCGGCGCTGGCAAAGGCGGCCGACGACGTCGAGGCGATCGTGAGCTCGATGCACGGGTACCTGGGCGCGAGCATGCAGCAGCCCCCCGAGATCTACCGGGTCGGCCTGAACACCACTCGGCTGCTGCTGGCGCTCGGCGACCTCATCATCGGCTGGCTGCTCGCCAGGCAGGCGCAGGTCGCGCTGGCCCGTCTCGATGAGGGCGCAGGCGCTGACCAGGCCTTCTACGAGGGAAAGCTGGCCTCAGCCCGGTTCTTCGCCGCGACCGTGCTGCCCCGGCTCGCAGCGGAGCGCGAGATCACCGAGGCGACGAGCCTCGACCTGATGGAGCTGCCCGAAGCCGCGTTCTGAAGCTCCGTCCCGGCCGATCAGACCTCGTACTGGGCCGAAACCCGCCGCGCGGCGATCGGGATGACGAACTGGTCTATAACGGCGCGGTGGGCGGGATGCTCGCGGTAGGCCAGGTAGCTGGGCACATCGTCGAAGTCAGCCACAATGGCGAAGTCTGCGTTGCCGTCAACGATCCGGGCGTCGGGCCCGACCTGGTACGCGCTCAGGCCACTCATCTTCGGCGGCAGCGCCCGGAGCTCGTCGGCTATTCGCTGCTTCTGCTCGTCGGTCGCTTCGGCCGTCCAGGTGAGCAGCACGACGTGCCTGATCATTCGGGGTCCTTCCGGTTACGACCAGGCCAGCATGCGGAGCGGGTCTTCCAGCATCGCACCGATGTCTCGCAGCACTGCGGAGCCAAGGTCGCCGTCCACAATGCGGTGGTCGAACGACAGGGACAGCGTGGTGACCTTGCGGATGGCCAGCTGTCCCTGGTGCACCCACGGCATATCCCGCACCTGCCCGAACGCCAGGATGGCCGCCTCGCCTGGCGGCAGTATCGGTGTGCCGGCGTCCACGCCGAAGACGCCGACGTTTGTGATCGTGATAGTGCCGCCGCTCAGGTCGGCTGGCGTCGCCTTGCCTGCCCGGGCAGTCTCGGTCAGCTCAGCCAGGGCCCGGGCCAGGCCGGGAAGCGACAGCGCGTGGGCGTCCTTGACGTTGGGCACGATGAGGCCGCGTTCGGTCGCCGCGGCGATGCCGAGATTCACATAGTGCTTGACCACAATTTCCTGGGCTTCGGAGTCCCACGAGGAATTGATCATCGGGTGCCTGGCGACGGCCACCATCAGGGCCCGGGCGACGAGCAGCAGCGGCGACACCCGGACCTCGGCGAACTCGGGCAGCGACCGCATCCGTGCTGTCGCGGCCATCGTCTCGGTGACGTCGGCCTGCAGGAACTCCGTTACGTGCGGGGCCGTGAAAGCGCTGGCGCTCACGGCCTCCGCGGTGTGCTTGCGCACACCGCGGATTCCGATCCGCTCCTCGCGGGCCACTGCGGTCACCGGTGCGAGGCGGGGGGTGCCCGAGTCGGGCGCGGTGTCCCGCGCAGTCAGGGCCCCCTGAACGTCGTCCCGGGTGATCGAGCCTCCAGGGCCCGTTCCAGGCACCACGGACAGGTCGATGCCAAGGTCCTTGGCGAGCTTGCGGACGGGCGGCTTGGCCAGGACAGTCGGCGAGGCAGTACCTGTGGACGCGGGGCCCGGGGACGCGGCGCTGGTATCTCCGGCAGCGGGAACTGCCGAGGGCCGGGTCTTCGCGGCGGCTTGTGCCGGGGACGCGGCCGGAGCTGCCGGGGCCGGCGCAACGGGCTCGGCAGCAGCCGCCGCCGTGCCCGCGCGGGGCGCCGCAGACGAGGCGGGGCGGGCCTTCCTCGGCCGCCTGGCCGTCGAGGCCGACTTGACCCCGTAGCCGACCAGCACCGAGCCGCCTTCCTCCTTGGGCCGCAGGGTCCCTTCGATTCCGGGCTCGGTCCCGCCCTCGCCGCGGGGCGGCGGAACCAGGTCCGCGCTGGTGGGCCCCTGCGGGACCGGCGGGGCCGGCGGGGCCGGCGGGGCCGCACCGGCTTGCGCGTCGGCCCCCACCGTCACCGAGATGATCGGCGTGCCCACATCGACCGTGCTGCCCTCCGAGACCAGGAGTGCGGCCACCACGCCGTCGAACGGGCACGGCAGCTCGACCGTCGCCTTCGCCGTCTCGATCTCCACGATGGTCTGGTTGATCTTCACCTTGTCACCGGGCTGGACGTGCCACTTGACAATGTCCGCCTCGGTCAGGCCCTCTCCCACGTCGGGGAGCCGGAACTGCTTCTGTTCTGGCACGGCTGGCTCCCTTAGTAACCGAAGGTCCTGTCCACGGCCTCGAGTACCCGGTCCAGGTCCGGCAGGTAATGCTCCTCCAGCTTGGACGGCGGGTACGGGGTGGAAAAGGCGCCGACCCGAAGCACCGGGGCCTCCAGGCGGTAGAAGCACTCCTCTGTCACCCGGGCGGCGATCTCAGCACCGAGGCCGCCGGTTACTGGCGCCTCATGGGCGACGACGCACCGGCCGGTGCGCCGGACTGACTCGAAGATCGTCTCGGTGTCGAGCGGCGAGAGTGACCTCAGGTCGATGACCTCCAGCGAGTGCCCCTCCTCGGCTGCGGAGGCCGCCGCTGCGACGCAGACCTTGACCATCGGGCCGTGAGTCACCACCGTCACGTCGGTGCCGCTGACCACCGTCCGGGCCCTGGTCAGCGGCAGCGTCGTGGCCACATCCACGGTCGTGTCCACCTCGGCCCGGTCCCAGTAGCGTCGCTTGGGCTCGAAGAAGATCACCGGGTCGTCGCTCCGGATGGCCAGCTGGATCATCGTGAACGCGTCCGCCGCGTCGGCGCAGGCCACAACTCGCAGCCCGCCGGTGTGTGTGAACAGGGCCTCGGGGGACTCGCTGTGATGCTCCACCGCGCCGATGCCGCCACCGCACGGGATCCTGACCACGACCGGCAGGATGAGATTGCCGCCGGACCGGAACCTCATCTTGGCGAGCTGGCTGGTGATCTGGTCAAAGGCGGGAAACACGAACCCGTCGAACTGGATCTCGCAGACCGGGCGGTAGCCGCGCAGCGCCAGCCCGATGGCGGTGCCGACGATGCCGGACTCCGCGAGCGGCGTGTCCATGACGCGAGCCTCGCCGAAGTCCTTCTGCAGCCCGTCTGTGACCCGGAACACCCCGCCGAGCTTCCCGACGTCCTCGCCCATGATCAGGACTTTCGGGTCGTTCTCCATGGCCTTGCGCAGACCCTCGTTCAGTGCTTTGGACAGGGTGAGCCGTACGGGGCCATCGCTGGTCATCGGTCGGCCTCCTCGAAGGAGTCGAGGTAGGCGGCGTACTGGTCTCGCTCGGCCTCCAGCAGCGCGTTCGGCTCCGCGTAAACGTTCTCGAAGATCGACATGGGATCGGGGTCGGGCATCTCGCGGCACGCCTTCCTGATCCGGGCGCCGAGCTCGTCGGACTCGGCGTCGAGTTCAGTGAAGAACTTCTCGTCCACCTGGTCGGTCCGGACCAGGTAGGCCTTGACCCGCTCGATCGGGTCTTTCAGCTTCCAGGTTTCCAGCTCGGCAGCAAGCCGGTACCTGGTGGGGTCGTCGGTCGTGGTGTGCGCGCCCATCCGGTACGTGAACGCCTCGATGAGCGTCGGTCCCTGTCCGGTCCGCGCGGCCTGCATGGCCTTCCGGGTGACCGCCAGGCAGGCCAGAACGTCGTTGCCGTCCACCCGGACGCCGGGGAATCCGAAGCCGTGCGCGCGCAGGAACAGCGGCACCCGGCTCTGGCGCTCCAGCGGCGCGGAGATCGCCCACTGGTTGTTCTGGAGGAAGAACACGACCGGCGCGTTCGTGACCGATGCCCATATGAACGCCTCGTTGACATCGCCCTGGCTGGTTGCTCCGTCACCGAAGTAGGCGATCACGGCTTCCCCGTCCTCGCCAACCGCACCGTCCCGCTGGATGCCCATCGCGTACCCGGTCGCGTGCAGCGTCTGGGCACCGATCACGATCGTGTACAGGTGAAAGTTGTGCGCAGTCGGGTCCCAGCCGCCGTTGCTGACCCCCCGGAACAGTTCCAGCAGCCGGACCGGGTCCAGCCCGCGGCACCAGGCCACCCCATGTTCCCGGTAGGTCGGGAAGGCCATGTCCCGTGGCTGCAGCGCCCGGCCGGAGCCGATCTGGGCGGCCTCCTGGCCCAGCAGCGAGGCCCAGATCCCTAGCTCGCCCTGGCGTTGCAGGGCGATGGCCTCGTAATCGATCCGGCGCACCAGCACCAGGTCCCGGTACAGCGCCCGGATCTCCTCCGGCGTGATATCGAGCGGGTACTCGGGATTGTCGACCCGCTCGCCCTCAGGGGTCAGGAGCTGGATAAGCTCCGCTGACTCCGGTACCCCGCAGTGGCGGAAGGAATCAGCAAAAGCAGCTCGCCCGGCATCGTTGACGGTCACGTGCCACTCCTCGGTTGCTCGAGGCCAGCCGGTCGCGCAGCCGGCCGGCTGACCGGCAGCGCCCGGCGCTGTCACGCCCACTCGCCGCCCGGAGGCGGGAGCCAGGCGTATGCGCAGGATACAGATATCCGGGAGTACAGGCTCCCCCCAGCATCCCGTTGACTCGCGACAGCCACCGGCCGCGACCTGCCGCTGCTATGCCCGGTAGGCGCCTGGCGTACGCTGCCACGCGTGGCCACAGTCGTCGTCGAGGTGATGCTCAAGCCCGGGATCCATGACCCGCAAGGAGATGCGATCGCCAGCGCGTGCCGCCGGCTCGGATTCGGCCAGGTAGCAGGCGTCCGCCAGGGCAAGAGGTTCGAGGTCGAGCTCGACGGCCCCGCCGACGATGCGGCCCTGGCCCGGGTGACCGAGCTCGCGGGCGAGCTGCTGGCAAACCCGGTGATCGAGGAGTTCACGGTCCGGCGTTCCTGACCCGCGCCAAAGGCCCCTCAAAGCGCCCCGGAGGCGCAAGATAAACACTGTTCGTCCAGAGATCGCCCAAGTCCATGATTACCGCGGCCTGGCATGGGAAGCCTTCAGAATGTGAGGAGAGTGAGCCGCAGACACGGGGAGCTTAGGAGCGGATGCACACTCGGGTGAGAACTGGCGCTGGGCCGGCCACCGATGTCCGGTTCTGCCTGGTGTTCCCCCGCGAGGCGATCAGTGTGCCGGTCGTGCGTCACGTGCTGGGCGACACACTCACCAAGCTGGGCGTCCGCGATGAGTCAATCTCCGACCTGCTGCTCGCCGTGACCGAGGCGTGCACGAACGTGCTGCGGCACAGCGGACCCGGCCGCGGATACGAGGTCGTCGCCGCTGTCGGCAAGAACCACTGCGTGCTCCAGGTCGTCGACAACGGCCGCGGGTTCGATCCAGCGTGGCTGCCGGCCCGGCGGGCAGCGATGCGTTCCGTATCTCGTTTCAGGCGCCACCGCACCGCATCGGGCCTGCCCCGCGCCTACTCAGCGCCCCCGCCAGGCGGACCGGTCTCACCGTCGGCGCCCGCGATGCCGACAGCCCTGCGCAGCCCGCTGTCCCGGGTCCGGCGCAGCGCATCGCAGCGGGCCGTGGCGCAGCTGCCAGAGTCTGGCCGCGGCCTGGCCATCATGCGGGCGTTCGTCGACGATGTCACGCTGCACAGCCGGCCCGGCCGCGGGACCGTGGTCTCGCTGGCGAAGCGGATCGAGCTGCGCAGCGACGCGCCGCTGGCCCACCCCGACGCGGTGCCTCTGCGGCTCAGGGACGTCGGCTGAGCCGGTAATCTTCGAGCATGCTGGGTACGCGGGGACGTTCATGACCGCGCGGGTCGGGGTGATCACGTTCCCCGGCTCCCTCGACGACCAGGACGCGGCCCGGGCTGTCCGGCGGGCGGGCGCGCAGCCAGTATCACTCTGGCACTCTGAGCGTGACCTGCGCGGCGTGGACGCTGTGGTGCTACCCGGCGGCTTCTCCTACGGCGACTACCTGCGCTGCGGGGCCATAGCCAGGTTCGCGCCGGTCATGGCCGAGCTGGTGCCAGCGGCCAGGGCCGGGCTGCCAGTGCTGGGCATCTGCAATGGCTTCCAGATTCTGTGCGAGGCGCACCTGCTGCCGGGCGCGCTGACCCGCAACCAGGGGCTGCGCTTCGTCAGCCGCGAGGTCCGCGTCCGGATCGAGACCGTTGCGACGCCGTGGACCCGCGACTACGCGGCTGGCCAGGAGCTGACGCTCGTGCTGAAGAGCGGCGAGGGGGCTTACGTCGCCGACCCAGCGACATTGTCCGCGCTCGAGTCCGGCGGTCAGGTGCTCGCCCGTTACGTCGGCGCCAACCCGAACGGCTCGGTCGACGGCATCGCCGGGATCTGCAGCGGCGACGGTAACGTCGCCGCGCTGATGCCGCACCCAGAGCACGCGATCGGCAGCCTCACCGGCCCTGGCGACGACGGTCTTGGCTTCTTCACCTCGGCAATCCGCGCGCTGGTATCAGCGTGAAGACCGCGCACGACACCGTCGCGGATGCTGCCGCGACTCCGGACACGCAGCAGCCGTACGCCGCGCTCGGCCTGACCGACGAGGAGTACGAGGCAGTCACCAAGATCCTTGGCCGCCGTCCAACCGACGCAGAGCTGGCGCTGTACTCCGTCATGTGGAGCGAGCACTGCTCATACAAGTCATCACGGGCGTACCTGCGGCAGTTCGCGGAGAAGGCGCCGCCGAGCAGCGCACTGCTCGCCGGAATAGGGCAGAACGCGGGCGTCGTAGACATCGGGCAGGGATACGCGGTCACGTTCAAGCTCGAATCCCACAATCACCCGAGCTACGTGGAGCCCTTCCAGGGGGCCGCGACCGGGGTCGGCGGGATCGTGCGCGACATCCTGGCCATGGGAGCACGGCCCGTGGCTGTGATGGACTCGCTCCGGTTCGGCCCGGCCGCGGCGCCGGACACCCGCCGGGTGCTGCCCGGCGTGGTCAGTGGCATCTCGTTCTACGGGAACTGCCTCGGCCTGCCGAACATCGGCGGCGAGCTCGCCTTCGACCCGTGCTACGCGGGCAACCCGCTGGTCAACGCCTTGTGCCTGGGTGTCATGCGGTACGGGGACCTCAAGCTCGCCGCGGCGACCGGAACCGGGAACAAGGTTGTGCTGCTTGGCTCCAGCACCGGTCCGGACGGCATCGGCGGGGCGTCGGTGCTGGCCAGCGCGTCGTTCGGCGCGGACGGGACCAGCAGCGCCAAGCGCCCCAGCGTCCAGGTCGGCGACCCGTTCATGGAAAAGCTGCTGATCGAGTGCTGCCTGGAGCTGTACGCGGCCGGGCTCGTTGAGGGCATCCAGGACCTGGGCGCTGCCGGGGTGGCTTGCGCGACCACCGAGCTGTGTGCTGGCGGCGGGGACGGGGTGGGCATGCGGGTCCGCCTCGACGCGGTGCCGCTGCGCGACCCGTCGCTCGGCCCGCCCGAGATCCTGATGAGCGAGTCCCAGGAACGGATGATGGCCATTGTCCAGCCGTCCGCGCTGGAGCGCTTCATGGCCGTGTGCGGGAAGTGGGACGTCGCGGCGACCGTGATCGGCGAGGTCACCAGCACCGGACGACTGGAGCTGACCTGGCACGGTGACCTGGTCGCGGACATCCCGCCAGCGAGCGCCGCTGAGGGGCCGGTCTACCACCGCCCAGTGCAGCACCCGTCGGGCCAGGCGGCGCTGCAGGCCGACGACCCGGCGCGGCTGGACCGCCCGGGCACAGGCCCGGAACTCCGCTCGGCGCTGCTGTCCCTGCTCTCGGCGCCTGACGGGGCCGACAAGAGCTGGGTGACCGAGCAGTACGACCGTCACGTGCGCGGCGCGACCGTGCTCTCTGTGCCCCACGACGCCGGCCTGGTGCTGGTGGACGAGCAGACCTACCTCGGGGTCGCGCTCGCCGTGGACGGCAACAGCCGGTACTGCGTGCTCGACCCCTATGCCGGGGCCCAGCTAGCGCTCGCCGAGGCCTTCCGCAACGTGGCCGCGACCGGGGCCCGGCCGCTGGCTGTGACCGACTGCCTCAACTTCGGCTCCCCGGAGGACCCTGCGGTCATGTGGCAGTTCGCCGAGGCGGTGCGCGGCCTCGCCGACGCCTGCCAGGCCCTCGGCGTGCCAGTGACCGGAGGCAACGTCAGCTTCTACAACCAGACCGCTGGGGCCGCGATTCACCCGACCCCGGTCGTCGGGGTCCTCGGCGTCCACGAGGACGTGCGCAGGCGGCTGCCGGCCGGTTTCGGTCAGGCTGGCCGCAGCGTGGTGCTGCTCGGCCGGACCGGGGCCGAGTTCGGCGGGTCGCTGTGGGCCCAGGTAGAGCATGGCCATCTCGGCGGCCGCCCGCCTGCTGTGGACACCGATGCCGAGCGCGCCCTCGCCGCTGTCCTGGCCGAAGGCGCTGTCGCCGGCCTGCTCGAGGCAGCGCACGACCTGTCCGACGGCGGGCTGGCCATCGCGCTGGCCGAGTGCTGCCTGGCCGGCGGCCAGGGCGCCACGGTCGCCCTGACGGGCGACCCGTTCGTGCACCTGTTCTCCGAGTCGGCCGCGCGCGCGGTGGTCGCTGTGCGGCCCGGCGCCGAGGCCGAGTTCGCCGCGCTGTGCTCGGGTGCCGGCGTTCCGGCTGCTGTCCTCGGCCAGACCGGCGGTGCCAGCCTCGAGGTCGACGGGTGCTTCCGGATCGGCCTGGATGAGCTTGCCGCCGCGCACGGCGGCACACTGCCTGCCCTGTTCGATGAGGTTCCGGCCGGCGACGTGTAACGCGGTCCCGTCAGGAGGGAACAGCGAACGTGACGAGCTGGCTCCAGGTCGGAGTCGCCTGGCAGGGTACGAGCTGCGCGGCTTCCCCGGACAGGTTTCCGGCAGTCAGGCACCGGCCGTCGGCCAGGTTGCGAAGCTGCCAGTAGTCCACCCCGCCCGTCCCGACTGTGGGCCCCTTCCTGCTCCAGCGCTGGTTCGCCGCGAGGTCGCACCGCTCAAGAACCGCAGGCCCTGGGGACGCCGCAGACGCCAAACACCGCGCGCTGTTCGCCAGGTAGATGAAGATGTAGGTCCCCCCAGCCATCTGGTCGGATGTCCACTCCGCGTCGGGCTGGCTGGAGGTGCCAAACGTCAGGCCCGCTCCCGATGCGAGCAGCGTCCCGCCAGCAGCGCCCGTCCCTGTGCTTGCCGGGCCGGTACTTGTCGTGCCGGCCGGCCCTGGGCTGACCAGGCCAATCGCCTGCGTAGAAAGCACCCGGGTCGGCAGCGGAGCGTCGGCGGACTTGCCGGTGCTGTCGATTACCAGGTAGGCGGTGACCCCGGCAGCCGCCAGCAGCACGGCGACGCTGGCCCCCGTCAGCCTGGCTGCACGGGAGCCGCGGAGCCCGGCACTGCCTCCGCTCTCACCACCCATACCGAACGATTACCGATCTGGAGGAACCACAGGATGAGATTGCACGAAATGTTACCTCGCGTCTGTGTTTGCTGGCACCGTGTCGGCTTTGCGGGCAGGCTCAGCCGTGTCCGCCGCCCACGCCGAACAGTGCCATGGGCGCTTAACTGTTGCTGTTGCCCAATGCCGCTGACTTAGGTTCGGTACGGCTGGCATGAGCTGCGAACTGGCCCAGGCAAGCCCACAGAACCTCGCTCACACCGCTGTCCGCTGGACGATATACCCGAATAATGGCCTTTATCCCAGCCGTCTGTGATAAGAATGTACCTCTGATCAGGTCAGAGCCTGACTAGCCGTACATTCTTAACTGCCAGGGCCCACGATGGCCTTAGGGTTGCTGGATGCCGGCGCGACGGGTTGATATCTCGCGGCTGCTGGCGGCTGTCAACGCGCAGCGGGCGGCGACCGGTGACCCGCCGTGGTCCGGCCCGGTCACGGCCGGGGCGCTCGGTGCTGCCTGCGTCGCGGCTGTGCTCGCCGCTGTGGACGCCGGGGGGACACCCGAGCGCGAAGCGCTGCGGTGGGCCGTGGTGCACTTGCTTGACCATCTGGCCAGCCGCGTCCCCGGGCGGGCCGTTGAGGTTCGCGTCCCGCCGTTCGCGGCCATCCAGTGCGTACCCGGCCCCCGGCACACCCGGGGCACCCCGCCGAACGTTGTGGAGACCGACCCGGTTACCTGGATCCTGCTGGCGACGGGCCGGCTTCCGTGGGCCAGCGCGGTCGCAGACGGCCGTGTTCGCGCCAGCGGCCCGCGCGCCGACATATCCGGCTACCTGCCGCTCAGCGACTAGACTGTCGTGGTGATCTCGCCCGATGGCCACCTTACGGATGATCTCGATCCCGCGGACCGGCCGCCGAGGGACGCCTGCGGGGTGTTCGGCGTCTGGTCACCGGGCGAGGAGGTTGCCAAGCTCGCCTACTTCGGCCTGTACGCGCTGCAGCACCGCGGCCAGGAGTCAGCCGGCATTGCCGCCAGCGACGGCACCAGGATCGTCGTGTTCAAGGACATGGGCCTGGTCCCGCAGGTCTTCAACGAGCCTGTGCTCAGTACGCTCCGCGGCCACATAGCGGTCGGGCACTGCCGCTACTCAACCAGCGGGTCATCGGTATGGCAGAACGCCCAGCCAACGTTCCGGGCCACGCGCACCGGGAGCCTGGCCCTCGGTCACAACGGCAACCTGACCAACACCCTGGAACTGGCCGGCCTGGTGGCCGCGTCGGATGGGCCTGGTGACGCACGGCCGGCCGACGCTGGCGTCGCCGAGGCGACATCAGACACCGACGTGCTGACCGCGTTGTTCACCCTGCCCCTGGCGGATTTCCCTGGCGCTGCCGGCACGCAGCCTGGGAACGACGCCGCCACGGACGGCATGGCTGGCGCCGTGCACACGAACGGCGCCGGGGCCCGGCAGGGCGTCGAGGCCGCGGCGCTGGCGGCGCTTCCGCTGGTGCGCGGTGCGTATTCGCTGGTCTTCATGGACGAGCGAACTCTCTACGCGGCGCGCGACCCGCAGGGCTTCCGCCCCCTGGTGCTCGGGCGGCTCGACCGCGGGTGGGTGGTGGCCAGCGAGACCGCGGCACTGGACATCGTCGGCGCGTCGTTCGTCCGGGAGGTCGAGCCCGGGGAGCTCATCGCCATCGATGAGCGGGGCCTGCGGTCGTCAGTCTTCGCCCAGCCGCAGCCGAAAGGATGCCTGTTCGAGTACGTGTACCTGGCCCGCCCGGACACCTCGATCGCCGGCCGGAGCGTCCAGGCGACCAGGGTGGAGGTCGGCCGGAGGCTTGCTGCCGAGTATCCGGCAGAAGCCGACCTGGTCATCCCCGTGCCCGAGTCCGGCACCCCGGCCGCCATCGGCTACGCGCAGGCCAGCGGCATCCCGTACGGGCAGGGCCTGGTCAAGAACCCCTACGTCGGCCGGACGTTCATCCAGCCGAGCCAGACGATCCGTCAGCGCGGCATACGGCTCAAGCTCAATCCGCTCCGTGACGTCATCGCAGGCAAGCGGATTGTCGTCGTTGACGATTCCATCGTCCGCGGCAACACCCAGCGAGCGATCGTGGCGATGCTGCGCGAGGCGGGAGCCGCGCAGGTGCACGTGCGCATCTCCAGCCCACCAGTGGCCTGGCCGTGTTTCTACGGCATTGACTTCGCCAGCCGCGCCGAGCTCATCGCTGGCAGCCTGTCGGTCGAGGAGATCCGGGCATCGATCGGCGCCGACTCGCTCGGGTACATATCCCTGGACGGCCTGACCGCCGCTACGACGCTGCCAGCCGGGCGGCTGTGCCGCGCCTGCTTCAACGGCGACTACCCGCTCGAGGTCGAGGCAACAGAGCGGGGGAAGTACCTGCTGGAGGACGCCGCGGCGAGCCCGGCGCGAGTTCGCCCGTGAACGCAGCTGGCGGGGCGGGCGGCGACAGCCAGACACAAGCCGAGGGTCTGAGCTACGCGCGGGCCGGCGTGCACATCGCCGCCGGGGAGCGTGTCGTTGACCTGATCAGGGCTGCGGTCGCCAGCACAGCGGGACACGAGGTCGTCGGCGGTATCGGCGGGTTCGCGGGGCTGTTCGACGCCTCCCGGCTGCTGCGCTACCGGCGGCCGCTGCTGGCCACGGCCACCGACGGCGTGGGAACCAAGGTGATGATCGCGCGCCAGCTCGGGGTCTACGACACCGTCGGCATCGACCTTGTGGGCATGGTCGTGGACGATCTGGTCGTCTGTGGCGCGGAGCCACTGTTCATGACCGACTACGTGGTGTGCGGCGAAATCCGGCCGGAGCAGGTCGCCGCGATAGTCGGCGGGGTAGCGAAGGGATGCGTCCTGGCGGGCTGCGCTCTCATCGGGGGAGAGACCGCCGAGCATCCGGGCCACCTCGGACCCGGCGACTTCGACCTGGCCGGAGCCGCGACCGGTGTGGTCGAGGCGGACCGGCTGCTCGGGCCGGACCGGGTCCGCGCGGGCGACGCAGTCATCGCAATGGCATCCGCGGGCCTGCACTCGAACGGCTTTTCCCTGGTGCGGCAGGTGCTTGGCGAGGCGGGCCCCAGACTGGACCTGCACCAGGTGCCCGCTGGGCTCGGCCAGCCGCTCGGTTCTGAACTGCTGACCCCGACACGCATCTACGCGCGCGACTGCCTGGCGCTCGCCGAGGGCTGCGACGTCCATGCGTTCGCGCACGTGACCGGGGGCGGCCTGGCGGCGAACCTGGCCCGGGTGCTCCCAGGCGGCACCGACGCCGTGCTGGACCGCGCCACCTGGAGCCCTCAGCCCGTATTCAGCCTGCTGGCCGAGTACGGCGGCATTGCCCGCTTGGAGATGGAGCGCGTTTTCAACATGGGCGTCGGCATGGTCGCGATGGTGAATTCCCGCGATGCCGGCCCCGCGCTCAGCATGCTGGCCGCCAGGGACGTCCCCGCGTGGCAGGCAGGCGAGATAACCGGGGGCTCTGGCGCCGTGCGTCTAGTCGGCAGGCATCCTGCCTGACGCCGGGAGCTGGGTTAGCCGCCGGTAGCCCTGCTCATCCTCGCGGCGGCGCCGCCGTGGCGCTGCCGCGCATCGGCCGGGTCATCGTCTTCGTTGTTATCGAAGTCGTCCTCGTCGAAGTCGTCTTCCTCGTCCTCGTCATCGTCATCGAAGTCGTCCTCGTCGAAGTCGTCGTCTTCGTCGAGGTCGTCATCGTCCTCTTCGCCTTCGTCGTTCTCATCGTCCACGGAGTAGCGGTCAGCGAAGTCCGCATACGCGGCGTGATCGTCAGCGTCATGCTGGTTACGCCGGTCCGTGGCCACGCCAAACTCAGCCCGCAACTGGTCAAGGTCCATGCCGCCGCCGCTGTACTTGAGCTGCCGGGCTACCTTCACCTGCTTGGCCTTGGCTCGGCCGCGCCCCATTGGCTCGACCCCCTCGAACGTACGGGGAACCCCGGTGGGACCCCTGGTCACCGCACTGGTCCTCTGCCCTCAGCGCGCTGATGCCTGCGGGCTTTCTCGCACAGCTAAACGATGAGCCGCTCTGCCATGCCGGAGCACGGCCCTCTCGTTCTTCTGTGCACACATAACGGTACCCGCTTTGGGCGCTCGGCGCTTACGGCCGTCGCTGACTAAACCCGGCGTGCCGTCAGCGGCCGGCCTGGCCATCCGGCCGACCTGTCACAATATGGGAAGGGGCTGGGGCTTCTGCTAGAGGGCACCGGTATGTCACGATTGATCGTGCTGCCGTGCGCTGCCTACCTGCGGGTGTACGAACCGCTGTCTGCTTTCGGGCCAGCGGAGAGGGCCCGATGGGAGGACTACGCCGCTTCCGCAGACCGGCCGCGCCGGGCGGATGCGCTCGAGGCAGAGCATGATGAGGCGCTCCGCAGGGTCATCGCTCTCCCGCCGGTTGTGGCCCCTCTACGGGAAAGCGAGCATGCCTACGTGCGCTGGGCAGACGGGACCACATACGTCTGCCCGTGGCAGACCAGGCTGCGCTCGTGGCTCGGCCTGAGGAAGCTTCAGGCCACGGCGGCCCCCCCGCTGGCCGAGGCGTTCGCGCCGGGCCCGGTCGCCCGAGCAGCCGAAGATTTTGCCCGATGGGAAGGGGAGGAGGTGGTTTCACGGGTATACATCCAGAGCAGTACCTGGTCGGTACCACCGACCTGGTTCGTGCCGTTCGCTCCGGCTGAACGCTGGTTGGTGCTCGGCACGCCAGGCGAGAGCGAAGGCAGCCGCCCTGCTACCGCATCGGCCACCCGGACACTGGTCTACGCCACGACCATGGCCCAGGCGCGCAGACGAGTGGCACGTGCGCTGGCCACAGTTCGCCGCGTCCCAGGCACCACCCAGGTGCCAGGCAGGCGCGCGGACCCGGCGCATCACCGTGCGCCGGCCCGGGCCGACATGGTGCGGGCCAGCGCCGCGCTCGAGGAGATCGGGCGCTGGCTGGAAGAGTTCCACCCGCACTCGCTGGTGGAGCTGGATTACGGAGGGCTGGTACAGCTACTGGATAACGACGCGCTCCGCGCAGACCAGTCAGTGGCGGAGGTATCTGCCGCCGTCAGCGCCCTGGCCAGCAGGCAGTTCGAGCTGGCAGCCGCCATGCACCAGCGGCTCAGGGCCAGGTGGCGGCAGGTAGAGGCAATGGAACTGGGAAGCTGAGGTGTCGGAGGGGGGGATGACTTTTCCGAATCTGCCCGTTGCGACGCTGCGTGTCGCTAGAATCACGCAGCGTGACGCAGTCGAGGGAGCGACGAGAGAACTCACAAGGAAATCTTTGGCTCCTGGTGGTCGACTTGTCACCGCTGGTGATGGCAATATGGTCTGAGTAGACCATAAGGGACATCCAGAGCAAGAAACGCAGGATCGCAGTACCGGTCCAGGAGGAGAGGCCGTCAACATGTCTGCACGTACGCCAGAGGCCGAGCCTTTGCTGACCCCAGCAGAGGTCGCGACCATGTTCCGGGTTGACCCGAAGACCGTCACGCGGTGGGCCAAGGCCGGGAAGCTGACTTCCATCCGTACCCTTGGCGGGCACCGCCGGTACCGGGAGACGGAAGTCAGGGCACTGCTCGCTGGCATCCCGCAGCAGCGCTCGGAGTGAAACCCAGGCCGGGAACCTGGGAATGAGCCCGGCCATGCACGCGGCGCACGATGGTGTGCGCAGCGGCCATGGCGGGCGAGTATGGGCACAAGGGGGGTCGGCCCCGGCGGCGATGGCACCTCGTCGCGGGGCATAGTCCGCGACGGCGCTCGCCGAGCGCCAGATCGGCGCGGAGCCGGGGTCGATCCGGCCCCCCCTGTGCAGATGTTTGTTGAAAGTGTTCCAGCTCGCTGAGCTGGCCATTGCCGGCACGGCTACCTCCCGCCTTTCCCGGGAGGTGGCACGGCGACCGCACGTGAAACATCGCCCGCCTGCGCTGTCGGCGAGGGCTTGATTTCACTCTACGTTACATCAAGAAACTTTCCGTAATCGCCTTTGCGCGGGCGGGTGCTCCGCCATACTGGTCGCCGGGCCACTCGTCGCAGGGGAAAAGGCGGTGGCATGACTGGCGTCCGCGCACTGTGAAGCGCACGCCCCAGCATCTCGGGGACCCTCGGGTTCATGGAGCGCCCGGGGCGTTTCTCGGGTCGTCTCGGGGCATCCCTGGCATCCGGGGGCATCCCCGGATGCCGCGCTTCGGCCATGTGCGCAGGCCACGGGGGCACCGCCGGCTGGCGTGCGTTCCGTCGCTTTGAAGGGGAGGGATCGCTATGCGTGATCCAGATTTGATCGGGCGTGCACAGCGGGCCGCAATGGAGCTCGAGCGGGCCTGGGATCGCTGGCGCACGATGCATGGCCTTAGCAGGGAACCGATGCCCGCGGTGTCGAGTTACGTGGGCTACTCGCTTGAAGAGCCGTGGGGGCAGCCGCGCGTGGTGTTCGGCATCGAGGCCCGGGAGGCGGAGCAGCTCGCTGCGCTGCTCGACCGGCACGATTGCGCCGGGCCCGTCTACGCCGGCTTGGCATCGATGCCAGGAGCCCGGGCCGAGGAGAACGCCCAGTTCCTGAGCGCGCCTACGGAGAGCAGGCGCGTCATAGTTCCGAGTCAATCGCAGGGAGGCGTCGCCGAGCGTGAAGCTGCGTGGCGGGAAGCGACCTGGCGCGAGACCATGGCGAGAGAGCCGGTCATCGAGCAGGCCCCGCCAGAGCCGCACCGCGTCGCTGAGCTACCGCACCAGCAGTCTGCCCGCGAGCTGGCCGCTGAGGGTGATGACCCTGCAGTCGCCGAGGTCGCGACGCCGGCCGAGGAGGATGACCCGGACCTGCTGGACGGCCAGGACCCCGTTGACGCCGAGGAGGAGCCGCCGCTGGCGTCGTTCCGGCCTCGTGCCGAGCCCATGTCATCGGCTGGCGACCGCGATGAGGACGATGAGAACGACGAGGACGACGAGGACGGCCAGGCCACTGACGAGCCCGAGGAGCCGGACGAGGCGGACGAGGGATCTTCGCGCTGGCGGCGGCAGGGCCGCCCGGCACGAGGTCATGCCCTGTCAAGGCAGAAGCGGTCGGGCGGAGCGGCGCGCGGAGGCAGCGGGCGGTAGGAGGCTCCGCTGGGCCGCCCCAATGCCTTCCGGGCCGGGACGTAGGAGGGCTAACCTGTATTAGCGGTTATGAGCGGTTCCGGCGGCCAGGCCGGGTTGGCGGGCGGAGGATCCAGCAGGGGCACTGCTGGAACTCAGCGTGCTCTCAGGTCCGGGCGCGAACCTGCCGGGTGGGAGCCTCATGCCCGGAAGGAGCCATCCTCCGATGTCGGACGAGTCGGCAGACGACAGTCGGGCCTGGCGGATGTCGGCGCCCGGCCCCCACACCGTAGATCAGGACGTGCTGACAGCGCTCGCCGGGCGGATAGACAGGACGCGCCCCATCGGGCCGCTAGGCATGCGCCTGCGGTCTCGCCGGCCCTACGTCCTGGCGGGGGTGGCGGTTGCTGCGCTGCTGGGCGGTGCGGGAGCGGCTCTCGTCGTCTTCGACTCGCCGCGGGCCGTTCCGGCTAGCAACGCGTCCGCTCCCGGCCCGGCGGCGCCCTCGTCCCCCGGATCATCGCCAGCCGCTATCGGCGGCGCGCTGCCAGGGTTGCTGCACGGGCAGTTCATCGTGCGGGGGCTCGGCGGAGTTCAGACCGTCGACGTGCAGAGCGGCCAGGTAACCGCTGTGAGCAGCACCTCGGTCACGCTCAGGAGCACGGACGGATTCACTCACGCCTACGTCGTCATCAGTGGCAGCACCATCGTTGACGCGGGCCGCGGGGGAATCGGCTCGGTCCGTGTTGGCGACCAGGCATCGGTCGAAGCTACGGTCAGCGGAAGCACCGCAACCGCAACCCGGATCGACGATCAGACGGTGCTGCGGCAGCGCGGGGCCAACGCCTGATCCTGACTTTGAGCGCCGGGGGCGGCGGTGCCGGATGAAACGTCAGCGGTGCGGTGCCGGCCGGCTGTCACACCTGTGCCGGAGAATCTTGAACTGTGCGGGTGGCTGTCGCGCGTGATGCCTCGGGGACCGCCCTGCTGTGCGAGCTTGCGATGGACGGGAGCCGTTCCGGGGATCCCGCCGCCGGTGACTTCGCCGAGGCTGTCGGGGGTTACCAGCGATCTAGCCGAGGCGAGGCCCGCTGGGTGTGGTCTTCGGCCTCGGATCACTATCCGGACCTGCTGCGGGCCGGGATCCGCGTAGGGCGGTGCCACGACGTGGCGCTCACCGAACGGCTGCTGCTCGCGCGAGACGGGCGCGGCGGGGAACCCGCGTCGCTGTCAGCTGCCTGGGCGCGGCTGCGCGGAGCTCCGGTGCCCGAGGAGCCCGAGGAGCCCGGTGGGTACGAAGCGACCGGCCTTCTTCCTGATGGAGCCCAGCAAGGGGCCCTTTTCGAGACAGCACCGCGGCGGGCTGGCGGCTCGGGCGCGGGACTCGACGCACTGACCGCCGTGCACGCCGATCAGCTGCGGCGGATCGCCGCTGACGAGCATCCGGCGCAGTTCGCGGCGCTGGTTGCGGCTGAGTCCGCCGGCGGGCTCGCGGCGGCCGAGATGACCTTCGCCGGCATCCCCTGGCGGGCTGACGTGCACGACGACCTGCTGGCGGGCCTGCTCGGCAGGCGCCCGCCCGCCGCTCTGGCCGGGACCAGGCCATCCCGGCTGGCCGAGCTGGCCGGGCAGATCTCAGCGGCTCTTGGAGGCCGGCCGGTGAATCCCGACTCCCCGGCGCAGCTGGTCCGCGCGCTGGCCGCGTCGGGGATACGGGTACCAACCACCAGGTCATCGGTGCTGCGCGAGATCGATCACCCGGTGATCGCGCCGCTGCTGGAGTACAAAGAACTGTCCCGGCTGCACGCGTCGCACGGCTGGGCCTGGCTGGACGCCTGGGTCCGCGGTGGCCGGTTCCGGCCTGAGTACGTGGTGGGCGGCGTGGTATCCGGGCGGTGGGCGTCGCGGGGCGGCGGCGTGCTGCAGATCCCGAAAGTTCTGCGGCGGGCGATCGTGGCCGACCCCGGCTGGGTGCTCGTCGCTGCCGATGCGGCGCAGCTCGAGCCGCGCGTGCTCGCCGCGCTGGCCGGAGACCGCGCGTTCGCCCAGGCTGCGGCGGGCGGAGACCTCTACCAGGCGCTGGCCAGCGCGTTTGGCGGTGACCGCAGCAAGGCAAAGATCGCGATGCTCTCGGCAATGTACGGCGGTGCCGGAGGTGAGGCAGGCCAGTTGCTCGCCGTGCTCAGAAGCCGTTTCCCGGCCGCGTCCGGTTACGTGGAAGCCGCGGCCCGGGCCGGCGAGGAAGGC
The DNA here is from genome assembly GCA_963815375.1 of uncultured Actinomycetota bacterium. GTDB lineage: Bacteria > Actinomycetota > Actinomycetes > Streptosporangiales > Streptosporangiaceae > JASHPR01. The sequence continues at coordinate 799,682 of CAWFGX010000002.1, read as the reverse complement.
CGGGTGGTCAGGTCGGTGCTCGGCCGGACATGCCCCCCGCCATCGGCGGCCTGGCGCGCAGCGACCGAGGAGCAGCCCGACCCGGAGGCCGAACGCGACCCAGGGGCTGGCCGCGCGTCACGCGCCCGGGGCAGGTTCACCCGCAACTTCGTCGTGCAGGCCAGCGCTGCGGACTGGGCGCTGATACTGCTCGCTGTCCTGCGCCAGAAGCTCGCCGTCTTGCCGCTGCCGGGCACCAAGGTCACCGCGCCCGCGCCTGCTCCCGGGCGGTGGCAGCCGGACGCACCGCACCTGGTGTTCTTCCAGCACGACGAGGTGCTCGTGCACTGCCCCGAGGCCATGGCAGAGTCCGTTGTGGCCGCGATCACCGGGGCAGCCCAGGAGGCTGGCCGGGCATTGTTCGGCAACACGCCCGTCCAGTTCCCGATGACCACCTCAGTGGTGACCTGCTACGCCGACGCGAAGTGAGCAGGCTCTGCCGCAAAGGCAGTGATTACGGAGCGCTGTGGCGCATGCGCCCGGTCCGCGCGGCCGGGTCGGGCTGGCGGGGCGCAGGCACGGGCGGCACCTCCGAGGTGCAGTACATGCACCGCGTGGCTCCGACCGGGATACTGCTCAGGCATTCCGGGCAGTCCCGTTCGGTCGCTGCCTTGTTGCGCGTCGCGAGGGAGGTGACCCTGGCGGCCGGGGAAACGATGATGTAGTAGACCACCGCGGCGATGATCATAAACGACAGCAGCGAGTTGATGAAGTCGCCGTAGTCGAACGTGCTCTTGTGCACGGTGAAGACCAGTGCGCTGAAGTTCGGCTTGCCTCCGACGGCGGCGATCAGCGGGGTGATTAGGTCTTTGATCAGCGCCTGTACCACCGCGTTGAACGCGACGCCGACGACCACTGCCACCGCGAGGTCGATGAGGTTGCCGCGGAACAGGAACTTCCTGAAGCCGCCCACTGCTGCTCCTTCCGTGCTCAGGCACGGTCCAATGACCAGCCTGTTTGACCGGGACGTTACCAACGGGCCGGCTAGCTCAGCGGGGATTTTGGCCACAGCCGGGGAAAAACTGGTGCGCTGAGCCGGCGGCGAGCGCGAGCATAAGGCATGGGCTGGACGCTCACAGACAACTTGGACTCTTACCTAGCGGCCGCAGGCGAATTCCTGAGGTCACGCCCGGTTCAGCACACGGTCCACCTTTCCGTGGCCGAGACTCTGCGGGCGCGCGGGAACTCCGCATTCGGCGAGACACCGCCGCTGTTCGGATGGTGGAACCCGGCCGGGGGCGAGGTCTCCGCCGCGCTCTTGCAGACCCCGCCGCTCCCGCTCTTGCTCACCGGGCTGCCGCAAGGCTCAGCGCAGGCACTCGCCGAGGCGATCAAAGCTGGGGGCATGCGGCTGCCCGGGGTCAATGCCTCGGCCGGCGACGCGGCGGCGTTCGCAGCAGCCTGGACCGGGCTGACCGGCGGCAGCGCGACAGAGTTCCGGCATGACCGGCTCTACCGGCTGACCCGGCTCGAGCCGCCAGAGCCCGGCCCGCCCGGCGCGGCGCGCGTGGCCGATCAAAGGGATCGTGACCTGCTGGAGTCGTGGTTCACCGCGTTCGCTGAGGAGATCGGTGAGATGCCCGCGCGCCGGGGCGCTGTCGATGACCGGCTCAGCTACGGTGGCCTGACGCTCTGGGAGGATGACGGCGCCGCGGTCTCGCTGGCCGGCCTCAACCGGCGCTGCTCCGGAACGGTCCGCGTGGGGCCGGTCTACACGCCGCCGGAGCTGCGCCGTCGGGGATACGCCGGGGCGGTCACCGCCGCGGTAAGCCGGGCGGCGCTGGACGGCGGGGCAGACGACGTCGTCCTGTTCACCGACGTCGCTAACCCCGCCAGTAACTCGGTGTACCAGCGTCTCGGCTATCGCCCGGTGGAGGACCGGGTGGTCCTCACCTTCTCCGGATAAGCCGCGGCTCCCGCGCTCAGGTAAGACGGAAAGTCTGCTGACCGTATGGGGCACAGAATCCGCCGCCCTCTCGTGGGGCCGGATGGCTCCGGCTCACCGGCGCGGTCATGGTAGGCAGGGGGAGTGGAGCCAGAGCAGTTCCCGCTGGGCGGCAGGCCGGCGTGAGCATCGATGTGACTGTGCGGGGCACGGTGATCCCGCCTGATGAGCTGGCGTGGCGGTTCTCGAGGTCTCCCGGACCGGGCGGCCAGTCGGTCAACACGAGCGACACCCGGGTGGAGCTCTCCTTTGACCTGGCGGGCTCCGACGCGCTTCCGCCGGCGCTGAAGGAACGGGCATTGCGGGCGCTGGTAGGCAGGATGCCGGGCGGCGTGGTCACGGTGACCGCATCGGAGAACCGCTCCCAGCTGCGGAACAGGGAAGCTGCGGCGGCCCGGCTGTCCGCCCTGCTGACCGAGGCGACCGCGCCGCCGCCGAATCCCCGCCGTCCGACCAGGCCGAGCCGGGCCGCGCGCGAGCGCAGGCTGGCCGACAAGCAGCGCCGGTCGGAGGTCAAGCGCCTGCGCAGACCGGCCGACGACTGATGCGGCTCAGCGAGAACTGGCCTGCCCGTGTACCAGCCCGTAGTCCACTGCCTCGTCTGCTGTCAGGTAGCGGCCGTGCCGTGCGTCGGCCCGGATCTCGTCCACCTCGCGGCCAGTGGCGTCAGCCAGCCGCAGGTACAGCGCGTCAAGCTGGCCCCTGACCTGCTCCTCATGCGAGGCCAGCTCGGTTGCTGTGCCCTCGAAGTCGAGCCTCGGCTCCGACAGCACGAACACCGCGTTCGGGTAGGCGAGCCGCTCGGGGGCGGCGGCGAGCACGCCGAGTGCCGGACCCCCGATCCGTCCTCCCGCATACGCTCGCACCGGGACACGCAGAACGTCCAGCACCCCCATGACCGTGAGCGCATCACCGAGCCCGGCAGTCAGCCCCTGTAGCTCGAGACGGATCGGCTCATTACGCTCGGCGTCCAGCGTGAGCAGCTGCGCGCACAGGCTGGTGGCCGCCTCGCTGTCGAGTTCGCCGTGCGCGAGGACGATCCGCTGGTCGAACAGTTGCTCATACACCCGGCCCGGCCACGGCGACGGGTCAGTCCAAATCCGGGCCGGACCAGGTTGCGGCGTGGGTGGTACCGGCTGCCTGGGAGGCTGCGGCGGCGGCGTCGGACGACCGGGCGGTGTGCCCGGTGGCCACGGGAAGGCCTGCAAGACGGGACGGGCCGGGAACTGATCAGCCGCTGACGAGGTCATTGCCTGACGCATCCTTTCGTCGCCCTGTAGGTGCGGAGTCCTGCAGCCGCCAGGCGATCTGGCAGCCGATCGCAGCGGCGTAACGCTCCAGCGTCGAGGTGCGCGCGTCTGCGTCGCCAGATTCCAGCCGGGCCACCGCCGACTGCGAGGTGCCCATGCGCGCGGCCACTTCGGTCTGGGACAGCCCGGCGGCCTGCCGCTCCGCCGTCAGCTCCGTGACCAGGCGGCGGCGTTCTGCCGCCATCCGGCGCAGGGCCATCTCGCGGAAGCCCGGCAGCAGTGGCAGTGGCTCGCCGGCCTCGCCAGCTCTGTCGCCTGGCTGCAGCTCCTGGCTCTCCATACTCTTAACGATATCTCATAAAAGAGATAGACAAGAAGTCCTGGCCTGTGCCGAGACGCGGCTGGGGGAATGAGAAAGCCCCGGGCGCCGCTGGCAGCCGGAGCGTAATGACAAAGCCCCCGGACGCCGCTGGCAGCCGGGGGCTTACGCCCGTGCTCAGGTGTGATAATAGATCCCGGCGTGGTAGTAGACGTCAGGGCCGGTGTGCATGTAGACGTCCGGTCCCGTGTGGACGTAGACGTCCGGCGCGGCGTGGTAGTAGACGTCGGGCCCGGTGTGGACGTAGACGCCTGGGGAGGCCGCGGCCACTCCAAGCAGGGCCGCGCCGGTGACACCAACGGCGACGGCGGCAGCAGCAATAATGCGCATGATCCCTCCGATGGCGGATCCTGAGGACTGGCGACTCCGTGGCCCGGCCAGCCCGGTGGGCACTGGGTTCCCAGTGTGTTTTGCGTTGGCTGCAGTTACCTTGACGCATGTCTTGCGGCCTGGCGTTCAGCCTTCGTCAGGCGTGGCGTCCGGTACGAGCCCGCCCTAGCGCTCGCCTCAGCGGGCGGCGGCGTCCGTGGTGCCGGCCAGCACGGCGCATCGCAGACAGGTCCTGCGGACCCACCGGGCCCGTCTGGCCAGTGCCCGGCAGACTGCCATGCGGCACCTGCGGCAGGCTGGCCCGGAGCTGGTCCGGGTCCGCCTCCGGCCGGGGGAGTGCCAGGTGGCGGTAGAGGTTGGGCGTCTGGTCGAAGTTCTGGTAATAGCGGTGGAAGACCGGGGTCGCGGACGATGCGGCGGGCGGAACGATCCAGGTCCAGTCCGCCGGGCACACGCGTCCCTGGCGCTGCTCGCGTTCGATGTGCTGCAGGAACCGAACCGACTCCGTGTGATGATCGGCAATCGTGGCGCCGGCTGCGGTGAACGAGTGCAAGACCGCGAGGTTCAGCTCGGTCATCGCCCTGTCTTTCCACAGGGTCCGGTCGCTGGCCGTGGACAGGCCCATGTGTTCTGCGATCAGGGGCAGCTGGTCGTAACGGCCGGCGTCGCCCAGGTCACGTGACCCGATCTCGGTGCACATGTACCAGCCGTTGAAGGGCGCGGCTGTGTAACAAACCCCGCCGACGTCCAGGTACATGTTGCTGATCACCGGGACGGCATACCAGCGCAGCCCCAGGTAGGCGAACCAGTCCAGCTCCGGGTGGACGATCGGGACCTCCAGCACCGCGTCGGCGGGCATCTCGTGCAGCGTGGGAGTTGCGCCTGCTTCTTGCACGATGAGCGGCAGGATGTCGAACCGGCTCGTCGGCTCGGGACGGGGCCAGCCCAGGTCAAAGGCGAGGCGGGTGACGTCCGCGCTGGCCGGGTCGCCGGTGACGGCCCCCCCGGGCGCGTGGTATCCGGCGTACTGGACGAGCTGCGGGCTGAGGATCCGCGGGCCAGGCCGGCCGGGCGCGTCGGGTCCGAAAACCGTCATGACTGGGCGGATCCGGCCGCCGTTGGTGGCCTCACGCAGGTGGGTGACCGCCTCGGCTGCGATATCCGCCGCCGAGGTGATCTCGCGGCGGTCGCGTACCCGCAGGCTGTTCCAGTACAGCCGGCCGATGCACCGCGAACTGTTCCGCCAGGCGACGCGGGCGCCGAATTCCAGCTCATCCGGCGTGTGCCAGTATGTCCCGGTCGCCGTAATCTCGCGGACGACCTGGCGCAGCCGCCGGCCGGGCGGCCCAGCGCGTCTCTCGCAGTGGAACAGCGTGATGAACTCCTCGGCGCTGGCAATCAGGCTGTCCAGGCTGAACGAGTCGCCGTCACTCAGCGGGCGGCCAAAGCTGAGCGACCGCAGGTCTGCGACGGCAGGAGGCGGGCCTGAAACGCGACCGCCTCCGGCCACAGTGCTCTGACCACCGGATAGACCGACCAGACCTCCACGGCTGGCGCGGCCCGTTCCGTGGTAGCGGGCAGGCCGCAGCAGGTGACGTTCGCAGCCTGCCTGGCCGCGACCTGGCGCAGCTGTCGTGCGCTGCTATCGTGCGCTGCCGGCCCGGATGGCGAGGTTGCAGCGAGCTTGACGCCTGCTCCCGCCGTGGTCACGCCGTCCGTTGCTAGCGGGCGGGTGCGGCAGCTCAGGAGATCCGCAGGCTCGCGGTCCGGTCGATGGTCTGCAGGCGTATCCGGGCCGACTCCGCTTCGGGGACGCCCAGACGCTCAAAGATGTCCAGTGCTTGCCGGTACGTTATCCGGGCAGCTGCCGGCCGCTGTGCGCTGAGCGCCGACTCGGCCATCCCCTGGAGGATCTTGCCTTCCTCATAAGGGTCGCCGATCTCCCGTGCCAGGCGAAGGGCCGTCTCGTAATCATCGAGCGCCTGTTCGTACTCGCCGGAGCCGCGGTGCACGTCGGCGATCCCGCGCAGCGCGACCAGTTGCTGGTTCAGGTTGCCGACCTGCTCGGCGACCGCCCTGGCCGCCTGGTGCTGGGCTAGCGCCTGGTCATACAGGGCACCGCTCCGGTAGATGGCGCCGATGTCGTTGAGCACGTCCGCCTCGTTCGGAAGGTCGCCAATGCTGCGGTAGATGGCCAGCGCCCGCCGGCAGGCGGCAAGGCCCTCGTCCAGATTGCCCTCGTAATGCTGCACGGCGCCGATGTTGTGATACAGGATCGCCTTGGTCTGCTGTGGGCTGCCTATTTCCTCAAAGATGTCTAGTGACCGCTGGTAGGAGTCGAGGGCTTCCCGGTGGTAGCCCTGGTAGAGCTGGATCCGGCCGAGGTTGTTGTGCGCCTTGGCCTCGCCGCGTCTGTCGCCGACCTCGCCGTAGAGCGACAGCGCGTCGCGCAGGTAGTCGGTCGCCTCCTGGAAGCGGCCCAGATGCCAGGAGGCGATCCCGGCATGGCTCAGGGCATCAGCGACACCGCGCTGGTCCCCTGCCTCGCCGTACAAGGCCCTGGCCTCGCCGAAGTAGGCCAGGGCCTCACGAGCGTGGGCGGTCAGCTGAAGCGCCATTCCCAGCTGGTCCATGGCGTCGGCCTCGCCACCAGGGTCGCCGGGGCCCCGGTAGGTCGCCGCAGCCTCCTCGGCGAGCCGGCGTGCTTCGTCATGATGCCCGGTTCGCTGGCGCATCGCGCTGAGTGCGACTGCCGCCCGGGCGATCCGGGCCGGGTCGGTCAGTTCGCGGGCGGCCTGCAAGGCCGCGGCGTGAGCGGTGACCGCCTCGTCCCAGTACGCCCCAGCCTCAAGCCATTCGGCCAGCAGCCAGGCCAGGTCGGTGCACATGGCCTTCCACTCGTGTCGGCCCGCGAACACGGCGGCCAGCAGAATGCTGCGCCACTCCGACGCCAGCCAGGCGGCCGCGTCCTCCGGCGTGCGCAGCGCCAGCCCGGCGGGCAGCTGCGAGGGGGCAGGCAGCGGCGCCCGGCGGCGGAACGGGTGCAGGACCCTGTCGGCCCGGTCAGCGGCGCACAGGTAGTAGTCAAGGAGCCTGGCGACGGCCAGGCGCCGCTCGGCCCCGGAGTCATCGCGGACAGCGCGCACGGCCGCGTACTCGCGAATGAGGTTGTGAAAGCGGAACTGGCCATCCGGGGACCTGGTCAGCAGGTGACCATCGAGCAGGACCCCGAGAGCCTGCTCTGCCGCGGCGACCGTGCAGCTGTCCAGCGCCGCGGCTGCATGCAGGCTGACCTCGGCACACGGGCTGGCGCCGAGCCGGCGGAGCATCCGCTGATGGTCAGGTTCGAGCGCCTGGTAGGACAGGTCGAAGGCAGCCATCACTTCCGGGCAGGCCGGGCCGGTCCCGCCGAGCTGCGCCGCCGACTGCGACAGCTCCTCCACCAGGCTGGCCAGGCTCAGCCCGGAGTCGCGCGTGACCCGGCTGGCGGTGAGCTGGACCGCTAGCGGCAGCCAGCCGCACAACCGCACGATCTCAGCGACCTGGTCCGCATCATGGGCCCGGTCCCCGCCGACGATCCGGGTGAACAGTGTGGCTGCATCGTCGGGGTCGAGCACGTCGAGGGTCAGCGCCGGGCCACCGCCCATGTCGCCGAGTCGTCGCCTGGTAGTGATCACGATCAGGCAATCGCCCGAGTCAGGCAGCAGCGGCCGGATCTGGTCCGGCCGGGCCGCATTGTCCAGAATCACGACGACGTGCCGGCGGGTGAGCTGGGCACGCCACAGCGCGACCCGGTCGCCGACGGTGTCCGGGATCTGAGAGGCGGGCAGGCCCAGCATCCGCAGCAGCCGGTGCAGCGCCTCGGCCGGCTCCAGCGGCTCGCCAGGACCCAGGTCGACGTAGAGCGCGCCGTCCGGGTACTGCCCGCGGACCAGCCGGGCCGCGCGGACCGCCAGCGCGGTCTTACCCACGCCGGGCATGCCGTCGATCACGGTTATCCGCGGCCTGTCGTCGTGTTCGCGGGTTAGTTGCGCTAGCGCCGCATCGCGGCCGACGAACTCTGCTGGCCCAGGTGGCAGGGTGTCCAGTGGCGCCCGGCCAGGGCGATGGGCCAGGGATGGAGCCAGCTCGGCGTCACGGCCCAGGATGCGCTGATGCAGCTCGGCCAGGGCCGGCCCCGGTTCGGCGCCCTGCTCGGCGACCAGGCGGTCTCGAGTCTCCCGGTACAAGGCCAGCGCGTCGGTCTGGCGGCCGCTCCAGTACAGGGCGGTCATCTGGTAGCCGACGAGCGTCTCGTCGAGTGGGTATTGCGCCAGCAGATGACCGAGCTCGCCGACCAGGTCGGCATGGCGGCCAAGCTCCAGCTCGTACCCGACGCGCTCCAGAATCGCCGCGCGGCGCTCCTCCTCCAGGCCGTCACGCATCCGCGCTACCCAGTCTCCGCTGACTCCGGCCAGCGCCTGCCCGCGCCAGAGCCCCTCAGCCTCCCGCAGCGCAGCCGCTGCCAGATCACGGTCGCCGCCGGCAGCCAGCGCTTCAGCCTGGCGACGCAGCCGGCGAAACTGGTGCACGTCGACCGCCTCGGGGTCGACGTCCAGCGTGTAGCCCCCCGCACGAGCGACGAGCTGCACCCCGTCGCCGGCGGCCTGCCGCAGCGACGCGCGGAGCCTGGCCACGTAGACCGACAGGTTCTCCCTGGCCTTGGCCGGGGGGCTGTCGTCCCAGACGTGGTCAATGAGAGCCTCAGCCGGCACGACTGTGCGCGGTGTCAGCAAGAGGATCGCCAGAATGCACCGCGCCCTCGCGGACCCGAGATCCTGCCGCTGGCCGTCCGACCATAGCTCGACTGGTCCGAGCGCTCGGAATTCGCTGACTGGTGCCATAATCGCCTACCGCTCATGGACGGGGCCTCGGTAAGCCGAGGTGCGCCAGGGGCATTCCGCTCCGCTGCGTAGCATCCATTCCGGGATTAGGTCCCACCCTGCATCGTCGCACGCATGCAGCGCAACCGGCCCGAAATCCGGCACCTCCGGTGGCTGCACGGAGGGAACCGCGGAGCGCAGCGGCGGCGGGGCTGGGGCTCGGGCGCCAGCGGCGCGCCGGGGGAGGGAGCGGCCCGCCGGAGCCCGGGTGCGCAGGCGATCACGGCTGCGGTCGCGGCCGGTGCCGTAAGAAAGCGGCTGTGCACTCACCAATATGACCGGATGCACCACCTTGCCATGGCCTTGGCCTGCGATAACGCGATAATGTCGCTCCAATGACCTCAGGAGAGCGCATGCCAGAGCCGCCGTTGCTCGCCGTCCGAGGCGAGGCAGTCCTCGAAGTTCCCGCGGAGGTGGCCCGCATCGACGTGAGCGTGGCGGCCACCGAGAAGGACCAGGCGACGACGCTGCAGCTGCTGAACGAGCGCGCTGTCGCGGTGGACAAGATCCTCGCGAGCTTCCCCGATGCGATCGAGCGGACGGAGAGTTCTGCGGTGCGGGTCAGTCCCCGTCTGCCCAGCCGGGCGACGGGCACGGACGCGGGTTATCACGGCGCGGTGTACCACGCGATCACTGTCACCGGGTTCGACCGGCTGGGCGAGCTGATGGCCCAGCTAGCCGAGCAGGACCAGATTGAGGTCGGCGGGCCGTGGTGGGAGCTTCGGGTGGGCAGCCCGGTGTACGGCCGGGTCCGGGTGGCAGCGGTTAGGGACGCCGTGCGGCGCGCCCGTGACTACGCAGCTGCCCTGGGTACCGAGCTGGCCGGACTGGTCGAGCTGGCCGATGCCAGGCTGCTGACCGATTCGCGGGGGCAGGCCGATGCACTGACCCGGCCGTCATCCCGGCTGCCGCACAGGGTGCGCGCCGCAGCCCCTGAGGAGTTCGGCTTCGACCTGGTCCCGGCGAAGCAGGTGGTGCGGGCGAGCGTCGAGGCCCGGTTCACGCTCACTGAGCCGGACCTCGCGCGGGTTGACGCCGAGTATCAGGGCGCAGTGGTGCCGGTCCGCCCGTAGCGGTCCTCGAGCCGGACCACGTCCTCGCGCCAGCCCGGCCTGGCCGTGGATGCCTCGGCGAAGTCCAGGTCGGAGATCGCGGTAATGCGGTGCAGCACGCCAGGGGGCAGGTGAATCGTGTCGCCAGCGCCGAAGTGCTCGCCGGACAGCTCGTCGGCCGACCGGCCGTACTCGATCAGCGCCTCCCCGGAGATAACGCTGATCGTCTCCTCTTTCTCGTTGTGGTACTGGAGGCTCAGCGAGTGCCCGGCGCCGACGTGGATGATCTTCCCGACGTACTTGCCGTCGACCGCGGCAAAGATCAGCTCGTAGCCCCACGGCTTATCCTGCCGGGCCGCCCGGTACACAGAGGCCTCGTCGGCCGCTGCCGCCTGGCTGCCGGAAGCGTTCTGTGCGCTGGTCACGGGACCTCCGTTGGTCTTGGACTGCGGGCAACCGAGATCTTAATGGCTGATGCCCGCGGCCAGGCCCAGGCGCTCGATGATCTGGGCGACGATCCGGTCAAGGCTAAGGGTGGCATCGACCACGATGAGCTGGGGCCCCTCCTGCGGCGGCTCCAGCTCGGCGAACTGGCTGTCGAGCAGCTTCACGGTGAAGAAGTGCCCCTTCCTTCCGACCAGCCTCGCGTGTGCGACCTCACGGCTTATTTCAAGGAACGCTATCCGCGCCTCGGGCCGTCCGCTGAGCAACTGGTCCCTGTAGCTCTGGCGCAGGGCGGAACAGCCGGCGACGGCGGGCTCGCCCGCGGCTATGCGTTCATCCATCCATGTATTGATCGCCGCAAGCCACGGCTTGCGATCGGAATCGGTGAGCGGGACCCCGGACCGCATCTTCACGATGTTGGCGACCGGATGGAAGGCGTCCGCGTCGGCGAAGTTCCAGTGCAGCCTGCCGGCTAGCAGGGCTCCAACCGTGGTCTTGCCGCTGCCCGCCACCCCGCCCACGATCACGATCATGTTGTCTGAGGATAACGCCGCGGCTTATGCGGCTGGCCGGGCACTCGGTCTGGGCTGCCTGTTCCGGGCGCGATTGGCGCCTTGAGATAGGACCGATGCCCTGTACGATAAGGACTGCGCGTGGTCGCATGTTCTTCTGCTCGCTAATACCGGGCACTTCACGGTTAGGGCTCTGCGGCAGGAAACGGCTGAGGACATTCTGGATAACAGAGGGTTACGAGTGATGACGCCACCGCAGACGTACTTGATCCTCATCAAGGATGACGGGCTGGCCCTCGCCGTCGGCGAGGCGCTCGAGGATCGGTTGTTACGAGACGGCCACAGCGCGGTGTCGCTAGTCCCGGCGGTGCGCGGCGCCGATTTCGGTGATGTGGCTGAGGAATGGCTGCACCAGGCGCGGCTGATGGATCCGGCGCTTGGCGGCCAGCCGCCCCAGGTGGTGGCTTTGCTTGAGGACGGGCTGCTGGAGGGGCTGGAGCCGCTGGCGCTTGCCGCGTACGTCGGTGTCCCGCTCGGGCAGGAGTGGCGGGTGGTGCCGTGGGGTGCGGACGCTGGCGCCATGATGCTTCCCGTGGGAACTGCCCGGGACATGGTCGAGGCAGTCGCCACACATACCCCCTGGTCGCGGGCTGCGAAGCCGGATACCGTAGCCAGCTTCCGGCGCCGCAGCGAGGCTAGCTGGGCCTGGCGCGGCTCGCCCGAGCTGTCCAGCAAGATCGCCGCTGCCAGTCACGGCAGGCCGACCAGCTCGCTCGCCAGGGAGCTAGAGGTCGGCGGAATCACGGGCAGCGGGTGACCGCCGCCGCTCCTGGGTCGGGAGGTGGCGTGCCCAGCTACGAGACGTTCGCCGGGGCTTCGGCTAACCCTGTGTTCGTGATGTGCACGGGCCGGTCAGGATCAACACTGCTCCGCCTGGTCCTCGACGCGCACCCCGAGCTTGGCTGCCCGCCGGAACTAAAGCTTCCCGAGGTGGTGTCCCGGCTGACCACGCTGTGGTCGGCGATGGAGAACCTTCCGCTTCCGCCTGGTGGCGGGAACGGGGCCTCCGGAATCCCGGAGACGGCGCTGGCCGGGATCCGGCACACGGCGGACCTGATCGTAGGCCCGTATCTGGCCCGGCGGGGCAAGCGGCGGTACTGCGACAAGAACCTGGGCACCGAGCTCTACGCAGACGCGCTGCTGAGCGTGTTTCCGGATGCGAAGTTCATCTGCCTCCACCGGCACCCGATGGACATGATCGCCTCCGGGATCGAGGCCTGCCCGTGGGGGCTGGCCAACTACGGGTTCGAGCCCTATGTGGCCGGTGCCCCCGGAAACTCGGTGCTCGCGCTGTCCCGGTACTGGGCCGACCACACCGCTGCGATCCTGGGCGTGGAGGAGAGGTATCCGGGGACGTGCCACCGGGTGCGCTACGAGGATCTCGTGGACGACCCCGACACGGTCGCGGACGGGATCTACGAGTTCCTCGGGCTCCCACCGGTCGACGATGTCTCCGCCCTTATTTTCTCCGGCGAGCGGGAGCGGTTCGGGGCCGGCGATTTCAAGATCTGGAACACCTCGCAGATCAGCGGGGAGTCGGTGGGACGCGGCTGGACCGTGCCGGTGAACCTGATGTCGCCGCAGATCCCGGTCATCAACCAGCTCACAGACCGGCTGGGTTATATACGCGTTGACGACAGCTGGGGCGCGGCCGCCAGGCCTGGCGACCTGCGAGTGGCCCCTGACGGGCAGGCGGCAGCACGGCAAGCGCCCTCCCATGCTGCCGCCGGGCCGGTGCCACCGGGCTCGCTGCTTGTCAGCGAGCAGCTGCAGAACGGCTTGCGCCGCATGGGCGAGGACTTCACCAGCGACTGGAAGCCCTACTGCGACGGACCCTTCCTGATGGTCGCCCTGGCCCCGGGCAGCACCGATGACGATGCCTGGTGGCTGACGGACCTGGCCACACGCAGGGTCGTGGCGGGCAGCGGGCACTGCGGCGAGCAGGCTGACTGGACCGTCAGCGCGCCAGCGGCAACGTGGGAACAGGTGATCCGCGACGGTATCAACCTGGGCACCGCATTCCGCCGCAACGGCATGCGCTACCGGGACAAAGGAGACGCCGGCGCCGGATCGATCACCGCAGAGCACCGGGTTGCCATGATGTCCAACCTGCTCGGCATCACCTCATGGCGGCCAGGCAAGGGCAGCGTGCCCGCGGTGGCATCCGCGCCGGGTCCGGGAGGTCGTTCCCCAGGGACGGCGCTGGCGGAAGGCCGTACCCCAGGGCTGGACGCGGGTATCGCTCCCCCCAGCTTTTCGCTACGGGGGAACTCAGGTAGCCGTCCCCCTGGGCTGACACCGCGATCAGGCAGCGAATAGCGGGGCTATCGCGCGATGACCGAGAAGGTGCCGCCGGGCCGTCGGCAGAATCCCTCATCCGAGGTGGATCTTGACGCCGACCTGTGGTCGACACCCACCGAGCCCCCGGACGAGCCTGAGCCGATCCGCATCGGTCCCTGGCTCAGGTCGGTCCCGGTACGAGAGCTGCCAGCCGATGACCGGGCCAGCTGGCCAGCAGACGAGCCGGACCCCGGTTCAGCTCCGGCCCCGGGCATCCCGGGGCACGATCCCTCAGTCCCGCCGGCACAGCGGACGCCAGGCCAGATCGTCCCGGTGCTCGTCGGCCCGGCGCCGGCGGTCCCGGAGGAGGGCGGCGAGGCCGGGTCAGCGCCGGGTTACCAGACTGCCGAGCGGTACGAGATCGCCGAGTCCGCGCCGCGGTCCCGCAGGGCTAAGCGCCAGGCGGAGCCAGCGCCACGGTCCCGGAGGGGCGCACGGCAGGCAGAGCCAGCGCGGCGCGCTCGGAGGGGCTCGCGGGCACGCCTGGCCCCTCCGCCGTCCGGCACGGCCGCGCGGGACCGGCTGCGCGCCGAACGCGAGCGCGAGGTGCGGCGCAGCCGCCGGATCCGGCTCGCTGTGGTCGGTGCCGGGCTGGCGGCGCTCGTCGTCGCGGGCGGGGTCACCGGCGTGCTGCGGGAGCACGGGAGAGCCGAGGCCTCGATCATCAAGGCTGGCTCACGTTATGCCGGGCCGTACGCGCCTGTGACCGTGAACGCCGACAACAGCGTGACCATGGCCCAGCCCGGCGTCAGCAAACCAGTACTCGACGTGTACGAGGACTTCCAGTGCCCGCCGTGCCGCGCGTTTGAGAAGGCCAACGGGGGTGTCATCCAGCAGCTCGCCGATTTGGGCAAGCTCAAGGTCGTTTACCACCTGTTCACGATCTTCAGCGTGCAGCCGCAGCAGGCCAACTCGACCCGGGCCTGGGCCGCAGCGAGGTGCGTCCCGGCACCGGACTGGGCCAGCTACCACAATGCGCTGTTTACCAGCCAGCCGGCTCTGTCGAAGGCCGGCGGGTTCCCGGTCAGCCTGCTGGTACGGCTGGGCAAGAGCGCTGGCATCAGAAGCTCTGCCTTCGCGCAGTGTGTCGAGTCGCAGAAATACGCCGGGCAGGACGGCCCGCTCAGCAACCAGATCCTGAGTAGCGGGGCTGACGGCCTGCCGACCTTGAGGCTGAACGGCCAGCTCGTCACCGTCAACCCGATGTCGTCGGCGCTGCGGCAGAAGCTCATCACAGCCTCGTCTTAGTTCACACGGCCAGCGTTCGCAGCGCGGCTGCCCTTGCCATTCGCCCGAAATCGGTCCAAATCATCTCCATTTGGGGATTCATGAAACCGTAGCTCACAAGAATGTACCTAAGTGCATGCTATAACCGGACTAGAAGTACTTTCTTAGTGGCGCCGGCTTCTGCTGGGCCTGTACCCGAGGGACAGAAGCTGGCTGTGAGTCAGCCGGCCCGCGAGGGGCTGGGTGGGACCCGTCCTGGTCGCAGTGCGCTGGCGTCCAGCGCTTGCCCACGGGCTCTGGGCAACACAACGCGGTGCCGTGGATCTCCGGTGACATAACGCGGCGCCGTGCATCTCCCCCAGATGCACGGCGCCGCTGCTGATCGTCAGGATCCAGTCGATGCGCCTCCACCGGACCCGCCGCCTCCGCCCGAGGCGGTGCTCCCTCCGGCTGAGGCCGAGCTCCCACCCTGGGTGGTGTTCCCCCCCGTGCCGGTGTTCGCACTCGTCGCCGTGGTGGTCGGTGCACCCGAGCTGGAAGTTGCCCCTGCGCCCGTCGCCGGAGCCGGGGTGCGGCCCGGCTGCGAGAACGAGGGAGTCGCCGGAGTCGCCGGCGCCGTCGTAGCCGTCGTAGCCGACGAGGTCATCGGCGTGGTCGCCGTGGTGGTTGGCGTGGTTGCCGTGGTGGTTGGCGTGGTTGCCGTGGTTGGCGTGGTTGCCGTGGTGGTTGGCGTGGTTGCCGTGGTGGTTGGCGTGGTTGTCGGCTGCGAGCCGACTGTCGGCGAACTCACTGTCGGGGTGCTAGCTGGCGTGCTGGTGCCAGTGCTTCCCGCCGGGGTAGTGGCCGCCGTGCTGGTGCCAGTGGTCCCCGCCGGGGTAGTGGCCGCCGTGCTGGTGCCAGTAGTTTCGCCCGGAGTGCCCGGGGTTTGCTGCGGTGCGATGGGCTTCGGGAGCGGTGCCGGGGGAGCCGGGACCGTAGGTGTCACAGGACCAGCCCCGCCCGACGACTGCCCGGGCTGAGACGTGCAGCCGCCCGCCTGCGACATCCCGAAGAACTCGACCGCTCCGCAAGTTGGCGAAGTCGTCGGCGTGGTGCCCGTGTTCGGTGATGTGCCGCTGGGTGCAGGCGATGAGGTGCTGGTGCAGGTTATGCCGCCGCAGCACGGCGACGAGGCCGCCTGGGCCGCCGGATCACAGATCATCGGCAACGTGGTGGGCGCCGGATTCGGTGCCGGAGCAGTGGTCGGCGCCGGGGTGGGAGCTGGCGTTGTTGCCGGAGAGTTGCATGCAAGGCCGATGTCGGGCTCTGCCGAGTTCCCGCAGGGGCCGGG
Organism: uncultured Actinomycetota bacterium; assembly: GCA_963815375.1. Taxonomy (GTDB): domain Bacteria; phylum Actinomycetota; class Actinomycetes; order Streptosporangiales; family Streptosporangiaceae; genus JASHPR01. The sequence goes on along the minus strand of CAWFGX010000002.1, from coordinate 783,852 downwards.
CCTGCCGGGTGCCGTGCTTGGCTGGCTGCCTGTCGGCTGGGGTGCCGGCGCGGACTGGCCGGCTGTCGGCTGGGGTGCCGGGTTTGACGGACTGGCGCCTCCGCCCTTGTCGCCGTTGCTGCCACCAGTGGTGCCGTTGTTGCCAGTGCCGGTAGTGCCGTTGTTGTTGCTCGTACCGGTGCTGCCGCCGGTGCTGCCGCTGTTGGTGCTGGTGCTGGTGCTGGTACCACTGGTGCTACCACCGGTCTGCCCTGAGTGGTGATCACCGTTGGAGCCGCTCGACGCCCCTGATCCGTTCGAGTTCCCGCTGCCCTGGGGCGGGCCCAAGAGCGGCGGCACCCAGGCCGGCGCCGGCTCGGGCTGGCTTGGCGGGGTGACCGGCGGCGGCGGGACGTTGTCGCCGGAGTTCGACGAACTCGAGGAGGACGGCTGCGCCTGCGGTGACAGCGGCACGAGGACCTGCAGGTTCCAGGTCGACTTGGGGGTCATCGCCGGGATGCTCTGGGCACCCATCACGCCCTTGGCTGCAAGCTGGTCGTTCACCGCCTGGTCGACGTACGGCACGATCGCAGCGCCGAGCAGGTTCAGGTTAGTCGACTGCGACTGCGTACTCGCGACCCTCGCCTTGCTGTGGGAATGCATCGTCCGGCTGGATGAGCCCGCGGCCGGTGCCGCGGTCGACAGGTTCGCGAAGAGGAAGTGCAGGTCGCGATTCTGCGCTGAAACGATGCTCGTGGCCTGGTTGTCCGCCGTGTTCACGGCTGACACCAGCTGAGCAGATGCGTTGGCCTGCTGCTGGCTGACTGTGGTCAGCGTGTAAGGCGAGAAGAAGTGGACGCCGGATCCAAGCTGCTCCGGCTGCACGCTCGGGTATCCCATGGAGATGATCGAGGTTCCGGGAGCCGCGTTGGCAGCGACCTGGTTCAGCAGGGCCGTCTGGTTCTGCAAATAGGAGCCGCTGTTGATCGACGTCATCAGCTGGCTGAAGGTGCTCGCCGGTGCTGAGGTGCCGAAGAGGACCGACCGCATGGAGGTGGCGAGGTTCGCGTTCCCTGCCCCGATGCCGACGATCACGACGCTGGCCCCGCTGACAGCCTTGATCAGCGCCTCTCGCTTTGAAGCACCAGAGCCCGTGGACTGGCTCAGCAGCGAGGGCGCGGTTTCGGACACCGGGATGAACAGCACATTGAGCCGTACACCCTTGTTGGCTGCCTGGATCTGATTCAGCGCCTGGAGAGTTGGCGGCGCCGCGTGCCGCAGCGCGGCGTTAGAACTCGTCGCAGCACCGTAAGAGTAAAGGTCGCCGATGACGACAACGTTCAGGCTGGCCTTGACCGGGGCGGTCTTGGCGGCCGCCACCCCCGGCGCGAGCAGGATGGTGCCGAACAGGCCCATCATCAGCACGCTGAACAGGCGCCAGCCAGCGGCTGGCCCTAAGGCGAACCGCGACGGCTTCCGCCGGCGGTGCGCGCCCTTTGCCCTGATCACCTGCATGACCTCCTCTGGTACAGACTCGGTGCGCGAACGGGGCTAGGTACACGTGGGCATCCGTCAGCACGGGTGGCTGGCTGGGGGGCTGTGCGTCCGGCAGATGGTCCCATGCGTGCGTGGCCTATTGGTTAATGATCGTTAACTTTTGGCTAAAATCGCTCTGCGGCCATTTCGCTAGGTCATACCCGAGCGATCAGAAGCCATTGTGCACTATAGCTGCGTTGCGCGCCGGGCTGCTAGCCCGCGGTCATGACATGCGGCGCTGATGCTGCGCTGGGAGTGGCGTGGACCCAGCCCGTCCCCGAAGGACTCGCTGGTCACGGCGGCATCGGTCGGCCACGCGGAGGCGAGTCGGCGGACGGCGTGGTCGGCCGAAGAGGCTGTCCGCCTATAGTATGAATCAATATGCTACGTGATGAATTGACCATTTTAAGGAGCTGACGGGTGGGATGCCAGTGTGAAATGGGCTGGCTCGAGGCTGGCAGGCTCGGGTGGCCGGCCGGCGGATTGGCCGGGGTCTGCGGGCCTCGCAAGCTGGCGGGGTCCGGTGGCTGGCCCACGGGCTGGCCTGGATCTGGCGGCCTCGCGCGGTGGCCCGGCTAGCCGCCCGGCCGAGGCAGCCGCTCGGTCCCCTGGCTGCCGGGTGCGTGGCCAGCGCGCGGCGCGCAGCCTGCTGGGCGTTACCGCGGAGTCCTAAGGAGCCGGCGTCGCTGCTATTCTGGGTATATGCCACACCGCTAGGCTGATTGGCCGGCGCGCCTTTATCTGATTACGCGCGCCGATCTGCCGCCGGGGACGCAGGCTTGTCAGGCGGCGCATGCAGCGCTTAGCTTCGCCGTCGCCTATCCGCATCTCGTCGCTGACTGGCACGCGGCTTCGAACACCCTGGTCGTGCTGGCAGCACCCGACGAGCTTTCCCTTGGGTGGCTGTGCGACGACGCTGTCGCTGCCGGCCTCAGGGTCTGCAGATTCCGGGAGCCTGATCTCGGCGGCGCCCTCACGGCTGTGGCAATCGAGCCAGCTGGCCGCCGCCTCGTCAGCCGCTTCCCGCTCGCCTTCTCTCGCCAGGAGAGGAGGTGAGAAACATGACTATGTCACCAGCCGAAGCCGACGTGCGCTCCCAGCTCGTCGAGCTCGCTGCGGAACGGGATGCGCTCCGGGCGCAGCTCGACGGGAACCTGCCTGTGGCCACTCGCTGGCTGCAGCGCAAGGTCTGGCGGCAGGCTGCCGCCCTCGACGCGCTGAACCGCCGGGTCGTCACCCAGCGGTTCGTGCTGCGCAGCCTCGGCGAGCTCGGCCGGTCGCTGACCGTCGCCGAGTACCGGGCCGCCCGCGCACGCGTGGCTGACGACCAGCTGCGCGGCCGGATTGACGATCCGGACGCAGCCTGATCCGAGCGTGCCAAACGGGCGCGGCGCCGCGCTTTACTGAGAAGCGAAAAGGCCGAGCGTGCCAAACGGGCGCGGCGCCGCGCTGTACTTATGTGAGAGAGCCCGCAACCGAGCGCCAGAGGGGCGCGGTGGCGCGTTGTCCTGAGGAGCGAGGGAGCCTGCGACCGAGCGACGAGGGAAACGCGGCGCCTCCAAGCGCCCCGGAGGCAAGCGAGGGCGAAAAGGCAGCCCCGGAGGCGAGCGAGGCACATAAGAACAGCCCCAGAAGCCCGATGGTCGGGCAGCCGTCCCTAAAACGGCCAGCAGCGGGTTCGATTCCCGCCTGGGGCACTGCCGCGGCTCAAGGCTGGGCGCCTACCGAGGGCCCTTCGGCCGGGTGGCCGCTGCGGGCAGGGACGCCGCGATCCCGTTGATGACGCAGTCCAGGCCAAACTCCAACCGTTCGTCCCTGGTGTTCACAACCACGTGGTTGGACCATCACTGCTGCGAGAGCAGCGTGGTTGGACCATTACTGCTGCTGCGGCCTAGGCCGAGCAGCGTGGTCGGACCATTACTGCTGCGGCCTAGGCCGGGGCGCGTTGGCCGCTCATCAGTCCTGTGCGCGGGAAATGGGAGCCACTGTGGCGTTCGTCGCGCGGACCAGGTCAGCGGGGGCCAGCTCGATTTCCAGGCCGCGGCGGCCGCCGCTGCAGTACACGGTCGGGAACTCCAGCGCGGCGGAGTCGATGACCACGGGCAGGCGCCGGCGCTGGCCGACCGGTGAGATGCCGCCGGCCACATAGCCGGTTGCGCGCTCGGCGGCGGCGACGTCGGCCATCGCGGCTTTCTTGCCGCCGACCGCGGCGGCAAGCGCCTTCAGGTCCAACTGGGCAGCGACCGGCACCACCCCCACCGCCAGATTCCCGTCCACGTCGGCGACCAGAGTCTTCAGCACCCGCCCTGGCTCAATGCCGAGGGCCTCCGCCGCCTCGGCTCCGTACGAGCCGTGCCGCGGATCATGCTCATACGAATGCACCGTGTATACGATGCCCTGCCTGGCCAGCAGCGCTGTTGCCGCCGTTCCCCGTCCTGTCACGGTGCGCCAGCCTAGGCTGCCTGCCAGGCTGGCCGCGATCCGGATATCGCAGGCTGTGTTCGCTGGATGTGTCCAGGCAGCATTTCCGGAACACGCGCTACGGCAACCGGGTGTGCGGTGAAAACCGCGCGTTACAGGCCGGGCAGCAGCTTGTCCAGGCGGATCGGCAGGTCGCGGATGCGGATCCCGGTGGCATGCCACACAGCGTTGGCGATGGCGGCAGCGGTGCCGACGATGCCGATCTCCCCGATTCCCTTGGCCCGGGCGGGCCCGAGTTCAGGCTCGTCCTCCTCGATCCAGAAAGCCTCGATGTCAGCCACGTCGGCGTTGGCCGCGACGTGATAGCTGGCCAGGTCGTGGTTGGGGTAGTCGCCGAACTCGGGGTCGATCGTGCTCTCCTCGTGCAGGGCCATGGACAGGCCCATGGTCATGCCGCCGATGAACTGCGACCTGGCCAGCGCCGGAACCACGATGCGCCCGGCGGCGAACACGCCAAGCAGGCGGGGGACGCGGACCTCGCCGGTGTCCGTGTCGACCCGGACCTCGGCGAACTGGGCACCGAACGAGTACCTGGCGTGATCGGGCAGCGCGTCGATGGCGTCCCCGGTGGCGGACTCCGCGTGCAGACCTCCGGCGGGGATCGCCCCGTCGCGTGCTGCGATCTGCTCGCGCAGGGTCCGGCAGGCGTCGGTCACGGCCCAGGTCCACGACGCGTTGCCCATGGAGCCACCGGCGATCATCGCCTGCGGCAGCGTGCTGTCGCCGATGTGCACGGTCACCTGGTCTGGCGGCACGCCGAGCGCGTCGGCGGCGACAATCAGCAGTGCGGTGCGCGCACCGGTGCCGATGTCCACGGCGGCGATCGACACCTCGTAGCGGCCGTCGGCCCCGACAGCGGCCCGCGCCTGGGATGCCCGGGCCCGGGCCGGGTAGGTCGACGAGGCGACGCCGGTCCCGGTCAGCCAGGGCCCGTCGCGCCGTGTGCCCGGCTCGGGGTCGCGGCCTGCCCAGCCGAACCGGGTGGCGCCCTCGCGGAGGCAGGCCACCAGGTTCCGGCTGGAGAACGGCTGCCCGGACTCGGGCTCCACGGCTGGCTCGTTGCGGACCCGCAGTTCCACCGGGTCGATGCCACAGGCCACTGCGAGCTCGTCCATGGCCGACTCCAGCGCGAACATGCCCGGGCACTCGCCCGGTGCACGCATCCAGGCCGGCGTGGGAACGTCGAGCCGGGCCAGCCGGTGAGTGGTGCGCCGGTGCGGCGCCGCGTACATGTGCCGGGTGGCCACGGCTGTCTGCTCGGCGAACTCGACGAGTGTCGAACTCTGGCTGATCACGTCGTGCGCGATCGCGGTGAGCTGGCCATCGGCCTCCGCGCCGAGACGCACCCGCTGGATCGATGGCGGCCTGTGCCCGACGACCGCGAACATCTGCTGCCGGGTGATCGCGCACTTGACCGGCCGCCCAGTTGCCTGGGCGGCGATCGCCGCAAGGATCGCGTTGGGGCGCGGGAAGCCCTTGGCGCCGAACCCGCCGCCCACGTGCTGGGTGATCACCCGGACCTGGTTCCGTTCAAGCCCGAGCACCCCCGCGATGATCCCGGCGGCCATGAACGGGCCCTGGTTGGAGTCATACACGGTTAGCCGGCCGTCGTCCCACCAGGCGATCGTGGCGTGCGGCTCCATCGGGTTGTTGTGCTCGCCAGGAGTCGAGTAGGTCTGGTCGACGGTCACCGGGGCAGCGCTGAACGCGCCGTCGAAGTCGCCGACCGTAGTGGTGCCCGGGAAGTTGGGGTTGACCCGCTCGGGTGCGTACAGCCGGGGATGATCTGGCGTCAGCGTCACGTCGTGGCCAGCGTCGGCGCAGGTGATCCGCACCAGCCCGGCCGCTTCCCGGGCTGTCTCCAGCGTTGTCGCCACCACGCCAGCCACGAACTGCCCTCTGTAGGCGACCTCGGCTGACTGGAACAGCGCGAGCTCGGGATTGCCGCCGTTGAGCTTCGGCGCGTTCTCGTGGCTGAGGACCGCCAGCACGCCGGGCAGTGCCAGCGCGGCGGCCGGGTCAACGGACCGGATCTCCCCGCGGGCGATGGTGGACTGAACTGGCCAGACGTACGCCGCGCCGCTGACCGGGTATTCGAACGCATAGCGCGCCCGGCCGGTGACCTTGTCCGGCCCGTCGACCCGGGCCGGCGTTGCGGCAGGCGGGGCGGTCACCGCGTGGCTCCGGCGAGCTCGGTCAGCGTCCGGACGATGACGTTGCGGGCCAGCGGTACCTTGAAACCGTTGTCGCGCAGCGGCGCCGCCGCACTGAGCTCGGCGTCGGCAGCGCGGCGGAAGCTGTCGGCAGTGGCCGGCTGGCCCCGCAGCGTTTCCTCGGCGCGCCGCGCCCGCCACGGCATCGGCGCCACCGAGCCGAGCGCCAGACGTACGTCCCGGACCTCGCCGTCGGCCACGTCCAGCGCCGCAGCGACCGTGACGACTCCGAACGCGAACGACGCCCGGTCACGCACCTTGCGGTAGGCGGAGTTCCGCGCGAGCCCCAGCGCGGGCACCTGGACGGCAGTGATCAGGTCGGAGCGCGCCAGAACCGTGTCACGGTCTGGCTCGTCGCCCGGCAGCCGGTACAGGCTGCTGACATTCACTGCCCGAGGCCCCTCGGTGCCCTGGACGTTCACGACCGCGTCGAGCGCGGCAAGCGCTACGGCCATGTCGGACGGGTGCGTCGCGATGCATTGCTCTGACGCGCCGAGGATGGCCAGGTTCCGGTGCTCGCCGGAGCGGGCTGGGCAGCCGGTGCCGGGCCGCCGCTTGTTGCACGGCTTCGAGACGTCCTGGAAGTACAGGCAGCGGGTGCGCTGGAGCAGGTTGCCGCCGACCGTGGCCATGTTCCGCAGCTGCCCGGACGCGCCCGCTATCACCGCCTGGGCCAGAACCGGGAATTCGGAGCGAACCCGGCCGTCAGCAGCAAGCACGCTGTTGCGCACCCCGGCGCCGATCCGCAGGCCACCGTCACCTGTGCGCTCGATCCGGTCCAGCGGCAGCCGCGAGATGTCGACGAGCAGTGCGGGGGCTGTCACGCCGAGCTTCATCAGGTCGACCAGGTTGGTCCCGCCCCCGAGGAAGACAGCCCCGTCCGTGGCTGCGACCGTCGCGACGGCGGCGGCCGGGTCGTCGGCGCGCTGGTAGCCGAACGGCCTCATGCCAGCGGTCCCGCGCGTCCGATGCTGCCTGGCATGTCCGCGACGCCCATCGCCTCCGTAGTATCCGTAGTATCCGTCGTGCCGGCAACGTCGAGGATTGCCGCGACGATGTTGACATAGGCGCCGCAGCGGCACAGATTGCCGCTCATCCGCTCGCGAATCTCGTCTGCCGTCAGCGCGATGGGGCCTGCCCCGTCCGTGGTGACTGCGCTCGGCCAGCCGTCCGCCGCTTCGCCAAGCATCCCGGCTGCAGAGCAGATCTGGCCGGGGGTGCAGTAGCCGCACTGCAGCGCGTCGCGGTCGACGAAGGAGCGCTGCAGCGGGTGCAGGTCGCCGCCGGGGCCTGCCAGACCTTCGATCGTGGTGATCTCCGTGCCCACGGCCACGACGGCGAACAGCAGGCAGCTGTTCACCCGGCGCCCGTCGACCAGGACCGTGCAGGCACCGCACTGGCCGTGGTCGCAGCCCTTCTTCGACCCGGTCAGCCCGATGTTCTCGCGGAGGGCATCGAGGAGGGTGGTCCGGTTGTCGAGCGTCAGCTCGCGGATATGCCCATTGACGCTGAGCGTGACGACACTGGTCGTCGGTCCAGCTGGGGTCATGCCGTCATACTCTCACCCGGGAAATCGCGGGTAACCATCTGCCTACGGGATGCGCGCGGAGGTGACCGCTGCCGGGCCAGTGGCCCCGTTGACATTGACCGGTACCACCCCGAACCGGTATGTCACACCCTCGGTGAGCCCGGTCAGCGTGACATCGGAAGACGAGAAGGTCTTCACCAGGCTGGAACCCCCTGGCCCGGGGTCGGCGTAGACGCGGTACTGCATCCCGAGATCGTCCGGCCAGGTCAGCCGGACGGATCCGGCTGCGCTGGGAGCCGTCTGTGCCGTGACGCTGGATACGCCCGGCACCGCCGGGCATCCGCTCGGCCACGAGTCAAACCACTGATCCGGGTCGGCCTGGGTGATCTGAGGATAGGCGAGCGGCCCGGCCTGAACGTGGCCGGCGACCGGCGGGGCGCCGGGGCCGAACGCGGTCAGCGGCACACTGATGAATCCGGGCAGGCTCATCGCGTTGGTGTAGTGGATCATCGGCTCGCACGCGCCCGTGACCGCCTCCGAGCTGACGTTATAGCTGATCATCAGCGAGTTGCCGGTGGACAGGTCCGGCTCGGCGCGAGCCTCGTACAGGACTCGGTAGTCGTCGGCAGAGTTCAGCCCGATGCCCGGAGCCTGGTACAGCAGGATCCCCCCGGAAGCGCTGAACGGGCCCCAGGGTGTCGGCGCCGGATAGGCGTCGATGTCGGCGTCCCCGGCCCCGGCGGCCTGGATCAGCCAGTACTGCCCGGCAATCTGTACCACGCTGAACCCGGTGGCAACGCTGATGCCCTGGTTAGGCGTCTCGACCGGGGTGGCCATGCTCTGGCTCCCGGCCCACTGGCCGCCGCTGTAGAACTGCCACGCGGCGAAGTTGGTCAGCGCGGTGGCCGGAACCCGGGCCAGGTACAGGTTGCGCAGTGAGGCCCCCGGGCTCTGCCAGCCGTATACGTAAACGGTGCTGCCTGAGGTCAGCAGCGCGGAGCCCCAGACGATCGGCGTTCCGCTCCCGGGCGGGGTATAGCTGGGCAGCGACGTCAGCTCAGGCCTGAGCACGCCCCCGTGCTGCGGGCCGCTGCCGGCGGCGCTGAGCTGGCTGACCGGGAAGCTAGCGATCATCGTCCCGACCGGGACGTAGGGGAGCGGGCCTGGCTGGTATCCGTTGTAGAACTTCACCACGGTGCCGCCGATCCGCATTCCGTCGGCGTCCCAGTAGCGCGTCACCCCCGCTGACAACGGCTGCACGATGGGCGACGGGTCCTGGGGCGCCCCGGGATCCGCGCAGGTGCCGCCGCCGGTCAGGGTGACCATCCGGGTGCTCGTCCCGGCAGTGGTCTGCACCACCACCGAGTTGTGCAGCAGCCCGCTGCTGCGCGAGAGGCCGACACTGGGCCCGGCCGGTCCCAGGTAGGTGTCGGCAAAGAACCAGGCGACCTGCGACGGGCTCAGCCTGATGGCTGTGACACCGTCGCCCCCGGCCCAGTCGGAGCAGGTTGAGCTGTCGGAGTAGTCGAGCCACTGCTCGTCAAGCGCTGATGGCGATACAGGCGCGCCCGCGGAGATCGTTGCCGCGCCGTGTTCCTGGGCTGCTGCTGTGGGCCCGCTGCCCAGCACGTTCATAAGGCCGAACGTGGCGCCGAATCCCACCACGAGCCCGCAGGCGATCAGGGCAGCATCGAGTTTGCGGTTATGTGGCCTCCTCAGGAGTGCCTTAACGACCGCCAGCTGCCGACGGCGAGCCCGTCCTGACATGTGTGTCATACCAGGGCAACGGTATAACCCGGCCCAGTAGGGCCGACCGTCATTCGCGCGGATTTCACCCGTTGTGACCCAAGGTGTTTACACGGCGCTGGCACGGCCACCGTTGACAATCTAGATATCAATATGATATCACTTTAATCAGACGGACGGGCAGATGACACCACAGCCGGCAGGAGGCATCCCAATGAACCCACAGAATGACAGCTCAGCTCAGGGGATGTGGGCCTGGTGGTCGGACCCCCCTCGATCCGGCTTGCGCCTGTTCATCGCGCCGTGGCAGTACCGCCACCTTCGTGCCTGGGCGGGCGTGCACATCGGGGCTGCTATCGTCCTGGCCGGCCTTGGCATCGTGACGCTCTTCGCTGGCGGGCACGACTGGGCGACCTACGGGTGGACGGCGGTGTTCCTGGCGGCAGCGGTGGCGGCGTACTCGTTCGCCTACTGGGAGCTGGCCATTGCTCGCTCCCAAGCAGCCCGGTCATGAGCCTCGTGATAATTGAGGCGTGAAGGTCTTTATCTCCTTTGACATGGAGGGCGTGGCCGGGATCGTCGACTGGTCGCAGTGCCGCGGGCCGGGCCAGCCGTACGAGGAAGGTCGCGCGCTCCTGCTCGGCGAGGTCAACGCGGCGATCGACGGGGCGCGGACGGGTGGCGCCACCGAGATCGTGTGCAACGACTCGCACGGGACGATGAACAACCTCAACCCAGTGGACCTGCACGGCCAGGCGGCGTATGTGGCCGGGCGGCACAAGCCGCTGTACATGATGGAGGGCATGGACGCGTCAGTGGACGCGGTGTTCTTCGTCGGGTACCACGGGTCGATCTCCGGGGAGAGCTCGGTGCTCTCGCACACCTACAACCCGTCGGTCATATCCAGGGTCGAGCTCAACGGCACCGAGTGCGGGGAAAGCGGGATCAACGGGCTGGTGGCGTTGTCCTGCGCGGCGCCGGTTGTGCTCATCACCGGCGACCAGCAGACGGCGACCGAGGGTGATCCCTTCTTCAAAGGCGCCGAACGGGTTGTGGTGAAGGAGTCCATCACCCGGTTCGCCGCCGCCCAGCTGCACCCGCTCCGCGCCCGCGACAACATCATGGGCGCGGCCCGGGCCGCGGTGCAGCGGGCGCCTTCGGTGCCGCTGCCGGAGATCACGCTTCCGGCGCGGCTCGACGTGCACATGCAGACCGCGGACATGGCTGGCGTCGCGAGCTGGGTGAAGGGCGTCGAGCGGACAGGCACGCGGACCGTGCGAATCGAGGCCGACGACCCGCTCTCGGTCTACCGGGCGTTCGTGGGAATTACCTACATCACCCGGGTGGCCGAGGGGCGCTGACCGCCTCAGCCCGGGACGAGGACGACGCGGGGTCCCGCGTCTGCCGAGGCAGTCCAGGCAGCGCTGACGTCTGAAAGTCCGAAGATACGGAACGGGACCTGGACCGAGCCGTCGGCGATCAGCTTGATGTAGCCGGGAATTTGGGCCTGGATCTCGCTGACTGGCACCGACCCGATGCCGCTGCCAGAGATCGTCAGTTTCCTGCTCCGCAGCAGCGCCGCGGGAACAGCGGCTTCGGTGCCGGCGAGCGCACCGATCTGGACATACCTGGTGCTGGCACTGCCACCCTCGGTGAATCCGTGGCTGCTCAGGGCCTGGAACGCCATCTCAGCGACTGGTCCCCAGACGAAGTCGAGCACGATGCCGGGCGCCTCGCCGTCGAGGGCCCCGGCCAAGGCCGCCGCGTCCGCGTCCCGGTCGCCGGTCAGCCGCACGGTGCGGGCACCCGCCGCTGCAGCGCGTTCCAGGCCAGCCGCGGCCCGTCCGGCCCCGATGACCCGTGTGGCTCCGAGCAGCCTGGCGTTCTGGGCCGCCAGGTACCCCGATATCCCGGTCACGCCGAGGATCAGCACCGGGCCGAGGTCCCCGCCCTCGTTCTGGAGAAATTTCAGTGGGAGCCAGGAGGCCATGCCCGGGTTGACGCCCGCGGCCACCGCCTCCGGCGACGCGCCCGCTGGCAGCGGGAACCGCATCGCGTCCGGCGACGCGAAGCGCTCGGCGAACGTGCCGAAGGGCCACTCGCCGGCCCGGTGAAGACGAGTTCGCCGCTGGCCGTGCGGGCTACAGCGTTCTGGCCGGGGATGACCGGGAAGACAGGGCTGCGGCTGTAGTGGCGGCCAGTGGCCACCGACCGGGTGTTCTGGTGAATGCCCGCGGCCAACAGGCTGACTATCTGGTACCCCTCCGCAGCTGTTGGCTCGTCGAAGTCGCCGAACACCGGGACCGAGTCGGCCGAGCGCAGGATCGCTGCTTTCACCGCATCTCCTTAACATCGTTAAGCAACGCTGGCCAGCCTGCCTTAACATTGTTAAGCTGTCAAGTCATGCCAGCCGGGCTGACAAAAGCAGCGATCGTGGATGCAGCTCTCGGCTTGCTCGACGAGGTCGGGCTGGATGGCCTGACCGTTCGCGCGCTGGCCGCGCGGCTCGGAGTCGCGGCGCCCGCGCTCTACTGGCACTTCGCCAGCAAGCAGGAACTGCTGGACGAGATGGCGACGGCAGCATGGCGGCGGGTCGGGGAGGTGATGGCCGGGCTCCCCGCCGACCTGCCCTGGCGCGAGGTCGTCATCACCTACGCCGCGACGGTGCGGGGCGAGCTGCTCGGTCATCGTGACGGAGCCAAGGCATTCAGCGGCACCACGCTGACCGACCCTGAGGTCGTCCGGCGGCAGGAGCACACGTTCGCCACCCTGACCGGGCAAGGGTTCACGCTGCCGGATGCCGCGCGGGCTCTGCTGCTTGTCCATGACTTCACGATCGGGTTCTGCGTCGAAGAGCAGTCGGTCGTGCAGGCTGTGGCGTCCGGCGATGAGCGGTACTCGCTCAGCCGCCGCTCTGAGCTGATCGGCCCCGGGGCGCCGCTGGCCGACGAGGCCGGCCAGGTCATCTTCGGCGACCGCGACACCCGCTTCACTGAGCTGACCGCGATCCTGCTCGATGCCATCGCCCGGATGCGCACGCCCCAAAGATCTTGAAATGTTTTTGCTCCTCGAACGTGCGAGCCCAAAAATGTCAGAGGTTCTCCCTAGGATCGAACTAGAAACTGAAGAGTATTCACGAGCTGAGGGGGTCCGTAAGGATCATGTGCGCACCCGGCCCGCTGCCCGCCCCGCCCGCGACCGCCGCCCAGGCCGTCGCGATGGCGCAGGCCGGGCTGAGCTGGCTGGCTAAGGCGGATGCGAAGACGCTGAGCAGCGGCGAGCAGGCCGGCTGCCTGCGCGGGCTGGAGCGGGTGCAGTCGATGCACACCGCCGCCCGGTCGAGGGTGATGTCAGCGTTTGATGCCGCTGACGGGCACGAGAACGATGGGCATCCGACGACACGGTCGTGGCTGCGGTGCCAGACCCGGCTCACCAGCGGAGCGGCAGCAGGTGCGGTCGGGTGGATGCGGCGGCTGGCGGCTCACCCGGCCATCGCCAAGGCCTTAGCTGATGGCGCGGTGTCGGAGTCGTGGGCCCGGGACCTGTGCACATGGACCGACCTGCTGCCCGAGGATGTCCGGGCCGATGCAGATGTGATCTTGCTCGCTGCGGCGGCGGCCGGGGTGGAGCTGGAGGACCTGGCCAAGCTAGCTGGCGAGATCCGCCAGCGCACCGCCGTACCAGACACCGACGGCAAGGACGGGTTCAGGGACCGGCGGCTGAGCCTGGCGGCCACTCTGGGGGGTGCGGGAGTGCTGCGGGGGGAGCTGACCCCGCAATGCGCCGCGGCGCTGCAAGCGATGCTGGATGCGCTGGGCAAGCGGCGCGGCCCGGAAGACACCCGGACCAAGGGCCAGCGGAATCATGACGCGCTGGAAGAGATCTGCCGGCGGCTCATCGCCGCCGGGGGCCTGCCCGACCGCGCCGGGCAGCCAACCCAGATACAGCTGCACATGACGCTGAACCAGCTGCGGGGCATGCCCGGTGCCGACACCGCCGAAGCCGCCTGGGCCGGTCCCCTGGCCGGCCCGGGCTATGACTGTGACGCCACGATCGTCCCGGTCGTGTCTGGCCACGTCGACCCCGATGTTCTTGACCAGTTCGCCCGCGAACTGCTCGGCAACGGCGACTCTGACAGAGACCGCCGTCAGCGCACCGAGCGGACTGTCCGGCAGATGCTGGTCCGCCAGGCCACGGACCTGCTGTCGGGGCCCGGCAGGCTCGCGGCTTACCTGCGCAACGGCGTCAGCGACCGCCTTGTCGCCTCGGTCAGCCTGCCCCTGGATGTGGGCGCGGCGGTGGAGATCATTCCCGCGCATCTGCGGCGCGCGGTGATCAGCCGGGACCGGCATTGCCGCTTCCCCGGCTGCAACCAGCCAGCGGCCGCCTGCCAGCCGCATCACATCATCCCGCGGTCCGAGGTCGGGCCTACGAGCCTGACCAACATGTTGCTCTTGTGCAGCTTCCATCACCTCATCGCCGTACACCGTTGGGGATGGGGCATCGTCTTGTGGCCGGACGGCACCGTCACAGCGACTAGCCCCGACAAGGCCCGCATCCACGGGCCCCCACGCCAAGCCGCCTAGCCCGGCGGGACAGGAGCCGCGCTGTCACGAGCTTGCAACCCGGTGCTCGGGTGCACGCATTGTTCTAAGTGTCGGCGCCGGCCTGCGGAGCTGGCTGAAGCGCGTGGGAGAAGGTATTGCGTGACGACCATGGAGGATTTCGCTGAGTTCGCGGCGAGCGTGTCGCCGCGGCTGCGGCGTACGGCGTTCCTGCTGTGCGGAGACTGGCACACGGCAGAGGACCTCACCCAGGCGACGCTGGCCAAGCTCTTCGTGGTCTGGCGCCGTATCCGCCGACTCGAAGCCGTGGATGCCTACGCCACCCGCACGCTGGTCAACACCTACCTTGCCGACCGGCGCAAAAAGCGCGTGAAGGAGCAGCCGACGAGCGAGGTTCCCGACGTCCCGGTCGAGCCGGCCGGGCCCGAATTGCGGATCGCGTTGATGAGCGCCCTGTCCGCGCTCCCGCCCGGCGCACGGGCCGTGGTGGTGATGCGCTACTGGGCTGACATGAGCGTCGACCAGGTCGCAGCCGCGCTCGGGTGCTCATCGGGCAACGTAAAGAGCCAGAGCGCCCGCGCGCTGGCCCGGCTACGCCCTTTGCTGGGCGAGATTGCCGCTGAAACCGGATTACTGAACGGCCAGCCGCCAGAAGGTCCGAACGGGGCAAGGAGCATCTGACATGAATGAAACATCACTGCGCGAGCTGTTCGAGCGGGTGACCGAGACAGAACCGCCGATCGGCCCGGTCGTCCAGCGGGGAATCCGGGCGGGCATCCGGCTGCGCCGCCGCCGCCGGGTGCAAAACGCTGTCGCCGGGGTGGCGGCGATCGCCGTTGTCGCCGCTGCCGTCGTCGCCACGACCAGCATTCGCGGCGGTCCGGGCGGCCAGCCAGCCGCGCCGGGCGGCAGCGGGACCGTCTACGTCGTCGGCAACCCGACCTTGGAGCCGACCTCGGGGCCATGGCCCTGGACCGTAACCCCGATACACGCTGCCACGAACACGCTCGGTGCGACCATCGACCTGAGCCAAGCCGCCGTGCTCGGCGGACGCCCTTTTCCCGCGATAGGGGCGCTGCCGGACGGGAAGACGATCTACGTCAGCGACGGGCTCAACGCGGTCATACCAATCTCCACGGCGACCGGGACCGCCGGGAAGCCGATCCCTACCAGCTCGCAGGCAATCGACTCCGCGCTGGACATAGTGGCCGCGCCGGACGGTAAGACCGTCTATGTCCTCGGAGCGTACGGTTCCCTGACACCGATCTCGACCGCCACGAACACGCCGGGCTCGCCACTCCGGCCCCATGGGCAGGACCCGGTCGGCTCGGTCGCCATCACGCCGGACGGTAAGACCGTGTATGTCAGCGTCAGCAGCCAGAGCCAGACGGGTGCTTACGTGATCCCGATCTCCACCGCCACCGATAAACCCGGGAAGCCGATCAGGTTCGCGGGCGGGGTTGACACCATACTGATCACGCCAGACGGGAAGACCGCCTACGTCGTCGGCGGCGTGCCCACCCCGGCTTCCGGTTTTTCAGACAAGATCACCGTGACCCCGATCACGACCTCCACGAACACCGTGGGCCGCACCGTGATCGCGGGCACGGCCTACGTCGAGAACTCCGCTGTGATGACCCCGGACGGGCAGCACATCTACATCGCGACGGCAAACCCGTTCAGCCTGATCCAGTTCTCAACTGCCACAAACAGCGCCAGGAGGCAGATCAGCTTCGGCAGCTCGGAGATCTTCGCGCTGGCGGCCGCGCCGGACGGGCAGACCGTCTATGTGGCCAGCGAGCTGAATAACCACGACTATGTGGGCTGCCCAGCCAGGGGCGTTGTCACGCCTGTCGCGACCGCTACCGGCAGGCCCGGGAAGCCGATCCAGGTTGCGTGCACTCCGGGCGCCCTCGCCGTCACGCCGGACGGCAAAACCGTCTATGTCGCCTCCTACGGCTCCGGCCATGGAGTTGTCACGCCGATCGCGGCCGCCACCGATCAGCCCGGGACGCCCATCCGGGTCGACGGCATCCCGGGCGTGATGCTGATCACGCCCTGACGCCCGGGTGCAAGACTGGCACGCGTGGGTGGCACTGACGAGCTGGAACGGGTGTACCGCGAGGAGGCGACCCGGATCCGGGCCGGCCTCGCGGCGCGGCTCGGCGATGTCGGCCTTGCCGAAGAGCTAGTCCAGGACGCATTCATCGAGGCGCTCGAGCACTGGCGGGACGAGGGCGTGCCGCCGAACCCGGGCGGCTGGCTGGCCACAACGGCGCGGCGCAAGGCGATCGACCGGCTGCGGCGGGAGCGGGCCGGGCAGGAGAAGCTGGCGCTGCTGGCAGCGACGCTGCCCGGCGGTCGGCTCGGCGGCGCCGCCGGCCCATCAGGGGACCTGACAGACCAGGAGCAGGACGAGGAACTGCTGGGCCTCGTGTTCGCGTGCTGCCACCCGAGCCTGCCGCGCGAGTCCCAGATCGCGCTCACGCTCCGCGCCGTGTGCGGGCTGACCACGGCCGAGATCGCCGCGGCCTTCCTGTCCAGCGAGACGGCCATGGCCCAGCGGCTGACCCGGGCTCGCCGGGCTTTGCAGCAGGCCGGCCCGGTAGCCCGGGTCCCGGATCCGGACGAGCTCGGTGACCGGCTTTCCGAGGTCCTCGCCGTCGTCTACCTGGTATTCAACGAGGGCTACCTGGCTAGCGCCGGGCGGACACCGGCGCGGCGCGACCTGGCGGTCCAGGCCGTGTCGCTCAGCCGGATGCTGCACCGGCTCATGCCGCAAGAGCCCGAGGTGCTCGGGCTGCTCGCGCTGCTGCTGCTGCACGAGTCCAGGGCGGCGACCCGGTTTGACGGGTGGGGCCGCCTGGTGCGGCTGGCGGACCAGGACCGGCGGCGGTGGGATCCGGGGCTGATCGCGGAGGCGACCGGGCTGCTCGGCCGGGCCATGGCCATGCGCAGGCCCGGGCCTTACCAGATCCAGGCGGCGATAGCCGCGCTGCACGCCGAGGCGCCGTCCTACGAGGAGACCGACTGGCGGCAGATCCGGCTGCTGTACGACCGGCTCGACCAGCTGACTCCGTCCCCGGTCGTGCGGCTCAACCGCGCGGTCGCGACCAGGTTCGCCGTCGGCCCGCAGGAGGCTCTGGACGAGGTGGAGCTTCTCGCAGAGGAGCTCGACGGCTACCGGCTGTTCCACGCGGTCCGGGCCGAGCTGCTCGACGCGGTCGGCCGCCGCGACGAGGCCCGCTGCGCGAACGAGCGAGCGCTCGCGCTGGCCGCTAACCCGGCCGAGCGCGAGCTGCTCACCCGTCGGCTATCGCTGTGAGCTCGCTCACATGTTGATGAACTGCCGGACCTCGATGGTGATCCATCCCCGGTCAACGCCGGGCCAGGTCTTCGCGATCTCGACCGCCTCGTCGATAGTGTCGGTCTCCAGCACCGAGTAGCCGCCGAGCACCTCCTTGGCCTCGATGAACGGGCCGTCGGTGACCCCGGAAGCCCGGACGGTCTTGGCCGTAGCCGCCCCCGCGAGCTGCGCCCCGCCGTCGGCGAGCTTGCCCGACGCGCCGGTCTTCTCGTACCAGGCCATGACCTCCTTCATCCACGCGTCGCTCTCAGCCTCCGACAGCGCCTTGCTCTCGGGGGTATCCAGGATCAGGATCACGTACTTCACCACGCGCCTCCAGTTGTCGGCTGAGCGCCCCCATGGCGCCCTCTCAGTGACTGCTACGAACGGCGTGCCCGTGATCTCGACATCACACCACCGGGAATTTGCTGCCACCTGGGATCATCCAGTTGTGCGGTGCGACGTGTGGTGGGGCGAGGTGGCGGCGTACGCGCCCTGGCACGACGCGCTGCTCAGCCCGGCGGAGCGGGGCCGGCGGGACCGCTACGCGTTCGAGGCCGACCGGGCCAGGTTCGCGGTGGGCGCGGCGCTGCTGCGGCTGGTCGCAGGGCGCATGCTCGGCGTCGCGCCGGAGCGGGTCGAGGTCGACCGGCGCTGCCAGGCCTGCGGCCAGCCGCACGGCAAGCCTCGTGTCGGCGGGGCCGGCCCGCACCTGTCGGTGTCGCACTCCGGCGACTACGTCGCTGTCGCCACCTGCCAGGACGCGCCTGTCGGCATCGACGTGGAGAACGACGCGCGCCGGACCGACTACCAGGCGCTGGTCGGGCACGTGCTCGGCCCGGCCGAGGCACCCGCGGCGGTGGACGCGGCAGCGTTCCTGCGGTACTGGGTTCGTAAGGAGGCGCTGGTCAAGGCCACCGGAGACGGGCTGGGCGCTGGGCTGCGCAAGGTCACGGTCAGCCCGCCTGGCGAGGCGGCGCGGCTGCTCGCCTACCCAGGACGACCCGGTCTGCAGGCAGCCCTGCATGACCTGGCAGGCCGTCCCGGCCACCCGGCAGCGGTCGCCGTGCTCACGTCGTGCCCGCTGGAAGTCGCCGAGCACGACGCGGCACCCCTGTTGCGCGGCCCCACCTTGCCGGGCGACGATCCTCATGAGGAGCCAAAATGAGCGACCCGCATGTAGTTGCGTTCCGGCCTGAGGCCAGCCAGTTCGCGTGGACGTTCGGTGGCGCTGCCCCGGTGGCGCGCATCCGGCCGCCGGCAGTGCTGGAGCTGTGGACCGAGGACTGCTTCGCCGGACGGGTACGCGGCCAGGACGACCTGGTCTCGCAGGTGTGCGAGTTCCCGTTCCTGAACCCGCAGACAGGCCCGTTCTACGTCGAGGGTGCCGAGCCGGGCGACACGATCGCTGTGCACTTCGTGTCGATCGAGCCGAGCCGGGACTGGGCGGCGTCCACCACCGTTCCGTTGTTCGGGGCGCTGACGTCTACTCACCTCACAGCGACGCTGCAGGACCCGCTGCCGGAGATCGTGTGGATCTGGGAGCTCGACCGGGCCAGGGGCACCTGCCGGTTCTCCGCGCGCGACAGCGACATCACCGCCGAGCTGCCGATGAGCCCGATGCACGGAACGGTAGGCGTCGCGCCGGCCAACCTCGAGGTCCGCTCCGCCCTGGTCCCGGACGCCTTCGGCGGCAACATGGACACGCCGGAGATGCGTGCCGGCGTCACCTGCTACCTCGGCGTGAACGTCGACGGTGCGCTGCTCTCGGTCGGCGACGGGCACGCCCGCCAGGGCGAAGGTGAGACCTGCGGCGTCGCCGTGGAGTGCGCCATGAACACGGTGCTGGCCGTTGACCTGCTCAAGGGCGTGGCCACGCCGTGGCCGCGGCTGGAGTCGGACACCCACATCATGTCCACGGGCTCGGCGCGGCCACTGGAGGACGCGTTCCGGATCGCGCAGGCCGACCTGGTGCACTGGGTGGCGGAGGCGAGCGGGCTGTCGGTGCTCGACGCCTATCAGTTCATCACCCAGGCCGTGGAAGCGCCGCTGGCCAACGTCTGCGACACCAACTACACGTCGGTCGCCAAACTGCGCAAGGACTGGCTGCCGGCGATGCCCGGCGGCGCCACCATGCGCGGTGCCCACCAGCAGCTCCGGGAGCTGGCCCGGACGTACAGCAGGTAAACAGAGGGGCCCGGCGGTCATCCGCCGGGCCCCTGCGTACCTGCTTCCGGGCGCTGCTTTCAGCCGCTAGCGGCCACAGCCAGCTCGGGGACGAACAGGGCGGCGTTGACCGTCCCGACCCCCGTCACCATGCTGTACTGCCCGCCCGCGGGGTAGCCCTGCACCGTGTACTCCTTCCCGTTCTGGGTGAAGCCCACGGTGTTGTTGCCCTCGGACACCTCGACGATGCCGGGCGCGTGCTCGGCCTTCAGGGAGTACAGGGCCGGGTTGATCAGGCCGAGCGGGTGGCGAGCCACCTGGTCGGCCAGGGCCACGATCCCGGCGAACAGCGGCGAAGCCTCGCTGGTGCCGCAGCTCAGGTACCAGCCCGCGGTCTCACCGGGGAAGCTCTGGTAGGTGTCCACCAGGCCATTGCAGGCACCGCTCATCGAGATGTCAGGTACTCCGCGCACGTTGCCAGTGACACTGGCTACGCCGTTCTGGTAGTACGGCCGGCCGAAGACCACCGACTTGCCGCCACTGCCAGCCAGGGCGTTCGGGCCTGAATTGCCATAGAACAGCTCGTTGATGTTCTCATTGAAGCTGTCGTTCCATGCCTGGTCCGGTGCGGTTCGCATCCCGGCCGCGTTGAGCGACAGCTGCGTCCCGCCAAGACCGGTGACCAGCGGGTCGCTGGCCGGCCAGGAGACCACCGGGTGGGTGTACAGCAGCGTCCCTGCGACGTTGGAGTAGGAGGTCGCCCCGGTGTCGCCGGCCGACCCGAGCACGGTGATGTGGTGGTTGTAGGCGTTGACGTAAGCGCTCCGCAGCGAGAGCAGGGCCTCGGAGCTCGGGAACGTCTGCTCGGTGGCAGCGAAGCTCTGGCTGATCACGTCGCCGAGGTTGTGGTTGACGACGTAGTTCTCGGCCTTGACGATCTGCGGGAAGCCGGCCTCGCCCTCGGTCTCGGCGACCGGGGTCTCGACCAGGAGAATGTTGGCGCCCGGCGCGATCGTGTGCGAGTACTCCACGTCCAGGGTCGTCTCACCGGCCCAGCCGAGCATTGCCGAGTTGGTCGGGTCCCACGTCGGGACCTGCCCGGCCGGCTGGATGATCGTGAACCGCGGCGGGGCGGGCAGCCCGAACTGCGCGTCGAAGGTGGCGAGGTCAGACTCGATCGTCGGCGACCCGAAGGAGTCGACGATCACGATCGTCTCGCCCTTGCCGTTGATCTTGTTAGCGAACAGCGGTGCTTCGTCATACGCGGTCTCGATCTGCGGCGCGTCGTAGCACGGGTCGTCAAGGGCCGCCACGCACTGAGCCTCGGTGGGAGGCTGGGTAACCGACGCCAGCCGGCTGATCACACCCGGGTGAATGCTGATGGCAGCGGCGGCGACCGCAGGCGCGCCAACACTGAACATGGAACTGCCGGCCAGGGCAACGGCGCTGGCCATCACGCAGGGGGCTCTGAGTCGCAACGCAACCTCCGATGACGCCGATAGGTAACAGGGGGCATTGTGGGGCATCAGCGCAGGCAGCGGCAGGTATTACGTCAATCTGACGCGCCTTTTTTATAAAACGGCCGCGACAGGCTGAGGGCCCGGCGGCGATCCGCCGGGCCCTCAGCCTGTCGCCAGACGCCCTGTCAGCCGCTGGCTGCCACGGCCAGCTCGGGGACAAACAGCGAGGCGTTGATCGTCCCGACCCCGCTCGCCAGGTTGTACTGGGCGGAAGCCGAGAAGCCGTGCACCGTGTATTCCTTGCCGTTCTGGGTGAAGCCCACGGTGTTGTTTCCAGTGGTCACCGCCACCAGTCCGGGTGCGTGCTCAGCCTTCAGCGCGTACAGCGCCGGGTTGATCAGGCCCAGCGGGTGGTGGGCCACCTGGTCGGCCAGGGCCACGATCCCCGCGAACAGCGGCGTCGCCTCGCTGGTGCCGCAGACCACGTACCAGCCTGCGGTCTCACCGGGGAAGCTCTGGTAGGTGTCTACCAGGCCGGAGCAGGCGGCGCTCATCGAGATGTCAGGCACCCCGCGCTGGTTGCCAGTGACGCTGGCCACGCCGTTCTGGTAGGACGGCCGGGCGAAGACGACCGACTTGCCGCCGCCTGCGGCGAGCGCGTTCGGGCCCGGGTTGCCGAAGAACACCTCGTTGAGGGACTGGTTGAAGCTGTCGTTCCACACCTGGTCCGGCGCGGTCCGCATCCCAGCGGCGTTGAGCGACAGCTGCGTACCGCCAACGGCGGTGACCAGCGGGTCAGTGGCCGGCCAGGCGACCACCGGGTGGGTGTAGAGCAGCGTCCCGGCGAGGTTGGAGTAGCCGCTCGCCCCCTGGTCGCCGGACCCTGCGAGCACGGTGACGTGGTGGTTGTCGGCGTTGATGTAGGCGCTGCGCAGGTGCAGCAGGGCCTCAGTGCTCTGGAATGTCGGCTCGGTGGCGGCGAAGCTCTGGCTGATCACGTCGCCGAGGTTGTGGTTGACAACGTAGTTCTCGGCCTCCACGATCTGCGGGAAGCCCGCCACACCCTCGGTCTCCGCGACCGGGGTCTCGACAAGCAGGATGTTGGCGTCCGGCGCGATGGAGTGGGACCACTCCACGTCGAGCGTGGTCTCACCACCCCAGTTGAGCATTGCCGAGTTGCTCGGGTCCCACGCTGGGACCTGCCCGGCCGGCTGGATGATCGTGAACCGCGGCGGGGCGGGCAGCCCGAACTGGGCATCGAAGGTGGCGAGGTCAGACTCGATCGTCGGCGACCCGAAGGCGTCGACGATCACGATCGTCTCGCCCTTGCCGTTGATCTTGCTGGCGAACAGCGGACCCTCGTCGTACGCAGTCTGGATCTGCGGCGGGTCGTAGCACGGGACAGTGAAGGCTGCCACGCACTGAGCCTCGGTTGGTGGCTGGCTAATGGTCGCCAGCCGGCTGATCGCGCCCGGCGCGATCTGGACGCCGTCACCGGTCGCGGCCGCTACGGGCGCGGCGACGGTGAACAGGGCGCTCCCGGCCAGAGCGACAGCGCTGGCAAACAGGCAGGGGGCTCTGAGTCGCAACACAACCTCCGATAACGCGTATGGATACCAATGGAGAATTGTGGGGTATCAAACAGCGCACTGCCTGCTATTACGGCAATCTGTGACGCCTTCGTTACTGCGCCGTCGGGCCGGGGAGCTATTCGCCCTCAGGGGGTCTGCCACACGTAGGCAGTGCCGGTGGAGGTCTGGCCCGGGCTGGAGATAGGCCCGTCGGCGGTGACGATTGACCGGCCATCCGGGCCGAACACGACCCCGCCCACAGGCAGGCCTTTTGGCTCGGCCAGGGTGGCGATCACGCGATCGGTGGCAGTGCTCCACAGATAGGTGGTGCCGGCATTATCCGCTGTGGCCAGGATCTGGCCGCCCGGGCTGAACGCGACCGCGTACACACCCCGGCTGTGCGGGTCGAGCAGCGTGCCGACGATGCGATGGGTGGCAGTGCTCCACAGGTAAGCGTCTTTGGAGAGGCTGTTGGCGGCGGCCAGGGTCTGGCCGTCCCGGCTGAACGCGACCACGGACGGACCCAGTCGCCCGGGGTCGCTCAGGGTGGCGGTGATGCTGTGGGTGGCAGTGCTCCACAGGTAGATGGGGTCTGCAGGAGTGCCGACGGAGGCCAGCGTCTGGCCGTCTGGGCTGAACGCGACCACGCTCGGCTCCTGGCCGTTCGGGTCGGTCAGGCTGGCCGTGACGCTCTGGGTGGCGATGCTCCACAGGTCGATGCTGCCGTTGCCGTCGGCGACGGCCAGCGTCCGGCCATCCGGGCTGAACGCGACTGCGTTCGCGCCACCCTGGTTCGGCCCCGTGGTCAGGCTGGCGGTGACGCGATGCGTGGCCGTGCTCCACAGGTCGGTTCCGTACATGTCGGTGGTGGCCAGCGTCTGACCGTCCGGGCTGAACGCGGCCGACGATATGTACTCGCCGTTAGGGTCGGTCAGGGTCGCGATGAGGCTGTGCGCGGCCATGCTCCACAGGCAGACGGTTCCGCCCCCGCTGGAGTCGATCGCGCCCAGGGTCTCGCCGTCCGGGCTGAACGCGAGCCACGTGACACCTTGTTTGCCGGGGTCGGTCAGCGCCGCGACCGGTTCGCGGGCGGCGGCTGCGTTCGGCGGTGTGGCGCCGTGGCTGTGGCGTGGGCCTGGTGTGACAGACCGTGCTGCTGTGCACGCCGTGGCCAGCAGCACGCCCGTGATGGCAACGGCTGCGGCGCTGACGCCGGCCCGAGCGAAGCGAGCGAGGCGGCGGGGCGGGAGATGCGGTGGCACTGCCAGACCTCCTACGCGCCGAGCTGGACGGAGACGGTGTCGCTGCCATCCGGCTGCCCCGGCGGGACCTGAGCTGCCGGTACCGTTCCGCAGCCCGAGCAGGTTGTCCACTGCTGCACTGTCGGCTGGATCCTGAGCGAGGCGGTCCGGGTCGTATCAGGCACCTCGAACACCAGCGAAGCGGTGCTCGAGCCGCTGGTGGTGGCCGTGCCGGAGGCCGGGACGGTGGCACCGCCGGGGAGGACCAGCGTGAAACTGCTGGGCACGTTCAGGGTGATACTGCCCGCAGGAGTCTGTTCCGGCGAGAGCTGGAACGACATGACCAGCCACGCTTGCCCAGCCGGTGCCCATCCGGGGCTGTCCATGTAGGGCTCGAGCAGCGCCGTGCCGTTGCCCACCTCCAGGCCCACGTCGCTGAGGGTCGGGCCGCTGCCCTCGCCGGCCCACCACTTCAGCGCGGGAATGTACAGGACGTTCCAGGACCATGACAGGTTCGGGTTCAGAGTCTGCTGCGGTACCGGGTAGTACAGGCTGCTGACCTCGCTGATGCGCAGCCCGGTCCTCAGGTCGATGTCCTGCGGCCGGCCTCCGTCGTTCATCTGCAGTCCAGCGGAAGCCCCATCGGGCACGCTGGCGGCGAGGACGTTGCCCGAGCCCCGTACTGACGCCAGCGATGTGCTCTTGCCGCCGATCACGACCGTCGGCTGTGTGTAGTCCTGGCACGCGGTCGGCGGGCTGGAATTGGAATCCTGGCACTCGGGCAGGCCTGGCTGCGGGATGGTGGCCTTCGGGCTGGAGCTCATCATGACCAGCAGCAGCTGATATCCGGCTGCAGCCCGTACCGCCCGCGGCAGCGCCAGCGCGCAGGCCTGCGCGCCGTCCACCCCGGTGACCGTGGCTTCGCCGCCCGGCAGCAGCACCGAGTGCGGGCCGATCAGATCGGCCTGGCTGGACAGCGGCTGGGTCATGCCTGGAAACTCGCGATCGAACTTGGCCCAGGAGATGCCCTCGTAGCCGCCCCAGCTACTCAGGTAGCTGGCCGGCAGCGTCTTGGCCGCCCTGGTCTCGCAGGCAGGCCGGGTCTTGCTGTGCGAGACCGCCGTCGCGGGCGAGGACGCGCAGCCGGACACCACGATGGCCGTTAAGGCGCCGGTTATGACCAGAATCCGGGAACGCATGGCACAGAGCATTGCCCGCTCCGCTAGCAGGGCGGTAGCACGCAGGTAGCAGCCCGCCATGGCTTCGCCCGGCAGCGACCACCTGTCAGCGAGCGAGACGTTGCAGGACGGGGCCGTTCGCCGGATGATGTACGGCAAAGCGAACGTTATCTTCAAGATTTATTGCTGATTGGCCGTGATGTCAGGAGGACTTCCGGTGGAATCGATGAGCGGGCTTACCGGGAGTGCGGTCAGCCCTGAACGGGTGCACGAGGTGCTTGCCCAGCACGTCCTCGCCGACGGGTTCAAGCTCGTCTACGACACGAAAGCCAGCCACGGCTCCTGGATCGTGGACGCCAGATCCGGCGAGGAATACCTGGACCTCTACACCTTCTTCGCGTCCGCGCCGCTCGGGTCCAACCCGTACGGGCTGGCCGACGACCCGCAGTTCCTGGCGCTGCTCGCCGAGGTGGCGGCGAACAAGCCGGCCAATCCGGACATCTACACCACGCACTACGCGCAGTTTGTGCGGACGTTCGCCCGGGTGCTCGGCGACCCGGCGCTGCCGCACTTGTTCTTCGTCGAGGGCGGGGCGCTCGCGGTCGAGAACGCCCTGAAGACCGCGTTCGACTGGAAGAGCCGGCAGAACGAGGCCGCGGGCCGCCCTGCGTCGCTGGGAACCCAGGTGCTGCACCTCACCCACGCCTTTCACGGCCGGTCGGGGTACACGCTGTCACTGACCAACACCGAGCCGGCCAAGACCGACAGGTTCCCGCGGTTCGGCTGGCCGCGGATCGACGTTCCCGCGGTCAGGTTCCCGCAGAAACAGCACCTGGAAGAGATCAGCGAGGCCGAGCAGCAAGCACTGGCCCAGGCGCGAGCGGCCTTCGACGCAAATCCCCACGACATCGCCTGCTTCATCGCCGAGCCGGTCCAGGGCGAAGGCGGGGACAATCACATGCGGCCGGAGTTCCTGCAGGCGATGCAGGCGCTGTGCCGCGAGCGTGACGCCCTGTTCGTGCTCGACGAGGTGCAGACCGGGGTGGGTCTCACCGGCACGCCATGGGCCTACCAGCAACTGGGACTCGAGCCCGATGTCGTGGCGTTCGCGAAAAAGGTCCAGCTCGGCGGCATCATGGCCGGCCGGCGGGTTGATGAGATCCCCGAGAACGTGTTCCGCGTCCCCGGCCGGATCAGCTCCACCTGGGGCGGGAGCCTGACCGACATGGTCCGCTCCACCCGGCTCCTGGAGATCATCGAGCGCGATGGCCTGTTCGAGCGGGCCGCGAAGACCGGCGTCTGGCTGCTGGGCGAGCTGCGAGCCTTGGGCGAGCTGCACGCCGGCGTGGTCTCAAACGTGCGCGGCCGTGGCCTTATGTGCGCGCTCGACCTGCCGAGCCGTGAGACAAGGGACAGCGTGCTGCGGCTGCTGCGGGAGCAGCATGTCATTATGCTGCCGTGCGGCGAGCGGTCGGTCCGGTTCCGGCCTGCTCTCGACGTCACCGAGCATGATCTTGAGTTCGGCATGAACGCCCTCGACCGCGTGCTCGCCACCCTGTCCCACTCAAGCCGAGGTGAGAACACCAATGGCTGACTCAGCTCACGACAGGCCCCGGGCCGTTACCTCGGTCATCGGCGGTCAGCCGGCCGGATCCTCGCCCGGCCGCCGCCGGCTCCAGTCCACAAATCCGGCCAGGCTGGACGACGTGGTAGCAGACGTCGCGCTCGGCGACCCGGCGCTGCTTGTGAGCGCCGCGCGGGTGGCGCGGGAGGCTCAGCAGGCCTGGGCGGACGTGCCAGCGCCGGTGCGCGGGCGCGCGATCGCGCACATCGGCCGGCTGGTGGAGGACAACAAGCAGGCGCTGGCCCGGCTGGTCACCCGCGAGATCGGCAAGCCGTACGCCGAGGCGCTCGGCGAGGTGCAGGAGATCATCGACACCTGCGACTTCTTCCTCGGCGAGGGGCGGCGCCTGTACGGGCAGACCATCCCCAGCGAGATGCCGGACAAGCAGCTGTTCACGTTCCGCAACCCGGTCGGCGTGGTCGCGGTGATCACCGCGGGGAACTTCCCGGTGGCGGTCCCGTCCTGGTACATCGTGCCCGCACTGCTGTGCGGCAACGCGGTGGTGTGGAAGCCGGCCGAGTACTCCGCGGCAGCGGCTGCTGCGTTCCACGAGCTCTTCTGCCGCGGTGGCGGGCTGCCGCCGGGTGTGTTCAACGTGGTCTACGCGGACGGCGCAGCAACGTACGACGGCCTGGAGCAGGCGCTGGACGCGGCGCTGGTGGACAAGATCGGGTTCACCGGCTCGACCGAGGTCGGCGCGCGGATCGGTGAGCTGGCCGGGCGGCACCTGCAGTCACCGTGCCTAGAGCTGGGCGGGAAGAACCCGATGGTGGTCACGCCGAGCGCCGACCTGAGCCTGGCGGTCGAGGGCGCGCTGTTCGGCGGGTTCGGAACCGCAGGGCAGCGGTGCACCTCGCTGGGCACCGTGATCTGTCACGAGACCATCCACGACCAGTTCCTGGCCGCCTTCGCCGAGGCGACCGCGACCGCCCGGGTCGGCGACCCGTTCGCTGACGTGCTCTACGGGCCAATGCTGGACGCCCGCTTCGCCGAGCGCTTCGAGAAGTACCTGGGCTGGATCCGCCCGCAGCACACGGTGCTCGGCTCGACAGCGACCGGACGGATCACCGCGGCCAATCCGCGCGCAGGCTTCGTCGGGGACCCGGACGCGGGCATCTTCTACCACCCGGTGATCGTCGACGGGGTCCGGCCTGGCGACGAGCTCTTCGGCACCGAGACATTCGGCCCGCTGGTGGGTGTGACGACCTACCGGGATCTGGGACACGCGGTCGAGCTCGCCAACGCGCCGGGCTATGGGCTGTCGTCGTCCATCTACACCCGCGACGCGGCCGAGGCATTCGCGTTCAGGCGCGGGGTGTCTGCTGGCATGGTGAGCGTGAACAACTCGACGTCAGGCGCTGAGGCGCACCTGCCGTTCGGCGGCAACGGCAAGTCCGGGAACGGGTCGCGCCAGTCCGGGATCTGGGTGCTTGACCAGTTCACCCGCTGGCAAGCACTCAACTGGGACTACTCCGGCCGGCTGCAGAAGGCTCAGATGGACGTGGCCGAGCTCACGCCCGATCTAAAGTTCAGGTTTTGACATCCTCCCAAGCAGGAGATGCCTGGGATTCCAGCTGCAGGCAGCTGAGGTTCGCGATTCGTCGGCCCGGCAACCCGGAAGCCTCCTCGCGCAGTCACGGCATGTCCTGCCGCGATGTTCCGCGCCGCGTTCACGTCAGCGTTGCAGGCGTAACCGCAGGACACGCAGCGGAAGAGAGCTTGCCTCTTGCGGCTCTCCGCTGCGACATGCCCACACTCGCTGCAGCGCTGGGATGTGTAGGCAGGCTGAACTCGCTGTACTCGCCCAGGCGCTTTGTCATCCAGCCGGCGCACTGGCAGACCCCAGCCTGAGGCAAGGATTTCCCGGTTCAGCCCGGCCTTCTGCGCGACATTGCGTCCCGGGGCGTCGGCCGTGCCTCTCGCGCTGCGGGTCATCGTTTTGATCTTCAGGTCTTCCACACGGATGACGTCGAACCGGCGGGCTATGTCCGTGGAGGCCTTCTCTGCCCAGTCTTTGCGCGCACTGGTCTGGCGAGCCATCAGGGTCGCGATGGCCAGCCGGGTATCTCGGCGGCGTCTCGAGCCAGGCCTGGCTCGGGCGAGTTTCCGCTGCAGTCGCACGAGCCGTGGCTGGCGGCCGTGCCTAAGTCTCGGTGCATGAAGCATCTGTCCGGTCGACAGCGTGGCAGCGATCACAATCCCGCGATCTATGCCTACCACTTCGCCACTGCCGGGGCCCGGAATGGGCCGTGGGATGGTGGCGAAGGCGATGTACCAGCGTCCTGCCCGGTCTTGCTTGATCCGATAGGACTTCGTGTCTTCCGGGACAGGTTGAGACCAGCGGAACCGCACCCCAGCCCGCCTTCGGCAGCCACACTTCGCCAACCTTCTTGCTGAGTCTGCGTACTCTCTGTGGCTTTAAGCCAACGACCCGGAAGCTCTCATGGCGGCCAGCCTTGCGCCATGTGGGTCGGCCGTGCACGCTAGGTTCCACACCAGCCGGGCATGTGCACAGTGGCCGCGCATCACTTCTGCTTGTAAGGGAGTGGGAGACAGCCGATATGTCAACACGGAACGAACGTAACAGCGAGTACTGACAAAATCAGAAGCGTGAATCGGTGTACCCTGACCGGCCCCAGAGCACTTGCTGCCGCATGTGACAGCCAACGCGTCGTGGTCCGCGGATGACCACCCCGGCAGAGCTCGACCGGCACTTCCGGGAGGTCGTGGGCGGGATGCCCGGCGGCCCGCTGCGGCCAGGCGGCGGCCTGGACTGGGCAGCGCCCGTGCGCGTGGGCAGCCGCCTGGACGGCGGCACGCTGCTGGCCATCTTCGACGTGCAGGCGCAGAGCCGGCACCTGGACTTCGCCGCCCGCTGGATGCAGCAGCAGGGCCGGGGCTTCTACACGATCGGCTCGGCGGGTCATGAAGGCAACGCGGCTGTGGCCGCTGCACTGCGGCCGACCGACCCGGCGCTGCTGCACTACCGGTCAGGCGGGTTCTACTGCGCCCGGGCCCGCCAGGTGGACGGCATAGACCCGGTCAGCGACATCCTGCTCGGCGTGGCCGGATCGGCAGACGAGCCAATAGCCGGCGGACGGCACAAGGTGCTCGGCCGGCGCGAACTCGGCATCATCCCGCAGACCTCGACGGTCGCCTCGCACCT
Source organism: uncultured Actinomycetota bacterium (assembly GCA_963815375.1). Classification (GTDB taxonomy): domain Bacteria; phylum Actinomycetota; class Actinomycetes; order Streptosporangiales; family Streptosporangiaceae; genus JASHPR01. Next base: position 754,052 of record CAWFGX010000002.1, on the reverse strand, counting down.
GCCGCGCGCGGTCGGCCTCGCCCTCGGCATCGGCCGCGCGGTGAAACTGGGCGTGCCATGCCCATGGCCCAGGGACGCGGTGGTCGTGGCCTCGCTCGGCGACGCGTCTGTGAACCACTCCACCGCCCTCGGCGCGGTCAACGCCGCGTGTCACACCGCGTTCCAGGGCATCCCGGTGCCGCTGCTCATCCTCTGCGAGGACAACGGGATCGGGATCAGCGTGCCGACCCCGCGCGGATGGGTGGCTGCCGCCTTCGGCGAGCGGCCCGGCCTGCGCTATCTGGCCGCTGACGGCTGCGACCCGGTCGCCGCTTTCGACACGGCCGCTCAGGCAGCCTCGCTGGCCAGGACGCGCCGGCGGCCAGTGTTCCTGCACCTGTCAATGGTCCGTTTCCTGGGCCATGCGGGCAGCGACGCGGAAGCCGCCTACCGCGCGCCAACCGACCTGATCGCTGACCTGGTCCGCGATCCCCTGGTCGCGACAGCGGGCGAGCTGGTCCGGGCCGGACTGCTCACCCCGGGCGAGGCGGTCGCCCGTTACGTCGCGATCGGCGGCCTGGTGCACGGCGCGGCCGAGCGGGCGATGGCGAGCCGCCCGCTGGTCGGCGCGGCTGAGGTGATGGCGCCGCTGGCGCCGCGCCATCCCGACGTGGTTGCCACCCAGGCGCGACAGGGTCCTGCCCCTGTCGGCGTGGAAGCGCGGGCCGAGCCACCCGCCGAGCCGCCGACCCTCGTGGGCATGGCCGTTGTTGCCGAACCGCCCGGCGCGCTGCAGACGTCAGGTTTTCCCGAGTCACCCACCGTCGTCGGCATGGCCGCGGCCTCGGACATGTCCACCGGGCCGTTCACGGTGCGGGCGCCGGTTACCGGGCCGCTGCCGGTCTTCAGTGGTCACTGGGACGACCGGGGCGACAGGTTCAGCCCCGTGGTGGCTCCCGGAGCGCAGCTCACCCTGGCCCAGGCGCTGAACCGGGCACTCGCCGAGCTGCTGGAGACCTACCCGGAGATGCTCGTGTTCGGCGAGGACGTCGGGCGCAAGGGCGGCGTCTACGGGGTGACCAAGGGACTGCAGCGCCGGTTCGGCCCGGCCAGGGTCTTCGACACCCTGCTGGACGAGCAGTCCATCCTCGGCCTGGCCCTGGGTGGCGGGCTGGCCGGCCTGCTCCCGGTGCCCGAGATCCAGTACCTGGCCTACCTGCACAATGCCGAGGACCAGATCCGCGGCGAGGCAGCGACCCAGCAGTTCTTCTCGTCCGGCCAGTTCCGCAACCCGATGGTGCTCCGGGTGGCCGGATATGGCTACCAGAAGGGCTTTGGCGGGCACTTCCACAACGACAACGCGATCGGTGCGCTCCGCGACATCCCCGGCCTTGTGATCGCCTCGCCGTCCCGTCCGGACGACGCGGCGGCGATGCTGCGGACCTGCATGGCCGCTGCCGCCGTGGACGGCTCGGTGTGCGTGTTCATCGAGCCGATAGCGCTCTACCACACCCGCGACCTGCACGGGGAACGCGACAGTGGCTGGCTGGCGGCTTACCCCGGCCGCGACCAGCACGTCCCGGTCGGCCGGGCCCGCAGCTACGGTGACGGCGGCGAGCTGACCATGGTCAGCTTCGGCAACGGGGTGCGGATGAGCCTGCGCGTCGGCAGGCGGCTGGCTCTGCGGGGGATCGGTTCCCGGGTTGTGGACCTGCGCTGGCTTGCGCCGCTTCCCGTCGAGGACCTGCTGCGCGAGGCGCGCGCAACCGGCCGGGTGCTGGTCGTGGACGAGACCCGGCGGAGCGGGGGAGTATCCGAGGGAGTGGTGACCGCGCTGGTCGACGCCGGCTTCTGGGGCCGGATCTCACGGGTGACAAGCGAGGACAGCTTTATCCCGCTGGGACAGGCGGCGGACTCGGTGCTGCTGGACGAGGGCACAATAGAGAAAGCCGCCGTCGATCTAGTGCACTCGGGGGAGCGCTGATGGTACAGGCAAGCAACGGCATGCCAGCATGCCAGCTTCACGACGCTACCTGGCAGAAGAGCGAGTACAGCAACCCCAACGGGAGCTGCTTAGAGGTCGCGAAGCTGCCCGGCGGGACGGTCGCTGTCCGCAACTCCCGCCATCGTGCCGGTCCCGCGCTGATCTATACGCGCGCCGAGATCGCCGCCTTCATCAACGGGGTTAAGGACGGTCAGTTCGATTACCTGCTTCGCTGAACGGCATACGTAATGTGCCCGGGGAACGGCTTGGTGCAAAGCTGGGTGCGACACTTCCTCGTCCGCCGTCCGCACAACGTGCGCTGGAGCAACGGATGAAATCGGATCAGGCACCTAGGAGCCTGCCCGCCAGGCCGGCCCGCCTGGCTGCGGCGCACCGCGGGCCAACAGCGATGCGAATCGCGCTGGGCACCCAGCTGCGCCGGCTGCGGGAGGACCGGAACGTCTCGGTCGCCGAGGCCGCCCAGGTGATCCGCGCGACCCATTCCAAGATCAGCCGTCTGGAACGGGGGCGCTGCGGTTCCAAGCAGCGCGATATCGCCGACCTGCTGAGCCTCTACGGAGTTGCCGACGAGGCGCGGCGCGAGGAGCTGCTGGCCCTCGCCCGCCAGGCGAGCACCCCCGGCTGGTGGCAGCAGTACAGCGACATCGTGCCCAGCTGGCTTGAGCTGTACCTCGGCCTGGAGCGAGCCGCTTGCGCGATCGGCACCTATGAGGTCCAGTTCGTCCACGGCCTGCTGCAGACCGAGGACTACGCCCGGGCCGTCATCAGCATCGGCCGGGAGGGAGCGCCTGCGGCGGATATCGACCGTCGCGTCAGCGTGCGGATGAAGCGACAGCAGCTTCTGACCCAGCCCGACCCGCCCGACGTGTGGGCAGTGCTCGACGAGGCGGTGCTGCGCCGGCTGACCGGCCCGGCCCGAGCTGATGCGCGCGCAGCTCAGGCATCTGCTCGACATGGCCGAGCTGCCCGGGGTAACGGTTCAGGTGGCGGCGTTCGGTGCCGGCCCGCACGCAGCGGCGGGCGGCCCGATCACGATTCTGCACTTCCCCGAGCCCGACGTGCCCGACCTGGTCTTCCTCGAGCAGCTCCACAGCGCGCTGTACCTCGATGACCCCGGAGACGTTGCCAGCTACATGGGGGTCATGAGCCGGCTCAGGGCGCAGGCCGAGACCGAGGCAGCCAGCAAGGAGCTGATCCGCACCCTGCTGCGCGACGCCTGACCGGGGTGGCTCCGCCGGGTGCGCGGTGGCACTGAATACTGGAAGCCGCAAACGGTGAAGGGATCTACCGACAATGACCGAGACGCCAGACAACTCGCCCGCCACACTGCTCAGCGGAGGCAAGGCCACGGGTCACTGGGTGCTCGACCCCGCGGGGTCGAGCGTCACGATCAGCCACAAGCACACCTGGGGGCTCTTCAGCGTCCACGGCACGTTCTCCGAGCTGTCCGGTGAAGGGGACGTGGCCCAGGACGGCTCGGTCAGCGGGAGGATCGAGATCGGCGCGTCGTCGATCAGCACGAAGAACTCCCGGCGTGACAACCACCTCCGGTCGGCGGACTTCTTCAAGGCCGGCGAGCACCGGGCGATCGTGTTCACCGCTCATGACGCGAAGCTCGGCCCGTCCGGTGACCTGGCTGTCAGCGGCGAGCTCGAAGCCGCGGGCATCACCCGCCCGCTATCGGTCACGGCTAAGATCACGCAGGCCTCACCGGAGTCGGCCACAATCAGCGCCGAGGCGGACGTGGACCGCGCCGCGCACGGCATGACCTGGAACATGCTTGGGATGATTACCGGGGTGGCGCACGTGTCCGTGGTCGCCCGGTTCACCAGGCAGCCCGTGTCCTGACCCGCCACGTGTCAGCGGCCTGCTAGCCGTGCAGCGGCAGCAGTTCGTGCAGGCTGGCCGGGCTGTGGCCAAGCAACGCTCCGACAGCCGCGAGCAGCGCCACCAGAGTGACGCCCACCGATACCAGGAGCAGCTGGGTAGATCGCGGGACTCGCGACGAGCCGCGGACGGCGAGCACGCCCAGAACCCAGATCAGCGGGGTTGCGGCGAGCATGGCCAGACCGATGATCACGTCGTTCTTGAGTGCGACCGCGCCGACCGCACCGAACGCGATCGCGGTCCGAGTCCAGGCCAGCCTGGTCCGGTCCGCAGCCATGCCCGGGTCGGCATCCTCGGGATCATCCGGTGCCATGCGACCTCCTTACCGGGCGGCCGAAATCAGCAGCACGACCGCTGACAGGATCGCGATGCCCGCGATCGTGGCGGCCAGAACAATCGGCAGCACAGAACGGGGCAGCGGCCTGCCGTGGCGCAGCGCCACCTGGACACGCCGCCATTCCCAGTAGGCGATCGCGGACACCGCCGCGCCGAGCACGATGAGCGGAACCCCCAGGATGTGACGGCCCCAGGGCACGCCCGGGAACGGCGGCAGCAACTGCACGATGGCCAGACCCGCCACCACGAGGGCCAGCGCTGTGCGGTTCCACGCGAGGAACGTGCGCTCGTTAGCCAGCGTGAACCGGGCATCCGGCTCGCTGCCGTCGTCCGGTGCCCTGACGTGGTTATCGCGGCCGCCCGTCGCCCCTCCCGCCCGCTCGCTTGCCTTCTGCCCGGCACAGCGAACTCATAGTGACAGTCCCGATTCCGGCCGGCGAACTTGGCATGGACAGCGGCCGAGGTATCACTGTGCTGGCCGGCCTCACGCTCAGTGATATGGCATGATTCGGTGGCATATCCGCGAGGACAGCCGGCCTGGCTCATCACAGATGCTTGCGGCTTAGGCAGGAGCATGTCCGGACTCTCAGGTCGCGACGAGACGATGCCCCGCGCGTCGCCGCCGGACGCTGCTGGCGGGACCTGGCACGGGCACCTCGCCAGGCGGCTGCGGCGCCGCCTCATCAGGCTACCCATGACCGCGCTGACCGTATTAGCTGTACCGCTGCTGCTGTACTGGCAGATCTCCGCGCTGGGCCCGGCCATCCGCGCCGGTCACGACCAGGGAATCCGGGGGACGTTCACCGCACAGCAGTATTCCTGCTATCGGTTCACGCTGTGCCATTGGAACGGCCTGTTCGTGGCGCGCCACGGCAGGACCAGGCTTGAGGATGTGACGTACGACGGCGACATGCCGGGCGGCGGCCATCCTGGCATCGTTGTGCCCGCGCTCGACTCAGGGGACCCTGACACGGTCTACCCCGCCGGGGGATCGAACGCCTGGATCGGGGATCTGCTGGAGCTGGCTGCTATCGCCACGGGAGCCGTACTGTTTATCGTCCTCATGGTGTGGATGGAATGGACGATCAGATCAGCGTCGAAGCCGCTGACTGCAAAGCAGAGGCAGCAGACCCAGCGGCTGGTTGACAAGCGCAACCGGCAGTACGAACGCCGGCACGAACGGCAGCGCAGGAACCCGCTCCTGCGCGACCCGGAGTTTCGCGGACCGGGACGGCATACACCGTCCTGACGGCCGCTCGGCAGGAAGCCGGCGCATCAGGTCCAGTCGGCTCACCGTGCACCAGCCGCGCACGCCGGTCATCTGACATGTCACGCCTGGTCACGCTCGGCGCGGTTTCTCTCCGGCGATGCCGATGCGTAAGACTGGGCAGCAGGGCCGCGGCCTAGCGAAATCCCAGAGCATGCGGCCCGTGCGCTGAGAGGATGACGAGTGCCGTACAAGATCCCGGATCCCGATGTCGTCGCGATCATCGATGCGCCGCCGACCCCGGTGGCGCTGCTCGCTCCGGGAGGTCGGTACGCGGCCATCATCCACTATGAGTCGCATCCTCCCGTCGCTCAGCTCGCCCGACCGTACCTGAGGCTTGCCGGGATACGGGTCGACCCGGCGCTGGCCGCGCGGCAGCGGGTGCGCCGGCTGACCGGTCTGGAGGTGCTGCGGCTCGCTGACGGTGAGCGGCGCGCCATTCCGCTGCCCGAAGGCGCGCGGCCGGGTGCGCCCACGTGGGCGCCAGACGGGCGGACGTTCGCGTTCACCATGGACACCGACGACGGCATGGCGGTGTGGGTGGCCGATGCCGAAGCTGCGTCTGCCCGGCAGGTTCCCGGGCTCCGGGTCCGGGATGTGCTCGGCGGTGACCTGTTCACGGTCGGAGCGGCCGTCCGCTGGTCCCGGGACGGAAACTCGCTGCTGGCGCTCGGCGCCCCTGGCGAGCCCCCGGTTCTGCCGGATGTGCCCTCTGAGCCGCGCACCGAGGAGACGGCGGGCAAGCGGTCGCAGATGGCGACCTACCAGGACCTGCTGCAGACCTCCGCGGACGAGGACGCGTTCGAGGCGCTCGCCACGACCATCCCGCTCCGGGTCGAGCCGGCCACTGGGGCGGCCAAGGAACTCGGCCCGCCAGGGCTCTACCAGCGGCTGGCCGATTCCCCGGACGGCGAGCACGTCCTCGTGCACCGGCTGCGGCGCCCGTTCTCGTTCCGGGTCCCCTATGTGTACTTCGCGCGCACCGTCGAGGTGTGGTCGGCCGAGGGTGAGCCGGAACGCGTCATCGCCGACCTCGGCGTCAGCGACGAGATCCCCCGGCAGGGGGTGGCGACGGGACCGCGCCAGGTCTCCTGGGAGGAGAATGCCCCGGCCAGCCTGGCCTGGGCCGAGGCCCTGGACGGCGGGGACCCGGTCGCCCCGGCGGAGCACCGGGACCGGGTGATGCGCCTGCCCGCCCCGTTCACTGGCGACCCGGAGCAGGTGCTCCTGGTCACGCACCGCTGCCTGGGCTGGCTGGACCTGGACGAGCCCGACCGGGTGATGCTGACCGAGCACGACCGCGACCGCCGCTGGCTGACCACCTGGCTGACCGACCTGGCCGAGCCAGACCGCTCCCGGGTCCTCTTCGACCACTCGATGGATGACGCCTATGCCGATCCTGGCTCGCCGCTGACCATCGTTCATCCAAATGGCAGGCGGACCATCCTGCAGCAGGGCTCAGTGATCTACCTGCGCGGCGACGGCTCCACGCCCGACGGCGACCGGCCGTTCCTGGACCGGCTGAACCTGGAGACGTCGGAGAAGGAGCGCCTGTACCAGAGCCCGGAGGACAGCCTGGACCACGTCCTGGGCTTTCCCGCCGGGAGCCTCCAGGCCGGGGACGGTCACACGCAGGCACCGGCGCCGCGGGAGGTCGTGCTCTGGCACGAGAGTCCCGCCGAGCCGCCGAACCTGGTCCTTGCCGCGCTCGACGGGTCGCGTTTCATGCCGCTGACCTCGTGGCCGGACCCGCATCCCCAGCTCACAGGCATGAGCAAGCGGCTGGTCGTGTATGACCGCGGCGACGGCGTGCAGCTGTCCGGCATGCTGCACCTGCCGCCGGGCTATGACCCCGCCACGGATGGCCGGCTGCCGCTGCTCATCTGGGCCTACCCGCTGGACTACAGTGACGCGTCCACCGCTGGCCAGGTCCGCGGCAGCACCAGCCGCTTCGTCAGGCTCGCCGCGCTCGAGCCGACCTGGTTCGTTCTGCGGGGCTACGCGGTGCTCTCGGCCGCGACGATGCCGGTGATCGGCGATCCGGAGACCATGAACGACACCTACATCGAGCAGGTCACGGCCGCGGCCCGGGCGCACGTCCGGGCCCTGGACGAGATGGGCATCGCCGACCCGGCCCGGGTCGCGGTGGGCGGCCACAGCTATGGCGGGTTCATGACCGCGAACTTGCTGGCCCACACCGACCTGTTCGCCGCCGGGATCGCGCGCAGCGGCGCCTACAACCGCACGCTGACCCCGTTCGGATTCCAGACCGAGCGGCGCAGCCTCTGGGAGGCCCCGGCGGTCTACGACCAGGTGTCGCCGCTGCGCTACGCCAACCAGATCACGTCGCCGGTCCTGCTCATCCACGGTGCCCAGGACAGCAACTCGGGCACGTTCCCGATCCAGTCCGAGCGGCTCTTCCAGGCGATCCAGGGCAACGGCGGGACCGCGCGGCTGGTCATCCTGCCGCACGAGAGCCACGCCTACGTGGCCCGGGAATCGGTGCTGGACGTGCTCGCCGAGCAGTTCGACTGGCTGCGCCGCTGGGTGACCTGACCTCCGGTCAGGCACTATGGGTGGATGACAACCAGCCGCGCCGGGCGGGCCGGGTATCACCACGGTGACCTGCCAAACGCGCTCGCTGACGCCGCAACCGACCTGGCCCGCGACGGCGGCCCGGAGGCGGTTGTGCTCCGCGAGGCGGCGCGCCGGGTGGGCGTCTCCGCCGCGGCGGCGTACCGGCATTTCGTCGGGCACGGCGAGCTGCTGCAGGCGGTCAAGCAGCGGGCGGTGGCTGCGCTAGCCGACGCCCTGCACGACGGCCTGGTCAGCGGCGAGCCGCTGGCTGATCCGGCGAGCGAGGCACTGCGCCGGTTCCGGAACCTCGGCCTGGCCTACGTCGGCTTCGCCCGCGCCAACCCTGGGCTGTTCCGCACCGCGTTCTGCAGGCCCGACGGCGCGCCCGGCCAGGAACCCGGCGAGGTCAGGGCGCGGATCGCGGCGACGCGGCCGTACCAGATCCTGTCGCAGGCCCTCGACGACCTTGTGGCCGTCGGCCTGCTTGACGAGCGACGGCGCCCGGTCGCCCCGATCGTGTTCTGGGCTTCCGTGCACGGCCTGGCGACGCTCATGGTCGACGGGCCGCTAGCCGGATTGGCTGCCGCCGAGCAGGCCGTGGTGGTCGAGCGCACCTTGGACATCCTCACCGACGGCATCGGCCCGCGCCCGCCCTGACGCGCGCCCTGGCGCCCCTGGGAGCACCGTTTCATGGACCGAGGACCGAAACCCACTCATGCCGTGGGTCTTGCTCCACGATCATGAAAGACAGGGTTCCGGCGTGCCCGGAAACCTGGCCGAGAACTGCCGGAAGGCAACCAGGCCCCGCGTGGCTGTCCGTAACTGTCCCGGTGAGATGAGCCAGGCCGGCTAGATGTTGACGCTGTTCACTTCCCTGCGCATAATGGTCATGTAAACGGTGTAAACATGACGGGGTGGTGGTTGGAATGGTCATCGGCACACAGGCCGTGGACGCGACGCTCATCTGGCTGGGCATCAGCGTCGGAGTGGTGGTCCTCGCTGGGCTGGCCTTCGTGGCCTCGGTCGCGTACTGGCAGCGCTATGACCGCAAGGCGCACGTCAACGCTCTGGAGCGCTACCTGGCGGTAGTAGGCCAGCGTCGCGGTCAGCAGCGTCCCACCCACACGAGCTAGCGCCGCCGCGAATCCGCCAGTGTCAGGTTGCGGGGACGGGCTCGCTGGCGGACTCGAGGCCGTGGGTGGTCACGGTCAGCGTGGCCCGGTCGACGACCAGCACGTGACGGTTGGGCAGGTAGGTCCACTCAGGCCTTGGCCAGCCCGACGATGCGACGACCACAGAGCCGGGAGTCTCGCAGTAGCCGAGGTCGAAATAGCGCTCTGGCGGCCCCTGGTAACCCTGCTGCGCCACAGCGCCGGCCGGAACGCTGCCCGGGTCATACCAGCAGACGGCATAGAGCGCGTCCGGCGTCAGGAACATCGCGTTCAGGCTGGTCGAGTAGAACAGCCGGTCAAGATGCGCCAGGGTGTCGGCAAGCGCGGTGAGCATGTCGCCGCCGCACCGCTCCAGGCGCGACATCACGTACAGGAAGTAACGCTCGCTGTCGGTGTTTCCGGTGAGCTGCTGCGCCCAGGCAGGCGGCAGCAGTTCACCGAGCCGGCTCTGCGGGTGGATCGCGCCGTTGTGCGCCATCGTGAACTCACCCCGGCAGAACGGGTGCGAGTTGGACTCCCGGATCGGCAGGCCAGGAGTGGCATTGCGCAGGTGTACTAGCCCGAGGTCACCGAGCCGCAGATGGGCCAGTTCGTCGTAGCGCCGGTCATCGGCCGCTCGCAGCGATGACTTCTCCGTCTGCGGGTGGCGGCCGTCGTACCAGGCCATGCCCCAGCCGTCGCGGTGATACGCCGACAGCCGCGTGAAGTCGTTAAGCCCGTCTTCGCCGATTATCTCGGCGAGCGACGCCGCCTCATCCCGGGCGCAGTAACCAAGAAGCCGACACATAGCACCACGTACTTCCCTGAAACGGTAAGTTCATCCGGCCCGAGAGCCGGCCCACAGAACCTCCGCTCGCTGTTCCGTTAGCACAATCCGGCCAAGGCGGCGCGTCAACCGGTAACGGAAATGCTATCGGTGGTGGCGGGCAGGGCGGGACGGCCGAGGGCGCGGTAGCGCCAGCCAGCGGCCAGCCACCGGTCGGGGTCCAGGGCGCTGCGGCCGTCGGCGATGTTGCGCTGCGCCACGACCTTGCCGAGCTGGCCGGGGTCCGCGTCGACGAACTCGGGCCACTCGGTGAGCAGCAGCAGCACGTCGGCGTCGGTGGCTGCCTCCAGCATCGAGTCGGCGTAGTCCAGCTCGGGGTGCAGCCGGCGGGCCCGGTCCATGGCGGCCGGGTCGTAGACGGTGACCCGTGCTCCGAGCCCGTGCACCGATCCGGCGACGTCCAGCGCCGGGGAGTCCCGGATGTCGTCGGAGCTGGGCTTGAACGAGCAGCCCAGCACTCCCACGGAGCGGCCCTCCAGCGACCCGCCGGCCAGGTCCAGGGCCAGGTCCACCATGCGGGCGCGCCGCCGAAGGTTGATCGCGTCAACCTCGTCCAGCCACGCGCTGACCGACCCGACACCGAGTTCCCGGGCCGTGGACCCGAACGCGCGGATGTCCTTGGGCAGGCAGCCGCCTCCGAACCCGAGCCCGGGCACGAGGAACCGGCCGCCGATCCGCTGGTCATAGGACAGCGCCTGGGCCAGCGGCACCACGTCGGCCCCTGATGCCTCGCAGACCTCGGCCATCGCGTTGATGAACGAGACCTTGGTGGCGAGGAACGCGTTGGCCGCGACCTTGACGAGCTGAGCCGTGGGCAGGCTGGTGACCAGGAACGGCACCCCATCCGCCAGCGGCCCGGCGTAGACCTCGCGCAGGATCGCCTCGGCTCTGGCTGAGGCCACCCCAGCCACGATCCGGTCCGGCCGCATCGTGTCGGCGACGGCGTGTCCCTCGCGCAGGAACTCAGGGTTCCACGCGACTTCGGCCCCGGGCCCGGCAGGGGCGAGCGTGGCCAGGCGCTCAGCGAGAATCTCGGCGGTCCCGACAGGGACGGTGGACTTGCCGACTACGAGGCACGGCCGGGTTAGGTTCGGCGCCAGAGCGTCGACGCAGGCAAGCACGTGCGACAGGTCGGCGCCGGAAGAGCCGCTCTGCTGCGGCGTTCCTACGCATATGAAGTGCACGTCACCGAAGGCGGCAGCTTCTTCGTAGCTGGTGGTGAAGCTCAGCCTGCCGGAGTCCAGGCTCTTGCGCAGCAGTTCTTCCAGCCCTGGCTCGTGGAACGGCAGGACACCCTTGGCCAGAGCGCTGACCTGGTCGGGGTTCACGTCCAGGCCCAGGACCTCGAATCCCAGCTCGGCCATGCACGCGGCGTGGGTTGCGCCCAGGTAGCCGGTGCCGAGGACGGTAATGCGGGATGGCATAGTCGCCCTTCTGGTTCGCGCTGGTCGTAGTGAGTGGGCCTGGCTACGGATGAGTCAGGAGACGTACTTCTCCGCCAGCGTCTGGTACTCGTGCATGTCGCGCTCATTGAACCAGACATCGATCTCGCGCTTGGCCTCCGCCGGGCTGGCGGACGCGTGCACGAGGTTGGCGACGGCCAGTCCGTTGGCGTTGGCGTAAGCCTTGCTCTGGTGCGCGTAGTCGCCGCGGATCGTGCCCGGCGTGGCCTGGTCCGGGTACGTCGCACCGACCAGCTTGCGCACGACCGCGACCGCCTCGACGCCCTCGAGCACGATCGCCAGCACCGGGCCGGTCTCCATGAAGGCCGCGACGACGTTGTACACGGCAGGCCCGAAGCGCTCCTCAAGGTCAAAATAGTGCTGGCGGTTCAGGTCCGCGTCCATTCTGACCATCTTGCAAGCGACGATCTTCAGGAGCGCGTCCTCGAAGCGCGTCAGTACCTTTCCGACCAGGCCTCTAGCCACCGCGTCGGGCTTGAGCAGCACCAGCGTCCGCTCGATCCCGGTGACGTCACCCATAGCGTCCGTTCCTCCCCGGCGAAGATTGTGCCCGCACAGCTTAGCGACCCATACGATCTGCCAACGAGCTGGAGGCCGGAGAATACCCCAAAACTACACAGAACATTCAGCTGTTGGCTCAAACGCAGGCAGCCTGACCCACGTCGGTGGCGTCAAGCTCCGGTCTGGCCGCGTCGATGCCTGTATGCCGAGGCTATCTGACGTGTCGTAGGCTGCCGATAGTGTGTTCGACATGTCAACGCGATGGGGCGCGCAGCGGGTGCTGGCGCTCGCGCCGGACGAGACGTCACGGCGTGCCGGGGCCGGGCTGGCCCGGGCGGCCTCCTGGACCGGCTGGGGCGCCGCTGGCAACCTCGTCTGGGGCCTGTGCGCTGGATCAGGCAAGAACCCGTACCAGACGATCGTCGACCTGACCGGCCCGGCCTACAAGTGCTCGTGCCCGTCACGGAAGTTCCCGTGCAAGCACGCGCTTGGGCTGCTGCTCGCCTGGGCCGGCAGCGCGGTGCCCGACGCGGGGGGACCGTCCGGCTACGCCCGCGCGTGGCAGGCCAGCCGGGTGGCCTCGGCGCGGGCCAGGACAGAGCGCCGGGCTGGCGGCGACGCCGGTGGCAAGGTCAAGGATGAGGCTGGCGCTGCCCGCCGGGCGGAGCAGCGGGCCCGGCGCGTCTCGGCCGGAGTGGCGGAGCTGCAGATGTGGCTGCGGGACCAGGTCCGGGCCGGGCTGTCCGGCGCGCAGGCCGGCGGGTACCGGCACGCCGAGCCAATCGCGGCGCGAATGGTCGACGCCCAGGCTCCCGGCCTGGCCGGAGCGCTCCGCCGGCTCGCGTCGATCCCGGCGTCAGGGACTGGGTGGCCGGGCAGGCTGCTCGGCGAGTACGCCCAACTGCACCTGCTGGCCCGCGCCTACGACCAGGTCGAGTGCCTGTCGCCCGGCCTCGCCGCGGTCGTCAGGTCCAGGGTCGGTTACACCACCACCCGGGAGGACGTGCTCGCCACACCAGCGGTCAGTGACCGCTGGCAGGTACTAGGTACGCGTGACGTGCTGGACGCGCCGGTGCCGGCCCGCCGGGTCTGGCTGCGCGGGCGCGAGACCGGAGGTTTTGCCCTGCTGCTGTCGTTCGCAGCAGGCCCAGCCGGCAGTTTTCCCGGGACCACAGAGGCCGTGCTCACCGCGGGTGACGAAATCCGCGCTGACCTCCACTACTACCCGGGCCAGCCGCCGCTGCGGGCGGCGATCGGGGAGGACCGCAGCGCGCCGGAGCCGAGCGGGCAGCCGGAGCTACCCGGCGGCGGGATCGCAGCGCTGCTGGGCCACTGGGCGGCCGCGCTGGAACTGGACCCGTGGCTGACCGAGTGGCCTGCGCTGCTGGCCGGCACGCCGGTGGTGCCGCCGTCACCGGGCGACCGCTGGCATCTGGTGGATGCGTCGGGGGCCGTGCTGCCGCTGCTGGGGCGGGACTCGCTGTGGCTGCTGCTCGCGGTATCAGGCGGGAACCCGGTCACGGTCGCCGGCGAGTGGAGCGCGGACGGTCTGACCCCGCTGACCGTGTGGCACGGGGACGGGGCGGTGCGGCTGTGACCGCCGTCAGCTACGACGACCTTGTCGCGGCCGCAGCCGTCGGCCTGTCGCATTCCCCGCTGCCGGTTACCGCCCTGGCCGGGCCCGCTGCCGGCCATGAGGCCGTGCTGGCAAAAGACGACCAGGCCGCGGCTCTCCTCGACGCGGCCGCCCTGATGACCGCAGCCCGCCGGGCCGGGGTGCTGCCCGCGGCCGCCATCGCGCTGCCTCCGCCTGCGGCAGCCGACACCGCGGCCGAGCTGCCTGCAGGCGCCGTACGGCTGCTGCGGCGCGGCGGGTCCCCGGAGCTCCTGGCCGGTCTGCTGACCGAGGCCGCCAGCCGCGGCTACCGTGCTGCGGCCCCGCAGCTGCCGTTCCTGCTCGACGCCGGGGCCAGGGACAGGACGCTGCGCCCGGCGGTCGCCGCGGTGCTCGGCGCGCGCGGCCGCTGGCTGGCGCGGTACCGCCCCGACTGGCAGCAGGTGGCCGAGGCGGGCCCGCCTGAACATGCCGCTGGCTACGCCGACGAGGGCGGCGATCCCGGCGGCCCGGGTGTCTGGAAGACCGGGAGCCGAGCCGAGCGGCGGGCCTGTCTCGCTGCCCTGCGTGGCCGTGACCCGGCGGCCGCCAGGGAACTTCTGGCCTCTGGCTGGGCCCAGGAGACCGGAGCGGACCGCGAGAGCCTGCTCACGGTCCTGGCTCACGGCCTGTCAGCCGATGACGAGCAGTTCCTCGAGCAGGCTGTTGACGACCGGAAGGAATCGGTCAGCAACGTCGCTATCCGGATGCTCGCGAGCCTGCCGGACTCCGGGTTCAGCCGCCGTGCGGCCCAGCGGGCGGCCACGCTGCTGCGGCTGGAGCGGCACGGTACCCGGTACCGGCTGATCGCCAGCCCCCCGGAGCGCGCGGACGCTGCCGCGTACCGGGACGGCTTGTCGCCCGCGCCGCCAGGCCCCGGAGTTGGTGTCCGGGGCTGGCTGCTCACCCAGCTGATCGCCGCCGCTCCGCTGCCCATGTGGGTCACCAGCTTCGGGATGGACCCTGGGCCGATCGTGTCGCTGCCAGTAGCCGGGGACCTGGAGGTCGACGTCCACGCAGGCTGGCGGCTGGCCGCCATTAGCCAGCGCAGCGCGCAGTGGGCGGAAGCGCTGCTGGCCGCCAGGGAGCCCGCTCCGGCAAGCCAGCGCCCGGAGGCCGCGTGGCCGCGTGACTGGCAGCTGGCCGCTGTCCTGCCTGCCGAGGCCAGGGCAGCACGGGCAGCAGCCATGCTCGCTAAACCCGCTGCTGGCTCGGACCCGGCGGCCGAGGTCGCCGGCTTCCCGCGGCCCTGGCCCGAGTCCCTTGCCGACGCCGTGATCACAGCGCTGCGCCGCATCGTCGTCTCGGCGGCGCGGCCCGGTTCCACGGCTTCCAGCCACGGCCTGACCGTGGCGCTGGCAAAGGCCGCCGGGCACGGCGTGCCCGTTACCGGCAGCACCGACTACGCCGCAGCCCTGGTGCAGCTGGCCTACACCGAGAACTTGCCTCAGTACTGGACAACTTTGCTGCGCAACGCTGCCGACACCGCCGCGGTACGCCGCGCCTTCCTGGAGGAGATCCGTTGACCACGAGCGCTGCTGTCAGTCCTCAAACCACTGTCCCGGCTGCTGGCGGGCTGCTGCGCCCGCACGCTGAGCAAGTAAACGCCGACGAGCTCGCGGCGATCATCGCCGCCGACGACCGGCCTCGCCCGCCGTCGTGGCGGATGTCGCCGCAGGCGGTCGTGACCTACCTGATGGGTGGCACTCTGCCCAACGGGACGGTGATCACCCCGAAGTACGTCGGGCCACGGCGGCTGGTCGAGGTCGCCGTCGCGACCCTGGCCACCGACCGCGCCCTGCTGCTGCTCGGTGTGCCTGGCACGGCCAAGACCTGGGTATCCGAGCACCTCGCCGCCGCTGTGTCTGGCGACTCGACCCTGCTGGTCCAGGGCACCTCTGGCACAGCGGAGGAAGCTATCCGGTACGGCTGGAACTACGCCCGGCTGCTGTCCGAGGGCCCGAGCCGGGCGGCACTGGTGCCGTCCCCGGTGATGACGGCGATGGCCGAGGGGCGGATCGCCCGCGTCGAGGAGCTGACCCGGATCCCGTCCGACGTGCAGGACGCGCTGATCACGATCCTGTCCGAGAAGACCCTGCCGGTGCCGGAGCTCGCCATCGAGGTGCAGGCCGCGAAGGGGTTCTCGGTCATTGCGACCGCCAACGACCGCGACCGGGGCGTGAACGACCTGTCCTCGGCGCTGCGGCGCCGGTTCAACACGGTGGTGCTGCCGCTCCCGGCCAGCGAGGAGGAGGAAGTCGGCATCGTCTCCCGCCGGGTCGAGCAGCTCGGCCGGTCGCTGGAGCTCCCGGAGGTGCCGTCGGCGCTCGACGAGATCCGCCGGGTGGTCACTGTGTTCCGCGAGCTGCGCTCGGGCATGACCGCCGACGGCCGGACCTCACTGAAGTCACCGACAGGGACCATGTCGCCGGCCGAGGCGATATCGGTCGTCACCAGTGGCATCGCGCTGGCCGCGCACTTCGGCGACGGGGTTCTGCGCCCCGCGGACGTGGCCGCGGGGCTCATCGGGGCTGTCGTCAAGGACCCGGTCACCGATGCGACCGCGTGGGCCGAGTACCTGGAGGCCGTGGTCCGGGAACGCAACGGCTGGGGTGACTTCTACCGCGCCTGCCGCGAGGTGAGCGCGTGAGCGCTGCCACCGACGTGCGGACGGCGCCGATGCGTGCCGCAGCTGGCCAGGAGAGCGGCGCACGGGCTCACCGGTCGAGCACAGACCGCGTCGCCGTACTCGGTATCCGGCACCACGGGCCCGGGTCGGCCCGGTCGGTCGTGGCCGAGCTGGACCGGCTCCAGCCGTCGGTGGTGCTGATCGAGGGCCCCGCGGACGCGGGGGAGGTGCTTCCGCTCGCCGCCGACCCCTCGATGGTTCCGCCCGTCGCCCTGCTGGCCTACGCACCAGACGAGCCACGGGTCTGCGCGTTCTGGCCCTTCGCGGTGTTTTCCCCGGAATGGCAGGCGCTCAGCTGGGCCGCCGCGCATCAAGTACCGGTGCGGTTCTGCGATCTGCCCGCCTCGGCCGTGCTGGCCGACGATGAGGCCGGACCGGCGCAGGCCGGGCCAGACAGCGACGAGCCAGACGGCGACGAGCCAGAGCCCGCACAGCCGGAGCCGGTCACGCCGCGCGGCGACCCGGTCGCGCTGCTCGCGGCCGCGGCTGGCTACGACGACCCGGAGCGCTGGTGGGACCTGGTGATCGAGTCCCGGGTGGACGGCCAGTCGCCGTTCGCCGCGCTGACGAGCGCGATGGCTGAGCTGCGCGCGGACAGCGGTGCCGCCAGCACAGCAGCTGACCGGCACGAGCAGCGCCGGGAAGCGCACATGCGCCAGGTCGTTCGTCTTGCGCTGCGCCAGACAGAAGGGACGGTCGCGGTCGTATGCGGCGCCTGGCACGCGCCAGCGCTGTGCGGCAAGCTGCCGCCGGCCACCGCGGACGCCGAGTTGCTGCGCGGGACCGGCAAGCGCAAGGCCACGCTGACCTGGGTGCCGTGGACGCACTCACGGCTCGCCGCCGCCTCCGGGTACGGCGCCGGGATCACCTCACCTGGCTGGTATCACCACCTGTTCACCACTCCGGAGCAGACGATCGTCCGGTGGCTGACCAAGGTCGCCGGGGTGCTGCGCGAGCACGACCTGCCGGTCTCCACTGCGCACATCATCGAGGCGACCCGGCTCTCCGTGGCGCTCGCCGCGTTGCGGGCCCGGCCGCTCGCCGGTCTGGCCGAGGTCAGCGAAGCGACCAAGTCGGTGATGTGCGACGGTGACGAGCTGGCAGCGGCCTTCGTCACCCGCGACCTCGTGGTGGGGGAGCTGCTCGGAGCGGTCCCCGATTCCGCGCCCGCGGTCCCGCTGGATGCCGACCTGCGCGCGCAAGCCCGCGCGGTGCACCTCAGGTTCGACGGGCTGGAACGGACTCTCGCCCTTGACCTGCGCAAGGAAACCGACCGTGGCCGCTCCGTGCTGCTGCACCGGCTGAGCCTGCTCGGCATCGACTGGGGTGCCCTTAGCGAGGACAGGGTCCGCGGCACCGGCACGTTCCACGAGACGTGGACGCTCGCGTGGCGTCCGGAGCTGGCGGTCGCGATCATCGACGCCGCCGGGTGGGGCACGACGGTCGCTACCGCGGCGACCGCGAAGATCAGCGGCGTGGCCGCGTCAGCAGGCGAGCTGGCCGATGTCACCGCTGCCGTGGAGCAGGTGCTGCTCGCCGACCTGCCCGATGCGCTCGGGCCCGTGCTGCGGGCGCTGGACGCGATGGCCGCGGCAGGTTCCGACGTCGCGCAGCTGATGGCGGCTGTTCCGGCTCTGGCGCGCGCGGTCCGCTATGGCGACGTCCGCGGTACCGACACGGCCGCGCTGTCGGAAGTCGTCGACGCGCTCACCGCCCGCAGCTGCGCCGGGCTGCCAGCAGCGGTCACCAGCCTCGCCGACGACGCGGCCGCGCAGCTGCGGGCCGCGGTCGACGGCATGCAGGCCGCGCTCGCGCTGCACGCTCACGAGGAGCGGGGGCGGCCAGCCTACGAGCTGTGGATTGCGGCGCTGACCGCGCTGGCCAGCCGGCGCGACGTTCACGGTCTGCTGGCCGGCCGCGTCGTGCGGGTGCTGACCGACACCGGCGTGCTGAGCCGGGCGGAGTCGGCGCGCAGGCTCGCTGCCCAGCTGTCGATCGGCATCCCGCCACCGGCCAAGGCCGCCTGGGCCGAGGGGTTCCTGTCCGGCGGCGGCCTGCTGCTGGTGCACGACCGGGAACTGCTCGCCGTCCTCGACGACTGGGTGGCCACCCTGACCAGCCAGGACTTCACCGACGTGCTGCCGCTGCTGCGCCGCACGTTCGGTGAGTACACCGGGCCCGAGCGGGCCAACATCGGCGCTGCGGTCCGCAGCCTCGGCGGCGGCGCCCCGCCCGCGGCTGACCCGGACGAGGCCGTCGACCCCGGCCGCGCCGCAGGCGCCGTCCGCACAGTCGCCGCGATCCTCGGAGGCGCCCAGTGAGCGAGCCGGAGGGCGTGGTGCCGCCTTGTACTGGGGAGCGAGGGAGCCTGCGACCGAGCGACGAGGGAAAGGCGGCGCCTCAAAGCGTCCCGGAGGCGAGCGAACCATGAAGACAGCGCAAGACGAAACAGAACGGCTCAGGCGGTGGCGACTGCTGCTGGGCCGCCCGGCCGGGGCTGCCCTCGGGTTCGGTTCTGGCGCCGGTCACGGCTCGGGCCAGGGTCCCGGCGGCGGCGCCGGACTCGGCCAGGACGACCAGGCTATGGACGCCGCGCTCGCCGCGCTGTACGACGCCGACCAGAAGCCCGGCGAGCGCGGCCGCCGCAGCGCCGGGCTGGGCGCGTCCGCCCCGACCGTGGCCCGGTGGCTGGGTGACATCCGGAGCTACTTCCCGTCGACAGTCGTGCAGGTGATGCAGCGCGACGCGGTGGACCGGCTCAACCTGAAGCAGCTGCTCCTGGAGCCGGAACTGCTTGGGTCCGTCGAGCCGGACGTGCACCTGGTCGGCACCCTGCTCAGCCTGAACAAGATCATGCCGGAAACCACCAAGGCCACTGCGCGGCACGTGGTGGCCACCGTCGTGGCCGAAGTCGAGCGGCGGATCGCCAACCGCACCCGCGCCGCCGTGTCCGGGGCGCTGAACCGGGCCGCCAGGATCCGCCGTCCGAAGCCGCGGGACATCGACTGGAACCGCACCATCGCCGCGAACCTGTCCCGCTACCTGCCCGAGCACCGCACGGTGGTGCCCGAACGGCTGGTCGGCTACGGGCGGCGGCAGCAGGTGGTGGCCCGCGACGTGGTCCTGGCGATCGACCAGTCAGGCTCGATGGCGTCCTCGGTCGTGTACGCGTCGGTGTTCGGCGCCGTGCTGGCGTCGATCCGGGCGCTCAAGACATCGCTCGTGGTGTTCGACACAGCGGTCGTCGACCTCACCGACAAGCTGCAGGACCCGGTCGACGTGCTGTTCGCCACCCAGCTCGGCGGCGGCACCGACATCAGCAAGGCGATCGCCTATAGCCAGACGCTGATCACCCGTCCGCGGGACTCGATCTTCGTGCTGATCTCGGACCTGCTCGAGGGCGGCGTGCGCGAGCAGATGCTGCAGCGGATGGCCGCCCTGCACGAGGCCGGGGTCCAGGTCGTGGCGCTGCTCGCGCTGTCCGACGACGGGGCGCCAGTGTTTGACCACGACAACGCCGCGGCGCTGGCCGGCCTGGGGATCCCGGCGTTCGCATGCACCCCGGACGCCTTCCCCGACCTGCTCGCCACCGCGATCGACGGCGGCGACATCGCGGCCTGGGCGCACCTGGGCGATCTGGCCGCCCGGTAAAGCACTGCGCCCCCGGTAGCCTCGGTGCGGATGGAACAGACCCGGCCGACGCCTGCCGCGAGGAGTGCGGCGTGGTGGCGCTCGCCGTGGCTTGTGCCCGGCGGGCTCGCTGCGCTCCTGGCCGTCCTGACCGCTAACGTGCTGGCCGGCGGCCCGCTCGTGAGCCTGGACCGGCGCATCCGCGCCACCGTGCACGCGGAGGCGACATCGGCAGCCTGGCGCTGGCTGGCCAGCGGCCGGCTGGCGCCCGCGCAGGTGATCACCGACCTCGGCTCGGCCAAGATCGCCGTCCCGGTGCTCGCGGTGACCGCGCTGGCCGTGGCGTTCCGCCACCGGTCGCTCCAGCCGCTGCTGGTGGCGGCGGCAGGCGGTGTGCTGCTCGCGGCTACGGTCATACCGGGAAAGATCCTCATCGCGCGCCCGGGGCCGGGTTATTCGACGCTGGCCCCGGGCGCGTGGGGCGACTTCCCGTCCGGGCACGCGAGCACCGCGGGCGTGTGCTACGGACTTACGGCGCTGCTGCTCACGGCGGGAGGCTCTCACGCACTCCGGCGGGCCGCAGGAGCTGTGACGGCGGGCATGTGCTTCCTGGTCGGCGCCGCGCTGGTGTGGTGTGATTACCACTGGGTCAGCGATGTGGTCGCCGGGTGGGCCCTGGCGGCGCTCATCGTCTGGGTTGTCTGGCGGGCTCAGCGGCGGTGGCCCCCCGGTGCCTGGCAGCGCCGCGAATCAAGAACAGCGGAGCGGGACTCGGCGCTGGCCGGCCACCGAGCAGAGGAGCACGACGGATGACCGAGCGCGCGCGTGATCACCTGGGCCGTTACGGGATCTGGCGCTGGTGGAGCGGGATAACCCCGGAGCTGGTCGTCGGGCTGGAACGCCTCGGCTTCGGCGCGCTGTGGCTCGGCGGCTCGCCCAGCGGCGACCTGACCGCCGCGGAGCAGGTGCTGGACGCCACCAGCACGCTCACAGTGGTGACCGGCATAGTGAACGTCTGGCAGGATCCGGACCCGGGAAAGGTCGCCAGCGCGTTCGCACGGATCGATGCCCGCTATCCGGGCAGGTTCCTGCTCGGCGTGGGCATCGGCCACCCCGAGGTCGCCAAGGAGTACGCAAGGCCCTACGAGACGCTGGTGAGCTATGTCGACGGGCTGCTGGGCGGCGGCGTTCCTGCGGACAGCCTGGTGCTGGCTGCGCTCGGCCCGAGGGTGCTGCGGCTGGCAGCGAAACGGACAGCGGGAGCGCATCCGTACCTGGTCCCGCCCGAGTACACCCGGCAGGCCCGCGAGATCATGGGTGCCGGGCCGCTACTGGCGCCTGAGCAGAAGGTGGTGCTGGAAGCAGACCCGGAGAAGGCAAGGGCGATCGGCCGCCCGCGGGTGCAGTTCCCCTATCTCGCGGCGATCAACTACCGCAGCAACCTGAGCCCGGCTCGGCTGGAGCGACGAGGACATGAACGACGGCGGCAGCGACGCGCTGATCGACGCGCTCGTCGCGCACGGCACCGACGCGGAAGTGGCGGCGCGGTTCACAGCGCATCTCGAAGCGGGCGCCGACCACGTCTGTGCCCAGCTCCTGACCGCGAGCGACGACGACCTGCTCGGCGGCTACACCCACCTGGCCCGCGCCCTCGGCCTGTAAGCCGGGTGCCAGCTCACGATGAGGCGGGCCGGTCCTTGCGGGGCAGCTTGCTGACCACGGCGTCGTAGGACGCGTCGACGGCTTCGAGCAGCTCCTCGTCGGGGATCGCGCCGCCGATTCGCAAACTGTTCCAGCCGGACCGGCCGATATACGCCATGACGGTCGCGTCGCCGGGGTAACGGGCCAGCCACTCGTCAGCCACCTCGCGGTTCGGGCCGCACTTGAGACCGACCGAGGACCCCGACCCCAGGAAGGCGAAGATTTTGCCGCCAACCTTGGCCACGATGTCGCCCTCCCACGGCTCGTCCTGCCACGCCCCCGGCTTGGCCAGGCAGTAGTCGAGCAGCTCGTCCGTTGTCACCCGCACATTCTCGCCCTTGCGCCATCCGAACCGCATCGGTGGACCACTGATGTCTGCTACCGCAGCAGCAGCAATGTTCCACTGACAGCGGTGGCTAGGACTCGGCGAGGGCGGTGACGACGCCGTACGGGAGGTGGCGGGGGTGCACCAGGAGTGCCCTGGCCACCTGGCGGATCTGCAGGCGCCGGGGGGTCAGCAGCGTCTCGGCGTGGCGCCACGCGGTGAGCTCATCGCCGCCAGGGCTCTCGCCGACCGCGCGGCGGAAACGCCGCGCGTCCCCGCCATCTTTCGCCCAGGTCGGCAGCCACGCGAGGAGGTCGGCGTCGCGTTCAAACATTGTCCAGGTCCGCAGGCGCTCGGCGACCTGGCCCGCGGCGTCGATCACGAACGCGTGGCCGGTCCCGCCGGTGATGCCGTGCACCCGGCCGTCGCTGCCGCAGGAATGGCGAATGCTGGCCGAGCTGAAGCGCGCCCCCACCGCTAGCGCGGCCACCGCGTGACCGGCCTCATGCCAGGCGGTTTCCACCGCCCGTTTCCGGGCCGGCGCCAGGCTCGGGAAGCAGCCGCAGTCGTAGCGCTGCCGGAGCCAGACATCGGCCACGATGGACTCGTCGTCGTAGCGGACCAGCCGGGCCAGCTCGCCCTGGATCGTGGCCAGTGCACGGGCCTCAGCGGGCCTCACTTGGGTGGCCGGATGGGCGGGATGGGGGGCCGGGGGTGCGGCCGCGGGCCGGACCACAGCGCGGGCACGACGTCGAGGGCGTAAGCAATCGCGTACGCCGCCCTCTCGTAGTTGACCCGCCAGCCTACGAAGTCCGGCCACGCGTCCTCGGGTTTGCGCTCGGTCGGGAAATTGACCTTCTCCATCGTGCTGATCGCCTCGAGGAACTCCTCGTACGTCACGGTGATCCCGGCGCTCGGGTCCGGCTGTTCAGGGATATGCAGGCGCATCGCACGCGCCACCTCGCTGAAGCACAGGAAACCGCTGCGCAGGCACAGGCGGGCCGGGACCTTGGGCGCGATATTCGGGGACAGTGCGAGGATCAGCGCGGCCGAGTCAAGGACAGCGAGCAGGGCGGTCACCCAGGACGACATCGGGCGCGGTGAGCGGAACCGGACCAGCGGCAGGTAGGTCGTATGGCTCTCGGCCACGTCAGCAGCCCACCGCTCCCACAGCTCGTACAGGCCGGGGAGAGTGTCGACCGTCGAAACCCCGGAGCCCAGCGCGTAGTAAGTGCGCGCGAGCAGTTCCGGGCCCCACGACGGGACACCTGCGCGGGCGTTCAGCAGTGCTACCTCGGTCTCGCGCCGGTTGAACGCCGAGTACAGGGTCGGCAGGTAGGCGATCTGCAGGGTGACCGTGATGATGCCGGTCAGAGCGGCGATGTCCAGGATCGCCCGCTCGGCCGCGCCGTGCTCCGTGGTCGAGCCGATCTCCCAGAGAGCGGGGCCGGCGTTGGTGAACGCGTGGGTGATGCCTCCACTGGTGAACGGCCACAGCAGCAGCGAGTACCCGACGTAGAAGATCACCAGCCAGGCGACGAGCTGCGTCAGCAGGATCGCCGCGGCCTGCGAGGCAAGCAGCCGGTCGCGCACCCGGTGGTCGTGGATCAGGCCCGTCAGCACCCGGTACTCCGCGCTTACCAGCCAGTCGACCCACCGGGTCAGCCAGCTCGCACTTGGCCTGGGCACGATCACGGTGCCGATCATGCTGCGCGCGGCCGTGAGCACAAGCAGCGCGCCGACCACGGCCGCTATGTCACGGCCAGCCAGCGGTACAGCCATGGCCCTCCTCGGTGATTCGCGGCCGCCAGGTGCCTTTGCGCAGCTCATGCTGCCGAGACTGACCCGGCTGCTCGCCGAACAGTATGTACCCGCTTACTTCTGCGCATGGAGCGGCACGGGAAGGGTAGCTGGAGGCGCGCAGGCAGCCAACGAACCTCTCAGCCTGCAGAGAAAGGGAAGTGATCACACATGAACGGGATGCTGCGGGTTCCGCGGAGCCGCGGCGCGCTCTGCGGCTTTTTGCTGGTGCTGCTGGGTGCCTGGGGCGCTCTGATTCCCTTCATCGGCCCCTACTTCCACTACGCCTACACACCGGACAGTGCGTGGACCTACACCACGGGCAGGCTGTGGCTGGAGATCCTGCCGGGTGCCGGCGCGCTGCTCGGCGGGCTGATCGTGCTCGTGAGCTCCTACCGCCACATGGCGCTGCTCGGCGCGTGGCTGGCCGTACTCAGTGGCGTGTGGTTCGGGCTCGGCATGCTGCTGCGCCCGGTCTGGAACGGGACTGGAGCGGGCGGCCCCTCGGCCGGAACTCCGGTCGGCGGTACGTGGCTGCGCATGTGGGAGCAGATGGGCTTCTTCACCGGCCTCGGCCTTGCCATCGTGCTGGTCGCCGCGGCCGCGCTGGGCCGCTTCTCCGTGATCGGCGTGCGGGAGGCAACGCCAGCCGCTGCCGCCCCAGCTGTGGAGCCTGAGACCCGGCCAACCCCGGCGCAGCCGACTACTAGCAGGTTCTCGATCCGGCGCAAGGCTGCCGCGGACCAGGACTCCGAATCCGCCGCCGAGCGGGTCGACTCCGGCGCCTCGCGGTAACAGCCTCGTCTGGCCCGCCGGCGAACCCGCTCGCGCCGGCGGGCCGGACGGAGGCCATCACTGACGGCGTGCCGCCGGCTGAACCGGCTTTCCGCGACATCCCCGCGGCCGGGCGGCATCCGGTCCGCCCGGCCGCAGCGGATGCCCGGTTACCTCACCCCATGAACTGGCACTGGCCGCGGCGCACCGGCGCCGCCGGCCTTGGTGCCCTTCTGGAAGCCGCCGAACAGCAGCGACAGGATGACCAGGACGATGATCAGGCCCAGGATCCACAACAGGCACCCGGTAACCCTGTTCCGCGGCCGCCACGGCCCGCTACCCCACAGCCGCCTACGGCGCCCCTCGGCCATTTTCTCCTCCAGCTGGGATAGGGCCCGAGAGGCCGCCAGCGTCCTTGCCGGGGGCCTCCCAGCGCCGCCCAGGGAATCGGGGGGACCGGCGGCGCCACTGTTCCGCTGCCCGGCTGCGGGCAAATGATTCACGCCAAATCCGAACCGCTCGTCTATGGCCTGGCGCCTGGCGGCGGAGAACGGGAGCTGTTCGATGATGCGCATCGCAGGCGGTGAGAAGCTGGCGGGCCGGCTGATCGGCCTGGTGGCGGCGGTTGCGGTCCTCATCGCCGCTGTGCTCGTTGCGTCCGCTGTGCACCTGCTGCCGCAGTTGCGCAACCCGTTCGCGACGACGACCACCGACCGGAGCGGGCCAGTGCTGCTGAAGTCGATTACCGCGCTGAGCCGTTACGAGGCGGCTAGTGGGTCGTTCCAGGTAGTGGTCGACTTGTCTACCCGGACGTCGTTCCTGCCGTCGTTTATCTCCGGCACGGAGACCCTCTTCATCGGGCAGGGCACCGAGATCGCGTTCGTTGACTTCTCACAGCTCAGCGGCAAGGCGCTCCAGGTCTCGCCGGACCGGACGGCGGTGACCGTCAGCCTGCCTCCGGCCCAGCTCGAGCCTGCCGTGCTCAACGTGAATCAGTCCTACGTCTACGCCGAGCAGCAGGGGCTGGCCAACCGCATCGGGAACTTCTTCTCCGGGAACCCGAACAGCCAGCAGGAGGTCTACATCCTGGCGCAGCAGAAGATCGAGGCTGCCGCCCGGCAGAGCCCGCTGCTGCCGGACGCAGAGAAGAACACCACAGGCATGCTCGACGGCATGCTGCACTCGCTGGGGTTCCAGCAGGTCACCGTGACTTACGACAAGGCGTCGTAACGCGGCGTAGCATCTGGCCGGTGATGTCAGTGTTCTGCGGCGATGGGCAAGCACGATGAGACGCAGGCGGCGGCCCATGAGCAGGCAGGCCCGGACCGTGCTCAGCATCATCTCGCTGGCCATCCTGATTATTACCGGCGCGGTCATGCTCGGTCTTGGGATCTCGGGCTACATCAATGCGCACACGCTGGCCAGCAGCGGCCAGGTGGCCTTCGCTCAGGTAACGGCGACTACCGGTTATGGCGACGACACGATTCAGGTGACCTACGAGGTCAGCGGGCGCGAGGTGTCGGGCACCGTCGGCGCCGACCCCAGCAGCGTGTACCAGGGAGAGGTCGTGGCCATTGTCTACGACCCCAGCAACCCGCAGGTCGTCAGCCTGGCCAGTGACGTCGGTGATACCAGCTCGGCGCTGGGAGAGATGATCTTCGGTGCCATTTTCCTGCTGCTGCTCCCGGTATCGATGCTGTTCGCGCTGATCTCCCGGCGCCGCAGCCGCCGCCGCACGATCCGCGCCGCGCTGGGGGACTGACCGGTGATGTTCGGCCGCCGGCCTCCTAAGCCCGATCCTGCGCTGCTGGCCCGGGTCAGCGACGCCACCGAGGTCGACCTCGGCACCTATCCCGAAGACGTGCTGGCCGTGACCGGTGCCTATCCGGCCAGGCGCGGGCTGGACCGCCGCCCTGAGGCCGCGTCGTCCTTCCGCCGGCTCGACAGCCACGCCCGCAAGGCAGCCATGCAGTCGGCACTCGACCGGCTCATCGCGGAAGGGACGCTGCACCTGCCACACGGGGCGAGCCTGGAGAAGGTGGTCGCCGACGGCCTGGACGGCAAGCTTGCGGTCAACGGCCCGCTGGCCGACCTCTACGAGCTGGCCTACTGGTTCCACCGGCGCGGGTTCCAGGCCGGGATGATCGTCAACATGTGGGTGAGCGACGGCCTCAAGGACGTTCAGATGCCAAGCGGCGTCACCGCTCCCGGCCTGGAAAGCTGTTTCGGCCTGCCACCGTCACGGGGCGGGGACATCTCGGTACTGCTCGTCGAGCGGCCGGACAACCAGGCGGGTACCAGGTCGTACGCGCTGCGCACGGTGCACCAGGAATTCGCCCGGCTGGCGGGCTTTCTCTTCGCC
This sequence comes from uncultured Actinomycetota bacterium, assembly GCA_963815375.1. Lineage (GTDB taxonomy): Bacteria > Actinomycetota > Actinomycetes > Streptosporangiales > Streptosporangiaceae > JASHPR01. The sequence continues at coordinate 727,104 of CAWFGX010000002.1, read as the reverse complement.
GGCGTCTCCGGGGAAGAAGGAGCGCTAGGCGCCACCGCGAGCATGTCGTTCCGGTTCGGCCAGGCGTCGCTGAAGGTCGAGAGCGACTTCGTCCGCAAGGTCGGCGAGGACGAGGCGATCAGCCGGATAACGTACGCGTCGCAAAGCCGCCGACGGAAGAAGCAAGAGGAGCCCAGCTACCACAAGTTCTCCTCCAGCGACCTGGCCAGCATGATGACCCAGCAATTCGCCCACGCCTCGTCCCGGACCGAGTAACCGTCCCTGCGCCCGCGGCTCGGCGCCCGGTCTTTTTTTCGGTGGGTAGCTGGGCAGCCGCGGGACTCACGGCCACCGTGCGACTGCACTCAGCGTGCTCTAACGCTCAAGCTCCGCGTTATGCGGTCGGCCGTTCCCGCCTCCCGGCCCGGGCAGCGCCATACGGGGCCGCGGCGGAGGCGGCGTGATAGGCGCCCGGCCGGCAGCCGGGCCTGAGCTGACCGCGGCGCGCGGGCTCGCGACTGGCTCATCCACCGCGGAGGGCTCGCCACCGTCCGCCAGCTGGCCGCCGGCGGGTGACTGGCCGCCGTCGGCCAGCTGGGCCCCGCTGGCCGGCTGGGTGTCGCTGGCCGGCTGGGTGTCGCTGGCCGGCTGGGTGTCGCTGGCCGGCTGGGTGTCGCTGGCCGGCTGGGTGTCGTTGGACAGCTGGCCGCGGTCAGCTGGCTGAGCGGCGGGCGGCTGGGCGCGGGCGCCATTGGCTGGCTGGGCGGCGGCGGGCGACTGCGTGCCGGCGGCCGCGGCCGCGGCCTGCCTTGGTTCACTGCCAGCGGCCGGCGGCCTGGCCGGGGGCTCCTCGGCTGGCGGCGGCTCGGTGACCGCGATCGCGCGGTCATAGGCCGCGCGGACCTTGGCGACCTCGGCGTCCGGGTCGTGGAACCAGTTCGTTGACCACAGCCGGTGGAAGTTCCAGCCGAGCCGCTGCAGGTGCTCGCCGCGCAGCCGGTCCCGGTCACGGACGCTGCCCGACTGCCGGTATGACGCACCGTCGGCCTCGATCGCCAGCACCATGCGGCCCGGGTCCTCCGGGTGCGTCGCCGCGAAGTCGACCCGGTAGCCGCCGACGCCGTACTGCGGGACCACTGTGATGCCGCAGGCGGCCAGCCGGTCCCGGACATCGGCCTCGAACGGGCTGGGCGCCGTGCCGCCAGACGCGCCGACCGTGGTGCCTCCGGCTCCCGCGTACTCCAGGTAGTCGGCGAGCATCCGGGCCCCCGCCTTCGTGACCCGGTCGGGATCGACGTCACGGCTGGAGAACGAGCTGACCAGGGTCAGCCGGTGCTTGGCCCGGGTGGTCGCCACGTTCAGCCGGCGCTCGCCGCCGTCGCGCAGCAGCGGACCCCACTGGTAGCGCATCCGGCCGTCGGGGTGCTTGCCGTACCCAATCGACAGGATGATCGCGTCCCGCTCGTCGCCCTGCACCCGCTCCAGATTCTTGACGAAGAACGGCTCTGCGCAGTCCTCCGCGAAGAAGGCCTCCAGGTCCGGGAACTCAGCCAGGGTCATGCGCAGCGCGGCGTCAATCCGCTCGGCGTGGCGGATGCCCAGCGCGATCACACCGAGCGACTCGGCCGGGCGGGTGCGGGCGTGCTCCAGGACCAGTTCCACTACCTTGTCCACCTCGGCGGTGACCGACACCTCCTGGCCGGGCTCGGGGCTCTGGGCCACGACCACGTGCCGCAGGCAGTCGTCCGTGAACACCCCGGGGAACGTGGTCAGTGCCCCGCCGTAGATGCGGCTGTTGGAGAACGCCACCAGGCGCTCGTCGCGGCTGCGGTAGTGCCATTCCAGCGCGCGGGTCGGCAGCAGCGGGCGCAGCGCGTCGAGCACGGACTCGAAGCCGGAGCCGAACGAGACCAGGCTCTCGTCATCGTCAGCCAGCTCCTCGCTCTCGTCACCGACCTGGCGGAAGAAGTTGGTCGGCGGGAGCTGCCGGTCGTCCCCGGCCACCACTATCTGGTGCCCGCGCATGATCGAGCAGATCGCGTCGGCCGGGATGATCTGGCTCGCCTCGTCGAAGATCACCACGTCGAACAGCCGTGCCGCGGGCAGTACCTGACTGACCATCAGCGGCGACATCGCCCAGCACGGCTTGATCGCGAACAGCACGTCGCTTGCCTGGTCGAGCAGGCGCCGCAGCGGCAGGTGGCCGCGGCGCAGCGCTGCCTGCTTGCGGATCACCCGCGCCTGCAGCGGATGCTGGTCCTGGGCGTCGCGCAGCCGGTCCGCCCAGGCCCGGCGCACGCGAGCCCGGTTAGCGGCCAGATGCTCCACGTCGCGCACCCGGAAGTCGTCGGCGATCTCGTCCAGGGCACCGCCGTGGTTGGAGTCATACCGCGGGTCGCGGACCCGGATCTGGTCCAGGATCGCCCAGTACCACGCGTAGTCGAACGCGGCCGCGGCCAGGTCCGGCTCAGCCTCCTGGCGGGAAAGCTCATCCAGCAGCGGGCCGAGGCCCAGCTCATCGAACCTGGCACCGAGCTGGTACAGCCGCGGCAGCTTCCACGCCGTGTCCTGGTCTGCGCTGAGCGCGGCGAGCAGTGGCTCGGGATCGCTGCCGAGCTGCACGAAGGACCGCAGCGCCGCCAGGTCTCCCTCACAGCTGGCCGCCACGGCTTGCAGGTCAGCGAGGCCCGACGGCAGCCTGGGCCGCCCACCGTCGGTGCTGAGCTGCTGCCACTGCGTGAGCTGCGCGGCCGCCTGGGCCAGGCCGGCGCTGAGCTCCTCGCGGGACTGTTCCTGCCCGCCCACCGCAAGCGAGCTCGCCTGCTTGCGCAGTGCTCTCCGCTCCCGCAGGCCGATTCCCGTCGCGGCCCCGGTGGCGGCAGACAAACGTTCTGGGCTGGATGAAAAGACTGCTGGCGCGAACATCCGAAGCGTCTGGGCGACGTCAGCGAACAGCCGCATCCGCTGCTGCGCCTCGGCATAGCCGGACGGCGGCCGCAGGCCGGTCTCCTCGCAAGCGCGGGTGACCCGGTGAGCAAGCATCGGCAGGCCGCGCGAGCTCAGCCGGGCTGCCAGGTCGCACGCCCGGCGCGCGTCGTCGGCGGTCCGCAGCCTCGCGCCGAACCACGGGGTGGCGCCCGGGCGGAACGTGAACCCGCCCAGGTGGCCGAACTCCCGCAGTTCGTCCCGGATGTCGTCGGCTTCCCGGGGCCCGATCCGCTCCGGCGCGGCCAGCCGCACCGGGGTACGGGCCTGCGCCGGGGTACCGAGCAGCGCCGACTGCACAGCGAACGGCGTCATTCCCCACGGCGGATGCGGCTCGTGCAGCGCGGCGACATGCTCGGACAGCCGTCGCTGCCGGTCTGTCAGCCGCCTGTGCAGATCCCCTACGTTGGGCTGCGCGGCGCGCTGCGCCTCGTCTACGGAGTCGCCGAGATCACGGGCGATCCGCACCCGGTCCCTGGTCCCGTCGTGGATATCGAGCACCATGCCGCCAAGCTCCACGCCCTTCAGCCGGGACAGCACGGCGTCGATCGCGGCCCGTTTCTCCGCCACGAACATGACCTTCCGGCCGCGGGCGACCAGCGTCGTGATGAGGTTCGCGATCGTCTGGCTCTTGCCGGTGCCGGGCGGCCCGTGGATCACCAGGCTGCGCCCGGACAGCACAGTGGCGATCGCGCTGCGCTGGGAGGAGTCGGCATCCAGGACCGAGTAGTCGTCCTGCGGTGATTCCAGCAGCAGGTCCGGCTCGCGTTCGTCAGCACCCGTGTTGCCTGTATCCGTGCCGAGCAGTTCCTGGGCTTGCGGATCCCCGGCGATCGCGGCGACCACGTCGCTGTCAGCCAGCAGCTCGCCGGCTGCCTGCAGGTCGCGGACCATCGGCAGCTTGGCGTACGTGAACGTGCCGATCACCCGCCGGTCGGCGATGTCGAAGCCGGGCACTTCCGCGGCCAGCGCCGCCCGGCGCAGCAGGTCGCAGATCTTGTCGCTTGGCTCGTCGGCGAGCGCCTCGGTGTCCGCGCCGTACTGGCTGGCCAGCTTGTGCAGCAGAACCGGGTTGACCTCGGCGTCGTCGTCGAGCGTGAGGTCGAAGTCGTCGTGCCTGGCCCGGGTCGGGGTGATGGTCAGGCCGCGCAGCAGCACCGGCGCGGCGGGCTCAAGGAACAGCTCGTCCCAGCGGGCCATGCCGGTCGCGACGTAGGCCGCCCGGATGCCGCGCTCCTCCAGCAGCTCCCGGGCTTTTCTGTGAATGGCCTGCACCCGCCGGATCGCGTCCGCCCGGACGTCCACGTCGTCGAAGAGCCGGGTCAGCTTGATCGACCCGGTGCGCAGGAACTTCTCAAGCGCCTCAGGCTCAGCCCCGGCGAGGTCGAGAGTCCCGGCCCGGCGGTCCTTGTAGTACAGCAGTGTGTTACGTCCGCCCAGGTCGGTCAGCGCGGCGATCCAGCGTGCCTGCGCCGCATCGATCAGCTCCGCGCGGCGTGTGTCCGGCTGCTCGGTCATGTGTCACCCCTCGCCTGCGGCTACGCGGCCGGCCAGGGCCGGCGCCGTGCCGTGTGCCCCCGGCAACTTCCCCGTACGCCGCTTGATCATGCGGAATTCCCCGTAACGCGCCGATTGGTCAGCGTCGCCGCCAGAACAACGACTGGGGAAGCGTTCAGGATCCAGGGAAGGGCCGGCGAGTCAGGGGCGCAGGTAAGAGGCGCCGTTGAGGTCGAGAATGGTGCCGCTCGCCCACTCGGCCTGCGGCGATGCCAGGTACAGCACCGCGGCTGCGATTTCGCCGGCGGTTGCTACGCGCCGGAACGGGCTCTGCGCCCTGATCTGGTCGCCGTCCGGACCGCCGAGGTGGTCAGCGGCCATGTCGGTATCGACGTAGCCGGGAGCCACGGTGGTCACCGCGATGCCGTGCGGGCCGAGTGCCCGGGCCAGCGACTGGCCAAGGGCGTTGAGGCCCGCCTTGCTCGCCGCGTAGGCCGGATGCCGCAGTTCGCCGCGGAACGCGCCGCGCGATGACACGTTGACGATCCGGCCGCCGCGCCCCTGGCTGACCATGCGCTGGACGGCGCACCAGGTGACGTTGGCCGCGCCGGCCAGGTTGACGCTCAGGGTCTGCTGCCAGGCCGCCTGCCACTGTTCGTAGGAGACCTCGGTGATCGGGTGCTCCAGGTACACGCCCGCGTTGTTGACCAGGACATCCAGCCCACCGAGCTCCTCGCAGGCCTGATCAGCCATGTGGCGGACCGCGTCAGCGTCGGCCAGGTCAGCCTGGACGGCGACATGCCCGCTGCCGGGCAGCCCCGCCACCACGTCGCCGGCGAGGCTGCCGTTGTCGCGGTGGTGCACGGCAACCCGGTCGCCCGCGCCGGCGAAGGCCTCCACGATGGCCCGGCCGATGCCTCGCGACCCTCCGGTCACCAGCACCGCCCGGCCGGTCACCCGGCCGGCCTTGGGCGTGCCGCCCAGCCAGTCATGGGAGGACCCAGATCATCAGGCGGCCGGTCTCGCCGGGTGCCTCGGGCATACGGTTCTCGATCCGGTCCAGGCGGTAACCCAGCTTGCGCGGGATCGCGGCGCTGGGCTTGTTGGCCTCGTCGCAGTGGATCTCGACCCGTCTCACCCCAGCCAGAGCCAGCGCGACCGAGGTCATCGCCTGAGCGGCCAGCGTCCCGAAGCCACGGCCGGCCTGGCTGGCGGCGATCCAGTACCCGATCTCGGCGCTGCTGTCGTCCACCCTCCGGTGCAGCCCGATCTCACCGACAAGAGTGCCGTGGTCGGCCGTCAGAACCGAGTAGATGTGGCTGGTGCCCGCTTCCCACATCTGGTCAGCCTCGGCCACCCGCGCCAGCTGGGTGTTCCGGATGGCGGCGTCCGGGGTCGCCCACGGCATCCACGGCCGCAGGTAATCCAGGCTGGATGACACTGCGGCAGCGATCGCGCCCGCATCCGCCGACGTGACCCGGCGCAGCACGAGTGGCCCGGCATCGACCCGCTCCGGCGGGTCGCCGGGGGTGTCCGGAGTTACGGCGGGTGCGGGGGGCACGGTACCAAGGCTAAGCAGGCCGGGCCGCTGGTCGTGACACCACCCGCACCGCAGCGCGTTTGGCGTCAGCCGCTGCCCCCCAGAGGGCCGCGATCGGTGTCACCGTGGCGGCCCTGGTACCGGATGATCTGGTCGCGCAAGTCGACGAGATCCTCGCCGTGCACCATGACCGGAGGGGTGGCCCCGCGGATCCTGGCGTGCCACAGCCGGTCGATACCCTGCCAGACCTCCCAAGCGGGGAACTCCGCCGCGATCGCCTTGGCGTAGTCAGTGGATTCCATAGTTTCAATGGTACGCCATGGCAGGCTATGGCAAGCATTGCCTAGTCTGGTTTCCGCATGTCGCAGCCGGTTAAGGTACCGGCGTGAAGATCGACCCCACCTCGCCAGAGCACCCGTACCTGCAACTGGCTGGCTTGCTGCGGGCGAAGATCCAGGCCGGCGAGATCACGAACCAGCTTCCGTCGATCACCCAGCTGACTGAGCAAACCGAGCTGGCGGTCGGCACCGTCCGCCGCGCGATCAGCATCCTGGTCAAGGAAGGCCTGGTAGAGACCGTACCCGGCCGCGGGACGTTCGTGGTGGAGCCGCGCCCGGCGCGGCCGGAGGGCTCCGGACCAAGCTCACCCAGCGGCCGGCACGTACGACAGTAGGAACGTGCGGTTCAGCGAAGTTCGCAAGCTGGTGCGGCTGCGCCGCTTCGAGCGCGACCGCGTCCGGCGGACCCTCGCCCGGTGCCACGACATTGACGACCTGCGCCGCGCCGCCCGGCGCCGGCTGCCCGCTCCGGTGTTCGGCTACGTCGACGGTGCCGCCGACGAGGAGATCACGCTGGCGGCCAACCATGCGGCGCTGCGGCGCTGGCAGTTCCGGCCCGTAGTGCTGCGCGACGTGACAGAGCCGGACCTGCGGGTCCGGGTGCTGGACCGGGTGCTGCCCGCACCCCTCGGGCTCGCCCCGACCGGGTTCACCCGGCTGGTCCACCAGGCGGGGGAGGTGGCCGCCGCCAGGGCAGCGGCGTCGCGTGGGCTGCCGTACTGCCTGTCCACGGTGGGAACGGCGGCGATCGAGCAGATCGCCAGGAGCGGGCACCACGACCCGTGGTTCCAGCTCTACGTGATGCGCGACCGCAGCATCACCCGGGCGCTGATCGCCCGGGCCGGCGCGGCCGGCCTGGCGGTGCTGGAGATCACAGTCGACGCCCCGGTGGCCGGGCGGCGCATCCGGGACCTGCGGACCGGCGTGACGATGCCGCCGGAACTGACGCCGCGCAGCATCCTCGGCATCGCTGTGCGCCCTGCCTACTGGCTCTCGATGCTGCGCGGTCCCGCGCTGGAGTACGCCAGCCTCACCCCGTACGGACTGCAGCAGGGCACCACGGTCGCCGGCCTCGCCGGGCTGTTCGATCCCGCCCTCACCTGGGCGGACATCGACAGTATCCGCGCCATCTGGCCGGGGAAGCTGCTGCTGAAGGGGCCGCTCGGCCCAGCCGACGCGGTCCGGGCGGTGGAGGCAGGGGTTGACGGCATCCACCTGTCCAACCACGGGGGGCGCCAGCTCGACCGCTGCATCCCAGCGATCGACATGGTCCGGCCGGTGCGCGACGCGGTCGGCGAGCAGTGCGCGATCATCGTCGACTCTGGCATCCGTCACGGTGCCGACATCGCGGTTGCGCTCGCCCGTGGCGCCGACATGTGCATGGTAGGCCGGGGATACCTGTACGGCCTGGCCGCGGCGGGCCAGCCGGGCGTCGAGCACGCGATCGACCTGCTCCTCGCCCAGTTTCGCCGCACCATGCAGCTGCTCGGCGTTACTGCGGTGGCCGAGCTGAAGCAGTACGGGGATGATCTTGTTATAGATCCAGAACGTTAGCCAGTCCCCAGCCCGGCAGCTCCAGCCGGCCTGCCCGGGACTATCCCCCGGCCATCGCGCCGACGATGAGGTACGGCTCGGCGCCAGCCGCGACAGCTTCTGGCAGCGGCGCGTCCGGCGGCTCGTGCGACAGGTCCTGGCCACAGCCGAAGAACCGTATGTACGCCCGGCGCCGCCCGGTGAACTGGTCGCGGATCGTCCCGCGCAGGGCTGGGTAGCTCGCCTCGATCTGGTCAAGGACCAGCCGCTGGGTGGCCTGGCCTGAGCAGCTGACCTGCACCTCACCGTCAATCCCGGCGAGCCTGCGCAGGTGCGCCGGAAGCTGCACCCGGATCATGTCAGCGTCTGGACCTCGACGGAGAACACGCGGGGCAGGTCCCTGACGATCGGGGCCCAGCGTGTCGCCGGCGTCGGCCGACACATAGACCTGCCCGCCGGTGGTGCCGAAGTAGATTCCGCAGTCGTCGAGTGAGTCGACGGCCATCGCGTCGCGCAGTACGTTGACGTAGCAGTCACGCTGCGGCAGCCCCGTTGTCAGCGGCTCCCACTCGCCGCCGCCGGACCGGCTCCGGTAGACGCGCAGCTTGCCCTCGGGCGGGTAGTGCTCGGAGTCGCTGGTGATCGGGACCACGTAGACGGTGTCGGGCTCATGCGCGTGCACGTCGATCGGGAAGCCGAAGTCGGTCGGCAGGTCGCCGCTGATCTCCTGCCACGACTCGCCAGCGTCGTCGCTGCGCATGACGTCCCAGTGCTTCTGCATGAACAGCACGTCCGGGCGGGAGGGGTGCATCGCGATCCGGTGCACGCAGTGGCCGACTTCCGCATCCCCATCGGGGATCCCTTCGGAGTGCAGCCCCCGGTTGATCGGCCGCCAGGTAGTCCCGGCGTCGTCGCTGCGGAACACTCCAGCGGCCGAGATGGCGCCGAACATCCGGCCCGGCCGGCTGGGATCCTGAACGATCGTGTGCAGGCACATCCCGCCTGCGCCCGGCTGCCAGGATGCCCCCGAGTCGTGGGCACGCAGCCCGGGGAGCTCCTGCCACGTCGCGCCACCGTCCGCCGAGCGGAAGAGCGCGGCGTCCTCGACCCCGGCGTACACGGTGTCCGGGTCGGTCAGCGACGGCTCGAGATGCCAGACCCGGGCGAACTCCCACGGGTGCGGCGTCCCGTCGTACCACTGATGCGTGCCTGGCTCGCCGTCGTAGCCGAACTTGTTCCCGGCTGTCTGCCAGGTCTGGCCTCCGTCGTCGGAGCGCTGGATTACCTGCCCGGACCAGCTGCTGGACTGGGACGCGTAGATCCGGTCGGGGTCGGCCGGTGAACCTTTGAGGTGGTAGACCTCCCAGCCACCGAAGTAAGGCCCGCTGACATCCCATTGCTCCCGGTTCCCGCCCGAGGTCAGCACGAACGCTCCCTTGCTCGTGCCGACGAGGACCCGCACGCCTGTCATGGTTCTCCCTCTGTCCCGTTATGCCGTCTCGTTGTGCCGCGCTCCCGGCGCGGGGGTTTGCGGTCGGCCGCCTGCCCGTCGCCACCGGGAGCCGGCCTTCCCCATAAGGACGGCGGGCCAGCGCGAAACTCATCGGTCGGCCAGGCTCGGAACTAGCGCTTCCCGGACGATGATGTTGTGTGGGCAGTCAGGACCAGCTCGCGGCACTGTACCGCCGGGCGTTGCCGCAGGTCTACGGCTATCTGCTGCCGCGATGCGGCAGCACCGCCGTGGCCGAGGACCTGACCGCCGAGACGTTCATGGCAGCGGTCGCGGCGGCCAGCCAGCCCGGTGCGGCAGAGGTCAGCATTGCCTGGCTGGTCGGCGTGGCCCGGCACAAGCTCGTTGATCACTGGCGCCGGGCCGCGCGGGAGCAGCGCAGCCAGGCAGCGGCCGCTGCGGGGCGTGAGGCCGTCGACGACCCCTGGGACGAGTGGCTGGACGCAACCGCCGCCCATGCCGCATTGTCCCGGCTGCCGGCCCAGCAGCGGGCGGCACTCACGCTTCGCTACCTGGACGGGCTGCCCGTGGCGGAAGTGGCTGGGCACCTCGGCCGAACCCTGCATGCTACCGAGACGCTGCTGGTCCGGGCCCGTGCTGCGCTTCGCGCCGCTTACCAGGAAGGGGAGGAGCCGTGACGACCGACCCGCTCGACGCCCTGCGCCTGCCGATCGTCCCGGTCGAGCCGCGGCCCGAGTTCGCGGACGCCCTGCTGCGGCGGATCACCGGCGCCAGCCAGCCAGCGTCGGCTCAGCCAGCGTCGGCTCAGCCAGCGGCAGCTCAGCCAGCGGCAGCTCAGCCAGCGGCAGCTCAGCCAGCGGCAGCTCAGCCAGCGCCTGCCATCTGGTCGGCGGAGCCGGCCACCGTCCGCTACTTCGTTGACGACCTGGACGCGGCCGTGTCGTTTTACTGCGGTCTGCTGGGCTTCGAGGCCGAGGTCCGATCGCCTCCCTCGTTCGCCATGCTCTACCGGGGTGATCTCCGCCTGCTGCTCAGCGTGCCCGGGCTGCCTGGCGCTGGGCGCGCCTTGCCCGACGGCACGCTGCCCGAGCCCGGGGGCTGGAACCGGATCGCGCTCTGGGTCCCCGACCTGCCAGCGGCCGTAGTGGCACTGCGCTCGGAAGGGGTGAGGTTCAGCGATGAGATCGTCACGGGCGTGGGGGTCAGGCAGGCCGTCCTGCACGATCCGTCGGGCAACCTGATCGAGCTGTTCGAGCCCGTCGCCGGGTACGTTGCCCGGCCGGCCGGCGGGCAACAGGCATGACAGCGGAACGAAACTCACGGCGGCGAAGCCGCATCACATGAGGAGACGAACCATGGCCACAGTCAGCGTGCGGTACATCGTGGACGATGTCGACGCGGCGATCGCGTTCTACTGCGGGAGCCTGGGGTTCCAGGAGCTGATGCACCCGGCTCCGCCCTTTGCCATGCTCACGCGGGGGGACCTCCGCCTCGTCCTGTCGGCGCCAGCCGAGCCGGCAGGAGGCGGAGGTGGCGGGTCCCCCATGCCTGACGGCACCAGCCAGAAGCCAGGCGGCTGGAACAGGTTCATGCTCGAGGTTGCCGATCTCGAGGGCATGGTCGAGGCGCTGCGCCGGGGTGGGGTTCACTTCCGCAATGACATTGTGACGGGCGTCGGCGGGAAGCAGATAATGGCCGAAGATCCCTCGGGCAATCCCGTCGAGCTATTCGAGCCGGGGCGGCAGGAAGCTCGCCTCTATAACCGCTGACTAGTCACCGGAATGGACCGCCGATAGGGCCCGTGATGACGCCCTGAGAGTACCCGTCGCGCCGCCGAGCGCGGTCCCGGATAGCGCCGCCCCGCTGCAGCGCTATCCGGAGCCGCGAGCTTTAGAGCTTGGTCAGCTTGGAGTACGGAGCAGTGATGCGCTCCTGCTGGGTGCCGAAGTCAACGGTCACGGCGACCTCTTCTTCAACACTGACGACGGTGCCAAGTCCGAACCTGTCGTGCGTCACCATGTCGTGCAGGGTGTACCGCTCGACGTGCCGGACCGGCTGAGGGATATTATTGAACGGACTTCCTGGCAGATAGCGCCGGGCAGGGGCGCGTGCTGGCTTCACCCTAGCTAGTATGCCCCCCCTAGGGGGTTTTTGTGGGACGGTCGCCCATGTTTGCAGGAAGAGTTGGCGAAGACCGCCCCGGGAATTTACCGATCAGTCTGTAGCCGATCTGCGCGGATGCCGTTCGTGTAGCCAGTAAGACGCCGGCCGCTGCCGGGTAACCAGGCAGCCCAGCCACTGCCGAGCCCGTGGCCGCGCCTCTGGGCAGAGCCCCGCCGGGCCTGCACCTCCGGCCAGAGCCCCGCGGGCAGAGCCCCGCCGGGCAGAGCCCCGCCGGGCAGAGCCCCGCCGGGCAGAGCCCCGCCGGGCAGAGCCCCGCCGGGCAGAGCCCCGCCGGGCCTCTGGCCCCGCCCGAGGCTGCCCGCCGAGCTCGCCATTGCCCGTCGGCATCAAAGTGGTTGATTGTGAACGTATGTGGTAGTCAATCGACCAAGTTATCAATTTAGGTCGTGTAGCAGGGAGTTCAGGAGCGTTTCGGCAGTCAGGGTTTCGGTGTCGCGACCTTCCAGAACGCTACGGCTTAACCGAATCCTGCTAGTTGCGGACCCGAGAGGGGTTAGCGGAACGGCTGGTTGCGGGTTCCGGTCATCCGGAACGAATGACGGGGCGGGCCGGGCGGGTAGTGAGGCCTTTGGGAGGCACCAGCAGCCTTCCCGGTCCAGCGCCCCGGGATTGCGCTTCCGCCAGGCGTGACGGAATGATCAGTTCATTACGGCTGGCCGAAACCCGGCCGCCGGACAGGGGAGGGCGAAGATGCCAACCGTGCAGGCAAACGGCATAGAGGTCTACTACGAGGTGCAGGGCAAGGGCGAACCTCTGGTTCTGATCCCGTATGTGGCCGCCGACCAGGCGTGCTACGCATTCCAGGTAGCCGAGTACGCCAAGCACTTCACCTGCTTTACCGTCGACCTGCGCGGCGCGGGCATGTCCGGCAAGCCCGAGGGCACCTACACCACGGAGCTGTTCGCGGACGACATCGCCGCGTTTATGCACGAGGCGGACATCGGCAGCGCTCACGTCGCCGGGCTCTCGCTGGGCGCGGCCGCCGGAATGTGGCTGGCGGCCAAGTACCCCGCCCGGGTGAAGTCCCTGTCACTGCACAGCGCCTGGCCGCGGACCGACCCCTACCTGCGTGCAGTGGTCGAGGGCTGGCAGATCATGGCCCGGGGGCTGGACAGCGTCACCGAGATGGTGATCAAGGGCATCTTCCCGTGGTGCTTCACCCCGGAGATGTACGCGACGCGGCCCGATTACGTCGACTCTCTGGCTGAGTTCGTGCGGGGTCGGCCGATGCCGCCGGTTGGCGCGTTCCTCCGCCAGTCAGGCGCGGTCATCGCCCACGACGCGAGCGGCGTGCTGGGCTCGGTCCAGGCGCCGACCCTGATCACGTTCGGGCGACACGACGCGGCGACGTCGACCCGTTTCGCGGGCCCGCTGACCGAGGCGATCCCAGGCGCCGAGCTTGTGGTGTTCGAGGACTGCTCACACGCGCCGATCTACGAGAACGTCGAGGAGTTCAACCAGAGGACGCTGGCGTTCCTGCAGCAGCACACCGGGTGACTTACCTCTCCTTGTATCAGGACAACTAGTATGTGTAACGTACCGTCTGGTATTTAATCTCGGATGCCGTCCTCCCAGGCGCACCATGCTCGTGAGGTCCACCGAGCGAGGAGCATGCATGCCAGACGTGGTCGGCCTTTCCCCTGCCGGGACCGGGCGCCACCGCCGCGGAGCACGACCGGATGCCCAGGCAGGTGCGGACGAGCGGGAACGCCTCCAGCGGACCAGCATCACGTCGGCTGGGCGCCTGAATGGTTCGCCGGCCCCATCGGGTACGCCCGCCTTCACGTCGGCTGGGCGCCTCAATGGTTCCGCGGCCCCGCTGGGTACGCCCGCCATAGTGCTGCGTGACGTGAGCAAGGTGTACGGTTCCGGCAAGAAGCAGTTCACCGCGGTCAACCGGCTCAGTCTGGAGGTACCGCAGGGTCAGGTGTTCGGTCTGCTCGGCCCCAATGGGTCGGGGAAGACCACGACGATCAGCATGATCTCCGGGCTGATCCCGGCCAGCTCAGGGTCGATCGAGATCCTCGGTATGAGTATCCAGCGCGAACGGCGCCGGATACGGCAGCTTCTGGGCACGGTGCCCCAGGAGACGGCTCTCTACGAGGAGCTGACGGCCTGGGCCAACATGAGCTTTCACGCCGACCTGTACGGTGTCCCCCGCCGCGAGAAGAAGGAGCGGATCACCCGGCTGCTGCAGCTGGTCAGCCTGGCTGACCGCAAGGACTCCCGGGTGGGAACCTTCTCCGGCGGGATGAAGCGGCGCCTGGCGATCGCGCGGGCGCTGCTGCACGATCCCCGGCTGATCATCCTGGACGAGCCCACCCTGGGCGTCGACGTGCAGGCGCGCGCGGCCATCTGGGAGTACATCAGGGACCTGCGCGGCCAGGGCAAGACCATCCTGATCACGACCAACCTACTTGAGGAAGCGCAGGAGCTTTGCGACCAGCTCGCGATCATCGACCATGGTGCCCTGGTGATCGTGGACACCCCGTCGCGGCTCAGGCAATCTCACGGCGGGACGGTCGTTTCAGTGAAGGTGCAGGCCCTGACGGTGTCCTCCCTGGACGAGATCTGGGAACGCCTGCGCTGGGTCGACGGAGTCAGGGATGTGACCCTGGCCGAGCCCGGGACTCCCGACACTGGCGAGTACATGCTGAACATCGCCACCCAGCGCGATGACAGCCTCGCGGCGATCGTCACGGCGCTCTCCCCGTCGTGCGAGATCCGGGACCTGTCGGTGCACGAGTCCCGGCTGGACGAGGTGTTCCTCGACCTTACCGGCAGCGCGCTGCGGGATTAGGAGCTGAACGTGCTGCGAGCTGTCCAGGCATGGCTTCGGGTGATCTGGGCTTGTGCGGCCAAGGATGTCCGATCCGCCCTGACCGAGCGGTCGACGATGATCCAGTCGGTCTCGCTGCCGATCAACTACCTGATCATGATGTCGCTGTTCGCGTTGTCTGGTTCTGCCGCCCCGACCGCCGTGGTCTTGCTGGATCACGGCCACTACGCTCAGCAGTTCGTTGCCTCGATGCAGCGGTCGGACAGCTTCCGGCTCCGGGTCGAGACTCCTGCGCAGGCAAGCGCCCAGATGCACGAGGGAACGCTGGTGGCGGTGGTCACGGTCCCGGCGAACTTCGACCGCGCTGTCGCGCGCCAGCAGCCGGTGCGGGTCTCAATGCAGGTTAACAACCTGGATGAGGACCTGACCGACGACGTGCACCGGGCGATCCGGCTGTCAGTCACCTCGTTCTACGCCCGCACTGACCCGAAGCAGGTAAGCATCGTCACCAGCGAGCAGGACGCCTATCCGAGTGATACTGGGTACATCCCGTTCCTGGCGATCAGCATCACGGTGATCGCGTTGATGGTCAGCGGCCTGCTCCAGGCGGGCAACGCAGCCGCCAGGGAGTTCGAGAAGGGGACCATCAAGGAACTGCTCCTGGCGCCCGCCCGGCCGTGGGCCATGCTGATCGGCCGGATGCTCGGTGCGTTCCTCATCTCACTGCCCGCGGGGATCATCGTCGTGGGCGTGGTGACCGTGGTGATCGGCGGCCGTCCCGCCGATATCTTGCTCGTGGCCGGAGTATGCCTGCTGACGCTCGCCGTGTTCGTGGCAGCTGGCACAGCGTTCGGCCTGCTGATCAGGGACCGCTCGGCGTTCACCATCCTCACCAGGGCCGTCCCGGTCCCGCTGTTCTTCCTCAGCGGCGTGTTCAGCCCCCTCACGTTCCAGACC
The DNA here is from genome assembly GCA_963815375.1 of uncultured Actinomycetota bacterium. Lineage (GTDB taxonomy): Bacteria > Actinomycetota > Actinomycetes > Streptosporangiales > Streptosporangiaceae > JASHPR01. Next base: position 711,841 of record CAWFGX010000002.1, on the reverse strand, counting down.
CGGGCGGTCTACGACATCGGCGTGGCGCTTCCCGTTCACTACGCCGTGGTTCTTCAGCAGCTCGCGTTTAAGGGATTCCGGACCGGGACGCTGTCCCCGGGCATCGACGCGCTGGTCCTCGCGGGTTACGTCGCCGCCTTCGTCCTGCTGGCCGTGGTAGCACTGAGGCTGACCACCATGCAGAGAAGTACCAGACGCTGGCTGCCGCGCCTTGCCGGGCGCCGAGGGTGAGCGGATGAGCCTCGTCGCCGACCGTGCCGGCCCGGAGTTGCGGCCGCCTGGCCACGGCGTCAGCGGGGAGCGTGCCGGGTCGTTCGCCACGTCGGTCCGGGCTATCTTCCTGAAGGACCTGCTGCTGTGGATGCGCCAGCCGCTGCAGATCATCGGGTCGCTGCTGGTCCCGGTCTCCTACACGCTGGTCGTGTTCCTAGGCGCACAGGCGACCAGTCGGGAGCCCGCTGCAGTGGTCAACCTCGACCATGGCCCGGTCGGCGCGCAGCTCGCAAATGCCATCGTGAACGCTGGCGTATTCCGGGTTTACCAGGTGAGCCCGGCGCGCGCCAGCCAGATGTACGCCAACCTTCAGGTGTCGACCGTCATCACGATCCCGCCAGACCTGACCCAGCGGGTGGACGCGCACGAACAGGCGCCGGTCAAGGTGGTCGCCAACAACCTCAACTTCGACCTGGCCGGGGACATCCGCCGCTCCGTGCCGGATGCCATTACGACCTACTACCAGGGTCTCGGGCATGCCAGCCCGATCAAGGTCACGATCGCCGAAACCCACCTTCGCGCCCGTGACGTCCAGCTGTACCAGTACAGCGTGCTGCCTGTCATCATCCTTATCGTCACGGTGAACGGGATCATCTCCAGCGGGATGGCGGTGGCGGGAGAGTTCGAGAAACGGACGGTCAAGGAGCTGCTGCTTGCTCCGGTCAGCCGGTTCACCATCATCGCAGGCAAGATGATGGCGGGCTTCGTGTCCACGTTCGTGCTGGCCACGGCGATGCTGGTGGTGGGTGCGATTGTCAATTTCACCCGTCCCGAGGGCGGGTACTGGCTCGAGGCGATCGGCGCGATCGCGCTCAGCTCGGCGTTCAGCACTGGGCTCGGCGTCGCGATCGGCACCTGGTTCCAGCGCAAGCAGCCGGTATCCGTGGGGGCCACCATCGCTGCGGTCGAGCTGTTCGCCCTGGCCGGCGGCATCGGGGTGATCTACTTCGAGCCCGGCTGGCTGCAGCGGATCGCTGCCTTCGACCCGCTCACGTATGGCATCCACGCGCTGCAGATGGCCGTCTTCTACAACTCGAGCACCGAAGTGATACGCGACTACATCGTGCTCGCCTGCGCCTCCGCAGCGGCAGCGTTGGCCGGGACCCTGGCTATGCGGCGAAGGCTCATTGCTCACTAATCGGTCTGGTCCGGAGTTCGGGGCCCGCTGCGGGCGTCAGGCCACGCCACCTAACGCGTCGTCAGCGCCGGTGTGCGGCTGTCTTGGCATGCTCGGGGCCCGGAATGAGACCGGGCGGGACAGCCGGTCGCGGATGGCCGACCACGGAGCCGGTGCAGCGACGGCATTGAGTTCCTCACTGTTGGAGAGAATCTGAGCGAGCAAATCCTGGAGACCCCGAGTTGGCTCGGTTCCCAGGGTGCGGATCATCGCCGCGCGGGCCGTGCTGTACGCCGCCAGCGCCTCACCTTTGCGCCCGCTGCGGTACAGGGCGAGCATCAGCTGTCCCCATGATCGTTCGGCGAGCGGGTCGGCGGTGACAATGCGCTGCAGGTCGGGAACGACCTGCTGATGGCGGCCCAGCGACAGCAGGAGGTCGATGAACTCGGTTTCGGCGGAGCGGCGCTGCTCCAGGAGCTGGGCCACGTCGGCGTCGATCTCGTGCGTCGACGGGAGATCGGCTAGGGGCGGCCTGCGCCAGCAGTCAAGGGCGCCGGCAAAAAGGACAGCTGCCTGCTCGGAGTCTCCCTGTGTCAGCGCCGTCTGCGCCTGGGACCTGTACCGGTGGAACCGGTACAAATCCAGCTCGTCGCGCCCTGGGTTCATCCGGTAAGCGCCACGCAGTGTCTGCAGGCGGTCCCCGGCGTCGATGTGCCGGCGGATTCTGGAGATATGGCTCAGCAGCGTCCGGACCGGCTCCTTCGGCGGGGCGTCACCCCAGACTGCGTCGATGATCTTGGCATGGCTGCAGGGCCGGCCCGCATAGAAGAGCAGCACGGACAGGATCGCGCGGTGTACGGGCTGGGGGACATCCACTGGCTCAGCGGAATCGGAGATGATCTCCAGGGGCCCTAGGACGAGAAAGTCCACCTGCTGCCTTCCCTCCCCTACGCTTTCCTATTGTCAAAAGCGGGGCGCCTTTAACCGAAGTGTAAGCGTGTTTTATGTACGCGCATTGACACTTGCATGACGAAATATTTCTGACGTATCACCTAAGCTGGCACGGGACGCCGCAGCGGCCGCACTGCGCGGGCGAGCTGTTCCATGGCTGGTAGCCGGCAGGTGCGGGGCCGGGGCTGTAGATCCTCGCACAACAACGGCCGGCAGCAGCAACTCGGCTGCCGGATCCTCGTCGCCGCCGCTGATCCGGCGCAGGAGCATCTGCGCCGCTTGAGTTCCGAGGTGATACTGCGGTGGCCGGATCGTGGTCAGCGGGGGCGTCAGGCAGTCGGCCAGCGGCAGGTCGCCCAGTCCGGTGACGGAGAGGTGCTCCGGGCAGTCACGGCCAGCAGCGGCCAGGGCCTGGCAGCAGCCAGCCGCGAGCAGTTCGCTCGTGGTGACAATCGCCGTACACGGCTCCCCGCTGGCCAGCACCTGGCGGCAGCAGCGCGCGCCTTCGGCCGCACTCAGGGCCGGGGCGTGCAGCGCCAGCCGCGGCTGCGGCGCCAGGCCGCTTGCGGTCACAGCGGTTACGAAATCCCGTTGACTCGCTTTCCAGCCCGGGCCAGTGATACATGCAAGAGAGCGATGCCCAAGTGCGGTCAGATGAGCGACGACCATCTGCATGCCACGTGCCATGTCGACTGACACCGAGGGCAGCGACCGCAGCCGGGCACTGGACTCGATTGAGCTGCCTGCGGCAACGGCTGGCAGACCGGTCCCGGCCAGACCTGCGCGCAGTGAGGCGTTGAGCGTGCCGTCGGCGAGGATCAGCCCCTCGACGTGACGTGCCCTCATCTGGATCAGGAGCGTGCGCTCGCGGTCCGGCCTCCGGCCGGTACTGCCGATCAGTGCCACGTAGTCCGCCGCGGCCAGGCGGTCTTCCAGGCCGCGGCAGAACGGCCGCCACATCGGATCGCCTTGGTCGGTCAGCAGCACTCCCACCGTGCTGGTGCTCCGGGTCCGCAGGCTCGCGGCCGCATGGTTGCCCACATACCCGAGCGACTCGGCCGCCTATAGCACCCGCTGGACCGTAGTCTCGCTCACCAGATGACGGGTGGCGCTGTGCAGCGCGCGGGATGCCGTGCCGGGATGCACCCGCGCCTGCGCCGCCACCTGCCTCAGAGTGACCGGCCTGCAGAGTGAGTCGGCTAGCTCGGTCATCCCGGTTGCTGGGGCTGATACTGGCCTGCCCGGCCGCATGCGAGCAGCAGCAGCCCGCCGAGCATACAGAGGTTCTTGCCGAGCTGGATCGCCTCAGCGGCCCGGGTAGCTGGATCGGCCGCAGCCCAGGCGGGGTGGCCTGCAATGGTTGTCGGAACCAGGCTAGCCGCGAGGACCTGGGCACTCTGCCGTTCCCACGCTCCCACGGCCAGCAGGGTCCCTGCCGCGACCTGGGTGGCGGCGTTGAGGCGTACCAGGGTCAGGTCCGCAGGCAACCAGGGAAGAGCATCCCGCAGACGGGCCAGGAAGTCGGCAGCGGCCTCGGCCCGCGGGCCCGGGTCCTTCAGGGTTGCGGTACCGCCATGGACGAAGGCCGAGGCGATCAGCGCCCGGCCCAGCATCCTGGTGGCGGTCCGGCCAGCCTGGCCGATCCTGAGCGACGGCCCGGGGCTGGTCATTCCGGCCACCACGCTCCGCCCGCCGACACGTTGTGCCGGGCCTCAAGATCAGGAATCCGCGATAGGTCGTAGCTGATGCCGTACGGTGCAGCGAGCTTGCTGATCGCGTCAGCCGTGGCGCCGCCGGCCTCGGTGAGTTTACCGAAGGCGTTGAAGAATTCCTCGATCTCGGTGCCGGGAGAACTGATCTCAATCATCCGGGCCTCTTGCTGCCCGCTGTTCCACAAAGCATGCGTGATCTGGCGGGGACGCCAGATGAAGCTGCCTGCCGGGGCCTCGAACTCCTCACTGCCTACCAGGAACCCGAGGGTTCCCGACACCACGTAGCTAACCTGGTCCTGGTTCTTATGCTGGTGTGGTGCAACTAGGACGCCTGGGCTGATTGGCTGCTCGTGGAGCTCGTAGGCGCCGCCGGTCCACGCCGAGAGCGCCTTGAAGATCAGTGGCAGGGCGCCCATGCTGATCGCCGGTCCCTCGCCAGGGCCGAGGAACGCGGCCGACTTCCCGCCCGCAGTGGGGGACTGGCCGGACCGCTGGTGATCGACTGAGGTCATGTCTGCCTTCCGTTTGTGACTTACAGGAGGCCACGGATGCTGCCGCCGTCGACGCCGTACACCGAACTGGTCACGAAGGAGGCCGCATCAGAGGCGAGGAATGTGATGACGTTGGCCACCTCTTCTGGCCTGCCGATCCGGCCCAGCGGCAAGTGACGCAGGGAGAGCTCGTAATCGACGGCTTCTGCGGGCGGCCGCTGGTGTATCCGCGCCAGGTTGTCGGCGATTCCTCCTGGCCGCGACCATAGCGGTGTCCACACCGGACCGGGGGCGACCGTGTTGACCCGGACGTGCGGGGCCGCCTCGATCGCCAGGGCCTTGGTCAGGGACAGCAGGCTGGCCTTGGATACCTGGTAATCGGCCGGGCTGACCTCGGGCTGGCGGGCCAGGTCGGACGACGTAATCACGATCGAGCCTCGGCGCCGCTCGCGCATGCCTGGCAGCAGGAAGCGGACGGCGCGGACCAGGGCCATGAAGTTCAGCTCGAACGTGGCCTGCCAGTCGGCGTCGGTGAGCTCGTCCAGGCTGCGCCAGGCGCAGGTGCCCGCATTAGATACGAACACGTCGATTGTGCCGTCGGCAGCGTCTAGCGCCTCCCGCATGGCCGCTTCTACGCCCTCTGCTGTGGACAGGTCGGCGCTGATGGTGAGATGTGCCGGGGTTCCGGCCGTCGGCAGTTCGGCGATGGCAACGTTCAAGCCGTCCTTATCGAGATCCACCAGGATAACCCGGGCGCCTTCCGCGGCCAGGGTCGCCGCTGTTGCCTTGCCGATTCCGCTGGCCGCGCCCGTGATCAGCGCAGTGCGGCCGCTCAGGTTGAGGTCCATCAGGCGGCCACCTGCGTCGATATCAGCCGGAGCACGCGGCTGTCGCTGGTGTTGCGCACGGTCAGAGTCGCTCCGAGTGAGCTGCCAAGGCACAGCCCTGGGCCGCCCTTGAGCGCCTGCGAGTCCGCGACGATCTCGGCCTCCCCTTCGGTCACGAACAGCACCTCGGCTATTCCGGCCTCGGTGCTGTACGGCCCTACGGCCGCGTCCGGTGGCACCTCGATCTCGGTGAACGCGCGCCAGGGCCCGGTGAAGTACCGGGTGAGGTCCACCCTCGCGACCAGGAGGTCGTCCCCGTCATAGCCGCGGTAGCCCAGAGACGGCTGAAGCTGGTCGCGTACTGAGATTCGCGCCGCCGGGCGCGGCGGACCCTGCTGCGGGAAGATCTCCACGACGAAGAACTGCATGGCTCGTTCCGCGTCGTCGGGAACGCCGATCCCGTGCACTGTGCCGAGCGGGCAGGTGATCAGGTCGCCAGCGGTGACCTCAACCGGCCGGCCGTCTACCTGCATGACCGCCGAGCCGTCCACGATGTAGTAGATTTCCTCGCGTTCCGCATGCAGGTGCTCGCCGCACGACGCTCCCGGGGGGAGTTCCACATACTCCACCGGGCCCCAGGCCCCCGCCAGGTGCATCCCGTTGATGAGCTGCTTCCACCTCGCGGTTCCCGTTCCCCCGACGAGGTTCCGGATCTCGCCGAGTCCGCCGGTGTCATTGGTGATGACTCCATAGGAGCCGACCGGCTTGATGTTATGGGCTGGGCCAAGCGTCATGGCCGTCATTTCTGGACCTCCGTAAATGTGGGCTAGCTGAACCGACTCTGGATGGCGGCCATCACCACGTCCTCTGGCACCTGGGTGATGTAGCTGCCCCCGGTCTGATGGGGTCGGCCTGGTCCGTCAAGCAGGACCATGTCAACGCAGCCGGGCTGGTGCGGGATGTAGCCGCGCTTGTTGTCCAGCCGGACCGCCTCAAGAAGCTGGTCAGGGGACAGGTACGCCGGGAACATCGTCGGTGCTCCGTTGAGACCCAGGAGCACTTCGTGCGTGAGCTCCAGGCCGGGATCGCCGAAGCCAAGGCTGGTGGCGATGCGGGCCGCCACGAGCCCACCGACGCCAATGGCCAGGCCGTGGCTGAAGGTCCCCCCGGATACGAGTTCCGCGGCGTGCCCGACCGTGTGCCCGTACTCGAGGATGAGCGCGCGGCCTTTCTCGAACGGGTCGGCCTCCATCACCCGCTGCTTGGCATCTATGCACATCCCGATGAACCAGCTCAGCTCGGTCGTGCTGTAGTCGGCATCAGGGCGGAGCGTGGCCGCCATCTCGTCATGCAGCTCCGGGCAGATCGCCATCACGTTCTTGATGGCCTCGCAAAGGGCGGACTGGATCTCGGACCGGGGCAGGCTCGCCAGAAAGTCCAGGTGAGCCCAGACCAGCTCGGGGGCGTGGAACGCGCCCAGGTGGTTTTTGCCCACACGGGAGTTGACCGCCTGCTTGAAGCTGAGCACCGAGTCGGACATGGCCAGCAGGGTGGTCGGGATGTGCACCAGCCGTGTACCGCGAAGGAACAGGTGAGCTAGCAGCCCGGCAACATTCCCGGCAAGGCCTCCGCCGAGGGCTACAAAGACTGACCTGCGAGTGGCCCGGCTGACGAACGCTCTCTCGGACAGCTCATCAATCATGGTCAAGGTCTTGGACGTCTCCTTGGCAGCAACCTCCAGGACGGTGACCGGCGCGAGCATCTGCAGACTGGCGCTGACCGTGCTGATTGCGGACTGCGGAATCCCGCAGTCCGCGACGACCAGGAACTGGTCCGCGTCCAGGCCGGACAGCTGAGCGGCGAGCTCGGTCCAGGAAGACTGGCCGGAGCGAAGCCGAAAGGGGTAGCTGGAATTTCCGAATCGGACTTCACGGTCGAACGCCACAGCGGCGGTGTCGACTGCCATCGTTCTCCTCTGGCGAACGGGATCTCTGCGACACGTTCTCCGGCCAGGCTGCAGCGAACTGCGCGTCGCCCCGGCTGCCCGTGGGCAGAGCCTCAACAACGAGGTCACCTGCAGGTCTGATTTACATGCCGATCGGTACGTTACACATACCCGAAAGTTACCTGCAAGGGGGCATAAGTCGAGCAGGTCAGGGAAGACGGCTTCCGAGGAGGGGTGCGGGGCCTGGCTCAGGCGCCTGTGCCGCGCCGGACCTGACTCGGCTCGGCTTGAGCTGGCCCGCGGCTTTGCGTGGCTGGCTTGGCCTGTGCGAAAGCCTGTTCGGCAAATCGCCGAGCCTGGTCGCGGAGGTCTCGGCGAGCTTCAGCCGGAAGACCCGGCGCGATCCTGAAAACTACGACTTCATCGGGTGCGGAAACTGGTGCCACCTCGACACCGCCCTGTTCCTGGGCACTCTGACCCGAGGCTGCACGGCTGAGTACCGCCAGCAGCGTCTCAAACCCAGCCGGGCTCGACGGCCGCGGGACCGGGGATGTGTGATGGGCTCCGGCGAAGGCGTGGACCAGGACGTCGGCCACCACAGCCGCGTCTTCACCAGGCAGGCCCAGGTCGCCTACTGCAGTGGTCACGTGTTCGGTCAGCTCGGTGTCGACCTGGGCCACGGCCGCACAGGCGGCCGCGTCATATGCCGCCCAGCGCCGCATGGCGCCGTCACTCTGTGCGGTTTCGAGGGCACGCGCGCGGAGCAGGCGCAACCGGTCCCTTGGGTCGCGGATTGTCCCCATCGTCCTCGCGACGGTGCCGACGTCGGTCTGACGCAGCCACCGGTCGATGATCTCGCGATGCAGCTCTTCAGCCCCGCCAGGGAAATGCGAGTAAAAGGAACCTTTGGTGACACCGACGCCCTGACAGAGGTCGTTCAGCGACAAATCGGCGGGCACGACGCCATCGGCGAGCAGCCGGCTCATGGCTGCAAGCCACTGCTCACGGGTAATCCTGGTACGCGGGCTCATGATCAGCTCTGCCTCTTCCGCGTGCTACGCTGCCGCGCGGTCATGACGCCACCGCCCCTAGCGCCTCGCGCTACTGCCCTCAACGGGCCAGCACCGTACCGCCTGGTTCCCAGAACATACCTACCCGGCTCTGGATAGGCAAATCCATAGGTGATGCCTCTGACCTGCGGACTCACGGCTAACCAGCAATGCGGTAATGCGGTAGCTCTAGGCTTCGCGAGCTAGCGAATGATGCGGTAGACCATTGCTCCAGTCGGCTTAACGCGCGGGAGACGCTCACGATGGGGTCAACGGTCCAAGGCCGGGCTCACCTGAAGCTTCTGAACGATGGCAATCAGCCACCGGGGTGGGTGACCGATACCTTCCGGCTGCCGGTGCTCCGGGTCCCCGTTGGCCCTGGAGAGTGGGTGCTGGCTTTGCTGATGGACCATCCCGAGCCGTCGGCCCAGCTTCCGACCCGAGATCTGCTGCGCCGCCTGAAGTCCTCTCACTCTGATCACGGCGGTTATCCCGGCCCGGCGGGCAGGCGCTGCGTGGTCATTCGCGCCCGGCCGACCGCCCTGGACCCGCGGATGGGTCCGGCCGTGCTGCATCACAGCGGTGCTGAGACGGTCCTCTACTGCCGGGCTGACCAGATCACGCCGCAGGCGGCGCAGACCCTGGCGGCCCTAGCCGCCCGCTCCGCAGAAGTCCTCGGCCCGTCCGCAACCAAGGACAACTGCAACGTCAGCGTGTCTCGCCTCCGGCATCGTGACCTGTCGGTAGACCTGCACCCGGCGGTGATGACCGTGCGAGGGCGGCAGGTTACCGCGCATGTCTGCTCGCGGCTCATAACTCACGAGCTGGCCGTCGCGATTGGCATCCTGTGTACCGCCTACGCCAGGCATGTGTCTTCGTGGCCCCCGGCGCCACGGCTCCGCTGGGCCGCCGAGCCGAGCTCGCCAGAATGGGAGGAGCGGGACGCAGCCGGGCGCGCGTAACTCAGCCGGGCCTGCCGCACCGTGACCGGCCGTGGAGTGCCACGACGCGCTGCCGAGTGCTGGGCTGTCAGCCACCACGTGACGATGAAGTTCGGCCAGCTCCGGGCCCGGCCCGGCGCCGTACTCAGTGGTTAGCGTGGTCCGTGCTTCCGAGAACGCCTGGCGCGCGCCGCCCTTGTCCCCGCTACGGTAGAGGGCCAGCATGAGCTGCGCCCAGACGTGCTCGCGGAGTGGCTCGTGGGCGAGGATCTGGCGCAGCTCCGGTGCGGCCTCCTGGTGCTGGCCCAGCGCCAGCCTTGCGTCCATCCACGCGTCCTGTACGTAGCGAAACTCCGCCTTCAGCCGACTGATGTCCGGCGCCAGCGCAGGGCTGGGTCGCAGGTCAGACGGGCCTATGCGCCACAGGCTGAGCGCCTCGCCCAGCGCCTGGGCGGCCCGTGCGGCGTCTCCCTGGTACCAGGCTGTGCGCCCATCAGCAGTCAGAGCACGGAATAGCCGCAGGTCGACCTCGTCCTCAGCCGCCCGGATCATGTAGCCGCCCGGGTTGGGCCCGGACTGGCACGTCTGGATGTGCCTGCCGGCCGTCCCGAGCGCACGGCGCAGGCCGTACACGGCTGTGCGCAGCGCGCTCGCACCCGAGACAGGAGTGTGCTCGCCCCAGATGGCCGCGGCCAGCCAGGACCGCAGGCAGACCTGGTCGGTGTGCAGCAGCAGAGCCGCGAGGGCGGCGCGGTGAACCTGCTGCGTGAGGGGAACGGGCTCGCCCGTGGCTGAGGTGACCTCCAGTGGCCCGAGAACCCGGAACATTATGACCTGGTGGACACGGCCGTCTTGTTTGGCTGTAATCATGATCCTTCCGCTGGCTCATTGGATACACGCAGCCCAAGGCATGCCCAACCGGCGGATTGCCCTGCTACTTTGACCGAAAAGCCGATTGGATCGTGTGTCCGAAAATCAGGATAACGTCCTGTGCGCGGCCGGGGCGGCTTTCGGGGCTACCGCGCAGGCTCACACCGCTCCCATGAGGATGCGGTCAGGTTGTCGTTATATCGCCAGCTCGGCGGGGTCCCGGACAAACCCCTCGCGGCGGTCGTAGTCGTAGACATAGATCTCGCGACCGTCCTGGTACGCGCGCTCGGCGCGGCTGGTCACCTCCAGCGGGTCGCCGGACCAGATCACCAGGTCGGCGTCCTTCCCCGGTTCGAGCGAGCCGATCCGTGCGTCCACGCCGAGGATCCGTGCTGGGTTGATGGTCACGGCGCGCAGCGCGGCCTCGGCGTCCAGGCCTTCCTTGACGGCGAGGCTGGCCTGGTGAATCAGGAAGTGGATCGGGACGACCGGGTGGTCGGTGGTGATCGCGATCGTGATTCCTGCGGCTGCCAGCCTGCCCGGATTGGCCAGGGAACGGTTCCGCAGCTCCACCTTGGACCTGCTCGTGAACAGCGGGCCGATAATGACCGGGATCGATTCAGCGGCGATCAGGTCGGCGATCAGGTGGGCCTCGGTGCCGTGGTCGATCACGAGCTGGTAGCCGAACTCGCGGGCGATCCTCATCGCAGTCGCGATGTCGTCCGCACGGTGGCAGTGCTGCCGCCACGGGATCTCCCGCCGCAGCACCCGGCCGATCGCTTCCAGGCCGAGATCGCGGTCCACGGGCTTGCGCTCGGACGCGGGCTTGTTCTCGGCTGCGGTTAGCTTGGCCAGGTAGTTGCCTGCTTCGACGAAGGCTTCCCGGATCACAGCGGCCGTGCCGAGCCTGGTCGACGGGGTCTCGTGCCTGTCGCCGTAGATGCGCTTCGGGTTCTCACCCAGCGCTGACTTCAGGCCGGACGGCGCCCGGAGCACCATCTCGTCCACAATCCGGCCCCAGCACTTGATCGCCGCGGTCTGGCCGCCGACCGGGTTCCCGGAACCAGGGTTGACGTTCACCGCGAGCACGCCGCCGCCGATGGCGTCGCGGAAACCCTGTTCGGCTGGGTTGATCGCGTCGACGGCCCGAACGTAGGCGGTGACCGGACGAGTCAGCTCGTTCGTGTCCCGGCCAGCCCAGCCCTCGCCCTCTTCGTGCACGCCGAGGTGCACGTGCGCGTCGACGAAGCCGGGCAGCACCCACTTGCCCGCCGCATCGACCAGCTCGGCGCCAGCGGGCACCGCGAGATCGGGCCCGCCGACAGCGGTGATCTTCCCTGCGTCGAACAGAACGGTGCCGCTGTCGATGGGCTCGCCCGTCACCGGCACGACCCGGCCACCCACGATCGCCGTGCTCATTCCAGCCACGCCTCCCAGCTCTCCGCAGCCATTCCATGATCGACATGCTCCGTGGCCGAGAGTAACTCGTTCACAGGGCTCCCGGCGATACCGACATGAGCGCGGAGGATTTGCGCCGCATAAGGTCACAAGCTTCCCGCGCTGATCGGAATGCGAGGGGGCAGGGAGTCGAGTAGGCCCGACTCCCTGCCCAGTTGACGGCTGCGGCGTCAGTTGTTGATCATGCTGTGGTAGACCGTGAGCAGCGCAGCCTTCTGCTCATTGGAGAGGCGTTCCTCGGCTCTGATCGCGGACTCCACCCGCGATCGGGCTGGCGTTGCCGGATCGAGCAGGCCGGCCTGGGCGAGCAGCGTTTCCGCGGAAACGTTCAGCGCTCCTGAGATCAGCTTCAGAACGCGGACAGATGGCTGATGCAGTCCCCGCTCAAGCTGGCTCAGGTACGGGTTGGACAGGGTCGTCCGCTCCGCGAGCTGACGCAGCGACAGGTTGGCGAGCTTGCGCTGCCTGCGGATGAAATCACCCAGGGTCTGCAGCTGCGCATTCCAGGGTTCCGGCCCGGCCATGGCGCTTAGCCGTCGTTCCTGCCAGCGTCATCCTCGGCAGCATCTCCGCCAGTCGCGCTCTCGCCGTTACTGGCCTCTGGTGTGCTGGCCTCGGCTGCCTCAGCCGCTGGCTCGGCCGTGTCGGCCGTGTCGGCGGTGGCTGTCGCGGTCTTGGCTGAGTCGCTGTCGACTGGGTTAGCCTTGTCAGCCCCGCCGGCGGCCGGGAGCAGCGCCGCGGTGGCGCGACGTGCGTCCTCGGCGAACTTCTGCTGGGTGGCCAGCAGCCTCTCGGCGAAGTGGCGCGCGTTGGCCGCAAGTTCGTCAGGCTTGGGCAGCTTGCCGACCAGGTCCTCTGGCCTGGGGAGCTTCCCGGCCAGCTCGCGGGCGTTGCCGACCAGCTGCTCGGGCCTGGGGAGCCTCTCAGCGAACTGGCGGGCGTTTCCGGCAAGCTCCTCCGGCTTGGGCAGCTTGCCAGCGAACTCGCGGGCATTGCCGACCAGCTGGTCCGGCTTGGGGAGCTTACTGGCAAATGACATGTTCGGCACGCTGACCTGCGTCCTGGCCGAGCGCACCGCGCCGGCTGACGTCTTGACTGCTCCGATAACGACTTTCTGGCCCCTGCGCGCAGCCTTCACGATCTCGGCCTGCACTTCGTGGCGTGTTGGATTCATCAGTGCCTCCTGGCTGGGTTCTGCTAACTATACTAAGCAAAGTGATAGATAAGTCAAGCGAGGTGGGTGCGCGCTAAGGGGGGCATGGGCCGTCGCGGCAGGCCAGGGGGTCGGACGTTGCGCGATAGCAGCCCATCGGGCTGGCTGCGGCCGGCTCAGGCGGAGAAGTGGCGGGAGAAGCCTGGACCCGCTCGCTTGGTGCTTGCGGTCAGCGGTTCAGGTACGTGTCGTTCGTACCCGGGTACGAGGTCCAGTCCAGGATGGCTGTGTCAAACGGGCCTGGCTTCACGAGATTCTGGCCGTTGAAGAGGCGCAAGGCATGGAGCTGCAGCTCCGGTTCGAGGTCTTTCAGGACGTCGACCAGCTCCCCGACCGTCATCCCGAAAGCAATGTTGGTCATAGCCTCGGTGTAGCCCTTCACGATCTTCCCTCCGCCACAGGAAAGGGCCCCCAGACTGGCGCTGGGGGCTGGCGCTCATGGTCTCACGCAGGCGCATGGCCGGTCGCGGTCGGTGACCATACTGTTGCGTCCTGCCCATTACCGGCCATCCGACCAGCTCGGGATCAGCGTCGTGGCCCGGCCTCTGGCGTCAGCGTGGTGCACGTCACTGTCCAGGACCGGTTCCCAGCGGAATAGGCCATCCCAGCGTGCGGTTACAGCATGCGGCTAACGAAACGAAACTTCGAGTATCGAATAGGAGAGCCGGATGCTGGGCACAGCGGGGATCCTTCCTGCCGCCGTACAGGGCGCGGTGAGCGGGAGGTCCCGGCGCCAGGAGCGGACTGCCCGCCCGGCAGCAACGCCAGAGCGCGAGGTGGCGGCCGGCGAAGTGGCGCTGCGGGCAGAGGCACCGGCGGGGCGCGAGGACACGGGGTCGGCGGCGGAACAGCCGGGCCGGCGGCGGATGGCGCTTGCTCTGATCCTCACAGCGGCGTTCATGGTTGTGCTCGATTTCAGCATCGTGAACGTGGCCCTCGCCTCGATCGAGCGGGAGTTCGGGTTCACGGCCTCGGCAGTGCAGTGGATCGTGACCGGGTACGCGATAGCGTTCGGCGGCCTGCTCATCCTTGGCGGCCGCGCCGCCGACACGTTCGGTCGGCGCCGCATGTTCATGACCGGGCTGGCCGTGTTCACCGCTGCCTCGCTGGCCGGGGGCCTGGCCCGGGATCCGGCGCTGCTGATTGCCTCGCGTGTGGTGCAGGGAGCCGGTGCCGCCCTCGTCGCCCCCTCGGCCCTGTCCCTGATCACGACCAGCTTTCCGGAAGGGCCACGGCGCACCCGCGCTCTCGGGCTGTACGGCGCCACAGCGTCGGTCGGGTTCGTGGCTGGCCAGGTGCTCGGCGGCGTGCTGATCCAGTTCACCAGCTGGCGGGCGGTGTTCCTGGTGAACGTGCCGGTCGGGCTGGCTGCGCTGCTTCTCGCACCGCGGCTGCTCGGCGAATCCCGGAAGGGCGGCGGAACACGGCGGCGGCTGGATGTTGCCGGAGCGCTCCTGATCAGCGGCGCGGTCGCCCTTATCGTGTTCGCGGTGTCGCAAGCGGGGGATAGAGGCCTGGCCGATCCGGCCGTTGAAGGCGCACTGGCTCTGGCCGTAGCGGCGCTCGCGGCGTTCATCGCAGTCGAACGGCGCCATCCTGACCCGCTGGTCCGCGCCAGCTTGATGCGGCTGCCCGGGCTCCGCAAGGCCGCCTCCATGAACTTGCTGCTCGGCCTGTGGAACGGTGGCGAAATGATCGTGCTGTCGCTCTACCTGCAGCAGGTCCTGCACGACTCGCCACTTGTCACGGGGCTCGTCATCGCTCCGCAGGGAGTCGTCGGGTTCGCCGCTGGGGCATTCGGCTCCCGGCTGGCGCACCGGGTCGGCATCCGCCGGGTCCTGATCCTCACCAGCGCCGTGGCCGCGATCGGCTTCCTGGCGCTGACCCGGCTGCCCGCTAGCGGCGGCTACAGCCCGCTGCTCCTCGCGGTGATGCCGGTCGGCTTCGGGACCGCCGGGACGGCTTTCGGGACTATGGTCACTGCCAGCACCGGCGTGGCAAACAGCGACCAGGGCCTGGTCGGCGGGGTGATCAACACCAGCCGTCAGGTCGGCGCGGCGATCGGTGCCGCGCTGCTGCCCGCGGTCGCCGAGGTGGTCAGTCACGGCAGCCAGACGACAGACGGGGGAGCCCGGGCGGCGATGCTCACCGCCGCGGCCGCGGCCGCGCTGGCCATGGTCGTCGCCTGGCGCAGCGGCCAGGCTTCCCGCCGTTACCTCCGCCACGCATGAGCGCTGCAGTGAGCACAATGCGCCGGCTGCCAGTACGCTATTAGGGCATAAACGGCACAAAAGCTCCAGGAGCGCTTAGCCCGCTCCCAGCAGAGCGGGTTCTTGAGATTGTCGGCAGAAAGCTGGCTGAGCTCGCCGGTGAATGGGTGCTGGAGCCAGGCCCGCTGCGCCACACACCGAGAAGAATGTACCTGAGTACATGCTATAACCAGACTAGAGGTACTTTCTTAGTGGCGTCGGCTCTGCTGGACCGGTGCCCGGGGGACAGAAGCTGACCGTGGGCCATCCGGCCCGCGAAGGCTGGCCCGGCCCCCACAGACCGCGACTATGGGCAAGAATGGACATCCTGGGCGGCGTCTCGGCGTTCTGGGTATGAATGCTGGGTGAGTGGCGCGGGGCGCGAGGGGCTGGCTGGCTTCGTGCGGCCAATGCTGGCGACTGCGGGCGGCCTGCCGGCGGGCAGCCGGGGTGGCTGGGCCTACGAGATGAAATGGGACGGCCAGCGCGCGATCGCCGTCGTCGACGGCGGGCGGGTGCAGCTATGGGCCCGCAGCGGCCGTGACATCACCACCGCCTATCCGGAGCTGCAGCAGATCGCGGCGGCTTTGCCAGTGTCACGGTCCGTGGTCGACGGGGAGATAGTGGCGTTCGGTGGCGCCGAGTGGCCGAGCTTCGAGGCGCTGCAGCCGCGGATGCACGTGTCCTCGCCAGCCCAGGCCGCGCGGCTCGCTGCCGAGCTGCCAGCCACCTACCTGGCCTTCGACCTGCTGTGCCTGGATGGCCAGCCACTGCTCGACCGGCCCTACTCCGAGCGCCGGGCCCTGCTGGACGGCCTGGGCCTGCACGGCAGCCACTGGCAGACGCCGCCCTCGTTTACGGACGCGACGGGCGCTGAGGTGCTCGCTGTATCCCGGGAGCACGGGCTTGAGGGGGTGATCGCCAAGCGGAAAGCATCCAGGTACGAGCCAGGCCGGCGGTCATCTAGCTGGATAAAGATAAAGAACGTTCTCCGCCAGGAGGCCGTGGTCGGCGGATGGAACCCCGGCGAGGGCGGAAGAGCGGGCCAGATCGGCTCGCTGCTGATCGGAGTGCACGGGCCAGCAGGGCTTGAGTACGCCGGTCACGTCGGCACCGGGTTCACCAGGCAGACACTGACGATGCTCAGTGAGCGCCTGATGCCGCTGCGCCGGGCCTCATCCCCGTTCGCGACACAAGTCCCGCGCGAGCACGCCCGTTCTGCCATCTGGGCGGAGCCGAGGCTGGTGATCGAGGTCCAGTTCGCGGTGTGGACCAGCGCGGGCGTGATGCGGGCCGCTGCCTACAAGGGGCTGCGCGACGACAAGGACCCGGCCGAGGTCATACGCGAACCCTGAGCCCGGGCCAGGTGAAGATCAGGGCTCAGGGTGCTCCCGTATGCGTGGGGGCTCCCGGGGTCAACCCCAGAGCCCCGCACGTGGCGCTTAGATTCGGCGACGGCGGCGGGCGACGTACACGCCGACCAGGATCAGCGCGACGATCCACAGCCAGGGCCCGAATCCGAACCCGAACCAGCCCCACAGACCGAACGGCCACGTCAGCGCGTGCCCGACCGCGATCGCCGCTACCACGACAAGCCCGATCACGAGCAGCGGGTGGTGGCGGTGCTGGCGCGGCGCTGGACTGAGCGGGTGCTCGCGGCGCAGCGCGCCCCCGGCACCGGGGGGACCGCCAGCCGTGCCGGACGTCTCGGTCTGCGGCAGGTCATCGAAGAGGCCATTCAGGTCCGCGTAGGTCTTGGCCCTCATGGCCAGGTCCATCCGCGCCTCGAACTCGGCCTGGTCAAGCCGGCCGTCGCCATAGTGCTTGGACAGCAGATCGGCGACCTCAGCACGCTCGGCGTCGGAGACGCGCAGGTGCCCGTACCCGGCGCGGCGGCGGCTGGCGGCCAGCAGCCACGAGGGAGTGCTTGGCGCTGACATCGTGAATGTTTCCTTTCTTGGTTCTGGTTGCTGCGGGTCAGTGCTCGCGCGCGGGCAGAGACTGGAGCATCTCGGTGGCCAGGGACTGGTCGCTGCCCTCGTCCGGGATCAGCAGCCAGCCGGCCAGGTAGAGCGGGATCCCGGCGCCGCCCATGAAGGCGAGCACAAGCAGGACGATCCGTACGATCGTGACGTCGACACCCAGGTAGTCGGCGACCCCGGCGGCGACCCCGGCCAGCATCCGGCCGGTTACCGGACGCCGCAGCGGCAGGCGCCCGCCACTGGTGTGCTCGTCTGTCGGGTGGCTGATTGCTTCCGGGTTGGTGTCTGTTGCGTTCATGGCTCCAGCCTGCTGCCGGGGGCCCGGCGTGGGTATCGGGAAGAACCCCGGTCTGACCCTGATGCCAGGCAGGCAGGGTCAGGGATACGCCCGGGAAGCCCCGGATGGCCTAGGGTGCCAGTCAGCGCGATGATGGGCAGGTGCACACATCAGCCAATGGCGGCCCGGAGGACCGCCTGAACGAGGGCCGCCATGATGGCGGCAGGCCGCCGTGGCCGCACGGGCACCCGGGGCCGTTCGGGCACTGGACCGGCCCTGGCCGCTGGCACGCCGGGCGCCGCCGCGCCCAGTGGGCGCGCGGGCCCCGTACCGAGGGCCCGCTGCGGCGCGCCGGCGAGGACCGGTTCGCTGGCGGGGTGGCCGCGGGCCTGGCAGGACGGATGGGCCTGGATCCCACGCTGGTACGGCTGGCGCTGATAATCGCGGTCCTGGTGACCGGAGGCTACGCCGCGGTGGCCTACGTCGTGGCATGGCTGGTCATACCCATGGCCGGAACCGACACAGCGATCGCGGTCAGGGCCAGGTCTGACCGGCGCGGTCTCGGAGTCGCCGCAGGCGTCGGTTCGCTGCTCATCGTGGTACTGATCATCGGCTCGGTGCTCAGCGTCGCCTGGGTTAGCGCGTTCGCCCCGCCGCTGTTTCTGTGTATCGCGTGCATCGTGCTGGTCTGGCGCAACGCCTCAGCCAGCGAGCGAGCCACGCTGAGGGATTTCACCGAGCCGCTGGAGGGCCTGACCACGCAGCGTGGATGGTCGGCGATCGTGATGCGGATCGTGATCGCCATCGTGCTGGCGGCTGGCGGCGTAGCCGTGCTGGTGTCGGCACACAGGAGTCTCCTGGTACTGCGCCAGCTCGGCGGAGTCGCGCTTGTCCTGGCCGCGATCGTGGTGATATTCGGCCCGTGGTGGATCCGCATCGCGCGCGACCTGGTCAGAGAGCGCCAGGCCCGGATCCGGGCCGAGGAGCGGGCCGAGATGGCCTCACGGGTACATGACTCGGTGCTCCAGACGCTGGCGATGATCCAGCGCCGGGCCGACCAGCCGCAGCAAGTGGTGCAGCTTGCCCGGGCACAGGAACGCGAGCTGCGGGCCTGGCTGTTCGACGGGCAGGCGCCTGGCTCGCTCGATAGCGGGGACCTGACGCTCTCCGCCGGCGTGCGCCAGATCCAGCAGGAGGTGGAATCAGGGCACGGAGTTCCGGTGGAGGCCGTGACCGTCGGCGACTGTGAGCTCAACGACGACCTCACGGCGCTGCTCGCAGCGGCGCGCGAGGCGACGGTCAACGCCGCGAAGTGGTCGGATGCTGACGTCATCTCGCTGTTCGCCGAGGTCGAGCCGACAGAGGTGTCGCTGTTTGTGCGCGACCGGGGCAAGGGGTTCGACCCGGCGGCAGTGCCCAGTGACCGCAAGGGGCTGGCCGAGTCGATCCGGGGCCGGATGGCGCGGCGGGGCGGCTCGGCGACGGTGCGCAGCGCCCCTGGTCAGGGCACCGAGGTATCGCTGTCCATGCCGCGTGCTGGGGAACGTCAGCCGAGCCGGGGATGACCATGCCAGATGAATCGAGCCCTCGGGTGGTCATCGTCGATGACCATGGCCTGTTCCGCTCCGGCGTCCGGTCCGAGCTCGGCGGCGAGGTGGACGTCGTCGGGGAGGCCGACGACGTGCAGCCGGCGATCAGCCTGATCGGTGACTGTCTTCCTGACGTGGTGCTGCTCGACGTGCACCTGCCGGGCGGGGGCGGCCAGCTCGTGGTCTCCGGCGTCCGCGCCGACCACCCGGAGGTGCGCTTTCTCGCGCTGTCTGCCTCGGACGCCCCCGAGGACGTGATCGCCGTGATCCGGGCGGGTGCCCGGGGGTACGTGACCAAGACGATCTCCGGTGACGACCTGGTCGACGCGGTACGCCGGGTCGCCGCTGGCGATGCGGTGTTCTCGCCACGGCTGGCCGGGTTCGTCCTTGACGCCTTCGCCTCGCTGCCAGCGCCCGAGGAGCACCGTCCCTCGTTCGATCCCGAGCTGGACCAGCTGACCACGCGTGAGCGGGAAGTGCTGCGGCTGATCGCCCGCGGCTACACCTACAAAGAGGTCGCCCGGGAGCTGTACATCTCGGCGAAGACCGTGGAAACGCACGTCTCCTCGGTGCTGCGCAAGCTCCAGCTCTCCACGAGGCACCAGCTCACCCGGTGGGCCGCCGAGCGGCGGCTTACCTGATGTCGGCGCAGGACATCGATGACCTCGACGGGGCCATCCGGGTCAGCGACGGCAACGTTCCGTGGATGCTGCTGCTGCGCGCCGAGTGCCGTAACCGGCAGGCCGGCCGGAGGTAGCCGTAACCGTTGGTGCGCGATGCGCGCGACCCGTAATGTGTGCACAGTCCCTCCCCGTGTCACCTGGCGGGTAGCCGCATGGAAGCTGAGCAGTCAGTCCTCGACAGCCTGCGCAAGGCAGTCGAGGCGATGCCCGACGACGTACCGCTGCGCACTCACCTGGCGACGATGCTGATGAGCGCGGGGCTGCGCGACGAGGCGATCCGGCAGGTGGGTGCGATCCTGCAGCGCGACCCTGGCAACGCCGCCGCGCTGGCGCTGCTGACCGGGCAGGAGAGCACGCCCGGCCCGGACCAGCGCCCGCAGCAGGAGCGTCAGGCCCCCCAGCACACAACCACAGACCAGCCCGTGCCCCGGCACGATCAGGCTCCGCAGCGGCCGCCGGGTGACAAACTGGACAACTCCTTCGACTGGAGCAAGGCCGAATCCGAGGTCTCGAGCCTGCTGCCGCCCATGTTCGTCAGCGAGGGCCCAGCCGACGAGGACGACAGCGACGACCCGGCCTCCAGGGCCTTCGACGTCGAGCAGTCGGGCCTGCGTCTCGCCGACGTCGCCGGGATGGCCGAGGTCAAGCAGCGGCTGGAGGCCGCGTTCCTCGCCCCGATGCGCAACCCGGAGCTGCGCCGACTGTATGGCAAGAGCCTGCGGGGCGGGCTGCTGCTGTACGGCCCGCCGGGATGCGGCAAGACGTTCATCGCCCGGGCGGTCGCCGGCGAACTAGGGGCGCGCTTCATGGCGGTGTCGTTCGCCGACATCATCGACATGTTCGTCGGCCAGAGCGAGCGGAACCTGCACGAGCTGTTCGGCGTCGCCCGCCGCAACGCGCCCTGCGTGCTCTTCCTCGACGAGGTCGACGCGCTCGGGCAGAAGCGCACCCAGCTCCGGAACACGCCGATGCGCAGCGCGGTCAATCAGCTGCTGCTTGAGCTCGATGACATCTCCTCGAGCAACGAGGGCGTCTTCCTGCTCGCCGCCACCAACCACCCCTGGGACGTGGACAGCGCGCTGCGCAGACCGGGAAGGTTCGACCGCACGCTGCTGGTGCTGCCGCCCGACGAGCAAGCCCGCGAGGCCGTGTTCCGCCACCACCTGCGCCAGCGCCCGGTGGCCGGGATCGACCTGGCCCGCCTGGCCCGGGCGACCGACGGCTACTCGGGTGCAGACATCGCGCACATCTGCGAGACAGCGGCCGAGCGGGCGCTGCTGGACTCGGTCCGGCTGGGCTCGGCGCGGATGATCGGCCAGCCCGACCTGGAGGCTGCGATCGGCGAGGTCCGCCCCTCGCTCGGCCCGTGGTTCGAGACAGCGCGCAACGTGGCCCTGTTCGCCAACGAGGGCGGCGCCTACGACGACCTGGCCGCGTACCTGCGAAAGCGGCGAATGTTGTGACCGAGGTCGTCCGCGACCTGGCCCGGGCCCGGGCGATGCTCGACGTCAAGCGGTATCAGGAAGCGGCTGGCCTGCTCAGCCGGCTGGTGGCCGCCGAGCCGACTGACAGCCAGGCGTGGTGCATGCTCGCACAGGCGCATCTCGGCGCTGGCCGGCACGAGGAGGCAGCGGCCGCGGCCAACCGCGCGGTCTCCCTCGCCCCAGCGGACAACTGGCCGCACCGGCTGGCCAGCGCCACCATGCTGCGGCTGGGCAACATTCCGGAGGCACTGCGGGCAGCGAGCGAGGCTTGCCGGCTGGCGCCGCACCAGTGGCTGTGCCACCTCAGCCTGGCGCAGGCCGCGCTGGCGCATCGGGACTTCTATACGGCCGAGCAGGCTGCGGCGAACGCGCGCACGCTCGCGCCCACCGAGCCGGAGGCGCACGTCATCTCCGGCAAGGTCAGCTTCGCCCGCGGTGATCGCGAGGCGGCGCGCGCATTCCAGGAACGGGCCCTGGCGCTCAGCCCGACGCACAGCGACGCGCTGAACGAGCTGGGCCGGATAGAGCTGCGCACCTCGGGCAATGCCCAGGCCGCCCGGCACTTCGTCCAGGCTGCCCGGTCAGCGCCCGAGGTCAGCGTCTACCGGCAGAACGTCCAGGTCGTAGTGAGGCGGGTCGTGACCCGGGTGATCTATTTCACCTCGGTAGCGACGTTCGCCTTCCTGTACGTGACCGCGGCTAATCATCCAGCACGGGCCGTGGTCGTCATCGGGCTCGGCGCTGTCGCCCTGCTGTCGGCCGCTGCCGTTGCGTTTCAGCTGCGGCGGATGCCGCCCGAGGTCCGGCCGCTCTTCCGTACTCGCCGCGTCATGGGGGCACTGGCCGTGGCGTACGCCCCGATCCTGTATGCGGTCCTGGCCGCGGCAGTCGTGCCGCACTCCATCCTGCCCGCAGCGCTGCTCACCGCTGCCGCGGCCATGATCGCTGTGCGGTTCGCAGCCAACGCGATGCTGCGCTAGCCAGCGCCCCCTCCGGGCCCGGCTACATGGCTTCGCTGGTAATGACGGAGAACGCTGCGCCTGCGGGGTCCAGCAGCGCGGCCATCCTGCCCGCCTGCGGGATGTCCATCGGCGGCGCCGCGACTGTGCCACCGTGCTTGCTCGCCGTGGCCGCTGCCTCGTCGCAGTCGGGCACCTCGAAGTACGGGCGCCATGCCGTGGTCATCCCCGCTGCCTTCAGCTCCGCGGTCAGTGGCATGATGCCGCCGAAGGTGCTGCGCTCGTCGCCGCCGCGCGGCTTGAGCAGCGTGTAGCTGAACCCGCCCATCGGCGTCTCATCGGCCGACCAGCCGAACACGTCCCGGTAGAACGACGCTGCTGCGCCAGGGTCGTCTGTGTGCAGCTCGGTCCAGCACAGTGACCCGGGGTCGTTCACAACGTCCAGGCCCTTGGTCTCACCAGGCTGCCAGACAGCGAACCCTGCGCCCGCTGGGTCGCCGAACTGGGCCATGCGTCCCTGCGACATCACGTCGAAAGGAGCCGCGCGCACCGCGCCGCCCGCGCGGGTCACCGACTCCGCCGTTGCGTCGGCGTTCTGGGTATCGAAGTAGACCGTCCATGCCGTCTGAGCGCCCTCCCCCATGAGCGGGCCGAGCCCGGCTGCGATCTTCCCGTTCAGCTTGAGGGCGCCGTAGCCGCCCGCGTCCGGCCCGTACGACTGGAATTCCCAGCCGAACAGCTCCCGGTAGAAAGTCGCCGCCGCGTCGATGTCCGGTGTACCCAGGTCCACCCAGATGGGTGCACCGGGCACGTAGTTGGTGCTTAGCATGACCTGACCTCCTGAGCTTGCGTTTTGTGGGGCCAGCCCCGTCAGGCACTCACAGCCTGGCCCCCCCTGTGTGCCTTCGGGTCAAGCATCGCACCGGCCACTGACAGCCCGGCTCCCGGCCAGCGTTCAGCCGTTCCCCAAGGGTTTCCCAGTCGGTGTTCAGCGCGCTCATGAGCCGGGCGTCTTCACTGGAGCGACTGGTTTTCACACTCAGAAGGGACTGCGGAATGACGTGCAGCATAAGCAGACGCGCGGTGCTTGGAGGCGGGGTCGCGCTCGGGGCGGCCGCTCTCTTAACGAGAGGGCAGCCTGCCAGGGCGCAGCCGATGAAACCGGTCTACGGCCCAGCCAGGGTCGGTGCGACATTCGACCTTCTCCCGTTCCAGCCAAAGATCACAAACTACCCGGCGGCCGTAGCCGACTGGAACGCGACAACCGGCACGACGATGAAATGCTGGAAGCTTTACTACCAGGAGAAGAGCAAGCTCCCCACGAAGCTGCCGCTCGATCCGCAGATGCAGCTCATGATCAAACAGGGTATCCAGGCGCTCATCTCGTTCAAGCCCACGAAGAACATTAAGAGCCCGCAGGGCCGTAACGACAGGTCCCAGCTGGCGGATGCGGTGCAGCTGCTCAAGGCCAACAAGTTGCTGGCGGAGATCTGCCTGTACCAGGAAATCCGGCCGAGCGACATGAGTCCAGGCGAGTACAAGGATCTCGTCGCGTTCTACGAACCGGTGATCCGGCCCCACTACCCGCTCGTGTTCGACGCGCCCGGGTATCAGGGGCTGCGGGAGTGGCAAAACTACAAGCCAGACGACTCGCTGCTGGACGGTTACGCCATAGACCTCTACGGTGGTGATTTCATCAACCACCACATAACACTCGACCAGTTCTTTCCGCTGGCTGGCGAGAAGCCGGTAGGCGTGTGGGAGATAGGAAACAGCGCCAGCTCAAAATTCATGCCGTCAGCGACGGACCTTAAAAATTACATGGATCACATCAGGGAAAGGCTGACCGCGCGCCTGCTTTCGGGCCTGCCAGTCGGCAGCGTCGCCTGGTACAACGGCCCGGCCACGCCCAAGCAGAGCGGCTTGAACGAGATCGCGGGCACTCATCCCTGCGCGCTGGCCCCGGACGACGTCGTCCTCTACCGCGAACTTTATGAAGCAGTGAACGGGAAACTGCCCACTACCATCTCGGCCTGACCATCTGCCGGTGAGCGGCGGCCGGTCCGCCGCTCACCGCATGTCGGCAACTCCGCGCAGGTCGGTGCAGGTCATTCCGTGCGCCCGGACGAACACCATCATCAGGTTCGAGCAGACCCGGCAACGAGCGACGATGCCCGGTCCCTGGCGGTAGA
This sequence comes from uncultured Actinomycetota bacterium, assembly GCA_963815375.1. Lineage (GTDB taxonomy): Bacteria > Actinomycetota > Actinomycetes > Streptosporangiales > Streptosporangiaceae > JASHPR01. The sequence continues at coordinate 687,579 of CAWFGX010000002.1, read as the reverse complement.
CGACGAGCTGGGCGGCCTTGCCCTCGCTGGCGCAGGTCGCGCAGACGACCGTAGCGCCGGTCATCTCGGTGCCGAAGACGTCAATCAGCAAGCCGCCGATGGCGTTACCGTCCACTGGGTCCATCTGAGCCCCCCGTCACCCTTCCTGCCCTCCGCTTGCCCCGAACCGCTCGGTCTTGACCCGCTGCGGGGGGTAGCCGAGGCCGGTCAGCCCAGCGGCTACCGTCTCGACGAAGCTCGTCGGCCCGCAGACGTAGGCGAGCGGGTCCGTCCCGGCTGGCCAGGCGACCTGGCCAAGCATCGTCGTGTCGACCCGGCCGGTGCGGCCCGTCCAGTTGGCCGGCTGCTCGCGGGTCAGCGTGTATGTCACCGTGACGCCGTCGGCCGGCTTGCCGAGCTCGTCGGCATAGATGACGTCCGCCGCCGTCCGGGCTGAGTACAGCAGCCGCGCTGCGGTCCCGCCGCCGGTGAGCTCGCGGTGCCGCAGGATCGCGCGGAGCGGAACGATTCCCGACCCCCCGGCGACTAGCATCAGCGGGCCGCCGTCAGCCGGCTCCCAGACGAACCAGCCGCCGATCGGCCCGCGAACCTCCAGCACATCACCTGCCCGCAGCTCCTCGGTCAGATACGGCGAGACCTCCCCGTCGTCGAGCCGCTCGACAGTGATGGCTAGCGGCTCTCCGGGCGCTGAGGCAATGGAGTACTCACGCGAGGCCTGGTAGCCGTCCTCGGCGGTGAGACGCAGCTCCAGGTGCTGCCCGGCGCGGTGCCCGGGCCAGCCCGGCACACCGAGCGTGATCGTCCGCACCTGGGGTGTCTCTGCTATCACCTCGTCGACCGTGGCCACCTGCCACGTCAGTCGTTGCTGTAGCGCTGTTCTCGCCATGGGTCTCCGTAGTTGTGGTACCCGTAGCTCTCCCAGAACCCGGGCACGTCATGGTCCAGCAGCTCGATCCGCCGCACCCACTTCGCGCTCTTCCAGAAATACAGGTGCGGGACGAGCAGCCGCGCCGGGCCGCCGTGCTCGGCTGCGAGGGGCTGGCCGCCGTAGCCGTACGCGACCCACGCCCGGTGGCCGGTAAGGTCTGCCACCGGCAGGTTGGTCGTGTAACCGCCGTCGCTGTGCGCGAGCGCGAACCTGCCGCCCTGATCGGCCTGGGCGAGCAGCGTGTCGAGCGATACGCCCTCCCACGTCGTATCGAGCTTGGACCAGCGCGTCACGCAGTGGATGTCGGTCGTCAGCGTCTCCGAGGGCAGTGCGCGGAACTCCGCCCAGGTCCAGCTCTTGGCCTTCCCCGCGCCGGTAACCGAGAACGTCCAGTCGTCCAGGGCTGTCCGCGGTGTCGGGCCGGCCGACAGCACCGGAAAGTCGGCCGTTACGTACTGGCCAGGCGGGACGCGGGCCGGATCGGCGTCCGGCCGGTTGCGCCGGTGAAAGCCGCGCGAAACCGGGCTCATATCAGTCAGTCCTTCCCCCCGCCGGGCGGGATCTGATTATCCCGGTCCCGGGCTCCGATCAGGCGCCGTAATCGTCGGCGTCGTCTTCCTCGTCCTCCTCGTCCACCTCGTGGACTGCTGCCTCCTCCGCCGTCGCACCACCGCTGTCAATGCCAGCGTCGTGTGCGACCAGGTCGGCCTCGGCGTCAGCGTGGGCGCCCTCGTCGTCGGCTACTAGCCGGCCTGCCCGTGGATCCGGGCCCTCCTCAGTCTCGAACCTGCTGATGTCGTCGCCGGTCGCGTTCTCGTCCCAGTCGTAGTCCTCGCCCCGCTCTTCTGAGTCCTCTGAATCCTCTGAGTCCTCGTCGTCTTCAGCGCCGACGTCGGGTTCCTCCTCGGCAAGCAGCTGGTCGAGGGACTCGCCTTCTTCCTGCTCCTCGGCTGTCGAGCCGAACCGCATACCCGCCGACCAGCGCTCCGGGGGGACCACCCCCCGGTCCAGAGGGTCGTCGCCTGGGGGGCCGTCCAGCGTGTCTGATGTGTCCTTGACCTCATAGTCCTCAAGGTCGGAGGACTCGTGACGTCGCTCTTCTGGCATGTCTGCCTCCTGCGCCAGATACCTGGTTCACCCTGACTGCGGCAGCTTGTGCGCTCCGCGTTTGGCCGCCGGTGCGGAGGGCGGCGGGACGACCGGCCCGATGTCCCCGTCTGGCGCCTCGTCCAGATCGACGATCACCGGGGCGTGGTCACTCGGCCCGGTTCCCTTGCGGGCCTGCCGGTCCACCCACGCCGCCTTGACCCTGCTGGCCACCGGGCCGGTCGCCAGCACCAGGTCGATCCGCATGCCGAGATCCTTGTGGAACATCCCGGCGCGGTAGTCCCAGTAGGTGAATACCCGCTCGTCCGGCCAGTGATCGCGCACGACGTCGTGGAAACCGAGAGCCTCCAGTTCGGCCAGGGCCTCGCGCTCGGGCGGGGTGACGTGCGTCTGGCCGACATAGGCGTCTGGGTCGAATACGTCGGCATCGGTCGGCGCGATGTTCATGTCGCCAGCCACGATCGTGTTCTGCTGGACGCCTCTGAGCATGTCCCGCAGCGCTGCGAGCCAGGCCAGCTTGTACTGGTAGTGCTCAGAGCCTGGCGACCGCCCGTTCGGCACGTACACCGACTGGACCCTGATCCCGCCGCAAGTCGCGGCGACAGCCCGGGCTTCCTCATTCGGGAAGCCCGGCGCCCCCGGGATCCCGGTCGCCACGTCGTCCAGCCCTACCCTGGAGGCGATCGCCACCCCATTCCACTGCGCCTCGCCGTGCAGGGCGATCGAGTACCCGCGGCTGTCCAGGTCACTCCCGAGAAGCTCCCTGAACGCTTCGTCGGACAGCTTGGTCTCCTGAAAGCACACCACATCTGGCTGCCGTTGCTCCAGCCACGGCAGCAGCCGGGGAACCCGCTGCTTGATGGAGTTGACGTTCCAGGTTGCTACCCGCACCGTGCCTACCCTAGCGGGGAGCTTCTGCTGCCAAGTAACCCATGGGGAAGCCAGCGCCGCGCCATCGGCTCGACGCGGCCATTCTTGCCGAATCTCGGACAGATCATGACATGGACAGCCTGGCGGACTACGCGGCGCGGACTCCACGCCGCATTCGACCTCGATTGAACGATACGGCTCAGAAGTGATGGGCCGACTTCAGCGGAAGGGAGGCCAGCTGCAGCCGAAATCGAGCGAGAACGTCCGCCGGATCCATTCCTGGTTCTCTTTCCCGGCCGCATGTTCAGACAGGGGACTTCAGGGACGTGGCCGGCGCCGGTGAAACCCAGCCGGCAGGCAGTGCGCATGGCCCTGGACGGAGCCCCTGGCTGGAAGGATCGAACAGGCCGCTGCCATCCACCGCTGTGCGCGTAGCGCGCCCTGAGGTACCGGGCCGTACAAGTGCCCCAAAACATTCATTGGGGCACTTGAGTGGGGCTAATTGTAATGCCCCGGCTATGGAAATTAATTTCTTTTTATGGTATACTACGAGAGACGTTATGTATTCTCGCCCGCATGCACGATGGACAGCCTAGTCATAGCGCACTTACCGCGGCGGCTGCGCGCGCAGCGCACCTGACAGTGGACGGGGAGCCGCGGATCTTTGCCGACACGCTGGCGGCGACGATGCTGGGGGACAGGTCGGAGGAGCTGCTCAGTTATCACCGGCTGCACGGCAGGCATCCGGTCCTGTCGGGTGCGCGCGCACAGGTCGTCTGCCGCAGCCGCTACACCGAGGATGTTCTCACCAGCCGGATCAGCCGCGGGGTCACGCAGTACGTGATCCTCGGCGCGGGCCTGGACTCTTTCCCCTACCGGTCCGGGCTGGCCAGCCGCGTCCATGTATTCGAGGTCGACCATCCCGCGACCCAGGACTGGAAGCGACGGGCACTCGCAACGGCCGGTATACCGGTTCCGCGCGGCGTCACATTCGTGCCCCTCGACCTCGGAGCCGGCTCGCTCGGCGAGCAGCTCCGCCACTACGGGCTCGACGCCTCGGCGCCCGCGCTTGTCGCCTGGCTGGGCGTCACCATGTACCTGACGCCAGATGTCATCGTGGCCACCCTGTCGGACGTCGGCGCCATCGCGTCAGGAACAGAGCTCATCGCCGACTACCTGCTGCCGCCCCGACTGCGCGACGAGGCAGGCATGGTCTACGCGGAGCTGGTTGCGGCGGCGTCAGCAGAGCGCGGAGAGCCATGGCTGTCAGCGTTCGCGCCTGACGAGATCGGCAGCCTGATGCGAGCCAGCGGCTTCGGGCAGGTACGGCACGTGGAGCAGCGGGACGCGATCCCCGCCTCCCTCTGGGACCGGCCCGACTCACTTGAGCCGGCGCAGCTAAGCGTTCTGGCTCATGGGACCGTCACCGGTGACTGACGGAATCTTGTTCGGGGCGCTTAACCCGATGCAGACAGTGCGACTGTCGATTCCCGGATGATCAGCTCGGTCGACAGCTCCACCCGCTGGCTGCGCAGCGGAATGCCCTCGATGAGGTCGCCGAGCATCTCGGCAGCGACGCGGCCCATGTCTGCCAGCGGCTGGCGCACGGTCGTCAGCGGCGGCGACACCCAGGCGGCCGCAGGCAGGTCGTCGAAGCCCACCACCGACAGGTCCTGCGGGATGCGCCGGCCGCGCTGGCGAGCAGCCTCGTACACCCCGAGTGCCTGCTGGTCGCTGCCGGCGAAGATCGCTGTCGGCGGCTGGGCCGAGTCAAGGAGTGCGCCGCCGCACGCGTACCCGCCCTCGTGGTAGAAGTCGCCGTGCCGTACCAGCGCCTGGTCAAACTCGAGGCCGGCCCGCTCCAGTGCCGAACGGTAGCCGTCAATGCGCGCCCGGCTGCACAGGTAGTCAGGCGGGCCTGTAATCGCGCCGATCCGCTGGTGGCCCAGGCCGACCAGGTGCTCGGTGGCGGCCAGCCCCCCGGCCCAGTTGGTCGCGCCGACGCTTGGCAGGTCGGGGTCGGGCAGGCTGACCGGGTCCACGACCACAAGCGGGATACCTTCGTCGCGCACCTGGCGCAGCTGCGGCATCGTGAGTTCCGAGGTCACCAGGATGACGCCGTCCGTCTCGTGACTCGCGAGCGCGCTGGTCCAGCTGGCGGGTCTGGCAGTACCGTGCCGCACCGCCGAAACCGCCGCGCTCGTGCCGTGGCCTGCGCACCAGTCCTCTGCGCCGCGCAGGATCTCAACCGCCCATGGGCTGTCCAGGCCGTTGAAAATGAGGTCAATGAGGCCGGACCGCCGTCCGCGCCGCGGGCCTGGCCGCTGGTACTCCCGCTCCCCGAGCAGCCGCTCGACCAGCGCTCGCGTGTCCGACGCGACGTCTGGACGGCCGTTCACGACCTTGGACACGGTCGGCAGCGAGACTCCCGCCTCGGCCGCGATCGCAGCCAGCGTAGTGCGGCTTCGTCGCCGCGACCGCGATGGCTGGTCGTCGCCGTCCGGCTTCGTGCTCGCCACCTCTTCTACCCTCCTGCCTTGCGCTGCCAGTCTCACCCGGAGGCCGTCGGCGTGCCCGCCTGGCATCCCTGGACCGGATGTCAGCCGGGGTCGCGACCGATAGTTCTACCGAGGCTACTCCGATAGTTTCGACAACTGAACCGATAGTTTCGACCCGTTTATCGATGCTCAGGATCCATGATCCATCGTCCGGTTCATCCTGCCCTTCTTTGTAGGCGACGGCAAGAGGCCACGTTCGCCCGGGTATGCCGAGGTCATCCACTGCGGTTGACGCCTCTGTAACAGTTCTGGAACAAGGGGTTGACCGCAAGTATGCGCGTTCTTAGGATGACGGCACGCCGAAAGTTACGGAATCTTTCGACGGGTTGAGGGCGCCGACGACTGCCTGGCGGCGGCCTGTTCGACGTCCGTGCTAGCCATAACAAACTCGGCCGTCTCAGGAGATGACGAAACATGCGCAGCACCCGGAACACCCGGAAGTATGCGGCCGTGGCCGTGGCGGCGGCCGTGGCGCTCGCCCTCGCTGCGTGCGGCAGCTCGGGCTCGTCGAACAATGGTTCCTCGAACGCCAAGGTCACGCTGACCTGGTGGAGCAACGCCAACGCCGGTCCGCTTTTTAACGTCTTCACCAGCCTCATCAAGAGCTATCACAAGGCTCACCCGAACGTGACGGTCTCTTATGTGCCTATCCAGAACGAGGACTGGGACACCAAGATCCAGGCCGCGCTGCAGGGCAAAAAGGTGCCAGACATTTTCTTCCAGCGCGGCAGTGGCTACATGGCGGCCCAGGCGAAGTCCGGTGAGCTGGCGAACCTGGCACCGTACGTGTCCAGCTGGATCAGCGAGATCGGGACACAGAAGCAGCTTTGGGAGAACAGCACCGGCCAGCTATACGGCGTCCCCTACGACCTGCACGCCGTCGGCTTCTGGTACCGCAAGGACCTCTTCACCAGGGCCGGCATAACCAGCGCGCCCACGACCCTTCCGGAGCTGAACGCTGACATCTCCAAGCTGAAGTCGGCAGGCCTCGCGCCGATCGCGGTCGGCAGCAAGGATCAGTGGCCGGACGCGTTCTTCTACGACTACTTCGTGGTCCGCGAGTGCTCGAAGTCCACGATCGCCGCCGCCGTCAAGGCCAACAACGCGAACGCCGGCTGCTTCACCAAGGCCGGCAATGACCTGCAGTCGTTCATGGCCAGTAGCCCGTTCCAGCCAGCCTTCCTGAACACGCCGTCCCAGGTCGGCGCCGGGAGCTCGGCCGGTCTGGTGGCGTCCGGCAAGGCAGCGATGGAACTGCAGGGCGACTGGGACCCCAGCGTGATGCAGGCCCTGGTGCCAGCCGGCACCTGGACCGCTGACACCACGGACCTCGGCTGGTTCCCGTTCCCCTCCGTCCCAGGAGCGGCTGGCAACGGGCAGGCTGTGCTGGGCGGCGCCGACGGCAACTCCTGCTCAGCTAAGGCGCCCGAGCCTGCCTGCGCCGACTTCCTCGAGTACCTGGACAGCCCGGCGGCGCAGAAGCAGATCGTCACTTCCAGCCTGCTGCCCGCCAACCCGGCCGCTTCGTCGGCGGTGACCCTTGGAGCGGACCTGCAGGAGCTCTCGTACACCAAGACCGCTCCATACGTCCAGGAATATCTGGACCTCGCCTATCCAACAAGCGTCGGTAACGCCCTCGACGCCGCCGTGGCGAACTTCTTCGCCAAGCCGAGCGGCTCGCCGTCCGCCATCATCACGGCCATCAACAGCGCTGGCACCCAGCAGTAATGACCGATGTAAAGCGCACGGTGGCTGCCGCGGGAACACCCGCGGCAGCCACCGCGCCACAGCCGGACCAGATGGAGCAGGGCGAGCCCAGCTCCGGATTTCTCAGGTCCGTCCTCCGGTTCCTGCGCTCTCACCGCCGGTTCTTCGAGCTGGTGGTGCTAATCGGCCCGCCACTGGTGCTGTTCGTCGCCTTCGTGCTGGTGCCGATCCTGATCTCGGCCTACTACGGGTTGTTCAACTGGACCGGTTACGGCCCTGTGTCCGGCTTCGACGGCCTGCACAACTACAAGCTCGCGCTCGAGAACTCGCTATTCCGGCAGTCGCTGGTGCACAACGTGATCATCGCGTTGCTATCGCTGATCATCCAGCTTCCGATCAGCATTGGGATAGCGCTGTTGCTCAATCGGCGCATGTTCGGCGCCACGTTTCTGCGCGTGGCGGTGTTCGCCCCTTATGTCGTCTCCCAGGCAACCACCGCGGTGCTGTGGCTGCTGCTCCTCGAGCCGGAAGGGCTTAAAGGCAGTGGTGGCGGGCTAGTCGACGTGCTGATGAAGGAGGTCGGGCTCGGGAGCGTTGTACATCCCTGGCTAGCCGACCCGACCCTCGTTCTGTACACAATGTTCGTGGTGCTCACCTGGCAATTCATCGGCTTCGGCGTCATCCTGCTGCTGGCTGGCCTGCGGGGCATCCCGCACGAGTTGCATCAAGCCGCTGCCATCGACGGCGCATCCGCCTGGCAGACCACCTGGCACATCACGCTGCCGCTGCTCGGCCCGACGATCAGGATCTGGATCTTCCTCTCGATGATCGGCTCGCTGCAGGTCTTCGACCTCGTGTGGATCATGACACTCGGCGGTCCGGCCAACGGGTCCCAGACGATGGTCTCCTACATGATCTTCTACGGCTTCCGCAGCCAGGAATATGGCTTCGGCAGCGCGGTGGCGGTCATCCTGTTCATCATCAGCTTCGTGTTCGCGTATCTGTACCAGAGGTTCGCCCTGCGCCGCGATACCGAGGGCGCGCTGACCAGGGCAGTGCAGTGATCCCGGATGGAGACGATCTGACATGGCAGCGGTAGCCGAAGCCAGGCAACGGCCGTCGGCACCAGCGCGCCAGCCTGCCGGCCGGATCCGGCCGACGACCCCGCTCGCATACCTCGTCGCGCTGGTGATCATCGCGATCACGCTGGTGCCGATGCTGTACGTGATCATCGGCGGTTTCCGGACTACCGCGCAGCTCAACGTCTCCCCGGTCGGCTTGCCGAACCCATGGGTGTGGAGCAACTACACGACGATCCTCACCTCGGCGGCTTTCTGGGAGAATCTCGCCAACAGTGCTCTGATCGCGGTCATCGTCACCGTGCTCGCGGTCGTGCTGGGATCAATGGCATCGGTCGCGCTGTCGCGGTACGAGTTCCGCGGCCGGAACGGCTGGTACATGCTGTTTGCTCTCGGTCTGCTGTTCCCGGCCAACGTGGCGTCGCTGCCGGTTTACCTGCTGGAGAATCAGGTCCCGATCGTGAATCAGATTCTGCCGGACAACTGGCTGGGCGTGGTGCTGCCCGAGGCGGCGTTCTCGCTCCCGATCACGATCATCATCCTGAGGCCGTTCATGCGGGCGGTCCCTGGGGAACTCGAGGATGCCGCGACCGTCGACGGCGCGACCCGGTTCCGGTTCTTCGTGCGCATCCTGATCCCGCTCTGCTGGCCGGCCCTGACGACAGTAGCGGTCTTGGCCTTTGTCACCAGCTGGAACGCTTACCTGCTGCCACTCCTGATCTTCGTTACCCCGTCGCACTACACGCTGCCGCTCGGGGTGGCCAACTTCCAGTCCACGTACTCGCAGAACACCGCGGCTGTGTTCGCGTTCACCGCGCTGTCGATGCTGCCCGCGCTGGCGTTCTTCGCGCTGGCCCAGCGGAGGATCGTCGGGGGCCTGTCCGGGCTGGCCAGCTCGATCAGAGGCTGAACGGCGGCCGGGGCGCCAGCCCGGCCCGGAGCAGATCCACGTCGTTTCGCTAGGCTCTGGCCCGTGGCTGGCCAGGTAGACCTCCGGCCGGTGGCAGAGGACGACCTGCCGTTCCTTGCCCGGCTAAGGAATGACCCAGACGCGGCTGGCCTGTATGGCTGGTTCGGCTGGCGGGATCCTGACCGAGACCGGCGGCGCTGGGCGGAGTCGGGGCTTCTGGGTGACAGCGGCGGGACGCTGATAGTCCTGAGCGACGGGGATCGCGCAGGCAGCGTCGGCTGGCGCAAGGTTCAGACCGGCCCGATCACGTTCTGCTGGAACATCGGGATCGGGCTCGCACCGGAGTTCAGGGGACGTGGCTGCGGCACGGAGGCGCAGCGGCTTCTTGTGCGGTATCTGTTCGCCCACACGCTTGTCAACCGGGTCGAAGCCACCACGGAGATCACCAATATCGGCGAGCAGCGGGCGCTGGAGAAGGCCGGGTTCATCCGCGAGGGCGTGCTGCGCGGCACGACGTTCCGCCAGGGGGAGTGGCACGACCAGGTGATCCACAGCATCCTCCGGAACGACGTCCGGTAGCAGATCCGGCAATCCAGGCTGCTCGCTGACCGCACCGGCCCCGGCTGAATCGCCCGCGGGGTCAGGCCGCACCCGTGACCAGAGAGTGTGGCGGGCCCCGCGCTGCTGCACTAGCCACTGTTGCACTAGCCACAGCGCGCGCACCTCGATCGCTTCGTCGGGTGCGAGGCTGTTCAATTACCAGGACGCCGTTCTAATATCTGGAACATGCCGCAAGCAGCCAGTGATGCCGGGTTCTCGCAATCGCTGGAGCGGGGGCTCGGGATTCTCAGCGCGTTCACTCCGGACAGCCCGTGCCTCGGGATCAGCGAGCTGGCGCGGAAGCTCGCCTTAACGCGCAGCACGGCTCACCGGTACGTCGCAACCCTTGCCACGCTCGGCTACCTGCAGCAGGACGACGCGACGCGCAAGTACCGGCTCGGCCCGCGGGTTCTGGACCTGGGGTTCTCGATGCTCGGTTCGCTCGGGCTGCGCGAGATAGCCGCGCCGCACCTGCGCCGGCTCACTGACACCACTGGGCACACCTCGAACCTCGCCATCCGCGACGACACTGACGTGATCTTGATCGACCGGGTGCGGGGACGGCCTGGGCGTTACCACCACCTCGAATTCAGCCTGCACGTCGGGTCACGACTGCCGTCCTACTGCAGCGCCACGGGCAAGGCCCTGCTCGCCTTCCTGCCCCGCCCCGACCTCGACCAGATCCTGGACCGCGTCGATTTCGTGCAGCGCGGACCCAGGACAGTGGCCAGCAGAACCGCACTGCTGTCGCAACTTGAGCATGTGCGCCGCACCGGCGTCGCCGTCAACGACGAGGAGCTCGACAGCTCCCTGCGGTCTATCGCGGTGCCCGTCCGCTCGCGTACCGGCGACGTCGTCGCCGCCATCAACGTCGCGATCCCGTGGTCGCCGGTGCCGATGACCGAGCTTGTCGGCCAGTTCGCGCCGGCCCTCAAGTCAGCCGCGAGCCAGATCGCCGCCCGGGTGATCTGACCGTGCGCAGGTCCCGGTAGCGCAGTCCAGCCGCCGAGGGTGAGCGTCGCAGCCTGGCCTGGGGGAAGGCGGCGTTCATGTTGATCATTCGTGTTGGCCGTGCAGCAGGAACGGGTTGGTGTACTGCGGCCAGATGGCCGTTGATCGTGCCGCTTGCGGCCAGGGTCGCTGGTGTCTGGCCGTTCTCGACCCAGTCGATGACCTGATGCATCGGGTTGGTCGGGGCGGCACTTCCGGGGCCCGGCGTGCCACAGTGGCCAACACCAGGGGCGAGGAAGTAGCGGAAGAACGACTCCGTGTTGCTGACCCCGCCGTTGGCTGTCAGCACCTGGTTGTAGTAGTTGATGCTGTCCCCGGTCTCCCGGACGGTGACTACGCTGCCTGCTTATGGCGCAGATCCGCTACCTGGCTGGCGACGCGACCAGCCCCCAGGCGAAAGACGCCAAGATCATCGCTCACATCTGCAACGACCAGGGCGGGTGGGGCAAGGGCTTCGTGCTGGCGGTGTCCAAGCGCTGGCCTGAGCCCGAGGTCGCTTACCGGCGCTGGCATCGCGAGCGCGCCGGCAACGACTTCGGGCTGGGCGCGGTCCAGCTCGTTCAGGCAACGGGCGACATCTGGGTCGCCAACATGATCGGCCAGCACGGCATCAAGACTGGCCGCAGCTCCGGCCCGCCGATCCGCTACGAAGCGGTACGCCTGTGCCTGCGCCACCTGGCCGGGAGTGCGCTCGATCTCGCCGCCAGTGTCCACATGCCCCGCATCGGCTGCGGCCTGGCTGGCGGGCGGTGGGATCGCATCGAGCCGCTGATCACCAGCGAGCTCATCGAGCACGGTATCTCCGTCACCGTCTACGATCAGCCGTAACAGCCGCCCGCCCTCCCCGGACTCGTGTCCAGGTCACCAGAGCCTGCGGCGCCTGGCCTTTGTCTGCGGCTATGGACGGCCAGCCATTCCTGCGAGCTGGCTGCCTGCCGCGATTGCGCCACTCTTAATGGGCACTGGGCGGGAACGGTCGCCACCGTCGACAGCCGGGACCGCAGTGGTGGTACCCGAGCGGACCGGGGTCGGTCGTCTCATCATGTTCCTCCGGTCAAGGGGTCAGAGCCACTTGAGTGGCCCGTTGGTAGTGGACGACCACTGTGGGCCTGGAGCGTGCAATGACCGGGTCATTTCAGTAGCACTTGCGCACAATCCGCGTAGCATCAGCCGCGGTTGGCCTCAGCCGGAGTGGGTGGGGTACTCGAGGATGGCGGGATATGGCGGGTGTCGGCCTGCGGTTCGCGTTGCTGGGACCGATGGAGATGGCCGATCAGGCTGGGCAACTCATGCCGGTGCCCGGGACGCGCCAGCGGGTGCTGCTGGCCGCGCTGCTTCTATCCGCTAACGCGCCGGTTTCCTGCGATGAGCTATATGAGGCTGTGTGGGACGGCTCGCCCCCTGCTGGAGCGGCGGCAACGCTGCGCAGCCACATCAGGCGGTTGCGTAATGTTCTTGATCGCGAAGCCGCCGGCCGGATCATAGCCCGCGCCCCGGGTTATCTCATCTGCGTGCAGCAGATGGAACTCGACGTGTTGCAGTTCGAGGCTTTCTGTCGGGAGGCGGGCACGGCACGGCGGACTGCCAGCTGGGCCGAGGTGTCGGCCGCCGCGTCGCACGCGCTTGAACTGTGGCGCGGCACCCCGCTGCTGGATGTGCCCTCGCAGATGCTGCGCGATCGGGCCATGCCGAGGCTGGAGCAGATGCGCCTGCAGGCGCTGGAGGACCACGCCGAGGCGGAGCTGCGACTGCAACAGCACGACCGGCTGATTACAGGGTTGCGCGATCTGACCGCGCAGCATCCGCTGCGAGAGCGGTTTCACTGCCAGCTGATGGAGGCGCTGGCCCGCAGCGGCCGCCGGGCGGAAGCACTGGATGCCTACGGGCAAGCCCGGCAGGCGCTGGCCGACGAGCTGGGGATTGAGCCCGGCCCCGAACTGCAGTCGCTGCGGCGCAAGATCCTTGCGGGCGACCCTGTGCTGCTAGCGCCAGTGCCGCAGCACGACGGCCCGCCGCTGGCTCGTTCCGTTACCAGCGACCCGGAGGCACCTGTTGTGCCGCGGCAGCTGCCTGCGGCGGTGCCGGATTTTATCGGCCGGAATGCCAGGCTGGCCGACCTGACCGCGGTCATGAACGTCGCGCGCGCAGACGGCACCGGAGTGATGATCGCGGCGATCGACGGGGCACCAGGGGTCGGCAAGACGGCGCTAGCGGTGCGCTGGGCCCATCAGGTTGCTGCCGACTTCCCCGATGGCCAGCTGTATGTGAATCTGCGGGGCTTCGACCCGTCTGGCCGGATCGTCTCGGCGGAGACCGCCGTCCGCGGGTTCGTGGATGCGTTCGGCGTACCGCCCGAGCACATCCCTTCGAGCCCGGAGGCCCTGGCAGCGTTGTACCGCAGCCTCCTGGTTGGCAAGCGGGTGCTGGTCCTGGCTGATAATGCCCGTGACGCCGGGCAGGTCCGCCCGTTGCTGCCCGGGTCGGCGGAGTGCCTGGTGGTGGTCACCAGCCGGGCCCGGCTAACCGGGCTGGCCGCCGCCGAGGGTGCACGGCTGCTCACTCTCGACATCCTGCAGGCCGGCGAGGCGCGCCAGCTGCTCTCCCGCCGCATCGGTGCCGACCGAGCCACGGCCGAGCCGACCGCAATCGCTGAGCTGGCCGCGTTGTGCGGGCGGCTTCCGCTGGCACTCACCGTTGCAGGGGCACAGGCCGCCGCAAGGCCCGGCACGTTCCTCAAGGCCTTGACCGCTCAGCTGGCCAATGCCGCAGGCCGACTGCAGGCTCTCGAAACCGCGGATCCGGCAACCGATGTTCGAACGGTCTTCTCCTGGTCCTACCAGGCCCTGGAGGACCTGCCCGCGCGGATGTTCCGGCTGCTCGGCGTCCACTCCGGCCCGGACGTCACCATCCCGGCGGCGGCCGCGTTACTGGCGGTCAGGCGCGACGAAGCGCGGGCCGCGCTCAGCACGCTGGCCATGGCCAACCTGATTGACGAGCATGCTCCCGGCCGATACTCCATGCATGACCTGCTGCGTGCTTACGCCAGGGAGCAGGCCGGCGCCGTCGAGAGCGAAGCCGACCAGGAAAGTGCCACCCGCCGTGTGCTCGACTTCTATCTGCATACCGCCCATGCCGCTGCCCTGCTACTGAACCCTTCGCGCGCGCCAATCGCCCTCGCCCTGCCCCAGCCTGGCGTCCTGCCTGAGGTCCTGGCCGACGGACGGCAGGCGCTCGCCTGGTTCGAAGCCGAACACAATGTCCTGCTCTCCGCCGTCACCCAGGCCGCCGAGACCCGGTACGACGCCTGCGCCTGCCAGCTTCCCTGGGCAATCGCCGACTTTCTGGACCGACGCGGGCACTGGCTGGAATGGGCCGCCACAGAACGCACCGCGCTGGCCGCCGCTACCGGCCTGGGCGACACGCCAGCACAGACGATGGCCCGCCGCCGGCTCGCCCATGCCTGCATGCAGCTCGGCGACTACGACCAGGCCCGTGCTCACCTGACCGGCTGCCTGGACCTCTACCAGCGACTCGGCGACCGCTCCGGCCAGGCCCGCACCCACCAGAGCCTGGGCGTGCTGGACACCCGTCAGGGCCAGCACGCCGACGCGCTTGTGCACGACCAGCAGGCCTTGGAACTGGTTCGCACCGCAGGCAACCGGGCGGCACTAGCCGCCGCCCTCAGCAATGTCGGCCACAGCTATGCCCATGTGGGTAACTACGAACAGGCCCGAGCGTTCTGCCGGCAGTCGCTCGACCTGCACCGCCAGCTCGACTACTCTCCCGCCGAGGCAAATGCCTGGGATAGCCTCGGCTACGCCGAGCACAAACTCGGCAACCTCACCGAAGCCGTCGGCTGCTACACCCGTGCCCTCGCCATCTTCCGCGACCTCGGCGACCGCTACTCGCAGGCCGACATCCTGATCCACCTCGGCGACGTCCGCGAGGCCGCCAGAGACATGCCAGGAGCCCAGGATGCCTGGCAGCAGGCCCTGAACATACTCGAAGATCTGCACCATCCCGACGCGGCCAAGGTTCGCGCCAAGCTCCGCCATCCGCCTGCCATGCAGCCGCGGGACACACATATGCCTGCGACCTGAAAGTTCCCGAGCGTAGAACCACGTCACGTGCGCGCACCGGCGGCACGCCTCTGCGGCATGCCGCCCGCGCTACCGCCAGCGGAGTAAGGCCCTGACCTGAAACGCCAGGTCAGGAACGGTAGGGCGCCTGGGGCTCGAACCCAGAACCCACGGATTAAAAGTCCGCTGCTCTACCATTGAGCTAACGCCCCGCGTGGTGCAGTCGCATGACGGCAACGCTGGACGAAGCGTACCGACTCACGGGCCAGCGTGCCTCATCCGCTACCAGCCAACGTCCGCCGCAGTCGTGGTAGTCCCGCCGCTGCGTCAAGCAGTTCTCCGAGCAGGAGGATGAGGGTCCGCGCCTCGGCGCTCTTGCTTAGGTTGTTGCAGCTAAGCGGGAGACCGACTAGTGCCAGAGTCCGGAGCAGTAGCTCTAGGTCGCGTGGCCCGGCCAATCCAACTTGCCGGGCATAAGGTAGCCGACAGCTCGGAAGGCCTCCTCGCTCAACGAGTCGACGTCTAAGTGGAACCAGAGCGCAGGGTTGCGATGTTTGCCCGTCCCTGTCACAGGAGCCCTTGCAGCTCATCCACGCTCATGCCGATATCGGAGAGAATCCCGCGAAGTGTTCCTTTGGCGACATCACGGCCCTGATGCACTGGGACCG
Source organism: uncultured Actinomycetota bacterium (assembly GCA_963815375.1). Classification (GTDB taxonomy): domain Bacteria; phylum Actinomycetota; class Actinomycetes; order Streptosporangiales; family Streptosporangiaceae; genus JASHPR01. The sequence goes on along the minus strand of CAWFGX010000002.1, from coordinate 672,062 downwards.
TCGTGCCGCGGCCGTCAGCGTGCCGCATGATGTGCTGGCTGCCTCTGACACGGGCCACCTTGAAACCGGCCCTTTCTAATGCCCGTACAACCCGCTCGCCTGGCAGAGATGGGACTGACGGCATTAGGCCACGTCGACCGTGAGAGTGAGTTCTTGCGGCGCGCCAAACTCGGCGATCAGCCCTTCCAGGGCCTCACGCAGGTCGGTCACGGCAGCCTCAGGGGTGTCGCCCTCACCGTTGGCGCCCACACCGGGACGCAACTGTGCGTGAGCACACCACACACCGTCTTCGTCCTGCTCAACGGTGTAGGGAACGTGCACAGCCCGGGTCATGATCCTCAGCTCCCTAGTTTGACCTTCTGATGCTAACCAGCCTGGCTGGAGGCCGCAGCTGGTGGCGGGCCCGGTGGGGCTGCCGCCCATCGCTGCGAATGCCAGCCTCATCGTCACTAGAAACAAGCCCTTCGGCCGCTGAGGGGAGACCTTCGGCGCCCTGTGATCGATCACGCCCGAAGCCCGGTGCTCTTCCTCGATGTCGACGGCCGCTGCTTCCTTTCGACAGCAACCCACAGCTCGCAGTGCGGCAACCTGTCCCCGCCTCGCGCTTGGCGCGGTGGTGTGGGTGGTTAGTCCAGCTCGTAGCCCGGCTCCCAGCCAAATGAGCCGGGTAGCCGTATTTTCAGCTCCGGGCTTACTGGTGCGACTCCGCGGAAGCCGGCTTCGCCTTCGAGTTCGAACTCGTCCCCGCCGGTGACGGGGTTGCCGATGTCCACGAGGAACTGCCCGAACCGGGCTATACCCTGCGGCGTTCCGAAACCGACCACGGTATCCCGGGCCAGCCACTGCGCCTCGGTCACGGGGAGTTCGTCGTGGTCGGTCAGTTCCAGCCCGGGCAGGTCCCACGGGTCGATGCGCTCGCCGTCCCACGGGTGCTTGCACGGCTGCTGCGGCCAGTAGTCGTACCACAGCGGCGCTAGCGCGAGGCCCTGTCCCGGGATGGCGGGCGCTGGCGTTCTGATGCGCAGGGTGTGGATGTCGCTGGCCGGGTGGCTCAGGGTGATGTCGGTCGAGGCGTCCGGCTGGGCAAACAGCGACGCGACCACGATCACCCCGAGCGCGCGCAGGGTCTGCCTCGTGGCGTACAGCTCGAGCCGGTCCGCGCGCCAGTAGCCGGCGTACTGGTGGTGGCTACGGGTGATGACGATCCTGTCGGTGGTCGCCGACGGCGGGAGCGACGGTGCCGATGACGCGTCGAAACGGAATGGCCGGGAATCCGGCGTCATGAGCGCCAGTTGCTCGGCGATCGAACCGCCGATTCGGTCAACGTCGTCCCCGGCCAGAGCCTAGATGATCCCTAGGCGCATGCGGGCGGTCCGACGGGCACCCTCTTGCAGCGACGGATTGTCGCCGGTTCGCTCAGGCGCGACGTGCATCTTCGCGGGTGAGCACACCGGTTGCAGCGAATGGATTAAAAGTCCGCTGCTCTACCATTGAGCTAACGCCCCGCGTAGTGCGGCCGCTTCGCGGCCATACTGGACGAAGCGCACCGACTCACGGGCCAGCGTGCCTCATCCGCTACCAGCCAACGTCGGCCGCGGTCCTGATAGTCCCGCCGAGCGCTGATCAGATACCTGAGCTGGTAGGACATCGAGATCAATTCGCGACAGATGCCCGGAGCCAGGGCACGGACCAGCGGCTCAGCGGATATTTGAAGTTCTTCAAAGGTCTAGTTATGATGAGGCTATGAGCACCGTCGAAGTCCCGTTCTCACGGCTGCTTCAGCAGCCCAGGGACACCATGGCGAAACTCGAGGAGAGTCCCCGCCAACGTATCCGGCTGGATAGGCGCGACGGCGAAGACCTGATCTTGGAGTCCGCCTCTCGCGCGGAAGCCGAGGACGAGGCACTGAGCATGGCCAGCCGCCTTTTTGTCTCGCTCGTCAAGAACGACTCCGGAGCTCGGGCGCTACTGCTGTCACTTCCCGACGTCTTCCCTTGGGTGAGGTTCCTGCCCAAGGAAGACGTCCAGGCTTTCCTGGTCGAACTGGTCGAAACCATCCGGGCCTGCGTCAGCCTCGACAACGTCGCGGCGCTTGCCCCGGTCATTGCCGCATGGCAGGACACCGCCGAGATCTACTCCGATCCTCGGCTCCTGAAGGCGGCGACTACGCCGCTGGATGGCACCGACTTCGGTGAAGTTCCGGGGGTTGCTAACCGGTGAGCCCCAAGCGTCTCGATCGTGTCGCGTCACCATCCGTCGATAACGAATGGCATGTTCGGTTCGGTACGACCGAGGCCGCCAAAGGCTGGGATGACCTTTGCGCTCATGCGACCGCGAAGACACGCGAAGCCTTCGAGCTCATGCGCTCAAATCCCCGCCCGCCCCATGATCATTCCCACTATCAGATCAAGGGATCCTTAGCAATTCGTTCATACGGCGGCAAGCTCCTTGAGCAGTGGCAGATCAAGGTTGGGGGAGTGCCCGAATCTGGTATCTGCCCGACGATGACGTCCGTACGGTCTGGGTGGTGCTGGCCAGCACCAAGCATCCTAAAGAGACCGAGTAACCCGGCAAGAAAGAACGTCGGGGTCGCTCTCCGGTGATAAAGCAGGTCAATGCGGCCCCTCTTGCAGGGGCGGATCGACGCCGTTTCGCACAGACGTGACGTCTGTCTTCGCAGGGATCCGGACAGCCGCAAGCTGCAGCTGACCTGACCATAAACCAGACAGCCTTGCTGTGCCCGGGACACATCACCATAATCCGGGCAGCTAGGTGAACGACGCCACGGTCGCCCTGGCAACCCGGCTACCTCACCGGCACCCAGGCTGAGACCCGGCTGGATCGCACGCTCTGGCGTAACTTCACCCCCACTCTTAAGGACCATTCGTTGCGGCGGCCGACTGCTCTATTTGGCAGCGTCATGTCCAGCCCAGTGGGCGCGGACACAGCGCACGTGAGGGGTGGTCAAGCCAAACAGCTCGTCTCCCACGAGCTAGGCGCCGTCGAAGAGGCTAAGTTGGCTACTTGTGGCGGCGTGGGCAACCCCGGCCGGGGGCAGTTCACCGTGGGTCCTCGGCTATTCGAGGTACGCAAATGCGGGCTGCTCGTAATAAGGTGCGTTGCCTACGGCGAGCAAACGGATCAGCCGTCGGGTGATCGGTTTTCGTCCGTCAGACTCCTTCTCGGTGATCAGCGCCTGCATTTTGTCACGCCAGGCCTGATCGCGAATACCGAACAAGAACATGATGTCGCGGTGCGGGATCGCGGCGCATATCTCTGTATCGCCAAGCGCGCGCTGCGCGATTGCGCGAAGGCCGGGGAGCAGCAGCGAGGACGCTGATAGCCAGCGGCCGGCGCCCCACAAGATGAACGCAGGCTCGCCATCGCCGCCGAGCATTGTCACGCCGCTGACATCGCCTTGTTGTGCGCGCCGGCAAAGATTCTGCAGCGCGATGCGTTCGGCGTCACCGACAGTCAGGCCGGCTGCTTCCAGCCGAGTAACCGGCACGTAGCCCATCACACCATCCCCGTCTTCGCCGAAAACAAGGTCGAGACCAGCAAGGAAGGACACACGCGCGGGCGGAGACGATGGGAAGTAGCCGGTCGGAACGATCACGGGAAGCAGCCGATCTAGATCAAGCAGCCGGTCGTCCACGGCCAGACCTCCGAAGCAAGAATTGCGGTTGCCACACGCCCGAATATTTGAACCACGACGACAGGTCCTGTTCACCCTCAACCGCAAACCCGGATAATGACGTGACTCATCGGCAAAGCACTGATCAAACGTAGCCTAGTAGGGTAGCGGCCATTCGGGTGGTGACCTCGGATGCTCACGTAGACAACCTGAGGGGCGGCGCCGCGCGACCCGTTTCGTGCTTGAATCTTTGCATGATGTGGAAACTGGACCCGCGCGAGGTCGGCTGCTCAGTCCGCGGCTTTTCGAGTGCACCCTTCGCGAAGGGTCCGACGCGCCACCGCGGAACGCCGGCCCGGCGCGAACTGACTGTTCGCCTCGTCCACCTCCCGACAGGAATCACCACGGTAGAGAAGACGGCGATCGGCCCGTTCACCCGGAAGCAGAGGAGAGAAGCCGAAGCCCGGCTGTACGCGGAGCTATTCCCGGTTCTGGAAGACAAGGTCGCCAGGGCGCTCCGCATCCCGGGCCGCTGATCGTCCGGAGGCAGGCGCCGGAAGGCAACGAGTTCGATATCAACTGACCGCTGCCGTTTTACGGGCCAGGCCGCCGAGGAATGTCGGCCCGTATGTGGCAGGCAGGTTTGCTGCTTGTGACCGCTGCTGGCTGACGCCCGGTTCGGCTGACAGGGGCGCCTCGGATCCTGGCCACCAGCTCGCGGCTGGAACTACGCCGGGTTCTTCGAGCTCCAGCCCGTCGAAGAATTCTTCGATCTCATCCTTGCTGCGCAGGGTGATGGACCCGGCCGAGCTGGTGGCATATGTCGCAGCAGCCCGGGCGAGGTTGTCTGCGCTCATGTTCCCGGCTGTGGCGTGCGTGATCACTAGGTAGCTTCCGGCCGCCATCCGTTCGCGGAACGTCGCGACGATCTGTGCCGCCTGGGCCGTGTCGGGGATAAAGTGCAAAACGGCGAGCATGAGGATTGCCACCGGCTGTGCCAGGTCGATGTGTCCGTGCTCGGCCGCCCCGCGCAAGATCACTTCCGGCTCGCGCATGTCGGCTTCGAATGCGATCGCATACGGGTCGCTCGCCAGGAGCGTCTGGGCATGCACAACGACGTCTGGGTCGTAGTCGACGTAGACCACACGGGCATCGGGGACGAGTCGCCTCGCCACGTGATGCACGCTTTCCCGGGTTGGCAGGCCGGTGCCCACGTCGAGGAACTGGCGGATGCCAAGGGCGGACAGGAACCGGACAGCCCGGCCGAGGAATGCGCGGTTTTCCCGAACCCGCTGCACTACTTCGGGCGCAACCTCGGCGATTTTGGCCGCAGCGGCCCGGTCGGCCGCGAAGTTGTCCTTGCCCCCGAGAAAGTAGTCGTAGATCCGCGCCACATTCGGCACGTCCTCATTGACGCCACCCGGCGTCTCCGGGCCGGTATTCACCGACCTGCCTCCGGGCACGGGCCTAACTGACTCAGATCCGGTGCCGGCAGCGATTGGCTCACCGTGCCAGTGTCGCACTGGCCGTAGAGCAGCGGCGGCTGACCGGGATCGACGAGATGGTGATCTCGCTGTCGGCGAAAGGGCTGACCCATGGGGAGATCGCGGCGCACCTGGCTGAGGTATACGGCGCGGAGGTGTCAAAGCAGACGATTACCACGATCACCGACCGGGTTATGGAAGGCATGGCGGAATGGCAGAACAGGCCGCTGGACCCGGTATATGCCGTAGTTTTCATCGATGCGGTTAACGTGAAGATCCGCGAGGGCCAGGTCGCGAACCGTCCCATCTATCTCGCGCTGGGCGTCACCGTCGACGGCCAGCGCGACGTGCTGGGACTGTGGGCTGGGGAGCACGGCGACGGCGAGGGCGCCAAGTACTGGCTGCGGGTGCTGGCCGAGATCAAGAACCGCGGGGTCCGGGACGTGTGCATGCTGGTCTGTGACGGGCTGAAGGGCCTGCCGGACGCAGTTGGCGCCGTGTGGGAGAAGACGGTTGTGCAGACGTGCATCGTTCATCTCCTGCGCTGCGGCCGGCTGGCGGTGGTTCGTCGGCTAGGGGCGAGCCGCGGAAAGCGGCCACGCCCCTAGCCTGCTCAGCGTCAGCTGACGTTGAGGGCCGTGTCGTCTATGACGAACGACGTCTCTTTGCTCGATGTCTGCTTCCCGGTGAACTTCAGCGTGACCGTCTGGCCCGCGTAAGCGGACAGGCTGTAGGTGTGCTCGGTGTATCCGGTGGCCGCGTTGAGGTTGGAGAACGTGGCGAGTGTCGCGAGCACCGTACCCGAGCTGCTGACGATCTGGACTGTCATGGTGTCGTAGGCGGTGGTCGTGGTGGTCCGGGCCGTGTCAATGTGGAGCCAGAAGCTCAGCTGGTAACTGCTGCAGCCGCTCGGGATGGAGACGGCCTGGGACAGCGTGTTGGTGGTGGCGTGGTCGTAGCCGTTCAGCCAGGCATCCCATTTCCCGCTGTGCGGCGGCTCCGTCGAGCTGTCACTGATCACGCCCGACGACGCTGTCCATGGGGCCGCGGTGCCCGTTTCGAACCCCGGGTTGCCCAGGATCTGCGTCGCGGTGCATCCGCTGCTTGCGCTGATGTCCCAGGTGAACGAGGCGGAGCCTTTGGCGCCGGTGGTGTCGGTTGCGGTGACGGTGACTGTGTCGTCAGCCGCGGCGGTCGGGGTTCCGGTGATCAGGCCGGTGCTGGCGTCGATTGACAGCCCGGCGGGCAGCCCGGTGGTGCTGTAGGTCAGGGCCTGGCCTGAGGCGGAGTCGGTCGCGGTGATCTGCAGGCTGGCGGCCGTGCCGACGGTCCCGGTCTGGCTGCCCGGGTTGGTGACCGTCACCGTGTTGCCGGTCACCGAGCCAACCGTCCAGGTGAAGGTGGCCGAACCAGTAGGCCCGGTGGTGTCGGTACCGGTGACGGTCACCGTGGAAGTGCCGGCGGTGGTGGCCGTGCCCGAGATCACGCCAGTGGAGGAGTTGAGCGACAGCCCCGCAGGCAAGCCGGCGGCCTTGTAAGACAGCGTGCCTGTGCAGGTGTCCTCTCCTTGCATCTGCAGGTACACGGAACTGCCGACCGCACTGGTCTGGGCCCCGGGGCTGAAGATGGCCACCTTCCCGGTGCTGCTGCCGCTGAAGTCGGCCGCGAACGCGGACTCAAGCCCGCTCACCACGCCTGAATCGCTGGTGATCAACCCGAGTTCACGATTGTCGTTGAGCGAGTTGCTGGAGAAGTTCTCCGAGCCGACGAAGGCCTTGGCTGTCGAGTCGCCATAGTCAGCGATGACCGTCTTGGCGTGGATGTAGAACCCGGTCGAGGATGAGTACCCGGTCACCTTGCCGCCAGCGGCGGTCACCTCGTTCAGCTCCGAGGTGTAGTCCGACGGGTCCTCGACCACCACGCGCACGGTCACCCCGCGGTTCTCGGCCGCGACGATGTCGCTGACCAATGTGGTGTCGCTGAACTCCTCCTGCTCGATGTCCAGGCTGTGCTGCGCTCCGTTGATGAGGTTCACCAGTTGCGTCTGCGAGTCGGTCGGCGACCACACCAGGTCGGTTCCGTCGGACGGGGTGATCGAGGTGTGCGCGTAGTCAGCATTGAACACGGCCACGATCGCGGCCACGTCGCTGGCGCTGGTGTCGAACACCCCGAAGTCGCGGGAGGTTGCGTAGTAGGTGGTGTCGAAGTTGCCGGTGCTGATGTAGGACTCGTCGTTGTCGACGGTGATCGTCTTCTGGTGGGTGTACGTGAAGGCCGTAGAGGACCAGACAACGCCGACGCCCCCGGCGGTCAGCACGTCGTACGCGCCGGTGTTGTAGGACTTCTGCGCCTGGTCCAGGATCACCCGGACGTCGACGCCGGCTTTCTCCCGGGCGACCAGGTCATTTTCCAGCGTCACGTCCTTCAGCTCGTAGATCGTCACGTCGATCGAGCTGGTGGCCGAGTTGACGAAGCTGTAGATCGCGTTCTCCCCGTTGTCGGGGAGGGTCACAAGGCTCAGGGTGCTGGTGGCCGCGTGTGCTAAACCGGCGACGGCGACACCACTCATTGCTGTGAGAGCGGCCACGGCGAAGATGACGCCGATGCGGCGCATGCCGCTGCGGGGCATACGGTCCTCCTGGCTGGATCGAGGATGTTAGATATCTACAGGCACGCTCCCCGAACATACAATGAACCGATAAATCGGCATAGATCGTGCCGCCAGTACTTTTGGTGAATGGCCAAAGGTGTGCGAGCTAGGCGTTCACCCTTCGATCTGGGTCCAGAACGCGCACTGGTGGCTGGCGCCGAAGCTGGTCTCCGACGCGATACCGGTCGAGGTGAGTTCCTCGACCTGCTGGTGTGCTGGGCCAAACGAGGGCCAGTAGGCGGCACCACCGCCGTTCGGGTTCCCGGTCGCCGCGAAGCGGGACCAGTACTTCATCATCTGGGCCGACAGCGTGAACTGCGCGGCCGTGAACGGGGGCGTGACGTCCAGGTACGGGATCTTGCCGAACACGTACTGCAGCTCGGTGGTGTGCGCGTCGCCCAGCGGGAAGCTGAACGTGATGCCGAACGCTATGTCGAAGTCATTCGGCGGGTTCGGATCGCTGAACTCGTAGGCGTAGACGCCACTGCGCGACACCAGGGTGTCCGCGGCAAGAGCAGGGCAGCTGGACTGTGAGTCGGTGAGCACGCTGGCGTAGGCCAGATCGGGCGATGGGTACGCCGGCAGCGGATACCTGGCCTCAATCTTTGCCGCGTCCGCGGCGCCGAACTGCGATGTCAGTATCGCCGGGTACTGCGCCGCGGTCATCGGATGGCCAAGGGCGTCGAACTCGAACCCGACGGTCAGCCGTTCATCGTCGTGGTTATTGCCCTGGAGCAGCGGGACGTGCGCGTAGCGTCCGGTGCTGAACGCGGTGGCCGGCTGGAGCGGCAGCGTGCGGCCGCCGACGACCGGCGCCCAGCCCGCCGACACGACTCCGGCGGCGGCCAGCAGTGACGTGACCGGCTTGGCCCGCAGGCAGGCGGCTGCGGTGGCGGCGCTGGTGCAGCCGAGTTGCGCCGCGAATGAAGCATCGCCGCGTTCCGCCTGCTGCTGGTTCTGGAGATTCTGCAAGCAGCCGCTTTCCGCGATCGCGTGCGCGAACAGACCGGCAGCGGTGGGGGAGGCCATGTTGTCGCACACGCTCTCGCCGCCGGCCGACTGGCCAAAGATCGTGACGTCGCGCGGGTCGCCGCCGAAGGCCAACGCGTTGCGCTGCACCCAGCGCAGCGCCGCCTGCTGGTCCATCAGGCCGTAGTCGCCACTGGAGCCGGCGTGGTTATCCGCGTCAAGCGATGGCAGCGCCAGAAAGCCGAACGGTCCGAGCCGGTAGTTGATCGTAACGACCACGACGTTGCCGGTGACGGCGAGCGGAGCGCCGTCGTAGATGCTGCCCGCTCCGCCGGTGAACCCGCCGCCGTGAAACCAGACCATTACCGGCCGGGTCCGGAGGCTGAACGGGCCTGGCGTGTACACGTTCAGGTACAGGCAGTCCTCAGCGGTGCTGGTGACCGGTACGCCGGTGACGACGCTGCCGTTCTGGGCGCAGACGTTAGCCGGCTTGCTCGCGTCCCTGACCCCGCGCCAGCGCGCGGCCGGCTGCGGCGGCCGCCACCGCAGCCGGCCGACCGGTGGCGCTGCATAAGGGATGCCGAGGAACTCGCGCGCTCCGCCGTTCTCGACACCGCGGACCAGGCCCTTGTCGGTCCGCACAACGAGCGGGGCGTTCCCGCCCCTTGCCGGAACCGCTGTCCCAGCCACCGCCACGCCGCCGCCCACCCAAACGGATACCGAAACGCACAGCAGAGCTGCCGCCCACATCGTGAATCTGCGTATCATCGCCGCCTCACCTGAACGTGCCTTCGACGGGTTCCTTGGCTGGTCCAGGTAACCCCCCGGCGGCTCAGGCGCACATCGTCGAGGGCGACGATCTTCCGCTGCTACCGGGGTCGGAGCGGCTCATCCCCGGGGATGACCGATCCCGCGTAATGACAGCTGGCAAGTCGGCATCGAACCTACTCTGCCGGAACTTTTCCGGTGAGAGTACGTGGTCTCCGGTGACCCAGTGCCCCAGCCTAGAGAGCGATCGGCTGAGCGCCGGGCATTGCTCGCTGGCTGAAGGGAGGCAGCCTATGCGCGTCACGTGGAGCTGAGCACCGGTCGCCCGCATCGGCTTGTGCAGTCCGATGCGTGAGGAGGCATGGCCATCCGCGCTTCTTGGGTTTGAGCTGGCCGGCGACGGTCGGCAACAGTGGCTCGCGGTCGGCGCACCGCGAGCCACTGTTGCCAGTCCTCCCCCCAGCGCTCGCCTGTTTGCGGGACTTTACGAGGCAATGCCAGGAAGGTGTCTGCAGAATGGCTGCAGAGATCCCCCGGGCGGAGGAACGGAATGAGAAGGCTGTTAGCGCTCAGCGTGTTACTGGTGGCAGCGATAGCTCAGGCGGGACCCGCTTCCGCGCAGACCGCACATGCTTGGATGCAGAGCGGCTATACGGCCCGTCAGTTCGTGAAGGCCGCCCCGTCGGTCGCGAGCTACATCTTCCAGTGGTCCGGCAGTTACGGCACGTCGACGAGCGGGCCGGCCACCGCGCCCACTGAACCCTACGGCGCTACCACCCCGGTGCTGCGGTACACGTCCGAAGCGCAGTTTGCCTCGGACGTCGCCAGCAAGGTGATCCCCGACTCCACCTGGCCCAAGGGCTCTTACGTGCTCTACGACAACGAGAGCGGCAAGGGGTGGCCGACGCCTGCTGACGAGCAGCGGGACCCGGAGAAGTACATGCCGATGTTCAACTCCCTGGCGGTCAGGGCTGGCTTCGTCCCGGTAGACACCCCGGCGCTCGATCTCGGCAACACCGACACCACCTGCCCGAAGAAGACGCACGGCGGCAGCACCCTGTCCTGGTATGAGCAGTGCCACATCGCCGGGTACGCCGTGGAGGACGGTGGCCGCGGCGCCCAGGTCGTGGTGCAGACGCAGAGCCAGACCACCAGCGAAAGCGACTTCCGCACCCTGTATACCGACGCCAAGTCCGATGCGGTCGCCAAGAATGCCTCAGCCACTGTCTACACCGAACTGAGCAAGACCTACGGCACGGCGGCGGACGCTATCAACGACCTGCAGAACCTCGGCAAGGGCGTCGTCATGGGCGTCTACCTGCAGGACACCAACGCCGACGCCGGCAAGGCCGGCGGCTGGGAGGACACTGTCCTGACCGGCCTGAAAAGCGACGGATGGTAACCGCGCGCTGAGGCCAGCCGGAAAGCTCCGGTAGCGTCCAGATCGTGCACAGCGTCTTCTACGAGGTAGCAGGCCCGGACACGTTCGTGGCGACACCAGCGACCGCCGGACCATGGAGCGCCCAGTCCCAGCACGGCGGCCCTCCGTCAGCGCTGGCGGCGCGCGCGCTTGAGCGGCATGAGCCAGACCCCGGGCAGCGCCTGGCCCGGGTGGCAGTCGACATCCTGCGGCCGGTGCCTCTGGGGAAGATGACGGTCAGGACGCGGACCGTCAGGCCGGGGAAGCGGGTGACGCTGGTCGAAGCCGTTCTGGAGGCCGACGGGCAGGAGGTCATGCAGGCCCGCGGCTGGCGGATCAGTGTCGCCGACCGCCAGGCCGAGGCCACAGTCGTCGGCCCGCCACCGCCACCGATCCCGGACGAGCAGCCACCGCCAGAGTTCCCGGGCGCACACTCGGCCGGCTACATGCGGGCCATCGACTGGCGGTACGTCTCCGGCGGCGCGTTCGACAAGCCCGGACCGGCCAGGGTGTGGGCCCGGCCGAGAATCCCCCTCGTCCCGGGTGAGGAACTTTCCCCGATGAGCCGGACGCTCGTGATCGCTGACTCGGGCAACGGGGTGAGTGCGATCCTGGACGTGTCCAGGTTCCTGTTCATCAACGTGGACCTCACCGTCGTCGCGCCGCGCGACCCGGTCGGCGAGTGGCTGCTGCTCGACGCGGTCACGACAATCGGGGACCAGGGCACTGGCCTGGCCGAGAGCGTGATCCACGACCAGAGCGGCCCGGCCGCCAGAGGGATGCAGACCCTGCTGGTCTCCCCGCGCTGAACGGCGCTCGTCAGCGTCCGGCTGCCGTCAGGTGCAGGACTTTCATCCCGGTAGCCATTTCGCCCGCCAAAAGCGTTATGGACTGGAAAGGCTCTTCCGGCGGCTGCTCTGACCGGCGGCTGCGCGGTCAGAGGCCCGCCGTGCTGGGTATACGTCGCACATGGAAGGCGACCTGCCCATCTGCAGCACTTGCGGCGTCCAGTACGCGGCACCACGTTCGGACTGTCCTATTTGCCTGGACGAGCGCCAGTACGTCGGCTGGGACGGGCAGCAGTGGACGACGCTGGACGAACTGCACACGGCCGGCCACCGGTCCGTGACCGCCGACGAGGGCCCCGGCGTCACCGGCATCGGCGCGGAGCCGCCGACCGCGATTGGCCAGCGCGCGCTGCTGGTCCGCGCCGGGTCGAGGAATGTCCTGTGGGACATGATCAGCTACATCGACGCCGACCTGGTCACCCACATCAACCGGCTTGGCGGCATCAGCGCCATAGCAATCAGCCACCCGCACTTCTACGGCAGCATGATCGAGTGGGCGCACGCGTTCAACGCACCCGTCTACATACACGCCGCCGACCGCCAGTGGGTCGCCCGCCCCGACAGCTCAGTGGTCTTCTGGAGCGGCGACACACGCGAGATCGGCCCCGGCCTGACCCTGATCAACGCCGGGGTGCACTTCGACGGCGGCCAGGTGCTGCACTGGGCGGCAGACCCCGACGGCCGGGGAGCACTGTTCTCCGGTGACATCTTCACCGTCGTTCAGGACCGCCGCTGGGTCAGCTTCATGCACAGCTATCCCAACCTGATCCCAGAACGACCGCGCACGATCCGCCGCGCGCTTTCGCTCATGGAGCCGTTCAGATTCGAACGGGTCTACGGCGCCTGGTGGAAGCGCGTCGTCGAGACCGACGGCGCAGCCGCCGTCAGCCGTTCCGCTGACCGTTATCTCAGGTTCGCCTCGGACGATCATCCGTAACGTTTGCAGGCCCCTCACCTGGCCACGAAACCGAACCGTCGTGCCGATTTACAGGCCCAGCCCCTGCCCGTGACACTCTCCCCATCAGCTGTCAACATGGGGCAAGGCAGGCGAGCACAATCTAACTGGGGCGGGCCACGTGAGCGGACAACGCGGGTGACGCCCGCTCCGTCGACGCTACAGGCAGCACTAAGCAGGATCGGTGAGACGCAGCCGCAGCTGCCCGCGGCCGTGTCGGTTGGCATTGGACTCGCCGCGCTCGCCGCCGTGGGCATCCAGGAGATCTGGCTGCTCCTACGGCACGTCAGCGCGATCGCGCACGAGGGGGCGCACGCGATCGTCGGGTCCGCGGTCGGCAGGAAGATCAAAGGGGTGACGCTGCGGCCGAACGCCACCGGCGAGACCAATACGGCTGGCGCGGGATCCGTGGCAATCGGCGTGGCCGGCTACCTCGGGCCGAGCGCGTTCGGGCTCCTCGCGGCAAAGATGATCCAGCTCGGGCACAGCGTCGCGGTGCTCTGGCTGACCCTCATCCTGCTCGCGGCCCTGCTGCTGACGGTGCGCAACCCGTTCGGGTTCGTCCCCGTTCTGGCCACCGGCGGGCTGGTCTACATCGTCGCGCGCTACGGCTCGGCCGGGGCCGACGGCGTCCTGGCCTATGGGGTGAGCTGGTTCCTGCTGCTGTCCGGCATCCGCGTCGTGGTTGATCACGGTGCCAAGGCGAAAGACGCCGACATCTTGCACGGGCTCACCAAGATCCGCCCAGGCGTCTGGTCCTGGCTATGGCTGATCCTGACGGTCGCCGCGCTCGGCCTCGGCGGCAGCATGCTGGTCTGAGACACGGCGCGGCCGTCGGCGCCAAAAAGACGGGCCCCGGGATGCAGCGCGACGCGCGGGCCGGCGCATCTTTTCAGCGTCGGCAGGCCGGCCCCGAGGTCCGCGCCCACACAGAAGCGGGTGTCTTGTGACGCCAAACGAGGAATTCATTGAGTTCGCCGCGGCAGCATCAGCGAGGCTGCGACGCACGGCGTTCTTAATGTGCGGGGACTGGCATACCGCGGAAGACCTGGCCCAGACGACGCTGACCCGCCTGTTCGTCTCCTGGCGCCGGATCAGCAGGCGCGACGCGGCGCACGCCTACGCCCTGCGCACGCTGACCAACCTCTACCTTGCCGACCGGCGCACCAAGCGCGCCGGGGAGCTTGTGACCGCGGATCTTCCGGAACGCGCCGTCGAGTGGGCGGCGCCAGAACTGCGGATGGTCGTAATGACCGCCCTGGCCACGCTCCCGCCCGGAGCCCGCGCCATAGTCGTGCTCCGCTACTGGGCCGACATGAGCGTCGAGCAGGTAGCCGACCTGCTGGGCTGCTCGCCGGGCAACGTGAGGAGCCAGAGCTCACGCGCTCTCGCCAAACTCCGCCCGATGCTCGGCGGCATCTGGACCGAATCCGGCCTGCCGCAGGATACGCACGAGACAAGGAACGCCTGACATGGACGAGCCGTCACTGCACGACCTGCTCGAGCGGGCCACAGTCCCCGAGCCGCCGATCGGCCCAATAGCCCAGAACGCGCTCCATGCCGGCCTCACGCTGCGCCGTCGCCGCCGTGGCAACTACGCGGCCGGAGCCGCCGCCGCCATCATCGTGGCCTGCGCCGTCGTCCTGGCGGCTACCGGAGTTGCCGGCGGCCGGGCGGAGGCACCGGGCGGGGGAGGCGGCACGGTTTACGTCCTAAACGAAACAAACGGCCAAGCTTTCGTCACGCCGATATCGGCGGCCACTGGCACGCCAGGTGAGCCGATCGTCGTGGCCACAGGAACCGAAGGCATGCCCGGAGACGGCATGGGTAACGTCCCGGGCCAGGGCGGCCTCATGACGATTACGCAGGATCAGAAAACGATCTGGGTCGCCGACGGCAATGATGCTGTTACGCCGATCTCGACCGCGACGAACACGGCTGGAAATCCAGTCACGGTGACACATACCTCTGGCGCAGATACAGAGCAGGTCCTAGTGACACCCGACGGTAAGACCGTCTACGTCCTGGATTCCACCGGCACTGTGACACCAATCTCGACCGCCACGGACCGGGTGGGCACGCCAATCAGCGTGGCACCGAGCGGCGACGGCCTCCCGCAAGGCGGGATGGTGATCACACCGGACGGCCACACTCTCTACGTCCTGCAGACCAGGCTGCTGAAAACAGTGCAGCAAAACCCATTTCGCGTGGTAGACGTCCCTTCCTACCTCGTCCCGATCGACACAGCCACAAACACACCCGGCGCGCCAATCCAGCTTGAGCCCCATGCCGCCAGCATCCTGGTCGCGCCGGACGGGAAGACTGTCTACGTTATCGGCAGTGGCACCGGGTCGGCCCCGGCACTTCAGGTGACGCCGATCTCGACCACCACGAACAAACCCGGGAAGTCGGTCACCATAGAGGTGGGGCAGTACGGCAACGCAAATCCGGTGATGACACCGGACGGGCACGCCATCTATCTGTCCGTAGGCAGCGCCGATGGCACGGTGGGCATCGTGCCGTTCTCGACGGTCACGGACAAAGCCGGAAAGATGATCAGCTTGGGCTCTGCTGAAATTATGGGAGTCGTGATCTCCCCGGATGGGCGTACCGCCTACGTGCTCAGCCAGCCGATGCCAAACCCGGGGTCCACCCCTAACGATTTGCCTATCTCATCTAGCCCGCCCAGCCCTTCCGGCAACGGTGGCGCCATCCCGTTTATCCCTATACCCAGTGCCATCGCCCGGTGTCCTGGCGGAATCGGCAGCGTGACACCGGTTTCTACTTCGACCGGCGCCGCTGGGGCGCCGATTAACGTTCACTGCGTTCCGAACACCATCGCCATCTCGCCCGACGGCCGCACGGTCTGGGTCGCGGTACCAGGCTCGGTGGTGCCGATTGCGGCGGCCACGGGGCGTCTCGGACAGCCGGTCAAGATTGACGAGCCCACGCCCGCTGCCATCGTGATCACGCCCTGACACCGGTGGGCCGCGCGGCTTGACCTTGACCTTGGGTCAGGGTTGCAGCATGGCCGCATGAACACGCTGGAGAGGTCACCGTCGCCTGATGGCGGATCCGACGTAGCAGCAACCGGCCGACTGGCAGTGACGGTCAGGGGGCTGCGCAAGTCCTTCGGTCAGCACCTGGTGCTCGATGGTGTCGACCTGGACGTGGCCGAGGGCACGGTGCACGCGCTGCTCGGCCCGAACGGTGCTGGCAAGACCACGATCGTGCAGATCCTGTCGACCCTGCTGCGTTCCGACGCTGGCGAGGTGCGCGTGGCGGGCCACGACCTGGCCACCGAGCCAGGCCTGGTCCGCGCCGCGATCGGGGTCACCGGCCAGTTCTCGGCAGTCGACAACATGCTCTCCGGCGAGGAGAACCTGCTGCTGATGGCGGACCTGAACCATCTCAGCCGGACGGCAGGCAGGCAGCGCGCCGCCGCACTGCTGGAGCGCTTCGACCTGACCGAAGCGGGGAGGAAGCCAGCGGCGACCTACTCGGGTGGCATGCGGCGCAGGCTCGACCTGGCGATGACGCTGACCGGGGAGCCGCGCGTGATCTTCCTCGACGAGCCGACGACTGGCCTGGACCCGCGCAGCCGCCGGACCATGTGGGAGATCATCCGCGGCCTGGTCTCCCGCGGCGTGACGATCCTGCTGACCACGCAGTACCTCGATGAAGCCGACCAGCTCGCCGACCAGATCACGGTCATCGACCACGGGACGGTGGTGGCATCGGGCACCCCGGACCAGCTCAAGCGCCAGATCCCAGGCGGGCAGGTCCGGCTGCGCTTCGACGACGCCGAGGCGCTGAGCCTGGCGGCCCCGCTCATCGGCAGAGCATCACCCGCCGATGACGGGCTCACACTGCAGATTCCCTACGACGGCAGCGTCGCGTCGCTCAAAACCGTGCTCGACCAGCTTGACGAGCACGCGACTCAAGGCGCGGAGCTGTCCCTGCACACACCCGACCTCGACGACGTCTTCCTCGCCCTCACCGGCCACACCAACACGTGTCACACCAGCACGGGGCAGGACACACCACGATGAGCACCATGTCCCTCGCGCTGCGCGACTCGACAACGATGCTGCGCCGCGACCTGCGCCACTGCGTGCGCTTCCCGATGATGACAATGAGCGGCATCCTGGTGCCGGTCATCTTCCTCCTGCTGTTCGCCGGCGTCTTCGGTCGTGCTCTGCACGCGGGCATCGGCGCCCACGCCCCCGGCGCAGGCAGCTACATCGACTACCTGACGCCGGGCATCCTGGTGATGACGGCAGGATTCGCCGCCGAAACGACGGCCCTGAAGGTCTGCACCGACTTCCGGCTGGGCATCATCGACCGGTTCCGGACGATGGCAATCGCCCGGACCGCAGTCCTGACCGGCCAGGTCGCCGGCAGCCTGATCCGGACCATGATCAGCAGCTTGCTCGTCGTCGCGGTCGCGGCGGCGCTGGGGTTCCGGTCCGGCGCCAGTCCGGCGGCCTGGATCGCCTCAGCAGGTGTCTTCGCCATGCTTGCGTTCGCGCTCACCTGGCTGACCGTGGCTTTCGGGCTGATGGCCAAGACTCCCGCTGGAGCTAACGGCCTGTCGCTGCTCGTGGCGATCCTCCCGTTCGTGAGCAGCGCGTTCGTCCCAACGGCCGCCATGCCCGCAGGCGTCCGCTGGTTCGCCCAGAACGAGCCGTTCACGCCAGTCATCAGCACGCTGCGGGGCCTGCTGAACGGTGGCCCCATCGGGCACAGCGCGATCCTCGCGGTGGCCTGGTGCGCTGGCATCGCGCTGGCCGGGTACCTCTGGGCCCGCGCGCTGTACAGCCGCGGCCCCGGCGGCTCTCCGGCCCTGGCCAGCTGACGCACGGCGGCGGCTTACCGTGAGGCAAAACGGGACACAACCAGCCGGAGGTGCGCCATGAAGCCGCCAGGGCTCACCATAGGCCAGCTCGCGACCCACGCCGGGGTGACAGTACGGGCGATCCGTCACTACCACCGGCGCGGGCTGCTGGCCGAGCCCGGCCGGGACGCCTCTGGGTACCGGCGCTACGACGCGCAGGCCGTCATCGACCTGATCCGTATCAAGACGCTGGCTGACGCGGGCGTGCCGCTGGCCCGGGTACAGGAACTGCTCGGCGCGGAGCCCGCGGAATTTTCCGAGGCCATAGCGGAGATCGATAAGACGCTGCAGCGGAAGATCCGCGAGCTCACCCGGCACCGGCGCACCCTCGCTGGCCTGACCGAGGGTGACCGGATGTTCCTGCCTGCCGAGATCGTGGAACTCCTCGGCCGGCTGCGAGCAATCGGGGTCAGCGAGAGGGGAGTGCGGATCGAACGCGACGGCTGGATCCTGGGTGTGGCGCACCTGCCGCCGGACAATGTCAGCGAATGGGCCCGGCAGAAGCGGGTGGCGCTGTCCGACCCCGAGTTCTGCCGCCTGTACCTGGTGTGCGACGAAGCGTTCGAGTGGGAGGCTGACGACCCGCGGCTGGACGAGCTGGCCGACTGGATCGCCACCTGGACACGGCGCAGTCGGCCGCGAACCGGTCAGTCTCTGGACGTCGTCCCGCCGGTTCTCGAAATGATGGCCGCGGACATTGCTAGTGGTTCGCCCGCCTGGAGCAGGCTCACAGAACTAGGCCACGGGCGGCAGAGCCGGCCCGGGTGATCGCCCTCAGTGTCGTCCCCCGGGTCGGCGGAAACCCTTACAGAGCGATGAACCCAAATTGGACCATGGCGCGCGCGTCGTAGTCTGGGCACGTGCTCAGAGCCCACGGTCGCTCCGGCCGGTGAGCGTCGTCCGGCGCCAGGCCCGAATCCGCTGGCTCTCAGTGGCGTGCGGCCTGGCCCTGCTGTGCGGGCTCCCATCCGCCATCGCGGCCTGGCCGGTGCCGGACTCGTCGCTGAGCGCGGCTACGCTCCGCGCCCGCATCCTGGCCTCGAGCGGAGTGGCGTACTCGGGATACGCAGAGAGTTCGGTGAGCCTCGGCCTGCCGACGAACCTGCCTTACCTCGGACAGGTGAGCACCCTGCTGGACGGCATCACCGATCAGTACACCTGGTACCTGTCGGCAGACCAGTGGCGGTCGGACGTGATCACTACGGACGACGAGAACGACACGTACCAGACCAGCCAGGGGACCTACCTATGGGACTTCGAAAGAAATTTCCTGGTCCACGTGGTCGGAACGCAGCCATTCCGGCTGCCGAGGGCCGCCGACCTGCTGCCGCCGGCGCTGGCGTACAGGCTGCTCAGCTACGCCTCGTCCGCCGATCAGATCTCGCGGCTGCCGTCGCAGCGGATGGCCGGCGTTGACGCTGCTGGCCTGCGCCTGGTGCCCAAGGACCCGTCGACGACGATCGGTGCGATCGAGTTGTGGGCCAACCCGGCCACCGGCCTGCCGATCGAGGTGAAGGTCACTGGGCGGGGGGCGACACAGCCGGTACTGGTCACCCGGTTCCTTGAGCTGAACCAGAGCCGTCCCTCGCCTAGTACCGTGACGCCGAACCCGGCAGCGGGGGTGGGCTTCACGACCGCCGAGCTTCCCAGCGTCAGGAGAGTCCTGGACAGTCAGGGACCCCCTCTTCCCGGCCAGCTCGTCGGGCAGGGCCGGATCGCGAACCCAGGCGGCCTCGCCGACATAGCGGCCTACGGTGCCGGGTTCTCGCGCTTCGCCGTGGTGACGCTGCCGCACAGCACCGGGGACCCCGCGGTGGACGGCACCATCAGCAGCGGGGGCGGTATCAAGCTGCCGGGTGCCTTGTTCGCTGCCGCGATCCAGACGCCGCTGGTCAACGTAGTCATAGCGCAGCCGCCGGGCGATGGGCCGATATACCTGCTCGCCGGCACGGTTATCCCGTCCGTGCTGGTCCACGCAGCCACGGCCTTGCTCACCGACCTCCAGGGGCAGACGCCATGATCGTCACACATGCGCTGACCAAGCGCTACGGCAAGGTCCTCGCAGTGGACCGGGTCGACCTGGACGTCCGGGAGGGCGACCGCTACGGGTTTCTCGGCCCGAACGGCTCGGGCAAGACGACCGTGGTCCGGATGCTGCTAGGGCTCGTGTACGCGACCAGCGGCGAGATCGAGGTCATGGGCAAGCCAGTGCCGGCCAGGGTCTCCGACGTGCTGCCGCACATCGGCGCGCTGGTCGAGGGGCCGTCCAATTACGGGCACCTGTCCGGGCGGGCCAACCTCGCGCTCCTCGACGCCTCCGGCCGGGCCAGCTCGCGCCGCACCCGGCGCCGCCGGATCAGCGAGGCGCTGGACCGGGTGGGCCTGGGCGGGATCGACAACCGAGCGGTCAAGAAGTACTCACTCGGGATGCGCCAGCGGCTGGGTCTCGCCGCGGCGCTGCTGCGCTCGCCGCAACTGCTGGTGCTCGACGAGCCCACGAATGGGCTCGACCCGCAGGGCATCCGCGAGGTGCGCGATCTGCTCGCCGAGCTCAACACGGCAGGCACCACGATCTTCATGTCCAGCCATCAGCTGAATGAGGTCGAGCTGCTGTGCACCCGGGTCGGCATCGTTGACCACGGCAGGCTCGTGCTGCAGCAGGATCTCGACCAGCTCAGGGCGCTGACCGGCCGGGTGATCGTGCACACTCCCGACGCGGACCGCGCCGCCGGGTTGCTGGACGGCCATGTTGAGCAGCGCGACGGCGACCGGCTGGTGGTGGCCGAGGCTGACCCGGCCGAACTCAACACGCGTCTGGTTGAGGCCGGGCTCCGGGTCACCGAGATCAGCCCGGAGCGTCGATCTCTGGAGGAGCAGATGCTGGCGGTAACCAGTTCTGGCTCCGACCGGGTGGACCGGGAGGGTGCTGAGTGATCAGGGTCGAGCTGATCAAGATGGCGCGCAGGCCGCGGACGTGGGTCAGCATCGCGCTGCTCTGCGGGCTGCCGACGCTCGTCGCTGTGTTCGTCGCGGTGACCCACATCGTCCCGCCGCCCGGTCAGGGCCCGACGCTGCTGTCCGCGGTGCTGTCCAACGGTTCGCTGTACCCGGCGGCGGCACTCGCCGTCGTTCTGCCAATCTTTTTGCCGGTAGCGGTAGCGGTGATGGCCGGGGACACGATCGCGGGCGAGGCGGGCTCGGGCATGCTCCGCTATCTGCTGGCCCGGCCGGTTGGCCGGACCCGGCTGCTAGCCGCCAAGCTGGTCGCGCTCATCACCTATACGCTGACCGCGGTTGTACTGGTGGCGGTGACCGCGTACATCACCGGGAGGATTCTCTTCGGGGACCAGCCGGTGGCGGTGACCACCGGGGGAGGCCTCAGCTCGGGCACTATCGCGGCCCACGTCGCGGCTACCTCGCTGTCCGGAACCGCGATGTCACCCGCTGACATCCTGATCCGTACGGCTGCGACCATCGTGTTCATCGCCGTGTCCATGCTCGGCGTGGGCTCGATAGCGCTGTTCCTGTCCACGCTCACCGACTCTCCGCTGGCGGCGGCCCTCGGCGCGCTCGCCGCGCTGATAACCAGCGGGGTTCTGGTCACCCTGAACGCGGCCGGCTCGGTGAACCCGTATCTGCCCACCCGGTACTGGCTGGCCTGGGTCGATTTCTTCCGGGAGCCGATCCTGTGGCGGGACATCGAGCGGGGCTTCGCGGTCCAGATCGTCTATGTTGTCGTGCTCCTCGGCGCGGCCTGGGCGAACTTCGCCACCAAGGACATCACGAGCTGACCGGGTCGCGGCGCCCGCTTTACGAGTTGCAGACGGCGGAGGTGGGCGCGCGGACCGGGCCCTGACCGATGGCCTGCAGCACGATCCGGGTGACCACCGGGTTGCTGGGCAGCTGGCCGTGGCTGATTTGCTCGGACGGGCAGACCGACTGGATCGGAACGTTCATCGCGCCCGCCAGGCTGGCCGAGGTCGGTGGCACGACCGTCTCATCGTCGGTGGTCCACAGCGACAGCCAGGGCGGCCGGGAGGGCACGGGCGTGGCATTGATCCCGGCGAGCAGCGGGCTGCCCGGCACCAGCTGCTGGCATGCGGTCGGGCAGGCCCCGGGCACCAGCGCCTCGCCCGCGGCGGCGAGCTGCGCGCCGTGGAAGGGGGCGCCGAGCGTAATTATCCGCCGGGCTTTGCCTGAACCGTCGTCGTGGCGCGCCCACAGCAGCACGACCACGCTGCCGGCGGAGTACCCGATCACGTCCACCGACGGCGCCCCGCTCCGCAGCGCCTGGTCCACCGCTGTGTTGAGCACGGCAGCGTCGGCGTTCAGGTCGCCGGTGCCATTGCCGGGCAGGCTGATCACGGTGGCCTGGCGTCCCGTTGACCGGATCCGGGCTGCCAGCGGGAACAGCGAGCTGGTCTGCCCGCCGTAACCCGGCACCAGCAGCACCGGGCCTTGCCGGTCCTGCGGCGGGTAGCCAGCCACCGTCAGGCCAGAACCGCCGCTGGCGGCGACAGCCACGACAGCCGTGACGGCCCCGGCCGCCACGACCAGCGCAAGCCCGATGACGAGGATCCGGCGCCGCGGCGAAAGGCCGCCGAGCAGCAGGGCCAGCCCGGAACCACGGATCGCGTGCGGCACGTTCAGCGCGGTCATGGTGCCACGGTAGGCGCTCTCACAGCCTCGGCGGGACAGGTAACCAATAGGCCTCGCGGAAGTGAACTGGTGGAGTTACCCTCTGGTAACGAACGAATGGGGAGCTTGCGATGGGGCTAGCCTTCGAACGCGTTGGTTCCGGCGCTCCGCTGGTGCTGCTGCACGGCGTGGGGCACCGCCGGCAGGCCTGGCACTCGGTACTGGACGTGCTCGCGCCGCACCGTGAGGTCGTCCTGGTCGACCTGCCGGGACACGGCGAGTCGCCGCCACTGCTGACGAACGGCCGCCCAGCCCTGCAGGTGCTGCTCGACGAGCTGACCGGGCTGTTCGATGAACTCGGCCTGGACCGCCCCCACGTCGCGGGCAACTCGCTCGGCGGCCGGCTCGCCCTGGAGGCGGGCGTGGCAGGCCGCGCGGCGACCGTGACGGCGCTCTCCCCGGCCGGGTTCTGGCGCAGCGACAGTGAGATGATCTACGGCCGCCTGGTCTTCGGCCTGATGCAGTGGTTCGGGGCGCGGGCGCTGCGCTTGGCACCGGTCCTCAGCCAGTCGACGGCGGGTCGGTCCTTGCTCTACGCCACGATCGTGAGCAAGCCGTCCCGGATGACGCCCGAGCAGGCAGTCGGCGACATGGAGGCGTTCGTCGCTGCCAGGGAAGCGCTGGAGCTGATCCTGGCCGACATGACCAGGTTCACCGCGCGTGTCCCGGCTGGCATCCCGGTCACGATCGGCTGGGGGACCAGCGACCGCCTGCTGCCGTTCCGCCAGTCCAGGGCGGCAAAGGCGCGGGTGCCGCAGGCCCGGCTTGTGCGACTGCCCGGCTGCGGCCACGTGCCGATGACCGACGACCCCGCCCTGGTCGCCGACGTCCTGCTGCGCGGCAGCGAGGTGAGCTCCCCCGCTCCGGCCGGGCGCTAGCGGCCCTGATCACCCCAGTCAATGGCGACCTGAGCGGCCCGGTCAGGATGACGTTCCAGCCAGCTTCGCGCGAACGGGCACAGCGGAACGAGGGTCAGGTCCTCGCGCGCCGCGCGGTTGATCGCCGCAGCTACCAGCCTGCCGCCGTAGCCGCGACCCTCCAGCTCACTCGGCACGCCGGTGTGGATCAGCACCAGCCGCCTCCCGTTCAGCCGGTACAGCAGTTCGGCTAGGGAGCCGTCAGCCCGCAGCTCGAACCTGGACTCAGCCTGATTGTCGGTGACCTCTCCGCTCACCGTTCCATCATCGCGGCCCCGGTCATGCGGAGTCGAACTCGGCACGGCCCTTGCTGCGCCAGAACGCCACGCCGCTGGCCGCCGCCAGGGCGGCCGCCACCGCTAGCGGCAGGCCCGCCCAGGTGTGCAGGTACAAGGCCGCGCCCACGGCCGCCCCGGCGAGCATGGCCGCGACGGCTGAGGCCCTGCGGGCCGCGGCTGGGTTGCGCCCGCCGCCGAGAGTGGAGTCCGCGGCCAGCCCAGTCACGGTCATCGTGAGGACGGTGGTGGTCATATCGGGCACGGCAAGCCGCCGCATCGTCGCGTTACGGACTCCCATGGCGAACGCAAGCAGCGCGATCAGGAGGTACCGGGGCCAGCCATGTCCCACAGACGAGACGCAGAACGCCACGATGGCCGCTGCCCCGACGAACGTAACTTCCGTGGTCATGGCCGTCAGCAGCAGCCGGGACCGCTGGCCCGCGGGTATCCGCGCGATCACCCGGCTGGTGCAGATGGCCCCGACGACGAACACGATCAGCGAGGTCAGCGTGGCCGGGACCGAGAACCCAGCGGCGCCCGCAGCGGCGAAGCCGAGCACGACGATGTTGCCTGTCATGTTGGCGGTGAACACACGGCCGAGCCCGAGGTAGCACAGCGCGTCGATGAGCCCGCTGGCCGCGGTGAGCACAATCAGGGTGCGCTGCAGCGACAGCGGAGGGCTCGTACCGGCCATTGTGGCTGTCTCCCATCCGGGTAGCCGCGCGCATGGCCGGGCATAGACCTGGGCGGCTCGCAGTTCCTGGTGATCAGGCTCTCAGAAAGGATCCCTGGAATGCCCAAGGCTGTCAGGTTTGATGAGTACGGCGCGGTCGACGTTCTGTACCTTGCTGAGGTTGACCGTCCGCTCCCGGGCCCCGGGCAGGTCCTGGTCCGTGTCAGGGCGGCGGGCATCAACCCGGGTGAGGCGAAGATCCGTTCGGGTGCCATGGCTCAGCAGTGGCCGGCCACGTTCCCGTCGGGCGAGGGCAGCGACCTGGCCGGCGTCGTGGAGGAACTCGGCGATGGCGTGACCGGGTTCGCGGCCGGCGACGAGGTGATCGGCTTCACCGACAACCGGGCCAGCCATGCGGAGCTCGTGGTCGTCGAGGCCGCCAACCTCACCCGCAAGCCAGCAGGCGTGCCATGGGAGGAAGCAGGCGCGCTGTTCGTCGTCGGCGCGACGGCCTGGGCGATGGTTCACGCCGTCGGCGTGAGCGAGGGCGACACAGTTGTCGTCTCCGGTGCCGCAGGCGGCGTCGGCTCGATCGCCGTGCAGCTCGCCAGGAACGCAGGCGCCACCGTGATCGGCCTGGCCAGCGAACCCAACCACAAGTGGCTGGAAAGCCACGGCGTCGTTCCGGTCGCCTACGGCGACGGCGCCGCTGACCGGATCCGCGCCGCGTCCGGCGGGAAGGTGGACGCGTTCGGTGACACCCAGGGCGGCGGGTACGTCGAATTGGCGCTCGAGCTCGGGGTCGCGCCCGAGCGCATCGACACGATCGCGGACTACAGCGCCCCAGCCAAGTACGGCGTCAAGGCCGACGGCAACGCGGTAGGCGCGAGCGCCGAGGTGCTGGCCGAGCTAGCCGCGCTGATCGATTCCGGGCGGCTCGAGGTCCCGATCGCGGCCGTGTACCCGCTGGCTAACGTTCAGGATGCCTACCGGGAACTGGAGAAGGGCCACACCCGCGGCAAGATCGTCCTCAAGCCCTAACCGCCCCTCGGGCGCCGCGCCCGTTCCCGCGGCCGAGCCCTCGCAACCGCTGTCCGCCGCCCGGCCGCTACGTCGGCGAGCAGATCCGCCAGGGAGGCGGTCACGGGGAGTTCGGCGGACTCCGCGGTCAGCGGTAAGCCGAGATGCCGGTGATCGCCTGGCCGAGGGTCAGGGTGTGGATCTCCTCGGTGCCCTCGTACGTGAGTACCGACTCCAGGTTGTTCTCGTGCCGGATCACCGGGTACTCCAGGGTCACCCCGTTGGCGCCGAGCACGGTCCTGGCCTGCCGGGCGATCTCGATCGCGGCCCGGACGTTGGCCATCTTGCCCAGGCTGACCTGCTGCGGGGTTATCGTGCCCGCAGCCTTCAGCCGGCCCAGATGCAGCGCCAGCAGCTGTGCCCGGGAGAGGTCGGCGAGCATCCACGCGAGCTTGGCCTGGGTCAGCTGGAACCCGCCGATCTTGCGGCCGAACTGCTCCCGGGTCGTGGCGTACTCCACGGCCGACTCGTAGCAGGACCTTGCCGCGCCGGTCACACCCCAGACGATCCCGAAGCGCGCTTCGCTCAGGCAGGACAGCGGGCCCTTCAGGCCAGTCACGCCGGGGAGCACTGCGTCGGCGGGCAGCCGGACGTCGTCGAAGTGCAGCTCAGACGTCACCGAAGCGCGCAGGGACAGCTTGCGGTGAATGTTGCTCGAGGTGAAACCGGATGTGCCGCGCGGCACCAGGAAACCGCGGATGCCCTCGTCGGTCGAGGCCCATACGACGGCGATGTCAGCGATCGACCCGTTGGTGATCCACATCTTGGTGCCGGAGAGGACCCAGTCCCCGTTCTGAATCTTGGCGTGCGTCCGCATGCCGGATGGGTCACTGCCGTGATCAGGTTCGGTGAGGCCGAAGCAGCCGATCGCCTCGCCGGCCGCCATCCGGGGCAGCCACTCCTGCTTCTGCTCCTCCGAGCCGTACTTCCAGATCGGGAACATCGCGAGCGACCCCTGGACCGAGACCAGGCTGCGCAGGCCGGAGTCGGCGGCCTCCATCTCCCGGCAGGTGACGCCGTAGGCGACCGGCCCCATGCCGGCGCAGCCGTAACCGTGCAGGTGCATGCCGAGCAGGCCGAGCTTGCCCAGTTCGGGGACCAGGTCGCGGGGGAGCGTCCCGGCCTCGAACCACTCAGCGATGTGCGGCATGATCTTGTCTGCGGCGAAGTCGCGCACGGTGTCGCGGACCAGACGTTCCTCTGCGCTCAGCTCATCGTCGATGCGGAGCAGGTCGGTCGGGGCGCTGTCGGTGCTAGGCATGCCCGGTCCTCTCGTCGTGGCGTACCTTTACCATGCCCTGATTCGGGCATGATGACTTACATGAGTGACGGTAACGGCAGCAAGACGCTTTATCGAACCCACGAGGGCCGCATGGTGGCCGGGGTGTGCTCCGGGCTGGGTGAGTACTTCGGCGTTGACGCCAACCTGATCCGAGTGATCCTCCTCGTGGTCACCATATTCACGGCCGGCTTCGGCGTCCTGATCTATCTCGGGGCGTGGATTGTCATCCCTGAAGAAGGCGAGAAGTCGTCGATCGCCGAGAACATGATCAACAAGACCAAGCAGGGCTAGGGTTGCGGGTCATACGCTTTGCCGCCACGAGGCTTCGTCCCCTATGCTGGGGCGGTCCCCGACGGCGGGCGCCACGGGCTGCGGCGGTAGTGGCCGTCGAGCCCCCATCGTCTAGTGGCCTAGGACACCGCCCTTTCAAGGCGGCGGCACGGGTTCGAATCCCGTTGGGGGCACGCAGGCGGCCGCAGCGCCGTCGGCAGCGCAGTACATGGTCCTGTAGAGCAGCTCGGAGTGCTCGCCACCCTGTCAAGGTGGAGGTCGCGGGTTCAAATCCCGTCAGGACCGCTCGGATGACCCGGGCCCGGCGGTGATGCTGGAGCCCGGAACCAAGGTCAGGTAGCTCAGTTGGTACGAGCGTCCGCCTGAAAAGCGGAAGGTCGGCGGTTCGACCCCGCCCCTGACCACCAGATTCTGGCAGCGTTTACCAGCGAAGATGCCCAGCGGTGCTGCTGCGGCCGAACGACTATGGGTGACCGACACAGACCGTTTCTGACCGTCGGTCGCCGCCTAATATCGCACGCGGACAGCACGCCGGAGATCACCAGCTTGGAAGATCGGTGATGCCCAGAGCGAGCTTGGCCTGGTCCGCCGACCTGGCCGTTGCCTGGCGCAAGTGCGGGTCCGGGGGGGATCCGGCTCCTGGTCTGGTGGCGGCAGGTTCACAGGCCAAGCAGTAGCGGTTCGGCTGGGACTCCGTGGTCGATCAGTGACGTCATCAGCGCTGCGAGGTCGCGCGGTGAGAACAAGTCCGGCCCCTGGTAGTCGGTGACGTCTTGGGGACGCCACCACCGCAGCTCGGTGAGGTTTTCGGCGGCGAGTTCGTCGTCGGACATCGAGCCGCGGGGGACGAACGCCCTCGTGCGGATCAGGAAGTAGTCGTTGATCATGCCGTCGTAGCCTGCCGCATGGTCTGGTCCGACGACCTGCTGATGCCACACATGCGGAGGATCAGCGTCGACGGCGAGCCCGACCTCTTCGTGCAGTTCCCTGCGTAGCGCGGTCAGCGGAGTCTCTCCGGGCTCGATGCCGCCTCCGGGAGCGGCCCAGACGGCTGTTGTCCTGTCCGGCACTGCCGGGTGCGGGAAGGCGAACCGGCATAGCAGGATGCTGCCGTTTTCGTCGAGGACGATGGCGCGGGCTGCGGGCCGCAGGTTCAACGGGGGCATTCGGACACGCTATCCGGTATGCCGAGGGTGGCTCTCGTATCGGACCGAATCAGAGGGTTGGGCGTCGCAGCAGATCGTTATTCGAGTCTGGTCGGATGTTCGACGTGATGGTTGTCATGCGGCAACTATGACAGTCGGGCCTGACACGTACCGGCTCGCAGGTGACAGGGGCCCAGTCCCCGGTAGCTGCCATGACCGGCGACTCTCGTCCGGGTTCAGTCGAGGGTGGCCGCAGGCCATCGCGTAGCGACGCGAAGCGCTCTCGACGGGTTCCGGGCGACGCCGGATACTCGGGAAGCGCGGGGATGAGCCAATCAGAACAGGAGGCTTGTCGCTGCCCGTTGCGGCGCGTCCGCGTGCGCGGGGCCTCAAGCCAGAGCGCGGCGCGGGAAGCGCCGTCGCGGCGGAGCGCAGCGGAGCCGCGCTTGATCTAGTAAGGCGAAATTCGGCACTCAGTCATGATGGTCGTGGCGGGTGCTGGTGGCTGTGTGGCTGAGGTGGCGCACGGTCAGGGCCTGGCTCGTAATTCGGCTGGCCTGCTGCCTTCCCACTGATCTGCCGGTCCGTACCAGCGCCTGCCGCCTGCATGGCCGAGTGACCCGATAGGGGCGTTGCCACTGCGCGCGCCGTGAGTGTCCTGTCCCGGCTGATGCGGGGTTCATAGTGGCTGCGGACCTGGGAGGACTAGTGACGGTGCCTGCGGAGGGCCTGGTGGCCGGGGTCGATACGCACATGGATCTGCACGTGACGGCGGTGCTGGACCGGCTGGGGCGGCGGATCGCGGTGCGGAGCTTCCCGGCCACCGATAGCGGCAATGCACAGCTGACCCGGTGGCTGGACAGCCTCGGCACGGTCACCGACGCTGGTGTCGAGGGCACCGGCAGCTATGGATACCGGCTGGCCCGGGCGCTGACCCGCCACGGCATCCAGGTAAGAGAGATCAACTGCCCGGACCGGTCCCGTCGCCGCCGTCTCGGCAAGAGCGATCCCGTGGACGCCGAGAATGCCGCCCGCGCTGTCCTGGCAGGTGAGGCCACCGCCGTCCCCAAGGACCGCCGCGGCGCCGCTGGCGAGCTGCGCCTGCTGGTGATCACCCGGCGCAGCGCGGTAAAAGCCCGCACCCAGGCCTCCAACCAGATCAAGGCGTTCCTGCTCGACGCCGGCGATGACCTCCGCGCCCGGCTGCGGTCGCTGCGCAAGGCGCGCTTCGCGCGGGCCTGCGCTGCCCTGGACTCTGGCGACGGTCTCAGCCGTGCCCTGGCTAGCCTCGGCCGCCGCTGGCTGGCCCTGGACCAGGAAGCCCGCGAGCTGGAAAAACAGATCATCGCCCTGGTCACCGCACAGGCCCCAGCTCTGCTCGACCGCCACGGCGTCGGCGGCATCACCGCCGCCCAGCTCCTGGTCACCGCGGGCGCCAACCCCGGCAGGCTGCGCGGCGACGCGGCCCTGGCCGCCCTGTGCGGCGCCAGCCCGATCGAGGCGTCCTCAGGCAAGACCAGCAGGCACCGGCTCAACCGCGGCGGCGACCGCGCCGCCAGCAACGCCCTGTGGACTATCGCCCACATCCGCATGATCTCCGACCCGCGCACCCGCGCCTACGTCGCCAAACGCACCGCCACCGGCAGCAGCCGCAAGGAGATCATGCGCCTGCACCAGCGCTACATCGCCCGCGGCCTATATCCCCTGATCATCGACGCTTTCGTCCCCGTCGATGACGAGGTCTTGACATAGGGGCATCAGTGCACCGGATGGTGACGGCGTCATCGGCCGTTCGACCCGGCGCGGCGTTTCGCGGCGAGGTCTCGTCCTTGCTGACGGCCTATGTCGATCCAGTGCGGGATAAGGCTCGTGTCGGCGCCTGCCTCGATGCAGATCTGGGCTGCGCGCAGGTAGCGGTCTTCGCCCAGGTCGCCTTCGTGGACGCCGACCCCAGGAGGTCATCGGTGGTGGCGGCTGCCTGGACGCTGGCGAGGGCTTCGGCATTGCCGGGCTTGTTCGCGTAGCCGATAACCGCGATGCCGGCCAGGTGCCCGGCCATGACGTCGCTGGTGGAGTCGCCGATCAGGGTGCAGTCGGAGTTCTCGGCTCCCAGCATCCGCACTGCCTCGCTAACCCGGTAAGGACTGGGCTTCATTCGCTCCGGGTCGGAGTCGCTCCAGTACTCAGGCGACGCCGAGCCGTACCGAAAGTGCGCGCAGCTCGTCACCGGGTGGGTCTTGCATGGTCAGCAGGTCGGAGACGATCTGGCGGGCCAGGTAGTGCCCACCGAGTTGCTCGGGTGTTATCTGCTCGGCCTGGTGCAGCGAGGTGACGGCGTCGGCGACTTGGCGGCGCTGGGTGTATGCGCGGGCCACGTCGATCAGCATCCGGGCGCGCCGCTCGGCCGACAGCCCGGCTGTGTCAACGGCCTCGGCGGCTTGCAGGGCTCGTCCGGCGTCGCCGAGCTCGACGGCGACGGCGATCTCGAACAGCTCGACGTTGCCGGCGCTGAACTCGGTGTTGTAGTCGTTGCGGCCAGGGCCGAGCCGGGCGGCCATCTGCCGGGCGCGCTCCAGGTCGCCGTAGGCCGTCCGTGCGTCGCCGGTTCGGGCCGCGATGACGGCACGCTGGAGTGTGAGCGCGCCCCACAGGGACATGGCCTCGGGGGTGCCGTTGTCGGCTAGGTGCCAGAGGGCGTCGGCGGCGGTGCGGGCGGTCTCCTCGGCCTGGTCGTAGTGCCGGGCGCTGAGGAACACGAACACCAGCCGGAACGCTCCGGCCGCGACGAGGTACGGGCTGCCTGCCCGCTCCGCGGCCATCATGGCCCGGTCGGCGGCGATCCAGGCGGCCTCGGGCTCGCCGAGTTTGTCCAGCGCGGCCGAGCAAGCCTGGTAGGCGGTGGCCATCAGCTCGAACACCTGGCTGGGCTGGTCGCCGGGCAGGGCACGCGCGGCGGTCTCGAGGTCGGGGATCAGCGCGGCCAGCAAATCGGTCAGGTCGGTGTACCGGCCCGCGTGCGCAAGGTCCCAAGCCGTGCTGGTCCTGACCCGCAGGTCGTCCAGGCCGGGGGAGTTGTGGCCGTTCAGCATCGCGCGCAGTGAGTACACGCCGGACAGCACTATCCGCAGTCCCCCAACGGATGGGGATTCCTCGGCCACGGCGGCCACGATCGGAGCGTCGGCAGCCAACTCGGCCAGGGGCACGTCCAGCGCTGACGCGAGAGTCTCCAGCACCGACATTCGGTCGATCCGGCGAACCCCGCGTTCGACCTGGGATACCCACGCCACCGAGCGGCCGATCATCTTGGCCAGCTCAGGCTGCGACAGGCCCCGGCGGTGCCGTTCGCTGGCGATCTTCCGGCCGAGTGTCTTCTGGTAGGCCGGGGCGTTCACGTCCCCGTCCCCTTGCCGGTTTGCAGGGTCAGCCAGTCGACCTCGGTGGCGGCCAGGTACTGCTCTCGCTCAGCCAGGTAGCGGCGAGTGTGCGGAGCTGCCTCATGAGCCTCGAACGCCGCCTTGTCGCGGTACAGCTCATAGAAGATCCGCTGTAGCGGCTCACCTTCGACGGTATGGGTCGCGTAGACCAAGGTTCCCGGCTCATGGGCGCGGATGCCCTCGATGGTCTCGGCGACCAGCCGGTCGTACGCCCCGGCGCTGGCCTGGTCCTTGCATGTGAACCGAACCGATAGCCCGAACATGTCTCCTCCAGATCGCGTGACGCCATGCTCGCACTTATGGTGCGGCGCCGGTACGCGAAGTCACACGTACTCATTGTACGACACAGATAGTAAAAGTACGCTCATCGCTGGCAGAACCCGGAACCACGCACCGCGAGGACGTTCCATGCCCACGCCAGCCATGACCCCGCCCGCGTCACGCACCGCCCGCGCCTACCCCGGCACGGCCGAGCACATCCGCGTAGTGCGCGCCGACATCCGCGCCTTAACAGACGGCTGCCCGCTGGCCGAGGACCTGATCCTCTGCGCCTCCGAGTTGGCCACCAACGCCGTCCTGTACAGCAACTCCCATCTACCCGGCGCCACCTTCACCGTCCGGGCCGAAGTCCACCCCGGCGATTGCGCACGGATCGAAGTCGAAGACGACGCCGGCCCCTGGACCGGACACATGCCCGGCCGCTCCCGCGGTTATGAGCTCGGCATCGTCGCCGACCTCGCGTCCGACTGGGGCATCACAGGCGACTACCGCGGTCGCACCGTCTGGGCACGACTCGGCTGGCCCTGTGATCCGGCTTCCCCGCCTGACCCGGACGCCTCAGCAACCCCAGCGACAGCGGCCCTTGCAGCCCGCGACAACACGGCAAACGCCGATCCGCTCGCACGGTGGACTGCCGTGGTCGATGGGGACAGGCGGCGTGAGCTGCGCTGCCAACGTGGCCTATCCGAGGAAGAACTAGCCGACCAGGCCGGGGTGAGCCTCAGCACCGTGACCAGGCTTGAGCGAGATCAACGTCCGGCCTGCCGGAGCTGGACACTCGCCCGGCTCGCCATCGCCCTCAGCGAGCACCCCAGCGCCATAACTGCGGGCCGCGTCAGCACATCCCAAGCCGAGACCGCTGACCAGCCACGGAAGTAGCTAGGCTTCGCGATCCGCTGTCGCGGGTCCGCTGCGTGCGCTCCACGCTGACCCCGTTCCGGCTCCAGCGTTGATCGGCAGCCATCCGGGAATGCACCAGACCGGCTAACGCGCGCAAAGCGCTGGCGCCCCCGTGATGGGCTAGACAGATCGGCAGACCATGGTGAAGCTGAGCGTCATTGGAGCAGCGCTATCACGTAGTCATGGAGGTCATCTGTGGCGCCCCGGTGACCAAGGTCGCCTGGCTCAATCACGCCACGGTCGCACCGCCCGTGGTGGGCGTTCCCGTGATTTGCGCTCAGGTGACCCGCGCGGTGACCAGGGTCTCCACGTTGTAGGGCCGCAAGCCATCGGTCCGGTCGGCGAAATACTGCTGTTCGAGGTCTGCACGTGCTGGATGGTCGACGACCTTCAGCCCGCACCGGCTGATCAGCCGCTCGATCTCGATGACCGGCCAGCCGGGCTGCAGCGGCTCGCCAACTGAGGCCGCGAGCGGGGCGTAGATCCGGATGAACTCTCTGCCGACGCCATCGAGCACCGACTCCTCGGCCCGGTAGGAGAACACCACCTCCGAGCCGCGGGCAGCCCCCGCAGTCGTGCGCAACGTCGACTCGATCGCCTGCGCGGTGAGATAGGGGGCAACGCCGGTCCAGGAGAACAGCGCCGGCTGGCCCCAGTCGAACCCGGCCGTGCGCAAAGCGTCCCGAAGAGGCTCGGCCTCGAAATCAACCGGGACGAACACCTGCGAGTCACTGAGCGGAAGCGCGAGGTCCCCGACCCGCTCCAGCTTCCAGGCCTGGGAGGCAGGGTGATCAACCTCGAACACCCTGACGGAGCGGAGCAGGTCCGGGCGCCGCCACGCGAACGAGTCAAGCCCCGCGCCCAGGATGACGTACTGCGTGAAGGCGCCAGCAGCCAGCCGGTCCTCGGCATACCGGCTGCGGGCGCAGACAGCCGCGCGAGACTCGCGAGCGACCTGGCCGGGGAACAGCGGGTTTAGCTGGTCGTGTAGCTCCTGCCACACCGGGCCGACGAGCACCAAGGCCAGAGCGTCGTCCAGCACCCACGGCGGCGTCGCCTCCATGCGAAATAATCCGCGCGACACTGCCGCGAACATCGCCGTCCTGCTCGGTGCGGCCTCCATGTGCCCTCCCCGCGATAATGTGACCACTCCATGCCGGCCTGGCGCTGCCCGGACTGCGCACTCATATGATGCGCCTGAAGCGCCCGGACTCTCCATAGCCACCCACGACGGCGACTGATGTGATACGCACTCCCTAGAAACCGTCAAGCGACACCTGAAGCCGATCTGTCAGCGATCACCAGAACCTAGGGACCTCGGGGGACACCGGCTTGCGCTGCATGCGCAGTTGTTCACTTTGTCCGTGCTGCTTATGAATTCCAAGGCTCTCGCTTGGCCAGGAGTTCAGGATATTCGCATTGAAGCACACAGAATTCGTTGCCCCATGGGTCGCGCATGACCCAGAAGTCGAAGCCGCGTTCTTGCTGATGATCCCATCGAGTAGCGCCCAGCGCCTCAAGGCGCTTGACTTCGCCCTCGACATCATCAGTTTCCAGATCTAGATGCATGCGTTCCTTTGCAATTTTCTCATCGCTAGTCTTTTGAAGGAGAATCTGTATTTCCGAGTTGGGAAGGATTAGACGCCGGTAGATACGGCCACCACCCTCAGAAGGTTGCACTCTAGTGGCACCAAGCGCCGAAGACCAAAACGAGACGCCGAAGTCGAGGTCTGGTACGTCAATTACAAAATGACAGACGTGGCTACGATGCATAGCTGGGTTCTTTCTCCGTCTGATGTTTCCTGGCTGATCCAGGCAAGGTATTCGGGGTTGCCGCCATCAATGGGCCTTGTTGATATGCTCGGTATTTCGTACGGATGTTCGCGTTTGGTGCGCGCTATTATCTCATTTACTCGTGATCTGCGGGTATGGAGTGACGCGCGACCCTCTGAACGCTCGTATATCTCGCCGCGCCACCGATAAGTTGACTGCACAGGGGAGAAGTTGTGCACGCTCGCGCATAGCCGGTCCTCTACGAGCTTGCGACTGAAGTCCTTCAGCCATTCCGGGTCCGGGGGCCGTGATGACGACTTCGCACAGCTCACTGAGGTGATCTCAGAGAAATCCTGGCGTTCATTTAATGCAGCCGTGTTCGAAGTGGGTCAGGACGAGGGCCGCACGTGCTATCGCGGTGATCTTGCTGGGGCTGGCAGTGATGTGCTGGAGGGTGCGCCACCGCTGGGTGAGCAGGGCAAATGCCGGCTCGCCGAGGCAGCGCAGGGATCGCTGGAGTGCGTTGCGGGTGCGGTCGCCCAGATCAAGCTCGTGACCGCCGGGTGGCTGTTTCACCGGGACCTTGATGCCGATCCCGGCGCCTTGGTATCCGAGGTCAGCAAGCGCCGGCAGGCCTGTGGCGGCCGCATGGTAAAGGGCGGGCAGGGCGTGGCGGCGGGCGGCGGTGAGGTCGTGGACCGATCCGGGCACGGCCGGGGAGACCCACAGCGGGAACCCGTCAGGGCGGGCCACCGCCTGGATGTTCCCGCCGTGGCGATGGGCCTTGCCGGAGTACCACAAGTCGATGACCTCACCTTTCACGCTGGTGGCCTTCTCACGGCACCGGCCGGACGGGATGATCTCGCCATCCAGGATCACGAACGCCGCGCCCTCGGCTACTGCGCGGGCCAGCGCCTCGGGCAGCTCTGGAGCCTGAGCGGCCAGCACGGCGATCACCTCGTCCATGTAGCGGTAAGCAGTGGCCCGCGAGATGCCATGATCTGCGGCCAGCGCGCCGATAGCCGTGCGGTCGCGGAACCACCGCAGTCCCAGCACCGCCTGCCCGAAGCAGGTCAGCGCCCGGCTCCCGCGAGGAGTGCCGCGCCGGCGGCGCCCGGCCAGCAGCAGCTTCGCGGTGAACTGCACGAGTTCCCTGGGAACATCGAGCATGGCACGATAGGCGATCACGCGGGGCTCCAGTGAAGGTGATCTTGTGGTGAGACCCCTTCTGCCGGGGCTCCGCGCCCACGTCCGGGCAGCCCGGTTCATCCGCGAGTCTGCCCGGCCATGCCTGTCCGAGATGAAGAAAGCCCGACTGTCCGAACCTATTTCGCTGAGATCACCTCACTGGGTGGCACGGTTTACCTCTCCTCCGCTGTGGATCAGCCGCGCCATGGTTTCTTCGGATTCTTCGGGACTGCGGGCGATGGATGCGAAACCGGTCATGATCTGGTCGTCGTAGCCGAGGCCGACCCACTGCCCGGACATGTTCAGGCCATGCGGCGGTCAGCCTCACCACCGTCACCAGGCTTGAACGAGATCAACGTCCGGCCTGCCGGAGCTGGACACTCGCGCGGCTCGCCATCGCCCTCAGCGAGCACCCCAGCGCCATAAACGCGGGCCGCGCCAGTACATCCCTCGCAGGGACCGCTGACCAGCCACGGGAGTAGCCGGGCGTCGCGATCCGCTGCGTGTGAGGACTTTCTTTACGATCATCAAGGCGGCCCTGCCGGGCCGCTGCGCCGCCGCCACGGCGGCCTCGCCTACGCTCCCGCTGGCGCTCCCGCTCCGGCGGGCCAGGCGCCGGTCGGCTGGCGCGAAATGCAACGGCATAGCGGGCCGCGACAGCCACAGACGTTCACAGCGGAGGAACGTGAGCTGAGCCGCCCGAACGTCGCTGTGACTGGCTCCCGCTCCGTCATTGTCCGGGGCTGGCAGAACCCGTCAAAGGGAGCCTGCGGCGTCGGCTTCGCCGCAAACCCCTTGACTGAACCTGCCCGCAGTCCCGGAGTTCGCCGCTATCGGGAGCCGGGAGAAGAGCGGGCCGGGCTTCCAAGCCGACTGCCCACGGATAGCGATCGATACCCTTACCATATGTGGGCATTTCCTAACACATCGGATTGAGTGCATGGTGAGTGGCTGACCACCCAGGAGGAACACATGGTGTTGACCGAAGAGCCGGTGGGGAGCCGATCGCGGCGCGCTCGGCGCCGCTGGCTTGTCTTCGTGGCTGCAGCCCTGGTAGTGGTTGCAGGGGTCGTCGTGCCCCTTGTAGTGCTTTCTGGTTCCGGTACAACCGGTTTCCCCCTTGTAGCAACTCTGACCGACTCTGCAGCTGGCGGCGTCGGCTCAGTCGCTTTCAGTCCTGATGGCAGGACGCTGGCCACGAGCAATGACGACATGACCAGCGTCGATTTGTGGGACGTGCCGACGGGCAAGAAGATCGCGACCCTGACCGTCCCGCACGACGCCAACTCGAACGACGGCGTCGAGTCGCTCGCGTTCAGCTCCGATGGCAGCATGCTGGCCGCGGACAGCTTCGAGACTGGCAGCATCTGGCTATGGGACATGAGCACCCGTCGCTTCGTCACCACTCTGACCAACCCCAAGTACACGTTCGACGGCATCGCTTTCAGCCCCGACAGCCAGATTCTGGCATCCACTGCGGGCAACGCCGTCTTGCTCTGGGACGTGACTAACGGCGGCAACATCGGCGCCCTGCAAGCGAGCCAGAGCCTGGGGCCGGTGACGATTAGCCCGGATGGCAAGATGCTCGCTGCTGGTGGTACGTCCAGCGTCTACCTATGGGACATGACCACCAAGCGTCTCGTCACCAGCCTGAACGCTCCGGGACTAGGGGGAGCAAACGTGGCGATGTCCGCCGCGTTCAGCCCTGGGGGAAGGCTAGTGGCCATGGGGAGCCAGGACGGCCGCATCTACACCTGGGACAAGGACACTGACCGGCTAGCCGCCATGTGGACCTATCCGGCGCACGGCATCAGGGTCGTGTTTAGCCCCGACGGCAAGACGCTGGCCGTTACAGGCGCTACCTGTTCGGGCGGCGCCCGCCTGTTCGATGTCGCCACGGGTCACTTGCAGGCCACCATGACCGAGCCGAGCCAATACCCTTGCGCCGACGCGGTTGCCTTCAGCCCGAACGGCAAGCTACTGGCCGTTGGCGACCATAATGGCGGCACCTACCTGTGGCGTGTTGGCTGAGCTGTCTGCCCATAAGAGTCAAGCTGTATAGCCCAGGTACGATTGGTGCTCAACTGTCAAGGTAGGGCTGCAAGTGATCGCGAACGGGGGCACTTCCGGGGCACATGGCAACGCGATCCGCCCAGAACTGATGAGGACCACTGAGATCTCATCGAGCACGTCAGAGCTTGATCTCGCATGTTTGCTCTGGTCAGCACCTAGCAAGCACAAGACCCGGCCTGTAGGCCGACTGTGCAGCAGCAAAGTGCAGCAACCGCGCCGACCTGTACCGACCGTCTCTGACCCTTGCAAGCTCCTGAACTGCGTGAATGGCTTCTATCGGCCTCTATGCACCTAGATGGTAAGGAGAAGGTCACTCTGACGCCGCGCGGGCAGAGTCCAGGAGCTGCTGGCGATGGAGAGCCGCAGAACGGTTTCGAGCATGACCGCTTGCGCCGCTACCAACCGATCGACCGAGTCCGATCGCCTATCTCCAGCCATCACGGCCAGGTCCCAGCACGCCAGGCGTGCGGCCTCTTCGGGCCGACCCGCCGCGCGGCCCTGGCCGCAAATTGGAGCAGTCATCGCCCAAGACCAGGGATCGGAGCGTCGCCGTAGCGGTCAGCAAGCCAACGGCCTTCCTGCTACCCATCTCGCTGCCGCGCCGCTTCCGGTCCTCGTTCGCTGTCGCTCGCTCCGGTCCGGGTCGGCTTGCCCTCGAAAGAGCCGCCGGACAGCAAGCGGCAGACGACGACAGCGCTGACGACAACGACGACAACCAGAGGCTGCCGCGAGCATCCGGCCGCTACCTTGTACGCTGCGCCGTCTCGCCTGGCCTGGGCGATTGTTCGGCCTGAAAACCGGAAGGTCGGCGGTTCGACCCCCCCTGACCACCAGGAACACGACCGCTGAGTAGGCCCTCTGCCTGCGGAAACGCAGAATGCGAGGGTCATTTCGTGGCTTTCGGCCAGTACCCTTTCTGGGTCGCTCACCCGCCCAAACGCCGCACACCTGACCGGCGGGAGGCGCCGGATCCGGGGGCAGAGCAGAGAACTACCGCCGCCGAGGGTCGGCGCCCGGCGCAGCCCCGGCAGCTGAACGCAGGCGTGCTCACGGCGGAGATCGACGCGTTCCGGCTACACCTGGCCGCCGAAGGCAGGGCGGCAGGGACTGTCCGCAACTACACCAATGCTGTGCGCTGGTTCGCCGGCGGCTGGCTGCCCCCGAAGACCGGCAAGACCAGCTGGGCGCAGGTAGAAACCGAGGACGTCGAGCGGTGGATGGAATGGCTGCTCGGCCAGTACAGCCGGTCCTACGCCCGCAGCCAGTTCGTGTCGCTGCGGCAGTTCTTCACCTGGCTGAGTCACCAGCGGCAGCTGACGCGGGTCAGTTTCCAGTTAGTGGGTTGGCGGATTCAGGCCGTAACGGGCCACCACGTCGTCGAGCCACGGCGGGTTTCCGTAGGTCAGGTGGTATTTCTCCGCCAGCTTGGCGAACGCATCGGATTCGTGCAGGTGGGTGCCGGGTTCTGCTGGCACGTCGGCCTCGCTCGCGGCTAGCAGCTCGCCGAGCTCACGGAAGTAGCCTTCGAAGCCCCCCGGAGTTATGACCTCGACGATCCGGCCGGGAACCTTCCCCGCGTTCCACATGGCGTGCGTTTGCCCGCGTGGTTTGGTGATGTAGCCACCAGGTCCGAGCACCACTTCAGCGTCGTCCGAACGGAAGCCGATCTGGCCTTCGAGCACGATCGAGGTCTCGTCCTCCCGGCTGTGCCGGTGCGGTGCGGTGATCAAGCCGACAGCGAACGGGTGTTCCACGATGGCAACTTCCCCGCCGTTGTCACGGCTGCAGATCTTGTACACGGCCCCGAACCCGGGGATGCTGACGGTTCTCCCCGCTTCCGGGCTGCGCCACGGTGACTTTCGTCGCGCAGGTGGCATCCATCAGGCTTCCTTCCTGCCAGGCTTTCGATGAAATCCGGCCTCAGCGCAGGCTCTTTCGAGGCCGGGGAGTCCGAATGCTTCCGCGGGGCCGAGCGCGCCGGCGGGCCGCACGCCTTGCGCGGCCGCCCTGCCCGCGGCCCAGGCGAGGACAGCCGCGGTGAACGAGTACGGATCCCCGCCGGTCAGGTGTACCGTCGCGACGTCGTGGCCGCGGTCGTCGGCCGCCACGGCCACGACGTCGGAGCGGATGGTTTCCCCGGCGTCTGGCGCGGCCCGGCTGCGCTGAATCCGGCGAGCGCGCTGATCCAGCGCACCGCGGACACCCGGCAGGCGCTCCAAGGGCGCCGCGAGGGCCGAGACGAAGTGCACGAGTTCGGTGGCGGCGCCGAACCAGCCGAGGTAGACGCCCACGTCGGTAAGCGGCGCTCCGGCAGGTATGCCGTCGATGTCGCCGGTGCCGGTTCTGGCCGCCTGCCGGAGCCTGGGCAGCGCGAAATGCTCGGATGAGCCGATGGAGAAGGCCTGCCGCCTGCTGCCGTCGACATGGAACGATGCGACGTGCGCGGCGGTCCGCTCGGTGACGAGGTGCCCGCCGCGGAAAGAGTATCCGGGCTCGATCAGCACGCCTGCCGCCGATGCGCGGGTGCCTGCGCTCGTCGCCTTCCGGGTGTTCCCGCGCGCGAAGTAGCCGACCCGTACCCGGTCCGCGGCGGGTCCGGCGGCCTGGAGCGCGAGCGCTCCCGCCAAGTTGCCCGGCACGTAGTCGTAGCCGAACGCGGTCAGCAGCACCGCGCCGGTGTGTTCGGCCCGCGGACCGAATTCCTCGAACACCTGCCGGATGAACGGCGGTTCGCCGGTCGAGTCGAGGTAGACCGCGCCTGCGTCCACGGCGGCTTCCACCACGGACCGGCCGAACTTCAGGAAGGGGCCCGCCGTCGACACGAGCACGTCACCGGGGCCGATTAGCTCTCGTAGCGGTCCGGGTTCTTCGGATCCGGCGACCGCCGTCTCCAGCTTTATCCCGTCCCCGGCCCGCGACAGCTGCTCGGCGAGCGCGGTCAGCCGGCCCTGGTGACGGCCGGCGAGTACCGGGCGCGAGCCGCTGGCGACCATCGCCCGTGCGGTGAAACTCCCTGTGTGGCCGGTGGCCCCGTACAACACGATTCTGCCGGGCACGCGATCACCAGGCGAGCTCATTCGCTGTCCAGATCGACACGAATTGTCAGCGGGTTCGTGTTCAGCGCCTTCGACGTCGACATGCACAGACGACGGGCGAGGCTGGCTTGGCTCAGGATCCGCTGGCGTTCCCGCGGATCGTCGTCAGCGAGGATGTGCGCGGTCCCGGACCGCCAGCAGGCGTGTATTCCGCTGACCTTGACACGGACGCGGGGATTGGCTTCGATGTTCCGCACCCAATCGGCGTCACGCCCGCGCTGGGCGATCAGCCAGAACCTCTCGCCCTCCAGGCCGTCACACACCGGCGTGCGCCGCGGAAGGTGGGTGCGCCGGCCGGTCGTCTCCAGGAGGGCGTCGCCCGGAATCGGGATTCCCAGGTTCCATGCCAGCCTGACGACCGGATTGATCACCGACTGCTGGAGGCGGCCGCGAGCGCTTTGCGCGCCAGCTGGCCCGGACACATCAGCACCTGGCCTTGCCGGTCCCAGGAAGATGCGCGCCTGTCAGGAGGGAGATGTCCGTGATCGAAGGGCCCACGTCGTTAGCGATGCCCGGCACCCTTCGCCTCAAACCGGTGGCCATCAGGTCCTGGCAGCGATGCCGGGCCACAGTACCGTGACCGCGTATTCGGCCATCAGTTTGCTGTACTCGCCCCCGTAGAAGGCGGTCTGTATCGTCAGCGCTATGTCCGTCGATCTCAGAGCGACGCTGCGTAAACCAATCACGCTGGCCGAAGTGCTTGAGCAGGCCCGCACGATTCTGTCCGCCCTGCTCGGCATGATCACCGTGCCCGGCCTCGCGGCCTTCGCCGACCGCCGGTATCAGCAGGGCACGCGAACCGATCCTGGCCATTGCCTGGACGCAGCCGACCTGGCCGCCACGGTGATCGGCGACCCGATTCCCCCAGATGAGACCGGCCTGTCCGGCAGACACTCAGGGCAACGCCGTCCTCCGTCGGATGATGCGCGACACTCGTCCGCCGACTGACCTGCGACAGTCCGTGGCGCCGATCGTGGCAGATCCGGGGGGCTAGTCCAGATCCACCCGGACGGTCGCGGTCACCCATAGCGCGCCCGGCGCGATCTGAGTAACCGCTCGGAGGGTTATGTAGTCTCGTGCGGTCTCAATGGTGTGCCCCTCGCGGTCCCGATAACTGAGGCGCTCCTCCCATATCCGGGCAAGCTCAGCACTAATCGCATCAGCATCTTCCCGTCGACCTTTCGCCCGTCCGGTGATCAGCCATTGGGCGCCTTCATGGCGGTGAACAACCATGTTCTGCCACAAGCCGGGGTCTTCATCGGCGTACGCGGGATCACCGAGGAAGGCACAGAAGTCGATCTCCATGCCGAGCAGGTTGCCGCCGTCACTGGCCGGGCCGGAGGGGTAGATCTCCCGTCGAAGTTGCTCGAAATCGGCAGGGCTGAGCACCAGTCCATCCTTGCCTAGAAACGTCGTCAGCGTGGTTAAGGTGCGCCAGTCTCCTGCTCGGTCCATGCCAGATAGTCTGCGCTTCCGCCGATGATCGGCAGCGCTCGATGCCGGGCATCCGGTATGGGTTCTGGGCTTTCGTACGCTCGACGATGGCGGGCAGCTGGGCCGCGTACGGGTGAATTCGACGCCGCCCTTGAGGTCGAATCCGATCAGGGCGACCGGCTGTGGCGCCAGGCCTTTGATGATCGCATTGGCTAGATTGGACGTCCCGGATTGGGTCGCCCCGGCGTTCGGCCAGTGCGGCACGACCCGGAAGTCGATGATCCATGGCTGCCGGTTTCCGGCATGCCCGGCCGAACCGCCAGCAGGTCGGCCGTTTCCGG
This sequence comes from uncultured Actinomycetota bacterium, assembly GCA_963815375.1. Lineage (GTDB taxonomy): Bacteria > Actinomycetota > Actinomycetes > Streptosporangiales > Streptosporangiaceae > JASHPR01. The sequence continues at coordinate 629,556 of CAWFGX010000002.1, read as the reverse complement.
GGCGATGCGTACGGCGGTCAGCGGGTCGGATCGGGTCACCAGCAGTCCGACCCGGCCAGGCCGAGTGGCAGTGATGCGGACGGCATGGACTCGCCAGGCATGCGTGAGTTGGTCAGCCGCGCGCACTGTCTAGTCCCACCAGATCATTGACGGGGCGCGTTCAACCAGTGTGCGCAAGAAGCTCGGACGCCGCGGCCCGGGCGCTGGCCGTGGCGGCGGCCGCCGGCGTCCTGATGGCGGCCGAGGCCAATTCGGCACCGGAGGACTTCGAGGGCGCGTTCCGGGAGCACTTTGCCCCGGTGCACCGTTTCATCGCGAGGCGCGTTTGCACGCCCCTGGCCGAGGACCTGCCGGCCCAGGTGTTCGCGACAGCGTACCGGTGGCGGGCCACGTACCGCCCGAGCGTGGGTCATTGCAGTCCTGGCTGTACGGGATCGCTGCCAACGTGGTGCGCCGGTACTGGCGGGACGAGCAGCAGCTACTTGAGCTCGACGCGCGAGTGGCGCATGAATCGCTCGGGCCCCTGCCCGCGGCGCGGTTCGACGACGCGGCTGAAGGTCGGCACCACTGGCAAGCGCGCGCACGGATCGTTCATGGTTTGCCCTCCACAGTGAAGGCGTATGGCGTCTTTATCTCAGGCCGTGTCGCATCCGGTCGGACGCGCTCAGTCGAGCGGGGAGTGCACGGCGGGTGTGAGCAGGGCCGTCAGCTCGGCGACGTCATCGAGAGTGTCCATCCCGAGGACGGCCTTTTCGATGGCGGCCCGGCGCTCGGCAGAGATGATGCGGTGGGTCAGCTTGGTGTACTTGTCACGGATGTTCGTGTTCGTAAGGTTCCGGTCGCCGGTGCCGCGCGGGTGTACGACCTTGGCGGCGCGAGTGCTCCCGTCGTTGAAGGTCAGGCGCACCTGGGTTGTGAGCTGCTCGTCGATCGGGAGGTGGTCGTAGGCCCGTTCATGATGCGTCAGTGTCTTGTCGATCAGGGCCCAGACGTCGTCGCTGTTGATCCGGTCCTTGGTGAACTGGTCGATGAGCACGTCGCCGTCGAGGAGGGCGACCGCGACGACGTAGGTGACGTTCATCTGAGCGCCGATCACCTCGAGCGGTCGCTCGGCCTTCCACCCGCCATGCGCGTAGGCGGCTTCGGACATGTAGATGTCGATCCGCTGGATCTGGCTGACGTCGACCTTGGGCCGCAGCTCAAGGGCGGCGTCGATCGCGGCGTGCAGCAATCCCATGCACGAGTACGCCTTGACGGCGATCCGTTCGGTCTCCCACAGGACGCCCAGGCCCTTGTAGATGTCTTCGGGATAGGTGCGGTGGCCCTCACCGAAGACGGCCAGCCAGCCACCGTACGGGCGCTCGAACACCCGCTTGATGCCGACGTAGCCCGCTGCCGCGAGCGCGGCGGCGGTCAGGCCGTTGCGCGACGCGAAGCCGTGCTGCATGCGCTTGACCATCGATTCGTACATCGCGGACATGAGCCCGCAAGACTGGGTGGCCGCCATCCCGAAGGCGTCTTCGAATCCGGCGGCGTCCAGCCCGTACAGCGTTCCCGCGGCAGCGGCCGCCGCGAGCGGGCCGAAGACCACGCCCGAGTGCCACCCCCGGGACAGCATGTCCAGGCCGCCGAGCGCCTGACCGACACGCGGGCCGGTCTCGTACCCCAGGATGGCGCCGAGAAGGAAGCTCTCGCCTGAGACGCGGCCCACGCGCGGGGCGGCGGCGAACATCGCCGGCAGTACCAGCGAGTTGCTGTGCAGCGGGGCCAGCGGGTGGTAGTCGTCCAGCTCGAACCCCTGGATGAAGCTGGAGTTCAACATGGCCGCCGACGTGGCACTGGTAGCCCGGCCGCCCCAGCCAACCAGCACGGAATCCCCTGCGTCATCGAGCGCTGTTACCCCCTCGACGCCAATCCGGGAGACCGGCAGCTGCGCGCCGACCAGGGCACAGCCGATGCCGTCAAGCACCAGGTGCTTGGCCCGGTCGCGGACGGAGGCGGGAACGTCGTCGAGCGTTGTCTTAGCGACCCAGGTAGCAAGCCGGCCAGTCGGGCCGGCAGGGTCGGTGGCGGGACGGGCTGGCTTCCCCGTGTCCTTGACGGTGGTAGGTGCTTCGTTAGCAGCCATGGCATTCATCCTTCACCTTCTCGGTCACTGCGCCGAAGCAGTGACCACTCGCGTGGGGCACGTCTGTCCCCTTGCGCGTTCATCTGATTCGGCCGCCCTGCGTTGCGGAGCGGGCCCGCAACCTCGGTGAAACGTAGCTAAGACACCATCGTCATATCAGGCGCGCCATGGCGCAATCCGCACACTGGCCAAGGCTTGCTAACGGAATATGCAAACCTGGCACCGCTGTTCTGTGCGAGTGCTGCGCGGTTTGAGAGAATTTACGTGCTGAGGCTTAATGCCGGTCGAAGGAGTCACTTCCTCGTCTTGCTGGAGGCTCGCAATGCGAATCACCAAACTCGGGCACTCGTACGTCAGGCTCCTAGCCCGCAACGGACGTTCGCAAGCCCGGCGTCACCATGGTAAGGAGACCTCCGGCGGCCCCCCGCGACCGTGACATTGGGATTCTGACCGGACAGCAGGGCGTACGGACCTCGGGGTGTACAGAGGGGACGGGGGCGCAGCGCGTGTGAGTCGCCTTGAGTGGCGAGTGAGCATAATCGGCCTTCGGCAACGTCGCCGTACGTGTCGTCGGCTCGTGTCAGCCACGCGCCAGACACCCATCGCCGGCCAGCGCCATGATCGCTCCGGCCAGCCCGATGCCGCCATAGGTCATGCCCTCGGCCACTTTGCGCCGCGTGCGGAGGAAGCCGCGTGTGGACTCGTTGAGACCGATCTGCATGCCCTGGTTGAGCAGGAAGCCACCGCAGGTAAGCAACGCCACTCCCGCTTGGGTGAGATCGAGGCCCGGCAACTCCGCGGTCAGCTGAGTGATCATCCCTCGGTCGGCCCAGCGCCCCTGGTCTTGGGCGTTGTCGAGCAGATCTTCGGCGAAGGCTGGCGAGCCCATGCTGTCGCGGAGCGCGCTCGACGCGTTGGCTACCACACCAGGACGGCGCGTGACGAGCTCCGGCGGTATCTGCAGCCGCCCCCCGCCGCGTAGGTCATCGTTGGCTATGAGCTCGCACCCGACAGCGCTGCCTATCTGCCCGCCATTCTGGAGCCCCGTCACGGTCTGCGCGGCGAATGACGGCGCTTTGATGCCCGCACCGATCTGGTCAACGATGTTGGTAAGCAGAAAACATAGGCCGAGAATCCCCCACCCCATGTGCGTGCCATCAGCGCTGGGGATCTCGGCCAGCCCGCCCGCGATCATGCTGATCGTTTGTTGCTGCCGCAGTTGCTGCCAGCCCAGCGCTATCTGGTGGACCTGACGCATAGTCTCCGATGGCTGCACCGGCATGTTGGTCATGGTAGCGGCCGGAGCGCTGCTAGGCTGCCGTCACAAACCCGCTGAGCAGCCCTGACGATGGTGGGCGGGCGCAGGTTTTGAGCGCGAACCGCTTCGAGGGTGACAGAACCTCTGAAAAGCGGAAGGTCGGCGGTTCGACCCCATCCCTGACCACATGCTTTGACCTGCGGCAACGCCGTTGTAGTGATCATCTAGGCGGCACGCTGAGGCGTCTTCGTCTCAGTTTTCGGCCAGCGACCAAGCAGATGATCGGTGTGCCCGCCCGAGTGCTGGCAACGGGACGAGGGCTGGCATGCCCGCGTCAACATCATCCGCCAAAATGGTGTGCCGGCCTTGACCCGGCCGCGCGAATATCTACGCGCGGACTCGGCGTCCGGCATGCGGCTGACGGGTCGGGGGCGGAGCTGAGGGGGGGAAGGTGACGTCGACGGCGAGGCCGCCGCCGGTCAGGGCGCGTGCCTCGATGGTCGCGGCGTGGGCAGTGGCGATAGCGCGGGCTATGGAGAGGCCGAGGCCGTGGCCGCTGTCAGGGCGGGCGGGGCGCGGGCCGAGCCGCTGGAAGGGCTGGAACAGGCGGCCTACCTCGGCCGGCGGGATGACCTGCCCGGAGTTGGTCACTGACAGGACGGCGTGACCGCCGCTGGTCCTGGTGGCGACCTGAATGTCCCCGCCGGGGATGTTGTGCCGGGCCGCGTTGTCGATGAGGTTGGTCACCAGCTGCTGGACCAGGAGCTGATCACCGTCAAGGGAGGCGGGCTGGATGGCGGTCTGGACGTGCAGGCCCAGGCGGCTGATCGCGGGGCGGGGGGCGGCCAGGGCGGCGCTGGTGATGGCGGCCAGGTCGAGGGCCTCGCGTTCGCCGGGCCCGGCTTCGCTGCTGGCTAGGGTAAGCAGCCCTTCGATGAGGCGTTCCTGCTCGGCGTTGGAGGTGAGCAGGTTCCGGCTCACAGCTTGCCAGGTGGCGGTGGTGGCGGCCGGGTCGGCGAGGGTGACCTGGAGCAGGGCGCGTTCCCGGGTTAGCGGGGTGCGCAGCTCGTGCGAGGCGCTGGCGGCGAAGCGCCGCTCGGCGTCGAAGGCGGTCTCCAGCCGCGCGAACAGGCTGTCCAGGGTGTCGGCGAGTTCCTTGAGCTCGTCATCGGGTCCTGGCAGAGCCAGGCGCTCGTGCAGGCTGGTAGCGGAGATCCGCCGGGCGGCGGCCGTGATCGTGGCCAGCGGCCGCAGCACCCGGCCGGCGATGAGCCAGCCGATCGCGGCGGCGGCCAAGGCGATAACGGCCAGGGCCATGGCGGAGGTGATCAGCAGCTGCTGCTTGTCGAGGGCGATCTGCCCGACGCCCGCAACGTGGATCGTCGCCGTGCGGGCTGCCGCTTCCGCCTCTTGCACGGCGACTACTCCGCCTCGCCTGACGGAAAGGTGCGAGTGGGCCTGGGTCACTGGCTGCGGCGTGGGCCCGTCGAGCACGCCGTAGACCAGGTAGGTAACGGCGACCACGACCGCGCCGCAGGCCAGGAATACCGCCGCGCCGTACAGGACGGTAAGGCGCACGCGGGCAGTGCGGCGGGGCGGCCGCAGCCGACGCAAAAGACCGAGGCGCGGGGTGCACATTATGGTTCTCCGATGCGGTAGCCGCTGTCCCGGACGGTCTGGATCACCGCGGGCTCGCCGAGTTTGGCCCGGAGCCGGCCGATGGTGGTCTTGACGGTGGTGGTGAACGGGTCAGCCGCTTCGTCCCATACCCGTTCGAGCAGCTCCTCGGCTGGGACCGGACGTCCGTCGGCGGAGAGCAGGCATTCCAGCACGGCCAGTTCTTTTGCTGTCAGCGGGAGCCGCCGCCCGGCGCGGACCGCTACCCGGCGAGCCGGGTCCAGGCTCAGGTCGCCGTGTTCAAGGCTGGGCGGCAGCGGGGCGGCGGCACGGCGGCCCAGTGCCCGGATCCGGGCCGTCAGCTCGGCGAAGTCGAAGGGCTTGGGCAGGTAGTCATCGGCGCCCAGGTCGAGGCCCTCGACGCGTTCCCTGACCGACCTGGCCGCGGTAAGCATCAGCACCCGGGTCTCGGATCTGCCCGCGGCTAGGGTCCGGCAGACGTCGTCGCCGTGCACGCTGGGCAGGTCCCGGTCCAGCACCAGCACGTCATAGCGGCCGACCGCCAGGTGCTCCAGGGCCGCGGCGCCGTCCAGGGCCACGTCGACGGCCAACCCCTCCCGGCGCAGCCCGGCCGCCACTGTGGTGGCCAGCACTTCGTCGTCCTCAGCCACCAGAACCCGCATCGCCTGCTCTTCGCTTCGTTGTGTCCCCGCCTGTCAGCCGCCTGATTCCCAGCATCGCAGGCCGCAGGTGACATCCAGGTGACATTTTTCGTGACGGTGGTGTCACCTCGCATTCTGTACAACAGGTCACGGGGAGAACACGATGTCCCGTCTTGGCTTCTTGAGGAGACCGCGATGAACGAGAAGACCGGCGGCCGTCCGGGGGCGCAGCGCGCGGGAGCCCTTGCTGTCATGGCAGCCGTCGCCATGCTGACAGCGTCGTGCGGCGTCGTGCATGTGTCGTTCGGCAACTCTGGCTCGACAGGGTCGACGACCTACAAGTCGAACCTTGCCTTCGCGCACTGCATGCAGACCCACGGCGTGCCGAACTTCCCCGATCCCGGTCCATCGCAGGGCGTCAGCGTTGGCAAGCAGGTAACCGGCAACAGCAACACCCCTGCAGCGCGGGCTTACCACGCCTGCCGGCAGCTGCTGACCCGCGCCAGCGCGACAACGCCGGCGACGACCAACTCGCCTGGTGCCGCAGCGACCGACTGTCTGGCCGTTCGGCCGCCGTGTTACACACCAGAGCAGGTCCGGGTTGCCTACGGCATCCGGCCGCTGCTGAACCGCGGGATCAACGGCCGTCGGCAGACTGTCGTGCTGCTGAAATTTCCCCCTACAGGGACGGGCTCCCCGTCCGGGTTAGCGTGAGCCAGGTGCCGGCGTCCAACGACATCCGGCAAGGCCTGGCGCGGGCGGAACCATGGCCGGCGTGTGCGAGTGCCGTAGCCGCCAACGTTTGCCGGGCGAGCGGCTTCGCCAGGCAGCAGCCGTGACCGGCGGTGGTCCGCGAGATTACCGCTGGGAGCCAGAGGACGCCTACGCCGTGCCGACAATCTAGCGGAAGGCGTCCGCCTATGGCCGGGCAGGCGGGCGTCTTACCGGCGCCACCTTCACCGTTCTGACCATCTGGCAGGCAGCAGAGGCCGCCCGTCAGGTAAGTACTCCGTTTTTTTCGATTTATGGTTATATCCGGCCAGCTGTGCGTCTACACGGACGCAGGCGTACGTCCCCGCGATTCGAGTGGAGCGAAACGTTGAGCCGATACGTCCGGGCAATCATCAGTGGGCTGGAGCGCGCCCACTCGCACGAGGTGCTGGTCCATGGAGAGCGGCGCGTGGCCGGCGGTGAACTGCTGGAAGCCGTCTATCGGCGTGCGCGCACCCTGCAGGACCAAGGGCTGGCCCGCGGCCAGGGCATGGCGTGCTTGGTAGGAATGTCGGTGGAAGCAATCGTCACCCAGCTGGCGTGTTATGTGCTGGGGGTGTGGTCGGCGATCCTGCCCGAGGGCGTCTCCCCGGGCTTCCTGAAGCCGGTGCTCGATAATCTGGGTGTCGCCGCGCTGGTGTTTGATGACGTCCTCGCCGGACCCGCCGCCGAGCTGGCGCAGCATGTGCCGTTGGCGTTCTCACATGGGAGCACTTCCGTTGGTAGCGATCTGCTAGCTCTGGCCCAGAGCCAATCACCAGCTGCGGTCCCTGTGTCCTCGCGGGAGGAGGACATCGCCGTCGTGGCCATGAGCAGCGGCAGCACAGGGACGCCGAAGGGCATAGCTCACACGTTCGCCAACGCCGCCGCCTTCCTGCGGATGGATGAATGGTTGCACGGCTTCGCTCCCCGCCGATTCCTTTTCACGCACAGCGATAGGCGCATGGTCCGCGAGGTCGCGATCTGGACTTTCGCCGCGGGCGGCACTGTGATCCTGCAGGACGATTCCTCACCCTCGGCCGTTTTCAGTGCGATAAGAAAGGAGAACGTCACACACGTTTTCGACGTCCCCCAAGCCCTGGCCGAACTGATAAGGCAGTACCCGCGAACGGCCGCCGACTGCGCGAGCCTAAGGCAGGTTGAGTTCGGCGGGACTCCAGCCAGCCCGGAGATTGTTCATGAGCTGGCTGCGCATTTCGGCTCGAAGGCCATCCAGACCTATGGGCAGTGGGAGACGGGATTCATCACGGTCCTGCAGGCCGGGAAGGTCGGTCCAGACAAGTACGACTCGGTCGGTTTGCCGTTTCCCGCGGTGGACATCAGTGTTCGGGATGCCGACGGACATCTCGTTTCCTCAGATGAACCGGGTGAGGTGTGGGTTCGATCTCCGGCGACGATGGTCGGCTACTTTAACCGGCCGGACGAGACGGCGCTCGTGCTTCAGAACGGCTGGGCGCGCACTGGGGATGTGGGGCGGGTCGACGGTGAGGGTTTCCTTCGCCTCGGCGACCGGATCCGCGACACGATCATCGTCGGTGGCCAGAATGTTTCAGTCAAGGCAATCGAAAAGGAACTCGCCCGGCATCCTGGCGTCGAGCAAGTAGCCGTCTTCGCCGTCCCGGACCAGCGCACCGGAGAGGCCGTCTATGCTGCCGTAGCATGCGCTGAGGGCGTGACCGTCGGCGAGGGTGAGCTACGGGCATGGGTCATCGACCGGCTCGGCCCGCTGTACGCCCCCAAGATCGTAGAACTCTGTGCGGCGTTGCCATTGACCCACAAAGGCGAACCCAATAAGGGTGCCTTGCGCGCAGCCGCGCTCGATGCGGACCGGCCTGGGGCGGACCTGGTAAGCGAGCGCAATGGCATCTCAGACCGTGAGGACCATGCGACACCGGGCCCGGCCTCCGCGCGCTGATGGCGGCCTTCTCGCCAACTGCGTTTACATGGCCTCCGGCACCTGACCGAGCCGCAGGGCACGCGGCCAAGCTGAGGGCACGGCATTGCCGATGTGCGGTAGTTGTGTAGTGGGCAGCGATGTTGAAATGCTTCGCTCATGTCCTCCGTCCCAGCGACGTCCACCGAGGACGTCATTGACCAGCCAGTTCGGGCACAGTTCGAGGTCTTCCTCGACGAGCATCGCGGTGAGCTCAATCGCTGCCTGGACGGGCTTACCGAGGAACAGGCGCGCCGGTCGCTGGTGCCTTCCCGGACCACATTGCTCGGACTGGTGAAGCACGCGACCTTCGTCGAGAAGGTCTGGTTTGACGAAGCTGTCACGTGCCGGTCACGTGCCGAGATCGGCATCCCCGCGACCCCAGACGAGTCGTTCATTCTTCATGACAACGACACCATCGCTGCCGTTCAGCAAGCACACCGCGACGCATGCGAGTCATCACGCCGCGCGACGTCATCCCTGGGACTGGACGACGTAGTCCACGGCAACCGGCGCGGGCCGCTCCCGCTGCACTGGGTGTACCTCCACGCGCTGCGCGAATTCGCTCAGCACTGCGGGCACGCAGACATACTGCGAGAGCAGATCCTCAACGAGTAGCACCTCAGGTGCCCGCTATGCCGCCGTCTTCGCAACCGGCGCGCCGCCGGCTCCTCCGATTTCGTCTCTACATTTTGGCTCGGTAGGGCGCGTCGATGCGATGCGCGTCTTAGCTCGGTGGCAGGCTTGCGGCTTTCTAACGCTGAGGCAGTTGCTGCAGCGACCAGGTGTTGCCGTCCGGGTCGCCGAAGGTGACGAACGACCCCCACGGCTGAACGTCAACGTCGCTGGCCTCCACGCCATGCGCGATCAGCTCTCGCCGCGCCGCCTCGACGTCGGTCACGACGACTTGCACGCCTTTCTGCGACCCCGCAGGCATCTCGGTGATTCCGGTGCCCATGACTACGGAGCACGCCGAGCCGGGAGGAGCGAGCTGCACGAACCGCAGCGCCTCGTTGACCTGGTAGTCGTGATCAGGGTTGAAGCCAACCTGGTCCACGTAGAACGCCTTGGCGCGGTCAACATCGGTCACCGGTATGGCAACGAGCTCAATCTTCCAGTCTATGTCCGGCAACCTACCCGCGGGCTCGGACAGTAAGCCGCACACTGCATGGTCCGGCTGCCACGCCTGTCTTGGAGGGGAGCGCAGTGGACCAGGAGCAGGATGAGATTGTCATCTACTGGCGGCCGGACTGCGTGTTGTATCTCGACCTGCTGCTGCGCTTGCAGTTCACGCGTCTGCGCTGCAAGAAGGTCGACATTAGGAAGGATTCCGGGGCCGCCGACAGCAACGCTGGACTTTGTCAGGTCTTATTGTCTCCGGTGGTCGTGGCGTTCCTTGATTTCGAAGATGTTGCCTTCGGCGTCGCGGAAATAGCACCAGCGGCCGTCAGCCGCGGCGTCCTCCTTGATCTCGGTGACCTGCTGCACCCCGCGAGAAACAAGCTCGTCACGCGCCGATTCGATGTCGTCCACCGCATACCCAACCTGGTAACGGGCCTGGTCGTACTGAGGGTCGCCGCCACGCTGGAGAACTTCGAGCACACCCGTTTCGCCGAAATCAAACTGGATCCAGCCCGGGCCAGCAGCCAGTTCGCGCATCCCGAGCACGTCTCGGTAGAAACGGCGCTGCTCAGCAAGGTTCTCGGCGACCACGCCCACCCAGCAGGGCCAGCCCAGATTCACGGCCACGACTGTCTCCGTCCGTTCGCCACAGTTCCTGCCAGCACGATTCTCCCGCCAGAGCAGGCCCAGCCCGCGAAGGCCATGTCATGCCGCGGATCGTGCGCGTGCCTGGCTCGAGGAATGCGGACGGGCGTTCAGGATCCTGGTGAGCTGGCGCTGCGGCTGGCTGGCGCACGTTGAAATCCCCGTGCGGACAGGGCCGTGAGCCAGGCGAAGCCTGTGATGATGCTGGCGCGCTGGAACAGCCCGCCGAGATTAACGAGGCGGGGTGCCTGGCCGAATCCCGCAGCAGCCAGTGCCATGGTGGCCAGCATCGTTATGGCGGTGCCCGCGCTGTAGAGCCCAAACCCGCGCTGGCCGGCCCGCCACGACCGCCAGCTGCATACGAGCGCGGCGGCAGGCAGGCCGCAGAACACCGGGACGGCCGCCATATTGTGCGCCACGCCTACCGGGCTGGGCCGGATGAGCGCATCGGGTGTTCCCGGCGGGTAGCCGCTGACCGGGTCAGTAGTAAAGACCGCCGAGCCGATAAGCCCCGCGCCCGCCGCGCCGATCAGGGCCGGCACTGCGCGGCCGCTGGTCGCGGGATCCCCAGCACGCGCCAGCCCTGCGGCACCAGCCACGAGCAACGTCCCGGTCACAGCGAAGTTCCCGGCCTGGATCCAGCCGCGCGATCCGAGCGCCAGAGAACTAACCGGGTGGCGCAGCGGGCGATAACCGTCCCGGGCGGCGCCCTCAAGTAGGAACGCCCCGACGAAGATCGGGCCAGCGATCAGGCCGCAGCGCAGGAGGCTGCGGATCCGCGCCTGCGGCTTGCCGGGGTTACTGGCAGTCTTCACCAGCGAAGCGTAACGGGCCAGGCACTGCGACCGTTCGTCACCTAACCGACTGATCATGCCTCAACGGCATCATGCATCCTGTCACGGTGAGCGATCGGTACATCCGCTGATTCCGGTCCGGATGACGCCGTCGAGAACTCCGGGGGGTGTGGCGCGGGTATGAGGACATCCTCCCTGGCGGCAGCTGCCACCTCCGGTCAGGTGTCCGGACTGCGCGGGCAAGCTCAAGTCTTGTCGCGTGAACGACTGTGGTCTTGAATTGAGATGATTTCTTGACGATGCCCCGCAGGTGGTGCGCTTGTCGTCGGCGAGGATCTCGGCGGCTGGCTCGCGACGCACTGACCCGGGACCTGAGGAGCACGGCATGGGTACGCGCCAGTTCGACTCCGTCGCGGCAGTCAGCGTCGAGCGCTCCTCGGCGCGCCGGCCAAGCGCGCCCGAGCCTGTGGCCAATCGCTCGCCCAGGCAGTGTGCGCCCGCCAGCGCCGCGGCCACGGCCGTCACGACCGGATTCATGGCCCAGGGCAGAGCACTGGCCCTGCTCAGCGGCGGTCGGCTGGCTCGCGCAGGCCAGGTGCTGCTGCGCTTGCAGGGGCAGAAGGGCAACCGGTACGTGCAACAGGTGGTCGACCACGCTCGCGCGGCACGAACGCTGGCCGGCCCGGGGTTCGTGCCGATGATTCAGACCAAGCTGGTGCTCGGCTCGGCGGATGACCTCTATGAGCGTGCGGCCGACCGAGCCGCGCGGCAGGTCACGAGCCGGGCAGCGAGCCACGGCGCAGCGGGTGGGGATAGCACCGCTGCCACGGGCTCGGCGCACCTGAACCTGGAAGCGTCGGTCAGCCGCGCGTTGGGGACAGGCGAGCCGCTTGCAGGCTCTGTAGCCGCGCCGATGGAGGAGGCGTTCGGGGTCGACTTCCGCCGCGTGCGGTTGCACCGTGACGCGGAGTCGGATGACCTTTGCCAGTCAATGTCCGCTCGTGCCTTCACCGTGGGCGACCACATCTTCCTCAGAAGGGGCGAGCACGCTGGAGCTTCTGCGGGCACGCACCTTCTCGCCCACGAACTCGCGCACGTCGTTCAGCAACGCGGTCAGGCGGTACGGGCAGGAGGCGCCACAGGACCCGCCGAGGCTGGCCGCGCGCCAGTCAACACGATCCAGCGTTTCTGGGTCCTGAGGAATGGTCACTACCACTGGGTGTCCGGCCAGTCGAGGAAGCGACGGTACGTCAGGACGAACGCGCGGCGCCAGACCTTCTGGCATCCGTCGAAGCATCGGGTCTATATCGATCCCTGGACGCCGGAACATACGCAGCTGCAGATCGACCCGACAGTTGAGGCCGACCTCGAAACAGAGGTCATCGCTGACCTCGAGAAGATCCGGAACACCGAAGTCGGGGCCGACCTGCTGCAAGAGCTGGCGACAGCCCCATGGAAGACCACGATCTACCCGACCTCGGTGTCCCAGCCTCCCAAGACGAGTATCAGGGGCCCGAAGGAGCCGGACCCCACCATCACGATGCACCCTGCCGATGTCGATGCCGTAGCTCTGCTCGAGAAGCAACGTCACAGGGTTCTGGAGACTGAGCCAGCAGTATGGAATCCGATACCTCGCGACGTGGCCTTGTTTCACGAACTGGTTCATGCCTACCACTGGGTCAATGGCACGACGGCCAAAGGCAAGGTCACAAAGGTCCAGGCAATTCACCCGGGCGATGCGGGGGTGAACCTGCGTGAGTACCAGGCGGTTGGTCTGGACACAGCCGATGGAGAGCACCTCTACTCCGAGGACCGGTTTACCGAGAACCAATATCGGTCCGAGAGGCACCCTCAGCTGCCTCGCCGCGACGCCTACAACCTCAGGTCGGAGCGACAGTACTCCGAGAGCAGCCGGAGGTCCGCGTCGGGGAGTTCAGGATCCGGGTCATAAAGCGGTTCGGGGATGAGGCGCACATCCTGGGCATGACGAAGCCAACGACCAAGGAATAACGACGTCTCGTTTGGTACTACATGGCTCGGATTGGTTTCGCACATGACGGCTGCCTTCCTCAAGCTCTGGCACATTGGCTGGCCTGAGGCTTTCGCGTGCTGATCAGAGTGCCCGGTCGGCGATCGGGCTCAAGGCCCGTGGACACGGGCTGAGGCGCGGTCACGTGCCGGGTGATGCCACTTCAGTCAGATCCGGGCACTCGCGATCTACGAAACCGAAGACATCGACTCCGCGTTCTGGTTCACCTTCGCCGGATTCGAGCAGCCCCGGCACCCGACCGAGCCGCACCGCGGTCTTGATCTCGCCTCCCACGGAGTCGTAGCGGTCCTGGAGCATGAACGCGGTGCCACGTACCCGGACATGGCCTGGGAGCCAAAACAGGTCTTCGGCGCGCTCGCCAACGCCTACGCCCGCGCCCGGCCGTGACAGCGGGCAAGCCACCACCTGTTGTCGCGCCCCCGCACGCCCCCACGGGTATGCGAGCTTTGCCATCTGGGTGAGATCGGCACACGGGCTGGTTATCTGCGGTCCGGGGCGCGCGCCCAGTTCGTGCCTCGGGTGGGGTTATCACACAGCCTCTGCCGCCACCTGCGGTCCGGATCGCCACGCAGCACTGGAAGGAGATCGAATGCCTACTCGTGGTAACGTCGGCCGCAGACTCCGTCGTGAAGCGGGGTGTGAGACCTGACTAGTGGAGTGCCGGATGTCCGAACTCCCACCACCCCCAGAGGGAATGGTGCTGACCCATTTCATCGTCTCAGACGATGTCGAGCGCTCCCGGCGTTTCTACACCGAAGTACTCGGCGGAAGGGTGGCCTTTCCCGGAGATCCGGTCAATGTCGCACTAGCCAACAGCTGGATCGTCATCAATGGCGGCGGAGGCCCGACCGACGACAAGCCTACGGTCATCCTCGAGACGCCACGCGACCCCGACCGGGTCAGCAGCTTCCTCAACATCCGGGTTAAAGACATCGACACCGTGTACGCCGAATGGAGCGCACGGGGTGCTCAATTCCTGACTCCGCCGAAACAGCACCAGTACGAGAAGCGATGCTACATCCGCGATCCCGACGGTCATCTGATCGAAGTGGGGCAGACCACGGACCCAGAGGGGGACTGGTCGCCCGCTCACTGGCCATCGAGTACGCCCGCCGAGGAGTCCGAGTGAACGCCGAGATTCACCGGCGAATCCCTCACATCGACAGCGGCCAGTCCACCGGACACTAGCCTCGATCCACCGCGTGACGCCGAGGAGTTGAGACCGGCGGGTGGCGCGCCCAGGTGACCATCGGCGACCTATCGCCGGCCGCTGCGCCGCCGGCGGCTACTACCAGGACAACAGCTCCGCCGGCGTTCAGTCGTTTGTCGTCAGCCAGACCTGAGCACGGATAGGGTTCCCCCCCCAGGCCGAAAACCTCGTTCTCGTCGGCAGAACGCCGCCCGGCTCGCCGCCTGGGAGCGCCCGAATCTGGATGTGTACGCTCAAACTCTTCCGGAACTCTGCCGGTAGGACTTCGTGGTGCTGTCCTGCCTCCAACCACATCCTTGGATGTCAACGGCGGTCTCGTCGTCCGAAGAAACAGCAGGCACGATGCCACCGGACTGTGGGTCAGAAGCTGAACTGGCGGCGCTTCCCGCCAGGGGCGGGAAGAAGAGCATGTTACCTCCTTTAGCTCAGCCTTTTTGCTCACAGGAGTGGGCACGACCAGGCGTCTTACTCGGGGTGGGTAGGTGTGAGCACGGATCGCAGTGGCGAGCGAGGCCGGGCCCAGGGTTACTGACCGCTAACTCAGCCTGGGGGGTTTCCGGGCCCCGCCCCTCTCTGCAATCGAATGGGGTTCGGCTGAACCGAGAGAATCACATCCTTCTTCTGGCCTGGGACGACGCGGAGGCCTAGAGCATCTGCTAATTCAAACCAGGATCATGACTAAAGGGACATTTCCTACCTCTGCTGCTAGGACGTCCATGGAAGACCTCGACTTTAGGGTACCGAGAACAAGGACAAGAAGGACATATGCGTCTAGAGGTACCTATGTCCTACAACGCGGGACTCTGATTGCCGCTCTGCTCGCTGTGATCCCGGCCCAGATGGCACTCGCTACCCCGGCCTCGCTCAACGGTCTGTTCCAGCAAGATCTTGGGACCACTTCGGCGCAGCTCACCTGGATCTCGGACGCGTTCCTGATCCCGGTCTCGATACTGGAACTCAGCTTCGGGGTGCTGGGTGACCTCTTCGGCCGCAAGAGGCTCCTGATCGGCGGCGCGCTGGTGATCGCGGTCGGCGAGGCCATGGCGGTGCTCATTCCGGGCGCCTCGCTGTCGACTGGCACCCGCGTGCCGGTGCTGCCGGTGCTGTGGGCTAGTTCGGCGATCGTCGGCATTGGCGCCGCCGCCATTTTCCCGACCGGCCTCGCCATGATCACTGCCGGCACGCATACCGCTCGGGACCGGGTCCGCTCGATCTCAATGTGGGCGGCGGCGCTATCGGTTGGCAATGGAGCCTCCCCGATCCTGGGCGGCCTGGCCGCGAAACTGCGGTTTGGCTCGGATCCCCTGGCTGGCTGGAGATGGGCGTTCCTCGTGGTCATGGCTCTAGCCCTGGTCAGCGCCGTCGTAACGCGCATGGCTGCGGCGGATTCATCCTCACCGGAAGGGCGGTCACTGGACTCGCGCGGTCAGGTGACGATTGCCGTAGCACTGTTCGCGCTGATGTACGCGGTCGTGCAGGGCCCTACCAGCGGATGGCGAAGCTGGAATATAGGTGGGGGATTCGCTATCGCGGCCATTTTCCTGATGCTCTTCATTTTTGTGGAACGAAGGTCGGGGGCCCCGCTTCTGCGCCTTGATTTCTTCCGCAACCGGAATCTCGCTGTGAATTCGGTCGTCACCGTCATCGGTATGTTCGCCTTCCTCGGCACAGCTTATTCGACGAGCATCCGGATGTCGGCGATCCAGGGCTTCACCCCTATGAAGACCGCGATCGCGTTTATCTGCCTCAACGGCATGGCTCTGATCCAGTTGCCAATCACGATCCGCCTGCTGCAACGGCACAGCCCCAAGTGGCCGCTGAGCGCCGGGTTCGCCTTGATGGCGTGCGGATGTCTATGGCTGGCCACCATCCCGGCCTCGGATCTGTCCCTGGTTCCTGTCGTCCCCCCGCTTATTCTCGTCGGGCTTGGTTTCGCCGTAGCCCTCTCCGCGCTGTGTGTGATCGCAGTAAGCACACCACCCACCCACCTGGCCGGCATGGCCAGCGGCATCACCAGCATGCTCCGCGACCTCGGCTTTACCCTGGGCCCGGCGGTTATCGGCGCGGTAGCACTCAGCCAGGCTTCGGCCAGTATCCGGCAGCGACTCGCCGCCAGTGCTTCGCTGCGGAAAGCACTCTCCGCGTTCATCTCATCCCCGGCCCACGCTCCAGCCGCTCAGCGGCCAGCCCTTGAGGCGGCCGTGCACGCGGTCCAGTCAGGACCGCTGGGAGCGAACGCGGTGCCCGCCTCGATGACCCTGCCCAGCGGTCAGGTAGTGCCTTTCAACCCGCTGAAGCCAATTGCTTTCGACGCGCTAAGCCACTCGTATTCGCTCGGATTCTTCCTCAGCGGGGCTGCCGCACTCCTGGCCGCCCTGTTGGCCATGATCGCGATCCGCGCCAATGCCGACGATACGCTACTCGAACTGGAGTTGCTGGATGAGTGAGCAGGTCAGGATTCCGCCATTTCTGACCAGCACATTGATCGCCGTCAGATACTCGCTTATGTAGCATCACCACCGAACTTCCCTGTCACGGGAGTCCTAAATGCAGCCGCAGCCAAAAGTCTGGCCCGTCCTGTCAGGGGCTGTTCCGCCCATCGCAGAGGGCTATATCCAGCGTCCCAAGACGGGGCAGGGACCATGGGAAGCTCTGCGCCGGGGCCTGACAGTCATCCTGGGTCCTGACACGGATCCCAGAGCACCGGCGCTGTGGCGCGGCGGAACCGGTAAGACCCAACTGGCAGCTGCGTTCGCGCGCAAGCTCTGGGCCTCGAAGGAACTTGATCTGCTGGTATGGCTGGACGCGGGCAGCCGCGACAGCATAGTCGCGGGCTACGCCCAGGCGCTGGCTGACATCAGGGTTGCTGCTCCACCGGGTAAGCCTGAAGCGGCCGCTTCCCGGTTCCTGACATGGCTGGCCGACTCGGCCAGACGGTGGCTCGTGGTACTCGATGGCCTAACCGAATCAGCCGACGCCGAAGGACTATGGCCGCACGGGCCGAGCGGTCAGGCCCTTATCACGACCACCCTGGCCAGGCTGAGCCCCAGGTCAGGTACGCCAGGCATCACCACGCGGGCCGCCGCGTCCCAAACCCCGGAGCAGCTGTCGATCCCCGTGGCTTCGTTCAGCCAGCGCGAAGCCATCGAGTACCTGTCAGGCCGGTTCAATCAGGACCCATACCAGGCCTCGGGTTCACTCGATCTGGCCATCGCCATGGATTTGCTGCCGACGGGCCTGGCCCTGGCCGTGGCATACATGCTTGACAGCGGGCAAGAATGCAGCAGATACCGGATGGCGTACGAGAAGTACAGAGGGGATCGGGCCGACGGGATCGCCCACGACCCGCTGGCACCCGCCTGGATGCTCGCAGTCGACCGGGTCAGCCAGTTCGCGTCGGCCGACCTGGCCTGGTCGGCGCTCAAGCTGGCCGCAGTCCTAGGTCCGGTATGGATCCCAGGTGCGGTCCTCACCAGTTCCGCCGCATGCGTATACGTTTCCGGGCAGCAATTGGTCACCCACAGTGATAAGGCCAGCGTGCAGGACGCGTTCAGCAACCTGGAGCGCCTCGGCCTGGTAACCATCGAGCCAGAAGACCAGATCCGCACGCTGCGTATGCCAGCAGCGCTGCAGGCCTCTGTCCGGCAGGCGATGGGCACGACGGAACTCCAGCAGGCCGTGCAAGCTGCGGCTGACGCGCTCTGCGAGGCCTGGCCAGTCGGCGGATCCCAGCCGGATATGGAGCAGGCGCTCCGGGACTGCGCAACCAGCGTCAGGCGATGTGGCGACGCGACGCTATGGAATCCGAACTGCCATCCGCTGATGTTCCGGGTCGGTCAGAGCCTCGACGGCGCGCGGATGGCCGAGACTGCCCTCACCTACTGGCGCGACCTCGCCGGGCGTTCCGCCAAGTACTACGGTGCCCGCTCTCTGCTGACTTTCCAGCTTCGGGAACGGCTCGCCAGCGCTGCGGCAGTGGCCGGGCACACCGATGAGGCGATCGGCCTCCGCGAAGAGCTTGCTGCCGACATTGACGAGGTAGCCGGCTCAGCACACCCGCAGGCGATCACCTCTCGGGCGAGCCTGGCTCACGTCTACCGGACCGCGGGTCGGCTTGGCGATGCAATCTCGCTGGGCACGCGAGTAGCGGCCGACTGCGAGCAGGTGTTTGGCCCGGCCCACGAGCAGACGATAGATAGCCAGTCCGAGCTGGGCAGCGCATACTGCGACGCCGGGCAATATCGCGAGGCGACTGGCATATTCCAGCGCTGCCTGGCCCTGCGCGTGCAGACGATCGGCCTGATGCATCGCGAGACGTTGTCTGCGAGGCACCAGCTGGCCGAGGCGTATCGTCAGGCCAACCGAGGTGACGAGGCGCTCAGGCTCTACCAGGAGGCACTCGCCCAGGTTGAGAACGCCGTCGGCACAGCCCACCCCGACGCGGTCACCGCACGGGAGCACCTGGCAATCGCGTACTACCAGGCCGGCCGGACCGACGAGGCTGCCGCTGCATTCGAACAAGCTCTCACCGAATGGCGCCGTGTTTCCGGGGGCGGTCCCGCGAGCACCATCGCCGCCCGGGCAAACCTGGCTGCTATCTACTGCCTGACCGGACGAGTGAAGCAAGCAATCCGGCTCTATGAGAGTGAGCTAGAAGATCTCGATCAGATCCACGGCCCGGCTCATCCAGATACGCTCCGTGCCCGGCGGAATCTGGCCGCCGCCTACCATAAGGCCAAGAGGCTTCCGGATGCGATCGAGCTCGGGGCGGCCACGCTGGCCGATTGCGAGCGGGCTCTGGGCACTGGGCACCCGGAAACCCTGACGTCGCGCGCGAATCTGGCCCATGCGTACCACGCGGCTGGCCAATTGAAGCGGGCGAGTGCGCATTTCGATCGCGCGCTCCGCGATTGCGAACAGGCCCTGGGCCCAGAGGACCCCCTCACCAGCGCGGTGCGGCTGCTTCGGGATTACTATCTGGCCGGCCGTCAGGGTACTGCCCCGATCGTCGCTCCGCCTGAGCTGTTATCGGGCCGACTGAACTTGCGCAAGCCAGCAGCAACGGGCGCTGCTGCCTGCAAAGTTCCCCTCTCTGGCGGATTCGTGGTTTGACCTAGAGCGCGCTCCAGCATCCAGACTCGTGCTCTGTGCCCGGACCGGGCGGCTGGAGAGGAGACCGCGTGAAATACCGCACGATTGGCACCGACCTGAAAACCCGCCGCGAGGTGAGCGTGCTCGCCCTGGGCACGCACCGGTTCGGCACGGTGACCGACGAGGCGACCTCGTTCGCCATCCTGGACCGCTACGCGGAGGCTGGCGGCACCTTCATCGATACGGCTGACAACTACGCGTTCTGGGTCAACGGCACCCAGGGCGGGGAGAGCGAGGACCTGCTGGGCCGCTGGCGGCGCAGCCGCGGCGCCGGTGAGGAGATCGTGATCTCGACCAAGGTCGGCGCCCGGCCACTGGCTCCGGGCACCAGCTTCACCGACAACGCCGAGGGTCTGTCGGCCCGCGTGATCCGCGAGTCTTCGGAACGCAGCCGCGAGCGGCTCGGCATGTCCCGGCTGGACTTGCTGTATGCGCATATTGATGATCCGGCCGTGCCGCTGGCCGAGACCGTGGACGCTTTCGCAGCACTGGTGGCCGAGGGCACCGTGGGCCTGCTGGGGGTGAGCAATCACTGGGCGTGGCGGGTGGAACGGGCCCGCAGTCTGGCTGCCGCCGCCGGGCTGCCCGGCTATGAGGTGCTGCAGTACCAGTACAGCTACCTGCGGCCGCGCACCGACCTGCCGGGCGCGCGCTCCCCGGACGGCATGCAGGGCATGCTGGGCGGCGACCTCCTCAGTTATGTGCGGGCCGAACCGCAGCTCGCGATCGTCGCCTACTCACCACTGCTCAAGGGCGCCTACGTCCGCCAGGACAAGCTGGACGCCGCTGAGTTCGCCGAATTCGATCATCCGGGCACACCGGCCCGGCTGGCGGCCCTGCTGGAGGTGGCCAAGGACGCCGGCGCGACGGTCAACCAGGTGGTGCTGGCCTGGCTGATCGGCGCGGAAATCCCGGTGATCCCGGTGATCGGCGCCTCCTCGGCGGCGCAACTGGACGAAAGCCTGGCCGCAGTGAACCTGGAGCTGACCTCCGAACAGCGCAAGAGGCTGGACGCGGCCCGGTGACCATAGCGGCCCGGTGACCATAGCGGTGCCTATAGAGGGGGGGCGCCTGTTCCGGGGCGTCATGGGCCTTCCCCCCGGCCGTCCGGCTCACCGTGGCCCCAGTGGCTGTGGGCCCAGTCCCGGAGCCAGGCGTCGTAGAACCACCGCCCGAACAACTGGCCGGAATAGACGACCCAGCCGACTCCGATCAGCCACGACTGGACGATCAGGACAGTGCCCAGCGCGCCGTAGGTGACCGCATTGCCGGCGATGAGCGGCTCGAAGACCACGCTGGAGAAGACCCGCAGGCCAACGAGGAACGCGACCGTGACCGCCGCGGCCGGGAGGGCCGCCAGATAGCTCACGCGGCCGCGGAGGAGGAAGCGAAGCCCCCACCAGAAGAACGCGATGCCGAGCACCACCGCCAGCACCACCCGGCTCGCCGTCTCGGCCAGCCCGCCGTGCGTCACCATGCCCACGGTGGCCTGAGCGTAGATGTAGGCGAGGAAGACGACCAGCCACACCGCCTGACGCCAGATCTTGTGCCACGGCCCGGCGGGAAGACCCCAGATTCTCTCGAACCCGCCCTGCACGGTGCCCGCGAACGACACCCCGGCAACGCTCACGAGCAGGGCGCTGAACACGCTCGTCGTGCCTAGCACCCGGGCTGGCGCCGAGAAGAGCCGTGTCACAGCGTCGGCCGATGAGCCGGTCAGGCCCATGCCGTAAATCACCCACACCGCTAGACCGCTGTGCGGGACAGGGCTGGCAGCGGCGATGACGATGAGCAGCGGGACCACAGTGAGGATGGCCAGGGCTGCGAAGCCGAAGGCCCGCTGCATAAGTTCAAACTCCCTGCCGCTCCGGTAGAGGTCCTTCCACTGGAGGTCGTGCCAAAACCGCCTGACGACCCAGCGCACCGGGCGGTACGGGCTCCCGCTCATCCGCCCGCGGACAGGCCCACCGCGCCCCTGCCGCACCGCGCTACCACCTGCTCGAGCGCGCCGTACTCGCGTAGCGGCAGATCAGGCAAACTTGCCATCCATGACAAACGATCACACAGACGCTCTACCCGCGCAGGCGGACATGGCACACCCGCTCCCAGGCTGGGAAGCTACAGGATGTTCCGCTATCGGTCCTTAAGGACGCATTCTGGCGTTTTTTCGACTGGCTCGCCTCGGGCACTGCACGCGGTTAGGTACGGCTGCAGTTCCTCAGCGAGACTGGGATCTATCTCGACGGCCTTGCTGAGGTCGGGCAGGGCGTCTTCGGGCCGGCCCATGGCCAGGAAAATCCGGCCGCGGCGCGTCATGGCATCGATGTCCTCGGCATCGAGCTCAAGCAGGCGGCCGTAGTCGGCGAGTGCCAGATCGTACTGCTCTAGACAGCAGTACGCGTCGGCTCGGCGCGCCAGAGATTCGGGGTCGGTTCTGCCCACAGGTCAGGCCCGTATCTTCTTGCGCGCCATCATGAACATGACAGCGCTTGCTGGCAGCAGGCGCGCTTCGGCCGTGATTCGGCTCCGTGGGGTGGGGTACGCAGGGGAGATCAAGGGGCAGGGCCATAGCTTCGGGGGTCAGATAGCCATGGCGGTGGAGGTTGCTTCGCGCCCGGTTCGGCTGGGGCCGGGGACTGCGACGGTCCGGCTGACCGTCAACGGCCAGGCGCATGAATTGCAGCTGGAACCCCGGGTCAGCCTGCTTGACGCGCTGCGGGAGCATCTGGGGCTGACGGGTTCAAAGAAGGGCTGTGATCAGGGCACGTGCGGTGCGTGCACGGTCTGGGTCGATGGCCGGCGGGTACTGGGGTGTCTGACGCTCGCGGTTACCTGCGAAGGCCGCGAGGTAACCACGATCGAGGGGCTGTCAGCCGACGGTGAGCTCCATCCGATGCAGGCGGCCTTCGTCGCCCATGACGCATTCCAGTGCGGCTACTGCACGCCGGGCCAGATCATGTCCGCGGTCGCGCTGCTGCGCGAGGGGCATGCCCAGGATGACAGTGAGATCCGCGAGTGGATGAGCGGCAACATCTGCCGCTGCGCCGCGTACCCGAACATCCGTGCCGCGATTCGCGAGGTCCGCGATGCGGCTGGCGGTGAGTGAGGATGCGTCCGCTCAGCTACGCGCGGGTAGCTGATGTTGACGCCGCCATCGCGGCCGTCAGCCAGAGCCGTGACAGCGCGTTTCTTGCTGGCGGCACGACCGAGGTCGATCTGGTACGCCAGGACGTGCTGAAGCCGGCGCTGCTGGTCGACATCAACGATCTGCCGCTGAACGGCGTCGAGGACCTGCCCGGCGGCGGTCTCCGCATCGGGGCGCTGGCGAGGATGAGCGACGTCGCCCAGACCCCTGCGGTTCAGCAGAGGTTCCCGGCCATCTCGCAGGCTCTTCTGCTTGGAGCCTCGGCGCAGCTGCGGAACATGGCCTCGATGGGCGGCAACCTGTGCCAGCGAGTGCGCTGCAGCTACTTCCGGGACGCGACCTCGCCGTGCAACAAGCGAGACCCGGGCAGTGGCTGCGCGGCGCTGCACGGGTTCAACCGCGGGCACGCGATCCTGGGCACCAGCGACAAGTGCATCGCCACGCATCCTTCAGACGTCGCCGTGGCACTCGTTGCCCTGGACGCGGTCGTGCACACGCGAGGGCCAG
This sequence comes from uncultured Actinomycetota bacterium, assembly GCA_963815375.1. Lineage (GTDB taxonomy): Bacteria > Actinomycetota > Actinomycetes > Streptosporangiales > Streptosporangiaceae > JASHPR01. Next base: position 606,563 of record CAWFGX010000002.1, on the reverse strand, counting down.
GTGGCGAGCGGGCCATCGCCATCGACGACTTCTTCCTGCTCCCGGGCGACACCCCCGACCGGGAGCACCCGCTGGAGCACGGCGAGCTGATCACCGCGATCGAGGTCCCGGCGGCTCCGATGGCTCGCCGGTCGGCCTACCTGAAATTCCGGGACCGGGAATCGTACGAGTTTGCCCTGGTGTCGGTCGCCGCCGCGGTGCGCCTTCAGGACGGCACCATTGCCGATGTCCGGCTGGCGCTTGGCGGCGTCGGCACCAAGCCGTGGCGAGCCCGCCGCGCCGAGGCGAGCCTGCTCGGCCAGCAGGCGACGCGTAACGCCTTCGGCGACGCCGCAGCCGAGGAACTGGCGCAGGCGGTGCCGCGGGCGCTTAACGCCTTCAAGGTAGACCTCGCGCAGCGCTGCATCGTGCGGGCGCTAACGGCACTGACAGACGGGGATCAGCGATGAGCGGGGCGATCGGCCAGGAGATCAGCCGCATCGACGGCCCGGCGAAGGTCACGGGTTCCGCGCGCTACTCCGGCGAGGTCGCACTTCCGGATCTGGCCTATGCGGCGATCGTCGGAGCGCGAATCGCGAGCGGCCGTGTCACTGCGGTCGACACCAAGCAGGCGGAACGGGCCGCAGGTGTGGTCGCGGTGCTGACCCAGCGCAGCATGCCGAAGATGAACCCCGTGCCGCTGCTGCCGTCCCTGCTCGGCGGGCCCGCGCCGGGCGAGACGTTCTTCCCCATGCAGGATGAGGTCGTCCACTACGCCGGGCAGCCCGTCGTGATCGTGGTAGCGGACAGCCTGGAGCAGGCTCAGCATGCCGCCACGCTGGTACGCGTCAGCTACGAAGAGACTCCGTCGGTCACCACGATCGACCAGGGCCGCGCCAGCGCCTACGAGCCCGAGAAGATCTTCGGCGGCCTGATGCCAGGCAGGATCCAGCGCGGGAACGTCGCCGACGGGTTCGCCGCCGCGGATCTGCAGGTCGAGGCGCGATTTCGGTTCGCGGCTAACCACCACAACGCTCTTGAGCCGCTGACGACCACGGCTGCCTGGGATGGCGACCAGCTGACCCTGTATGACTCGTGCCAGGGCATCAAGGCCGTGCAGCTGACCGTCGCCGCTCTGCTGGGGCTGTCGCCATCCAAGATCCGGGTGCTGACGCACTACGTCGGCGGTGCCTTCGGCTCCAAGGCGATGGTCTGGCCGCACGTGACCCTCACCGCGCTCGCTGCCCAGCATGTCCGGCGCCCGGTACGGCTGGTGCTGCCGCGCGGCCAGATGTTCACCTCCTGCGGGCACCGCGAGGAGCAAGAACAGCACATCCGGCTGGGCGCGACCCGCGACGGCGCGCTGACCGCGATCCGGCATCACAAGATCTCGGTCACATCCCCCTTCGACGACTGGGCCGAGCCCGCGTTCGGCGCCGTCTCGCAGCTGTATGGCTGTCCTCACTTTGAAGGTGTGCACCGCCTCGTGCGCGGCAACACGATGACGCCCACATTCACCCGTGCGCCAGGCGAGGCACTGGGTGTCTTCAGCCTCGAGTGCGCGATGGACGAACTGGCCACCGACCTCGGCATCGACCCCATCGAACTGCGCCAGCACAACCTCACCGAGGTTGACCCCAATACCGGCCACCCGTGGTCGAGCTTCGGCCTGCCGGAGTGCCTCGAGCGCGGCGCCGCGCGATTCGGCTGGGCCAGGCGCGATCCGCGGCCACGGTCGGAGCGTGAGGGGAACTGGCTGATCGGCACCGGGATGTCCGCGGCCGCGTACCCAGTCGCGTTCTTCATGCACACCCAGCGCGCCCGCGCTCACATGTACGCCGACGGCACCGCCATCGTTCAGACCGCGACCCAGGAGTTCGGTACCGGCGTGGCCACCGTGATGACACAGGTGGCCGCCGAGGGGCTCGGCATCGATCTGCCGAGCATGCGGTTCGAGTTCGGCGACACAGACCTGCCGACCGCTGGCTCGCCCGTTGGTTCCAACGGCGCCATGATGGTGAGCTCCGCGGTGCACAACGCCGCCACCGCCTTGCGCGACCAGCTGATCGCGCTGGCTGTCGGCGACACCCAGTCACCGCTGCACGGTGCCGACCCGGCCAGGGTCGTCGTCATGGCCGGCCGGATGGCGCGCGCCGACAATGACCGCGTCGGCGAAACCTACAGCTCCCTCATGCAGCGGCACTTCATGAACGACGCCGAGGCCACCGGAAGCTGGGACCCGCCACCTCCGGACACCCCTTACGGGCTGCTGACCTTCGGCGCGCAGTTCGCCCGGGTCGCCGTCGATGCGGACCTCGGGTTGATCCGGGTCCGGCACCTCGTTGGCGCCTTCGCCCCCGGCCGGGTACTCAACCCCAGGACCGCCCGCAGCCAGCTGATGGGCGGCATGCTCTGGGGCATGAGCCAGGCGCTGCTGGAAGGCACCCATATGGACACCACCCTGGGCCGGTGGGCCAACGCCAGCCTGGGTGACTACCTGGTGCCGGTCAATGCCGACGCGCCCGACGTCGACGTCGAGCTGATCGAGGTCGACGACCACGTTGCCGGCCCCCTAGGCGTCAAAGGCGTCGGCGAGATCGGGCAGGTCGGCGCGGCCGCCGCCATCGCGAACGCGGTCTACCACGCAACCGGCTACCGGGTCCGCGAGCTGCCGATCGCCATCGAGCACCTGCTGGCATTCACGCCACCGCAGCCGGCGGCAGCTGGGGCAGGAGCGCGGCCGACCGCGGAATGACCGGCCGGGCGCCCAGCCGCCAGAGGCGAGCCGAGCTGCTCAGCAGCGGCGGGCAGGAGCCGCTGCCCGACCGGCCGCTGCTCACGACCCCGCCGCAGCTGCAGCGGAAGTGGTTCGCGGACCTGCAGCGCGAGCACCTTGCGGCGCAGCCTTGGCTCGGTGCTGGCGGGCTGCTGCTTGGTGCGGTCGTGTTTTTCGCACTCGCCCTTGGGATGGGCAGCACCGAGGCATCGCTGCTGGTCCTGGGCCCGCTGTCCACGTTCGCGCTGCCTGCCGTGGCCATGATCGCGTTCTGGTGGAACGACTGGCCCGGGTCGCGACTCACCACGCCGTGGACCGGCCTGATCGACACTGTGCTGGTCATCGTCGCCGCGGTCGTCCTCACGATCGCGGGCCAGGCCGTCGTGGAACGGTCCGACCTGCGCGGGGTATTCGAAGCCAGCCCGGGCCCCGGCGTACCGGTCACATTCCCCGCCACCCTGGCCCTGGCCGGAGCGGCTTTCACCGCGATGCTCCAGCTGTCGCTGGTCTGCGAACGCTGGCCGCTTGGCGGCATTGGCCGGCTACGTTCGGGCGTCGCTGCGCTGGCCCTGTCATGGGGTCTAGCCGCTGGCGCGTATTTCCTGTTCGTCAACGTGGACACTGTGCCGGCCGCCGCTCGCGCCAGCGCCGGGCTGCGCAACCCGGGCGGGCCCGTCGCGGCACCCGACTTCGGGTCGGCCCTGGTCGCCGTCGGAGTCTGGCAGGCGGTGTTCTTCATCGCGCTGCGCGGCTGGCCCGTCAACACCATCAGCCAGCGACGGCCGCGCCTCGCCGCTGGCAACGTCCTGGTCATCGGCCTCGGCGTCGTCACCTACCTGCTGCTGCGTGACCTGGCCGGCTGGCAGCCAGCCGCCATCAGCGCCGTCTGCGGGTGCGTCATCAGCGCCGCGATCATCGTCGGAATGCTCTTCGAAGGCTGGCCGGCCACCCCGCTGTCCGGTGCGGCCCGCCGCGCCGTCGCGCTCGGGCTCACCGCCACCGTAGCGGTCGTGCTCAACCGCGCCCTGGCCGCGTACGCCGCCGGTGTCCACTGGGCGAAAGCCACCCCCGACGACTGGATCACCACGGCCGCGCTCAGCTTCATCGGCGCCGGCATCATCCTGCACGTCGGTGTCGGGCTCCGGTGGCCGTTCGCGATCAAGGCTCGCTGACCTAAGCTCGGTGGGTGACCGACTGGTCGACGACTGCTTCGCTCCTGACCGCTGGCGGCACCCTGGTGCTGGCGGTGGCGACGTTCGTGTCCATCCGGTCGGCGAACCGGTCGGCGCGGATCTCGGAGCGCGCGGCCCGCACGGCCGAGCGGTCCCTGCTCGTCGGCCAGCGTCCGCTGCTTGTTAACTCGCGACTGCAGGATCCCCAGCAGAAGATCCAGTACCCCGAAGGAATATGGCTGACGGTCGACGGTGGCAGGGCCGGGCTTGAGGTCACCGACAAAGTGATCTACCTGGCAGTCTCGGTCCGCAACGTCGGAAGCGGACTGGCGGTCTTGCACGCCTGGGATGTGCAGGTAGGTCTTCTCACCGAGCGGGCCCATCCGCCGCTGGAGGAGTTCACAACCCAGAACCTGGACATCTACGTGGCGCCCGGCGACAACGGGCTGTGGCTGGGCGCCCTGCGTGACCCGACGGCCGGGATTTTCCAGACGGTGGCCGACGCGGTCAAAGCGGGCGAAGTTCTCGTAATCAACCTGCTCTACGGCGACTTCGAGGGCGGACAGAGGGTCATCACCCAGTTCACGCTGCGCCACGCGGGCGAGCGCTGGCTCGCGCACGCGACCAGGCACTTCAACGTCGACCAGCCTGATCCTCGCTAGGCCGGTCACCGACGGGACGTCGGTTTGCGCGGCATCAGCTGATGGTCGAGCCGATCACCGTCGGCTGGACGTCGTGCCCGTTCAGGCTGTCAAAGATGCCAGGTGCGTCCTGGAACTGGCCGCTGGCGTTGTTCTGCATAACCGAGTCCTGGACGGTCAGGGCACCCTGGTCATTGTCGACGACGCAGAAGATGCCACCGCCACCCTCACGGGCGCTGTTGCCGTTGATGGCGCTGCCGTCGATGACCAGGTTGTAGGAATCCCCGTCGCTGTAGATGGCGCCGCCACTCCCGCCGCCTGGCGTACCGGACTGGGCCGGGTTCTGACCCCAGCCGATCGCGTTGTTACCAGTCAGCAGGCTGTTGATCACGACGAAGTTGGCGTAGAGGCCGCTGAGCGCTCCGCCGTTGGAGCAGTTGTTGCCTGTGAAGGTGTCATCGGTGATGTAGACCGGAGAGCTCATATCCATGCCGTACGCGCGGATGGCCCCGCCGCCAAGGTCGGGGCCGTACTGGTAGCAGCCGTTGCCGGCGAAATCGGAGTTCACTACCGTGAGCTGCCCGCCCTGGTCAAAGATGGCGCCGCCGCCGTAATGCGATGTCGAGCTGGTCTGCTGGGTGCCCGAGTAGCCGTCGATGAACCTCATGTTCTGCACGACGAGCCTCGGCCCGGTCTGTTCCCAGCAGCCCGGGCAGGTGTCGCTGTCCAGGATCCGGATCTTGCCGCCGCCGCTCAGCGTGACATTGCCCCCGCCGTCGATGACGGTCTGGATGCCGGGCACGATCTCGGCGGTGGCCGTCATCGTGATCGTGACCGGGCTCGGGCCACAGCTGAACGTGATGATGCCGCCGATGGCCACGGTCCCGACGACCGCGGCCGACGTGCAACTGGCGGCCGTGCCGTTACCGATGACGTGGTCCGGATGGGCGGTGCTGACCGCCTGGCCCGCGGCCGGGACGGCGGCGCGCCCGTTCGGGTTGCCGTACTGAGCCGGCGGCTTGCTGGCCGCCGCAGGTGCCGCCGTTGACCGCTGCGACGGTGCCGGCGTCGGAGTCGCTGCCCTGGACGTGGCTGGGGTGGTGGGCGTGTGGCGCGGTGTCGTCTGCCCGGCGCCTCCCGCCTCGGCTCCGTTCCGCTCGTGAGCGCTCATACCGCACGCAGCCAGGGCAAGCACCCCGCCGAGCACAGCCAGGAACCTGCCGAAACCCCCCATGGATCGCATGGCGCCACATGCTAACCGCCATGAGCATGATCGAACCGTATTTAGGTCAGAACAGGCGTGGCCCGTGGTTATGACCGTTCGCGCGAGGAATGGCCATTGTGGGTAGCAAGCGGCAGGTCAGGCGCGGATGGCGACCTGCTCGACGGCGGGCAGGCTGACCCCGAGGTTTTGCCCGTGGCTGGTGCGCGGGTTGACCACCACAAGCTTGCCGCCGGTTGCGGCCACGAACAGCCAGCGTCCTCCCGGCGACCAGGCCATTGACTGCTCGTCGGGCGTGGAGCCGCTGCCGGGTGGGCCGAGCGGGATATTGAGGTCCCTGGTGGCGCCGGTGTGCAGGTCGATCAGGTGCACGGTCAGCTGGTCGGTGCGCCCGGTCTCGGCTACCGCGGCAGTACTGCCGTCCGGTGAGATCACGCCCGTGGGCGGCCAGGAGAAGTAGTACGGCGGACCATTGGGCGCGGGGCCAGGAAGGACGCGCTGCGAGCCAGTGGTCGCGTCGACGACCTCGTTGCGGCAATGGCTGTACTGCGCGTCGCAGACCTCGACCAGCCAGGTAGCAGAACCGACCGCGATCAGCGTGCCGGGCACAGGCCGGTCCCAGCCTGGGCCAGTGTCATAGACGCTGAAATGGCCATCGGTCACCATCAGGTCGCCTCGGCCATCGGAGATTGCGGTGGAAGGTACCTGCGGGGCGCCCGGCTGGAAGTGGATGCTCGGGCCGGATCGGTGCCCCGTGAGCGTGACCAGCGACAGCTCGGGGGAGACCGGCGGGCCTGAGGTGACCCAGGCCGCCTGTGAGCCGGCCGGGCCTGGAACCATCGGGCCGCCTACTGCGAGCAGCCCGGTCAGCGGTATTGCCTGACCGCCGTCCGGCACAAGGTATCCGGGCACGACGTCGGACGGCCGGATCACCGCTTCGTGCGCGCCGATCAGGAACGCTATGTCGGGGCTCGCGGTCTCCAGCGAAGGAACGTAGGTCTGGATGATCCGGCCCTGGTCCAGCTCGATCCGCAGCAGTTCGTCTGGCCCGCGAGCGAAAAGCTCCCAGCCGGCAGTGACGCCGAGCAGCGGGTGACCGACCGTCTCGACGCGCAGCGGGGGCGGCGGGGATGGTGCCCCGGAAGCCGGCCGGGCCGGGTGACTGAGGCCACGGACGGCAACCGTCGCAACGGTGGCCAGGACAAGGCAGGCCAGCACTACACGGGGTACCCAGCGGCGGGCGGCAGAACGGCGGCTGCCGAACTCCACGATCTCGCCGTGGGTGTCCTGGCCAGATCCATCCACAGCTCATACTTTGGCGCGGCCGCTCGCATGGCACCAGAGGGTCCGGACGCGTGTTTCGGCGTTGGCGCGCACCGTTTGCTGGGCGCGGCGCGGCCGCTGGCAGAAGGTCAGCGGATGTTTACCTTCGCCAGTTAGCGGGTCATGCACTCGGAGCCCGCGGCTCAGATCCGGTAGTCGTCCAGGATCCGGCGGCCGATAATCATTCGCTGGATGTCGGCCGTGCCCTCGCCGATCAGCAGCATCGGCGCTTCGCGGTAGAGCCGTTCAATCTCGTATTCTGTCGAAAATCCGTAGCCGCCGTGGATTCGGAACGACGCCTCGACCACGTCGCGACAGTATTCGGACGCAAGGTACTTGGCCATTCCGGCCTCAAGGTCGTTGCGTTCCCCTGCATCCTTTCTCCGGGCAGCCATGACGACCATCTGGTGCGCGGCTTCGACCTTCGTGGCCATCTCGGCCAGCCGGAACAGCACTGCCTGATGTTCAACAATCGGTTTACCGAACGCATGCCGCTGCTGGGCGTACCGGATGGCCAGCTCGAATGCGCGCAAGGCGACGCCACTGCCGCGCGCGGCTACGTTCACCCGGCCGACCTCCACGCCATCCATCATCTGGTAGAAACCGCGCCCGGGCGTGCCGCCCAGGACCCGGTCAGCGGGAATCCGGTAGCCGCTGAAGAGCAACTCGGTGGTATCGACGCCCTTGTATCCCATCTTCTCGATCTTGGCGGGCACGGTCAGCCCGGGCGCGACCTCGCCGAGGCCGGTCGGCTTCTCGACCAGGAGCGTGGTCATGTTGCGGTAGACCGAGGCAGCTCCTTCGTCGGTCTTGACCAGCACAGCGACCAGGTTCGCTGTAGCCCCGTTGGTCAGCCACATCTTCTGGCCGTCGACGACATAGTCGTCGCCGTTCCTGACTGCTTTGGTCTGGATCGCGGCGACATCGGAGCCGCAGCCGGGCTCGGACATGGAGAACGCACCGCGCAGGTCCCCGGTGGCCAGCCGAGGCAGCAGCGCGGTGCGCTGCTGGCCGGTGCCATGGCGCAGCAGCAGGTAGGACACGATGAAGTGGGTGTTGATGATCCCGGACACGCTCATCCAGCCCCGGGCCAGTTCCTCGACGACCAGTGCGTACGTCAGCAGGGACTCGCCCAGGCCGCCATACTCCTGCGGGATCGTCAGGCCGAAGAGGCCAAGCTCGCGCAGTCCGTCGACGATGTCCTGCGGGTACTCGTCGGCGTGTTCCAGCCGCCCCGCATGCGGGATGATCTCGCGCTCCGTGAATATCCGGACGGTCTCGAGGATCTGCTGCTGCTCGTCGGTCAGCCCGTCCGTGCGCGCCAGTCGGCCCATCGTCTAGCTCTCCTTCCGCGCGTCTGCGAGGCTTGCTGGCTCGCTCTGCACACGCCCGGCCTGAGCGGACTGGACGATGCCGCGCTCGTGCAGGGCCCGGGTCTCATCGCCGTGCAGACCAAGCCAGGCCGAAAGGATCTCGTCGGTGTGCTCGCCCAGGACCGGTGCCCGGCCCACGACCTGCTGTCTGGGCCGGATGGGCGATCCAGGCGCCAGGTGCGGCCCGACACCAGGCTGGTCGACGGGACGCATCAGCGGGTTGGTGCGCAATTCGTTCCCTTCGGCCAGCTCAGTGAAGCTGCGGTAGGGCGACCACAGCACCGACGTGCCATCGAGGACAGTGCGGACGTCAGCGAAATCGCGTTCGCCAAACCAGCGCTGCAGCAGGGCGGCGAGAACCTCGCGGCATGCGTAACGGTCGCTTTCAAGGCTGAAGTCCGCGCCGAGCGAGCTCTCCAGGGCGGCGATGGCATGGGTGAGCCCAGTGGCGACGACCAGGTCGTGCCAGTGCCGGCTGGTGAGCGTGACCAGCATGAACCGGTGGCCGTCGCGCGAGGTGAAGTCGCGGCCGAAGCTCCCGAAGAGGTAGTTGCCCAGGCGCGGCCGGTGCTGGCCGAGCTGGGCCTCGGCGAGGTAGCCGAGGTTGCCGGCTGTCGCGAGGGCGACGTCGGACAGCGCGAGGCGCAGCTGCTGGCCCCGGCCGGTGATCGTGCGGTGGCGCTCGGCCGCGATCAGCGCGACAGCCGCGTACAGCCCGCAGGTGATGTCCCAGGCGGGCAGCACATGATTGACCGGGCCGGCGAGCCCGGCCGGGCCGGTCACCAGCGGGAAGCCGAGGCTCGCGTTGACCGTGTAGTCGACAGCGGCCGAGCCGTCGGCGTTCCCCTCGATCTGCAGGTGGATGACATCCGGCCGGCGGCGCACCAGGGTCTCGTACGCCAGCCAGGGACGGCCGACGGCATTGGTCAGAACGATCCCGCCGCCGGGCCCGGAGTCGGACACCAGCCGGGTGACCAGTTCCTGCCCGTCGGCCGAGCGCAGATCCACGGCAATCGAGCGCTTGGCCTTGTTCAGCCCCGCCCAGTACAGGCTTGTGCCGGACGCTGCCAGTGGCCAGCGGGAGTGATCTGGCGCACCGCCGAGCGGGTCGACTCGCACCACCTCGGCACCAAGCTGAGCCAGGGTCATGCCGCCCAGCGGGCCAGCGACGAACGTCGACACCTCGACGATGCGCAGCCCGGCCAGGGGCTGGTGTGCCGCCTGATCTGGCATCCAGGCTCACCTCCTGCTTGTACGGCTATTTTTGCTGGTATACGACTGGCACTACTCAGGGGGATCGGCATGCGTGAAGCGGTGATCTGCGAGCCTGTCCGGACACCAGTTGGCCGGTACGGCGGGGTGCTGCGGGACGTGCCAGCGCATGAGCTCGGCGCTCTCGTTGTCCGTGAACTGGTCGGGCGGACTGGGATCAGTCCAGGTGCGGTAGACGACGTCATCTTCGCGCAGTGCTATCCGAGCATGGACGCGCCCGCGCTCGGCCGCGTGGTCGCGCTGGATGCCGGGCTTCCGGTCGAGGTGGGCGGCCTGCAGCTCGACCGGCGCTGCGGTTCCGGCCTGCAGGCGGTCATCAACGCGACCATGCAGGTCGCTACTGGCGCCTCGGACGTCGTGATCGCTGGCGGTGCCGAGTCGATGAGCCGGGCACCTCTCTACACGCACGAGGCCCGCTGGGGACTGCGGGGCGGCGGACTGGAGCTGCACGATTCGCTCGCACGCGGCCGGGTCACGGCCGGCGGCATCCATCATCCGGTCCCGGGCGGCATGCTGGAGACAGCCGAGAACTTGCGCCGGCAGTACCAGATCCCGCGACTGGAACAGGACGAGTTCGCGTTGCGGTCGCACCAGCGGGCAGTAGCGGCGGGGCAGGCAGGGCTTTTCAAGGACGAGATCGTTCCGGTGACAGTGCGCGGCCGGCGTGGCGACACCCTTGTGGACACCGACGAGCACCCGCGGGCAGACACATCGCTGGAGTCGCTCGGGCAGCTGCGCCCAGTGATGCAGGCTCAGGATCCTGACGCTACAGTCACCGCCGGTAACTCCAGTGGCCAGAACGACGGGGCTTCGGCCTGCCTGGTGACGACGGCGGAGTTCGCCGCCGCGCACGGGCTGCGTCCGCTAGCCCGGCTGCGGTCGTGGGCAGTGGCCGGGGTTGGCCCCGAGGTCATGGGTCTTGGCCCTGTGCCGGCGACCGCCAAGGCCCTGGACCGGGCGGGGTTGCGGCTGGCCGACATGGACCTCATCGAGCTCAACGAAGCATTCGCGGCACAGGTCCTGGCTGTGCTGCGAGAGTGGGACTTCGGGCAGCACGACATCGAGCGGCTCAACGTGAACGGATCCGGCATCTCCCTCGGTCACCCGGTAGGAGCGACCGGAGGGCGCATCCTCGCGACGCTGCTGCGCGAAATGGACCGCCGTGGCGCCCGCCATGGCCTGGAGACCATGTGTATTGGCGGCGGGCAGGGCCTCGCCGCGGTTTTCGAGCGTCCATAGCGGCGCGGCCTGGCCCCACCAGTGAGGCCGAGGCTTTGAACGCGCCGCAGCCATACGCGGGGTCGCCGCCCGCGGTAAACTCGGGTGAAATGTCATGTAACGGCAAGGCCAGCCCTTGCAGATCACGGTGCTCGCCGCTCAGATCGGCTGGGAGCGGAGCCGTGTGTCCCACCATGTGCGGCGGATGAGCGCCAGAGGCCTGGTGACGTGTGGCCTGTCCGCCGCCGATAGGCGGGTCACGGAAGTGACGCTGACCGGCCGCGGGCGGCAGGTTCTGCAGGAAGCGGCGCCTGGGCACGTGGATCTTGTCCGGCGCCTGTTCTTCGGGGGACTGCCTGCTGGCCTGTTGGGACCGCTGAGCGATGCGCTCGAAAGCGTGTACGCGAACATCATCAAAGAAGGCTCGCTCCCGCCGCCGGTCGACTGGCACCCGGCAGAGGACTGACGAGGCGCCGTCCCTCGGCCCGGTCTTCGGCATCCCAGCTTGCCATTACGTGATACATCACGTATGTTGCTGAGGAGGGGCCGGAAGTCTGGGCCCGTGACCACCGACATCGGGGGGTGTCTGGACATGAGCTACCAGGAAGGAGACTGCTATGCCTAACGCAGTTGCTCAGTGCGGTCGGCGAGCATGACGAAACGCTCGCCCGCGAGCTGGGAGCCACGCCAGTGCGCTACGGCCCGGGCGTGACCAACCTGGTAGACACCGCCGACCCGGCCAGGATCGCCAGCTTCTGGGAGTCCGGCCGACCAGGCCGCCGAAGTCGCCCGGCTAAAGGCGCTCGGCGCCCGGCAGGTCAGCGTTGGCCAGGGCGACGTCAGCTGGGTGGTCATGGCCGACCCAGATGGTAACGAGTTCGACGTGCTGCGACCGCTGACCCCGGATGAACTGCCTCCCGGGCACGACACCCTCGGCCGCCGCATCGGGGCAGGTGCTCGTCCCTGATCCATAACAGCCAACTGTGCGCTCCGACGCGGGCGCCTGTGACCGACCAGGGTGCCGGCCAGGGTGTTGACGGAGGCGGCCAACGGCCGGGAGGTGCGACCGTGGTCGCCATAGGGAGCGCCGGCCTGCCCCGGCGAATCGCCAACGTCAGGAGACGAAGATGCCGGCCGAAGACAGCACCATCCGGCCATTTCAGGTCGGTTTTCCGGAGGCGGAGCTCACCGAGCTGCGCCGACGGGTAAACGCGACCAGGTGGCCCGAGCGCGAGACGGTCACCGACGACACTCAGGGCGTGCCGCTCGCAACGATGCAGGAGCTCGTCCGCTACTGGGGGACGGACTACGACTGGCGCACGTGCGAGGCGAAACTGAACAACCTGTCGCACTTCACTACGGCGATCGACGGGCTTGACATTCATTTCATCCACGTCCGCTCCCCGCACCAGGACGCCCTCCCGCTGATCGTGACGCACGGGTGGCCTGGCTCGATCATCGAGCAGCTGAAGATCATCGAGCCGCTCACCAACCCCACCGCGCACGGCGCGAGCGCCGAGGACGCATTCCATCTGGTGATCCCCTCGCTGCCGGGCTACGGATTCTCCGCCAAGCCGGACAGAACGGGGTGGGATCCCACCCGCACCGCACGCGCCTGGGCAGAGCTGATGAAACGCCTCGGATACACCCGGTTCGTGGCCCAGGGCGGCGACTGGGGGGCGGCCGTCACGCAGGCGATGGGCATACAGGCAGCACCGGAATTGCTCGGCATCCATTCCAACATGCCCGGAACCGCTCCAGCCGCCATCAACAAGGCGGTCCAGCGGGGCGACCCGCCCCCACCGGATCTCTCAGCCGAAGAGAAAGACGCTTACGAGCAGCTGAGCACGTTCTATGCCAAGCACGTCGCCTACGCCCAGATCATGACGACGCGCCCGCAAACCTTGTACGGGCTGGCGGACTCACCCGTCGACCTCGCGGCGTTCATGCTGGACCACGGCGACGGCACCGGCCAGCCCGGGCTCGTGGAAAAGGTCCTGGAGGGACACCTGCAGAGCGCCCTGACACGAGACGACCTCCTCGACAACATCACCCTCTACTGGCTGACGAACACCGGGGTCTCCTCGGCCCGCTTGTACTGGGAGAACAAGGCGGACTTCTTCGACGCCAAGCCCATCACGATCCCCTTCGCCATCAGCGTCTTCCCCGGCGAGCTCTATCAGGCCCCGCGGAGCTGGGCAGAGCGCGCGTATCCCGGCAACCTCATCCACTACAACAGGCTCAACCGGGGCGGCCACTTCGCGGCATGGGAACAGCCGGACCTGTTCGCTGCCGAGATGCGGGAAGCATTCCGGTCGCTGCGTTAGCTGGCGCGGGCGGTGGCGCTCAGGTGCCCCGGAATGCCTCTCCCTCGGCTGCTCCGGCTCGTGGGTGGCGGTGCACGACAACGCAGCCGATCACTGCGGCCGCCGCCAGGAGCGCCAGTGCGATGAACGGGAAGACGCTGTACGGGACGGGCTGCCCGGGCTGGCATAGCTCGACGAACGGGACGATCAGGGTGATGGACCCAAGGGCCGGGATCGCCACATGGCGGAGGGGCGAGAATGAGTCCCGGTGGCGGCGCCACATGAACACGGGCAGAGACACCATTGTGAGGAAATAGACGAAGAGGATCACGATCGTCGCCATCGTCGAGCACTCGGCATACAGGCCGACCGGGTTCATCGAACCGGTGTCTCCGGTGATGAGGCGGGACACCCACCAAACCCCGATGATCCCAAGTCCGGCGCACGCCATGAAAAGCAGCGCATTCACCGGTGTACCGGACCGCGGGCGAACCTGGCCGAGCTTGGCCGGCAGCAGTCCCGTCCGGCCGCCGTCGAAGAACATTCGCGATTGGGAATCTGCTCCGGCGACCAGGCAGGCGAGCACGGAGACGATTCCGGCGATCCACGCCAGGACGGCCGCTCCGCCGAAGTAGTGATCGGCCACCGTCAGAAACGGGACCGATGAGCGGCCAATGGAAGAGACGTTGTAGCGGAAACCGGTAATGGTCGCGTAGGCGAAGAAGACGAGCAGGGCGGCCGCAATCGCCACCGAGAGGTACAGGGCTCTCGGTATGGTGCGCCGCGGATCGCGGGATTCTTCGGCGAGCGCGGGTCCGTTTTCCCATCCGATGAACATGAAGAGGGCCAGCGGGAAGCCGGCGGAAAGCCCGGCCAAGCCACCGGTGAGGTGCGCCCAGGAGAACGGTATGCCCGACAGGGCGGCCCGCTGATCCACGAGGACAAGGACACAGACCGCGACCATGATCGCTACCTGAACGAGCACCGCCGCGCCCACCGCTATGGTCGACAGCTTGACCCCGCGTGCGGTGAGCCAGGTCGCGCCTGCGGTCAGGGCGACGGAAAATGGCCCCCACCAGGGATGCCACGAGGTGTATTGCGAGAGGGTCAACGCCACCAGCCCCCCCGACATGGTGAACACTGACGCGATGGCGACGGTGTACCCGACGATGACCAGCAGGGCGGTGGCGACGCCGGCCCTGGCTCCCAGCGCGGTTTCGACATACGTGATGAAGCTCCCCGCCGAAGGCTCCGCCCTGGTGAACTCGGCCACCGTAAATGCCAGGAGTGCGACGGCCACGGTAGCGGCGAGGATCGTCAGCGGCGCGGCGACACCGGCGGTGACCGCGATCACTCCGAAGCCGAAGTAGAAGTCGATCCCCGGCCCGATGTTCGCGATCGTCGAGGCCGTCACGTCCGCCGTGCCAAGCTGCCCGGAACTGAGGTGGTCTGCGCCCTGGCTCACTGCACCCCCCGACGGCATCTGCCTATCACCCCGATTGTGGCGCTGGAGGCCACATCCGCGATGCGCTTGTGGCGCACGCGTTCGCCGAACCTCCTGTCTGTCACTCAGCGTGAAGAGGTGCGTCTGCGGGCGCTCAGAACAGCGGTCCGAGCGGGACGCATCGGCACGGTGACATCGTTGACGCCGTCGCCGTACACGTCATCGTCCAGGCCGCGATGAGTGTGATCCTCGGCGTCTCGCTCAGCCCCAACCCGCTCAATTTCCTCGGTATCGTCGAGGCCGTCCAGATCCAGGTGTTCTACAGTTTCCTGCTCATCGGCATCCATGGCCACTTCGGCCTGGACCCGATCGTCGTGCTCGCCGGCGTCGCCGCCTCCGCCTGGGTTCTCCTCTGACGGTGCGAGAGCCTCGTCCTCCGCCGTCCTCGCCGATGACAAGGCGATCTGGTCATCGGGCGGAACCGGGGCAGGCTGAGCCGCGGGCTGGGAGACCGGGCCGGTCGCGCGGGCTGCGGTGCGGATCGCCCGCTGGGATGTGGTGACCAGGCCGAGCATCAGTACTACCAGCCCGCAGGCCGCGTTCAGCATCCAGGCGGGCTGGCTGGCAGCAGTGAAGCCGTTGTGCAAGGGGCCGTGCAGCCCGACGGCGAGGATCGCGCCGGTCACCGACACGCCGAGCGACTGCCCGGCCTGCCTGCCGGCCGAACCGATACCCCCGGCCACGCCGGCCTGGGCACTGGGCAGGCCAGCGACCGCGGCCGCGAAGACGACAGTGTTCACCGCGCCGTATCCAACGCCGAAGACGACGAAGCCGAAGGCCAGCAGCAGCAGCCCGGACGCGGCCGGGGGCGCCTGGGCCAGCGCGAGGCACCCCACCGCGAGCGCGGCTCCGCCGACCACGAGCGGCCAGCGGGCGCCACAGCGGGCGAGCACCCGGCCAGTCAGCGGCGGGGCGGCCAGGGAGCCGAACGCGAGCGGGAGCAGCCACAGCCCGGCGTGCCAGACGTCCAGGCCCCGCGCGTCCTGCAAGTACAGTCCGGTCAGGAACAGGAACCCGCCCAGGCCCGCGAACGCGCATAGCGTGATCACCAGGGCGCCGGTGAACGGGACACTGCGGAAAACTCGCAACTCGATGAGCGGCTCAGCGCGGCGGCGCTCCCACGCCACCAGCCCCACGAGCGCCGCCGCCGCGGCGGCCAGGGCTTCCATGACGGGCGCTGACCAGAAGCCCTCTGACGGCCCCTCGATAATCCCGTAGACCAGGCAGGCCAGGAACACGATCACCAGGGCCTGGCCGGGCGGGTCCAGGCGCCGCGGGCGGTCCGCCCGCGACTGCGGCAGGATCAGCCGGGCGAGCACGATCGCGATCACTCCCGGCGGGATCGTGATCCAGAACACCGACCGCCATCCCAAGGAGGCAGCCAGGGCCCCGCCGATCACCGGTCCGGCAGCCATGCCCGCGCCGAATGTGGCGGTCCAGATCCCGATCGCGCGGGCCCGCGCCGCGGTATCAGTGAACGTGGCCGTGATAATGCCTAACGACATCGGGGACAGTGCCGCGCCGCCGGCACCTTGCAGCGCCCTGAAGGCGATTAGCCAGCCGGCCGTCGGGGCCACGCTGCACCCGAGCGACGCCAGCGTATACACCGCCAGGCCAGCCTGGAACACTTCACGCCGGCCGAACCGGTCGCCGATCGATCCCGCGGTCAGCATCAGGCTCGCCGTGCTGATCGTGTAGGCCGCGATCGTCCACTGCAGCCCGGAGACGGTCGTGTGCAGGCCGCGCCCGATCAGGGGCAAGGCCAGGTTTACCACGGTGGTATCGATGGCGATCATGAACAGGCTCGCGCTGCACACAGCCACGATCGCGGCCCGGATGGCGCGATTATCCTCGCCGGCCCCGGAGCACCGGCGGAGTCCGCCGTTCTCTTTCCGTTACGATGCCGGCCGGGTGGGCTGCTGGCTCGCCGGTGCGCCGGATGCAGGTTCGGCTGGGCCGACGGCCAGGTCTTCATGAGTGCCACGAGGAGCCCCGAACATCCGTTGTCGTACATTTACGAAATGGTCATTATCCGTGAAATCGCCGGATGACGCCGGAAGTTGCATAGATCGGCCCGGTGTCCTCGGTCGGCCCGGTGTCCTCGGTCGGCCCGGCAGAACCGGCAGGGCAGGCCCGCAAACGACTCATGCCTTCGGGGCTCAGTTTCCGGCGACCGGGACCGTGTTAGAGGTCGCGGGCAGGTAGCGCTGTCTCGCCCCGGCCGGGCCCGGGTTAATGTCCGCGGCCATCCGCGTGTTGCTGGACCATCCGTCGCAGTACCACAGCTCGCGGCCGTCCGGTGGCCCAGGAGCGGGCCGCGAGGCTCGGCCAGCCGGGACCCGGCCTCACGCTATGGGCTGGGGTTCGCGCCACATACGCCAGATAGTGGGCCCGTGACCCAGGGCCTCCAGTTCGCCGACGACGCGGAAGCCGTTGCGCTCATACAGCGGCAGGTTGCGCTCGTTGGAGGATTCGAGGTAGGCCGGCACACCGTCGCTGTCCAGGCGGTCCAGGACCTCCCGCAGCATCTGCGTGCCCAGCCCCTGGCCCTGCCGGTCGCGGCGGGCACCGAGGTAGCTGAGGTACCAGTGCGGCTGGGACTGCGCGGCGTGCAGCCGTTCGACCTGCAGTTGCGTGCGCAGTGCGCGGAGGAGGTGGCGGCGGAAAGCTAGCCCGCTGGGCGCTGCCTCCAGGATGATCTGGCTGAGCGGCATCGCCCAGGCGCCCGGCGTGGCCCACAGTGCAGCAGCCGAGGCGTCGCCGGTGAGGTAACACGGCTTGCCCCGCCGCAGGTAACTGCGGCTCATGCTGGTGAAGAACGTGCGCAGGCGGCTGTCCCGGCCACGCACCTGCGGCGGGATCAGCCAGGCGAAGACCGGGTCCTCGGCAAAGGCATCGGCCAGCACCTCGCCGAGCAGGGCTGCCTCGTCGCGGCGGGCGGCCCGGACGGCCTGGGATCCTCCTCGGGAGGACACTGTTTCCTGGGTCATCTGACTCCTTCTTTCGCCAGGCATCGCCTGGCTTGCCTGGTTTGCAGCCGTGGTCTTCCGGGGTATGGA
The DNA here is from genome assembly GCA_963815375.1 of uncultured Actinomycetota bacterium. Taxonomy (GTDB): domain Bacteria; phylum Actinomycetota; class Actinomycetes; order Streptosporangiales; family Streptosporangiaceae; genus JASHPR01. The sequence continues at coordinate 588,718 of CAWFGX010000002.1, read as the reverse complement.
TCACCGCACTCGGCGCAATCAGCCGCTTTTGGCCCGTGCCCCCAGCTTGCCGCCCGTCGCCTGCCCGAAGGTAATCACATGGAAGCTAACGCAGACCGCTTCCTCGAACTCATCCATGCGTTCGAGGACTTCACCGACGCGATCTCCCCTGAGCGCGCGCACATCGAGTTCGATGAGACAACCTTGCAGCTGTTCTGGATGCGGTGGCCGCAGGTCTCCTCATGGACCGGGTCGCTGTGGCGCATGCTGTCCGAGGAACTGTCCGGACCTTCGGCGCCGCACGTGGACCCCGAGTTCGACGAGGTGGGCGGCAGTGGCTGACGACTCTCACCGCGCGCTGACCATCCGCGACCTGATGACCACCCGCGTGGTCGCGGCCAGGTCTGACGAGCCGGTGGCGGAGGCCGCCGCGGCCATGGTCCGCCAGAAGGTCGGATCGGCACTGATCATGCAAGGCAGTTTCCTGGCCGGCATCCTCACCGAGCGCGACGTACTCCGGGCCGCGGCCTCCGGCAGCGACCTGACGAATTCCCCGGTGTCCGCATGGATGACCAAGGACCCGGAGCAGGCTTCCCCGGATACCACGATCGAGGACGCCATTCAGCTCATGCTGCTGCACGGGTTCCGGCACCTCCCGGTACTCGAGGGCCACGAGGTGTGCGGCGTCGTAAGCCTGCGTGACCTGGCCGCCGCCCGGATCAGGCGGCCCGCCTCACGGAGCTGACCGGGGCGAAAAACGCCGCCGACCATGAGTCGGATTAAATGTCTGCATGACGGAGATAGCTGACGTGCCTGCGGCTGCCAGTGCGTCTGTCGCCGCCCTGGCGGGCTACACCGATCTGGACTGGCAGCAGGTATCAGCTGCCGACCTGGAGTGGAGCTGCTGGCAGACCGCGCTGCACATGGCTGACTGCCTGTACTTCTACACGATGCAGGTTGTCTACGGCCAGCCCGACACATATCTGTGCACCGAGCTTGCCCTCGACGACTCAGCCTCGCCCCCGCGGCTGCTCGCCGCGCTGAGCGCGCACGCCGAGCTATTGCACCGCATTGCGCGGTCCGCTGACCCAGACCTGCGCGCGCATCACAATTATGGTGTCTCGGACCCAGCCGGGTTCGCCGCGATGGGCGTCGTGGAGACGCTGATCCATACCTTCGACGTGGTGCGCGGGCTGAACCCCACGGATCCGTGGCGACCGCCGGCAGCGCTTGCTGCGCCGGTGATCGCCCGGCTGTTCCCGGACGCTCCCAGCGGCGACCCTGCCGATGTCCTGCTGTACTGCTCCGGCCGCGCCGCCCTGGGCCAGTTGCCGCGGCAGACACAATGGCGATGGGACAGCACGGTCAGAACCTGATCGGAGGCCGGGCGGCCAGGATCCGTTCGATCGTGCGGCCGCCCATTCGGCTCATGGCCGGGTTGCTGTCGGGGTAGTAATGGACCGCTCCCATGGCTTGCTCGAAGGCCCATGCCTTGCCGCGCTCGCATGCGAGGTCGCCGCAGCCGAGGTTCCTGGGCAGTGGACACGAGGTTCACGTCGCTGGTCCCTTCTCCGATTCCGCAGCGTCGGCGGCGCTGCACGGCAGGAGCTGGCCGTTCACGATCGCGGCCTGCGGTATCACGCGGCGGCCGAAATGGCGGACGGTCCCCTGGGCGTCTGTGTAACCGCGATGGCCGGGCGGGCTGTCAGCGACCCGGAAGAGCGTGGCCTGGCGGATCAGCCCGCCCTCGCCCAGCCAGGGGTCTTCGCTTCGCAGGACGCGCCGGGGATGGACGGTGACTGCGGCGATGACCTGGCCGAGCTCCATTCCGCAGCCCAGAAGCTTGGTCATGGTCGTGGCCAGGTCGTGCACTGGCCCTGCGATGTTGCGCACATGCAGGTCGGTGCTGATGGAAGCGGGAAGCCAGCCCGACGCGATGGCCCGCTCGGCGACCTGGAAGCTGAAGCTGGCCCCTCCGTGGCCGACGTCGAGGCGCACCCCGCGTTCCAGCGCCCGGCGAAGCGCAGCTGACGGCGACCCGTCAGCCTGCCACGGGTGGCCTGCCTTTCCGTGGAAGCAGTGGGTGACGACGTCTGTTTCGCCGAGGCGGTCAAGCACGTCGCCGATCAGCGGCGGCGGCTCGCCGATGTGCACCATCATCGGCAGGCCCGCCTCCTGGGACACGAGCCTGGCCAGTTCCAGAGGCTGCAGGCCCATGCTGCCGACAATGGCACCGCTGGAGCGCACCTTCACGCCGCAGACCAGGTCGGGGTGCCGCGCGATCGCGTCCAGTGTCCGGTCGACGTCGATCCACGCCAGGTCCGATACCTCGCGCAGGTGCACGAGCCCGTGCGAGCCGATGTTGATCCAGGCGCGCAGGCGCGTCCGGGCCGAGGGCACCAGGTACCGCGCGAACCCGTCGATCGTTGCCTCGCCGGCACTTCCGGCGTCGGCGAGCAGATGGACGCCGGCCTCGAGCCCCGCCCGGTCAGGGGGCACGCCCAGCGAAGTGAAGCCGTCGTAAACGTGGGTGTGCAGGTCCACCCAGCCGGGCGACAGGTACAGGTCGTCACCGGACGCGGTCCCCGCGCTCAGCGTCAGTCCCCGGGGACCGGGCAGCAGGTCAGCATGCCGCACGCTAGAAGAATCCGGGTCTATGACACGGACGGCGCGCGGCTCACCGGGCATCAGAGGCGAAGACGGCGTCATGGAACTCCTGCCGCAGCGCCTTCAGCCCATCGGGCCGGCGCTTGGGGTGAACAGCATTGGTGAGAAGAACCGCGAAGGTCATGTACCTGGGCCGCATTGTCGAGTTCGCCGGGACCGACGAGTTGTCTCGCCAGGTGGCGCGCGAGCTCTGCTCGGCCGAGGCCCCCGGCCTCGAGGAGCAGGACAGCGCCAGTCATCTTGCCGCGTGCCACTTCCCGGTACGCAGCGCCGAGGACTTGCTTGCTGCCGACACAAGTAATGATCGTTAACGGTCGGGGTTAGGAGACCGCACGGCCTGGCGTAACCAGTCTCCGGGCTTCAGGGTCGTTAGTTCCTGACGTCACGCGTCTCGCCGCCGCAGCGCGAGCGCCCCCAGGGCGATCGCGACCGCCGCGTAGCCGCACAGGACAGCGAACCCGGTCCAGGGGGTCAGCAGGTTGTCTGGAGCGACCGAGTAGACGGCCCGGCCTGCTTCACCGGGGAAGTAAGGCACAACCGAGGTCTGCAAGCTCGCCGGCAGCAGGAACCGGAAGTCCTGCAGGACGAAGGTAAGAGCGGTCACCGCCGCGATGCCCCCGGCGGTGCTGCGGATTACGAAGCCCAGGCCCAGGCCGAGCAGCCCCATCCCGGTTACGGAAAGCGCGGCTCCCAGCACCGCGCGCTGAGCGGTCGGGTCACCCAGTGACACGCCGTGCGCGCCATAGAGAGCCTGGCTGCCGAGCAACGCGATCAGCGACGAGATCAGCATGACCGCGAACGCGGCGGGGGCGAATACGACCGCCTTGGCCCACAGCACCGGCAGCCGGCGCGGCACCGCGCAGAACGTGGCCCGGGCCAGGCCCGTCGCGTACTCGCCCGTGATCAGCAGCACGCCAAGCACGCTGACCGTGAACTCGGCGAAGCCCACGCCCCGCAGGCTCAGGTCAATGGGCTGGAACGCGGCCCGGTCCGCGGCGCCCATCGTGTTCCAGTTCGTGGCCGCGGCGATGATCAGCCCTTCGGCCACGACGAACGCTGCGCTGCAGGCCAGGATCATCAGCGTGGACCGCAGCGAGCGGAGCTTGATCCACTCCGAGCGGATCACGCCGGCCTGGGTCACCGGGCCGACCATTACCGCACCCGGCAGTCGCAGGCCCGGCGCCCCGGTCGTGGCGGCGGCAACGGCGGCGGGCCCGGCAAGATCGTCCGCGCGCCGCTCCGCAGTGCCGCGCCCGGAGAAGGCCAGAACGCGGACCCGGTCGCGCCAGCTGATCTGCGGGGTGGCGTCCCGCAGCCGCAGCGCGATCGCGGCCGCGGCGATCGTGACCGCCGCATAGCCGCTGAACACGGCGAGGCCAGCCCACGGATGCAGCAGGCTCTGGCCACTGCGCGAGACCACGAACAGCGCCTGGCCGGCCTGCGACGGGAGGTAGGGCACGATGTGCGGCCGCCAGCTCGGCAGCAGCAGATCGGCCAGGTACGGCAGCACGAACACCAGGCCGACCGCGGCCGTGACCCCGCCCGCTGTGTTCCTGATCAGCGAGCCCAGGCCCAGGCCGATCAGGCCCGTGATCGTCAGGTAGACCGCCGCGCCGACCACGGCGCGCAGGGCGTTGGGAGCCCCCAGCGATACGCCGTGGCTGCCATAGCGGGCCTGGCCGATCAGGAAGGCGGCCAGCGACGCGCTCAGCGTCAGCGCGAACGCGGCCAGGGCGAACACCACGATCTTGGCCCATAGCACCGGGAGCCGGCGCGGCACCGCGCAGAACGTAGCGCGGATCATCCCGCTCGCGTACTCCCCGGTGATCACTAGCACGCCCAGGAGGCTGACGGTCAGCGCGGCAAGGTACACGCCGAGCAGGCTCTCGTCGACGGGGTTGAAGCTGGACCGGTAGGGCAGCGGCAGCGGGAAGATCACCATGAACACGACGGTGAGCGCCGCCACGATGAGCGTGGAGCGCAGCGAGCAGACCTTGATCCACTCCGAGTGGATGACGCGGGCCTGGGTCACCGGTCCGACCGAGACGCTCATGTCCCGGCCCTGACGTCGGCCGTGTGCCCGCGGTACTCGACCGCGTCGGAGGTCAGTTCCATGAACGCCTCCTCCAGCGTGGCAGTCTCCGGCACCAGCTCGTGGACGGCGATGCCTTTCTCGCGGGCCACGTCGCCGATGTGCTCGGGCGAGGAGCCGCGCACCAGCAGCTCACCTTCGGCCTGGCTGCTTACGGTCACCTCGGGCCCGGTGAGCAGGTCCCGCAGGCGCGCGGCCTCGGGCGAACGCACCCGCACCGAGCTGCCTGAGGCGGTGCGCAGCAGGTCAGCGGTGCTCAGGTCGGCGATCAGCCGGCCGCGGCCGACGACGATCACATGGTCGGCGGTCACCGCCATCTCGTTCATCAGGTGGCTCGAGACAAACACCGTGCGCCCCTCAGCGGCCAGGGCCTTGAGCAGGTTGCGGATCCACAGGATGCCCTCGGGGTCCAGCCCGTTGACCGGCTCGTCGAGCAGCAGCGTGGCCGGGTCACCCAGCAGCGCCGCGGCGATGCCGAGGCGCTGGCCCATTCCCAGCGAGAAGCCGCCCGTGCGCTTGCGGGCTACCTCGTCCAGCCCGACCAGACCGATCAGCTCGTCCACCCGGGAACGCGGGATCTTGTGGGTGGCGGCCAGGGCCAGCAGGTGATTCCGCGCGGTGCGCTCGGTGTGGAACGCCCGCGCCTCGAGCAAGGCCCCCACCTCGTGCAGGGGACTGCGGTGCTCGGCGTAGGGCCGGCCGTTCACGGTCACCGATCCGGCCGTCGGCAGGTCGAGCCCGACGATCAGCCGCATGGTCGTCGACTTGCCGGCCCCGTTGGGCCCCAGGAAACCGGTCACGCGGCCCGGGGTGACCCGGAAGGTCAGGTCGTCCACTGCGGTCTTCGCGCCGAAACGCTTGGTAAGGTGCGCGGCCTCGATCATAAGCCCGCCGCATCCGTCGTTGTCATGCCAGCGAACGTAGCCAGGCGCGTCACGGCGGGTCGACCGCCTCAGGTCCAGACTTTGCCGCCCGTCCTTTCATCCAGCAGTCGGAAGCGACTGCGACCACAGCATGAGCGGCTAGGGAGCGTCTGCCCAGCGGAAGGGACGTTCAGAGGAAGTTGTTCGGCCAGATCATCGTCCGCCACATGTGGGCCACGGGGGAGCCGTCGAACCCGAGCCCCTCCTGGGGCTGGCGGAAGTTGCGGCCCACCACGTCCTCGAACTCGTCGAAATCGACAACGACCCCAGGGTCAAAGGAATAGAGGTCGTTGACCGTCACCAGCCTCGAGGTCATGTACCAGCGGTGCTGCCGCGCCGCGTCATGCTCGCGGCGAATGTAGTCGGGCGGTCTGTAGTCGTCGCCGAAGTACTGGATGTAGGCCTCCGGGTACGCGTAGCCCACTGACTCGTCGGCGAAGTAGCGCAGGGCCTGGTGCTTCTCGATGGCCCAGGCCACCTCCTCGTCGACGTACGGGCGGACCATCTGCGCTCCCCAGTAGCCGTGGTCGGCCCTCAGCAACCCGGAGTTGGCGACGTCGTGCAGCAGGCACGCCATGATTACCTTCTCGTCGAGCCCCTTCAGCCGCGCCAGTTTGGCGCTCTGCATCAGGTGGTTGCGGGAGAAGGCGCCGAAGCGCAGCAGGAAGAAGTCCTTGAGAGCCGGGCGCTCGGGCATCGTCGGCAGCGCTGGGTTGTCGCCCATCTGGAAGACGGTGTCCGGGTGCCGGGACTCGGCCAGCAGATCGCCAAGATAGTCGTTCGCTGCAGTGCCCATGGCCGCCACGGGCGGAGGAACGATGATGCGGCGCCTGCGGTCGACGGCGTCGTCCAGTGGTTCGCGGATCCAGTTCGCCGCGCCGGACTCGCGCAGGGAGGCAGGCAGTTCGTGGGGGAGCACCCGGGTCGAGGGGGGTCCCGCCGGTGTGGCCTCAGCCATGCCACCACGTCCTTTCTGCGTCCGCCGCGGCTCGACTCTATCTCTGGCACCGGGCTACGTTAAGGAATGAGTGGACTGGTGAGGAGGACCGATGGCACTGAAGATCATGCCGCACGGTCGGCTGCAGGAATGGGTCGCCGACGAGAAGGGCTTCTTCACCGGCGAAGGACTTGAGTACACCTTCGTGACCGGCGGGGATTATGGCGTTCACGAAGCCGGGCGCGACGAGGGCGGCCAGATCAGGACCGGCGCGTTCGAGACTTTCAAGGAGGGGCGCGACGGCGCGAACGTGAGCTGTGCCTGCCACTGGGCCACCAACGTCGCCGCCAGTGAGGGCACCGGCCAGCTCGTGACCACGGCCTACTCGGTGGCGCCGTGCGCGATCATGGTGCCGCCGGAGTCGCCGGTCCGCCGTCCCGAGGACCTGGCCGGGACGCCGATCGGGGTCGGCTACCACTCAGGCAGCCACTTCGCCACCCTGCAGGCTCTTGAGGGAGTGCTGTCGCCGGGCCAGATCGAGCTCAGGTTCCAGGGCCCGCCCAATGAGCGGCTGGACACCCTGCTGGAGCGGCAGGTCCCGGCGGCCACGGTCTGGGGCGTGCCGCTGTACATCGCCGAGGCCTTCGGGTTCCGCAAGGTGGTCGACGCCACCTTCATGATCGGGTTCCTGGTCACCGGGTTGGACGTGAACCCGTCCGACGTCGAGAAGTACCTGGCCGCACTGCGGCGGGCGCAGATGGAGATCGACCTGCATCCGGAACTCTGCAAGCACTACCACCTGCGTGCGGTGCCGGAGAAGTACCGCGAGCGCGTCGACGTGCGGACCTTCGGCACCGGTGAGCGCATCGTCTTTCTTCCGTATAGCCGGGAGGTCTTCGCCGCGACGCAGCAGTGGACCCAGGCCCGCAAGCTCTTCCCGGAGCAACGATTCTCCGTGGGGTACGACGAGGCCGCCCTGGTCTGACAGCACCGAGTGTGATGTCGCCGGGATTCAGCTCTGTCCCAGCGACCACAGGTCGGTGCGCTCATCGGCGAGCACGGCTGGAGCCGGCCGCGCTCTCGCAGCGACCAGGCGGGCGCAGGCCGCCATCTCGCTGTCGGTGTCCAGCTCGGGGTCGCCGCCGCGGTCGAGGCCGACCGCTGCCTTCACAACACCGTCGACCAGGTAGAAGCCGATGAGCCTGCGCTCCTCGACGCTGCCGCGGATCACGAACTCATCCCACTTGGTGGCGTGGCCGGCGTACTCGATCTTGTGCTCATACTGATCGGACCAGAAGGTGTGGAGGTAGTCGTAGGCAGCGGTCGAGCCAAGCATGGACCTGGCCGCTGCCGTGCCGTGCTTCTCCGCGTTGTTGAAGTGCTCCACCCGGATCCGCCCGAACAGGGGATGGAGCTGGTTTGCCACGTCACCGGCTACGTAGACGTCGGGCGCGCTGGTACGGCAGAGTTCGTCGGCCAGGATCCCGTTCTGCCGCTCGACTGGGGCCGCTGGGGCGTCGGGCTCTATGCCGACGCCGGCCACAGCGAAGTCGCACTCGATGCGGCGACCGGCGGCGGTCACGACAGCTTCGAGCCGTTCGGTGCCTTCGAAAGCCGCGACATGCTCTCCGGGCAGCAGCTCCACCCCTTTCTCGCGGTGAATCGCACCCATCAGCGCGCCCACCTGGCTGCCCAGGACCGTCTCGAGCGGGTTCGGGCCGGGGAAGATTGCCGTCACCCGAACCCCCAGCTGGGTCAGCGAGGCAGCTACCTCGCAGCCGATGAATCCCATGCCCACGATGACCGCGTGCCGGCCGGGGACCGCCTCCCGCTTGATCGCATCGCACTCGGCCACTGTGCGCAGATAACGAATCCCGGGCAGATCGGCCCCGGGAATCCTGAGCGTGCGGTTGCGGCCTCCGGTTGCTATCAGAACCTTCTGGTAACCAAGTTCAGCGCCCGAGTCCAGCGTGACCGCGTGTTTGGCTGGATCGACGGACAGCACGGATCCGCTGCGAAGGTCGACGTCGTGATCGGCATACCAGCCGTCCGGCCTGACGTACCAGCCGTCGAGATCTTCCTCCGACCGCAAGTAGGTCTTGGACAGCGGCGGGCGGCCAAACGGAACGCCAGGTTCCCGGCTGACTAGCACAACCGGCCCGGGGAATCCCTCTTCCCGGAGCGTCGCCGCGGCATTGCCGCCCGCCACTCCACCGCCGATGATCACAATCGCGTTCCCGGCAGATCGCATCACGCTCTACATTCTGTCGCGGCTGGGGTCGCCGCCCTTCAGGAGGGTTTGCTTCGCCGATAAATTCATTGCGCCGCCGGCGGTGCGCGACGGGCTGGGCCGGGTCCGGCGCGGTGTGGCATCAGCTCACGGTCGAGCCGGGTACAGCTGGCTGGTTAGGTCAGGAACTTGGCATCCTTGGCTCATGACCACTTTCGTATTCCGGCTCAAGGCTCCCCGCCCGACGTTCGCGCTGGACATGAGCGACGAGGAGCGCGACGTTATGGCGCGCCACGCCGAGCACTGGCGGCCCTTCGTCGAGTCGGGCCAGATGGTGATCTTCGGTCCTGTGCTCGACGCCAGCGGCTCCTGGGGCCTTGGCGTCGTGGAGGGCGAAGATGAAGAGGAGTTGCGTGCGTTCGCTGCGGACGATCCGGTCGTTACCACGGGCACAGGCACGATTGAGGTCGGGAAGATGCTGGGCGGTTTTGTCCGGCCACGACTGGTCAGCTAGGGGTTCCCGCCTGATTAGCACGACTGGCCCGGGGAATCCCTCTTCCCGGAGCGTCGCTGTTGCGTCAGGCGTTAGAGAGCGAGGCCGATGACCGTCCTGCTTGGCCGCCGAGAATCGTTCAATGCCGCCCACCAGCTGTACGACCCGGACCTGTCCGATGAGGACAACCGGCGTCTTTTCGGCAAATGCGCGAATCTGCACGGGCACAACTACGTTCTGGAGGTGGTCGTGGCTGGCGAGGTCGACCAGGTCAGCGGCTACGTCCTGGACCTGAAGATGCTGTCGGACGTCATCAGCACGCACGTCATCCGCGATGTGGACCACCACAACCTGAATACCGACGTCCCGTGGCTGAAGGGGTGCATCCCGACCGCCGAGAACCTGGCTCAGGCATTCTGGGATCGGCTGCGACCGGAACTCCCGGACGGGCTGCTGCGGTCGGTCCGCGTCTGGGAGACCGACAAGAACTGGGCTGAAGTCGGTGACCAGGCCTGACGTTCCGGGCTCGGCAGGCTCGGCACCGCTGGGCGTCGCGGCCAGCGCTGGTGACGGAGCCGGGGCGCCGGGCGGGGCAGTCCGCGAGCTGCGGAGACGCTACACGGCCGCGGACATGAGCGTGTTTACCGGTGACGAGGCGCGCCGGTTTGCCCCGCACGGGGGCGGTGATCCGCAAGACGACATGGGCTTGGCCTGGGAACTGCTCTACCGGCTCGAACCAGAGCTCTACGACCGGCTGGCGAGCGCCGAGCGGCTTCACCCCGGGGTCGTGGGATGGCTGCCGACCGGCGTGGACCAGATTGCCGAGGTCGGCGCGGGCACGGGACGGCTGACGATGGATCTCATCGGGCATGGGCAGCGCATCGTGGCGGTGGAGCCCGCGCTGCCGTTGCGCCGGATCCTGCGGCGGAAGGTCGCGGCGGCCGCCCACGGTGACAAGGTGCGGGTGATCCGCGGGTTCTTCGACAGGCTCCCGCTGCTGGACGATTTCGCGGGCCTGGTCGTCGCTTGCTCAGCCTTCACCCCCGCGCCCGGACATGGCGGCGAGGACGGCCTGGCCGAGATGGAGCGGGTGTGCGCGCCGGGGGGATGCGTGGCGATCGTATGGCCGAACCACGTCGACTGGCTTGCCGCGCGCGGCTACCGGTATGTCAGCTTCCCCGGGCCGATGTCGGTCGAGTTCGGCAGCTATCACGAGGCAGTTGAACTGGCCGAGATCTTCTTCCCCAGCGCGGCCGGTGAGGTGCGCCGGCGCCGCTCACGGAAGGTTCCGTTCCACATACTCGGCATCAACCCACCGCGCGACCTGGCCTTTAAGCTGCTAGCAGGATGAAGATCGCGCTTCTGGCGCCGCTGGTGACAGCCATCCGCGAGCCGCAGCGCGGGGGTTCACAGGCGTTCGTGTCTGATCTGGCCCGTGGCCTGGCCGGCCGGGGCCACGACGTGGACGTCTACGCAGCCTCTGGGTCGCAGATCCCGGGGGTTCAGGTGATCGACACCGGGGTCGACCCGCGGTCGCTGGCGAGCACGCTCTACCGTGCGTTCGGCCCAGCCCCAGGCGAGCCGCAGGAAGTCGGCGAACCGGGGACGGCCGACTCGGCTTTCGCCACTGCTTTTGCGGCCATGCAGGTCACCAGGTACGACGTGATCCACAATCACGCGTTCGACGCGCCGGCCGTCCGCCTGGCAACGGCGCTGCAGGCACCGGTGGTGCACACCCTCCACCTGCCTCCGGATTACACAGTCTCGGTGGCGCTTCGTCATGCCGCCGGGAACGGCAAGCCGCCGGCGGTCGCCGTCGTCTCCGAGTTCCAGGCCAGCGCCTGGCGCCAGGTCGTCCGGGTCGACGCGGTCCTGCCGCCTTACCCGCCCACCGGTGTCATTGCCTGGTCACCGAACGCCGGGCCGGGCGCGCTGTTCGCGGGCCGGCTGAGCCCGGAGAAGGGCGCGGCCGAGGCCATCGACATCGCCCGCGCGGCTGGGGTGCCGATCGACGTCTACGGCGACGTCTACGATCCTGAGTACAGCCGCGACCAGGTCGACCCGCGGCGGCACTGGCCCGGGGTGTCCGTTCAGCCCGGCGGTGCCCCGTGCCACGCTGTGGGAGGCCATGGCCCGGGCCGCTGTCGTGCTGTGTCCCTCGCGCTGGGACGAACCTTTCGGGCTGGCTGCCGCAGAGGCGCAGGCGTGCGGGACTCCGGTGGTCGCGTTCCGGCGCGGCGGACTCAGTGAGGTGATCATGGACGGAGTGACGGGATTCCTGGTGCCTCCCGACGACATCCCGGCCGCCGCAGAGGCGGTGTCTAAGGCGGCCGGAATATCCCGGCCGGCCTGCCGCGAGCACGCCGCGGACCATCTCGACCTGGAACTGAGCCTGGATGCGCACGAGCGCCTCTACCGGCGGGTGGCTGGTGGGTGAGCCGATGCCGGGCCTGCCCCGGGGAGCGCCCCTCGCCTCCTCCGCCGCCTGGCTGGCCGGACGGCTCGCGGTAGTCACGGGGGCAAGCCGCGGGATCGGGGCGGCTACAGCTGCGGCGGTGGCGGCGGCCGGTGCTCACGTCGTCCTGGCCGCCCGTAACCGTGAGGCCCTTGACGGCGTCGCTGGCCGGATCAAGGACGCGGGTGGCCAGGCCACGCCTGTGCCGACGGACGTAAGCGACGAGACCGCGGTCGGGCGCCTGTTTGCCGAGGTCACGGAGATCGGTCAGCTGAGCGCGCTGGTCTGCGCGGCCGGGCTGCTCACACCCGCGCCGTTCGCTGAAACGACGTCGGCGATGTGGGGTCAGACACTTGGGGCCAACCTGACAGGCACTTTCCTGTGCTGCCGCGCGGCCTTTACCGCCATGGTTCCCGCCGGTGAGGGCCGGATTGTGAACATCGGGTCGCTGTCTGGCGTGTACGCCACCGAGAAGTTCCCCGGCCTGACCGCGTACAACGTGTCGAAGTACGGGGTCATCGGCCTCACCGAGGCGATCGCGGTCGAAGGCAAGGAGCATGGCATCAGCGCCATCTGCCTGAGCCCGGGCGCCGTCGACACCGAGATGCTGCGCCGGGCCAATCCGGCGCTGCGCCCGGGCCTGACCCCGGACGACGTCGCCGAGCTGATCGTCGCGCTGCTGGACAGCCCGCTGGCCGCAGCCAGCGGCGCGAACATCCCGCTGTTCTCAAACGCCTGATGCGGGGTCACGCCAGCGCTGACCGAAACCGGCGGCTGACGTGGCGTAAAGCGGCTCAGCCGACGTGAGCTGCGGTGTGGGCGGGCAGTTCGGCGGTGCCGGGCTGCCCCCACGCGGGCAGGGTGAGGGAGACGCGCAGCCCGTGCGGGTGGTTGAGTGCGGCATGGACGGCGCCGCGGTGGGCGGCGGCGATCGCGGTGACGATGGCCAGGCCGAGGCCGGACCCGGTGCGGTACTCGGGGGCGGGAGCGCGGTAGAAGCGGTCAAAGATGCGGGGGAGCTGCTCAGCGGGTACGCCGGGACCGTCGTCGCTGACCTCGACGGTGATGACGCCGTCGGTGGCAGCGGCTGTGATCGCGGCGGTGGTGCCGGCGGGCGTGTGCGTGGCGATGTTGGCCAGCAGGTTGTCGAGGGCGCGGCGGAGCATTTCCTCATCACCTGTGGTAACCAGGCCTGCGGCGACGCGGGGCCGCCAGATGTGCCGGGGGCTGGAGGTCCTGGCCCGCTCGGTGCATTCGAGGGCCAGCGCGGTCACGTCGACGGGTTCGCGGCGCGGACGGGGGTGCTGGTCGAGGCGCGCGAGCCGCAGCATGCTGTCGACCAGGGCGCCCATCCGGCGTGCTTCGGCGGTGATGCGGCGCATCGCCTCGTCGACCTGCGGGGGGTGGGGCAGCGCGCCCTGCTGGTACAGCTCGGCGTTGGCCCTGAGTGAGGCCAGCGGCGTGCGCAGTTCGTGGCTGGCGTCGGCGAAGAACTGCCTGGTGGCCTGCTCGCTGGCTTCCCGTTCGCGGACCGCGGCCTGGACCCGGTCGAGCATCCCGTTCAGCGCGGCGCCCAGGCGGCCAACCTCGGTGACGAGATCGTTGGGGCTGACCCGGCTGGTAAGGTCACCGGCGGTGATCTTGTCGGCGGCGGCGGCCATCTTCTCGACCGGGCGAAGCCCGCGGCGGACCACCAGGCCCACCCCGGCGAGGACGACCAGCGCGCTGCCCAGCACGCCGAAGGCGACGATGAGCTCGAGCTGGCTCAGTGTGCTGTCGACGCCCTGGAGGCTGGTGGCGACGACGAGCGTGTTGCCGCGAGCGGATTCCGCGGTGAGGCGCAGTTGCGCACGCCCGTTGCGGCTCATTACGGTCACGGTGCCGCTGTGCGCTGCCACCTCGGCCAGGCTGGCCGGAAGCCGGGGGACGAGGTCGGGATCGCCTCCGACGTATGGCTCTACTTTTCCTTTGCTGGAAATGAGCTCGATATCGTATCCGTCGACGACCGTCGGCAGCAGCACGTGCGTAATGGGTATCCCCAGCAGAGGGAACGCCGCCTGTGGGAAGACATTGGGCTTCTGGCTCTGCGGGCCGTAGATGGTTATTCCGCTGGGGTCCGGTATCGGGATGACCTTCGGGCTTGGCTGCACCTGAGGGAGGACTCCGGCGAATTTCTCCAGCGGGAGTGATCCGGCCAGGTCTCCCCACAGGACGCCGCCGGCCTCGGTGTCAGGAGTTGGCACCAGCAGCGGGTTGTACTCGCTGAGGATCGTGCGCAGGTTCGAGTCCGTCTCAGCGAGCATGTACCCGTGCAGCGCAGTGACCGCGGCGAAGCCGAATCCCGCCAGTACGGCGAGCGTCACCGCCAGCGCGCCGGCCAGCACCCGGGTGCGCAGCTGCGGGCGGCGGATCCGGGCCCGTAGCCGGCCAGGCCGGGACCTGCCCGGAAGTGCATGCCCGGCCAGGCTGCCTGGCGTTCGCTTAGGCTCCACCGGCGCCTGCCTGCCGCGCGGGAGTTGGCAACCTAAGGCGGTAGCCAATGCCACGCTGAGTGGCGATCAGGTCGGGGCCATACTGGGCCAGCTTGCGCCGCAGGTAGGCGATGTAGGTCGAGACGACAGCGTCCGAACCGCCGAAGTCGTAGTCCCACACGTGATCGAGCAGCTGCGCCCGGGTCAGGACCCGGCCCGGGTACAGCATCAGGTAACGCAGCAGCCGGAACTCGGTCGGCGACAGCTCGATCACGTGCCCGGCCCGCCGGACCTCATAGGTGTCCTGGTCCAGCTCGAGGTCGGCGAACGTCAGCAGCTGCCCGATGCCGGCGCCGCGGGTGCGCCGCAGGACGGTACGGACCCTGGCCGCCAGTTCCTCCAGCCCGAACGGCTTGGTGATGTAGTCGTCGCCGCCGATGGTCAGCCCGGCTACCTTGTCGGCCTGTGTGTCGCGGGCGGTCAGGAAGATCACCGGCACCTGGCAGCCGTCCTGGCGCAATCTGCGGACCACCTCGAAGCCGTCGGTGTCGGGCAGCATCACATCCAGCACCACCAGGTCGAGTCTGCTGCCGCGGGCCAGCCGCAGCGTCTCCCGGCCGTCGCCGGCCGTGTCCACCTCGAAGCCCAGGAACCGCAGCGACGAAGCCACCGCATCGCGCAGGAACGGCTCGTCGTCGACCACCAGCAGTTTTCCCTGGTCCTCAGCAACGTTCACCGGCTCACCCATCGCCTCGCCCGCCCTCGTTCATCCGCTCTTTCGTGATGCCATCCCAACTCCAGGATTGAGTGTGGATTACATGCGAGTTGCGTGTGAGTCCCGGCTGGTCTCACGGGCGCTGACACTCACACAGAACTCGCGCACAGTCCTCGCGGCAACCCCACGCTCAGTTCCGATGATGAGAAAATGAACGAGGGCAGCGGCTGCCGTCGCGGACTCCGGCCGATCCGGCCGCCACATAGAGCGCTGCTGGCCGTCGTGGCCGGCGTCGCCCTGCTGACGGCAGGGTGCGGCGGCGGGCCCAGTAGCCCGCACATGGTCACTCCGGGAAAAAGCAGCGGCGACGGCACCGGGAGCTCCACGGCCGCCGGGAGCCAAACGGCCACCCAGGGCAACGTGACCCAGCTGCTGGACGAGTGGGCCGCCTGCATGCGCGGCCACGGCGATCCCGGTCA
The DNA here is from genome assembly GCA_963815375.1 of uncultured Actinomycetota bacterium. Lineage (GTDB taxonomy): Bacteria > Actinomycetota > Actinomycetes > Streptosporangiales > Streptosporangiaceae > JASHPR01. Next base: position 573,277 of record CAWFGX010000002.1, on the reverse strand, counting down.
GGCCGCGCCGACCGTCGACGTCAGCAAGGTGATCCACATAACCGTCCCGGCCGGGGACTACGACGGCGTGCTGCCCAGCGGGCAGAACCCGGACGCCGGCACGGCCTGCATCCAGTACCTGGCCGCGGCCCAGAATGCGCTGCGAGGCGGTCAGCCATTCCCGGCATCGCCGTCCCAGGCCGAGCTGGCGCAATTCTCCCAGTGCCTGCGGGCCAACGGGGTGTCGAACTATCCCAGCGGCCGGAGCAAGGGTCCTCCTGGGGGCCCTCCGGTCCTGAACTCAAGCAGCCCGGCGTACCAGAAGGCCGGCAAAGCCTGCGGCGGCGGCGTGCTTATGGCCGGAGCCATTGAGGTCGGAGGCGGCCCGGCCGGCAACGGCGTGAGCATAGTCGCGTTTGGCCCCGTCAGCGTCTGAGTCCGTCGCCACCAGCGCGGCGGCCAGGGTCGGGCCTCCACAGTCATCCGGGAATGGTCGATTACAACGGCCTTGAATAGCGGCTTCGCGGGCTGAGTTCTTCGCCAGGCGGGGCGCTGGAACTCATACAGAACTCGCACACAGTCCTCGCGGCATCCTCACTCCCGGTTCCGATGATGAATCGGCTTTCAGCATGAGTTCGGGTAACACACGCCAGGGAGGCGACAAATGACAAGCACGTGCCGGCGACCGGGCGGGCTCGCTGTCCTCGTCGCGGTGGCCACCATCGGGCTGGCCGCGTGCGGGTCCGGCAGCACCCCGCAGGTCGCCAGCCTCGGTAATGGCAGCGGCCACGGCAACGGCGACGGCAGCGGGGGTTCACCGGCGCCGCAGTCGGGTAACCCCACACAGCTGCTGGACCAGTGGGCCACCTGCATACGCGGCCACGGCGATCCCAGCCAGACCGACCCGACCATCGACTCCAACAAAGACATCCAGATCAGCATGACTAACGTCTCGCAGACGCTTTCAAGCGAGGTCCACGGAGGTACCGGCCCGTGCAGCAATTACCTGCAAGCGGCCTCTCTCGCACTGAGTGGCGGCCAGGGCACACCGACAGCCAGCCCGACTCAGGTCCTGAAGTACGCCGAGTGCATGCGGGCCAACGGGGTCCCCAACTTCCCCGACCCCAACGGGAGCGGCACGACGAATCTCCGCAACGTCGACACGAACAGCCCAATTTTTCAGAACGCCGACAAGGTCTGCACCGAGAAGGTCGGCGAAAAGTACTACCCGCCCGGCGCGGAAGCGCCCGGTGTCATCGTAGTGACGAGCTGCACTCCACCTCCCGGCAAGCAGTGCCCGCCCGGCGGCCCGGGTGCCGGCAGCAACAACAGACCGCACCCTGTCACGAGCGGCAACGGCGGGTCGGGTGGCAATGGCTGAGTTCCTGGCCAAGCGGGTCTTGTCGGCCAGGCGGGTGCTGCCGACCAGACGAGTGCTCGTCATCGCCGTCGTTATTGTTGTCGCCGGCGCGGTGGCTGCCGGAGTGGCCGTGGCGGCCAGCAGCAGTCAAGGCAGCGCGGCCTCCGTCGTCGGGTGGCAGTTCCCCGGCCGCCACCGCTCCGGTAGTGCGGACTGATCTCATTTCGACCGTGCAAGAGGGCGGCTCGATCGGTTACGGCGGCTCGTACACGATCGCCGCCCCATCGGGGGCGAGCGCCCAGCAGGTCGCGCAGGCACAGCAGACGGTGACAGAGGACCAGCAGGCCCTGTCCGCTGACGAGCAGGCTGAGTCGGACACGTCAGCCGGCGACAGCCAGGTGATCGCGGCCGATGAGGCGGACGTCAGCACTGCCCAGTCCACCCTGAGCTCGGATCAGACGGCTGAGGCGAAGGCGTGCGCCGGGGCGGGGACGTCGCAGGCGTGCAGTTCTGACCAGCAGAAGGTCAGCCAGGATCAGGCTCAGCTGACCCAGGCTCAGCAGCAGCTGGCCGCGGCGGAGTCGGCTGGGAAGACCGGCTCTGACCAGGATCAGGGCAAGGTCGGATCCGACCAGGTCAAGCTGCAAGGCGATGAGGCTGCCTTGGCATCCCTGCAGGCTACAGCGCTGAACCCGGGCACGGCGTACACCTGGCTGCCGTCGGTGGGGCAGGTCATCAGCCAGGATCAGCCGGTCTATGCGGTCAGCGATGAGCCGGTGCCGCTGCTGTACGGGTCTATCCCTGCCTACCGGGCGTTCTATGCCGGGATGCCGGATGGCGGTGACGTGGGCGAGCTGGCCCATGACCTGATCGCCCTCGGTTACGGCGGCGGCATGGCCCAGAGCAACCATTTCTCGGCCTCCACGGCCGCTGCGGTGGAACGGTGGCAGACCGCGCTGGGCGTGCCGGCGACCGGTGAGGTCCTGCTGGGCGATGTGGTGTTCGAGCCTGGCCCGATCCGGGTCACCTCGGTCACTCCGTCGGCCGGCGCGTCGGCCGGCGGTGGCGGTAGCGGCGCTGTGGGCGGAGGTGGCGGCGGGAGCGGGACTGTGCTGACGGCCACAGGAAACACCCCGGTCGTCACCGTTGACCTGCCGGTGGACCAGGAGTCCTTGGTCAAGCCCGGTGATTCCGTGTCGGTGGTGCTGCCTGACGGCACCACGACGGTCGGCGGCCAGGTGGAGACGGTTGGCACTGTGGCTACCTGCCCGGGCGGCGGTGGCACCGGCACCGCCAGCGGGACGGGCGGCGGGTCGGCTGCCCAGTCGCCGTGCTCGTCGGCTGGCAGCGGCGGCGGCGGGGGCAGCAACTCCTCCCCGACGGTGACGGTCAGCATCACGCTGGACAGCACCTCGCAGCAGGCCACGCTGGACCAGGCGCCGGTGGATGTCAACATCACCTCACAGCGTGCCGACAATGTGCTGGCGGTGCCGGTGAACGCGCTGCTGGCGCTGGCCGGCGGCGGCTACGCCGTGCAGGTGGTGACCGGCAGCACCAGTCATCTGGTGGCCGTGACCACTGGCCTGTACGACGACACCATGGTGCAGGTCAGCGGGCCGGGCATAAGCGCGGGCATGCGGGTGGAGGTGCCGTCGTCGTGACCCAGACGATCTCGGTCCTCGTCCAGCCAGCCGCCCCGGTGGTGCCGGTGCTCGAGCTGGCTGGCGTGGTGAAGGAGTATCCGGGCGACCCGCCGGTGGTGGCGCTGGCCGGTGTTGACCTGCGGATCGGTGAAGGTGAGCTGGCCGCGATTGTGGGCCCGTCGGGGTCGGGCAAGACCACTCTCTTGCACGTGATGGGCACTCTGGAGCGGCCCACCCGCGGGGTGGTCCGGGTCGCCGGGGAGGACACCTCGGTGATGTCTGATAAGCAGCTGTCGGGGTTGCGGGCGCGGCGGCTGGGCTTTGTGTTCCAGCAGTTCTTCCTGCTCGATGGCCTCAGCGTGCTCGACAACGTCGCCAATGGCCTGCTGTACCGCGGCGGGCGGGCAGTCGAGCGGCGCAAGCTGGCCCAGGCGGCCATCGAGCGCGTTGGCCTGAGTCACCGCCTGGGCCACCGGCCGAACCAGCTGTCAGGCGGTGAGCAGCAGCGCACCGCGATCGCCCGGGCGCTGGCCGGCCGCCCGGCCCTGGTGATGGCTGATGAGCCGACAGGCAACCTGGACACCGCGACCGGCGCATCGATCCTGGACCTGCTGCGTGAGCTGCATCAGGACGGCACCACGATCGTGATCATCACCCACGACCGCGACGTGGCCGCGGCTATGAGCCGGTGCATCGAGATCCGCGACGGGAGGATCCTCAGTGATACAGCGGGTTCATGATGCCAGCGGGTCCCGGCTGTCGCGCCGGGATCTGCTGCGGGTTGGCAGTCTGGGACTGCGCTCGCGGCGGGTGCGGGCGGCGCTGTCGGCGCTGGGCATCAGCATCGGCATCGCGGCGATCGTCGGCGTGCTGGGCATCTCCCAGACCTCCAAGTCCAGCCTGCTGACCGAGCTGGGACAGCTCGACAACCTGCTGACCGTGCAGCCCGCCAGCAGCGCCGCGTCCGGTCAGCAGGCCGAGCTCCCGGTCACCGCTGACGGCATGGTCTCGCGCATCACGCCCGTCACCAGCGTGGCCCAGATCGCGAGCATCTCGAGCATCAGCGTGTACCGCAGCCCGTTCGTCCCGGCCATCAACTCGGGCGGCATCTCGCTGACCGCGGCCAGCACCACCCTTCCCGCAACCCTGGGCACCAGCGTGGCCGACGGCGCTTTCCTGAACGCGGCCACCGCCCGTTACCCGGCCGTGGTCCTGGGCGCCGAGGCGGCCAGCCTTCTGGGCATCAGCAACCTGGCCGACCCGACCCAGGTATGGATTGGCGGCCACTGGTTCACGGTCGTGGGCATCCTCAGCCACGTGCAGCTGGAAACCACGATGGACAGCATGGCGTTCATCGGCTTCCCCATCGCCGAGCAGTACTTCAGCTTCGACGGCCACCCCACCCAGCTGTACCTGCGCAGCGTCGCCAGCCAGGTCACCGCGGTAGCCACCGTGCTGCCCGCCACCGTCGACCCGGCCAGTCCGTCGGACGTGAACGTCAGCTTCCCGGCTGACGTCCTGCAGGCCGCAGCGGACGCCAACGGTGCCTACAACAGCCTGCTGCTCGGCCTGGGAGCTGTCGCGCTCCTGGTGGGCGGCGTCGGCATCGCCAACGTCATGGTCATCTCCGTCCTGGAACGCCGCTCCGAGATCGGCCTGCGCCGGGCACTGGGTGCCACCCGCCGCCACGTCGCCGAGCAGTTCCTCACCGAAGCCCTGCTCCTGTCCGCCCTGGGCGGCCTGGCCGGCACGATCATCGGCGTAGCAGCCACCGCGATTTACGCTCTCGCCCAGCACTCGCAGCTGCTGATTCCCTCTGAGGCCCTGTACGGCGGAATCAGCGCCGCCCTGGCCATCGGCGCGATCGCCGGACTGTACCCGGCAGCGCGAGCCGCCCGCCTCTCACCAACCGAAGCATTGCGCACGACCTAACCGGCCGCCGCGATCGGTCATTTCCGGCCCCGGCAGACCGGCGCTGCGTCCTGGCGGTAAGGCACGGGTGGCAGTACTGTCCGTGGCTGTGGACAGCAGCGACGTGAGCGACTGGTTTGGTGAGTACCTCGAGGCATTTGCGGCTTGCGGCCGCGGCGAGGAGGACACCGCCATTCTGCTCGGCTACTACGGCGTCCCGCTGCTGCTCACCACTGACGGCGGCTTCTTCGCGCTGACGAGCGGTGATCAGGTCGTCGCGGCGCTGCAGCAGCAGGTCGACGGGATGCGCGCAGCCGGATATGACCGCAGCGAGACTCTCGCCTCCGAGGTCACGGTGCTGAACTCCACGTCGGCTCTGTACCGTGGCACGTTCTCGCGCCAGAGGAGCGACGGTGTGCAGATCAGCCGGCTCACCGCGACCTACCTGGTGACTGACGGGGCGGCTGGCCGCCGCATTTCAGTGCTAGCCGTTCATAGCCCCTGATTCCGCAGGCGCACCAGAACGCGCGGGAAAAATCGTGCCCGCGGCCCGGCCTTTTGCACGAAGTGCCTTGCCCGATATATCGAGCCTTAGTAGGTTATCGCCGTCAAGCTCAGGGTGGCCCGACGCGCCGGCCGGCGAACTCTGACATCTGGTTCTTACTTCTCCATGTAAGGCGATGTCATTATGCGTACACGATCGTCCAGCGCTGCCCTGGTAACCGCCGGGACCTGCGCCCTGCTCCTCAGCCTGGCCGTGCCCGCCCTGGCCACCGGGGCCCCGCGGCCCTGCCCGCCCCCGCCGCCCGGCCGGCCATCCCGGTCACCTCGCCGTCGATGCGGGCAGCGATGCCTAGCCCGGACGCGCCCCACAGCGGGAAGGTGGTGCCCGGTGTCACCGGTGCGGCGGCGCGGGAGAACGATCCTCCGCTCTCGGCCAGCCAGCGCTTTGCCGAGGACACTGCGGGGAGCCAGGTCACCGGCGGGCAGGCCGGGACGGCCGGCGGCGGGCCGGCGGCGCCGGCCGGTACGGCCACCACCGCGGGGCTGACCTCATGGACTGGGGCATTTCACGGGGCCTGGGGGACGTTTCCCGCCCAGACCATCTACGGCGCGCAGGCGACACAGAGCCTGAACCCTGGTCTCAAGGCGCCCACGTCCGGTTCCCAGTTTGTCTACGCCCCGACCCTCGACCCCAGCGGCATCGACACGATCGAGATGACGACGATCTACGACAGCGGCGGGAACTACGTGGGCGCCTGGGACTGGGGTGCCGCCTCCCCGAGTTTCGCCAAGACCGCGACCATCAACTCCAGCTTCCTGGCCACGTACGCCACGAAGGTCAACGGGCAGTACTTCTACTCGGTGCAGAACGTCCAGACCGACCAGACCGCCAACACCTGGACCGCGTACCTGTACAACTACACCACCGATTCCTGGGACACGTTCTACAGCAGCTCGGACACTGCCAAGCTGAGCAACAGCGGCGGCGGCTGGGACATGGACGAGGTCTACACCGACTACAACTCGTCGACCGGAGAGGGTGATTACTGCACCCTCAGCTACGGTGACGTGTTCGAGAGCACCGGGCTGCAGTACCAGCTCAGCAGTGGCGGCGCCTGGACGGCCGCGACGACCAGCAACTCGATCATGAGCCCGGCCTACCCCAGGGGCTCGGACCTCGGCTGCACCGACCTCGGCTACGCGCTGCCTACCCAGAACAGCACGCTCGCCGTCACCAACGGCACCCATGGCGCCAACGAGATTGTCGGCAGCGGATCCCGTAGGTGCGTGGACACCAACGCGGTCAAATTCGCGAACGGGACCAAGGAGCAGCTCTGGGCGTGCCATGGCGGCGCCGGCCAGACCTGGACCTACAACGCTGACGGCGAGCTGACCGTGGACGGCGGCAAGTACTGCCTCGACGCCACCGGCCGCGGCACCACAAACGGGACCAAGCTCCAGCTGTGGGCCTGCAATGGCGGCACCAACCAGGAATGGACTTTCAGCGTCAGCAACGCGCTGGTGGGGATCGGTTCCGGGAAGTGCGTGGACGCCACCGGCAACGGCACCGCGAACGGCACCCAGCTGCAGCTGTACACCTGCGGCGACACGTCCAGCCAGCAGTGGACGTGGTCCTGACCCCAGCTCGCCGCTGTTACCGTCCGGGGTCGGGTCCGCCGAGTTCGTCCTCCGGGCCCCGGTCGGGTCCGCCGAGCTCGTCCTCCGGGCCCCGGTCGGGTCCGCCGAGCTCGTCCTCCGGGCCCCGGTCGGGTCCGCCGAGCTCGTCCTCCGGGCCCCGGTCGGGTCCGCCGAGCTCGTCCTCTGGACCCGGGTCGGGTCCGCCGAGGTCGTCTGGTGTGCCAGGGCCCCGGCCCGCCCGCGTGTCAGGTGTTTCGTGCGTCTGCTCTGGTCCGTCGGTCTCGCTTGCCACGCGCGTTCACCTCCTCGGCATAGCTCCAGCATAGGCCTGGCCTGTGCCATCGGTAACGGCGGAGTCACCGCTCGTGATGAGATCATGGGTGCGCGGGTGAGTTGCAGCTAGGACGAGTAGGTCGTGGAGCAGACCGTGCCGTTCAGCGTGAACGACGCGGGGGAGGGGTAGGCGCCGTTCTGGCTCGCGACAAAGCCGAGCGAGACAGTGTTGCCGGAGTCCGGCGCCAGGTAGCCATCCCAGCTGAGGTTGGTGACCTCCACGTTCGTCCCGTTCCAGGTCCAGTTGCCGTTCCAGTTGCTCGAGGTGACCGACTCGGTGTCGGACGGGAACGTGAACGCGAGCGTCCAGCCGTTGATCGCGTTCGGCCCGGTATTGGTGATGGTCAGGTTGGCGACGAAGCCGCTGCCCCAGCCGTCTGACAGCTCATAGGTCACCGCGCACGTGCTGTTGGCGGGCGTGCCCGTGGTGAACCGGACGGGCGCGGACGGCAGCGACTGGTAACCCTTCTGGTCCACGGCCGTCACATTGAGCGCGTAGGCGGTTCCTGGAATGAGGTTGTTCACGGTGAACGAACCGGACGTCGAGGTGCCGAGCAGCTCGCTGTCGGTGCCGAACTGCTGGTAGACGTCGTACTTGTCCACCTGCCCGCCGCTGGACGGGGTCCACGACACTGTCGCCTGCGTGCCGGTCACGTTGCTCACCGACGGTGAGCCGGGAGCGGTCAGCGCGCTCTCGCTGCCAGACTGCGGCTGGAGCACGACCGTCTCGATGGAGTACGGCGGCAGGGTCTGGCTCGCGCTGGTGCCCTGCGCAGCCGAGGTGATCGACGACGCCTCGTCGCCGTAGGTGTAGACGGTCGGCGTCGTCGCGGCCGGCGTGAAGCCCGCGTAGTGCAGGCTGACCTGGTAGGCGTTCGAAGGATCGGAGTTGATCAGCATCACGCTCAGGTCACCGTCAGCGTTGCGGACAGCGTAGGCGTTCACCATCTGCTGGTCGGTGCCCGCGGCCACCATCGTGTCGCCGGGCTGGCCCAGCCTGCTGAGCATGGAGATCGAGTAGTACGGCGGGAACGGGGTGTCTTCCGCGGGCTCGCAGGTGCTGCCGACGCATGACGCGTTGGACAGCACGCCCTCATCTCCGTAGTCGGTCGCGCCATCCGGCGCTGTCGAGATCGCGGTGGCACCGTTGTGAAGATCCCAGTAATCGACGGTGAAGACGCCGTTCTCCAGCGCGGTCATGTACGTGTCCGCCCCGAACAGCGCGCCCGGCTGGGTGTCCATGAAGTTGTTGCCGTCCGTCTCGGTCATCGCGATCTGGATGTTCGGCCCGTCAGGGCCGGCGTACTGGTCGATCTCCTGGCGAAGCTGGGCCAGTTCCCCGCCGAGCTGCTCGGGATCATCCACTACCGACGCGCCCTGACCGCTGGGCGGGTAGTAGTGCACGATGACGAAGTCGATGGCCGATCCCGCCGTCGACAGCACCTCCTGGTTCCAGTCCCCGCTCTCACCGCCGGCCACCACGCTGTCCGGCCAGTTACCCGGCAGGGTCAGCACCGCTCCGATCTTGATTGACGGGTCGACCGCTTTCATCGCGCTGGCGTACTGGAGCAGTTCGGTGGCGTACCCAACCGGGCTCTTGTCTGAGTAGTTGTTGGCCTCCCAGTCCGAGCCGTAGAAGCCGTCCCCGTACTGCTCGTTGCCGATCTCCCAGTACTTGACCCCGTAGCCCTTTGTGATGTTCGCGTACTGGACCCACGCCGCCGCCTCTTGCGGCGTGCCCGTTCCGTAGTTGGCGATGAGGATCGGCTGCGCGCCAATCGCCTTCACCGTGCCCATGAACTGATCGAAGTCCGTCCCGGGGGCGACGGAACCGCCCTGCGCGGTGTTGTTCTGCCAGTTGTAAATGTCACCGTAGGAGCCGCCGGGGTAGCGCAGCATGTCCACGCCCGCCTGTTGCAGCAGTCCCTGCGTCTGCGTTGTGTTCATCAGCGAATCCCAGACCGCCGTGTTCAGCCCGTAGGCGGTTGACGGGATCGGGCCCAGGCCCTCCTGGGTGTTCACGGTCACGTTGACCGTGCTGCCGGCCACCGCGGAACCGGCCGCAGGCGCGGGGGAAGCTGCTCCGGCACCCGGAGCCGCGAGCGCGCCGCCAGCCAGCGCCGCGGCTCCCAGTGCAGCTACCCAGACGGACTTCGTGATCGTGAACGCGCGCATGACATCTCCTGGCGATGTACGGGGGGTTTGCCGCGACCATGCGCCCGTGATCGTCCGCCCCGGCCGCTGAACTGGTCAACGGCCAGCACCGGCCTGAGTGGGCTGACGTGGAATTTCCGGTTTAGCCAGCGCGAAAATTACATCCGTGAGCAAGGTCCCGACCGGCCAAGTCGCCGTCAGGGCCCCCGCGGTGTGCCGGAGCCCCCGGCACCGAAGTGCCGGGGGCTCCTTAGCTGTCGGGACTCCGGGAGTTACGTCAGTCCCACAACTGGAATCGGTCGCTGCCGCTGCAGTGCCACTGGAAGATCGGCTTCCCGTTGCCTTTGGCGCCGCCGTCGGCGTCCAGGCAGTCGCCAGCGCCGATGTTGTGCACCTCGGCCTGAGCGTTGCTGCTCAGGGCACCAGAACCACCGAACCACCACTGCTGGAAGTGGTCGCTCGAGTCGCAGCTCCACTGGAAGATCGGGCCAGCGTTGCCGACCTTCCCGCCGTCGGCGTCCAGGCATGTGCCGGTGCCGACGTTCTTGAGAATGGCGTTGCTGCCCCGGACGTCAATGACCTGCCACTGCTGGAAACGGTCACCGCTGTTGCAGTTCCACTGGAAAATCAGTCCGCCGTTACGGGGTTGTGCGCTGTCCGCGTCCAGGCAGGTACTGTCGCCCTGGCTCTTGAGCTGGACGGCAAAGCCGGTGACCGCTGCCTCGGCGTTGGATATGTAGTTGCGCCAGACTCCTGACTGGAACGTGCTCCACGGGTTCCAGTCAGTGCCATCGGCCGAGATGCTGTAAGCGGCGTCTGCGTTGCACTGAATCTGGAAAGCGCAGGAATTGCTGACATTAGGCCAGGCGCAGTTGTCGATCTGCCAGAGTCCCCGGTCCACACAGCCATTAGTGTTGACGAACTCGGCACCAGGGTTGCAGCTCGATTCGGCCATCGCGATCGACACCGCGACGACCATCTGCGGGAGGCCGTCCACCGTGTGGGTGTACGAGAAGCCGGCCTTCGCGGCTACCTCGGCGCAGACCTGCACGTTTGTGACCGAGATCGAATTAGGCGCAGCCCGGAGGCCGGGACCCAGCGCCGCCTGGACCGGGACCGCGTCTTTGGCTCCCGGGGTGGTCGACGCCAGCGCTGTACCCGCCATCGTCAGCACCAGCCCAGACGCAACGGGAACGGCTAAGACGCGGCACACCGCCCACGCGAAACCGTTACCCCGCCGCAGCGCACTGCCCGTACCTGCTGATCCCTGCCGGTTCCAGGCGCGGCGGCCGAGCCGCCAGCCCGTGTGTTCGCGCTGCGTGCCGACAGCGTCGGCTGATGCTGACGTTGGCTTCATCGAACTCCTTTTTTGTGGGGAGCAACCGTCCCCTCCTGGCCGGTCACTAGCCGAGCAGCATTTCTGCTTGTCGCACTCTGACCCGATTGCTCCCAGTACGGGCCCTTCGCTGAAGATCGTATAGGAGCCCGGGCCGGCGCGGTCCAGCAATTGGAAATGGTTCAGCAATGGCCGGACAAAGATGCTGGTGAGATGGGGCTGGACGCGGATTACGGGCGCCAGTGTCCTATCAGCCGCGGCGGGCCAGGCGCTCCAGCTCCAGCAGCCGGATCGCGGCCAGCTCGTTTGTCACGAGCACGTCCAGGAACCCGCCGCGCAGCGCGCCGAGAATGGCCTGCGCTTTGTGCACGCCGCCTGCCACCCCGATGACCTTGGGAATGAACGACAGGTCGGACAGCTCGATGCCGATCCGCCGGTCCAGCATCGGCAGCTTCACCAGTTCGCCTTCGGCGTCGAAGAACTGGCCGAGGATATCGCCGACCGCCCCGCGCTCCCGCAGTTCCCGCACGTCGGCGGCGCTGAGGTAGCCAAGCTGCACGATCGTTGCGTCGATGGTCGGGGTACCGACACCGACCACCGCCTGCTCGACGCTGCACGCCTGCTTGAGCACCTGCTGGATCGTGAGCTCCTCGCGCAGCGCCTGCGCCAGCTCCGGAGAGGACAAGATGATCGGCGCCGGGATCACGCTGGCGGTGGTCAGGTCGGTATCAGAGGCGCTCTCGGCCTTGGAGGAGAAGATCGTCTGCAGGTAGCCGTCAACTCCGCCGGTGAGCGTAACCATGTGCACGGGCCCGACTGCCCCGAAGTTCGTCGCCGCGATGACCCTGGAGACCGTCTCGCCCCAGCCCACACCGAGCGTGCTGCCTGGGCGCAGATGGGTGCTGATGAACTGAGCCCCGCCCAGGCCAATCCGGGCGTTCACCACGTGGTGATCGAGTGGCTCGCGCTCGTGGTCCGGGACGACCAGCGCCTCGGACAGGCGGAAGACCTCGCGCAGCCTGGCGCTCAGCTCGAACGCATCCAGGTACTCGGTGTTCAGGCTGATCGTCACCAGGCCGACCCGGCGCGCCCGGTCCAGCAGGCGCCCGACAGAGGCACGCGACACCGACAGCCGCTTGGCGATCTCGTCCTGCGTGAGCTCGTCCTTGTAGTAGAACCAGGCGGCGCGCAGCAGGAGCTCTTCGGAACTCCAGCGTGCCACCGCGTCGGTGCCGTTGCGCTTCATCGCGTCGCCTCGCTCAGATCCTGCCGATCAGCTTCTCCGAAACCAGTTCCCTTTGCAACGAGCGGTTCCCGCGGTCCCGGGCACCTGGAAGATTCAGTTCACTGAACGGTCCCTGCTCCAACGCCGGTGCGCAGGCGCTCAGCTGGTTGACATTTGCCCACACCATGCTAGAACGTGGTCACGTCGCCGGCGTACGGGGCGGGTGCGCGGCGGCGCGCTGCGGCCGCCCGGCGGGCGCACCGGGGTCTGGCATCAGAGCCCGGCTGGCCCGGCTGAGCGTCCGGGAGGCTCGATGGCAGCACTCGCGCAACCGGGGCCGGGGCCGGCCGTCCTGGGCGATCTCGGCCTGGCCGGGACGGCGGTGATCGTGACCGGGGCCGGCAGCGGGATCGGTGCCGCGGCAGCCGCCCAGCTCGGCGCGGCCGGGGCCAGCGTGGTCCTGGTGGGTCGCCAGGCCGAGGCGCTGGAGGCAGTGGCCGCCGCCATCCAGCCGGGCCCGGGGCAGGCCATCTGCGTGCGAGCCGACCTGGCTGATCCGGCCAGCCCGGCTGCGGTCGCCGGTGCGTGCCTGGACCGGTTCGGCCGGATCGACGGGCTGGTCAACAACGCCGCCGTGGTCCGGCACCTGCCGCTGGCGGAGTGGACCGTCGCCGGGTTCGATGAGCATGTCGCGACCAACGTGCGGGCCCCGTTCTTCCTGATCCTGGAGGCGCTGCCCGCGCTGCGCCAGTCCACGCTCAAGGCCGTGGTGAACATCAGCTCGTCGTCCGGGATCGTGCAGCGCACCGGCCAGTCGGTGTACGGGATGACCAAAAGCGCGCTCGGCTACCTGACGCAGACCCTGGCTGGCGAGCTGGCACCGTCGGGAGTCCGGGTCAACTGCATCGCCCCGGGCCCGGTGGACACGCCGATTCACGCCACCTGGGCCAGCGACCTCGCGGCTGCTTAACGCTGGCTGGAAGGCCAGGTGCCGCTCGGCCGCATCGGCACCCCGGACGAGATAGCGCGGTGGATCGTGCTGCTGCTCAGCCCCGTGGCTTCGTTCATGACCGGGGCGGTCATACCGCTGGACGGGGGACAGGTGATCGACCGCGAGTAAACCGTTGCCAGGCACGGATTTCGGTCCGGGTCTTGCAATGGGCCAGCTGGGGACCGATACTCCCAGCAAGAGCAGAAGATCCGCGAGTGAGCGGATGCTCGAGGGGGGGAGGCCAGAGATGGTCAACCTCTGGGGGCGGCACTGGACACGAGCGGAACTGCTCGCGCGCGTTGGCCGTCTGGAGCAGGTGGCTGGCGTGCAGCTCGCCGAGGCAGGCGACGGCGCTGAACGCGGCGTGCGGCTGCTCCGGTTCGCATCCGGAGCCGGATTCGACTTTGAGATCCTCGTCGACCGTGGCTTCGACATCGGCCGGGCCTGGTCGGCGGGCCGGTCACTGGCCTGGTGGTCGCCGGCAGGGCTGATAGGCCCGTGGCTGCACGACGCGTCCGGCATCGAGTGGTTCCGCGGGTTCCCCGGCGGGCTGGTCTCCACCTGCGGGCTTGACCACACGCTGCTCGGCGGGACCGATGACGCGACCATCTTCAACTACCCGCACCGCCGGACCGAGACCTACGGCCTGCATGGCCGCTACACCGGCCTCCCTGCCCGCCTTGCCGGCTACGGCGAGAACTGGAACGGGGACGAGTGCACGCTGTGGGCGGAAGGCGAAGTCATCCAGGCGGCTGTGTTCGGCGAGCAGCTGCGGCTGCGCCGCCGGGTAGAGGCCGACGTGGGCGGTGCCTCGCTGCGCATCAGCGACACCGTGACCAACACCGGGGCGACGCCCTGCCCGCACATGCTTCTTTACCACTGCAACGTCGGGTTCCCGGTCGTCGACGCCGGCGCCGAGCTGCTCTACCCGGCCGGGCCCGGGACCTGCGTGAGCGACGCCTGCGATGCCGAATACCGCAGCCTCGCGGCACCCAGGCCCAGCTTCGTCGAGGAATGTTACGAGCACGACATGATCGCTGGCCCGGACGGCTATGTCAGCGCTGCGGTCGTGAACCGGGCGGCGGGACTAGGGGTATTCCAGCGTTACCGGCGGGCGGCGCTGCCGCACCACATCACCTGGCGGCAGCTGGGCAGCGGCACATACGTGGTGGCGATGGAGCCGAGCACAAATCGCGACGCTGGCCGCTTCGACGCCCGCGCCCGCGGTGAGCTGCAGTTCCTGGAGCCAGGCGAGAGCCGCGGTTACCACCTGGAGATCGGCGTGCTGGACGGCCGGGACGCGATCGAGGCATTCTCCGCTGGCCTGCACGCCCTGCTGCCCGTGGAGCGCGTGCGATGACCTCTGCTGCCCGCCCCTATCTGAGCGATGGGGATGCGACCGTGGCCCCGCGCCTCAGCGTCGGCGTGCTAACCGCCGACCTCACCAGACTCGGCGCGGAGCTGGAACCGCTGCGCGACTCGTCCTGCTGGGCGCACGTCGACGTCATGGACGGCACGTTCTGCCCGCAGCTGACGGTGGGCCCCGCTTTCATCCGGGCGGTCGCGTCCACAGGGGCCGCGGTGGACGCGCACCTGATGGTTGACGAGCCCCGCCGCCTGCTGCCCGACATCGTCAAAGCCGGGGCGTCGGTCGTGACCGTGCACGCCGAGTCCACCAGGCACCTGCACCGGACATTGCAGGAGCTGACCGAGCTCGCCGCGGCCGGGCCGGGTGTCGTGCTGCGCGGCGTCGCGATCAACCCCGGCACCCCGGTGCAGGCGGTCGAGCCAGTGCTGGAGCTCGTCGATCTCGTCCTGGTGCTCGCTGTCAACCCCGGCTGGCCCGGGCAGCGTCCGGCCGCGAACACGAAGAGGCGCGTTCGCGCCGTGCGGGAGCTTGTCGAGTCGGCGCGGGCCGCGGTGATCGTCGGCGTCGATGGCGGCGTCACGATGGCGAACGCAGCCGACATCGCCAGATGGGGCCCGGACGTCATCGTCAGCGGCAGCGCGATCTACGACGGCATCGACCCGGCCCGCAATCTCGCCCGGATGCTGGAGCGGCTTGAGCGCGCGGCCAGCGCGCCCGGCACCCTCCCGTTCCGCTCACTTCCATGACTCGCTGAGGAGGCAGCAGTGACCGACAGCAGTATCCCCGCACCGCCCACCCCCATGAAGATCACCCAGATAGCGGTCGTAGTCCGCGACATCGAGGCGGCCCTGAAGACCTACACGCAGACGCTCGGCTGGGGGCCGTGGAGCGTGTTCGACTACAAGCCTCCGCTGCTGCACGACACCCGGGTCAAGGGCGAGCCCGTGGAGTTCCGGATGATCGGCGCGGAGGCATCGGTCGACGGCCTCGGCTTCGAGCTCATCCAGCCGGTCAGCGGCCCGAGCATCTACCAGGAGTTCCTCGACACCCACGGCGAGGGCGTGCAGCACATCGCCTGCATGAAGCACTCCGAGCAGGACAGCTCGCTGATGAAGCAGCACTGGCGGGCTCGCGGCGCCGAGATCCTGATGAGCGGCAGGATCGGCGAGTCGATCGAGTTCTACTACCTGGACACCGCGCCGCTGCTGAAGTTCGTGCTCGAATCCGGCAGCGGTCACGCCATCGACCTCAAGCCCAGCTACGTCTACCCGTGACAAGTGATGACCTGCGCGTGCTGGTCGTCGGCGACAGCTATATGCCGGCCAGCGTCTTCGCCGCAGCGTTCGCAGGCCTGAGCGGCTCGGTGTCCCTGACCGAGCTGCAGATCGACGGCAGCGAAGCCCCGGGGCCACTGACCGCGTCGGCATCCGCGCTGCAGGAGTACGAAGGCGACCCAGCTGCCGTCGCGGCCGCAGTAAGTGGCCATGACGTGCTCGTGGTGCACGGGGCACCGGTCACAGCCGAGGCGCTGGACGCCGCACCGCTGCGGCTGGTCTGCTGCGCCCGTGGTGGGCCAGCCAACGTGGACGTGGCCGCGGCGACGGCGCGCGGCATCCCGGTGGCCACCGCTCCGGGCCGCAACGCCAGGGCCGTCGCCGAGCTGACCGTCGGCCTCGCGCTGGCGCTGATCCGCGGCGTGCCAGCGGCCCGCCGTCGGCTGCTGGATGGCATGCCGTTGGGTGACAGCAACTTTGAGGGGCGCGAGTTCATCGGCGCCGAGGCCGCGAGCACAACGCTGGGCCTGATCGGGCTGGGCCATGTAGGCCGCGAAGTGGCCGGTCTGGCCCAGGCGCTCGGCTTCGAAGTGATCGGCTACGACCCGGTGCTGGCGGACAGCGTCCCCGCAGGTGTCCGCATCGTGCCGCTGGAGGATCTGCTGATCCAGGCGGACATCGTCTCGCTGCATGCCCGGGCCACCGCTGAAAACCGGCACCTGATCGGCGCCGCGGCGTTCGCACGCATGCGCCAGGGATCGTTGCTCATCAACACAGCGCGGGACTCGCTGGTCGATGAGGAAGCCCTGCGCGAGGCCCTGGCCAGCGGACGGCTGGCGGGCGCCGCGCTCGACGTTGCCGCCCGCCCGGCTGCCGGGGCCCGGCACCCGCTGCTGGACCGGCCGAACGTCATCATCACGCCGCACATCGGCGGGGCCACGTACGAGACGCTTCGGCGCGGCGCCGAGCTGACAGCGGCAGCCGTCGCCGAGATCGCAGCAGGTCAGGTGCCCGGCAACCTGGCCAATCCAGAGGTACTGGCTAGCCAGGCGCGGATGGGCGGCCCGGCGGGCGCGTCATGAACGGAACTCTCGTGCACACCGAACTGCACCAGCGCTCCGTTCACGGTTGCTACCGCACGGGCGAGGCCGCCGCGACGGTCGGCCGGACGGCCGGTGTTGTGGAGGCGCTATGAGCGGCGGGCCGTATCTGCTCGCGGTGGACGCGGGCACCGGAAGCTGCCGGGCGGTGCTGTTCAGCACCACGGGCCAGCAGGTGGCCACCTCGCTGCGGGAATGGACGCACCGCGAGCCGCCGGGCGTGCCGGGCGGCCAGGACTTCGACGTGGAGGCGAACTGGCTGGCCATCTGCTACTGCATCCGCGACGCCATGGGCCAGGCGGGCGCCGCTAACTCCGACGTCCTGGCGGTGGCCGCGACCAGCATGCGCGAGGGCATCGTCGTGTACGACCGCGGCGGCGCCGAGCTGTGGGCCTGCCCGAACGCGGACAGCCGGGCCACCAGGGAGGCCGCGGAACTGGTCGCGGACGGGACAGCCGACCAGATCTTCGCCGAGGCGGGCGACTGGGTCTCGATCACCGCCCCGGCCCGGCTGCGCTGGCTGGCGCGCAACCGGCCGGACGTCTTCGAGCACATCGGCGGCATGGGCATGCTCAGCGACTGGATCGCCTTCCGGCTGTCCGGCGTGCTGGTGACCGAGCCGTCCTGCGGGTCGAGTTCGGGGATGTTCAGCCTGGTCGGCCGCACCTGGTCGCAGGCGATCGCGAAGGCCTGCGGCATCAGCCCGGACGTGCTCCCTGCTGTCGTGGACCCGGGCACCGTGCTCGGCGCTGTGACCGCCACGGCCGCGGACCAGACCGGCCTGCGGATTGGCACGCCGGTGGTCGCGGGCGGTGCGGACACCCAGCTCGGCCTGCTCGGCGCGGGCATGCGGGAGGGGGAGTTCGCCGTGCTCGCCGGTACCTTCTGGCAGCACGCGGTGCTGGCGGCCAAACCGCTGATCGACCCCGAACGCAGGCTGCGCACGCTGTGCCACGTCACACCAGGTGAGTGGATGCTGGAAGGGATCGGCTTCTACTCCGGCCTGGCGATGCGCTGGTACCGGGACGCGTTCTGCGCCAGCGAGGTCGCAGCGGCCCGGCAGCGCGGCATTGACCCGTACGTGGTGATGGAGGAGGCGGCGGCCACCATCCCGCCCGGCTCGAACGGCGTCATCGCTGTGCTGTCGAACCTCATGAATGCCGGGCGCTGGGTGCACGCGAGCCCGTCGTTCCTGCAGTTCGACCTGACCGACCCCGGCGGCAGTGGGCGTGCGGCCTGCATCAGGGCTATCGAGGAGGCCGCCGCCTACGTAGCCCGTGGCCACCTCGCCATCATCACCGAGCTGACCGGTGCCCGCGTGCCCGGCCTGACCTTCAGCGGCGGCGCTGCCAAGGGCACGCTGTGGCCGCAGATCATGGCCGACGTGCTCGGGCTGCCGGTCAGCGTGCCAGCGGTCACCGAGAGCAGCGCCCTCGGCGCCGCGCTGTGCGCCGGCAAAGGCGCTGGTGTCTACGCCAGCCTCACCGATCTCGACGGCGAGCTGCGCCAGCGCGCAGCGACGTTCGAGCCGGGCCCGCACGCGGCAGCCGTCTATGACGGCGCCTACGCGACCTGGCGCCAGGTCTACACAAGGATGCTCGACCTCAGCGAGGACGGCCTGCTCCGCCCGCTGTGGCGGGCAGCGGGCACCTAGCGCCGTCCCGTCCCCGACGCGAGCCGCCCGCAGCGACGACCCGGCCGAGCCGCAGCTGAGAGAGAGCCGATGCCAGACACCGACAGCCCGCCAGTGGCGACAGGTTCTTCCCGTCCATTGCCCACCGCTGCCAGCCATTCCCGCTGAAGGGCTCGTCCGCCCTGGACTGGGGCATGCAGAGCCGCCTGGCGCGGATCTTCCGGCCGGACACCTGCCGGACCGTGATGCTGGCCATTGATCACGGCTACTTCCAGGGCCCGACCACGGGCCTGGAACGAGTGGACCTGTCCATCGTCCCGTTGCTGCCCTGGGCCGACGCCCTGATGACCACGCGCGGCATGGTCCGGTCCACGATCCCGCCCGCGTCACGCACGCCGATCGTTCTGCGCGCCAGCGGCGGCCCGAGCGTTCTCCGGGAGCTGTCCGACGAGCAGGTCGCCGTCAGCATGGAGGACGCAGCCCGGATCAACGCTTCCGCGGTCGCCGTCCAGGTGTTCATCGGTGGCGAATTCGAGACGCAGTCGGTGCACAACATGACCCGGCTCGTCGACGGCGGCCAGCGGTACGGCATCCCGGTGCTGGCGGTCACCGCGGTCGGCCGGGAGCTCACGCGCGACGCCCGCTACCTCCGCCTGGCCACAAGGATCTGCGCCGAGCTCGGTGCCCACGTCGTCAAGACCTACTACTGCGACGAGGACTTCGACACCGTCGCGGCGGCGTGCCCGGTCCCGCTGGTCATGGCCGGCGGCAGGAAACTGCCCGGCCTCGAGTCGCTGACCATGGCCTACCGGGCCGTCGAGGAAGGCGCGGCAGGAGTCGACATGGGCCGGAACATCTTCCAGAGCCACGACCCGGCCGCCATGATCCGCGCGGTCAGCGCGGTCGTTCACGACCACGCCAAGCCTCAGGCAGCTTACGACCAGTACGTGCGGGCGTCACCAGACCAGGCCATCAGGGAGGAAGTGTGAGAGATGGCTACGCATGAGATTGCCCCTGTCCAGTCATCAACCGGGACCAGGCTCAAGGCGGGGGCGATCGGCCTGCCCGGTGCCACGATGCAGGCAGTCGCCACGATCGCCCGGCGATCGCCGGACTGTTCTTCACCCAGTACGTCGTCTCGCTGACCGGCGTCACCGCGCCGCTGGCCTACATCCTCGGCGTGTGCATCGTGCTGATGCTGGGCAGCACGCTGGTCCAGCTGTCCAAGCATATGAGCTCGGCCGGCGGCTACTACTCGTTCGTCAGCCGGGCCATCAACCCCCGCGTGGGCTTCCTGACCGCGTGGATGTACGTGTTCTACAACCCGCTGTGCGCCGGGCCGATCTACGCCTACTTCGGCTACCTGCTGGAGCAGGAACTGAAGGTGCACTACGGGATCAACGCTTCGTACCTGTGGTGGCTCACCCTGGTCGGCTGCTCGCGCTGGCCATCTCCGGCTTCATCAGCCCGGGACCTGGCGGCGACAACCTGGGCGCGAGCTGGAACCCCGCACACAGCCTGTCCGGCGAGGGCTTCGCGCTCGCGATCGTGTTCTCGCTGCAGGGACTGACCGGCTGGGAAGCGGCGGCACCGCTCGCCGAGGAGACGACGCACCCGCGCCGGAACATCCCGAGGGCCACCATGATCGCGATTTGCGGGCTCGGCATCTTCCTGGTCATCGTCTACTGGGGCCAGATCATCGGCTGGGGAACCTCGATCCTGACCGGCACCAGCCCGAAAGCACTGGTGAACTCCCCGGACCTGCCCGGCCTGGAGATCGCGCAGCGGCTGTGGGGCGCTGGCTGGGTCATAGTGCTGGCCGCGATGTTCAGTTCGACCCTCGCCGTCTGCCAGGCGTGCAACAACGTCTCGACCCGGATCTGGTTCAAGATGGGCGAGACCGGAACGCTCCCGAAGTGGTTCGCGCACACCCACCCCAAGCACAGGACCCCGACCCACGCGATCCTGGCGAACCTGACGCTGTCACTGGCGATCGGCCTCGGGGTGGGTTTCCTGCTCAACGCGAGCCGGTCCTACCTGCTGACCAACGGGCTCGTCCTCGTTCTGGCTGTCCTGTACATCTACGTGTCCGCGAACGTCGCTGTGGCGTTCTACTACCTCAGGCAGCGGCGGGATGAGTTCAACTGGTTCCTGCACATCGCGCTGCCTGTGATCTCGACGGCAGCCCTGATTTACGTCACTATCAAGTCGTTCCAGCCGTTCCACTCCTTCCCGTACAACTACGCGCCGCTGATCGACGGGATCTGGCTCGCGATCGGCCTGGTCGTGCTGCTCGTGCTGTGGCTGCGGAAGAAGGACGACTGGATCGCTCAGGCCGGGGCCGCGACCATTGACGCCGACGTGATCCCGGAGATAGACGAGGCAACCGCGGGGAGATGACGCAGCGGATGACGGCACCGACCCTGCCCGCGCGGGTGACGCAGGCGGAGTTCGAGCAGCTCTTCGAGCAGGTCAGCAACTGGGGCCGGTGGGGCCCGGACGACGAGCTCGGCACTCTCAACTTCATCACGCCGGACAAGGTGGCCGGGGCCGCTGGCCTGGTCTGCTCCGGCCGCCACGTGACGATGGCGATCCCGATGAACACCACTGCCGGGCCCGACAATCCCAACCCGGTCATCCGCCACGTCGTGCAGGGACACGACATCGACATCGGCTCGGGTACGGTCACGTTCGCGACCGATTACCTGGGGATCGCGTTCCACGGCGACTGCCATACGCATATGGACGCGCTCTGCCATATCGCCTACCGCGGCCAGGTCTACAACGGCCGGCCAGCCCAGCAGGTGATGACGCCCGCCGGGGCCACCGCCCTGGACGTCACCACATACCGCAACGGGCTGGTCGGCCGGGGCGTGCTGCTGGACGCGCCCAGGCACCGCGGCGTCCCGTGGCTGGAGCCCGGTGAGGCGGTGACCCGCGCGGAACTCGAGGAGATCGAGCGCGATCAGGGAGTGGGCCTGGGCGAGGGCGACATCCTGGTGTTCCGGACCGGCGATCACCGCCGGCGGCTCGAGCTTGGCTCGTGGGATCACCGCTACCCGCCGGACGGCCAGGGGAAGCCAGGGCTGCACGTCGACACGATCGGCTGGATGCACGAGCGCCGGATCGCGGCGTTCCTGCCCGACGGTGACGGGGAGACGGTGCCGAGCAACGTCGAGGGCATCCCGTACCCGATCCACCCGCTGCAGATCACGGCGATGGGGATGCTGGCCGCTGACAGCCTGCAGCTGGAGGACCTGGCCGCCGCCTGCGAGGAGGAGGGACGGTGGGAGTTCATGGTCGTCGGGCTGCCGCTCCGGCTGCCCGGCGCCACCGGCTCGCCGTGGAACCCGATCGCGATCTTCTGACGAGAGGCTGTGGCCCATGGAACGGCGGTTTGAGGGGAAGGTGGCGCTGGTCACGGGCGCGACGACTGGCATCGGCCAGGCCACGGCAGCTCGCCTCGCCGCCGAGGGCGCTACCGTCGGCGTCAACCGGCTGCCGGACCAGGACCCAGGGCAGACGCTGCGGCGGATCGGCGACGCGGGCGGGCAGGGCTTCGATGTCGTAGCCGACATGCGCGACCCGGAGCAGGTGTCCGCGATGGTCGCCGCGGTGGCTGATCGCGCCGGTCGGCTCGACTGCGTCGTGTCCAACGCCGCGATCAATCCGTTCCTGACGTGGGACGAGACCACTGCCGAGGACTTCAACGCCCTGTTCGAGACGAATGTCCGCGGCACCTGGGTAGTCTGCACCGAGGCCGCTAAGCAGATGATCAGGGAGGGCCACGGCGGCACGATCTGCTGCGTGAGCTCGATCTCCGCGCACGTCGGAGCGCCCTACCAGACCGTGTACTGCGGCACCAAGGGCGCGATCAGCATGCTGGCCAAGGCGCTCGGTGCCGTCCTGGGCGAGCACGGCATCCGGGTGAACGCGGTCGAGCCGGGCTGGGTCATGACCCCGATGAGCGCGCCTATGATGGACGACCCGGCCGCGGTCAGGTACTACACCGACCGGATCGCGCTGCACCGGGCGGCCCAGCCGGAGGAGATGGCGGCCACGATCGCGTTCCTGCTCTCGCCCGACGCGAGCTACCTGACCTGCACCACGGTGCTGGCTGACGCGGGCTTCATCGTGAACGCGGAGCTGTAGCCGATGGCGGACTGGCTCAGCACGTTGCGGGCTGCGGTGTCGCGCCCGCTGCCGCTTGCCTACCAGCCGCTGTACCGGTTCTACCAGGGTGGGTCGCTGACCAGGGACTTCCGCGGCCTGCCGGAGCGACCCGACGACTTCTGGTCCGAGGACTGGGTCGGCTCGTGCACCCTGGCTGGCAACAGCGACCCGGACGGCCAGCCACAGGGCCTGTCAGTCGTCGACGTGCCCGGGGCGGGTCAGGTGACGCTGGCCGAGCTCACCCGGGCGCTGCCCGGGGAGATGGTCGGCGCAGGCTTTGCCCAGCAGGCCGGTCTGGGCACCGGTGTCCTGGTCAAGCTGCTCTCGCCAGCCGGCCCGGTGCCGCTGCACGCCCATCCGAGCCGGGCCTGGGCCGCGCATCACCTCGGCTCGCCGGCAGGCAAGACCGAGGCCTGGGTCGTGCTCGACACGCCGGGAGACGGCCGCGAGCCCGCCTACGCAGGTATCGGCTTCCAGCCCGGGATCGACCGGGCCTGGTTCGCCGACGCTGTGAGCCGCCACGACAACGCGGCGATCCGGGCCACGCTGCACCGCACCGACCTGCACCCCGGCGACGTGTACGTCGCGCACGCCGGAGTGCCGCACTACCTGGGGCCCCGGCTGTCGTTCATCGAAATTCAGGAGCCCAGCGATCACATCGTGATCCCGGAGACCGACGGAGGCGATGACGCTGGGGCGACCATGGGCCTGGGCTGGGAGCTGGCCCTCGACATGATCGACTACACCGGTTCGGACGCTGAGACCACGATGCGCCGCGCCCGGCAGCAGCCGCGGGTCCTTCGAGCCAGCCACGGTTCGCGGGAAGTACGGCTGGTGCACGACGACGTTCTGCCATATTTCGACGCCACCGCACTCGAGGTCTCCGGCGACATCGAGGTCAGCGATGGCCGGTTCTCGATCGCTGTCGTCGTGTCGGGTTCCGGCTCAGCCGAGGGGGACTTCGGCAGCCAGCCGCTCCGTCACGGTGAGACTTATGCGCTGCCTGCCAGCCTGCCGCTCCGGGTGCGGGCCGGCCCGGCCGGACCGGTCCGCGTGATCCGCTGTCTCGGGCCAGCCGGGCGAAGGGAGAGCTGATGACCGCCGCAGCGCTGGTGGCGCAGGCCCGCGACGAGGTCATGCGCCAGTACGGGGCGGCGCTTGGCCGGCGGCGCGAGGAGCTGGTCACCCCGGCGCTGGTGCTCGACATCGACGCGGCTCAGCGCAACATCGCCGCGATGGCCGCCGGGCTGCGCGAGATCGGGACAGCCACGATCCGCCCGCACTACAAGACTCACAAGAGCCCGGACCTGGCCCGCCGCCAGGTGGCCGCGGGAGCTGCCGGCCTGTCGATGGCCACGGTGTGGGAGGCCGCGGTCCTCGCCGCCACTGGCTTCGACGACCTGTTCGTCGTCAACACCGTCTCGCACCCGGACAAGATGCGGCTGCTAGCCGAGATCGCCCGCGACCACCGGATCCTGGTGGCCGCAGATGAGGTGCCGAACACGGCCGCGCTGTCGGCCGCCGCGGTGGCAGCGGGATCGACGCTGGGCATCGCGGTGGAGGTCGACACCGGCATGGACCGGTGCGGAGTCGACGCCGCCGGCGACGCAGTCGATCTGGCCCGGGAGGTCACGAGCCTGCCCGGGCTGACCTTCGAGGGGATCACTGGCTACGAGGGCCACTGCTCCCTGACGCTCGACAACGAGCTGCGCCATGAGCGCCAGCGCGCCGCGATGGAGTTCTTCACCGGCGTTGCCGCGCAGCTGGAGGCCAGCGGCATCCCGTGCCCGATCCGCTCGGCCGGCGGCGTCGCCACGTGGCGTTGGACTGCGGCCTTTCCAGGGATCACGGAGATCCAGGCGGGCACGTACGTGGTCATGGACAACTACCACGGCCAGATGGTCCCGGGTTTCGAGCACTCGCTCACGGTCCAGGCCACGGTCATCAGCCGGCGCAGCGACCGGATCATCGTCCACGCCGGGAACAAGTCGGTAGCCGCCCCCACCGACGTCAGCATCGTGGGCTATCCGAACCCTGTCGTGCGCTTCGACGAGGAGCACGGCATCTTTGCCGCTCCCGGCGGCTCGCCGCTGCAGGTGGGCGACTCGGTCGCGCTCGTCCCCGGCTACTCGCCGACCACCGTCAACTGTTACGACGCCTATCACGTCGTCCGCGACGACGTCGTCACCGACATCTGGCCGATCATCCCGCGCGGTCCCGGCCACCACGGCCTCGGCCATCAGCCGGCCGCTGCTCGACTCGGCCGGCCGGGTCAGCCACTATGGGCGCGGCGAGTTCCGCGCCTCCCTCCGCCAGTTGTCCCAGCGAGCTGGCACCTGGAGGTAAAGGGGATCATGTCCTCGGGTCGTTATCTGTCAGCCATTCCGAAGGTGCAGCTGGGGCGCCGGTCGGAGTGCAAGGCCAGATGACGGCGAAGAAACACCTCAAGCGTCGCGTCAGATCGCGTGCTGCTCAGACCGGGAAACCCTACGCGACCGCCCTGCGGAAAATCCGCCAGCAACAGGAGAACCGCATGCCAGAAACTGCTGCCACTGCCGAGGACTTCATCGCGTCCTGCTCATTCTGCGGCAAGCCAAACACCGCGGTGGAAAGGCTCGTCGCCGGTCCCGGTGTGTACATCTGCAATGAGTGCGTCGGACTGTGCGCTGAGATTGTCGCCGAGACCCCTCGCTCCACGCCAGAGGAGTCCGCTCAGCGGCGGTCCCAGTACCGCAGCCCTTCCACCGAATACATCCTCAAGGTGCTTCCCGATCTGGTTCGCACTGCTGACCGGATCGAGAGCGAGCTGACCCGCTGGATCGGCCTGCTGAGAGAGCGAGGCACCGACTGGCGGACGATCGCGGGTGCCGCAGGCGTGAGCATCGACGCCACCCGCCAGCGCTTCGAAGCCGCCCCCGCGGAGTAGACACTCGGCCAGGCGCCATAGCCCAATACCGCTGACCTGAGTCAGCGAGCGATGCTCTGGGCCCGCCGAGCGCTTCGAGCACTTAATGGCCGGTCCCTGGCCCTCGGCGGTCGGGCCGAGCAGAAGGTGCTCGGTCCCGACGTAATGATGGTCCACCGCCAGTGCTTCCTCCCGGTGCAAGCGCGAGTGCTTCCCTTCCTTGCGGATTGAACTGGACGTTCCGGGTCTCGCAGCCCTGCTGCCCGCGGCCGGCGATCTCCTCTGCCTGCCCGGCGCGCTGCCGCGGAGGTGATC
This sequence comes from uncultured Actinomycetota bacterium, assembly GCA_963815375.1. Classification (GTDB taxonomy): domain Bacteria; phylum Actinomycetota; class Actinomycetes; order Streptosporangiales; family Streptosporangiaceae; genus JASHPR01. Next base: position 547,434 of record CAWFGX010000002.1, on the reverse strand, counting down.
TCCAGAGACTCCGGTACATCGCAGCCTATGGATTAGCCTGGGAATGGCTAAATGCGGGTTGTGGGGCGGCTGGCGGCAGAGCTGGCAGCGGGATGTATGGCGAATGTAAAGGCGATGTGTGAGGAGGGCGTTTCGGTGTCGGAGAATGGTGACCGTAATCCGCGTCAGGTATTCGGGTCGATGGTTCGGTTTTACCGGGAGAAGGCAGGGCTGAGCAAGGCGGAGCTTGGACGGCGGATCTGCAAGTCTGAGTCGCTGGTGGAGGCTATCGAGTTAGGGCACCGGCCCGCGACGGAGCCGGTGACGCTCGATCTTGAGGCGACGCTGGATTCAGGCGGGGCGCTGGCGCAGTTGCGGGATCAGATGCGCAACGTGCTGAGTTACCAGGCTTTCCCGGCCTGGTTCCAGGACTGGGCGCTGAAGGAGGCGCTGGCCACGTCCTTGCGGTGGTTCGAGCCGCTGGTCGTGCCCGGGCTTCTGCAGACCGAGGAGTACGCGCGGGCGGTCTTCCGCACCCGGTTCGGGATCGGCGGTGACGAGGTCGACGAGCTGGTGGCGGCGCGGATGAAGCGTCAGGAGATCCTGGCTGGTGACAAGGGCCCGCGGCTGTGGGTGGTGCTGGACGAGTGGGTGCTGCGGCGCCCGGTTGGCGGGCGCCATGTGATGCTGGAGCAGGTGAGCCGGCTGGTGGAGGCGGCTCGGCAGCCTCGTGTGATGATGGCGATCATCCCGGCCGGGGTCGGAGCGCACGAGGGAGCGTACGCGGGCGGGTTCGCGACCGCGGAGTTCGACGAGTCGGCGACCGTCGGCTACCAGGAGACCGCGACCGGCGGCCAGGTGATCGAGGACCCGAAACAGATTGGGTCGCTTGTGCTCGCCTGGGATACTCTGCGGGCAGATGCCCTCCCGCGAGCGGCGTCTGTGGTGGTACTGGAGGAAGCGGCGAAGTCATGGACAGCAGCGGCCTGATATGGCGCAAGTCGAGCTACAGCGGCAGCAACGGCGGCGGGTGCGTGGAGATCGCGCAGATCCCGGACACCGCAGTGGCGGTGCGTGACTCGAAGGACCCCGGTGGCCCGAGGCTCATCTTCGCGCCGGATATGTGGCGCGCGTTTGTGACTGGCGCAAAGGCCGGCGAGTTCGACCTGTCCTGACTGTTCACCGAGCCCCTGGGCTGGAATGTCGTAGCTGGCCCATAAGGTTCGCTTATCGAGCAGGCGAGGCCTGGAGAACAGCATGGGCTTTTGGGGCACGTTCATTGTGACGCGCGCGGACCAGTCGCTGACCGAGCTAGCCGCGCTGGCGCCGTCGGCGGACAAGATCGGCTGGCACGGGCGTGGATCCGACGGGTGGCAGGCCGTCCAGGTCAGCAACGGCCCGCAAGGCTGGGACAGCTCCGCCCTGCCTGCGGCATGGGAGGGCACGCTCCGGGCACTTATGGACCAGGGCGGGCACCCGGTCATCGCCAGCACGATCCTCGACAGCGACTGCGGCCAGCTCATCGGCTACAGCCCGAAGGCCGGCCGCTGGGGCGGCTGGCTTCGGCTGAAGACCGCCCTCGACTACATCGACCGCACCGTGAGCCAGGGCGATGAGGGCACGATCTGGTGGGACTCCGGCGGGCAGATCCACGCCATGGACGAAGAGCTCACCGACGAGAAGCGGGAGCGCTACCAGCGCCGGTACGACGCCGCGCTGGCGCGTTTCATCACCGTCGGGCCGGACGCCGAGGATGCAGCCCCGCTCGCGGTCAGCTGGGCATCTGAGGCCGGGCTGCAGCCGGATCCCGCCGCAGTGCTGGCCACCTTGAAGGGCAGCGAAGCCTTCGCCGAGATCCAGTTCTTCCATCTAATGACCGCCCTTGGCATACCCGAGATCACCTCCGCCGGGGCCTCGGAGTAGCGGCGGGTCCCACAGACCGGGTCAGCGGTCCCGCTCGGACGGGTGCCAGAGCTGGACCGTCAGCGTGCTGTTGCGATGCGCATGCTTCCCGGGGGCTGGCGTCTGGCCTACGACGAGACCCTCCACTGGCATCGGGTGCGGCGTCAGCTGAATCGGGTTCACGCGCAGGCCGGCCCGGCCGGCGACGTCCGCGCACGCACCGAAGAACAGTCCCCCGACATCCGGCACTATCACCCGGGATGGCCGGTCCGGATACTCCGGAGATCCCTCTTCCGCTGCCGACCACGCCTCACCCAGGTCGTCATCAGACCAGGACGGGCCCTCCCCTGGTGACCGCAGACCCTCCCCGGGCCGCACGAACCCGATCTCCTCGTCATACGATTCCCGGGCTGCCGGGTCGGCCAGGACGCGCCACGCCTCCTCCACCGCCTGCCGCGCCCGGTCAGCCGCAGACCGCACATCCGGCGGCGCCCCAGCCAGTGTGTCCTGCTGGAGCAAGGTATTTCTCGCCTGCCACGCCTCGCGAATGTCCTCTGGCTCGGCGTCTGGCAGTACCCCCAGCACGTCGTACCACGTGATGACGCTAGTCATCGGTCACCGTTGACGGCTGCGCGCAAGTCCACGGCATAGGTGGCACTCCGATCTCTGCCGGACGCAAACATAGCCAATCGTCCATCAGCAGCCCGGTCCCCACATGCCTCGTCCGCGCGACAACTCCTCAACCTGGCCCTTCCTGCGGCGCGACGCCTGAGTGCCGGCGAGGGCGAACATTGCTGCCGGGCCGGTGGCTGGCACGTACGGTGGCACGGTGCAGCGCTTTAAGTCTTACGACGGAACAGAGATCAGCTACCGCACCCTGGGTGATGGGCCGCCGCTGGTGTGCCTGCATGGCGGGCCGGGGCGGGCCGCCGAGTATCTGCGAAATCTGGGCGGGCTGGACAGGTCACGGCAGCTGATTCTCCCGGACATGCGCGGCGTCGGCGCGTCCACCGATCCGGCTGACCCGGCGACGTTCCGCGTCGACCGGCTCGTCAGCGACGTCGAGTCGCTGCGCGCTTATCTGGGCCTGGACCGGATGGACCTGCTCGCGCACTCGGCCGGCGCCGTCCTCGCGACGCTCTACGCGGCCGCGCACCCGGAGCGCCTTTCCAGGCTCGTCCTGATCACACCGGGACTGGACGCTGTCGGCGTCGACGAGACCGAGGCACAGATCCGCGCCAGCCTTGCGCGCCGGGCCGGCGAGCCCTGGTACCCGGGCGCGCTGGCAGCTATGGAGAAGATCGCGGAGGGAGACAGATCGATGGACGCCTACAGGGCGTCCAGGCCCTTCTATTACGGCCGCTGGGACGCTGCGGCACAGGCGCACGCAACGGTAGGTGTCAGCGAGCACCACCAGGCAGCGCGGAACGGGTACTTCGACGGCGCCGCGCTCGACCCGTCAGCGACCAGAGCCGCTCTGAAGAAGCTGAACGCGCCGGTGCTGCTGTACGCGGGGGATCTGGACGCGCTGGTGACGCCGGCGATGATGCGGGAGGCCGCGCCGTTGTTCGGCGAGGCGACCGTCATCGTCCAGCCGGGCGCTTCGCACTTCCCGTGGATCGACGACCCGGCGGCCTTCGTCGCCGCGGTCGGCCCGTTCCTGCACTGACCGTCAGCGCGGCGGGTGAAGGTGCTGCTGGAAGGGGCGATCGCGACCGCGCTGGTTGACCCCGACCCGCGCCTGGTGAGCCGCTCGCCCAGCACAGCGACCGGCGGACGACTCTTCGTCTACTACCCCGAAGGCTGACCTCGGCCACGTACGACTGCGGTCCCGGCCTGCTCAGGCCGGGGCCGCGAGGTTGACGAGGGCAGTGGGCTAGGCGGCCTTGTTGCGCCAGCCTTCGGCGTAGTGCTCGCGCACTTCCGTGGAGTATGGGGCGGGGCCTACGGTGGCGCGGACGTCCAGCTGCCGGTGCGGCCGCTCGGTGGAGGCCTTCCTGGTCCCGCCGTCGGGCTCGCCCCAGACAAGCGTCACTTCCTCACCGATGGCGAGGCTGGGGTCGACCGTCGAGAGCGACAGCACCGACCGCTCGTTGTAGCTGTAGCCGGTGAACATTGAGAAGCCCACCAGCTTGCCGCCCGAGGTGATCATGTCGTAGTTCGCCGAGGCGTAGTTCGACACGGGCAGGTCCAGGTGCTTATACACCGGCTCCTCGGACTGGAACAGCGATCCGAGAATCTTCACCGTGTCCTCGGGGTTCCACGCCAGCGTCACCTTGCGGCGCTGAGATGCCGTGTCCAGTGCCTCCAGGGCGTCCCGGCCGACGAAGTCGTGGTCGAACTTCACCATGTGGCCGTAGCCCAGCTCATAGGGAGTCACGCAGTAGTCCGCGATGCTGTCCGAGACGAAGCTGCCGCCGATCGACCCGCCGAGGCCCTCGTAACCCTCCGCTGGCAGCCATTCCCGGTAGGCCGTCATATCCTTGCTGGTGTAGATGCCGGGAAGCGGGGACGGGATCCAGCCGGACTCCAGCGCGTTCGTCGCGTAGGCGCGGGCGCCGCATGCGACGATGCCGAACTCCGCTCCGGCTTCGAGGATCTTGTCGCGGATCTCGAAGTACTCCTCGTAAGGGCCCCAGATCTCGAGCCCCGGCTGACCCGCCATTCCGTGCCGCAGTGCCCGCACCCGCCGCCCGGCGATGTTGATGTAGTCCATGTGGAAGAACTTGATGTCCGGGAATGGCCCGCCGTTCAGTTTCTCGATGACCTGCGCCGCGTTCGGGCCCTGGATCTGGAAACGGTAAACGGTCCGGGCCACGGGCCTGCCCATTGGATCGGACGGTGACCTGTCATCCCGGAGGATCTCGACATTGTAGGTACCGGTCTCTGCGTTAAAGTGGAGCCAGTTAACAGTGGGCACGCGGCCGACGAATACATAGTCGTTCTCATCGAGGTGGAAAAGTATCCCATCCCCGATCACATAGCCGTCGTGGCTGACCGGCACGTACTGCTTGGCCCGGTTGACTGGGAAGTTCTTGAAGCTGTTCACGCCGAGGTCCGACAGCATCCTGAGGGCGTCGGGGCCCTTGATGAACAGGTTCGCCATGTGGTGCGACTGGTCATACAGCACGCACGTCTTCGTCCAGGCCTCCTGCTCGCTTCGCCAGTTGCTGAACTCGGTCGGGACGACCGGGTAGACATAGATGCCGGCCTCCGAATTGCGGAGCATCTCGACCGGGTTCACTGACTGCAGCAGGTCTTCGAGACTACGGCGCGTCATCGCACAAGCTCCCCTTTCTCTGCCCCCGCGTTGCCCGGACCAGCCGGGTATGCGTTCTTTGCCGGTGGGCCTAACTCCCATGATGTACCCACGCCGCTTGGTTGCGACTTGTGCATCTGCCCGAATCTGGCGGGCTCTCAGTTGTGGCTCCGCAGGCAACTGCGCTGCTCAGACCCCTCGCGGTGACTGTCGGTCAACGGCGGCCACGGTAACTCTGGGTGGCCGTCCTCCGGCCAGCCGTCGGCCGCGATCGATGCCGACCCGCGGGAGCCCAAAGCCCGGTGCCTTCCTGCTGCTTCTTGACGGTCATTTCCCGCAGGCTGCATCATGTCATTTGCTTAACGACCCAGCAGAGCTGCGACTATGCAACAGCGTTGCTTGATCGCAGCAGCAACCTCCGTACGCCCTGCGGGGCAGACAGCCCCCACACCGGGCCCCCCGGGTGTGGGTCAGCGCATCGTGCGCCGGATCGCCCAGGGGGCACGGGAACACGGTAACGATGGGGCTACCAAGCATGCTTAAGATCACCAAGAGCCTTGCCCGCCGGGCTGCACTGACCCTGGCGCTGCTGTCCCTGCCAGCCGCGCTGGCGCTCGTTGCGGCCGGGGGAGCGGCCGCTCGAGTCGCCAATGCCACGTCAGCGACGAGTGCCGTTACGACCTCTAGCCTCGGAACCTATTCGCCGACCTTTACCGGCCCGGCCGCCGCCGGCTGCGCATCAGGATGCAGCCTGCTGAGCGGGCCCTACGCTTCCCCTTCCACCGCGAATCTCCGCGCGGCGCCGGCGGCCGCGACGGCCGGGGCTGCCGCCGGGAAACTGGCTACGGGCGCGAGCCTGCCTGACGTCCCAAAGTCGCTGCCGTCACCGGTCCGGCCAAAGAACGGACCGGATCCCACACCGCCAACCGTGAGCTGCCAGCCAGCAGGCGCCGGGTGCGACCGCATCAGCATGTCTGCCGCAGGTGCCACCGGCGTCAAGGGCCTGAACGCGGTCTCCAGCGGGACGATGCCAACCAATATCTTGTCGCCGCCTGACATAGAGCCTGCTGACCAGGGGCTGTGCGCCGGCAATGGCTACGTCGTCGAGACCAACAACATCGGCGAGGTCCTGGTCTTCAACACCCGCCTGCAGCGGGTGTCCGCGGTGATCCCGCTGGACACCCTGATGGGCCTCACCGGGCTCGGCTACAGCAGCGGCGGGGACGTCTCATGCCTCTACGACTACAGCAACGGCGGGCACTGGTTCTTCACCGAGATCGTGTCCAAGAACAGCGAGGCCAATGGCGGCCCATTCACCGGCTGTTTCGCCGGGAATGTTGCCGACGCCTGCGCTGAGGGCATCGCGGTGACGACGGGATCGAGCCCGTTCGGTCCCTACAACGTCTACTTCGCCAACGCGGACTACAACCCAGCCGAGCCCGGCTCCCCGTACCTGCTCAACGACTTCGCGAAGATTGCGACAACCCGTGACGCGTTCCTGATGTTCTACGACGAATTCCCGCTCAACGGGAACGTGCCCGGCCTCGGCGGCGGCTTCTTCAACGGGGCGCAGGAGTTCGCGTTCGACAAGACAGCGATGGAACGGGGCCTCCCGGCCAGCCTTTCCGGCGGGGGGCCCAATCCCGCGCTGACCGTCGCAATCGAGAATATGGGTCTGCTGCCGACGCCGAACGGAACGTGCGTGAGCGACGACCGGTTCGGTGCGGCTGGCATCACGTGCTGGTTCTCCGTTATCCCGGCTCAGTCGTCCGATGGGTTCCAGTTCGATGACTCCCACAACGGCTCCGGGTTCATGCTGGACACGCTGGACTACTACGGGCAGGGCGACAACAGGATCGCGGTCTTCGACTGGACTGGTCTGGGCAACCTGAACAGCCCGAACTGCGTCTCCTGCTCCCACATCAGGTTCGGCGGCCAGCTGTTCTCAAACACGCTCTTCTACTACGGCGAGGGGTTCCTCGGCGCGCAGAAGAGCGGCCCGATCCCGCTGGGCGACGAGTGCGGTGCCGCCGGGCTGAGCACCGGTAACCCGGCGCCGGCCAGCTGCCCCGAGGGCGGAATCGCCACCAACGGCGACAACTTCACCCAGGTCGCGCAGGCGCAGGGTCAGCTCTGGGGCGGCATCTCCACCGAGGTCGGCCAGACCTTCTCTTCGCAGGCGACGCCGGAGGTGCGCCAGGGAGCCGCCTACTGGGACGTGAGCACCAACAGCTTCGACAAGACCGGTCGATTCACCCTCACTGGCGAGGGGTACGTCACGGCCGCGCATGAGGACATCGAGTTCCCCGCGATGGCCGCGTCGGACTTCGGCCACGGCAGCGGCGGGGCGGTCATGACCTTCACCCTGTCGGGCAACGGCGGGCCAACGGGCGCCGACAACGGCGGCTTCTACCCCAGCACCGCGTTCGGCCGCCTGACCACAACCTCCGACGGACTGCTTGGCTCAGTGGTGAACGTCGCCGACCTGGGCCAGGCGCCGGAGGACGGGTTTGCCGAATACCAGGGCTATCCGGGGCCGACCCGGCCGCGCTGGGGTGACTACAGCTGGGCCGTGTATATGCCCATTACCGGGAAGGTGTACTTCGCCACCAATTACATCCAGTACCCGAACTGCACCGGCTCTGCGTTCGCTTTGACGGTCGCTACCTGCGGCGGCACCAGGGACGGCCTCGCTAACTGGGGCACGTCGGTCAACTCCGTCACGCCGTAGCGACATCCAGCAGGAAGCGCTTCCGGGCCGCGGCTGACTTTCAGCCGCGGCCCGCTGCGCACCTGCCCTTAGGCTGTGACGGTGGCAGATTCGACGGAGACCGAAAGGACCGTTACCGACCTAAGCACCCAGGCCGACCTGCTGGCGGCTGCCCGCGCTCTGCTCGGCAGGCATCCGCTTGCCGACGGGCACAACGACCTCCCGTGGAAGATCCGCGTGACCGACGGCCTCGACCTGGACCGGACGGACCTGGCGGGACCGGTGCCCACGGCGCACACCGACCTGGGCCGGCTCGCCGCCGGCGGGGTCGGCACCCAGTTCTGGTCGGTCTACGTCCCTGGAGACCTGGCCGGCGAGACAGCGGTCACCACAACGCTCGAGCAGATCGACCTCGTGCGCGAGATGATCAGTCGCTACCCGGACTCCCTCGAGCTGGCGCTGACCGCTGCGGACGTCGAGCGGATCACGGCCGCCGGGCGGCTGGCCTCACTGATCGGCGCGGAGGGCGGGCACTCCATCGGCTGCTCGCTCGGCACGCTGCGGATGCTCTACGCGCTCGGCGTGCGGTACATGACGCTCACCCACAACCAGAACGTGCCCTGGGCCGATTCAGCAACCGACAAGCCGGCCGCTGGCGGGCTGACGAACTTCGGGCGCGAGGTCGTGCGCGAGATGCAGCGCCTCGGGATGCTGGTCGACCTCTCCCACGTCTCCCCGGGCACCATGCGGGACGCGCTAGAGGTCGCTGAGGGGCCGGTCATCTTCTCGCACTCGTCGGCGCTGGCGCTCTGCGACCACCCGCGGAACGTGCCCGACGAGATCCTTACCGCCCTGCCGGGCAATGGCGGCGTGTGCATGGTGACGTTCGTGCCGTTCTTCGTGTCCCAGGCCTGCAGGGACTGGGAGCGGCAACTCGAAGCTCACCTGGCCAGCCGCGGGTTCGACCTGCGGGTCTCCGCCGACAAGCGGCGAGCCAGGGCGGAGCGCGGCCAGTGGGCTGCCGCTCACCCCAGGCCCGCCGTGTCCGTGGCTGATGTGGCCGATCACTGCGACTACGTCAGGCAGGCAGCCGGCGTGGATCACGTGGGGGTTGGCAGCGACTTCGACGGAGTCGTATGGCTCCCCGACGGCCTGACCGACGTCTCCTGCTACCCGGCGCTGATCGCCGAGCTGCTGCGCCGTGGATGGAGCGAGAACGACTGCGGCAAGCTCGCCCGCGGCAACATCCTGCGGGTCCTTCATGACGCGGAGGCCACGGCCAGGATGCTCTCGGCCGGCCGCGGTCCGTCGCGTTCAAGAATCGAAGACAGTGACCAGCGGGAGGCCAACCCGGTCTGACATTTGTCACGGCCAAATGGTGAGCGGCAGCACTGCACAGGCTGACCCGCGTCATGCGAGCCTCCTGGCATGGCTACATATGAACCTTCGGGCGGGATTGTCCTGTCCCGCGTGTCGAAGTCCTATGGCGAGGTCCGTGCCGTCCAGGAGGTCGATCTTGCGATCGCCCCGGGTGAGACGGTCGCTCTGCTCGGCCCGAACGGTGCGGGCAAATCAACCACCATCGACATGATGCTGGGACTGGCCCGGCCCGACGCCGGGACCGTGACGCTGTTCGGCCAGTCACCGAACGCCGCCGTGCATGCCGGCCGCGTGGGCGGGATGCTGCAAACCGGTTCGCCAATCCAGTACCTGAACGTCCGGGAACTCATCAGCATGGTCGCATCGGTGTACCCCCGTCCTTTGCCGGCCGACGAGGTGATGCGGATCACGGGCACGGCCGGCATCGCCGGGCGCCCCACCACCAAGCTCTCCGGTGGCCAGGCCCAGCGTGTCCGGTTCGCCCTGGCCCTGGTGGGCAACCCCGACCTGCTGGTGCTGGACGAGCCGACGGCCGGCCTTGACGTCGAGAGCCGGCACGACTTCTGGACGGTGATCCGGGGTGTGGCTGAGAGCGGCAAGACTGTGCTCTTCGCCACCCACTATCTGGAGGAGGCCGACGCCTACGCCGACCGGGTTGTCGTGATGGCGCAGGGACGGGTGATCGCCGACGGATCGTCGACCGAGATCAAGGCGAAGGTCGGGGAACGGACCATCCTGGCCACGCTGCCACGTGTGGATCTGCCCGCACTGGCGGCGATCCCTGGTGTCACCAGCGCCCAGCGGAGAGGTGACTCCGTGGTCCTGGCCTGCGGCGATTCTGATGCAGCGCTCAGGGAGCTGGTGGCCCGCTACCCTGCCGCCCGCGACATCGAGGTACAGACCGCGGGTCTCGAGGAAGCCTTCCTCGAGCTCACAGCGGCGAGCAGCGAAGGAGGGTCGCGCCCGTGACTCACTCCCTGTACCTGCGGTATGAGATCCTCCGGACGTTCCGCAACCGCCGGTTCCTGATGTTCTCGCTCGGGTTCCCGCTGATCCTTTTCCTGGTGGTGGGCGCGGCCAACCGGCATGCCAGCCTTGACGGCATCGCGTTCCCGCTCTACTACATGACCGGGATGACGGCCTGGGGCACCATGATCGCCGTCATTTCCAGCGGGGCCCGGATCGCCGCCGAGCGGCAGGTGGGATGGACCCGCCAGATGCGGATCACTCCTCTTCAGAGCCGGACATACTTCAGCAGCAAGGTCGCATCCGGATACCTCATGGCGGGCCTGAGCATCGTGGTCCTCTACGCGGTCGGCAGTGCGCTGGGAGTCCGGCTGTCGGCTCGCGAGTGGCTGACCATGACCGTGCTGCTGCTCGTCGGGCTCATTCCGTTCGCCATCCTCGGCATCATGCTCGGCCATCTCCTCACCGCCGACTCCGTTGGCCCGGCCATGGGCGGCATCGCGGCCGTGCTTGCCCTGCTGGGCGGGGCCTGGGGTCCGCTGGCGACCAAGGGAGTGCTGCTTGACATCGCCAAGTGCCTTCCGTCGTACTGGCTGGTGCAGGCAGGCAAGACGGCCGTGGGCGGCCACGGGTGGCCAGGCGAGGCCTGGATCGTCGTCGCGGTGTGGACCGTCGCCTGCGGGCTTCTGGCCGTCTGGGTCTACCGGCGCGACACTGCGCGGGTGTGATCTCGCCGCGCCTGGCAGCCAGCTGACGTCCGGATACGGTTGGTGCACGATGAAGAACGCGAACGGGTGGCGCCCGGGCCGCGGTGCCCTGGCGCCACGGCAGCCGGATGCGGAACCTGCGCTGCAGAGCCCCGGCCCGGCCGGCACGGCCGAGGCCGCCTGGATAGCCGGGCAACGGAAATGGATGCGGGGATGGCGGCGTGCCGTTTTCCCGGGCGTATTCCTGGTTTACCTGGCCAGCGTGATAAGTGGGGTGCAGCACTTCTCGCGCGGCGGGGCGTTGATCGCTGGCTGCGTGATCGTAGGGCTGTTCTGCGCCTGCTACCTGTTCGCCGTCGTCGACGTCTCAAAGAGCGGGAGCCGGCAGTTCTGGCCACTCTTCGCCTTGCTGGCCGCGCTGACCGCCGCTGAGCTGCCGTTCGCCCGGGCCGACGCCTTCATCATGTGCGTCTACCTCGCTGTGCTCCTGGTGGCTGCACGGGGAGTGCGCGCTGCCCCTGCCGTAATCGTCATGACGCTGGCGTCCCTGCTGGTTCCGGTGGCCGTGCCGTCGTGGCATGACGGCCTGGCGACCTCACTGGACAACGGCTCAGCCATTGCGATCCCGATAACGGCGCTGGCCATGTTCGGCTTCTTCAACGTGCTGCACGGGAACCGGGCGCTGGCCGAGGCCCGGTCCGAGCTGGCCCGGCTCGCCGCCGAGAACGAGCGGAGCCGTATCGCCCGTGACCTGCATGACCTGCTGGGCCACTCGCTCACCACGATAACGGTCAAAGCCGAACTGGCCCGTCGTCTCGGCTCGCGCGACGTCGGCGCTGCGCTGCGCGAGATTGCCGAGGTCGAGGCGCTTAGCCGCCAGGCCCTCGCCGATGTCCGGTCCGCCGTGACGAGCTACCGGGACGTGACTGTGGCCGGTGAGCTGGCCAGCGGCAGGGAGCTGCTCCGGGCTGCCGGGATCGTCGCCGACTTCCCCGCCACTGCCGAGGTGGTCGACGCCGAGGCCCAGGAATTGTTCGGCTGGGTGCTGCGGGAGGGGCTCACCAACGTGGCCCGCCACTCCCGTGCCCGAACCTGCACGGTGCGGATCTCCGGCACCTGCCTGGAGGTAGTCGATGACGGCATAGGGACCGCACCCGGCTGCGGTACCGGCCTCTCCGGTCTCCGCGAGCGGGTGGAGGCGGTCGGCGGCACCCTTGAGGCCGGGCCGGTGCAGCCGCGTGGCTGGCGGCTGCTGGCCACCCTGGGCCAGCTCCGCCTAGTCTCAGCGGCGCTGACGTGACGATCCGGCTGCTGCTGGCCGAGGACCAGGAGCTGCTGCGCTCAGCACTGGTCGCTCTGCTCGCGCTCGAAGAGGGCTTCGAGGTGGTGGCCAGCGTCAGCCGCGGGGACGAGGTGGTCCCCGCGGCCAGGCGGGCTCAGGCGGATATTGCCCTCCTCGACATTGAGATGCCCGGCATCGACGGACTCGCAGCCGCTGCGGTGCTGCGCAAGGAGGTCCCGTCCTGCCAGGCGCTCATCCTCACCACCTTCGGCCGTCCTGGCTATCTGCGGCGGGCCATGGAGTCAGGAGCCAGGGGCTTCGTCGTCAAGGACGCCCCGATCGAGCAGCTGGCCGGTGCCATCAGGCGGGTGGCGGCCGGGGAGCTTGTGGTCGACCCGGCGCTGGCCGCGGCCACGCTGGCGCACGGCACGTCGCCGCTGAGCGGGCGGGAACGGGACGTCCTTGTGGCCGCCCGGCTGGGTGCGACCGTGTCGGAGATCGCGCACACGCTGTTCCTGTCCGAGGGAACCGTGCGCAACTACCTGTCAGCGGCCATCGCTAAGACCGGGACGCGGAACCGGGCCGAGGCCGTCCGGGTGGCGGAGAAGCACGGCTGGCTCTGAGGTCAGCTGAACGGGCTGACCGGCTTGTCCTGCAGCTCCCCGTCCAGGTAGACGTCCACCTTTTCGTCGTAGAAGCAGGCCAGCCCGGCGACCTTCTGGCTCTCCGGCAGCGGGGACCGGTACATCCAGACGATGTCAGGGTAGACAGCGTGCCCGGTGTCGACCGACCAGTACGTCGCCGTTCCCTTGTAGGGGCAGTGCGTCTGGCTAAGCGACGGCTGCAGAAGCTCCATACGGACATCGGTCAGCGGCAGATAATGCCGCGGCGGCAGGCCGGTCTCGAACAGGATCCGCGGCTGGCGTGAGTCGGCCACCGTGACCCCGTCGACCTCAACCCGCACATGGCGCGAGCTGCCCAGGATGTCCACCCGCTTATGTGGGTCACGCGGGTGGGTGTACACCGGCTCGTCCTCTTCCAGCCACTCGGTCATCGAGCCCCAGTCCAGGCGGACCAGGTCGCGCAGCCGCTCGATCGGCGAGTCCGGGTAGCGCAGCGCCGACCGCTCGGCGCTGCCGGTCGCTGTCTTGACGTGCAGCACCTCGCCGTCCCCGCGGCTTGGCGAGTGAGCACTGTCACCCGCAGGTATCAGCGTCGCGCGGACGTCGGACTCGGGCAGGTAATAGGTGGGGTAGTAGGGCGACTCCCAGACCAGGAACGGCGTTCTGGTGTCGGCGACCAGCTCGCCGTTCAGGTAGACGCGGACCCTTTTCGGCGACTGCTCGACCCTGACACTGCCGCGAGCGGTATCGGACATTACGGCCTCCGGTTAGGCGGTTATGAGACTGTCCGGATAGCGTCAGAGTATGCGACTTGGTGTCCTGGACGTCGGCTCCAACACCGTCCACCTGCTGGTCGTCGATGCGCACCTAGGCGCACGCCCGCTTCCGGCATTCTCGCACAAAGCTGAGCTGCGGCTTGGCGATCACCTGGGCCCTGGCAACCGGCTCTCGGAGGCGTGCGCTGGCCAGCTTCGTGACTTCGTCGACGAGGCGCTGCGGGTCGCCGAGGACAAGGGAGTGAAGGAACTCGTGGCGTTCGCCACGTCGGCCGTGCGCGACGCCACCAACGGTGATGAGGTCCTCGCCTGGATCGAGGCCGAGACCGGCGTGCACATCCGGGTGCTGCCCGGGACGGACGAGTCGCGGATGACGTTCCTTGCCGCGCGGCGCTGGTTCGGCTGGTCGTCTGGCCGGCTGCTGGTGCTCGACATCGGCGGCGGCTCGCTCGAGATCGCCTCAGGGGTTGACGAGGAACCTGGCGTCGCTGTCTCGCTGCCGCTCGGCGCGGGCCGCCTGACGAGAGACTGGCTGGTCACAGATCCGCCAGCGCCCGATGAGGTGCGCCGGCTGCGCAGGCATGTCCGGGCGGCGATCGCGGCCACGGCCGGGACCGTGCTGCGCGACGGCCGGCCGGACCACGTGGTGGGGACGTCGAAGGCGTTCCGGCAGCTCGCCAGGATCGCGGGCGCCGCGCCGTCGAGCGAGGGCTTTTACGTCAGGCGGCTCCTGCGGCACTCCAGCGTGACCGAGATTGCGGAACGGCTGTCGGGGATGACAGCCTCGGACAGGGTCCAGCTCCCAGGGGTCTCCCGCGGGCGGGCGCCGCAGCTCGCGGCGGGCGCGATCGTGGCCGACGCGGCCATGGACCTCTTCGACCTCGCTGAACTCGAGATCTGCCCGTGGGCCTTGCGTGAGGGTGTGATCCTCCGGTTCCTCGACACGCTCCCGAACGATTCCGGAGCCAGGAGCCCGGAACGCCAGCCGCTCAGTCGGGCGTGACCCGGTTGCTGTCGCCTGCGTCCGGCTGAGGACCGCGGGAGCCGGGCAACCCGGGAGTGCTGTGCGCCCCGGGGGCAGTCTGCGGGTCGGCTGCGGTGCGGGCAGTCGGGGCTGTGTGGCTCTGCGGCGGAGTGCCGAGAGCATCGGGGCCGCCCAGGCGTCCCGCGCCTGCCGCGTGCCGGGCAGCGCTCAGCGTGACTGTGTCCGCGTCGACGGGGGGCCCGGCGCCAGCGGGCGAGGTGCGGCCCGGTGGCATGGTGATGGAACCAGGGCCGGCCGGAGAGCCAGCGAGAGGCGCACCGGCGGCAGCGGGACCGCGGGAAGGCGCTCCGGCTGCGGCAGGACCGCGGGACGGCGCTCCGGCCGCAGACGGGCCCCGGGCAGGAAGGCCGGGGACAGGGAAACCGCGGGGAGGAGTTTCAGCGGCCGACGGACCGCGGGCAGGACCGTCGCTGGCAGGAGCGTCGCCAGCAGGTACCCCGGCCGGGATGGCCGGGCCTGCGGCCGGGCCAGCATGGGCTGGGCCAGCATGCGCGGGGGCAGCATGGGCTGGACCAGCGGGCGGCAGGCCGGTGCTAACAGGGGCGGGACCGAACCCTGGGCCCTGCGGCCTTGCGGCGGCGTGGGCGGGGCCAGCGGGCACCGGCCTCGCGTCTGCAGGGCTCTGGGCCCCGGCCGCCTTGGCCTGGGCGAGAGTGCTAGCGGCGATCTTGTCGACTTCCTCATCCAGCGGGCCGCGCGCGAGCTCGCCGGCGACGAGACCGGTGACGACGTCGCGGATCTCGGTCAGCCGCCTTACCCCCTCGGTGTGCCGTGCCAAGAGCAGGTTGAGGCGGCGTTCTGCGCCGTCGTGGATGGCGTTCGCGCGCGCGGTCGCCTCATCGAGCACCGCCTTCGCCTGGGACTTCGCGCTGGCTAGCGTCGTCTCGGCCTGCCGGTGCGCATCGCTGACAGAACGCTCGGCCTCGGCCCGGGCCCCGTTGCGCGTCTTCTCAGCCTCGGCCCGGGCCGTGGCGATCGAGTTCTCCGCCTGGTCCTGGGCAGCGCGCAGCATGCGCTCGGCCTGATTCTGCGCGTCGGCGCGGATCTTGTCGACCTCCTGCTTGACCTCGGCGCGGAGCTTGTCGGTCTCCTGCTTGACCGCGGCCCGCATCTGCCCGATCTCCTCGGCGGCCCGGTTGCGCTGCGACCGGGCCTCGTCGTCAGCCAGCTTGAGTATCTGGCCGACCCGCTCGCTGATCTGCTCGTGTGGCCTGACCGCAGCGGCCTGGTGGGCCGAGTTGACGTCCTGCCGAAGCCGCTCGTTCTCTTCGAGCGCCCGCGACAGCCTGCCGGACAGGTCGCGATTCTGGCTGCGGGCCTGGGCAGCGAACTCGTCTACCTGATGGCGGCTGTAGCCGCGGCGCTCCAGTTCGAACGCTTCCTGGCCTTGCTCGGCGTAGTGCTCGCTGTGCTCAGTCATGGTTTCACCTGCTGTTGGCGGGCTGGGCGATCCCTGGCGTCACGAATTTGCCCTACTCTAACGATCTGCCAGCATCCCCTCGGGGCTGCATGGAATGTCGCGCACGACTCTTGTCCCCGCAAGTGCCCGTTCGCAACCGAAACAGCTGAGTATCCCCTGAGTATGAGGCCTGAGAGGGAAGGGGCGGAAGGAATGCCGATGGGCCTGGTCGGTTCGCTGGACGACGACGCTACACCTTCGGTGCACCCGGAGGCATGGATAGCGCCCGGTGCCGTCGTCGTGGGCAGGGTCACCCTGGGCCGTTCCGTTAGCGTCTGGTACGGATCTGTGCTGCGCGCCGACGACGACGAGATCGTGGTCGGCGCCGAGTGCAACATCCAGGACCTGTGCTGCCTGCACGTGGACGAGGGCGAGCCCGTGGTGCTCGAGGAGCGCGTCAGCGTGGGCCATCATGCCACCGTTCACGGGGCCAGCGTGGGCGCCGGGGCGCTGATCGGGATCGGGGCGATCGTGCTGGGCCGGTCACGCATCGGGGCAGGCAGCCTGGTGGCCGCCGGCACAGTCGTCCGGCCCGGTGCCGTCGTGCCCGCCGGGCGTTCCTTTCGCTGGCGTTCCCGGAAAGATCGTCCGGGAACTGACCGACGCGGACCGGCAGTCGTTCGCGACCTCGGCCACCAGGTACGTCGACCGGGCGGCGCGGCACCGTGGTGCGGCCTGGCCGGGCTAGCGCGCCAACGCAGGCCGGAATACGCGGCCTGGCCCCTGGGTAATCATTCTCTGGTCACGGGTAGTCCGGAAAATGATCCGCTCGGGTCATGCGGCGGAATGCGGCGGCCCGTAGCCTAGTCCCAGGTCCCCGCGAAGCCGCTCGGCAATGGAGGTGGGCGCGTGCGAGAGAACCTTGACCTGCGCGTCCAAGACCGGGTGGCGCTCGACGAGATTGACCTGTACGCCGAGGTCCTCAGTGCGGTGGCTGCCAGCGACCGGCCGCTGACCTCCGACGAGCTCGATCAGGTCCTCGGGCTCCGGCCGGCTGCGCGGGCGCCGGTCTGCGCGAGCTTACGGGACCTCGCGTACATCACGTCGGTGCCCAGGTGCGAGAAGCCCAGTGACTCGTACATGCGTATCGCAGCCGCGTTGGACTCGTCCGCATAGAGCATCACCGCTGGCAGTCCGCGGGCTTGCAGGTAACGCAGCCCGACAAGGGTGAGGGCCCGGCCGAGGCCGGTACCTTGCTCGTCTGGGTCCACTCCGATCACGTAGACCTCGCCGATTGGCTCCGGCTGGCTGTGGACCTTCGTCCAGTGAAACCCGGCCGGCTTCCCGGCCCGCTCAGCAAGGAAGAACCCGTCCGGGTCAAACCATGGCTCGCGTTCCCGCAGCTCAAGGTCCTCCCGGGTCCAGCTGCCCTGCTCCGGATGGCCTGCGAAAGCCCGCGCGTTCAGGCGGACCCACTCGTCCTCGTCCCGGCCGACCTCGAAGGTCCGGATCGTGACCCCCTCGGCGAGCCGCGGGCTGGCCAGCCCGGACTGCAGCGAGCGCCGCATCTGCCACAGCGACCGCACGCGCTCAAAGCCGACGCTGGCGGCGAACCTGGCCGCCGCTGGCAGGTCGCCGTGGGCCCACACGCGCAGCGGCTGGTCCCCGGCTTCGGCCTCGAGTGCGCGGCCGAGCAGCAGGCCGAGTCCCTGCTCCCGGCGGGCAGGATGAACGACCAGTTCGCCGCTCGCCCCCTCACCGGGACTGGCGCGATCTGCCGGGTCCAGGTGGGCGTAGCCGGACACGGCCCCGTCGGCGACCAGGAGAAGGTCACGGGCGTGCGCGTCGCCGCCGTGCTTCAGGTGCAGCAGAGCGTGCTCGGACAGCGGCGCGACTCCGTCGGCGCTTGCGGCCGCGCTGGCCAGCCCGAGCACCGCGGATGCTTCAGCTCCGGACACCGAGCCGCCGACGGTGACCTGCGGCGCGCCGGATTCAGGGCGCTCAGTGGTGTTCTCAGCGTTGCGCCCGGACGTGCCAGGCGCGGGATCGTCAGACGTCGGCATGAGCAGGCCGGGGCTCCGGGAGGTCACCGGTCCCGTTCTGGCTGCGGCTGATGCCCGGGCCGGTGCCTGTTTCCTCGCCGAGGCGGTCATCGAGATCGACGGCGGAGCGGTCCGCGTCGTCACCTTTCACCGGGACGAACCGGTACCCGACGTTGCGGACGGTACCGATCAGCGCCTCGTGCTCGGTGCCCAGCTTCGCCCGCAGCCTGCGCACGTGCACGTCGACCGTGCGGGTGCCGCCGAAGTAGTCGTAGCCCCACACCTCCTGGAGCAGCTGGGACCGGGTGAACACCCGGCCCGGGTGCTGAGCGAGAAACTTCAGCAGCTCGAATTCCTTGAAGGTCAGGTCGAGGACGTGGCCGCGCAGCCGCGCCGAGTAGGTCGGCTCGTCGATGACCAGGTCACCGGAGCGGATCTCACCGGACAGGGCAGGTGCCATGCGGCCGATAGCCAGCCGCAGCCGGGCATCCACCTCGCCCGGACCCGCCGTATGCAGGATCACGTCGTCCGCGCCCCAGTCGGCAGTGACCGCTGCCCACCCGCCCTCGGTGACAACCGCCAGCACCGGCAGGTTCAGCCCCGCTCCGCTCAGCAGCCGGAGCAGCCGCCGCACCTGCACCAGGTCCCGCCGGGCGTCCACCAGGATCGCGTCAGACCCGGATGCTCCGCCAGCCGCTGACCCAGCGGCCGGCGCGATGCGGACAATGTGTGGCAGCAGGCTCAGCGATGGCAGGATCTCAGCAGCAGGCTCGTGGGCATCCGTGAGCAGAAGCACGATGCTCAAACCAGCGCCACCTCCATCCCGCGGACGCGGTCCGCCGGGAGGCTGCCCTGACTCCCGCTGGGCGCGGGCCGGTATCGTCCGGCCCTCATCATGACAGGATAGCTGACATGGCCATGGTGACCTTGCGCTACTGGGCGGCGGCAAAGGAGGCGGCGGGCACGGCCGAGGAGACCGTTGTGGCCGGGACACTCGCCGAGGTGCTCGCCACGGCGCGCGGTAGTGACTCCAAACGCAGCGATGCCGCGCAGGATCCGCGGCTTCGCACGATTCTGGCCCGCTCGTCGTTCCTGGTCGACGGCGTCCCGGTGGGGACCCGGGCGCCCGAGGCGGTCCAGCTCGCTGACGCTGCCGTGATCGAGGTCCTGCCCCCGTTCGCTGGCGGCTAGAGCGCTGAAATGATGCTGCAAGGACCTGAACCGGGAGAGCGCCCGGACCGTTGTCACTGATGTGGCAGGGCTAGAAAGCGCACGCGGGCGTGGAACGCGCGGACCAGCCTCGGACGAGATGCTGCTCCGGGCGCTGTACGCGGAGCACGCCGGGCCGCTGTTGCGGTATGCGCTGCATTTGACCGCAGGGGACCGGCAGCGGGCCGAGGACATCGTGCAGGAGACTCTGCTGCGCGCGTGGATGCACCCGGACGCTATCGCCGACCGGCCCGCACGCCCCTGGCTGTTCGCGGTGGCGCGCAACCTGGCCGTCGACGCTTACCGCGCCAGAAAAGCCCGGCCGCGCGAGGTCGGAGAGGAAGCGCTCGCGGTGGTCCCCGCTCCCGACGAGGCTGAGCGAGCCCTCGAGTCGTGGGCGGTGGCTGACGCGGTCCGGGCACTGCGCCCGGACCACCGCCGGGTGCTCCTCGAGACGTACTACAAAGGCAAGTCCGTAGCCGAGGCAGCGATAGCGCTCGGTATTCCGCCCGGAACTGTCAAGTCCCGGACGTTCTATGCGCTTCGAGCGCTCAAACTGGCACTAGAGGAACGAGGTCTGGCGCCATGACCGGCCCGGCCGACTGCGGCGAGATCCGGCACGCCCTCGGCGTTTACGTCGTCGGCGCGATCGATCCTGCCGAGCGCACGATCGTCGATGCTCACCTCAGCCACTGCCCCGACTGCCGGGAAGAACTGGCTGGCCTGGCTGGGCTGCCCGCTCTGCTCGGCAGGGTGCCAGCGGCTGATGTAGAGCGGATGGACTACGGCGAGTACGTGGTCGAAGAGCCGCCAGCCGAGCTCCTGGACTCGCTGCTGCGGCAGGTGGCGCTGCGCCGGGGCGCGCGACGGTGGCGGATGGTCGCTGCCGCCGCGGCTGCCGCTGTCATCGCGGTGGGCGGCGGGATCGCGGGCGGGACCCTGATCTCGAACGCTGGTGCCAGCCAGGGGGTGGCCACAGGGACCGCGCAGACTGCCTCCTACCTCGCGCGCGGCAGCAACCCGGCAACTGGCGTGGACGCCGCTGTCTACTACTCGACTGGGGCGTCTGGGACAACCATGCAGGTGCAGGTGACAGGGGTCACACCGGGCGCGCAGTGCGTGTTCTGGGTGATCACCAAGGCCGGTAAGCATATCGCCGCAGGCGACTGGACCGCCGCCGCCAACGAGAGCACCTGGTACCGCGGCGCCTCCAAGTACACAGCTGACCAGCTGAGCGGCTTCGATGTCAGCGTGGGGAGTCAGATACTGGTCAGGGTCCCGATCAGCTGATATCCGCGCACGGGAGAAGCGGCCGGGAATGCACCATCGCAGCCTGGTGCTGAGCACAGCATGACGTCCGGGCTCATTGCGGTGGCGGCGGTTCTGGCCGTGGCAGTGGTGGCAGGCCTGGCCTGGCAGCGGTCCAGCGGCCGGATCCGGCCGGGGCCCGCGACCCCGCATGGCCAGGTGCTCACCGGGGCGCAGCTTGGGCGGCCGCTCGGCACCCGGGCAACGCTGGTGCAGTTCTCCACCGCGTTCTGCGCGCCGTGCCGGGCTACCCGCCGGATCCTTGGCGAGGTCGCGGGCATGGTCGACGGGGTAGCCCACGTCGAGATCGACGCCGAAGAGCATCTCGACCTGGTGCGGAGCCTGGATATCCGCAGGACCCCGACGGTACTGGTGCTGGGCCCGGACGGGAGAATCGCCCGGCGCGCTAGCGGCCAGCCGCGCAAGGCCGACGTGATCGCGGCTCTGGGCGAGGTCGTGTAGGTGACATGATGCCGGCCCATTCCCACTCAGCAGATCGGCAAAGGGGATAGTGACACGTGACCACGGCCGCGCATAACATCGCCTTTGTGCCTGCCTGGACAGTGCCTACCTGGAGAGGACCCGCCTCAGC
The DNA here is from genome assembly GCA_963815375.1 of uncultured Actinomycetota bacterium. Lineage (GTDB taxonomy): Bacteria > Actinomycetota > Actinomycetes > Streptosporangiales > Streptosporangiaceae > JASHPR01. The sequence goes on along the minus strand of CAWFGX010000002.1, from coordinate 526,255 downwards.
ACCCGTGACGCGGATGGCCAGCCCCAGTCTGCCCGGCAGCACGCTCACCCGGCGGCGGGCCGTGGACTTCTGCCGGGTAGCCACCGCCCTGTGTCCAGGTTCCCGCTGACAAAGCTGACGAAGCTGAGATGGCGCTATTGGCGCGCCAGTTGACCGGCGGCGGGGCGAGCCCCCGCCGGAAGTACCGGGAGGGACCCGCAGATGGACATCGACCCGAGAGGGCCGCGCTTCGGGGCGCTGATCACCACGGTGGTCTTTGTCCTGGTCCTGATCACTGGCAGCGCGTGGCTGCTGGCTGCGCAGGCGCTGGTCTTCGCGGTCGGGACTGTGTCCGGCATGCGGTACGCCCCGTACGGGCTGATCTACCGCTGGCTCGTCCGCCCGCATCTGCGGCCCCCAGCGGAGCTTGAGCCCGAGGCGCCGCCGCGGTTCGCCCAGGGCCTCGGCTTGCTGATCAGCCTGATCGGGCTGATCGGCTACGCAGCGGGTATCACGCCGCTGGGCATGGCGGCCGCGGCGGCCGGCCTGCTGGCGGCGTTCCTTAACGGAGTCTTCGGGCTCTGCCTGGGGTGCGAGATGTATCTGCTCATCCGACGCATGTGGCCGCGCCGCCAGGTGCTGGCGCCGGCCGAAGTTAACAAGGAGGTTCACCTATGAGCCGATCCGACGTCCTAGTGGACGCCGACTGGGTCGAGGCCCATCGCGATGACCCTGGCGTGGTCCTCGTCGAGGTCGACGAGGACACCAGCGCCTATGACAAGGGGCACATCCGCAACGCTGTCAAGATCGACTGGAAGAAGGACCTGCAGGACCCGGTCCGCCGCGACTTCGTGGACAAGGCCGGCTTCGAGGCACTGCTCTCCGAGCGCGGCATCTCCAACGACGACACGGTCGTGCTGTACGGCGGCAACAACAACTGGTTCGCCGCCTACGCCTACTGGTACTTCAGGCTCTACGGTCATGCAGCAGTGAAGCTGCTCGACGGTGGCCGCAAGAAGTGGGAGCTGGAGTCCCGCGAGCTGGTGACCGAGGTTCCGCAGCGGGCGAAGACCAGCTACCACGCCAGCGAGCAGGACGCCACGCTCCGGGCGTTCCGCGACGAGGTCGTCGCCGCGATCGGCAACAGGAACCTGGTCGACGTGCGCTCACCGGACGAGTTCGCCGGGCGGCTGCTCGCGCCCGCCCACCTGCCGCAGGAGCAGGCGCAGCGCGGCGGTCACATCCCGACGGCGAAGAACGTCCCCTGGTCGAAGGCTGCCGACGAGGACGGCACGTTCAAGTCCGACGACGCGCTGCGCACCATCTACGGCGACGCGGGCGTCGACTTCAGCAAGGACACGATCGCCTACTGCAGGATCGGCGAGCGCTCCGCGCACACCTGGTTCGTGCTGCACGAACTGCTCGGCCAGCGCAGCGTGAAGAACTACGACGGCTCCTGGACCGAGTACGGCTCCCTGGTCGGTGTCCCGATTGAGGTCGGCCCATGAGCCAGGCCAGTGCAGACGGATGCGGGGCCCCGGCCGGCGGCGCCAAGGTGACCGCGGCCACGGACGCTGGCACGCAGGCGGTGGTTCAGGGCCGAGTTACGCAGAACGGGGCTGCGGTGCCGGTCGGGTACGCCCGGCTCCTCAATTCCGGTGGTGAATTCGTGGCGGAGGTGCCGCTCGGCGAGGACGGCGGGTTCCGGTTCTTCGCCGCGCCCGGGTCGTGGACGCTGCGCGTGCTCGCGCCGGGCAACATCCGGGCCGAGCGCACCGTGTCCGCAGACATCGGCAAGGTCACTGAACTTGAGGTGGCCGTCTAAGTTTGGCACCGTCGGAGCGGGGGCGATTTTCACCGGAATATCAGTGAAAATCGTCCCCGCTCCGGCTGTCGTGGCTTGTACCCTCATCTCGGCCACGGCGGGCCAGCCGTGAGCATCCAGGCGAATAGGGTCCTTGGGACAATGACCTGCGATCCGGTCGGTTGACCTTTCTGTTATGTGTTGTTCGCCTCCCGTAAACCTATCTGTTCAGCTACCCGACACCTTGACCCCCTACAAAGGGGGACCGGGTGGGTTAGAACGGCACCGGGCCTGCCATCTGGCGGCCGTCACGACAAACGACGCTTTGGGGGCTCGGCACTACGATGTCACTTCAGGCTGATCCGACCGGAGCCGGCCAGTCGGCCCCGGCGCCGGCCACCACCGTCGCCCGTACTGAGACTGCGGTCAACGGGACCTCGTCGCTGCGTGCGGTTGACCTGACACTGAGCTTCGGGAGCCGGGCGGTCCTGTCCAACATCACGACCGATATCCAGATGGGTGCGGTCACGGCCCTGATCGGGCCGACGGGCTCGGGCAAGACCACGTTGCTGCGGACGTTCAACCGCATGAACGACAAGGTGACCGGCTACAAGCACAAGGGCGACGTGCTGCTGGACGGGCGGAGCATCTGGTCTCCCACCGTGGAGCTGATGACGCTGCGGCGCAAGGTCGGGATGCTGTTCCAGCGGCCGAACCCGTTCCCGATGTCGATCATGGACAATGTCGTGTCCGGGGTGCGGGCCCACAAGATGGCGCCCCGCGCTGGGGTAAGGGACATCGCCCGGCAGCGGCTGGCGGAGGTCGGCCTCTGGGACGCGGTGTCCACCAGGCTCAAGGACTCGCCGTTCCGGCTGTCCGGCGGCCAGCAGCAGCTGCTGTGCCTGGCCCGCGCGCTGGCGATCAGCCCCCAGGTGCTGTTGCTCGACGAGCCGACCTCAGCACTCGACCCGATTGCGACCGAGTCGATCGAGAAGCTGATCAGGATGCTGACCCCGCAGATCACGGTGATCATCGTCACCCACAACATGGCTCAGGCCCGTCGCGTCGCCGACCGCACGATTTTCCTCTACCAGGGACACCTGGTCGAGCACGGCCCGACGCAGCAGGTCTTCGAGAACCCGGCCAGAGAGGAAACAGCCAACTACGTCAGTGGCCGTTTCGGCTAAAACCCGCCCGTAGCCCAGCCCCGAGACCACCCGGGCGGGAGGACGGCAATCCTCCCACCCGGGCCCGCAGCCGCGCCCAGCGCGACTGCGGAACCGCGCTCACAACGCGGTCCCTGCCCGCACGCGCCCGCGTGCGAGCTGCACCAGCGCACGCATGAGCGTGCACCTAGTGAAGGAGTATTACCCGGTGGCCAGAAGAAGGATAGGCCTGGCTTACGCAGCGGCCGCCCTGATTCCCGTTGCAATACTGGCGGCCGCGTGCAGCAGCGGCAATTCAACGAGTTCCAAGCCCCCGGCGGCGGCAACGCCGACCGGCCCGGCGCTGTCGGCGTCCCCGCCCAGTGGCTCGGTGTCACTCAGCGAGACCGGCAGCTCCCTGCTGTACCCGCTGTTCGGGAGCTGGTCGACCGCGTACCAGACGCAGTACCCGAACGTGAAGATCACCCCAGCCAGCACCGGCTCGGGAACCGGAATCTCTGACGCCAGCACTGGGGCTGTTGACATCGGCGCGTCCGATGCCTACCTGTCTGCCTCGGTGAAGGCATCGACCCCGACCCTGATGAACATCGCGGTCGCGATCTCGGCGCAGCAGATCAACTACAACGTGCCTGGGGTGTCGAACCTCAAGCTCGACGCCTCGGTGCTCGCCGGGATCTACAACGGGAAGATCAACAACTGGAACGCATCGCAGATCGCGGCGCTCAACCCGGGCGTCCCGCTGCCGAACCTGACGATCGTCCCGCTGCACCGGGCGGACAGCTCAGGTGACACGTTCCTGTTCACCAGCTATCTCGACGCACAGGACCCGACCGACTGGGGCGCCACCCTCGTCGGCACCACGGTGAGCTGGCCGTCGGTACCCGGCGCGCTCGCCGAAACCGGGAACAGCGGCATGGTGTCGGGCTGCGGCGCCACCAAGGGCTGCATCGCCTACATCGGCATCAGCTACCTGGCCAAGACCCAGGCCGCGAACCTGGGCCAGGCAGTGCTGAAGAACGGCTCCGGCAAGTACGTGTCACCGTCGGCGAGCACGATCTCGGCCGAGGCATCCAGCTTCGTCACCAAGACGCCAGCGGACCAGACCATCTCGCTGATCGACGGGCCGGCCGCGAACGGCTACCCGATCGTCAACTACGAGTACCTCATCGTCAACAGCACTCAGAGCAGCACCACCACGGCCCAGGCCATGCGGGCGCTGATGTACTGGGAGATCACGACAGGTCAAGGCGCGTCCTACCTGAACGCGGTGAACTTCCAGCCGCTGCCAGCGTCTGTCGTAACGCTCTCGGAGAACCAGATCAAGAAGATCGGGAGTTGAGTTTGTGGCTGCATCGGCACCGGTAACGGGGCCGCGCGGCTCGGCCGGGGGAGCGGCGACCCCGCTCTCCCGGCTGCTCGCCCGCCTCGGCCCCCTGCGCCGCGTGATGTCCAGGCACGGCATCCGCTGGGGCGGCGGGGCCATAGCGCTCCTGCCCACACTGGCGCTGGGATTCATCCTGGTGGTCCTGATCGTCAAGGCGATCCCGGCAATCCAGTACAACGGCTTCGGCTTCTTCAGCAAGAGCGTCTGGGATCAGGGCGGCGGCTACAACGCCGTGATCGAGCACTCGGGCGGAGCCACGCACCTCTCGGGCGCCACCTTCGGCGGGCTTGCTGAGATCGTCGGCACGCTGCTGACGTCAGCCATCGCGCTGATCATCGCCGTGCCAGTGTCGATCGGCGCAGCTCTGATGATTGTCGAGCGGCTGCCCCGGCAGGTCGCGTCGGGGATCGGAATGTTCCTCGAGCTGCTGGCCGGCATCCCCAGCGTGGTCATCGGCCTGTGGGGGTCGCTGACCTTTGGGCCGTTCATCGCGCACCACATCGCCGGCCCGATCTCCAGGATCTTTCCGGCGCACGTGCCGGTGCTTGACTACTTCCACGGCCCGGCCGGCAACGGCCAGGGGCTGCTGACCTCGGGCCTCATACTGGCCGTGATGGTGATCCCGATCGTCGCCGCGACCTCGCGCGACCTGATCCGCCAGGTGCCAATCCTGCCCCGCGAGGGGGCCGTCGCGCTCGGCATGTCGGACTCAGAGTGTGCCCGCCGGGTAACGCTGCCGTGGGTCGGCGCGGGCATTATCGGCGCGGTAGTCCTCGGCCTCGCCCGTGCTCTCGGCGAGACCATGGCGGTCGCCATGGTGTCCGGTGCCAACCTCAGCTCGCTGTCCTCCAATTTCTACGGCGGCATGACAACGATCGCCGCCTCCATCGTGCAGAACCTCGACTCCGCGTTCACCGACGGCAGCGGGTTCAGCATCGACGTGATCGCTGAGCTGGCGCTGATCCTCATGGTCATCACGCTCAGCACGAACATTCTGGCCCGCTTCCTGGTCCGCCGGGTATCCGGTACCGCGCTCCCAGTCGGCCGCGGCTTCTAGAAGGGCGAAGCGGATGAGCCACTCACCATCGGCGGCCACCCCAGGCCCCTCGGCCTCCGCGCCTGGCGCCGGGGAGTTCGAGTGGCCGTCGGTCCCGGTCAGCAGGAAGATCGGGAACTGGGCTTTCTGGGGACTGTGCTTCGTCGGCCTTCTCCTGGTGATCGGGCCTACAGTCTGGCTAGCCGGCGGCATCATCGTCCGGGCGGTGCCGCACTGGCACTGGAGCGTGCTGACCACGAGCACCGTTGTCACGAGTAACGGGCCCACCGGCGGCCTCGAGAACGCCGTCATCGGCACACTGTTCATCTCCGCGGGCGTCATCGTCATAGGCGGCCTGATCAGTATCATCACCGGCCTGTACCTCGGGGAGTTCGCCACCGGCCGGATCCGCGGCCTCCTGCGCGGCGGCTATGAGGTGCTCGCGGGCATCCCGTCGATCGTGCTGGGCTTCATCGGGTACATCACGCTGGTGGTCGGCCTGCACTGGAGCTTTGGCCTGGCGCCGGCGGTACTGGTGCTGTCGGTGATCACGATCCCCTACATCACCAAGGCGACGGAGTCTTCCCTGGCCCAGGTGCCGACGAGTTACCGCGAAGGCGCCGAGGCACTAGGAATTCCGCCGCTGTGGGCGCTGCGCAAGATCGTGCTGAAGTCCGCCATCCCCGGGATTGTGACCGGCATCCTGGTCGCGCTCGCGATCACGGTGGGCGAGACGGCGCCGCTGCTGACGACCGCTGGCTGGTCGAACTCGCTGCCGACGACGGCCCTGACCCACTCGCAGCTCGGCTACCTGCCGTACCCGATCTTCAGCTACTACCAGTTCGGCTCGGCATCCGTAGCCCTGTCCTACGACTCAGCACTGATCCTGCTGGTGATCGTCCTGATCCTCATCATCCTGGGGCGGGTGGTCATCGCGAGGTCCCGGCGACATGCGGAGTGACCAACGTGGCAGGAGCCAGCCAGGAACCGGTGAACAGCGGCGCCACATCGCCATTCACATCCGGCCCGGAGCTGGCGCCGGCTGACAGGAGGAACTGGGGGGGACCAGGCGCGCACACGGGTACCGCAGGCCGGCGCCCAGCGGAGGCGCCGCGGCCAGCCGCCGATGTGCTCGCTGACCGGATAGCCTCCGCCCTGGTGCATCATGAGCCCGGGTGGCGGCTGCCGAGGCATACCGCCCTCGCGCGGCGCTACAACGTCAGCACCGCCGAGATCGACGCGGCACTGGAAGAACTGGCAGCCCGGCACCTCATCCGCCGCCTGCCAGACGGGCAGCTGTACCGCGTCAGCCCGGCCGAGTACCTGATCGCCCTCGAAGGCGTTCCCGGGCTCGCCTCCCGGGCTGACCCGATGGGCGGGCAGATCACCTGCCGGAGCCGCCAGGCCTCGCTGCGCCAGGTTCCTGAGGACATCGGCTGGGCCCTCCGGGTCTCTCCCGCTGACCCGGTCGGCGTGATCCGCATGCAGTGGACGGCTGGCGGCGAGCCCGCCGCATTCAGCACGACATACCTGCTCCGGGAGATAGCAGCGCCGTTCATCGACTCCAGCGGCGATGATGCATCGGCAGGACTGTCGCTGCAGCCGATCATGGCGCCGCCTGCCCGGCCGGACCCGGGCGGCGACGAGGGTCTCGTGCCGGTCGGCGAGCCGCGGGCCGTGCACGTGGAGATGCAGCCGCCACCTCCCTCAGTGGCCAGGAGCCTCCGGCTGAGCGCTGGCCAGCCCGCGACGCTGGTGACGGTGCGCTTCGATGACCCGCAGCAGCACAGGCCGGTGGCGCTGACCGTTGCCGTGTTCCGTCCCGACCTGTTCAGGATCGTGGTCGAGTCCGGGACGCTCCCGCTGGCCGACGGCACTGAGGGCAGTTTCAGCGGAGCCTGGACACACGCCGTGGAGGACTGGGAACCTTAACCAGAAATGGCTCGCACCGAATCCGCCCAGGCTGATCGTGCCCGCAGTCAGCAGCCACTGGGCCCGCGCTACCTCGTGCCGAGGGACACACCGCATTACGCGGAGTTAGCTGCCGCGCTGACCGTGGCTGCCCTGCTGGCGCACCTGCTGCTCGCCCAGCTGACGCTGCTGCTCGCTGTGGCCATGTACGTGACCGGCAGGGTCAGCCGGTGGCGGCCGCAGTGGCTGGCGGCCCCGGCAGCCGTAGGCCTGGTCTGGACGCTGGCGATCGGCCCGTCGCAGGCCGCCGCCGGGCTCGCGGACGGCCCGCGCCAGGTAATCGGCTACCTCGGGGGCATCGGCGGCCATCCTGGCCATCTGCTGAGCCCGCAGGACGCGTTCGCGGGCCTCGCGCAGTGGCTGCCCGAGCAGTTCCCGCTGGCGCTGATCCTGGCCGCCGCCGAGATCGCGGTGCTGACCTGGCTGCGGCGGCGGTTCCGTGGCGGTCCGCCGTGGCGGCCCGGCCTGGTCGTGGCGGCGCGCCGGTGGCTGACCGCCGTCACGCTCCGGTCCGGCGGCGTGGTCACCAGGGACGGCTGCAGCCTGGGGGTTGACGTGGAATCGGGGCGCCCGGCCGCGATCTCCTGGAGCGAAGCCGAAGGAGGCGTGCTCTGCGCCGGGTCGGACGCGGGCGCATCGGCGGCCCAGGCCCATGACGGGTTCGTGATCGCCTGGGCGGCGATCCGCCGGCGCAAGCCAGTCGTCATTATCGACCTCACTGGGTCGCAGGCACTGGCGGAGTCACTGGCCACCGCCTGCCTGGAGGCGCGCGCTCCGTTCTCGCGCTTCGGCCAGGACGGGCCCGGGTGCTACGAGCCGCTGCGCGGTGGTGAGCCGGCCCGTGCTGCCCGGCTGGTCTGCGCGATGATCGACTGGAGCGACGTCAGCGACCAGCAGCGGCGGTCGTGCTCGGCGTACCTGACCGACGCGCTCGCGGTGCAGGCAGCCGCTCCTGGCGACCGCCGGGTGCCGCTGCTGGATGATCTGACCGGCCTGCTCACCCCGGACGGGCTGCGCGCGCGAGCAGCCCTGATACCGCCTTACCATCCGCGCCGCGACGTGCTCGCCGACCGGGCGGCGGTCTCGGCGAGCCTGCTGCAGGCGGATCGGGCGATGGCCGCAGCGGCCGCCGGCCAGCTTGCCGAGCTGCAGGCGTCAGCGCTGGGACATTGGCTGAGGCCGGAGCCAGGGGAACCCGGGCGGGTAGATCCGGTGCGGATCAGCCTGGGCCTGACAGTCAGGGAACGCGGCGTGAGCCTCTTCTCGCTCGACCGAGCCGCTCACGGCAGCGCAGCCAGGATGATCGCCGGGCTCGCTGTCGCCGACCTGATCGCTGTCGCCGCCGAACTCGAGGACATGTCAGTGCCCGCGGACGGACTGGTCTGGGTCAACGGCTGCGAGGGTCTTGGGCAGCAGGCCCGGACGGAGCTGATCGCACCACTCATCGCCAGGGGACGCGCCGCGGGGATGGCGGTCGTGGTGAGCACAACCGCAGCAGCAGCGCAGAACCTGGCCGCCGGCGCCTGCGTGCTGGTCGCGCACTGGCCCGTTGACCCGGCCCTGGCCGGCGCGTTCGCCAGCGCACCAGGGGCCGGCTCTGGCGCAGCAGCTGGCTCAGGGACGAATGGCAGCCCGGCCGGCGAGGGCACCGCTCCAGCGGTGAACGGCGGAGCCATCTCCGGTGCTGCAGCGCCCGGAAGCACGGTGCCTGGAAGCACGGGGTCCGGAAGCACGGTGCCCGGAAACACGGTGCCCGGAAACACGGGTACTGCCATGAACGGCGGTACCGCGTCCGGCGTCGCGGCCACCACGAGCGGCCTCGCGCTGACCGGCGCTGAGTTCGCGCTGATGGTCGGAGCGCCGGCAGCGGGAGCAGCGCAGCCCCGGGTACTGCCGCACTGCCGCGGTGTCCGCGCCAGGCCGGGGGAGCGGGCGGTGACTGCGGCGGGGCAGGCAGGGTCAGGGCCTGAGTGAGGTCGGAGTGATCGGGGAGTGAGCAGAGTGAACGGCGCGCCCGCCGGAGCGCGCCCGGCGGTTACCCCGCCCCCATGGCGGGCCGCTGTCCGGCCCGACCGCGTGTACCTCGGCTGGCAGTACTCGCCGCTGCATCCCGATCCCGGCCCGCTGCCGCGCCGGCCATCGCCGCCCGCCACTGAGCAGATCAATCAGGGATGGGTGGACGCGCAGATTCGCGAGGAAAAGCGGCTCACCAGGCCGGCCAGGGTGACCTGCGTGGCCTCGCTTGCCCTGTGCGGCCTGGTGCTCGCGCTCGGCGTGGCCGGGCCGCTGAACGCCTCGCTCACCGGGCTTGGCGCTGCCGCCTGCCTGGCGGTCGCGGCGTTTACGGCCCGCTCTGCCCGGCGCGGCCGGCGAGACCTGCGGGACCGGATCGCGATCGAGGAACAGCGGCTGGCGAGGATCCGCGATGTGCAGCTCAGCCGGCTGGCGGCGCGGCAGGAGCAGCACGCAGAGGCCGTCCGGTCGTGGGAGTCTCGCCGCGATGCCTACGAGCGGCAGCTGCACTGGTATGCGGTGTCGCTGCCCGCGGACATCGACCGGGTGGACGTGGCCGGAGGCACGCTCGCCGGGTGGTCGGCACTCCTCACCATGATCGCTGCACCGCGGCTGACCGCAGGCGGCGACGTGACCGTGCTCGACCTCACCGAGGGCGCGGTCGCCCGTGACCTGCTGGCCGTGGCGCGGCGCGCCGGAGTCGAGCCGCTGGTGTGGGTGCTGCCCGGGGACCTGCCCCAGCTCGACCTGGGCACTGGGCTCCCGCCCGGCGCTCTGGCTGAGGTACTGGCCGCGACCGTCGCGGCTAGTGATGAGCCGGGGGATGGGGGCGGTGGCCCCGCCGCCCCGGCCTCGGTCGACAGCGCGATCCTGGACCGCGTGCTCGGCGCACTCGGCGGCGAACCCCGCATCGCCCAGATCACAGCCGCGCTGCGGGTGCTGGCCCAGGTCGGCGACCCGCGCCAGGACCTGGACGCCGGGCTTCTGACCGCCGGCCAGCTTGAGCGGGTGACCGCGCTGTTCGGGCGCGGGGCCGCGGACCGCGTCGTGATTGAGCGGGCACTGGTGATCGAGTCGCGACTGCGCAACCTGGACCCGCTCGGCTCAGCGCCGCGGTCGCTGCCACCCAGCAATCTCCGGGTGGCGTGGCTGGACCGCCGGGCCGGCCCGGCCGGCAACCGTGTGCTCGCGGGCTACCTGACCGTTGCCCTGACGCACCTGCTGCGGCAGCAGCCCGCCGGGCCCCGGTGGGAGCACACCGTGTGCGTCCTTGGAGCGGAGAAGCTGCGGGCGGATGTGCTGGACCGCGTGGCGGAGGCCTGCGAGACGTCCGGGACCGGGCTCGTCACCTGTTACCGCACGATCCCTGGCCACGTCCGGGAACGGCTTGGGCGGGGCAACGCGGCGGTCGCGTTCATGCGGCTCGGGAATGCCCAGGATGCCCGTTCGGCCAGCGAGCAGATCGGGACTGAGCACCGCTTCGTGGTCAGCCAGCTCACCGACACAGTCGGGACGTCAGTGACGGACACCGCCGGCGACTCGTACACCAGCACGGTCGGCACAGCGGACTCGGTCGCCGACTCACTGTCGGTCAGCGAGACCGCAGGCAGCAGCAGCGGGCGGGGTCAGACCCGTCAGGACGCGTTCGCGCCGTTCGCGCACCTGACGGGATCACGGAGCAAGGACTCCAGCCGCTCGCGGGCCGTGTCCGACTCCCGCTCGATCACCGCCGGAATCAGCTCGGGCACGGCGTGGGGTATCAGCACGTCGAGGGCTGCCGCCATGAGCACCTCGGAAGCGCGGACGTCGCAGCGATCGCGTGAGTTCCTGGTCGAGCAGCATGAGCTGCAGCAGCTGCCGACAAGCGCGGTGATCGTCACGTACGCGTCGTCACGAGGGCGCCACGTGGTGCTGGCTGACGCCAATCCCGCCATCATGACGCTACGCACCTCGACCCTGCTCAGCCTCGACGAGGCGATCGAGTCGGCGGCGGCAGCCACCGGGCTGCCCGGTGTGCCAGCGAATGCAGTCGCGCCAGGTGCCAGTGTTCCGGCCGGTGCCGGCGCTGCTTCCGCCCCGGTCACGCCAGCATCGTCACCTGCCGAAGGCGCAGGTCCCGAGCCGCCGCCCAACCTCGGCCCGCCACCCGAGCGCCTCGACTGGCGCCGGCCCCGCTGATCGCGCCGGGGGCCTGCCGGGACCCTGGGTCGGACCTGCGAACACCCATCCGGAAATATCGGGTGGGTGCATGACACCAACAACGTGGTAGCCGGGCAGAGCCAGCCGGACGGCAAGGGCGGCGGAGAGCAGGACGAAGCCTCCACCGTGTTCCTGTTTGCCGTGGCGCTGACCGTCGGGACCGGCGCGACAAACGTGGCGGCCTTCACCCGGCTCGGCGGTGTCTTCGCCAGCGTGATGACCGGCAACCTGGTGCTGCTCGGCCTTGCCGCTGAGCGGGTCTCCGCGACCCTGGCGACCCACACCGTGGTCGCCTTCGCCGGGTACGTGGCCGGCGTCGCGGCGGCCGCCCGGCTGGTGCCCACCGGGCGGGTGCCGACGTGGCGCATGCACCGCACCGTCCCGGCGCTGCTCGTGGAGATCGTGCTACTGACGGGGTTCACCGTGGGGTGGGAGCTGACCGGTACGAGGCCGCATGGCGGGAGTCAGCTGGCCCTGCTGGCTCTCGCCGCGGCCGCCATGGGGACGCAGAGCGCTGCCGCGCGCAGCCTCAGCTCGCGCGTGTCGACGACGTACTTGACCGGGACGCTGACCACGGTGGTCGCGGCGCTGGTCTCCGGTGGCGACAAGCGAGTGCAGTGGCGCGAGGCGTGGCAGGTCCTGGCCCTGGCCGGCGGCGCCGCAGTCGGCGGACTTGTGCTCGCGGTCGCACCGGCCGCGCTGCCCGCCATCCCGCTCGTGGCGGCGGTGCTGGTGATCGGCGTGATCGAGACTTTAGAACGGAGGCGAGCCAGCGATCGGCAGCAATCGGTGGCACGCCGCCGCCAGCCCTGATAAGCACACGATATGACCGAGACGCCCGGCATTGGCGACGGCGCGGTGGGCCCGTGGTACCGGGTCCAGGCGATCACAGCGGATCCGCGTCGCGGCAGCACGGCGGAGGGGGACTACGCCTCGGTCTTGCCGGCGGCGCTGAACGCCGCGCTGCACCGGCGGCCGTTCGTGGCGGGCTGGCTGTCCCGCGGCGGCGGCGCGCCGCTGGAGCTGATCACCAATGCCGGGCCGCTCCCAGAGCCCGCTGAGGCTCTGGCCGCCATTGGTGCCCGCGGTGCGCAGGAGGACGACACTGCGACGGCGCCGGCGGATCCCACCGGGCCGCGGGAGCTGCTGTTCCCGTGGGGTGCCCGCGGCGTCCCCGTGCCGGGCGGGCTGCTCGCCGACCTCGACCGGCTGGTCTGGGCGCCCTGTCCGGTCCGACAGGCCCCGGCGCTTGGCTCAGGGCTGGCCACGCCGCCCGCGGACGCGGCGGCCGGGTACCGGGGCAGTGCGGCGGCTCCGGACCAGGGGCTGCCGGGCGACATCCCTGGCAGCCAGGCCAGCCGGCATCCCACGCTGTTCGAGTCGGCCCTGGTCTCTCTCATGGCCCGCCCGTTCGGCTGGCTCGTGGTCGCCGAGCCGTGGGACCAGATCGACGCGGAGATCGTCGAGCTGCGCACCAGCCTGAACGTACTGCTGCGCCGCGACGAGGAGCACTCCAGGTTCGACGCCGCCCGGGCGCAGCGCCGGCTGGCCGAGCTCGACGCGTTCCGGGAAGCAGGGCTTTGGCAGGTGCGGGTCCTTGCCGGGGCTGCGACCGGAGCGGAACTGCGGCTGATCGCACCGGTGCTCGCTGGAGCGATCGACCTGGCCGCCCACCCGTACCGGCTGCGCAGCGCCGAGGACCCGCGCGACTTCGCCGACTCGCTGGCGGCCCGGATCGCCGACCCGGTGGATGGAGCGCAGGTTCCTATCGCCGCTACAGCGGGAACTCTCGCCGCCCTGACCGGCCTGCCGCGTGGCGAGGTCCCGGGCGTGCGGGTGCTGGACCCCGGCTGCTTCGACGTCACCAGCGAGACCGGGGGCCCGTCCGGAGGCAGCACCGCGGGAGGTTCCTCCCGGTCTGGCAGTGACCGCGCGATCGACCTCGGCGCGATCCTGGACGGCCAGGACCGCCAGGTCGGCAGGTTCGCCGTCCCGCTCGGCACCCTGAACCGGCACGCGTTCGTCACTGGTGCCACCGGCGCCGGGAAGTCGCAGACGGTCCGCCACATGCTGGAGCAGCTGACCAGGGCCGGGATACCGTGGCTCGCTGTCGAGCCGGTGAAATCGGAGTACGCGGCCATGGCCGGACGCATCGCCGGTGCCGGCGAGGTGACGGTCATCAACCCGTCGGACCCGGCAGCGGTCCCTCTTTCGGTGAACCCCCTGCAGCCCGAGCCTGGTTACCCGGTGCAGGCGCACATCGACATGGTGCGGGCCCTGTTCCTGGCCGCCTTCGAGGCGAGAGAGCCGTTCCCGCAGATCATCTCGCAGGCGCTGCAGCGGGCCTACGAGGGCTGCGGCTGGGACCCGGTGACCGGAGCGGGCAGGCCGGGCGCGCCTGCTGACCCGGCCGTACCCACGCTGGCCCAGCTGCGGAGCGCGGCGCTGGATGTGATCGAGGACGTCGGCTACGGCCGGGAGCTGCGCGCCGACGTGCGCGGGTTCGTCGACGTCCGGCTCCGGTCGCTGCGCACCGGCTCGGCCGGCCGGTTCTTCGAGGGCGGCCACCCGGCGGACGTTGCCGAGCTGCTGCGCCGCAACGTGGTGCTGGCGATCGAGGACGTCGCCAACGACGAGGACAAGGCATTCCTGATCGGCACGCTCATCATCAGGCTGGTCGAGCACCTGCGGCTGCGGGCCCGGCGTGACCCGGCCGACGGGCTGCGGCACGTGATCGTCATCGAGGAGGCACACCGGCTGCTGCGGGCCGGCCGGGAAGGCGCCTCCGCGCACGCCGTCGAGCTGTTCGCGAGCCTCCTGGCGGAGATCCGGGCCTATGGCGAGGGCATCATGGTCGTCGAGCAGATCCCGGCCAAGCTGGTCCCGGACGTGGTGAAGAACACCGCGCTGAAGGTGCTGCACCGGCTGCCCGCACGCGACGACCGCGACGTCGTCGGCGCGGCGATGAACCTCGACACCGATCAGTCGCGTCAGGTGGTCTCCCTGCGTCCCGGCGTCGCGGCCGTGTTCGCAGACGGGATGGACCGGCCACTGCGAATCGCCGTCCCGTTCGGCGGCGCCCGTGAGCGTCCCGCCCAGCGCAGCCACGACCGGCAGGCAGCCGCCGGCACTGCCCCGGAGCCCCCGCTCAGCGGCAGGCGATCGGCGGCCTGCGGCCCTGCCTGCCTGACCGGCCGGGCTTGCACCCTGCTCGAGCTGCGTGCCGCCGACCTGCTCGCAGCCGCTCCCGAGGACGCCTGGCTGCGGGTGTGGGCCGAGGTGCTCGTTCTGGCCTTCCTGACCGGCCGTCCGCTGCCAGTTGTGCCCGCGGCATTGCGGTCACGCTGGGAGACGCTTGAACCCCGGCTGCGGGAGTGCGCGCTGGCGACCGCGGCCGACCGGTCGCTGCGCGGACGAGCGCTCGCTGTCCGCGCCAGCTACGACCCGCAGCGCCTGGCAGCGGCCATCTCAGCCACCGCCCTGCGGCTTCTTGGCGGGGGCAAGGGGGCTGGCGCGCCTGCCGGGCGGGAGTGGGTGATCCCGCAACTGCGGTGGCTGCATGAGCTGGAGCGGGTGTGCCCGTTCGGCGCTGCCAAACCAGACCCGTTTGCCCCGGCGCCCGCGCTCGACTACCCGATGAACGGCCTGGCCGACGGGCCGGGCCTCCGGATCGGGCAGCGGGTCACTGGCTTGCGCAGGCACCCGCTCTCCATGGAGCTTGCCCGGAACCGGCAGCCAGCCTGGACTGTGCTGCTCGGCGACGATGAGCAGCAGGGTTTCGCCGACGACCTGGCCGCGCTCGTCATCGGCGTGAGCCATCGCGGGCAGCTGCGCCAGGCTGCTGGCGAGATGGGCGTCGCGGGCTGGCTGGAGGCCGTGCTGTCCTGGCCGCGCCGGTTCATCGTCGGGAACGATGATCAGGCAGCTGTGGCTGCGCCGCCCGCGCAGGCTCCGGTGGCGAGCGTTCCCGCCGCGCGGTAACTCGCACCGGGGCAGCCCGGCACATTCCGGCAGCAGTGGCGGATAGCATCGGCCGCTATGGGACCCCTTCCGCTCCGGGCGCGCCTGGCTACAAGCATCGCTGGTGCCGCGGGAACCATGTCGCGGCTGTCCGGCCGCGGCGACGGGTCCGTGATCGGCGGCGCCATCGGCCTGCGGGTAGCGCCCGACCTGATCCGGCTGCTCGCTGCCGGGCGGCAGATCGTGCTGGTGACCGGGACGAACGGGAAGACCACGACGACCAGGCTGATCACTGCGGCGATCGAGTCGATGGGCCGGGAGGTCGCGTCCAACGCGTTCGGCGCGAACATGGACGCGGGGCTTGCGTCAGCGCTCGGCCGGGACCGGAACGCCCCGTTCGGGGTGCTGGAAGTCGATGAGCGGTATCTGCCGGCCATGATCGAGGCCACCTCCCCCCGGGTGGTAACAGTGCTGAACCTGAGCCGGGACCAGATGGACCGGGCGGCCGAGATCTGGATGGTGGCCCGGCGCTGGCGGGAGGCATTCGCGGCGGCCCCGGACTGCCGGGTCGTCGCGAACGCGGACGACCCGCTTGTCGCCTGGGCAGCGAGTGCCGCCCGGCGGGTCACCTGGGTCGCTGCGGGCCAGCGCTGGCACGAGGATTCGTGGTGCTGCGCCGAATGCGGCTCGCACCTGCGCCGGGACGATCTCGGCTGGCGCTGCGGGGACTGCGGCTTCGCCAGGCCAGCCGCCACCTGGGTGCTCGACGACGGGAAAGTAGTGGACGCCGCGGGCCGGGTGCGCCCGCTGTCCCTGGCGCTGCCAGGCCGGGCCAACCGGGCCAACGCGGTGATGGCGCTGGCTGTGGCCGACTACTTCGGCGCTGACATGGACCAGGCGCTGCCCCGGCTGCGGGAGGTGGCCTCGGTCGCGGGCCGCTACACCCAGCTGGAACTGCGCGGACGCCGGCTGCGGCTGCTGCTGGCCAAGAACCCGGCCGGGTGGCTGGAGGCGTTCGACGTGCTCGCCCCTGCACCAGCACCGGTGCTGCTCGCCGTCAACGCGAACGGCCCGGACGGCAAGGACACGTCCTGGCTCTGGGATGTGGACTACCGGGTGCTGCGCGGCCGTCCGGTGCTCGTAGCAGGTGAGCGCAGGCTCGACCTCGCGGTCCGGCTCGAGGCCGACCAGGTGGGCTTCGAGCTGGTCGACAACGTCGACGGCGCGGTCGACCGGGTGCCTCCGGGCATCCTGGACGTCATCGCGAACTACACGGCGTTTCAGCAGATCCGGGTCGCCCTCGGCCGGGCCGAATAACGCGGGAGCAGACATGACCACACCGCGGCACCGCGCGCCGGAGCCGGCGCGGCCTGAGCACGTGCGGCCAGCCCAGCAGCGCCCGGGCAGGCACGGCCGCGGGCCGAGCAGCCTGCGGATCGTCTGGGTGTTCCCGGACCTGCTCAGCACCTACGGCGATCGCGGCAACGTGCTCGTGCTCGAGCGCAGGGCCAGGCTGCGCGGCATACCTGTCCAGTCCGTGAACGTGGAAGCCGACCAGCCGGTGCCCCGGTCGGGTGACATCTACCTGATGGGCGGGGGTGAGGACCTGCCCCAGATCCTGGCGGCACGGCGGCTCCGCGCCGACGGCGGACTCGCGGCCGCAGCGGCCGCCGGGGCTGTGGTGCTGGCTGTCTGCGCCGGATACCAGGTGATCGGCTCGGTCTTCGGCGGCAGTGAGGGAGAGCCCGTTGCCGGGCTCGAGATCCTGGACATCTCCAGCGGGCGCGGCGACCGGCGCGGAGTCGGCGAGATCATGGCCGACGTGGACCCTGCCCTCGGCGTGCCCCGGCTCACCGGGTTCGAGAACCATCAGGGGGTCACCGCGCTCGGCCCCGGAGCGCGCCCGCTGGCGAGAGTCGCCACGGGCGTCGGCAACGGCGACGGTACCGAAGGCGCTTACGCGGGCAAGGTGCTGGGTACCTACCTGCATGGCCCGGTGCTTGTGCGCAATCCTGGCCTGGCTGACCTGCTGCTCACCTGGGCAGTCGGCCCGCTGCCTCCGCTGCCGGCGAGCGATGAGAACTGGGCGGCCCAGCTGCGGCAGGAGCGCCTGGCGGCCGTAGCGGGGTAAGCCAGCTCAGTCAGTAGACGAGTGCCTGGGTACCGTCCGCCATCACTTCGGCCAGGAAGGTGGACGATCCGGCGATACGGATTCCCGTGATCGTGTCCTCGGGGCCGATGTTCCTGCGGGAGGCGCATTGCGAGCAGACGGTAACGGTGCCCTCCTCGAGGACCTTCGCCAGCAGCTGCGTGAGCGGTGTCGCGTGCGCGAGCGTCACGTCGTCGGCGCGGTCAGGCAGGGCGAACCAGGCAGCCTCGCCGGTAAGCCAGAGCGAAACTTGCAGGCCGCTGGCTACACCCGTCGCGGCGACGGTGAATGCCTGGTTGCAGCGTTCCTGGTCGTCCTTGCCTGCGGTGACCTTCACGACCAGCGAGCGGGAAACCATGGTCCGCAGCCTAGCCCGGATCAGCCGGAGCGCGCAGCGGCCTGGCGGCCGGGATCGAGGACCGCGTGATGCATTCTCACAAGGCGTACTGGTCTAGAGAGCGTGTTGCCCTCATACTCGAAAGAAGTACAAATTCCGCGAACCGGCGGGTCAGGGTTCCAGCCGGGGGAGGACGCCCTGTGGGCCTGCGGCATTACTACCGCGTTGCCGCGCTGACCATCCTTGGGGTAATCGCAGCTGTGGCTGCCACGGGATGCGCTGCGCCGCAGTACTCGTATGTAGCTGACTCCAGCGACAACGCCTACTTCAAGATCCCGCCCAGCTGGCATCAGGTCAGCCAGTCCAGTTTGCAGTCACTGACCGGCCAGTCCACCACCCTCGGGAGCTACCTGTGGTCGCGGGCCTACGACGCCTCGTCGGCTCCGTCGGCGCAGCACATCCTTTCGTCGACGTCGAAGCCAGTCGTCTTCGCCAGCGTGATCTCGCTGTCCACGAGCGAGCGCAGCTCGCTCTCCCTGGACGCCATGCGGGACCTGTTCCTGCCGGTGACGTCGGCCGCCCGCCAGGCCGCTTCCGCCGAGGGCGAGCAGCTCACCGGGTTCCAGTCGATCAGCGACCAGGTCATCACTAATGGTCATGGTTACCGGGGCATCCGTGAGGTTTTCGACTACACCTTCAACGGCGCCCCGGAGACGTTTGATCTGACGGTCTTGACTGACAGCAGCACCACGAAGCTGTACTTCCTGCTGGTCCAGTGCGAAGAGACGGACTTTGCCGCCAACTACTCGCAGATATCGCAGGTCGTTGGATCGTTCACGGTAGGAGGAGGATCTTGAAGGCGCGGATAGCCAGGATCGGCCAGATCACCTGGAGCATCCTGTTCGGGTGGATCGCCTGGCGGAGACGCGCCGCGGCCAGGCCGGCGGCTGCTTCCGGGGCAGACGCTGTCCTGGACGCGTCGCTTGCCAGCAACCGGCGGCGCGGGGATGACCTTCGCAAGCGGCTCCCGATCTGGGATCGCATAAAGTTCCTGCTGCTGCTGACAATCGTCTGGTTCATCCTGGTCTGGTCGGTGATGGCGTCCGACCCGATCGTCGGGTTCCGCGACGCGATGGCGATTGAGGTCCATACCGGCTGGTGGGTCTTTGTCCTGGCCGGTCTCGAGGTCATCCGGCAGGCGCACTACCTGATCAGTGAGCACTCCCGCACCTATTCCTGGTTCTGGACGCACAAGTTCTTCGGCGGCGTGGAGCGCACCACCAACCGCAGGCTGTCGCCGTGGACGAAGTTCCGGCTGTGGCGCGTGTTCATGGTCGCGCTCTGGATCGCGGTCATCGCGATCGTCGCGGGAAAGATAACGCACAACAACGCGCTGAACGCCCTGGCGCAGATGCCGCGCTACATCTGGGACGCGATACCGTTCGTGCTCCAGATCGTCGTCATCCTGCTGTTTGTCGTGGCGCAGTTCGGGATGCTGTTCTGGTTCCTGTCTCGCGGCGGCGTCGACGTGTACTACCCCGACGACATCAAGACCCGGTTCAGCGATGTCTGGGGCCAGGACCGGGTGCTGGAGCGGGTCAAGGAGAACATCCTCTACCTGGAGGACCCGGAGCTTATCGAGTCACGCGGCGGCTACGTGCCCGGCGGCATTCTGCTGCATGGGCCGCCCGGCACGGGCAAGACGCTGATGGCCGAGGCGGTGGCCGGCGAGACCGGCAAGCCGTATGTGTTCGTGGACCCTGGCGCCTTCATCAACATGTTCATGGGCGTCGGCATCCTGAAGGTCAAGTCGCTCTTCCGCAAGCTGCGCAGGCTATCGCTGCGGTACGGCGGCGTCATCGTGTTCTTCGATGAGGCGGACTCGCTAGGCAACCGGGGCGCGATGGCCCAGGGCGGGCCGAACTTCCCCCGGGCCACCGCCCCGTCCGAGACCTGGCAGACGGCCGGCTGCAACGGGTTCTCCTACCTGTCGCCGGACAGTCAGTGGCGCCTCGCCCAGCGAGCCCTGGCATCCTCCGTCGAGGACGAGCCTGGCATCCCGCGCCACAAGCAGATCATGGGCATGGGGATGAACGGCGGCGGGATGGGCACGCTGCAAGCGCTGCTCTCCGAGCTGTCCGGCCTGAACAAGCCCCGGGGCATCATGAACCGCTATGTCCGCCGGCTGCTCGGGATGCGCCCCAAGCCTCCGCCCAAGTACCGCATCCTGGTCATGATGGCGTCCAACATGCCGCAGGCCCTGGACGAGGCGCTGCTGCGCCCGGGCCGGATCGACCGGATCTACAAGGTCGGTTACCCGAGCAAGGCAGGCCGGGTGCGGACCTACGAGGGCTACTTCTCGAAGGTCCGGCATGAGCTTAACGCCGAGCAGATCGACAAGCTCGCGGTCATCACCCCCTACACGACCGGCGCCATCATCAAGGACCTGGTCAATGAGTCCCTGATCATGGCGATCCGCAATGGCCGCGACGTGATCACCTGGGCTGACGTGATGAAGGCCAAGCAGCTCAAGGAGCTCGGGCCGCCCGATGACGTCGAGTACATCGAGCGCGAGCGGCACGCCGTCGCGGTCCATGAGGCCTGCCATGCGGTGGTCGCGCACCGCAGTTTCAAGCACATGGAGATCGACATCGCGACGATCGAGAAGGCAAGGGACTATCTCGGGATGGTCAGCCGCATCCCTCCCGAGGAGCAGTTCACGCACTGGCGCAGCGAGTACGAGAGCGACATCCTGGTCGCGCTCGCCTCACTCGCCGGGGAGCGCATGTTCTTCGACAACGACAGCTCCTCAGGTGTTTCCGGTGACCTGGAGGCCGCGACAGCCGTGGCCTCGTTCATGGAGGGCTACTGGGGGATGGGGTCCACCGTCTCCTCGTACTCAACCGCCCAGCGGCTTCAGGTCGGGGCGCCGGGTGGCGGCCAGACCGGTCGGGACAAGAAAGGCCACGACTCCGAGCAGGAGCTGCGCCGGAGGCTGGCGGACCGCATCGAGGACAACCTCAACGGACTGCTGGTGCGGGCCAGGCAGATCCTCCGGGAGAACCAGACCGAGGTGCTCGCGCTGGCCCACGCGCTGGAGACGCATAAGACGCTGACCGGCGAGGACGTGGTCGCGGTCATCGAGCGGCAGCTGGGCCCGCTGGTGGACGGCCGCGCGTACGCAGATCCGGACTTCATGCGCGAGCTCGAGGAGTACCACCGCGAGGCCGTGGCGGCGCACCGCGAGTCCGGCAAGGTCCAGCTGATCATGCCCGAGCTCCCCCAGCCTGCGCTGGCTGCTGCTGAGCCCGCTGGTGTCCTCGTTGCCGGCCAGGACCTGACCAGTCACGGTCAGGAGACCGGTGCCTGGCCGGGCGGCGACGGCGGCCTGACCGCCCCGACGGGCCTGGCCGAAGCGCCCGTGCCTGCGGTCCCGGAGCAGGGCAATGGGTTCGGGCGGTACAGCTGGTTCAGGCGGGTGCGGCTGCCAGGACAGGGCGGCCAGCCCGGGCCTGCCTCTGAGCCGGGGCCGACCAGGGAGCAGGGTCCAGCTAGTGACGTGGGGTCAGGCACTCAGCCAGAGCTGACCGACGCGCCCCCTCTGCCCGACGAGCCTGAGCCGAACGGCCAGGCCAGGCCGGCCCTGACGGGTCAGGCAGTCCAGACGGGTCACCTGGGCTGCCCGAGGCTGCGGAGGAGCAGAGACCAGCCGGTGAGCCAGGGTCGGCCAGCCAGCCGGAGCCTGGCAGCGATTCCTGACCGGCGGCACGCCAGTGCCGAGGTTCCACCGGCTCAAGGTGCTGCGCCGGCTCCCGCACCCCGGCCGGGGCTTCACCCAGGGCCTGATCGCTGAGAACGGCACGGTCTGGGAGAGCACCGGCCACTATGGCCAGTCCGCTGTCCGGCGCTACCAGCTCGGCCACGATCAGGTGGATTTCTCCGCCGCCGTGCCGGCCGAGATGTTTGCCGAGGGCATCTGCCGGGTGGGTGAGCACATGTGGCAGCTCACCTGGCAGGAGCGGGTCGCACTGCGCTGGGACACCCGCAGCCTTGCCCTGGTGCAGACGGTCCCCTACAACCGCGAGGGCTGGGGGATCTGCAACGCCGGCTCCTGCGTGGTGACGAGCGATGGAAGCAGCGAGCTGGTCCGGCGCGACCCGCGGACGCTGGCTCCGCTCGGCGTCGTCCTGGTGCACTGCGGCGGGCGGCGTATCAGCGGCCTCAATGATCTCGACTGGGCTGGCGGGCTGATATGGGCCAACGTCGCACCCCGGCACTATCTGGCCGGGATCGACCTGGCCAGCGGCGAGGTCACCCACATCGTCGACGCGCGGCCGGCCACCGAGCCGCAGCGCGGCGACGAGCAGAAGATCCTCAACGGCATCACAGCACTAGCCCAGCCAGGAGAGTTCCTGCTGACCGGGAAGTACTGGCGGTTCCTCTACCACGTCCGGCTCACCGAAGCCCGCGCCCCCCGCCAGCCAGAAACCCTCCTGACCGCCTAGATTTCTCGCGGCGCGACACGCCTGGGCCAGGGGCCGGGTGGCGTCGGGCCGGCGATCTAGACTCGCTGTATGCAGAGCGAGTTCAGCTGGCTCGTCCTGGTCCTGGCATTTGCGGCGATGGCCGCAGGATGCTGCTTCCTGCTGCTGCGCCTGCGGCGGATCGCATCGCCGGGGTGGCAAGCTCCCGGAGCTCCCCGCAAGGCCAGCGCAGGGGGCGACCCGGCCGAGCTCCGCCAGAGCCAGGCCGCTGACGGGCCCCCGGTGATTGGCCACAGTCATGACCGATGAGCCCGCCCCGGACACGGGTGCCGAGCCCGGCCCGGCCACGCCTGCCGAAGTGCACCCCGAGACGCAGTCAGGGATGCACGCCACAGAGCCCCCGGCGATGCACCCTGCGCTGGCGCCGCTTGGCTTCCTGCTCGGCCGGTGGGAGGGCGCCGGGGTGGTCGGCTACCCGACGATCGAGAGCGCCCAGTTCGGCCAGGAGGTCGCATTCAGCCATAACGGCAAGCCTTTCCTGATCTACACCAGCCGGACCTGGAGGCTCGATGCCGACGGGCAGGTAGGGGCCCCGCTTGCCATGGAGACCGGGTTCTGGCGCCCGCAGCCTGACGGCCAGCTCGAGGTAGTGCTGGCGCACCCAACCGGGATCGCTGAGATCTACCTGGGCGAGATCACCGGCACGAAGATCGAGATGGCCACCGATGCCGTGATGCGCACGTCAACGGCGAAGGAGGTCACAGCGGGCAGGAGGCTCTACGGCCTGATCGGCGCGGACCTCGGCTACGCCTACGACATGGCCGCGGTGGGGCAGCCGCTGCAGCCGCACGTGTCCGCTCAGCTCAAGCGCGTCAGCTAGGGCTACCAGGCCTCGTCTTCGAGGCGGTCGTGGTACGCCTGCCGCTGGACCGGCGGCAGCGCGCGAAGCGGAGCGCGCTGCAGGCCGTGCTGGCCGCCCCCGCGGCTGTGCCGTGGCGGCTGGCGGCCCGAGGCGCGCTGTGGCCGGGCCATGGTGCTGTACGCACGTGCGAGTGGCTCGCCGGGTCCGTAGGCAACCTCGCTGAGCGCTTTCTTCAGCGGCACCTTGAGAAGGTAGCCAGCGCCGAGGGCGATGCAGGAGACCACATACCAGAACTGCTCGGCGCTCGTCATCCGGGCGAGGCCCGCTTCGGACAGCGCCTTCTTCGCGGGCACCTTCGCGAGGTACATCGCCCCGAACCAGACGCACCCGAGGACGTACCAGAACGACTCGGCGGCCGTGAGCCGCACCGTTCGGATGAGCGCAGCCACTGTCCGTCCCCCCTGCCGCAAAGGCCTCACTGTGTGCCTTTAGTGATTAGACGCGCAGGTCAGAGCCGTGGTTGTCAGACCGGGGAGCAATGGGCAGCTAGCCGGCGGCTCCCGGGAGGCCCATTGCTGCCAGTCGCCGTGGGTCGGTGATCGACAGGATCTCGACGATCCGCCCGTCGATCACGGTGCACGCCATCACGCCCACCGGCCGGCCGTTCGCGGCCGATACCACGATCCCGGGCTCGCCATTCACAAGGACCGGCCGGGCCGTCACCGGGGCCCGAGCCGCGCGGTGGGCCCGGCCGGCCACCTGGGCCGCCCCCTGCCCCACGACCACACCACGCCTTGTGAAGGTGCGCCACGTGACGTCCGGGTCGAGCACTCGCAGCAGCCCGTCGAAGTCTCCGCTTCGCGCTGCCGCGAGAAACGCATCGACGACCGCGCGCTGCTGCTGCCGTTCCCTGGTTGGGCGAGGCGTGTCCTGTACCTTCCGCCGAGCCCGGCTGGCGAGCATCTTGGCCGCGTCGGTGGACCTGCCGATGATCTGGCCGATCTCCTCGAACGGCACCGCGAACATGTCGTGCAGGACGAACGCCAGCCGCTCGGTGGGACTGAGCGTGTCGAGCACTACGAGCAGTGCCAGCCCGACCGATTCAGCGAGCAGCAGGTCCTCCTCGGGCGCTCCGCCGCTGTCCTCGGTCACCACAAGCTCGGGCAGGCGGTCCCCGGCGGCGTCCTCGGGCCGGGCCTGGCGCGAGCGCAGCACGTCGATGCAGACCCGGCCGACCACGGTGGTCAGCCAGCCAGGGAGATTGCCGATCGCGGCCGGGTCCCGGCGCGCCAGCCGCAGCCACGCCTCTTGCACCGCGTCCTCGGCGTCCGCCCGCGATCCGAGCATCCGGCAGGCCACAGCCACCAGCCGCCCACGCTGCTCCTCAAAGGCTCCCGCCAGGGCTTCATCCCCGGGACCTGAACCGGTCATGTCGTTACCTTCCCCGAGCGAGTCCCGTCATGAGTAATGACGAGCCCGGAAGGGCCGAGGTAACCGGTGAGGGAGAAACCCCCATGCACATCGCTCTGTGGATCGTCTCCGGGCTCCTGGCCGCTGCGTTCCTCGTGGCCGGCAGCACCAAGCTGTTCATTCCACGGGAGAAACTGGCCAAGGCTCCGGGCGGGGGATGGGTCCTGGACTTCAGCGCCCGGTTCGTCAAAACGCTCGGAGCACTCGAGATCCTGGGCGTCATCGGCCTGATCTTCCCCGCTCTGCTCAACATCGCGCCGGTGCTGACCCCGCTGGCTGCCGTCGGTCTGGGCATCGTCATGATCGGCGCGGCGATCGTGGAGTCCCGTCGCCACGAGTTCAGGCACGCTTTGGGGAACGTGGCCTATCTCGCCCTGGCCGTGTTTGTGGCGATAGGGCGCTTCTGACAGTTCCTCAAGGCCTGGGGACATAAAGAACCCCCGGGCGACTCCCGCGACGGTTACCACAGGTCCGGGGCCACGCCATGACCATGAGTCATGACGCGGCACGCTACAGGCGCTTAACGCCATGCTTCACGTGGCCGGAGGTGAGACCGTTACGGGGACCGGCTGGACAAGGCCGGCCAACCCGGGGGTCCGGTGTCTGCCGTGTAATAGCCGACCGCCGCCTTACGGCGCTGCACTCTTCAATGGTGCGGCCGGTGTGCGCCCCCGCTACGCCGGGGCGCTACACGGGACGGCGGCTAGCTGACAGCCACCTCGCGAGTCCGACATCTATGCATACTGTTGGACCACCTCCTTTCCCGCGTTACGAGAACGCTATGTCAGCCCGCGGTGCAGAAGCAAGCAGGTTAATGTGGGCGCCCGGCTTACTAGACTCGGGCTCATGTCGCAGACGTGGGACGCGGCACTGCGGGCTGGGGGGTACCGGGTCACCCCACAGCGCCAGCTCGTCCTTGAGGCCGTCACCAGGCTGAATCACGCCTCGCCGGAGGAGATTTTCGCCGAGGTGCACCAGAGGGCACGCGGAGTGAACGTCTCCACGATCTATCGGACGCTGGAACTGCTGGAGCAGCTTGGCCTGGTGGCCCACACCCACCTCGGTCATGGCGCACCGGTCTACCACATCGCTGGCGAGGCACAGCATGTGCACCTTGTCTGCCAGACCTGCGGGCGGGTGACGGAGCTGGCCCCCGAGGCTGCCCGCCCCCTGGTTACCGCGCTCGATTCCGACCATGGGTTCGAGACCGACGTCGGGCACCTGACCGTGTTCGGCACCTGCCGGGATTGCCGCAGCAGTGCGGACGCGGGGAGCCGAAGCGCCAGCGCATAGCCTGTCTAGCATGCAGAACCTGCCAGAGGACAGCCCGCCGCCAGAGGCCGGCCAGGAGCCGGGTCGGGCCCGAGCCGGGACCCCGCCAAGTCCGTTGCTGACCGTCCCGGGCGCTGTACCCGCCGACGGGCCTGACGCTGGGGTGGCGGCGCACTACGGGGACCCGTTCGCCGAGCAGCGGGCGCTGTCGGCCGCGCTCGGCGTGGTCGACCGGTCGCACCGGGGCGTGATCAGGATCACCGGCCAGGACCGCCTGTCCTGGCTGCACAGTCTCACAACGGCGGACCTGGAGAAGCTGGCGCCTGGCAGCAGCCCAGCGGGGGGATCCGGGCCATCGGGGTCTGGGGTGTCCCCAGGTGATGCTGTGTCCCCCCGGGCCAGCACCGAGGCCCTGGTCCTGAGTCCCAACGGCCACGTGGAGTTCCATCTCACGCTGACCGACGACGGGACCGCTACCTGGGCGCACGTCGAGCCAGCCACATCAGGGCCGCTGCTGGATTTCCTCGAGTCGATGCGGTTCCTGCTGCGGGTCGAGCCTGCCGACGTCACCTCCGGCTTCGCTGTGCTCACGATCATGGGCCCGGACCCGGCGGCGGTGCGGGCCGCAGCCGACGCCAGCCAGCCTGCCGCGGCTATGGAGGGTAGCGGCGAACCGTTCCGGATGGACGTCATCGTCGACCGGGAGCGGCTGGCGGACGCGGCCACGGCGGTGCAAGACCGTGGCTGTGTCCTGGCCGGGATGTGGGCGCACGAAGCGCTGCGGATTGCCGCCGGCCGGCCCCGGCTCGGGCTCGATACCGATCACCGCACGATCCCGCACGAGGTCGGCTGGATCGGCACCGCCGTGGAACTGGACAAGGGCTGCTACCGCGGGCAGGAAACCGTCGCCCGGGTTCACAACCTCGGTCACCCGCCGCGCCGCCTGGTGCTGCTGCACCTGGACGGGAGC
This sequence comes from uncultured Actinomycetota bacterium, assembly GCA_963815375.1. Taxonomy (GTDB): domain Bacteria; phylum Actinomycetota; class Actinomycetes; order Streptosporangiales; family Streptosporangiaceae; genus JASHPR01. The sequence goes on along the minus strand of CAWFGX010000002.1, from coordinate 499,199 downwards.
GAGGACCGGCTGCCCGCCCACGGCGACCCGGTCACGCTCTATCAGCCGGGGCCGTCGGGACAGCCCGGCGAGCCGGCGGAGAGCGCCCTGATCGGGTTCGTGGGGTCGGCAGCTCGCCACTTCGAGCTCGGTCCGATCGCGCTCGCCTTGGTCCGCCGGACGGTTCCGGTGGAGGCCACGCTGCTCGCCGCCGGCGTTCCGGCCGCTCAGGAGGTCATCGTGCCGCCAGACGCCGGGGCCAACGTCAAAATAACGCTGAGCCGACGGGGCAACCTGCTGACGCGGCCGCGCGAGTAAGGTTGGCCGGCAGGACAGCGGCATCCCCCGGCCGTGCCAAGGAGGCTCACCTCATGCTGCGCCGAGCACTTCTGGCCGCGTCGGCCAGTGGCACCCTCCGCCGGATCATCTCCACCGCGCCGGTGACCCGGGATGTGGTCGGCAGGTTCGTAGCCGGTGACACGGTCACCGACGCGCTGGCCGCGGCCCAGCGGCTGCTGGATGCCGGGCTGCTTGTGAGCCTCGACTACCTCGGCGAGGACACCGAGGACCTGCAGCACGCCTCCGACGTGACCGACGAGTACGTCGCGCTTCTGCGCAGCCTGAGCGGAGCAGGCTTGTCGTACGGCGGCGCGGCCGAAGTCTCGGTCAAGCCGACCGCCGTGGGCCTTGACCTGCCCGAGCACGGCGAGAAGACGGCGCGGGAGAACATCGCCAGGATATGCGCGGCCGCCCGTGACGCCGGCACCACGGTCACGCTCGACATGGAAGAGCACACCAGGGTGGAGCCGACGCTGCGGATCCTGCGGCAGCTTCAGCCGGAGTTTCCCGACCTCGGCTGCGTGATCCAGTCCTACCTGCGGCGCAGCGCGGAGGACTGCAGCACGCTGGCGGTCGCCGGGTCCCGGGTGAGGCTCTGCAAAGGCGCTTACAGCGCGCCTGCTCACGTCGCCTTCGGAACACGCGCCGACGTGGACCGGTGCTATGCGCGCTGCCTGCGGCTGCTGCTGGCCGGGCCGGGTTACCCCATGGTCGCCACTCACGACCCCCGCCTGATCAAGATCGCAGGTCTGCGCGCTATCGCGGCCGGGCGCAGCCCTGACAGCTTCGAGTACCAGATGCTCTACGGGATCCGGCCTGCCGAGCAGCTTCGCCTAGCCCGCGCCGGATCCAGGGTCCGCGTCTACCTGCCCTACGGCAGCGACTGGTACGGCTACCTGGTGCGGCGGCTCGCGGAACGGCCCGCGAACCTGACCTTCTTCCTCCGCTCCCTCGCCTCCCGCGGCTAACCCGCAGCGCCCACTGGTAAGAATGTACGGATGGTCCGGCTCTGGCCTGCCCGGAGGTACATTCTTGCTCAAAGACGGCCGGAATAAAATTCATTATTCGGCTATACCCCCCATAGCGCAGCAGTGTGAGCAAGGTGCCGCGTGCTTGCCTGGGTCAGTTCGCAGCTCACGCCAGCCGCAACGGACTTGAGCTAGCGGCATTGTCCTCAAGCGCCACTAGAGCCACATTCATCCGCCCGGAGACCGCCGACGGCGTCTTCCGGCCGCTCGCCGGGCGCCTCCCGGTAGGCTCACCGCCATGATCGCAGTGCTGGGAACCGGGAAGATGGGCGAGGCGCTCATGTCCGGCCTGCTGCGGGCCGGGGTTGTGACCCCGTCCGGGGTGCTCGCCGCTGTGCGCCGCAGCGAGCGGGCAGTGCAGCTGCGCGACGCCTACGGCGTGGAGGTCATGGCCGCAGCCGAGGCTGCCCGTCGCGCTGACACGCTTGTGATAGCGGTCAAGCCGCAGGACATGTCGGCGTTGCTGGACGAGATCACAGAGGCGGTGACCGCCGAGAAGATGGTGATCTCAGTGGCTGCCGGTATCACTACGTCGTTCATCGAGAGCAGGCTCGCAGCGGATGTCGCGGTGGTCCGGGTGATGTCGAACACCCCCGTCCTGGTCGACGAGGCGATGAGCGTAATCTCGCCCGGATCGCATGCGGGGGAGCCGCACCTGCGGCGCGCCGAGGAGCTGCTGCGCCCGGTGGGGAAGGTGCTGCGTATCCCGGAGACACAGCAGGACGCGGCCACGGCACTGTCTGGCAGCGGCCCTGCCTACGTCTACTTCCTGGTCGAGGCGATGGTGGACGCCGGGATCCTGCTCGGGATGCCGCGGGCAACGGCGCTGGAGATGGTCAGGCAGGCGGTCTATGGCGCCGCGACCATGCTCCGCGACTCGGGCGAGCATCCGGTGATCTTGCGCGAAGCTGTGACCTCACCTGGAGGCACCACGATTAACGCCATCCGCGAACTGGAGCGGCACGGCGTCAGGGCGGCATTCCTCGCTGCGATCGAGGCCGCGCGAGACCGTGGCCGCGAGCTTGGCGGCGGCTGATGCGGCCGGGGACACTGGCCGCGAGCTGCGCTGCCAGCGCTGCTCCCGGCCTCCGGTGGCGGGCCCGCCCCGCTGACCAGTGACGCCGCGGATCTAATTGCGCCAGGTTATTGCGCGGTGTCACCGTGGCGCCATAACACAATTGATGCCCCGCGGCGGGGTTGCCCTTTCCCGTACAGGACTTACGCTGGAGACGGGCGTGACTGGTGCGCAAAAAATCCGGGCGGGCGCACGCAGCAAGCCGGAAGAGGGCATTCAATGGCAGCAGCAGAGGACGCAACCTCCCTCAGCGACGTCAGGTTCCTGACCGTGGCCGAAGTTGCCACAATCATGCGCGTGTCCAAGATGACCGTCTACCGGCTCGTCCATTCCGGCGAGCTGGAGGCTGTCCGGGTGGGACGCTCGTTCCGGGTGCCCGAGCAGGCCGTCAACCAGTATCTGAGGGACGCATTCGTCGCCGCAAGCTGACGTCGGCTGGCGCTGCGGGGGCTGCGCGGCCGTACGGATGACGACACTGGATGACGGCGGGGCCGCAGGTGGAGGTAACCTGTGGCGTCGGCGTGTACCCGGCCGCGTCTGTGGCGGGTGTGCGCGTGAGCATACCCGCAAATCAGAACGTCGAGCGAGGGTGGTCTCGTGGGGTCGGTCATCAAGAAGCGCCGCAAGCGCATGGCGAAGAAGAAGCACCGCAAACTGCTGCGCAAGACCAGGGTCCAGCGCAGGAACAAGAAGTAGCGTGCCACGGCCCCTGCGGCGAGCGGGGGCGCGGAGGTTTGGCGGGCATGGCGGGTTGCTCTCGGGGGAGATGTGAGCCAGTCAGATCCTGTGCAGGCGCAAGCCTGGAGGCGGTGGGTTGCCGGCGCGGCCGGCTTCGTCAGCCGCCGCGCCGCCGGTGATTATGAGGTCGACGAGTCAGGCTTCGACCCGGAATTCACTGACAGCGTTCTGATGCCGTTGATCCGGCCGCTCTACCGGGACTGGTTCCGGGTCCAGATGCGCGGCCTGGACAACGTTCCGGGTGCCGGTCCAGCCCTTGTAGTGGCCAACCATTCCGGGGTGCTCCCGTTCGACGCGATCATGCTGCAGGTCGGGATCTACGACGAGCATCCCCGTCACCGGAGCCTGCGCGTGCTGAGCGCAGACCTGGTGTATGAGCTGCCTGTGCTGTCCGGCCTGGCGCGCCGCAGCGGGCACATCCGGGCAGACCGGGAACTGGCGGCCAAGCTGCTGTGCGCGGGTGAGCTGGTCGGCGTCTTCCCTGAGGGGTTCAAGGGGATCGGGAAGCCGTTCAGCGAGCGGTACCGCCTGCAGCGCTTCGGGCGCGGCGGGTTCGCGTCCACGGCTATCCAGGCCGGAGTGCCGATCATCCCGTGCGCGATCGTGGGCGCCGAGGAGATCTACCCGATGATCGGGAACGCGCGTGGCGTCGCACGGGTGCTCCGGCTTCCGTACTTCCCGGTGACACCGCTGTTCCCGTGGCTGGGCGCGCTCGGCGCCGTGCCGCTGCCATCGAACTGGATCATCGAGTTCTGCCCCCCGGTGACCACGGACGGTGCAATGAGCGAGGAGGGCGGGGCGGTCGGCCGCCTAGCGGACACGGTCCGTGACACCATCCAGCACAAGCTGGACGAGCTGATTGCCGAGCGCGGCCCGGCGTTCAGCCCCTAGGCGCCAAAGGCGCGCACCGCCTCACTGCGCCAAAGGGGCGCGGTGCCGCGTTGTACTAAGGAGCGACGGAGCGCGCGGCCGAGCGACGAGGGAAACGCGGCGCCCTAAAGCGCCCCGGAGGCGCAAAGCAAGCACAGTTACCGGCTGGCCCGGCGACGGCTGCGGACCGCGCCGACTGCCATCCCGCCGGCCACGGCCCCGGCACCGGCTGCGACGGGCAGGGCGATCATGGTGGCCCGCCGCCCGGAGCGGAAGTCGTAGACCGGCCATCCGTGGCTGCGCGCGTGCGTGCGCAGGGCCATGTCGGGGTTCACCGCGTTGGGGTGGCCGACGAGCGTAAGCATCGGAAGGTCGTTCATTGAGTCGCTGTAGGCGGCGCAGCGGGCCAGGTCAAGGTGCTCCCGCTCGGCGAGCGCCCGGACCGCCTCGGCCTTGGCATCGCCGTGCAGCAGCCCGCCCACCAGGCGCCCGGTGTAGACGCCATCCTCGGTCTCGGCGACGGTTCCGAGCGCCCCGGTCAGGCCAAGCTTGCGCGAGATGATGCTGGCCAGCTCGACCGGCGTTGCCGTGACCAGCCATACCCGCTGGCCCGCGTTGAGGTGGCGGGCGGTGAGCTCGCGGGCGCCCTCCCAGATCCGGCTGGCCATTGTGTCGTCGTAGATCTCCTCGCCGAGCCTGACGATGTCGGCCACTCTGTGGCCGGCGACGAAAGCCAGCGCTGCCTCGCGGACGGCCTCGATGTGCCCGGTGTTCTCAGCGCCGCGCACCCGGTAGGACACCTGCCCCCAGGTCAGCCGGACCAGGTCAAGCGGCCCGAACATCTTGCGGGCAGCCAGGCCACGGGCAAAGTAGTAAATCGAGGCGCCCTGCATCAGCGTGTTGTCGACATCGAAGAACGCTGCTGCCGCCGGGTCGGGCACGGGCGGGAGCTGTTCCACTTCAGCTGCCGCAGCCGAGGCCTGGCCGGCCAGGGCTGCCTTGCTGCCAGGAAGCCGTTTCATCAGCAGCCTCATGGTTTCGAGCCTACCGGCCATGCGACTGAGCAGACCTCGAGCCGCGCCGGCCCGTCCTACCTGCGAAGATTCGCAAGAATATACCTGGACAGCAGTATGGTCGCGGCATCGGCCAGCGTCAGGCACCATAGTCTGCAGATGTCTATTCACTTCCTCGCCGCTCTCGCCGGTGCGCTGATCGCCGCCGCGGGTTGCGGCATGCTCGCGGCACGGTGCGTGCGTTCCCGGAATACGGCAGTGATCGCGTGGGCCGTGGCTCTTGCCGGGCTGACCGCGTCGCTGGGCGCGCAGGCCCTGGGCTACGACATCGGCTTCTGGGCAGACGCCTTCCGGGTGATGGCGATCGGATCCCTGGTCGTAGCGCCGCTCGCGCTTGCGCTCGGACTGGCAGAGCTGGCCGCCAAGAGCCTGGCCACTAGGTTCGCCGCCCGGCTGCTCCTGGGCGCTCTGGGATTCGTGGCGATCGTCATCCTCGGCACCGACCCACTGAGCTCGGCAACCTTCAGCAAGGTCTGGCCTGCGCCTGCCACCTACTACCAGCCGATACCGAATTACCTGCTCAAGGACCTGCTGCCGCCGGTCACGATACTCGTCGTGCTGATCGCTCTCGTGACGGTCGCCGTCCGGCAGGGGCGTGCCCCCGCCTGGCGGCAGGCGTTCCTGCCGGCCGCGGCGGCAGGGGTGGCGACGATCGTGCTCGCAGTCCCGGCTCTGGCGGAACTGGCGAAGGTCAAACTGCCGATTGCCTCGGCGTTCGTGCTGCTGTGCGTCCTGGCCGTGGCTGCGACCTGGCTCGCGGGAGCCCAGGCGGGCAGCCTGTCGCTTGCCGCGATGCGCGGAGGCGCAGGCGCGGGGCGTGGCGGCCAGGACGGGACCCGGGACTTCGGCCGGGCTGCCCATGACGACGAGTTCGGGATCTACCGCGGCAACGGCTCCCGCCGCGGCGACGGCGGGCCGGATTACCGCGGGCCCGCCGGCGACGAGGCGGGATTTCAGGAGGCTGGCTACCCGGGCGGTGCCGGATTTGGCAGAGATGCCGGTTACCCGGACCAGACGGGCTACCCAGGCGAGCCTGGGTTCGATGATCATGCCGGGTACCGGGATCCTGACACGGGTTATCCCGGCGGCCCGGGCTTCGGCGGCGGTGCCGGGTATCCGGACGAAGCGGGCTACCCAGGCGAGCCGGGGTTCGATGATCATGCCGGGTACCGGGATCCTGACACGGGTTATCCCGGCGGCCCGGGGTCCGGTGGCGATGCCGGATACCCAGAGGAGCAGGGTTACCCAGGCGAGGCCGGGTACGGGGATCACGCGGGCTACGGCGATCCGGAGGCTGGCTACCCACCAGACCCGGGCTTCCGCGACCAGGCCGGCTACGGGGATATGGGCCCGGCCGCCGCGAACGGCGATGCGGAGATGTTCGGCCAGATCGCTATTTACACCCTGCTCGAGGACCGGGTGGCCGATTTCGACCGCCTGACGAGGACGGTGGTCAGGCAGGTCCGGGATCAGGAGCCCGACACGCTGGTCTTCATTGTGCACGCCGTGCCCGCCGCGCCCATGCAGCGGATCCTTTACGAGGTCTACCGCGACCGCGCAGCGTACGAGGAGCACAGGCGGCAGCCGTACGTCGCCGCGTTCGAGGCCGAGCGCCGGCCGTACGTGCTGGCGACCAACGTGATCGAGCTGGGCCTGCAGCAGGCCAAGGTCTCGCCGCTGCCATCAGTCACCGACCTGCTCACCGACACCGGGTATGACCTGCTCAACGACACCGGATCCGGCCAGCCAGGTTTTGCACCGCGGCGTGTCCCGAGGCATGGCGGCGACATGCCGGACGGCGGGTCGGCCGCCCGTTCCCGCTTATGACCGGCGACGCCGCGGAAACGCGGGAACCCAGCGGTCCTCCACCGGTGACAGGCCCGGCACATCGTCACGCCGGCCCCGTGATCACCCTGCTGACGCGGCCTGGCTGTCATCTGTGCGACGACGCGCGTGCCGTCATCGCCGTAGTTGCGGGCGAGCTCGGCGTTGCCTGGGAGGAGCGGGACATCACACAGAACGACAGCGACCTTCGTGCCTACGGGGACATGGTCCCGGTCACCCTGATTGACGGCGCGCAGCACGATTTCTGGCGGGTCAGCGAGCAGCGGCTGCGGGCCGCGCTGTCGGCTGCCCGGCCCGGATAATCGGGCGGGCCGAGGCACCGCGCAAAGTGTCGGCAAAGCCCCGGTCAGAACGCTGTCGGGCCGGGTGCAGCGTGGCTGCCCGACTTTGTGCATACGTTCACAAGGGCGTAGCGTAGCCAGGTAAGCCAGCGCGCAGGCGTCCCCGGCCTGCGTGCCCGGGCGGCCATCCCCCTGGAGTGCGACGCATGTCCCGCAGTTCGATTACCGACAACGGCCACCGCGGTATCCCGGAGGCGACGGTCAACCGGCTTCCGGTGTACCTGCGCGCGCTCTACGCGCTGGCAGACCGCGGCATTGCCACCGTGTCGAGTGAGGAACTGGCCATCGCGGCCGGAGTGAACTCGGCCAAGCTCCGCAAGGACCTGTCGCACCTGGGCTCCTACGGAACGCGCGGCGTCGGCTATGACGTTGAGTACCTCGTCTATCAGGTCTCCAGGGAACTCGGGCTCACTCAGGACTGGCCCGTGGTCATCGTGGGGGCAGGCAACCTCGGCCACGCGCTCGCCAACTACGGAGGGTTCGCCTCGCGCGGGTTCCGGGTGGCCGCGCTGTTCGACACCGACCCGCTAGTCGTCGGCACTCAGATCGCCTCGCAGGTCGTCAGGCACGCCGACGAGATCGAGCCATTGATCGCCCGGTACCGGGTGTCGATCGGCGTGATCGCGGTGCCAGCCGCGGCGGCGCAGGGAGTCTGCGACCGTCTTGTCGCCGCCGGGATCACCAGCATCCTGAACTTCGCGCCTGTGGTTCTCAACGTGCCTCCCGGGGTTGATGTGCGTAAGGTCGACTTGTCGATCGAGTTGCAGATCCTGGCCTTCCACGCGCAGCGACGGGCTGTGGTCCGGGTCGCGCTGGACAGCGACCGGGCGGCTGGCAGCAACGGCCTGAGCGGAGAGGACATCCACGAACGCCGGGACCGGCGGCAGGGCGGGCAGGGACCCGCCACCACCGGGGACATGCCAAGGGAGGGTGAGACCGGAGTGGCGGCACAGGCGGTCGCGACGTGAGCGTGCTCGTCGTTGGCCTCAGCCACAAGAGTGCCCCGGTCGCGACGCTGGAGCGAGCGGTGCTGACTGGTGACTCAGCCAGCAAGCTGCTGCACGACGTCTACGGCGCCAGCGATATCGCCGGCTCCCTCGTTGTGAGTACCTGCAACCGGGTCGAGGTGTATGCCGAGGTCGGCTCGTTCCACGGCGGTGTCTCGACGATCTGCGAACTGCTGGCGCGGCACGCTGCGCTGTCGCTGGACGAGCTCACGCCGCACCTGTACGTGCACTACGAGGACCGCGCGATCCAGCACCTGCTCGCCGTGACCTGCGGGCTCGACTCGATGGTCGTGGGCGAGAGCCAGATACTCGGGCAGGTGCGCCGGGCGCTGCGGGTCGCGCGCGAGCAGGGCACGCTCGGCCGCGCCCTGTCCGACCTCGGATCGCTCGCGCTGCGCGCGGGCAAGCGCGCGCACGCCGAGACCGGCATCGACCGGGCGGGCGCCAGCCTGGTGAGCGTCGGGCTGACGGCAGCCGCGGACCTGCTGCGCGGCCACAAGGACTCCCCGCCGGCCCCGGCGGCCCAGCCCGCGCAGGCCACGGAGCCAGCACAACCCGGCGTCCTGGATGGCCTGTCCGTACTTGTCGTGGGCGCAGGCTCGATGAGCTCGCTGGCGGTGGCCACCGCGCAGCGGATGGGAGCAGGCAGCCTGGTCGTGGCCAACCGCTCCGTTGCCCGCGCGCAGCGGCTGGCGGCCACCGCGTCCGGCCGGGCGGCCGACCTGTCCTGCCTGCCCGGCGAGATCGCAGCTGCCGACCTGGTCGTGTGCTGCACCGGGGCTCCGGGGCACATCGTCACAGCGGTCACAGTGGCTGCCGCATTGGCGTCGGGCTCGCGAGCCGGCCGTCCGCTGATCCTGCTGGACCTGGCGCTGCCGCGCGATGTCGATCCAGCGGCCAGGGCGGTTAGCGGCACCATCGTTCTGGATCTTGAAGAGATTGGCCGAACTGGCAGTCTCGGCCCGGCGCATACGGGGTGGGCGCCTGAGGAGGACGTGGCCGCGGTCCGGCGGATCGTCGCCGAGGAGCTTGCCGCGCACCTGTCGGTGAACCGCGCGGCCAAGGTCACTCCGACCGTGGTCGCGCTGCGGGCCAAGGCTGCCGGGGTGGTGGACGCCGAGCTGGCCCGGCTGACTGGCCGCGTGTCGGGCCTCGACGCGGCTGCTCGTCGCGAGATTGCCCAGTCAATGCGCCGGATCGCCGATAAGCTTCTGCACGCGCCCACCGTCCGGGTCAAAGAGCTAGCGGGCTCCCCGGGCGGCGACTCTTACGAGGCGGTGCTGCGAGTGCTGTTCGACCTCGACCCGGAAGCAGTGCAGTCGGTAACCCGGGCAGACGCCGTCGCCCCGGGATGGCCGGAGCAGGAGGCGCCGAGGTGACCAACCCGTCACGACGGCCTCCGGCGCTGCGGCTCGGCACCCGCAAGAGCCCCATGGCCATGACCCAGTCACAGCAGGTCGCGCGCCTCATCACCGCGCGGACCGGGCGCGAGGTAGAGCTGGTGGGCGTGACCACGCTGGGTGACGTGAGCAAGGCCGGTTTTGACCAGATCGGCGGGACCGGCGTGTTCGTCAGCGGCATCAGGACACGGCTGCTCGACGGGGACATCGACTTCGCGGTGCACTCCCTGAAGGACCTGCCCGCTATCCAGCCGCCGGGCATCGAGCTCGCCGCCGTCCCGGCCAGGGAGGACCCGAGGGATGCCCTTGTTGCCCGGGACGGTGCCAAGCTGGCTGACCTGAGGCCCGGGGCCAGGGTCGGCACCGGTTCCCCGCGCCGGGCCGCGCAGCTGCTGCTGATACGGCCAGACCTGCGCCCCGTCCCGCTGCGCGGAAACGCCGGAACTCGGCTGGAGAAAGTGGCATGCGGTGATCTCGACGGGGTAGTGCTGGCCGTCGCCGGCCTGGCCCGGATTGGCCGGCTCGACGCAGTGACCCAGGTGTTCGAACCCGACGAAATGATGCCCGCACCGGGACAGGGAGCGCTCGCAGTGGAATGCCTGACCGCCCGGCCCGAGCTGGCCGCCTTGCTGGCGACAGCCGATGATCTGCCGAGCCGCGCCGCCACCACGGCCGAGCGCAGCCTGCTCGCCGCGCTTGGGGCAGGTTGCAGCGCTCCTGTGGGCGGGTATGCCGCCGGCACAGATGAATTGCGGCTGCGCGCCATTGTGGTCGCGGCCGACGGGGAGACGGCGCTGCGGGCAAGCGGCGGCGGTCCGGCGGACGAGGCCGAGCGCCTTGGCCACGAGGTGGCCGCCGAGTTGCTCCGGCGCGGTGCAGGACGCTATACCGCTGCCCCGGACGCCGGCAGCGGACAAGGACAGACCAGCAACGGGGACGATGACCAGTGAACCCAGCCGTGACACACAGTGCCGCGAGGAGCGCGGACAAGCAGTCTGGCAAGGCGGCGAGCGCGAAGGCAGCCGAGAAGCAGGCCGGCGGGCGGGTCGCCTTTGTCGGCGCGGGACCCGGTGACGAGGGACTGCTGACCGTGCGGGCCGCTGCGCTGCTGGCCCGGGCCGACCTGGTGGTGGCCAGCCCGGACCTGACCGCGCGCCTGCGGCGACTGGTGCCGCAGGACGCCGCTGTCACCGACGACGACGTGCTCACGCAGGACCCGAGGATGCTGATCAAGGCCGCGAAGGCGGGTCAGCATGTGGTCCGGCTGCTGCGCGGCGACCCGTTCATGTTCGGGCAGGCAGCTGCCGAGGCCGCGGCGTGCGCGAAGGCGCGGGTGCCGTTCGAGGTGGTGCCCGGAGTTCCGGCGGCGACCGCGGTTCCGGCCTACGCTGGCATCCCTCTGACCTCTGACACCAGCGGTGACGTGCGGATCATTCACGCGTCCGAGGCCAGCCGGGTGCAGGTCGGACCGGGCAGCCTGGTCATCCTCGGCGCCGAGACCGGCCCGGCTGACATCGCCAAGATGCTCATCGCCGCTGGCTGGGCCGACACCACGCCGTTCGCGCTTACCTGGGATGGCACCACTACCGACCAGCTCACTGTGGTGGGCACGCTGGGAACCGTCACCGCCGACCTGCGGGCCGCCGGAGTGAGCCCGCTGACCGCCCACGGGCCCGCGGTGGCGGTGGTCGGCGAGGGCGTGGCCGCGCAGTCCGCATTGTCATGGTTCGAGACCAAGCCGCTGTTCGGCTGGCGGGTGCTGGTACCGAGGACGAAGGAGCAGGCCGGGGAGGTCACGGCCCGGCTGCAGGCCTGGGGCGCTGTGCCGGAGCAGGTGCCGACGATCGCGGTCGAGCCGCCCCGGACGCCGCAGCAGATGGAGCGCGCTGTCAAGGGGCTGGTGCTCGGCCGGTACCAGTGGATCGCGTTCACGTCTGTGAACGCTGTCCGCGCGGTCCGGGAGAAGTTTGAGGAGTACGGCCTGGACGCGCGTGCGTTCGCCGGCATCAAGGTGGCAGCTGTCGGCGAGCAGACCGCCGCAGCGCTGCGCGAGTTCGGGATCATGCCCGACCTGGTCCCGGAAGGCAAGCAGTCGGCCGAGGGCCTAGCCGACGCCTGGCCCGCCTACGTCGACTCGCTCGACCCGATCAACCGGGTGCTGCTGCCGCGTGCCGACATCGCCACAGAGACCTTGCTGGCCAGGCTCACCGACCTCGGCTGGGAGGCCGAGGACGTCACTGCCTACCGGACAGTGCGCGCCGCGCCGCCGCCGGCCCCGATCCGCGAGGCCATCAAGGGCGGCGGGTTCGACGCTGTGCTGTTCACGTCATCGTCCACGGTGCGGAACCTGATCGGTATCGCGGGCAAGCCGCACGCGGTGACCGTGATCGCGGTAATCGGTCCCGAGACGGCGAAGACCGCCGCCGAGTACGGGCTCCGCGTTGACGTGGTCGCACCGCGGCCGTCGGTCACCGCGCTGGTGGACGCGCTGGCCGAGCACGGCGCGGGCATCCGTGACGCCGCCCTGGCAGCAGGCGAGCCGGTGCGCAGGCCCAGTGAGCGCCGTCGTGGTGCCCGCCGCAGGGTCGCAGCGGGACCGACCTGAGGGAGTCTCCCCCATGAGTGCTGAATTCCCCGCAGCCCGCCCGCGCAGGCTGCGCCGCAGCGCGGCGATGCGGCGCCTGGTGGCGCCGGTCAGCGTCCGTCCGGCCGACCTGGTCCTGCCACTGTTCGTCAAGGCCGGGATCGGGGAGCCCCAGCCGGTCGCCTCAATGCCCGGCGTCATGCAGCACACCCGGGACAGCCTGCGCAAGGCCGCTGCCGAGGCGGTGGACTCCGGGGTCGGCGGGCTCATCGTGTTCGGGATCCCGGCCGTCAAGGACGGCCGTGGCTCAGCCGCTGACGACCCGGAGGACATCCTCCAGCTGGCCCTGGCTGACCTGGCCGCCGAGGTGGGTCATGACACCGTGCTCATGACGGACCTGTGCCTGTGCGAGTACACCGACCACGGTCACTGCGGCATCCTCACGCCCTCCGGCGATGTGGACAACGACGCGACCCTGGAGCGGTACGCCTCGATCGCCGTCGCACAGGCCAGCGCAGGCGCACACGTGATCGCGCCGAGCGGGATGATGGACGGCCAGGTCGCCACGATCAGGGCCGCCCTGGACCGGTCAGGCTTCGCTGACATCGCGATCTGCGCCTATTCGGCGAAGTACGCCTCGGCGTTCTACGGGCCGTTCCGCGACGCTGCCGAGTGCGCGCCGCAGTTCGGCGACCGGGCGTCTTACCAGGAGGACCCAGCCGGAGCTGATGAGGCACTGCGCGAGGTCCAGCTGGACGTGGACGAGGGCGCTGACATGGTCATGGTGAAGCCCGCTCTCGCCTACCTGGACGTGATCAGCAAGGTGGCAGCCGCCGTGCGGCTGCCGGTCGGCGCGTACCAGGTCAGCGGCGAGTACGCGATGGTGGAGGCGGCCGCCGCGAACGGCTGGATCGACCGCGACCGCGTGATCATGGAAACGCTCACCGCTATCCGCCGGGCGGGGCCGGCATCATCCTCACCTACTGGGCGGCCGAGGCTGCGCGCCAGCTGGCTGGTCAGGCTTGATAAGTGAGTAAATCAGCCGTGTTTGTGTGATCTCGTTGTTAGGCTGGACGCGCCGGGCGGGCGGGTCTGTACCTCCTCAGCGGGATGGTGATAGTGGCGGGCGTCGTGGCCGGGGCTATCACGGACCGTCAGCATCCCGACCGGGATCGTCGTCCTGAGCCCCAGCCGTTAAGCCGTAGCGCGGCCCGCCGAGAGCGTCGTAACGCTGCGGCCCGTCGTGGCTACGCTAAGTGCGCGATGATTACGGGGCGTCTCGACCGCTCCCGGGACCCGACGGTCAGGTTCCGCCGTGTGGCCACCGTCAGCGAGCGGATCCGGCTCTCCGCGCTCGTGTTCCTGAACCTCGCAACGGCGGCCGTGTTCGTCGCCTGGCTGCTGCTGCCGGCCCACATTCCCGGCCATGGCATCGTGGGCCTCGGCGGCCAGTGGCGTGTCAGTGTGGCCCGGTTCGCCTTCTGCATCGTGGTCATCGTGGAATTGATCCGGGCGACACAGAACTTCGCCGTCTGGGTGTTTTCCTTCGCTGCCCGGGATCCGGTGCCGAAGGCCCTGCCCGCGGGACTGCGGGTGGCGCTGCTGACCACGATCGTGCCGTCCAAGGAGCCGATCGAGGTAGCGGAGCGGACACTGCGTGCGATGCGGCAGGTGGCCTACCGCGGCCAGGTGGACGTCTGGATCCTTGACGAGGGTGACGATCCGGCGGTCAAGGCGATGGCGGCCCGCCTCGGGGTGCGGCACTTCACCCGCAAGGGACGACCCGAGTTCAACCGGCCGAGCGGCACATACCGCGCTAAGACCAAAGCAGGCAACCACAACGCCTGGCGGGCGGAGCATGAGCACCGTTACGACGTGGTCGCGCAGATGGATCCCGACCACGTACCGCTGCCCTGCTTCCTCGAGCGCACGCTCGGCTATTTCCGCGATCCGGACGTCGCGTTCGTCGTCGCACCGCAGGTGTACGGCAACATGTACGACAACTGGGTGACTCACGGGGCGTCCGTACAGCAGTACCTGTTCAGCGGCGTGGTCGAGCGGGCCGGGAACGGGATGAACGCGCCGCTGCTCATCGGCACCAACCACCTGTACCGGCCGCGCGCGTGGGAGCAGATCGGCGGCTACCAGGACTCGATCATCGAGGATCACCTCACTGGCATGCGGATGCAGGGCACCATCAACCGCCGCACAGGGAACCAGTGGAAGGGCGTGTACACGCCGGACGTCCTGGCGATCGGCGAGGCGCCCAGCACCTGGACCGACTACTTCAACCAGCAGAAGCGGTGGTCGTACGGCATCTGGCAGATCCTGCTCAACCGCAAGATGCGGGACGGCGTCGAGCTGACGTCGCGGCAGCGGATGCTGTTCAGCCTGGTGCGGTTCTACTACCCCAGCGTTGGCGTCACCGTGCTGTTCGGCAGCCTGGCGACTGCTGTCTACCTGCTTCTCGGCGTCACCGCGCTGCAGGTGAACGGGTACACATGGGTCGCGCTGTGGTCAGCGAACATGGGCACCTGGTTCCTGCTCTGGGTCTGGCTGCGCCGCTTCAACCTTGCCGAGCACGAGCGCCGCGAGCTGGGCCTGCCCGGGATGCTGCTGGCCCTGTTCGCCGGGCCGGTCTACCTAGCGGCCGGCGCCGGGCAGTGCTCCGCAGGCCGCTGCGGTACGTGGTGACCGCCAAGGGAGCGCTCCGGACCGGCGACTCGGCCCGCACGTTCACCCTGCACATGTACTGGGCGCTGGCGGCAGGCGCGCTGCTCGCCGTCAGCTACCGCCTGAATCACGACCTGATCGCGCTCCGGATCTGGGCCAGCGTGGCCCTGCTGACCGGTATCGGCCCGCCGCTCATCGCCGGCGTCCGCTGGCTGATCCGGGTGCGGACGGCTCCGGCCGACTCCCCAGTGCGTGACACGCATGCCTGGCAGCAGCACATGGCCGACGAGATCACAGGCCCGGCATTCCAGCTGCTGCTCGAGATGGCCGATGCCCAGGCTCAGCAGGCGCAGCAGTATCCCGAACCCGAGGACACGCCGCCCTGGCCGCAGAGGGCGGCCGGGTCGTACCCCACGGCGAGCCGCCCGGCCTACCCTGAGCTGGGCAACGGCGAGTACCGCGGCGCTTACCCAGAACCGGGCCGCCGGGCCTATCCCGAGGCGGACAACCGGGGCGACCGTGACGCCAGGCCGCGCGACCCCAAGCGGATACCGCGGCACGCCGGCCCGGGGAGGCATCGTTGAGGCTGACGATCCCGAAGGCACTCGGCTTGCTCCTCGCGGGCGCGCTCGGCTGCTACGTCTTCGTGATCGGGCCGCATCTGCCCGTCGCGTCGGGAGCTACCGGCAGCGGCAGCCCGGGCGCCGCAGCTGCAACACCCCGCCCGTCGCCCCCAAAGGTGATCAAGAACGCCGGCGTGTTCCCTGCGGCCGGGCAGAAGTTCATCGGAATAATGACCGCCGAAGGGCCGTACGATTTCTCCCCGGTGGACAGCTTCACGAGCGCGGCCGGCAAGCAGCCGGAGGTCTTCGAGTTCTCCCAGGGCTGGGGCGTCAACTCATTCAACGCCTCCGTGATCGACGCGGTCGCCGCACGCGGGATGCTCCCGATGATCTCCTGGGAGCCCTGGAATTACCACCTCATGCCGCAGCAGGATTCCCTCCGGGGTTATCAGCCCGCGTTCCGGCTCTCCAAAATTATTGACGGCAGTTACGACAGCTACATCACGTCCTGGGCGGAGGGAATCAAGGGCCTGGGCTATACCGTCGCCATCAGGTTCGCCCATGAGATGAACGGCTACTGGTACCCGTGGGGAGTGGCCAACGGCAACCAGCCAGGCCAGTACATTCAGGCCTGGCGGCACGTCTGGGACATCTTTCACCAGGTCGGCGCTACGAACGTGATCTGGGTCTGGGCCCCGAACATCCTCTGGAACAACTCCCCGGACCTTAACGAGTTCTATCCCGGCGATCAGTACGTGACGTGGGTTGGGCTCGACGGCTACTACGGCACCGCGGGAATGCAGAACTACAAGAGCTTCAACGATGTCTTCGCCGCCACGATCGCGGACCTGCGGACTTTCACGAATAAGCCCCTGGTCATCACCGAGACGGCTGCAACTAATAGCAGCGGCCTGGCCGCGCAGTGGATCCAGCAGATGTTCCAGCAGCTGCCCAGCCAGTCCGGGATCATCGGCGTCGTCTGGTATGAGGCCGTCGATGTGGTCGACTGGCGTATCACCAGCAACCCGGCTGCCGCCACCGCGTTTGCGGCGGGCTATGCCAGCCCGCTGTATGACGCCAAGTGGGCGCCCGGGATGACGCCGCTGCTGCAGCTGGGACCGGCGCCGCCGTAGCCAGGTCCGC
Organism: uncultured Actinomycetota bacterium; assembly: GCA_963815375.1. Lineage (GTDB taxonomy): Bacteria > Actinomycetota > Actinomycetes > Streptosporangiales > Streptosporangiaceae > JASHPR01. The sequence goes on along the minus strand of CAWFGX010000002.1, from coordinate 482,541 downwards.
CGCCGTAGCCAGGTCCGCCGTACCCGGCGCCCGGCGCCCGGCGCCCGGCGCCGCCTGGGCCGATGCCCCCCGACGCCCCGGAGCCCGGATGGATTACCGCCCGATGGTCACTTTGCAATTTCCATTTCGCAACTTCCAGATCACACCCCGGGGGTCGGTGCCGGGCGCTGACGGCCACCAGGCATCATCGGTTAATAACACACAACCGGGCTGGCGGGAGTTGAGCCGATGGTAGAGGCGGTACTGCGCCGAGGCCGACGCAGGGCCGTCGAGAAGATGGCGGTCACCGCAGCCGAGTATGCCGCCATGGGCTGGCCGGTGTGCGTCGGCGCTCACCCGCCCGCTCTGCACCAGCACCGTCGCCTCCAGCGTCCGGGCGAGCTGCTCCGGGCCTGCTCCTGCGACCGGGTCGGCTGCCCAGCACCCGGCGCGCATCCGGTATCCGCAGCCTGGCAGGTAGAGGCGACGGCAGACCCGGCCATCGTGATGCACTGGTGGATGGCCCAGCCTGAGGCGAACGTCATCCTGGCCACCGGCCGGGTGTTCGACGTCCTCGACGTCCCGTCCGATGCCGGGGTCGCTGCGCTCACCATGATGGAGCGGTCGGCGATCCAGCCCGGCCCGGTCGCACTCAGCACCGGGAACCGGGCTCTTTTCTTTGTGGCGACCCGCGGCAGGCCCGCCTACGAGGGCGAGTGGTGGTCCTGCCACCTGGACTGCGAGCCGGAGACAGTGTCGGACGTGGCCGGGCTGCGCTGGCACTGCCGGGACAGCTACGTGCTCGCCCCGCCATCTGTGGACTCCAGCGCCCAGCAGGCACGCTGGCTCCGCCCGCCGGACGGCCGGCCGCTGCCCGACGGGATCCGGCTGCTCGGATTCCTGGCCGACGCCTGCGAGAGTGCGGCGTGATGGGTGGCGGGCGCCGGTCCGAGGAGCTGTTCGCGCGCGCACTGAAGGTCGCGCCGGGCGGCGTGAACTCGCCGGTGCGCGCGTTCGGCGCCGTGGGCGGAACGCCGGTGGTCATGGCGTCCGGCCACGGCGCGTACCTGACCGATGTGGACGGCCGCGAGTACGTCGACCTGGTCTGCTCCTGGGGCCCGATGATCCTCGGCCACGCCAATCCCGTGGTAGCGGAGGCCGTGCGCGGGGCACTTGCCCACGGCACTTCCTTCGGGACCGTCACGCCAGGCGAGATCGAGCTGGCCGAGGAGCTGGTCGCACGCTCCCCTGTGGAGAAGGTCCGCCTGGTCAACTCAGGCACCGAGGCGACGATGACGGCCGTCCGGCTCGCCCGCGGCTTCACCGGGCGCCGCCTGGTGGTCAAGTTCGCTGGCTGCTACCACGGCCATGTGGACGCGCTGCTTGCCGCCGCCGGCTCGGGCGTGGCGACGTTCGGCCTGCCCGACTCGCCCGGAGTAACCGGCGCGGCAGCCTCCGACACGCTCGTTCTGCCGTACAACGATGGCGAGGCCGTGCGGCAGGCGTTCGCCGCCCGGCCCGAGGAGATCGCCTGCGTGATCACCGAGGCCTGCCCGGCGAACATGGGGGTAGTGCCGCCCGCGGCCGGCTTCAACGAGCTGCTCGCCGCGCTCTGCCAGGAGTACGGCGCACTGCTGATCATGGACGAGGTGCTGACCGGGTTCCGGGTCACCAGCTCCGGCTGGTACGGGCGCGAGGGCGTGGCCGGCGACCTGATGACGTTTGGCAAGGTGATGGGTGGCGGGCTGCCCACGGCCGCGTTCGGCGGGCGCGCGGAGATCATGGACCGGCTGGCCCCAGTCGGCCCGGTGTACCAGGCCGGCACGCTGTCCGGGAACCCGCTGGCCACCGCCGCCGGGCTGGCCACCCTCCGGGCCTGCACGCACGACGTCTACACCCGCGTGGACGAGGCCGCTGCCGCGGTCGCGAAGCTGGCGGGTGAGGCGCTGACAGCGGCTGGCGTGCCGTTCCGGCTGCAGGAGGGCGGCAGCCTGTTCTCGGTCTTCCTCGGCGTCAGCCGGCCAGGTACGGGACTTTGGCGAGGCGCGGGGCCAGTCGTCCGCCGCGTACGCTGCGTTCTTCCACGCGATGCTCAGCCGCGGCGTCTACCTGCCGCCGTCGCCGTACGAGGCGTGGTTCCTGTCCGCGGCCCACGACGACGCGGCGGTCAGCAGGATCGCCGACGCGCTGCCGGCCGCAGCGCACGCTGCTGCCGAGGCGCTTGGCTAAAGGGCTTTGACCCTTGAACGATGCCACCCCCTGCTCCCGTGCGTCGCATCCCTGGTCGGGGCAGCTGAGGTGGTCGGCGGGCGAGAGCCGGGCCGATAGGCTGGGCGCCCTATGAGCGAGATTCCGGAGCCAGCCGGCGCGACAGTGGTGCACCTGGTCCGCCACGGCGAGGTGGAGAACCCGAACCACGTGCTCTATGGGAGGCTCCCAGGTTTCCACCTGTCCGACGAGGGCCGGGTGATGGCCAAGGCGGCCGCGGACTTCCTGGCCGGACGGGACGCGACCGTGCTCCGGTCGTCCCCGCTGGACCGGACCCTGGAGTCGGCCGAGCCGATCGCGGCTCAGTTCGGCCTGGACGTGGTTGTGGACGACCGGCTGATCGAGCCGTGGAACTGCTTTGAGGGCATGAGGTTCGGCGTGGGCAACGGGGCCCTGCGGCGGCCGGGCAAGCACTGGGTGTACATGCGGAACCCGTTCCGGCCGTCATGGGGCGAGCCCTACGCCGAGATCGCGGCCAGAATGCTCGCGGCGATGTCCGACGCCGCGCAGGCGGCCCAGGGACACGAGGCGGTCTGCGTCACTCACCAGCTGCCGATCTGGGTGGTCCGCCGCAGTGTCGAGGGCGAAAGGCTCTGGCACGACCCGCGCCGCCGGGAGTGCTCGCTGTCCAGCGTCACCAGCTTCACCTACAGCGACGGCACAATCACCGCCGTGAGTTACGCAGAGCCAGCCGGCCATGGCCGGCAGCGGGCCGCCGGCGCGTGACCGGCCAGACCCAGACCGGGTGCGGCCACGCCCGGATGCTGACAGGCTGTGGCGGGGCGGGTACGCCGGCCCGCTGCCCGGCCCCCAGGAAGGATCCGGCACAATGGGCCGGGAAACTACTGCGTGTAGGAGATCAGTCCGTGTTCCGGCTGCCACCGCTGATCGCCCGGGCCGCTCTTCAGGCTTGGGGGATCAGGCATCGCGGGGGGCCCGGGGGGTCGTCCCCCCGGGCCAGCCTGATCGCCCGTGCCGCTCTTCAGGCTTGGGGGATCAGGCCTCGCGGGGGGTCCGGGGGGTCGTCCCCCCGGGCCAGCACTGCGCTGGTCACCGCGGCTGCGGTATCGCTGGGCCTCGCGGCCTGCGGCGGGGGCGCGACGGCGCAGCAGACAGCGGTCGGCAACGGCAGCAGCTTCGTGGGTGGCAGCTACGGCACCACGGTGTTCAGCGCAGGTAGTCGTCCCGCCGCTCCGGACGTCACCGGGACAACGCTGACAGGCAGCAGGTTCCGGCTGTCGGCAGACCGGGGCGCCGTTGTGGTGATCAACTTCTGGGGCTCATGGTGCACGCCGTGCCGTGAGGAGGCGCCCGCGCTGGCCCAGCTTGCCCGGCGCTTCCCGCCGTCGGTCGCCCGGTTCGTCGGAGTGGACATCAGAGACGACCCGGCCAGCGCGGAAGCGTTCATGCGCACGTTCCGGATCGGGTATCCCAGCCTGAACGACCCGAACGACGAGGTCGCGCTCGACTTCAGCGGCACCGTCCCCCCAGCCGGTATCCCGACGACGCTCGTGATCGACCGCAGCGGCCGGGTCGCCGCGCGCATCGTCGGCACTGCCTCCTATGACGGCCTGGCCGCCCTGATCACGCAGGTTTCCAGGGAGGGCCCGTGACGCGCCCCCAGCTGGACGAGTCCCGGCGGGACGAACTGCAGGCCGACGACCTCGACGCGGCCGGCGAGGCGGTCGCCCCGGCGCGGCCGGGCTCGCGTCTGGGCATCTTCGGCTGGCTACGGTGGGGCTGGCGGCAGCTCACCTCGATGCGCACCGCGCTGATCCTGCTGTTCCTCCTCGCGGCCGGGAGCGTGCCCGGCTCCCTGCTGCCCCAGGACGGGACCAACCCCGAAGGCGTCACGCAGTACTACGCCTCCCACCCGTCTCTGGCCCGCGTGCTCGGCGACCTGTCACTGTTCAACGTCTTCGGCGCGCCCTGGTACGCGGCGATCTACCTGCTGTTGTTCGTGTCCCTGGTGGGATGCGTGCTGCCGCGGACGCTGCACATGCTCGGCTCGGCGCGCCAGCCGCCACCGCGCGCCCCGCGGCATCTGGACCGGCTGCCTTTCGCGGTCAGCTACGCAACGACGGTAGCCCCGCAGGCGGTCCTCGACGGGGCCGCGGCGCTGCTGGCACGCAAGCGCTTCCGGGTGCGCGCCGGGCCGGGATGGGTCGCCGCGGAAAAGGGGTACCTGCGCGAGGCAGGCAACCTGCTGTTCCATCTCGCGCTCGTCGGCATGCTCGTTTCGATCGGCCTCGGCGGCCTCTTCGGCTACAAGGCCAACCGCCTGCTGGTCGAGGGAACCTCGTTCTCCAACACAGTGACCGCACTGGATGAGTTCCACCCGGGCCGTCTGGTGTCACCCAGTGACCTGCAGCCGTTCACGGTCACGCTGAATCATTTCCAAGCCTCATACGTGACGTCCGGCGCGCTCACCGGCCAGCCGGCCTCGTTCAATGCAAAGATCAGTTATGCGTCTACGCCGCAGGGCAAAGCGCGGACGTTCTCGCTTGACGTCAACCATCCGCTGGTAGTCGACGGCGTCCGGGTCTTCCTGATCGGCCATGGCTACGCCCCGACGTTCCGCGTGACTGACGGAACCGGGCACGTGGTGTTCAACGGGGCCGTTCCGTTCATCCCGGTGGAGACCTCCGGGCTCACCTCCGAGGGCGCAATCAAGGTTCCGGACGCGCAGCCCCAGCAGCTGGGCTTCGCCGGGGTGTTCCTGCCGACAGCCGTCGACGTCAACGGGCAGCTGGAGTCGGCGTTCCCGGCTCCGCAGGACCCGATAGTGAGCCTGGTCTCCTACGCGGGCAACCTCAACATGAACTCCGGGCCGTCCCAGTCTGTGTACTCGCTCGACACCACGGGGCTCCGGCAGCTGCCTGTAGCGCCACGGCCGCTGTCCGTCGGCCAGTCGGTCAAGCTGCCCAATGGCCTCGGCACCCTCACCTACACCGGCTACCAGCAGTGGATCAGCCTCACGATCACGTACGACCCCGGGCAGACGCCCGCCCTCTATTCCGGCATCGTGCTGCTGGCGGGCCTGCTGCTGTCGTTCATGGTCCGGCGCAGGCGGGTGTTCGTGCGGGCCGTCGCTGGCGAGGCTGGCCAGACCACCGTCGATCTCGGCGGGCTCAGCCGCTCCGACGCGGCCGGGGGCTTCGAGGAGGAGTTCTCGGGCCTCGCCGCCGAGATCAGGGAGCTGCACCAGGGCGGCCCGGTCACCGGCGCGCCCGATCAGGATCCGCCCGATCAGGATCCGCCCGATCAGGATCCGCCCAATCAGGATCCGCCTGAGCAGGGTCCGCCCGAGCAGAGCAACACCTCAGGGGAGTGAGGCTCCGTGCCTATCAACACCGGACTGGCCAACCTCAGCAACGACTTGCTGCTGTGCGCTGTCGCCATCTACGCGCTCGCGATGGTCGCCTACGCCTTCGACTTCGCGTTCGGGCGGAAGAAGGCGGTCGCAGCCCCGGCCAAGGTTCCGGAGCTCGTGGGAGCCGCAGCCGCTAGCGCGGTCGCAGGGGGTGCCACGGGGACCGCGTCTGCCGCTGGCGCTGGGTCTGCCGCTGGCGCTGGGTCGGCCGCGGGCGCTGAGGCAGCCAAGGACGGCGGCCGGGAACCGGCAGCTGGGCGCGGGGTAATCCCAGCCGGGCGGCCCTCCTGGCGCCCCGAGGGGTCATGGCTGACCGGCGCGGTGATCCTCACCAGCGTCGGCCTTGCCGCCCACATCGCCGGGGTCGTCCTGCGCGGGTTCGCCGTGCACCGGCTTCCCTGGGGTGACATGTATGAGTTCGTCACCGCGCTGACCTGCGTCGCCGTCGCGTTCTTCCTGGCGGCCATGATCCGGTACCGGGCCTACTACCTGGGACTGTTCGTGATGGCTTCGATCGTGATCGTGCTCGGCCTTGCCGAGACCGTGATCTACACCCCGGCCGGCCCACTGGTCCCGGCACTGCAGTCCTACTGGCTCGCTATCCACGTGACCGCGATGACCCTGGCGACCGGAGTGTTCTTCGTAGCCGCCGTTATCGGGATCACGTACCTGTTCGTCGACCGGCACGCGAGGCGGGTTGCGGCTGGCCGGCCGGCTGGCGCTGACGGCATTCTGCGCAGGCTGCCCGGTCCGGAGGTCCTTGACCGGCTCGCCTACCGGACGGTCGTGTTCGGGTTCCCGATCTGGACGTTTGGCGTCATAGCCGGGGCGATCTGGGCCGACCGGGCCTGGGGCAGCTACTGGAGCTGGGACCCGACCGAGACCTGGGCATTCATCACCTGGATTGTCTACGCCTGCTTCCTGCACGCCAGGGCCACCGCTGGGTGGCGCGGCCGCCGCGCGGCGTTCATCCAGCTGCTCGGGTTCTGCTGCCTGCTGTTCAACGTGCTCGTGATCAGCCTGGTCGTCCCCGGCCTGCACTCCTACGCCGGCCTGACCTAGGGCGACCCAGCACTGCAGCAGCGGCCGGGGACGGTTTTTCATGATCGTGGACCAAGACCCACGGCATGAGTGGGTCTTGGTCCACGATAACGAGAACGGCAGTTCTGGCACATCCGGAAACTCTTGGTGGGCCTTGCCGGAAGGCCACGGCTGTCCGTAACTCCCGCCGAGGAGCGGCGCGGCAGGCGAGTTGGCCGGTTTGCTGGTCGGCGGGGCTAGTGCCTAGGCGTCGTTGTCCGCCTCGTCGCCACGGCGGATCCGGCGCGCCAGTTCCTCGAGGAATTCGGAGTCGTCGTCAGGGCCGCCGGCCGGGCAGTGCCCGTTCCGGCCCGCAGCACCGGTCCCGGCGGGGCGTCGACACCCCGTTCCATGGCCTGGCCGGCCGGGTGGCGCCGCAGCGCGTCCTCGGGACTGAGGTGGGAAGGGCTGCTCCGGGACGGCCGGGGGATCCGTGCTCGCGCGTATGTGCGCGGGCGCCCGATCACAAGCCAGGCGGCAGCGCCGAGCACCGAGCCGAACACGATCAGGAGCACCCACCACTGCTTTGCGAGCCCGCGTACCTCAAGGTCCGGTGCGACCGCAACGTCGATGAGGCATGGCACCACGACACCTATCGTGACCAGGGCAAAGAGTGCTCCGACGAGAAACATGCGGGAAGCCTAGCCTCTGAGATGACGTGCTTGGGCCTAAATCGGCGGAGTCTGAACGATAATTCGTACTGACCGTAATAGGTCACGTTCGGTAGCGCACGTGCCAGCAGCCCCGATCCGTCGTAACCTGGCGACCTGCGATCCAAAGGAAAGACACGACATGCGGCTGCGGTTCGGCGATCTCTTCCGTCGGCTCCGCAGTGTCGGCCGCACTCCGTCGAGAGCGGTGGTCAGGCCGCGTTCCGGGTGGCTGGGGCAGCCACGGTCGGGTGGGAAGCGCCGGGCGGACGGCCGGTCCAGCGGACTCGGGGTGCCAGCGGCGAACGGGCAGCGTGGGTCGGCTGGGCAGCCGGCGGGTGCGCGAAGGTCTGCCGGGGCAGCGCCATCCCAGGGAGCAGGCCCGAAGCCGCCGGGGTGGCCCGGGGGGTCACGCCAGCCGGTGCCGTGGGCACCGGGCCAGCCGACGGCGAGGGTACCCAGTGAGCTGGCCCCATGGCGGCCCGGGGGAGCAGGTCAGCCGGGACAGGCCAATGGGGCGAACCAGCCAGCGGCACGGGGAGCGGGTCAGCAGGGACCAGCGCGGCCCGGGGGAGCAGGTCAGCCGGGGCGGACCAACGGGGCAAGCTGGCCGGGAACTTCAGGAGCAGGCCAGCAGAGGCCGGGGGGAGCGGGCCAGGCAGATGGCGCGCGCGTGGACCGCATCGGCGCGGGCTCGGGTCGCACCGGCCGGACCGCGGGGCACGCTCTGCCGCGCCGCTGGGGGATTGCCAGGTCAGCGACGCGGCCCGCGCCATCGGCGGCAATGGTCACCAGGCATGCCCGGGTGCAGCCGGGTGCTCCTGCAGCCGAGCCGAGGCCGCCCTGGTACGAGATCGCGCCGCGGCACCGGCTGGAACCTGGCCGCAGGCACTGCGGCCGCCTCGAGCCGCTCGTCCACCGGGAATGGTCCACGGACCAGGCGCCCCCGGCAGAGCTGGTGCGCGCCATCGACCGGCTCGCCGAGCTGCCGCCGCTGATCCAGGCGAAGCTGGCCTCGGGGCTGGACGCGATCTATGTCGGCACTGGTGGTGTCCCGGATCTCGACGACATGGGCCGGCTCAGCGGCGTCCCGCTGCCGGGCGGACGTGCGACCTGGGATGCGTGCGCCGGCGCGTATGGCGATCGCAAGATCATCGTAGGCACCCGGCCTTCGCCGTCGCCGGACGTCGCCTGCCACGAGGTAGGACACGCGCTCGATGACCTCGACGGTACTGGCGAGCACTGGCAGTCTGATTCCGCGGAGTTTAACGAGCTCTACGGTCAGTGCCTGCAGCACATGGTCAGCGCTTTTCACCGGCAGCCTGGGGTCCTCGGCCGCAGGGAATTCTTCGCCGATGCGTTCGCGGCGATCGCTTCACGGCAGCGGCCAGCGCTGGTGGAGATGCTCGGCGGCGACACCAGGTCGGCGCTGAACGTGATGCTCTACTTCAACATCCGCTACGGCATCTAGGTGGAGTGGGCTCGGCGATGTACGTAATACGGCTACCGAACGGCAATCTCCTTGTCCCCGAGTCCGCGGCCACTGACGACGGCGGGGTCATCGGTGACGCCTACATCGAGATCGGCCCGGACGACGCCGACTACGAACGGCTCGCCGGACAGGCGCTGACACAGGAGCAACTCGACGAGCGCCGCAGGCGCTGGCAGGAGGGGGACGAGCCGCTGCGCCGGCAGTTCCTGGATTTCCTCGCGCGCCATGGCAACCCGGGCCGCGCGCAGGGACTCGGACCGCAGCCGGACACCGAGGACCAGCCTGGGAAGGCTTAGGTCTCTGTCAGCCCGGCGCGGAACGCGCCCCCCGCGCGGTCACCGGGTAACCAGACAACTGAGCGCGTCATGGCCTGGGACGGCGACTGTGTTCGTTCAGCTCGATACCTGCTCGGAAGCTGTGGCCACGTCACCGTCCAGAAGAGCCCGGACCTCCGACTCACGGAACCGCCGGTGCCCGCCTGGTGTCCGGATACTGCTGATCCGGCCCGATGCTGCCCAGCGAGTGACGGTTTTCGGATCTACCCGAAAAAGGGCCGCGACCTCACCCGGCGTCAGCAACCGCTCGCTGTTGTTGTCCATCCTGGCTTCCCCTCCCTGACCCTACGGACCCCTTGTCCTAAGTGTCGCGACAAGAACGGTTTTTATCCTTAGTTTCCGTAAAATCTGGTCTGGGAATTCAGGTAGCAACCGTCCGCGGCGTCCCGGCGGATGACTGGATGCCCGTGTCAGGAAGGGTGGGGTCCCCACCGGTCCTGGGTGCCCTGGCCTGCCAATAGGCTGTCATTGTCATGCGTGCGACGTTCGCTTACACCACCGCGCGGATCCTGCTGTTCGCGGCCGTGCTCGGGATCCTGTACCTCGTGGGTGCCCAGGGCTTGCTCCTCTTCGCGCTCGCGCTGGTGATCAGCGGCATCATCAGCTTCACCGTGCTCTCCCGGCAGCGGGATGCGATGTCGGGGGCCATCTCCACGCGGATCGGCAGCTTCCGGCGGCGGCTCGACGAAGGCAGCCGCCGGGAGGACGAAGACAGCGGGTGACCCGCAGCCGGGGAGCGCAGCGCTGCGGTCAGTCAGCCATCAGCGCGGGGCCTTCATCCTTCATCCTTGACCGCGCGCCAGCCACCCGCCTGACGTCAGGAGATCCAGAACGGCGTCAGTTGCCTGCTCCCTGGTCATAGTGGACGTGTCGATGACCAGATCGGCATCTAGCGGCTCCTCATACGGGTCGGATACCCCGGTGAGGTTGATAAGGCCCGCACGGGCCTTCGCGTACAGGCCCTTCCGGTCCCTGGCCTCACACACCTCGACCGGCGTGGCGACGTAGATCAGCAGGAAGTCCCCTACCTGGGAGACCATCTCCCTGACCCGGGCCCGGGCGGCCGCGTACGGCGCGATCGGCGCGCAGATCGCGATGCCCCCATGCCGCGCGATCTCGGCGGCCACGAACCCGATCCGCGCGATGTTCAGGTCCCGGTCGGCTCGCGAGAACGTGAGCCCGGCCGAGAGCAGCTGCCGGATCAGGTCACCATCGAGCAGCGACACCTTGCGGTCACCCCGCTCTGCCAGGGCGTCGGCGAGGTTCCGGGCGATGGTCGACTTGCCCGAGCCGGAAAGCCCGGTCAGGAACAGAACGAACCCGCGCCGCGAGCGGGGCGGGCGGGCACGACGGAGTTCGATGGCCACCGCGGGCGGCGTGAACCAGGCCGGGACCTCAGCTCCCGCGTCCAGCAAGTCCCCGAGCTCGTCCGGGGACAGGTCATCCCGCTCCGCGCCTGCGTCGATCAGCGCCAGCGGCCGCCACACCTCGGCTATCGGGTCGTACGCCCAGTCGCCGGCCCGGACCACCGGGATGGGCGGGCCAGGTGCTGCAGCGTCGCCGCCGCCAATGGCGGCACCCGGCGCGGAAGGAGGGTAATTGTCCGCCATGAGGTGGGTGGCGCCGTAGGCGGCGGCGACGTGAGCCCAGGCGCCCAGCTCGCGTTCCGGTCCGACGCCGGCCGTCTGCGCGCGTGCGGCCAGCGGCACCGGTATCACCGTGGTCCCTGGCGGCAGACTCGCCGCTGCGGCGAGCACCGAGCGAATCAGGGCCTCGGGCCTGGTGACCACATCGACGGGTCCCCCGGTCAGCGGAAGCAGCAGCAGCCGCGCCTTGAGCTGGCCTGCCATGTGCCGCAGCTGGCCTATCTGCCGGCTGTGTACCGGACCCCGGGTCGCAAAGGCCAGCACCGGGCCATCGCCGAGCGGCTCGCGTGCCTGAGCCGGCCGCAGCATCAGCCGGCGGAACGGCCCGGTCTCAGGTTCGCGCAGGCCGGTAACAGGTCCAGCCAGCCGGGTCAGCCGCGGCGCCGCACCGTCCCTGGAGTGCCTGGCACCAGGGGCGTCGCCGCGCTCAGTGATCTCGAGCGCAGCCAGGGGCGCTCCCTCGGGATCAGCCAGCAGCAGGTAGCGCGTGCCCGCCGGGACCTCGTCCGGGCGGACGTCGAGGGTCACAGGGATCGGCCACGGCGTCCCGTCGGGGAGCGTTCCGTGCTCAAGGACCGAGGTGACGTCCGCAGCGCCCATGAACCCTTTGAGAGGTCTGAACGCTCCGGAGAGCAGCAGCTCAAGGTCACCGAGCCGGGCGCCGTCCAGCGTTACGGACGGTGCCCCGGTGAGGCTGGCTGGAACGACAGTCTGCACCTCAGCAGTCACGTCAACCCTCCGTCCGGCACGGCACCAGCTCCCCCCGTGCGTCCCTCACCAGTGCGCCGGTCACGTGGGCAACGATCGGAGCTGCCAGGCAAGCCCGAGGTTAACACCGGTACCTGACGCTGGTCAGGCAGACGGCGGTAGCCCAGCCCCCGCCGGCCGGAACCGGCGCTACAGGACCCGCGCGAACCCCGGCTCGGGCTTACGGATGACATAGCACAGCGCGTCGTGAGCGCAGGTGAGCCGTCCGAAGGACAGCCGGGCCACAAGCCGGCCCGCCAGCTGCCCGGCTGGCTGGCTGCGTGCCTCGCGCTGGCTGATCACCAGGCCGCGCCGCTGGGCATAGGACTGGATGCCGCGCCCTGAGGCAAGCGGCTCGTACACCGCCGGGTAGCGCCAGCTGGGGTGGCGGCCGTGCCACATCACCGAGCGCAGCGCACGCGGCAGCTTCCGGTCGAGGTAGCCCGCCGCGCTGTCCCTGTCGCCGGTGCGGACCAGCAGCAGCCCGCCAGGCCGCAGCGTCTCCACGAGCCGGTCCAGGACCAGCTCGGCGTTGGCGATCCGTTCCAGCAGCGTGCAGTGCACGATGTCGAACGTGCGCGGAGCAAGCGACACACCTCGCAGGTCAGTCAGCGTGCACGTGGCCAGGTCCGGGTCCGACCTGACCGCATCCTGGGCGGCGGCGGTGTCATCATCGATCAGGCTGACGGCGACCTCGCAGCCCAGGGCGCGCAGTTTGCCGATATCCGGGTCCGGGCCAGCCGTGGTGCAGCCCGCTTGCAGCACGGCGAGCGTATGGCCGGGCCGCTGCATCGCGTAACCGAGTGCGGCGCTGGTGAACAGCTGTGCGCCCGTGTCCACGGTCGAGGCGTCCGCGACCGCCGTCGCCCCAGCCCGGTGCCGTCCCGGCCGGTCCAGGCTGACTCCTGCGGCGCCGCGGCCGGGCGTGCTTGCCCCGCCGCCGTCTACACCAGTCACGAACACATAGAGTAGTCCTTCTATTACATAGAGTTGCAAGGGATCGGCTGTCCGGCGTGCCGGGCGAGCCGTCCGTTGCTCGGGCCGCGCCAGGTGCCCTCCAGCTGCGGGCCTTGGCGGCTCTCGGCAGTGCTGGGTGGGAGCGGCCGCCGGGCCGTCCGTCTTCACTCGGGCAGTGACCAGTACCTGCGGCCGGTAGACTTGACCGGACCCGTGTTCCAGGCGGCCGTCGCGCGGGTGGCTGATGACGGCGCACTGCAGGATGCGGGCGTTTCATGCTGTGTGCCAGCAATTGCCAAGGAAAGAATGAGCCTGCAGGGACTGCTCCGGGTCATCACCGGTGATCCCGAGCTGAACCGCGCCCTCACGGAGGCCGCAGCGCCCGCCTCGGAGGGCGCTGACCTGATCGCCCCGGCCGAACTGCGCCCGTACCTGGCTGCTGTGCTGGCCCGCGCTGGTGAGCAGAGCCGGGACAGCGGAGGCGCCGAGGGGAGCCAGCCGCACAGCCGCTTCGTGCTCGCCGTGACTGCGACGAACCGCGAGGCCGAGGAACTCACAGACGCCCTCGGCTCGCTGCTTCCCGCGGGCGCCGCCGCGTATTTCCCGCCCTGGGAGACGCTCCCGCACGAACGGCTCTCGCCCCGCTCGGACACCTCGGGCCAGCGGCTGGCCGTGCTGCGCAGGCTCGCCCATCCGGTACCGGGCGACCCCAGGACCGGTCCGGTCACGGTCCTGGTCACGCCGGTTCGCTGCCTGCTCCAGCCGATGGTCGGCGGACTCGGCGAGCTCGAGCCGGTGCGCCTGAACGAGGGCCAGACCGCCGATCTCGACGACCTGGTGAGCCGGCTCGCTGATATCGGCTACGCCCGGGCAGACCTGGTGGGCAGCCGCGGCGAGATGGCCGTCCGCGGCGGCATCCTGGACGTGTTCCCGCCCACCGAGGAGCACCCGCTCCGGGTCGAGTTCTTCGGCGACACCGTCGAGGAGATCCGGTACTTCAGGGTTGCTGACCAGCGCAGCATCCACGCTGCCGACGACGGCCTGTGGGCGCCCCCGTGCCGCGAGCTGCTGCTGACCCCCACGGTGCGGGCCAGGGCCAAGCAGCTGGCCGACGAATGGCCGGGGCTGTCGGAGATCCTCTCGAAGCTCGCCGAAGGCATCACGGTCGAAGGCATGGAGGCGTTCGCGCCGGTACTGGCTGAGCGGATGGACCTGCTGCTCGACTATGTCCCATCTGGTGGGTGCGTGCTCGCCTGCGATCCGGAGCGGATCAGGGCCCGTGCCGCCGAGCTCGTCACCACCAGCCGGGAGTTCCTCGAGGCGTCCTGGGTCAACGCGGCTGCGGGCGGGGAGGTCCCGGTCGACCTGGGCAGCGACCTGGGCGCGGCCGCGTTCCGCCCGATCACCGAGATCAGGGACGCGGCCAGGGCGGCGGAGCTGCCCTGGTGGACGGTGTCGCCGTTCTCGGTGGACGCCGATCAGCAGGCGGCACAGGGCCCGCCGGACGAGGACACCGGGGGGCGGGAGTCGTTCCGAATCGAAGCCAGCCCAGCGCCGTCGTACCGCGGCGATACCGCGCGAGTGCTCACTGACATCCGTCAGTGGCTCGCTGAGCGCTGGCAGGTTGTGCTGGTCACTGAGGGGCATGGCCCGGCCCAGCGGCTGGCCGAGCTGCTGCGCGGCGAGGGCCTGGGCGCCCGCCTGCACGACTCAGCCGGTGACGACCTGGCCGGGCTGGCCGGCCCAGCGGACGGCCCGGGCGAGGGCGTCGCCCACGTAGCGACCGGAACTGTCAGGCGCGGGTTCACCTGGCCATCGGTACGGCTTGTGGTGCTGTCCGAGGCCGACCTGGCTGGGCAGCGCACCGGTGCCGGCGGGCGCGAGCGGATGCCGAGCAGGCGCCGCGGCGGCATCGACCCGCTGCAGCTGGTCGCCGGCGACTACGTAGTGCACGAGCAGCACGGCGTTGGCCGGTACCTCGAGATGACCAGCCGCACCGTCTCCGGTGCCACCCGCGAGTACCTGGTGATCGAGTACGCGCCGAGCAAGCGCGGCCAGCCGCCGGACCGGCTGTACCTGCCGACCGACCAGCTGGACGAGGTGACCAAGTACTCCGGCGGCGAGGCTCCCAGCCTGCACCGGCTGGGCGGTGCCGACTGGGCGAAGACCAAGAGCCGGGCGCGCCGGGCCGTCCGGGAGATCGCAGCGGACCTGATCCGGCTGTACTCGGCCCGGACCGCGTCGCCTGGGCATGCTTATGCCCCGGACACCCCGTGGCAGCGCGAGCTGGAGGACGCTTTTCCCTACACCGAGACGCCCGACCAGCTCGCCGCCATCGACGAGGTCAAGCGCGACATGGAGAAGCCGGTGCCGATGGACAGGCTGATCTGCGGCGACGTCGGCTATGGCAAGACCGAGATCGCAGTGCGGGCAGCATTCAAGGCGGTGCAGGACGGCTTCCAGGTTGCGCTCCTCGCGCCAACCACGCTGCTGGCCCAGCAGCACCTTTCGACGTTCAGCGAGCGGTACGCGCCGTTCCCGGTGACGGTCCGGCCGATGTCGCGGTTCCAGAGCGACGCCGAGGTCGCCGAGACCCAGGCCGGGCTGGCCGAGGGCAAGGTCGACGTGGTGATCGGCACTCACAGGCTGCTGTCCCCCGACACCCGGTTCGCCCATCTCGGCCTGGTGATCATCGATGAGGAGCAGCGGTTCGGGGTCGAGCACAAGGAGTACCTGAAGCGGCTGCGCACCGAGGTCGACGTGCTCGCGATGTCCGCCACGCCGATTCCGCGGACACTGGAGATGGGCGTGGCGGGGATCCGCGAGATGTCCACGATTCAGACGCCGCCCGAGGAGCGGCATCCGGTGCTGACGTTCGTCGGCCCCTACGACGAGAAGCAGATCGGCGCCGCGATCCGGCGCGAGCTGCTGCGCGACGGCCAGGTGTTCTTCGTGCACAACCGGGTGTCCTCGATCAGCCGCGTTGCCGCCCGGCTGGCCGAGCTCGTTCCGGAGGCAAGGATCGCGGTGGCGCACGGCCAGATGAACGAGCACAGGCTCGA
Source organism: uncultured Actinomycetota bacterium (assembly GCA_963815375.1). GTDB lineage: Bacteria > Actinomycetota > Actinomycetes > Streptosporangiales > Streptosporangiaceae > JASHPR01. The sequence goes on along the minus strand of CAWFGX010000002.1, from coordinate 466,952 downwards.
GGAGGTCATGCGCGGGTTCGTTGAACGCACCCACGACGTGCTCGTGTCGACGACGATCGTCGAATCCGGACTGGACATACCGAACGCCAACACGCTGATCGTTGACCGTGCCGACGCCTACGGGCTGCCGCAGCTGCACCAGCTCCGCGGCCGGGTAGGCCGTGGCCGGGAGCGCGGCTACTGCTACTTCCTGTTCCCCCCCGAAAAGCCGCTCACCGAGACCGCGCACGAGCGGCTGGCAACGATCCAGCAGCACGCTGGCGTGGGCGCTGGCATGTACGTCGCGCTCAAGGACCTGGAGATCCGCGGCGCCGGGAACCTGCTCGGCGGCGAGCAGTCCGGGCACATCGCCGGCGTCGGGTTTGACCTCTACGTGCGGATGATCGGCGAGGCAGTCAGCGAGCTGCGCGGGACCGGGCCGGCCGAGCGGCCGGAGGTCCGGGTCGAGCTGCCGGTCGACGCGCACATCCCGCACGACTACGTGCCTGGCGAGCGGCTGCGCCTCGAGGCATACACGAAGATCGCCGCCATCGACACAGCTGACGACATCACCGCGGTCACCGCGGAGATGACCGACAGGTACGGGCCGCCGCCGCAGCCGGTGCTGAATCTGCTGGCGGTGGCGCGGCTGCGGGCCAGGGCGAGGCGGGCCGGCCTCACCGACGTTGCCCAGCAGGGCAACCACGTCAGGTTCGGGCCGGCCGAGCTGCCCGAGTCCCGGGAGGTCCGGCTGCGCCGGCTGTACCCCGGGGCGCTTGTCAAGCCTGCGGTGCGTACCATTCTGGTACCGGTGCCACGGGCAGCAGGCGGTGCCGGCCGTGGCGGGGCCACAGGCACACCTGGCCGCGCAGCCCCGGCGCGCGGGACAGTGTCCCTGGGCGCCCCGCCGCTACGCGATCAGGAACTGCTCGCCTGGTGCGAGGAGCTGATCGAAGCCGTGCTCGCCCCCGACACGGCTGCACGAGCGTGAGGAGGAACGCCGACGTGCCCCGCACCTTCCTGAAGCTGGCCGCCGTCGTGGTCGTGACCGGCATTGCGGCTGCCGCCTGCGGGTCAGTGAAGATGGGCGCCGCTGCGATCGTCGGCGACCAGCGGGTCTCGACCGCCAACCTGAACGGGGAAGTGGCTAACCTCAGCGCCGGCTACCAGCAGTACAAGAACAAGATCCAGATGTCCTACCCGGCGTCCCAGCTGCCGCAGCAGACGCTCGCGTGGATCGTCCGGTTCAAGGTCCGCGACCAGCTCGCCGCGCGGTACGGGATCACTGTGACGCCAGCCCAGGAGCAGCAGGCCCAGCGCGACATTACGGCTCAGATCGTTCAGAACGGGGGCGGTGTCACCCTGACTGAGGCCGCGGTTGCCAGCGGCCTGCCCCCGGACATGCTCAGCGACCTCTACCGGTATGAGGCGATCGAGAACTCACTGCTGAACCGGTTCGACGGCGGGAAGGTGCCATCCGCCTCCTCGGCCCAGCAGGACCTGGTCAACCGGTTCAACGTGTCGGAATGCCGGGCGGCCAAGAGCCTGAACATCCAGATCAACCCGCAGTACGGCGTCCTGGACTACAGCGACTTCTCGGTCGTCTCCGCTCAGTCAGGGTTGTCGAAGGCAGCGTCTCCTAGCCCGTCAGCGTCGGCGTCGTCCAAGCCGGTGCTGACGCCGCCCTGCTAGAGCCGCCCAGAATCGCACCAGGGTCAGGCCGCAGCGTCAGGCGGTCGGTGCTGTAAGCCGGTACTGCTGGGTTGTCCAGCCCCGGCGGCGGTGATACCAGGGGATCAGCCAGCCGTGCAGGACGGGATGCTTGCGCGCCAGCATCCGCGCCGCCTGGGCCGAATCGTCTCCGCCCAGCAGCGAGGCCTGGGCCGCGATGGCCTGCCCGACGGGGCGGCCGCGGGCCGTCGACGGCGCAACCTGGACCGCGCTTGTATGCCGCAGCCGCTTCGCCTTGCCGGTCGTATCCCAGGTGCGGAAGTACGCCACATCGCCGTCGACGACGATGTGCACCGGGGTCGCCACCGGCATTCCGTTCCGCCGGAAGGTCGTGAGCTGCACGTACTTCGAGCCAGCCAGGGGGGCGAAGTAGGTGCGGCCGGAAGCGGAGTCTGGACTCATCTGAAATGCCTCCCGTTTGCATGCGGCCTGCCTGGGCCGCTGCGGTCGTGATGCCCGCTGAGACGAGACAGCGGCCCGCGGCGTGACGCTTCTGGCGGAACGACCCGGCTAGCCTTGTCCGCATGGCAGACAGCACGCCCGGGACCGGGCTGGTGGATTTCATCGCGGTCATGCACCGGCTGCGGAAGGAGTGCCCGTGGGACGCGAGGCAGACGCACGATTCCCTGGCGCCGCACCTGCTCGAGGAGACCTACGAAGCACTGGAGGCGCTGGAGACCGCCGACCAGGCCGCGCTGCGCGAGGAACTCGGTGACGTGCTGCTGCAGGTGTTCTTCCACGCGGAGATCGCTTCCGAGCGCGACGACGGCACCGGCTACACGATCGACGACGTTGCCCGCGGCATCGCGGCCAAGCTGATCCGGCGGCACCCGCATGTCTTCGGTGACGTCCGCGTGTCAGGCGCTGACGAGGTCAAGCAGAACTGGGACGCGATCAAGGCAGCAGAGCGCGAGGCCAAGGGCGGCGGCCCCGGCTCTGTCCTCGACGGCGTCCCGTTCGGGCAGCCGGCGCTGGCGCTGGCCGCGCAGCTGCAGCGGAGAGCGGAGCGCGCTGGTGCCCCAGCCGGACTGGCCGACCTTGCCGGCGCCGAAAACCCGCCCGGCCCTGGTGACGAAGCGGTGGCCGGCACTGCGGACGGCCAGGCCGGGGAGCAGCCCAGCGACATCGGTGCCGAGCTGTTCGCGCTCGTGGCGCGTGCCCGCGCCGCTGGCCTCGACCCGGAGCTGGAGCTGCGTGCCGCCGCCCGCGCCTACCGCGACCGGGTCCGGTCCTGGGAACATCGCCGGGAGGATGGCGGGGAGCAGCCCTGGCAGCTGCAGCCGGGGGCGCAGGCCGCCCCAGGAGCGTAAGGCCAGGGCCGGCCGGTCAGGCCCGGCGCAGCGGCGCCTGCGACCCCATGCGGCGTGCCCTGTGCGAGTGCCCCCCGGTGCTCCACTAGGCTCCAATGCGGACATGTCATCGCAGCGTCGGGAGTTCTCGTTGTCCTCCATCGAAGCAGTCCATGCCAGGCAGATCCTGGATTCGCGCGGCAATCCCACCGTCGAGGTAGAAGTCGTGCTCGACGACGGCACTCTGGGCCGCGCGGCGGTGCCCAGCGGTGCCTCAACCGGCTCGTTCGAGGCGGTCGAGCTGAGAGACGGCGGCACCGAGTACGGCGGCAAGTCCGTCGACAAGGCGGTCCAGGGCGTGGTCGATGAGATCCAGCCGGACCTGCTGGGCTATGACGCCGACGACCAGCGGCTGGTCGACCAGGCCCTGATCGACCTGGACGGGACGCCGGACAAGTCGCGGCTGGGCGCGAACGCCATCGTCGGCGTCAGCCTCGCAGTCGCGCGGGCGGCCGCTGAGTCGGCCCGGCTGCCGGTCTTCAGGTACCTAGGCGGGCCGAATGCGCACGTGCTCCCTGTCCCGCAGATGAACATCCTCAACGGCGGCGCCCATGCGGACAACAACGTCGACATCCAGGAGTTCATGATCCTCCCGGTCGGAGCGGCCACGTTCTCCGAGGCGCTCCGCTGGGGATCCGAGACCTACCACGCGCTGAAGTCCGTGCTCAAGCAGCACCGCCTGGCCACAAGCGTGGGCGACGAGGGCGGCTTCGCCCCCGACCTGAAGAACAACAGGGAGGCGCTCGAGCTGATCATGGAGGGGATCACGAAAGCGGGCCTGGAACCGGGCCAGGACGTCGCGCTCGCGCTGGACGCGGCTGCCTCCGAGTTCTACTCCGATGGCCGCTACACGTTCGAGGGCAGCCCGAAGACCAGCAAGGAGATGACCGAGATCTACACGAGCTGGCTGGACGCCTACCCGATCGTGTCGCTCGAGGATCCGCTGGCCGAGGACGACTGGACGGGGTGGGGCGAGCTGACCGCGGAGCTCGGCCACCGGGTGCAGGTGGTGGGCGACGACATCTTCGTCACCAACCCCGGCCGGCTGCGCCGCGGCATCGCCGAGCGGGTGGCGAACTCGCTGCTGGTCAAGGTCAATCAGATCGGGACCGTCACCGAGACCCTCAACGCTGTCGCGCTCGCGCAGCGCAGCCAGTACAGCTGTGTGATCAGCCACCGGTCCGGTGAGACCGAGGACACGTCGATCGCCGACCTCGCCGTTGCGACCAACTGCGGCCAGATCAAGACCGGGGCGCCGGCAAGGTCCGAGCGAGTCGCCAAGTACAACCAGCTGCTGCGGATCGAGGAGCTGCTCGGCGACGCTGCCGAGTACGCCGGGAAGGCGGCGTTCCCCCGCGCGGCGGCAGGCGGGCGATGACGGTGCGGGCGGGCCAGGCCCGCCCGGGCGCGAGCCCGGGTCCGGTACCGCCTGGCGGCAGCCTGGCCACCCGGCGCGCCCGCCTGACCAGCAGGGCCGCGGTGCTGGCCGTTGTGCTCTGCGCGATCGCGCTGAGCCTGGCCTACCCGGTGCGCGAGTACATCGCCCAGCGCAGGCAGATTGACCAGCTCCAGGTGCAGCAGCAGGCGATCGCGGCCAGGCTCAGCACGCTCAAGACCGAGCAGCGCCAGCTGAACAGCAACTCCTACGTGGAGCAGCAGGCCGAGGACAGGCTGCACATGTGCCTGCCCACGGTAACGTGCTACGTGGTCATTAACCCGCAGCCGCCGCACTCCGCACAGGCTGCCTCGGCGCCGGGCAGCGGCACGCCATGGTACGAGCACCTGTGGCAGTCCGTCCGGCAGGCGGACCGGGAACCCGGCCGGTGACTGCCGCGGTCACTACACCGAGGCGCACTGGCCCGGGTTGCACTGCGCCGGGGGGCGTCATGGGCGAGAACCCCGTATCCGCCGACGATGCGGCCGCCGTGGCGCTGCAGCTCAGCCGGGCACCGCGGGGGACGTTCGCTGTCGCGCACCGGTGCCCGTGCGGCCTGCCCGACGTGGTGCAGACGGCGCCGCGCCTGGAGGACGGCACCCCGTTCCCGACGCTGTTCTACCTGACCTGCCCGCGCGCGGTCGCCGCGGTCAGCCGCCTCGAGGCCGCAGGGCTGATGAAGACGATGACCCAGCGCATAGCCAGCGAGCCGGCCCTGCGCCAGGCCTGCCTGGCCGCGCACAACGACTACCTGGCCAGGCGGGACGTGGCCGCCCGGGAGGCTGGTGTCGAGCCGCTCCGGCCAGGCACTCCGAGCGCTGGCGGGCTGCCGGACCGGGTGAAGTGCCTGCACGCGCTCGTCGCGTACGAGCTAGCCGTGCCGGGCGGCAGCCCGCCGGGACGCGAGGCGGTCGAGCTGGCCGGGGCATGGTGGCTCGCAGGCCACTGTGTTACACCGCCAGTGCCGGACGGCGACTCGGCGGGCCCGGACCCGGCCTGCGTTCCGTGACTGGGTCTAATGCGGTCAGAGTGGCTGCGGTCGACTGCGGTACGAACTCGCTGCGGCTGCTGATCGCCGACGGGGACAGCAAGGCTTGTGTGCTCGCCGACGTCGACCGCCGGATGGAGATCGTCCGGCTTGGCGAGGGCGTGGATGCCACCGGCCAGCTCGCGCCGCAGGCGCTGCAGCGCACGTTCCGGGCGCTGGAGGTGTACGCGGCGGCGATCAGCAGCGCCGGGGCCACCCGCGTCCGGATGGTCGCAACCAGCGCCACCAGGGATGCTGCCAACGCCGCGGAGTTCGTCGACGGCGTCACCCACGTCCTCGGTGTCGTTCCGGAGGTGCTCACCGGCGACGAGGAGGCCTACCTCTCGTTCACCGGGGCCACGGCGGAGTTCGCCGCGGCAGGCCCTGAGAACGCCGGAGAGCCTCGCCCAGTGCCGCCCGGATATCCCGCGCAGGGGTGCCCGCCACCGCCGTATCTGGTCGTGGACATCGGCGGCGGGTCCACCGAGTTCGTCTGCGGAGGCGACGGGCGGCAGAGGGCAGAGCCGGTCGCTGCGCTGTCGGTGGACATCGGCTGTGTCCGGCTGACCGAGCGGTATCTCCACAGCGACCCTCCCGAGCCCGATGAGATCGCGGCCGCTACCGCGGCGATCGACGCCACGCTGGAAACGGTGGCGGCGAAGATACCCACGGCCAGCGCCAGGACGCTGATCGGCCTGGCAGGCTCGGTAACGACGGTGACCGCAATAGCGCTCGGACTGCGGGCCTATGACCCGGCCCGGATTCATCACGCCAGGATCCCGGCCGGGCAGGTGCACCGGGTGACCCGCGAGCTGCTCGGCCAGACCCGGCAGCAGCGAGCCGCGATCGGCGTCATGCACCCGGGCCGGGTCGACGTCATAGGCGCTGGCGCGCTGGTGCTGGACCGGGTGCTAGCGCGGCTGGGCTTCGCCGAGGTGATGGCGAGCGAGCACGACATCCTTGACGGGATCGCCTGGTCGCTGGTGACCGGCTAGTGAGCGGTGGATGCGATGACTCCCGCCGAGGGTGAGGTGGCGGCAAGCGCAGTGCCGGCCGGTGCAGTGCCGCCAGGGACCGGCTGGCCGGAGGATCCCGCGACACCCGAGACGCCGGTTGCCGAGACTCCAGCCGAGGTGCGCGAGCTTGCCGCGAGCGCCGGAACGCTTGACGAGCTCGCCGCGCGGCAGTCTGTATGCCGGGCCTGCCCCAGGCTCGTCGAGTGGCGCGAGCAGGTCGCGGTAGAGAAGCGGCGGTCGACACGGTCGCAGCGGTACTGGGGCCGCCCCATACCGGGGTGGGGGGCGCAGCGGCCACTGATACTGATCGTGGGCCTGGCACCCGCCGCGCATGGCGGGAACCGGACCGGGCGGATCTTCACCGGCGACCGGAGCGGTGACGTGCTGTATGCCTCGCTCTGGCGCACGGGCCTCGCGGCCCAGCCGACGTCCGTCATGGCCGGCGATGGCCAGCGGCTCGTGGATGCGCGCATGGCGGCAGCGGTGCGGTGTGCCCCTCCGCAGAACAAGCCGACGACTGCCGAGCGCGATACCTGCGCGCCGTGGCTGGCGGCCGAGATCGGCCTCGTCGCCGACGGCCTGCGTGTGATCGTCTGCCTGGGTCATTTCGCCTGGCAGGCGATCTGGTCGCAGCTTGCTGATGCGGGATTCGCCGTCCCCAGGCCCAGGCCGCGGTTCGGCCACGGCGCTGAGGCGCTCGCGCAGCGCCCTGGCAAGGCGCCAGTGCGAGTGATCGGCTGCTACCACCCGAGCCAGCAGAACACGTTCACGGGCCGCGTCACCGACGCCATGCTCGACGACGTGTTCCGGCGGGCGCGGCTGGCGTCCGGAGGGTAGCGAGCCGGCCCGCGCCCCTGATCTTGCTTACGGAGCGTATATGGCGCCGTATAATAGTTACAGGCCGTATCTACTGGCCAAAGATCAAATTCTTGACTGACGTTTTGGCCGCGCAGGGGAGTCAGCTAAATCCATTACCGTGGTGCTTTATCGGAACGACGCGAGGTATCATCACTGGGCGGGTCCGTAGCCCAACGGGAGAGGCAGTCCCCCTAAAAGGGTCCCCAGTGTCGGTTCGAATCCGACCGGGCCCACGCGTGAGCTGCCCTGATCTCGCGCTAGGCCGCGCGTGACAGATGGGCAAGTCAGCTGGTGCTCGTCACCGGCAAGAACCGGGGGTACGCATCTGCGGCGCGCCTGTAGGCTGCATCCCCGCTACTGTACCGCCATCGCCCCCTGTATAAAGCCGTTATCGCGCTGCGCGTGGCGTTGAAATCTCTGTTCAGCTGTTTACACAGCCCTCGCGTGAGCCTGTCGATGTGCGGCTGCACGTTCCTTTGCACGTTCCTTTGCAATTGTAGTTGAGGATGCGAGTCGAAAGAGTTTCGGCTACCGTCTGCCGTCCTGTCCGCGGGCGTTCCCGCTGTCGTTCGCCACCGGGCGTACATTGCTGCCGCCCCGCCGTTCGCCCGGGAACCCGGCCCGGCCGTGGCCGGCCGTTCATCAGGAAGGCCGGCCATGCTGTGGCCGCCGTTCGCCGCCAAGGTCGCCAGATCACCAGGCGGCCGTCCTGCGTGGTGTTTCCGGCCGGGCCCGGCTCAGTGTGGGTTGGTCAGCCGCTCGTGTCTGGGCCAGCGCTGGTGACCGTGATCCGCACCAGCACCCGCCGCTCGCGGCGCATCGCTTCGGCGTAGTCGTCCCAGTCAGGATGCTCGCCGGAGATCCCCCGGTAGTAGTCCATGAGAAGATCCATCGCCTCTGGCAGGCGGACGATCTCGGCGGTCCCCTCGGCCTGCAGCCACTCCCCGAAGAAACCGTCGGTCAGCAGGCACAGCCAGGCGTGCGGATCGCGCGCCAGATTCTTGGCCTTTACCGCTGTCTCCCTGGTGCTGACCACCAGGTGACCGCTGGCGTCCACGCCGACTGTTACTGGCGACAGCTGTGGCCGCCCGTCGGCCCGCCGGGTCGCGAGCACAGCGCGATGGTGTGAGCGCGCGAAATCGATGGCGCGCTGTGGATCCACCTCAGCTGCTGATGCGGCGGGTGCCGCGCTGCACTTCGTACTCGTGCACGATCGCAGTCGCGTACCCGTGCGTCAGCCCGTGCTCGTCCGCGAGCCAGTGCGCGCGCTCCTGACAGCGCAGGAACGCAGGGCCGGACTCGAGGCTTCGGAACCACTCTCGGAGGTCACGTCCAGTGACGATTGGGATGCGTGCGATCAGGTTCTTGTGCATCTCCGGAGAGTGGGTCCAGGACAAGGGGCACCTCCAGGTTTCGCGCCAGGCGGTCGGCGGGGAGCGTCGCCCACGCGCTCCGGCGCGGTGAAGTTCTCTTGCGTCGAGACTGCACTACGCCAGGGCGCATGACAACCCCCTGACGTCACCGTTCCGTAATGCCTTGTTTGAGAGCACCGGCAACGCCACGTCTGCGCAGCATGGCAGCGCCGTCAGGACAGCCGTTCGAAGATCATTGCCATGCCCTGGCCGCCGCCGACGCACATGGTCTCCAGCCCGAAGGTCTTGTCGTGGAACTGCAGGCTGTTCAGGATCGTCGAGGTGATCCGCGCCCCGGTCATGCCGAACGGGTGCCCGACGGCGATCGCCCCGCCGTTGACGTTCAGCTTGTCGATGTCGATGTTCAGCTCGCGGTAGGAGGGGATCACCTGCGCCGCGAACGCCTCGTTGATCTCAACGAGGTCGATGTCGCTGATCGTCATGCCCGCCCGGGCCAGCGCCCGCTGCGAGGCCTCAACCGGGCCCAGTCCCATGATCTCCGGCGACAGCGCGGTCAGCCCGGACGAGACGATCCTGGCCAGCGGCGTGATCCCGAGTTCGGCGGCCCTGGTGTCACTCATCACGATCACGGCGGCGGCGCCGTCATTCAGCGGGCAGCAGTTCCCCGCAGTGACCGTTCCGTCCGGACGGAACACTGGCTTCAGCGCGGCCACCTTCTCCAGCGTCGTCCCCGGCCGCGGGCCGTCGTCAGCGGACACCACACTGCCATCAGGAAGTGCCGCTGGCGTGATGTCCCGCTGCCAGAACCCGTCGGCTATCGCCTTCTCGGCCAGGTTCTGCGATCGGACGCCGAACTCGTCCTGCTCCTCACGGGAGATCCCGCGCAGCGCCGCGACATTCTCTGCTGTCTGGCCCATCTCGATGTAGATGTCAGGGATTTCACGTTCGGCGCGCGGGTCGTGCCAGACATCGGCGTCGTCCTTGGCCCGCTCGGCCGAGCGCTCCTGAGCGCCGGCGAAGACTGGGTTCCTGGTGTCTGGCCAGCTGTCACTGCTGCCCTTGGTGAACCGGCTGACGCACTCGACGCCTGCCGAGATGAACGCGTCGCCTTCCCCTGAACGGATCGCGTGCAGCGCCATCCGGGTGGTCTGCAGGGACGACGAGCAGTAGCGCGTCACTGTGGTTCCGGGCAGGCTGTCGTAGCCGAGCATCACAGCGACGACGCGGGCCATGTTGAAGCCCTGCTCGCCACCGGGGAGCCCGCAGCCCAGCATCAGGTCGCTGATCTCGGCCGGGTCCAGCTGTGGCACCTTCGCCAGCGCCGCCTTGATCATCTGGGCGACGAGGTCGTCAGGCCGGATGCTGGTAAGTGTTCCCTTGAATGCGCGGCCAATCGGCGAACGCGCGGCCGCGACGATGACTGCCTCGGGCATGATGATCTCCCTCGATCTTTTCTTTACTCGAGAGTAGCTTATGCTCGGCTGGCGCAGCTTCCGAGGCACCAGAGGTCGGATACGGTCAGGCGTGGGGGTGTGACATGCAGGTACACGAGTCGCTGATCGAGCTCTTCGGCAACACGCCACTCGTCAGGCTGCGCAAGGTGACCCGCGGGCTGCACCCGGCACCCGGCCCGGACGGCGATGCTCTCGGCCGCGGCGCCGGGCCGCAAGTCCTGGCCAAGGTCGAGTACCTCAACCCTGGAGGCTCGGTCAAGGACCGGATCGCGCTGGCCATGGTCGAGGCGGCCGAGGTCTCGGGCGCCCTGCGCCCAGGCGGCACGATCGTGGAGCCGACGTCCGGGAACACCGGCATCGGTCTGGCGATCGTCGCGATGGAGAAGGGCTACCGCTGCCTGTTCGTCTGCCCGGACAAGGTCGGGCAGGACAAGATCAGCGTGCTGCGCGCGTACGGTGCCGAGGTCGTCGTCTGCCCGGCGACCGTCTCCCCGGAGCACCCGGACTCCTATTACTCGGTCTCGGACCGGCTGGCCCGGGAGATCGAGGGCGGGTGGAAGCCGAACCAGTACACCAACCCGGACAATCCGGGCTCGCACTTCCGGACCACCGGCCCCGAGATCTGGGAGCAGACCGAGGGCCGGATCACCCACTTCGTCGCCGGGATCGGCACGGGCGGCACGATCTCGGGCGCGGGGAGGTACCTCAAGGAGGCATCGGGTGGCCGGGTACAGGTGATCGGCGCTGACCCCGAGGGCTCGGTCTACTCTGGCGGGACGGGGCGCCCGTACCTGGTCGAGGGTGTCGGCGAGGATATGTGGCCGGACACCTACGACAAGAGCATCTGCGACCGGGTGATCGCGATCAGCGATGCCGAGTCGTTCCGGATGACCCGCAGGCTGGCGCGAGAGGAGGCGCTACTGGTCGGCGGCTCCAGCGGCCTGGCCGTCGCCGCTGCCCTGCGGGTCGCACGCGACGCCATGCCTGGCGACGTGATCGTGGTGCTGCTGCCCGACGGCGGGCGCGGTTACCTGGCGAAGATCTTCAACGACGAGTGGATGTCCGACTACGGGTTCCTCGCCAGCGAGACGGCCGAGCCGGTGGTAGCCGACGTGCTCGAGGGCAAGCAGGGAGGGCTGCCGCCGTTCGTGCACTCGCATCCGGAGGAGACCGTCCGGGCAGCGATCGAGAGCCTGCGCGAGTATGAGGTCTCCCAGCTCCCGGTCCTGAACGCCGAGCCGCCAGTGATGGCGGGCGAGGTGATCGGGTCGATCGTGGAGCGCGACCTGCTCGACGCGCTGGTCTCCGGCCGTGCCCGCCCCGATGACCCGGTGCGGGGCCACATGTCGTCACCGCTCCCCATGGTCGGTTCCGGGGAGCCGGTCAGCCGGGCCGTCAAGGCCCTGGAGAAGACGGGCGCGGCGGTCGTGCTCGTGGACGGCAGGCCAGCCGGAATGATCACCCGCCAGGACTTGCTGACCTACCTCGCCCAGCCCGCGTAGCCATATCCTGCGGCATACAGCCGCCTACACTAAGGCGGTGCGAACTGTCGTAGTCGGCCCGGGACCACCAGAGTTCGAGGCGCTGCTGCAGCGGCGCGGTGCGCTGGGCCAGGACCTCTACGACGAAGTCTGGGAGGGCGAGTACCACATGGCGCCGGCGCCCCACCCCTTCCTCGGAATTCTCGATGACCAGCTAGCCGTGACGCTTCATCCCCTGGCGCGGAGTGCGGGGCTGGTCGGAAGCGGCCCGTTCAACCTCGGCGACCCGGACGACTACCGGGTGCCAGGTCGTGGGCTCCACCGTGAGACGCCAACGACGACGTTCGTGCCCACAGCAGCGGTAGTGGTCGAGATCGCCTCCCCAGGCGACGAGACCTGGAACAAGATTGACTTCTATGCCGCTCACTCCGTCGATGAGCTGCTTATCGCCGATCCTCTCCAGCGCTCCGTCACCTGGATGGTGCTGGATGGCGGCAGGTACACCAAGCAGGACTCCAGCCACCTGCTCGGTATCAGCTCAGCTGATCTGACCACACAGATCGACTGGCCTTCCGCGGGCTGACTGCCCAGGGCCGTCGCGTGTGCTTGCTGGGCTGTAGTGTTTGCGGGTGCATGCTGACGGGTTTGAGACCCTCGCGATTCATGCTGGTCAGGCGCCTGATCCTGTGACCGGCGCAGTGGTCCCTCCGATCTACCAGGTATCCACCTACAAGCAGGACGGGGTGGGCGGCCTGCGCGGCGCGGCGCTCGGCGCGCGCCGGCATGATGCGGAGGCCACCGGGCAGGACGAGACCGGCAGCGGGCCTGCGCGGTGGATCGAGGGGTACGAGTATTCGCGGACCGCCAACCCGACCCGGGGGGCACTCGAGGAGTGCCTGGCCGCTCTGGAGGGCGGGACGCGTGCGCTGGCGTTCGCGTCGGGGATGGCCGCGGAAGACTGCCTGCTGCGCACCGCGTGCAGGCCCGGTGATCACGTCCTGATTCCCAGCGATGCCTACGGCGGGACCTACCGGCTGTTCGACAAGGTACTGGCGTCCTGGGGCGTGAGCTTCCGCGCGGTGCCGATGTGGGATGCGGAGGCGGTGGCGGCCGCCCTAGCGGAGCGGGCCGCGCGAGTGGTCTGGGTCGAGACGCCGACCAACCCGCTGCTGTCAGTGGCCGACATCGCCATGCTGGCGCGGGCCGCGCACGAGGCCGGCGCCCTGCTGGTGGTCGACAACACGTTTGCCTCGCCGTATCTGCAGCAGCCGCTGGCGCTCGGCGCCGACGTGGTCGTGCACTCGACCACCAAGTACATCGGCGGGCATTCCGACGTGGTCGGCGGCGCGGTGGTGGCGGCTGACGCTGAACTGGCCGGGCGGCTTGCCTTCCAGCAGAACGCAACCGGCTCGGTCAGTGGCCCCTTCGACGCCTGGCTTACTCTGCGCGGCGTTCGGACGCTCGGCGTGCGGATGGAACGGCATTGCCAGAACGCTCAGCGGGTGGCGGACCTTCTTGCCGCTCACCCTCGGGTCGCGGAGGTGTTCTACCCAGGGCTGGCGTCGCACCCCGGTCACGAGATGGCGGCCAAGCAGATGCGCGGCTTCGGCGGTGTCGTGTCGTTCCGCGTGGCAGGCGGGGAGGCCGAGGCAGTGGCGGTCTGCGGCCGGACCAGGCTGTTCACGCTCGGCGAGTCGCTCGGCGGGGTGGAGTCACTGATCGAGCATCCCGGCCGGATGACGCACGCCTCGGTGGCCGGGTCGCCGCTCGAAGTGCCCGCCGACCTTGTCCGCCTGTCCGTCGGCATCGAGACGTGTGACGACCTGCTCGACGACCTCAGCTCGGCGCTCGGCTGAGTTAGCTGCTTGCGGTCAGCTGTTCCAGACCATCAGGACAAGGATCACCAGCCAGATCAGGCTGACCACGCCGCCCAGGCTGGCGATCCGTCCGCGTTCCACGTGGCCTATGTGGGTGGCATGCGCGGCCTCGGCTGCCTCACGAGGGTCCTCGGGCAGCCCGGCCTTCGCGGAGCTGTCGCCTGCCTCGGTAGCCGCGCCCTGCGCTGCGGTCGCGGACAGCACGGCACCCACGTCGGCTGCGGTCTCCTCGGCGTCCTCGATCCGGATGATCGCCCGGTGCTGGTCACGGATGATCAGCGCGAGCAGAACGACGGCGACGATGAACAGGGTCATGGACACGGTCAGCCACGGCTTGCTGAAGTCGTGCAGCAGATCGGCCAGGATCAGGCCAGCGATCAGGACGCCGAGCGAGCCGAGCGCGTAGACGAACGTTGTCCGGTACAGGAACCGCAGGACGACAAGGTTGCGCTTGCGGATGTAACGCGGCGTCGTCATGATCGCTATCGTCACCGGGCCGATCGCGAAGATGGCAAAGCCGATGTGCAGCCACAGTACGAGCCGGTCGGTGAAGGACATGTGCCGATCTTAGGGCCGGTTCCTGACGGCCGCGTGTTTCCCGGCTGTCCTAGCTGTTGTCCTTGGTCCCCGCTGCCGGCCGGGACCGGGCGATGAACGCGCCTATCAGGAACGCCACGCCCACGACGAACGAGACCGCTGCGCGGACTTGGTGTGCGCCCTTGTGCACAGACCCGACCATCACATGAACCGAGTTAGCGGCCCCGCTCACATAGAGGATCCCGGCGATGATCCCGAGGATGCCGATGATCGCAAGGATGATCACCAGCGGCCCGCGGCCGGATGACGTCTCCGATGACGCCTTGGATGCGCTCGTCGAACTGCTCACCGATCCTCCTAGCGACGGGCTGGTCCGGCTCAGCCTGGCGCCGGCGACCCGGGAGCCGGGCTGGCGCGGGGCGTTGCCCGCGAACATGCGCAATCTGGGGTTATGGGTGCGACTGGTTTCCAGGCAACCACACAGAGCTTACTCATCGAGGTGATTGCTCACGAAGGCGCGGCCACGACAGGCGCGCCTGCCGAGCCTGGAAGGGCCCGGGCCCCCGACCCGGGCCCGCGCGGCTCGGCGGCGGGAGAACGACGGCTCCCGCCGGCGGACTGCGCCGCTAGCTGCTCTTGACAGCCTTGCTCCTGCTGCTGAGCCAGGCGCCGATCAGGACTACCACACCCACGACCAGGCTGACGCCGCCCCGGGCCAGGTGATTGCCAGTCTTGACGTGGCTGCCAGCAGTCAGGAAGCTGGGCAGCGAATTCCCGGCCACCATGTACATGATCCCCAGGATCAGGGCCAGGGCACCGATCACCGCCAGCGCGATGACCAGCGGTTTCTTGCTGGCGGCTGATGCGCCGTCAGACACGCTTGCAGAACTCACTTTGTCCTCCTCGAAGGGCCGCAGCGCCGCTGCGGGCCGTCCGTCATGCCGCCATCGACGACTACCTGCGGCACGGTACTACTACGCCGTACCTAGAAGCGGAGGACTTTCACGAAAGGTGACGAAACAAAAATCTATCGGCCGACCTTACGGCGCGACCGCAGGAAGTCCCGGACGACATATTCGCCCAGGTTCTCCGGCATCGCGTGCAGCACGCGGCCGCCATTTCGCCTGGCCACCTCCTCGACAAAGGCAGCCAGGCGCGCGTCATCGGCGAGCATGAAGACGTTCATGATTGCCCGGCGCCTGGTCATCTTGTCCACCTCGGCCAGGGTCAGCTCCAGCGTCTCCGGCGAAGGCGGCCAGTCAAACCAGTACTGCCCGTCCCGGCGCAGGTGGGCGGTTGGCTCGCCGTCGGTCACGATGAGCACGACCGGGTTCTGCTCTGGCCTGCGGTCCAGGAACCGCCCGGCGAGGATCAGCGCATGGTGCAGGTTCGTGCCCTGCACCATGTCCCAGCCCAGCCCGGCAAGATCGGTCTCACGCAGTTCGCGCGCGTAGTTCGAGAAGCCGATCACCTGCAGAGAGTCCTGCGGGTATTTGCTGCGGATCAGCGCGTGCAGGGCCAGCGCGGTCTGCTTGGCAACGCCCCAGGTGCCGCGCAGCGCCATTGAGTACGAAAGGTCTACGAGCAGGCAGACAGCGGCCGATGTGCGCCGTTCGGTCTCGGCGACCTGGAAGTCGCCGACCGAGAGCCGGACCCGCGGCCGGTCCGCCACTGCCGGCCCCCCGCGGACCGGGGGTTTGAGGGCCGGGCCGCCGGGCTCTCGGGGCGTTCCGGGGAGTCGTCCCCCCGGTCTGGCGCTGCCGCCGCGCAACAGGGCGGAGCGCACCGTTGCCGCTGTGTCGATCGGCTGCTCGTCACCGAAGCTCCACTGCCGCGTGCTGCCGGTGTACTCGCCTGCCTGCCCGGCGTCGTGCTGGTCGTGGTCGCCGGTCCCGCCGTCGGGCAGGTCAGCGAAGACACGGCGCAGCGCGGTCTCGCCCAGCCTGCGCACGGCCTTCGGTGTCAGCTCCAGCTTGCCGTCGGACCGCTGCAGGTATCCCTGGCGTTCCAGCTCCCGCTCGATCTGGCGCAGCGCTTCCATGTCGTCGACGGCCTGGCGGCCCAGGGCCCGCCGGACCGCTTCCTCATCGACGTCGTCGAGCCGGGCTCCCGGGTAGTCCTGGCGCAAGGCGTCCTCGATGTCGGCAAGGTCGGCAAGATCTGCCAGGGCTGTGGTCGCCTCGCTCAGGCCAAGCGGATTCTGGCCGGTCATCTGCTCGCCGGGCCATCCGGAGAAGTCGACGTCGGGACGCCGGCTGCGCAGCGCAGCCGCGAGGCTGGCCATCTCCGCGGCTAGGCCAGCGTCCTCCAGGGTCTGCGCCATCAGCCCGGCCAGCTCCTCGCGCTGGGCGTCCGTCAGCGAGCTGAGCAGCCGCTGCGCCGCGGCCATCCGGCGTACCAGCGAATCGACGAGCTCGTCCAGGTTGGCCGGGCTTTCCGGGAACATGTCCCCGTACTGCGCCATGAAGTCGTCGAAGTCCTGCTGGGTGTGCCTGCCCTCGGCGTCGGCCTGCAGCATCGCGGTGAGCGCGGCCATCATGTCCCTGACGCGGCGCATGGCCTCGGGGTCAGGTTGCTGCATGGCCTGTTTCATGCCGCGGAACTGGCTGTCAAGCACCTCGCGGCGCAGCATGTCCTTGAGCTTCTCGAAGCTCTCCCGTGCTGCCTGGGAACGCCACTCGTAGCCGTCGAGCTGGCGGATGGCCTGTGCCGTATCACGGGGCAGCGCATCGAGCTCGGCCTCGCGCATCCGGGCCTCATCCGAAGGGTCGGGGAACAGTTCCGCCCGCTCCTGGCCGACCGCGGTGTCAAGCAGCGCACGCGCCTGCTCCAGGATGCCGTCGAGGCGGCCGCGGTCACGCAGCTCGTGCTGACGTTCGCGGACCTGGCGGAGCAGGTCATCCAGGCCACGATGGTTGGACATGCCCCGGCGGAGCAGGTCGCGCAGGGCGCTTGCCGGATCCGACCCGTCGAGCACCGACTCGCCCAGGGCGTCCACGGCACCGCGCACGTCATAAGGCGGCTCGAGCGGGTCAGGCCCGTCGTGGTAAGGCCCGTAGCGGTAACTCATGTTTTCCTCCGCTCGCTCGCGGTGCTTATTGGCTCGCTCGCGGTCACGTGCGGTAGATGGCGCCTCCGTCGACGGTGTCCTTGGACAGGCGGCGCATCAGGTACAGGCCTTCCAGAGCGAACTCGAGGGCCGCGGCAGCTTGCCCGAAGGACTCGCTGCCGTCCATGGACAGCCGTTCCATGATCTTCGCCAGGCCCGGGACGTCCCCGATCCGGCGCAGCAGGTCGGCCGCTGGGACCAGATCGCCTGTCTCGACCGAGCCTCCCTCGGCGAACTTCGCAAGGAGGCCGTTCAGGTCAGCGTTGCCCAGCGTGGAACGGAAGGTCTCGGCGATCGCCCGCCGCAGCAGGTGGTCCAGCACCTCCTGCTCCCTGCCTTCCTCGCTCACCTCAAACTCAACCTTGCCGCGCAGCGTGCTCACGACCGCGGGCAGGTCGCACACGCGCGCGGACGGCTGCTCCTCGCCAGTGATCGCGGCGCGCCGCACAGCGGAGGCGGCGACCGCCTCGGCGGCGGCGATCGCGAACCGGGCGGAGACGCCAGAGCGCGCGTCCACGGCAGGCGAGCCGCGAACCAGCCGGGTGAACCGGGCTATCACCTGGGTCAGGTGATCGGGCAGCACCGCTCCCGGATCCTGGCCGTCCCAGGCGACCTGCGACTCCTGCTGGATCAGGGCCAGCTCGTCCTGCAGCGACACCGGGTAGTGCGTGCGGATCTCAGCGCCGAACCGGTCCTTGAGCGGAGTGATGATCCGGCCCCGGTTGGTGTAGTCCTCTGGGTTCGCGCTCGCGACCAGGACCAGGTCGAGCGGCAGGCGCAGCGCGTAGCCGCGGACGCCGATGTCGCGCTCCTCCAGCACGTTCAGCAGCGCGACCTGGATGCGCTCGGCCAGGTCGGGCAGCTCGTTGAGGCAGAAGATGCCCCGGTTGGTCCGCGGGACCAGGCCGAAGTGCACGGTCTCCGGGTCGCCAAGGGTCCGGCCTTCAGCCACCTTGACTGGGTCGATGTCACCGATCAGGTCACCGACGCTGGTGTCGGGAGTGGCGAGCTTCTCCCCGTAGCGGTCGTCGCGGTGCCGCCACGCGACGGGAAGGTCATCACCCAGTTCCGCGGCCAGCCGACGGCAGCGCGCGCAGACCGGGGCATACGGATGGTCGTTGATCTCGCACCCGGCCACGGCCGGCGACCACTCGTCCAGCAGGACGGTCAGTGTGCGGATCAGCCGCGTCTTGCCCTGGCCTCGCTCGCCGAGCAGGATCACGTCGTGCCCGGCGATGATCGCCCGCTCGAGATGCGGCAGGACAGTCTGGCCGAAGCCGATGATCCCGGGGAACGCGTCGTCGCCCGCGCGCAGCCGGGCAAGCAGGTTATGCCGGATCTCCTCTTTCACACCTCTGAACTGGTGACCGCTAGCCCGCAGTTCGCCTAGTGTCGAGGCTGCGGGCGGAGCTTTCGGGGTTGTTGCTGGCTGGGGCTGGCTCATTGGCTGCACACGTCGACACTATGTGCACAGCGGCGGTGTCCGCATCTCAGGAGGGTGCAGGTGGGAGACCAGGACCCTGCACTGGTCATCGACATCGGCGGCACCAAGCTGGCCGCAGCTGTCGCCGAGCCGGGCGGCCGGCTTGTTACCTGGGCGCAGATCCCGACACCACGGGACGTGGACGCTGAGCAGTTGTGGCGCACGGTGGAGGCGCTGCTCGACCGGGTGCTCGAGGCGGCACGGATAACCGCCGTCCGCGACCTGGCCGGGGTCGGTGTGGGCTGCGGTGGCCCGATGGAATGGCCAGCGGGCATCGTCTCGCCGCTGAACATCCCCGCGTGGCGTTCGTTCCCGCTCCGTGCGCGCGTGCAGGAGAGGTTCCGCGGCATCCCGGTCCGGCTGCACAACGATGCGATCTGCCTGGTGGTCGGCGAGCACTGGCGGGGCGCGGGACGCGGCAGGCAGAACGTCCTCGGCATGGTGGTCTCGACCGGCGTGGGCGGCGGACTGATCCTCGACGGGCGGGTGATCGAGGGGGCCTCAGGCAACGCCGGTCACATTGGGCACGTCGTGGTTGACGCCGACAACGGGCCCCCGTGCACCTGTGGCGGGCGCGGCTGCCTCGAGGCGATCGCCCGGGGGCCAGCAGTAGTGGCCTGGGCCCAGGGCCAGGGCTGGCGGCCGGGCCAGCCCGATGCCACAGCCAGCGACCTGGCCGGTGACGCCGCGCAGGGCCACCCGGCCGGCCTCGCCGCGATGCGCCGCGCGGGGCGCGCCCTGGGGATCGCGATCGCCTCGGCCACCCACCTATGCGACCTGGAGGTGGTCTCCGTCGGCGGCGGGCTCTCCCAGGCTGGCGCGGTGCTGTTCGACCCGCTGGAGGAGGCGCTGCGGACGCACGCGAGAATGCAGTTCGCGCGCGAGGTCCGGGTCGTGGCGGCTGCGCTAGGCCAGAGCGCGGGCCTGGTCGGCGCCGCCGGGCTCGTCTTCGCTGCCGACCGCTACTGGACCGGTGAGTGAAGGGCATAGGGCCATCGCTGGCATCGGTAGATGCCACACTTCAAACATGACAACGACGTCTCCCGGGCCCAGCCTCGACGAGCTGGTAGCGGCGCGCAAGGTCCTCGGCGAGGTCATCCTGCAGACTCCGCTGCTGCACTCGCGGGTGCTGTCCGAGCTGATCGGCGGCCCGGTGTACCTCAAGTGCGAGAACCTGCAGCGCACCGGGTCGTTCAAGATCCGCGGCGCTTACCTGCGCATCTCCCGGCTAACGGACTCGGAGCGCAGCCGCGGGGTCATCGCCGCCAGTGCCGGGAATCACGCCCAGGGGGTCGCGCTCGCGGCCTCTTGCCTCGGGACGCGGGCGACCGTCGTCATGCCCGAGGGCGCGCCGCTACCCAAGATCGAGGCCACACTCTCCTACGGGGCGGAGGTCATCCTGCACGGCGCAGACGTGGCGCAGGCGCTCAACCGGGCAATCGAGCTAGCCGAGGAACGCGGGTCGGTGTTCATCCACCCGTTCGAGCACCCCGACATCGTGACCGGCCAGGGAACCGTCGGCCTGGAGATCATCGAGCAGTGCCCCGACGCGCGCACGATCGCGGTCCCGGTGGGCGGCGGCGGCCTGGCGGCCGGCATAGCCATCGCCGCGGCCGGCGTGGATCCGGCGGTCCGGGTGATCGGAGTTCAGGCGGCGGCCGCGGCTGCGTTCCCGGCCTCGCTGGCCGCCGGCCACCCGGTGACGGTGATGTGCGGGCCGACCATGGCCGACGGGATCGCCGTGGCCACCCCCGGCAACCTGGCGTGCACTGTACTGGCCGCCCGCGGCGCCCGGATGGTGACCGTCACTGAGGAGAGCCTGTCCCGGGCGCTGCTGCTCTGCCTGGAGCGCTCCAAGCAGGTCGTGGAGCCGGCCGGGGCGGCCGGGGTCGCCGCGCTGCTCGAGCATCCCCGGGCGTTCGAGCCGCCAGTGGTGGCCGTGCTGTCCGGCGGCAACATCGACCCGCTGCTGCTGGCCAAGGTGCTCAGGCACGGCCTAGCGGCCGCAGGCCGGTACCTTGCCTTCCGCTGCCGGCTGCCGGACCGCCCCGGCGCGCTGGCCACGCTGCTGTCCGAGGTGGCCGGCCTCGGAGCAAACGTTCTGGATGTCGTGCATGAACGGGTGACGCCGGGGCTCCACGTTGACGAGGTCGAGGTGCTGCTGCAGGTCGAGACCCGTGGCACCGGGCACTGCGACAGCCTCATCAGCCAGCTCCGCCAGTCCGGCTACACGCTGTTGTTCTAGGTGGTCCGGCTGGCGCAGCGGTGCACTGCGCCAGCCGACCCCGGCATCCCGGGCGGTAGCTAGGAGCCGGTCCCGCGCATCGAACTGACCTTGACGACCACCGTCTTTGCCGCCTTGTCGTGCAGGGCCTGCCGCTGTGGGTCCCACGTCAGCCAGAGCACGTTGAGCAGCGTGAACAGCCCCCCGAGGAGCGGGACGATCGGGGGCAGCGCGTAGACCGCAGCACGGGTGGCGGCGGTACCGCCGGTGATCTTCGACCGGCTGTCCGCCGTCACGACCATCGTGCCGAGTGCGCGCTTGCCCAGGGTCTGTCCCCACTGAGCATGCTGCACCGCGCAATAGATGAACGTGATCACGACCAGGATGACGCTCAGAAGGTAGGTGCCACCGATCCCCTTCGGGCTTATCAGTGCCCTGAGGATTACGTAGATCACTACGAGCACGACGGCGTCGACGAGGTAACCCAGCAGCCGCCGCCACCACTCGGCCAGGGTCGGGTCGCCGCCGACCAGGTTGTTGGCCTCGCCGGGATACGCCTGGTATTGCGGCATCGGCGCGGTTGGGTACGCAGGCTGTTCCTGGCTGCCGTAGGCCGGCGGGCCCTGCAAGCCGTAGGCCGGCGGGCCCTGCGAGCCGTACCCAGGCTGGGACGGGGCGCTAGAGCTAGGTGGTGTCTGGGGCTGGCCGTAGCCCGGCTGAGGCTGGCTTCCGTAGCCGGGCTGAGGCTCTTGTCGCGGATCGTACGTCATGCCCGACATGATGCCGCATGCGCCAGCGGGAGCCTAGAGGTCAGACGCCGTCTCGTCCGCGGGTTACGCCGTCGGCCCGCCCGGATAGCCCGGGTAACCCGGATACGGCGCGCCCGCACCCGGGTAACCGGCCAGCGCCGGCAGACCCTGCGCGTTCAGCAGGCTCTTCTTGGCCACCACCGTGCGCGCCGCCTTGTCATGAAGGCACTGCCGGCGCTGGTCCCACGTCAGCCACAGCACGTTGAGGAGCTCAAACAGCCCACCCGCATACGGGACCGCGCCCGGCAGCGAATACACGGCCGCGCGCCCGGCCGCCGCCCCGAAGCCGATCTTCGACCAGCCGTCGGCAGTCACCACCACCGTGCCAAGCGCACGCTTGCCGAGAGTCTGTCCCCACAGGCCGTGCTGGAGCCAGTCGTACAGGAACCCGATCGCCGCGGCGAGCACTCCCAGCAGCAGGAAGTGGGCGATCAGATGGCTCTCGGCACTCGCTAGCGCGGTCTGCTGAGCAGTTGGGTCGCTGAAATTCTCGTTGTTGATGGTGTTGATCTGGTGGAGGAAATTGATGTACGAGGGGATCCAGATCCAGCTGGTCAGAAGACCAAGGGCGAGCCCATCGATGAGCCGGGCGAGCAGACGCTGCCACCATTCGGCCAGGCGCGGGTCCTTTCCGAACCCGTAAGGGTTCCCGCCAGCCGGATAAGGCTGGTACGGCGAGCCGTACGGTGCGGGCGAGCCATAGGGCTGCTGACCCGGAGGGGGATACCCGGGCATGCCGTACCCGGGCTGGGTCCCGTATCCGGGCTGCGTCGGGAACCCGGGTTGCGTGCCGTACCCGGGCTGGGTCCCGTACCCGGGCTGGTTGCCGTACTCAGGCTGCGTCCCGTAACCAGGCTGGGGCTGCTGACCCGGCGGATACTGGCCCGGCGGCTGCGGGGGCTGCGTCATGCCGGACATGATGCCGTATGCACCGGCGCTGGGCCTAGAGGTTGCCGCGGCGCGCCTGCTCCCGCTCGATCGCCTCGAACAGGGCCTTGAAGTTGCCCTTGCCGAACCCCTGCGACCCGTGCCGCTCGATCAGCTCGAAGAACACCGTCGGCCGGTCCTGCACCGGCTGGGTGAAGATCTGCAGCAGGTAGCCGTCCTCGTCCCGGTCAGCGAGGATCCGCAGCTCGCGCAGCTCGTCTGGCGGGACCCGGGTGTCACCGACCCAGTCGCCGAGGGTGTCGTAATAGCTGTCCGGGGTGTCGAGGAATCCCACCCCAGCAGCCCGCATGCCGCAGACCGCGGCGACGATGTCGTCGCACTCCAGCGCGATGTGCTGTACTCCGGGGCCGCCGTAGAACTCGAGGTACTCGTCGATCTGCGACTTACGCTTGCCAGCGGCGGGCTCGTTAATCGGGAACTTGACCTTGCGGCTCCCGTCGGCGACGACCTTGCTCATCAGCGCCGAGTACTCGGTCGCGATGTCGTCCCCGACGAACTCCTTCATGTTCGTGAAGCCCATGACCCGGCAGTAGAAGTCCACCCACTCATCCATCCGGCCAAGCTCGACGTTGCCGACACAGTGGTCGATGGCTGTGAAGAACGGCTTCGCCGGAGCGGGGGCGAGCGGCTGGATGGCAACATAGCCCGGCAGGTAGGGTCCGCTGTAGGCGTCCCGCTCGACCAGCGTGTGCCAGGTATCGCCGTAGGCGGCGATCGCGGCCAGCACCACCTTGCCGTGGTCATCCTCGAGTACCCGCGGCTGCTGCAGTCCGGTGGCCCCGCGTGAGACCGCGTACTCATAGGCTGCCTGCGCCGACGGCACGCCGATGGCGAGGTCGATGACCCCGTCTCCATGGACGGCGACGTGCTGGCCCAGGGCCGTGCCCGCCCGCGCAGGCCCGCGGACCACGAACCGCGCTGAACCCGATTCGAGCACATACGCGGCTTCGTCGTGGCAGCCGGTCTCCGGCCCCCGGTAGGCCACGCAGCGCATACCGAACGCTGTTGAGTAGAAATGCGCTGCCTGCCTCGCGTTGCCTACCGCGAAGACGGCCGAGTCCATGCCAGTGACAGGGAACTCGTCGGTCCCGGCGGGCTTGTGCTGCTGCACCTGAGCTGTCATGTCACGCTCCCTGCTGCTTCATCGGTTGAGGGAAGTCTCGGCTGAGGCGTCAAGATGCGCAACCATCGCTAAATTTACTGTGCAATTTGCACAGAACGCCTTGCCGCGGGCTGGTGTGGGCCACCCTGGTTGCCCAGGCGGGCAGCATCCGGCCCGGTGATACTCGTTCTGTGCGGGGTGGAGGACAGGGTGATTGACGGGCTCGACGCGCGCCTCATCGAGCTGCTCGCAGCCGAGCCGCGGGTTGGCATGCTGGCGGCCTCGAAACGGCTCGGCGTGGCCCGGGGGACCGTGCAGGCCAGGGTCGACCGGCTCCAGTCGCGTGGCGTCATCACCGGGTACGGTCCCGACATCGACCCGGCCGCGCTCGGCTACGGGGTGACCGCGTTCGTGACGCTGGAGATCAGCCAGCCGGGTGGCCATGACCCGGTTGCGTCGAGGCTGGCCATGATCGCTGAGGTGCTGGAGGCACACACGATCACCGGCGCTGGCGACATGCTCTGCCGGGTCGTCGCGCGCGACAACGCCGACCTGCAGCGGGTCGTCGACGCGATCGTCGCCGTGCCGGGAGTGATGCGGACCTCGACCGTTATCGCGCTGGCCGCCCCGGTCGGCTACAGAACACTGCCCCTGGTCCGGGCAGCGGGCAGCGTACCCTGAGGAAAGGCTGCGCTGCTGGCCCGCCGCTCGCCGGGGCTATCTGGGCTGGCCCGGATACCCGCCCCCGTACGGCCCGCTGCCCTGCGTGCCGGCGTACCCGGCCGGCCGTGACTGGTAGCCGGTCGCGGCCAGTGCGCTTGTCTTGACGACCACCGTGTGCGCGGCTTTGTCATGAAGGCACTGCCGCTGCGGATCCCACAGCAGCCACAGCTCGTTGAGCGCCGTGAAGAGGCTGCCGATGTAGAGAACTATCGGAGGCAGGGCGTACACGGCCGCACGGCTCGCCGCGGCGCCGCTGCTGATCTTCGCCCGCGTGTCGGCGGTCACCACCATCGTGCCGACGGCCCGTTTGCCAAGCGTCTGTCCCCACGCTGCGTGCTGCAGCCAGTCGTAGAAGAAGGCCAGCCCGGAGATGATGACGAAGCAAAGGAACAAGCTGCCGAGGCGGCTCGGCGCAGGCTCACCGGCGGCAGCGGCGGCATTCATGCTGTGGGTGTAAGCGGCGGAGATCGGTATGACGCCCACGAGGCTGACGATGCCGATAACCAGCCCGTCGATTATCCGGGCTACCAGTCGCCGCCACCATTCCGCAAGGCTCGGGTTGGCCCCGGAACCGTACTGATTGCTGCCCGGCGGATATGGCTGCTGCCGGCCGTACGTGGCCGGCCCCGGGTACTGCTGCTGCGCCGGAGCCGCGTACCCCGATGGGCCGGGCTGGGGCTGGGTGCCGTAGCCAGGGCTGAGCCCGTGGGCTGGCTGCCGTAGCCGGGCTGGGTGCCGTAGCCGGGCTGGCTGCCGTAGCCGGGCTGGCTGCCGTACGCCGGGCTGGGTGCCGTAGCCAGGCTGTGGCTGAGTGCCATAGCCCGGCGGGGTGGAGTAGCCGGGCTGAGCCTGAGGCCCGTAGCCGGATTGGGCTCCGTAGCCGGGCTGAGCCTGAGGCCCGTAGCCGGATTGGGCTCCGTAGCCGGGCCTGGGCTGGCCGGCCGCGTTAGGCGAGTCCCATGGCGACCTGCTGTCGTCCCAGTCGCCCGGGCGCTGGCCTGGCTCATCCTGAGGTTGTGTCACGCGGCTATAGTGACTCACTTTTCAGTACTTGGTGTCTTAATTTCTATGACGTGCGTCTTATTACTTATATTCTTTATGCCGGGATCGAGAACGGCCGGGGTCGATAACGGACAGAACTCTCCGGCGCGGCCTGCGGGTCACTAGTGCCGCCTGGTGCCAGGGCGACGTCATCGGGCATGACCCGCGTACCCGGGACTTCAGCAGAGCCGGGCTGCCGCAGGGTCGGCCGGCTCGGGCGCTGGCCTGCCGGCTGCGGCGCGCGGGGGAGCAGCAAAGAACTACCTCTGGTGCGGGCGATCTGCCGGGCGTCAGCCGAGGCGAGCAGCTGCAGCAGCACCCGGTCGCGGTCGTCAGCGGGCAGCCAGCCATCGCCCAGCCTCGACACGCTGGTGAGCGCGTCAGCACGAAGAACAGCGCCCGCCGGCCCTCTCCCCGCGGAGCCAGCCCCCGTGCGGTGCAGAACGCACCGATCTGACTCCTCACTGCCTGGGGCTGGGCCGGGTCGATGGCGGCAGCAAACACCCGCGCCCGCCGGCCCTCGTTCAGCAGGTCCCACACCTGCTCGTCCGGGCCGGCCAGCCAGACCCGCGCCAGCGGCAGCGTTCGCCGCGCCAGGCGGGGCAGCAGCCCAAACACCAGGAATGGCCAGGAGCACGCGAGCAGCACGACACCGATGACCAATGCATACCTGCCCGGGCTTCCCGCCGCCGAGCTGTGTAAGGCCATAGCGGGCTGGCTAGCCGGTGCGCCCGGGCTGGCCTTCCGGCACTCCCAGGCTGGCCAGGTCCGCCTTGCCGAAATCGGCAGCGATGTCGAGAACCGCGGCGATCAGATTGTCACGGTCGTCGGTCTGGTCAACGAAGAACATCCAGCCAATACTGACAGCGCCGAGGACCATGGTGGCGCGCAGCCGTTCCTGCAGGTCTGCCCCGGGCTCGGTCAGGGCGTCGACGAGGCCGGCCATCCGCTCGCGGAACACGTGGCTGCGCTGCTTCGCCGAGGCCATCGTGTTCAGGACCGCCTGGTTGTGATGCAGCATCCGGAACACGTCGCTGCCGTCCGCGACGATCCGCACGTACCGGCTCAGGACAACGGCGCGGGTCGCCGCGGTCCGCGGCTGCGTACCGGCCCAGGCGATCAGCTCATCGAGCTGGCCGAAGTAGTCCTGGACCAGGCTCTCGACGATGTCTTCCTTGGACTTGAAGTGGTAGTACAGAGCCGCTTTGGTCACATCGAGCCGTTCGGCGATCTCGCGCAGGGACGTTCCGTCATACCCGTGCTCGGCAAACAGCTCCAGGGCAACGCGCTGAATACGTGCCCTCGTGTCGCTGCGCGGGGTGTGCGTCTCGTGGTCGTTCATCGTCATATCCAGCCTCGCCATTGCCGACCGAAATTTACTTGACGGCCGGTTAGTTATCAGCTTAGCCTGTCTGTTGACGTGATACTAGCCGGTCGGCAAGTAAGCTGACAGTCCCCGGCGCGCGCATCCTGGCCGGAATGGGCCTGGCTAGCACTGTCTATTTTGCGGGGCGTGATCTCGGAGGGAGCCAGGCATGGCGAACACCCAGTCGGTCGGGGCAGGCGGGGGAGCCGCCGGCGGCGGGGATGGAGCAGTCAGCGGGCCGCGTCGCGAGATCCTGATCGTGCTGCCCGGACTGCTGCTTGCACTGATCGTGGCCATGCTCGACCAGACGGTCGTCTCCACCGCGCTGCCGCGCATCGTCGGTGACCTGGGCGGGGTCACTCACCTGTCCTGGGTGGTCACCGCGTACGTGCTCGCCGCCACCGTGACCACGCCGCTCTACGGCAAGCTCGGCGACCTCTACGGGCGCAAGCGCTGGCTGATGATCGCCATCGTGATCTTCCTGATCGGCTCCGCGCTGTCCGGCCTGTCGCACTCGATGGACCAGCTGATCGCGTTCCGCGCGCTGCAGGGGCTCGGTGCGGGCGGCCTGATGGTCGGCGTGATCGCGACGATCGGCGACATGGTCTCGCCGCGCGAGCGCGGCCAGTACATGGGCTACATGATGGCCGCGATGATGCTGGCGATGGTGGCCGGGCCGCTGGTGGGCGGCTACATCACCGATGACCTGTCCTGGCGCTGGATCTTCTACATCAACATGCCCGTTGGCGGCGCTGCCCTGATCTACCTGTTCGTGACCCTGCACCTGCCGTACAAGAGGGTCCAGCACAGGATCGACTACCTGGGTGCTGGCGCGCTCGCGGTCGTGTCCACCGCGGTAGTCCTGCTGACCACCTGGGGCGGCACCGAGTACCGGTGGGGTTCCACGGAGATCGTCGGGCTCGGCGTGCTGGCCGTCGTGGCGCTCGCTGGGTTCCTGTTCAGCCAGATGCGGGCGACCGAGCCAGTGCTGCCGCTGCACGTCTTCCGGAACCGGAACTTCTCGGTCTCAACCGTTATGAGCTTCCTGACCGGTTTCGCCATGCTGGGCGCGCTCACATTCCTGCCGCTGTACCAGCAGACCGTGCAGGGTCTGTCCGCGGTGGGCAGCGGGCTGATGCTGATCCCGATGATGGTCGGGGTTACCGTCACATCGCTGGCCGGCGGCATCATAATGACGCGCACCGGCCGGTACAAGGCACTGCCGATCATCGGCGGCGGGGTCATGTCCGTGGCCATGTTCCTCCTCGCCCACCTTGGAGTGGGCACGTCCAAGTTCACCTCGGGCGTCTTCTTCGTGGTGCTCGGCCTCGGCATGGGCTGCCTGATGCAGATCACGTCGGTGATCGTTCAGAACAGCGTCGAGCCCCGCGACATCGGCGTGGCCAGCAGCGCACGGACCTACTTCCAGCAGATCGGCGGGTCGATCGGGGTAGCGCTGTTCGGGGCCGTGTTCGCCCGGCGGCTGACGGAGTCCTTGTCGTCTGGGGGTTCAGCCGGGCACCTGAGCACCTCGGGCGGGCAGATTAACCCGGTCACCGTGAACCACCTGCGAGAGCCGTTCCGCCACGACGTGTTCTACGCGATCGCGCACGCTGTCGACGGTGTGTTCTGGTGGGCTCTGCCCACGGCCGTGCTGCTGTTCGTGCTGGCCTGGTTCATCAAGGAGGTGCCGCTGCGCAGCAGCGCTCCGCCTGCTGAGACCCCGGCGAGTGAGCCGGAGTTCGCTGCTTAAGAACGCTGCTGCGAGCGGGCCGGCCTTACACCCCGACGTATGGGACGGCCTCGAGAATCTCCACGGCGGTGGTACGCCCGTTCGGCAGCGTGTAGCTGGCGGTCTCCCCTACCTTCTTGCCCATGATCGCGTTGCCAAGCGGCGACCTGGGTGAGTACACGTCGATGGGCGCGCCGCTCTCCTCGCGGGAGGCGAGCAGGAACGTCACCTCTTCGTCATCTCTGGCGAACCGGACGGTGACGGTCATCCCGGGGCCCACCACACCCTCGGTCCGGGGCGGCTCGCCGACCCGGGAGTTTTCCAGGATGTGCATGAGCTGGAGGATGCGCCCCTCGCGCTTCCCCTGCTCCTCCTTGGCTGCGTGGTAGCCGCCGTTCTCGCGCAGGTCGCCTTCTTCCCTGGCGGCCTCGATCTTCTTGGCGATCTCGATGCGCCCATCCCCCGAGAGGTAGTCCAGCTCGGCCTTCAGCCGGTCATACGCCTCCTGGGTGAGCCAGGTGACGGTGTCATCGCGGGTTTCGGTCACGAGAACTCCTAGCGTGGATGCGAACTTGACATCCGCCGGGCCCCACCGGGCCCTAAAGGGGGTAATCCATCGAGAGTAACAAGGCTCCGCAAGTACGTCGCCCGTCCCAGTACTCCAGGCCTGGGTGCAGCGATGGCAGGGCCTATCCCCGGCAGGCTTCGCGGGAATGACCTCACTCCCCGGGTTTGTTGTGCGGCAGAAGAACCGCCGGGGCCGGCGTCCCGCACGCGCCGGCCAGCTTTATGCGCTTGCCCTGACCACCCGTTATTCACCGAGGGGATTCCGTTGCCCGCCGTGACCACTGATCCTGCCCGATTGCCGCCTGCTGGAGAACCTGGCTCAGCTGCCGAGGCCGACGGCGCGGGCCCGCCGGCCGACGCACCGCTGCGGCTCATGGCCGTGCATGCGCATCCGGATGACGAGTCGAGCAAGGGCGCCGCGACCATGGCCCGCTACGCCAGGGAGGGCGTGACCGTCATGGTCGCCACGTTTACCGGCGGTGAGCGCGGCGACATCCTGAACCCGGCCATGGAGCGCCCGGAGATCCGGGCAAACATCGCGGCGGTCCGGCGCGCAGAGATGACGCGGGCTCGGGAGATCCTTGGCGTGCAGCAGCAGTTCCTCGGGTTTGTCGACTCCGGGCTGCCCGAGGGCGACCCGCCGCCGCCACTCCCGGACGGGTGCTTCGCCCTGCAGCCGCTGGAGACCGCGGCCAGGCCCCTTGTCCGGGCAATCCGGGAGTTCCGGCCCCATGTGATCCTCGGCTATGACGAGAACGGCGGATACCCGCATCCGGACCACGTCAAGTGCCATCAGGCCACCGTGGAGGCGTTCGACGCCGCCGCGGACCCGGACCGCTACCCGGATTGCGGTGAGCCGTGGCAGCCGCTCAAGCTGTACTACTTCGCCACGTTCCACCGGGCGCGGATCATGGCCTTGCACCAGGAGATGCTGCGGCGCGGGCTGAAGTCGCCCTATGCGGAGCGCATCGAGCAGTGGGTTGACCATCGGGAGCTTGAGATCACCACCCGGGTGCCGTGCGGCGACTACTTCGGGATCCGGGACCAGGCGCTGCTTGCGCATGCTACCCAGATCGACCCGAACGGGTTCTGGTTCGCCTGCTCGCGGGAGATCCAGCAGGCGGCGTGGCCGACCGAGGATTTCCACCTCGCCCGGTCCATGGTGGATACTGAGAAGCCGGAAGACGATCTTTTCGCCGGTGTGCGGCCAGGTGCCCGCGCTGGCGCTCGGGCAGCGTGAGGTTGGTGAGCACGTGACGGCGGTGGTGGCGGCCTCGGCTGACAGTTCCGCTGCGCCCGGCGCGCTTGGCTTCATCGTCGTGTTCGGCCTGGCCGTCATCCTGGTCTTCGTGTTCCGCTCGATGTCCAAGCACATCCGCAAGGTCAACGATGCGGCCCGCCGTGACGAGGAGGCAGCAGCCCCCGGCATGGAGGCAGAAACGGCCGATGTGGGCGCAAAGGAGCCCGCTGCCCAGACTGGTAATGCGGACAACCGCCGGGCACCGGCAAGCACCCCGGACGGCCGCAGCAGCTAGCCAACTGAGGCGGCAGCCCGATAAGCCGGTAGATTTTGTGCGGCACCGAGGGCCCGCAGTACCGGCTCGTACTCAGATTTTGCCGACAGGAACCCGCCCGCCTGGTACGCCGTCACCCTGAGCTCGCCGACCTGGGCAAGCTCACCGGCCGCGCATCCCGGACGATCACATCGGGGTCGGTCACCCGGGGACAACCTGGTCATCCAGCACAGCATTCCGGATCACCGGCTGCATCCGGCCCGTGCCGTAAGCTGTGCAGGTCGCCGGGCGCATCGCCTGGCGCCCGAGACAGCAGCAGGGGAGCGCTGATCACGGTGAGTGAGCACGGGTCCGGCCAGCAAGACCCGGGCGGGGGTCAGCTAGGCGAGGTTCCGGCGGCTAATGTGCCTGACGGCGCGTGGCTGCTCGACGTACGCGAAGCCGACGAGTGGGCGGCCGGTTACGCTCCCGGCGCGCGGCACATCCCGCTCGGCCAGCTCGGCGCCCGCAGCGCCGAGATACCGCGCGACGAGACCGTCTACGTGATCTGCCGCTCAGGGGTGCGCTCGGCGCGAGCTGCCCAGGCACTCGCGGCCGCGGGCTGGGAGGCGGTCAACGTGGCCGGAGGCATGCAGGACTGGGCGGCAGCGGGACGGCCGATGGCCACGGACTCCGGAGCGGCGCCCTTCGTGGCCTGACCAGGCAGGTCACCCAGCCAGCTTTCGGGCCCGAACCAGCACGCCTCGCTTTGTCAGCCACAGCGGTACGTCCACCGCCTCGGCTCTCTCGGCGGGAATGAAGTGGGCACGGCAGTAGGCCCGGATTTCGTCCCGGGTCTGCAGCGGGTAGAACGTTCCGTCCCATCTCTGGGCCTCGACCTCGGCGAAGACCTCGCCGACGATGGCCACAGCTTCTTCCGCGTCGAACGAGGACGGCGGGTATCCCTCGAACATGATCTCCGGGTCGCAGTCGCGCGCAGCGGTGCTGGCGAAGTAACGGCCGCCCGGCCGCAGCACGCGGGCCGCCTCGGCTATCGCTGGCACTGGGTTGTCGAGGTGATACAGGCACCACAAATGCGTGACCTCAGCGAACGTGCCGTCGCGGAACGGCAGCGCCCGCATGTCACCCAGCAGTACCGGCCGGTACGGGTTCGCCGCCACCTGCGCCGGCGACGAGTCAACGCCGACCCAGCGGACGTCGTCTCCGAGCAGGGACGCGAGCCGGCCCTCGCCGCACGCGACATCGAGGAGCGGCCCGCGCAGTTCGGCCGCGATAACGTCATGCGCGTCGAGCGGCGGATTCCACGATCGCCAGCGCCCAGGATCGGAGTCGTAGTCCGGCGGGAGAGCCGACATAGCCGCAGTCTGGCACGACAGATCAAAGGCGGTCGATCACATTAACGCACCCTTGCGGTAGCCGTTCAGTTGTCCGCCCGTCCAACGGGTCGTCCGCCGGCTGGCCGCGCTGGTCTTGCTTCACCCTCGTTACACGCGCCGTTGGCTCGATTCATTGCACCGTGTGAAGCACGAGCAGACCAGAATGGGTGCATGGTGAACGATGTTCCAGGCGGTGGCGTCTGATGCCGCCTCTCAGTGTGGCCGAGGTGTCGTCCGGTGACCAGGTGGCAGTGTTCATCGACCTGGAGAACCTCGCGCTGGGCGCGGGGGAGGACCTGCCTGGGCAGGCCGAACCGATCCCGTACAAGGCGCTGGAGCTGCTGATCCGCGACTACGGCAACGCCACGATCCGGCGCGCCTACGCTGACTGGTCCAGGCCGGAGTTCGGCCGGTATCAGAACAGCCTGGCCCAGAACGGGATCACGCTGATCCAGGTGACCAGGTTCGGGGCCCAGCAGAAGAACGCTGCCGACATCCTGATGGCCGTCGACGCGATGGAGGTTCTGATTACTCACCCCGTCGTCGCGACATTCCTGCTCGTCGCGGGCGACGGCGACTACTCGCCGCTTGTGCAGCGACTCCGCGAGTGGGGGAAGCGGGTCGTCGGGGTCGGTACCAAAGCGTCGGCCAGCTCCCGGCTGATCGCGGTGTGCTCGGAGTACAAGTACTGGGGAACGATAGTCGCCGAGGTCAACCCGGCCGTGCGGGCCGAGGTCGGTGCCAACTTCGACATCGCCGACGCCAGCCGGCTGGTGGCCTCTGCCATGGAGGAGGCGCCCGGCGACTCGGCCACCGGATCGTGGCTGAAGAGCAAGATGCTCGCACTGGACCCCGCTTTTGATGAACACAACTACGGCAGCCGGAGCTTCCGGGCCTTTTTGTCGAAGCTGCCGGACGTGGTCGCGGTGAGCAAAGACCGGTCGTCACCTGACATCCGCGTCTCCCTGGTCGCGCCGAAAAAGGACAGCCGCAGCCAGGCACGCAAATCAAAGAGTGCCAGCACGACGTAGTCCGAACGAGTGGGCCAGCCGCAACAGTCGCCGCACCGAGCCGTGCGCCACCGGATCGCTAGCTGGTCTCGGCCCGGCTTGTCGCGGCGCCAGCGGCCTCCCGATCTCGCCCAGCACATTGCCGCTGGTAATGGGCAAATTATTTCATTTGCTGTTCAGCGCTATGTAACCGGATGATAACGTCGCCTCGTGCCAGATGATCTCCAGCCGGAGTTAATGCTCCTCCAGGAGCAGGCCAGCCGCTTGCAGCAGGTCATCGCCGAAGCTCAGTCGACCGCGCCCAGGCACGCCGAGGGCACTGACTCCCGCGGCGCGGTGCATGTCCGGCTCGGGCCTGACGGGCTTCCCGACTCGATCCGTGTTGCGGACGACTGGCACCGCAAAGTGTCCGCTGACGCGTTCGCCGGCGCCGTCAGCGAGGCGTGCATGGTTGCCGCCCGTCAGCGGATGGACGCGTGGGCGACCGCGCTTCAGCGGGACGGCTGGCAGTCCCGGGTGGACCGGCTCCGGGGCCAGCTTGACCAGCCTGCTGCCGGCATGGCGGGCACCCCGGTCAGCGGCGAAGTCCCCCCGGCCTTCGCGCCCAGGCGTCCCGTTGACACGCCCCGGCCGGTGGACGTGCTGACCGATGACGCGCTGAGGGTGTTCGACGCGACCGCGAGCCGGGCCGCGTCTCCGCCGGCCCCGCCGCAGGGTTCCGGCACCGGCGCGGGCGGCAGTCTCGTCCTCACGCTGTCGGCGTCCTCGCTCCTGTCCTGCCGGGCCGATCCGCGGTGGGTGTCCGGGCAGACCGCAGCGCGCCTGACCCGGGCACTGCGCGAGGCGCTCGCCGAAGCCCGTGCCAGCCTCGCCGGGACTGCTGTTGCCGCGGCCGAGGACGCAACGCGGCAGTCGGCGGTCCTGGGACAGATCTTCGACGAGGCGCTGGCACTGATCAACGAAAACCGTTCCCCGTCCCGTAATGGAGCCCCTCATGACCCCGCCGGGTGAACTGCAGGTCATCGCGACGTCGCTAGGGCACGCCGCAGGAATCTGGAATCAGCAGGCCGCAGCGCTTCAGTCTGCGTCAGCCAGGGTCAGCGATATGAGCCTGAGCCGGGTGGAAGCGGGCGTCTTCCAGATCATCGTCGGCCCATACGACGCCGTCGTCGCACAGGTATCTGCCCGGTGCGCCGAAGGCTCGCATATCATGCGCGACATCGCCTCCGCGCTTGAACTCTCGGCGTACAAGTACGAGCAGGCCGAGGAGACCACCGTCGCCACCGTCCGCCGCGTGCCCGCACTGCTGGGAATGCTGCCGTGACCTACAGCCTCGCCCAGTACCAGGCGTTGACCCATAAGGTCAGCTCCGGCACCGACATGCTCGGCGGCAAGATCGGCGACGTTACCAGCGCCTGCAACGCGGCCCTGGGTCACTGGTGGATCCCTGGACCCGTGAAAGACGCGGTCAAGTGGCTCTGCCAGAAGATCGTCGACATGGCAGAGTCGCTCTGGCGGCAGATCATGGAGCTCCTCAAGGGCGTGGCGGCACCGGGCTACATGTTCGACTACGCCTATCAGTGGGCGGGCGTCCGGGGGACCGCGAGCACGGCCGCTGGCGAGCTCACCCTGCCGGTCGTCGGCGTCAGCCAGGACTGGAAGGGCGCCGGCGCCACTGCCTACTCCGCCACCGTGCCTCCGCAGGCATCCGCGGCTGGCGAGGTCGCGACGATCTCGACCCAGACGGTGACCGCGCTCACCGCCTGCGCGGCCGGGGCCGCGGCCTTCTACGTGGCGCTCGGCGTCATCGTCTTCGAGGCCATCACTGTGGTGACTGCGGCCGCGATCGCGCTCGGCAGCCTGCTCTTCTCCTTTGCGGGCATCGCGATGGCCCTCGGCGAGATCTCGGTCAGCACCGGCATGGTCGCGGCCGCGCTGAGCACTCTGACCGCGCTCCTGGTCGCCCAGGCGTCCCAGATGGCGACGCTGCACGGCGCGGCCGTGGACAACACCTCGTTCCCCGGCGGGCACTGGCCCAGGGCAGCCTCCGGGATCTAGCCGGGTCAGCAAGGTCAGGGAGCGCTCACCCGGAGCAGGTCCTGCTCGGCGAGCAGCTTGTCCAGCCGGGCCTGGTCGACACGGCCGACCACGGTCGTCTCCTCCTGGCGGTCGCGGATGACCTTGGCCAGCGTGAACGCTGAGGTGACCGTGTACAGGACCGCGATGGCAAGGAACGCGCGCGGCCACGCGCCAACCGGAAGGTAGGCGATGCCGAAGCCGACAGCGGCAAGGGAGACGGCTAACGAGGCCGCCGCCTGGAAGTAGAACGCGGTAGTGGTGTGCGGGCGAAGCGGTGTGGAAGACATGCCCTTATCGTGGGCTCGCCAGCGCGGCGGTGCCTGAGTACGGCTACTCAGGAATCACCCACCGGTTTGCCTATCTTCTGGGTGGGTATTCCAGGCCGACCTGCGGAGCCATTTCCGCCAGCATCAGCTCGAACATCGGCCTGGCGTCGTCGAGCGCGAAGCTGAGGTGGCCGAAGACCTCAAGGCTCACGATCCCGTACAGCCTCACCCAGCAGCGCAGGAACGTGAGCAACAGCCCGAGCGGCAGTCCTTCAGCAAGCCCGGCGAGCCCCTCACGATAACCTTCCAGCTGAACGCGAAGCCCGGGGTCAATCTGGTCATCAGGCGGCACGTCGAACGGGTTCTTCCGCCACAGCTCCAGCATCAGCAGGAAGAACGTGTTACCGAACTCGCCGCCGCTCTCCGCTGTGATGTCATCCTTCTGGACGTGCAGCCCCGGCAGCGGCGTGGCGAACACGAGGCCGAACTCGCGGGAATGGCCGAGCGACCAGTCCCGGAACGCCCAGCACGCTGCCAGCACCTTGGCCGTCATGTCGCCCCCCGAAGCGGCGGCCGCGGCGTTGATGGCGTCGCGGATAGCCCCGGCCAGCTCGCCGAAGATGTCGGCGCAGACGTGCTTAATCAGCTCGTCGCGGCTGCCGAAGTAGCGATAAAGGGCGGGCGCGGTCATCCCCATCTCGCCCGCAATCGCGCGCAGCGACAGCGCGTCGGGCCCCTCCTGCACCAGGATCCGCCGGGCGGTCTGCTTGATCTCCTCGGTCGTCGCAGCCCGCACGCGGTCCCGCCGGCTGAGTGGCTGGGCCAAGCTGCCTCCAAATACTGAACACCGTTGACCTACGTTAACTGTGTATGCGAAGCTAACGCCAGTAGCAAGTTCATTTGTTCCACCATAGTGGCTCGATGGCTGCGGGCGGCAGCCTCCCGTCGCCAGACAGCTACGTCGGCGGCAGCGTGCTGGTACCGCGCGGCGCGTCGTCGATGCGGCGGCTCACCCTCGAAGTGAACGAGACGGCGGCTGTTGTCCCGCCGCCGCCCCCGGTGCATATCGCAGCACTCCCGCCCAGGCAGTGACAAGGCCGGTGCGAGCGCTCTGGAACGGGGCCGTCACGGACGCCTCCGGACGCCTCCGGCCGCCGGCGGCCCGCCCGCGACCCTGGCGTAAACAGTCTTGACATCCGCAAAGGCCGTGTGCGAAGTTAACGCTATTCGCGGTTTACGCCGTTCACTGACATGATCGCTTGTAAGCGTAGTCGGGAGGGACCCGATGTTCGAGAGCTGGGGGCGTGGCATCTACCGGCGCAGGCGGCTGGTGCTGGGACTGGCACTGATCGTTGTGGCGTTCGCCGCCGTGTGGGGGACCGGGGTGTTCGGCAGGCTGCAGTCCTCGGGCGGGTTCACGCCGCCGGATAGCCAGAGCCAGCAGTCGGCCAGCCTGGCGTCCGGCCGCGTTCGGCCGGGACGCGGGCGACGTCGTGGTGCTGTACTCCAGCCGCACGCAGAACGCGCGTTTCTCGCCGGCCTTCCGGGAGGCTGTGACCTCGACGCTGGCCGGCCTGCCGAAGACCGACGTCGAGTCCGTCGCCAGCTACTGGTCCACTGGCTCGCGGCAGTTCGTGAGCACTAACGGGCGTGAGACCTATGCCGTGCTCGAGATGGCAGGCGGCACCGACGCCGCCAGGCAGCAGAGCTATGACGCGATCTCCGGCCAGCTCAGCGCCCCCGGGCTGACAACCCAAGTCGGCGGTACGGTGCCGACCTACGAGGGGATCAACCATAATGTCAGCTCGGACATCGGCCGCGCTGAGGCGTTCTCCCTGCCGGTGCTTCTGGTCCTGATGCTGGTGATCTTCGGCGGTCTGGTCGCCGCGAGCCTGCCGGTCGCGATCGGCGGTATCGCAATCCTGGGCTCGTTCACTGCCCTTCGGCTGCTGACCCTGATCACCTCGGTCTCCACGTACTCGATCAACATCACCACGATCATGGGTCTTGGGCTCGGCATCGACTACGGGCTGTTCCTGGTCAGCAGGTTCCGGGAGGAACTGCACCGGCAGGATTCGGTAGAGGACGCGGTTGCCAGGACGGTGGCGACCGCGGGGCGCACCGTGGCCGTGTCCGGCATCACCGTGGCACTGGCTCTGGCCAGTCTGACGCTGTTCCCGCTAGGGTTCCTGCGCTCGATGGGGTATGGCGGCGTGGCGACCGTTCTCGTCGACATGCTGGCCGCGCTGATCGTCATGCCGGCGCTGCTGGCGGTGCTCGGGCCGCGGGTCAACGCGCTGCGGGTCCGGAGGTCAGTGCGCCGCGGACCGAATGCCGAGGGCGAGGGTGCCTGGTACCGGCTGGCGAGCAGCGTGATGCGCCGGCCGGTGCTCTATGCGGTCCCGATCGTTGCCGTCCTGCTGCTGCTCGGCTCGCCGTTCCTGCGGATCACCTGGGGCGGGACCGACGCCACCGTTCTTCCGGCCAGCGCCCCGCAGCGGGTGGTGACCGAGGCGCTGAACCGCGACTTCCCGGGCAACCCCACCACCCCGATCGAGTCCGTAGTCCAGTTCCCAGGCCCGGTGGCCGGCTCGCAAGCCCGCGAAGCTGGTCTCGCCTCATACGTCAGCCGTCTCGGCCACGTTCCCGGGGTCAGCGGCGCGTGGCTGACCGGCGTGCGCGGCGGCGTCGCGCGGGTCGACCTGCGTTACGGCCCGGGACCGTATTCGCCGCAGGCGCGCGCGATCGTCGCTCAGGTGAGGCAGGTACCGCCGCCTGCGGGGGCGACCAGATACGTGGGCGGGCAGACCGCAGGTCTGGTGGACGAGCTGTCCACCCTCGGGTCGGTGCTGCCGTGGATGGGTCTGGTGGTCGTGCTGTCCACGTTCGTGCTGCTGTTCCTGGCCTTCGGTTCGGTGGTGCTGCCGGTGAAGGCGATCGTGATGAACGCGGCGTCGCTGTCGGCGATGTACGGGGTGCTGGTCTGGGTCTTCCAGGAGGGCCACCTGTCGGGGCTGCTGCGGTTCACCCCGACCGGCACGATCGACCCGTCGGTGCCGATCCTGCTGTTCGCGATCATGTTCGGGCTGTCCATGGACTACGAGGTGTTCCTGCTGTCGCGGATCCGCGAGCGCTACGACGTGACCGGTGACAGCACAGCAGCTGTCGCGAGCGGGCTGCAGCGCACCGGCGGGCTGATCACCAGCCTGGCGCTGCTGCTGGTGATCGTGGTCGGCGCGTTCTCCGCGTCGGGGATCACGTTCATCAAGCTGCTCGGCGTCGGGATGATTGTCGCGCTGGTCGTGGACGCGACCATCGTGCGGGTGCTGCTGGTGCCCGCGGTGATGCGGCTGCTCGGCCCGGTGAACTGGTGGGCGCCGCGGCCGCTGCGGCGCCTGTACGCGCGCTACGGCATCCACGAGACCGAACCGGGCACCGTCAGTCCGGCCCGGCTCGCAGGCGCGCCAGAGGGCAGAGACGCTGGCGCGGCTGCGGTGTCGCACTGACGCACTGCGGCGCCCGCCCCTTGGACACGGGGCGGGCGCCGCAGTCAGCCGTCGTCAGCTCCCTAATCCCCGAAGGAATACAGGTAGTTGTAGCCCGGCGAGCCGACGCCGGTGGCGTCGCTGTAGCCGTTGCGCAACGAGAGCAGCGAGGCGCCTGAGCCGTCGGCCCCTTCCGTCGACAGGTAGGTCAGGATCGGGGCTTCCTGCGTATACGGGTCGGTGTACCACTGCACGGCGTAGAACGTTGGGCTGCTAGTCGGCGTAACCACGTGGAACAGCCCTTCCTGGGAGCGGACGTAGATTTCCGGGTTGGCGAAACCGATCGGCAAGCCCCCCTTCTGCTGCGCCAGGGCCTGGAACGCTGCGAACAGCGGGCAGGACAGGCTGGTGCCGCCCCAGCGCGAGACCGCGTAGGCATAGCTGCCGTCCGGCTGCTGTGTGGTCTCGCCGACCTGCATCCCGGAGAGCGGCGAAGCGTCCATGGCCACGTCCGGGGTCTCGCGGTACGGCGTGGTCGTGCGGGTTCCGTTTGGCTGCCTCTCGCTTAGCGAGGTAGGCACCACGCCCGCCTGGTACGCCGGCTGCGTGTAGTACAGGCTGGTCCCGCCGGTCCCGCCCTCGTAGAAGTCGCCAGGGTAGGTGCCCGGCAGCGGGTCAGCCCATCCGGTCCCGGCCGAGTTCAGCGTGTCGCGCCATTCGCCATAGCTAGTCTCGGACTCGTAGTTGCCGCTGGCGCTGACCTGCAGGGTCGTGCCGCCGACGCAGGTAGCCCAGGGGCTGGAGCACGGGTAACCGGTCTGCAGCTGGTCAGAGCCGGCGTCCTGTCCCTCCGTGGTGGCGGGGTCGTTGTACCCGGCATCACCGCTGGAGAAGTAGAAGCCGATGCCCTCCGTCGCGCCCTGCTCGAAGATCGCGTCGTAGGCGGCCATATTCGTCGCCTCCTCATCCTCGGGTGCGCTCCAGGAGTTACTGACGATGCTGGCGAGATGGCTGTTGTCGATGTCCTGCAACTCGGCCAGGGTGTCCGCGTCGGTGCAGTCCGGCGTGGCAACGTAGACGATGTCCGCGGCTGGCGCCATGCCGTGGATGGCCTCAGTGTCGATGGTCTCCTCGGTGTACCAGCCGTTGCCGCCGCACTCGGGGACGTCGTCCCATGACGAGGGCAGAACCTGCGAGTACTGGCCCGCGGCCAGCCCGGGGTCGCGGTGCGAGGCCGAGTACTCGTTGACGTCGGAGACGATCGTGGGCGAGCTGTACGCGTCCACGATCGCGACGGTCTGGCCCTTGCCGGTCAGCCCCGACTGGGCCGCGCCATAGGCCTGGCGCAGCTGATCGGGCACCAGCCCGCAGTCCGTCCATGGCGCAGTCTTGCCATAGGCTGCCGGCAGTGTGGTGGCCTGGTTCTGGCCGGTGAACCGCGAGCACGGGCCAGCGTTCCACCGGTTCTGCGGTGGGCTCGGGAGGGAGTCTGCTGGCCGCACCATCTCCTGTGCTGTGCTGAGGCCGGTGATGGTCCGCACCGACGACGAGACCGTGGCTGGCAGTTGTATCGCCGCCTGCGGCGCCGCGACCGTGACGGTCTTCTGGCCTGCGGCCAGGTCGCCGACCACCGAGCCCGTTACCGAGTAGCTGCCGTACGCGACCGAGAACGCGTGCGCCGCATTGGCCACTGTGGTCTTTACGTCCACGTAGTCGCGGTTCGCAGCGGTGACCTTCATGCCCCGGGACCTGGCCCAGGACTCCACGGCGTTCTCCTCGGCAGCCGTGGCGCCGAACCGTGCGGCGAACTGCGCCGGGGTCAGATCGTGCCGGTACTGTGCGTTACCAGGCGTAGAGACTGCGGTCGCGAAAGCCGCCTCGCCCGACGGGTCGCGGCCCGCCAGCCAGATCCGTGGGCTGAGGGCCATCGCGGTGCTGGCGGCACCCTTGAGGGCCGATGCCCGCGCCCATTCCGGGTGGGTGCCAGCCACCGGCCTGAGGCTGGACGGAATTAAGGCGTTGCTGGTGGACGCCATGGCGGCGGTGCCTGTAGCACACAACGCGACGGCGCACACGAGGGAACTCGCTGCGGTGGCCGCATACCGGGCCCGAAGCATGAAACCTCCATAAGGTGATCGTTCTGGCCCCCGCTCCGGCCGCGAATGCTAGCGCCGGCCGTCCCGCCGTTTGTTGAGGTGACCAGTCAGTTCGTGGATGTGGCAACCGAGCCTGCACCTGGGAGGTAGGACGCTCGTAGCGCGATGTAGCGCGAGCGCCCGGTGTCGTCACGATCGCCAGCGGAGCGACGTGCCGCCAGCGCAGGTGCCGCCGGTCTCTTCGTTCCCGGCATTTTGCTATCTGCTTATCAATCCGGCTGATACTTGGATTGGCCCGGTTATCTGAACGTGATCGCCCCCAGCTACGGCGAACCAGCCACGCTGCGACTGGGAGCATGACATGATTTGTCCGAAGCAACAGGATTAAGAGCATAAAACGGACGAAGAAGTTATGGACGAGTCATTCACGCAGCTGCCCAGAAGTGACGCGGAGCTGATCACTGCGATCGGGTCCGGGGACGAAACTGCCTACGACATGCTCCGTGAGCGTCACCTAGCGGCAGCGCGCGATCTGGCCGCCCAGTTGTCGGCGGATCCCGCCGAGGCAGAGGCAATCGTCTCGCAGACGTTCACTCAGATCCGCAATCTTCTCGGGGAGGGCCGCGGGCCCCGGGTGGCGATGCGCCCGTACTTGTTCACCGCGGTGCGCTGGGCGGCCCACGAGCGGCTCACCGCCAGCGGCGGAACCGGCGCGGACACGGCGGCAGCAGCAGCGAGTACCGCTGCGGCAGGCCGCGAGGATGCCGCCACAGCTGAAATCGCGGACGCTGGCACAACGGCGGCGAAAACCCCGGATATCTCCGAGCCGCTGTTCACCGACCCGGATATCGCTGACCTGGTCAGGTCGCCGCTGTACCTGGCGTTCATGTCGCTGCCGGAACGGTTCCGGGCTGTGCTGTGGCATGCCGAGGTCGAGCGGTCCGGCCTCGCGGAGACCGGCGCGGTCCTCGGGCTCACTCCCGGCGGCACGGCGGACCTGGCCCGCCAGGCGCGCACTGCCCTGCGCGAGGCGTACCTGAGGCATTATCCGGTGGCG
Organism: uncultured Actinomycetota bacterium; assembly: GCA_963815375.1. Taxonomy (GTDB): domain Bacteria; phylum Actinomycetota; class Actinomycetes; order Streptosporangiales; family Streptosporangiaceae; genus JASHPR01. Next base: position 424,848 of record CAWFGX010000002.1, on the reverse strand, counting down.
CAGGACGCCGAGCTCGCCGAGCTTGGGGGACCGCTCAGGGCCATCGTGGGCCCCGTCTTCCTCGGCGCCGCGTCAGCGGCCTACCTGTCCGCCGGTGAGACCACCACCCGGCCCGCAGGCCAGGGTCTCGGCGGACTGCTCTGGATGCGGCAGGGACCGAATCAGGCCGGGCCCGGGCGGCGGTCCCGGCGCGTCCTGACCGTGGGCGGCATCGCCCTCGGGCTGTTCGCAGCCGCCGGGCTCGTGCTCGCCCTCACGTCTGCCGCTGGCCCGCAGTCGCCAGCCGCCGCCCCCCAGCACCCGGTGGGCGCGCAGCCCGCGCCGTCCGGCGACGTAGTGTCCCCGTCACCAGTGCCTACGTTCACAAACCCGCCGGCCATGACGCTGTCCACGCCAGCCCCGACCCCAACGCCCTCCCCGTCGCCGGCGACCCTCCCGCCGCCGTTGCCGACGCCCACCTCGGTGCTGCCGACCGTGCCGGTGACCCCGTCACCCAGGCCGACCCCGTCACCCTGCCCCACGCCGACCATCCGTTTCAAGCATCACCGCTGCCCGCCGCCCCCGGCCTAGCGTGGCCTTGGCTGGCCTGTGCTATCCCTTACCGTCACCGAAATGATATGTTCCGGTTTACCTGAGCTTTTGCAGTCGCGTTGGCGGAGTGTGCGCGGCGATCTCCTGGCAAGTCATCCGATCTGTGCGCCGGACTTGTTCCGTCCGGGTGGACGACCACCGGAGCGGGCTAGGTGGCGCGCGGCCGGAGACGCAGTCCCGCCATGCCCCCGTCGACGGGCAGCGCCGTGCCGGTCACCGCGCCCGCGAGCGGGCTCGCCAGGTAGGCGATCGCTGCTGCGACCTCATCAGCGGACACCAGCCGGCCCATCGGCTGCCGGGCGGCGAGCGCTGCCCGCTCAGCCTCGGGATCCGGTGCGGCGCTCAGCAGCCGGGCCACCCACGGCGTGTCGGCGGTTCCCGGGGTCACGCAGTTGACCCTTATGTGGTCACCGATGTGGTCGGCGGCCATGGCCAAGGTCAGCGCGTAGATCGCGCCCTTGCTCGCCGAGTACAGCGCCCGCTGCGGCAGGCCCGCCATGGCCGCGATCGAGCAGGTGTTGACGATGGCGGCCTGGCCGCGCCGCTCCGCCGCCGCGCGCAGCGCCGGAAGGGCCGCCCGCGTGGTGCGGACGACACCGAACACGTTGACGTCGAAGACGCGCTGCCACTCGGCGTCGTCGTTGCCCTCAACAGTGCCGGCCGCTCCGATCCCCGCATTGTTGACCAGGATGTCCAGGCCGCCGAGAGCCCCGACCGCCGCGGCGACGGCCGCGCGGACCGCATCGTCGTCTGTGACGTCGGCGACGGCAGTCAGCAGGCTCCCGTCCGCGGTGACGCTGCCGGGTATGTCGCGGTCGATGATCGCGACCCGGGCGCCCCGGGACGTTAGCAGCCGCGCGGTGGCCAGGCCGATGCCAGAGGCGCCGCCGGTAACGATGGCGGCCAGTTCGCTGAGCTCTAACGCGTCGGGCATGGACATTCGCGCCTCGGATCGCTACGGACGGATGTGGCCGATAATGAGCAGTACCCGGCCGCTCCCAGGGCCGACCGCAGCTGCGGATGGAGCGCTAAGAGCAGCACGCCGTCTCCTTGCCCAGGGGACCGTCCGGTCACAGGATGGCAGAATCGCTCGGAGCGAGCCAGAGTGAAGGGATCCTCGCATGTCCTTTGGTGGCTGGCCGGCCGAGGCGCTGGAGTTTTACGAGGGGCTGGAGGCGGACAACTCCAAGGCCTACTGGACCGCGCACAAGGCGGTCTACGAGGAGAAGGTCCTCGGCCCGATGACCGAGCTCGTCGAGGAGCTCAGCGCAGACTTCGGCGAGCCCAAGATTTTCCGGCCGTACCGCGACGTCAGGTTCAGCAAGGACAAGTCCCCGTACAAGACCGCGATCGCCGCAGCCCTCACCGACGGTTACATCCAGCTGTCCGCCAGCGGCCTGGCCGCCGGCAGCGGCATGTACGCCATGGACTCTGGCCAGCTCGCCCGGTACCGGCTGGCGGTCGCCAGCGACGAGGCCGGCGAGGAACTAGCCCGCGTCATCGCGGACATCGAGAAGCAGCAGATCACGGTCCGCGGCCACGACAAGCTGAAGGCCGCGCCCAGGGGCTACCCCGCCGACCACCCCCGTATCGGCCTCCTGCGCTACAAGGGAGTGATCACCTGGAAGGAGTGGCCGGTCGAGCCGTGGCTCGGGACCAGCGTGGCCAGGGACCGCGTCGCGACGTTCCTGGAGACCAGCAGGCCGCTCGGGATCTGGCTCGCCGCCAACGTCGGCTCCCAGGCCGCCGAGCCAGCCCGCCGGTGACTGTAGTTAGCCGACCGGGGTTAGCCGGGACGGCTGCAGTCCGGGCAGAGGCCGAACAGTTCCACTGTGTGGCCCACATCGGTGAACCCGGCCTCGGCAGCGACCTGCTCGGCCCAGCGCTCGACAGCGCGGCCCTCCACCTCGACGCTCTGGCCGCAGTTACGGCAGGTCAGGTGATGATGATGAGCATCGCTGCGGCACTTGCGGTACAGCGTCTCGCCGGAGAAATCGCGAATAGCGTCGACCCGGCCGTCCTCGCTGAGCACCTGCAGGTGCCTGTAGACCGTCGTGAGCCCCACATGCTCGCCCCTGTTGCGCAGCTCGGCATGGATCTGCTGGGCACTGCAGAACCCCTGCAGCCCGTCCAGTACCGCTGACAGCGCCTCGGCTTGCCGAGTCCCGCGCACTCGGGTGCCGCGGCCGAGCGAGGCTTGCCTGGAAGTGGTCACACACGCACCGTAGCAGCCCGCAGCCGGTTTTCGGCCGGCTGGACGCGCGCGGCAAGATAGAGCCATGGCTGACCGGCTGCGTGGCGCGACCAGTCCGTACCTGCTCCAGCACGCTGATAACCCAGTGGACTGGTGGCCGTGGGGCGATGAGCCCTTCAGTGCTGCCCGGGAACGCGGGGTTCCCGTTCTGCTGTCGGTTGGCTACTCCGCGTGCCACTGGTGTCACGTCATGGCGCACGAGACGTTCGAGGACGACGCCACCGCTGCGCTGATGAACGATCACCTGGTGTCAATCAAGGTGGACCGCGAGGAGCGGCCGGACGTCGACGCGGTCTACATGGCCGCGACGCAGGCGATGACGGGCCAGGGCGGCTGGCCGATGACCGTCTTGATGACCCCCGACCGCGAGCCGTTCTTCTGCGGCACCTACTTCCCGCGGGAGCAGTTCCGGAGGCTGGTTCTCGGCGTGGCTCAGGCCTGGAGCGAGGAACGTGGAGCGGTCACCGACCGGGCGCAGCGCATCGCCTCGGCACTGGCCGAGCAGATGCAGGGCGGATGGTCCGCGGGGGACAGCGGCGGGAGCGATGCCGAGGCCGGCCACGACGGTGCTCCCGGTCCGGTACTGCTCGCCCGCACCTGCGACCAGGCGGTCACCTCGCTGGAGTCGATCTACGACACCAGCAACGGCGGGTTCGGCGGAGCGCCGAAGTTCCCGCCGTCGATGGTGCTGGAGTTCCTGCTCCGCCACCAGGAGCGGACCGGTGCTGACCAGGGGGTCGCGGCACAGCTGATGGCCGAGGGCACCCTGCGGGCGATGGCAGCTGGCGGCATGTACGACCAGCTCGCTGGCGGGTTTGCGCGGTACTCGGTGGACGCCGGCTGGGTGGTGCCGCACTTCGAGAAGATGCTGTACGACAACGCGCTGCTGGCCAGGGTCTACGCGCACTGGTGGCGCCGCAGCGGCTCCGAGCTCGCACGCCGGGTCGCCACTGACACCTGCTCCTGGATGATTGGCGACCTGCGCACGGCAGAGGGTGGCTTCGCCTCCGCACTCGACGCTGACAGCGAGGGCGAGGAAGGCAAGTACTACGTCTGGACCCCGGCCGAGCTCGCCGACGTCCTGGGGCCTGATGACGCGCAGTACGCTGCCGCAGTGTTCGGCGTGACCAGGGAAGGCACCTTCGAAGACGGGAAGTCGGTGTTGCAGCTTCGCCAGGACCCGGAGGACCCGGCCCGGTTCGAGGGGGTCCGTGCGACTCTGCTGATGGCACGGCAGCAGCGGGTTCCCCCGGCCCGGGATGACAAAGTCGTCGCCGCGTGGAATGGCCTGGCTATCGCCGCGCTGGCCGAGGCTGGCCTGCTGCTGGAACGGCCGGAGTTCACCGACGCGGCGCTCGACGCGGCCGAACTGCTGGCCGGGACTCACCTGTCCGGCGACCGCCTGGCCCGGACGTCGAGGGACGGCGTCGCCGGCCCGAGCGCCGGGGTGCTTGAAGACTACGCCTGCGTTGCCGAGGGCTTCCTGGCCCTGTCCGGTGTCACCGGGAAGGGCCGCTGGGTTGGCCTGGCCGGGCGGCTTCTGGAGACCGCGCTGGACAGGTTCGGCCGGGGCGACGGCGGCTTCTACGACACCGCGGACGACGGGGAGAGGCTGATCTACCGGCCGGCTGAGCCCGCCGACGGGCCTAGCCCCTCCGGCACGTTCGCGATCGCTGGCGCGCTGCTCAGCTACTCGGCCCTGACCGGCTCCGCCCGGCACCGCGCAGCGGCTGCGGTGGCCCTGCGTCCGCTGCTCACCATCGCCGCCCGGTACCCGCGCGCCGCGGGCTGGGGTCTTGCTGTGGCCGAGGCCATGGTGTCCGGCCCGGCCGAGATCGCGGTCGTCGGCCCGGCTGGCGACGACCGCACCACAGCACTGCACCACATGGCGTTTGTGGCCGCGCCTCCGGGCGCGGTGATCGCGGTCGGCCACACAAGTGACGGGCACGCGGGCGACAGCGCCACGATCCCGCTGCTGGCCGGGCGTGAGCTGGTCGGCGGCGCTCCGGCTGCCTACGTCTGCAGGGGTTTTACCTGCCGCCTGCCGGTTACAGAGCCGCAGGCCCTCCGGGCCGAACTGGCATCGGCTGCCGCGGATACGCCGCTTTGACGCTGCCATTGCCGGAATTGGCGGCTGCGGTATGGACAGCAGCGCGCCACTGAGTGCAGTCTGTAACGGCCAGGGTAGTCATGCGGGGGGCGAATACATGCCGCCGGACTAAGGGTGGCCCGCTGACGGAGAGGAGCAGGGCGATGCGCGACCGGGCGCGTCGCTTGTTGCTGACCGCGGCAGCAGCGCTGGCCCTGGCCACTCTGACCACTGGGGAGCCCGCGCTCGCGGTGCCTGACGCGGGACTGCCCGCATCGGCTGCGAGCGCCGCCAGCCAGAGCTCGCTGCCGGGGCTGACGTCATCCCGTTCTGAATCCTCGCCCGTTGCTGTGACGGCGCTGAAACCGTCGGCGCCAGCACAAGCCATCGCACCGCTCAAGGGGCTCCTCCAGGCTGATCTGCTGATCGCGGCGCCTGCGCCGCTCACCTCGTCCGTGACCGCTGCGGTTCGGCGGCAACCCGGGGTGGTCGCTGCGCAGCAGGTCGACGCGGCGCGGATCACCGTGGACGGCAAACTCACGGCGGTGCTCGGGGTGGACCCGGCGGAGTTCCGGGCATTCGCGGCCCAGCCGACCGCTGACTCGACCGGCCTGTGGCAGAACGTTGCCGATGGCGGCGTGGCGGTCTCGTACACGATGGGCACGCTGGACAAGCTGCCGCTGAACCGGCTAGTCCGGGTGGCCGGACGGCGCATTGAGGAACTGCCGCTGGCCGGCCTCGGCACGACCGGGATCGCTGGCGTCGACGCCGTGGTCAGCGACGCTGTAGCGCGCTCGCTTGGGATCCCGGCCGGCAACGCGATCGTGGTCAGCGCCCCGCACGCCCAGCTCAGCACGCTGATCGGGCAGATCAAGGCAGTGCTGCCGGCCGGCGCGGCGATCGCGCCACTCGTTGCTCAGGCGGCCTCCTCGGGCGGCGCGGCACCCCAGGTCGGTACGTCCGCGGCCGGGCCGGGCCTGACCCAGGACGAGGTCGTCACGTTCCTGAAGGCCGCTGAGAGCAGGCTGGGCCTGCCGTACGTCTGGGGCGGCAGCGGCCCTAACGTCTTCGACTGCTCCGGCCTGGTGCAGTGGTCACTGGCCCAGGCCGGGGTCGTCGTGCCGCGGGTGGCCGCGGACCAGGCGCTGACCGGGCCACGGGTTCCTGTCAGCCAGCTGCAGCCTGGTGACCTGCTCTTCTATCACACCGACCCCACCGCGCCCGGTTACATCTCACACGTGGCCATCTACCTCGGCGACAATGTGATGCTCCAGGCGCCCGAGCCGGGCCTGGACGTCGAGGCGGTGCCCGCGGACTTCGGCGCCGAGTTCGCCGGCGCGATCGAGGTGTACCCCAGCGTCGCCGCCAGCGTCGCCGGAAGCTCGGCCGCCTGATCGCGCCCGTGGTTAGTGGCCCCGTGCTTGGTGGCCCCGTGGTTGGCGGCACAGCGGCCGCGGGCTTTCGTTGCGGACGCAGAATCCGCTGTGTAATCATCATTACGTGAAAGCGCCGGGGGAGGAACAATCGGCGGCGGCCTCGGCGGGGGAGAAACTCCGGGCGTGGTTCGCCAGCCGGATGCCGGCTGACTGGTTCGATGAGCCGCCGGAGATAACGCTCGACCGTGAGGAGATCACGGTCATCGGCCTGCTGTGTGTGCCCGCGGATGAGGCGGCCGGGTCCACTCCCGCCGATCGCGCCGCGGCGGCTGTCAGCCGCATCCGCCGCTTCCGTGAGCAGACACGCCAGCAGCGAATCGAGATCGCGCGCGACGCCGAGCACAGGTTCGGCCGCAAGGTTTCCTGGGGCGTTATCTGCGACGAGAAGATAGTGATGTTCACCACATTTTCGGTACCGGTAATGACCAGACTTCGTCAGCCGGAACGGCTTGTACTGGACACGCTCGTGGACGCTGGTGTCGCCCGCAGCCGCAGCGATGCTCTGGCCTGGTGCGTTCGGCTGGTTGGACAGCATGAGGAGGCCTGGCTGGCGGAGCTGCGGGCGGCGCTGCAGCGTGTGGAGCAGGTGCGCTCTGACGGGCCCAGGTCCTAACCAGGAGGCCATTCACGCGGTACCACGCGGACAAGGTTTTACCTGCTCGGGGTACACTCCCGAAATCCCGCGTTTTACAGGGCACTTTCGCCTCGGCCCGGCGATCGGTGCCCGCAGCGGCGCGTACTGCAGCAGTGCCCGGAGGAGGAGCAGTCGTGGTGTATCAGGTGAAGGCCGCATCAGTGGAGTGGAATCCGACCGCGCAGCGGCTCCGCGAACTGACCGAGAAGATGCCCAATAGTCAGGTCACCGAATTCGCCAACGTGGTAGTCAAGGCGCGCGTTGACTCGCGCAGCACCAAGTCCACATTCATCATCGACGACTCAACCAATGCGACCAGGCAACTGATTACCCGCCAGGAGTTCGAGCGGGTCGCGGCCGAGCAAGATGCCTACATCGCCCGCAACAGCGTGGTCGTCGTGGACGGCTACATCGGCTCCGACCCGAAATTCCGCACCAGGGCGCGCCTGGTCATGGAGTCGGCGAACGCGAACGTCGCCGGCATGCAGCAGCAGCTCTACTACCCCGTCGATGAGGCCTACGACCCGGCGGCCTGGGATCCGGACACCACGGTCATTTACACGCCGAACCTGGCCGCCCCGGGCTATCCCGACGACCGCGTGATAGCGGTCGACCTGCGCGACAACGTCACCCGCGTGCTCAACTCGGACTACTTCGGCGAGTCCAAAAAGGGCGGCCTGCGGATGTGGAACAACATCGTCTACAACCGCGGGGGGCTCGCGCTGCACGCGGGCTACAAGGTGATCCCGGTGAACGGGACGCCGACCGGGGTCCTGATCGTCGGCCTGTCCGGCACCGGCAAGACCACCACGACGTTCACCACGCAGCTGAACAGCAAGCCTGCCCAGGACGACTTCATCGCGCTGCTGCCGGGCGGACAGGTCTACACCACCGAGAACGGCTGCTTCGCGAAGACCTTCGGCCTGGACCCGAGGTACGAGCCCGCCATCTACAACGCGACCACCAAGCCGGACGCCTACCTGGAGAACGTCTCGGTGGACGCCAGCGGCAAGGTGGACTTCTTCGACACCTCCTACACCAAGAACGGCCGGACCACCTGGCCGTTCTCGTATGTGGACCCGTGGCCGCCCGGCGACCTGCCGCCCGCCGAGATCCTGCTGATCCTCAACCGGAACGAGAACATCGTTCCAGCCGTGTCGAAGCTGAGCCGGGAGCAGGCCGCCGCGTACTTCATGCTCGGCGAGACCACCGGCACCTCGGCCGGAGGCAAGGACGAGGAGGGCAAGTTCCTGCGTGTGCCCGGGACCAACCCGTTCTTCCCCAGGGACATGGCTGATATGGGCAACCGGATGCTCGAGCTGCTCGACACCCGGGACATGAAGGTGTTCGTGCTCAACACTGGCCGGGTCGGCGGAACCGACGAGGCCACGTCGAAGAAGGTGACGATCCCCTACTCGTCAGCGACCGTCCAGGGCATCGTCGAGGACACCATCGAGTGGGTCACCGACCCCGACTTCGGCTACCAGGTCGCGGCTTCGATCCCGGGCGTTGACGACGTCGAGGTCCTGCAGCCGCGCGGGCTTTATGAGCGCCAGGGCCGGCTGGACGAGTACGGCGCGATGGTGGACCGGCTCAAGCGGGAGCGGAAGGAGTTCCTCACTTCGTTCCCCGGACTTGATCAGGAGATCGTAAACTCCATCAGCTGAGCGTCTTGCCTGGGCACAGTGCTGCATAAGAGGCAGCTGAGAGTTCGCTGCTGGCATTGTCTGGCCAGGCAGAACTGGGTGACATCCTTGGGTACGGTGCTTGAGGGGGCCGGACGGTAGTGCGGCAGCCGTGCTGCGCGCTGGCCGGAAGGTAGGCGGCGACGGCCCGGACGAGGCTGGCTGACACTGGCAGGCCAGCCCTGCCGCGGCGAGGAAGGCGCGGGATGGGAGTACGCGATCTCGCATACCGGCTCTACGAGCGCAGGATCGAGGCGCACCTGTCGCCGCGGTCGATCCCCCGGCACGTGGGGGTGATGTGCGACGGCAACCGGCGCTGGGCTCGCTCGGCCGGCCTCGCCGACGTCGCCAGCGGCCACCAGGCCGGCGCCGACAAGATCTTCGAGGTGCTCCAGTGGTGCCGCCAGGCCGGGGTCGAGGTGGTCACCTTGTGGCTGCTGTCGACCGACAACCTGGCCCGCCCCGTCTCCGAGCTCGAGCCGCTGCTGCGGATCATCGAGGGCACCGTCCGTGAGCTCGCTCGCCAGAACTGGCATGTGAACCCGGTTGGCGCGCTGGACCTGCTGCCAGCCGACACCACCCAGGTGCTCAAGGACGCGGCGGAAGCAACGTCCGACCAGGGCGGGCTGCTCGTCAACGTCGCGGTCTGCTACGGAGGGCGGCGCGAGATCGCCGACGCTGTGCGCTCCCTGCTGCTGGACCATGCCACCAGGGGCACCACGATCGAGGAACTCGCCGAGATCCTCGACGTAGACCACATCGCCGAGCACCTCTACACCGCAGGCCAGCCCGACCCGGATCTGGTGATCCGCACATCGGGCGAGCAGCGGCTAGGCGGGTTCCTGCTCTGGCAGAGCGCGCACTCGGAGTTCTACTTCTGTGACGCCTACTGGCCGGCCTTCCGGCGGGTGGACTTTCTGCGCGCGATGCGCTCCTATGCGGCGCGCCAGCGCCGATTCGGCGTCTGACCTGCCCGCTAACTACCGGCAACATCGCCGAAGCGGGTTGAAAGCCGTGGATGTCGGGCACGTTAACACAGCCCGGCGGTACTTTCCCGAACCGGTCAGCCGAGGGTACGGTCAGTGATGACGGGCGGTAAACAGCCGCCCGACGGGAAAGGCCCTCGAGATCCTCGAGCTTCGCGTCCTGGTACGCAGGTTTGATGAGGAAGGGCCGGCGCCCGGCCCGTCGCTGGCCGGTCCCGGTCCCGCCGACACGTCTGTGTCCGAACGCGGCGCTGCTTGCGGCGCCCATGGGAGAGCGAGTGGCCACGTCCAAAGCACGCCTCACCTATGTCCTCGACACCAGCGTCCTGCTCGCTGACCCGGCGGCCGTCGGAAGGTTCGCCGAGCACCGGGTCGTCTTGCCGGTCGTGGTCATCACCGAGCTTGAGGCCAAGCGCCATCACCCGGAGCTAGGCCTTTTCGCCCGGCAGGCGCTGCGCCGCCTCGACGACCTGCGGATCGAGGCGGGCAGGCTGGATGCCGATATTCCCATCGGTGAGCAGGGGGGCACGGTCCGCGTCGAGTTGAACCACGCCGACCCATCGGTCCTGCCGATGGGATTCCGGCTCGGTGACAACGACACCAGGATCCTGTCGGTGGCTCGCAGCCTGGCCGCCGAGGGTGACAAGGTGGTGCTGGTCAGCAAGGACCTGCCGCTGCGCGTGAAGGCCTCGGCTATCGGCATCACCGCGCAGGAGTACCGCGCCGAGCTCCCTGCGGACTCCGGCTGGACTGGCATGAGCGAGCTTGATGTGACCGCAGCCGAGATCGACGAGCTGTACGCGACCGGCCGGCTCGACTGCCCCGCGGCCCGGAACCTGCCCTGCCACACCGGCCTGGTGCTGGTCTCCGGGACCTCTGGAGCGGGCAGCGCCCTGGGGCGGGTGCAGCCGGACAAGTCGGTGCGGCTGGTCCGCGGCGACCGCGAGGTGTTCGGGCTGCGCGGCCGCAGCGCCGAGCAGCGAGTGGCGCTCGACCTGCTGCTCGACCAGGAGGTCGGGATCGTGTCCCTCGGCGGCCGGGCCGGCACGGGCAAGTCGGCGCTGGCGCTCTGCGCAGGCCTTGAGGCTGTGATGGAGCGGCACCAGCATCGCAAGCTCGTGGTCTTCCGGCCGCTCTACGCGGTTGGCGGGCAGGAGCTTGGCTACCTGCCCGGTTCTGAGGCCGAGAAGATGAACCCGTGGGCCCAGGCGGTCTTCGACACCCTGGGTGCTGTCACCTCGCAGGAAGTGATCGAGGAGGTGATGCGCCGGGACATGCTCGAGGTGCTGCCGCTCACCCACATCCGCGGCCGCTCGCTGCACGACTCGTTCGTGATCGTCGACGAGGCGCAGTCGCTGGAACGTGGCGTCCTGCTGACCGTGCTGTCCCGGATCGGCGGCGGGTCGAGGGTCGTGCTCACCCACGACATCGCCCAGCGCGACAACCTGCGGGTCGGCCTGGCACGACGGTGTCGTCGCCGTGATCGAGAAGCTCAAGGGCCATCCGCTGTTCGCGCACGTCACCCTGGTCCGCTCGGAGAGGTCGCCGATAGCCGCGCTGGTAACCGAGATGCTGGAGGACGCCGTTCTCTGAGCTAGTCGCGCGTCTGGCGGGCCCGTCTCCAGCGGGGTTGTGGCCCGCCAGAGTCAGGTCCTTCATGGTCTGGCGCTGCGCGTTTCACCGGCCAGCAACCCCGATCATGAAAGACGCCGTTCCAGGTCACGGGCTGCGGGGGGCTGGCTCGCCTTGGCGGAGCAGGGTTTCGGCTACGCGGAGGTCGTCGGGGTAGGTGATCTTGATGTTGCGCTCGCTGCCGGGCACGAGGCGGACCGGGACGTTGGGCAGGTAGTGGAGCACGATGCCGCAGTCGTCGGTGGCCGGGCGCTGGCCGAACCGGTCGTCGGCGTCAGCGAGCTGGTAGGCGCGCCTGATCACCGAGAGCCGGAAGCCCTGGGGGGTCTGGCAGCGTGCCAGCGCGTGGCGCGGCGGCATTCCGGTCACTACGCCGTCGCTGACCTCGACGATCGTGTCCGAAGACGGTACCGCGACCCCGATCGCCTGATCCGTGCTGAGCGCGCTGACACAGTCAGCGATGATCCGCTGGTCAATCAGGGGCCGCGCCGCGTCGTGGAACAGCACGTTGCAGTCGGCGTCGCCGTGAGCGGCGGTGAGGGCCGCGATCGCACAGCGTGTTGAGTCCGTGCGGGTAATACCGCCGCTGATCACGCTGCTTACCTTGCGGTAGCCGCCAGCCGGGGTGATGCGCTCCCGCGCCTGAGCCACAAGCGCGGGCGGCATGACCACGGTGATCGCGTCGACGCCAGGCGCCTGCTCGAACGCTGCCACCGAGTGCTCGACCAGGGTCCTGCCCGCGAGCACGTGCAGCTGCTTGGGCAGGTCGCCGCCGAACCGCTGACCGGACCCGCCAGCCAGCACGACCGCCACCATCCGCATGTGGGGACACTACCGCCGGGTCCGGGGCGCCTCGTCTGCGCCTGGTCTACGGGTGCCGTCTGTGGCGGGTCTGCGGGCGCCGCGTCGGCCAGGCCTGCCTACGGCCCTGGGTGGGTATAGCTGGGTACGGTAGATCACTGAGGGGACCGAGTTCGGGCAGATTCAGACTGGATTCGGGCTGAGCGCGGTATTTGGAGCCGGAGTGAGCCGGATGATCACGGCCGGGGTGGATGCCCGGCCGGCCGGAACGCGGGCGTTCGACGACGTTCCGCGACGCCTCATCCACTGGGCGCGCCGTCGGTCGCTGGCCGCGAATTCGGTGACCGTCATCTCGCTGACGCTCAGCGTGTGCGCGGCGGGCTGGTACAGCGCGGGTACCACGGTTGACTATCTGGGCGGCGGCCTCGCGCTCTGTGCCTGCTACCTCGCGTGGTGCGGTGCCCGGCGACTCGCAGCGGCCGACGGCCCAGCCAGCACGGTTTCAGCCAGCACGGGCTCAGCCAGCACGGACGCAGCCAGCACGGTTTCAGCCAGCACGGACGCAGCCAGCGCGGTTTCAGCTAGCACGGGCTCGGCCAGCACGGGCTCACCAGCTACTCGGCTGGCCGGCCTGAGCGCTGCCAGCCTGGCCACGCTGGGCGGCTTGGTGTCATCCGCGGTCGCCTGCGCCGGGCTCGCGGTAGGCGGGCGGGCCTCTGGCCAGGCCGCGACGTGGGAGCTGGCCACGGCCGCCGTGATCATGATGGCAGTGCGCGACCTGGCCGGGGCATGCCGCGGAGAGGCTGCGGCCGACGCGGGGGTCGTGTCGCCCCGCGGTCACCCGGCAGGGCGGGCGATCCGGACAGTCCTGGAATTCCCGTTCGGCGGCCGGGTCGCGCTGATCGCCGTGGCCGCACCGATCTGGGGCGCCCGCGTGACGCTGCTGGCCCTGCTCGGATGGGCGATCGTCGGCCTCGGCTCCGCGATAGCCAGCCCGGTACGCCGCCGGGTCGTCTCCCCGGCCCGGCCTGACTCCGTTGGCGCGGCCACGCCGGACGACGCGCCGGCAGACCTCGTTGTGCCGATTACCGTGGCGATGCCAGCGGACGTAGTCGCAGCGTCGCCCGTGGTGGCACCCGCTGTCGCGGTGTCAGCCGTAACAGGGCCGGCCGTGGCCGGACCGGCCGTGGCCGGGTCGGCGGGGCCGATTGCGGGTATGGATGCCGAGTCTGTACCGGCCGTCACGGGGCCAGCCGCCACGCTGGACGACATCCTGGCGGCCGAACCTGCTGAGGAGCCGGAGCCCGTGACGGAGCCACATTCGCGGGTGCTCGCGACCACGATGGCGTGCAGGGATGACGGGCGGTTCGCAGTGCGGATTGGCCAGATGGTCCGCGGGCAGCTAGTGCCGCTGCCGCCCGCGTTCGCAGGGCTGGCGGCAACGGCCCTGCTCGCCTGGCTCGGTATGCGGAACCTTCCGGGGCTGCTCCTGTTCACGCCGCTGGTTGTGATGCTGCTTGCGGCGTTCGGCTCCGCCCACCCGCACGACCGCGGGCTGGACTGGCTGACGCCCGCAGTCCTTCTGGGCGGCCAGCTCCTCTACATAGGCGCTGTCGGTTTCTCGTTCCGGGTCCCGGCAGCGCTGACGTTCACGCTGTGCGTCCTCACCGCGCTGCACTGTGCCAGCCTCGCCAGCGGTGCCAGCCCGGGCAGCAAGAAGGCAGCGCTGGGCTGGGAGGGCCGCATGTTCGTGGTGGGCTTCGGCGCCATCCTGGGCGCCCCTGCGGTCGTCTTCGCCGGGCTGGCCCTGTACCTGGCGGTGACCACTGGCGCGCGAGTCCTGCCGCGCTACATAGCTCTGCCGAGGGACTGATCCAGAGCTCATGCAGAGCTGATCGAGAGGCTGCTCGAAGCTGGCCCGCGCCCGAGCGCGGCCGCGGCCATCTGGGCTGCGCTGCCAGGCGCGATAAGCTCTATGCGATTGGGGGTTGTGCACTGTCATGTTGATGCTAAAGGCCAGGCCGCAGCGCGGCGGCGTGGTGGCGTTCTTCGACAGGCTGATGCCACCCGTCCGCGTTCGCTGGTACTGGAGTGCGGCGGCGTTCGCTACCTGCGCGTTCTTCGCTGGCGGAGTTGCCGTCTTCAGCAGCAACAGCCTGCACAGGCTGTGGGGGCTGATCGCCGCCTGCGCCTATGTCGCGGCTGCCCTTGGCGCCATCGTCTGGCGGAAGCGGGGGGTCGATCTCGGGCTGGCGCTGAGCGTCGGCGGAGCGCTGATCACACCGTTGTTCCTGAACGCTGCCGATGGCCAGCGTCAGCCGGAGGTGGCGGTCATCGCCAAATCCGCTGGAGAGCTGGTGAAACACCAGTCGCCGTACGCCAGCGTCGCCGCGCTGGCCACGGTGCACAGCCCAAACGCCTACGACCCGTACCTGCCGGTGATGATCATCTTTGGGATCCCGCGGGCCATCTTCGGCTCGCATGTGATCACCGACCCGCGGGTGTGGTTCGGCCTGGCGTTCCTCGTCATCTTCTGGCTCGCGCTGCGGGCTGCGGGCGCCCGGCACGCCGGCCGCTGGACGATCTTCGTCGCGGCGACCCCCGTGATCGCGTTCGAGCTCGCCGTCGGCGGGACCGACGTGCCCATCATCGCGCTGATGTGCCTGGGCTTCGCGCTGCTGTGGCGCCGGCCGCGCTACGTCCTGAGCGGGATCGCGCTCGGACTGGCTTCGGCGGCGAAGGCCACCGCATGGCCGGCCGTGGTCGTGGCGTCGGTACTGATCGGGATGCGAGATGGGCGCAGGCCCACCGTGCTGTTCCTCGGTTCCGCGGTAGCCTCCTGCCTGGCGATCGTCGGGCCGGTCGCCGTCGTCTGGCCGGGCGCCCTGCTCGATAACACGATCAAGTTCCCGCTCGGCCTGGCCAGCATGAAGTCCGCTGCCGCCAGCCCGCTGCCCGGGCACGTGATGGCCGATACCGGCGCTGCCGGGCACCTGATCGCTATCGGCCTGCTAGTGCTGGCAGGGGTCGGCATCGCTCTCTCGCTCGTCATCCGCCCGCCGAGGACTGTGCCATCAGCCGTCTGGCGGCTGATCATCGGCCTGGCGCTGATGTTCACGCTGGCGCCAGCCACGCGATACGGCTACTTCATCTACCCGCTGGCCCTGCTGATGTGGCTGAAGATATCGCAGCTCGGTCAGCAGCAGTCCGCGGCGGAGGCCCGAGCCGCTCCCGAACCTGACGAGCGGGTCGTAACTCCCAGCCCGGCTTAGCCAGTCCGGCCCATCACGGGCTGTCCGGCCCGGAGAACGCGCCCTGGTCGGTGCAGATCCCCACGTTGGCGCTGACGGCTCCGTCGCTCGAAGCGACGCTCTGAACGGACGGGCTCGGCGAGGTCGTAGGTGACGGTGTCGCGGATGACGACGAGGAAGACGACGAGCTGAGCCCGGAGAAGTTAGAACCGATGATCAGCTGCAGAGTGCCCGGCGTCAGCGACGCGTCCTGCTGTGTCTGTGCGCCCGGGATCTGCGCCTTGAGCGTGTCAACCGCGCCCAGGTCCGAGGTCCCGGCGTACTGGATCACCGAGGACGTATAGCTGAAGTTGCCGGCGTCCCCGGTTCCCACCACCTGGAAGCCGAGGCTGGTCAGCTCGTTGCCGGTCTGCGACGCGACGCCAGCGATCCCCGATCCGTTCTCGATGTCGACCTTGACCTGGGACGGCGCCACGTCGAGCACCGGAGGCGGAGTCGACTTGCCCGACGAGGAGGGCAGGGTGACATCGGTCTGAATCGCGTTGAACAGCTGGTTGGCCTGGGGCTGTTCCCAGGAAAGCTCGGCGGTCGGGTCTCCGACGTAGGGGACGTTGGGCACGGTCACGAACTGCACGTTCTTAGCGGTCAGCCCCTGCATGCTGTCCGCGATCTGCAGCATCGCGTTCTCGTCCAGGCCGGTGTCGGTGGTCATCGCGTCCGCGGCGTCATGGACGACGTTGAAGACCTTGGTCGGGCTGTGCAGCAGGCCGCTGTGCATCATGCCCTGCACCAGGGCGACCATAAGGTACTGGTCACGCTGGATCCGCTGGAGGTCAGAGCCCTCCCCGAGGTCCTCACGGGTGCGCCAGAACGAGAGTGCCTGGGCCCCGTCGATGTGGTGCACCCCGGCCGACAGGTTAAGGCCGGACATGGAGTCGTCTACCGCGAACGGCAGGCAGACGTTGACCCCGCCCAGGTCGTTGACGACGTTCTCGAACCCGGTGAAGTTCAGCTCGATGAAGTGATCGAGATGGATGCCGGTCTGGTCCCCGACGACCTTGAACGTGCACGCCGGGCCGCCATAAGCAAGGGTCGAGTTGATCCGCTCGACCTCTCCAGGCGCAGCCTGCTGTCCGGGCGTGCCGTCGCTGGCCGCGCACGCCTCGACCGGGACCATCGAGTCCCTGGGGATACTTATGACCGTGGTGTCGTGGTGGCCCGGGGAGATGTGCAGGATCATCAGCGTGTCGGAGCAGTCACAGCCTGTGTCGGCCGCGCCACCTACGCCGCCCTGGCCGACACGCGTGTCCGAGCCGATCAGCAGGATGTTCTCAGCGTTGTTGAGCTTTGGCGGCTGCTTGCCGACGATGCCGGCTACGTCGATCCGCTTGATGCTGTCAAAGTCACCCCGGACCTGCAGGTAGACCCCGACGACCACGATGACGAGTATCGCGACGACGGCGACCGACAGCCACGCGGCCACGCGCTGACCAGTGGAAAGGCGTGCACGCCCGCTGCCAGGCCGGCTTCCCGCGGCCGGAGGCCGGCGGCGTGCTCCCGCTCGGGCCATCCGGGTCGTTGCGGTGCCTCATTTCACCTCCGGGCTAGAACCCCTGGTCGTCTGACGCGGGGAACTGGCCTTTTGAGCTGTGCTTGCCCATACTACGTGGGTTATCTGGGAGGCGAAGGTGTCCGAGATCTGGATTGCATGGGAAGCGAGGATCGCCGGGTAGTTAGCCAGGCTACCGACCAGTTCCTCAACTCGGGGCCGCCTCGGCGGCCCGCTGCCCTTCGGCCCCTTCCGCCCTTTACAGTGGGAACTGTGCGCTCTGGCGACCGCCCGACCGGCGACACCTCCGCGACCGATCAGCCCGTCACGGATGCGGGCGCCAGTGGCAGCCCCGAAGACGGTGGCGGTAGTCAGCATCCGTGGGCAGGTATCGATCAGGCTGCCACTGATGAGCCAGGTGTCGGACAGCCAGCTAACGGCCAGCCCGCAGCCGCCCAGCCGGAAGCTGCCGAGACGGCTGCTACCCAGGCTGACGCTGGTCAGCCGGCTGTCAGTCAGCCGTCCGGCGGGGAACTCGCCGTCAGAGAGCGCAGTACGGTACTGCTCCCCGCCGCCGAGCCGAAGGGCCGTCTCGCCCGGGTCCTCCCAGCCTGGGTCCCCCCGGCCTGGGTTCGGCCGGCCCGGCTCCTGAGGCGCAAGGGCCAGCACCGGCCGGCCCCGGGCGCAGCGCCGCGTCCGAATATCGGCGGGCCGACTTTCGCCAGGATTACGGTGCTGCCGACGGTCCTGGTTGTTGCCTGGTTGCTTGTGGGCCTGCCGTTGCTGCTGGCTGGCGTCTTCCTGCCGGCCCCGGCGCTGCTGATCGCGGCACTCGTAGCCGTCGCGCTGATCACCGGGGTGCGCCGGGTACCGGACAGCTGGCCCAGGGCACTCTCGCGGCCTGCCGCGGGAACCGCCAGCGCATCCCGCCCAACGTCGGGCTGGCCGGCCTGGTGGGGGCTGGCCGGCACCGTCGTTGTGGCTGTCGGCTTCGCGGCGTGGCAGCTCAGGTTCAGCTCCGATAGCGCCATCGTGGTCCGCGATCCTGGGGCCTACCTGCAGACGGGCTACTGGCTGGCTCAACACGGCTCGCTGCCGATCCCGCAGTCACTCGCGCGGTTTGGCGGCGCGCAACCCGGGCTTAGCTTCTCGAGCACGGGCTTCTTCTCGAGCGGCGGCGCGATCGTTCCCGGGCTGATGTCGGGACTGCCGTTAATACTCGCCGCTGGGTTCTGGACACACGGCATTACCACAGGCCAGATGATGGGACCGATCATTGGCGGGCTCGCAGTGCTCGCGTTCGGCGGCTTGGCCGGAAGGCTGGCCGGGCCACGGTGGGCTCCGGCCGCGGCGCTGGTGCTCGCGCTCACCCTCCCCGAGCAGTACACGAGCAGGGGGACGTTCGCCGAGCCCCTGATGCAGGTGCTGCTGTTCGGAGGGCTGAGCCTGGTCCTCGACGCGCTCGCGCTCGGCGACCCGGGGCGCGACCCGAAGACGGAGACGGCGCCGCTAGCGCGGGTGATACCTGGCAGGCTCTCGGCAATGGCCGCCAGGCTCGGCGAGCGGTGGCTGCAGCCAGCCCGCTGGTATACACCCCAGCGGGTGACAATGGCTCTTGGCGGCCTGGCGCTCGGCCTCACCTCACTGGTGCGGATCGACGGGCTCTTCGATGTGCTTCCGGGCATCTTGTTCGCGGGCGTCCTGGTAGCGCGCCGGCAGAGCGCCGCTGCCATAGCGTTCTGCATCGGGCTTGGTGTCGGTGTTGGCTACGGGCTCATTGATGGTTATGTCCTCGTCCGTCCCTTGCTGGCCTCGCTGCGGCCGCTGCCAGAGCTGATAGGCCTGCTCGCCGCCTGCTTCGCCCTGCTGAGCCTGGCCATCGTGCAGCTGCTGCGGGTGGCGGGGTTCGGCAGCCGCCTGCGGAATGTCTTCGCCGTGCGGCCGCTGCGGTGGCTGCCCGCTTTCGGCGCCCTTCTCGTCCTCGCCGCGCTGGCCGGGCTCGCGGCCCGCCCGTACCTGCAGACCGTGCGGGGGCCGTCCACCGGAGCGACGGCCAGTTACGTCGCCAGCCTGCAGCGCATGCAGAACCTGCCGGTCTCGCCCGGGCGCCTGTATGCCGAGGACACCCTGTACTGGGCCATCTGGTATATCGGCCTGCCAGCAGTGCTGCTTGGCTTTTTCGGCGCCGCGCTGCTGCTGCGGCGGTGCCTGCGCACGGCATTCACGTGGCAGGACCCGGCGGGCACGGCCCGGATGTGGGCGCTGCCGCTGGCGATCATCTTCTGGGGCTCCGCTGTGGTCCTGTGGCAGCCGGGGACCGTCCCCGACCAGCCATGGGCCAGCCGCAGGCTGGTGCCGCTAGTCATCCCCGGGCTGATCCTGTGCGCGATCTGGGCATCGGCCGTCCTCCGTGACCGCGCCCGCTCCCGCGGCGCAAGCCAGACGGCGGCAACTCTGGTGGCGGGCTTCTGCATCGTCGCGATGCTCGTGCCTGCCGCGGCGACCGCGTTCGCGTTCGGGCTGTCCCACAACACCAAGACCCATAAGCTGCAGGCAACGGCTCCCGGGCTGGCGCTGAACCGGACCGGCCACGGCGAGACCGGCGCTGTGCAGTCGCTGTGCTCGTCACTCGGGGCGTCGGCGTCCGTCGTGATCGTGGATGCGACGGTGGCTCAGCAGTTCAGCCAGACCATCCGGGGAATGTGCGGCGTCCCCGTGGCCTCGATGGCCAGCCAGTCCGCATCGGCGGTGCAGGATGTCGTCTCCGGAATCGACCGCGTGGGCAGGCGCCCGGTGCTGCTGGGCGCGCGCGCGTCCGAGCTGTACCCATACGGCGGCAGCCCGTCCCGGGTCCTGGACCTGACGACCGAGCAGGAGCCGCACACGCTCAACCAGCCCCCGGGGGCGCTGGGGTCGGTTCACTACGTCATCTGGATGACCGCCCCGCCTGCCAACGGCGTTGGAGTCTGAACGGGGGCAGCTACCCGGCCTGGTCGGCCCGCTCCAGGCGGTACGCGGAATTTGCCTGCGGGCCGGCAAGGCCATACAGTGAATCACGCACAACGCGACGCGGGGTGGAGCAGTTCGGTAGCTCGCTGGGCTCATAACCCAGAGGTCGCAGGTTCAAATCCTGCCCCCGCTACCAAGTAGTTGCAGGTCAGAGGCCTGATCGCCAGAGTCGGCGGTCGGGCCTTCTTGCTGGATGGCAGCACGGTGGCAGCAAGATCGGGCCTCACCGTGCGTCAGTTGGTGGACGAGACTGGCAGCAGATGTCACTGCGATTCTGGTTCCGGGCCATCGTCACCAGCACAGTCCGCGCCGGTGCGTGGCACGTTCGTCGCCGACGCCAGTCGCGTCACTCCGGTCAGCCGCGCCCGTGTCGGCATGCGCAGTGTGCATCAAGGAGTGGCCCGGTTGCTTGGTGAACATTTTGCGGCGGCGTGATGGTGGCCGTGGTCGTTTGGCGCCGGTCAGTCGGAGGGTCGGCCGCCGGGGCAGAGCGGACGACTAGGCCGACAAGGGCGACGGCGTCGATGCCAGAGGAACCAGAGGAGGTCGCCATGGCGTGTCCAGGTTCGCTGGCTTTAAGGGCTATCTCTTCAGGCGTCACCGACACATGCCCGGAGGCGGCCCGGCAGCTTCATCCGCTGGGGGTGATGTGGCGGCCATGACGGGCCGCGAGAGTGTCCGGGTCAGCGGGCGGATGCGAAGGAGAGGGCTGTGGAGCGCTATCCGAACATTAGTGATCACGGGCTCATTGGCGACTTGCAGACGGCGGCGCTGGTCAGCACCGACGGCACGATCGATTTTTTCTGCTGCCCGCGGTTCGATTCGCCGAGCGTCTTCTGCTCGCTGCTGGATGCGGCGAAGGGAGGCTATTTCCGCATCTCACCGGTAGCGGATAGCTACGTGTCCAAGCAGCTATACATGCCGGGCACCGCGATGCTGATCACCCGGTTCCTGACGCCCGACGGCGTGGGCGAGGTGCTGGATTTCATGCCGGTGATCGAGGGCAGGCCGACGAAAAAGCACCGCCTGGTGCGCCAGCTTCGGGTTGCCCGCGGCACGATGCAGTTTGAGCTGGACCTGCAGCCCCGGTTCGACTACGGCCGCGCCAAGCACAGCATCGAGCTCACTGAGCAGGGCGCGATGTTCCGCGGCGAGGATGGCATGGAGCTGACCCTGCACTCGTCGGGCAAGCGCGACGCGGGCGACCCCGACGCGGCGAAGGTCAGGCGCCACGGCGACGGGCTCAGCGCGACGATCACGATGCGCGAGGGCCAAGTCGGCGGGGTGGTGCTGGAGTCGATGGGCGGCAAGCCGCGCGCCGTGCCGCCAGCCGAGATCACCCGGCTCGCCGACGACACCGCGGGGTTCTGGAAGAACTGGCTCAGCCGCTCGACCTACACCGGCCGGTGGCGGGATATGGTCGACCGGTCGGCGATGACCCTCAAGCTGATGACCTACGAGCCGACCGGCGCGCCCGTGGCGGCGGCAACGCTGGGCCTGCCGGAGCAAGCTGGCGGCGAGCGGAACTGGGACTACCGCTTCACCTGGATCCGGGACGGGTCCCTGTCGGTGCACGCCCTGGCCGGCCTGGGCTACCTGGAGGAAGCGAGCAAGTTTGCCCGGTGGCTGAGGGACCGCGTCGAGGAGGGCAGCGCCGGCAACGGGTCCTCCCCGCTGAAGATCATGTACCGGGTCGATGGCTCCTCCGACCTGACCGAGGAGACCCTGGACCACTTCGAGGGCTGGCGCGAGTCGCGGCCCGTGCGCGTCGGCAACGGCGCCTCCGGCCAGCTGCAGCTCGACATCTACGGCGAGGCCATGGACGCGATCTTGACGGGTGACGACTTCGGCCTGCAGCCCGCCATTGCCGGGTGGGCTGCTCTCAGCAAGATCATCGACTGGGTTGCCGACAACTGGGACCAGCCCGAGGAGGGCATCTGGGAAACCCGCGGCGGCCGCAAGGACTTCACCTACGGGCGCCTCGAGTGCTGGGTGGCGCTCGACCGGGCGATCCGGCTGGCCGACCGGCACGGCCGCCCAGCTAACGTCGCGAAATGGGCGGCCGAACGCGACCGGATCTACAACCAGATCATCGAACGCGGCTGGAACGGCAAGGTCAAGGCGTTCACCCAGCACTACGCCACCGACGTGCTGGACTCCTCGCTGCTGTTCATGCCGCTCGAAGGGTTCATCTCGTCCACCGACCCGATGTGGCTGTCCACACTGAAGGCCATGGACACCGAACTCGTGTCCGACAGCCTGGTGTACCGGTACAACCCGGCAGCCTCGCCCGACGGGCTGCACGGCGAGGAAGGCACCTTCAACCTCTGCACCTACTTGTACGTCGACGCGCTCGCCAGGGCCGGCCGCTCGACGACGCGGTGCTGACGTTCGAGAAAATGCAGACCTACGGCAACCACCTCGGCCTGTTCTCCGAGGAGATGGACTCGACTGGCGGGCAGCTCGGCAACTTCCCGCAGGCCTTCACCCACCTGTCCCTCATCAACGCCGCCATCACCCTCAACGGTGAGCTAGACCGGCGAGCACACCTGGCCGAGCCGGCTCTGACTGGGCGAGCCTGACGAGCCCTGGCTGGAACGCAGCGGCCTGAGGCGGCGCCGTCACTGAATCGCCACGCAAGCTATCTCCGGCGGCGGCTGAGCCGGAGGCGGACACGTTCAGGCTGGCTGCCTGGCTGGCTGTGGCGGCGCCTTGGCGGCCGGCTTGGCGAGCAGGCCGGCCAGGAGCATGATGAGCACAGCGATCCCCACGCCGCACAACGTCCAGAGCACCCGGTCGCCCACGGCGCCGTAGTTCGAGGGCTGCGGAAGGTCCACCAGGATCAGCACTCCCGCGGCGATGGCCGCGCAGTAGGCCGCGTAGTTCCGCAAGCGAGCCGCCGCCGCGTGCATGAACAAGACGAGCGCGACCACTTCGAGCCCGCGCGAGATCGCGAACAGCCTGAGCCCGTGCTCGCTGGCCGGTATCAGCAGAAGCACCGCCGCCGCGGCGGCGCCGATCAGCGCCCCGGCCAGGCGCTGCGCTGATACGAGCGTGGTCTGCTCCAGGCTCGGCTTCATCGCGACCATGGCCGCGACCGGCATCCAGAAGCCGTGCGACAGGTCGAGCCCGAATGCGATCGCGACGGCGCCGGCTATGGCCAGGGCGCGGATCACCGCGAACATGATCAGCGGCCGGGTCAGCGTCCGCCGCGAGGTATCACCGGGCAGCTCCGCGACCGGCCGGGGCCGGTCCTGGCGTCCGAGGACCAGCCACGCGATGAACGTCACCGCTATCCACAGCGCCGACCCCCCGGCCCAGGCAAGCACCTGAGCCCACGTGTAGCTGGTGATATGGACGTGATGATGCAAGCTGAACGCGTTCCCGAGAGCGACGATGAACCAGATGGTGAGAAGCAACGCCGCGACGAACCTGCGCACTCCGAACACGACCGCCAGCCCGCCCGCCAGCGTCACCGCAAAGGCCGCGAGCACCAGCCAGCCCCAGGCATCCCCGCCGATGCCGAACCCCAGCGCGGTCAGCCCCGCGCCGATCAGCGCGAAACCGGCGGTACGCGACGCGCGGTACCCGTAGCCGCCTCCCGGGTCGGCCAGCACCGAGAACAGCGCCCCGAACAAGGCGCTGAGCAGATATACCTCGTGGCCGATCGCCCAGAAGACAACCAGCGGCACTAGCGCGACGTCCAGGACCATCACTCCGCGCGCCCAGTTGAGCCCCTCAGGGTTAAGCGCGAACACCTTCGACAGCCAGCTCACGACCGTTCCCTGTGAACGGGCCGTCCTTCTCGACCGGCTTGCACTGGCCATGGTCACCGTCGCTCCCCGCGGAATGACCCCCAGGTCCCGCGCGATCTCGCCGATACCGCCCCCGCGGGCGAACCGCCCGGACGCCTCCAACCGCAGCCGCTCGCACCCCCGGATGCCCCGACAGACGTGCACCCGCCCCGTTGCGCCTGCCGCATGCCCGGGTATACCCGGCAGCCAGCCGACGTCACGACCCGATCCCCGCGAGTTCGTCCACCGGCCACTTCCAGCGCCGCAACGTGCCCGGCCATGCCTTTCCGGCACTCCGCAAGCGGGCCGCGCGCCTGTCACGATTTCCTGCCTGATGCCGCAGGCCCACAGTCCGGTCAGGCCGCCTTACGCGCAAGGCGTAAACCTCTCCCGGCCGGCTCGGGCTACCGAACAGGCCAGGCCGGGATCTGGGGCGTTCAAGGATGGCCCGCCAGCTCCCGCAGGCCAGATCGCTGCGGCCTGATGGGCACCACTGGATGGAGCTTCGGATTGGGCCGGGCCGATGGCGGCGCTGGCTGGCAGGTCAGCTCAGCAGCCGCAGGGTGCCGCTGATCACCATGTACGCGCCCGCGAACACGGCGACGGCGGCTGCGATCTGCCGTTCGTGGCTGACGATCAAGTCCTTCAACCGTTTGATTGCTTTTTCGGTGCGCCGGGGGCGGACCCGCAGGAACGCGAACGGGACGATCACTGGCGCGAAGTTGATAGCAACGAATACCAGCACCGAGACCACCGCTATCGCGGCAGGCGTCTTGCTGGCGACCAGGTGGTGCAGGGTGAGGAGATATGAGGCACCCGGGATGCCGACCACCAGGCCGATGATAACTGCGAGCCCGTACCGGGGCTCATGCAAAGCCTGTAGCGTCCAGCTTTCCAGCTTCGATAGCCGCTTCTTCGGCGGGAGATGGCGCCGCCGCCGGTGGATGTGCAGGTGGTTGGTCGCCAGCAGCGCGCCGACGACAAGCAGCGGTATCCCCAGGGCCAGATCGATGGCGGCCATCCCCTCGGCCCGGTGGCCAGGTCGGCGTTCGACCGCACGCCCACGAACCCGCGCGGGCTGTCTGCGTCCGGCTGGCCGGCGGACTATATGACGATGCTCGCGATATGGCTTCCCAGGCGAGGTCGGGAACGGAGAAAGAGGTCTGGTGACCGCACCGCGGGGCAGGGGCCGGTGAAGGCTTTCGACAGGTCCGCGTCCGCGCTGGTGAAGGCCGGCTTCCACGCCGGATCGGTGACTTCGGCCCATTCGATGGGAAGACAGTGCGGCAGCTCCCCCTGCCGGGCACGGCCGTGCCAGTGGTCGAGGTCCCTGGGTTTTGCCGCAGGTAGAGAAGCGAACGTGGTCCACCGGCTCCGATGCAGCCTCGCCTGTCCGACCGGTTCACTCAAAGGTCACGCTCCGTACCAATATACTTGTGTCGAGTTTTGAGTGATTCACCTATTCGCTTTGTTTCCCAGAAGGGTGTGATTGCGGAGTGCCGTCGCTGGGCTACCTCGAAGCTTGGGCACGGTGGTTCGATGGGCGGCCCATTGGAAATTACTATCTGTTTGGGCTTCCAGTCTTTTGGTGGGCGCGAATCGGCAAGCTTATGGAGTTCGCTGCCGCCTTTACTGCCGTGCTAGATATCGTAGGTCCGGAACGCATTCAAGCCGAAGCCGGCAAACTTGGCGCCTACGGATGGAATGAGGCAATTGAGCGTTTCCGCAAGGAAAGGGCAAGAGTCAGCCGACTCAGGAAATGGCTGCGAGAGATTCATGAGCGCCTGCCATCGATGCCATTGGGCGATGCTGCAACTCCGGATACCCTCGCAGCCTATGACACGGTTTTTCAGCAATTCACGACGTGGCGGTTGTCCATACCTGATCCTGAGGACAGCGAATACAGGACCGCAGAGCGCTTAATGGGAACAGCTACCTGGATTTGGAACATAGCCGTTTTGGCCATCCCGGTTGCTGTCGCAGCCCTGTTTATCTCGTTGCGCGTACCGGTTTGGGTAGGAATAGCCTCCGTTGCCCTTGGTGTATTGGCTTTGATATCGGCGCTTATCGTGGAGCCTGAGATTCTTGTTCTCGAAATTGCCTTCGCTGGTTCGCTGATCCTCTTGTATTTGCGAAGTATTTACGCTTTCCTTATTTGGTCGTTGTCCACTCCTCTTGCTAAACTGTTAGACGCTCAGCGACCAGGGCATCCCATCCGCGTAATCGCAATTTTGGTCTTTGTTATCGGGTTCCAGTTTGATCTGCTCGGCTCTTAACTTTGTCTCTTACTATCGGTGCCGCCCCCGCCCAGGTCAGCCGCTACGAATCCGGCCGCACCGCCCCCCGGCGCCGACACAGTGATCCGCCTCGCCGAGACCTTCGACGTCTCCTGCGACCCGCCAGCCCACCCCGGCGCCGCCGAGAAGCGACGTTACGGAAACAAACAGCCCGCATCCCACCCGGAGGACGGGCACGCCGCCCAGCGCGACGCGACCTGCGCGGCACCGCTACCCACGGGCCCCGCGACACAGGACCGCGACCTCGGGGAGCCGACACACACAGCCAGGTGAATGATGCCGTTGTCCCGGCAGATGCGGTCGAACAGCCTGACGGCTGCTGGGGAAGAGGAACGACTGCGCGAGCCGCGGCTGTGCCGGATCGCCGAGGGGCTCAGCTGAGTACCGTGGATTGCATCCCTAGATGCAATCTAAGTACAATAGAAGCATGTCTACTTCGACGGTCGGGTTCGCGGTGGCGGACGAGGACCAGGAGCGGCTGGCGCGCCTGGTGGAGCATTTCGGGCACGGGAACCGGTCGGCGTACCTGCGGGCGACGCTCCCGGTAATGGAGTCGCTGGCCCGGGCGGAGCGGCTGCGTGAACTGCAGGCCCGTAACGCCGAGCGCGCCGCGGCCGCGGGCCAGGATTATGAGTCGCTGCTCGCGGACATCCGCCGGGCGTACAAGAGCGGCACGCCAGGGCAATGAGCGTGCCGGGGCCGGTGGCGGTGCCGGTCGTGTTCGATGTGAACGTGCTTGTGCTGGCGGTTGCCGTGGGGGAGTCCCCGTTCCGGAGCTGGCCGTCACCTCCGCCGACGTCGGGGAACCCGAGTGCGGACTGCATGGGCGTTATCAACGACGCGGCGGAGTTCGCGCTGTGGCTCTCGCGGCACATCCTGGCCAACACCGGCCGGGTCCTCGCCACGGTCCTGAAGACCCCGGACGACGAGGTCGATGAGTACCTGCGGGCTCTGACCGAGATGGCCGAGGCGTCCGGCGGCGGCATCGCCGACCCGCCGCAGACCGTCGGGGACTGCCCGGACTGGGAGGACAACCGGATCCTGGACCTAGCGGCGGCGGTGGGCGCGTTCCTGATCGTCTCTGCCGGCGCGGACCTCACGAGCATGTCGCCCTGGCGGGGCCGGCCGATCGTCGAGCCGCCGCAGTTCGCGTCGATGGTTGACGCCTCCCGCCGGGCACGCAGACGGCGACGGTGAGAACTGCCGCACGCTTGCGGTCAATGCCGGACAGGGTTGAACAGGGCCAGACTGCGCTCATAACCCAGAGGCCGCAGGTTCAAATCCTGCCCCCGCTACCAGGTCAAAGGCCCCTTCCAATCTTGGAAGGGCCTTTCGCATGTGGTCTGGTATCGGGGCCAGGATCGAGCCGCCGCCGATCCCGTAGATCCCTCCGACGCAGCCCACCAGGGCCGCCAGCGGAATCAGGACCGGAACGGGGCGTGTGGGGTCGCACCGGCCGCGGCAAATCCACTCTGGTCAATCGGGTCACGGGCCCCATTTGAGCCAACTCATAGTTTTCCTAGCTGTAAACTTGGATTACTGCGCGGATCGGTCGCCCCGTGAACGCCAGGCCGTAACGGAACGCAGGCCGGAGGGGTGCAAGCTGTGACTGGTGGTGGATACGAGGTTACGGTCAGCGAACTGGTCGACATGGCTCGCGAGTACAAGGCGCGTGCCGAGGCCATCGGTCACTCGCTGGAGCGGTTCCGTGCTGCGGCCGGGGTCCCGGACAGCGCGTTCGGGAACCTGCCGGATTCCAAGAACCTGGCCTCGCAGTACCAGGAGTTCTATAGCCGAGTGATGCAGGACACCACCAAAGTGTCCGAAGCGCTGCTCACCGGCGCCGTGAAACTCGCCCAGACCGCGGTCACATACCGCGTCGCCGACCAGGTGGTCAGGGCGTACCTCAACAACCTGGACCAGTCCGCGCAGCGAACGGGGACCGACGAGCCTGGGCAGGAGCGCTGAGCCCGCGGTGTCCTTCCTGGGCGAGGTCGAGGGAAT
Organism: uncultured Actinomycetota bacterium; assembly: GCA_963815375.1. Classification (GTDB taxonomy): domain Bacteria; phylum Actinomycetota; class Actinomycetes; order Streptosporangiales; family Streptosporangiaceae; genus JASHPR01. The sequence continues at coordinate 396,836 of CAWFGX010000002.1, read as the reverse complement.
CTTCGATCCGGGCGGGGATCCCGCGGCTATCCACGGCGCCGCCACCGCCTGTCGGGCGCTGGCCAGCGAGTTCCGCGAGACAGTATCCGGTCTGGACTCGTCTGCTGCAGGCCTGGCGAGATCCTGGAAGGGCATCGCGGACACGCAGCAGACGTCTGGCAGCGCCGCATTCCAGACGGCGCGGGCTAAGTTCGGCCGAGCCCTGATGGATTACGCCGAGCTTCTGGACAAGGCCGCAGGCCAGCTAGACACCATCGCGAATGAGATCCAGACCGTCGAGGAAAAGGCCGCGAAGCTCAAGGAAATGATGCTGGCCTCGCTCGCGGTTGGCGCCGGGCTGACGATCCTCACCTTCGGCGTCTCCGATGCTACTGCCGACGCGATGGCCGCCGCCGACGTAGCGGTGGCCGCCGGGGTTATGTCTGAACTGGAGGCATTCCTGGTGAGCTCGGTGGCGTTGCTGTCGGATGTTATCGACGCGTTGCTTCCGGTCGCGGCCAGGTTCGTGATGGGTGCCGCCTTCACGCTTATCCCGGAGATGCTCGCCAAGGCTTTCCTCAGCCACGAGAACCCGTTCGACCCGTCCAACTACTCCGTCGACGACATCATCAACATCGCTGAGAGCGGCTTGGTCGTCATGACTATGGGCACCGCGGCCGGCGAGGTCGAACCGCTGGCCAGCCTCCTGAAAGCCCATCCCATTGTGGCGGCGGCGGGATATAACGGCATCGGTGCCGTGGCGTTCGCGATGCCTTATCAGTTCTGGGTCGAGGGCAAGCCGCTTGATGACCTGGGCACGTGGGAGACCATAGCCAAGAGCGTCGGCATCTCCGTCGGCACTGGTGGCGTGATCGGCGGGCTGGGTACTTTGCCCGGTCCGGTAGGGCGGGTTCTCGGCAGTGACTCGTCGGCGGAGAGCGCGACAGACCCGGGGGCTTCCTCCAGTGCGATCGCTCGGGCACTGAACGGGCTGTCTGAGGCGACACAGACGACCAAGAGCGACGTAATACTGAACGGCATCAGCGTGCCGGCGAGCATGATCAAGTACGAGGCACTCTTCACGGTCCCGCCTGCCAACCCGGTCGCGCCCCAGCAGCCGGGGTCGCTGCCGACGGTGCCGGTACCCCACGTTCCGCTACCGCAGGCACCGGGGCTGCCGTCGGGCTCCACCACGCGGGTGGTGCGGCCAGGGGACAGCGTATGGGAGATCGCAGGCGGGAATCCGGCGCTGGCACGTCAGATCGCCGAACTCAATCACCTGGAGGATCCCTCGCTACTCTTGCCCGGCCAGGTGCTCGTCATCCCGCCCAGTACCTGACCAGACACCGTGTGATCGCGGTACCGATGGTGAACATGAGAAACGGCCTGGGCAACCCGTCCGCCGCCGACGTGGATCAGCTCGCCGCGATCATCAAGAACCGGCTCAAGGCCATCCAGTACCGGCCCGCCTCATCGACGGCTTCCTGGCCCAAACCGGGTTCACCCTCGAACCCGAACCGCTATCCGCCGGTTGCCGGGTGTGGTTGGAGTTGCAGGTTGCGGAGTTCGACCTGGCCGCGGCCGTTCAGGAAGACGCCGAAGATGATGCTGATGGCATCGGCCGGGACCTGGGCGGTGACCTCGTGGCGGGTCCAGTCACGGGTTCCGGTGACGGGAGCGAAGTGGTTCTCGGGATCGTGCCAGGGATCCGGTGGGGCCGGTCGCCGTCCGTGGCGGGGGATGCGGAGCACGAGTCCGCCGCGGTCGGCGACGTCGGTGGCGCGCAGGTCGCCGCGGAAGACAACGGTGCGGCCGCGGCAGTCGTCGGGTTCGATCTCCTGGCTCAGATAGGCGAATCCGGCGGGTTCGGGCACGGCTGCGGTCAGGATCGCCCGCCCGTCTTCGGTGGTGCAGGAATAGTCCTGGTCGTGGGACCGGGTCACCTGGCGCAGGAAGGTGCCATCGAGCTGCCATCGGTGCAGGCCGTCGGTGAACGCCATGTTCCGCGGCTCGAACCGCGTGTGCTCGAACGGCCCGGGGGGTGGCTGCTGGCGGCTGCGGAACGGGCCGAGCGGGTCGGGGCCGGTGACGGGCTCGGCGAGCCGGTCCATCACCGTGTCGTCGACGGCCAGCGGCGCGCCGGTGATGACCGCCAGGGCCAGGCCGTCGGCCAGGCGGGTGGTGACCTGCCGGGTCCCGCCGGGCACGGCGATGTCTACCCGCGTGGCGGTCACGGCCGGGCCCAGGTCGGTGACGGTCACGGCGGTCGCGGCGATCCCGGCGGCGTGCAGCAGCTGGCGGGTCATCTGCCCGGCGTCGCCGTCGGGGTGTTCCTGGTCGCGGTCGCCGGGGCGGGCGAGCAGGCGCCAGAACGCGCCGTGGGCGGGCAGCCGGACCGGCAGCGCCCGGTGCCCGCCATCCTCGGCAGGCACAGTGTCGGCGAGCACCACAAGGCCGACTGGCGTGGGTCCTGGCCAGGGGTCGGCATGCACGATGCGGACAGCAGTCATAGGGGTCCTCCGGGAGGTGGCGGGGATGAGGTCGGGGCGGTGCGCGGTGATGTACTCGCGCAGCCGGCGGCGGGCCTTGTGCAGACTGGCCTTGGCGGCGCCGGGAGTGCCGGCGACCTGCCCGGCGGGCTGGTCGGCGTAGTAGAACAAGGTGACGGCCTGCCGCTGCCCGGGAGGCAGGCCGGCGACCGCGCGGCCGAGCGCGTCGGCGCGGTCCAGGTCCTCGGCTGACGGCAGGCTGCCGGCCGAGGCCGGGTGCAGGTTCTCGGGCCAGTCGCCGAGCAGGGTCAGCGGTGGGCGGCGCCGCTGGGCGCGGCAGACGTTGGCCACGATGCCGCCCAGCCAGCCGGCGAACCGGCCTGGGTCCCGCAGCCGGTCCAGGGCGATGAACGCCTGCAGGAACGCGTCTTGCACGGCGTCGTCGGCGTCGTCTGGCTGCGGGCACAGCCGGGCCGCGCGGGCGCGGGCCATCGGCAGGTGCCGTTCGGCCAGCAGCCGGAACGCGGCCGGATCGCCGTCGCGCGCCAGCCGGACCAGGTCGCCGTCGGGGATGTCCATGCTTGGCTTTACTCCTGGGTTCCCGGCGGCGCCGGGGTGAGTTCCGCGCCGCGCAGCTCAATGCGGCCGCGGCCGGCCAGGGAGATGCCGAACCGGATGACGCCAGCGTCGCCGGGGACGGGCATCGTGACCTCATGCCAGGTCCAGTCGCTGCTGCCGAGGCCGGTCATGCTGCTGCCGCTGCGGTCGGGCAAGTGTTCGCCGGGAGGGTCGACGGGCCGGCCCGCGGCCAGACTCAGCCCGGCCTGGCCGGCCACGCCGGTGGTGCGCAGCTGCCCGCGGAAGGTGACCGCGGCACCGCGGTAGTCGTCGGCGTAGATCTCCTGGAACAGGACGGCGGAACCGGAGGGCTCCGGGACCGCGGACGCAAGGATCGCGGACTGGTCTGCGGCGGTGCGGGAATAGTCCTGCCAGTGCGGCCAGCCGGCATCAAGGAAGCTGCCAGCCAGCTCCCAGAAGTCCAGGCCGTCGGTGAACGCCATGTTCCGCGGCTCGAAACTCTGCCGCTGCCTGGGATCGCCCGGCGGCCGGACGGCCGAGGGCAGCAGGAACGGCGCATGCACGTCCTCGCCCTGGACCGGGACCGCGAGCCGGTCCATCACCTCATCGGCCACCCGGACCGGCGCCCCGGCCGCGACCGCCAGTTTCAGGCCGTACCCGGCGCTCACCATCACATGCCGGGCTCCGGAGGCCGTGGCCAGCCCGACCCGCGCTCCGGCCGTGTCCGAGCGCAGCTCGGGCACATCCTCCCCGGCCGACTCGATGTCCACGGCGGTCACCGCCACCCCGGCCGCATCCAGCAGCCGGGCCGCTGTCTCCTCCAGGACACCGGCCAGCACGGCGTTCCCGGCAGGCCGGTCCAGCAGCCACCACAGCAACTTGAAATCCAAACCCGGCAGCCACAGCGGCACCGCCCGGTGACCGCCATCCTGGGTAAGCACGGTGTCGGCGAGCACGACGAGGTGCCGGCCGTTCACGGCACTGCCGTCCGGCGGCCCTCCAGTCCGGGGATCAGCAAGCACGATACGGACAATCGTCACGACAGCCCTCCATGAGCAGCAAGACAGCGAATCGGCCCACACTCGTTAGTGTCCGACGACCACGCCACGGGTTACCCGCCGCCGGCAGATCGGCGGGACAGGCAGTGTCGGGGCCGATCCACACGGGACGGCCCGGACAGATGAAGCTGAGCCCGCTACTCACCGGCCCGTAACCGCATGGGCGATCGTCAGGTTCCGCGCCGGCCGATGAGGGCTGCATTACGCGGATTCTGGGCGGTCTGATCTTGGTGCCCGTTCTGGGCGGTCTGATCTTGGGGCCCGGTATGCGCTGTTGGCCGGGGCGCGGCGCGGCGTATGCTGGCAGCGTTGCTCCGGACCCCGGCAGCTGCGCGCCAGGATATGGCGGCCTCCAGGGCTCCGGAGTTTTCTTGTTCGTGTACGGGCCGGTGCCCGGTAAGGTGCCAGGCCAATGATGGTCAAAGCCGCGCGCCAGATTCGTCACGGGCTGAGGAGCGGTTATGGGCATCATCATCTGGATCGTCGTGGGCCTGGCCGCCGGGCCGCCTGCCAGCGGGCACCGGTGACCTCGCTAATCCCCGGAGCGGCTGGGCCGTTCCCAGCAGTGGTGACGGCAAGCCGGGCTGGGCGAGATCAGCAGGGCCGCAGCCGCGGACGACGCGGTGGTCCGGGAGAACGGCAGGCTCGTCAGCCCGGATGCACCCGGACTCCGCAACGATGATCTTTGAACCCAGACGGAATGATCGCCGGCGAGCCGCAGCGGCCGCATCCATGACAACGGCGGGATTCATCGGCAGCGGAAAGACCGGCGTGTGGTAGCCAGGCTCAGCGCGGCGGCCGGGCATCCGGCGGTGCTGACCAACTCGCGCGGCCATCGCGAAATGAGAGCTGCGGTCTGTTCCCGCCCGCCTCGGCAGCGACCGTCGCTACTTGCGCCGGGACGAGCCCCGCCAGGCCTTCCAGCCCGAGGGACGCTGAGCACGGCGGTCGGTGGGCTGGCCCACGGGCTGTCAGTCTGCGCTGGCGGCAGAGGCTGGATTCGATGAGAACCAGCACCGGGCCGTCGGCGGCCAGCGGGATACCGGCCCGGCAGCGCGTCCTGCCGGGGATCGGCCGCGGCCACGGTGTCCCCCGGCAGCAGCGGCTGGTAACCGCCACGCCCCGGCCGCGGCGCGGCCGGACGGTCCTGCGCGCTGTGGCGCCGGCCGTCGTGGTCGCGGCTGCGTTCGGGTTCGCCCTCCCGCATTTGGCGTCGTACCACAGCGTGTGGGCGAGCATGGAGGCGATGACGTGGCCGCTGGCCCTGCTTGTCGCCGCGACCGCCGCTGCCAGCATGGTCTGTTCCTGGATCATGATCTGCGCGGTGCTGCCGTCGCTGCGGCTGCGCGAGGCGGCGGTGGCCAACCTGGGATCCAGCGCGGTGGCGAACACTCTGCCCGCTGGTGGTGCGCTGGCCATGGGGGTTAGCTGGGCGATGATGTCCAGCTGGGGGATCAGCACAGCCGACTACGTGCTCTATTCGCTGCTGTCGGGCATCTGGAACATCTTCGCGCGCCTGGCCCTTCCGGTCCTCGCGCTGCTGGTCCTGATGACAGCCGTCCGGCCCGATGCTGTCCTGATCGCGGTGGCGGCCGCGGGATTGGCGTTGCTCGCCGCCATGGCCGCCGGGCTTGGCCTGATCCTGCGCAGTGCGCCTTTCGCGCTCCGCGCGGGCCAGGTGCTGCAGCACGCACTCGCCATCGCCTGCCGGCTGGCACGACGTCGGCCGCCTTCCCGTGTGTCCGAATCACTGGTCGGCTTCCGCGACCGCGCCGCCGGGCTGATCGCCGCGCGCGGCTGGCGGATCACCGCCGCAACCGTGGCTGGCCACCTCATCTTGTGGCTGGTCCTGCTGGCCTGCCTGCGCGGCACCGGCCTGTCCCAGGCCCAGGTGCCCTGGCAGGCCTCGCTAGCGGCCTTCGCGTTCGTCCGGCTGCTGACGGTCCTGCCGATAACCCCCGGCGGTCTCGGGATCACCGAGCTCGGACTCACGGCCATCCTGGCTGCCAGCGCCGGCCATCAGGTCACGGCGCAGGTGACGGCCGCCGTGCTGCTGTGGCGGGCGGTCACCTTCCTGCCCACCATCCCGCTCGGCGCGGCCGCCTTCCTTGTGTGGCGGCACGCACCCGCGCTCATCCACACCAGCCCGGGCAATGCTGGCCCGGAAAGCCTGCGCCGCGATGACGACACCGTCGGTCCGGCGGCGAATGTCCCGAGCGGATGAACGTGCGACCCGCAGCTGCGCAGTGGCCCGTCCTGGCCTGGCATCGACTGGCTGCGCGCGGTGTGCGGCTGCGGCCTAGCTGTCGGGGATGATGACGGCCGTGCCGTGGGTGACGTCGCCGGCCAGCTGGGTGAGGGGATAGTTCCGGTCGCGGGCGTAGCGGCGCAGCAGGATGAATGCCTCGTCAGGTGTCGTGCGGAGCCGCTCCGCCAGGATTCCTTTGGCCTGCTCGATCATGACGCGGCTGTTCAGCGCGACCTGCAGCTGGCCGGCCACGACCTCGTGCTGGCGGACCGCCCGTTCCTGCAGTATCCCGATGGTGGCCACGTCCACCAGCGCCCTGGCCGCCACCGCCACCGCCGGATTCAGGCCGTCGGGTGCGGTGCGGAAGAGGTTCAGCGTCCCTATGACCTGGTCGCGCAGCCGCATCGGGATGGCGTGCACCCCGGCGAAGCCCATCTCCTGAGCGGCAGCGGCGAACCGCGGCCACTGCGCCGCGGCCGGCCCGGCGCTGATGTCGCTGATAATGACGGGCTGCCCGGTGTGGTAGCAATCCAGGCAGGGGCCCTCGTCGTTCTGGATCTGGAACAGCTCGGCGACCCTGGCCTGCTCTGTCGACGCCGCCACCAGACGCAGCACGCCCCGGGTGTCGGCCAGCAGCAGCCCTGCCGCGTCCACCTCCAGCAGCTCCACACACCGCTCGGTGAGTGTGTGCAGGAACTCCATCAGGTCAAACCCGGCGACTAGAGTGTCCGCCAGCTCGACGAACGCCTGCGCCAGGCGCTCGTCCACAGTCGCTGCCATACCGTCAATAATAGATCCAGCTGTCGTCCGGGCGCCCCTGCCAGCACCGCAACCTCCCCCACACCACGGTCATCCTGGCAGCCGGGGATCGGGACGCATCCGGAGCCTGCGGTTCGCTACGTCCTTGGCGACATCACCCAGCGGGATGCTGGCGGCAAAGGCGTGCGCCCGCAGCCGCGCGAATGCCTCCTCCAGGCTCACGCCGAGCTGCACCGAGATCATTCCGGTCGCCTGGTACACCTCGGCCCGGCTGTCCTGCAGGCCGTCCAGCGGCCGGTATTCCGGTGAGCCGCTGATCCCGGCCGCGGCGTCCAGCACCAGCTGCAGCGCGAACCCGGCGAACACCAGCGTGTCGGCCAGTTCCCCCGGCGTCAGCGGCCCGGGCTGCGCCCGGTACAGCGACAGCACCCCGACCCGGATGGCCCCGGCCTGCAGCGGGAACGCGAACACTGCCGCAGCGCCCGCCGCTACCGCTGCGGAGACAAAACCCGGCCAGCGGACCGCCACCAGCTCCAGGTCCGGGACCAGCATCGGCGACCCGAACCCGAAATCCTCTTCCCCCGGTCCCTCCCCGGTGGCGAATTGCAGCTCCTCCAGCCGGGAGCTCAGCTCATCGGATGCAGACAGCGGCTCGCGCGCCCCCAGGCCGCTCACCGCCGTCACGCTCGCGCCATCCACCCCCAGCCAGCGCGCCGCCGCCCGGCACAGCGCAGCCACCGACACCGGGCCGTCACCCTCCTGCGCAGCAGCGATCCGGGCCCACACCCGTGCCGCCCGCTCGCCCGTCATGCCCCCACCGTCCTCCCGACCCCGTCACCCCCGTCTGGCAAGGCAGCCGACGCCGCAAGCAGGTTTACCCATCCCAGGTGACCGGGGTCCACCGGAGGCAGGTCCCGCACTTCCTGCCTGGTGATGCAGAGCCGGCTCCGATCGTGAACTGCTCGGTGCCTGGCATTACCATCCGCCCCGTCCCGTCCGGTGCACTGGCCGGAACCAGTGCTTGTGCAAGGTGCCCGGCCGCGCTCGCGAGGCAATGGAGGTGGGCTGATCAACGCCGCCAGTCATATCGCTGGTATCAGGGTGGGACGAGCGGCCACCCGGGAGTCGCACGGTGGTGACGGCCGCCTCCGCCACGCCGTCATGCACGGAGAACGCGTCGATCAGCCGGGTCACCGCAAGGACCCGCAGCACCTGCCGCTGCGGCGCGGCCAGGAGGAGATCACCCCCGGCATGCCGGGCGTTCCTCCGTACCCGGACCAGGGCCGCTATGCCGCTGGAGTCGATGAAGTCCAGACCAGCCAGGTCGACGATGACCACGCGCCCACGCGTCGCCACGCCAGAAAGCTGGGCCACGACACTCGCAGCGTCCATCACGTCAAGCTCTCCGCGCAGCGCCACGACCACTGGGCCGTCGGGCTCACGGGTACTCAGATCCGCACGGGTACTCAGATCCACACTGAACATGTGCACGCCCTCCTGCTCAGCAGCAAGGCGAGGTCTGGACCCGGCGGCTAGCTCACCAGCTTCCAGATGCTGACACTACGCCCAACGCCTGCTCGTGTCTCATCCGGAAATACCCGGTGGGGTGCCAGAAGTCTGCCTGGCCTGTGAGCTGTAATGATGACCAGGGTTGGCCGTAGCGCATCATGATCATCCGTGTCCCTCCGCGCCCCGAGCTGCCCCACCCGCTGGCCTGGCGGCCCTAACTCTGCCCTCGGGTGTCGACCGGGCTGCCCTGCTGGGTCTCAAGGGCGCGGCCTTCCCGTGGTACACGATCACCGGCGCCGGCTCGACCTGCTGGCCGGCGGGCATGGCCGCTTTCCACGTGGACACCGAGCAGGCGCTCGCGGAGGTAGCCGAGCGCGTGGGCGAGCAGCCGGGATACGTGCATCTGGGAGATGCCGAGCTGCCTGCCCACCTGTGTCTGGGTCATGCCGCCGTAGAACCGCAGGAGCAGGATTTGCTGCTCGCGTGGTGGCAGCTCGCCCCAGTGCGTGGCGAGGGCCTGCATGCCGAGCATGTGCTCGATGTGCGGGTCCTCCTCGCCGAGCAGGTCGGCCTGGCTGGCCTGGCTGGCCTGGCTGGGCTGGCCGGACTGCGGCGCTTCCAGCGAGGATGGCTGAAAAGCCTTCTCCGCCAGCCGGGCATCTCGCAGGTCATGGCGGCTGACCCCCAGGTGCCGCGCAAGGTCGCTCTCGGCAGGCATCCGGCCGAGTTCCTGAGTCAGCGGCCAGGTCACCGCGCGGACTTCCATGGCCAGTTCCTTGACGGGGCGGGTGACCTGGATCGGCCAGCGTTTGTCCCGGAAGTACCGCTTGATCTCGCCGGTGATGTATGACTGCGCGTACGCGCCAAGGCTGCGGCCGACTGCAGGATCGAAGTTGTTGATTGCCTTCACCAGGCCGACATATCCGACCTGCATCAGGTCCTCCGTCAGCTCAGGACCCAGCGGGTATCTGCGCACGCAGGACCTGACCAAGCCATCGTAGCGGCCGACCAGCAGCTCACATGCCGCCATCCGCCGGTGGCTGGAGCGCGGCTGTGAACCGACGATGCCCAGCAGCTCACCGTCATCCAGCCCGGCCAGGTCCTGACGCCTCCGGCCTGCTGGAGCGGACAGCACCCTAACGGACTCCCGGGCAGATACCGTTCCTGTGGCAGTTAGCGACATGGCCGCCTAGGCCAATAGCAACGAATGCTGCCACTTCGTGACGGACATGAGTAAGGAAGCGTAATCCGCTGGCGGAAATAACCTGTCATGCGCGCCACCTGGCCGACCCGGAGTTGTCAGGTGCCACCGAGGTCCAGAGCGGCCGGGGCTCGCAATCCCGCGCGTACGCTGGCACGGCTAGAGCGCTACTCCCGATTTAAGGGTATGCCGGATTTGCCTGGCCAACAAGCGCTGTGACCCCGGCGACAAAGACGCGCACGTCTTTCCTGCTGTCGGGTGACTGGCAACGAGCATTACTGCGTCTGCTGCCGTCACTATGGGACGTGACGGCAGCAGACGCAGTACCCGGTGGTGCGGGCCTGGCGGCGGGGGAGCCGTCGGGCCCGCGGCATCAGGCGCCGTTGCTGGCGGCGGTGCCGGTTATCGCGGGCTTGCCCTTGCTGGCGCGGACCTTGATGAGCTTGGCGTGCGCCTCGGGCGCCTTGGGTATCAGGACCAGCAGGACGCCGTCCTGGGCGGATGCCTCGATCTTGTCCGCCTGGACGTGCATGGGCAGCGTGATCGAGCGGCGGAACGCGCCGTAGCGGCGCTCGGCCCGGTAGACCTTCTCTCCCTGCGTGTCTGGCATGTGGTGCCGCTCGCCCTGGATTGTCAGCAGGCCGTCCTGGAAGGTGATTTCCAGGTCCTCGGTCCCGACGCCGGGTAGCTCCGCGGTCACGTAGTAGGCGTCCTTGCGCTCGCTGATGTCGACTGCGGGTGCCCACGCCTGGCCGGCAGAACCAGCACCTTGCTGCTGGCCGAGATGGCCGGAGGCCCAGTGACCGGGCATCCTGCTCTGCCGCATTAGCTCATCCTGCGCGCTGCGCAGGTCATCGAATAGGTCCCAGCTTGTCATGACTGTCATGTCGTTCTCCCTCATCTCCCGTCTGTGCCGGCGGCCCAGGCGAACCCGGGAAAAAATGCAATTCGAGTGAACGACATTCGCTTCCGAGCAACACTGTTCACTATACGGTGAACAATGTTCATAGTCAAGCTCAGGCTTCGGGAGGCGGCAGCGCCGCACCCACCGCAGCCAGCCCCGGCAAGTCGACGAACGGCATGGCGGCACGTGCTTAGCCGGTGACTGCCCGGGCAGCGTAGCTGGCCGGGGCAGTGCTGCTGGGGCACAAACTCAAGGGCGCGACCGCCACCTACGGGCTGTTCGGGCTCGTCCTGGGCCTGCTGGCCTGGATGATCACCACGGTGATCTGTGCGGAATACAACGCGGTGCGCGCCAGGCAGCTATGGCCGCGGAGCCTGCTCACGCCTTTCACCGACAACGTCGAACTCACGCCGGCAGACCAGCGTGCCTATACCTCCTACGCCAGGACTGAACGGCATAAGAACTTCGAGAACATCGACGTCAGCTTCGGCAAGTCCCCGCACACCGGACCTGCGAAACCGCAGTCCTGAACCGCATCCGCCCGGCCATGCCGGAGGTGGAGGCGCGGGCGGCCTCGCATCGGCGCTCGCCGTGATGTGGCCGTGGTCACGACCCAGCCCGATGGTTGCGGCAGGCTGATTCCGCGCGTGGACAGAAGTGCCGCGGCGGGGTAATGTAAAAGTATCGCTCCGGACCCCGGCAAGCTGCACCCCGAAATACGGGGGGCAGTGGAGGAAACCGGAGTTTTTTTAGTGTTCGGGCCGGCGTCAGAAATGGCGCAGCGGCCCAGAAAAGGGCAAGAGCCCGCGGGAGATCATTTCTCCCACCGCGACTCGTCGCGCAGGACCGGCTACCCCGTCTGTCAATCTCGACACTGACTGAGGAGTCGGTTATGGGCATCATCGCATGGATCATTCTCGGGCTCGGCGCAGGACTGCTGGGCAATATGCTGATCCCCGGCAGGAGATCACAGGGCCTTATCCTGACCTGCCTGATCGGCGTGGCCGGAGCGCTGCTCGGCGGCTGGCTGGCCACCAGGCTGTTCCACATCCACACCCTGAACGGGTTCTTCAACCTGTCCACCTGGCTGACCGCCATCGCCGGCGCGGCCATCCTGCTGCTGGCCTACCACCTGATCACCAGCCGCGGAACCACCGGCCGCCGGACCACCGGGCGGCGCAGCGGGCGGCGCAGCAGCTGGGCGCACCGGTGAACACCCCTACCAGGACCAGCCACCAGTTACCGGCGACCGGCCTCTCTACCAGGACCAGCCGCCAGCAGCCGCAGGCCGGCGCGTCTACCAGGACCAGCCGCCAGTATGAGATCAGCCGCCGCGGGACCCGAAGGGACCCCGCGGCGGCCGGCGCTGGCGGTGGGTGGGTCGATGAGCTTCCAGGGCGCGATGATCGGCTGGCTCGCCGTTGACCGCCGCCACCACGCGTTCATCGACCGGCCCGGCGACCCGCATTCGCCCTACCGGTATGGCGCCAGCGCCCGCGGCCAGCTCCGCAGCCTGGCGCACGCCCACATCGGCTGGCTGCTGCGCGACGACCGTACCGCCTGCCAGATAGGCCCCCGACCTTCTGGCCAACCCCGCGATGCCGGCAGTCTCGGCGCCGTTTCCCCGCCCTGTGCGCCGTATCGCTGAGGGCACGGAGCGGACGCAGATCCTGGCTCGCGGTGATCCCCGCCAGCCCGCCGACGCTAACCTTGCCGGTCGCGGAAATCCTAGACCGCGAGCATTGGCTCGTCGGGCGCAGAGAGATTCAATACGGCGCCGGCTACCGCGGGCGACGCGCTGACCCTAGTCTCCAGCGCCCGCAGCCGGACGGCGAGGTAGGACTCGGTGTCATCGCCGGTGAGGTCGGCGCACTTACCCGGGAACGGGCAGCAGGCTCGCGGGGGCCGGCCAGAAGGCACTCGCGCGAACGGGCGAGTGTTCCGCACCGTCCGGCCCCCACAGTCGCCCAGCGCACGTGCGCGACAAAGGCCGCCGAGTTGGCCTGCTTCGCTGCCTGAATGAATTCGCCGTCGCTGAACGACGGTTCCGGGCCGGTGCGGCGCGGCGGGCTGGCCACCAAGATCCACCCGGGCGGCCTGCCAGTCCCTGGACGCCCCAGGCCCTCGGCTGTGCTGAGCCCGCGTCCTGCAGCTTAGGCTCAGTGGGCCTGCTGCTGGCTGCGGGCTGCTCTATGCGCGGTGGTCGGGGAAGCGTAATATCAAAGTATTGCTCCGGACCCCGGCAGCCGCACCACCGCAGTACCTGCGGACGCGGCAGCAGGACCGGAGTTTTTTGGTTCGAAGAGAGGCTGCGCTGAAAAGACGCCGCGGTCTACTCAGGCGGGCCTGAAACCCACAACTCAGATTGCCGGAGTGCGTCATGATCATAGTTGTCGGGCTCGGCCAGCCCGCCTCGGATATCCCCGCCGGTGATGTGCTTGCCGGCGCATCCGCCCCATCGGAATAACCAGCGAAACACAGCCTGACCGCGGCCTCCGTTTGCTCCAGACTCTGGCGACGCAAGCCCGAACGGTGTTCCGGAAGACGCCCCAGGAGGACAGAGCGACGAAACGAACAGCGCCCGCCTTCCTTGCCCTGCCGTCCGGCCGCGCCTTAGCTGAACACGGGCTGCCTGCTGGGTTCGATCCTTCGACGGCTGGCTTTCGTGCACTGGCGCTGCAGGTACGAGCGATGGGTCTGCTCGACCGCAGGCCCGGCTACTACCGAGTGAAGATCACCCTGACGATCTTCGCCTATTTCGCTGGATGGGCGCTGTTCGTCATTGTCGGCAACTCATGGACGGCCCTCGCCGTAGCCCCATTGGTGGGGATGATGTTCACGCAGCTGGGCTTCATCGGGCACGATGCAGGGCACAACCAGGTTTTCGGCAAACGCCGACGCAATCGCATCCTCGGCCTCATCGTGGGGAACGCGCTCATCGGGCTGAGCTTTGGCTGGTGGGTTCCCAAGCACAACGCTCACCATGCGCATCCCAACGAGATGGGCCGCGACCCTGATATCGGCGAAGGAGCCGTCCTGGTTTTGTCTGACGCGGCGGGAAACGGGCGCGGCTCCTTCGCATCGTGGCTGGCCCGCTGGCAGGCGCCGCTGTTCTTCCCCCTCATGCTGCTGCGAAGCATTGGTATGCACGTACTCGGGATCAAGCGGCTTCTGCGGCGAAGAGACCACGCCTCGGCGGTAGAAGCCTCTCTCATCGTGCTGCATGCCGCGCTGTACCTGACGGTGGTGCTGTGGGTGCTCTCGCCGCTCAGGGCACTGGCTTTCATCGCCGTGCAGCAGGGCGTCTTCTCGCTGTACCTGGGTATCAGTTTCGCGCCCAACCACAAGGGGATGCCGATCATCAAATCCGCAACGGCGGCTGGCTTCGCCCGCCGCCAGGTGGTCACTGCCCGAAATATCACGGGCGGCCGGATCACCACCTTCTTGCTCGGCGGCCTCAACTACCAGATCGAGCATCACCTATTCCCATCGATGCCCCGGCCCAGTCTGCGACAGGTCCAGGGTCTGGTCAGGGACTTCTGCGCAGCGACCGGTCTCGGCTACAGCGAAGAAAACTTCGTCGAGTCGTTCCGCCAGATCATCCATCACCTCGGCTCAGCGGCGCTGGAGCAGCCGCCAGCGGCCCGTCCTGACTGATTATTGTGATCTGACCCGGAGCATTCACGCCGTGAGCACGCTCGGCCATCGGGGTGTTCTGGACACCGTCGGACGGCCCCTCCTGGGCGAGCTGGAGGGCGCCGCTTTCGCCTGACAAGTGCGCGGGCATGAGCTAGTCACCGGGGCTTGCTGGTGACGGCGCTCGGGACGGGTTCACCTGCGCCAGCCAGAGCGGCGGGCGCGGGTGTGCTGGCCGCGGCCCTGAGTTCCGCTAGCCGCCGCTTGGATGGCAGCAGGACGACGGCGAGGAGCACGCCGGCTCCGAACAGGGCGGCGGACGCGGCGAAGGCGATGGTGTAACCGTGGGTGGCGGCGGTGGCGGGTGCCAGCGGCCCGGTGTGGTGGGCGGCGAGGTAGCTGGCCGCCGCGGTGAGCGCGATCGTGCTGAGCGCGGCGGTGCCGATGGAGCCGCCGACCTGCTGCATGGTGTTGACCAGCGCTGAGGCGATCCCGGAGTCCTGCGGCCTGACGCCTGCCGTGGCGGTGTTGATGGCCGGCGCGATGATCATGCCGAAGCCGGCTCCCATGACCAGCAGCGCTGGAAGCACGCCGCTGACGTAACTGGAGGTCACGGTGAGCTCGGTCAGGTAGGACATCGCGGCGCCGCCGAGCAGCATGCCGGTGGCAATCAGCGCGCGCGGCCCGAGCCGGGGCAGCAAGGCGATGCTGGAGGTGGTGGAGCTGGCCACGATGCACCCGATAACCGGCAGGAAGGCCAGCCCGGTCGTGACCGGGCTGTAGCCCTTAACCGTCTGCAGGTAGTAGGTCAGGAACAAGAAGACGCCGAATATCGCGATTCCGGCCACCGCGACAGCAACGTAGGCCCCGCCGCGGGTGCGGTCCAGGATCACCCGCAGTGGCAGCAGTGGATGGCTGACGTGCTGCTCGGCGAAGCCGAACCCGGCGAGCAGGACCACGCCTGCACCCAGCGACCCGATTGTCAGGGCAGCTGTCCAGCCGGCCGTCTCGGCATGGGAGAAGCCGAACACGAGGCAGAACAGGCTCGAGCAGGCCAGCAGCGTCCCGGCCCAGTCCAGCTGCGGGCGGTTAGCGGGCCGGGAGCTGCGCATGTAGAGCAGCGCACCAGTCACGGCGATCGCGGCGAAGATCAGGTTGACGTACAGGGTCCAGCGCCAGGACAGGTACTCGGTGAGGACGCCGCCCAGGATCAGGCCGGCGGCGCCGCCGCCGCCAGCAACGGACCCGAAGATGCCGAACGCCCGGCCCCGCTCCCGCGGGTCCCGGAACGTGCTGACCAGGGTGCCCAGGGCGGCAGGAGCTAGGATCGCGCCGAATGCGCCCTGCAGCGTGCGCGCGATCACCAGCATCCCGAACGAGGTAGCGGCGCCGCCGAGGGCCGAGGCAGCGGCGAACCCGATCAGCCCGGTGATGAACACCCGCTTGCGGCTGAACATGTCGCCGAGCCGACCGCCGAGCAGCAGCAAGCTGCCAAAGGCCAGCGCATAAGCGGTCACCACCCACTGCCGGTCGCTGTTGGGGAAGCCAAGAGTGTGCTGGGCCGACGGCAGCGCGATAGTCACGATCGTCACGTCCAGCACCACCATGAGCTGCGCGATGGCGACGATGACGAGCACCAGCCAGCGGTGATCTGCATTTGCCGGCTGCCGGACGCTGGGATGGGTGAGTGGCTGTTGCAATGTGATCTCCCGGTGAGCAAACGTCCGTAGCAATACGGAGCGCTACCGGGGTCCGGAGCAACGCCTGTGCAGCAACGCTGAGGACGACGACCGATGCCATCGCAGGCTTTGAGGCGAGCCTACGCTAACGGAACCTCGCGGCCGCCAGCCGCTCGCAACCTCACGCCCCCCTAGACGTTCAGCATTCAGCATGTCGCGCTGGTGCTGGCTGGCCCAAGGCTGATGCTGCTAAACCCGCGTGCCGCGGATATCTCTACTGCGGGAGCGGTCACGCCCTCGAGACGGGCAACCCCCGGGCTGATCTGCCCGGGAACCGCGAGTTTACTGTTGAGGCGGATGGCACGAGACGCGCCGACGTGGGGGAGCGCCGGGATGAGCTCGAGGATTACCATCGACCGCACGGTTGACCTGCCGTGCGTCGACTGCCTTGATACCTCGACCGCTGCCGCCAAGCCACGGTGGCGGCTATCGCGACCTGTCGCGTTCTGGCTGATCGCCTATGCCTTTGCCGTCACCATGCTCGGCACTACTCTGCCGACCCCGCTGTACGTGATCTACCAGGCGCAATGGCATTTCTCCACCAGTGTCATAACGCTGATCTTCGCTGTATACGCGGTCGGCGTGCTCGCCGCGCTGCTGTTCGCCGGCCGCTCGTCCGACCAGGTCGGCCGGCGCCCCGTGCTGGCGGCGGCGATCGCGCTGAGCATCGTCAGCGCGGTGACGTTCATACTGGCGCCGAGCACCGGCTGGCTGTTCCTCGGCCGACTGCTCTCTGGCCTGTCGGCCGGACTGATGACCGGCACGGCCACAGCCGCGCTGACCGAGACAGCGCGGCCCGGCTCAGGACGCCACGCATCGCTGGTCGCGACGACCGCCAACATGGGAGGCCTCGGCCTCGGCCCGCTGCTGGCCGGCCTGCTCGCCCAGTATGCTCCCCAGCCGACAGTGCTCCCCTTCGTGGTCCAGCTCGGACTGGCAGCAGTGGGCGGCCTCGGCCTGCTTGTCGTTCCAGAGACGGTCAGCGGGCGCTCGAAACTCTCCCTCAGGTTCCATGGCTTCGGCATCCCGCGGGCAGGCAGAGGCGAGTTCATTGCGGCCGGATTCGCCGGATTCACGGCATTCTCCCTGCTCGGGCTGTTCAGCTCACTCGTCCCGACCTTCCTCAGCGGCGTGCTGCACGACACGAGCCACGCAGAGGCCGGAGCGGTGGTCTTCCTAGCCTTCGCCGTCGCCGCGTGCAGCCAGCTGGCCGGGTCCCGCCTGCCCAGCAGGTTCGCGGTCCTGGCCGGGCTGACGGCGCTGCTTGCTGCGCTTGCCCTAATCGTCGCCGGGCTCGCCGCCGCATCGATGGCCCTCTTCCTCGCAGGCACCGTAGTCAGCGGCTTGGCGGTCGGCGCGGCGTTCATGGGCAGCCTGGCCACGGCCAACCGGCTCGCCCCAGCGCAGACCCGCGGCCAGGTCATTTCCACGTTCTTCGTGTTCGCCTACGTTGGGCTGACTATCCCTGCAGTCGCCGTCGGGTTCGGCGCGCAAGCCTTCGGCGACTTCCGCGCCACCCTCGTCTGCGCCGTGGCCCTAGCCGCGATCTCGGTGGCGTCGATGGCCACGATCCGGCGGACGACGGCGTTAGGAAGCAAGGTCAGCAGGCAAAGTGAGAGCCATAGCAGACTCGGCCCGGTTGGGGTTCGCGGCATCGCGCCGCCTTCCACTGGCTGCTCCACGTGACGGCTCTGAACCCTAAGGGCCCGAAGTCGTAATCCGCCGGATGAGGGGTATTAAGGTTCGTGTCTTCTGCGACGTCACCCGTGACCGGAGACCGCGTGGCTGCGCCTGGTGACCGGCGCTGGCTGATCCTGATCGTGGTCGCCATCGCTCAGCTCATGGTGGTGCTGGATTCCACGATCGTGAACATTGCGCTGCCGTCGGCGCAGCGTGAGCTCGTCTTCCCGAACAGCGACCGGCAGTGGGTCGTGACGGCGTACGCGCTGGCCTTCGGCAGCCTGCTGCTGGTGGGCGGGCGGCTCGGAGACATGTTCAGCCGCGAGCGGGTGTTCATCACCGGCTTGATCGGATTCGCCGTGGCCTCGGCTATTGGCGGTGCCTCCGTCTCGTTCACGATGCTGGTCGCAGCGCGGGCACTGCAGGGCGCTTTCGGCGCCGTCCTTGCGCCCTCTGCCCTGGGCACGCTGGTCAGCACGTTCCGTGAACCACGGGAGCGGGGCAGGGCCTTTGGCGTGTTCGGCTCGGTCGCCGCTGGCGGCGGTGCGGTGGGCCTGATCCTCGGCGGATTGCTCACCCAGTACCTGTCGTGGCGCTGGACGCTGTACGTGAACCTCCTGTTCGCTGCCATTGCGGTGGCGGGCGCCGTGGCCTGGATCCGCCCCAGCCGCCCGGACGTCAGGCCGCGGATGGACTGGGAAGGCGCCGTGCTGGCGTGCGCGGGCCTGTTCCTGATCGTCTTCGGCTTCTCCCGCGCCGAAACCGCCGGATGGACAGCCCTGCAGACGATCGGCTCTCTGGTGGGGGGCGTCGTGCTACTCGCCGGGTTCGTTGCCGCCGAGCAGCGGTCTAGTCACCCATTGCTGCCGCTGCGGGTGATCCTCGACCGGACGCGGGGTGGTTCCTACGTTGCGGTGTTCATATCGGGAGTCGCTATCTTCGCAACGTTTCTGTTCCTCACGTACTACCTGCAAGTGGTCAAAAGGGAAAGCCCGTTGGTCACCGGGTTGCTGTTCCTGCCCATGATCGGCTGCATCCTGATCAGCTCGAACCTCTCCAGCATCGTGGGCCTGGCGCGGCTGGGGCCACGGGTACTGATCGCAGTCGGCATGCTGCTGGGCGCCGGCGGGATGGCGTACCTGACCCAGATAACTGTGACCTCCAACTACGTCAGCGCCGTGCTGCCCGCCCTGCTGATCCTGGGCCTGGGTTTTGGCATGATCTTCGCGCCGGCCATCAACACCGCCACCTTCGGCGTGGCCCGCAGCGACTCTGGCGTCGCCTCCGCACTGGTCAACACGATGCAGCAGGTCGGCGGCTCGATCGGGACATCGGCTCTCAGCACGATCGCGCTCAGTACGACGGCCAGCTACCTGATCGCCCACCACACCAGCCCGCTTGCGGCCGCAAGCGCGGCCACCCACGGCTACACCGTCGCCTTCGGCGTGTCAGCATCACTGCTCGGGCTTGGCTTCATCCTCGCGATCGTCTTGCTCCCGTCCAAGCGCCGGCTTGCCGAGCTCAGGAACGCGGCCGCCACCGCCGCCCCAGCGGCCGCCGCCCCGGCCGCCGCCCCGGCCGCGGTCCCGTCGCCTGCCGCTCCGGCGCCGCAGCCGGCGTTCCATGCGATTCCCGTGGCCCTGTGCAGCTGCTCGCCGGTGGTGACCGCAGTTTCCGGCTCAGCGGGCACCCCTGCCCGCTAGAACCGGCAGCCTGTCAAGCGAATGCCCAGCACGTATGCCTGCGCGGGGGCATACGGGTTATCCTCCGTCGGTGACCACTACCACGCCGCCCGCGACTGATCTGCGTCTTGTCGTCGGCTACGACGGATCACCACCGGCCAGCCGCGCACTTGAGGCCGCGGTTCGCCTGCTCCAGGGGCGGGCCGGCCGGATTGAGGTGGTGTATGTGGCTCACATGCCAAGCATGGCCGCGCTGTCGCCCGGTGCCGAGACCGAGCTGGAAATAGGCTTCGATGACATCGAGCAGGAACTGCGGACGATGGCCGCCGAGCAACTGCGCGGCAGTGAGCAGAGCTGGGGCTTCGAGCGGCGGCAGGGCCTGATCGCAGAAGAATTGATCGCGTCCGCCAAAGACCTCGGCGCGGCGTACCCTCACGCAACCGTCGTCATTGTGGTCGGCAGCTCGTCCCTCCTCACCCACCGCGTCGTCGGCTCGGCCGCCGTCAGCCTGGCCCGCCACTCGCCAGTACCCCTCGTGGTCGTGCCCTGACCTGTTCAGCAATTGCCGGGTGATACCAAGCCGCGCAAAGGCGTTTTCGTCTGGCACGGAGCCTGCGGTCGTTCCCCGCAGCTGGGGCCTTCATCCGTAGTCGCTGACCTGCGCCGCTAGCGGAGTGTTGGGAGCCTGTTAGCGGCGTTGGCGACACTACTTGCCGACAAGTAGATCATCAATGGCTGTTTATGGCGTGTGTACGGGGAGGGCGGCGTGGTGAGGATATGGCTGCGGGCGCGCGTAGTGGCGGCGGCTTGCTGTGTGGCCGGCGGGATGGCAGTCGGCGTGCCGGGTCTTCCGGCAGCTCCGGCGGCTGCTTCTGCCGCGGGGGCGGTGTATCTGCCGTTAGGGCCGGTGCGGGTGATGGATACCCGCAACGGGACCGGAGTTGCGAAGGCACCGGTGGGCCCTGGCGGGACGGTCAGCCTGCAGGTGGCCGGGGTGGCTGGGGTGCCAGCGTCTGGGGTGACCGCGGTAGTGCTGAACGTGACCGCTACCGGGGCGACGGCTAGCAGTTTCGTCACCGTCTATCCCGACGGCAGTAGCCGCCCGGTGACCTCTAATCTTAATTTCACGGCGGGGGAGACCATCCCGAATCTGGTGGTGGCGCCGGTCGGTGCTGACGGGAAGGTTGACTTCTACAACAGTGTGGGCAGTGTCAATCTGATCGCTGACCTCTCGGGGTATTACGCCGACTCCGGCAGCGGGTCGCTGCTGGACAGCCTGGGGCCGTTGCGGGTAATGGACACCCGCAACGGGACTGGAGTGCCGCAGGCACCGGTGGGGCCAGGCGGGACGGTCAGCCTGCAGGTGGCCGGGGTGGCTGGGGTGCCAGCGTCTGGGGTGACCGCGGTAGTGCTGAACGTGACCGCAACCAGCGCGACGACCAGCAGTTTCGTCACCGTCTACCCCGACGGGGCAACCCGCCCGGTTGCGTCCAATCTCAACTTCACCGCGGGGAAGACCATTCCGAACCTGGTGGTGGTGCCGGTCGGTGCCGACGGGAAGGTCGACTTCTACAACAGTTTCGGCAGCGTCAGCCTGATCGCCGACCTGGCTGGCTATTACACCGCGGCCGGGGCGGGGTTCGCGCCGCTGGGGGCGGTGCGGGTGATGGACACCCGCAACGGCACCGGGGTGCCTCAGGCGCCGGTAGGCCCGGGCGGGACCGTCAGCTTGCAGGTGGCCGGGGTGGATGGGGTGCCATCGTCTGGTGTGACGGCTGTTGTACTCAACGTGACCGCGACCAGCCCGACAACCAGCAGTTTCGTCACCGTCTATCCCGACGAGGAGACGCGCCCGGTTGCCTCGAACCTGAATTTCGCTGCGGGGGAGAGCATCCCGAACCTCGTGGTTGTGCCGGTCGGCGTTGACGGGAAGGTCGACTTCTACAATGCTGCGGGCAGCGTCAACCTGGTCGCTGACCTGTCTGGGTACTACACGGCAGGCGCTCCCTGGGGTAACGCGACCGAGGTCCCCGGCACCTCCGCCCTCAACACGGGCGACAATGCCCAGACCGCCTCGGTGTCGTGCGCGTCGGCGGGCAACTGCACTGTCGGCGGCTCTTATACCGACAGCTCCGGCAACTCTCAGGCGTTTGTGGCCGATGAGGTCAACAGCACCTGGGGTGACGCGATCGAGGTCCCCGGCATCTCCGCCCTCAACACCGGCGACAATGCCCAGGTCATCGCGGTGTCCTGCGCGTCGGCGGGCAACTGCACCGCCGGCGGTTTCTACGACTCCACCTCTACCGGCCTTCAGGCGTTCGTCGCCGATGAGGTGGACGGTACCTGGGGTGACGCGATCGGGGTGCCCGGGCTCAACAGCAGCGACGCAGAGGTCCTCTCAGTATCGTGTGCGTCGGCGGGCAACTGCGCGGCTGGCGGCGTCTATGCCGACAGCTCCGTCCACTCGCAGGCGTTTGTGGCCGATGAGGTGAACGGCATCTGGGATGACGCGATCGAGGTCCCCGGCACCGCGGCCCTCAACACCAGCAGCGCCGCTGCCAACTCGGTGTCGTGCGCGTCGGCGGGCAACTGCACCGTCGGCGGCTCTTATACCGACGGCTCCGGCAACTCTCAGGCGTTCGTGGCCGATGAGGTGAACGGCACTTGGGGTAATGCGATCAAGGTGCCCGGCTCCGCGGCGCTCAACGCCAGCGGCGTGTATATCAACTCGGTGTCGTGCCCCTCGGCGGGCAACTGCGCCGCCGGAGGCGTCACCATCGACAGTTCCGGCAACTCTGTGGCGTTCGTGGTCAACGAAGTGAATGGCACCTGGGACGATGCGCTCCAGGTGCCTGGCATCGGGACCCTCAACGTGGGCGGCGTGTATCTCGACTCGGTGTCGTGCCCCTCGGCTGGCAACTGCGCCGCCGGCGGCTCTTATACCGACACCTCCGGCGACTCTCCGGCGTTCGTGGTCAACGAAGTGAACGGCACATGGGGCGATGCGATCCGGGTCCCCGGCATCGTGCCCGGCAACGGCTACGATCTGGTCCTCTCGGTGTCGTGCGCGTCGGCGGGCAACTGCGCCGCCGGCGGCGACGACCCCGAGAGTGGCGGCAATTCCGTGGCGTTCGTGGTCAACGAGGTTAACGGCAGCTGGGGTGACGCGATCCAGGTCCTCGGCACCCCTGTTGCCAGCAACTCTGCTGGCGCCGTGGTCAACTCGGTGTCGTGCCCGCCGGGCGGCAGCTGCGCCGCCGGCGGCAACTACTTCGACAACAGCTCCGCTGGCAGCCTGGCGTATGTCGTCAGCCAGAACTGAGCGCACACAGGGTTCCCCCCTAGGCCGAAAGCTTAGATGCAGATGAGAGGCCTGGCCGCCGGAGTGGCGGCCAGGCCTCGTTGGCACCGCGGGCTGTAGCACGGTCCCGGCCCGGGTGACGCGCAGTTCAGCGCCGCCACCGGTGCGGTTGATGCCGGGAGATCGAGTTCAGGTTCATCGCGTTTCCGCTCAGATCGCTACGCGTCCCTTCTGCGGATGATGATGAACGTGACCGCGATCAGCGCCGCGGCCAGCAGGACGTAGATTCCTGTCTCGATGCCCTGGAATGGCCAGTAGCGGCTGGCGGGCTGATAGGTGACGAAACCGCGCCAGCCGTGTGCTTGCATGCAGGAGAACACGGCGTTCATAGAGGAGCCGCCGCCTTTCCCGGTCGGGCCCGCGTTTTGGGGAAACACCTTCTTGCAGGCGGCCGGAAGCGCGGTGTACAGCCCGCCCCATCCCTCCGGCACGACCCGCCCGGTCCTGCTGATGGCGCTCTGGCTGAATACCCAGGCCTGCCCCGTGGGCGTAAACGAGCCGGTGACGTTGTAGTAGGTGGTCACCGCGGTCATATAGTGCGGGCGGAGGAAGTCCTCGATGATCAAGCGCAGCGCGATGAATCCGCCGAACGTGATGGCTATCGCGGGCAGGGTCCGGCGGACCACAGTGCCCGCAGTGATGCCAAGGGCCATCGCGAACACCGCGTAGCCGATGGGGACGATGCCCTGAGTGTCGAACTGGATGGGCGCGAACGCATCCGCCTTCAGCGCGTTTTCCGGGCCGGACCACCAGGTGACCAGGACGGCGATCGCGCCGCCGCAGGCGGCCGCCGCCAGCAGCAGCCAGGAAATCGTGACGGCCAGCCAGCGCGTCCGGGTAACGCTCTGCGCCCACGCGAAATCGCTGGTCCGGGACTCCAGTTCGTGCGCCACCAGCGGCGCGCCCCACAGCGCGCCGAGCATGCCCGGCACCACCAGGCCGAGCAGGAACGTGTCGTTAACTACCGTGGTGCTGGCCAGCGAGGGCTGCTGCTGCAGGCACGTGCTTTTCCCCGAGCATGCCACGAGCATGGAGTGCCAGTGCGAGGCGATCTGGAAGCCGTCCACAAGCAGCACTGCGGCGATCGCGGCGAGCAGCGTGAACGCGATCAGGCCCTGGGCGCGGTACTGGCGCCAGACAAGCCAGGTCATGAGTGTTCTCCAACCGTTGTGAGGTCCTTGCCAGCCGGCGCTTCATCGGCGCCCATGTAGGCCAGCACCAGCTCTTCGAGTGACACGTCCTCGGCCTGGTAGGCCGGGGCGGTGACCGGGCCGTCCAGGCGGACCAGCAAGGTGGAAAGCTGAGCCGTCGCCACCGTCTGGACGACCTTGTGCGTCCGCTCGATCAGCGTGGCGCCCTGGCGCGGCCCCACCAGGAACTTGTGCTGGGCCAGCAGCGTGTCGATGTCACCGCAGAGCTGGACCCGGGACCCAGCCAGCAAGATGAGGTGGTCGCACACCCGCTCCAGGTCGGTGACCAGGTGCGAGGACAGCACGACGGTAAGGCCGCCCTCGGCCGCCGTCACGGCTGAGGTCAGCGAGGCAAGAAAGTTCCGCCGCGCCAGCGGATCCAGCGCCGCGACCGGCTCGTCCAGCAGCAGCAGCCGCGGCCGCTTGGCCAGCGTGAGGGCCAGCGCTACCTGGGCCCGCTGGCCGCCGGACAGCGTGCCCACCCGCTGGCCAAGCGGAATACGCAACTCCGCCAGCCGGGCACGCACCAGCGAGGCGTCCCAGCGCGGGTTCAGGTGCGCCCCGATCCGGATGTGATCTTCAGCGGTGAACCGCCGGTACAGCGGGATCTCCTGCCCCAGGAACCCGATCTCAGCCAGGAACGCCGGGTCCTGCTGCGGCGCCCCGCCCAGAACCGAAACCGTGCCGCCGGTCGGGCTGACCATCCCGGCGAGCGTCCGCAGCAGCGTGGTCTTGCCCGCACCGTTCGGCCCGACCAGCGCGGAAATCCGGCCCTCGGGCACCGTGATCGTGCACTCGGTCAGCGCGCTGACCCGCCGGTAACGCTTGGACAGCTCACGTGTCTCGATCGCCATGCTCAAGTGGCCCGGTGGGCCAGGCTGTGAATTCATGGGAGCCAGCGTCCCGGCTGGCAGCCGCAGGCACATCACGCGACGGGTGGAGCGCGGCTCCCTCGCTGGAGGGATACGCCCGGGGGTGGCGCGGAGGTAGCGTCCAGATGTGCTGGACCGTATGCGACGCAGGATGTGGGGCCTATCAGGCCGGCTAATCGCCTCCTACATTCTCGTCACGCTCGCCGTTGTGGTGCTGGTCGAGGCGCTCGTGCTCGGCTACCAGGCACCCCGGCTGGTGAACGACACGCAGCTGCAGACCCAGGTGCTCGCCACCGCGCAGAGCTACAGCCAGCAACTCGCGCAGCGCTATCCCGCCGGCGTGCCGACCGGAACCGTGCTCGGCGTCCCCGCCAAGGTGGGTAAGGAGGGCCAGGCCCCGCCGAACCCGTACAGCAGCACGCTGACCGTTCCGGCGATCACCGGCCCGGTCCACAGCCACCAGGCGATCATCGCGGTCGTGGCAATCGCCGCCGACGGCATGGTCGTCGCGTCCTCCGCGCCATCCCGGTACCCGCCCGGACGGCTGGCGGCCAGCGAACTTCCCGCCGCGGCGATAGCAGCCGGCCACAACATCGGCAAGCCCGACGGCACCGGGTCCACGCAGTACGGCAGCGTGGACTGGACGGTCTGGCCGGAGGCCGGCGGCGTCAGCAAGCTGCCGGCCAGCGCGCGGGGCCGGGCCGCCTACATTTACGTCCAGGCGCCGTACTCGGCCGGGTTCATCAACCCCATCCGTGTCTGGAACGAGGTGGCTCAGCAGTCCGGTACCGGCGCGCTGCTGTCGGGTGCCTACGCTCTGCTGTTCGCCATCGTGCCGGTCGGCGTGCTGTTCGGGCTGCTGGCCACACACCGCCTCGTCCGCCGGGTACGACGCCTGGAACAAGCCACCCTCGCGGTCGCCGACGGCGACTACACCGTCACCCTGGCCTCCTCCGGCCGGGACGAGGTCGGCCGGCTGGAGGCGAACTTCACCACCATGACCCGCCAGCTCAGCTCTGCGCTGGACGCCGAACGGCAGCGAGCCACCGGCGACGCGCGTGCCGCGGAGCGAGCCTGGATCGCGCGCGAGGTCCACGACGCGATCTCCCAGCATCTGTTCGGCCTGCGGATGATCGCTGCCGGGATGCGCCGGGCCGACCCGGGCAATCAGCAGGTCCGCGCGATCGAGCGGATCAGCGAGGAGGCGCTGCGGGACATGCAGGCGCTCCTGGTCGAGTTGCGCCCGGCCAGCGTGGACGGTGCCCGGCTCGCGCCGGCGCTGGAGGAGATCTGCGCGGCCTACCGCGACCGGCTCGGCGTCACCGTCGACGCCAGCCTGGACGACGTCACCGTCCCCGCGCCGGTCGAGCACGCCTTGCTGCGCATCACCCAGGAGGCCTGCGTCAACGCTGTCCGGCACGGCGGCGCAACCTGGCTTGCCGTGTCGATGACCCGCAAGGACGGGCACGTCGAGCTGGCCGTGCGCGACATTGGCACCGGCTTTGACCCGGCCGCCCCGCACACCGGCTCCGGGCTGGCCCACATCCGGGACCGGATCGCCGAACTCGGCGGCACCGTGGACATCGACAGCGCACCCGGGCGCGGCGCGACACTCACCGTCCAGGTGCCGGCCCCGTGACGATCCGCGTTGTGATAGCCGACGACCATCGCGTCGTCAGGGACGGGTTGTGCTACCTGCTCGGACAGGAACCAGACGTCGAGGTCGCCGGCGAAGCCGGAGACGGCCGGCAGGCGGTTGACGTCGTCGCCTCCACCCTCCCGGACGTGCTGCTCCTTGACTTGTACATGCCTCGACTGGACGGGCATGCCGTGATCGCGGCGCTGAACGATGCGCCGTTCCGGCCCGCCGTAGTCGTGCTCACCTCGGCGGCCGACGACGAGCACCTCGTCCGCGCCATGCAGGCCGGCGCGACCTCCTACCTGCTCAAGACGGCCTCGGCCGAGCATGTCATCGCCGCAGTCCGCGATGCCGCCGCCGGTACCGCCAGCCTCAGCCCCGAGTTGCTGACCCGGCTCACCCACGCCCTGCGCCTGCCGCCGCCACCGGACCCGCTGCAGCCGCTGTCGCCCCGCGAACGGGACGTGCTCCGGCTGATCGCGCGCGGTCACAGCAACCGGCAGATCGCCCGGGACCTGGCGATCGGCGAGCAGACCGTCAAGACCCACGTCCGCAGCATCCTCATCAAACTCGGCCTGCAAGATCGCGTCCAGGCAGCGATCTTCGCACTCCGCCACCAGCCCGATGGCTACGAGCACCGGCCGTAACGGCGTGGAACACGCCGATCGCAATCGCAACGGCCAGGCCAAGTATTCCGGCCACGGCGTAGATCGCCCGAGGAGTCAGCACAGCGGCGACCGCTCCTCCGGCCAGCAGGGAGGCACCCTGGGCACCCCCTAGAGCTGCGTTGGCAGCGGCCGACACCCGGCCACGCTCCGCGTCGGGCGTCCGGCTGACCAGCAGCGTCGAGAAGCACGCGGCCGCGTACCCGTTCCCGGCCCCGCCGAGGACTGACAGCGGCACGAGCATCCAGACCGCCGGGACCACAGCGAACGGCGCCAGGGCGGCGCAGGCGACGCCCGCACCCGCGATCGTCGCCCAGGTCCGGGCGCGCTCGGTTCTGAGCAGTCCGGCGCACAGCGACCCGGCGACAATCCCAGCCATCCACGCAGCCTCGGCGACTCCGTACCAGACGCCTCCCGCATGGAGTGTGGCCCGGACCAGGAAGACGAGCACCACATCGACCATGCCGACGAAGAGGACCAGCACCACCAGACCGAGTATGAGCGGGGCGAGCACGTAGTCGGTGCGCAGGATCTCGAACCCGCCGCGGGTCCGGGCGATACGGCTGCCCGGATCGAGCCCCGCGGGCGTCCGCCTGGTGCGGACCAGCGCCGCCGCCCCGGTGACGACTGCGAACGTGGCCGCGTCAACAGCCAGCGGCAGCCCGCTGCCGAACGCTCCGGCAAGCAGACCGCCGACCGCCGGCGCGCCTACCAGAACCAGGGCGTTCAGTGACTGCTGGGCCGACACCGCCTGGGCCACATGGTCCTCGCCCACGATGCGGGGAACGAGCGCCGACCACGTGGTTGTCGTCACCGACGAGGCCGCGCCGAGGAAGACGACCAGCACCACGATGGCCTCAACCGAGTGCACCACGACCAGGGGAGCAGTGCACGCCACCTCGATCAGCCCAGCCCCGACGAGGAGCCGCCGGGAGTCGTGCGAATCGACCAGACGGCCCACCGGGCGGGAGAGGACGAGCAACGGAATAGTGCCGGCGGCAAGTAGCAGGCCGACCTCGTAGGGCCGGGCGCCGTTGGCCTGCAGGCGAAGGGTGAGGGCAATCAGCGCCACCCCGTCGCCGAACCACGACACCGCCCGCCCGGCCAGGGCGATGAGCAGGTCTCTGCGACCAGAGGAAATGTTAAGCATTCACTGAACAGTAATTGCTTAACATCTTCCGGTCAAGCGGTACTCTCTGAGATCATGAGCGAGGGCAAAGAGCAGGAGCGATCGCAGGCGGACGCGGTTCCCCATCGCTTCGAGAGTCCCCGTAGCATTCGCGCCCTGGCGCATCCGGCCCGGCTGGCCATCATCGACGCACTGGCGGCGGGCGACGAGCGCACCGCCACCCAGTTCGCCGAGCTGACCGGGCTGAGCCCGAGCGCAACGGCGTACCACCTGAAGTTGCTGGAACGGTACGGGTTTGCCGAAACGGCACCACCGAGGCCAGACCGCCGGGAGCGGCCGTGGCGAGCGACCGGACGCCATACCCAGGTTGATCTGGACAGCTCGACGCCCGCCGGAGCCTCGGCCGCCGCCGCCGTCGCGGCGGCCTACTTCGACACGACCCGTGCTCTCGCTGTCGAGTTCACCGAGGGTGCGCATGCCGAGCCTGAAGAGTGGCGAGATGCTGTACTGAGCAACACCGACCTCTGGCTGACGGTCGAGGAGTTCCGGCAGGTAGCCGGGGAACTAGAAGCGGTGCTCGAGTCGTACCGGAGCCGTACGAGCCGGGACCGCCCGGTCGGCAGCAGGCGGGTCAGGGTAATGAACGTCGTCGTGCCGCGCCGGCGCGCCCACCGGGACCCGGGTTCGCGAGAGGCTTGAGTTCGCGTGCCTGCTGACGTGGTTAGCCTGGCGGTGACGGGTTGAGCAAAAGCGGGGCCACATCGAGTGGCTCCTTGAGCATGCCGCCTTCTAGCATAAGATTCGAAATCTGCTGATCTAGGACTACCGACTGCTCCGTCGGGAAGTCATCGAGGTTCAGGTTTGCGATCTCTACGGCATTGACACCCTTGATGTACGTCGGCAGGATCTGATTGACTGCCGGGCGATCGCTATCGGCTAGCGCATTGCCCATCTCTATGGCTCGCTGGTACGCGAGCGCGGTCGCGCGGCTCTTCTGGACCCAGGCCTGTGCGGAAATGTTTCCGGCGAGCGGCACATTCTGGTTGGCTCCGCTGCACTCATCTATTATCGGGAAGGCGCCGTAGGTCTCCTCCAGGCTTGTCGCGAAGGGCTCCACCTCGGCGACGGCACCGACCGTCCCAGCGCTGAGCGCCGCTCCCATCTGCGCGAACGGGATCGTCGTGTAGGTCACCGAGCCCGGATTCATACCGTAGTTCTGCAGCACTGAGTTGATCATGAGGGTCTGGACGTTGGGATTGACGTTGACAGCGATGGTCTTATGTGCGAGTTGCGGGACATTCTCCGTGCTCGAGCCAGGCATCACCAGCACGGGGTTTGCTTGCGGCGCGCACGAACTGTCGGGTGCAACAATGCTGAAGTCACCAACTCCACGTACCTGGGCCGAGAGGAACGACACGTAGTTGGCGCCCACCACCACCTGGATTTTGCCAGAGAGCAGCTCCGGAATCGCTTGGGTACTTGTTGTCACCATCTCGGTTGTGACGCTGAGCCCTTCTTCCTTGAAATAACCCTCCTTGAGCGCCAGGAAATAAGGTACTGAGTCAACGATAGGCACCACAGCAACGTTAATATGTACCAAGGTGGGAGAGCTCGCTGTGACTGATTTACTAACGCATGCCGAGAGTCCCGTAGCTAGGGCAGCGCCGACGACAGCAAGTCGCAAGCCTCGACTACGGACCATCGTTCCCCCCTCAGGAAGACAGCAGTCGGGTAAAAGCATGGACCGCATGGCGGTCGAGCGCTAGACGTCGATATTTCGCAATCTGAACACATCTGGTTCCTGCTGCCGCAGTTGGGGCCAGAGCGAGTCGTGATGTCTGCCCGCAGGCGTCAATTCTCTTGCCATGAAGCTTCTATAGATGTTGCTTCCATAGAATCAAGTGCTCAAGTCTCGTTACTCGCTGAAGCGCTGGACCAGTTCTGGGAGGAGGGCGAGAGCGGTCCGGAGGGGGCTGACCTGAGCCGATCGTGCCGACCGAGATGCAAACCCGGCCAGAGATGAGGTGCAGACGGCTGTGACCACGGTCGGGATCATCGGAAGCGGCAAAGTTGCGGAGAGCTGGCGAGTCGATCCGGGCCAGCCCGCGTTCGTGGTCCACCCGCTCCCGGAGCAGCGTGGCCATGGCCTGGTGGTCTTCACGGCTGGGCTCGGCCTGGGTTTCCGCGTGGGCTCGGGCCTGGACGGCCGCCTGGCGCAGGCTGGCACGGAAGTCCGGGTCCTGGACGAGTTCGGCGAGTTCAACCCAAGCGTCGATCTGGTATGGCCGGGAGGTCGACGCCCAGGTCACGCAGTGGGCGGACCAGGCCAAGGCGCACCAGCGCCTCGGGGCCGTACAGCCGGTAACCGGCCCGGGTGCGGTCTGCTGGCGGCACCAGTCCCTCATCGGACCAGAATCGGACCGTCTTGACGGTCAGGCCAGCCAGCCGGGCCAGCTCGCCGATCGTCACGAGTGCGCCGTCAGCCATGCCAGTTACTCTGGAGCCTCCAGCTGCTGGAGGATCAACTCCCTATCAAGGGATGGCCAGGACGGGTGCGGCGAGCCTGGCGACACGGTTGGGGTCGGCGATCGAGTTGATCTCGACGATCTTGTCCTTCGCGACCGTGAACGCCAGCACGGAGACCGGCCGCCCGCGCACGGTGATCACGACGCCAGCATCGCCGTTCACCAGGACAGGGAATACCTGTGCGTCGAGCCTCGCGCCCAGCCGGGCCTGGCGCGCGACGGCTTCTGCCCCGCGGGTCACGGCGGACCTGTCCGGGTGGCCCGGGCTGAAGTCGGCACGAATCACGACGTCGGGATCGAGCAGGGCGACGAGAGCGTCGAAGTCGCCAGCGCGGCCGGCGGCGAAGAATGCGTCGACCACTGCTCGCTGACGGGCGAGGTCGCGCTCCTGGGCCGGTACCCCGGCCCCCTTGACCCGTCGGCGTGCTCTGCTGGCGAGCTGTCTGGCCGCCTCGGGCGTACGCCCGACCATCGCGCCGATCTCCTCGAACGGCAGGTCGAACAGGTCATGGAGCACGAAGGCCAGTCGCTCGGCCGGACTCAGGGTGTCGATCACCACCTGCAGCGCGAGCCCGACCGCGTCGGCCAGCAGCGCCTCCTGCTCAGGATCGAGCCCGCTCTCGGGGCTCATAACGGGATCAGGAACCAGCGTCTCCAGGGACACCTCGCGGTGGGCATTCCGGGCCCGGAGCATGTTAAGGCAGACGCGAGCGACGATCGTGGTCAGCCAGCCCTTGAGGTTGCCGACGCCGTCAGCCCCGGCCCGGCTGACGCGCTCCCAGGCGTCCTGGACGGCGTCGTCGGCCTCGGCGAGCGAGCCCAGCATCCGGTAGGCCACCGCCCGCAGGTGGGACCTGTGTTCATCGAAGCGGAGCGCCAGCCACTCACTGTCGTTCATCGATCATGTCCTTTAGTTGCAGTCCTCAGGAGATTGACCCGCCAGGCACCGCCGATGTGACAGACAGGCTCAGCGGGTTCAGCGGCCGAACATTCACCCGGGCCGGATGACGCGCCTGTCGCAGCGGCCGAGGATCCTGACGCAATGCCGGCAAACGGTAACCGCAGGCACAGCCGTTCCCGGGCCTGGCTTGCGCGGCTGAGCCTGCTTATCGCGGCCGCGGCCGTGACCGTCCTGGTCGTGTTTGCCGGGCTGCGCAGCGTGGCGGTGCTTGCTGTTGGTTTGGCCAGCGCAGCGCTGAGCCTGGCCGCCGCGTTCTGGTTCCTGGCCGGCCGGGGAGTTCGCCGCTGGCTGGCGCTCGTACTGCTGGTCGCGTCGCCTGCCGCCGTCATCGGCGTGTTCGCCTTCGCCGGCTTGCTCTGGGTGGCTCTCGTGTCGGCTGCCGCGTGGCTGCTCGCAGGCGCAGCGGCCCGCGCTGCGCTCGCGCCGGACCCGGCCGACTGGGCCATGACCGAGTTCCCGGTGGCGTCGCGGGCGGTGCATCCGTACCTGATCATGAACCCGCTGTCCGGCGGCGGGAAGGTAGCGAAGTTCGGCCTGAAGCAGAAGGCAGAGCAACTCGGAGCCGAGGTCTTCCTGATGGGCGGACAAGAGCTGGTGGATGTCCGCGCCGTTGCCCGTGACGCGGTGGGACGCGGTGCCGACCTGCTCGGCGTGGCCGGGGGAGACGGGACACAGGCCCTGGTCGCTGAGGTCGCTGCTGATCACGGGCTGCCGTTCGTAGTCATCAGCGCAGGCACGCGCAACCACTTTGCCCTCGATTTGGGCCTTGACCGTGACGATCCGGCCACGTGCCTCGACGCGCTCGCCGACGGCGTCGACCTGCGCGTGGACCTCGGCGTTGTTGGCGCGAAGACGTTCGTCAACAACGCGTCGTTCGGTGCCTACGCGGAGGTCGTCCAGAGCCACGCGTACCGGGACGACAAGCTCGGCTCGACGCTCAACATGATGCCGGACTTGCTCAGCCGCCACCGCGGCGCATCGCTCAGGTTGCGAGCCGGGAACGTGTCGCTTGAAGATCCGCAGGCTGTGCTGGTCTCGAACAATCCGTACGAGACCGGCGACATCGCAGGCCTTGGCAAGCGGGCCCGGCTGAATAGCGGATCGCTCGGTGTCGTCAGCGTCAGCGTTTCGAGCGCACGACAGGCAGCAGGCCTGGTGCGCGGCTCACACTGGACTGGCCTCAGGGTTCTGACCGCGCCCGGTGTCGTCGTCGACGCTGATGAACCCGAGATTCCGGTCGGTGTCGACGGGGAGGCGGTGCTGATGCCGACACCGGTCCGCTGCGCGATCCGTCCCGCTGCTCTGCGGGTACGGGTGCCGAGAGACCGGCCAGGTGTGCGGCTGCCCAAAGCACGAGTCGACTGGGCCCAGCTGCGGCAGCTGGCGGTCCCCGGATCGCGCCAGGTCATCCCGGCAGCGTGAGGCGGTACCGCTGCTCTGGTTTGCCGGTTCGCCGGTGCGGCCGCGGGTCTGTGTGGGACCGCCAGCCGAGCTGCTCGTACAGCCCGGCGGCCCGGCGGTTGCTTGTGTAGACCAGAAGCTGTGCGTCCGCGAAGCCATCAGCGGCCAGTTCCGCGCACAGCAGCCGCAGCACGCTGCGGGCCAGGCCTTGGCCCCAGTGCCCGGGACTGACCCCTACGTACTCGACCTCGGCTGTGGTGGCGGATGAGGCTGCGTCGTCCTGCGCCGGAGCGGCTGTGTTTTCTGGCGCCGGAGCGGCTGTGTTTTCTGGCGCCGGAGCGGCGACGGCGAACGCCAGTACCTGATTACCTTCATCGATCCCCACAACGAGGACAGCGCGATCCCGGTCGAGCACGGGTCCCGCAACGGTCCGGCGCTGTGCGGCAGCGCAAGGAACGGCTCGTCAAGCAGGTCAGTGAAGTCGACACCGTCGCGGCTGGCCAGTGGGTGGCTGTCGGGCATGGCGACCAGGCGCTGTTCTTCGGCCACCACGATCCACAGGTAGCGGGCGGGGCCGGGCAGCGGCAGCCAGACGAAGGCCACATCGACGATGCCGTCAGCAAGCCCGGCGGTCGGGTCGTCCCAGCTGACCTGCCGCAGTTGCACGGTCGCTTCCGGGTGGAGGGCGGTGAACCGGGACCTGACCGCCGCCAGCAGGCCGTCGCGCCCCGGGCTGGTACTCATTCCTGCCACCAGGACTGCCCGCTGCCTGCTCTTGGTCCGCTCGGCTTCGGCCCAGCCGCGGTCCCACGATGCCAGGACCTGACGGGCATGCGGCAGCAGCACCTCCCCCACGGGCGTCAGCCGCACGCCCTCACGTCCGCGGTCGAACAGGGGCGCGCCCAGTTGCCGTTCCAGCATCCTGATCTGCTTGCTCAGCGCTGGCTGGGAGATGAAGAGCCGCTCGGCAGCGCGGGTGAAGTGCAGCTCCTCAGCGACGGCGACGAAATAGCGCAGGTCCCTGCCGTGCACGTCCATAACCATCAGTTATCACATCAGGTCTTGGACGAACGCTCAGGAGGGCAGGCAGGGTTGACCACATCACGGCACAGCGGTCGAGGCATCGGAGCACACGATGAACAAGGTCTGGCTGATCACCGGGGCGAACAGCGGCTTCGGCAGGGCGCTCACCGAGGCAGCCATCGCGTCCGGGGACGTTGCCGTCGCGACTGCGCGCCGGGCCGCGTCACTTGACGACCTGGCGGCCGCGCACCCCGGCCAGGTCGACGCGCTGCGCCTCGACGTGACAGACCCCGGCGCCATCGACACCACGATCCGGGACGTCATTGGCAGGCATGGCCGGATCGACGTACTGGTGAACAACGCCGGCCGCACTCATGTCGGCGCCGTTGAGGAGACAACCGACGCCGAGCTTCGCGACCTCTTCGAGGTTCACCTGTTCGGGCCCGCGGCGCTGACCCGCGCGGTCCTGCCCCACATGCGCTCTCGCCGGTCCGGAGCGATCGTGCAGATCAGCAGCATGGGCGGGCAGATGTCCTTCGCCGGATTCGCCGCGTACAGCGCGACCAAATTCGCCCTGGAGGGTCTGTCCGAGGCACTGGCTGATGAGGTCCGCCCGCTGGGGATCAAGGTACTCATCGTGGAGCCGGGAAGCTTCCGCACCGGCTTGTTCGGCAGCCACAGCGCCAGCGCGCCCATCAGCGACTACGCCGGCACCGTCGGCCAGACCCGTCACATGGTCGAGACCACCGTCGGCACCCAGCCCGGAGACCCCGCCAAGGCCGCAGCCGCCATCCTCACCGCGATCGATGCCCCCAGCACCCCGCTGCGCCTGCCACTCGGAGACGATGCCGTCGACGCCATACTCAGCCATCTCGACAGCACCCGCGCCGACGTCGCCACCTGGGAAAAGCTCGCTCGCGACACCCGGCTCCCCGGCTAGTCCTCCCCAAGCGGAATCTGTCGCTGATCCGGAGCGCCGCTCAGACGCTGTCAGGATTCCAGGTATTTGAGAGCGGCGAGGACCCGGCGGTTGTCGCTGCCGGACGGGGCCAGGCCGAGCTTGGCGAAGATGCTGGCGACGTGCTTTTCCACGACGCCGGGGGAGATCGTGAACGCTCCGGCGATGGCCGCGTTGGAGCGGCCCTGGGCTACGAGCGCGAGCACTTCCCGTTCCCTGGGTGTGAGGGCGCCCAGGGCGCTGGTGCGGCGGCTCGCGCCCAGCAGGTGGCGGACGACTTCGGGATCGAGAACTGTGCCGCCGTGAGCCACCCGCATGAGCGCGTCGATGAAGTCGCTGACGTCTGCCACACGGTCCTTCAGCAGGTAGCCCACGCCCTCGGGACCCCCGGCGAACAGATCAGCAGCCGACTGGCTCTCGATGTACTGGGAAAAGACCAGCACGCCGATTCCGGGGTCGCTCTCCCGGATCGACCGGGCGGCCTGTATCCCCTCGTCGGTATGGGTCGGCGGCATACGCACGTCGATGATGGCGACATCGGGCCGGTAGGTCTCGACGGCCTGGCGCAGCGCCTGCGCGTCGGCGACCGCTGCCACGACATCATGGCCGCGCCGGGTCAGCGTCTGGGTGAGCCCGTCCCTCATGATCGCCGCGTCTTCAGCGATCACGACACGCAGACGCTGGTGGGTCTCGTGGTCAGTCATCAGGCGTGCCCCGGGAGCTCGATCGTGATCATGGTGGGCCCGCCGGGCGGGCTGTCGATCGCGAGGCGCCCGTCGACCGTCTGCACACGCTCTTGCAGCCCGGCGAGCCCGCCGCCGGGGGCGCTGTGCGCCCCGCCCGCACCGTCGTCGGTCACGGTCATCAGCAGCGCGCCGGCCTGGCCGGTGACGCTGATCGCCGCGTGACTCGCTCCGCTGTGCTTGGCTACGTTCGCCAGCAGTTCGGCCGCGCAGAAATAGGCGATGGCCTCGATGGCGGGCGAGGGCCGTGCCATGGTGTCCACGCCGACCGTCACCGGAACCGGGCTGGTGTCAGCCAGCGTGGCCAGCGCTGCGCTCAGGCCTCGGTCGAGCACTGGCGGGTGAATGCCCCGGGCGAGATCGCGCAGCTCGGCGAGAGTCTGCTTGGCGTTGGCGTGGGCCGCGGCGACCAGCTTCTGGATACGGTCGCTGTCGCTGCCCGTAGCATCTTGCTCAAGGCCCTCCTTGACCTCGCCGAGGGTCATCGCGAGCGCAGCGAGCCGCACCTGGGCCCCGTCATGCAGGTCCCGCTCGATTCGCCGCAGCCGGGCCGCGGACTCATCAACAGCGCGGGCACGCTTTTCCTCCAGCTCGCGGGCACGCTCGGCTGACGCGGTGATGCGTGCCTGGGCATCGCGTTCTGCTTCCATTCGGGCCGCGCGTTCCTCGACAGAGGCGTAATAAGCACGCCGGTAGCGGTAGGCCACCGAATCGCCGAGTACCCATGCGGTCAGCGTCATGCCGCCCAGGCCGATGGCCGCGCCGAGAACCGCCTCTCCGGAGTACGTAGCGTTCGCCGGTGACCAGCGGCTGATGGCCACCGCCGATACGACGAGGCAGACCATCAGGCCCGCGACGGACACCGGCCGCGGCCGGCGGGCCGCCAGCGTGTACAGGAGCACCAGCACCGTCAGGTCGGCGTTGTTGGGCTGGAGGAAGAAGACCTGCGCCTCGGCCCCCGGCTGGATGCCGAGGGCCACCTGCACGAACGCGATCACCATGACCACCGTGAACGCCGCTACCGTGTACCGGCGGCGCGCCACAACGGTAGCGATGAGCAGCGTGCTCAAAGCGATGTAGGCGATCCGCTCGCCCGGGCTTGTATTCCCCGCCGCAAGCTGTGGTGCGGTGACCAGCAGCAATGCCAGGGCCAGCAGGCCGTCGGCCTGCGACGGATGCCGACCCAGCCAGCCACGCGAGGAGCCCACCGCAGCCACAGGCTCAGAGTACGCACCGTCCGGCGTCTCGGCCTGCTGCCGCGGTGCCTGCATGGTCGTCATGGCCCAGCCGGGGCTAGGCGTCCCGGTTGCGGAAGAGGATCGCGCCGATGATGAGCAGGACCGCGGTGTAACCGCCGAACACCGCGAGCTCGCCCCAGGCGGAAAACAATTGCGGGCTGGCATTAGCACTCTGGGTGCGGGTGATCGCGATCACCACGTCCCCGCCTGGCAGCCACCGCTCCAGGTCGATGTACCACGCGCTGGGCAGCGCCTTCGCCAGTTCTGGCAGCAGGAACAGCACGCCGTAGGACGTGGTCATCGCGCCGGCCGTGCTCCGCAGGATCGCGCCGAGAGCGAACGCGAACAGGCCGCAGAGCACGACGTACAGGCCTGCGCCGATTACGGCCCGCACTACGCCGGGCTGAGACAGAGTTGCGGTTACGTGCGTCGGGGCCAGCAGGGCCTGCCCGACAAAGAAACACGCGAAGCCGGTCGGCAGCGCGACGACCAGGGCGGCCGCAGCGAACACCGTGGCCTTGGCGCCGTACACCACAACGCGCCTGGGCATGACAGTCAGCGACGTCCGGATCATTCCCGTTGAGTACTCCGACGTGATCGCGAGCGTGCCGAGGACGATGATCACGAGCTGGCCGAGCTGGGCCATCCCGACGATGCTCGACTGCGTCGCGTCGAAGCCTGCCTCTTGGCCGGGCGACCAGTGCGACGCCGTGCCCGCGCAGAACGCGATGCTCCAGGCGATGCTGACCAGGACAAGGAGGATCAGCGTCCAGTAGGTAGAGCGGACCGAGCGGATCTTGGTCAGCTCGGAGCGCAGCGTGCCCCTGAACCCGGCCCGGTGGCCGCCCGCGGGCACTGCCCGGTGACGAGCCTGGGTCGTGGTTACTGCTGTCATCTCAGTCCTCCGTTCCTGTGCGCGCAGGCTGCCGGTTCGCGGGCAGGCCAGCGCGGTACTCGACGCTGTCGGTGGTCAGTTCCATGAACGCCTGCTCCAGCGAGGCCTGGGACAGGGCCAGGTGGTGCAATGGGATGCCTTTGGTGAACGCGATGTCGGCGACCTGTGTCTCGCTCAGCCCGCGTACGTCAAGCTCACCCTCGCTGCTGTCGGCAACGCTGGCTCCGGCGGCCGTGAGCGCCTTGGTGAGGGCATCCGGCTCTGGCGTCCGTACCCGGACGGCCTGGACGGAGCTGCGGGCGATGAACTCGGCCATGCCGCAGTCCGCGATCAGCTGGCCGCGCCCGATCACGATCACGTGGTCGGCGGTGTGCTCCATCTCTGACATCAGGTGGCTGGAGACGAAAACCGTCCGGCCCTCGGCGGCCAGCGACTTCATCAGGTTCCGGATCCACAGGATCCCCTCGGGATCGAGCCCGTTCACCGGCTCGTCGAACATCAGGATCTCCGGGTCACCGAGCAGCGCGGCGGCGATGCCGAGCCGCTGGCTCATGCCGAGCGAGAACCCCTTGGACCGCTTCCTGGCCACTTCGGACAGCCCGACGAGGCCGAGCACCTCGTCCACCCGCCGCCGCGGGATGTCGTTGGTCTGGGCCAGGCACAGCAGGTGGTTGCGTGCACTGCGGCCGCCGTGCACGGCGTTGGCGTCCAGCAGCGCGCCCACCTCGTGCATAGGTTTCGGTGCCTGCTGGTAGCGCTTGCCATCGATGGTGACCGTCCCAGCCGTTGCGTAGTCCAGGCCGAGGATCAGCCGCATCGTGGTGGTCTTGCCGGCCCCGTTCGGGCCGAGGAACCCGGTCACCACGCCGGGCCGGACCGTGAAGCTGAGGTCGTTGACCGCGACGGTGGGGCCGTAGCGCTTGGTGAGACCGCGGGCCTCGATCATTGAGCATCTCCTGGTGTGCGTCATTCATGTCACCAGCGACGCTACGGAGGCGCCGCGCCAGGTGGCAGCCGGCAGCCACCCAACCTCAGAGGGGGGATACCCCCCACACAAGGCTGCCGGGCCCCGCACATGTCATGGTGTAACCCCAGCGCGTCGACCTGAGGAGAGCTGATGTCCACCGACAGCGACGACCTGGCCGGCCGCCGGGCACTGGTCACCGGGGCGACCTCGGGGATGGGCCGGGAGACGGCGATCCGGCTGGCCGCCGACGGCGCCGAGGTGATCATCCACGGGCGTGACGCAACCCGGGCCGCTGGGGCGGTCGGTGCGATCGAGGAAGCAGGCGGCCGTGGGTCGTTCATCACCG
Source organism: uncultured Actinomycetota bacterium (assembly GCA_963815375.1). Classification (GTDB taxonomy): domain Bacteria; phylum Actinomycetota; class Actinomycetes; order Streptosporangiales; family Streptosporangiaceae; genus JASHPR01. The sequence goes on along the minus strand of CAWFGX010000002.1, from coordinate 357,460 downwards.
CCGATATCACCGACCCGGCCGAGCTGCGGCGCCTCGCTGACGAGGCCGGCGACGTGGACGTCCTGGTCAACAACGCGGGATTCTCGTGGTTCGGCCCGACCGCCGACCTTGACGTCCCCACGTTCGACTCGCTGTTCGCCAGCAACGTCCGCGCGGCCTACTTCCTGGTCGCGATCATCGCGCCACGGATGGCAGCACGCGGCGGTGGCAGCATCATCAACGTTGGCAGCATGGGGGGCCAGATCGGCCTCGCCGCCGGAGCCGCCTACAGCGCGACCAAGGCCGCACTGGCGTCGCTGACCCGGTCATGGGCTGCGGAGTTCGGCCCGTCGGGCGTCCGGGTCAACACGATCTCGCCTGGGCCTGTGTACACCGGCGGAGCGGCCCCCGAGCGGACCACCGCCCTGGGCGCGACCACGATCCTGGGCCGCGCGGCAGATCCCAGCGAGATCACCGCGATGATCTCTTTCCTCGCTGGCCCGAAGGCCAGTTACATCACCGGCGCGACGATCGCCGTCGACGGTGGCCGCACCGCCATCTAACTCAAGCATCCTTTGTGCAGCGGCGTAACCGGGCGTATTGCCAGGCTGCGGCCAGGTGATCACCGGCTAGGGCCAGTGACCTGGGGAGCGGCCTTTCGGGCTGCGCGGCTCACACAGCGTGCAGGCGGTCACGGCCGAATGGGGAACGCCTGCACGCGCATGTACTACCGCTACCTATCTTTAATCGCTGGGGTTACGGCAAGCCAGGGATCGCAGCGCTGGCTTGCCGCAAGCGGGGTAACGGAGTGACGGGCGCGAGTCGGACGGCGCTCCCTGGCCAAGAATGTGCCGTTGGTGTAGTCAGTTGTGCACCAGACTTACATTCATAGCCCGTACCGCCGCCGGGCGGGCACCGCGAACCTGGCGAATGTACACTTATGGGTTAAAATGGGGGCTGGTCAGTCTCGGCAGCCCGGGCCCGTGGTTAACAGGACACGGGTTGTAACCCCGCCATTTAATGTCTCTAGCTCTGACTTCTATGTGACTTGCTGACGAAGTAACCGCGCCCGAGCACGGGTGTGATCAGGCCTTCATCCCGCAGTGTCCGCAGAGCGTGCTCGCTGGTGCGGTGGCTCACGCCGAACTCCTGAGCCAGCGTGGTAGCCGACGGTATCCGGCTGGGGTACTCCCCGGACTTGATCCGGGCGCGAATGATCTCCTCCAGCTGCTCGTGCAGCGTGACCGGCAGGTCGGGATCAAGCACCACGTCACGCTAGGTTCCCCGGGCAGCTGGCTAGCTACCGGGTGTTCCACGTGGTGCCACGTGGAACCACGTGGGTACTATGTAGCCGAGAACTTGACCGGGCGGAGCGATGGGCGCCCCGATGCCCCCGGTACTAACCCCTACTAGGAGGCGCTATGGATCAAGGTAACGGCGTCAGCTCCGCGGATGCGAGCCTGCTGCTGGCGCTGAAGTCCGCCTACTCGGACAGTTACAAGATCAGCGTGACCCCGGGGACCGAACGGCCCTGGTCGGCCCGCAGGCTCGGCGACACGGCCAAGCGGCTGGAGGCAGCCACCGGAATGGAACTGCGTGACTGCCTCTGGCGCGACTGCAACTCCTGGCAGAACGAGACACGGCGGATGGACTCATGACGATCTCCCTGACTGTCGTCATTGCCGTGGGCATCAGTCCCGCCGAGTTCTGCCTGGTCTTCACTTTGCCCGACATCAGGTCGCCCGCATGACCGGCCAGTGGATAGCCGACCACACTCAGCAGCACGACATAGACGACAGGTTCGATGAGGTGCGTGAGAACCGCATCTCCGCGCTGGAGGAAGTCATCGCCGCCAGGTGGCCACGGTCGGTGTTAGTGAAACACCGACTGCGCCGCAGGCTGCGCCAGATCGACCACGACTACTCGTGGGCTGGCCAACGGTTCGCCAGCAGGCAGGCTGAGGCGATGATGTACAAGGACAGATCATGAGGATCGGCTGGGGCCCGGGGAAGTGGACGGGACAGGCGGCTGCCCGGAAGGCGCGGGATCCAGGCGGTCCAGCGAGGCGGCGGCCTGGCCGATCAGCCGGCTCGTGACCTGCGGATCGTGGGCGATGCGGCGGGCGAGGACGGTGAGGAGGCGGGCGGCCATGCTCACCTCGAACTCACCGGGACCGGCATGGCCGGCGGCGCAGCTGAGGAGTTCGTCGAGGGCCCCGGGCTCGCCGTCCCAGAGCAGCGCGTGGACGGCCAGGCTGGCCACGTCGTGGAACCTGGTGCCCTTGCCGAGCGCCTCGGCGCCGGTGAGCGCGGTGACCTGGCCGCCGTCGATGAGGATGTTGCCGGGAACGAGATCGGCGTGTACCAGGTCGTCGGCGGGCAGGGCTGCCGGCCCGAACCGGGCCGTCCAGGCGCGGACCGCTGCGACGAGGGCGGCGCCCTCGGGGGAGAACGCGGCGAGAGCTGCAGCAGGGTCAGGCTCATGGTGGGCGACCGCGCCCTGGATAGCGGCTCGGCCAGGCTCGCCGGACACGATCCGCTCGTCGCTCGCTGACCAGTCAGGCCCGGCCGCGGGGGCCAGCCCGGCCTGGAGGTCGATCACCGGCAGGACGCCGCGGACAAGCTGCGTTGTGACGCGTTCTGCTGGGGTGCCAGCGGCGTGTTCCTGGACCTGGTACGGGAAGCCGCTCGGGGTGGTGCCGGAGGCGAGCCAGGCCGGGGTGGGCCAGCCGGCCGCCCGGGCCGCGGCGATCAGCGGGGCAGCCTGCTGCACCTGCGGCGCCGTGGCTGGATCGCGGCTCCACTTCAGCACGGCGCGGCTCTCGCCGGGGCCGTCCAGCAGGTAGACGCATGACCGGTCCGTGCCGTCTAGCCGGGAGCTGAGCTGGTAGCTGGTTCCGTGGACCCGGTTCACGAACCCGAGGATCCGTTCGGTCGCCGGCCACAGCCGGTCACGCGGGGCGCGCGTCCCGCCGGGCTCGCCATCCGAGGCCGCTGACGCGGGTGTCCGGGCAGGCGAAGAGCCTGCGGTCGCCGGCCCGGGAAGCGCAGCGGCCGGCGAGGACGGCCCGCCCAGCACGGCGGGAAGATCGGCGACGGCCTGGGGCAGCCGGGCCCAGGCAGCCGGATCCGGTTCGGCGTGCGCGCCGATGCCACGGCGCAGGGCCGTGATGTCCGCAGACAGCGCGGGCATCGTGGCGACGCCGGGCTCGCCCCCGCTGAGCTCGGCGTCCGAGAGGTGCCCGGTCACGGCGGGCAGGACCGCCGCGGTCTTCCGCAACGCCTCGATTGCCGGAACGTAGGCTGCCGGGCCGGCCCGCCAGCGCTGCGGCACCAGCCACGTGACCAATCGCAGAGTGTTGCCCACCCGCTCCAGCCTTTCCGCTGCCTCCAGGAAACGGGCCTTGTGGCCAGCCAGGCTGGCCGGATCGGCACCAGCGCCCGCGACGTAGTCGGCGAGCGCCGCGAGCGCGCGGGCCGCGTCGCCGCGAATGACGTCCGTAGTCCGGACCGGCAGCAGGAACCAGGACGCGGCGATCCCGAGCGCTGCGCCGACCACAATCGCTTCCAGCCGGTCGGCGAGCAGCCCGGGGCCGCGCTCGCCGTAATAGCCGTAGAGCAGCGCCAGCGCCGAAGTCATACCAGCGGCCCAGTAGGCGTAGTTCAGCGGTCGCAGCCACAGCGCGACGCTGAGCACGACGAAGATGGCAACGATCGACCAGCGGTTCCCGACCGGGAGCGCCCCGGTCAGCGCCGTGGCGGCCAGGGTGCCGACGCTGGCGCCGACCAGCCGCATGAGCGCCTTGTGGACAACGTCGCCGCGGCCGCGGTTGCCGCTGCAGACGACGAACGCGGTCAGCACCACCCAGGTCCAGTGGTCCGGGAACAGACTGCGCCCGACGACAAAGGCTGCCCCGAGCGCCACGGCCATCTGCGCCGCCATCCGGGTGCTTGCAAGTGCTTTCTTTGCGTTGCGCTTGTTGTGCGCCGCCGGGGCGTTTTGGGGAGCACCTCTTGGGCGCGAGGAGAGGGGGAGCAGGCCGGTGCGTGTGGCTGCGAGCTGGGTGGCGGTGACCCAGGCCAGCGCCACGATCGCGATCAGCGCAGACCACCAGCGCTGGTCTCCGGGTGACCCCGGTGATCCGGGGGTGGCGACCACAGGCGCTGGAACGATGAGCATGGAGATCAGCGGGAGTGTGGCCAGGCTGGCCAGCCGGGAGACGACCGGGCCGAACCGGCGTACCCAGATCGTGAGAGTCACCGCCAGCACGAACAGTACGTCGCCGATGTCCGGGTGCTGCAGCATCCGGGTGCCGATCTCGGTCGTCGCGACGGCGACCAGGGGAAGCACCACCACGGAGAGCAGCCGCGATGGCCCGGCCCTGTGCTCAGGCCGCGAACTGACGCGGCCCAGCGACAGCGCCAGGGCGACAGCCAGGACCAAGACACTGTCCGACAGGCGGGCGGCGTGCTCGATCACCAGTGCGGTGCCAAAGCTGGCCAGGGTAGCGGTCGTGGTGACGAGCGCCTGCCGCAGGCGTTCCAGCCCCGGATCGGTCAGGTGCTTGCGAACGTGGGCCAGCCAGCGCCCACGGGACTGCTGAGGCCGGGGGTCCGGGTCAGCGGCCGCGGGGTCCGGCGCCTCCAGCTCAGCGATCGCTATGCCGGACTCGCCGGCCACGGAGTACAGCAGGTAGGTGCGGTCGTCCTCGCAGAAGATCGCCGGGTCGCGAAGCTGGCGGACCGGCTCGTCCTCCCAGCCTTGCACCGAGGGCTCAAGGGGCTGCTCGGCGCCCTCCCAGGGGAACTCGGGCGCGAGCACCTCGGAGGCCGGCCCAGCGCGCCAGGAGCGCCAGTCGCCGCCCAGCGGGACGCGCGAGCACAGGATGCGCTCCGGGGTGTCGCCGACCCGTGACCAGAACACCAGCAGCTCGTCGCCACGCACCAGCAGCGCGGTGTGGCGCGCGTCCCGGTCAAGCAGCCGCTGTCCGCGCTCGAAGCCGCCCAAACCATCGGCCGAGCGGTAGACGAGGCCAGCCCTAGCCACCGCATACCACCAGCCGTCGCGCGCGAACACCCGGAAGTACGGCCGCCCGAGCAATTCGGGACGGGCCTCGAAGTGAATGCCGTCAGCAGAGGTGGCTACCCGCGTGTGCTGCACCCGGGTGGCGGTGTCCAGCCCGTGGTAATACATCCGCACGGTCTGGGTCGCGGTGTCGACGTGCACGTCGGGGGAGGCGATGTGCGGGCGGCGTCCCTCGGTCGGGAAGCACGACTGAGCGAGCTGAAGCGTCCCGGGCTGGTACACCGACCAGGGACCGTCAAGCCGGTCAGCTGTGGCTAGCCGGATGAACGTCCCGCGGTGGTGCGCGAAGTACAGGTAGTACCGGCCAAGCGGCTGCTCCACCCACGGGGGCGCGGCGATCAGCGACGGCCCGTTGATGTTCCGGCCAACGTATGGCGTGGTGTCGCGGTGCAGGATCGGGTTGCCGACCAGGCGCCGCACCCGCGGCGGCGCCGGCGCACTAGCCGACGCGGGCATGGCCGGCCCGCCGCGTCGGCGGTTGCGTCGGCGCCTGGTCCGCGGTCCGCACCGGGATGCCTCCGGGCGACCGCAAGGCGGCCGCGCTGGACTCGGCCAGGCGTTCCATCAACTCCGCAGCCAGCAGCAGTAGCCCGCGCTCGGCCGGCGTGAGTTCCTCAGCCATCGCGAGGGACAGCCAGCTGTCGCGCTGGCGCAAATCGCCGAGCAGAGCCTGCAGTCCGGCGTCGGTGATCGACAGCACCGACCGGCGGCGGTCTGCTGTGTCGGCCTGGCGGCGGATCTCCCCTTTGGCTTCCAGCGCGGCTAGCGTCCGGGTCAGCGTCTGCGGCTGGACCCGCTCAGCCGCGGCGATCTCGCCCGGTGTCATCGGGCCGCGCCGGTTCAGGTGGCCGAGCACGCTGAGTTCCTGCAGCGGCGGCCCGGCCTCCGGCCGCTCCATCCGCAGCCGGCGGGCCAGCCGCATGGTGCCCCGGCGCAGCCCCATGGCGATGCGCAGCAGCTCATCGCGCGGCTCAGCCCCAGCCACCACTTCCACAAACACTACGATAGCACGTACTAATTCTGAGGCTATTGATGTCCAGGCCGGAGTATACGTGGGTCAGATAGTGCGATCGATCGCATCATTTTTAAATGGCACCGCACCTCAACGCGGTGCGGTGCGTGTTAGTTGCCAAGGACGAGCCACGTGCGCCCGTCGATGAACCCAGAGAGGCCTTCGAGGAGTCAGAGGGCGCGCTCCGCGGACCAGGCATCGAGGCCGCGCTCGGTGAGCACGAGGTCGAAGGCCGGCGGCGAGGGCGCCGCGCGGCGCGCCGTCCTCGCTGTAGGTCGCCGGCACGACCGCTGGCGGAGCCTCGTGGCGGAACCGCATCAGCCCCCGGCGGTAGGCGTCACCGAAGCTGGGTCCGGCCGCGGTGAGGAGCAGGCCGCCCAGGCCGCCGAGCGTCACGACCTCCGGGTCGTGCGCGTTCACAAGGCCGGCCACGCCGCGCCCGAGCGCACCCGCAACCAGGTCAGTCGCTGACTTAGCGCTGGTGTCGTGATCCACGCGGCGCAGGACGGAGAGCGCATAGCCGTAGGGATCCGGGGGTGCTGGCTCGCCCAGGTGGCGGGCGAGCGCCCGGCCGTCGACCTCAAGGTCCCAGCACCCATGCGCGCCGCACGGGCACTGGAGCGCCGGATCGCCGAACGGCAGGTGCCCAAACTCCCCGCCCGCGCCGCTCACTCCGGTCATCGGCGTCCCGCCCGCTACGAGCACGCCACCGATGCCCACCTCGACGGACAGGTGCAGCGACAGCGTGGTGGTGCGCGCGGCGCCGCTGCGGGCCTCGGCGAGTCCGGCCAGGGTCGCATCGTTCCCGACCAGCAGCGGCAGGTCGCGCACAGGGAGGACGCCTCCCAGGTCAACCGCTCCCCAGCCCAGGGTGGCCGACTCGACGACGCGGCCGTCCTGCACTGTGCCAGCGACGGCCACCGAGACCGCCCGCAGTCGCTGGCCGAACTGGCGCCGCGCGGCGCCGACGGCGTTGCGCAGCTGGGCTATGACCCGTTCCGGGTCTGCATCCCGGTATGCCTCCGCGGACAGGTACGACTCTGAGGTGAGAGAATGCGGCTCCCCGTCCAGGCCGGCATAGGCCGAGCGCCACCCGCCCTGGCGGAGATCGAGCGCGAGGACGACAGGTCCCTCGGGGTGGCGCAAGAGGACGCGCGTGGGCCGGCCGCGTCCGAGAGCCGGAGCCCGGACCTCGTCCATCAGCGCGAGCCCGCGCAGCCGGGCGACAACATCGCTGGCCAGCCCGCTGCTCATTCCCAGACGCCGGGCGGCCGCCGCGCGCGTGACGCCCGGGTCCCGGCGCATCTCGCCGATGAGCCCAAGCGCGCTCTGCCAGCGCAGCTCACGTGCACCGTTCGGATAATGGCTCGGCACGCAGACATCACCTCCTTATACTCGAAGCACGAGCATAATAATCGAGCAGCGATGAGGAGGACTAGTGGAGCTCGGAAGCGCACAGGCACTGCTGATCGACATGGACGGCACGCTGGTCAACTCCGACGCTGCGGTCGAGCGGGCCTGGACGGCCTGGGCGGCCGAGCGCGGCGCTGACCCCCGCGCGGCGCTGGCCATTGCCAACGGCCGGCCAGCCAGCGAGTCAGTTCGCGACCTGCTGCCCGGCGCATCCGATGAGGAAGCCGCCGCTGCCGCAGCCCGCCAGCTCTGGCTGCAGTACGAGGACCTCGATGACGTGTCCGCCGCGCCGGGCGCCGCCGAGCTGCTGGCGGCAGCTGGCCGGCTCGGGCTGCCCTGGGCGGTCGTGACCAGCGCCGACCGCAGGCTGGCCGGGTCCCGGCTGCATGCCGCCGGGCTGCGCCCGGAGCTGGTCATCACCGCGGAGGATGTCACGGCCGGGAAACCCGATCCCGAGGGCTATCTCCTGGCCGCAAGCAGGCTGGGGGCCGAACCAGGCCGGTGCCTCGTGGTAGAGGATTCCGCCGCCGGGGTGCGCGCAGGCAAGGACGCGGGAGCGATGGTCGCCGCGCTCAAGGGCCTTCCGGCCGACATCGAGCTGGCCAACCTCGGCGAGCTGGCCAGCCTGCTGGTCAGCTCGCGTGCCGGGAGGTGGGCGCCGGAGGGGCAGGCGCCCGAGCCGGACAGGCGCATCGGCACGTCGTGGCCTGGATCGGTCGGCTACGAGATCTACCTGCCGTCGTTCCAGGACGGCAACGGCGATGGCTGGGGTGACCTGGCCGGGGTCACCTGCCGCCTCGACTACCTGCATGACCTGGGTGTCGACCTGCTGTGGCTGACCCCGTTCTATCCCTCGCCAATGCGTGATCACGGCTACGACATCGCCGACTACTGCGGGGTGGACGGACGCTTCGGCACCATGTCCGACCTCGACCGGCTCCTCGCGCAGGCGCACCGGCGCGGCCTTTTCGTCATCGCCGACCTGGTCGTCAACCACACCAGCGACCGCCACCCATGGTTCGCCAGGTCTCGCAGTTCCCGCGAGGACCCCTACCGGGACTACTACATCTGGCGCGATCCCAGGCCCGACGGCGGCCCGCCGAACAACTGGGTGTCTCACTTCGGCGGCCCGGCCTGGACATACGACGCGGAGACCGGGCAGTACTACCTCCACCTGTTCACGGCACATCAGCCTGACCTCAACTGGGAGAGCCCGGCGGTCGCCGACGAGGTGGATTCGATCATCCGGTTCTGGCTCGACCGAGGGCTCGACGGGTTCCGCATCGACACAGCGCACTGCCTGGTGAAGCGTTCTGGCTTGCCGGACAACCCGCTCTTCGCCGAGGGCGAGGTGCCTCTGGTGGGTGGGGCCGTGCCGGAGTGGGGTCGGCAGGAGCATCAGCACGACCTGGCGCTGCCAGCGGCCATCGACATCCACGAGCGCTGGCGGGCAATCGCTGATCACTACAAGGCGCTGCTGGTCGGTGAGGTGTACATCACGGACCCGCTGCGGCTCGCGTCCTATGTCGATGGCCGTGGCCTGCACTCATCGTTCTTCTTCGGCCTGGTCGAGGCAGGCTGGGATGCTGACGCGATCGGCCCGATGATCGCTGCTGCGGCCACCGCGTCACCCAGCCTGTCCTGGGTTCAGTCGAGCCACGACCGGCAGCGTGCTGTGACCCGCTACGGCGGAGGCTGGCGCGGCTGGCGCCGCTGGCTGGCCCTCAGCGTGCTGCTGGCGGCGCTGCCTGGCCCGCTGTTCCTGTACCAGGGCGAGGAACTCGGGCTGGCCGACGGGACGGTCTCGCCGGGAACCGATGACGACCCCCTGGCCCGCGGCGGAGGCGTGAGCCGCGTCGGCTGCCGCACGCCTATGCCATGGGAGCCTGGCCCGGCACTCGGCTTCACCTCGGCGGCCCAGGCGTGGGTGCCGTTCGGCGGCCGGTCCGGCTCCGAGACGGTGACGGCGCAGCGGGATGACCCGGCTTCGCCGCTGTCGGTGACCCGGCGGCTGCTGGCCGCGCGCCGGGAACTCGCCGTCGCCAGCCGCGGACCCGTTGACTGGCTGACGCTCGGTCCGCTGGTCGCTTTCAGTCGCGGCGGCGTGCTCGCTGCCGCCAACCTGGGGGAGCAGACAGTGACGCTCGATGCTGGCGGCGACAGCTGGCAAGCGTGCTTTGACACCGATGCGCCAGGTGGCGCGTCGGCCGAGCTGGCCGGCCCGGTTCAGCTTGCCCCGCTCCAGGCGATCCTGGCCACCCGCAAGACGTCACCACAGGGAGTGCACTGCCATGGCTGAGTCGGTGACCCCGTTCCGTATCAAAACCGAAGCCGGAGACCTGGAGGATCTGCACGAGCGCCTGCTGCACACGCGCTGGCCCGAGGAGGCGACAGTCAGCGACTGGTCCCAGGGTGTTCCCCTGGGCTACCTGCGGGAGCTGTGCCGGTACTGGATGCAGGACTACGACTGGCCGGCACGCGAAGCGCGCCTGAACACCCTGCCGCAGTACCGGACGACGATCGACGGCCTGGGTGTCCACTTCGTACACGTCCGCTCCCCGCATCCGGGTGCCCTGCCGCTGATCATGACGCACGGCTGGCCAGGGTCGGTGGTCGAGTTCGTGAACGTGATCGGTCCGCTCACCGACCCTGTCGCCTACGGCGGACAGGCCCGGGACGCCTTTCACGTCGTCTGCCCGTCGCTGCCCGGCTATGGCTTCAGTGACAAGCCGGCCGAAACGGGCTGGGGCATTGAGCGGATCGCGAGAGCCTGGGCCACGCTGATGGGGCGTCTGGGTTACCTCCGCTACGGCGCCCAGGGGAGCGACTGGGGCACCAGCATCAGCGCCAGCCTGGGCCAGCAGGACCCTGACGCGCTGGCCGGCGTTCACCTCGCGCCGCCTCTTGCGCCGCCAGACCCGGCCACCTTCGGCGACCTGACCGAGCGCGAGGGCGCCGCGCTCGAGTCGCTGCGAAGGTCGGCCGCGTCCGAATCCGGGTACTCGGCCCAGCAGGCCACCCGGCCGCAGACGATCGGCTACGCGCTGGTCGACTCGCCCGCCGCACTGTGCGCGTGGATCATCGAGAAATTCTGGTCCTGGACCGACTGCAACGGCGACCTGGAGAGCGTGATCACCCGCGACGAGTTGCTCGACAACCTCATGCTCTACTGGCTCCCGGCAACAGGGGCGTCGTCGGCCCGCCTGTACTGGGAGAGCATCAGCCGTGTGAACGACTGGATCACAGGCGAGGTGACCGACACGGTCTCGGTCCCAGTCGGCTGCTCGATCTTCCCTCAGGAGCTGCAGCGCCCCTCCCGGCGGTGGGCCGCGAGACGCTTCACCGATATCCGGTACTGGAACGAGCCAGGCCGGGGCGGGCACTTCGCAGCGTTCGAGCAGCCGGAGTTGTTCGTCAATGAGCTGCGTGCGTTCTTCCGGGTGGTGCGCTGAGTGGCCGCCGCACCGCTCGGCTTCATTGCCGGGACGCTCACGACCGCTGCCTGGCTTCCGCAGCTCATCCGTACCTGGCGGCTCCGCAGCGTGGAAGGGATCTCAGCGGGCTACCTCGTGGTATTCGGGTCCGGTGTCACCGGCTGGGTAGTTTACGGCTGCCTGACGAGGGATACCGCCATCATCGTCACCAACGCGGTGACGCTCGCCCTGCTGCTCAGCCTGGTCGCGCTGAAATACTGGCACCGACGAGGACTGGAGGCCGGCGAAGCCGGAACGGGAGGTTCCCAGTGACAGCGATTGAGATCGGCAGCGGCACGCGGGGCAGCGACGGCTTCCGCGGCGAGGTGCGGTCCGTGGTCGTCGATCCTGCCGCCCGCGAGGTGACTCATCTCGTGGTCGAGCCCCCCGGCCGGGAGGGGCTCGCCCGCCTTGTCCCGATGGACATCGTCGACACGGCGTCGGGTCAGATCCGGCTTGGCTGTACCGAGGAGGAGTTCCGGAACCTCGACCCGGCAGAGGAGACGCTCGCTGAGTTCGTGCCTGGCCATGATGCCCCGGTGCAGGTGCTCCCGCCTGGCTGGCGCGACGCGGGCTGGCCGGAGGTGGAGGAGGGCAGCGAGTTCCTGCGGGCTGGGGCGACCGAGACCGTCGACATCGTTCCCCCCGACGAGGTGGAGGAGCACAGCGGCGATCGCGTGCACGCCACCGACGGCGACATCGGGCAGCTCCGGGGACTGCGCATCGACGCGGCCAGCCGTAAGATCACCTACGTGCTGCTCCGCGAAGGGCACCTGTGGGGCCGCAAGGACGTGGCGATCCCGTTCGACGCGGTAGCCCGCCTCGACGACGGCATCCGGCTCAGCATCACGAAGCAGCAGGTGGAAGATCTGCCTTCGTGAATGCCGACTTAGCGCACACCCATCCGGGGGGTCCGCGGAGACGACGGCTGGCGGGTGGGCTCGTCAGCTGTGGGCGGCGATGTAGTGCTGGTAGTCGGCGTTGGTGTGCAGAGTCTGGAGTTCCGCGGCCGGGCGGTTGGCCTGCTGCGCGACCAGTGAGGCCTGGACCTGCTGCAGGTGGGACGCTGCGGCAGCCAGGCTCGTCGGGTTCGGCGGCGGGGCAGGCGCGGTGACGCCGGACAGCGGGTCGTCGGTGCGAGGCGCGGCCAGCGTGAGCGCCGCGCCGACGTCCGGCGCGGCGGCGTCGCGCTTGGTCAGCGGACTGATGCCAAACCGGTGCTCGACGGTTGCCAGGATGCTGGTGTGATCGAACGGCATCGAGCCGTCCGGGACCCGGTGCACCGTCCCGGCCGGGATCAGCGGGGACACCAGGACCGCGGGTACCCGCGGCCCGAACCTGGTGAAGTCGAAACCGTATTCACCCGGTGTGGCATCCGGCGGCACCGCGCCCCACGGCGGCGGCACGTGGTCATAGCAGCCCCCGTGCTCGTCGTAGGTGATGATCAGCAGGGTGGAGTCCCAGGCGGGCCCGTCGCGCAGCGCACGGTAGGTATCCAGTAGCAGCTGCTCGCCCAGCGCGACGTTGTAGTTCGGATGCTGGCTGTTGCCGGTGGAGGCCCAGGACGGTTCCAGGAACGCATATCCCGGCAGCTTCCCTGACGCAGCGTCGGCCTGGAAGTCGGTGAAATGCCCGAAGTTCGCGGCCGGTGCCGAGGAGGCGTCGGGGAAGTCGACCTTGGTCAGCGGCGCAGAGGAGTAGCCGTAGATCTTCCACGGGACGCTCGCTGTGGTGAGGGCACCGAAGATCGAGCCGCAGGTGAAACTCTTCGTCTTGTCGTCCAGATGCCCCTGGCTCGTCCCGGCGCACGCGAACGCCCGGTTCGGCATCGTCATCGTGGGCGCCGACCCGAACCAGTGGTCGCAGACGGCGAACCCTCGGGCGAGTGCGGACAGGACCGGGAGGGTCTGCGGTGTGTGGCAGGACATGATCCAGCTTTCGGCCGTTCCCTGGAACACGTACCAGCCCATCGACTGGTTGTCCTTGATCGCCTGCGCATAGCTGGTGACAAACCCGGTCATCGGCGCCACGGTGCCGGGTGCCGGAGAGCTGGCCGAGCCGTAGCACTGGACGTTGGTCGCCTCGTAGCCCTCGGCCGGGTCCGCCCCGGGCAGGAAGTAAGCGTCGGTCGTGTCCGGCGTGATCTGGTACACGGTGACTGGCTGCCCGTTAGTGCCCGGGCAGGATTCCGATCCGGTCAGCCCCTCGAACGCGTCCCCGGCCGGGGAGACATTCCCGCTGCCGGAATACAGGAAGCCGAGCATGTGGTCGAGCGACCGGTTCTCCAGCATGAGCACCACAATGTGCTCGACCGCCGACAGTCCGGCGGACGCCGGTACGGTCATCCTGGCTCCCTAATGAAGTTCGGTTGGCTGGGGCAGGACTCAGCCTCCCACGGCTGAGTCTCAGACCGCCACGACCACGAACGTGTTGCCGTCGGGATCGGCGATGATCGCCTGCGTTCCCCACGCCGTGGTCTCTGGCTCCTGCTCGAATCGCACGCCGGCCTCGCGCAGGCGACTGTATGTCTGCTCAGCGCCTTCGGCAGCCAGGGTCATGCCGCTGAAGCCGCCGACCTTGTCCGGGGACCAGATCGGGTACCCCTCGCTGGCCAGCGCGATAACCGTCTCGCCCGTACCCGGCGCGAGTTCCACCCAGCGGATCGGGCCCATCTGGGCGTCTGAGCGCTTCTCAAACCCGAGTGCCTCGGTGTAAAAGGCGATCGCACGGTCCACGTCGGTGACATAGACGCTGACGTTCTTGACTCCGGTAAACATCCTGGCTCCTTGACTTCGGTGTGGCTGACTTTCAAAGTGAAAGTAGACGGGGGTAGGGTAGCAGCATGACGGCCAGGACGTATGGGCTCTACGATCCTCTGGCCGAGGCGCTTGACGATGCTGGCGAGCGGTGGGCCCTGCTAGTGGTGCGCGAACTGCTCGACGGACCGCGGCGGTACGGCGAGCTGCAGCAGCGGCTGCCCGGGCTGAGTACCGCCCGGCTGGCTGACCGGCTGCGCGAGCTGAAGGCCGCCGGGCTGGCCCAGGACGGTTACGCGCTCACCGAGCAAGGCCGGCGGCTCGCCCCGGCGATCCATGCCCTCACTCGCTTCGGCTTGCCGCGGCTGCGCCCGCTCACCGGGATGGCGACCGTCTACCGGCCCTCATTCGCCGCCTACGCGCTGCGGGCCCTGGGCGACGCAGCTGCCCCGCCGGACGGCACGTTCCTCTCGGTCACCCGCGTGGAGTCGGAGGAATTCTGTACCTCCGGCGACGGCAGCGGCAGGGTGATGACCTGGGCCGGCGATCCCGGCACGGAGCCGACCGACATCGTCGTCAGCGACACGATCACCGCGATGTCCCTGGCGACCGGATCCGTCACCCTGGCGCAGGCCCGCCGCCAGTACCAGCTCACCTTCGAGAAGACATCCGACGACGGCCAGCGATGGGCGGCGGCCCACGGTATCCGTCCCTGAGCGGCAGCAGGCCGGGCTCCATGATCTCAGCGCACGTTCCACAGGTACGTCGTGTCGTCACCGTCGGCGGCGGCCAGCGTCCTGCCGTCCGGGCTGAACGCGACCCAGTTCACGCCCTTGCTGCTCGGATCGGCGAGGGTGGTAATGGGGGATGAGAGCGAGGAATCAACATCCCAGAGGTAAGTCCGGCCGTTCTCATCGCCGCTGGCCAGCGTCTTGCCGTCCGGGCTGAAGGCGAGCGACGACACAGCTTCGAGTCCGGGCGGGGTGAGGCTGCTAACCATGCGTGCGGGGCTGACATCCCATATCTGGATAACGCCGCCGGCGAAGCCGTCGGCAAGAGCGATCGTCTGGCCGCCCGGACCGAATGCCGCGGCCGACAGCCCGCCTCCCGGAAGGCCACCGAGCGTGGCGGTGAGCTGACCGGTAGCTGTGCTCCACACGTAGACGTCGCCGCTGCCGTTGCTGGCAGCGAGCATCTTGCCGTCCGGGCTGAATACGACGTCCGATGCCTGCAGGGAACCCGGAGCTGTCAGGGTGCCAGTTGGCTGGTGAGTGGTGGTGTTCCACAGGTAGATATTGCCGTTAAAGTCGCCGGCGGCCAGGGTCACGCCATTGGGGCTGAACCTTACCGACGAGACGTTCCCGTTGGCCGGGGAGGCGGTCAGGGTGGTGGTCAGCTGATGGGTGGCAGTGCTCCACAAGTAGACGTCGCCGTCTGAGTCCCCGGCGGCAACGATCTTGCCATCGGGGCTGAACGCGACCGACACGACGTTCCCGTTGCCCGGGGAGGCGGTCAGGGTGGTGGTCAGCTGGTGGGTGGCAGTGCTCCACAAGTAGACGTCGCCGTCGGCGTCGCCTGCGGCGAGGGTCGTGTCATCGGGGCTGAACGCTGCGGACGTCACACCGCCCGTGACCCCACTGAAACCTGAACCAGAGCCCGGGTCAGTGAGAGCAGCGGCGAGGCCGCCACCTGACCGGAAGACCCCGAGGCCAGCCACCAGCGCCGCTGCTACTGCGACAGCCACCACGAGCGCGACCGCAATGATCAGGCGCCGTCGTCGCGGCCGTTGCGCAGGAGGCAGCGCAGGCGGCTCGACCGGCGGTTGGTAGCGCTCCCAGACCGTCATTAGTTCCCCCCGCAGCCGGTGCGGCTACTTCAAAGAAGTATGGCGAGAAGCTCGCAACCTTCGCCGGATCTTTCGGGAAAGCCATGTCACGGCTGGCATGCCAGAACTCGCTTCAGATTTCAGGGCACGCTCCAGAGGTAGGTCGTGTCGTTACCGTCCGCTGTGGCCAGCGTCGTGCCGTCCGGGCTGAACGCGATGCAGTTCACGGCCTTACCGCCGGGGTCGGCCAGGCTAGCGGCGGGGGATGAGAGTGACGAGCCGAGATCCCAGAGGTAGGCTCGGCCATTCGTGTCGCCTGTGGCCAGCTTGGTGCCATCCGGGCTGAACGCAATGGACAGCACAACAGCCAGGCCGGGCGGCGTTATGCTGCCGGTCGGCTGTCTGGTGGCAAGATTCCACACCTCGGTCAGCCCGGTGCTGAAGCCGTCGGAGGCGGCCAGCGTCTTGCCATTCGGGCTGAACGCGACCGAGGAGATGCCGCCGGACTGGAGACTGCCCAGCGTGGCCGTAAGGTGATCGGCGACCGTATCCCAGAGGTAGACCTGGCCGTTGCCGTTGCCGACCGCCAGGGTGTTGCCCGGGCCGAACGCCAGCGCCCCGATCTGCTCGGAGTTCGTGGTGTCCAGACTGCCCGCCAGGCTCTTTGTCGCGACATCCCACAAAGAGACGCTTCCGTCTCCATCGCCAGCGGCCAGGGTGGTGCCGCTATGGCTGAACGCGACTGACGTGACGCTTCCGCTGCTCGGCGAGGCGGTCAGGGTAGCGGTCAGCCGGTGGGTGCCGGCGTCCCACAAGTAGACGCTGCCGTCGGTGTTGCCGGCCGCCACGGTGCTCCCGCCGGGGCTGAACGCGACCGACGAGACGCTCCCGGTGGCCGACGAGTCGGCCAGGGTAGCGATCAGCTGGTGAGTGCTGGCGTCCCACAGGTAGACGCTGCCGTCGGCGTCACCGGCGGCCAGGAGAGTGCCGTCCGGGCTGAACGCGACAGACGTCACCCCGCTCGTTACGCCCTCGATGGCGGATCCGTGATCTGCTAAAGCGGCCGGGCCGCTGCCAGGCCTGAGAGCGAACACGGTAAAGGTCACGGCCGCGGCCAGCACCACCGTCGCCAGGGTGGCCAAAATTGTCAGCCGTCGCCTTCGTCGCGCGCGCGGTGACGGACCAGACGGTGCGGACGGCTCGGACGGCGGACGATAGCGTTCCCATACCGAATCCTGGCTCAACATGCCCCCCAGACAGCCAGAAACGCCCCCCCATGGGCTGGATCAATTATCCGGGACTAACCCAGCCAATCTAACATCTTTTCGGTACGTGAAGGGTCTGTCCGCATGCACCCGGGATGGCTCAGTCGAACGATGGCTTCTGGTCGCGGGTGCGCTTGAGCTCGAAGAAGCCCTCGGCCGCGGTTACTAGTGCGACGCCGTCCCACAGCTTCCCGGCGGCCTCGCCCTTGGGCGCGGGCGTGATGACCGGCCCGAAGATCGTGTTTCCGCGGATCCGGATCACCGGCGTGCCAACGTCCAGCCCGACCTGATCGAACGCCTCGTTATGCGAGGCCTTGATCTTCTCGTCGAACTCGTCGCTGTCCGCTGCGGCGGTCAGCGACGCGGGCAGCCCAACCTCGGCCAGGGCCTCCGGGATTACCTCGGGGTCTTCACGGCGGCCCTGGTTGTGCAGCCGGGTGCCGATCGCGGTGTACAGGGGGCCGAGAATGTCCGGGCCCTTCTCCTTCTCCGCCGCGGCGACCACCCGGATCGGCCCCCAGGCCTTTGCCATCCGCTCCAGGTATTCATCGCTGAGGTTCTTGCCCTCGTGCTGGACGAGGTTCAGGTAGGCCAGCGACATGATGCGCCAGTCCGCGCGGACCGGTCGCACCTTCTCTACCTCCAGGATCCAGCGTGAGGTGATCCAAGCCCACGGGCACAGCGGGTCGAACCAGAACTGAACGTCTTCGCGCGTCTGAGCATCCGTCATGCTGACCGCCAACCTGGCGTGGCGTTCAGAAATTCCGCCAGAGAGAATGCCTGAACGTTTGCCAGGCGCCGGCCTGCTAGCCCAGGCCAGCCCGGATGGCGTTCAGCGCCGCGCCGATGTTCTCGACCGAGTTGGCATAGGAGAACCGCAGGAAGCCCTGGCCAGCCTGGCCGAACGCCGTCCCGGCCAGCGCGGCCACGCCGACGTCGGTGAGCAGCCACCGCTGCATCTGCGTGGCCGTCAGGCCGGTGCCGGTGATGTTCGGGAACGCATAGAACGCGCCCGGTGGCTGCTGGCAGGTGACGCCGGGCAACTCGTTCAGGCCGTTCACGATGACATCCCGGCGGCGGCGGAACTCGGCGACCATCTGCTCGACCGGGCCCCAGGGACCCTGCAGCGCAGCGATGGCCGCGTGCTGGCTGAACGCGGGAGTGCACGACACCGAGTTGACTACCAGCCGGGTCACCGGCTCGACCAGTGCGGGCGGGAACACGCCGAAACCGAGCCGCCAGCCGGTCATCGCGAACGTCTTGGACCAGCCATCGAGCAGGACCGTGCGGTCGGCCATGCCGTCGACGTCGAGCACACTGGCGTGTTTCTCGCCGCCATAGCGAATGGCCCAGTACACCTCGTCGGAGAGCACTGTCAGGTCGTGGCGCAGCGCGAGGGCGGCGATCGCCTCGCAGTCCTCCCTGGTCAGCGCGCTGCCGCACGGGTTGTGCGGTGAGTTGATGATCAGCAGCTTCGACCGGCTCGTGATCAGGCTCTCCAGTTCACCGGTGTCGACGCGGAAACCGTTGCGCTCGCGCAGCGGAACCGGGACGGGAACCGCGCCAGCGAAGGCAGCGATCGACTCATACATCGGGAAGCCCGGGTCGGGGTACAGAACCTCGTCGCCCTCGCCGCACAGCGCCATGATCGTGAAGAACATGACCGGCTTGGCGCCCGGCGTGACAATGACGCGGTCTGGTGTCAGCCTGCCCGCAGGAATTCGGCCCGTGCGCTCAAGGAACTCGACCACGGCCGCTCGCAGCGGCGGAATGCCCGGCGCGGGCACGTAGTGAGTGTGCCCGGCCCGCAGGGCGTCGACGGCGGCCTCGACGATGTGCTCGGCCGTGGGGAAGTCCGGCTCGCCGATTTCCAGGTGGATGATCTCGTGTCCGTCGGCTTCCAGGGCGCGGGCGTGGGCGAGCACTTCGAAGGCTGACTCGGTGCCCAGCCGGGTCATCCGTTCCGCCAGGTCCATGGGCCGATGATAGGGCCACGTCACAGGCTGTCCCCGGCGCTGGCTGCTCTCGACAGCGGGCACAGAGCCGCAACGCTGGCGCGCCCATCGAGGCCCCGGTCGCCGCGCTTACTCTGCCGCACCACGGAAAAGTGCTGGCTAAGGGCTATATCGCACGTGTTAACAATTCTTTAGCATGTGCATAAGCGGTTCTGGCGTCGTCACCGCATACGGCGAGGCCTGGATCGCCGTGGCAGGCGGAACGCCAGCGGCGGTTAGCCGCTGGCGCGCCGCGTGTGTTCGGAGGCGACGATGCTGCGGGCGCTGCCAGGGAATGCGGTCCAGCCGGTCATTACCGCACGATGGGCCTGTTGCGACAGGCAACCCGCACGCGCGAGAGCCTTTTACCCCTCTTTTTCCTCACGGGGGTCAACCGCGCCCAGATGGCGCTCCAGCAGGCCCATGACCCAGGTCCAAAGGAGATCGGCATGACCGCACAAGACACAAGCGCCACGCCTGTCGCGCCCGCCGCCCCGTTCCCCACCGGGGTCGGGCACTTCTACCCCGCCACGGCCCCGGGGGTACCGCTGTCGGCGTTCGCATTCGCGTTCGCCGTCGGCATGCTCGGGATCCTCGACACCGGGATGCTGCCCCAGGCCGCGGACGGCATGCTCATCGCCACTCTGCTGGGGATCGGCACGATCGGCCTGTTCATCGGCGGGCTGTGGGAGTACCGGGCCGGCGAGCTGTTCGGCGGCACGTTCGGGCTCGGCTATGCCGGGTTCCTGTTCAGCACGGGAATCTTCTACAAGTTCTTCTACGGTCCCCTCTACGCCCAGGCCGGGCCGAACAACACCAACCACGTCCTCGCCGCGTGGTTCATCATGTGGGCAATCTTCACAGGGATTTTCGCGATCGGCGCGCGGACGATCGCGTTCGCCGCAGTGATGCCGTTCACGCTGGCGTTCGTGGTACTGCTGCTGACAGTCATCTCCGAATTCGGCGGCGCGTCGAGCTGGGCAGGCGACTTCCTCAAGGCCGCTGGCTGGGTAGGCATTCTCGACGGCCTCGCCGCCGGGTACCTGGGCGCGGCGCTGGTCATCAACACCTGCTACTCCAAGGTTCTGTGCCCGCTGTGGCCGGCCAAGCCGCGCGGCTGAGCCTGAGGTGAGCTGCAGGCACCAGATCCGTTAGGCAAATCTCGCGTTAGCCCCGCCTTCCTGCGGGGCTAACGCCGTATTACGGGGTCTCGGCGGCGACTGGCGCAGTTCCCTGGAGCAGGATGCGCTTCATCACCCGCCGCATCCCGTGGTAGTCGTTGACGGCCAGGTGCCATACCTGACGGTTGTCCCAGAACGCAATCGAGCCGGGCTCCCAGGCGAACCTGGTAACGAATTCCGGCTTGCCTCCGTGGTCAAACAGATAACGCAGCAGCCCCAGGCTTTCCCGGCGGGTCCACCCCTCGAACCGCATGGTGTATTCCGGGTTGACGTAGAGCACGTTGCGCCCGGTCTCCGGATGCCGGGTGACGACCGGATGCAGCGGACCCTGGGCCTCGTCGTACTCGTGCAGGGCCGGCTCCGGCGGCGAGGTGCGCTCGTAGCTGAGCCCCAGCTTGCGCACGTTGGCGTGCACCGCCCGCATGCCGACCAGAGTCCGCTTCAGTCCGTCGGAGAGCGCGTCGTACGCCGGGGCCATGCCAGCGAACATGGTGTCGCCGCCACGTGAGGGGCATTCCTCGGCGAACAGCATCGTGCCGACTGGTGGCTCGTCAAAGCACGTCATGTCGACGTGCCAGCTCTCGCCGACGTTCCTTGTCTGTTCGGGATCTTTGCGCAGTTCCTGCATCGTCCGGATGTCAGCGAAGCGGCGGGCGAAGCGTTCCCGCTGGTCAGCGGTCAGGTACTGATCGCGGAAGAAGATCACACCGTACTCGGCCCAGGCCTGCCGCATCGCCTCGAACGCCTTGTCCGGGTAGTCGCGGGAGAGGTCCAGCCCGCAGATCTCCGCGCCGATGAGCCCGCCGATGGGGCGTATCTCCGGCAGTTCAGCCGCCATAGTGCCCGCTCCCTCCGCCGTGAGGAGGCGCCAGCGCATGCCGCCGCCAGGCCCGCTCTCATCATCGGCCCCGAGCCGGCCACCGGCAACGGCTTCTCCGTCAGGCGGGAGCTAGCGAGAAGTCCATGTCGACCAGGTACTCGACGTCGGCGGGATCGCCGGGCCTGGCCGGGCGGAACTCTTTGATCAGGGAGTCCTTGACTCCGAACACCGCGTCGCTGTCCAGGTAGGGATTACCGGGGACGAAGATGTGCGTGGTCACGCTGCGGTGACCAGGCGCCGACACGATCGCGTGGATGTGCGCGGCTCGCATGTGGCCTCGCCCGGTGAGCTGCAGGAGGCCGCCGACGGGGCCGTCGGTCGGTATCGGATAGCTGGAGGGCCGCGCGGTGCGGAACTCGTACCGTCCGTCCGGCCCGGTCACGAACACGCCGCGCAGGTTGAACGGCGGCTGGCTCGGATCCTGGATGTCATAGAACCCCTTGTCGTCGGCCTGCCACACATCGACGGTGGCCTGGTCCAGCGCCTGCCCGCCGGCACCGGTGACCGTGCCGCGGACCAGGGTGAGGCTCCCGTCCTCGGCCCGCCCGATGTGCTCGCCCATCGCGCGCACCGGTGCGCCGGGCCGGTAGAACGGCCCGAGCACCGTCGACTCGGTCACTCCCGGCGCCGAGTTCACGATGTCCACCAGGGACGACAGGCCGAGGACGTCGGAGAGCAAGACGAACTCCTGCCGCTGCTCGTCACACATCTGCCCGGTCTGGGTAAGAAACTCGATCGCGGCCAGCCACTCCTGCCGCGTCAGCCGGGTCTCCACGGTGAACGCGTGCAAGTGTGAGATCAGCGCGGTGATCAGCTCCCGCACCCGCGGGTCGGGCGCGCCCGAGTACTCCTTGACGACGCGTTCAGTCAGGGCGTCTGGGGTCATCGCGTCCATGAGTGGCTCCTCCCGGGCACCGAGCACGACCGCCGTTCCCAGGTCACACTCTCACCAACCGCCTGCGCCCTGTCTAGCGCGCCCGGCCTGACCCACGCTGGACGCTGCACGAGGCGGCAGCCAGGGGCATCGGGCTAGTTCTGCGGCCAGGAGAGCCCGCCGATCGCGAGCGTGAGCGAGCCGCTATCCGGGCTGGGGTTGCTGACCTGCAGGCCGATGCCCTCGATCGAGGAGGTCGCCGGGACGGTCCAGGTCAGCGTGAACCATCCGGGGGTGGACGTCAGCTCCGCCGACCCAGCGAAGTCGACGGCGTTGTCGTCGTTAGCGATGAACGGCTGGACGCTCCCTGGCTGGCCGCTTGACCAGACGTGGTACGTGACAGTGTCCCCGGTCTCGAGATCGGTCACGTCATCGCTGGCCGTGCCGATCGCCGAGGTGCTGTCGCCGCTCGTGGTCAGCAGGAGTGCGGCGCCGTCGAAGGCGGGCTGCGTCGTCGGCGTGAGACTGATGTTTCCCCACACCTGCATCCACCCGTCGGCGCTCTGCTGGAACGTGTTCATCACCAACTCCGGCGGTGGCGAGACAGACGCGGCCGGAGTCTGGGCAGGCGAAGGCGACATGCGGCGGATCAGCACCGAAGCGGGGCTCGGGGCGGAATCCGCAACCGGACTGGGAGCGGGGCTGGCCGGGCTGGGGGAGGCGCTGGCCGGGTTCGGCCCGGCAGCGCCGGGGACGGCATGCGGCGGGCTGGCGGCCGGCGGGAGAGTCTTGCCGGCCAGGACACCGGTCACCAGCGTGGCGGCAGTTAATGCAGCACACACAGCCGCAGCTGTGACCAGGCCCAGCACGGTCGTTCTGGCCTGGCTGCGGGGTAGCAGGGCGAGCGCCGCGCGCACGGGGCGCGCTCTCAGACCGTACAAGCCGGTGCCAGGCTTTTCCTGCGCGTGTCTGCCCCGGCCCGGTGAGGAAGCATGCGGCCCGGCCGGTATTGCCCGGGCAGCGCCGGGAGCCCGATCCGGGCACGTCGGTGTGTGGTAAAGCTGCGCCACGTAGGGGTCCGGCGACTGCCGCACGATCTCCCCGCAGGAGGTGCAGACGTCCCACCTCTCGGGTGAAGAAACGGCTGGCATCCGGCCTCATCCCTCCGGGTGCTACGCCGGGCGGCCGGGTGGCAGCTCACGCGCGTAACAGGATTCGAGAAGCGTTTCACCTACAAATGGGAAAACGTACGCAGGCAGCCCGCCGTTCGATGAGGCGTCGAGTGTGGCGTTCAGGCCCGGCGCGCTCGAACCTTTGCCCGGCCTGAACGACCACAGCGGCCACTCCCGCCCCATGATCGTGGCGGGTTCTCAGTGGGTGGAGGGTTGTCAGTGAATAGCACGGACAGCCCTCCGCGATCATCAGTCCGGGCGCTCGCCCACGTGCTGCCGGCCGTTGCGGGCTGCGGCTGACACCGCCGTGCTCGGCTCCACGGCCTCGGTAATTGCGCGTGAGCCGTTACTGAGCGGGTTGCCGCTGGCGAGGGCCTCGGCGCTGGGGCTGACCGCGCCGTTGGTGACGGCGGCGGCTTTGCGGGCGGAGCGGGCGATGGGGAGGTCGTCGACGCCGTGAACGTACTTGCCGCCGCGGAGCAGGGATGCCACTGCCGCGATCAGGCAGGCCGCGATCGCGAAGTCGAACGCGATGGCCAGGCCGTGCGAGAACGGGCCCGAGATCAGCGACGGGAAGAACGTGTGGCCGGTGAGATAGGCCGCGTGGCTCGGCGGCAGCTTGGTGATCACGGGGCCCAGCAGCGTCTGGATGGGGTTGTAGCCCAGCAGCGCCGCGAACATGACCGAGACTGGCGGCAGGGCTCCGACCCGGGCGGCGTCGGCTGGGGGCACTCCCTGCGCGACCAGGCCATGGGTGAGCGCGCCCGGCAGCGAGGACGCCAGGCCGAGGATGATCAGCGTGAAGAAGATGCCGATCGACAGCACCATCGCCGAGTTCTGGAACGTGGCCGTCATGCCTGCGCCGACGCCACGGCGCTCGGGCGGCAGGCTGTTCATGATCCCGGCCCGGTTCGGCGAGGCGAACAGACCCATGCCGAGGCCGTTGAGCAGCAGGATCAGGGCGAACTCCCAGTAGACAAAGTTGATCGGCAGCAGCTGCAGCGCCACGAACGAGGCCGCGGCCACCACCATGCCGCCGGTGGCGAACGGCCGGGCGCCGAACCTGTCCGACAGGTAGCCGGACACCGGCCCGGCGATCAGGAAGCCGACGGTCAGCGGCAGCATCGCGATGCCGGCCCACAGCGGCGTGTCAGTGAAGCTGTAGCCGTGGATGGGCAGGTAGATGCCCTGCAGCCAGATGATCAGGATGAACATCAGCCCGCCGCGTCCGAGGCCCGAGAGCAGGCTGGCCAGGTTCCCCGCTGTGAACGGGCGGATCCGGAACAGCGCCAGCCGGAACATCGGCTCGGCCACCCTGGTCTCGATCACGCAGAAGATCGCGAGCATGGCCAGGCCCCCGGCGATCAGGCTGAGCACCAGCGGGCTGGTCCAGCCCATCGTGTGGCCGCCGTAGGGCTGGATGCCGTAGGTGATCCCGACCAGCACGGCAATCAGCCCGGCGGCGAACGTCAGGTTGCCGCCCCAGTCCAGCTTGGCCGGGTGGCGCGCCGAGATGTCCCGGAGCTTCAGGTAGGACCAGATCGTGCCGAGCACCCCGAACGGGACCGACACGAGGAACACGTAGCGCCAGCTGATCGGGCCGAGCACGCCGCCGAGGACCAGGCCGATGAACGAGCCAGCGATGCCGGCGACCTGGTTCAGGCCAAGGGCCAGCCCGCGCTCGTTGGTCGGGAACGCGTCGGTCAGGATCGCGCTTGAGTTGGCCAGCAGCATGGCGCCGCCGACGCCTTGCAGCACTCTCATCACGATCAGCCACCAGGCGGCTGCCGTGCCATGTAGCCAGGTGAGCGATAGCAGCACTGAGAAGAAGGCGAAGACAGCGAAGCCGAGGTTGAACATCCGGACCCGGCCGAACATGTCGCCCAGGCGGCCGAAGCTGACCACCAGGACCGCGGTGACAACCAGGTAGCCCATGATCAGCCAGAGCAGCAACGTGGTGTTGCCCGGCTGAAGCGGGTTAACCCCGATCCCGCGGAAGATGTCCGGCAGCGCGATCAGCATGATCGACGCGTTGACGGTCGCCATCAGCACGCCGATGGTCGTATTGGACAGGGCGATCCACTTGTAGTGGGGACCGGCCAGGCATGAGCGTTCCTCCCCCGGACGGGCGGCAGCCCGAGCAAGTCTGGTAGTTGCTTAATGACAACTAAGCATACCCAGCGGGTATTCCGAGGGCGCGCCCGGCCGGCCCTAGCCGAGCTGGGGGATGACCTCAGCGGCCAGGCGTTCGGCGTGCTCGGCCTGCTCGAACAGTGCTGTGAAAAGAATCAGCTCTGCGCCCGCCTTGGCGACCTCGCGCACCTCGCGGACGCAGTCGTCCGGCGTGCCCGCGACCGCAGCGGCCTCGATGGTCTCCACCCGGCGCCCGTACAGGCGCTCGAGCGCTGCGTTGACGCGCTGCCGCGCCCGCGCTGCGTCGTCATCGAGCGCTATGTACACACGCTTGGCGATGGGGAAGTCCCCGGCCGGCCGGCCCGCATCGGCGAGCGCCTCGCGGACGACGCGGACCTGGTCAGCGAAGGCCGCCGTGGTGGTCGACCCCGCGCCGAAGAACCCGTCGCCGAGCCGCACCGCGCGCCGCAGCGCGGACGGCGCCGACCCGCCGAACCAGACAGGCGGGTACGGCTTCTGGGCCGGCTTGGGCTCCATCGGCGCGTCCTTGAGCTGCCAGAACTCCCCGTCGAAGGTCACAAGGGGCTGCGTCCACAGCGCCTTCATCAGCGCCAGTCCCTCGGTGAAACGGGCGACGTACCGCTGCGGGTCGACCCCGAAGGCCGAGAACGGGCGGCCCTTCCCTCCCGTACCGACGCCGATCTCCAGCCTGCCCTGGCTGAGCTGGTCGAGCGTGCTCAGGCTCTTCGCCAGGTGCACCGGGCTGTGCAGCGTGGACACGAACACCACGCAGCCCAGGCGCAGCCGGTCCGTGCACGCGGCCGCGTAGGTCATGGTCTCGATCGGCCCAAGCTGCGGCCCAGAGCCGAGCGTGGATTCCTGTGTCCACGCGCTGTGGTATCCGAGTTCCTCGGCGCGAGCGAAATAGTCACGGAACGCTGCCGGGTCGAACTCGCCGTCGGCATAGAACTGGGGGATCGCTATAGCGAAGCGCATGTGCTCATCGTAAGAGCGGCGCTGGCCGCCGGTTGTGATGCAGCAATCCTCAGGAAGCGTTCAGCCGACACGCAGAACTGTTTTCTATGGTCACTTCGGAGACAGAGCGACCAGGGAGGACCGGGACCGTGCGGGAGAAGGTGACCATCTCCTACCGGGGAGCGCACTACCAGATTGGGCGGGGCAGGCACTTCTACGGGATCTGGACTGCGGGGCAGCCGACATCTCAGCCCGTGGCATGGTGGCCGGAAACGGCCGCGGGCTGGTCCGGGGCGTGGTCCCGGTTTACCGCGATGGAGCCACCCGGCTCGATCGTCCATGCTGGCCAGCGCAGCGCCCCGGCGCCCGGTGCGAGCCGTGCTGTGATCATCGCAGTGGCGCTGCTCGGTGCCGGTATCTTGGCTGGGCTCATTGGCCTCTTCCCTGGCTATGTTGGCGGGCAGAGCCTGGCCAGCCAGGCCTACCAGCTCGTCCCGCACCTGATCTACCTCGCCGCGTGGGCCGCGAGTGCCGTTCTCATCGTGCGCGGCGGAAGCAGACTC
The DNA here is from genome assembly GCA_963815375.1 of uncultured Actinomycetota bacterium. GTDB lineage: Bacteria > Actinomycetota > Actinomycetes > Streptosporangiales > Streptosporangiaceae > JASHPR01. Next base: position 330,880 of record CAWFGX010000002.1, on the reverse strand, counting down.
CAGGCAGGGGCACTGCTCGCGGCGGGCGTCAGCGTCGTCACATTCGGTCTCTTCCTGGCCGACCTCGGCCAGGTGATCGCGGGCGCGTCGGCAGGGGCAGGCCTGGTGCTGACGCTGGTCGGGTGGCTCGGTTGCGCTGCCGGGTCGGTGACCGCCTTCCGGCTCGCCGCGGTCGGCAAGCCAGCCAGGCCGCTGAGCCACGAACTCGGGCACATCGCGATGGTTGTAATCGCCGGACTGGGCGCGGCGTTCGCGTTCGCTCCGTCGTGGGACAGCTACGTCCTCCGGCTCGGGGCGACTGGCGCGACCTACACGGTGACCGAAGGCAACGCGTTCGCATCGCCGGGGGCGGTGATCGCCGGGAACGTCATCGTGATGGCCGGGCTGGTCGCGGTCGTGGCCGCTGCTGCCCTCTGGCGGCCGGTCCGGCATGGCGCGCTGCTGCTCGCGGGTGCGACGATTCCGCTCGCCGCCCAGGCGATCTCAGCGCTGGTCTTGCAGCTCGGCCAGGGCGCCTCGCCCGCGCAGTTCGGCTTCTCGCCCGAGCAGGCCGCGCAGGCCGGGCTCACAATCAGCAGCGGCTTCACGGCGGTGTTCTGGGTGTACTGCGTGTTCGTCGTGGCGCTGGCCGCGTCGTGCGCGTGGATGTTCCTCACCCCCGACCCGGGCCCGGCGCAGCCACAGCAGGCGTATCCCTGGAACGCGGCCCCCGGTGCACCCTCCGCAGGCACAGCGGTCGCCGGGCCCGTGGCCAGCGGCCCGGTGATGGCCGGGCCTGTGGCCAGCGGGTCGGTGGTGGCCGGAACCGTTCTCGCCCCCACCCCGGTGGCCAGCGATGACCGTCGCGACGAGGACGACGAAGACGATGATGATGATGATTGGGACGACGACAAAGACGACGGTGACGCCGAGCACCAGCAAGACTCCTGACCGTCAAGGCTGTCGGATTCGGCTCGGAGATCCAGGAATGACCCGGCCGACGTGCTACGGTGCGCCGGTATGACGAGGCTGGCCCGGCGGCGTAAGCGCGCTGTGATCGTTTTAATCATCGGCGCTGTATGGACCCTGACCTGCCTGGGCCTGATCGTGTACGGGATCCGCTCCCCGGCTATCGCCGAGAAGTCAGCGACCGCCCTGGTCGTCGGCGCGGGCGACCTCTGCAGCCACACGGACTGCTCTTACACGGTCGATTTCATCGATGCCAGCGGCGCCAATGTGAAGACAGACCTGAGCGCGCCGACATCGATGAACCTGGGCGTCGGCTCCACTACGACGATCTACTACGAGGTGGCGAACCCCCGCTACACAAGGGTCGGCACCGAAAGCTTCGGGAATGACAACGGCTCCCACCTGATCGGGCTTGGCCTTGTGTATGGCATCTTCGGAATCGCGCTCACCGTGGTCGCCGCTGTCGATCTGGCCGGCGCCCTGCGCGCCACGCGCCGGCAGGCGGTGAGTCACGCCGTCTGAGGCCGCCGCCTGCCGCTGACCTGGGCTCGTAACGCCTGCCCAGCGGGCGGACACTTACAGGCGTGACCTCGACAGAGTTCCGCCTGGCCGAGCGGGCCGGCCCGGTGACCGGTGCGCCCACTGGGGGCCGGCGGTGACCGCCCCCGACAAAGCGCCGGTGTCGTCGATCGGGACGGACCCGGCGGCGTTCGCCCAGTTTTACCGGGCCCACGTCGGCGAGGTGACCCGGTTCGTGACCCGCCGGGTAGCCGACCCGCACCTGGCTGCCGACCTGACCGCCGAGGTGTTCCTTGCAGCGATCGACGCTGCGGCTCGGTACCGCGGGTCGGCTGGCGGCCCGCGGACGTGGCTGTACGGGATCGCGCGCAATGTCATCGCCGCCGAATTCCGCCGCTCTGCCCGGGAACGCCGGGCCGTGGGCCAGATCGCGGCCCGCCGGCTGCTCGAGCCCGACGACGTCGGCCGCCTGATCGAGCAGATCGACGCATCCCGGCAGGTCCGGCGGCTGCACGAGGACCTGCGCGCCCTTCCGGACGGCGAGCGCGCCGTCATCGAGCTGGTCTCGGTGGACGGGCTCACGATCGCCGAGGCGGCCGCCGCGCTCGGCCTCCGCCCGGTGACCGCCCGGGTGCGGCTGCTGCGCGCCCGCCGGTCGCTGCGGTCCGCCCTGGCGCAGCACACCACCCAGGCAGTCGCCCAGACAGGGGCCATGTCATGAACATCAGCGAGAACGGGCAGCGGCCTGCCGGGTTCGAGGCCCGGCTGGAGGCTGAGCTGGTCAGGGTGGTCGAGCAGCGCGCCGCAGCCACGCAGGAAGCTGCCGTCGATCGGTGGCGCGGGCTGGCTCCGGGCCCGCAGCCGTGGCTACGCCGACCCGGACTGATCGAGCGGCTTGCCAGCCGGCTGCTGCGTTCGCCTGGCCTGGCCCGGGCGCTGGTGGCGACGCCATCGCTGCTGCTCGGCTGGGTCCTGGCAACCGTTGCCGTGCTCGGCGCCGGGCTCGCAGCCACTCTCACCAGCGGCACCCCGTACGTGGCCCTGTTCGCGCCCGCCGTTGCTGCGGCGGGCATCGCGTATGCCTACGGGCCGGGGATCGACCCAGCCTGGGAGCTGTCGCAGAGCATGGCGGTCAGCGACCGGATGGTGCTGCTGGTCCGTGCACTCGCGGTCTTCGCGCTGAACGCTGCTTTCGGGCTTGCCGCGTCGGTCGCCTCAGGGACTGCCGCCGCCGTGACCTTCGGCTGGCTGGTCCCGATGACCGCGGTCTGCATGCTCGCCCTGGCCGCCGCGACCGTAGCGCGGTCGGCGAACGTCGGCGTGCTGGCCGGCCTGGGCAGCTGGGCCATCACCGTCCTGGCTGGGAAGGCCGCCTACGGGCAGCTCACCGCTGCGATCAGCAACCCCGACCTGATTCCTGCTTACCTGGCCGTCGCGGTGATCTGCGCCGCTATCACGCTCCAGGCAACCCGCACCCCGAGAGGAACCACATGAACATCGACATCACGGATGTGACCCGGCGCTTCGGCCGCACCTGGGCCGTGGCCGGGGTCAGCCTGGAGAGCGGGCCCGGCGTACTCGGACTGCTCGGGCCGAACGGCGCCGGGAAGACGTCGCTGCTGCGGATGATGGCCACGGTCATCACGCCGACCTCGGGCAAGGTGCGGCTGCTCGGGTTCGATCCTGGCGGCTACGGGCCGCGCCGCCAGATCCGGCGCCGGCTCGGGTACCTGCCGCAGAACCTTGGCTACTACCCGTCCTTCACCGTCGCCGAGTTCGTCGAGTACTTCGCGCTGCTCAAGGAGATGCCCTCCGCTCGGGTGCCCGCCGCGGTGGCCACGGCCATCGAGCGGGTCGGCCTGGCGGACAAGGCGCGGTCCAGGCTGCGCACGCTGTCCGGCGGGATGCTGCGCCGGGCGGGGATCGCCCAGTCAATCGTCAACGACCCAGACCTGCTGCTGCTCGACGAGCCGACAGCCGGGCTCGACCCGGAGCAGCGTGTGGCGTTCCGCGCCATGCTGCGCGACCTGGGCCAGCGGGCCACCGTGGTGGTCAGCACCCACCTCATCGAGGACGTCGGTGCCGCCTGCACGCAGGTGGCCCTGATGGACGCCGGCAAGATGGTGTTCAGCGGCACTCCCGATGAGCTCACCGCCCGCGGCGAAGGCACAAACGCCGCCGGTGACGCCCCACTGGAGCGCGGCTACACCGCGGTCCTCGCCGCGGCGCGATCAGGGCCGGGCCACGCGGCGGCGACCGGAGCGACGGCTGGGGCCAATGCGGCCCGCGAAGTGGCCGCGGCGGAGGCAGGGGCACGGACGGAGGCGCCCGAATGACCGCCGCGACTGCCCCGGCACCGGCCCGGGCCCGTCAGGTCAGAGGGATCCCGCTGGCAGCGCCGGCCCGGCTGCTGCGGCTAGAACTGCGCCGCAATCTGATGCCGTGGATGCTGCCCCTGCTCGCCGCGCTGTTCTGGCTCACCACCTACAAGCCGGCTGTGACCGGCCCGGCGCTGTGGAACGTGCGCGGCGCGATGCTCCAGGCGCAGACCATGCTGGCGTTCGCGCCGCTGCTGGCCGGCGCGGCAGCCTGGGTCGGGTCCCGCGAGGGCCGCCGCGGAACCGGCGATCTGGTGGACATCACCGGGTTGCCCCGGTGGGCGGGCCGGCTCGCTGCCTGGGCGGCGGTCACCTGCTGGGCCGAGGCCGCCTACCTGGCCGGAGTGGCTGTCGTGTACGGGATCACGGCGCACCAGGCCACCTGGGGCGGCCCGCTGTGGTGGCCGGTCGCTGTGGGCGCGGTCACCGCGGCGGCGGCCTGCGCTGTCGGCTTCGCCGCCGGCGCGCTGGCTCCGAGCCGGTTTACCGCGCCGCTGGCCGCGGTGGTGGTGTTCCTGGCACTGGGCGCTGGCGCTTTCGCGCTCCAGCACGGTGCCCGGCCCACGTACTCCCAGATCTGGCCACTGAATGTCCAGGGCGCCTTCCCGCCCGACACTCTCGGGATCTTCTCCTCCTACCTTCCGGACCTCGCCATCGCGCAGATCATGTTCGTGGGCGGTCTCGGCACCGCCGCCCTGGGCGCCCTGGGCCTGCCTGCCGTGGCCGGCGGCCGGTCGCTGCGCGGCATCGCCGCCGCGGTCACGATCGCCGGGCTTGCGGCAACCGGCACGGCCGTCGGCCTGGCCGGCACGGCCCGGCTAGAGGCGCATGGCATCGTCATCTCAGCCCTGCACGACGCCGCCAGCGACCGCCCGGTCAGCTACACCCCGGTGTGCAACAGCGGAACAATCCCGGTCTGCATGCATCCCGCCTTCCGCGCCTACCTGCCGACAGTCACCACCGCCCTCGCCCCCCTGCTGCACGAGCTGGCCGGCCTGCCCGGCGCCCCAGTGCGCGTCACCCAGGTGGCCGTCACCACCGTGCAGCAGGCCCCAAGCAACGGCATAGACCTGGGCCCGCCGGTCCTTACCGGCAACCCGGCAGTCCTCGAACTGCCGCTCTCCAACGTGACCCTGACAGGACCGGGAACCCTCACTGCCGCATTCATCGGTGAGCTCCGCGACGAGTTTCCCTCGCTCCTGAACAGGTTCGTCGGCCTGAGGGTCCTGAACCTGCCAGGATCTGGCGGCATCCTCGCTTCGCCGTCGCGCCCGGGTGAAGTGGCGCAGGTCGCGGTCGCGATAGCGCTCGCCCAGGATGCCGGCCTGCCCAACCAGCCCCAGTTGCCTGGCACCCAGCCGAGGCACGGCGGCGGTTCCTCGACCGGCTCCCAGGCTCCGCCGGGAGCCGCCGCACAGCGCTTTGCCGCCCTGCCCGCCGCCACCCGCCACGCCTGGCTCCTCACTCACCTGTCAGCCCTGCGGGCCGGCCAGATCACCGTCAGCGAGCTCCCGTGACCCCCGCCGGTGCGGTAGAGCCACGCTGGACCCGTCCGTCCGCCGAGGCGTTCCAGCCGGGCGGACGGGCGGTCCAGCACGCCGGCCGGCCAACCCGGGTTTTCCGGGCTGGCCCACGGCTGGTGCACTTGTACCTGCAGAGCCGGCGGGTCCTGACCTGCCTGGTGATCCTGATCGCCTGCGCGGTCGTGCTGCGCGTCGCGCTGCAGTGGCTGCCGCGGACGGGGACGCTGTCACGCCAGATCCCGCTGACGATCGAGGCTGCCGCGGCAGCGGCGATCGGCGTGACCGCCCGCAGCCCGTTCGGGGATCCAGAACGCGCCGCCGGCCGCTGGCTGCCGTTCCTCCGCTTTGCCGCCATAGTGGTGACAACTGGGGCAGCCCTGGGCATGCTGGCCGCAGGCGCGGCATTGTCTGGGCACCTGGCCGGGGGCACCCTTGACATGCTGCGCGACCTCGCCGGGTTTACTGGCATTGCGCTGCTGGTCGCGGCCGCTGCTGGCGGGGGCCTGGCGTGGATCGGGCCGCTTGCTTACCTGCCCGTCACGATCTCGGGGATCGAGGCCGGCTGGACCACGCCGTGGGTGTGGCCGGCCCGGCCGCCGCACGACCACGGTGCGGCCATCTGCGCGGCAGTCGTCTTCGCTGCCGGGGTCGCGGTCCTGACGCTGCACGGTACCCGCGACTCCTCGCGCGAGTAACCAGGTGAACTGCGAAGAAGGCGACCTGGAAGTCGCGTCTGGAACCGCGTTTTGTAAGGTTGCGCGAGCTACAGTGGACTCCCATGAGGAGTCATATCCTGCGTGATGTTGTAGCGGGGTGCGCGGGTGTGCTGGCGGTCGTCGCGATCATCGGCTTGCCGGGCAAGGGCTCGTCGTCAGGCAGCGCCCCATCATCGCCGAGTCGGTGCGTCAGGCTGCTTCCGGTCTACAAGGGTCCTGAAGGCGCGGTCTGGCAGGTCTGCACGCCACAGCCGCCGCGCCCGCCGGTCATCCCCTGACGTCGCCGCCTGCTGCCCGTCGGCGGTTCGCTCAGCCGGCATGCGACGATGGGCCGGTGTCCTCATCGCGCTGGGAGTGGGCAATCGCCGCCGGTGCTGTTGGCATGGCCGTGGTCCGGCTCGCAGCGGCTGACCGGTTCCGCCGCACCGAGCACCTGACTGTGCCGCTGGTAGCGCTGACTCCGCAGGCCGCCGCCGGAGCCGGGCTCGCCGCGCTGACACTGCACCGCAAGGACCCGTCAGCTGTGACCTGGCTGGCAGCTGCGGCCATGGGCGCAGTGGTGGCCAGGCGGGCGATTCCCCGCCGTCAGCCGGATGCCCAAGGACCCGTGCTGCGCGTACTCACGATCAACCTCCTGGGAGGCGGAGCCGCAGGTCCGGAACTCATCGAGCTCGTTCGCCAGACAAGTTCCGACGTGCTGTTCGTCCAGGAGCTCAACGACGACGCGGCGAACCGGCTGAAGCGGTCCGGCCTGAACGACCTGCTCCCTAGCCAGATGCTGCAGACCGAAGGATTCGTCAACCGCGGCAGCGGCATCTATGCCCGCCACCCGCTGGCCGAGGGCCTGCCGGTCTCAGCCACCGAGGCTTCCCAGCCCTCGGCCAGGCTCGATCTCCCGGGCGGGCCCAGCGTGCAGCTGGTGTGCGTGCACCCCCATCCCCCGGCGCCCCCCTGGCGCCGGGACGCCGCGTCCCGCTGGCGCCGCGAGCTCGCCACGCTCCCGCCCCCCGGTGACACGCCAGTGATCCTGGCCGGCGATTTCAACGCCACGCTCGACCACGCGCAGTTCCGCCGGCTCCTGCGCCTCGGATACGCGGACGCCGCCAGCCAGGTAGGCAACGGCCTCGACCTGACCTGGGGACCGGAGCCCACCGGCCACCCGGCCCTGCTCACCGTCGACCATGTCCTCGTCGACGCGCGCTGCGCCGCCCTGGCCACCTCGGTGCACCGCCTTCCCGGCAGCGACCATCAGGCCCTGTACGCGAAGTTCCGCCTGCCCAGCTGAGCGCCGGTCAGGCCTGGAACGCCGAGCGCGCCGCCTGCCGCCCGGCAGCGCTGCCCCGCAGATACGTGTACGTTCCCGGGCCGCGCAGCTCTGTGGCCGCCTCAGCCAGCGCGCCCAGGGCCGCGTAGGCGAACGCACCGCCGACCGAGATCCTCGCTACGCCAAGGGCCGCCAGCTCGCCGACCGTCGGAACCCCCGCTAGCGCGAGGACGTTGACGGGCTTGCCGACCGACCGCACTACCTCACGGATGTCGTCAGACCGGGTCAGCCCGGGCGCGTACAGCACGTCCGCCCCGGCCTCGCCGTACCGCTGCAGCCTGGTGATCGTGTCGCCGAGATCGTCGCGGCCGTACAGATAGTTCTCTGCCCGTGCGGTGAGCACCAGCCGCCGGGGCCCAGCGTGGGCCGCATCGGCGGCGGCGGCGATCCGCTCGACGGCGAGGCTGAGATCGTAGACTGGGTCGTCGTCCAGCCGGGTGAAATCCTCGACCGAGCAGCCCGCCAGGCCCGCCTCAAGCGCGGCGGCCACGGTGGCCACGACCTCGTCCGGCTCGTCGCCGAAGCCGTTCTCCAGGTCGGCCGACACGGGCAGTGGCGTGGCGCGGGCTATGGCCGCGGCGTGGCTGATCGCCTCGTCCCTGGTGACCGACCCGTCCAGCCGCCCGAGCGTTGCCGCGAAGCCGCTGCTGGTGGTGGCGAGGGCCGCGAAGCCCAGGGACGCGAGCACCCTCGCCGACCCGGCGTCCCACGGGTTCGGCAGCAGCAGCGGTTCGCCGGGGCGGTGGAGCTCGAGGAACCTGGCGGCTAGCTCGTCCTGGCTGGGCGGGAGGGTCACGCCGGTCACACTACTCAGCGGACCCGCTGCTTGCCCGACCGCCTGGCCGCCGTGGGCTCGTGCACCAGCGGGCCAGAAGTCCGCAGAAGGAACTCCCGGTAGGTGTCTGGCGCCTGTCCGGGGGCGAGCAGACCACGGTCGGCGCTCGTCATCAGTACCGCCATCCGCCGCTGCGCGTCATTGCACTCGGCCACGACGGCACCGAGCCGCCGGGCCAGTGTCCTGAGAAGCTCACGCATCGCTGCCTCCTGGTCGCAAGGCCGTTAACTGGCTGTACCCCGAACCTCGCGCTAAGGCCCCGCCGCCCGCATCGGGCAGGTGCCTTATCTTGCGATCCCGCCGATGCCCGGCTGGCTAAGGCCCCTCGACAGCCTGACCAGGCTCGGGTATCACTTCAGATGCAATGGCTGACCGCATCACGTGGTACGACATTCTCGGAATCTTGCCCGGCGCCGCGTCAGATACGGTGCTGCGTGCCTACCTGGATAAGGCACGGCAACTGGAGCGAACCCAGGTCGCTGGCGTGCCTTCCGCCGTCGGCCACGCCGCGGTTCGCGGCCGGATGGCCCTGGACGCGGCATGGCTGATCCTCGGAAACCCCGCTGAACGCGAGCAGTACGACGAGCAGATCGGGGTGGCCCGTAAAGGCACGGGCCTGGTCAGGACGGGGCCAACGCTGCGTGGGCGCAGATTCGACCGCGCGAGCAGGACGGCGGTGGTCCAGGCCCGACACAGGCCAGACCCGCTGGAAGCGCTGGGTGCCCTGGCTGACTGGCTCTCCCCGGCTCGCAAGCCGCCGCGCCGGTCCCGTTATCTAACCGTGCCAGACGTCCGCGGCCTCTTCTTTGGCCCTTGCCAGGACGTGCTCACCAAGGCTGGCTTCCGAATCAGTACGGTCCTGATGACGGAGCAGCCGATGCCGGTCGAAGGGCTCGTCGTGGACCTGTCACCCGCGCCCGGCCAGAAGGTGCGCCGCTTCAGCAAGCTCACCCTGCGGGTATGGCATCCGCCACGGCCGCGGTCGCTGCGGCGTTAAGGCAGCTTTCTTGTGTCCTCGCGGTCACGGGCCTGATGATCGCAGCGTCGAGGTTCATGAACGGGCGCGGGCGGTGAGCCAGCGACGGACGAGCCAGGCGCTGCCGACAATCACGACGAGCCCTGCGATCACGATAACCACGATGGCCCCTGGCGCCAGGCCGCCGCTCCCGGACTGGCTCGGCCGGTCCGGTGCCGCTGTCGTAGGTGCGGGTGTCGTGGGGGCTGGTGTGGCCGTCGTGGAGGCGGCGAACGCGACGACATCCCTGGCTGCCGGGGCCAGCAACAGGCCGCCGGCCACGCTCGGGGTCGGGAAGTGATTGGCCACCGCGCCGATGGGTGCCCGCTGGGCCACGGTGCCGGTCCTGGGGTTGAGCCCGTACAGCACACCGTTCTGGCCAATCGTCCAGATGAGCCCGGCCGCGATGATGGGCGGGCCGCCCCCCGTTCCGGAACTCCACAGCGTGTGCAGCGCCGCCGGGGACCGTGACGCCTGGACCGCGACGATGCCGGTGCGGCAGGGCAGGTAAACCGTCATGCCCGAGATGGCCACGCCGCCGTCGATGTCCTCAGGGCAGGCCGGTCCCAGCGTCGCCTGCTGACCGCCGATGCCGCCGAGGTGCGCGCCGTTGAGCAGGTAGACGATGCGGGACTTCCCGGTGAGGATCACCTGGCCGTCGGGCAGCAGCGCCGGAGCCGTGGACATGTCCAGGTCCTGGGAGTTGTCCGCGGTCCAGGAACTTGGCGCGAAGTACTGAAGCAGCGCCAGTGACGGCGACAGCTCGAGCAGCCCGTCGCCGTCGTCGTACGCATGGGAGGAGGAGTAGACCGAGCCGTTGCCGGTGGCGACCCAGATGTTGCCGCTCGCGTCGACGACCGGGGCCGCCCCGCCCATCCAGACCGCGCCCTGCGACTCGCCGCGTCCGCCATCGACAGTGAAGAACCTGGGCGTCCCGCCGGTCTCGGGGACGGCGCCCACCCGGCCCCGGTAGCTGGAGCAGTCACCCAGGTTGCCGCCCATTCCGAACAGCACCCGGCCGTCGTCCAGCGTCAGGCCGGTGCGCTGCAGCAGCGCCGCAGTATTGGCGCCGGGCGGGTCTACGTCCTCGGTCAGCTCCGTCTTGCCCGAGGCGGCGGACAGGCCGACCAGCATGTGCGCCGGCGCTCGGTGAACCAGTTCGTCAGCGACCACGAAGATCTCGCCCCGTGCCGGGTCGATGACCGGGGTGCCGGTTATGCCGGCGACGGGAGAGATGTCGCCGCAGGGCAGCGAGCCCGACGGCACCGGGGGGCCCAGGTGCACCGACCAGGCCACCGCGCCGTTCGCCGACGACAGCGCATACACGGTGTTGTTCTCGGTAGCGACGTAGACCAGCCCCGCCGACACCAGCGGCTCGCCGTAGATCTGGCCGTCCAGGGCCGGCGACGTCCACGCCCGCGTCGTGGTGTTCACGGCGGTCGCCGGGCCGGCCACGCCGCTGCCAGCGGCGCTCCCGTGGTACACCGTCCACGATGTACCGCCCGCCGGCCCGGTCTGTGCTGACGCGACCGGAACCGCCAGAAGAGCACAAGCGGCAGCAAGCAGCCCCGCCCCCATTACGCGGGCTCGCCGCCAGCGAATGTCGCTAGCCGTCACGACGATCAAGGGTAGTGACGCAGGCGCCCGCCTGCGAACAAGTCGGCGACGGGCGACATAGCAGTGACGTCGCATCCGCCGGCGGAGCCAGGCAGGCGGCGGCTCCCGGGCCTACGACCGGGAGCCGCCGCCTGCCTGCATTAGCCTCAGCCCATAGAACCCAGGATCCCCGGGCCAGGGGCTATTACGCGCACCCGCAGGAAGCCGTTCTGGCCTGCTGCGGTGCATGTAGCGAGGTCAAAGAAAGCATCATCAGCCTTCGTCTGGTTCGGCGGGTACACCCGCAGCTCGTAGCCCGTGATCTTGTCTGTGACCGGCGTGCAGTTGCTTGTGTAGACGTTGGAGTACTCCAGCAGCGCGTAGGCCGTCGCCCCGGCGGCCACCGTCACAGTGGTCGCCTTTACATTGGCGTCCCTGCTAGCCGCGCCGCCGAGCTGCGCGCCGGTGACCGAGATGGCCGACACCCCGGGGTAGCCGTACATAGTGCAGGCTTGCTTGCTGATGTTGGTGAACTCCAGCGGCATGTACAGCGTCCCGGCAGCGGCCTGCCCCTGGTTGGCTGCCACCCAGACACCCAGGTCAGCGGTCGTGCATGCCGAAACTGCGGTTGCCTTGCTGGCATGGGTCGTCCCGGCCCAGGCCGCCGAGGCGACCAGCGAGAGCGTCGCGGCTGTGATGGCGGCCGTCGCCCCCAGCCAGCGGGCTGTTCGTGCTTGTCTGAACATCCGATCCCCTTCTCCACACGCCCAGCCGGACAGGCAGCCCGGTACTGGGAGTAATACTGAAAGATCCCCAATATTTAGATATTAACGGTTATCTGAAAGGCGCGCTGTACGTGTGCTACGGTGCATCCGCTCGCGAAGCGGGCAGCCGAGCACGGAGACAGCGGCCGCAACGCCATGCTCTGGCCGCCTGGCAGACTTGAAGGGTGCCCAGCTCGCGTGCCCTGGCCGAATACCAGCGGAAGCGCGATTTCGCTCGCACGCCCGAGCCGGCTGGGGCGCCGCCCGGGGACGGTTCCGGTGCCGCCCGCAGGTTCGTCGTTCAGCGTCACCGGGCCCGGCGGCTGCATTACGACCTGCGGTTCGAGATCGACGGCGTGCTGGTGAGCTGGGCAGTGCCCCGGGGGCCCACGCTCGACCCGGATGTGAAGCGCATCGCGGTCCACGTCGAAGACCATCCGATCGAATACATCGACTTCGAGGGGATCATCCCGGCGGGGGAGTACGGCGGGGGCGACGTGATCGTGTGGGACCAGGGGACCTGGGAGCCGCACGCCACGGACGATCCAGCGGCCGCGGTCGCAGCCGGGGAGTTGCACGCCGACGTTACCGGCCACAAGCTCCGCGGCCGCCTCGTCCTTGTGCAGAGCGGGCGTGCCAATCGGGACCGGGACCAGTGGCTGCTGCTGCACAAGCGGGACGAGTTCGCGGTCAAGGGCTGGGACCCGGAGGAGCACCCGAGATCGGTGATCAGCGGCCGGACGAACGATGAGGTCAAGGCCAACCCGGACCGGATGTGGCGCAGCGACCTGCCGCCCGACCGCGCGTCGGTCCCGGTCGGCGCACCAGAAGGGCGCAGTCACGGCGGGCGCGGTTCCGGCGAGCGGCGAACCCGCGAGCCCCTTCCCCCAGGGCCCAGCCAGGACGAGCTAGACGCACTGGCCGGGCTCGGCCCAGGCGGCGGCTCGTGGGAGGTGTTCGGTCGCCGGCTCAGGGTGACGAACCTCGACAAGCCGATGTTCCAGGGCCGCGACGGCGCCCCGCCGGTGACCAAGCGCCATTTCCTCGATTACACGGCGCGGATCGCGCCGGTGGTGCTGCCGTACCTGACCAGCCGGCCGCTGAACATGCACCGCTTCCCTGGCGGGGCTGAGGCCACCGGGTTCTGGCACAAGCAGCTTCCCGACCATGCTCCCGACTGGGTCCCGCGCTGGGAGAACCCCGAGGCTGGCCGTCACAAGACAACGACCTACCTGGTGGTTGACGAGCCGGCCGCGCTGGTGTGGGCCGCCAACTTCGGCGCGCTGGAGTGGCACGCCTGGACCTCGCGCACCGACCGGCCCGACCTGCCGACCTACGCGCTCATCGACATCGACGCCGGCTCGGCAACGTCCTGGGAGGACGTCCTGGTGCTCGCCCGGCTGCACCGGACAGCCCTTGACCACCTCGGCGTGACGGCGCGGGCCAAGGTGACCGGCCATACCGGCATCCAGATCTGGGTGCCGATCGCCCGCGGGCCGACGTTCGAGCAGACACGAATGTGGGTGGAGCAGCTGTCCAAGGCGGTCGGCGCGGTAGTGCCCGACCTGGTCAGCTGGCAGTGGGACGTGCGGTCCCGGGGCGGGAAGGCCCGCCTGGACTACACGCAGAACGTCCACAACAAGACACTCATCGCGCCCTACAGTCCCCGCCCGGCCGCTGGTGCCCCGGTGTCCGCCCCGATCGAGTGGGACGAACTCGACGACCCGTCACTGCGGCCGGACGGGATCACGATCGCCACGGTCGCCGGCGGCTGGCTGAGCGAGGCGACCCGTTCCGCGCCGTCCTGGACACGGACCAGGTGCTGCCGCCTATCCGATAGCGTTTGTCGCGTCAAGCAAGACCTGGAAGGAGCGCCCGTGAACGGGGTGAGCGTGCGATGAGCCCGCTGAAGGAACGGGCGCGGCGGTTCCTGCAGCGGCCGGGGACCGCCGACCTGAGCCGGTACAGCCGGCAGCTGCCCGGGATCGCGTCGCTCGAGGACAGTCTGCGCGACGCGCCGGACGACGAGCTGGCCGAGCTGGCTGCCGAGGCGGGCGATGACACGGAGTTCTGCGCTATCGGGCGCGAAGCCGCGCGGCGGGCTCTCGGCGAGCGTCCGTATGACGTGCAGATCCTCGGCACGCTGGTGATGCTGCGCGGGATGGTCGCCGAGATGGCCACCGGCGAGGGCAAGACCCTGTCCGGGGCTCTGGCCGCGGCCCGGTACGCGCTGCAGGGCCACCACGTGCACGTCGTGTCGGTCAACGACTACCTGGCCCGGCGGGACGCCGAGTGGATGGGTCCGGTCTACGACCTGCTCGGCGTGACCGTGGGCTGGATCGGCCAGGAGTCGACACCGGAGGAGCGCCGCACCGCCTACGCAGCCCAGGTGACCTACGCCCCGGTCAGCGAGCTCGGCTTCGATGTCCTGCGCGACCGGCTGGTCGCCAGACCGGAGGACATCGTCGCCACCGACCCCGACGTCGCGCTGGTCGACGAGGCCGACTCTGTCCTCATCGACGAGGCGCTGGTGCCGCTGGTGCTGGCGGGCACGGCCGACGAGGCGACCGCCGACTTGGAGATGGCCGAGATCGTCCGCAGGCTGGTACCGCGGGTGCACTTCAAGATCGAGGACGACGGCCGCAACGTCCAGCTCACCGATGCCGGTGCCGGCTACGTGGAGCGGGTCCTGGGCGACGACATCGACCTGTACGCCGAGGATCAGGTCGACGTGCTGACCCGGATCAACGTGGCGCTGCATGCGCAGGCGCTGGTGCACCGCGACATCGACTACATAGTCCGCGACGGCAAGGTGCACCTGATCAACGCCTCCCGCGGCCGGGTGGCCCAGCTGCAGCGCTGGCCCGACGGCCTGCAGGCCGCCGTCGAGGCCAAGGAGGCCATCGCGGCCAGCGAGACCGGCGAGATCCTGGACAGCATCACGGTGGAGTCGCTGATCCGGCGCTACCCGCGAGTCTGCGGGATGACCGGCACCGCGGTCACGGTCGGCGAGGAGCTGCGCCAGTTCTACTCGCTTGAGGTTGCGGTGATCCCCACGAACCGGCCGGTCGTGCGCGAGGACCAGCCGGACCGGCTGTACGCGACGCTGGAGCAGAAGGACGCCGCGGTCGTCGAGGAGGTGGCCACGGCCCACGAGACCGGCCGCCCGGTCCTGATCGGCACGCTCGACATCGCGGAATCAGAACGCCTCTCCGAGCTGCTCACGGCGGCCGACCTGCCGCACGTCGTGCTGAATGCGAAGAACGACGCTGAGGAGGCGGCGATCGTCGCCGAGGCCGGCGCGTTCGGCGCGATCACGGTCTCGACGCAGATGGCCGGGCGCGGCACGGATATCCGCCTCGGCGGCCGCAAGGCGGAGGCCGAGGCGAAGGCGGAGGCGGGAGCCGAAGCTGAGGCAGCAGCCAGTGACGAGGATCCTGAACGTGACGCCGGCCCCAACCCTGGCGACGAAGCCGACGCTGACGCCGCCGACGAAGCCAGCACCGACGCCGCCGACGACGAGATCGACGCAGACGACCTGGACGACGAGGACGACCTGGACGACGAGGACGACGAGGACGACCTGGACGACGAGGACGACCTGGACGACGACAGCGACCGCGACGAGGACAGTGACCCGTTCGACGCTGCGGACAAGATCGGTGAGCTCGGCGGCCTGTATGTGATCGGCACCGGGCGGCACCCGAGCCGCCGGCTCGACGATCAGCTGCGCGGCCGGGCGGGCCGCCAGGGCGACCCCGGTGGGTCGGTGTTCTTCGTCAGCATGCAGGACGAGCTGATCACCAGGTACGCGCCGGACACCGCGGAACCCCGCCATGTCGACGACGACGGCCTGGTCACCGACGGTGCGGCTCAGTCAGCGGTGGGTCATGCCCAGCGGGTCGCGGAAGGCGTCCATCTGGAGATCCACCAGAATACGTTCCGCTATAACAAGCTCGTTGACGATCAGCGGCGAGTGATACTTCAGCACCGTGACCTCGTGCTTAACACCGAAGCGGCGCTGGTGTCGGTGGGCACACACTGCCCGGAGCGGTTTGAGGAACTCTCCGAGACGTTCGACGAGGAGGTTCTCGCCCAGGCCGCCCGGCAGATCATGCTCTATCACCTGGACCGCGGCTGGGCGGACCACCTCGCGACGCTGGCTGAGATCCGCGAGGGCATCCACCTGCGGGCTCTCGGGCATGGCCCGAACCCGTTCATCATGTCGCTCGACCCGCTCACCGAGTTTCACGCCGAGGCGGTGAAGCTCTTCGGCGGCCTCGTCAATCAGGTGGAGGAGCAGTCGGCGGAAACGTTCAAGACGGCCGAGATCACCGAGGCTGGCGTGGACCTCGACGCCACCGGGCTGAAGCGCCCCTCGGAGACATGGACGTACCTGGTCCAGGACAACCCGTTTGGCACCGCGTTCGACCGGGCGATGCGCTGGCTGACCGGGCGCAGCGCCAAGCACTAGTCGAAGTCGCTGAGCTAGTCGAAGTCGCTGAGGATGCCGCGCAGGATGTCAGCGGTGCGCTCCGGCGGCTCGCTCTCGACGCTGAGCAGCTCCATGACCTCGCCGTAGCGGTCGACGTCCTCACGCTTGTCCAGGTACAGGGCGCTGGTGAGCTGCTCCAGGTAGACCACGTCGGGCAGGTCCTCCTCGGGGAAACGCATGATCGTGAACGCTCCGGCCTCGGCAGCGTGCCCGCCCAGCCGGAAGGGCGTGACCTGGAGCGTGATCTTCGGGTCCCTGGTCACCTCGATCAGGTGCTCTAGCTGAGACCGGAACACCTTCGTGCCGCCGACCGGGCGCCGCAGCGCGGCCTCGTCGACGACTGCCCACAGCCGCGGGCCGCCCTCCTTGGTGAGCATCTCCTGCCTGGTGATCCGGATGCTCACCCGGCGCTCGACCTCCTCGGCTTGCGTGCCGGGCCAGGCGCGGGCGATGACGGCGCGCGCGTAGTCGGCTGTCTGGAGCAGCCCGGGAACGAACTGAACCTCGTAAACCCTCAGGATCGTGGCCGCCTCTTCGAGGCCCACATAGGTCTGGAACCAGTCCGGGAGCACGTCGTTGTACTGGTGCCACCAGCCGGGGGCATTGGCCTCCCGCGCGAGCGTGACGAGTGCCACCCGTTCGGACTCGTCCTCGACGCCGTAGCGGACCAGAAGGTCGATGACGTCGCGTTCCTTGAAACTGACCCGGCCCAGTTCCATCCTGCTGATCTTGGATTCCGAGGCGCGGATGAGGTAACCAGCTTCCTCCCGGGTTACCCCTTTGGCCTCACGCAGCCGCCTGAGCTGGGAACCCAGCAGGATACGGCGCACAGTTGGGCCAGAGCCCGGCTCAATAGAGATCACGTCAGCCCCCCCGCTGCACGTGCCGCACGTGCCGACGCCGGATTCGTTTGCACGTGCATCCGGCTCTGCGCCTGCAAGGTACATATGCAATGATATCTTTGTTGTGCAGGGTGCGCGCAATGCAAGCCACAGCCCTGCAGGCATCTGCTGGTTTCTGCGGCGAGCACACGGAGCCATTGGGTGCGGCCATCAGGGCGGAGGACGCGAGCGTGAGCCACGACCAGTTGCTGGCGGCGAGCAAGAACGCCGGTGCACGCGCCAACAATGTGCCGCCGGAGCTGGATGGAATCGTGGCGTGGGGCTCGGCGCCACCCGCCGACACAGCCAGCTGCCCGTTGCTGCCGCGACCGGAATCGGCCGGGCGAGCCAGGGACTTTACCTGGACAGCGCTGCGGCAATGGGGCATGGCTGATCGCGGTGACGTAACCGTCCTTGTGGTCTCTGAGCTCGTCACCAACGCACTGCGACATGCCGTGCTCTCCGCTCAGTGGATGCCAGGAGAGCACCCCATTACGGTTAGTTTACTACGCAAGGATCCCTATCTCCTGTGCATGGTATCGGACCCGGCCACCTCCGCCCCGGTACTGGGAACGCCCGACGCCGCCGCCGAGGGCGGCCGCGGCCTGCAGGTCGTCGCGTCGTGCAGCGCTGACTGGGGTTGGCGTCCGTGCGTGCGCGGTGGCAAGGTGGTCTGGGCGCTGCTGCAGCAGGGGCAGTAGCGGTGGCAGTTGCCGACGCGCGACGGCCGGGCCGGAATGGGCTTGCGCAACGTGCAGCGTACACCAAGCGTCCCGGGCACTTACCAGAAGTACCCGGGATCGCTTATGGCGGCTAAACGGTGGTGCAAATGCGGGGGATAAACGGGTTGCGCGTGCTCTCCCCTCCGTGGAACGCGACACTCCCCGGTTAGCGGAGCAGGTCGTCGAACTCGCCATCCTTGGCACCCCGGATGAACGCGTCCATCTCGGCCGGCGAGTAGACCAGGGCCGGACTGTCAGGATGCCGGGAGTTCCGTACGGCGATCGCGCCGTCAGGCAGGCTGGCGACCTCAACGCACGTACCTTGTGAATTGCTATGGCGGCTCTTCCGCCAGGTGACATCGCGCAGGTCGCTGGCGGGCATTCCGTTGCGCGCCTCGTCCATGCTGACTCCCTAGGCGTTCGGTGAAGTGGCTCCTATTCATAGTAGCGCATGCACGTGCAGTCGCACCTGCATATGCCAGAGCTTCGGCACGGGACCATGCACGTACGCGCCGTCACGTAGCGTCACCAAGTACCAGTTGCGCACACCCGGTGTCGCAGAGGATGGTTGTTTTGTGCTGAGAAGGTTGCCCCGTGGCCGGTCACTGCTGGCGATCGCTGCGGTAACCCTTGTCGTGCTCAGCCTCGTACCGCCAGCTGGCCTCTATGCACGACGATACGTCTTCGCTGAGTCGCTCCAGTTCGCGGTGTTTGCTGCGGCGGTGCCTGCCCTGCTCGTTCTTGGCGCGCCGTGGCGCGGGCTCGGGCTGTCCCGGGTGATGCTCGGCCTGACCGGTCGCGGCGTCACGTCGCGCCGCGGCAGCCGGGACGCCGGCAGCGCGGCGTTCCTGCGCGGTGCCTCGGCCCTGCTGTTGTTCGTGGGCATGGTGATCGTCTGGCGGCTGCCCGTCACGGTGAACGGGCTAGCCCGGCTGCCCGGCCTGGCGGTTGCGGAGATGCTGACCCTCGCCGGCGCCGGAACCGGGCTGTGGCTGGAACTGGTCGAGTCGCCGCCGCTGCTGCCGAGGATGTCGCGCCCACTGCGCGCCGTCTTCGCTGCGCTGGCGATGTGGACGATCTGGGTTCTCGCCTACATCCTCGGGTTCTCCCACGTGGCCTGGTTTACCGCGTACCCTCATCCCGGCCTCAGTGCCCTCGCCGACCAGGAGATAGCGACCGGCATTATGTGGGCTGTCCCGGCGTTCTGCTTCATCCCGGTCGTCTACGTCACCGCGATGGCCTGGCTCAAGGACAGCGGCGACCCGGACGAGGAACTTCGCGCGGTCGCAGCGGGACTGGACCCGCAGTCCCGGCCCGGCCGGTGGCCCCGCCCGCCCCGCGGCTGGAAATCTGTTTGATTCGCGCCTCCGGGGCGCTCCCTTTGGCGCGCTCGCTTCGCTCGCTTCGCGCCTGTAGTGGCTACCGTGCGTGCCTGGGTTGCGGCACTGCGTGCTCATAGGGCCGGCGAAGGAAGCTCAGAGGTCGTTCAGAAGGCGGTTGGGCAGCCTTCAGTGACGTCCGGCTGGATAGGCCACCGGGCAAAGAGAAGGGAGAACCGATGGGTGCCTGGTTCTGGATCAACATCCCGCTGTGCGTGGTGCTGTACAGCGCCGTTGTCGGAATCCCGCTGTGGATGGTGTTCCGGCACCCGGACACCGGCGAGGACGTCGCGCAGACGAGGGCCCGGGTGCGGGCGATGCCGCTGGGCGCGGTCAGCAAGGTCGAGGTGGACCGCTGGCAGAAGGCCGCGTGACAGCTATCCGACGAGGATGACCTCGAGGTTGCGCGGGCCGTGCACACCCTCCACCCGCGACAGCTCGATGTCGCTGGTGGCGGACGGGCCGCTGATCCAGGTCAGCGGGCGGCTGGCTGAGGGGGACAGCCGGCCGACAGCCTCGGGCACAAGCTCGACGACCTGGTCGGCCCTGACGATGCACAGGTGGTAATCGGGAACGAGGGTGAGGGCGCGCCGGCCCTGGGCGGGCGACCCGTCAAGGACGACGGTTCCGGTCTCGGCGATCGCGACGGCCGCGCCGGTGATCACTCCGTCGGTGGCGTCCAGGTCTACTGGCGACAGCTCGTCGTCAGGTACGGCCTCGACGCCCGGCGGCAGCGCCGCCAGGTCCAGGACGCTGCCGAGGCCGGGCGGCACTACCACTCGCCGCGCCTGGCGGTCGTTCAGCGCCGCCGCAACTGTCGCCGGGAGATCGGCGGGTGAGCATCGCCGGACCGCGGCATGGTAGTCAGTCAGCCGCTCTGCGAGAAGGTCAAGCAGCCTGCCCGCGTCGAGCGTGCCCTCTGTGCGGTACCCGTGGCCGGCCTGCGGAGCGGGCGCGCC
Organism: uncultured Actinomycetota bacterium; assembly: GCA_963815375.1. Taxonomy (GTDB): domain Bacteria; phylum Actinomycetota; class Actinomycetes; order Streptosporangiales; family Streptosporangiaceae; genus JASHPR01. The sequence goes on along the minus strand of CAWFGX010000002.1, from coordinate 310,826 downwards.
GTCGTCGCGGCCCAGAGCCGCGCGGATTCGCCGCAGCATCTCCTCGCGCGCAGCGCTTTTCTGTGGCGCGGTCACGGTGGATCCCGGTGCGACTGGCGCCACCACTCGCGGAACGTTTGGGCCGGAGGGGCCGGCGCGTCGCGGGCCCCGGTCCAGGCCGACAGCGGTGGCGGCAGGGCGCGGATCCGGCCGCCGCGGCCGAGCGCCCGGCCTGGCCGCGCGGCCCGTTGCGCGGCCGAATAACGGCGTGGGCTGGCCATCACCCAGGCTGCGGCGGCCATCACGGCTGCCTCGCCGCCCGGCAGCCGGCGTTCCTGCCGCGCCTGGCTGGTGTACCGGGCTCGCAGCAGGACGAGCAGCGACGGGATATCGATCTTCACCGGGCAGGCGTCATAGCACGCTCCGCAGAGCGACGACGCGAACGGCAGCGAGGAGTTGTCGGCGATGCCGGTGAGCTGTGGCGACAGCACCGCGCCGATCGGGCCCGGGTACACCGAGCCGTAAGCGTGGCCGCCGACGCGCTCGTAGACCGGGCACACGTTCAGGCACGCCGAGCAGCGGATGCAGTGCAGCGCCTGCCGGCCGGTCTCGTCGGCGAGCGCAGCAGTGCGCCCGTTGTCCAGCAGCACCAGGTGGAACTGCTGCGGTCCGTCCCCGGGTGTCACGCCGGTCCACATCGAGGTGTACGGGTTCATCCGCTCGGCCGTCGACGAGCGGGGGAGCAGCTGCAGGAACACGCCGAGGTCGTGCCAGGAGGGGATCACCTTCTCGATGCCCATGACCGTGATCAGGGTCTGCGGCAGGGTCAGGCACATCCGGCCGTTGCCCTCCGACTCCACCACGCACAGCGTGCCGGTCTCGGCTACGGCGAAGTTGACCCCGCTGATGCCGACCTGGGCCGACAGGAACATCCGCCGCAAGTGCAGCCGGGCAGTCTCGGCCAGCGCTGCGGGCTCGTCGGAAAGCGCAGGGTCGACGTCCGCCATCTCGCGCAGGAAGATCTCCCGGATCTCGGCCCGGTTGCGGTGGATGGCCGGGACCAGGAAGTGCGAGGGCCAGTCCCGGCCGAGCTGGACGATGAGCTCGGCCAGGTCGGTCTCCTGCGTTGTGATGCCCGCTCCGGCCAGCGCCTCGTTGAGCCCGATCTCGTCGGTGACCAGCGACTTGACCTTCACCGCCGTGGTAGCGCCTGTGGCCTGAACCAGGCCGGTGATGATCTGGTTCGCCTCGATCGCGTCCCGGGCCCAGTGCACGGTCCCGCCGCGCGCTGTGACCTGCTCCTCCAGCTGGACCAGATAGGAGTCCAGGTTGCGCATGGTCTCGGCCTTGATAGCCTGCCCGGCCTCGCGCAGTTCCTCCCAGTCCGGCAGCTCGGCGACGGCAGCGGCCCGCTTGGCCCGGATGGTGGCCGTCGCCCGGCCCAGGTTGCGCCGCAGCTGACTGTCAGCGAGCGCGCGGCGCGCCGCGACGGGGAACGGCTCACTGCCGCGCAGGTGACCCACGCCACGCGGTGCCGTTGGCATCCCGAGGAACGTCGTCACGGGGTGTCCCTGGTCGACGCGAGAATCTCGGCGAGGTGCACCGTCCTGACGCCGGTGCGCAGCCGGGACAGGCCGCCGCCGATGTGCATCAGGCAGGAGCTGTCCCCGGCCACGCACACCTCCGCCCGGGTGTCCAGAACGTTGCGCATCTTGTCGGCCAGCATCGCCGTTGACACGTCCGCGTTCTTCAGCGCGAACGTCCCGCCGAACCCGCAGCAGGTCTCCGCGTCCGGCAGCTCCACCAGGTCCAGCCCGTTCACCTGCCGCAGCAGCCGCACCGGCCGGTCGCCGACGCGCAGCAGCCGCAGTGAGTGACACGTCGGGTGGTAGGTGACGCGGTGCGGGTACCAGGCGCCTACATCCTCGACGCCGAGCACGTCGACCAGCAGCTGTGAGAGCTCGAACGTGCGCGCGGCCACTGCCTCGGCTCGGCGGGCGAGCGCATCGTCGCCGGCCGAGCGGGCGACCATCGGGTGCTGGTGCCGGACCGAAGCGACGCAGGACCCCGACGGCGCTACGATCACTTCATAGGGCTCGAACGCTTCCACGTGCCGGCGTACCAGCGGCACCGCGTCACGCTGGTAGCCGCTGTTCACGTGCATCTGGCCGCAGCAGGTCTGCGCAAGCGGGAACTCCACCTGGTGGCCGAGCCGCTCGAGCACCGCGGTCGTGGCCTTGCCAACGTCAGGGAACAGCGTGTCGGCCAGGCACGTGACGAACAGTGCTATCCGCACCGGCCCAGCCTCACCGGACGTCCCTGGCTGGAGCGCCGTACTTCGAGTTCCGGCTGGAAGATCACCTGGCGGTGGTTGTGCCTGTCGCCGCTGACCGCCTCCTCGATCAGCAGCTGCGCCGCCGTGCGACCGAGCTGCTGGCGGGGCTGCCGCACCGAGGACAGCGGGACCGCCGCCGCGGCGGCGAACTCGATGTCGTCGTAGCCGACGATCGCCAGTTCGTCAGGAACGGCGAGCCCGCGCCCAGTCATCTCCTGCAGCAGCCCGAGCGCGACCAGGTCATTGGCGCAGAAAGCTGCGGTCGGCCGTTCCCGGGCAGGCATGTCGGCGATCGCGCCGGCAGCGCGCTGGCCCGCGGCCACGTTGAGCGCCGCCGTCTCGATCATGATCAGATCGTCGGCTTCCCCGCCGGAGCGCCGCATCGCGCGGAGGGCACCGTCCATACGGTCGGCGACCTGCCGGAGCGTGAACGGGCCGCCGACATACGCGATCCGCTCGTGGCCCAGATCCACCAGATGGGACACGGCCATGTCACCGCCGAGGACGTCATCGACGGCCACTGAGCACTGGCTGCCCGAGGGAGACCGGCTGTCAACGAGGACAACCGGAGTTCCCCGGCTCTGCAGCCGGGCGAGACGTTCATCAGCGCCGGCCACCGGGGTGATCAGTATGCCCTGGACCCGGTGCTCCTCGAGCAGCTCCAGGTAGCGGGTCTCCTTCGGCAGCTTCTCGTCGCTGTTGCAGAGGATCACCGACAGGCCTGACATGCTGGCTTCGTCCTCGACCCCGCGGGCGACGTCGGTGAAGAACGGGTTCGCCACGTCGAGCACGACCAGGCCGATGGTGCGGCTGCGCCCGGCCCGCAGTTGCCTGGCCGACTCGTTCCGCACGAACCCGAGTGCCTTGATCGCCTCGTTGACACGGTCCCTCGTTGGCCGCGCCACGATCTCCGGCCGGTTCAGCACGTTGGAGACGGTTCCAACCGAGACCCCCGCGTGCGCGGCCACGTCCCTGATGCTGACCGGCGCGTTCACCGACTTCCCTCTGAGCCTGGCAGGGCGTTACCCCGGCTCGTGCTGGGTGACCCCGCGACCGCCCCGGGCTTAGCACCTGACTGACCAGTGTCGCGGGAGCGTTGGAACGTGTCAAACGAGGCCTCTCCGCCGGCCCGCAGGCCCCTCCGGCACGGCCACAATGGGCTGGTGAATACCGTCAAGATGGCGGCCGCCATTATGGCTGCGGTCCTCATCCTGGGCGGCTGCGAAAATGTCCTGCTCGGGCCGCACGATGTGATCACCGCCGCCGACCGCCACCGGCTGGCAGTGATGCGCGGTGACGTGGTCTTCAAGTCTGCGGTGCCCGGCAGCGAGTTCTCCGTGGTCGGCGAGATGTGGGATAAGTCCAACTGGCGCCGTGGCCAGATGTACGCAACGATCTACCAGACATTGTCGCCCACGGCCACGATGAGCCCGCTGCCAGTGCAGGCGTTCACGGGTGAACTGCTCGCAGGCATGGAGCACCGTGGGTGGGTCGTCTATTACTCCGCGTGCACCTTCCAGAGCGTGTACGCGGATACGCCGCCGGGCGAGGCCGACGGCCCCACCCAGTGGACCAACACCGTCTACGCCTACCGGATCTACCAAGGCGTCAGCTACTGGGCCGACACAAGGGCGATTATCAACGACCGAGGCGACGCCCAGGTCCGGACCGGGTTCGCCTCAGACGTCATGGTCATCATGATCGCCCCCGAGGGAAGCGAGCCGACGTCGGATCTCTTCGCTGACCATCCGGCCGCGCTGCCGCTCGGCTCAGTGTGCGCTGCGCAAGCAGGCGAGCCTCCGGCTCCCGTGGCCAAGGGCCGGCCGATCACGGTGGAGGTCCAGAGCGACGATCCCTATCCGCCGTCCGCTGGCTCAGTTCGCAGGTAAACCAGGGATCGCCGACGCGTGCGCACTGGGTTTAGGGACTCACGTCTGGACCCAGCCTCCGCCGGGACGGCATTCGCGATCACGTTGTTGGCCGGGCTCGCGGCCGGCCCCGGGTTCCGTCGGAGGACGCGGCCTTCGCGATCACCGCGTTGTCGTGTGCCTCAGGCCGAGCTGGCGGCGAACGTTCTGGTGACCGGTTCCGGACAACCAGTACAGGCCGTATTGCCAACGGCCAGAGGGCGCTCGTACGCTCTGAATCACTAATGAATCGTTACAAAAAAATAAACATCGCCACATCAGCTACACAACGTGCTCTGACAACGTTGTCTGAGAGTTCTCGGTGGTTCCCGGAGAGATGGAAGTAACAGCGGTGGCGTTATTACGCCACCAGAGCTTCAACCATGAAGATGATCACCCCCTCTGGAGCGTGGTTGCGGGTGGCCGGAGCTCTGCGCTGGTGTCAGGGTTCGGCGGGCTGCCTCGAGAACAACGACTGCTTTGTCTTGCCGCGCCCGCCCCTGGTGAGGTAGAAGGAAAGAGCGTCTGCGACAACGTTGTCATGCGAAAGGCCCTGCTGCGAAAGGCCCCCCGCCATGCATCGTCACCCGGACCGCGTCCGCTGGCACCACCCGCGCATCTGGGCTGCGGCCATCTCTGCCGCCGCCTGTGCCGCACCGATCGCGATGAGCGCCGCCCTCCCGCCAGCTGCGGCCGCGCTCCCGGCGGCGCTTGCCGCATTAGTCAGCGACCCGGCTTCGCTGGTCAACCCGATGATCGGCACGGGCTCCGGTGGTGCGGTCGTGGGCCAGATCGACACGTTCCCGGGGGCGGCGGCGCCGTTCGGGATGCTGTCGTTCAGCCCGGATACCGGCGACGGCCGACTGTCACCTGCAAGTCCGAACGGCCACGACAGGGCCGGTCGACCTGTACGCGAGCGCGGCAAACATCGAGCTCATGACGCCATCCACCAGCAGCTGACGGCTGCTTTCGCAGAGAGGAAGCTGGGACATTGGCGCTGCGGAAGACTCCGGTCTCGCTGAGCACGACGTTATCCGCGCCCAGCCGATGGCGGGCCCGGGTGGCCTGCGTCGCGGCCGCGGGGCTTGTGGTCAGCGCGCTTACCGCGGGCGCGGCCCAGCATTCAGCGGCGGCGACGGACTCCCAAGCGCGGGCACTGTCCCCGGCCCAGCAGGCCGAGGCCCTGGTCGCCAGGATGACCCTGGCGCAGAAGATCACCGAGGTGCACGGTCTCCAGGATGCCGACCACCAGCGATACGTACCCGGCATCCCGAGCCTCGGGATCCCGCCGCTGGTCATCACCAACGGCCCCGCAGGCGTGGGGCCGGGGGACGACCCCGCCCAGCAGCCGGCCACCGCCCTGCCCGCACCGATCTCGCTGGCCGCGAGCTTCGATCCCTCCCTGGCGAACCAGTACGGCAGGCTGATCGGCAGCGAGGCCGCTGACCTCGGGAACAACCTGGTGGAGGGGCCGGACGTGAACATCGTCCGGATCCCCGAGGCCGGCCGCACGTTCGAGTCCCTCTCCGAGGACCCCTTCCTCACCAGCAGCATCGGGACGGCCGAGATCCAGGGCATCCAGGCGCAGCCAGGGATGATCGCCGAGGTCAAGCACTTCGATGCCTACGAGCAGGAGACGTACCGCAACACGCCGCAAGACGACAACATCGTCAGCAACCGGGTCCTGCACGAGATCTATGACCCGCCGTTCCAGCAGGCGATCACCAGGGGCGGCGCCCAGACGCTGATGTGCTCGTATGCGACGGTCAACGGCGAGTACTCCTGCCAGGACCCTGACCTGCTCTCGGCCACGGTGGACCAGCGCTGGGGATTCGACGGCTTCATCCAGTCCGACTTCTCCGCCACGCACTCCACCGTGCCGTCGGCGCTAGCCGGGCTCGACCTGGAGATGCCCACAGGCGTCTACTACACAGCTCCGCTGGAGCAGGCGGTGCTGGACGGCCAGGTGCCGATCGCCACGCTGAACCAGATGCTGGTCGCGAGGTTCGCGGCGATGATCCGCCAGGGCCTGCTGCGCCACCCGGCCACCACCAGTCCCATCCCCGCCCAGGCCGACGCGAGCTTCTCGCTGACCGCCGCGGAGCAGGGCATGGTTTTGCTGAAGAACGAGGGCGGCCAGTTGCCCCTGTCGGCATCCTCACCGTCGTCGATCGCAGTGATCGGGCCGTACGCGGGGGCCGCGATGACCGGGGGCGGGGGCAGTTCCCACGTGAACCCGCTGCTCACGGTCAGCCCGGTCCAGGGCATCCAGGACGCCGTCGGCCCGAACGTGAGCGTCAGCTACAACGACGGCTCGGATGTTGCCTCAGCCGCTGCCGCTGCCGCGGCGGCCGATGTGGCGATCGTGATGGTTGGTGACGACGAGACCGAGGGCGCGGACGAGCCGGGCCTGGAGCTGTCCGGCGACCAGGATCAGCTCGTCGAGGCGGTGGCTGCGGCGAACCCGCACACGATCGTCGTGGTCAAGAGCGGCAACCCGGTCCTGATGCCATGGTTGAACGACGTCCCGGCGGTCCTCGAGGCCTGGTACCCAGGCGAGGAGGACGGCAGCGCGGTGGCCGCCGTTCTGTTCGGGAAGGTCGACCCCTCGGGCAAGTTGCCGGTCACGTTCCCGGTCAGCGACTCAGCGACCCCCACCTCCAGCCCGTCCCAGTGGCCTGGTGCGGACGGCCAGGTGGTGTACTCCGAGGGCCTGGACGTGGGCTACCGGGGCTATGACGCCGAGAACATCACGCCGCAGTTCCCGTTCGGCTACGGGCTGTCCTACACCACGTTCGCGTTCTCCGGTCTGCACATCAGCCAGGCACAGGTACAGAACCCCGTTTCCGGTCCCGGTGCCACGAGCTGTGACTGCAACGGGCAGGGCACCAGGCTGGAAACCGTCACGGCCACCGTGGCCAACACCGGGAAGGTCGCGGGGTCGGAGGTGGCCCAGCTCTACCTCGGTGATCCCGCCGCGGCCGGCGAGCCCCCGCGACAGCTCGAGGGCTTCGACAAGGTCTACCTGCAGCCGGGCCAGTCCAGGACCGTGCGCTTCGAGCTCAACGGTCACGAGCTGTCGTACTGGGATGACACCGCGAACGGCTGGGTACTGCCTGACGGCGGCTTCGGTGTGTACGTCGGAGACTCTTCAGCTCTTTCCAGCCTGCCATTGCAGGGCAGCTTCACCGTCAGCCGCTCGGTCGGGGCCCGCTACGCGACGCTCACGCCGCCGTCGGCCCCGGCCAGCCCGGGCTCGGTCATCCCGGTCGCTGCCACGTTTACCAACGACGGCGACTACCCGGTCAGCGAGGCAGTGCCCACGCTGCGGGCATCCGCAGGCTGGAGCGTGATGAACGGGAGCGCACACCCGGTGACGCTTGCGCCGGGGCAGGCGGTCACCGTGAACTGGACGGTCGGCGTTCCGGTTGCTGCCCAGGGCACGACCGCTACGCTCACCGCCGGGCTGACCGAGGCGGGGCGCGCGGTCGGCAACCTGACCACCTCGGCCGATGTGACTGTGCAGCCGGCGCTCGCGGTATCGGCCAGCACCGCGCTGCTGAACGCCGGCGGGCAGGCGGCCGCCACGCTCAGCGTGACCAGTAACCTGCCGGGCCCGGCCGTCCTGCACTATTCGGCCAGCCCGCCGGCTGGCGTGACCGTTGCTCCGGCTCAGGGCGGCGCGACCGTGCCGGCGAACGGCACGACTGTCACCCTCGGCGTGCAGGCGGCCTCGGCGCAGCCTCCGGGGTCTTACCCGGTGCTGCTGAACCTGAGCTTCACCGACCAGAGACGTCAGTACTCGCTTGCGCCCGCCCAGATCCCGGTGGTCATCCCGTACGGGTCTGTCGCGGCCGCGTTCAGCAACATAGGAATTTCGGATGACGCAGACACGAATGCCGCCAGCTTTGACGGTGACGGTGCCAGCTTCTCGGCTGAGGCGCTGGCCTCGGTCGGGGTGACACCGGGCGCGAGCCTCAGCTACGACGGGATCACGTTCACCTGGCCGGGCGTTGCCGCGGGCGAGCCCGACAACGTGGTCGCCTCCGGCCAGACCATCGACGTGTCCGGCCCGGGAGCTGACCTCGGGCTGCTGGACTCGTCAACATACGGCGTCTCCAGCGGCACCGGCACCATCATCTACACCGACGGGTCGACCCAGACCTTCTCCATCACCGCCGACGACTGGTACCGGGCGGCACCGGCCGGCTCCAGCGCCGTCATCGTTGTGCCTTACCGCAACACGCCGGGCAACGTCCAGGACCACACGGTCACCAACGTGTTCGAGCAGTCGATCCCGCTGCAGCAAGGAAAGACCGTGGCTGCCGTCACGCTGCCCGACATCAGCAGCGCCGCGGCCGAGGGCGTGACCACGCTGCACGTCTTCGCCATCGCCATCGGCGGGGAGCCAGGGTGATGCCGCCGCCGGCCTGACCGGAGGAGCCGGGACTGGCTGGTCCCGGCGATACCGGCCCGGGCCGGTTTACCGCTCCGCCCGGGCCGCGCGAACTCCCGACAACTGAAACGTTCCATACGCGCGCGGCACACTTTTGACGCGCACACACAAGGAGGAGACCGTGAGGATCGGGCGCCATCTGGGAGACATGCTCATCCGTATCCGAGGCCGAAGTGATCTGACAAGAGAGAGGCTGCGCCCCGGGGCGGCTTCACCGCATCGATCCGCCCGCGTCCACGGGCTGGCAGCGCGCCGGTTGCGAGCCGGCGCCGCAGGCGTGCTGCCTCTGACCCTGGCGATGCTGACGCTCACCAGCGGCTCCGCGCTCGCCGCTCAGTCGTCCAGCTCGCCGGCACCCGTGGTCGGCTCGCTCACCGCCGAGCACATGACCGACCCGCTCGGTATCGACACCAGCCAGCCGCTGCTTGGCTGGGTCATAACCTCGGCGGCGCGCGGGGCCTCTCAGAGCAAGTACGAGATTCGCGTCGCTCAGGACGAGGACAACCTGGTCAGCGGCCAGGACCTGACATGGGACTCGCAAGCCGTCAACTCCGGGCAGTCGTTCGACGTCTCCTACGGCGGTCCGGCGCTCGGGTCCCGGACCCGCTACTACTGGCAGGTCCGGGTGTGGGACAACCACGGCAACGTTTCCGCGTGGAGCCAGCCCGCCTGGTTCGAGACCGCGTTCCTTGATCCGAGCCAGTTCCAGGGCGACTGGATCGGAGACCCGCAGCCGTTGTCACTCAGCAGTGCTAACTGGATTTGGTACCCGGAAGGCAACCCCGCTTCGAGCGCCCCGGTCGCTACCCGCTATTTCCGGCGCGAGGTCACTCTGGCCAAGAACCCGGGACTCAGGCGGGCGACGTTCCTGATCACCGCCGACGATCAGTTCGTGCTGTACGTGAACGGGCAGCAGGTCGCGCAGTCCAGCGGCCAGCCCGACGCGTGGCAGCAAGCCCAGGAGGTGAATGTGACCAGTGACCTCCACCCTGGCACTAACACCCTCGCGGTCGCGGCCACCAACGCGGGCGGCGCTGGCAGCTGGATCGGCAATCTGGGTCTGGCATTCTCTGACGGGACTACGACCAATATCGTGACCGACAACAACTGGCTGAGCTCGACGACAGGCCCAGCCGGCTGGCAGAATCCCGGCTTCGACGACTCCGCCTGGGTTCCGGCGCTGGAAGCGGCCGCCTACGGTGGCGGACCCTGGGGCTCCAACGTCAACGTGGGCGGTGAACTGCTGCTCCGCAAGGACTTCGCGCTCAACAACCAGATCACCGCGGCGCGGCTCTACGTTTCCGGCCTCAGCTACCCGTACCTGTACGTCAACGGGAAGCCGGTCAGCAAAAACGTGCTCGACACCGCGTTCACCGAATACGGCCAGGCCACCTACTGGACGGTGCCGAATGACTCGCTCCAGGCCGAGGGCGCGGGCGGCAATGCCGTGCTCCTGAACGAAGGCAGCGACTGGACCGACTACACGATGTCATTCAACACGTCCGTCGATGCTAACCAGGCCGGCTGGGTGGTCCGCGCGGCCTCACCCGATACCAACTACCTGATGATCCTTGACACGAACGATGACAGCGTCGGCCCGAAGGACTCGCTGCAGGAGGTCGACTACCAGAACGGTTCAACCTCCGTGATCGCTGACGTCTCGCTCCCGTTCGCCGTTACGGCCGGGACCTTCTACGCCGTCCAGACAGTCGTCTCCGGGTCGACCGTGACAACGTCGATCAACGGCACGCAGGTGGCTTCGTTCGACTCCAGCAACCTGCCGTCAGGGGTCCAGCCAATCGCCGCAGGGACCGTCGGCTTCCGCGAGGACACCGGGGAGGAGGCGAACTTCTCCGATCTCAGTGTCACCGACCCGTCCGGTGCCACGCTCTTCTCCAGCCCGCTCGATCAGGCCAGCGACCTGAGCGCGTTCGCCGACATTCCGGGGACGAGCGGCGCGAGTGTCGACTACTCGACCTACGACGTCACGAACCTGGTGCACCCATCGGCCAATAACATCGCCGTCAGTCTCGGCCAGGGCTTCTACGCCGGCGGCGCTGACGACTACGGGACCAGCGGCGAGCCGTGGCAGCCCGCCCAGCCCAAGCTCAAGCTGGAGCTTGATGTCCAGTACGCCGACGGCTCCTCCTCGCAGGTGGTGAGCGACCCAACGTGGCAAGTCGAAACCGGGCCCACCACCTTCAACTCACCAGCGGCGGAGACATACGACGATCTCGTGGCCAATCCCGGCTGGATGACCGCGAATGACAACAGCGGCTGGGTCAGTGCGGCGGCGCTGCCAGCGCCGGACGCCGTGCTGCGCGCGCAGCTGATCCCGCCGGTCCAGGAGACCTCGACGGTCAACCCGGTTAAGGTCACGCAACCACTGCCAGACACCAACGTGTATGACTTCGGCATTACCACGTCGGGGTGGACGCGGATCACAATGCAGGGTGCCCCCGGCACCACGGTCGACGTCATCTATTCCGAGAAGCTCAACTCCGACGGCACCGTGCAGAGCGAGGGCAACGGCAGCTACGGCCAGGTGGACACCTACACCCTCAAGGGGGGTGGGCCGGAAACGTACGAGCCGAAGTACGGCTGGAAGGGTTACCGGTATGTCGAGGTGACAACCGACTCGTGCCCGTCGGGTGTGCCGTCCCCATGTACCCAGCCTCTGCCGACCATCCTGTCGGTCCAGGGGGTCGTGGTGCACACAGCACTGGCCACGTCAGGCAACTTCACCAGTTCCAGCAGCCTGCTGAACGAAATGCACACTGCGATGGTGAACACGATCCTCAACAACCAGTACTCCTACGGCAGCGACACCCCGGTGTACGAGAAGGGCGGCTGGACCAATGACAACGGCGATTACTCGACCTCGGAGATGGCTAACTTCGACGCCGAGGCGTACTACGACCACATGATGCAGAACTTCGACGACTCGCAGGATCTGGCGGGCAATATCGGGGTCCTGGTGCCGACGCCGCCGGGTGATGATTCGGTTGACCCGCTGTGGGGCGGGTCGTACCTGCTGATCGAGTACAACATGTACCTGAACTACGACGATCTGGCCGTGATCCGCCGTGACTACAGCCACATGGCGGCCTACATCAATTTCATGGCCAGCATGATCTCCTCGACCGGGGACATCTACCAGGGGACCACGTACGGCGACTGGTCGGTCCCGTCCAACGCCAACCCGCCGTCCAGCGAGATGCTGGGCAGCATGTTCCTCTACCGTGAGACCGCGGACCTGGCCATGATGGCCGCGGCGATCGGCAACACCGCCGGCGCCAGCGACTACAACAGCCTGGCCGCGGCCATCCGCACGGCCGTCAACAACGAGTTCTACGACGCGACCAGCCATGACTACCGCGACCCGCTCGGCCTGGACTCCCACGCGCTCGGCGGGCCCAACGGCACCATTACCTCCACCGCCTACGACGAGACCGGCACCGTGTACGGCCTGGCGTTCGGGCTGGCTCCGGACACCGACCAGCAGGCGATCGCTGACGGACTGGCCGCTAACGTCACCGCGCAGGGAAACCACCTGGCCACCGGGGCCAACGGGTCGAAGTACATCCTGCCGGTGCTGACCGAGAACGGCTACGGCAACCTGGCCGACCTGGTCGCCACCAACCCCACCTCTCCTGGCTGGGGCCAGTGGTTCCAGCAGTGCGGCGCTACCACAATGTGGGAGGCGTGGGAGGACTCCTCCTGCGACTCGGCCCGCTCCCGCGACCATGCCTTCATGGGAACAGTCGATGACTGGCTGTTCGAAGACGTGGCCGGGATCCAGGCCACCTCCCCCGGATTCAGTACGGTTTCGATCAAGCCCTACCTGGTAGGGGGCCTCACCTCCGCTTCCGGCTACCAGACCACCCCGCTGGGACGGGTGAGCTCAAGCTGGACCCTCTCGGGGACAAGCCTGGCGTTCACCGCCCAGGTCCCGGTCGGCTCGCAGGCATCGGTGTGCGTCCCGGCCGCCAGCGCCCAGTCCGTGACCGAAAGCGGAAACCCCATCGGCAGCGCCAGCGGAGTGACCGTGATCGGCATGCAGGGCTCGTGCCTGGAAGTCCAGGTCGGATCGGGCAGATACAACTTCCAGTCGACGATCTCCTAGGCCAGGACGTGATGCGCCCAGACGGACCGGCTACCTGAGCGCGCGTTCGGCGGCCTCCCAGCGGCGGTTCGGGCCTGCGGGCTCGAACCGCCGCAGGGGCTGAGTCCCGCGGACCAGCTCACGCATGCCGTCGAGGTCGGCCGGCGCCGTCCCGAGCGCGCGCGCCTGGACCAGGATGTTGCCGACCGCCGACGCCTCGACCGGGCCGGCCACCACGGGCAGCCCGCAGGCGTCGGCGGTGAGCTGGCACAGCAGCGCGTTCCTGGCGCCGCCGCCGACCAGGTGGACGGTATCCGCGTGCCGTCCTGACAGCTGCTGGACAGTGATCACCGCGCGCCGGTGGGCGAGCGCCAGGCTGTCCATGATGCACCGGACGGTCTGCGCGCGGCTGGCAGGGGCGGGCCGGCCTGCTGCCTCGCAGGCAGCCGCGATCCTGGATGGCATGTCGCCTGGTGCCAGCAGCGCCGGGTCGTCGGCATCGATCACCCAGCGCAGCTCGTGCTCCCGCGCTGCCGCGGCCAGCAGGCTGTCCAGACCGGCCGCTTCGCGACCCTGGTCAGCCGCCAACCAGGATCGCAGCGACTCCTGGAGCAGCCACAAGCCGGCCACGTTGCGCAGATACCGGACCGTGCCGTCGATGCCCGCCTCATTGGTGAAGTTCGCCAGGCGGCTGGCCTCAGTCAGGACCGGCCCGTCCAGCTCCATCCCCACCAGCGACCAGGTACCGCAGCAGATGTAAGCAAAGCTGCCGCCGCGCGCCGGGACGCTCGTCACCGCCGACGCGGTGTCATGCGAGCCGACAGCGATCACCGGCAGGCCCGGTGGCAGCCCCGCCGTGGCCGCGTCCGGCAGCACCTCGCCGATGACCTCGCCGGGCCCGCGCAGCGGCGGGAACAGGCCCGGGGGAATGCCGGCCCGGTCCAACAGCGAGGTCGCCCAGGTCCGCGCCCGCACGTCGAGCAGCTGCGTGGTGGACGCGTTGGTGATCTCGGCCCCGGCCGAGCCGGTCAGCCAGTAGCCGAGCAGGTCCGGGATCAGCAGCAGCGTGGAGGCCTCCGCGAGCTGCGGCGTGCCGGCCGCGGCGACGAGCTGGCAGAGCGTGTTGATCGGGAGCTGCTGGATACCGGTGACCTGGTACAGCTCCGCGGCCGGGACAGCGGCGAGGACCCGCTCGACAGCGCCGTCGGTTCGGGCGTCCCGGTAGTGCACCGGGTTGCCGAGCAGCGCGCCGCCGGAGTCGAGCAGGCCGTAGTCCACACCCCACGAGTCGATCCCGACGCTGGCCAGCTCGGCGCCTGCCGCAGCCGCCGCGAGTCCCTCGGTGACCTCGCGGTACAGGCCCAGGATGTCCCAGTACAGCGTCCCGCCCGCCCGCACCGGGGTGTTCGGGAACCGGTGCACCTCGCGCAGCTCCAGCAGGCCTGGGCCCGTGCGGCCGGTCATGACCCGCCCCGACGACGCGCCGAGGTCAGCCGCGGCCACGACGGCTGAGCCGGTCAAAGGATTCCGCGCTGTGCCGCCCAGACCACGGCCTGGATCGGAGTGCGGAGACCAAGCCGGTCGCAGATGTGCCTGATGCGCCTGCGGACCGTGCGCTCAGACAGCCGCAGTCGCCGGGCCACCGCATCCAGCGGCAGGCCCTCGGCCAGGAGGCCAAGGAGGGCCACATCATCGCAGCTCAGCGGAGGCGACTCAGCGCGCGGGGATCCCATCGCGTTCCTCCCGGTCGTGTGGCTTGGGTGGCTCGGCTAGCGGAGGAAGGCGGCCGTCACCCCGCCGTCCACCGGTATGTGCAGGCCCGTTGTCAGCGGAAGGTCGCCGGCGGTCAGCGCGACGACGGCCGCAGCGACGTGATCGGGCAGGACCTCATGCTTCAGCAGCGTGCGCTGCGCGTAGAAGGCGCCGAGCTCGGACTCGGCCACACCGTAGACGGCAGCCCGCTGCGCTCCCCACCCTCCGGCGAAGATGCCGGAGCCGCGGACCACCCCGTCCGGGTTGATGCCGTTGACCCGGACGCCGATCTCGCCCAGCTCGGCGGCCAGCAGCCGGACCTGATGGGCCTGGTCTGCCTTGGCTGCGCCGTACGCGATGTTGGCCGGGCCAGCGACGACCGAGTTCTTGCTGCAGATGTAGACGATGTCGCCGCCCATCCGCTGGGCCGTCATCACCCGCGCTGCCTCGCGCGACACCAGGAACGACCCCCTGGCCATCACGTCGTGCTGGATATCCCAGTCGGCGGCCGTGGTCTCGAGCAGCGGACGCGAGATCGACAGCCCGGCGTTGTTCACCACCAGGTCGACGCCTCCGAACGCCAGCACGGCCTCGGCGAACGCTGCCGAGATCGCGGCCTCGTCGGTCACGTCCACGGTGACGTCCACCGCGACGTCCGCCGACGGGCCCGCTGGCGACAGCTCCCCGGAAAGCTGGCCGGCGACCTGGCGGGCCGCGGCCGTGTCTTTGTCCGCGATCACCACGCACGCGCCCTCCGCGGCGAGGCGGCGCGCTGTGGCAGCGCCGATCCCCGATCCGGCCCCGGTGACCAGCGCGATCCGGGTGGCCAGCGGCTTGGGCTTCGGCCGCCGGCGCAGCTTCGCCTCCTCCAGCTCCCAGTATTCGATCCGGAATTTCTCAGCCTCGCTGATCGGGGAGTACTCCGACACCGACTGGGCCCCGCGCATCACGTTGATCGCGTTCACGTAGAACTCGCCAGCTACCCGCGCTGTCTGCTTGTCGGCCCCGAAGCTGAACATGCCAATGCCCGGTATAAGAACAATCGCCGGGTCCGCGCCGCGCATCGGCGGTGAGTCCGCCGTGGCGTGGCGCTCGTAGTAGGCGCGGTAGTCCTCCCGGTAGGCGATGTGCAGCTCGGCCAGGCGGGCGGCCACCACCACATCCAGGGGAGCGGACGGCGGCAGGTCCAGCACGAGCGGCCGCACCTTAGTGCGCAGGAAGTGGTCCGGGCAGGACGTGCCGAGCGCGGCCAGTCTGGGATGCTCGCTCCCGGCCAGGAACTGCAGCACCACCGGGTTGTCGGTGAAGTGGCCCACCTGACGGCGGTCGGTGGAGGCCAGCCCCCGGATCACCGGGGCGAGCGCGGCGGCGCGGGCGCGGCGCTGTGCCTCAGCCAGCGGCAGGTTCTCCCGGATTATTTTCCCGAACGGATCCTGGCGACCGGTCTCCTCCAGGAAGCGCCGGGCCGTAGTGATGATCTCCAGGGAGTTCGCCTCGCACTCGTCGCTCGTCGCACCCCAGGCCGTGATGCCGTGGCCGCCCAGGATCACGCCGATCAGGCCCGGGTTTCCGCGCTTGACCGCGGCGATGTCCAGGCCAAGCTGGAAGCCGGGCCGCCGCCAGCCAATCCAGGCCACCCGGCCGCCGAAGCACTCGGCGGTCAGTTTCTCGCCGTCGACCGCGGTCGCGAGCGCGATCCCGGAGTCGGGATGCAAGTGGTCCACGTGCCCTGCCTCGACCAGGCCGTGCATCGCGGTGTCGATGGACGGGGCGGCGCCTCCTTTGCCGTGCAGGCAGTAATCGAACGCGCCAGCCATCTCGTCCTCGCGCTCCGCGCCCGGGTAGACACCGGTCAGTGCGCGCAGCCGGTCCAGGCGGAGCACGGCGAGCCCGCCGGCAGTGAGCGTGCCCAGGTCACCGCCGGATCCCTTCACCCACAGCAGCTCGGTGGGCTCGCCGGTCACCGGGTCGGTGGCCGTCCCCTTGGCTGACGTGTTGCCGCCGGCGTAGTTGGTGTTGCGGGGATCGGAGCCGAGCCGATTGCTGCGCGCCAGCAACTCGGCGACCTCCTGCGGTAGCTGCGGCGGCGCCATGCATGCTCCTCGAGTCGCTTGCCTCGTTCCGGCCTGACTGCCCTTAACTGCCCCAGCTGGCTGGGGTGCCGCCGACCCGGTCGGCGATGATCTTCTCCTGGTACCCGGACCGGTAGTACGCACCCACCGGATCCGGATCCAGGCCCATCTCCTGGCGCAGCTCGGCCAGCAGTGGGCGGACATCGGTGTTGTAAGCGTCCATCAGCACTGCGTTCGCGCCGAGCACGTCGCCGGCCTGCTGGGCGGCAGCCAGCGCCTCGGCGTCCACGAGCAGTGCCTTGGCCGCGGCCTCCTGCACGTTCATCACCGACCGGATCTGCCCCGGGATTTTCGGCTCGATGTTGTGGCACTGGTCGAGCATGAACGCGATCCCGGCAGCTGGCCGCAGCGCGTCTGCCGCGATCACCTCGCGCAGGATGCGGAACAGCTGGAACGGGTCGGCCGCGCCGACCATGAGGTCGTCGTCAGCGTAGAAGCGGCTGTTGAAGTCGAACCCGCCGAGTTTCCCGGCTCGCAGCAGCATGGCGACGATGAACTCGATGTTGGTTCCCGGCGCGTGATGGCCGGTGTCGACCACCACCTGAGCCTTCGGCCCGAGAGCCATGCAGTGCAGCAGCGAGGTGCCCCAGTCGGGCACGTCGGTGGTGTAGAAGTACGGCTCGAAGAACTTGTACTCCAGCAGCATTCGCTGGTCTGCCCCGAGCCGTTCGTAGACGACGTGCATAGCCTCGGCGAGCCGGTCCTGGCGGGCCCTGATGTCGTCCTGACCTGGGTAGTTCGTGCCGTCGGCGAACCACAGCTTCAGGTCCGCGGAGCCGGTCGCGTCCATGATGTCAACGCACTCCAGCAGGTGATCGAGGGCCTTGCGCCGGATTGCCGGGTCGGCGTTGCACACGCTGCCGAGCCGGTAGTCCTCATCCTGGAATGTGTTCGAGTTCACGGCCCCGATGCGCACGCCAGCGTCCCTGGCGTACGCGGCCAGGGCCGCGTAGTCGTCCACCCTGTCCCAGGGGATGTGCACGGCCACGCTCGGCGCGACGCCGGTGAAAGCGTGCACCTGGGCGGCATCGGAGACCTTCTCCTGCGGATTGCGGGGGACCCCGGGCTGCTGGAACACCTTGAACCTGGTCCCGGTGTTGCCGAACGCCCACGAGGGGGTCTCGATCCGGTGCTCGCGGAGCGCGGTCTTCACAGTGGTCAGGTCAGGCATTCTGGGTCATCTCCATAGAGCATGTCTCGGCAGTTCAGTCCAGGTGGAATATCTCGGTGACCCTGCGGAACGCCTGGTCGGGTGGCAGCCCGCCGAGATCGGCGAAGAACGGCTGCATTTCCGCCTGCCAGCGCGCGTTGACCTCAGCCTGTGCCATCCGCCGCTGCGCTGCCGCGTAATCGTCGGTCTCCAGGTAACCGACGAGCAGCCCGTCGTCGGTCAGGAACAGTGAATAGTTCGACCAGCCCGCGTCCTGAAGCGCCTTGGCCATCTCCGGCCAGACCTCGCGGTGCCGGGCCCGGTACTCCTCGAGCCGTTCTGGCCTGATCCGCCCGAGGAAGCACGCGCGCTCCATCTGGAATGTCCCTTCGGGTTGGCAGGGGTGCCAGGACAGGCCGGGCACCCCTGCCGCGGCGTCAGAAGTTGAAGTCGTTGATGTTGGACGCGCTGAACACGGTGGGCGGGCCGAGCAGAATGGTGTGGTCGGCTCCGACCGTGTACTTGCCGAGCTTGCCGGCGGTGAAGCTCTGTCCGGCAGCATTGGTGATCTTCTTGGACGCGAGGTTAACCGCCGCGTACGCAGCGAGATAGCCCAGGTTCGCCGGGTTCCACAGGATGAACTGGGGCGTGACGCCGTCCTGCACGTACTTCTTCATCTCCAGGGGCGTGCCCAGTCCGGTCACGATGACCTTGCCCTTCCACTGGGGCGTGTCAACGACCTCGGCTGCTGCGAGGATCCCCACGGTGGTCGGCGAGATGATGCCCTTGAGGTTCGGGTAGTGCTCCAGCAGGCCCTCGGTTACCTGGGTCGCAGTTGGCGGGTCGTCGTTGCCGTACACGGTCGACACGAGCTGCATCTTGGGGTACTTGGTCAGCTCCTGCTTCATGTACCCGATCCAGGCGTTCTGGTTGGTCGCGGTGGCCGCTGCCGAGACGATCCCGATCTGGCCGGTGCTATTGAGCTCCTTGGCCAGCACATCCACTTCGCTGGTGCCGATCTCGGCCGTGGATGCCTGGTTGATGAACAGGTCACGGCAGGTCGGCGCGTCCGAGTCGTAGGTGACGACCGTGATGCCGCGCTTCATCGCTTCGTTCAGCGTCGGGCAGAGCGCGGTGGGGTCGGTCGCCGACACGATCAGGACATTGGCGCCCTTCGCGATCGCGGCCTGGATGGCCGGGATCTGCGAGGCGGGCGTCGCCGCGGTCCCGCTGGTCTCGGAGCCGCTCTCACCCAGCGTGTCCAGGGCGGCGATCGCGCCGCCCGAGTTCTTGCTGTCCGCGACCGTGAAGTAGTTGTTACCCAGGTTCTTCGGGATGATGAAGACCTTCAGGCCCGTCTTGAGCCCGCCCGAGCTGGAATTCGAGCCCCCGGATGACGAGGGCGAGGAACTGCACGCGGCCGCGACAATCGACAGCAGGACGAGCATCGCGAGGAGAGGCAGGCCTCTCCTTCTGTGCGTTCTGTGTGCAGCGCTCATCGATGAATCCTTTCAACTATTGACCCAAAAACTGGGGCTGCCGGGTGCTGCGGTGAACGGTGCCGGTGAGGCGGTGGTGGGCGGTGCCGGTGAGGCGGTGGTGGGCGGTGCCGCCCTTGCGGTGGTGGGCTGTGCTGGTGAGGCGGTGGTGGGCTGTGCTGGTGAGGCGGTAGTGATCGGTGCCGGTGAGGCGGTAATGGCGAGCTGTTCTGACAGCCCGGGTGGCGCGTTCTCTGGGCTGGCCCGCTGCCAGCACGATGATTGCGGGTGTCGCGTCACTCATGGCCGGATCCGGCCGGGGACTCCACGGCTCTGCTTCTGTCTGGGATCCGACCGGGCAGCCGGCCGAAGCGAGCCGCCACCGTCGGCACGAACACGCTGATCAGCAGGAGGCAGCCGATAGGGATGCTGGCCGCCTCCTGGTTGAAGCTCGTCAGCAGCAGTGCGTTCTGGATACCCGCGAACGCGAGCACGCCGAGCACAACGCCGACGATTGTTCCCTTGCCGCCAAAGATGGAGACCCCACCGAGCAGGACGACGGCGACTACGTCCAGCTCGAGGCCAAGGCCGTTGGTGTTGACCGACGTGGAGAGGCGGAAGGTCAGCAGCACTCCGGCCAGGGAGCAGATCACGCCCGAGACGATGAACAGCAGCGTCTTGATGCGCTTGACCCTGATCCCGGCGAATGTCGCGGCTTCGGGGCTGGCGCCCATCGCGTAGATCGAGCGGCCGACAGGCGTGAAATGGAGCACAACGCCGAAGATCACGGCGAGGACGACGAAGATCGCAGCCGAGTACGAGACGTTGGTGTTGAACACCCCGGAGACGCCGACGTTGGCGTAGCTGGCTGGGAAATTCGAGACTGTATTCGGGCCGAGCACGATGTTCGCCACGCCGCGGTACAGCCCCAGCGTGCCGATCGTGACCGCCAGCGACGGCAGGCGGAGCCTGGTGATCAGCAGCCCGTTGATCGCGCCCGCCACCACGCCGACCACCAGGATGATGGCGAAGATGGCCAGCATCGACCAGTGCCTGTGCCAGAGGTATCCCAGCAGTGCGCTCGACATGCCCATGATCGACGCGACCGAAAGGTCGATCTCGCCACTGATGATAATCAGCGTCATTGGCAGCGCCATGATCGCTATCTCGCCTGACTGCAGGCCCAGGTTGAAGATGTTGTTGCCGGTCAGGAACTCCGGCGAGGTTGAGACGCCGAGTACCCCGATCGCTATGACGGCGACGACAAGGCCGGTCTCCCAGCGCAGCAGGCGCGCCGAGGCGCTCGGCGACTGCCAGCCGCCCTGAACGCGGCCCGCCCCGGTTTCGCCGTCCGCTACCAGGCCGGGCTGCGGGGGATCTGCCGCGGCGCCTTCCGTTCGCCGCGCGCTGCGGTCAGGTTCCATCGCCCGCGCCTCTCTTGCGCAGGGCTGCCGCGAGCCTGACCGAGATGCCGCGGTCGATCGCGATGGCCAGCAGCAGCAGGAACCCGGCTATGGCCTGGTCCCAGAAGTCGGAGATGCCGAGCACGTCCAGGGCGACGTTGATGGTCCCCAGCAGCAGCGCCCCGATGCCCGCGCCGATCACGCTGCCGCTGCCGCCGAAGATCGCCACGCCGCCAACGACGGCCGACGCGATCACGATCAGCGAGAAGTTGGTGCCTCCGGCGCTGGAGTTGATCGTCTGGTACTGGGCCGCCCACAGCACGCCGCCCACCCCGGCGATCCCGCCGCACAGCGTGAAAGCGGTGAATACCCGCTTGGCCACGGGAATGCCGGCCAGCCGGGCACCCTCGGGGTTCGAGCCGATCGCGTACATCTCGCGGCCAGAGCGGTACATCCGCAGGTAGTAGGCGCCGACCGCGATTACAGCCGCCACGGCGATCGCGAGCCACGGAATGTCGAGCACACTGACGGTGGGAATGGCCACGAACGCGCTGGGCAGCGAGGAAGCCACCACCTCGTTGCCACCGACCACCAGGATGTCGATGCCCTGGATGATGTACAGGGTCGCGAGCGTGACCACGAGGCTTGGCACCCGCCCCAGCGCGACCATCACCCCGTTCGCTGCGCCGAACGCCAGCCCGATCCCCAGACCGATCAGGAAAACCACCGGGATCGGGATGCCGTGGACGTGCCCGAACATGCCTGCCGACAGGTACGCGGACAGCGCCAGCACCGACTGCACCGACAGGTCCACGTTCCTGGTGAGGATCACCATCGTTTCCCCGAGCGTGACCAGGGCGTAGACCGACGCGTTGACGAGGATGAACTGGATGTTCGACGAGCTGACGAAGCGCGGCTGGATGAGCGCGGTGACCAGTACGAACAGCGCGAGGACAGCGATGATCCCGGTTTCCCGCACCCGGAACACCCGCTCGGTCAGCCGCCGCGAGCTCGCGTCAGCAGGCGGGCCCGAAGGCTCTCGCGCCGGGGCCAAGGCCGTTCTCACCACGGGGTCCTCACCACGGGGTCCTCACCACGGGGCCCTCACCCGGCCTGATCCTGGAGCTGGCCGGTGGCGGCCGACATGATCTTCTCCTCCGATGCGTCTGAGCGGGCGTACTCCGCGACCAGCCTTCCCTCGCGCATGACCAGGATCCGGTCGCCGACGCGGAGCACCTCGGGCAGTTCCGAGGAGATCATCAGGATTGCGACGCCGCCGCCCGCGAGCTGCGACAGCAGCCGGTGCACTTCCGCCTTGGTAGCGATATCGATGCCCCGGGTCGGCTCGTCCACGATCAGCAGGCTCGGGTTGCGCCCTAGCCATTTAGCCAGCACCACCTTCTGCTGGTTGCCGCCAGAGAGCTGGGAGACGGGGTCAGTGAGCCGCCCGAACTTGATCCGCAGCTTCAGCGCCCAGTCAGCGGCGAAGTCGCGTTCAGACTTCCCGAAGATCAGCCCAAGGTGGCGCAGCCGCTGCAGCGATGCCAGCGCCATGTTCTGCTGGACCGACATCTCCATGACCAGGCCCTGCTGACGGCGGTCCTCGGGCACGAAACCCACCCCGGCAGCCATCGCGCTGGCAGGGGACGACCTGTGCAGCGGCCGTCCGTGCACCGTGACCGTACCGGCGTCGTAGCTGTCGATCCCGAAAACGGCCCGTGCAACTTCGCTCCGGCCAGCGCCGACCAGTCCGGACAGCGCGACGATCTCTCCGGCCCGTACGTCGAAGGAGATATCGGTGAACACGCCCTCCCGGGTCAGGCGCTGGACCTGCAGCACACGCTCTCCGGGACTGCGGCCCTCGCCGTCGGCACGCTCCTCCAGGTTCCGGCCCACCATGGCGCGGACCAGGTCATCGGCTGTGAGCCCGTGCAGCTTGCTGGTCAGCACCTGCCTGCCGTCCCGCATCACCGTGACCCGCTGGCAGATCTCGAAGACTTCCTCCAGGCGATGCGAGATGAACAGGACCCCCGCGCCTGAGGCGCGCAGCGTTGCTGTCACGTCGAACAACCGGGCTACCTCCGTCGCGGATAGCGCGGCGGTGGGCTCGTCCATGACAATGACCCTGGCCTGCAGCGACAGCGCCTTGGCGATCTCGATGATCTGCTGATCGGCGATGGACAGGCCCCGGCAGATCCGGCCCGGGTCGAGCGGGACGCCCAGCCGGCCGAACAGCGCCCTGGCCTGTTCCCGCATCTCCCGGGTGTCGATGCGCCTGCCCGGGCGCAACGGCTGGCGTCCCATGAAGATGTTCTCGGCCGCTGTCAGGTCAGGGAACAGCGTGGGCTCCTGATAGATGACTGCTATCCCAGCGTCCCTCGCGGCTGCGGGGCTGTGCAGGGTGGTCGGCTCGCCGTTCACCGTCAGCTGCCCGCTGTCCGGCTCGTACACTCCCGCGAGGATCTTGACCAGCGTGGACTTGCCTGCGCCGTTCTCACCCACGAGCCCGTGCACTTCGCCGCTGTACAGGTCGATAGACGCGTCCACGAGCGCGTGCACAGCGCCGAATGACTTCGCGGCGTCCAGCAGTGACAGCAACGGGACGCCCGTGCCTGTCATCTCGGTACGTCCCTGACTGTCCGCCGGGTCGTGGAGTGCGGGCCCTTGCTGAGCGGCTCCGGAAGCTGCGGCCTGCGGACCGGCTGCGGAGCCTGTGGCCGTGGGCGGGGCCTGCCGGGGATCGGCCTGCTCTCTGCGCCCAGGGCTCATGGATATTCCTCCGCCGCTCTCTGCTCGGCAAAGCTGCTGGGTTGTCGCTTGCTTAAGCCTGGCCGTAAGCCTCGGGCCTGGCTGGCTAGGTTTCGGCCAGCCTTTATCAGTCCACTCGATGCGCCGTAAACGATTATGGAACGTTTCAACTATGTGAGACAGTGTCTTTCCCCGTTACGCGACTGTCAAGACCGCGTGGACTTCGTGGTCGACTCGTTATCAGGCGCCAGACCCGCAACCGCCCTGCCTCGCGAGCACCCCCGCCATCGCACACTGATCGAATAACGCCTTCTTTCCCATGTGCGCCACCTTGCCAGCCCCCTCTGAACAACTCCACCCGGCTCATCCGCCGTCAGCCCCCCGCTCCAGCCCACATGCCCCGCCCCAAGGCGGTCATGGGCCCCGGGCCGTTGCACTAACCCCAGCCCGGGCACCATCACCGCCTTGCCAGCGCCCCGCAACCCCAGCAGGGGCCCCACGCCGGTACTGGTTACGCGCAGGCAGCCACAGCAAGGGGCCCGCGCCGGCGCTGACTGCGCCCACACAACCACAGCAAGGGACCCGCGCCGGGGCTCACTGGCACCCCGGAAGGACCGCTCGCCCCCGCAAGCCGTGGACTGCGTGCCCCAGGCGCGGCCGGGCGCAGCCCAGCTGCCTCGAGCGCAACGGCCGCCCCAGGACCCGTCTGGCGTCTCGGATGCGAGGTCGATGATGCCGAACGTGCCCGTTCATGCCCGCAACTCCCGGCTTGTCCGCTATCCGGGTGGCCCTGACCTGGTCTTTTTGCCAGTCAGGGATGACACTGGGAGTCGGTGGTGGAAACCTCGGGATACATTGAAGCGTCTAACATCTATGAGCGCATATGTGGCATGGGGGGACGATGAGGATATGAGTACTGCCCATCTCGTCTTAGTTGATCAGTCCGGAGCCAAGCAGTCGATCCCACAGCCGTCCACGGCGCGGGCGATGATGGAGGCCGAAAGAGCCATCCGCCGCCTTGGCCGTCGTCTGCGCGAGGTCAAGGTGGTCAGCCGCAACACGGCCATCGCGCGCTGGAAGGCCGACGAACTCCACTGGCAGCGCATGGCGTAACCACACAGGCGGCCCCGGTCATCAAGTCGAACGTTTCCTTCCCCTGACCGGCCTTCCCTGGCCTAGATCACCGATGAGGGTAAAGCGCCGGGGGAGAGAGCGAGCCTCGCCCCAGAGCAGGAGTGACTTCGATGCGCGTCGTCGCGCTGGCCGACACCCATGCTCCGCGGCGGTGGAAGTCCTGTCCGGCTGCCGTGGCTGAGCAACTGCGCTGGGCTGACCTCATCCTGCATGCCGGGGATATCTGCACCGCCGCGGTTCTGGACGAGCTGTCGGCCTATGCCCCGGTGCTGGCGGTGCTTGGCAACAACGACGGCCCGGACGTGGCCGCCTGGGGCGCCCCGCCGCAGTTGCAGGCTGACATCAATGGCCTGCAGGTTGCAATCGTGCACGACTCTGGGCAGGCAGCGGGCCGGCAGCAGCGGCTGCGGCGGCTGTTCCCCGGCGCCGGGCTGGTGGTGTTCGGCCACTCGCACATCCCGCTGGATGCCGAGGCTGACGGTCAGCGCATCTTCAACCCCGGGTCGCCTACCGACCGCCGCCGCCAGCCGCACGGCACCGTCGGCGCGCTCGTGATCGAGGCGGGCACCCTGGTCTCGGCGCAGATCATCCCGGTCACCTGAACGCGAGCCTTTCCGCTGATTGACACCTGCGGCAGACGTCACTGGTGCTGCAAGCGCCACTCTCATCCGGGGCAGGGGTGCCGGGGTCCTGGCCCGGGGTGCCGCACTGCGGGGCCGATGCCTCAGCAAACCGCTGTGTACTGGCTTCCCCAGGTCAGTTGGGGCAAAAATGGGGGATAGCACACGCAGTAGCGTGACCCAGCTGTAATGGCCCTGGCTGCACGACGCTGCGGCGCGCCGGCTTTCGATCGGCTGGTGGGCGAGAGGACGACGTGGCAGTCACTGCGAACGGGTCGGCAACTCGGCCGGTCATGGCCGATGTCGCCAGGCTTGCGGGCGTCTCGCACCAGACTGTGTCGCGGGTGCTCAACGGTCACCCGAACGTCAGGCCGCAGACCCGGGCGGGCGTGCTCGCCGCGATCCGCGAGCTTGGCTACCGTCGCAACGCCGTGGCCCGCTCGCTGGTCACCGGGCGCACGCATGCCCTTGGCGTGATCAGCTTCGACACCACTCTGTACGGCCCGGCGTCGATGCTCTACGGCATCGAGCGGGCGGCGCACCCGCGGTACTCGGTGACCATCACGAGCGTGCCCGCGTTCGAAAGCCGCTCGATGCAGGAGGCGGTGGACCGCCTGCTCGGCCAGGGGGTCGACGGGATCATCATCATCGCCTCGGAGACTCCGGCCATCGAGGCGCTGGCCGGAGTCCGCGTGGATGTCCCGCTCGTTGCCGTCGGCTGCGGCACCCGCGCACCGCTGGACTCGGTGGCCATCGACAACATCGCCGGGGCCTTCCAGGCCACGCAGTACCTGCTCAACCTCGGGCACCGCACCGTCTACTACGTCGGTGGCCCGGACTCAACGGTCGACGCACGCGAGCGCGCGGATGGCTGGGAGCAGGCCCTGAGGGAGGCGGGTGCTCCTGTGCCGGAGATTACCCGCGGGGACTGGTCTGCCCGCTCGGGTTACGAAACCGGGCACCAGTTCGCGGCGATGCCGGAGGTCACCGCCGTCTTCTGCGCGAACGACCAGATGGCCCTCGGGCTGCTGCGGGCTCTCGCCGAGCACGGACGGCAGGTCCCAGCCGACGTGAGCGTGGTCGGGTTCGACGACATCCCGGAGTCCGCGTACTTCCTGCCGCCGCTGACCACGGTCCGGCAGGACTTCGGCGACCTCGGGCGCCAGGCGCTGCAGCTCCTTGTTGACCAGATGAGCGGGCGCCCGGTTCCCGCCGCCAGGCACCCGCTCGCCCCGGAGCTCGTCGTGCGCGCAAGCACGGCCCCGCCCAGCGGCTGACCAGCGATTAAGAGCTGACCAGCGAACTAAGAAAGGCTGCCATGGAACAGGCCAGCACTGATCCGCCTCGTGCTGTTAGCGCTCACAGCGGCGATGCCTTCGTCGTCGGCATCGACTTCGGAACGCTGTCCGGCCGTGCCCTCGTCGTGCGCGTGCGCGACGGCGCTGAGCTGGGCACCGCTGTGCACGAGTACCGGCACGGTGTCATGGACACGACGCTCGCCGCCACCGGTGAGCCGCTGCCGCCGGACTGGGCGCTCCAGGACCCAGAGGACTACCGTGACGTGCTGCGCAACGCGGTGCCCGCGGCCATCGCCAGCGCGGGCATCGACCCAGCCCACGTAGTCGGCATCGGCACCGACTTCACGGCGTGCACCGTGCTGCCGGCCACAGTGGACGGCACGCCGCTGTGCCAGGTTCCGGGCCTGGCGGGCAGGCCGCATGCCTACCCGAAGCTCTGGAAGCACCACGCCGCTCAGCCGCAGGCCGACCGGATCAACGCGCTGGCGGCCGAGCGCGGCGAGCCATGGCTGGCCAGGTACGGCGGGAAGATCTCGTCCGAGTGGCAGTTTGCTAAGGCGCTGCAGCTTCTGGACGAGGACCCGGACATGTACCAGAGGGCCAACCGGTGGATCGAGGCCGCCGACTGGATCATCTGGCAGCTGGCCGGGACCGAGACACGCAACTCATGCACGGCCGGTTACAAGGGGATCTGGCAGGACGGCCGGTACCCCTCGGACGAGTTCCTGGCCGGGCTCGACCCCCGGTTCGCCAGCTTCGCGCGGGACAAGCTGGAGCACCCGGTGCTGCCGCTTGGCGCCCGGGCCGGTTCCCTGACCGCGCAGGCAGCCGGGTGGACCGGCTTGCCAGAGGGCATAGCTGTTGCGGTTGGCAACGTCGACGCGCACGTCACCGCTCCAGCGGCCGACGCAATAGCGCCCGGCCAGATGGTCGCGATCATGGGGACATCCACCTGCCACGTGATGAACGGCGCCCGCCTGGCGGAGATCCCGGGAATGTGCGGCGTAGTCGAGGGCGGCATCGTCGCCGGGCTGTGGGGATACGAGGCAGGTCAGAGTGGCGTCGGGGACCTCTTCGCCTGGGTCGTCGACCATGCCACACCCCAGTCCTACGCGCAGGAGGCGGCGCGACGCGGCATCAGCCTGCACGACCTGCTCTCGGCCGAGGCCGCCGCCCAGGCCGCCGGGGCGCACGGGCTGGTCGCGCTCGACTGGATGAACGGCAACCGCAGCGTGCTGACCGACCATCACCTCTCCGGCGCGATCGTCGGCCTCACGCTGGCCACCCGGGCCCCCGACATCTACCGGGCGCTGGTCGAGTCGACAGCGTTCGGTACGCGGGTCATCATCGACAGCTTTGCCGAGGCCGGGCTCCCGGTGACCGAGCTGGTGATCGCTGGCGGTCTGATGAAGAACAGCTTCGTGCTGCAGGTCTACGCGGATGTCACCCGCCGCCCGCTCAGCCTGATCAGCTCCGAGCAGGGTCCGGCTCTCGGTTCTGCCATCCACGCCGCGGTCGCGGCTGGCTGCTACCCCGACGTGCCGCAGGCAGCGGCCGCGATGGGGGGCAGGCGCGAGGGCGTCTACCTGCCTGACCCGGCCGGCGCGGACGTTTACGACCGCCTGTACGCCGAGTACCTGCTGCTGCACGACTATTTCGGCCGCGGCGGCAACGAGGTCATGCACCGCCTCCGGAGCCTGCGAGACCAGGTCGCTGCCAGCGCCCCGGCCAGCGCAGACCAGGTTGGGAGCCTGGCATGAGCGCGCTGGCGGACGTGAGCGGGCTGGCGGAGAAGCTGGAGCAGGCCAGAAAAGACGTCTGCGAGCTGCACGCGGAGCTGGCCGGGGCCGGGCTGGTGGCCTGGACGTCGGGGAACGTATCGGCCCGGGTGCCCGGTGAGGAACTCATGGTGATCAAGCCGAGCGGCATCGGCTACGCCGACCTCACCCCGGAGTCGATGGTGGTCTGCGACTTGGGCGGCAAGCCGGTAGATGAGCTCGTCAACCCCAGCGGGTACCGCCCGTCTAGCGACACCGCCACCCACGCGTACGTGTACCGGAACCTCGAGCGGGTGGGCGGCGTGGTGCACACGCACTCCGCGTACGCGACCGCCTGGGCCGCCCGTGGCGAGGCGATCCCCTGCGTGATCACTGCCATGGCCGATGAGTTCGGCGGCGAGATCCCGGTGGGGCCGTTCGCGCTGATCGGAAGCGACGAGATCGGCCGCGGCATCGTGGCCACGCTGTCCAGCCACCGCTCACCCGCCGTGCTGATGCGCAGCCACGGCGTGTTCACGATCGGGTCTACCGCCCGGGAAGCGGTGAAGGCCGCTGTGATGTGCGAGGACGCGGCTCGCACCGTTCACCTGGCTCGCGCTTTCGGCGGCGAGCCAAGACCCCTGACGCAGCAGCAGATCGACGCGCTCTACCGGCGCTACCAGGAGGAGTACGGCCAGCGCTGACCCCCCGGCTGGCCGGATGGGGGTGAGTACGTGCAGGTGTGAGCTCAGCCGGACAGGATGTCGGCGAGGTTGTACTTGACCGGCTCCTCAAGCTGGTCGAAGCCGCACGACCTGGGGTCACGGTCGGGCCGCCAGCGGGAGAACTGGGCAGTGTGCCGGAACCTGGTTCCCTCCATGTGCTCATAGCGGACCTCGACCACACGCTCCGGGCGCAGCGGAACGAACGAGAGGTCCTTGGCTGCGTTCCACCGGCTGTGCTCAGCGTCGCGTGGGCCCCGGACTCCGGCTGGCATCTGGGCGGCCCAGTTCCACGGGTGCTGGTCGAATGTGGTCACCAGCGGCTGCAGCTCGGTGAACAGCTCCCGGCGGGTCGCTGCCGGAAACGCGCCGATCACGCCGACGCTGGCCAGGTTACCGGCCTCGTTGTAGAGCCCGAGCAGCAGCGACCCGATCGCGTCCGGGCCGCTCTTGTGTACCCGGTACCCGGCAACCACGCAGTCGGCGGTGCGCTCGTGCTTAACCTTGAACATGACCCGCTTGTCCTGCTCGTAGACGCCGTCAAGCGGCTTGGCGACGATGCCATCCAGGCCCGCGCCCTCGAACTGGCTGAACCACTGCGCGGCCAGGTCCCGGTCCAGGGTGGCCGGGGTCACGTGGAACCGCGGCGTGTCCGTGGCCAGCGCCTGCTCCAGTACGGCCCGGCGGTCGGCGAACCCGGTCTGGGTGTAGTCGGTGTCGCCGAGCGCGAGCAGGTCGAACGCGACGAACTCGGCCGGTGTCTGCTCGGCCAGCAGCCGCACGCGGCTGTCCGCCGGGTGGATCCGCTGCAGCAGTGCCTCGAAGTCCAGGCGCCGGCCTTGGGCGTCCGGGATGACGATCTCTCCATCCAGAACGATTCGCTCCGGCAGGCTCTGTGCGGCCTCGACCAGTTCTGGGAAGTAGCGGGTGAGCGGCCGCTCGTTGCGGCTGCCCAGTTCGACCTCGGCGCCGTCACGGAACACGATCGACCGGAATCCGTCCCACTTGGGCTCGAAGCTCAGCTCGCCGGTGGGGATGTTCTTCACCGCCTTGGCCAGCATCGGACCTACCGGCGGCACCACAGGAAGACGCATAGCCCCATCCTGCCTGATCAGCAGGCGGCCTACTCGGCGGGCTCGGCCAGGGCGGTGGGATCGGCGGTGCGGCCCTGCTGCAGGCGGGCGGTCCACTTCTCCTCGATGTGGCCGTAGCGCCAGATCGCCATGGCCGCGGCCCAGGTGGCGATGAACATGCCCACGATTACGAAGCCCGCGGTGTTGATGTTGAAGTTGTACATGAAGCCCCAGAAGCCGCTGCTCTGGCTTACCCCGTGGACTTCCAGCGGTATCAGGCTGAGGGCCTCGATGCCGCCGATGAAGACACAGATGGCGACCGACAGCCCGGTGATGGCGAGGTTGTAGTAGACCTTGCGGACCGGGTTGAAGAAGGCCCAGCCATAGGCGGCGTTCATGAAAAGGCCGTCGGAGGTGTCCATCACGCTCATGCCCGCGGTGAACAGGATCGGCAGGGCCAGGATGGCCTGCCAGGCGATGTGCTCGGAGGCCAGCAGCGCGGTGGTGGTCAGCAGCGCGACCTCGGTGGCTGTATCAAAGCCCATGCCGAACACCACGCCAACCGGGTACATCTGCCAGTCTCTGTCGATCGCCTTCATCCACCGGCCGAAGAACCGGTAGAAGAAACCGCGGTTCTCCAGCTGGCGCTCGAGTTCGGCCTCGTTGTACTCGCCGCGGCGCATGGACCGGAAGACCCGGACGATGCCGGCCAGGATCACCAGGTTCAGCAGCGCGATGAGGAACAGGAACGACGCGGACACGATCGTGCCGAAGGTGCCGCCGAACGACTCCAGGGACGAGTTCGAGTGTGTCACCGCGGGCAGCACGGTCTTCTCGGCGATGATGATGCCGACCCCCAGCACGAACACGATCGTCGAGTGGCCGAGAGAGAAGAAGTACCCGAACGCGAGCGGGCGGGGCCGTCCTGTGCCCTGCCGCTGGCTCAGCACCTTGCGGGTGGTGTTGTCGATCGCGGAGATGTGGTCGGCGTCGAAAGCGTGCCGCAGGCCGAGCGTGTAAGCCGTCACGCTCAGGCCGACGCCGAACAGCTTGTAGTGCGCGGGCAGCACGTACACGACGAAGATGCCGAACCCGAGGAGGTGCATCGCCAGGATCGAGCCGTACATTGCGATCACCCGGCGCCGCTCGACAGGCGTCATGGCCACGAATGACCGCCGGAACATCGTGCCCATCCGCACCCGAGAACGCTGGCCGGTCACGTCCTCGGTCGCCATGACCTGCACGCTAGCCCTTATTGCATATGAGTTGCAAGTACTGATCCCTCGCACTAGCAAAGCCGATGCCAGCCGCGTTACCGTGTCTGCATGACAGCGGATGCAGAGCGCACGGACGGGACGGCAGAGCTGGCCACCACAGAGTCGCAAACACCAGAAGGATCACCGGGCAAGCTGACGTCGCTCACCCGCGAGATACGGGAGTTCTGGGACGAGGACGCGGAGGTCTACGACTCCTCGCCGGAGCACTACCCCCGGCGGCCGCAGGAGCAGGCGGCCTGGGCCGGTGCGCTGCGGCGGCTGTTGCCTGAGCCCCCGGCCGCCGTCCTCGACGTCGGCGCCGGCACCGGGTTCCTGTCCCTGCTGCTGGCCGGCCAGGGCTATGACGTCACCGCCGTTGACCTGTCGGCGGGGATGCTGGCGAAGCTGCGGGCAAAGGCCGCGGGCAGTGGCCTGAGCATCACGACGGTCGAGGCTGACGCCCTGAACCCGCCCTCGGGCAACTTCGCCGCGGTGGTGGAGCGCCACCTGCTGTGGACCCTGCCCGACCCGGCCAAGGCGCTGGCCGCCTGGCACGAGGCAGCGCCGGAAGGCCGGCTGGTGCTGGTCGAGGGCACCTGGGGTCCCACTCGTACCGCGAGCGTGGAAGGCCTGCGTGCGCTGGCGCGCCGTCTCGCCCGGCAGGTCAGGGGCCACGAGCCCGGCCACCACGGCGAGTACAGCGACGAAGTGCGCAGCGCGCTGCCGCACGGCAACGGCATGACCACGCAGGATGTCGTCGCACTGGTCCAGGCCAGCCCCTGGGGCCAGGCGCGCCTGGAGCGGCTGCGCGACGTCGAGTGGGCACACGTCGAGGGCCGCAGCCTGCTTGACGAGCTGCTCGGCACCACCCCCCGCTGGGCTGTGGTCGCCGGCAGCTGACGCTGGGGATCGCTCCGGACTAGCGTGGATTAGCGCGGGCGGCAGGGCCGCAGCATCGCGTAATAGGCCAGCGGCATGCCGAGGCGCCGTACCAGGTGCAGGCCCGCGCTGTTGGCGAGCCGCGCCAGCGTCGGCAGCGGCACATAGTGGCGGTCAGCGAACTCCCCGATCACCAGCCGCCCGCTGGGCCTGAGCACTCTGCGCAGCTCGGTCAGGGCTGCCAGCTGCCCGGGAACCTCTCCGAGCGCCGTCACCAGGTAGGCCGCGTCGAAGGCTTCGCTGGCGAACGGCAGCGCGGCCGCGCCGAGCAGCACCCGCCTCACTCTGGTCGCCCGCTGCCCTGGGTCAGTCTGGCCGCGAGCCAGAATGCGGCGCTGGCCAGCGGCAGCTCGACGAAGACCGCATCGGCCACGGCCAGGCCGTGATCTAGGCCCGGAGCCGACGTGCACACGTCAAACCAGGCGTCGGCGACGAGCAGCGCGCCGCCTGCCACGGCCGTCAGCGCTGCCCTGACGTCCGCGCGGGCCAGCAGGACAGCCGTGGACAGCGCCGCGATCGCCTCGCCGCCATCCAGGCCGGTCCAGGCGAGTGACCAGTTCTGCGCGTGCGCGGTAGCAGGCAGCGTCGTCGCGAGCAGCACGCACCAGGGCAGCAGGAACCCGCCTGCGGCCAGCGCCACCAGCCGTGACCGCCTGAGCAGAGCCGGCCGGGAGCTGGCTGGCGGGTCGCCCGGCTTGGCCAGCTCGGCCGGCTCGGCCGCCCGGCGTTCTGCCGAGCGCCAGGGGAGCGGGAGCGCGCGTGTCGTCATGCGGACCACGCTAGGACTACAGAGAGAATTCTGCAAATAAAATTCTGCAGAAGTTTGTCGGTGGTTTGATATGCTCGCTTCGTGGCCATCAAGCCGCGCCGGGTGACCGGCGACGCCGCGCGCTGGAAAGCGCTCGCCCATCCGCTGCGCCAGGAGATACTGCGGCACCTTGACCGCCAGGGGCCCGCTACCTCCACGACGCTCGCTGAGGCGCTGGGGGAGAGCACCGGCACCACCAGCTATCACCTGCGGGTTCTCGCAGACGGCGGCGTCATCGAGGAGGCGCCGGGGCACGGCGACGGCCGGGAGCGGTGGTGGCGCACGTTCCCGGTCGATCACCGCGAGCCCGACTACGACAGCCTGAGCCCGCAGGACAGGGCAGCGCTGGACGAGTGGCGCGCCGGCCAGATCCCCGGTGAGATCGCGCTGGTCAACCGCTTCATCGCCGAGGCACGCCAGCACGGCAAGTGGGCCCGGGCATCCCGGGCCGGTGGCTACTTCACCCTCGCGGGCCTCGACGCGCTGCACGAGGAGTACGTGGCCCTGCTGCACAAGCACGGGCACACGGCGCAGGACGCCCCGCCGGGTGCCCGGCCGATGCAGCTGCGGATGTTCTACATCCCGGACGAGACCGCCGACGGCGACGGCGCGTAACAGCAGCACGTCGAAAGCAGCCGACCGTAGCGGCTCGCGCTACTATGCGTGCAGTCTGGGGGGTTGCGGGCGACTGAGGGAGCGGTCATGAGCAGGGTTCTCGGCCTTGATATCGGAGGGACCGGGAGCCGGGCCCAGCTCAGTGTGGACGGCAAGGTGGTGGCCGAGAGCAGCGCGGCCAGCGCCAGCGTGGTGGCGGTGGGCACGGCGAGCGCCGGCACCGCGCTCACCCAGCTGCTGGCCCAGCTTCCGCTTGACCCGTCACACCGCCTCGACGCGGTCTGCGCCGGCTCGGTCGGCGGCAGCATCCCCGAGACCCAGCAGTTCCTCAACGGCCACCTGCAATCACTGACCCGGTCAGGGACGGTGCTGGTGGTCAGCGACGCGCTACTTGTGCTGCCCGCTGCGGGCCTGGACGCGGGGGTCGCGGTCACGTGCGGCACCGGCTCGGCTGTCGCCGGCCGGTACCAGGGCGACTCAGTGCAGTCCGGCGGGTGGGGCTACCTGCTCGGCGACGAGGGCAGCGGGTACTGGATCGTGCGGTCGGCGATCCGGGTGCTGCTCGACCGCAAGGACCGGGGGGTTCCTCCGGGCGAGCTCGGCGATCGGCTGTTCCGGGCGACCAGCGTCCGGACGGTCAACGCGCTGCAGGGACTGTTCTACACCTCGCCGCAGCCCCGGGTCTGGGCCAGCCACGCGCCGGTTGTCCTGGACAACGCGGACCCGGCAGCGGCGACGATCGCGGTCCGCGCTGCCGAGGCCCTGGCCGGCCTGGCTGTGTCGGCCGCCGAGCGGCTGGCAGCACCCCCCGACCTTCCGGTGGTGCTGGCTGGCGGGCTCTTGGCCCATGGCGGGCTCGAGGCTGCGGTGCGGAAGCGGATCGAGAAGGCGCGGCCAGGCAGTGACGTGCGCATCCTCGACACGCAGGCCGTCACGGGCGCAGTCCGGCTGGCCGAGGCCGCCGCCAAGCAGGGGCGGGCGGGCCTCGGGCCAGTATGACGGACTGCTTATGGCGCGGTGTCCGGCGTGACTCCCACGTCGACAGTTACCCAGCCGACGCTTCCGCCCGGACCGGCGGCTGCGATCCGGTAGTAGCCGGCCACAGGGATTTTCACACTGAACGTTGCCAGCCCCCCGGCCATGGTGACAGAGCTCGGGAAGCCGGGGGGTGCCGAGACGCCGGGCGGGGGCGTGACGTTCAGGGTTACCGGGCCATTGACGGTGGTGTCCTGGCTCAGCCCGCCGGTCTCGGCCATGAGATCGACGGTGAGTGTGCCTCCGGGGCCGGCGTTGCTGATATCGGTCAGGATGCCGCCTGGGCCATGGAAGCCAAGCGTGTCAGCCGGCGCGACCGGAAGGCTGGGTGGCGGCAGCGGCGCCTGGCCGAAGTTGAACGCGCTCATCAGGTCGTTCTGCCTTGTGTTGAGCGGGGTCAGCGGCGGCAGGCCCCAGAGCCGCTGCATGAAGGACAGGATCGAGACGTTGGTCGTCTGCTGGTGGTACACGCCCTGCCGGGCGTACGGGCTGATGATGATCATCGGGGTGCGGGTGCCGTAGCCGCTCTGCCACGAGGGCGCCACGTGATCCCAGAAACCGCCGCCCTCGTCATAGGTGACGAAGATCGCGGTGTTGTCCCAGTACTGGCTGTCCGCCACGGCGTTCACGAGCTGGCCGATCCACGCGTCACCCTCACCGACGTCCTCGGGTGGCTCAGTGCTGTAGCCGACGCCTGGCCGGACGAACGAGAAGTCCGGCAGGGAGCCGTCGGCGATGTCGGTGAAGAACTGGTCGCCCGTTGTCAGGTCGGCGGATGATGCGGTCGGGATGATCTGGTCCCAGATCGTGCCGGTCAGGATCGACGTGGGCAGCGCGTAGTAGATCTTCCAGGTGCGGCCGTGCGCGGTCAGCTCGTCGAAGATCGAGTTCCACGGCTGAGTAGAGCCAGGCGCCAGGTTGTTGTAGACCCAGCCGTGGTCGGTTCCGTTCAGCGCCGTCATCACGTTGGGCTGGGTAGGCGCGATCACCGGCTGGAAGTTGTGGTCGGCTAGCTCGTAGCCGGATGCCAGATACTGCTCGTCCGGGTCGAACGCCGGACCAAACTCGGTGATCGCTGACATGCCGTCCTGCGGGAACACCGTGTAGTGGTCCATCTGGTAGCCCTTGCCCGGCTGGTAGTCCATTGCCATCTGCTCGGCCACCGCTGAGTTGTTGATGGAGCCCTGCACATCGCCCTCGTTCGGGGTGGCGTAGACCGGCGAGACGCTGGGCTCCGAGTCGAAGTAGGCGTTGGGGTTGAGCAGGGACGTGTTCGGCGGGATCCCGTCGGCGCCGGGGAAGCTGCCAAACAGGTTGTCGAAGGAATGGTTCTCGATCATGATCTCGATCACGTGCGTGATCGGCACGTTCGGCATGCCCCGCGCGACCGGCGGGCGGGCGGCCCTGGCGGTGGCTGGTGCCAGGGCCGACACGGTACCCGCCAGCGCTAAGGCGAGCCCGGTGCCGGCGGCGGCCAGCAACAGCCGCTTCCCCGGCAGCGGCAAGAGCTGGAGTATCGGCGGTCCGGAAAGTCGTCGCGGCACAGTTACCTCCTGTTGCTGATCGTCCGTTGTCGCCGCCTGCGATGGTGGCTTGAAGACTGACCACCCCCGCTAACCACGAAGCCAAGCACAGGTGAACAATCCGGGACGAAACTGGCCCGGGCAGTCGCGCCCGTCAGGCCCGGCAAGCTGAACGCTTCGCCTAGGCCCGGGCGGCCACCCCGCTCGGCGGCGGCATGATCACGGAGACTTGCCCGCAGATCCCTTGATCACGGAAGCCCAGGTGCGCCCAATGACGGCCAGAATCCGTGATCATGATCCCGGCTCACGGGATCTCGTGGCTGCGGAGGACCGTGACAAGTTCTCGCATGTCAGAGATTGATGTCGCTGCGGCCAGCTGACGTCGCTGAAGCGGCAGTTCCCGGGCTACGCCCTCCGTCCCTCCGGCCACCAGTGCAACCATCCGGCCGCTCTCCAGCACGTTCACCGCCTCCCGGGATTGTCCGTGGATAGCGCAGTGGAATGCCCCGACGAGCGCAAGGAACGCCTCGCTTGCGATCATCACCCCTGGGCGTTCCTCATCCGGTACGTCCCTCGGCGGTGGCGGGGCGAAGTCAGACCAGAACTCGACAACCTCATCAGGCGTCAGCGGCTCCTGCCCGTCGACAGACGCCCAGTCCCTTTCGAGGAATCGCCCGGCTTCCGCTGGATCCTTGCCTACCGCAGCCAGATACTCAGTCAGCTTCGGAAGGTGCCGGCTGGCCACGGCCAGCGCGACAGCGGCTCGCCTGGTCTCCCCGAGGGCTGCGATGGCCGGTTCTGCCCATTGAAGAGAGGATTCGTCTTCTGCCACTGTGCAAGACTGCCCGATCTGGACGGGCAGGGCACCAGCGGGAGGTGGGCGATGGCGGGGTCGGGGCACCATCACGACGGCGCTCATGGGCCGGAGCGGTTCGGGGGAGTGTCCGGGGTGGTCATCGCCATGATCATGCTGGCGGGGCGCGGCTCGATCAGCAGGCTGGTGGCCAGCCTGGCCGGGGTGACGCCGGAGGACCGGGTGCTCGATGTCGGGTGCGGCCCCGGTGGTGCTGCCCGGGAAGCCGCGCGCCGCGGCGCGGACGTCACCGGGGTGGACCCTGCCCCGCTCATGCTCCGGCTGGCGCGGGCACTGTCGCGCGGGCAGGCCGGGCAGCGGATCACGTTTTTGGAAGGCACTGCCGAGCATCTGCCCCTGCCGGATGGGGCTGTGATGGTGGCCTGGGCGATCAGCTCAGCCCATCACTGGGGCAGTGTCCCGGCCGGCCTTCGCGAAATCCACCGGGTGCTACGGCCTGGCGGACGGCTGATGATCGCTGAGAACTTCAGCCAGACCCTCGCCGGCCACCGGGGCCGGCACGGATTCACCGACGCGCGGGCCGCCGACGTTGTGGCCGCGGCTGCGGCAGCGGGCTTCGCCGACGCCAGACACGAGACGCACCGCGCGGGCCGGCGCACGATGGCGGTCGTCAGTGGCCGCCGGCCTGGCCAGCCCGGCTGAGGACGCTCCGTCCTCACTGGCCCCGGAGCTGACTAATGCTGGGGACGGGGCAGGGACGGGAACTGTCTGTGGTCGGTGTCCCTGACCTCCGCCTCGGCCCGGCGGCGGGCGTCAGCGAAGTACCGGTCAGGATCGCGCACCATCCGCTCGGGACGGTCATCGCGGTCCTCGATCGTGATGTGGGTCGGCACACCCTTAGGCTACGCCGGGCGCGCCGCGAGCCCCAGGGTGCAGCATCAGTCGGCACCGAGCGCGTCGGCGAGCAGCCCGGCCAGCAGCCGCAGCAGCGGCACGTCGAGCTGCCTGATGCTGCCCTTGTCTAACGCGTCGACCATCAGCATGCCGAAGGCGTTCTGACCGGCGGCGACCGGAACAGCGGCGAAGGACAGGTACGTCTGCGGCGCAACGACCTGCCACCCCTGCAGCGGGCTGGCGTCGACGTCGGGGCAGAGCAGGTGCTGGTTATGCCGGATCATGCCGAAGACCAGGTCTCCCTCGGGCGTTCCGTCCCTGATCGGCTGCAGCGGATCGTCGACGCGGCCGCTGTACTCGGTCGGCACAAGCACTCCGGGTGTCCCTGGCGTGAACCGGTACAGGCAGGCGCGCACCCGGCCCGAGCCGACCAGGCGCGCAGCGGAGTCGACCACCATCGTGACCGCGCCTTCCTGCAGCGCCTCCCGCTCGCGCTTGCCTGGTGCCGTGACCACCCGGCCAAGCTGGCGGACGATCGGGTCGAGGGCATCGTTCAGGGTGACGCGCATCGCCACCGCGGCGTCCTCGGCCGCCTGCTGCGCGGTCGCGCGCATTCGCTCCTTGCGGATCTGCTCATAGGCGGGAACACCGGCCGCGGTCACGCTCGCGGCCACGGCGGCCAGCGTCCACCACTGCCGGAACGACACGGCGGTTCCTGCCTCCTTGCCCAGCCATGTGGCCAGGCCGACGGCGGCCAGGCTGATGGCGGTTGTCAGGTAGACACGCGTGCCGGGTGCGATCCGCATGCCGGGCAGGGTAGCTGGTAAGCGGCGGCGAGAGACCGGGCTACCGCGGACATCCGGGCGCGAAGCTCGGCAGGCGCGAGCACCTCGACATCGGCACCGAGACGCAGAAGGCCGGTCTGGGCGTTCTCGAGTGACTCAACCGGCACTACCGCCGTGATCCAGCCGCCCGGGTCCGGATCGCCCGCGGTCGCAGCGACGGCGTGCACGAAGTCCGCTTCGTACAGGTCGCCGAGCCGCTCACGGCCAGCGGGGGACAGGCGAATGGTCGCCTCGCCCTGGTACAGGCCGGCACGGAACTTCGTGATCCCGGCTGCCCAGTAGCTGGCCAGGTCAAAATCCCCGGCCCGGTCGAAGTGCTCGTCCAGCACGGCCAGGTCCAGGATCTGGCTGACCCGGTAGGTGCGCATGCCCCCGTGACCGCGGGCGACCATGTACCACTTTCCCGCCTTCAGCACGATCCCGTGTGGGTCCAGGTGCCTGGTGACGTCGGTGGGCTCCCGCCACCTGCGGTATCGCACCTCGATGCGCTGCTGGTTCCAGATCGCGCCGGCGACCGAGGCGAGGTGCGGCACCGAGTCGCCGTCGGAATACCAGCCCGGCGCGTCCAGGTGGAACCGCTCGCGCAAAAGCGCCGCCCGGGAGCGCATCTCGGCGGGCATCGCAGCGTCGAGCTTGAGCTGGGCCGCGGCGAGCACGCCGCCCAGGCCGAGTTCCGCCGCCGGGCCGGGGAGACCGGCCAGCGCGAGCGCCTCCGCCTCGGCCGCCGTCATCCCGGTCAGCCGGGTCCGGTACCCCTCCAGCAGCCGGTACCCGCCGTCGGCCCCGGCGTCGCCATACAGCGGAATACCCGCACCGTGCAGTGACCCGACGTCCCGGTAGATCGTGCGGACCGACACCTCGAGCTCGGCCGCGAGCTCGGCCGCGGTCATCCGGCCGCGCGTCTGCAGCAGCAGGATGATCGAGACGAGCCGGCTCGCGCGCATGCCACTGACATTAGATGTCAGGGTGCCAGCCCTACCGTCAGACCATGACTCCAGACAACTTTGACTTCCTTGCCGGATCCTGGACCAGCGTGCAGCGGCGGCTCGTGAAACCGCTGTCAGGCAGCGATGAATGGACCGAGTCCCGGGCAACCACGCGGTGCTGGTCGGTCCTCGGTGGCGCTGGCAACGTCGACGAGGTTCACTTCCCGGACTGGGGCTTCACCGGCCTGTCGGTCCGGGTGCTCAGCGAGGCGACCGGGGAATGGTCCATTTACTGGGTGAACAGCCGTTACGGCGAGCTTGCGCTGCCGCCGGTGGTGGGCCGGTTCAACGACGGGGTCGGCACGTTCTACTCCGATGAGGACTACGAGGGCCGGGCAATCAGGGTCCGGTACACGTGGTCGGACATCACGGACGCGTCGGCCCGGTGGGAGCAGGCATTCTCGACCGACGGCGGGCAGACCTGGGAGACGAACTGGACCGCGGACTTCACCCGCACGGCTGACGGCGTGCTGCCCCGGGGAGACGACCCCCCGGATCCCCCCGCCGTCGGCCGGGGCGAGACCGGAACACGTTCCTAATCCGCGTTGTCACCCGGCGCTGCGTCGTCCACCGTGGGCTCGCCAGCGGGCACAGGGTCGACCGCCGTGCCGAGGGGAAGATTGGTCTCATCCGGTGGGGCGTCGATTACCGGGACTGGGTCGAGGCCAAGTTTCTCAGCGATCCGGGTCAGCAGCGTGTCCTGCGCAGCAAGGTGGCCCTGCACGTGCGCTAGTTCGTGCAGGGCCGCGCTGGCGTCGTGGAACGTCGCCTCTGCCCGCTTGTCGGCTGCTGCGGCCTGCACGTTCTGCCCGACCATGATCACCGAAAGCAGCACGAGCTGCAGGAAAGTCTGTGCCACCCAGGACACGATCGCCGAGGTGCCGGCACGGATCGCGTCCGGAAGGCTGATCAGGTCGAACAGCGCGAACGCATAGGCGCACCACATGCTGCCGACGACCTGGGTGACCACGATCGCGACGTTCGTGTTGAAGCGGTTGATCGCCGTTGCCCGGGGGAGCATGTCGGCGACTTTCACCGGGCGCTCGGCGAGCCGCGAGGAGATGCGCGGATGGCGTATGTGCTGGTAAATCGCCAATGAACTGGCCTTTCTTTAGGGTGTCGAGTGCAGGTGGAGCCAAAACCCCGCCAGGGTAACCGGCGCCATTGCCAGCGGGCGCCACCCGCGCTATGAGCCTGGGCGCGGTTCGCGCCGTCCAGCCGCAGGTGGCCGCGCCGCATATCGGCGAACGCAGGATGTGTCAGCGGCATTAGTGCAGGTAGGCCGGGTTTGGCCGTACAGTTGCGCCATGGCGCAGGGAGGGACCGCTGGGAGCGCGAGCGCGCCGCAGCCGCCTGCGCACAATCCGCAGACACTGCTCGCGCACATCCGGGCGCTCATGCCCAACCTGGCGCCTGCGGAGCAGCGGGTCGCGACCGCGATCGTCAACGACCCCGGCGGAGTCGCCGCCAAGACAATCTCCCAGCTGGCCGGGCAGTGCCGGACCTCGGGAACAACGGTGATCAGGTTCTGCCGCGCTGTGGGGTTTCTGGGGTATCCCGAGCTCAGGCTGGCACTCGCCGCCGCCGCCCAGGCCGGCCGGGATGGCGGCTGGCATGACATCGGCAGCGACATCGGGCCGAACGACAGCCTGAGCGAGGTGGTCAAGAAGATCTCGCACGCGGACGCGCGCGCGGTCGAGGAGACCGGGGCGCAGCTGTCACCCCAGATGCTGAAAGCCGTGGTGGATGCGGTCGTGGGGGCGCGGCGGATTGATATTTATGGTGTGGGTGCGAGTGCGTTTGTGGCGCTGGATTTGCAGCAGAAGCTGCACCGGATTGAGCTGGTTGCGTATGCGTGGCCGGATCCGCAT
This sequence comes from uncultured Actinomycetota bacterium, assembly GCA_963815375.1. Lineage (GTDB taxonomy): Bacteria > Actinomycetota > Actinomycetes > Streptosporangiales > Streptosporangiaceae > JASHPR01. The sequence continues at coordinate 269,191 of CAWFGX010000002.1, read as the reverse complement.
GTGGCGGTGACGTCGGCGGCGCTGCTGGCGCGGGGTGATGTGGCGATCGGGATTTCGCATACGGGGCGGACGGCGGACACGATCGGGAGTCTGGAGGAGGCGCGGAGCCGTCGGGCGACGACGGTGGCGATTACGAATTTTCCGGGGTCGCCGATCGCGCGGGTGGCTGATTTTGTGCTGACGACGGCGGCGCGGGAGACGACGTTCCGTTCTGGTGCGATGGCCAGCAGGATCGCGGCGCTGACGGTGGTGGACTGCTTGTTCGTGGCTGTTGCCCAGCGTAACTACCAGCAGACGCTGCGGGCACTGGAGCGCACCTACGCCGCAGTCAAGGCCCGGCGCTAATTCCGCGGGACGCCGCGCGGAGAGCGCGGTCATCGCTAAGCTGATCGCCGCAGAGCTCAGCCTGCTGCCAGGTGCGCGGTACATGCGCAGTAGGCGGCAGGCGATATGACGCCGGCGGCAGCAGGCGGGCCTCCCCCCCGGCCCGCCGCTGTCGTCGGCCCAGTCGATGGCCTGCTCGCCAGCCCCGTGACGCGCCGGCCAGACTTGGCGGATGAGCCAAGCGCGTGACGAAGCCCAGGATGACCCGTACCGGTGGCTGGAGGATGTGACCGCGCCAGCGGCACTGGACTGGGTCCGGGAGCGCAATGCCGAGACCGTCACCGAGCTGACCGGCGGCAGCCGGTTCGAGAGCATTCGCACGCAGATCCTGCAGGTGCTCGACGCCGACGACCGCATCCCGTTCGTCCGGCGCCGCGGCGAGTACCTCTACAACTTCTGGCAGGACGAGGCTCACCCACGTGGCCTGTGGCGGCGCACGACCCTCGAGGAATACCGCAAGACCGAGCCAGACTGGGACATTCTGCTCGACATCGACGCGCTCGCGGAGTCCGAAGGCGAGAACTGGGTCTGGCAGGGCGCGACCATGCTCCGCGCTGGCGGCTACCGTCTGGCGCTGGTGCAGCTGTCGCGTGGTGGCGCTGATGCGAGCGTGGTCCGCGAGTTCGATGCCGAGCAGCGGCGCTTCGTCCAGGACGGGTTTGCGGTAGCCGAGGCCAAATCCGATGTGGGGTGGATCGACGCCGACCACATCTACGTGGGCACCGACTTCGGCCCGGGATCGCTGACCTCCTCGGGCTACCCGCGGCTGGTGAAGCAGTGGCAGCGTGGCACCCCTCTGTCGCAGGCGACGGTGGTCTTCGAAGGTCAGGCAGAGGACGTTGCCGTGAGCGCGCTGCATGACCCGACCGAGGGATTCGAACGCGACTTCGTCGTGCGCAGCATCGACTTCTACCACAGCCAGAGGTACCTGCGCACTGGCGGCGACCTGGTCCGGGTAGACGTGCCCGAGGACGCCATGGCCGGAGTGCACCGCGAGTGGCTGACGGTCCGCACCCGCTCGGAGTGGACGGCGGGAGGTGCCACGTATCCGGCAGGAGCGCTGCTGGCCATCCGGTTCGAGGATTTCCTGGCTGGCGACCGCGACCTGACAGTGCTGTTCGAGCCGGACGAGCACACGTCGCTGGCCTACCACGCATGGACCCGCCACCACCTGATCCTGAACATGCTGCACGACGTGCGCAGCGACCTTACGGTGCTGACACAGGGTGCCAGCGGGTGGCAGCGCGCCCCCCTGGCCGGGGTCCCGCCGTTCACCCAGACCGACATCGCGGGCACTGATCCCCACGACAGTGACGAGTACCTGCTGGTGTCCAGCGGTTTCACCGAGCCGGAGATGCTGCTCCGCGGCGAGGTTGGCGGGGAGACGGAAACACTCAAGCGGGCGCCGGAGTTCTTCGACCCAGCCGGGCTGTCGGTCCGGCAGTTCTTCGCGACGTCCGCGGACGGTACCGCCGTGCCGTACTTCGTGGTCGGCCCGGAGGCCGACGCCTCCGGGCCCGTGCTGCTCACCGGGTACGGCGGCTTCGAGATCTCGCTGACCCCGTCCTACAGCGGCGTCATCGGCCGCGGCTGGCTAGGCCGCGGCGGGACCTACGTGGTGGCCAACCTGCGCGGCGGCGGCGAGTACGGGCCGGTATGGCACCAGTCCGCGACCAAGGAGCACCGGCACCGGGTATATGAGGACTTCGCGGCGGTAGCCGAGGATCTCGTCAGCCGCGGCATCACCACGACGGCGCGGCTCGGCATCGAGGGCGGCAGCAACGGCGGCCTGCTCATGGGCGTGATGCTGACCCGCTACCCGCAGCTGTTCGGCGCGATCGTCAGCCAGGTGCCGCTGCTGGACATGCGGCGCTATCACGAGCTGCTGGCCGGGGCGTCCTGGATGGCCGAGTACGGCGACCCGCGTGATCCGGCCGAGTGGGAGTACCTGCGCCCGTTCTCCCCGTACCACAACGTGACCCGAGGCGCGCAGTACCCGCCGGTGCTGTTCATCACCTCCACCAGGGATGACCGGGTCCACCCCGGTCACGCCCGCAAGATGGTGGCGCGGCTGCGCGAAACCGGCCATGACGTCAGCTACTACGAGAACATCGAGGGCGGCCACGGCGCTGCCGCCGACAACGAGCAGCGCGCCTTCAAGTGGGCGCTCATGCTCGAGTTCCTCTGGGAAAAGCTAGGCGATCAGAACGTGACAAGCCACTCGCAGTAGTGGCCGACTGGCCGCCGGGTCTGTTTACTCAGGTGGTGGTGCCTGGCGAGCAGGTAGTCTGGCCTGTGCCCGTGCATATCCAACATAACTGGACTGTACGACGCAAAATAGTAACGTTGATCAAAGACACAAGCTCGGACTACCGCCGTGCACGACCGGGCTGATCGACGTGCCTACCTGAGGAGGGACCGGTGGCCGCACAGCCGGAGCCGGGGGATGACGCATTGCGGGGGGTTCCGGGGGTTCGTCCCCCTGGGCCAGCACTGCGGGGGGATCCGGGGGGTCGTCCCCCGGGGCCAGCACTGCGGGGGGATCCGGGGGTTCGTCCAAACGGGCTAGCAGACCTGGGGGATCCTGGGGGTCGTCCCCCCGGAACAGCACAGCCGGCGCTGGTTTCATCCCGCACCGAAGACCGGAACTGGCGGACGGTCGACATTGACCTGGTGCCGACCGAGGAAGTGCTGCGCCTGCTCAACGCCGAGGACGCCACGGTCGCAGACGCGGTGGCCGATGCGCTGCCGGTGCTCGCTGTCGTGGTTGACCAGGTGGTGGAGCGGCTGCGTGCCGGGGGCCGGGTGCACTACTTCGGCGCCGGGACGTCGGGGCGGATCGGGGTCCTTGACGCGGCCGAGGTCATCCCCACCTTCGGGCTGGAACCCGGCGTGTTCATCGCCCACCACGCGGGCGGTGATCTGGCGCTGGGCACGGCCATCGAGGATGCCGAGGACGACGAGGCGCTCGGGGCGGCCGACGCGCGGGATGTGTCCGCCGGGGACGTCGCGGTCGGCATCACAGCGAGCGGCCGCACGCCCTACGTGGCCGGCGCGCTGCGGGCCGCGCGGTCCGCCGGGGCACTGACGGCGCTGGTGAGCAGCAACCCGGCGGCAACTGTGGCCGGGCTGGCGGATCATTTCGTGCTCATCGACACCGGCCCCGAGGCCATCGCGGGCTCGACCAGGCTGAAGGCGGCGACCGCGCAAAAGATGGTACTCAACGCGCTGTCCACGGCCGCGATGGTCCGGCTCGGGCACACGTTCTCCAACTTGATGGCCGCCCTGGCCGGAACCAATGCCAAGCTGCGTCAGCGTCAGCTGACCATACTCCGCGAGGCGTCCGGTGCAGCCGAGGACATCGGCCGCGCCGAGCTCGACAAGTGCGGCGGCGACCTGCGCCTGGCCCTGCTCTGCCTGCTGTCCGGGCTGCAGCCCAAGCCCGCGGCGGACGCGCTGGCTGAGGCTGGCGGCAGCGTGCGCGGGGCGCTGTCCATGATCGGCCTTGGCGACCGCGGCAACCGCCGAGCAGAGTCAAGCGAGCCGGTCGGGTCGCCCGGAGGCGAGCGGGAAACGGGCATGAGCGAGCCGGTCGGGTCGCCCGGAGGCGAGCGGGAAACACAGTCATGACCCGGGTTCTCGGCCTCGACATCGGCGGCAGCCAGAGCCGGGCCCAGCTCTGTGTGAACGGTGAGGTCGTGGCTGAGAGCCAGGCAGCCAGCGCGAGCGTCGTGGCTGCCGGTGCGGCGAAAGCCGGCGCGGCGCTCGCGCAGCTGCTGGCCCAGCTGCCGCTGGACCGGACGCACCGTGGGGCTCAGCGTCTCGACGCGGTCTGCGCTGGATCGGCGGGCGACAGCGTTCCAGCCACCCGTGAGTTCCTCAGCAGCAACCTGGCGCCGCTGACCCGCTCGGGGACGGTGCTCGTTGTGAGCGATGCGATGCTCGTGCTGCCCGCCGCTGGCCTGCGCGAGGGGATAGCGGTGATCTGCGGCACCGGCTCGATCGCCGTCGGCAGCTACCAGGGCGCCACCGCGCAGTCCGGCGGGTGGGGGTACCTGCTCGGCGACGAGGGCAGCGGGTACTGGATCGTGCGGTCAGCAATCAGGGCGCTGCTTGACCGCCGGGACCGCGGTATCGCCCCTGGCGATCTCGGCGAACGCCTGCTCGCCGCTACCGGCGCCGGGAACGTTGCCAGGCTCCAGGAGCTGTTTTACGAGCAGCCCCGGCCCCGGGACTGGGCCGCGCACGCGCCCCTGGTGCTGGACAGTGCCGACGAGGCGGTGAGAGACGTCACGGCCGCGGCGGCCAGCGCCCTGGCAGGCCTGGCCGCATCCGCCGCCGAGCGGCTGGGGGCACCGGTCCGGATCCCGGTGGTGCTGGCCGGCGGGCTTTTCGGCCATGGCGGGCTCGAGGCGGCTGCCCGGGCGGCGATCACACAGGCGCGGCCTGGCAGCGACGTCCGGACGCTGGCTGCTCCGCCGGTCACCGGCGCTGTTCGCCTCGCCCAGGAAGCGGCTCAGCAGAAACCGCCGCCCGTCATGGCGAGCCCGTCATCCACCCCGCCTGGAGGGACGACGTGATCAGGCCGCCTTCTTGTAGAGCCAGAACAGCCTGTCGATGCGGGCTCCGGCAGCCCGCGCGTAGAACCGGACCGGCCCGACCCACGCGATCTGCGCCGAGGCGTGACCAGCCGCTGCCATGTCTGCCAGGCAGCGGCGCAGCAGCGCCGCTGCGATGCCCTGCCGCCGCTCCTCGGGCAGTGTTCCGGTTGGCCCGAACCAGGCCGGGCGGTTGACGCCGTGGCAGGCGAACCCCAGGTACTGGTGGCCCCGGGCGGCGATGTGGCAGCCTGCCGGGTCGGCGGCGACGGCCGCCGCCACCTCCAGCGGCCACGTCGATTCCCCCCACGGCCCCTGCCGGAGCCAGTCCACGACCGCGCCAGCCTCGGCAGGTGCGGCGCGCCGGGCGGTGATGCCGAACGCGGCCAGGCGCCGCTCGTCGGCGGCCGTGTCCAGCGGCACGCCGCCCAGGTCGACGATCATGTTGGGCACCTCGCCGCTGCGCTTGTAGCCGGCCCGCACCGCGAGGCACGTCATCGCTGTGTACCGGGGGTCGACACCGGGCCAGGCGAACACCGGCGAGTTGCCGCCCAGCCAGATCTCCGCTGCGCCGGCCGAGCGCAGACGGTCCTCGGCCGCGCTCAGCAGCGCAGCGCCGGTGCCGCGGCCACGGGCGGCCGGGGTGACGGCGAGCAGGTCCACGAATCCGCGCCGCGCTGTATCCGGGCGCACGCCCAGACCGCCGAAGGCGATCCCGGTCAGCTGGCCGTCCTCCTCAGCGACCACGGCCACCCTGGTCCCGGGTGCTGCTGCGACGAGCGCGGCCAGGTCGGCGGCGTCCGGCTCGAAAGCCAGCGAGGTGGCAGACACCGTCCGGACACCCTCGGCATCACTGTCCTTGATATCCCTGATGATCGCCATACAGGAATGCTGGCGCACGCCGGTGTGCGCTGCGTCCTGTTCGCCGGGCAACGCGGGCGGGTCGCTGCCGGGCAGGCGGGTGACCAGTGACCGAACTGGACACCTGCCTGCTGGCCAGGTTCACAGGAACGCAGCCGCCCGACTGGCTGCGCCGGTGGCTGGACCAGGGTCTGGGCGGCGTCGTGCTGTTCGCGCCGAACATCACCGGCCCGGCGCAGCTGCGTGCGCTCACCGCTCAGCTGCGGTCACACAACCCGGACGTGCTCATCGCCGCCGACGAGGAAGGCGGCATTGTCACCAGAGTCGAGGCCCGGACCGGTTCCTCCTACCCTGGCAATGCGGTGCTCGGCGCGGCCGACGACACCGGCCTTACCCGCAGGGTCGCGGCCAGCATGGGCGCCATGCTCGCCAGCGGCGGCATCAGCCTCGATCTCGCGCCATCGGCCGACGTCGACAATAACCCGGCGAATCCTGTCATCGGCGTCCGCTCGTTCGGCGCCGACCCAAGCCGGGTCGCCGCTCATACCGCGGAGTTCGTGCGCGGCATCCAGTCGGTCCAGGTCGCGGCGTGCGCCAAGCACTTTCCCGGGCACGGCCGGACCGACACGGACTCCCACCTCGCCCTCCCTGTCGCCGCCGCCACCCTGGCTGAGCTGCGCGGCAGCGACCTGGTGCCGTTCCGCGCAGCGATCGCAGCCGGAGTCCAGGCGGTGATGACCGCGCACGTTGTCTACCCGGCGGTCGACGACGTGCCGGCCACGATCTCCCGCACGTTCCTGAACGCTGTCCTGCGCGGCGAATGTGGTTTCGCGGGTGTGATCATCACTGATGCACTTGGCATGGCCGCGATCGGCGACGGCGAGGGCAGCGCTGCTGGCGCGGTCCGGTCACTGTCCGCGGGCGCCGACCTGCTGTGCCTCCCGGAGGGCCGCGCCGCACAGCAGCGCGCCAGGGACGCCCTGGCCAGCGGGATACGGGACAGCGACCTTCTGGCCCGGCGGGTAATGGAGTCGGCGGCCCGGGTCCGCGCGCTTGCCAAGTGGGTGCGGCCTGCGGCAGCGGCTGTGCCTGCTCTGGGTCAGGTGCCTGATCCAGAGGGAGCCGCAGCGGAGGCGGCCAGGCGCGGTCTGCTGGTGGCCACAGAAAGACTGCCGCTCACAGGTGCGCCGTATGTGCTCGACGCGGGCGGGCGGATGAGCAGGATGCTCGACGACACAGCATCCAGCCTGCTCGGCGTGCTGCGCGACCGCCTCCCGGCAGTGGGCGGGGTCCGGCTCACCGAGCCCCCAGGAAGCGCTGGCCAGCCGGACGCGGCCTGGGCGGACGCGCTCATCGAGCAGGCCGCAGGCAGGCCGCTCGTGCTCGCGGTCGCCGACGCGCACCGCCGGCGGTGGCAAGCCGATCTCGTGCATAGGGTCCTGGCCCGCCGGCCGGACGCGGTTGTCGTCGGCACAGGGACCGCCCACGACGCGGCTCTGGCCGCCGGGAGCTACCTGGGCACCAGAGGCGCTGGCCGGGCCAACCTCGAGGCCGCAGCAGACGTCCTGCTCGGCCAGGAGCGCCGGGAGTGAGGCCGGACCCGGCGGAGCTGATCGACCGCGCCGTCGCCGCCGGGGTCATGCCGGGCGCTGTCCTGGCGGCCGGATTGGCCGAGCCGCTGCTGCTGCACGTCGCCGGGGACGCGCAGCGCGACGATGCCGCCCAGCGGCCGATGACAGCGGACACTGTCTTCGACCTTGCCTCGCTGACCAAGGTCACCGCCACGCTGCCGTGCCTGCTGTACCTGACCGGCCGGGGCGAGGTGGGGCTGGACCAGCCAGCCCAGCGCTACCTGCCGGAGTTCACCGGGGCGGGCAAGGACGAGGTCACCGTACGGCAGCTTCTGTCGCACGTCTCCGGCCTGCCCGCTGAGCGCAAGTACTACCAGTGGCTGCACGACCCGGCCGAGGTCCGTTCCGCCGCCCTGGCCGAGCCGCTGGTCGCGGGGCCGGGCAGCGAGGTCTGCTATTCCGACATCGGCTTCATCGTGCTCGGCGAGATCGCTGCCGCTGTGGCCGGCTGCGGGCTCGCCGAACTGGCTCAGGAGGTGGTGTTCGGCCCGCTGGGCATGAGCTCTACCCGGTACCTGCCGCCGCCAGAGTGGGCCGACCGGACCGCGGCCACCGAGGAGGTCGCCGGAACGGCCAAGGTCGGCGTGGTGCACGACGAGAACGCCGAGGCGCTCGGCGGGGTGGCTGGCCACGCCGGGCTGTTCAGCACCGCAGCGGACCTGGCCCGGTACGCGGCGGCCTGGGCCGGGAACTGGAACTCAGGCGGGGTCCTGCTTACAGGGCAGGCCGGCCGGGGACCGTTCTGGGGAATGCGAGCCGAGGCGCTGCGGTGCCAGACCGCAGGGCTCGGCGGGCGCCGGGGCCTGGGCTGGGGGCTCCGCCATGACCGGTGGGACAACATGGGCGACGGGTGGCCGTCCACTGGCGCCGGGCACACTGGGTTCACTGGTACCAGCCTGTCCATCGATCCGGCTTCCGGGCTGTGGGCGGTCCTGCTGACCAACGCCGTGCATTTTGGCCGCGGCCCGGAGCACTCCGTTGTCGGGCTGCGCAAGCAGGTGCACGCCGCGATCGCGGCCGTGCTGCCGGCCGGGCCGCTGCGCTGACCATCGGGACGCTGCTGGCAGGGAAGTGCCCAGTGCTTACCGCGCGCCGCAGCCGTACAGTGACGCCATGGTGCAGGCAGCAGGGACCACAGGGCGCTCGACTCGAAGCGGTCTGCCCGCGCATACGCCGCAGACGCTGCTCGCTCATGTCCGGGCGCTGACGCCCAACCTGGCGCCTGCGGAGCAGCGGGTTGCCGCGGCGGTTGTCGACGACCCGGGCGGAGTCGCCGCCAAAACCATCTCCGAGCTGGCCGGGCAGTGCCGGACCTCGGGAACGACGGTGATCAGGTTCTGCCGGGCGCTCGGCTTTCCCGGGTATCCCGAGCTCAGGCTGGCCCTGGCGGCTGCGGCGCAGGCGGGGCGGGAAACCGGCTGGGAGCATATCGGCAGCGACATCGGGCCGAACGACAGCCTGGACGAGGTGGTCAAGAAGATCTCGCACGCGGACGCGCGCGCGGTCGAGGAGACCGGGGCGCAGCTGTCACCCCAGATGCTGAAAGCCGTGGTGGATGCGGTCGTGGGGGCGCGGCGGATTGATATTTATGGTGTGGGTGCGAGTGCGTTTGTGGCGCTGGATTTGCAGCAGAAGCTGCACCGGATTGAGCTGGTTGCGTATGCGTGGCCGGATCCGCATGTGGCGGTGACGTCGGCGGCGCTGCTGGCGCGGGGTGATGTGGCGATCGGGATTTCGCATACGGGGCGGACGGCGGACACGATCGGGAGTCTGGAGGAGGCGCGGAGCCGTCGGGCGACGACGGTGGCGATTACGAATTTTCCGGGGTCGCCGATCGCGCGGGTGGCTGATTTTGTGCTGACGACGGCGGCGCGGGAGACGACGTTCCGTTCTGGTGCGATGGCCAGCAGGATCGCGGCGCTGACGGTGGTGGACTGCTTGTTCGTGGCTGTTGCCCAGCGTAACTACCAGCAGACGCTGCGGGCACTGGAGCGCACCTACGCCGCAGTCAAGGCCCGGCGCTAGCAGTCCTTCTGGGTCACCATTACAGGTTTGTCACCTGCGCATGTTACCCGTTGACCTTCTAACTCGGGTCACCGTAATATTCCGCCCATTATCCGGGCCGACCTTGAAGCCAGGGGTGCTGCTGATGAACTCTGGAAGACGCCGTTACCTCGCACTACCCATGGCGGTGCTGGCCGGTGTGGCGGCGCTGGCCGCCTGCTCCTCATCGGGCAGCGGGAACGCCAGCAGCAACGCCACATTCACCACTGTGTCCGAGACCACGCCGATCACCACCGGCGCGCCGTTGAACCCGTTCAACCTCACCAATAACGTGTTCCAGGGCTACGACGTCGAGAGCCTCGCCTGGGGCGCGAACAACCCGGCCAACTCCAACCAGACCCTGCCCGGCCTGGCCACGTCCTGGACGCTGTCGCCGGACGGCAGCACGCTGACCGTGCACCTGCAGCCGAACGCGGACTGGTCTGACGGGAAGCCGGTCACCGCCAGCGACGTGAAGACGTCGGCGGCGATCTGGTTCACCCAGTCCACCGCGCAGCCGTTCGACCTCGGCTCGGTCAAGGTCGTCAACAGCAAGACCGTCCAGTTCGTGCAGGTGCCCGGGGATCACAACAACCAGTTCGAGGCCGGCATCCTGCAGGAGCCCAACGACAACTGGGTCGTGCCCGCGTCGGTGTACGGCAGCCAGCTGCCGTCGGACATCTGGAGCGTCATCAACGCCAGCCTCGGCTCCGGCAGCGCGGCTACCGCCGCGGCCGCTCAGCTGGCCTCCATCGGCAAGAAGATCACAGCGTTCGCGCCGGCCACCGACGTGTCCGCGGGGCCGTATGTGGTCAAGCGGGTCACCGCGGGCGAGGCGCTGCTGGTCAAGAACAAGGACTTCTACGACGCCAGCCAGGTCCAGCCCGCCCAGGTCGTGATGCTGCATTACAGCAGCAACAACCAGATCTGGAGCTACATGCAGGCGGGCAAGCTGGACGTGGCGCCCTACACCGCCATGCCGACAAATGTGCTGTCCGAGGTGAAGGCGGCGGGCAACACCCAGGTCAACGCGCCGAGCCTGGTTGCGGCGTCGCTAGCCTTCGATGAAGCGGCCTACCCGTACGGCCTGCTGCCCGTCCGTCAGGCGCTGTCCTACGTGATCGACCGCAAGGCGGTGCAGACCGTGGGCGAGGGGGTCAGCGGGATCCCGTCGAAGACCACCACCGGCGTGATCTCGTCGGCGCTCTCCGACTACCTCACATCAAGCCAGGAATCAGCGCTGAACCTGTACCAGCAGGACACCGCGAAGGCCACCAGCCTGCTCACCGGTGCTGGCTTCACCAAGAAGGGCAGCCAGTGGTACCTGCCCAACGGCCAGGCGTGGACGATGACTGTCAACGTGCCGAGCGGGTTCAGCGACTGGGTGGCCGGGTCCAGCGTGCTCAAGTCCGAGTTCACCACGTTCGGCATCCCGACCTCGGTCAAGCTGGCCCCCGACTACCCGACCTACCTGAGCAACATCTACGCCGGTGACTACGCGGTCGCGTGGTGGCTGACCGCGCTGGGACCGGGCGCCTACTCCACGTTCGGCCGGCTGTACGGCATCTACGACGGGTACGTGCCGGCAGGCGGGACGCTGGCCCACTACCCGACCGGGAACGCGACGGCGAAGAACTTCCTCAACACGCCGGCTACGGTGGACGTCCCGAGTCTGGGCACCGTGAACCCCGGCCAGCTCACGTACCAGCTCGCCTCGCTCAACCTGAACACGCAGTCGGGCCTGAACCAGCAGAAAGCGATCATGGCCAAGCTCATCGCCGCTACCAACTACGAGGTGCCGGCGATCCAGCTCTGGGACTACGTCAACGTCCAGTTTGTCAACGACAAGCGTTTCAGCGACTGGCCCATCGGCAACAACGCGCAGCTCAACCTGCCGCCTGGAGTGTGGATGACATACGGGTATGTCCATGCCAAGTAGCAGGTGACCAGACGCCGGCGGCAGCGAGCGGACCTCCCCCCCGTCCGTCCGCTGCCGCCGGTCCCTTTCTCAGGGGCGGAAACGACAGGAGGGGGCCCGAGGTGAGCCCATGAGGCTGGCGCGCCGGCTGGCAGTCAAGCTGCTGATGGGCCTGGTCACGATCTGGGTGGTCGCCAGCGGGACGTTCTTCCTGGTGCGGCTGATGCCGGGGAACCCGGTCGAGGCGGAGCTTCAGCAAGAGGTCCAGAACGGGATGTCAGTGGCAGCGGCCACCGGGAAGGCCCAGCAGATGTACGGGTTCATCCCGCACCAGTCCCTTCCCCGGCAGTACCTGAGCTATCTGTGGCAGCTCGCCCACTTCAACCTCGGGCAGTCGATCACCCAGGAAGGCGTGCCGGTCGCGCACATCATCGGCAGCGCCGCGCCGTGGACGATCGTCATGGTGCTGTCGGGCACCGTGGTGAGCTTCCTCATCGGGGTCGCCGCGGGCCTGCTGGCCGCGGTGAAGCGCTCCAGCAAGCTCGGTGACCTGCTCAGCGTGTCTGGCTCGGTGCTTCACGGCATACCGCAGTTCGTGCTGGCCGTCATGCTGGCCTACGTGTTCACCACGCTCTGGGGAGCGTTCCAGCTCATCGGCCCCTACAACGCGGCGGACAGCCCGGGCCTGAACCTGCCGTTCATCGGCTCGGTCATCGTCCAGGCGGTCCTGCCGGTTTTCGCGTACGCGCTGTCCAGCTACGGCGGCTGGCTGCTGACGATGAAGTCGAGCGTGGTGTCGGTGCTCGGCGACGACTTCATCCTGGCCGCCGAACTGCGCGGGCTGCGGCCGCTGATCGTGGCCCGGTACGTGGCCCGCAACGCGATGCTGCCGCTGTTCACAATCCTGGCCCTGTCCATCGGGTTCATGTTCGGCGGCTCGATCTTCATCGAGGACATCTTCAACTACCCGGGCCTGGGCTACACGCTATTCACGAGCGTCCAGAAACATGACTACCCGCTGATGACCGGGGCATTCCTGATCATCACCGTGGCCGTCATCGCCTGCAACATCCTGGCCGACCTGCTGTACGCGGTGATCGATCCCCGGGTCCGGAGCGCAGCCTGATGGCAGCTATTACCCCGATGCTGCCGGAGGAGGCGCAGGCCACCACCGGCTCCTCCCGCCGCCGCCCGGTCCGCGGGCGCTGGCGGCTGCTTGTGCGCACCCCTGGCCGCGTGTTCGGGCTGGCGGTAATCGCGCTGTTCACCGTGCTGGCCATCATTGGCCCTTACCTGTACCCGAAGAACCTGCCGATCGACCCGAACGCCATCTACGCTTCGCCGAGCCTGGCTCACCCGCTCGGCACCGATTTTGAGGGCACCGACGTGCTCGCACTGGTGATCACCGGTACCCGCTACATGCTGCTGTCCGCGGTGGTCGCCGGCCTGATCACGGTGGTGATCGGGACTTCAGCCGGCATCGTGGGCGGCTATTACCGCGGCATCCGGGATTCAGCGCTGATGCGCCTGGCCGACCTGGTGCTCACCGTTCCGGGTTTCCCGCTGCTGATCGTGCTCTCCACCGTGTGGGATTTCGGGTCGCCCTGGGCAATGGGCTTCGTGCTCGGCATCACCGGCTGGGGCGCCATCGCCCGCGCGGTACGCTCGCAGACCCTCTCGCTGCGCGAGCGCGGCTTCGTCGAGGCCGCCCGCGGCCTGGGCCTGCCCGGCCGGCGCATCATCGGCCATGAGGTGCTGCCGAACGTGGCCCCCTACATAGCGATGAACCTGCTGCTGTCGATCACGGGCGCGATCTACGCCGAGGCCGGCCTGTACTTCCTGGGCGTCGTCCCGTTCAACGCCAACAACTGGGGTGTCATGCTCAACATCGCCGTGTTCTCCGGCGGCGCGCTGACCAGCACCCATGCGCTCGCTTACGTTCTGTCGCCTCTGGTTTGCATTCTGCTGCTCACGCTCGGCATCGTGCTTGTGCTCAATGCTGTCGACGAGTGGTTCAACCCCCGGCTGCGGGAGATCTGATGGCAGCTCCGGTTCCGGCCATCACAACCGAGATTCGCAGCGCTGCCCCGTCGGTCCGCGTCGAGGATCTGACCGTGGCTTTCGCTACACAAGAGGGCGAGCTGCCAGCGGTCTCGCACGTCTCGCTGGACCTGGCCGCTGGCCAGATCACCGGGCTGGTCGGCGAGTCGGGCTCGGGCAAGTCGACGCTGGCGCTCGCGCTGCTGAACGCGGTGCCCCCGCCTGGCCGGGTGACCTCGGGCAGTGTGCACATCGACGGCCTCGGCGACGTGCTTGCCCTGCGCGGCGCCGGGTTGCGCCGGGTGCGCGGGGCCGAGATCGGCTACGTGTTCCAGGCGTCGCAGAACTCGCTGAACCCGCTCAAGCCGGTCGGTAAGCAGCTGCTCGACCTGGGCCGCTCGCACGGCGAGAGCGACCGCCGGGGCCTGCTGCGCCGCGCCCGCGAGCTCATTGACGAGATGGGACTGGACTCTGCGCGCGTTCTGGCGTCGTATCAGCATGAGCTGTCCGGGGGCATGCGGCAGCGGGTCGGGATCGTGTTCGCCCTGGTCCTCAACGCCCACGTGCTGATCCTGGACGAGCCGACGACCGCCCTGGACATGCTGTCCCAGGCCGGCGTGATGCAGGTCATCCGGGATGTGCACACCCAGCGCCAGCTCACCACGCTCGTCATCTCGCACGACCTCGGTGTGGTCGGCGATCTTGCCGACCGGACCGCGGTCATGTACGCCGGCCGCATCGTGGAACAGGGACCCACGGTCGGCCTGCTGGCCAGCCCGAGGCACCCGTACACCCGCGCGCTGCTGGGCGCGATGCCGCGGATCACCGGCGACCCCGACCTGGCGCAGCCGCTGCCCGGCCGCCCGCCCGACCTGACCACGATCCCCCGCCAGGGCTGCGTGTTCCGGGCGCGCTGCCCGCTGGCCATGCCAACCTGCGCCGAAGCCGAGCCGCCGTACGAGGAGCACGCCGGGCGGGGAGTGGCCTGCTTCGCTGCGGAGGCTGGTGCCCGTGGTTGAAGGGGAGCACCGTGATTGAGGCGCGCGGAATCACCCGCACCTTTCCCGGCCGTGGCGGCCTGCTCGGCCGCAGCCCGGTCCCGGCGGTGCGCGGCGTCGACTTCACGATTCGCCGCAGTGGCGCGGTCACGTTCATCGGCGAGTCCGGCTGCGGCAAGACGACGCTCGGCCGGATCCTGTGCGGGCTGGAGGCCTTTGACTCAGGCGAGCTGGTGATCGGCGGGCAGGCGATGAGCACGCTGCGGCCGCGGCAGCGCGCACCGTTCTTCCGGCGCATCCAGATGATTCACCAGGACCCGTATACGGCGCTGAACCCCACCCGCACGATCGAGGCCATCCTGGGTGACCCGCTGGCGCTGCGAGCCCGCCAGCTCGGCCAGGACCAGGAGTGGATCCGCAGCAGGCGCGCCGAGCTGCTGGAGCTGGTCGGCCTCGATCCCCGCTACGTGCTGCCGCGCTACCCGCACATGCTGTCGGGCGGAATGCGCCAGCGCGTGGTGATCGCGCGGGCGCTGACCGTCGACCCCGAGGCGCTGGTGGCCGACGAGGCGGTCTCCATGATCGACGTCTCGCTGCGGCTTGGGATCCTGCGGCTAATAAGCGACCTGCGGGAACGCCTCGGTGTGGCGGTGCTGTTCATCACGCATGACGTGGCCACGGCCCGTTACGTCGGCCGCGAGGGCGAGATCTACGTCCTGTACCGCGGCATGGTGGTGGAGCATGGCCGCACCGAAGCCGTTATCAGCGGCCCGGTCCATCCCTACACCCAGTGCCTTCTGGCCGCGATCCCGGTGCTGCGCGGGCTGGAGGAGCCGGGCAGCGACCGGCCCGCGCCGCTTGGCCCGCTGGATGAGCGCACCAAGCCGCCGGGATGCCTGTTCCAGCCGCGGTGCCCGTACGCCGCGGCCGACTGCCAGTCGCGGGTGCCACCGCTGGAACAGCTTGGCGCCAGCGGCCATGAGCACGCCTGCCTGTACCCGCAGAGTCGGCCGGTAGTCGCGGTACCCGCGGGGGCAGCGGGAACGGGCGCAGGCGACAGCGCCGGCCCCTGAGTGAGAGGCTGGCCGCATCGAGGCCTGGCTGCACGGGCCCGGCAGGGGAGGACCGGAATGAAGATCCTGATCTCGGCGGACATGGAGGGCGCGACCGGGGTCACCTGGCCCGCCGACGTGAATCCGGGGACCGAGCAGTGGCAGCGTTTCCGGGTCATGCTCACCTCGGACGTGAACGCGACCGTCGCTGGCCTGTTTGACGCGGGCGCCGCCGCGGTTGTGATCAACGAGGCCCACGCGACCATGCGGAACCTGCTGCTGGAAAAGCTCGACCAGCGGGCCGTGATGATCACGGGACGGCACAAGGACCTGGGCATGCTGGAGGGCATCCAGCACGGTGACGTGGACGGGGTCGCGTTCGTCGGCTACCACGCGGGCGCCGGGGCCGAGGGCGTCCTCGCGCATACCTACCTGCCGAACTCGATCACCGGGGTCCGGGTGAACGGCGAGCCCGCCAGCGAGGGCCGGATGAACGCACTAGTGTCCGAGGAGTACGGCGTACCGGTGATTCTCGTCACCGGCGATGACCGCACCTGCACCGACGCGGCCAGCTACGCGCCGCAGGCGCAGACGGCGGCGGTCAAGGAGTGCCTGACCCGGTACTCCGCGCTGTGCCCGCCGCCCCAGGTGACAGCCGCTTCGATCCGGCAGGCCGCCGCGAAGGCGATGACCCTGGCCGGGCACTCGCCATCGCGGGCCGCCGCCGGGAAGGAGCCGCCACCCGGTGCGGAGTACCACGTCGAGGTCGAGGTCGATGCCGCGCAGCTCGCACAGGCGGCCGCGATCATTCCGGTCGTCCGCCGGACCGGCGACCGCACTGTCAGCTACGCCAGCTCCAGCGCGCTCGAGATGATGCGCTGGTTCCGCGTGGTCACCACGATGATCTCCGCGGCTACCGAAGACCGCTATGGGTGACGGGCCCAACTGTATGCCGTTCACCACCCTTCCTGGCGTGCCCGCAGGGCTAGGGGTTCTGGCCGATTGAGTTCAGCCGGGCCATGTCTTCCGGCGAGAGCCGCAACGCTCCGGCGGCCACGTTCTCAGTCAGGTGAGCGGGGTCGCCGGTGCCCGGGATGGCCAGCACGTGGGGGCCAAGGTGCAGCGTCCACGCCAGCCGGACCTGCGCCGGTGTCGCGTCGTATGCGCGGGCTACGGCGAGCACCTCGGCATGCTCGGCCTCAGCTGGGCCGCGCTGGCCACTTGGCCCTGCGATCGCGAAATACGGGACGAACGCGATGCCGTGCTCGCCGCAGGCCCGCACGATGTCGTTGCTGCTGACGTCGCGCTCGGCAATTCCGTAACGATTCTGAACGCATACCACCGGCGCGATCGCCTGCGCCTGCGCGATCTGGCCGAGGGTGACCCCGGAAATGCCGAGGTGGCGGATCAGGCCAGCGTCGCGCAGGCCGGCCAGGGCTCCGAACAGCTCGTCCACCGGCCGGTCGCCGATCAGCCGCAGGTTCACCACATCGAGGTAGTCGCGGCCGAGCTGGCGCAGGTTCTCCTCGACCTGGCCACGCAGCTGGGCTGGCGTGGCCGGCGTCTGCCACTCGCCCGACGGCCCCCGGGCCGGGCCCACCTTGGTGACGATCACGAGGTCATCCGGGTATGGAGACAGAGCCGAGTTGATCAGCTCGTTCGCCGAGCGCAGCTGCGAGAAATAGAAGGCGGCGGTGTCGATGTGGTTGACGCCGAGCTCGACTGCGCGGCGGAGCACGGTGATCGACCGCTGACGGTCGCCCGGAGTGCCGCGGTTGAACGGGGCGCTGCCGGTCAGGCGCATCGCGCCGAAGCCGACACGGTTGACGGTCAGGTCGCCCAGCCTCCAGGTGCCCGCGGCGGCCGCGGGAATTGGTTCTGAGGTCACGAAGGGATTCTGACACGCAATGACAAAACCCCCAAATGCGACAAACTCCACCGTTTTCTGCTACACTAAGGATGTCGGCAAGGGGAGTGCTGTCCCGCCGCCTGCGACCACAGCCACGCCGCCCTTTTCCTGATCCGGGATTGGTGCCCCGCCCGAGATGGCGTCCTCGCTGGTCGCCGGGTCCGGCTCGACGACCAGTCCAGCGCACTACCAGGTGCGCGGCCGCCCAGGCACGCCCGGCCCCAGGCACGCCCAGCCCCAGGCTTGCCCTGCCTGCATTAAGTTGGTTGATCGTGGGCGTATTTGGCCCACGATCAACCAAGTTATCTATTTAGGCTACGTTTCAGGGGGTATGGCGCTATTTTGGCAGCAGGCTTTGTCGGTGCCGTACCTTCCACAACCCTCTTTTGGAACCGAATCACGCTGGTTGCGGACACTAGCCGGGTTAGCGAAACGTCGGGGTTGCCGTTTTCGGAGAGCCGGAACCAAGGACGGGGCCGACCGGGCTGGTGGCGCGCCCGCGCCGCACGTTCGAAAGCTGGGTGGTCCGCTCGATGATCAGGCGCCGGGCCAGGCCTACGGGAGAGATTTCTTGGGATTGATGCCCTTACATCAGGTCACAGCGGTCTGGCTGGCGTTCGTCCGGTCACTCGTACGCCGTCGTGACGTCCTGCTGGGTCATGGCCGACGCTGGGACGCCGCTGGGGGCGTAGGTGATCGTCCAGGTAGAGCTGCTCTCGTCCGGGGTGCCATAGGCGCCGCCGTCGGTGCAGATGAAGTACTCGTTCTTCCCGCCTAGGGTTCCGACAGTGCCCGTGTTCGTATTGCAGTGCTGGCCATTGGCCAGCACGAGCAGCCAGGGTAGGGGAGACGCCGGCGCTGAGGTCTGTGAGGCAGGCAGCGGTGACGTGAGCTTGATGACGGTCAGGGAGTCGGGATTATCGCGGCTCGGGCATGCGACCTCCCCGGCACCAGAGCTGGCATCGGAAAAGCAGGGGTCAAACAAATCGTTGCCGACCGTGCACCGGTAAGCCCCGCCCGCGGTCGTGGCGGACGACATCGAGAAGCAGGACCCGCTCTGGGTGGCGGTAGCGGAGATGCCGCTGGCCAGCGTGCCAGCGGCAGTCCATGGGTTGTATTCGATGACCTGGGTTCCGGCAGGCTGTGCAGGCGCGGAGGACGGCGATGTGGCACTCGGCGCAGAGGAGTGCGGCGCCGCCTGGCTGGATGTCGTGCTCGCGCCACCGCAGGCGGCAAGGCCAAGGATGAGCGCTGCGGCCGCAGCCGGCCCGTGAAATCTGTTCATTGGCATCCCGATCATGACTTTGAATCCGATGTTTCGTCTGATATGACGAAATGCCGTACATAGAGGTTGGGACGCACTAGCTGTGACTTGCGTCACACAACGGGAACCAGCCCGCCCGAGTGCACTGGGCTTGCCGGCCGCTCTCGCTGCTGATTGGCGTCAGGATCGCGTCGTAAGCGGCGGGCGCGCTTTTCCGCAGTGTGGCCAGGGTTCTGGCCTGGTGCGCGGTTGTCCTGGCGGCACAATGATCGCCGTCAGCGCGTTGTGGCACCGGATGTAGCAATGAGAGCTCAGGCGCTCCGATGCTGAAGGCAGTGAGCACTGGCGCCGGTATGCCTGCCCGGAACCTGAGGAGCCCCTGCCGTGGCATTCCCGACCGACCTCGAGATCGCGCGCAGCGCGCAGCTCAAGCCCATTGACGATATTGCCAGCGAGATCGGCCTGAGCCCGCACCTGCTTGAGACGTACGGCGAGCACGTCGCCAAGATCAAGCTGGAGGCGATCGAGGAACTCGCCGACGCCCCGAACGCGAAGTACATCGTGGTCACGGCGGTCACCCCGACGCCGCTGGGCGAGGGCAAGACAACGACGACAGTCGGGCTCGGGCAGGCGCTCAAGCAGATCGGCAAGCGCTCGACGATCGCGATCCGGCAGCCGTCGATGGGCCCGACGTTCGGGATCAAGGGCGGTGCGGCCGGCGGCGGGTACAGCCAGGTGGTCCCCATGGAGCTCCTCAACCTGCACCTGACCGGTGATATGCACGCGGTGACCGAGGCGCACAACATGCTGTCCGCGATGATCGACAACCACCTGTACCAGGGCAACAAGCTCGGCCTGGACATCGACAACATCACCTGGCGGCGGGTGCTGGATGTCAACGACCGGGCCCTGCGCAACATCGTGATTGGCCTGGGCCCGAGAGCGGACGGCGTCACCCGGCAGACCGGGTTCGACATCACGGCCGCCTCCGAGCTGATGGCAACGCTGGCGCTGACCAGGTCTCTGCGCGACCTCCGTGAGCGGCTCGGCCGGATCGTCGTCGGCTACACCCCGGACGGCACCCCGGTGACCGCGGAACAGCTGTCCGCCGCCGGGTCGATGGCGGTGATCCTGCGCGACGCGATCAAGCCGAACCTGCTGCAGACCATCGAGAACACGCCGGTGTTTGTGCACACCGGCCCGTTCGGGAACATCGCGACCGGCAACTCCTCGATCGTCGCCGACCTGATCGGGATTCACACCGGCGACTTCCTCGTCACCGAGGCAGGATTCGGTGCTGACATGGGGGCCGAGCGGTTCTTCAACATCAAGTGCCGCTACTCCGGGCTGGTTCCGGATGCCGCTGTCGTCGTCGCGACCGTGCGCGCGCTCAAGGCCCACTCGGGCAAGTACAGAGTCGTGGCCGGCCGTCCGCTGCCGGACGAGATGCTCAAGGAGAACCCTGACGACGTGCTGGAGGGCGCCGCGAACCTCCGCAAGCAGATCGAGAACGTCCGGCTGCACGGGATCTCGCCCGTGGTGTCGATCGGCACGTTCCCAACCGACCACCCGAGTGAGTACCAGGCGATCCGCGACGTCGCCGCCGAGATGGGCGCGAGGTCCGCGGTGTCCAGCCACTTCGACAACGGCGGCCGCGGCGCTGTCGAGCTGGCCGAAGCTGTGGTGGAGGCGGCGAACGAGCCCAGCGACTTCAAGGTGCTCTACCCCAGCGAAGCCAGCCTGCGCGAGAAGATCGAGACAGTCGCCACCAGGGTCTACGGGGCGGCGGGGGTGAGCTATTCGGCGCAGGCCACCAAGCAGCTCGACACCTATGAGCGGGCCGGGTTTGGCCGGCTGCCGGTCTGCATCGCCAAGACCCAGCTGTCGATCTCGTCGGACCCGGCTCTCATGGGCGCGCCTACCGGTTGGACGCTGCCGGTGCGGGAGGTCCGCGCCTCGATCGGCGCCGGCTTCGTGTACCCGATCTGCGGCGAGATCCGCACGATGCCCGGCCTGTCGTCGAACCCCGCAGCCGCGCACATCGACCTCGACGAGGAGGGCGAGATCGTGGGCCTGTCATAAGACCGGTGGGGTGCCCGGAAACAACGGGCGCGGATAGTACACCCTTTCGTGGATGCTGCATGTTTTTTCGCGTGCCGGGCAGTTAACGGGCTCATGAGTCTCAGGAGCAGCGTGCCAAACTTCATCGTTTGGCTGTTCTGGCTGATAGTGGCGATCCTTGTGATCGTCATCGCAGCCCTGATTGTCCATCACTTCGGAGGCTTCGGCCTCAACTTCCACATTGGCTACTTCGACTTCAATCTGGGTGTCAGCTAGCGCTCAATCCATGCCCCGGAACCTCGCGGGCCGGTGCTCCGGCCCGCGAGGTCCGGCTCCATCAGCGCGGGTGGAGCGTCACAACTTCTTCTGCCGCCGAATGGATATCACGTCCGCAGGACAAGGCGGCAGGGGGGTCCGGCGTGGCGGGCGAGGCAGCAGGATCAGGCGGTGGCGCGGCCGCGGCGGTAGCAGGCGCCGGCGAGCCGTCGGTTACCACCGTCGAGCGGCGCGGCATCGAGCACGTGCCAGACAGCAGCCGCTGGGGCACGCCCGGGAACCTGTTCTGGCTATGGGCTGGGGCGGTATGGAACGTCGAGTTCCTTATTTACGGAACGCTAGGCGTGCTCATCTTCGGCCTGTCGTTTGCTCAGGCCGTGGTTGTCATCATCGTTGGCAACCTGTTCTATGTGCTCACTGGGCTGGCGAGCCTTCAGTGCCCCCAGGCCGGCACGACCACGTTCGCGATCAGCCGGGCGCCGTTCGGGCCGAATGGCAACCGGATGCCAGGCTTCTTCAACTGGGTAACCCAGGTCGGCTTCGAGATTGAGGGCATCGCGCTGGTGGTGCTCGCCGGGATCGCCCTGGCTGCCCGGGCCCACTTCTCCGCTGGAACCCCGGCCAAGGTCGTGTTCATCATTCTGGCCGTGGCTATAGGCGGTCCTGCCATTGCTCGGCCACGCCGCAGTGCTGAAGGTGCTCAAGTACCTGGCGTTCCCGTTCGTGGCGCTGTTCGTGATCATGGCCATCATCACGGTCCCGAAGGTGAACCTGCACGTCCCGGCGCACGGGGCCGGCCGGGGCTCGCTGCTGGTCTTCCTGGCGCTCGTTATCTCGGCCGGCGGCCTCGGCTGGACCGAGAACGCCAGCGATTACTCGCGCTACCTGCCGCGAGCGGCAAGCAAGCGCCAGATCGTGCTGCGGCCCTGTGGCTGAACGCCTACTCGCCATACGTGTCGCCGCTGTCCAGCCGGGTCGGCGGGTCGGACTTCAGCGTGTTGATGGGGCTGATCGTCGGCGGGGCCACGTATCTGCTGCTGGCCGGCCGGTCCGTCCGCGCTGAAGCCAGGCCGGCCCCGGCCGCGTAGCCCGGGCGCCGCGGACGGCTAGGCCGGCGCCTCGAGGGCGTCCCGGATCAGCACCGCGTTGACGCGGCCGTGGGAGCCGACGAGCTGCCTGGTCGTGTCGACAACCTGGACCACGCCGAGCGTGCTGCGGGTGGCCCAGACGCATTGCTCGGTGATGGCGGACACCGGCGCGCAGGCCATGGCGCCGCCATGCGGCCCCGGGGGAACGCTGCGGAACGGGCTCCCGGTATTGAGCGCTGTTCCGAGGGCGGCGACTGCCGCAGCGGGACTGAACGTGCCGTCCAGCCCGGTGAAGCTGACAGACCGGTAAATGCCCTGGGTGTTCGCGGGCACCTGGTATCCCTGCGCGAGCGCGGATGTGTACCGGCCGACACTCGCCGCCGTGGTGATCCCGGTCGCGGCGACGACGCCCTGCATCGCCTTTATCATCGCCTGATCGGCCTGCCGGATCTGCGCCTCGTTAGTGCGGAGCATGCCGCACAGCGTCCGGGGTGTGATCATTTTCCACGAACCGGCCTGGCGGCTGGCCGCCGTCACTGGCAGATCGCACGCCGACGGCCCGGTCGCGCTGGGGCCTGACGGCCCGGATGCGACCTGGGTCACCACGACGATGACGACCACGGCAGTGATCGCCGCCACGACGGCCGCGATGATCACCGGCCGCAGCCGGCGCCGCTGCCGTCGCCGGCTGGACCGCGCTGCCCGAGGCGAACGAGTGCCTAGCACCTCGGATATCGAGGGGTAGTCCGGGAAGGCAGGATCCGCGTACCCGGGCTGCGTGCCGTGGGGGGGCTCCGCCCGGTACGGTTCGCCGTGATCGGTCAAGCGCGCTTCTCCTGTCGGGGCGGGCAAACCGGCATGGATGCGAACCGTGGAGCTTACCCTGCGATCGCCCGCCGGGCCGGCGGAAGGAGTTAACGGGCGCCGCTATCGCGGCCGCAGCGTGACCGTGGCGTCCCCTCCGGCGGCAAGATGCGCCGCCGCTGCCTCGTTCTGTATCACGTGCATCACGGCGTTGATGAGCGCCAGGTGGGTGAACGCCTGCGGGAAATTCCCCAGGTGCCTGCCGGACCGGGAGTCGATCTCCTCCGCGTACAGCCCGAGGGGGCTCGCGTACGACAGCACCTTCTCACACAGGTCGCGGGCCCTGCGGTGCTCCCCGATTTCGGCCAGCGCGGATACCAGCCAGAAGGAGCAGGTCGTGAATGTGCCCTCCTCGCCGGACAGGCCGTCATCGGTCTGGTCGGTCTGGTACCGCATAACCAGGCCGTCCCTGGTCAGTTCGTTGCCGATCGCGAGCACAGTGCGCCGTATCCGGGGATCGTCCGGCGGCAGGAACCGCAGCAGCGGCATCAGCAGGACCGACGCGTCGAGGGCTGTCGTCTCGTAGTGCTGGCAGAAGACCCCGCGCTCGTCCAGCGCGTTCGCGCAGATGTCAGCGTGGATCTCGTCCGCCGCCTTCTGCCACACGCGGGCGGTGTCTTCATCCTCGCGCAGCCTGGCCAGCCTCGCGCCGCGGTCGACTGCTACCCAGCACAGCAGCTTGGATGAGGTGAAGTGCTTCGGCTCACCGCGGATTTCCCAGATGCCCTGGTCGGGTTCCCGCCAGTGCTCCAGGGCGCGTTCGACCTGGCCCCGGGCCAGGCGCCAGACCCGCTCGTCGAGCCGGTCCCTTGACCTGGTGTGCAGGTACAGGGAGTCAAGCACCACGCCCCACACGTCGTTCTGCTGCTGGTTGTGCGCGGCATTGCCAATGCGCACCGGCCTCGCGCCCTGGTAGCCATGCAGGTGGTCGAGTACCCGCTCGTCAATGTCGCAGCCGCCGTCAACGCTGTAGACAATCTGAAGCTGACCCCCGTCACGTTCGACCACGTCGGTGATGAACGCGAAATAGTCGCTGGCGTCCCACTCGAACCCGAGCGTGAACAGGCCCCAGAGCGCGAACGTCGCGTCCCGGATCCAGCTGTAGCGGTAGTCCCAGTTCCGTTCGCCTCGCGGCGTCTCCGGCAGGGAGGTAGTCGCGGCGGCAGCGATCGCGCCGGTCGGGGCGAAAGTCAGGCCTTTGAGCGTCAGCGCGCTCCGGGTGAGGTAGCTGCGCCAGCGGTGATCGGGAAAGGATCCCCGCGCCAGCCAGTGCTGCCAGTGATGGGCGGTCCAGAGCTCCCGGCCGTTCGCCTCCTCGTAGGTCTCCGGTGGTGTCCGGCTGCCCCACGACAAGGCGCAGAACCGCGTGTCGCCCTCGCGCAGCAGCGTGCGTCCCCGCGCGCTAGGTCCTTCGAGGCCTATCCGGATGTCGGAGGTGAGGGTAAGAGCCAGATCGCTGCCCTCTGGCTGGACGACCGCCTGGTGATACCCCCGGTCGGTGTGGGACCAGCGCCCCCGCACGCGCCCGTAGTCGAACACCGGCTCGCAGTCCAGGGTGACCTGGACCGACCCGTTGACGCACCGCACCGTCCGCAGCAGCGTGTGCTCGGCGTCGTAATCGGTCGGGGGGCGGACATGGGTGGTGCGCTTGGGGTGCTCGTGCCGCCATGGGCCCATGACCAGGCAGTCCCTGACGACGAGCCATCCCTCGTCGCAGTCCCAGCTGGTCTCGAGCACCATCGTCCCGGGCAGGTACCGGCGGTCCGACGGAACGGTCATGTCCTCCGGGCCCAGGCGGAAGAAGCCCGCGTCACGGTCGAGCAGCGCGCCGAACACACTAGGGCAGTCCAGCCGGGGGAGGCACATCCACTCGACCGACCCGCCGGGTGCTACGAGCGCTGTGACCTCGCAGTCGGACAGGAACCCGTAGTCGGCGATCGGCGGGTAGGGAGAGAACTCCCAGAGCGGGTCGCTCTGGCCGGGATCACCGGGCCGCGCGTCCAGCGGCCCCGTATGGTCGGCTGTCAAAGCTGCATCACCACCCGTGCTGACGGCAAGTCCCCAGTCTTGCATGGCCGCCGCCAGGTCCGGCCGGCGACAATCAGGCTGACGCTGGAGGCAGCGGAGGGAGAGATGTCTATGTCGTCGTGGACCATGGGCGCGGCCGAGCGAGAGCGGTTCCTGGCCGCGGTGCATGTCGGCGTGCTCAGCGTGGCGGCAGGGGAGGGACGGGGCCCGCTCAGCGTGCCGGTCTGGTACGACTACACGCCCGGCGGCCAGGTGAGCGTGATCACCGGCCGGAACTCGCGCAAGGGGCTGGCCATCCGGGCGGCCGGGCGGATGAGCGTGTGCGCGCAGGATGAGAACCCGCCCTACCGCTATGTCAGCGTCGAGGGGCCGGTCGTGGCCGAGGAACTTGATCTCGATGAGCGGCTCGCGATGGCCCGCCGCTATCTCGGTACCAAGGGCGGCGACCAGTATGTGGCGAGCAACCCCGATTCGGCGGGGGAGATGATGATGTTCCGGATGAGCCCCGGGCACTGGCTGGCCGTGGATTACGGTAAAAGGCCCTGACCACCTAACTTCGACGCCTGGGGGCGGACGTGCCCGGTGGCACTGTGGTGCAGCCCGCGCACGCAGGAAGGCCGTTGAAGTAGGCCGGGATCGACGGTGAGTCGGTTGGCGGGTTGGTAGGCAGCAGCACCGGCGGCCGCGGCTGCTGGCTGAAGTCGAAGTCCGCGGCGATGTCGCCGAGGATCGGCTCGTCCTCACGGACGTCGGGGCGCGGGTCAGGGCGTCCGTCGGTCTTCGGGTTCAGCCGGGCACCGCCGAGGAAGTCGTCCTCGATGAACTTCAGGTAGGCGTCGCTGCTGAGCACCTGATGGTCGATGAAGCCCTTGCGGGCGTACGGCGAGATCACGATCGAGGGCACGCGCAGGCCGTATCCGTTCTGATCGACAGCCGGGGGGACCACGTTGTCGTAGAAGCCGCCCCAGTCGTCCCAGCTCAGGAAGATGGCGGTGGAGTCCCAGTCAGGGCTTTTCATGGCCGCGTTGATGATCGCGGTGGTGTAAGCCTGGCCCTCGTGCACGCTGGCCGGCGGGTGCTCGCTGTTGGGCTGGGACGGGGTGATCCAGCTCACCGCGGGGAGTTTCCCGGCCTTGGCCGCGGTGAAGTACGAGGTCAGGCTCTGGATGTTGCCTAGCTGGTGGTCCTGCTGTACGTCGCCGAACAGCGGCAGCGGGTTCCAGATCCCCGGCGTGCGGTAGCTCTGCGCCACTGGGGCGCAGGTCTCGTCCGAGTCGTCGTCGCAGTCGGGCTGGGTGCCGGTCTGCACGTAGTACGCCCAGCTGACGTGCTTGGCGTAGAGGAGCCAGGTGATGTCGGTCCAGGCCAGGTCGATCGATGTCTGGCCGGTGGTCACTTCCTGCTGCACTGCCCGGTTGAACACGCTGGCGCCGTAGGGGCCGACGATGTTGTTGACGCAGCTCATCGGCGACTGGTTGCGGCACTTGGCCGACCAGGCAGACACCAGGTACAGGTGGTCAGGCAGCGACCACGATTTCACCGGCTCGAACATGTGGTCGTCGAGCACGAAGTCGCTGGCGTAGGTCCAGTAGTTGGGGATCTCAGCGGCTGTGTGGTAGCCCATCACATCCGGCGGCCCGGTTTCGCACGCCGGGTCATCGGGGTTCTGGCAAGTCGGCTTCGCCTTGTCGCGCTGCCCGATGAATCCGTCCATCTTCCCGCTGTCGACGTCGGCGACGGCGTTGGCCTCGCCGTGCGGGCCGCCGCCGTTGACGTCGGCGGTGTCATGGTAGGGCTGGGTACATCCTCCGGCCGGGTTGGGCACGCATACCGTCGGAGCGCCGCCCTGCATGGGAATGCCGTCGGCTCCGGGGTAGGTCCCGAAGTAGCTGTCGAACGACCTGTTCTCCTGCATGACGATGATCACGTGCTTGATCTTGTGGATCCCCTGGCCGACCACATAGCTCCCAGTCGGGCCGCCGCTGGCGGTCTCGGCCGGGCCGGGCTTGCTGGCAGACGAAGTGCATCCGGCTAGCGCCCCGGCCAGCAGGCAGACGCTGGCGAGCACAGCGGACAGGCGGTGAGTGCCCCTCATGCTCATGATCGGGATTGTTTACCCCGCAGATGTGAGCCGTATGTGAGGGGGTTTGGCAGAGGGTGGGAGCCCTTCAGGGACGGCCCTGGAACGGCCGGGGTGGCTGCCGGCCTGAACCGCCACGGCCCTGTGAGCGACAGGCACCCAGATCACGGCGCATCGTGGTCAGGAGCACCTGCGACTGCTGCGGCCAGGGACGTCGCCTCATCGGCCAGCCGGGCGGCCTGGGCGGGCCGGGGGTCGTCCGGTACCCCGGCCAGGTTGATGGCGACGAGCGCGGCGGCCGCTCTGGCGCCGGCCCCGGCAAGCTGGGCGCCGGCGATCGCGTCGCCACGGAGGTTCGGGTTGCCAGCAACTGCAAGCCCGGCAGCCATCCGGGCCGTTGCCACTCCGAGTTCCGCGATCTGGACCGGCACTGCCGAGGCGGCGGACAGCGCTCTGGCGACATCGCCGCGCTGACTGTCAGCGGCCGCCGGCCGCTGCGAGCTGACATCGGCCGGCTGCTGCGGGCCACCGCTCGCGAGCCGGCGGCGTGCCTCTAGTACACCCTGGTAAGAGTCGGCGTCGGCCTGGATGAGCGAAGCGGCGGCGGCAGACAGCCGTTCTGCTTCGGTCGTGAGGGCCGCGGCCTCTTCGGCTCCAAGGCGCCGGGCAGATAGCCGTGCGGTCATCGTGCACAGGGCGGCGCCAAGCGCGACAGAGAGAGCTGCCGCACCGCCACCGCTCGGCGCTGGCTCGGGACTGGCCAGCAGGTCGAGGAACCGGCCCAGCTCCAGGCCGAGGTACTGCTGGCCATGGTCCACGCTCGTGGACAATACCGGGGCGCACTCGCGCCATCAATTTGGCCTCCGTTGTGGATAACACGAAGGACAAATAGCAAAGAGCGGCGGATAACTGCGCGCGCCCTGTGGACAGGCGAAACAAATCTTCGGGACCTACGGGAAAGGCCTTGTGCCGACGCTCCGAAGGGGCGTAGAAATGCATTCGCCACCGCGAGACGGGGAACCTATTGGGGGCGGCCCCGGGGGCGCCCTAAGGGCCGGGTGACCGGCGCTGCGATGGGTGCCCGGCAGCGGTGGCGGGCCAGGGCCCCGGCGGCCGATCAGCGCCGGAGCCGCAACCCCGGCGAGGCCCCTCCATCTCATACATGGAGGGGCCTCGTTGCGTGCGCACCGGCGCAGCCCAGCACGCTACGTTGAGAAGGCCCGAGCCCGGCGGCGACCACGTTCCGTGCATTCCAGTCGGCGTGGCGTGTGCCGGGACGCCTATTCCGAAGAAAGGCCGCCTGATGCCTTACATCACCCCGGCCCAGCGCGAAACGCTGGAGCCCGCGCTGACCGGCCTGCTCGCTGCGCTCGGCGAGGCCCGAGCGTCGGGCGACATTCCGGCAAGCGGGGTGGACGGTGCGCTGAACTACATCATCACGCGCTTGCTGCACGAGGCGTACGCCGTGAAAGCCAGCCCGCACTACCAGGACTTCAACGCGGCCCTTGGCGTGCTGGAGTCGGTGAAGCTGGAGCTGTACCGGCGCTACGTGGCGCCATACGAGGATGGCAAGATCATGGACAACGGGGACGTGTAGCTGCTGAACGCAATCCGAAAGCCCCCCCATCTCATACATGGAGGGGCCTGGCTACATTCTGCCGCAGTGGGCGCTGCCAGCCCCGGCGCGACACGCCGCGGCTGACCCTCAAACCCGCCGGGTACTAATAACCCAGGACAGGGTCGACCAGCCCGATGAGCGGCTGGCCCGCGCCGAACCTGATCACGTTGTCCCGGATGCGGCGGGCAAGAAGGTGCTCGGTCATCTCAGCGGTCCCCGCGACGTGCGGGGTGATGATGCTCCGCTCGAGCTGCCACAGGGGGTGGCCGTCCGGAAGCGGCTCGGGATCGGTCACGTCCAGGGCCGCGCCCCCGATGCTGCCCTCGGTCAGGGCCGCGACTAGGGCATCGGTGTCCACGTGGCGGCCACGGGCCACGTTGACCAGCCAGGCGTCAGGCCGCATCGCCGCGAGCTCAGCAGCCCCGATGACGCGGTCGGTGAGCGGTGTGAGCGCCAGCGTCAGGAACACGACCCGTGCGTCGGCCAGAGCGCTGTGCAGCTCCGCGGTGCGCACTGTCCGGGCCGCGCCCGGGACCGGGTCGGGCCGGTTGCGGACCACGGTCGCGGTGACCCGCATCGGCGCGAGCAGCTCCAGCAGGCTCGCCGTGATCCCGCCGCCGCCGAGGATCGTCACCGGCTGGTCGTACAGGCTCATCCCGGCCTCGTCCCCCCACGAGCGGGCCTCGATCCTGCGGCGCAGCTGCCGCAAGCCGGCCAGGGCGAGGACTAGCGCGTGTTCCGCGACCGGCTCGGCGTAGACGCCTTTCGCTGATGTCCACGTCCGGCTGTCGTCGAAGAGCCCGGCAGCGGCCACCCGCTCGACGCCTGCGAACGGGAGCTGTACCCACCGCGCCGAGCCAGCCACCTGCAGCGCGGCGCGCAGCCCCGCGATGTCGGTGGGCGAGAGCCAGATCAGAGCGTCTGCGTTCGCGTCGACGTCGGCGGGTTCGCCGCCACCATCGCTGACCGCCTTCTCGGCGAAGTCCCGCCGCGTGGGGCCGATGCTGATCAGGGGGGCTGTCACGGTCAGCACCCTAATGCACCGCAGGGAACTCGCAGCTTGCGGCGGGCAGCAGCGCACCGCCCGGGCAGTGGGGAAGCAATGCGTGCCCGGCGCAGCGGACCCGGACTGCACTGCGTTGCCTGCCGATGTGCTGGCCGGTAGTGTTTATCGCGCCCCGCTGCCGACGCTGACGGAGTGCCGCATGAAGGGCCAGGTATTAACGGCCTGTGCCGCCGCTGTCGGCCTCGCCGTCCTGGTGAGTTCCTGTACCGGCTCGGCCGGGTCGTCGCATCCCAGCAGCTCACCCGGACCGCACGCGTCCGCCTCCGGGACGGCCACCGTGCCCGCCGGGTACCAGCGCATCGGGGGCACGGCCCAGGGCATATCGCTGGACGTCCCGAGTTCCTGGGTCGCGGTCGACTTCTCGCAGGAGAGCCTGCAGCAGGCCATCAAGCTGTTCGGGCTCACCGGCACAACCCAGAGCCTGTTCAGTGAGGAACTGCAGCCGCTGGTGAAGGCGCACGCCGTGTACGCCGCGGACGTGCACGACGTAGCCAGCACGCCAGGCCACTTCGTGACGAACGTCAACGCCTACTGCTCCGGCTCAGGAGTCAGCCAGACGGGAAGCGCTGGCGTCACCGCCCTCGTGCACTCGTGGGCCTCCGAGCTCCAGCAGCTCGGCGCGCAGAACCTGACCCAGACCGGCGCCGAGCTAGGCGGCGTCGCTGGCGAGGAAAGCTCCTACACGCTGAGCGCGTCGAGCACGATCACCTTGCAGGCGACACAGCTCGAGGTGCTGCCGAAGGCCGGCCGGGCCTGTTACGTGACGCTCACTGCTGCCGGTCCGCCACCGAGCGCCGTGCTGGCCGAAGCCATCTCCTCGATCCACTATCCATGACTGCCGGAGAACGCATGACGCGCCTGGGCCTGACCACGCTCGCCGCCGTCGCGATCGCTGCTGCGGTCACTTCCTGCACGTCTGGGAGCACTCCCCGGTCCGCCACCAGCCCGGCTCCTGCAGCCTCGCCCGCTGCTGCGAGCCCGGCCCCGGCCAGCCCAGGCAGCCCTGGCCCCGGGTACCAAGACATCGGCGGCGCGGCACAGGGCGTCACGGTGGACGTCCCGAGCTCCTGGCAGACGGTCGACTTCTCGCGTCTCAGCGTGCAGCAGGCGTTCAGTCAGCTTGCGCTGCCCGGCGTCAGCGAGAGCCAGCTCGCCCAGGAACTCCAGCCGCTGGCGGACGTCCACGGCGTCATGGCCATCGATACCAGCGCCGACGTGCGGACACACGACGGCGACTTCGCTCCAAGCGTCAACGCCTACTGCACCTCCTCAGGCACCACGCAGAGCGGCAGCGCCGGCGTCTCCTTCCTGCGCCAGGCCACCCAGACCACGCTGACTCAGGAACTGGCAACGATCACCAGCCAGACCAGCACCGAATTCGGCGGTGTCGCGGGCGTGGAGAACGTTTACGACTCATCGCCGGCCCCGGGCGTCATCGTCTATGCCGCGCAGCTCGCCGCGCTGCCAGTGTCCGGCCGGGCCTGCTACGTGACGCTCAGCGCCCCTGGTGACCTTCCGAGTCTGGCCCTGGCCGAAGCGATTTCCACAGTCCAGTTTTCCTGAACTTTCCCGATGCTCCTATGCGCGGGAATGAAGCGCCATTAGCTTTGGCGCCAGGAAGTTCTCGTGCAGGAGTCCGGGGAGGGCATGTCATGCAGGCCGAGGTCAAGGGCACGACGATGCCCATTCTGGAGGTATCGCTCGACCAGGGCGAGGAGGTCGTGTCGGCACACGGCGAGCTGGCGTGGATGACGCCAAACGTGCAGATGCGAACCGGCGCCGGCCGGCGGTGGCGGTGGCGGCGGGGGCGGGGGCTTCATGCAGGGCCTCAAGCGTGCGGTCGGCGGCGGCGGGATCTTCGTCACGCACTACGCCGGGCCAGGCATGATCGTGTTCGCAGCCAAGGTCCCTGGCCACATCGTGCCCGTGGACATCGCCCCGGGCCAGGCCTTCCTCGTGCACCGGCACGGCTGGCTGTGCGGTACTCCCGGCATCACCCCGACCGTCGGGCTCCAGCAGTCGTTCCGCGGCGGGATGTGGGGCGGTGACGGCTTCGTGCTGCAGCGGCTGGAGGGCCAGGGCCGGGCCTGGATCGAGCTGTCCGGCGAGCTGACAACGTATGACCTGCCACCCGGCCAGACGCTGATGGTGCACCCCGGCCACGTCGGCATGTTCGAGGGCAGCGTGCAGTTCACGCTGACCCGGATACCAGGCATCGCCAACGCTATCTTCGGCGGCGACGGCTTCCACCTGGTGGCGCTCACCGGTCCTGGCCGGGTCTGGCTGCAGTCGATGCCGCTGCCGATGCTGGCCCACGCGCTCGCGCCGTACATGCAGCAGCAGGACAACGCTGGCATGCAGCAAGCGGCAGGCGCCGGGGTCGTCGGCGGGATCCTCGGGGACATGCTGGGCGGCGGCCGCCAGGGCGGCTTCTAGCGGACGTTCCGCTCTGCGGGCGCGATGACAACATGATGGACCCCAAACGGAATGGCCCGGGGCAGTTCGCTGGCTAGCATGATGACGTGCTCAAGATCCGCCGCGTCGTGGCCTGCACTGAGTGCGGGCTGTACTGGGACGAAGGCCCGGAACCGGCCAGGTGCCGGAACGGCGATCACGAACATCGCGTGTTCGAGACTCATCGGCACCGGAGCCCGGTCGTGCTGCCTGACGGTACACAGCTGACGGCGGCGTCATTTGACCCGGTCGACCCTTACTCACGCGCCCGCGACCCAGACTACGGCCTGTACCTCGACTCCCGCTGGCAGCCGCCATGGGACCATGGCCATATCGACTGGCCAGACTTCGGCATGCCGGCAAACACCCCAACCGTAATCGGGGCGCTCAAGACCGTTCTGGAGCGGGCCCGGTCGGGGCAAGACATCGAGGTCGGATGCCTTGGCGGTCACGGCCGGACCGGGACGGCACTGGCCTGCCTGGCTGTCCTCACCGGCCTCCCGGCCCTCGACGCCGTCGCCTGGGTACGGTCCAGCTACTGCGCAAAAGCGGTCGAGACGCCCGGGCAGGAAGCCTTCATCGCCGCACTCATCAACACCTGAGACTGTCCCACGCCGATCGCGTGGCCGCCGGCACCCACCCTGCTGCCGCAGCCGCTCACTGGGCCTTCGCAGGCGTGGCCTGCAGCCCGAGTATCTCGCGGACCGCGGACATGATCTTGTCCTCGTCAGGCAGGACGTAGTCCTCCATTGGCTTGCTGTACGGGATCGCCGTGTCCAGCCCGGTCACGAGCCGCACTGGGGCCCGCAGCGACCCGAATCCGCCCTCGGCGATGTCGGCCGCAATGGCCGCAGCCGCTGACCCGTGCCGGGTTCCCTGGTCGACGATCACGACCCGGCCCGTCTTGGCGACCGACGCCAGGATCGTGTCGGTGTCCAGCGGCGCGAGCGTGCGGGGGTCGATCACCTCGGCCGCGATGCCGTCGTCCGCGAGCCGCTCGGCCGCGGCCAGGGCCTTGCCGACCGTCCAGCCGGTCGCGACGATCGTGACGTCTGTGCCAGCGCGCCGCACGGCTGCCTGCCCGAACGGAACCAGGTACTCGCCCTCGGGGACATCGCCGGGCTCCAGCGTCAGCAGATAGGAGTGGAAGAAGCAGACCGGGTTGTCGTCCCGGATCGCGGTCGCCATCAGCCCCTTGGCGTCGGCTGGCGTCGCCGGGATCGCGACCTTGAGCCCGGGCACGCCCAGGAACATGCCGTACATGGACGCGGCGTGCTGCCCGGCCCAGCCAGCGGTGAACCCGTAGCCGGCCTTCAGCACCACAGGCACCGTCACCTGGCCGCCGGTCATGTAGCGCAGCCGCGGCGCTTCGTTGACCACCTGGTCCATGGCGACGAGCATGAACTCGATCATGCCCAGCTCGACCACGGGCCGGTACCCGGCGAGCGCCGCACCGACCGCGATCCCGATCTCCGCGGTCTCCGAGATCGGCGTCGGCCGTACCCGGTCCGGCCCGAACTCGGTCAGGAACGGGTCGTTCTCCGTGGTGGCGAGGTGCTGCCCGAAATACAGAACGCGGTCGTCGCGTGCCATCTCCAGACGGATGGCCTCGGTCATCGCGCCGATGTAGGGAAGTTCGCGTGCCATCCGGCTCTCCTTTATCGCTGGTGGAGCGGCGGGGGGTTGTGGGCGGTTCTCTACGCGTAAACGAAGCTGACGGCGTCCTCGGGGGCCGGGAACGGGCTGCTCAGGGCGAAGTCCACGGCGTCGGCCATCTCGTCACGGACCGCTGCCGCGATCGTGTCGGCCTCGCCCGGCGTCAGCGCGCCCTCGCCAATCAGCCGGGCGCGCATGCGGGGCACCGGGTCGCCGCGCTTCGCGGCCTCGTACTCCTCGACCGCGCCGAAGGCTGCGATCGCCTCGTGCTCCGGGAAGTGCAGCGGCACACCTGGCGGGGCAATGATGTTGCCATGCGCGCTCAGCCGGTAGATCTTGGACTCGACGAGCGTCGGTCCCTCGCCGGCCCGGGCCCGGGCTACGGCGGCCGCTACCTCGCGGTAGACCACGACCGGGTCGCCCCCGTCCACGGTCACCCCCGGCATGCTGTAGGCGACCGCCTTCACCGACAGCGGCTGCCCGGCCGCTGCGTTGGCGTCTTCCTGCTCGGAGCGGGTCGCCACGTTGTAGCCGTTGTTTTCGAGCACGTACACGATCGGCAGCTTCCACAGCGAGGCGATGTTGAGCGACTCATGGAACGCGCCCTGCTTGGTGGCGCCGTCGCCGAAGAAGCACTCGACGACCTGCCCCTCGCGGCGGACCTGGGCGGCGTAGGCCACGCCGGTCGCCTGCGGGATGCCCTGCGCCACCATGCCGGACGTGCCGAGGAAACCACGCGCGGGGTCGGTGAGGTGCATCGACCCGCCGTAGCCGCCGCACAGGCCGGTCTTCCGCCCGTAGATCTCCGCCATCATCGCCCGGGCCGGTGTGCCGAGCACCAGCGGGTAGCCGTGGCAACGGTAGGTCGCCATCACCTGGTCCTTAGGGTCCAGCGCGGCCAGCGACCCGACAATCGAGGCCTCGGCACCGTCGGCCAGGTGGGTGTGCCCGCGGATCACCCCCGGGTGCTCGGTGAACGTCGCCTTCACGCGCTCCTCGAACTCCCGGATCCGCAGCATCTGGGTGAACATCCAGACGAGCCGGTCCCGGTCGAGACCAGGAGCGTCATCCGCTGCTGCCATCTCACGCACCCCTTCCGTTGCCGGTCACGGCGAACTGGGCGGCTGTCGCCTGGTAGGCCCGCCGGTACATCTCCTGCATGGGCAGGTTCCGCAGCTCCTCGGACAGCACCTCCACGCCCCATGGTCCGGTGTACTCGTGCGCCAGGCACTGCGCTACGTACTGGCCGACGCCGAGTTCGCCCTCCCCGGGCAGCTTGCGATGGTTCAGTGTTTCCTCGCCCAGATCCGGCATGCTGGCGCGCTGGCCGTCGCTCAGCTCGACCCACGACAGGAACCGCGGCGGGATCCGGCTCATGTCACCCGGGGGGATCGCGAGTTTGCCCATGTGCCAGGTGTCGATCGCGACCCCGCCGTTGCTGGCGTCCGCACCCTCGATGACGGTCAGGACCTTGCCGAGGCTGCTGGTATTCGGATCGAACGGCATCAGCTCGTAAACGATCTTCGCGGTGGTGTGCCGCGCCGCTTCGGCGCACAGCGCCGCGAACTGCTCGGTGAGCCGCCCGGGCGGGCATGGCGCGCCAGTAAGGTTTCCCACCTTGATGTGGTGGGCGCCAAGGGCCACGCTCGCGTCGAGCAGCAGCCTGCGCCGGGAGTCAGCCGCCTGCCTGCGCTCGTCGCGAGCGTCGAGGAACCAGTCCGTCAGGAACTCAAGCTCGGTGCACTGCACGCCGTTGTCATCAAGGATCTGCCGCATCTCGGCGAGCGTCAGGCGGCCAAGGATGTGCTCGAGGTCGGCGTGCCAGAGCCCGATCCCGCTGAACCCGGCCCGGCCGGCCTCCTCGCAGCGGTCCCGGAAATCGAACAGGCTCCACTCGCGGCCGGTCCTGAACTGCACCGGGCCCGCCAGCGTCCAGTAGAGCCCGACTATTGGCGGCACTGCGACGTCAGGCTGAGGGTCGGACGTGGTCACTGCTGCTCCTTTGTCAGCCACCGTATTTTCAGCCACTTGTGTCAGGGCTGGATAGACACGTGCACAGCCTCCTCGCCGGGGATCTCACCGCCCAGGGTGCGGATGGCCTGCTCGGTGTCGTCAAGACCGAACGTGTGCGTGTGCAGCCGGCCCAGTGGCACGCTCCCGGCTTCGATGATCCTTATCGCCTCCTGGTAAGCGGGCGAGTCCACTCCGAACGCGCCGGTCACTGTGATCGCCTTGTCGACGATCAGGTCGGTGAAGATCTCCACCGGCCGGGAGCGGCCCTTGAGGCCAGCCAGCACCACCCGGCCGCCTGGCCGGACCGCATGCAGCGCGTCCCGGACCGGCTCATGGGCCATGGGCGTCAGCTCCAGCACCAGATCGGCCAGGCGGCCGCCGGTGATCTCCGTGACCCGCGTGACCGTGTCCTCGGCCTCGACATTGATCGTGTGATCAGCCCCGAACTCCTTCGCGAGAGCCAGCTTGGCGCTGTCCCTGGCCAGTCCGGTGACGACGATCGTTCCCGCCCCTGCGGCCCTGGCCGCGATCACCGCGGCTATTCCGCGCTGACCTGGGCCGAGGATCAGCACCGTGTCTCCCAGCCGGGTGCCGCCAAGGTGCGCCGCCCAGCGGACACCCGCCCCGAGCGGGTTGAACATCACTGCGACCTCGGCTGGGACCTGGGCGGACACCTTGTGCAGGATGGAGTTCGGGTGCAGGTAGACGTACTCGGCGAAGCCGCCCCACAAACCGGGCGGCTGGCCGGCCGAGGTGTAGCCGTGGCTGCCACGCTGGCGGCGGCAGAAGCTGTAGTCGCCGGCCATGCAGCGGTCACAGCAGCGGCACGGGATGATGATCTCCAGCGCCACGCGGTCGCCGGGCCTGACACCCCAGCGCGCGGCGGCCCGCTCGCCGACCTCCTCCACGATCCCGAGCGGCTCGTGCCCGGGGACCACCGGGAACCGGGCGCGCCCCAGGTGGCCCCGGTACTGCTCGACGTCGCTGCCGCAGATCCCGCAGGCCTCGACGCGCAGCAGCCCGTCGTCCGGGCCGGTCCGCGGGCGGGGGAACTCCTGTATCTCGATGGCGTGCGGGCCGGTCTGGACGGCGGCGCGGACGAGGTCGGCCACTCCGGATTGCCCGTTAGTCGAGGGCGTTGATGATGACGGTCTTGGTCTGGGTGTAGTCGAGCACCGACTCGGCGCTCATGCTGCGACCGAAGCCACTGTGCTTGTAGCCGCCCCACGGCGCCCCGATGGCACCGGAGGAGGCGAAGCCGTTGATCGTGACCATGCCCGCCTGCACGCTGCGGGCCAGCCGGACGGCGCGGTTCACGTCGCTTGTCCACACCGACGCGGACAGGCCGTACTTGGTGCCGTTGGCGATCGCGATGGCCTCGTCCTCGTCGTCGAACGTGAGCACAGACAGCACCGGCCCGAAGATCTCCTCCTGCGCGATGCGCATGCCCGGATCGACCCGGTCGAAGATTGTGGGCTCGACAAAGAAGCCCCGGCCGTACTTCTCACCGGCCAGCTTGTGGCCGCCGGTGACGACCTCGGCGCCCTCCTGGCGGCCTATGTCCAGGTACCCGAGCACCCGCTGCTCCTGCTTGGCGCTGATCAGCGGCCCCATGTCGACGTCCTCGTACCAGGGTCCGACGCGGACCTTGCCGAACTCCGCGCGCACCGCGTCCACCAGGTCGGCCCGCATGCTCTCGCTCACCAGCAGCCGGGAGCCGGCGGCGCAGACCTGGCCGGTGTTCATCGTGATGCTTCGCGCGATCACCGGAACGGCGCGGGCAAGGTTGGCGTCGCGCAGCACGATCTGCGGGGACTTGCCGCCCAGTTCAACCCGCAGCGGGATCAGGTTCCTGGCGCAGGCTTCCATGATCTTGGTACCGGTTTCTGGCGAGCCGGTGAAGCTCATGTGGCGGACCAGCGGGTGAGCCGGCAGCGCGGCTCCGGCCTCGGTGCCGTAGCCAGTCACGACGTTGACGACCCCAGCCGGTATCCCGGCTTCGAGGGCCAGCTTGCCGAGCAGCAGGCAGGTCAGCGGGGCGTCCTCAGGCGGCTTGACCACGAGCGTATTGCCCATGGCAATGGCCGGCGCCACGTCGGTGATCATCAATGGCCCGGGCGTGTTCCAGGGGATGATGCTGCCGCAGACACCGAACGGTTCCCGGATCGTCATGCCGAGGACGCTCGGACTCGCCACCGGCAACGTCCGCCCGGTGACCTTGTCGGTCAGGCCGGCCACGTAGGTCAGCGTCCGCGGTGCCCCAGACGAGGGCCACTTAGGGTGCCCGACCTCCATCGCCTCCAGAGTGGTGAGCTCGGCGTCGTGCCTGCGGCAGACGTCGGCGAACCGGTACAGGGCCTCGGCCCGGGCGGCCGGGCTGGTGTCCCGCCAGGCCGGGAACGCCGCTGCCGCCGCCTGCACCGCAGCGTCGATGTCTTCGGCGCCGCCCCTGGGTACCCGCAGCAGCAGGTCCTGGGTTGAGGGGTCGATGACGTCGATGGTCTCCCCGCCGCGGGCCGCCACCCACTCGCCGCCGATGAGATGCGCTCCCTCGGTGAGCAGTCCGTGAATGTCCAGGCGCTCCGGGGCTGTCACAGCCATGACGGTCGTTCTCCCTAGCCCTCGTCGGCACAGTCGGCCACAGGACACGCCCCGGCCCGGGCAGTGTCAAGGCACCCTGCCGCCGCGCGGGAGAGTATCCACGCCAGGCAGCCCGAATGCGGCGACCAGTCCGGGGCCGCCCGCGAAGACGGTGATGCGAGCGATACCGGTGGGGGTGGCGGTGAGGACCGCAACCCCGAGCGCGTGATGGGTTTGGTCGCCGTCGCGGTAGTAGGCGGCCGCTGCGGGCTGGCCGTTGGCAAGGGTCGGCGTCATCAGCCAGTCTCCAGGAGATCCGATCACATGCGCGAGGTAACGCAGGCATGTCACGCGACCGGAGAACCAGGTCCGGGTACCGACGAGTTCGATCGCCGCGTCCGTTCGCAGTGCCTTTTCCAGGGCAGCTGTGTCGGCGTTCTCGAACCCGGCGATGTAGTGGGCGAGCAGTTCCTGTGCCTGCGGCTCGGTCGGCTGGATCACGCTGTCTGGGCCGGAGCGACGTCGTCGAGCCGGGCGCGGGCTCGCTGCAGCGTGCTCTTGACCGCGGCGGTGGAGGTGGCGAGCATGGCCGCGACCTCGGCGGCACTGAAACCGAGCACCTCCCGGAGCAGGAGTACAGCTCGCTGCCGAGCGGGCAGGAACTGCAGGCTGGCAATGAGTGCCAGCCGCACGCCTTCGCGCGCTGCGAGGATCGCAGCTGGGTCGTGTGCCTCCGGGGTCACCA
Source organism: uncultured Actinomycetota bacterium (assembly GCA_963815375.1). Taxonomy (GTDB): domain Bacteria; phylum Actinomycetota; class Actinomycetes; order Streptosporangiales; family Streptosporangiaceae; genus JASHPR01. The sequence goes on along the minus strand of CAWFGX010000002.1, from coordinate 229,964 downwards.
GCGCGTCCGGGATCGGCCCCAGCCAGGCCACACCAGGTTCGGCCGGGCCGGGCGGGACGTCGGGATCATCGGCTGGGCCGCCCAGGCCGGAGGGCAGCGCCCGCCTGCTGTGCTGTTCGAGGGCGGTCAGGCAGGCGTTAGTGGCGATGCGGTGCAGCCAGGTGCGCACCGTTGACCGGTCCTCGAAGGTCCCGTATGACCGCCATGCCCGCAGGTACGTTTCCTGCACCACGTCCTCGGCCTCGTCCGCCGAACCGAGCATCCGGTAGCAATGTGCCAGCAGCTCACGCCGGAACGGTTCGGTACGCTGCGCGAACTCCTCTGACTGGCCCGTCATCAGCATCCCCTCCGTGATTGCCTGCCGCCCGGACAGTGACCGCGTTCAGAGCCCAAGCCTCGGACCTACCCAGTCAGCCATCCTGCGGATCGCGTCGTCAGCCTCTGGAGCACGGCCAGCAGCCATCTGGAACGTGTGCAGCATTCCGGGGAAGACGTCCAGCCGCGCATCGACGCCGGCCTTCCTGGCGTGCTCGTGCAGGAGGCGGGCATCAGACCGCCGATGCCCGGGAAAGGAATCGCTCACCCCGCAGCGCGGCCACTACTACCGGGTGCGGCGAACCTTCAGGGCCTTGGCAGCCGGCCGGTCCGGTGGTTGAATCCGCTGGTAGAGCAGTCGGGAAGCGAGAGGACATAGGTCGCCGAATACCACGAATTCGACGTCTGGACAGCCCGGGCGCTGGCAATGGACGGAGCGCGATGGCACGTCCCGTGGCCCATCTGGCAAACCTTGACCTGAACCTGCTCGTGGCCCTGCGGGAACTGCTCCGCGAGCGCAACGTCACCCGGGCAGCCGAGCGCCTTGGGGTCACCCAGCCCGCGGCGAGCGCGGCACTGGCCCGGCTGCGACGCCACTTCGGCGACGAGCTCCTCGTCCGCGACAGGGGCTGCTACGAGCTGACCGCGCTGGCCGAGCAGCTGGCAGAGCAGGTCGAGACGGTTTGCGCTGCGTCAGAGCGGCTGTTCGCCGCGAGCACCCACTTCGACCCGGCAACGTCGGAGCGTGAGTTCACGCTTGTGATGGCCGACTACACGATCAGCGTGATCGGTGAGGAACTCTCGCAGCTCATTCATGACGCGGCGCCGAGGGTGCGGCTGCACATCAGGCTGGTGCGGGAGTCGCTGGCCGCTGAGTACTCCGACGCTATCCGCTTCGTCGACGGGATGGTCGCGCCGCCCACGCAGGGCTTCGCGCTGCCGAACACGCGGTCGGCTGAGCTGTTCCGCGACCGCTGGGTGTGCCTGGTCGCGGCGGACAACCCGGTCCTGGACGTCGGCGCGCTGCAGCCTGCCGACCTCGCCCGGCTGCCGTGGGTCGCCCCGTACTACAGGGATCATCCGGCCCCGTCGGCCGCCCCGATCATGCGGCAGCTCACGCTGCTGGACGTCCAGCCGCGGGTCGCCGTCCGGGTGGAGAGCTACCAGGCAGTGCCCCACTTCGTCGCCGGAACCGACCGGATCGCGCTCATGCAGGAGCGGCTCGCCGCCCGGCTTGCCGACCGGACGGACCTGCGGGTGGTGGAGTGCCCGGGACAGACCGAGCCGATCGTCGAGGCGCTGTGGTGGCACCGGCAGCACGAGGATGACATGGCCCACGCCTGGCTGCGCCGGCTGGTCGCAGAAGCAGCCAGGCATCTGGACAGCCCGCCCCGTGGCGCCCGCCGCGGCAACGCGCCATCAGGCGCGCTTATACCCAATAGTTGAATTGTTTGTTTGCCGGCGGACAGGGCGATCTCTAGCGTAATCATCAGGGCGTGGTCATTACCTCGTATTTCGCGGTTTGCGCAACGCGGAATTCTGCTTAACCCGGCTGGAGCGTTCATGCCGCATGCATTGACCGAACTCCGCCTGGAGGCGGTGACCCGGTCGGCTGACCCGCCAGCGCAGGAAATCAGCGCTGACGTGTGTGTGGTTGGCGCGGGGATCGCGGGCTTGTCCACGGCCATCGAGTCCGCGCGCCTGGGCCGGGACGTGGTGCTCGTCGACTCCCTCCCGGTGATAGGCGGCCAGATGGTGCATTCGCTCATCGGGCTTTTCTGCGGGGTCTTCGGGAACGCCCCGGACTATCAGCAGCTGACGCACGGCGTCTTCGACGACATTTTCCGCGACCTCGGCCCGGCCGGAGACCTGCATTTCGCGCGCGGCCACACAACAACGGTCTACTACAACGAGGTGGCGCTCGGGCGGTGGCTGGAGAGGACGATTCAGTCCCTTGGCGTGCGGACCATGCTCGCCAGCGTGCTGACCGGCGTCGACCTCGGCGGCGGTTACCTCCGGTCGATCTCGCTGGCTACGCGGTACGGGAACGTCCGGGTGAGCGCGGCCGGCTTCGTCGACGCCAGCGGCGACGCCGCTCTCACCTGGCAGGCAGGGCTGCCGTGCTGGGTGCCGGAACGGCCTATCTACGGCTCGCAGCAGGTCATCGTCGAGAACGTCGACGAGAGCCACAAGCCTGACCCCGGCGAGATCGACGCGCGCATCGCGGCCACAGGCGCAGAGCTGGGCCTGCTGCGGCGCGGCGGCCTGGCGTTCTTCTTCCCCGGCCGGGGCACCGCCGTGCTCAATGTGACCCACATCGAGGCCCCGCTGGACCCGGTCGGCGCCTCGCAGGCCCAGCTCGCCGGGAAGGCTCAGGCCGACGCGGCCTTCGCACTCCTGCGCGAGGAGTTCCCGCAGGCGTTCGGCCGGGCGCGGGTGCGCGCCTACGGCTACCCCGGGCGCCGCCAGACCCGCTGGATCCAGGGCCGGCACCAGCTCACGCTCGACGAGGTCCGCGCCGGGACGCGGTTCGACGACGCGGTCGCCCGCACCGCGTGGCCGATCGAGCTGCACGACCGGGCCGACGGCTACGTGTGGGAAATGTTCGGCCCCTCGCACGTGCACTATGTCCCGCTGCGCAGCATGACGCCGCCCGGCGCGGACAACCTGGTGGCCGCCGGCCGCTGCGTCGACGGGGACGCTGCCGCGCTATCGAGCGTGCGGGTGATGGGCCCGTGCGCCGCTATGGGCGCCGGGGCTGCGCACGCGCTCGACCTCGCCGACGGCGGAAGCGTTCATCACATCGATCTGGCCGAGCTGCGCAAGCGGCTGGCCGACAACGTCGGATGAGGGCGCCATGAGGCTGACCGACGAGGAGCAGGGCATGCTCGACGGCGCCGAGGGACCAGCTGTCGCCGCCGCGATGGACCTGCTGGTGCGCTATGGCGAGGCGCTGGACTGCGAGCGCCTGTGTGCCGTCCGCAACGTCGCTGGCACGATGACCCAGCCGTCCCCGGCGAAGGCGCGGCTTGTCCGGGAGGGCGGGTGGAACAAGGCGTTCGCTGTGATCAACCTGGACTGCGACGACGACATCGAGATCCCGGACATGCGGGTGCCCACCTGCCAGCTGCAGCACGGCTTTGGCGCGGACGCCGCCGGCGTCATCCCGTACTCCCGCGAGCTGATCCAGCTGCAGGGTGACGCGGAGGCGTTCTACGGGCGCCGGGGAGTGAGCATCCTCGCCACCTGTACTCCATACCAGGTCGGCAACATACCGGTGCGCGGGGAGCACATCGCGTGGATGGAGTCCTCCGCGGTGGTGTACGCGAACTCTGTGCTCGGCGCCCGGACCAACTGCGAGGGCACCGCATCGGCCGGCGCGGCCTCGCTCACAGGAAGGATCCCGTGCTGGGGCAACCACCTGGACTCCGGGCGCGCCGGTACCCACCTGCTCGACGTCCAGGTCCCGGTGGGCGACTTCCTGGAATGGGGGATGCTCGGCTACTTCACCGGCGGAGTCGTCGGGGAGCAGCGCCCGGTGATCGTCGGCGACATCGGCCAGCCCGACCTGGTCGAGCTCAAGCACTTCGGCGCCGCGGCCGCCACGTCGGGCGGCGTGGAGCTGTATCACATCCCGGGGATCACGCCCGAGGCGCCGACGCTGGGCGCGGCGTTCTGGCCGGCGGCGGTGCCGGAGGCGATCGTCTACGGCGAGGACGAGCGGCAGGCTGTCTACGCCGACCTCAACTCCCAGGGCGAGCGCGAGGACGTCGACTTCGTGCTGCTCGGCTGCCCGCACGCTTCGGTGGACCAGATCCGGCGAGCGGCCAAAGCGCTGGAGGGACGCCGCCTCAGTCCTGCCACCGAGCTGTGGCTCATGGTGCCGCGGGCACTCAAGGACGTCGCTGACCGCAGCGGCTACACCGACATCATCCAGCGCGCTGGCGGCAAGGTGCTCGGCGACTCGTGCCCGGCGATGTCACGGGTCGCGCCCGAGGGCACCAGGGTCTTCGCGACCGACTCGGCGAAGCAGGCTCACTACCTGCCCGCGATCCTCGGCATCGAGGCCTGGTTCGGCACCCTCGAGGAGTGCGTCGACGCCGCGGTGACCGGCCAGTGGCGAGGCAGGCTGCGGTGACCACGATGACAGAGAAGATCATTCTGAACGGACGGACGGTCGTCCCCGGCATCGTCGCCGGCCCGGCCCTGGTGTCGCACGAGACAATCTCCGGCTGGGGCGGCATCGACCCGGCGAGGGGAACCATCATCGAGCCGCGGCACGAGCTGTTCGGCCAGTGTTTTACCGGCAAGATCCTGGTGTTCCCCGGCGCCAAGGGCTCGTCGGGGTGGTCGGGCTTCTTCCAGACCACCCGGCTGATGGGGACCGCGCCGATCGGGATGATCTTCATGGCCATCAGCACCAAGGTCGCGCTCGGCGCTGTGGTCACCAGGGTTCCGGCGGTCACCGGCCTGGACCGGGACCCGTGCGAGGTGATCAGGACCGGGGACTGGGTCCGCATCGACGCCGACAACGGCGTTGTCGAAGTGACCCCGGCCCCGGAGGGAGCTGACCCATGACCTCGGCCGGCAATCTCCGCAGCAACCTTGAGGAGGGCACCTCCCGGTGGGCGACCCGGCGCGCGCAGTGGCGCGCCCTGGGCCTCACCGACGCCGACATGGCCAAGCCGAAGATCGCGATTGTGAACTCGTCGTCGGCACTGGCCATCTGCTTCAGCCACCTGGACGAGATAGCCCGGCGGGCCAAGCGGGCGATCGAGCTGGCCGGCGGCATCGCGTTCGAGGTCCGCACCGCGGCGCCGAGCGACTTCATCACGAGCGCTGGGCACCGCGGCGGGTACATCCTGTCCGCGCGCGACCTGATCGCCAGCGACATCGAGGTAGCGGTCGAGGGAGCGCTGCTGGACGGCATGCTCTGCCTGGCCTCGTGCGACAAGACCGCTCCCGGGCAGCTGATGGCCGGGGCGAGGCTGAACATCCCGACGATCATCGTTGCCTGCGGCTATCAGCCGAGCGGCAGCTACCGCGGCCGTCACTGCGACATCGAGGACGTGTTCGCAGCCGCCGGGCACGTGGCGAACGGGCAGCTCGACCTGGCGGAGCTGACCGCGATGAGCGAGAACGCGATCCTCGGCCCCGGCGTGTGCCCGGGCGTGGGAACCGCCAACACGATGCACATGGCGTGCGAGGCGCTCGGCATGGCGCTGCCGGGCAGCACCCCGGTGCGGGCGAACAGCACGCCGATGTGGGAAGCGGTCGAGCAGGCCTCCGAGCGCATCGTCGCGATGGTCGGCGAGGCCCTGCGGCCGCGGGACATCCTGACGCCAGGCGCGTTCGCCAACGCCGTGATGACCGTCCTGTCGGTGAGCGGGTCGATCAATTCGGTCAAGCACCTGCAGGCGGTCGCCGCCGAGGCCGAGAGCGACGTTGACGTCTACGGGCTGTTTGAGCGGCTGGCCGACCAGGTACCGCTGCTGACCGCGATCCGGCCCAATGGCGAGCGCCCGGTCGAGGACCTCGAGGACGCTGGCGGGGCCCGGGCTGTGATGAAGCAGCTGGAGGGGATGCTGGACCTCGGGGCGCTGACGGTTACCGGAGGCGCCGTTGGCGACAACCTGGCCGGCGTCACGGTCGCAGACGAGGAGATCATCCGCCCGGCCGGGCGGGCGCTCGGGCGCCGGCCGACGATCGTCCTGATCCGCGGCAGCCTGGCCCCCGGCGGCGGGATCGTCAAGCTCGCGGTGGCCGATGACCGGAACCTGGAGTTCACCGGCCCTGCTGTGGTCTACGACTCCCCGGCCACGGCCCTGGAGGCGGTCCGGGCGGGCGCGGTGCACGCGGGCGACGTGGTCGTGCTCCGCGGGCAGGGCCCGACGGGCAGCCCGGGCATGGGGATGGCCTCTCAGCTCGTGTTCGCCGTGGACGGGGCAGGCCTTACCGGGAAGGTGGCCGTGGTGACCGATGGGCAGCTGTCCGGCCTGGTCAACAGAGGGATCGTGGTCGGGGAGGTGTCGCCGGAGGCCGCCGCTGGCGGACCGCTGGCGCTGGTGCACCCAGGGGACCGGATCCGCATCGACGTCCTGGGCCGGCTGGCCGACCTGGACGTCCCCGAGGCCGAGCTCGACCGCCGCCGCGCCACCCTGGCCCCGCCGCCACCCTCAGGCGAGAAGGGCTGGCTGTCCATCTACCAGCGCCTGGTCCGCCCCCTCCCCGAAGGCGCCGTGCTCATGCCCAGGGGCGACAGATGAACACGCTGGAGGCGCAATTCAGCACAGCTCTGAGCGTTCAGCGCATGTCTGTTGCCTACGGTCACGTCGTCGCTGTGCACGACGCGACGTTCAGCATCGGCGAGGGCGAGGCCGTCGCGATCATCGGGCCGAACGGCAACGGCAAGAGCAGCATCCTTATGGGCATCGCCGGGCTTGTCGCCCGGCGCGGCGACGTCCAGATCTTCGGCGCGGTGGCGCCGCCGCGCAACGTCATGTGGACAGCGCGCCACGGGCTGACCCTGGTCCCCGAGCGCCGCCAGCTGTACCCGAACCTGTCGGCCGCTGACAACATCATCCTGGGCTGCTACAGCTGGACGCGGAGCGCGGGCAAGGCCCGGGCATCGGATGCCTACGGGTTGGCGCTCGACCTGTTCCCCGACCTGCGGCCGCACCTGCGGCAGGCGGCAGGCACCCTGTCCGGCGGCCAGCAGCAGATGGTCGCGATCGCGCGCGGCCTGGCCGCTGCCCCCCGCATCCTGGCCGTCGACGAGCCGTGCCTTGGGCTGGCCGAGGTGGTCAGCAAGCGCGTGTACGAAGCGCTGGCCCGGGTGCACCGAGCGGGCACCACGCTGATCGTGGTCGAGGAAGTCCCGAGGCGCGCCCTGGAGATCTGCACCCGCCGAGTGGAGGTCCGCAATGGCATCGCCGCCTGACTGGCTCTTCCGGAACGGGGGAGACCGGTGAAACTTGGCAACCTGCTCATCGCGGGGCTGGTGACCGGGTCCATCTATGCGGTGTTCGCGGTGTGCGTCGCCGTCTGGTACCGCGTGAGCAACATCCTGAACCTGGCCGTTGGCGACTTCGCGATGACCGGGGCACTCGGCGTCGACTACCTGTACCGGGTCAAGAGCTGGCCGCTGCCGGTCTCGATCGCGACCACTCTGGCCGTTGTGGCCGCGTTCGGCTACGCCTACGACCAGGTAGTCCTCCGCCTGGCTCAGGACGGGCGGCGCCGCCAGGAGGGGATCGTCATCACGTTCTTCTTCACGTTCGCACTGTCGTTCTTCATCGACGGCGTCGCGAAGATCCTCTTCGGCACCGACGTGCACGCGGCCCCATCGCTGTGGAACGGCAACGCGCTGACGATCGCAGGCAACCTGCACATCGAGCGCGCCGGCGTCCTGGTGCTCGGGTGCGCTGTGGTGAGCGGCGTGATGTTCGCCCTGTACATCCGCTACACGCTGAGCGGCAAGGCGATGGAAGCCTCCGGCGAGAACAACCTCGGGGCCCGCATCGTCGGCATCGACACCCGGCGCTACCGGCGGATCATCTTCGTGATCACCGCTGTGCTCGCAGCGATCTTCGGGATCGTGGAGTCGCCGATCACCGGCTTCACCTACATCTCCGGGGCGACGATCAGCGTCACCGGGTTCATCGCGGCGGCCTACGGCGGCTTCCGCAGCCCCGGGCGGGCACTGGTGGCGGGCCTGGTGATCGGTCTCGCCGAGGCGCTGCTCGGCGGTTACGTGAGCGCCGAGTACGCCGACACGCTGCTGTACGCGATCCTCGCCGCCCTCGTTCTGGCCCGCCCCCGCGCCCTGGGCTTCGAGTCAGCAATCGGCGCATGATCATCCGGAGGTCTGCAGGCATGAGGCTGTATTGCTTTTGGCCTCCGGGGCGCTCTGTTTGCTTTGCGCCTCCGGGGCGCTTTGGGGCGCCGCGTTTCCCTCGTCGTTCGGTCGCAGGCTCCCTCGCTCCTCAGTGCAACACGGCACCGCGCCCCTTTGGCGCGAGGACAGTCCGGTGCTGACGTCACGGCTGCGGCCGAGGGCCCCGGCCCGGGACGCCCTGCTCTTGGGGCCGGGCAGCCTGCGCGGGCCGCTGGCCACCACTGGCCTGGTGGTTGTCGTCGGCCTTGTGGTCATGGTGCTCTTTGGCCAGCAGTACGCGGGCAGCGTCATCATCCTCGCGTTCACCTACGCGATCGTGACCGCCGGGATGGCCGTGCAGATCGGCTTCAGCCAGCAGATCGCGTTCAGCCAGTCGGTGTTCATGGGCCTCGGGGCCTACGGCGTGGCCTTGCTCAACGCCCATGCCAGCATGTCGAGCCTGGTGGCCGCACCCGTCGTCACGGTGGGCGCCGGGCTGGCCGCACTGCTGCTCGGCTCGGTCGTGACCCGCGTTTCCGGGCTGGCGCTGGCGGTCGCGACGATCATGCTCCCGCTGCTCGCCACCGGTTACGTCAGCTCAGCGAACTACCTGGGCGGGTCTGTTGGCATGCCGCTCACAAGCAACCTGTGGTCGGGCGCCACGCCGGGAGCGACTGTGGTGGGCGACGGCATTGTCACCGTCCTGGTGCTCGGCATCGTGGTGTTCGCCGCCACCCGGATCCTGTCCTCCGACATCGGCCTTGAGCTCTACGTCCTTGGCGTCGACGAGCGGACGGCAGCGGCCATGGGGGTCCCGACCGCGCGCCGCAAGCTCGAGCTGTTCGTGCTCGGCTCGATGTTCGCCGCTCTCGGCGGCGCGGTCTACGCCGGCACCCAGCTCTTCGTGCCCGCCACGCTGGTCAGCCCGACCGCCGAGCTTTCGCTGCTGATGATGCTGTTCGTCGGCGGCCGGCGCAGCATCCTGGGCGCGGTCGTTGGCGCCCTGGCGATCCAGTACTTGTCCGGGGCGAGCAACTGGGTCAGCAACAACATCCTCGTCGTCGAGGGCGTGCTGATCACTGTCGTGCTGCTGGTCGACCCGGAGGGCCTGGCCGGCATCGTGGCCACGCTGACCGCCCGCGTCCGAGCCCGTCTCGCGGGCAGCGGCGTGGTGGCGGACACACCGGGGACCGGTGCGCCAGCAGCGCTGGCGGGCCCGGCTCGGCCTTATCCGGCGGGCGCACCCGATGAGCCAGGCGAGACCGCAGAGGCCGCCGCCCCCGCCCCGGACCACCGGGCATCGGAGTTCGGCCGGACCTGGGCGGCCCGCGCCGGCGGCGCGGACAGGGCCGGTACCCCCCTGCTCGAGTGCGCCGGCATTGACAAGGATTACGGCGGCCTGCAGGTGCTGGACAAGGTAGCGCTGACGCTGCCGACCCGCGGGCTGTTCGGCCTGTGCGGCCCGAACGGCGCCGGGAAATCGACGTTGCTGGGCGTCATTGGCGGCAGTATCAGCCCGTCGGCGGGCCGGGTGCTGCTCGATGGCGCGGACGTGACCAGGCTGGCCCCGCAGCAGCGCTTCCACCTGGGAGTAAGCCGCACCTTCCAGGCTGTGCACCTCATCCACGGCCGCAGCGTGCTGGACAACGTGGCTGTCTCCTGCCTGGGCGCCCGCCGCCCGGGCATCGCGGCTGGCATCGTTCGCAGCCGGCTGGCGGAGGCAAGGGACAGAGCCGCACAGGCCCTGGACTACCTGGACATGGGCGCGCTGAGCGGCCAGGAGGTGTCGGGGCTGACGCTGGAAAACCAGCGGATGGTGGAGTTTGCCCGGGCCATCGCGGCCAAGCCCCGGCTGCTGCTGCTCGACGAGCCCACCTCCGGGCTGAGCGAGCCGCAGCGCGAGCGCCTTAAAGACGTGCTGCGCACCGTCGGCGAGATGACGTGCGTGCTGCTGGTGGAGCACGACCTTGGTCTCGTCGCGCAGATGAGCGAGAAGATCTACGTCCTTGCCACCGGCGGGCTTGTCTTCGAGGGCAGCCCGGACGAGTTCCGTCAGTCAGAGGTCGTCAATTCGCTCCTTGTCGGGCTCTAGCACAGAGCCGTCCACGGAAGACCGGTTGATTGTGAGGTGGGACCTTGATCAGAGCGTCAGCAAGAAGACGGATGCCGCTCGCGGCGGTCACGGCGGCAGCGGTGGCGCTGGCCCTGGCTGGCTGCGGCTCGTCGGGCAGCGGAGCGGCGGCCAACTCGCCGATCGTGATCTGCGGTGACCTGGCCCAGACTGGCCCGTACGCCCAGATCGGGCAGACCGACAACTACGGCGCCGAGGCGTTCTTCGACCACGTCAATGCGACGGGCGGAATCCTCGGCCACAAAATCAAGTACATCCAGAACAACAACCAGTCCTCCGCCTCTCAGTCGGAGCTGATCGCCCGCAAGTGCATTCTCTCCGACCACGCGACGTTCATCGTCGGGCCGGAATCCGGTGCCGATACCGAGTCCGCTCTGCCCATCGCCATCTCCTACAAGACGATCCTGATCAGCCTGTCCTCGGGCTGGCAGACCAACGGCTACCCCGCCAATGAGCTCAACTCCTGGGGATTCCCAGGCTTCTACGACGTGTTCTACAACGATCAGCTCGCCTCGGTGCAGCAGCTGATCGTGCCCCGCCATTACACGCGGGTGGCTCTGCTCGAGGACAACTGCGGCTCGGTCTGCCTGGCGAACAAGAGCAGCGTGCAGTCGCTGGCCAGCCAGTACCACTTCCAGCTCGTCTCCACCCAGGTCGACCAGGTTGGCGCGACGGACGTCACGCCACAGGTCCTCGCCATGCTGGCAGCCAAGCCGCAGATCATCCTGTTCGGCCTGGTCCCGGGGACCGACTCGATCACTGCTATCCGTGCGATCCGGGCGCAGAACCCGACGATCCCGATCAGCGAATGCTCGGCTTGCGAGCTGCCGAGCTTCATCTCCGCGGCTGGCGGGCCCTCGGTGATGAACAACATCTACGTCCTCGGCTCGATGGAGAACTGGCTGACAGCCGCTGAGCAGGGAACCTCGAACGAGTCCAAGCTGACAGCCACTGGCCTGAAGGCGTACTTCGCCGGCATGAAGGCCGCCGGGCTCAATAGCGAGAACGAGATCGAGAACAGCCAGGAGGGCTGGGACGCAGGGCTGGAGATCCAGTGGGCGATCAAGTCCGCTGGAACCCTCAACGAGACCACGGTTATGCAGAAGCTCCAGCACCTGAACATCAACACGCTGGGCATCGTGTGGGCCCGCACCCCGTCCAACTACGAGAAAATCTCCCAGGTGCTCGCGGCCATGGAGACCATCAACCCGGACGGCTCGGCATCGCTGTACACCGGGTAAGCAGACAGCAAACACGCTACGACGGCGCGGGGGCGGCGGCCTGAGTAACGCCGCCCCACGGCGCCGCCCTCTTGCTTTGACCAGGCTTGTGCCCTTGTTCCACAAATGTAAGCAGATGCCTCCCGATGCCTCCCTCATGTGAGATTGTGTGCGCCAGTTCGCACGGAGCGGGGAGGTACCTGTCAGGTGAACAGGCGGACACTGGCCGCGGTCACCGTGGCCGCAGCAACGCTGGCGCTGGTCATGCCGGGCGCGGCGCACGCAGCAACGAGCAGCGCGGTTTCATCGCCGCCGCCGGTGCTCGGGTTAAGCACGGCACCGGACCAGAGCCCAGCGGCGGCGATCGCGGATGCCGCCGAGCAGGTCGCACAGGCGCGGTTCGCTGGCCTGTACGTGGGCGAGGTACTCACCGACAACGGCTCGCATGTCGTGGTCTACCTGACCCAGCTGCAGCCGTCTGCCGAAGCGGCGATCACGGCGGGGACGCAGCCAGGAACTATCAGCTTCGCGCTGGCGCCGCGATCGCTCGCCTACCTTGACGCGCTGAACGCGGGCGTGACCAGCGCGGAGACGGCTTTGCTGCAACAGGGCATCACGATCGTGACCTGGGGCCCCGACTTCGTCACCGGCCGCGAGGACATCACCGTACTGGACCTTAATGCTGCCAGGACCGCGCTGCTCGACCAGGAGTTCGGCGCCACTAACCTGGTGCTCAGCACAACCAGCGTGGGTTACGCCGGCATTGCGCTGGCCGGGCGCGCCGCAGATTCACCGCCGTGGAATGGCGGCGACTACACAATCATTCACGTCTCTTCATTCAACATAGCGTGCACGAGCGGGTTTGGTGTGTCGGGAGGCCGCAAGAAATACCTGCTCGAAGCCGCTCACTGCGCCGCGAAGAACGCGAAGGTGTACAACGCCTCACCGTCAGGCAAAGGCAAGCAGCACCTGATGGGAAGCGTGTCAAGCCAAGGTGAATGGAAACCCAAGAATGGCATTGACGCTGAGGTGATCAACACGACCTCCAACGGCGGGAGCAGCAAGGCCGTGGATGTCGGGAGCTCGTCAAGTAAGACCCTCGCGGATGTCTCCGGCTCGGCCAGCTCACGCAGGGGGGACCAGGTTTGCGACGACGGCGCGTTCGAGGGTCAGGTCTGCCAGCTAGTGATCCAGAACTCCATGACTAAATGCGCGGTGGAAGCCCTGTCGGTCGCCGGGCCCTTCTACCGGATATGCGATCTTTACCAGGTGAAGCAGCTTCACGGGCACATCGCGGCTGGCGATGGGGACAGCGGCGGCCCAGTCTACAGGTACAAGAATAACAAGCTTTACGCGACCGGGCTCATTACACTCAGTGACGGCAATTCAGTCAAGTGCCCGACAGAGAACTACCCCTACGTCGGCGGGCAGCGAGCTTGCTACTCGGAATTCTATTACACGAGCATCAGCAGCATTCTCCGTGAATTCAAGGTTAGCCTCAACACGTGACCGGCCGGTCGTCGGTGCGTGGCTGTCCCGCCAGTGCGGCCAGGCCCTGACACAGGATTGGGTCAGCACTGGCGAGCACTCGGCGACCGCCTGACGGAAAGGGCTGGTGACAGGACGGGTCACCGTCATTAGCGTGCCGTTTAGTCACGAGAAGGGCACGCGAGGATGACGATGAAGACCCGGGCGGCCGTCCTGCGCAAGCACGACGGGCCATGGGAGATCGAGCAGATCGACCTGGACGACCCGAAGGAGGGCGAGGTCGTCGTCCGGTTCATGGCGGCTGGCCTGTGCCACTCCGACGAGCATGTCCGGGCCGGGCTGCGCGCGCGGCTGCCGATGGTCGGCGGGCACGAGGGCGCGGGCATCGTCGAGGCCGTCGGGCCGGGTGTGACCCGGGTCGCCGAGGGTGATCACATCGCGGCATCGTTCATCCCCGTCTGCGGGACCTGCCGGTACTGCTCGACCGGGCACCAGAATCTGTGCGACGCGGGCCTGAACGCGGGCACCGGCCTGCTGCGCGACGGCACGTTCCGGTTCCACTCCGGCGACGACGACATGGGCGGGATGTGCGTGCTCGGCACGTTCTCGCAGCGGGCCGTGCTGTCGGAATGGTCCTGCGTCAAGATCGAGCCCGATCTGCCGTTCGAGCTCGCGGCGCTGGTGAGCTGCGGGGTGACCACAGGCTGGTGTTCGGCGGTCTACGCGGCTGGTGTCAAGCCTGGCGACACCGTGGTGATCTTCGGAATCGGCGGTGTCGGCATCAACGCCGTGCAGGGCGCCCGGTTCGCCGGGGCCAAGCATGTGATCGCGATCGACCCGGTCGAGTTCAAGCTCGAGATGGCGCGCATGCTGGGCGCCACGCACACCACGAGCAGCCCGGCTGAGGCGCACCAGCTGGTTGTCGACCTGACCCGCGGCCAGCTCGCTGACCACGCGATCCTCACGGTCGGCGAGATGAACACCGAGGTCGTCCAGCAGGCGGTGAACATGGTCGGCAAGACGTCCCAGGTGACGATGACCGGGGTCGGCGACTACGAGATGCAGCTGCCCGGCAACATCCTGATCCTGTACCAGCGCCGGATCCAGGGCGCGTGCTTCGGCGGCGCGAACCCGCTGTATGACATCCCGAAGATCCTTGGCCTGTACCGTACCGGCGACATCAAGCTGGACGAGCTGATCACCCGGCGGTACCGGCTGGAGCAGGTCAATGAGGGGTTCCGGGACATGATGGACGGCAAGAACATCCGCGGCGTCATCATCCACGAGCACTGAGCAGTGACGCGCCCCACGACCGCCGCTCCCCGAGCCTTCTGGGCCACCCGACTCGCATCATCTCCGTTTCTGGCTGCCGCACAGCCTGGTTGCGGCCACGCTCTTTTCCTTATTGAGGACGCTGGCCCACTCCATTTGTGGGTCTTGCTCCTCGATCATGAAAAATTTCCAGCCACGTAGGAAGGATGTACCGGAATGCCGAACGCCATCCTGGACCCGACCGGCCGAGCAGGAGCGGCAGCGGCGCCGGGCGCGGGCGGCGGCCTGGCGCTGGCGCCGCGGCGCGCAGACCTGCGCGGTGCCGCGGTTGGGTTGCTCGTGAACACGAAGAAGAACGCGGACGTCTTCCTGGAGGAGGTCGGCCGGCTGCTGGTCGAGCAGCATGGTGCCGCCAGCGTGCTGGCGCGCACGAAGCTCAACTTCGCCCAGCCGGTCTCCGACGGCCTGCTCAAGGAGCTCATCACCGAGTGCGACGTGGTCGTCACCGGCATCGGTGACTGCGGTTCCTGCAGCGCGTCCGCGGTCACCGATGGCGTCCTGCTGGAGGGCCGCGGCACGCCGGCCGCCGTGATCTGCAGCGACGCGTTCCGCTCCAGCGCGGACGCGATGGCCGGGCTGCGCGGAGCCCCGGGCTATCAGTACGCGACCACGCCGCACCCGGTCGCGGTGCTCACCCCGGAGCAAGTCCGGGTTCGCGCTGCCGCTGTGCTCCCGGACGTGCTGGACCTGCTCGTCGTCGCGGGCGGGAGCACGCCGGAATGACGGTTCCCGATACCACGGGGCCCGATACCACGGGGCCTGATACCACGGGGCCCGATACCACGGGGCCTGATACCACGGGGCCTGATACCCCCGATCCCGATATCGCGCAGCAGGCCATCGAGTACTGCTATGCCCGGGGCTGGTCGGACGGGCTGCCGCTGGTCCCGGTGTCGCAGCCACTGCTGGATGCGTTCCTGGCCCAGACCAGCCGCGACCCGCAGGAGGTCATCGGCTCGGCCGAGCAGACCGGGCGAGAATGCACGGTCGAGCTCGCCGCCATCAACGCCGCTATGGCTGGCTGCCGGCCCGAGTATTTCCCGGTGGTGCTGGCAGCGTTCGAGGCGCTGATGCTGGACCGCGCGGCGCGGGGGGGCGGCTGGCAGAGCACCAGCGGGCCAGCGCCGCTGATCGTCGTCAACGGCCCGGTGCGGCATGAGCTCGGCTTCAACGGCGCTGGCGGCGCCTTCGGCCCTGGCTTCCGCCCGAACGCCACGGTCGCCCGGTCGGTGGGCCTCATTGTGCGCAACGTCTTCGGCATCGTTCCGCATGTCCTTGAGCAGGCGACGCAGGGCCTGCCCGGCCGGTGGTCGATCTGCATCGCGGAAAACCAGGAGGAGAGCCCGTGGGAGCCCGCGTCAGCCGAGGCCGGGCTGCCCGAGGGGACCAGCGCGGTGTCGGCGACGCTGCTGCGCACCTGCGAGTTCGTGGACAACCGGCACACCCAGGACGCCGAGCAGGTGCTGTGGGACTTCGCCGACACGATCTCGCGGACGGGCGCGCTGATCTTCCGGGACACGTCCTGCGGGGTGGTCTTCTGTCCCGAGCATGCCCAGCTGCTGGCCAATGCAGGCTTTTCAAAGAACGATGTCCGGGACTGGCTCATCTCCCGCAGCGGACGGACAGCGGCTGACCTGCACCGGGCGGGCAAGAACGGCCTCAACGGCTACGTCAGGTTTGCCGCGGACAGTGAGCCGGAGGACGCCGCCGCCTTCTCGCGCATCCTGCCGTCGCGCCAGCATGTGCCGGTGCTTGTGGCCGGGGCGCGAAACGCCGCTATCTCCATGGTCGTGCGGGTCTTCGGGCTGTGGACCGGCACCGCGGTTCCCGTCGAGGCCTCGGCCGCGGCCCGGACGCTGGCACCGGTCGCGGCCCACCGAGCCGCCGGAGCACGGGAGGGATGACGATGGCCGACCGGGTAGCCCTGGTCACGGGGTGCGGCAAGCGAGACGGGATGGGACGGGTGATCTGCCGGACGCTGGCCGAGTCCGGAGCCTCCGTCCTGGTCTGCGACCGGGAACCCGCCGGGATCCTCAACCGGCGGCAGGAGAAGGTTGGCCTCGGAGACCAGCATGGCTGGCGAGGTGTTGACAGCCTGGTCGAGGAGATTACCGCCGCCGGCGGCACCGCGTCGGCGGCACTCGGCGACATCGGCGACGCTGACGATGCGCAGCGCCTGGTAGGCGAAGCGGTCTCCCGGTACGGGCGCCTCGACGTCCTGGTCAACAACGCGGCCGCGCCGCAGGGGGCGGACCGCGCCGACATCGCCGAGGTCCCTGTCGACGTGTTCGACATGGTGGTGCGGGTCAACCTGCGCGGCACATTCCTGATGTCGCGGTTCGCCGTCCCGGTCATGCGCGCCCAGCGCTACGGCCGCATCATCAACATCTCGTCGATGGCCGGAGTGATCGCCGCCCCGCGGTCTGGCGCTTACTCGGCCTCCAAGGCCGCCGTGATCGGGCTCACCCGCACGATGGCGCTGGACGTGGCGCCCTGGGGGATCACCGTGAACGCCATCTGCCCCGGCGGCGTCTCGACCAGCCGGGCGATCCTCAACGAAGACCCAGACCTGGACGTGGACGCGGAACTCGCCCGCCGCGGCCAGCGGGTCGCGGTAGGCCGTGTGGGGCGTCCCGAGGACATCGCCGCTGCGGTCGCGTACCTGGCCAGCGACGGCGCCGAGTTTATGACCGGGCAGATCCTGGTGCTCGACGGCGGCGGTTCCTCGCCGTTCCCGATCAGCCGCCCCGACCCAACCGCGCCCCAGGGGCTTCAAAGCGCCCCGGAGGCGCAAACAAACACTGAAAAGGAGAGGCCATGAGGCTGCGGGTGCTGCTGGAGCCGCGGTATGGCGCCAGCTACGACCAGATACTTGCGCTCGCTCTGGCAACTGAGGAGGCCGGGTTCGACGCGTTCTTCCGTTCCGACCATTACCTGGGCATCCAGCCCACCGAGCCCGCGCTCCGGCCGACCGACTCCTGGACGACGCTCGCAGGCCTTGCGATCCAGACCAGCCGGGTCCAGCTCGGCACGCTGATGACCGCGGGCACGTTCCGGTACCCGGCTCAGCTCGCCATCGAGGTTGCGACCGTCGATGCGATGAGCGGCGGGCGGGTTGAGCTCGGCATCGGAACGGGCTGGTACGAGAGGGAGCACCAGGCGTTCGGTATCCCGTTCCCGCCGGTAGGCGAGCGCTTCGACCGGCTGGAGGAGGCGCTCAACGTGATCACGGGACTGTGGACCACTCCGGCCGGGGAGACCTTCAGCTTCTCTGGCAAGCACTTCCAGCTCGACGAGTGCGCGAACTTCCCGGCTACAGCCCGTGACCTGGCGGGGGCCACGGGCCCGCGGCGCGGGCCCCGCATCATCATCGGCGGCGGCGGACCGCGGCGTACTCCTGCGCTCGCTGCACGGTTCGCCGACGAGTTCAACACCGGCCTGGGTCTGGGCCAGGGACTCCCGGAACGGTTCGCCTACTTCCGCAAGGTGGTCACCGAACACGGCCGGGACCCGGCCGCGATCCGCCTGTCGACCACGCTGCCGGTCTGCTGCGCCGCCACCAAGGCCGAAGCCGACTCCCATGCCGAATTCCTCGGCGAGGCCGGAGCCCGGCTGCTGAGCGCCGGCGTCGTCGGCGTGCCCCGCGACGTGCTGGAACGCCTGGAACAGCTGTCCGAGGCCGGCATCGACACCGTGTACTTCCACATCTACGACGTGGACTACGTCGAGCAGGTGCGGCTGCTCGGACAGGAGGTACTGCCGCAAGCAACCTGACGGCAACGGATACCTGCGGATCGCCACCGAGGAGGCGCTGAGCCAAGCCGGGGAAAAGGAGATCTTCAGGACTAACGCGGAGCGTTTCTTCGGCCTCTGAATACGCCTCTCGCTTGTCCCCGCTGCCGGTACACCGCCTGAGATCCGACTCGTTGCCGGCAGGCCATAAGCCGTTAACTCTCCGTTGTCTTTACGCCGATCACCTGCGCTTTTGCGGGCGATCCGATATCAGCCGGGTCGCCGAAGTTTGTATGCTTTTTTCGTGAATGATCTTCCGTCGCCCAACTGGTACACCGACCCGCAAAACCCGGCCCAGGTTCGCTGGTGGGACGGGACCAAATGGTCGGACTCGACGCGTCCGCACCCTAACGTCGGGGGTGCTGCGCCTCAGCCGGGCGAGGCCGAGCAGCCAAGCCCGGGCCAGCAGCCAGCGGGCGAGGCACAGAAGCCACCATCCAGCCGGCAGGCCGCCAGCCCAGCGCCGGCTGGCGCCTGGTCGGCTGCTCCGCAGACAGCTGGCGCGGCAGCTGCCACTGCCCTGCAGGCTGCGAGTGTCGGCGTGCCCTCGGCGGCCCAGGCTGCCGCCGCTGCTCCGCAGGTCAGTGCTGTTCCGCAGGCCGCCGCAGCACCGCCTGCTGCTCCGGTGCTGCCCGCGGCGGCGCAGGCCGCGCCCGCGGGGTGGCCGTCCGCGGCTGGGCCGGGCACCTCGAGCCCGCCCGCCGGCAGCCACACCTGGCAGACCGCCCCGTCGGCTCCCCCCGCCGCACCGGCGAACACCAACGGCACCAGCTCGCATAGTGAACCTTCCCCCGGTCGGCCGGGTCGGCTGCGATCCAGGAAGCTGGGCCTGCCGGTGTGGCTATGGGGCGCCGCGGCCGTGCTGGTCATCGCCCTGGTCATCGTCTTCGCCGTCATCTCGTCAGGGGGCGGCAGCACCACCAGCAGCTCGGCTTCTGACGCGGCGACGTGCCCTAAGGTCGTCAGAGTGCTCGACCAGCAACTTTCTGGCATGAGCCTCGGCGATATCACCGACAAGGTCATTGCCAGCCCGAAGGGCGCGGCCAGCCTGCTGCAGCAGTACGCGGCCGGCGTGCGCCAGGGTGCGGTGCAGGCAACCGCCGACCCCCGGCTGCACACCGAACTCGACAACGCGGCCAACGACGCGGGTTTCGCGGGTGTAGCCGCTGGTACTGGCTTTGGCGACCTCGGGGCCGACCTGACGAAGCTGGCACAGGACGTCGGCTCGGTCGACACTGCATGCGGGGTCACACCGCCGTTCGCCCAGTAAGCCGGGCAACAGCGGGCCGTGCACAGAAGGCCAGGCCAGTCAGCCACTTGAGCCGGCCAGGACCCTCGTCTCGCCCTTCCCACCCGCGGTGGCCGCCGGGGCCAGGCCCTTCCCGGGCACCAGTGCCAGCCGGAAGGCTTAGCCCACCCGGCCGCCAGCGCCAGCGTTATGCAAACCGATGAGTCCTGCCGTGCGAAGTGCGTATTGTGTCCTTTATGAGTGATCTTCCCGCGCCGGACTGGTACACCGACCCTAACGATCCCGGCTCGGCGCGCTGGTGGGATGGGACGGCGTGGACGGAGGCGACACGGCCGCACCCCGGGGCAGAGGCTGCTTCTGCCGTAACCTCGTCCGCGCGTTCGCATGCGGCCGCGTACGCCCAGCACACGGAGCGTGGCTACGACCAGCAGTCCACGCCGAGCTACGACCATCAGTCGGCGCCGAGCTACGGCCAGCAGTCGGACCGGGATTACAGCCAGCAGTCCGCACGGGATTACAGCCAGCAGTCGGACCGGGATTACAGCCAGCAGTCGAACCGGGATCAGAGCCAGCAGTCGGAAGGTGGCTACAACCAGCAGCCGGCGACCCGCTACGGCCAGGAGCCTGCGGATGACTGGCCGTCCGGCGGGACGTCCGGGCCTGATGGCTGGCAGTACGGGTCGAATCCGGGCCGCGAGCGAGCGTCCATGGCGCCCGGTGCCGCCTCGGCTAATGCGATGCCATCCAGCACCGCAGACTGGCAGTCGGGCAGCCAGGACTGGCAGTCTGGCCCGTCCGCAGGACCCGGCGACTGGCAGCAGTCGCCAGGGGCAGCCGGAGGCTGGCAGCAGTCGCCAGGTGGCCAGCCGGCTGGACCCGGAGGCTGGCAGCAGCCGCCCGGAGGGCAGATCGCCGCACGCCGTTTTGGCGCGCGTCGGCTGGGCCTGATCGGCGGCGGTCTGGCGGCGGTCATACTTATCGTCGTCGTTGTCGTGGTCGCCTCGAACGGCGGGGGCTCGTCCAATAACACGGCAGCAGTGTGCAACCAGGTCGGGAGTCTGCTCTCGCAGCAGCTTTCCGGTATCACCAACCAGGCGAGCTCCAGCCCATCAAAGGCAGCCAACCTGCTGCGGCAGTACGCGACGAGCTTCCGGCAGGCCGCGCAGAGCGCCACGTCGGATCCGACACTGCAGCGCGACCTCAGGGACTTTGCCGATGACGCGAGTACCGCCGCCACGGACCTCTCCGACAACAACTTCGAAAAGCTGGCCAACACCGATCTGCCCAAGATGACCCATGACGAGAACGCGCTGAACAAGGACTGCGGCTGAGCGAGCGTCGTTTGGCCCGAGCCAGGCCGCTGGGCAAGAACCTGGGGCGCATGTGCCCAATTCTGGGCCGATATTTCAGCTACGACAGCATCAGGAACTATATGCTCGTTTCGTGACAGGCAACTCCAGGGGTAACTGGTACCCGGACTCGCAGAACGCCGGCCAGCCGCTCTTGTGGGACGGAAACCGGTGGGTAGAAGCGGCAAAGCCGGACACGGCACCCAGCGTGCCTACGACGATGCTCACCTCGTCGGCCGAACCGGTCCGGCCATTGCCTGTGCGGCTGCCGAGCGCCCGGGCTGAATCCTTGGCCCAAGCGGCAGAGCCGGACAGGGCACCTAGCGTGCGAACCGCGACGCTCACCTCGTCGGCCGAACCGGCCCGGCCATTGCCTGTGGCTTCCCCACCGCCCTCAGGCGCTGCGGCTGGATCCTTGCGTGCGGCGTCGGCGCGGCCGCCAGCTTCCACGCGGCCGCCGACGGCTATGGCGGGATCAGTCCGTACAGCTCCCTTGCGGCCGGCCGCTCCGGCCGGTCAGACGACGATGAGGCAGCAGCCCGGTCACTCCGCGCCGGGCAGCGCCAGCCCCGCGTCTGGAGGCCCGTCACTCCCCGGGCGAGCCGCCGGCCCGTTGCGCGGGACGCCGCCAGGCCTGGTCACCTGGGGTGGCGTAGCAGCCATCACAGCCGTCTTCCTCGCCGTGGCCCTGGGCGTCTCGAGCCACCACAGCAGCGGTTTCGCACCAGCCGCTCAGTCTGGTCAGCCGGCTCCGGCCGCTGCGCCGAGCCCGTCCCCTCAGCCCACTCATTCTGCTCACTCCGGTCAATCTCCGCAGCCAACTCAGCCTCCCAGCCCAACTCAGGCTCCTCAGCCAGCCAAGTCCGCTCCTGCGGGCCAGTCAGGCAAGTCCGGTCAGGGCAGTCAGCCAGGTCAGGGCTCCTCCGGCGGCGGTGGCGGGTCAACAGGCAGCACTCCTCCGCCGATTAACCAAGCGCAGGAGTGCCAAACCTTTGCCGACCCGCTTCTGCAGGACTTCGGCCAGGCTGTGGGTCAGGCCATAGCCAATGGGGATGGCGGAAGCATCCTGCCAAGCATGGTGACCAAGTTCCGCCAGGCAGCGCAGGACGCCTCCGCAGACCCACCGCTGGCCCTCGATCTCAACATCCTGGGGAACGACGTCCAGGAGCTCAATAGCGATCTCAATGACGGATCTCCGGCCGTTTTCAGCGACCTGGGGCAGATCAGTCAGGATTCCCAGACTCTCAATCAGCTCTGTTCGTAGCTGCGCCCCGGGGCAGATCTCTTCGCAGTCCCCAGGGGTCGCAGGCGGTGAGCGTCTGCCCGCCGTAACTCAGGAGGGCGGGCCGCTGCCGAGATCGATCGTGGCGGTGTGAGGCTGCCCCGCGGTGTCGGTCCAGCCGAGTTCAACCATGTCCCCGGGGTGGTAACTAACCAGGATCTTGGACAGGGCCGAGGCCGAGTCGACTGTCTGGCCAGCCAGCGAGGTGATCACGTCTCCGGTCTGAAGGCCGGCCGCCTGGGCCGCGCCGCCGTTTACCAGGCCGCTGATCACCGCTCCTGGTACCGAACTGCCCTGGCCCGGGGGGTTCCCGAACCCGTTGCCTGAGGACCCAGACCCGGAGACCGTTACACCGAGGAATGCAGTGGCGCCGACGTGGATGACCGTCGTCCCGTCGCCGGTCTCGATCTGCCGGACGGTCGAGACTGCCTGGGATATCGGGATCGCGAAACCCTGCGTGCCTGACGACTGGGACTGGAATGAGAACCCGGACGAGGCCGCGGTGTCCATCCCGACGACCTGGCCATCGGCGTTCACAAGCGATCCACCGGAGTCGCCGGACTGGACGTCGGCGTTGGTCTCGATCAGCCCGGACAGCTGCTCGTTAGTGCCGTCGAGGGAATCGCTGGCCGTGATCGACTGGTCGACCGCGGTGACAGAGCCGCCAGCGGCCGTGGGCGTGCCGCCTGCCCCGCCGGCATTGCCGATGGCGACCACCGGCTCGCCGACCGTCGGACCCGAGGAGCTGATCGCAGCGGTCCGGAGCCCCGACGCGCCGCGAAGCTGCAGAACGGCCATGTCATGCGTGTTGTCGTAGCCGACCACGGTGGCGCTGTAGGTCTGTCCGTTCCCGATATCGGTCACGCTGATAGAGGTGGCCCCGTCGATCACGTGGTTGTTGGTAAGGACCTCGCCCGTGGGGGTGAGCACGATACCGGTCCCGGCGCCGCCGACGTTCTGGTAGCCGAACTGTACGTTGACGTCGACAAGTGCTGGGTCCACCTTCGCCGCGATCGCGCCCACGTTCGCAGGTGCCCCGCTGCCCGGGGGCGTGTCGCCCTGGCCGCCGGATCCCGGCGTCGGCTCCTGGCCGAATCCGTTGGGCTGCTGTCCGCCTGGGTTGCCTGGCGTCGGCGCGGACTGGGATGGGGTCGACGTTCCGGGCCCTGACGCTGACGTGTTCGCAGGCGATGTCGGCCCGGCCACCGCATAGGCGATGCCCGCGCCCGCGCCAGCGGCGACAAGCGCGACGGCGACGACCGTCGCAGCCTGGCGCAGGCGCGCTGACCGGTGCCCTCCGCCACCACCGCCTGGGCTTCCCCATCCGCCGGGGCCTCCCCATCCGCCGGGGTAGCCGCCCTGGTAGCCGCCGTGATAACCGCCCTGGTAGCTCCCTGCCGGGAAGCCGGGCCACGTCGGCTCCGAGCGCTGCTCTGAGCCGCCAGGCAGCCGTGGTTCCCAGGGGTCCCGCCGCACCGGTTCCGCTCCCGGCACGATCCACGCCCCGCTGTCCTCCGGGCGCTCCGCTCCTGGCTCCGCTTCGGTCATCTCTGTGCTCCGGCCAGCCGATCGGTCTTTCGTTCCGCTATCAGGATCAGGCACTCTGCTCAGCGTTCGGTCAAGCCTTGCTGAAAACTCCCGGAAGGCCCGAGGTATCGGCCGGTGCGCGCCTTCCGCGCCGCCGCTGCTGTCCGGCCGTGCGTTTTCACCTGATGGAATCCTATGATGCGGCTATTGCCCCGGGCCGACCACGACTGCCAGCCTAGTAGCGACTCCAGGCACAGGCGCGGAGGGCCCCAGATGTCGATGCCGGTTCGGGACGGCGACCTGCTCTGGACCCCGAGCGAGGAATGGATCGCCGGCACCAATCTCACCGCGTTCATCTCGTGGCTAGCTGCCGAGCGCGGCCGGGATTTTGATGACTATCAAGCTCTGTGGCACTGGTCGGTCGACGACCTCGCCGGGTTCTGGCAGGCGATCTGGGATTACTCCCGGGTCGAGGCGTCGGTGCCACCCCAGCAGGTGCTCTCCAGGCGGGCCATGCCCGGCGCCGAGTGGTTCCCCGGCGCCATGCTCAACTACGCCCAGCATGCCCTGCGCCATGAGCGGCCCGGCGAGGATGCGCTGCTGCACGCGTCTGAGACCACGCCGGTCACTGGCATGGACTGGGCAGAACTGGCCGGCCAGGTTCGTGTGCTCGGCACCCGCCTCCGCGACATGGGGGTGGGGCCGGGTGACCGGGTTGCCTCGTACATGCCGAACATCCCGCAGGCCGTTATCGCGATGCTCGCCACGACCAGCATCGGGGGGGTCTGGACGTCCTGCTCGCCTGACTTCGGCTGGCGCGGCGTGCTCGACCGCTTCCGCCAGCTCCGCCCGGCGGTGCTCTTTTGCGTGGACGGATACAGCTACGGCGGCAGGCGCCACGATCGCCGCACCGAGCTGCGCGAGATCATCGCGGGCCTTGACGGGCTCTCCCACGTCGTCTACCAGCCGTACTGCGATCGTCAGGCGTCCCCGGCCTACCTGGCCCGCGCGATCGCTGCCGGAACGTCGGTAACTACCTGGGACGCGCTGCTCGATCACCCGCCGGTGGCCGCGCCCGAGTTCGCCTTCGAGCAGGTCCCGTTCGACCACCCGTTGTGGATCCTGTTCTCCTCCGGCACCACCGGGCTGCCCAAGGCCATCGTGCACAGTCATGGCGGGATCCTGCTCGAGCAGCTCAAGCTGCAGCAGTTTCATATGGATCTTCGGGCCGGCGACCGGCTGCTGTACTCCACCACGACCGGGTGGATGATGTGGAACTTCCTGGTCAGCTCGCTGCTGATCGGGGTGTGCCCGGTGCTCTACGACGGCAGCCCCACATATCCCGGCCCGGACGTGCTGTGGCAGATCGCGCAGGACTGCCAGGTGAGCCTGTTCGGCGCCAGCCCGTCCTATGTGGACCTGATGTCGAAGGCGGGGATCGTTCCGTCGAAAACGCATGACCTGCGGTCGCTGCGGGCGATCATGCCCGCGGGATCGCCAGTGTCGGCGGAGTGCACGGCGTGGTTCTACGAGAACGTCAAGCAGGACGTGTGGGTCTGCACCGGCAGCGGCGGGACCGACGTCTGCACTGGCCTGGTCGGGGGTGTCCCGACACAGCCGGTGTACGCCGGAGAGATCCAGGCACCGCACCTGGCGGTGGCCGCGAAGGCGTTCAATCACCGCGGCGAGAGCGTCATCGACGAGGTCGGAGAGCTCGTGGTCACCGAGCCGATGCCGTCAATGCCAGTGTGCCTGTGGGGCGACGAGAACTACGAGCGCTACCGGGAGTCGTACTTCGCCGACTTCCCCGGAGTCTGGCGCCAGGGTGACTTCTTCAAGATCAACAGCCGGGGCGGGTGCTTCGTGCTCGGCCGCTCCGACGCCACGCTGAACCGGCACGGTGTCCGCATCGGCACCGCCGAGGTCTACGCGGTGCTGTCATCCATCGAGCAGATCGACGGCGCACTCATCGTCAACCTTGACCTGCCGGGCGGCCGGTTCTTCATGCCGTTGTTCGTGCGGCTTGTCGACGGGATGCAGCTTGACCGCCGGCTCGAGGACGAGATCCGGCACCGGCTACGGCGCGAGTACACGCCGCGCCACGTGCCCGACAAGATCGTGCAGGTGCCGGAGATCCCGGTGACGCTGACCGGCAAGAAGATGGAAGTGCCAGTGCGCAAGATCCTGCGGGGCGCCCCGGCAGACGAGGCGGCCAACCGCAATGCGATGGCCAACCCGGGCTCGCTCGATTTCTTCGCCGAGTACGCGGCGACACAACAGGACTACCCGGTCGGCTGAAAGAGGACTCCCATGCCCGGATCCGGCGACACAAGCAGCTTCCCTCTTCCCTCGCAGATCGCCGACGTGCCCGGTGCTGAGGGCTGGCGGTCCATGTACCCCTACTTCACCCGGTTCCAGCCCGACGACGACGACCGGTTCTGGTTCTACAACGCCATGCACTTCCCCGAGCCGATCCCAGCGTTCGACACGGTCACCTCTGAGATCCCGTACACCGCGATCGGCGCGAACACCGCCCGCCTGTTCGTGTTCCCGACGACCCTGGGAATCGAGCACCGGATCGTCAACGGGCGGGTCTATATCACCGCGATCCCGGTCACCGATCCCGCGGAGATCGAGAAGCGGCTGGCGGTCTTCCAGGAGCGGGCCGGCCACTACTACCAGAACTGGGACTCGCTCTACGAGGGCTGGAAAACCCGGATGACCAGCCTGATCAACGAGATCTCCGCGATCAAGGTCCCGGAGCTGCCCGAGATCGACGACGCCGACGCGGTCATGAGCGCACGGGGGGTGGCGCAGAACCACTACGTGCGCGAGAACTTCCACCGCTGCCTCGACCTGTTCTCCAAGATGTGGCACCACCACACCGAGTTCCTCATGCTCGGCTACGGCGCCTACGTCGTGTTCTTCGAGTTCTGCAAGAACGCGTTCCCGGAGATGCCCGACCAGATGGTGGCGCGCATGGTCGCGGGCATAGACGTGATCATGTACCGGCCTGACGACGAGCTGCGGCGCCTGGCCCGCCTGGCCGTTGACATCGGCGTCGACGACCTGCTGACTGAGGACTGCGCGCCCGACGAGGTGCTGGCGGCGATGTCCGGTCGCGGTGAGGCGGGGCAGCAGTGGCTGGACGCATTCGCCCGCGCGCGAGACCCATGGTTCCACGTGTCCACCGGCGACGGCTTCTACCACCACCACCGGAGCTGGGACGACAACCTGACCGTGCCCTTCGCCGCGCTGCCGCGCTACGTCCGGCTGATCAGGGACGGCCAGCCACTCGACCGCCCCACGCAGACCCTCATACAAGAACGTGAACGCATCGTCGCGGAGTACCGTGGCCTGCTCGCCACCGACGACGAGCGGGCTGCCTTCGACCAGATGCTCGGGCTGGCGCGCGTGGTCTTCCCGTACGTGGAGGACCACAAGTTCTACTGCGAGCACTGGTTCACCACCGAGTTCTTCGCCAGGATCCGGCAGTTCGGCGAGCTGCTGGCCCGCCAGGGCGTGCTAGCCGAGGCCGAGGACGTGTTCCAGCTGCACCACACCGAGATCGACCAGGCGCTCGCCGACGTGATGCTCGCCTGGGCGGCCGGCGCAAGCCACTCGGCGCACCCCACTTCCAGCCGATCATCGCTGAGCGCAAGCGCATGCTCGAGGTGCTGCGCGACTGGTCGCCGCCTCCGGCTCTCGGCCCGGTGCCCGACGCGCTCAACGACCCGGCAGTCCGGATGCTGTGGGGCATCACCGCTGAGACGCTGGACACGTGGGCCCGGACAGCGGCCAGCGACGGCAGCGAGGTGCACGGCTATGCGGCCTCGCCCGGAGTCGCCGAGGGCGTGGCCCGGGTGCTGCGCGACGTCAACGACATCGGCCAGATCCGCGACGGCGAGATCCTCGTCTGCCCGGTGACCGCGCCGAGCTGGGCACCGGTCTTCGGCAAGATCAAGGCGGCCGTTTCCGATATTGGCGGCACGATGTCGCATGCGGCGATCGTGGCGCGCGAGTACGGCATGCCGGCTGTTGTCGGCACCGGGCACGCGACCAAGCGGATCAAGACCGGGCAGCGGGTGCGGGTCGATGGCGACCGCGGAATCGTCACCGTCATCGGCTGACATGCCCCCCGTCCGCGCCGGAGGACCGGCGTCCGCTCCCCCCGGCCCCAGCAATCCGCCCGCTCTGCGCCCCGGGCGTGTGTCTTTCCCGCGTTCTCGGCGTGGATGTGGCTTTGGTGTAGTCGGGTGTGCAGCAGATCCGCATTCATCGGGCTGGCGGCCGGGCGGGATGTCGAGATATGTCAGCTTTGTTGGTGAATGGCGGGTAAGCGAAGGGGAAAGGCGGCGGTGACGGCTCACGATCTCGTCCGCGACCTCGGTGAGGTTGGGGCCGCCGACCGGGCGGCGGCCGGCGGTAAAGGAGCGAGCCTGGGCGAGCTTCTGCGGGCCGGGATCCCGGTGCCTCCTGGCTTCGTGATCACAGTGACCGCGTTTGAGCGTGCCCTGGCCAGCGTGGACCCGTCCGGCGAGATCCACCGCGACATCGAGGCGCTGGACGCGGCCGATAGCGGCGCAATCGCGCGCTGCGCCGCACAGGTCAGGACCAGGATCGCCGGGGCGCCGCTGCCCGCGGGCATCGAAGACGAGGTCACCACGCGCTACCGCGCACTTGGCGGCGGGGGAGGCGGGCGCGCCGACGACGGCGGGGTGCCGGTTGCGGTGCGGTCCAGCGCGACAGGGGAGGACAGCGCAGAGGCCAGCTTCGCCGGGCTGCAGGACACCTATCTCTGGGTGTGCGGCGCCGGCGCAGTAGTGGATCACGTCCGCCGGTGCTGGGCGAGCTTGTACAACGCCGAGGCGGTCGCTTACCGGTTGCGGATGAACTGGGCTGAGCACGATGTCGCGATGGCTGTTGTCGTGCAGCGGATGGTCGAGCCGCGCTGTGCTGGGGTCATGTTCACCCGCAGCCCGGTCACTGGCGACCGCTCGGTGATCGCTGTCGAGGGCTCGTGGGGGCTGGGCTCGGCCCTGGTGAGCGGGGAGGTCACTCCCGACAGCTTCGTGATCAGCAAGGTGACCGGCGAGATCGTGCGGCGCACTGTGTCGGCGAAGCACCGGCTGCACCGCCGGGATCCGGGCGGCTCCGGGGTGACCGCGGACGACGTGCCCAAGCCGATGCGCGACCGGCCGTGCCTGGATGACGCGGAAATCGCTGTCCTGGCCAGCCTCGGGCGGCGCGTCGAGGACCACTACGGCGCCCCCCAGGACATCGAGTGGGCGATCACCGCAGACGCCGGGAACGGTGAGGGCATCATGCTGCTGCAGAGCCGTCCGGAGACTGCCTGGGCCCGCCGCGCCGCCGCGCCCGTGGCCAGGCCGCGGCCGCGCGCCATCGACCACGTGTTCGAGCAGCTTGGCCGGGTCAACAGGGTGCGGCCGGAGCGCTGACATGGAACTGACCAGCGACGACGTGCAGGACATCCTGAAACTGCTGAACGACCTGCCGTTCGGCGAGATGAGGCTGCAGACCTCGCGGTTCACGCTGGTGCTGCGCCGCGCGGACGGCGGCGAGTGGACCCAGGAGATGCAGGTCCGCGCCGAGCCCACGGTGCTCCCGCCCGCGCCCGGCGGGGAAGCGGGAGCGGGCGAGGCCGCGCCTGGCGAGCAGGCGGATGCGCCGGAAGCAGGCCTTCCAGCAGGCGAGAGCCTGGAGGCCGGCGGGGCGGTGCCGGGCGGGACGGTACCGGGAGGAGAAAACGGGCTGGTGGCGGTGCGGGCGCCGCTGCCGGGCACGTTCTACCGCGCGCCCCAGCCGGGGGCACCGCCGTTCGTGGAGGTGGGCAGCCGGGTCGAGCCGGACACGGTCGTCGGGATCGTCGAGACGATGAAGCTGATGAACTCGGTCAGCGCCCAGGTCTCCGGCACGGTCACCCAGATCGTGGTGGCAAACGCCGAGCCAGCGCCGCGGGATGCCGTGCTGATGTGGATCAGGGAAGACCGGTGACGCCGGCCAGGAGGCTGCGGCGCGTCCTTGTCGCCAACCGGGGCGAGATCGCCGTGCGGATCATCCGCAGCCTGCGGGCGCTCGGCATCGAGGCGGTGCTCGCGGTCTCCGACGCTGACGCTGAGGCGCTGCCGGCCCGGCTGGCCGACGCCACGATCCGGCTCGGGCCAGCCCCGCCAGCCGCGAGCTACCTCGACGTCTCGGCCGTGGTCCGGGCCGCGGTGGCGGCTCGCGCCGACGCGATTCACCCCGGGTACGGGTTCCTGTCCGAGAGCCCCCGCCTCGCCCGCGCCTGCGACGCCGCTGGCCTGGTCTTCATCGGCCCCACCGCAGATCAGCTCGACGCGGTCGGCGACAAACTCGCCGCCCGCGGCCACGCGGTCGCTGCTGGCCTGCCTGTCGTCCCCGGCGGGGCGGTCAGCGACTCGGCCCAGGCGCTGGAGCTGGCCGCACGGACCGGCTGGCCGGTCCTGGTGAAGGCGGTCGGCGGCGGCGGTGGCCGGGGCCTGCGGCCGGTCAGCGAGCCAGCAGAGCTCGGGCCCGCGGTGGAGCGCGCGATCGCCGAGGCCGGCGCGGCCTTCGGCGATCCGCGGGTGTACCTGGAGCAGTACGTCCAGCCGGGCCGGCATGTCGAGGTGCAGCTGCTCGGCGACGGCGAGCGTGTCATCCATCTGGGTGACCGGGACTGCTCGGTGCAGCGGCGTTACCAGAAGCTGCTCGAGGAGGCGCCCGCGCCGCTGCTCGACACCGGCCTGCGCGACCAGATCCGCCGTGCTGGCGTAGCGTTCGGGGAATATCTGGGCTACCGCGGCCTCGGCACAGTGGAATTCCTGGCCGATCCCGTCCAGGGCGCGTTCTGGTTCCTGGAGATGAACGCGCGGATCCAGGTCGAGCATCCGGTCACCGAGCTCATCAGCGGGCTGGACCTGGTGGCTGAGCAGATCGCGGTCGCCGAGGACCGCGCACTGCGGCTGGCCCAGGACGACGTGGTGCTCACCGGGCACGCGATCGAGTGCCGGATCAACGCCGAAGACCCGGCTGAAGGATTCCGGCCCAGTCCGGGGACCGTGGCCAGGGCAGTGTTCCCAGCCGGGCCAGGGATCCGGGTGGACACGCACCTGCAGGCGGGCTCGGCGGTTCCGCCGGGCTACGACTCGCTGCTGGCCAAGCTGATCGTGAGCGGCCGCAACCGTCCGGAAGCGATTGAACGTATGCGAGGCGCGCTGGCCCGGTGCGAGATCACCGGCGTGGCCACCACTATCAGCCTGCACGCCGGCCTGGTGGCGGACGCTGAGTTCGAGCGCGGCGGAGTGGACACTGGCTACCTGGCCCGGTTCCTCGAACGCAGCGCGGGAGCAGACGAGACCGTCGGCCAGCCGGTCCGCGCTGGAGGCTCACGTGGCTGACATTCAGCTGGTAGACACCTCACTGCGGGACGGCAACCAGAGCCTGTGGGGCGCGACAGGCCTCACTACAGCGCACATCCTGCAGATCGCCCCGGTCATGGACCGGGTCGGGTTCCGGGCGATGGACTTCACCTCCAGCACGCACATGGGGATATCGGTCCGCACCCACAAGGAGGACCCGTGGGAGCTGATCCGGCTGACCCACGCGGCGGCGCCGAACACCCCGCTGCAGTTCATCGGGTCCGGCCTGCGGTTCATCTCCTGGGAGCCGGTCCACCCTGACCTCATCCAGATCGCCTACGACCGGCTGGTCGAGGCGGGCATGTCCCGCTTCGTGGTCCTCGACCCCATGCACGACATGGAAGCAGTGCTGCGGACCTCCCGGATGCTCCGCCAGGCCGGCGCCAGCGAGATCATCGCAGCGCTGACTTACACGATCTCGGCAGTGCACGACGACGACTTCTACGCCGGGCTGGCCGGCCAGATGGCGGCAGGCCCTGACATCGACCGCGTGTACGTCAAGGACCCGGCTGGCCTGCTGACCCCCGAGCGGGCGCGAACTCTGATCCCCGCCGTCCGGGCCCGGCTCGGTGAGACAGTGCCGCTGGAGCTGCACTCGCACTGCACGATCGGGCTCTCGCCGCTGACCTGCCTGACCGCCGCCGACCTCGGCGTCGCAGCACTGCACACCGCGTGCGGCGCCCTGGCCAACGGCACGTCTCTGCCGAACGCTGAGCGTGTGGTCGGGAACCTGCGCGAACTCGGCCACACAGTAGATATCGATGACCGGCTGCTCGCCCACGTCGCCAGCTACTTCACCCGGCTGGGGATCGCCGAGTCGCTGCCGGCCGGGCAGCCGCAGGAGTACGACGCGTCGTTCCTGCGGCACCAGGTAGCTGGCGGGGTGATGACCACCACCCGGCGCCAGCTCACCGAACTGGGGCTTGGCGACCGGTTCGGTGCGGTCATGGACGAAGTCAGCCGGGTGCGCGCTGAGCTCGGCTACCCGATCATGGTGACCCCGTTCCCGCAGATCGTGTGCGGGCAGGCGCTGTACAACGTCATCGGGGCCGAGCGGTACGCGAACGTCTCCGATCAGGCCATCCGCTACGTCCTGGGCCGGTTCGGCCGCCCGACCGCCCCGGTTGACGGATGCGTGCGGGACCGCATCCTGTCCCGGCCCCGGGCCCGGGAGCTGATGGCCGAGCCCCCGCCAGCCTCGCCCGCCGAGCTGCGCAGGCGCTTCCCGGCCCGCATCAGCGACGAGGAGCTGCTGCTCCGTTCGACCATGCCCGCTGGCGAGGTCGACGCGATGCTCGCTGCGGGGCCGGCCCGGCGGCACTACAACCCCGATCTCAAGCCGCTGCTCGATCTGCTGTCCGGCCTGCGGGACCGCCAGGACTTGTCCGGTCTCGTCGTTGACAAGCCGGGCTTCCGGCTGGAGCTGCGCGGCAGCGAGCGGAACGGGTCCGCCGGTGGCTGACGACACGGTGCGGGAGCGGCTGCGGGCGGTCCGCGGCTTCGTGTTCGACATGGACGGGACCCTGGTGCTCGGCGACCGCCGCAACCACGGCCTGGTCCCGCTGCCCGGCGCGATCGAGATAACCCGCTGGGCGACTGGGCAGGGGCTGCCGTTCGTGACGTTTACCAACGGCACCACCCGGACGCCGGGCCAGTACGCGCAGGCGCTGCGGGACATCGGGTTCGACGTCGGCGACGAGGCGGTGATGACGCCGGCCAGCAGTGCGGCGATAGTGCTCACCAGGCGTGGGCACCGCAGGGTACTGGTGCTCGGCCAGGAGGCCATCACCGCGCCGCTGCGCGAGGCTGGCCTTGAGCCAGTGCTCCCCTCAGAGGCGCGACCTGACGCGGACGCGGTGCTCGTCGGCTGGTACCCCGAGTTCACAATGGCGGCGCTCGAAGCCGCCTGCCACGTCGTCTGGGCCGGCGCCGAGGTCTACAGCGCCTCGCAGTCGATGTTCTTCGCCACCGCACAGGGGCGCGCGATCGGCACCTCACGCGCGATCTCGGCCATGATCAAGAGCCTGACCGGCTGCCGGGTGCGAGTCGTCGGCAAGCCGTCACTGGCCGCGCTGCGCAGCGCCGCAAGCCGCCTCGGGGTACGCCCGGCCGAGCTGGCAGTGGTCGGCGACGATCCGGCGCTCGAGGTGCCAATGGCGCACCGAGGGGGAGCGCTGGCAGTTGCCGTGACCTCGGGGCTCGGCACCGCGGAAGCCTTCGACCAGCTCCCGGAACTGCGGCGCCCGCACCTGCGCGTCCGCGGCGTCGACGAACTGCTCGCCCTCTGCCTGGCGGAGCTGCCCTGACCGCGCGCGGCTGCAAGCTTGGCTGAGCGGTTCCAGATCACGGGTGCACAGCCGACCGCGCTGCTGAGCCCCGGTACTGTCGGACCCCTCCGCCATGATTGCTAATAGATTACGGGGATATAGGCGGAGGTAGCCGCGTGGTCGCGTGGAAGAAGTTGCAGGAAATGATCGCCCAGCGGGACATGGCCGCTGTGGCCTCGGCTCTGCGTGGCCTGGACGACGAGCAGCGGCGGGCACTAGCCCAAGCCACCCACCCGGTCGCGACACTCGAGTGCGTGGAAGAGCTTGCGGCGCAGCGTGGCTCCAGCCAGATCATTGTCCAGGCCCGCCGGCTGCGCGATACGCTCGCTGCCGCGAGGCCCTGACCTGACCTTACCGAGCGCATCAGGAGGCGGGCGTGCTCGAGTGGGCGGGGCTGCAGGAACTGATCGACCGGTGTGATGTGGCCGGCGTGGCCGCGGCTGTCCGAGGGCTGGACGACCAGGAAAGGCGGGCGCTTGCCGAGCCGCTGCGAAAGTACGAGCGGCAGCTGCGATCCGATCCGGAGTGGAGGTGGCGCGAGCAGCCTTCGCTCGCTGTCGCAGGCGCGGCGGTGCTGCCCGGCGCGTCCGCGGTGGCGCCCTGGCTGGCGCGAAATACGTGGCAGTGGCAGGACGATGGCCAGCGGATAGACCCGACATCGGCCGTGCTCGATGTGCTGCGCGATCGCAGAGTGCCGTGGCTGCCCGACCTCGCCCGCCGCCTTGCCGCGCGGCTGTCCCGCAACGGCCGCGATGACCGCCTCTGGCTGCTGGTCACTGACCTGGTGTCGATCACCGGCATCGAGCCCCCGCTGACTGATAGCTACGTCATCCACTGGGCCAACGACCAAAGCTGGGGCGCGGGAGTGGTCGGGAAGATGCGCCTGGATCCGCGCCTTGCCGTTCTGGTACCGCGGTTGTTCGAGATCGACGAGGTTGCGGCCCAGTTCGAACCGCCCGGCAGCCTCGGCGGGGGGTGGCTAGCGGCTTTCAAGGCGCTGGCGGCGGAGGGGCTAGCCGACCGGGCGGTGCTTGTCGACTCTTGCCTGGCTGGGCTGCAGCGCAGCGGGCGGCTTGGCGCCCTGCGCGGGCTGCTGGCGGTGCACGACGCTCTGGCCCTCGAGCTCCTCGAGGTGGCCGCGCACGCGCGGGACTACCTGGCCCTGCTGCCCGCCGCGCACTCCACCGTGGCCGGAGCGGCGCAGCGCCAGCTACGCCGCCTCGACGAGGCGGGCATGCTGGGGGACGCCATGGTGCGAGAGGCCAGCGAGGCGGTGCTGTTGCGCCCGCAGAAGATCCTGGTGCGCGCCCAGCTCGACTGGCTGGACAAGGCAGCTGCGCGGGATCCGGGCCGGGCCGGCGAGCTAATGCTGGCGGTGGCGACCGCGTTCAGCCACGACGCAGCCGATCTGCAGGCCCGGGCGCTGCGCGTCGTCCTCCGGCACCGCGCCGGGCTGGAACAGGACGGGATCGGGGGGCTGGCGGCCGCGGCTGTCGCACTGCCTGCAGACCTGCGCGCCGAGGCAGTGAAGGCACTTGGCCCGGCCGGATCAGCCGGCGAGTCGGCCGCGCCCGGGCACAAGTCGGTGCCCATACTCGTCCCCCCGGCACCCGAACGCATGCCGCCGCCCGTTGGCTCGGCGGAGGAACTCGCCGCGGAGCTGGGGGCGCTGTACGCGGGGCTGCCGGACAGCCTCGACCCGGTCAGCCTGGAACGCGTGCTGGCCGGCCTGGTCGCGTTCAGTTACGCCGACCGGCCAGCGCTCACCGCAGCGCTGCAGCCGCTCCTGGCCCGCCACGAGTGGATCCAGCCGGGGTCACGGCACTGGGTTCGCGACTATCAGCCCCCGCTCGTAGGCGAACTGGACCTGATCATCGGAGCCTCCGTCGTCCCCGCGAAAGGTTCGGCGAGCGGAGGCCTGAACTACCCCCACAACTGGGGCCCACGGTGGCTGCCAGGTCCGCATGCCGCGCTGAAGACCCGGATGGCTGAAATCGCAGTCGGAGTGTGGGAGGCGCCACGGCCGCTGATGATGTCCACGCCGAGCACCAGCACCGGGCTGATCGACCCGGGTGAGCTGCTGAGCCGACTGCGCCGCGCCGCCGACGAGGGCTGGGAGCCCTGGCCGGCCGACCTTATGCTGGCCCTGCTGCGGCTGCCGCGCGACCCCGACCCGGCCACGGCGGCGCGGGCGGCCGGCCTTGGCATCCCGGCAGGCATCGCTCTAGCGCGTCGGCTGTCGCTAGGCACTACCGACCCTCCCGTGGTCGCCGAGATCCGCAGGCGGCACCACTGGAGCACGATCGGCGCCCCGAGGGTCATCCGGCTGACAGGCCCGGATCCGGCCGCGGTCAGCGACATGATTGATATGCCGCAGTTCATCGTTACCAATGTCGGTGACCAGCTGATCCTCGCGACCGTGTGGTCTGCCGGTCCGGGTGAGCCAAGTGCCTACGACCACATCGAGATCGCCGGCAGCGCCGGTGACTACTGCGACCCTTGCGAGCTGGTCGGCGAGCTAACTGAGCCGGAGCGATGGATGGAATCCGGACACCCGGCCATCACGGTGGGCGATGAAACCGGCTGGCTATCGTGCTGGCCGATGCTGCTGCCCGCGCACCGGGACGTGATCGCCGCCCACCTGGTGCCGTACATGCGCAAGGCGGTCCGCGATGGCCGGGGCGGCGGTGTGGTGCTGCCGGGGCTGGCCGCTGCCGACGGGCCCGTTGGGGCTGGGATGCACCTGGCGCTTGGGTACGGGCTGGCCGCGGCCGACCAGGGCGACCGGGCAGCGGCGACCGACGCGCTGATTACCCTGGCCGCGCGGGGCCAGCTCGGCGGGCAGGCGTTCGGAGAAAAACTCGGAGTCCTCATCGCCCAGGGCACCCTGCCGCTGGCCCGGGTCGTTCCGGGGCTGCGGGAACTGGTCCGGGCCGGGGCACAGGCGACCGTCTGGCCATTGGTCGCCGCCGTGCTGCCGCAGATCCTGCCGCCCGCAGTCGGCCAGCCACCGCGGCGGACCGGCGACCTGATCGCGCTCGGCGTCGAGGTCGCCCAGGTGGTCCGCCCGTCCGGGGTTACGTTGCCGTGCCTCGACGAGCTCGCCGCGCGGCGCGGCTCCAGCCAGCTCATCGTGCAGGCGCGCAGGCTGCGCGACGCGCTGGCCGCCGCGCGGCCGTAGCCGGCGGGCGGACTATCCCGAGCCGATCGTCAGTGTGGCGGCGCTGGAGGTGCCGCTGGCGGTCGTCACCGTGACCGTGGCCGTCGAACCCGGGACCACCTGCCACTCATTGCCCGGACCTGACGGCGACGGGATCGTGAACGTGATCGAGTCGCTGCTCCAGCCGTCCAGGCTGAACGTGGCCAGGTCTGGCGGTGCTCCCCAGTTGGTTCCGTCGTCGCTGAACGTGATGTAGCTGCTGTCCTGGGTCGCGCCGAAGTTCACGCCGCTGACCGTGACCACCTGCCCGGCCGAGGCCGTGGCC
This sequence comes from uncultured Actinomycetota bacterium, assembly GCA_963815375.1. Lineage (GTDB taxonomy): Bacteria > Actinomycetota > Actinomycetes > Streptosporangiales > Streptosporangiaceae > JASHPR01. The sequence goes on along the minus strand of CAWFGX010000002.1, from coordinate 193,149 downwards.
GGCGACACAGACGTGATGACCGGCGTCGGTGTCTGCCGCGTGGTTACCGTCACCGGCTCGCCGGTGGTCGTATCGGTGTAGCTCGCCGTGGCTGACAGGGTCGCCGTCTGCGTCTGCCCGGCCGGGGCTGCCGGGGCGGTCACCGACCAGCTTGCGGTCACCGAGGAGCCGGCGCCCAGGCTCGGGGTCGTTGTGGAGGTCACCGGCGTCACCTGCCAGCCTGACGGAGCGGACAGGCTCAGGCCGAGGCCGCCGACCGAGCCGGGACCGCTGTTAGCCAGCGTGGCGCTGACCGTCGTGGTGGCGCCCGGCGTGGTGACAAGGCTGGATGCAGGGCTGATCGTGAGCTGGGTGGCCGCTGGCTCGCCTGCGGTCACGGCGGTCCCGCCGAGCTCGGTGACAGTGACCGCGCGGCTGGTCGCTGTCGCAGGCAATGTCACCTGCAGGGTGACGGTCGCGGCGTTGTAGCTCCAGCCGGGCGGGTCCAGCACCCTGCCATCGACCTTGATCGCCTGGGGCTTGGTCGTGTCGACCAGGTCGACCGTGTACCGGCGGCTGGCGGGTTCGCCGGGGTAGGAGCCGCGCGCTGGACCGATGACGACTGAGCTGGTGCTGCCCTCGTTCTGGAAACGAATCGGGGTTTGCGTGAACTGGCCACGCTGGTACCCGAGCCCCTGACCTGCGTCGTCATACATGCTGTACTGACCGCTCACGCCGTCGAAGACGCGAAGTGTCAGCGGCGCCGGCCCGGCCGTGTCCGCGTGGCCGGTGGCCGACTGCAGCGGGACGATGCCGCCGCCGGAGACGAACACCGGCATGCGGTTGTCGGGCACCTGCAGCGTCTGGGTGCTGGGCCCGGTGAACGTGGCGCCGGTGAACCAGTCGGTCCACGTGCCCGGCGGGAACCACACTGTGGTGGCTGTCACCGCGCCCGGGGTCGTCACCGGGGCGACGAGCATGTCCTGGCCGAGCAGGTACTCGCTGGGAAAGTCGTAGGCGCTGGGCTGGTCTGGATAGTCCAGGTACAGCGCGCGGGTCATCGGCAGCCCGGTGGCCGACGCCTGCTGCGACAGCGTGTACAGGTAGGGCACGAGTTCCTCGCGAAGCTGCAGGAACTGGTCGCCGATGGCCTGCGTGGCGGTGTCGTACTCCCAGGGCAGGCGTGCGTTCTGACCCGAGTTCGAGTGCTCCCGCATGATCGGCTGGAACGTGCCGAGCTGCAGCCACCGGAGGTAGAGGTCGTCGGGGTCGTTCGCGCCGCCGCCGGGCGGCCCGAGGAAGCCACCGATGTCGTCGCTCAGGTACGGCTCGCCGATGCTGCCCTCGTCCTGTGCGAGCTGAGCTTCCTGCGTCAGGGTATTCCAGGTGCTCCAGGTGTCGCCGGTGAACGCGATGGCCGAGCGGTGGTCCGCCCACGGGCCGGTCGGGTAGGAGCCAGCAACGGAGTTCTGCAGCGACGCGCCGATGCGGGCCAGGTCGAACCCGCGCTGCCCGGCGTCGATCATCTGCTGGGCGTACAGGTGGTTGATCCAGGCGTCCGGGGTCACCCCTGGCATGGACACCTGGCTGTTGTCGCAGCACCAGTCGAGCCACCAGAAATCCACGCCCTGCGACGTGAGTGGCTGCTGCAGTGCGAAGTTCGATTCCGCGTCGCCGACCTTGCTCCAGTCAAAGACCGCGCACGGCCCGCTGTTGCAGTTGCTGGCGGCCAGGTCGCCGCCGGCGATGGCCTGCGCGTCGGCATACTGCGGGTCGTTCGTGGCGATGCTGGAGTGGATGTTGAGCGTCACGTGGATGTGGTTGGCCTTCGCCCAGGCCAGGAATGCGGAGGGGTCTGCGAAGAGGGCCGGGTTCCACTCCCAGCCGTCCCAGGTGTTCGGGCTCTTCCAGTCGGTGTCCACCGACAGGTCGTCCAGGCTGACGCCGTTGGCCTTGAACTCCGGCAGGACCTGATCCTCGTAGTCGGCTGTCGTGTACGGGTAGTAGCGCGACAGCCAGGTGCCGAACACGTTCTCAGGCAGCAGCGGGGCCGGGCCGGTGAGCCGGGCCAGGTCAGTGAGGGCCGTGGTGTAGTTCTGGCCGTATCCGAACAGGTAGCCGTCTTCGGCGTCTCCGGCCGGGCGGGGCGCCAGCCACCCGCTGGAGGTCCACACCGCCGACTGAGTGTCGTCCAGGAGGTACCAGCCGGACTTGTCGAGCAGGCCGGGGGTCATGGCCGGGATGCTCGCCTGGCAGGTGTCGCCGGATTCCGTGCCTGTGCACGACGGCGAGGTGCTGTAGCTGCCGTTGGTGGAGTCAAACGACCTGATGTAGCCGCCGAGCGGGCTGGCCGGCAGGAACGGCGCTGGCGTGGCCCCGGGCGTGGCCACCGCGATGTCGTCAACGTTGACGTTGCAGTCGTCACCGGCTGCGCAGGTCACGGCGACCGTGTTGGTCCCTGCCTGGAGTGACACCGGCTCGGTCACCGTTGCCCAGTCGTCCCAGCTCGCGGTCGGCGGCAGGGTGACCTGGGTGGACGTGCCGTTGACGACAAGGCTCATGCTGCGCGGCGCCGGGCCGCCGAGCGCGCCGATGTAGTTGGAGTACCGGATGGTCACCGCCGCGGTTCCGGCCGGTGCTCCCAGCAGCGGCCAGGATGCGCTCGCGTCCGGCGTGCTGTAGCTGGCGATGAAGCCAGGCGGGCTGGCGTAGTTGTTGTGGTCGGTCGCGAGCGTCGCGCCGCCGCTCAGGGCCGCGGCTCCGGACTGGCACACCTGGCCGAACGCGCACTCGTTCTCCCAGGCGGGCGACACCCCTGCTGCTGCACCGGGCAGCGGATGCAGCAGCGTGAGCTGCGTGTTGCCTGGGCCGAACGGGCCCGAGCCCAGCCGGTACCGCAGCACCACGTCGCTCGTGCGCAGCACCAGCCAGCCGTCCTCCTGTGCCGTGGTGTACGGCGGCACCGGGAAATTCCTGTTCAGAACATTGAACGTTGGCTGGTCCAGGAACTGGCCGGTGGGCGAGTACTCCAGGCGCACGACTTCCGGCGTGAGCACCTCGAAGCGGGCGTCGCCCGCGACTACCGTCGCCCCATGTGCAGCTTTGCCTGCTGCCATGTCGATCTTGGTGGACAGGTTCACCGGCGAGGTGTCCGTCGTGGCCGGGTCGGCGGCACGCGCCGCCGCGGCGGCGGCGGTTGACAACGTTGTCGTGCCGAGCACGAGCGTGCCGAGGATGACAACCAGTCCGGCTGGCAGGCGCTGTATCCCGTGGGGCAGAGTCACAGATCCTCCTCAGTCCAGGCGCGGTGCACCGCGCCTGCGCCGCAGTTCACGAGCCTGCCACCGATGCCAATCCAATGGCTGTTAACGGCAGCTTAAAATCCAGCCATGGCTGTTGACAATCCGGAAATGGCCTGCCCAGAGGGTGTGGTTCCGCGTCAGGGGTTGTACTCGATGATCGGGCTGACCGGGACCGGGTTGCCCACCGAGTCCAGGCCGGCCGAGCCGCCGACGGCCCAGGTGGCGTTGGTGCCTGGTACGTGCGCGGTCACGGTGTACGCGTTGAAGACGCCCGACAGCTGCGTCGCGCCGGACACGTTCGACCAGGACGAGCCGTTGTAATACGCGTACAGCGTGGTGGCCGGGTTGACGCCGGCCTCAGCGCCGACCCACTGCGGCTGCCCGGAGTCGTCCGGCGAGATCGACAAGGCCAGGCCGCCAACGTTCGCGGGAGCGTTCACCGCCGTCCAGGTGCTCCCGTTCCAGTTGCAGACCTCAGCTTCCTCACTGGTCTGGCTGAGTTCAAGGCCGACCACCCACACGTCGCTGCCGGAATCGCCGAGCATGTCCTGCACGGCGTCGAGTGGGGGCCCCGGCAGAGATACCCACGTCCCGTCGTGCTCGTAGGCAACGATGTTGTTGCTGGTGATGCCGGATCCCGCGACGAACACATCGCCTGACGCCGAAACGCGGACTACGCTGAGAGCTCCGCCATCAAGGCCGGTGTTCACGACATGCCAGGCTTTGCCGTTCCACTCCTCAACCAGGCTCTGATAGATGCCCGAGGAGTTGGGAAGCCCGGCGGCCAGCCAGGCGGTGCCGTCTGGCTCGACGGCCACGCTCGACACGATGGCAGTCGCCTGGCCCGGGAAGCTGACCTTGCACCAGTTCCTGCCGTTCCAGTGCAGCACGACGGCTCCCGACTTGTCGGTGCCGACTGCCCACGCGTCCGACGCCGATGCCGCGGCCACCGAGGTGAGGTAACCCGGCCCGGGAATGCCGGACAGCGCCGCCTTGGACCACCTGGTCCCGTTCCAGCGCAGGATCAGCGGCGTGCCGGTGTCCAGCGCGGTCTCCGCGTCGGCGCCGACGGCCCAGGCGGCCGAGGTGCTCGCCGCCGAGACGCCGGCCAGATTGGCCGGTGACGTCACCGATGACGGAACGGGCACGACCTGCCAGGCGGCAGGAGTGGCCTGTGCGGGCGCTGCCGGGGCCGCGGCAGACGGCGCGGCGTTCGCTGCGAGAAGGGCAGCTGCTAAGGCGACCGAGGCAGGCAATACCAGCTTCATATGCACTGTCTAAGGGTGAGTGCTCAATCTTTGCCCGGCTTTCGGGTGATTGTTACTGCAGAGCAACGCTACAAGCAGGGCCGCGGGTGCACCGGAACCCCGCTTTTCATGATCTGGGCCCCTGAGTTGCGGATATCACCAGGCATCGACCCAGATCATGAAAAAGCTGGCCACGGAGCGCCGGAGCTAGGCCCCGGCGCCCGGAGCTAGGTGCTGAGGCCGGCCTGGTCGCGGAGGCGGTCGGCTACGTCGGTGCGCTCCCAGGTGAAGCCGGGCTCGTCGCGGCCGAAGTGCCCGTAAGCGGCAGTCGGACGGTAGATCGGGCGGAGCAGGTCGAGGTTGTCGCGCAGCGCGCCCGGCCGGAGGTCGAAGTTCCGCCGGACCAGCTCCAGGATCTTCGGCCGCGGGATCTTCTCAGTGCCGAACGTGTCAATGTGCAGCGACAGTGGTCTGGCCATCCCGATCGCGTACGCGACCTGGATCTCGGCGCGGTCGGCCAGGCCCGCGGCCACGACGTTCTTGGCCACGTGCCTGGCGGCGTAGGCCGCGGACCGGTCCACCTTCGACGGGTCCTTGCCGGACAGCGCGCCGCCGCCGTGTCGGCCCATCCCGCCGTAGGTATCGACGATGATCTTCCGCCCGGTGAGCCCGGTGTCGCCGACCGGGCCGCCGATCACGAACCGCCCCGTCGGATTGACGTAGAAGTTCTCCCGCAGGCTGGCGGCGTCGTACAGGTCCCCGGGCAGTACGGCGGTCACGACCTCAGCCCAGAGCACGTCCGGAAGCTTGTCCTCCCAGCCCTCGGCGTGCTGGGTCGAGATCAGCACCTTCTCCACCGCGACCGGCTTGCCGTCGCCGTCATACCGAACTGTCACCTGCGTCTTGCCGTCGGGCCGCAGGTAGGGCAGCACTCCGGTCTTCCTGACCTCGGCCAGGCGCCGGGCCAGCCGGTGTGCCAGAGCGATCGGAGCGGGCATCAGCTCGGGCGTCTCGTTGCTCGCGTACCCGAACATCATTCCCTGGTCGCCCGCGCCGACTTCGTCGTACTCGTCGGAGGTGCCGCTGGCCCCCCGGATCTCGTGTGACTTGTCCACCCCCTGGGCGATGTCGGGGGACTGCTTGTCCATGGCGACGATCACGCCCACGGCGTTGCCGTCGTAGCCGAGATCGCCGGAGTTGTAGCCGATGTCGCAGATCGTGTCGCGGGCGACAGCAGCGAAGTCGATGTGCGCCCTGGTAGTGATCTCGCCCGCGACGACGACGAGGCCCGTTGTCAGCAGCGTCTCGCAGGCCACCCGTGACGCCGGGTCCTCGGCCAGCGCAGCGTCGAGGATCGCGTCGGAGATCTGGTCGGCGATCTTGTCTGGGTGTCCCTCTGTCACCGATTCAGAAGTGAAGTGGAATCCGTCCTGGTCGCTGTTGCTCACGTGGCTTACCTCTTGCTCGGGACAGTGGGTCGGGATGCGGCGGCAGTACTGGCGCCGTTGGGCGCTTCGGCGGCAGGGCGGGGGCCGGTGCCGCCGGTCGGGTACGGGCCAGTGCCGGCGTTGCCGGAAGCCAGCTCGGCGCGGACCAGTGCCGTTCCTGCGACCATTGAGGCCAGCTTGGCCCGGGCTACCGGGGGAGGCAAGTGGCGCAGGCCGCAGTCGGGGTTGATCACGAGCTTCTCGGGTGCCACAAACCGCAGCGCGCGCCGGATCCGCGCTGCCACTACCTCCGGTGACTCCACCTGCTCGCTCTTCACGTCGATCACGCCCAGTCCCAGGCATCGGTCCCAGCGATGGTGCTCGATCAGGCTGAGGTCGTCGTCTCCGGTCCTGGCGAACTCCAGGGCCAGCGCGCCGACATTCGCCTGCTTGACCGCCGGGAACAGGAAGTCGTAGTGCCCCTCCCATAGCGGTCGTGCGTACCGGTTGCCATAGCAGACGTGCAGGATCCAGCTGACGTCGGCGCTGCCGGTCACGATGTTGACGGCCTCGACCGCCAGGCCGACGTCCTCCGGATAGCCGGCCAGCAGCGGCTCGTCGATCTGCAGTACCTGCGCGCCCGCCCTGGCGAGCTCGGCCGCCTCTGCGCCGAGCACCCGGGCCAGCGCGCGGACCAGGTCGGCCGGGTCGGAATAGGCGCCGTCGTTGCGGATCCTGCGGGCCAGCGAGAACGGGCCGGTGATGGACAGCTTCACGGGCTGGTCGGTCAGCTGCCGGACGAAGCGGAAGTCCTCGGCGAGCCCAGGGCTCGCGTGGCCGTCAGCGGGCAGCGGGTGGCTGACCGCCGCGTCGTAGTAGTCGAAGTAGTCCGCCTTGTCACGCTGCGGGATGTCCACGCCGGGGATGCTGGCGAGCAGGTAGTCGATGTCATTGTCGCGGCGCAGCTCTCCGTCGGAGACGATGTCGATGCCCGCCCGCTCCTGGTCGAGGACCGCCGCCTTGATCGCCATCTCCTGTACCTCGTCGAGGTAACGCCTGCTGATCCGGTGCTGGTACCAGTCGTTCTTCAGCTGCCCGAGCCATTCGGGCACCGAGTAGGAGCCGATCACCATCGTCGGCAGTGCGGCGGCGGCTGGGCGGCGCGCGCCGGGCGCCGGCTGGCGAGCCGCGTTCAATCCCGCACCACCGCGGTCAGCGTGCGGACCGCCGACGTCGGCCGCTGCGCGAACGGCGCGACCGTGATGTCGAAGCCAGCCCGCCCGCCAATGTGCCGCAGCAGCGGGCCGTTGACCCAGTTCACAACCGACCCGTCGTACTTGCCCGGGCCGAAGAACCCGGTGTGGTAGCGGGTGACGTCGTCCAGGAACAGATCGTGGCACTGCAGCCGGCCAAACGGGTGCAGCAGCGGGAGCGTCTCGGCGAAGCTGCTCAGCGCCCCGTTGTTGACGTGAATGCGGATGTCGCCGTGTGATTCCAGCTGCGGGCGGAGCAGTTCGCCGGTCAGGTCGGGAGTGACCTGGTATTCGTCGAGCCCTTCCAGCGGGCTGTAGCGCTCGGCCAGCCGCAGTGCACCCCATACATCGCGCCAGAACGTCACCGCCTGCGTGACGTCAGGGAAATGCTGAGGCAGCGCCTCGGACAGCAGTTCCGGGCCGAGCCTGAGCAGCTTCTCGGTCAGCTCCGGGACTCGCTCCGGCGGCACTGAGAACTCCCGCGCGATCCTGCCCGCCTCCGCGGCGGGCAGGTATGCCCGGGCCTGGACCTGGTAGTTGAGGCCCCCGATGCGCGCCACCTCGTCGCACGGCAAGTTGTCGTAGACGTTCGATATGTAGACGAGGAATGCCTTGCCGCGCAGGAAGCCGAGACTGACGGCGGGATGCGTGGCATCGACGACCAGTGTGCTGATGTGATCCGAATGACCAGCGACCGCCTTGAGTGCCCGGCCGAGGACGTGCGGCGAGTAGTCGCACATGATGTAGTGCAGGCGCCGGTAGTAGTCACGGCTGTGCACCCGGGACAGTTCCACGAACTCGTCCAGCCAGGTGCTGGCCTGGCCGCCGTTGCCGACCCCGAGCTCCACCACATAGAGCTCCGCGGGCAGCGCGCTCCTGGCATCCAGGTCATCCCAGGTCTTGAACAGCTCCAGGATCAGGTCACGCGCGGCCGACCGGTCCCGGGCGGCGCTCTCGCCCCCGGGAAGCGCCAGCTCGTACTCCCGGCCGGTCGCCTGCTCCCACAGCGACAGGGCCTGCCAGTACAGCGTGTTGAACCGCCAGATGCAGCTGTTCCTGAGCGCCGACCACGGCCCGATCGGCACCCGTGATGACGATCCCGCATGCCCGCGGTCCTCCAGCAGCCCGCCGACAACCGCGCGGAGGTCGGCCTCAGCGCTGCGCCGCAGGTCGATCGCGATCTCGAGCGCTGTCTCCGGCGGCAGGGCCTGCTGCCCGTCGTCCGGCTCGCCCGCGGGCTGGCCCGGCGCGCTGCCGCGCCACGGTGCGGCCAGGACCGGCCGGCACTCGGCGACCTCGCGGAAGTTCGACTTGTACTGGATCCAGTCGCAGACCACACGGACCCGGGCGAGGTCGACGGAGCTCGCGCTGAGCGCGTCGATGACCGGCCCCAGGGCTGCCGTCACGTCAAGTGGGTGCGCGCCGCGCAGCCTGCTGACCGGGCGCACGTCAATGCGCATGATCGGTTCCTGCCACTGCGACTCTGGCCGGGGGCCGGGGCTGGATGCCCGCCCGCTCCAGGATGGCCGGGATCCGGTGCTCGTTGCCCATCGCCATCACATGTATCCCGGCCACGCCCGGGATCTGCTGCAGCTTGCCAATGATCTCGGCGCAGATGCTGACTCCTTCCTCGGCAACCCGTTCTTCGGATACAGAACGCAGCCTGCGGGCAACGTCCTGAGGGATGCGCAGCCCCGGAACGCCGTTTTGCATGTGGTTAAGTGCGCGCAGCGAGCAGACCGGGCCGACGCCGGCCAGGATGTGGCAGCGCTCATGCAGTCCGAGGTCGCGGACCTGGGTCATGAACCGCGTGAACAGCGGGACGTCGAACACGTACTGCGTCTGGATGAACTGGGCGCCAGCTGCGATCTTCTTCCGCAGCCGGATCGCGCGGAAGTCCAGCGGCGGCGCTGACGGGTTCTCGACCGAGCCGAGGAACCAGCGCGGCGGCGGTTTCAGCTCCCGGCCGGACAGCAGCCTCCCTTCGTCGCGCATGGTCCGGGCGGTCAGCAGAAGCTGCACGCTGTCCATGTCGAACACGGGCTTGGCGCCCGGGTGGTCGCCGAACCGGGGATGATCCCCGGTCATCACCAGGATGTTGGGGATACCCATCGCCGCGGCGCCGAGCAGCGAGGCCTGCAGCGCGATCCGGTTGCTGTCCCTGCAGGTGAGCTGCATGATCGGCTCCACACCCGCGGCCATCACCGCCAGGCTTCCCGCCCAGCTGGACATCCGCACGGTCGCGCCCTGGTTGTCGGTGATGTTGACCGCTGCCACGAGGTCGCGCAGCGGCGCTACCTTGCTGACGAGCGCCTGGGCGTCGGCGCCACGCGGCGGCCCGGCCTCAGCGGTCACCGTGAACGCCCCGCTCTCCAGCGCCGCCCGGAACCGGCCCGGGGTTCCGGACGCCGGATGAACGGTTCTGCTAGGCGCCGGACTGCCCAGGCCTGCGGGGGAGCCTGCAGAACCTTCGGCGGTCATACGTGGGTCCACAGGTCCTCGTCGCGGCCCTGCCAGTACTGGATCCACGAGCTCTGCTCCCAGAGGCGGTGGTCGACCGGCCGCTGCAGCAGTTGCAGGTCGGCCGAGCGGCCCTGACTGGATGCCCGCTCGACACCAATAACCCACACGCACCGCTCCTCGGGATACACCTCGCAGGAACCGTCGGCACCCACCCCGCCGCATGGCCCGTTCCTTAGCTGCTTCGGGCAGGTCATCGGGCAGGCGTAGCCAGTGACCGGCAGGGCACACTGGCCGCACATCCGGCAGCCGAAGATCTCCTTCTTCACGCCCTTCTCGGCGCGGGTGAACAGCCGGTGCAGCCGCGGTCGCGCCTCCAGAAACGCCGCGAGCCGCCGGTACGCGGCATTCGGCTCGAGCATGTGGTGCAGCAGGTACATCGAGCGCGCGGTCGCGCGCGGGGGCACCGGGTGTGGTGACGAGGCAGCGGGGGCTGTGCTAGCCCGGGGGGGCACAGTGCGCCCTGGGGGGACCCCAGACCCCGATGGCCCGGATCCCCCCGCGAGACCGGCAGCCCGGCCCAGACCAGGCCTGGCCGTCGGGACGGCCTGCCGCGGCCCTGCCGCTGGCCGGCCATCGCCTCCGCTGATGCTGGTGCTCATCGACTTCAGCATCGAGGGAGCGGCTCATCAGGGCTACATCCGCTCCCACAAGGCCGCTCCGGGCTCGTTGTGCCGTGGGGACAACCTCACTGCCAGGCAGAATCCTTGTCAGGACGGCGCACCGAGCAGCTGGTCCAGCGCTCCTGGGTCCCAGCCTGGTAGCGACAGCACAACCCCCTGGACCAGCGGCCGGGCCTCGGCGAGCAGCTCGGTGGCCAGCTCAATACCGGTCTGCGCCGCGCGGGCCCCGGCGCGCTCCATCGCGGTCAGCGTCTGCTGCGGGATGCTGATGTCCGGCACCTCGTGCGACAGGTAGTCGGCCTCCTCGAAGCTGCGAAGCGGCACGATCGACAGCAGCACTGGGATTCCCTCGGGCGACAGCGTCGCCATCATGCGGCGGAACCGGCCGAGCTCGTACACCGGGCGGCTGATCAGGAACCTTGACCCGGCCTGGATCTTGCTGGCTGTGCGGGCGATCTCCGCGTCGAGGTCGGCAGCGCTCGGGTTGAACCTCGCCCCGGCGTGGAACGAGGTCTTGGTCGCCAGCGGCAGGCCGTTGCAGTCGATTCCGTCGTTCAGCCCCGCGACCAGCTCGGCCAGCCCGACCGAGTCCACGTCCCAGATACCGTCCACATTCGGGTAATCGCCGAGCAGCGGCGGGTTGCCCGTCTCGCAGACGATGTTCCTGATGCCAAGCGCGTTGGCACCGAGCAGGTCAGCCTGCAGCGCCATGATGGTCTTGTCCCAGGTGGTCACCGTGGCGATCGTCTCCACGTCGGCCCGCTGCTGCAGCTGGAACGCCAGGTCGAGAGAGCTGAGCTGGGCCCGCGGGCTCTGCCGGGAGGAGACGAAGAACGTTCCTATGCCCCGGTCACGCAGGGTGGCTGCCTGGTCCGCGGCTTCGTCGGCAGCGCCGCCGAGTGGTGGCGCGATCACGGCGGCGACCACGAACTCCCCGCTGGCCAGCCGCTCGCTGAGGTCCGCGCCGCGGTTGGTGCCGGGCCCGTTCAGTGTGATGGGTGTGGTGGGGTGTCTCGTGTCGGTGGCGGCCTGCTCCGGGCGGCTCCCGCCGGCGGGCATGCCAGCGATCTCGCTTGCGGCTGCCTGAATCTGCGTCGGCGTTGTACCGCAGCAGCCGCCAACGAGCGTGACTCCGGCCTCAGCCAGCCGCCGCGCGTAGCGGGCGAAGTAGGCGCCGTCGACGTTGTACTCGAACCGGCGCCCGGCGACCCGGCGGGGCAGGCCTGCGTTCGGCTGCGCGCTGACCGGGAGGTCAGTGTGCGGCACCATGGCCTCGATGACCGAAAGCACGCCCTGCGGGCCGAGGGTGCAGTTGGTGCCCAGCACGGCGACTGGCAGGCCGGACAGGGTGCTGGCGACCTCGCGGGGGGTCTCGCCGCCCAGAGTTTTGCCATCGTCGGCGAACGTGGCCTGTGCGATGATCGGCAGGTCACAGATGTCGGCCGCAACACTGATGGCTTCGGTGAGTTCCTCCAGGTACCCGAAGGTTTCCAGGATCAGCGCGTCCACGCCGCCGTCCTTCAGCGCCTGGATCTGCTCCCGGAACGTCTCGACGCGGGTGGGCCCGGCCGTGCGGCGCCGCTGGCCGGCGGTGACGGCGGGGGAGACCGAGCCGGCGACGAATACCCGGCGCCCGGCTTCGTCCCGCGCCTGCGCCGCGATCCGGGCGCCGGCCAGGTTGATCTCACGGACGATGTCGCCGAAGCCCTGGTCAGCGAGACGGAGCCGGTTGGCGCCGAACGTGTTGGTGAGGATCATGTCGGCGCCGGCGCTCAGGTAGCTCTCATGGATCGTGCTCACAAGCGCGGCGTTCGAGAGGTTGAGCTCGGGCAGTGCCCGGTCGAGCGAGTTGCCCGCCGCGTGGAGCATGGTCCCCATCGCGCCGTCGCATATCAGTACGCGCGCGCGAAGCGCGGACACCAGGTCATCGGTCATGCCCTGCGGCACCGGGTTCCGGCGCCGTCTCACCTCCTCATGCTTCGGCTCTGCTACCTCGGGCGGACGACCGTCCGGAGGCTCCCGCGGGGCTCGGCGCGTACCGGAGCACGTCGAGGCCGGTCCCCAGCGCATCGATGATCTCCAGCGCGACCTGGGCCATGAGCCGGTCCCTGTAGGTGTCCAGCTGCAGCCCGGTGATCTCCTGGATCCGGCGGATCCGGTAGGCGACCGTGTTGGGGTGCACGTGCAGGCTCCGCGCCGTCCGCTGGGGGCTGCTGTTCTCACGGAAGTAGCACGCGAGCGTGGAGAGCAGCTCGGTGCCCCGCTGGCGCTCCTGCCCGTCGAGTTTGCCGAGTATCTCAGTCGCGAAGGACCGCAGCTCGGCAAGGTCGGGGACCTGCAGCAGCAGCCGGTGGATGCCGAGATCCTCGAACGCGACGACCTGCCCCTGCCGTCCAAGGCGCACCACGGCGTCGATCGTCCGGCGGGCCTGCCCGTAGGACCTGGCGATATCCGCTGGGTCCCGGCAGCCTCCGCCGATGCCGATCGTGATCACTGTGTCGGGGAACAGGTCGCGCATCCGGGCCAGGCAGGCCGAGCTCAGCCGGGTGGCGTCCGCTGCGGATTCGGGAACCAGGATCACGACTTCGTCATCGCGTATCGAGGTGATCGCCCCGGACATCCGCGTGGTGAAGAAGTGGTCGATGGCAGCGGATACCCGCTTCAGCTGGCCTGCCGCGCCGCCCGGCGGCCTAGTCGAGCCGGCGGTCTCAATGGCCGCCACCAGGATCCGGTGCTCGAGGGCAGGGTCGTAGCCGAGGTGCCGGGCCCACCGTCCCACCTCGCCGTTGCTGCGGCCGCTGCCGAGCAGCAGCCCTTCGACGAGGTCATCCCGCACCTGCCGTGCGGCAGCGGCGACGATGCGCTCCCGGCCGAGGATCACCCCGCAGATCGTCGCTGCGTGCTCGGTGACCAGCAGGCTGAGGTCGCCGCCGTCGCCGTGCTTGCCGTCGCCGAAGGTCATCAGGTAGGCCGGGACGTCGTCGCCGACAAGGATCGGCGCCACGATCACCGGGACCGCGTCCCCGACGTCCGGCAGCCGCAGCGACCTGCGGGTCTGGGCGGTGCTGTGCAGTACGGCGGCGAGCCGGGGGCTGCTCAGGTAGGCCCGGACATAACCGGCCACATCGTCGTCGCTCGCGTCCGGGGAGGCAGCGGCGATGACCTCCAGGCTCCGGCTCACCACCGCCACCGTGGCCTTGGCCCGGTCGGCGAGCAGCCGCGCGACCGTTGCCGCGTCGGCATCTTGCAGGGTGAGGCCTGTCAGCTGCTGATAGACGGTCACCAGCTCGCGGAGCAGCGCGTTCTCGTGCTGGACCTCGCGGTGGTCGAGCAGCACAGAGGCCTGACGGCCCTGTGGCCACCTGTCCGCCATGACGAATCACCTTACAGTGCCATGATCATAGCCAGCTTGTGGGATACCACAAGGGATATCAGCTGCACCTGCGCCCGGTCACTGTGCCTTCCGCACGACGGCAGACCAACACCTGTCTCTGTCGGTCCGAGGCGGCCTATGTGTTCTTGTGCGTACCCACAGTGGCCCGGCTGGGCAGGAGCAGCGCCGGGATCAGCGCGAGCGCCGTGAACCCGGTGCACCACCAGAACGTGGTGCCGAACGCGCCGGCCAGCGTGCTGACGCCAGCCGCGCCAGCCGCAGCGTGAGCGGAGACCTGCCGGTCCAGGATCACGGCCACGAGCACAGCCGCGCCGAACGAGCCGCCCAGGAACTGCATGATCCTGATGGCACTGCTGGCGTGCGGCACCTGGTCAGCGCGGAGCCCCTCGAAAGCCCCGGCCATGACCGCGATCGTGGCCGTGCCCATCCCGGCTCCGCGCACGACCAGGGCGGCTCCAAGCACGACGACGTCCGCGTGCGGGCCGGCCAGTGCGAACGGCACGGTGCCAGCCGCGGCGACCAGCACTCCGGTGAGCACAACCACCCGGGGGCCGATAGCGTCGGTGAGCCGGCCTGCCATCGTCCGCGGCAGCAGGCTGCCGATGCCCTGAGGGACCATCAGCAGCCCGGCGGTGAGCGCGCTGTCCTGCCGGACCTGCTGGAAGTACAGCGGCAGCAGCAGCATTGCCCCGTAGATCGACAGGCCCGCCAGGAAGATCATGCCGCTCGCTCCGGCGAAAGCGCGCGCCCGCAGCAGCCGCAGGTCGACCAGTGGCGCGGCGGCTGTCCGCAGGGCATGGACCACGTAGCCGGCCAGCAGCACCGCGCCTGCGCTCAGCGAGATAATCACCGTAGTGCTGCCGAAGCCGCCACTGCCGTTTACCTGCGCCAGCCCGTAGAGCAGAGCGACGATCCCGGGCGGCAGCAGGAGCAGGCCCGGCCCGTCGAGCCTGGGCGTGCGGCCCGCCGCTCTGGCCGTCGGCAGGCCGCGCCATGCGAGCACCAGCCCGGCCAGGCAGATCGGCACGTTCACGTAGAAGCACCACCGCCAGCTCACATTGCTGATGATCAGGCCGCTCACGACCGGGCCGAAGATCGGGACCACGACGACAGGAAGGCTGACAGCGGCCATCAGCCGCCCCATCCGCTTCGCGCCTGCGGCCTGCACGAGCAGCGTGGTGAGCAGGGGCGTCAGCATGCCGCCGCCAAGGCCCTGCGCTACGCGGAACGCGACCAGGCTGCCAATGTTCCACGCGGCTCCTGAGGCGACCGACCCGGCCAGGAACAGGCCGAGCGAGGCCAGCCACACCGCCCGCCCGCCAAACCGGGCCAGGGCCCAGCCGCTCAGCGGGATGACCATCGCGAACGAGAGCAGGTAGCCGGTGATCACCCACTGCACCGCCGACACGCTGGCGTGCAGGTCGTGGCCGATCGTGTTCACGGCGACGTTGACGATGGCGGTGTCCAGCAGCGCCGGTATGGCTCCCGTGAGCAGCACGATGACCAGCCGGACCAGCGCCGGGTCCAGCCGTCCCGATGCCGCCCCGTCCGGTGTCGTCGGTTGTGCCGGGGCCTGCGCAGCGTTCATAGAAGTAAACTACACCGTGCAGTGCACTTAGGTAAACTGTACGGTGTACTTCGGCGGGGAACGGAGGGCTCATGCTGGGCGCACTGCCAGACGACGGCGGGACCACTCGTGCCAGGGCCAATGTCAGCAGAAGCGCCGGCACAAGCCTCGGCTCGGGCGCCGGCGCTCCGGGGCGCCCTTCTGCCCGGCGCGCTGCCGGGGGCGCGGGGCCGAAGGGCGAGGCAATCGCGGGGGCAGCGCTGCGGCTGTTCCTGGCCGACGGCTACGAGCGCACCAGCGTCGACGCGATCGCTGCCGAGGCCGGCGTGTCCAAGCGCACTATCTACAACCGCTACGGCGACAAGGAGACCCTGTTCCTGTCGGTCCTGCGCGAGACCTTCGCGGCGATGCTGGCGACGTTCCGCCGCATTGCCGACGCGCATCTGACCACTGTGACCGACCCGGAGCGCCAGCTGACCGCGTTCGCGCTTGAGGCGGCGCTCACGCTGACGGCGGCCCCGGAACGGATCGCGCTGGTCCGGCTGATCCTCACCGAGGCCCCGTACTTCCCAGCGCTGCTACGGGCAGAGGTGGGGCAGCAGAGCATGCACGGGATCCTGGCCCAGGCCGTGGCGCGGCTGGCGCGAGAGGGCAGCCTCGCGGTCGCTGACGCGGCCGAGGCGGCCGGGCACTTGTTCGCGCTCACGTTTGGCCAGGTCAGCACCTGGTCGATGTTCGGGGGCGGCATACCGCTGCGACGTGCCGAGATTGAGCGCATCATCAATAGCGGCGTCCGGGTGTTCCTGCGCGCTTACCGCCCGGACTGATCTGCCGGGCCGCTACACCAACATGCCTGGCCTTCCGGTCCGCGCGCTGTGGTATGCCGGTTGGCATGGACTGGTTAGTCATTGGCGGCTCGGGGCGGCGCCGGGAGCTAGTCTCCTGGACGCCAGAAGCCAGGTGGCTGTTTCAGCAGATCATCAACGATGCGGCCGGCGTTCCGGGCGTGAGGCCCGCGCCGAAAATGCGGCGGCCGTTCATCATGGTCAACCGCAAGATCCCGGTAGCCGGCTATGAGGACGGCATCGCGGTAAAGCTCGACCCAGAGCGCACCCAGCAGGCGCTGCAGATTCCCGGCTGCCTGCTGCTCGGCAAGGGCGACCCCAGGGTGTTGCGCGGCATGGTGTCGCTGCCCTGGTCGGTCCGTGACCACTGGCGCGACCTGGCCCGGGCCGCCATCACGTCGGTCCCGCCCGGCTGACCGCATCGCGCGGGTCGGCCGCACGATGTCAGGCGCTGGAGTAGACGCGGTCGGGGGTGATGAGGACGGCGGCCCGGCGCTCCTCGGCCATGACACGGTCGTAGGTGGGCCAGTCGTCGTGGGTGCCGCCAGCGGCGGTGAAGACATCGCGCAGCAAGGCTGGCACCTGGGCCGGGTCGAAACCGGGCAGCGGGTCGCCCGGGCCGGCGATCTCGGCCCGGCCTTCGGCCGCTGCCCATTGCCAGCCTGCCCGGACCACGATTGTCGCTTGCGGCCGGGCCCGCAGGTTCGCCAGCTTCACCGAACCGCCCCGAGCGACCAGCGCGATCACCTGGGCGCCGGTCACCGGGTGCGCGAGCACGCCCGCGTTCACAACCGACGACTGGATCCTGCCGTCGCCGCGCAGCGTGGACACCACACACAATCCATGGTCGCCAGGCACCAGCGCGGCGAAGTCAGCGATGCTGGTCATGCCGCTAGCCGCCGATTTCGGCGCGCAGCAGGCGGGCCGCCTCGGTCATCGCTGCCAGCTTCCCGAACGCGGCGTCCCTGGGGAGGTACTTCATCCCGCAGTCCGGGGCCAGCACCAGGCGCTCGGCCGGAACGTAGTCGAGCGCTTTCCTGGCCCGCGCCACCACCTGGGCGGACGTTTCGACGGCCGGGTCGTTCAGGTCGATCACACCCAGAATGATCGTTTTGCCGTCAAGCGAGGTGAGCACCGAGCAGTCGAGCCCGGACTGCGCGGTCTCGATCGATATCTGGTCAGCCTGGCTCGCGGCGAGCTCAGGCAGGAACGAGTAGCCCTCGGGGCGGTTGTGGATGATCGCCGCGTATCCGAAGCAGATGTGCACGGCGGTGGTGCCTCCGGTTACGCCCTCGAGCGCCCTGTTCAGTACCGCCACCCCGTAGCCGCGCGCCTCTTCGGGACGCGCCTGCATGTAGGGCTCGTCGAGCTGGACGATGTCGGCCCCGGCCGCGAACAGGTCCTTGATCTCCCCGTTGACGGCCTCGGCGTACCCGAACCCCGCTGCCTCGCGGTCGGGGTAGTAGTCGTTCTGCGCCTGCTGCGACATCGTGAACGGGCCGGGGACGGTGACCTTGACGGTCCGGTCTGTGTGTGCCCGGAGGAACTTCAGGTCGTCCACCACCACTGGGTGACGCCTGCGGATTGGGCCGGTGATCCTGGGCACCGGGTTCGGGTGCCCGCTGCGGTCAAGGGCCGTGCCGGGATTGTCGATGTCCACGCCGTCCAGGGCAGTGGCGAACTTGTTGGAGTAGCTCTCCCGGCTGGTCTCACCGTCGGTGATGATGTCCAGGCCCGCATCCTCCTGCGCCCTTATCGCGAGCAGGGTCGCGTCCTGCTGCGCCTGCGCCAGGTAGGCGGGGTCGACTCGCCACAGCTCGCGCGCCCTGACCCGGGGCGGGAACCGGCCGGCCAGCCGCTCGCGGTCGATCAGCCAGTCGGGCTGCGGGTAGCTGCCGACGAGCGATGTGGGAAAGAGCATCGTTGCCTCCGATGGAACTCGGCGCGAGGCAGGCGGCGCAGCGGCGAGTCCACCTGGCGTCTGCCACAATAGGCCGCCCGGCCCGGCAGTGTCAGAGCCGGCTGGCGGAGCAGTGCCTGGACCCCGGATAGGCGGGGCAGTGTCATGGCCGCCAGGCCGGCACTATCAGGGCCGCCAGGCCGGGGCGCCGATCACGTCGGTGGTCACCCGGCGGCTGGTCACGCTCAGCGGGCCGAGCCCGGAGATGGCCGCGGTCACCTGATCTGCCAGGCCCGGGCCGGCCGACGCCGATTCGGCCAGCCCGATGATGCCAGCGCCGCTCAGGACGTCTGGCGTGAGGTCTGCGGCCCGCTTGATGACGTGTGTCCTGGTGCCGCAGCCCCGGGCGATCGCGGAGACCTGCCTTGTGTCCAGCGAGTCCGGCGCGCCGAGGACCAGCATGACATCACACGACGCGGCGATCGCACGCACCGTCTGCGCCCGGTCGGACGCGGCGTAGCAGAACCCGTCCGGGTGCGGGCCGTGCAGCGCAGGGAACCGCGACCGCAGGGCCGCGGTCACCGGTGCTGAGTCCTCCACCGGGATTCCCGGCTGCAGCAGGTAGGAGACTCGACGCGGGTCGGCCACCTGAAGGGAGGCGGTGCTCGCCGGGGTAGAGACGACAGCGACCTTTCCCGGGGCCTGCCCAGCTATCCCCGGGACGGCCGCGTAGCCCGGCTGGCCCACCAGAACGATGTCGTCGCCACGCTCGGCGAACCGCCTCGCCTCGGCATGAGCCCAGGCGATCAGCGGGCAGGTCGCGTCGATGATCTCCAGCCCGCGCGCTCCGGCCGCGGCCCGGACGTCCGCGGCAACGCCATGCGCGGGGAAGAGAACCGTGCCCCCGTCCGGGACCTCGTCCAGCGACCGGACGAAGACCGCACCGTGCTCCGCCAGCTCAGCGATTGCCGGCGGGTCGGCGGCCAGCTCGCCGCAGACGTGGACTGTGCGGCGCCCGGCCACGGCCCGGCGTGCCTCACTGAGGGCCGTCGTCGCGCCGCTGCACCACGGGCTCGCGGCGGCGAGCAGCCTGCGCGTGCCGAACACGGCCGACCACTCGTCAACAGCGGCCCTGGCCGCTGCGGTGGCGATGCGGTCGGCAGCGCTGGCCGCAGCGGCCACGGCTGCTGTTGTCCCGTCCCGCTGCTGGCAGGTCGCGACGAACACTTTCGCGCCGCCCACGTCATCAGCGGGGTCAGCGCACTGGCCGACCGGCGCGTAGCGGACCCGGGTACCGCGGCGCAGCAGGGTGCCGCCCACCAGCAGGGCCGCGGGGCTCGGCAGCGGGCCGCGCACAGGATCGCCGACCTGGGTGGGAACCAGCACGTCGCCCGGGGCGACGCTGGTTCCTGGCGCAAGGAACTCCCGTACAGCCGAGCGGTTCATCGTCTCCGTCCCCGCCAGGCCTCGAGGCCCGCACGCGTGGAAACCGGCCGCGGTGCCGCCCCCCGATGGTCCCGATACCCGGCACCGCGATGCCGGCGCGAAGGTCATTCCCCGATCACCGTCTCCACTCGCCCAAGGAAGCCTCAAGGTTCGATCTCGCGGAACGAGAGCCGTGCCAGACAGCCATTTCATAGCCACTGGCGCCGTGGCCAGCGCATGAACTGTAGGGACAAGGGGGATGACTCCGGCATGTCCGCGACTGACGAGCTCCTTGCCAACAACCAGCGCTACGCCGAAACGTTCACTGGGCCGCTGCCGCTGCCCCCAGCCCGCAGAGTCGCCGTCATCGCCTGCATGGACGCCCGCCTCAACGTCTACGCGATCCTGGGGCTCGCCGAGGGTGAGGCCCACGTGATCCGCAACGCAGGCGGAGCCGTCACCGACGACGAGATCCGGTCGCTCGCGATCAGCCAGCGGCTGCTTGGCACCCGCGAGATCATCCTGATCCATCACACCGACTGCGGCATGCTCACGTTCACCGACGACGACTTCAAGGCAGCCATCGAGGAGGACACCGGCATCAGGCCGCCGTGGGCAGCGGAGGCGTTCGCTAACGTCGATGCCGACGTCCGCCAGTCCATCGCCAGGATCAAGGCCAGCCCGTTTGTGCCGCACACCGACGCGGTACGCGGCTTCGTCTTCGACGTCGCGACCGGCAAACTGAACGAGGTCAGCTAGACGTCAGCGCGACTCACGCGTCGGGGGCGTCGCCGCGGCCCTGCTGCTCGGCCAGGAACCGCTCGAACTGGGCGCCGAGTTCCTCAGCGGTCGGCATGTTCTCCGGATCGTCGGCCAGCAGGCCGCCGCTGCCGCTAGCGGCGAATGCGTCGTACTGCTGCTCGAGCGCCCGCACCACCTCGGATACCTCTTCCGAGCCCTCGACCTGCCTGGCTATCTCCTGGTCGGTACGCTGCGCCGCCTCGCGCAGCGCGTCGCCTGGCAGCGAAAGGCCGGTAGCCTGCTGCACCGACTCAAGCAGCGTCACCGCCGCCGCTGGGTAGGCAGCCTGGGCGAGATAGTGCGGCACGTGCACGGCGAACCCCATGGCCCCCCGGCCGTCCTCGCCCATCCGCAGCTCCAGCAGGGCCGCTGCGCTACCAGGAACCTGCAGCCGGTCGACGAGCGGCCGGTAGCCCTCGACCAGTCCGGGACGGGTCGCGTGCGCGGTGACGCCGAGCGGCCTGGTGTGCGGGATGCCCATCGGGATGCCGTGGAACCCCACAGCCAGCCCGACCTTGAGTGCAGCGGAAAGGTCGAGCATGGCGGTGGTGAACGAGTTCCAGTCGTGGTCCGGCTCCGGCCCGTCCAGCAGCAGGAACGGAGTACCGGTGGCGTCATGCATCAGCCAGGCGACGAGCTCAGGCTCCTCGTAGCTCTCCCAGTGGTCCTTGGCGAAGGTCATCACCGGCCGGCGGGACCGGTAGTCGATCAGCGAGTCCACGTCGAACCGGGCGACCTCAGTGTGCTCCAGGACTCCGAGCAGGTGCGTGGCCAGCAGGCGGCCTGCCCCGCCCGCGTCGATGAAGCCGTCGAGGTGGTACAGCATCACGACGTCGTCGAGTTCGGGCGCGTCAGGGCTCACCCGGTACAGGCCTCCCGGATCACGCGCCACGTTCCCCGCCTCCTCGTCGCTTACGTTAACTGCAAGTCTTACCAACGTAAGGTCATGGTTGGACAATCAGCGCCAGTAATGCGCCCCCCGCTGGCACTCTGCGGGCTGGCCAGGCAATCGAGCCCGGATCAGCGGCCTTCGGCCGGGCCGCCGTTGAGTGCCGCCTTGTGCTCTTGCCACCTGCGCATGACCTGCGGCAGCTCGGCGCTGACGAAATCCAGGTAGTCAGCTGTCTCCGCGAGCCTCACCCCGGCGGGTGTGCCGGCCCCGAACACACCGACGCCACCGCGGACCACACCGGCCCACCGTGACATCAGGCCGTCGCGGTTCAGCGAGACTTCCTCCCACATGTTATCGGGCACCCGGTAATAGTGGCGCCGCGAGCCAGGTTCCCCTTCCCTGCGGATGACCGAGAGCTGAATCAGGTAGCGCACAGCCCCGGATATCGCCGCCGGGCTCGCCTGCAGCTCGGCCGCGAGCTCGGCGGCTGTCAGCCGGCCCGAGTCGGCGGTGAACAGGGCTGCGAGGACCCGGGCGGGCATCCGCGGGAAGCCCATCTGGACCAGCGCGAACGTGAGGTCCTCGACGAACCGGCTCACGGCCTCCGCGTCGCGCTGCGGTGCTCCCGTGTCTGCCGCCTCACTCATTGCGCTCCCCGCTCGTCCTCTCCGCTCGCCTCCGCGGCACTAGGCGCGCGGTCATAGCCCTTGCGCCTGGGCGGGCCACCTCCGCCACCCGGCGAGACGCTCGGTCAGCAACAAAGTTCATAACTTTCACGTTTTTATGAATCTCGTGTAGCCTGACTGCTGTGACTGAGGCTATCGCCGTATCAGGACTGCGCAAGCGCTACGGCAAGACGATCGCGCTGGACGGACTTGACCTGCGCGTGGCCCAGGGCGAGGTGCACGGCTTCCTCGGCCCGAACGGCTCGGGCAAGACGACGACGATCCGGATCCTGCTCGGGCTGCTGCGAGCCGACGGCGGCACTGCGCGGCTGCTCGGCGGCGACCCATGGCGCGAGGCGACCGCGCTGCACAGCAGGCTGGCCTATGTTCCTGGCGACGTGACGCTCTGGCCGAGCCTGACTGGTGGCGAGATCATCGACCTGCTCGGACGGCTGCGCGGGGGCTTGAACGCCGAGCGCCAGACCAGCCTCATCGAGCGCTTCGACCTGGATCCGACCAAGAAGGCCGGGTCGTACTCCAAGGGCAACCGGCAGAAGGTGGCCCTGATCTCAGCGCTCGCATCCGACGTCGATCTGCTGCTGCTCGACGAACCCACCTCCGGCCTTGACCCACTGATGGAGGCCGCGTTCCGCTCGTGCATCGAGGAGGAGCGCCGCGGCGGGCGCACAGTCCTGCTGTCCAGCCACATCCTGTCCGAGGTGGAGGCGCTCTGCGAGCGCGTCACGATCATCCGGGCTGGCCGGGCGGTGGAATCGGGCACCCTGGCCGAGCTGCGTCACCTCACCAGGACCTCGATCGCCGCCGACCTGGCCAGCGTGCCCGCCGGGCTGGCGCAGCTGCCTGGCGTGCATGACCTCGACGTACAGGACTTCGGCGGCAACGGCGCGCAAGGCGACGGCAACGGAGCGCGGGTGCGCTGCCAGGTGGAGTCCGACAAGCTGGATGATGTGCTGCGGCTGCTGGTCGCCGCGGGCGTCCGCAGCCTGGTGAGCCAGCCGCCCACGCTGGAGGAACTGTTCCTGCGGCACTACGCGCCAGGCCCCGAGGTACGCAGCGACCAGCCGCGGGTGCCAGCAGCGGGGAACGCGCCATGAGCACGCTAACCGGATCACTGACCGGCGCGCGGGAGCTGACCAGGCTGGCAGCGCGGCGCGACCGGATCATGCTGCCAGCCTGGATCTACGTGCTCACGATCCTCGTCGTCGGAACCGGCTACAGCTTCGAGGGGCTGTACAAGACCGCGGCGTCCCGTGAGTCGATAGCTGCCGGCATCGGCCACAGCGCCTCGAACCTGGCGCTGGGCGGCCCGCTGTACGGGGACTCGATCGGGGCGCTGACCGTTTACAAGATCGGCGTTGGCGGAGCTGTCGCGGCCGGGCTGATGAGCATCTTCATCGTGATCAGGCACACCCGGGCTGACGAGGAGACCGGGCGGCTTGAGCTTGTCGGCTCGACGGGGGTGGGCCGCCAGGCCTCCCTGGCTGTCGGCGTGATCCTCGCCGCGGCCGCCAACTGCGTGGTGGCTCTTCTGACCTTTGGCGGGCTGGCAGCGGTGGGCCTGCCGGCCGGCGGCTCGGCCGCCCTCGGGCTCGCGATCGGTTCCTGCGGATTGGTGTTCGCGGCCGTTGCGGCTGCTGCGGCCCAGCTATCGGCGAGTGCGCGGGGTGCCCGGGGCATCGCCATTGTCCTGCTGATCGCGGCGTACCTGGTCATGTCCGGCGGTGCCGCAGCACGTGGCGGCGGCGCCCGCTGGCTGCTGTGGGCCTCGCCGGTCGGCTGGGTGACCCAGGTCCGGGCTTACACCGGCGATCGCTGGCTGGTGCTGGTGCTGATGGTGGCGGCAACGGCGGTCGTGCTTGCCATGGCCGCAGTCCTCGCGGCCACGCGGGACCTCGGTGCTGGCCTGGTCCCGGAGCGGCCTGGCCCGGCGCGAGCCGCCAGGTCGCTCGCCAGCCCGCTCGGACTGGCCTGGCGAGTGCAGCGGGTCGGTCTGGCCGGATGGGTCGTCGGCGGCCTGTTCTACGGCGCCGTGTTCGGGTCCATCGCGAGCGGCATCGGCTCCCTGCTTGGCAGCGGCACGGGCGTCAAGAACGCCATCACCCGGCTCGGAGGCCAGGCCGGCGTGACCGATGCCTACCTGGCGGCCGTCATGACCATCATGGGGCTCGTCGCTGCCGCTTACGCTGTCTCCGCAGTGCTGCGGCTCAGGTCGGACGAGACAGCGGAACGGGCGGAGCCGCTGCTCGCCACTGGCGCCGGGCGGCTGAGCTGGGCAGCGAGCCAGCTGATCCTGGCCGCCGGGGGAGCGGCGCTCGTGCTGGCCGCTGTCGGCCTGGGTTCAGGGCTCTCCTATGGCGCACGCGCCGGGGACGTCGGCGGGCAGTTGCCGCGGCTGCTGGGTGCCGCTCTGGCTCAGCTGCCGGCCACGCTCGTGGTGACGGCCGTCGCTGTGGCCCTGTTCGGCCTGCTGCCACGGTCCTGCGTGGCGGCCGGCTGGACGGTGCTGGCCGTGGCGGCCGTCCTGGCGCTGTTCGGGCCGACGCTGCGGATCGCTCAGCCGGTCCAGGACATCTCGCCGTTCATCCACTCGCCGAAGCTGCCAGGCGGGACGGTCAGCGCCGAGCCTCTGGTCGTGCTGGCCCTGGTCGCGGTGGCCCTCGCCGTCGCCGGCCTCGCCGCCCTGCGACGCCGCGACATCGGCTGAACCAGCCAAGCCCCGGCGCTGGCACAGACGCGCACGCCCGGCTGTGGTTGCCGGGCGCTGGCAGGCCCCTGCGTGGGCCCCCTGCTGTGGTTGCCGGGCGTCGCCAGCACGGTCAAGGTGCCCACGCTGGGGCTCTAGCACAGGGGCTCTAGCACCAGCGCGGGGCCCACGACACTGTTTGGCGCCCGCAGCGCAGGGCGTTGGGGGCGAGCGGCGCGAGGGTTGGGGGGCGCGCCGGGCGGGGTGAGTACGGCCAACGTTGACGGGCGCATTTTGGATACAGTCGCCGATAAACTAAGCACATGCATAGTCTGCGGAGGCCGCGATGAGCGTGGCCGAGACGGTCGCCGGAACGCGGGCCGGCGCTCTCCGCCCGGTCGACCGGCCCGTGCCGCTGCGTCAGTCCGTGTACGAGGTCCTGGTCGAGCTGGTCGTCGGCGGGGCACTCCGGCCCGGCCAGCACCTTGTGGAGGCCGAGCTCGCGCGCCAGCTCGGGGTCAGCAGGCAGCCCGTGCGCGAGGCCTTGCACCGGCTGGAAGCCGAAGGCTGGGTTGACCTGCGGCCGAGCCAGGGTGCCTATGTCCACGTGCCGACCGACAACGAGGTCGACCAGCTGCTGGACGTGCGTGAGCTGCTCGAGGGAGCGACGGCGCGGCTTGCAGCGCGGGCGGCGACCCCCGAAGCGGTGGCGTCGCTGCGCGCGACCTGGCAGGAAGGGATGACAGCGGTCGAGAGCGGCGACGTTGCCGCCACGGTAGCCGCCAACAACGACTTCCATGCCGCAGTGGCCGCGATCGCCGGCAACGTGGTGCTGGCTGAGCTGTCCGAGATCGTCGGACGCCGGGTGCGCTGGTACTACCGCCAGGTCGCCCCGGCACGCGGTCACGAGTCCTGGTCGGAGCACGCTGAGCTGGTCGCCGCGATCAACGAAGGCGATGAAGACCGGGCCGCAGCCCTGGCCCGGGTGCACACCGAGCGGACCAGGACGGCCTACCACCTCCCGGCCACGGGTGAGACCTGAGCCAGACTCAGCCGAATTTCCACAGGTAGATCACGCCGGTGATCCCGACGGCCAGGGTCTTGCCGTTGGGGCTGAACGCGACCGCATCTACCTCGTTGCCGGGACTGCTGACGCCACTCACCGGGCCTGCGAGCGTGGCGACGATGCGCCTGGAGGTTGTGTCCCACAGGTAGGTTCTGTCAGAACCGACGGCCACCAGCGTCCCGTCCACGCTGAATGCCACCGCGTTTACGACCGGCTTGCCAGGGAGGGTCAGTGTGCCGACTGTTCGGCGTGTGGCAACATCCCACAGGTAGGTACTCCCCTGGTCGTAACCGGTGGCCAGCGTGTGGCCGTCGGGGCTGAAGGCGACCGAGTCCACAGGCGTGCTGCTGCCACCCGGGCCGGCCAGGGTAGCGACCAGACCAGCAGAGGGCACATTCCACAGACATGTGGTGCCGAAAGAGTCGCCGGCGGCCAGCACCTGGCCGTTGGGCGTGAACGAGACCGAGTCCACACTCCCGCCGCCGTGCGGGTCGGTCAGTGTGGCGGCCAGCTGGCCAGTGGCCACCTCCCACAGATAGGTACTGCCGTCGTAGTCCCCGGCGGCCAGCGTCTGACCGCCCGGGCTGAACGCGACCGCTTCCACAACCGCGTTGGTTCCCCCGTGGTCGGTCAGGGTAGCGACGATGCGCTGGCTCGCGACGTCCCACAGATAAGTGCTGTCGTTGGTGTCACCGGTGGCTAGCAGCTTGCCGTTCGGGCTGAACGCGACCGAGTACACGGTGTTGCTCCCGCCCCCAGGGTCAGTCAGCGTTGCGGTGACCCGGCGGGTGGCGACGTCCCACAGCACCGTGCTATCACCAGAGTCACTAGAGGCCGCCAGCATCGTGCCATCTGGACTGAACGCGATCGCATGCGAGCGGCCGCCGCTGCCTGGGCTGGCCAGAGTTGCGGCCAAGGCCGGGTGACCTGCGGAAGCCAGGGAACGGGGAGCGTGATTGTCTCTGGAGGGTGAGGCCCGATGTTGCCCGGAAAGTGCCAGGAGAGGCACTGTGACTGCTGCGGCGACCAGGACTGCTGCTGCCACCTTCGCCCTGGTGATGGTGAACAGCGGGTGACGGCCGCGGCGGCGTCGGCTGGGCGGGCTGGACGCTGGGTCACCGGGTGCAGGCTGGAGTGGCGCCATTAGTTCCGGTGGCACCACCAGGGACGGTCGTGCTGGTGCTGTCGGCCGTGCCGCCGATGCTGGCGATGCCGGTGGTGCCATCATCACCCGTGGTGTCAGTCGTGCCGGTGGTGCCGGTGATGCGAGCCGCGACGTTCGCGTCGATCGTTCCCGTGGTTTCGCTGATTCCTGTGGTTCTGGCGGTTCTGGTTCCTTCGGTGTTAGTCGTGACGTTCGCGTTGATCGTGTCGCTGGTTCGGGTGGTTCCGGCGGTTTCTGCGGGGCTAGTCGTGATGTTCGGGTCGATCGTGTCTGGGGTTCCGGTGGTTCCTTCGGTTCCTGCGGTGCCAGTCGTGATGTCCGCGTCGACCGTGTCGCTGGTTCCGCTGATTCCGGTGGTTGTTCCGGCGGTTCCTTTGGTTTCAGTCGCGCCGTTCGCGTCGACCGGTCCTCCGGTTCCTGCGGTTCGCCTGGTTTCAGACGTGCGGTTGGCGTCGATCGTTCCGGCGACGGGGTGGCGGGAGTCGGCTCCCGGGCGGCTGGAACGTCAATGCTGGGGCTGGGCTCCGGCTGGACGTGCGGCTCCGGCGTGCGCCCGGGGGCTCTGGAGTGTCGCGCGGGCGCGGCGGGCTGGACGGACTGCAGCAGCAGCCGGGCACGGTCCCTGCCGGCTGTGGCCCGGCGAGCCGGGTCGCGCTGCATCAGGCTGGTGATCGCGGTGGCCAGGGGCGGCGGGCAGTCAGGCACGGGCACGTCGTCAATGAGGATGGCGCGCATCACTTCGCTGGTGGTGTCGTTCTCAGTGACGTCGTGGTCAAACGGGCCGTAGCCCTCGGCGGCTGCAAAAAGGGTGGCGCCCAGCGACCACAGGTCGGCTTCGGGGGTGATGGGGGTGGACTCGAAGAACTCAGGTGCCCGGTAGGCCCGGGACCGCATGGCTCCATCGCCGTAAGTCTGGCCGATGTCACTGATGGCAGCGGCGATGCCGAAATCGGTGAGGTGGGCCTGGCCGCCAGCGATGATGACGTTGGCGGGCTTGACGTCGCGGTGCAGGATGCCCAGGTCGTGCGCGGCGTCCAGGGCCGACAGCAGCTGCAGGCCGTAGGCGGCGACAGCGGCGGGTGGCAGCGGGCCGCGGGAGTCGATGAGCTGGGCCAGGGTGAAGCCGTCGAGCAGTTCCGTGACCAGGTAGACGGCGTCGTCGTCCTCGGTGGCCGGGACGACGTCAAGCGGCGTAACGGCATTGGGATGCCGCAGACGCGCCGCGTTGCGGGCCTCCCGCACTGCGCCCTGGCCGCTAACCTCCCAGTCAGCAGGTGTCATATCGTCGGGCAGGCGCAGCTCCTTGACCGCGACCTGCCCGCCCATCAGCTGGTCCTCAGCCAGCCAGACGGTGCCCAAGCTGCCGCGCCCCAGTTCGTGCACCAGCTGGTAGCGGTCCGCCACCACCCAGCCATCATTCGCTGGCACTGATTTCCCCATCTGCAGTGGCCAGGGCGGATCGATGCTCAGCACGGGCCAATATCTAGCATCATTCTGCCGTCTATCTGCCAAAATTGGCGGCGATCGTGGCCTAGATCATGGCAGGCGTACGACGCTGACCGGCTCGGGTGCGTACGGATCCTGGGCGTTGTCGGTGAGCTCGATCTCACCGCGGTTGGACAGAATGACCAGCGAGCCGTCGGTACGGTACTCACGGATGATCGTGGTCGTGCCGTCAGCGTGGGTGTAGCACTCCTCTGAGTACATCTCGGTGGAGTTCTTTGACGCGGCCACGGCCGGCTCGTCTCGCCATACGAACCGGTACGGAGCCAGCGGCAGCCTCAGCTCGTAGGGATAGCTGTCCGGCACGTGCGCTCCTCTCTGGCGAGGGCATGGCCTGGCGTGGCGCCCCTGCCCATGATCGTGGCGGATTGCCGGACGCCGGGGCTGACATGCCCGGAATCCGCCACGATCATGGTGGCGGGGCGCGGCCTAGACCGACCCGAATCATTCCTCCTTGTTGTTCGCTGGGATCATTGCTAGGCGACCGCAGACTTCGCTGCCTCCAGCTTGTCGGGTGCCGCGCGGACGGCGGCTTCCATCTCCTGCTCGGTCGGCCGCTTCACCAGGAAGACCAGTGTCAGCATGGCCAGCAGGCCCAGGCCGGCGCCGAAGAAGAACCCACGTGACCAGTTGAAACTTGCCGTGCCGTACAGGGTTCCGGTCATGATCAACGCCGCCAGGCCGCCAGCGAAGCTGCCGCCAAGCGCCTTGAAGGCGTAGATCGATCCGTAGTTGATGGCGTTATTGGTCTCGCCCCAGTAGTCGGCTACCAGGGCGGCGGTCATCGGGAAGTTGGCGCCGGACAGGCCGCCCGAGATGACCGCGAAGATGGCGAACAGCGGCCCGTTGTGCGCCGAGCCCGCCCAGAGGGCGAGCAGCTGGAAGACCACATTGCCCGAATAGGCATAGATCATTGTTCTCCGGCGGCCGATGTACTCGGAGATCTTGCCGTAGATGGGCCTGAACCCGCCGTCGGTGAGCGCGAACCCGGCGAAGCCGACCAGGCCTATCAGGCCGAGGCCCTTGGCTTCCGCGAACGGAACGTAGTACGCGACGCCGAACAGCGAGCAGCCGACGTAGAGCGCGTACTGGATGCCGACCCATTTCGCCGACTTGGTGCGCCACATCTGGCCTAGCGTGTAATGCCGCAGTGACGGCGGGTTGGAGTCCAGGTCGCGTGTGCTGTGCTTGTGCCAGTTGAGCGGGTCGATCTCCTTCGGCCACCAGTTCTTCGGCGGGTCCTTCAGGAAGAACGCGGAGGCGCAGATGAGGACCGTCATGATGATGGCCTGGACCCAGATGTAGGTCCTGAGGCCGGACGGGCTGAAGGTGCCTGAGCCACCGCCGGAGTTGAATCCGCCGATGGCCAGGATGAATGGCACCGCGCCATAGGCCCAGCCGCCGTTCACGAAACCGGTCCGCCAGCCCTTCTTCTCCGGGTACCACTTGGCCACGATGTTGATGCAGCTCGAATACACCATGCCGGACCCTATGCCACCCAGGACCGCGTATCCGAGATAAGCCTCCCAGATCGAGGTCGACTGGGCGAGTATCCCGTATCCGATGACGCCGCAGATGAGGCCGCCCGCGAACGTCGCCCACCGGACGTTGAGGATTCCGCGGTTCCGCAGCAGCCCGGTAAATATCTGGACGAACGACTCGAAGACGACGAAGAACGAGAACGCCCAGAACACCGGGGCGGCTCCCCAGTGGTGCGCCGACGCCAGCGAGGCGTTCAGGGAGCCCCACGTGTATTCGAGCAGGCCTGCCAGGCACATGGCCAGCCAGGCGGCCATGATCACTACCCAGCGGCCGTGTCCGAGGATATCCCGGGGGCTCTCGCCTACCCGGAACACGCGGCCGGTGCTGTTGGTTACTTCGGTGTAGGAAGGACTATTCGATTCGGTCGTAGCGGCCATCTATGCCACCGATACCTCTCCTGCGAGATGCTGTTGGCCGTTGAGTTCGCCCGGCTGCGCCGCGGCGATCCAGATGTGCCCGGGAGGGCCTGCGCGGCATGGCTCAGGCGCTGCTCCGAGCGGATGTCGATCCTCGCTGCCTGGCCCGGGGGACGAGCCCAATCGAAGCCCCGGGCCGGGTCAGCGGACGGTGCCAGCCAAGTGCGTAGCACGACCCGAGCGGCGCCGTATCGAGCGGCAAGCGGTGGTCCGCGTGATCCCGCGCTCATGCCGCGGGGCAGCCCCTGTTGGCGGCGGTACCGTCTATGGCCCGTCATGTCCGCCTCCCAGCCGCGCCGCGCCGCGCGGCCTGGCTCAGGTCTCTAAGAGCCCGAGCCTGTGCAGTAGCTCATCGCGGGCCGGACCGTCCCGGCTCGCCTCGAACAGCTCGTCCAGCCCCCAGCCGGCCAGGTCCAGCAGGTCCGCAGCCTGATCGAACAAGGCGCTGCGCTGACTCGGCGCCACCGCCTCGACCACCAGGTGGTGGACTACCTGGAGCACCGCGTCCCGCATCAGTGCCCGCCGCTCGCCGGTCGGCCTGGCGATCCCTGGCTGCAGAGGGATGATCTTGGCGTTCGGTCCAGGGGACACGCCCGGGTTACTCATCGTCGGCCACCCGGGGTGGCGGGGGGAGCGCAGACAGTTCCGCTCTCAGGCGGTCGGCTTCGCCGGGCTGGCTCAGGTCGATCACCTCGGTCAGGGCGAACCGGCGGCCGCCCGGCGAGCCGTCGGCCAGGCGCACCGGCTCGGTCTCGGCGAAGACCTCGAACCGCGCGCTGGCTGCGTGCGGCGCGACGCCCAGGATGTAGCGCAGCACCGAGCCACGGTCGGCCAGGTACCGCTGCTGGTGGCCGCCGTCGAAGCGAACCTGCCACTCGCCGGACGTGACCGGCTGGCCGGCCGGAGTGGTCGGCTTTACAGGCGGCGGCTCGGCAGTTAACACAGGCTAGGCACCGATACCCCGGTTCAGCGGCATTGAGTACGTCTCCTCAGCCATGCGCTTGTGCCGCTCGGGGTCCTCGCCCTCGCGCAGCTCGGCGGGCACGTCCATGCCCATGTCCTGCCAGTTCTGGTTGGCGCCGCGCTGTATCGTCGCGATGTGCTCGGGCAGCATGTGGCCGAACCGGCCCTGCATGGCCAGGTAGTCGGTGACCGGCCGCTGCACTGGCGGA
The DNA here is from genome assembly GCA_963815375.1 of uncultured Actinomycetota bacterium. Taxonomy (GTDB): domain Bacteria; phylum Actinomycetota; class Actinomycetes; order Streptosporangiales; family Streptosporangiaceae; genus JASHPR01. The sequence continues at coordinate 161,741 of CAWFGX010000002.1, read as the reverse complement.
TGGAAGTAGTGGTACTCGCGGGTGGCCGGGTCGTACTCCCAGACCGGGAACAGGCCCGCCTCGACCACCCGGCGGCCAAGCTCCACGGTCATCGACGTCTGGTACACCCAGCCCTTCTGGCACGGCGTATAGCAGTGCAGGAATGCAGCCCCGACGTGGTTGAGACCCTTGCGGGTCTTGTTCATCAGGTCGGTCGGGTAACCGACCGTGGTCGTGGCCACGTAGCAGTGCGGGTGCCCTGCCGCCATCATCTTGGCCAGATTCTTCGGCGGCAGCTTCTTGCCCTCGGGGATCGCCTTACCGAACGGCGTGAACGTGGTCATGCCCGCGTAGGGCGTGGTCGGCGACGTCTGGATCCCGGTGTTGGCGTAGCACTCGTTGTCGTAGCAGATGAACAGCGCGTCGTGATTGCGGTACAGGGCGCCGGACATCGGGCCGAGGCCGATGTCGGCAGCGCTGCCGTCGCCAGCCATCACGATGATGTTCGGGTACGGGCCGGGGTGACGGCCCTTGCGGATCATCGCCTCGTAGGCGGCCGCCATGCCGGACGTGAACGACCCACCGCTCGCGATCGGGGTGTGCGCCCAGGGCACCGTGTACGGGGTGCACAGGTACGTCGAGTTGGCCACGTACATGCAGCCGGTCGGCCCAGCGAGGACGCTGTCGGTGCCAGCGGCCTTGAGCACCCAGCGGTACTGGATCGCGGGCCCGCATCCGGCGCAGGTCCGGTGACCCGCCGCGTAGGGGTCCTCCTCCGGGAGGTCCGGCAGGTAATGACGGTCGCGGCCGGCGTCGTCGTCGGTGGCGGCGCTGCGTCCCTCCTCCTCGAACAGCGGCAGGTAGTGGCGGACGACCTCGTGTGTCATGTGCTACTCCTCGAATCCCACCCAGTGGGCTGCCTTTTCCACACGGCCCCGGGAGACCGCCTGGCTCAGCTTGCCGGCCATCCAGTCGAACTCGGCAACCGGCACGGTCTCCCCGCCGAGCCCTGCCATGAACGACGTGACCAGCGGGCGGTCGTAATCGGCCTGGTACAGGGCTGTCGTGACGTCCAGGGACAGGATGCCGCCATAGGTGGCCCCGCCCAGGCCGAGGTTGGTCTCCACCACCCCGACCGCCTTGATGCCGCGCAGCGCCTCCCGCAGGTCGTCGCTGGGGAACGGCCGGACCCAGAGCAGCCGGGCCATGCCGATCTTGATGCCCTGCTCGCGCAGCCGCCGGATCGCGGCGCGGCAGGTGACCGCGTGACCGCCGGAGATGACCAGCGCGATCTCCGCGTCGTCGAGCATGTACTCCTCGACGAAGTGCGGGTAGCTCCGGCCGAAGGCCGCTGCGAACTCGTCGGTCTTCTGCCGGATGACCGGTATCGCGTCCTCCATCGCGCGGGCCCGCTCCAGCTGCAGCGGCGGTCCCTGCTCGGGGTGGATCTGCGGGCCGTGCGACACCGGCCGCCGCGGGTCAAGCGCGAACGGCAGCTGATACGGCGGCAGGTAGGCGTCCACCTGGGCCGCGGACGGCAGCTCCACCTCCCCGGCGATGTGCGAGACGAAGTAGCCGTCCTGCACCACCATCTGCGGCAGCAGGACCCGCGGGTCCTCGCCGATCACCATCGCAATCAGGCTCTTGTCGAAGACTTCCTGCGGTGTCGCCGCCCAGCCCATCAGCCAGCCCATGTCCCTGGTGCACAGCGCGTCCGTGTGCTCGGAGCCGAAGTCGCCCGGCGGGTCCAGGGTGCGGTCGGCGATCGACATCTGGATCGGGATACGGGCTCCGGAGATGATCGAGTACATCTCATAGGCGTAGGTCACCCCGACTCCAGACGAGCCGGTGAACGCGCGCGCGCCGCAGGAGCCAGCGCCGAACGCCGCCGACAGCTGTGAGTGCTCGCCGTCCGCGTGCAGATACTCGGCGTCCAGGATCCCGTCGGCGATGAACTGGGACAGGTTCATCATGATCGCGGTATACGGCCGGATCGGGTAAGCGGTGATCACGTCGACGTTGGCGTACAGCGCCGCGTACGCGGCCGACGCGCAGCCGTTCAGCCGCAGCTTCTGGCCGGCCAGGCCGGCCAGGAAGCGCTCGCCGTCTTCTGTCCTGCTGCCGCGGGCCAGCCGCGCGACCTGCTGGCCCCCTTCCACATGCACGCTGGTCACTGGGGCACCCCGCCACTTCCGTTCTGTGAACCCTGTTGTCCGGCGGCCGCGGCCGGGGCGAGCCTGCGCGCGGCGTCGTACTCGGCGATGGACTCCTCGATCAGCTGCCTGGTGAACCCCGACTGCTCGGCGTGCGCTCCGTCGTAGGGCGCGAACGCCGTCTCCATCCTCGTCACCGCCTGCGGTTCGTCGAAGTCAAGCTCGGGCACCTTCTCCAGGCAGCCGGTCGGGCATTCCTGCACGCAGACCAGGCAGCCCTTGCAGTACGTGGTGCGGATCGAGTAGTGGCCGTTCTGCCGCGTGTCGCGCATCACGCTGACGTCCGGGCAGACGATGTAGCAGTTGTCGCACCCGTTGCAGACGCCACAGCTCATGCAGCGGTCCGACTCCGCGACGGCCTGCTCGCGGCTGTAGGCGAGGGTGACCTCGACTTTCTGGCTGCGGCGACGCTCGGCCGGGTCGGCCAGCGGTGCCTCGATGCGCGGCGCGTGCCGGAAGTAGGCAGAGTTCAGCCGCTCGTACGGCATGACCTCCACCGGCGGCTCCGGGCCGAGCGCCTGGGCGGTCAGCAGCCGGTCGATGTCGCGCGCCGCCCGCTTGCCGTCGCCGAGCGCGTCCACCACCATCGACGGGCCGCGCAGCACGTCGCCGCCAACGAAGATGTTGCCTTCGACCCGGCCGTGCTCGTCGGCGGTGATCACGCCGCGGTCACTGGCCAGGTGACCGGGCAGCCACTCCAGCTGCTGCACCTGGCCGATGGCGATCAGGATCATGTCGCACTCGACCTGGTACTCGGTGCCCTCGACCAGCTCCGGGCGCACGATTCCGTGCTCATCCTGGCCGAGCCGGGCCTCGCAGAGCACCGCGCCGGTCACGTGCCCGTCCTGCGTCAGGATCTCGGTGCAGGAGCGGTTCGGCCAGAACTCGACGCCCTCGTCCCGCGCCTGCCCCAGGTCCTCAGGCACGATCGCCAGCTCGTCCTCGGGCTCCAGTGAGACGATCGTCGCTGCGCCGCCGCCGAGCCTGACCGCGCTGCGCGCGGCGTCGGACGCGGTGTTGCCGCCGCCGAGGACCAGCACCTTCGTGCCGGCCTGTACCGGCCGGCCGAGGCCCGCCTCGCGCAGGAACTCCAGGGCCCCGGTGACGCCGCGGGCCTGGCTGCCCGGCACGTTCAGGCGGCGGCCGACATCCTGGCCGAGCGCAAGGAACGCCGCATCGTAGTTCCGCAGGTCATCCCAGGTCAGGTCTTCTGTCCCGGCCCGCACGCCGCAGCGGATCTCGATACCGCCCAGGCTCAGCAGCTTGGCCAGCTCGGCATCGAGGATCTCCTCAGGCAGGTGCCAGTGCGGTATGCCGCCGCGCAGCATCCCGCCGGGCTTATCCATGGCCTCGAAGATCACGCTGGAGTAGCCGAGGCGGCGCAGGTGATAGGCGCATGCCAGGCCGCCCGGGCCTGAGCCCACGATTGCCACCGTCCGGCCGTTCAGCGGGGGCAGCGTCTGGATGATCGGGTTCTCGGGCAGGTTCAGGCCGAAGTCGCCGAGGAACCGCTCAACGCTGCGGATGCCGATCGGCTCGTCGTGCGCGGCGCGGTTACAGGCGGTCTCACACGGGTGGTAGCAAACCCGGCCGGTGACCGACGGCATGAAGTTGTCCTCGGTGATCGTGAGGTACCCGTCGAGGAACCGGTCGTGCTTGACGAAGTCGAGGTAGCGCTGGATCTGCTCACCGGTCGGGCAGGCGTTGTTGCAGGGCGGCGTCTTGTCCCGGTACACGGGGCGGAAGAAGCGGAAGTTGCCGGTCGGGAACAGCCGCTGCCCGTCCTTCTCCGTGGGCGGCGGGGTCACTCCCGCAATCGGCAGCCTCAGGTGCTCCGGGACGTGAGTGCCGCGTACCGACATGTCCTCTCCCTGCTGTGTGCGCCCTCTGCTGTTGCCGGCTGTCAGCCGGCGGCCGGCGAGTCCGCCGAATCAACGGCGAGTGCCGACCCGAACTCAAGTACCCGGTGCTGCTGGGCACCCCGGTACATCGCGGCCCTGTCGGCGACCACCGCGGCGACGTCATCCAGCGGGAACGCGCCGGTGGTGGCGACCAGCGCGCCGATCACCGGGGCGGCGATGCCCAGGCCGATGGCCAGCCGCTCCACCGCGCCCTCGGTGGACATCCGGTCGAAGGCCAGCTCGGACAGGTTGCGGACGAACATCCACGGGCTGGTGTCGTGCTGCTCGGCCAGCCCCACAGCGTCAACAACGACCAGTTTGGCGATCTTGGCCCGCATCGAGTCGGGCAGGAACTTCAGCAGGTACTCGGGGTCACGAGCCGAGTTGATCACCAGGACGCCCTCGCCGTCACGGGTGCCGCGGAAGAAGTTCACCGCCTTGACGATGGTCTCCTCGATCAGCACCACCCAGTCGGGATGCGGGTTCTCGTACACGAACCGGTCGAGGATCGGCGTGTCGCCGAACCGGGCGTACCGGCGCACCAGGCAGTTGGTCCGGTCCGGGTCATCGATGTAGTCGCTGACGTTCTCGGTGTAGTAGCCAGCCTTGCGTGCGGCGGCCGCGATGCACGAGGAGACGTCGCGAGCCTCCTTGTCCATGATGATCCCGCGCGACCAGACCGTGAGCTCGTGATACACCGCTGCGCTCCCCTCGTGTCCGGGCTGGGCGTCGAGGCCGGTGAGCCGCCTGCCGCACGGATTGTATACCGTGTGCAGGATACCGATATCGTGTCGCAGCAGGCCGGTGCCGTCAAGACCTGGCAGCGGATGTGACGCAGGTTGGCTGGCGGCCGCCGGCGGGCTGCAGCGCTCAGCGTTGCGGGTGGATGGTCTCTTGGGCTGCCAGCATCGCCACGTACTTGGCTATCCGCCTGGCCCGGGTCTCCGGCCGTTTGACGTCGCCGATCCGGTACAGGATCGCGTACCTGTTCACGCTGGAGAGGGTGCTGAAAAACTCGCGCGCGGCGTCGTTATTATCCAGCTCGCGCTGCAGGTCATCCGGAACGCTCACTGACCGCTGACCCTGGTAAGCCGCCCGCCACCTGCCGTCGGCCCGGGCCAGCTCGACCTCTCGCAGGCCGGCGGGGTGCATCAGCCCTGCCTCAATCAGCTTCTCCGCCCGCTCAGTGTTGATCTTCGACCACCGGCTTCCTGGCTTGCGCGGGGTGAACCGCTGCAGCCAGTACTCGTCGTCGAGGCGTCCCTTCTGGCCGTCGATCCAGCCGTAGCAGAGCGCCACGTCGAGCGCCTCGGAGTAGCTGAGGCCCGGCTGGCCTGCACCTTTCTTGATCACCTTGAGCCAGATCCCGGCCGCGGCCGTATGATGGTCGGCCAGCCACGACTCCCAGGCGCCGATGTCGGCAAACCCGAGGACCGGAAGATCTTCCCGCGGCATTGGGTTAGTCAATCACGGGGCACTGACATCGAGGGGAGCCCGAAGGGCCATCCCAGGGCTAACCGGCGCTTAGGTAGTTAGTTGTCGGCTAGCAAATAATCGGGGGATACTGAAGCGATGGCCCAGGTCGAGCTCAGCAGCCGGCGCCGCATGCTCGTGCTGGCAATCTGCTGCATGAGCTTGTTCATCGTCGGCCTGGACGCCACGATCGTGAACGTCGCGCTGCCATCGATCGGGCACGACCTGCACGCGAAGGTGGACGGCCTCCAGTGGACGGTCGACGCCTACACGCTGGTGCTCGCCAGCTTCCTGCTGCTGTCAGGGTCCACGGCAGACCGGACCGGGCGGCGCCGGACGTTCCAGGTGGGGCTGGCCCTGTTCACGGCTGGCTCGCTGCTGTGCAGCCTGGCGCCGGGCCTGGGCTGGCTGGTGGCGTTCCGCATGCTGCAGGCGCTCGGCGGCTCGATGCTCAACCCGGTTGCAATGTCGATCATCACGAACACGTTCACTGAGCCGGCGGAGCGGGCCCGGGCGATCGGCGTCTGGGGCGCGGTTTTCGGGGTGAGCATGGCGCTCGGCCCGATCGTGGGCGGCGCGCTCGTGGACTCGGTCGGCTGGCGCGGGATCTTCTGGGTGAACATCCCCGTCGGCATCGCCGCGATCATCCTGACCGCTCTGTTCGTCCCGGAGTCCCGTGCCGCCCGGGCGCGCCGGGTGGACCCTGTCGGCCAGGTTCTGGTGATCTTGCTGCTGGCCCCCCTCACCTACGGCATCATCGAGGGCCCGAACGCGGGCTGGGCCTCGCCGCGGATCCTTGGCTGTTTCGCCTTCGCGGCTGTGGCCCTGGCTAGCCTCCTCGCGTACGAACCGCGCCGTGACGAGCCCCTGATCGACCTGCGGTTCTTCCGCAGCGCGCCGTTCTCAGGAGCGACGGTGATGGCTGTGTGCGCGTTTGCCTCGCTCGGGGGCTTCCTGTTCCTCAACACGCTGTACCTGCAGGACGCCCGCGACTACTCCGCGCTGCACGCCGGCTTGTACACGCTCCCGATGGCGGCCATGACGGTGCTGCTCTCGCCCGTCGCCGGGCGCATCGTCGCAGTCCGGGGCCCGCGGCTTCCTGTCGTCGTGGCAGGCATTGCCACGGCGGCTGGCGGCATCCTGCTCACCAGGCTGACCCGCGACACCTCGTTCGGATATCTGCTCGTGAGCTACGTGATCATCGGGATCGGGGCCGGCCTGGTGAACCCGCCTATCACCAACTCGGCCGTGTCCGGCATGCCCAGGGCACAGGCCGGGGTCGCCGCAGGGGTCGCGTCGACCAGCCGGCAGGTCGGCAGTGCCCTTGGCGTGGCGGTGGCAGGCTCGGCAGTGCTCTCCGCGCTGCACGGGGATCTGGGGCTGGGTTTCGCCGAGGCCAGTCACGTCGGCTGGTGGATCATCGCTGGCTGCGGGGCTGCGATCGTGCTGGTGGGCCTGGCCAGCACCGGCCGCTGGGCCGCTGCGACGGCGCAGCGGACGGCCAGTCAGCTGATGCTGCCGGGTACCGAGCTGCCCGTCACCGCCCGCTCACTGTGACCGCGGGCGGCCGGGCTTGCCGCGGCGCCGGCGCCCGAATGCTGCCGGTGCGGGCCAGAGCCTGTCAGGCGGCCTGGGCGAGGGGGAGGACGGCGGAGACGATGAAGCCGCCGTCAGCGGAGGGGCCTGCGGAGAGCGAGCCGCCGAGCAGGGCGACGCGCTCGCGCATCCCGGCCAGCCCGTGCCCACGGTCCGGCTCCGGGTCATGGCCGTCCGTGCGGCCGCTTTCGCTGGCCTCCGCGCTGTCGTCGGCGAGAGCGACCGGGCCGTTGGACACGCGCAGTATCACCGCGTCGGTGTCGTCGTCGTGGCCGATGATGACGGTGACTGGGGCGCCGGGAGCGTGACGGCTGGCGTTGGACAGGGATTCCTGAACGATCCGGTAGGCGCACACTCCTACTGGAGAGGGCACCGGGCCGGCCAGCACCTGCTGGGTCAGCCGGACGCCCATGCCGGCCTGGCGGGCCGTGCCGATCAGGCCGGGCAGGTCAGCCAGCTGGGGCTGCGGGGTCAGCGCCAGCCCCGCTGATTCTTGGTGGCGCAGGACGCCGAGCAGTTTGCGCATGTCTGCCAGTGCCTCGCGGGCGCCGCCTGACAGCGAGGCGAACTCGTCGAGCGCCGGGCCGGGCAGGCCAGCCAGCCGGTAGGGAGCGGTTTCGGCCCGTACCGCGATCAGCGACATGTGGTGGGCGACCACGTCATGCAGTTCCCGCGCGATCCGCGCCCGTTCCTCCAGCACCGCCCGCCGCGCCTGCTCCAGCTCGGTCTGCTCCGCCTGATCAGCCAGGGCCAGCTGTGCCCGCCGGCGTGAGCTGACAGCGTCAACGGCGATCGCAGCCGCGGTGAGGCTGACCGTGCCGAGCGCGCCCGCGAGGATACCCGGGTGACCGGATGCGGCCTTCAGCCACCAGGGGACGAGGGTGATCGCCCACATCCACCACAGCACTGGCCGCTGGTGCCTGGCCCCGGCCGCGCAGAACGCCACCAGCAGCGCAAGGATCTGCATCGGGTCCCACGACCAGCCGCCCAGCCAGGCGACGCCCGCCAGCGGCACCAGCAGCAGCCCGAGCCATCCAAGCCGCCAGCCCAGCAGCGGGTAGCGGGCTGCCAGCGCCAGTGGCGCCACCGCGGCCAGCGCGATCAGCACCGCAAGCACCATCGAGGCGCCGGGGGACAGCAGCTGTGTCTGGATGGCGGCAAGGCTGCCGTGCGGGGGCGAGATCCTGGCTGCGAGGAACGCGGGGGGGCCGTGGTGCAGCCGGGCCCGCACGACGGCGCCGAACTCGACGTTACCGAAGCGCACCTGGACAGGCTGGAACTGGGCGTGCGCCTGGATAGCCCGGACCTGTGCATGCACCTGGCCAGGCTGAGGCGCCCTGTGGAACCACGGGATAGGGGCTCCGGGTCGCGCCGGGAGAGGCCTGATCAAGCTGATGTTGATGATCTGGCGGCTCAGGCCTTTCAGGCTGGCCAGGCTGAGCGCCAAGGAAACCAGCGTGACCGCTGCCAGCGCGCTGTGAGCGACGCGGCGCTGCCACGCTGAGCGCCACTGCCGCACTGGGGGCGGATCGGCGCCGACGAGCGTCTGGACCAGCCCGCGCACTGCCACGCCAGCAGCTGGGCGCGCGCGGCTCGCCGCCGACGCCGCGGCGGACACGGGCCTCATGCTCACAGGGTAGAACCGGATCGGCCGGGGCGTCGTCCCGCCGGAGTTTGTCATACCCAGGTATGACCGCCGCAGCGCTGGGGATCGGCAGCGGCCACTCGGCAGTCGGCGACCAGGACCTGGCCCGGCGGCTCGCGGGGCCCAGCTGACGATGCAACCGCAGCCCACGTTGCGTCGTCTTGAGAATCGGCTGCGTTGTCGGCTCAGGCACGGGATGCTCAGGTATATCCATATGCGTTGGTCTTATGACAGAGCACTGCAACCCCCCACTCAGGGCCTGACGACGCGGCGGCCCGCAGAGAGGTATCCCCCTTGCCCAGGTCACGCTTCTGGATCGGTGTTGGCGTAGCGATAACCGCTGGCGTGCTGGCTGTGGCTCTGGGTCTGAGCGCGATCGTGGGTTTCTTCCCCTTCATCCGGGGCGGCGCGACTAACGAGGCCGCCGGTGCGGCGGCCGGTGCCGTCGGGGCGGGGCCCGCGGATCCGTCGGCAGGTCCCTCTGGTCAGAGCGTCAGTCCGTCAAGTGTCCGGTTGCCCAGCCTTACCCCCCAGCAGATGGCTGGCCAGCGTGTGATCTACAGCTACCCGGGCCTGACGCCTCCGGCTCAGCTGCTGCAGCTGATCAGTCACGGGGAGGCCGGAGGAGTGATCTTCTTCGGCCAGAACATCTCCAGCAGCGCGCAGATCACCAGCGTCATCTCCGAGCTTGAGCAGGCCGACGCCAGCCCGGCGAACCCGGTCCGGGCGCCGCTGCTGCTGATGACCGACCAGGAGGGCGGCCTGATCCGCCGCATGGCAGGCGCGCCGCTGCTCTCTGAGCGGCAGATCGGGGAGTCCGCTTCTCCGGCCGCATCAGCGGCACAAGCGGGCAGCAGCGGAGGCGCCAACCTGCGCAGTGTCGGCATGAACGTCAACCTGGCGCCGGTGCTCGACGTGTACCGCACGCCCGGTGACTTCGATGACCAGTTCCAGCGTTCGTACAGCACGAACCCGCAGGTTGCCTCCCAGCTCGGAGCCGCGTTCATCAGCGCGCAGCAGAGTCAGGGTGTCGCGGCTACGGCTAAGCACTTCCCGGGCCTGGGAGCGGCAACGCAGGCGCAGGACACCGACAAGGAACCGGTCACGCTGAACGTGCCCCTCGCCACGATCAGGAGCGTCGACGAACTGCCGTACAAAGCAGCGATCGCGGCCGGGGCCAGGCTCGTCATGGTGTCCTGGGCGGTCTACCCAGCCCTTGACCCGACCCGGCCGGCCGGGCTCTCGCCGGTCATCGTCGGTGGCGAACTGCGCCAGCGGCTGGGATTCACGGGAGTGACGGTGACCGACGCCTTGGAGGCGGGCGCTCTGCGCGCCTACGGCACGATCGGCAACCGCGGCCTGCTGGCGGCGCAGGCGGGAATGGACCTGCTGCTGTGCTCGGAGCAGAACGTCAGTGAGGGCCAGCAGGCGGCCGCCAGCCTGGCCCAGGCTTACAGCGACGGCCAGCTGGCCCGGCCAGCGTTCACAGCAGCCGTGCAGCGAGTTGTGGCCCTGCGCGCTAGCCTCGCGGGCTAGCCCGGGCGCTGGCCGTCAGGCGCAGGTGGGCGTCTGGTACTCGTCGTAGCTTGGGAGCGGTCGATACCGATGCAGCGAGCGCGCCGGAGGAACAGAAAAGGGGCCGGTCCGTCACAGCCGGACCGGCCCCACACGTTTTCTGCGTCAGGCTGTCTAGTTTTCCCAGGGCGCTCCGTGGCTGCCATGGCGGGGCGAAGCGCCGTAGCCCGAAGGCCCCGGCTGCTGCCCGTAGCCTGACGGGCCGGGCTGCTGCCCGTAGCCTGACGGGCCGGGCTGCTGCCCGTAGCCCGACGGGTCCGGCTGCTGCCCGTAGCCCGACGGGTCCGGCTGCTGCCCGTAACCCGGCTGACCACCACCAGGCTGAGCCTCGTAGCCTGACGGGCCCGGCTGGTAGCCCCCTGGTGCGGGCCGGTAGCTCGGGCCGCCCGTCTGCTGCTCGTAGCCTGACGGTCCCGGCTGGGGCTGGTAGGCCCGATGGCGAGGCTGGCCGCCGTCGGGTGACCCGAAATCCGGAGTCGCCGGGCTGCGGCGGCTGAGCACGAAGAAGGCGAACAAGCCGGCGGCAAACACCAGGAACGCGGAAAGGAACAGCGCCGCATGCAGCCCGTCGTAGAACGCGGCGAAGGCGGCGTTTGTCATCTCATTGACGATCTGGCCCTGGCCGGCAGCCGCGCTCCCGGCCTGGCTCGCGCCGCCGGACAGACCACCGGTCAGGATGAGGTTCACCGCGAGATTCCGGTAGAAGAGCGGGATGCCGTAGTGGATCGCGCTGGCGTTGAAGTTCGTCAGGAGCTTGTTGATCACCAGTGCACCGAGGACCGATACGCCGGTCACGGCGCCGATCTCGCGGCTGGTGTTGGCCGCCGATGCCGCCATGCCGGAACGCTCGGCCGGCACCGCCGACAGAGCCGATGAGGTGACCGGAACCAGCGTCATGCCGATCCCGAATCCAGTCAGCGCGAGCGTCAGGGCCAGCGGCACGACAGCCGGGTGCGGGCTGAGCGTCACGGTGGTCAGCAGCAGTCCCACGCCGAACAGCGCGCAGCCGCTCAGGATCGACCACCGTGGCCCCAGCGTCGTCACCCAGCGGCCTGCCAGGATCGACGAGACAACCATCAGCCCGGTCATCGGGATGTAGACGGCAGCGATCTTGAACCCGTTGTAGCCGACCACCTCGGCGAGGTACAGGGCGGTGAAGAAGAACACCGCGAACGTCGCGAAATATGCACAGAGCGCGACCACGTTGGCCGTGAGGAAGCGGGGTGTCCGCAGGTACTTCAGGTCCAGCAGCGGGTGCGCCGCCCGGCGCTCCTGCCACACGAACGCCACGGCCGCCGCGATAGCCACGATCAGCAGCACGATCACGAGCGGCGAGGTGAAGCCGCTGGTCTCGGCGTCGATGACCGCGAAGCTGAACGCTGTCAGGCACGCGGCGCCGAGCACGGTGCCCTTGATATCGACCCGCTGCGCGCTGGGATCCGAGCTCTCTGGGAGCACCACCGCCGCAGCCACGACGGCGGCCGCGCCGAAGAGCAGATTGAACCAGAACACCGCGCGCCAGTTCCACGTCCCGACGAGCACGCCGCCGATGATCGGGCCAAAGGCGAGAGCCAGCGCGGAGACGGCCGTCCAGATGCCTACGGCGCGGGCGCGGACGCGCTCGCTGGTGTAGAGCTGCCGCAGCATCGACAGGGTGCCCGGCTCGCTGGCGGCTGCACCGATGCCCATCACGGCCCGCCCGGCGATCAGGACCTGAACGTTAGGTGCCACGGCTGAGAGCACCGAGCCCAGGCAGAACACGACGGCTCCGGCCAGCATGACCCGCTTGCGGCCGAACTCGTCGCCTATCATCCCGAACGCGAGCATGGCCGAGGCGAACGTCAGCGCATAGGCGCCGACGACCCACTGCAGGTCCGCGACGCTGGCCTTCAGGTCAACCCATACGCTGCCGAGCGCGACGCTCACGATCGTGTTGTCCAGGAACGTCAGGAACAGGATCGTGCACAGCACTGTCAGAGCGAACGGGTACCTGCCGTGCCGGCTAGTCGCCTGGTCGGCCAACTCTCTCACCGAGCGGACCATGGCACTACCCTGCCGGAGTCGAGCAGACGGTGGGGAGCCCGGACGACTTGCCGCCGTTCTCCAGCTCCAGCAAGCTGCAGAAGCTCCCGACGCCGACCTTCCAGACGCCACCTTCGAATACCGCCACACCGTGCTGGTCGGGCAGTGCGGGCTGGCCGTCGAGCAGGATCGAGTAGTTGACCCGGGCCTGCGTCGACGAAGTCAGTGCCACCTGCGTGACCGATGCGGAAGCTTCCGATTCCAGCGCGGAGCCTTCCTGGGACTGGATGATGGCCTGGAACGATGGCCCATCCTGCAAGAGGGCGACGCGCTGGGCGAGCGGGGTCTTCGAGTCGAAGAACTTCTGCCAGTCAGCAGCGACCTGCTGCTCGGTAGATGCCTGGGACCCCGACCCGCTGCCGACGTTGGTCGTCGACCCGACAGTCGGCAGTGCCGAATTGGAAGTAGGAGAGCTGCTGCACGCTGCCGCTCCGGCGGCAACCGAGCATGCTAGCAAAATCCATGTAGCTGACCTTCGAGTATGCACCCAGCCATTCTCCAGGTTCGAGGACTTGCGCGGTAGCCGAAACGTGACATTCACGTCAGTGCGGACTTCCCCTACGGGGGCCGCCACTCCGCTCATCGAGCGACCTAAAGATAGAGGACGGGAGGGGCGGAGAATGCAGAAATGGGGCAAGTCGGCGGACTAGGTCTGGTTCCGGCGGCTGTCACCGGGTAGACAGCGCTGGCAAGGATGTAACAAGCCGGGCTGACTGGACCGCTGGACGTCGGGGAATCCGGAGGTTGCCCGTGAAGATTCGAAGGTCACTGCGATGGGCTGTGGTCGCCTGCGTGCTAGCCGCGGCCATGGCAGCCTGCAGCAGCAGCTCAACGTCGTCGAAACCCGCAGCGTCGGCGTCGGCGTCGGCGTCCGCGGAGGCGACGTCCGGGTCTGCAGCCCAGCAGCAGATCGCGGCCAACTGGACCGCGTTCTTCGACCCGAAGACGCCCATCGACAAGCGAATCGCGCTGCTGGAGGACGGGCAGACGTTCGCCCCGGTCATCAAGGCCCAGGCCGGGTCGGGGCTGGCATCCCAGGCCTCCGCGAGTGTCTCGAAGGTCGCTGTCACCACGGCGAACCAGGCCAGGGTCGACTACTCGATCCTGGTGGCTGGTCAGAAAGCCCTGCCCAACCAGTCCGGCACAGCCGTCTACCAGGGTGGCATGTGGAAGGTCGGACTTGCCAGCTTCTGCGGCCTGCTCACTGTGGAGGCTGGCGGCAGTACCGCATCACTGCCGGCCGCCTGTAAAGCGCCATAGCCAGTTGCCGCAGAGTCCTCGCGCGACCGGCTGGCGCGCTGAATTGTCCATGGTCATGGGCGAAGATGAAAAAGCTGTGCATGATGGTGCGCAGTGACATTCGCTGGGTGAAAATTCGCCCGGCGGCCGTTTCCGAGTATCAGGGCTGCTGTGCTGAAAAGAGGCGAGGCGGCCCTCCAGGGAGAGCCGCCTCGCCTACCTGGCCTGGGCAAGCTGAGTACGGTCGACTTTTCCGGTGGAAGTCCTTGGCAGCGCCTCGCAGAACTCGATCACGTCGGGAACCATGTAGCCGGGCAGCCGGCGTCGGCAGTGCTCGAGCACTTCCAGCCGGGTGAGGCCGGCCGAGTCATTCGCGCTGATGACCGCGCGGAGGCGATTGCCGAGAAGCTCGTCTGGCACGGTCAGCACCACGGCCTCGCGGACAGCCGGATGCTCGTACAGCGCCGCTTCCACTTCCCCGACCTCCACCCGGTAGCCGCGCGTCTTCACCATGCCGTCCCGGCGGCCGAGGAACACGTAGCTGCCGCCCGAATCCAGGGTCACCAGGTCCCCCGTCCGGTAGGCAGGCTCGTCATAGGCGTCCTGGAATGGGTTGCGGACGAGCACCTGGCGGGTCCTGTCCGGCTTGCCCCAGTAGCCCCGCATCAGTGAGGGACCCCGGACGTACAGCTCACCCACCTCACCGGGCCGGGATACCCGGCGGCCCTCGCTGGTGACAGCGAACACGTCCGTGTTCGCGCAGGCTGTTCCTATCGGGACCGGGCCCTGGGGCCTGGAGCCGCTCTTCGCTGCCGGAACCTCGAACGAAGTGCACACGTTGGTCTCGGTCGGCCCGTACCAGTTGAAGTAGCACGCGCGGGGCAGCTCGGCCATCAGCCGGGAGAGGTGCTTGACCGGGAACACCTCCCCGGCAAAGATGATCGCCCGCAGCCGGGAGAGGTCGAATGCCCCGAGGCCGCCCCTGGTCACCAGCATGGTGAGGATCGACGGCACCGAGTACCAGACGGAGATCCGCTCTTGCTGCATCCACTCCGCCAGCCGCACCGGGAACATGGCCGTCATCTCCGGGAGCACGACCATCGTGGCGCCGGCCCGGCAGGTGGAGAAGACGTCAAAGACCGACAGGTCGAAATGCAGCGGCGCCGGGCTGCAGACGCGGTCATGGGGTCGCAGGCCGGCGCAGGCGGCCGCCCACTCGACGAACGTGAGCGAGCTGCGGTGCGAGATCATTACGCCTTTGGGAACGCCAGTGGACCCGGACGTGTACAGGATGTAGGCGAGGTCAGTCTCGGTCGCGCGCTCTGGCGAAAGTGGCCTGTCCGGTTCGGCCAGAACCGCGTCCCACGGCAGAACGGCCGGGGCCGAGGGCAGGGCTCTGAATGTCGGCGGGCCCTCGGCGCCCCAGTGCGGGCCTGTCACTATCACGCTGCGGAGCCCGGGAACGCTGGCTGCCATCGCTGCCGCGTCGTGCGCCGTTTCCGCGTCGGACAGGATGACGGCGATGCCGCTGTCTCGCATGATCGAGGACAGCCGCGCAGCTGGCGACTTCGCGTCGAGCGGAACATAGCAGGCACCGGCCTTCAGAGCGCCGAACAGTGCCACCACCGACGCGGCCGACTTGGGGGCGAGGATTCCGACCCGATCGCCCGGCAGCACGCCCCGTGCCAGCAGCGCGCGGGCAACCTGGTTGCTCAGCCTGTCCAGCTCACCGTAGGTGAGGAACCGCTCTCCTGAGGCCACAGCCGGCAGTCGCGGTGTGCGCGCTGCGCTCTCCGAGAGCAGGTGCTGCAGCAGATATGCCATTTCTCTTGCCCCTCCGGGGCTTCTCTCTTAGAGGCCCAGCATCCGGGACAGGATGACGCGCTGGATCTCTGAGGTGCCCGAGTAGATGGTGCTCGCGACGGCGTCCCGCAGGTCGCGTTCAATACCGCTTTCCTTCATGTAGCCGTAGGCCCCGTGCACCTGAATCGCGTCCAGGCTGGACTGGATCCATGCCTCGCTGGTGAAGAGCTTGGCCGCGGCGGCCTCGGCCAGGGCGGGCTTGCCCTGCTGCCCGAGCCACGCCGCCTGGTAAACCAGCAGCCGCGCGGCCTCCAGCCGCAGGTACATGTCGGCCATCTTGCTGGCGACGCCCTGGAACTTCCCGATGGCCTGGCCGAACTGCTTCCGCATCCGCGCGTATCCCACGCACGCCTCGAGCTGCCGCTGCATGGCGCCCAGGGCGCTGGCGAGGATGCAGCTGCGTTCCCACACCATCGACGAGCTGAAGATGGCCATCCCGCTGCCCTCTTGACCCAGGCGGTTAGAGGCTGGGACGACGCAGTCGCTCAGCACGATCTCGCCCATCGGCGATGTCCGCAGGCCCATCTTGTCCATGCTGCGTGTCACGGTGAACCCCGGCGTTGCGGAGTCCACGAGGAAGGCGGAGATGCCGGCCAGCCTGGTCTTGCCCGGATGGGCGGCGAAGATCAGCACCACATCGGCGACCGGGGCGTTGGTGATGTACAGCTTGGTCCCGTTGAGAACGTACTGATCGTCCCGGCGTTCGGCGCTGGTCCGCATCGCGAAGGCATCGGACCCAGAGTCAGGCTCGGTCATCGCGTGAACGCCTATAAGGTCCCCGGAGACCAGTCCGGGCAGGTACGCCTGCTGCTGCTCCCGGGTGCCGAACGTCACGAGCGGCAGCTCGAGGCTCCACATCTGCGCGTTGAGCGAGAAGATGAGCCCGTTGTCGTGACAGCCGTACCCGAGCGCCTCCATGATCAGGACCGTCGTCAGGATGTCGGCGCCGCCGCCGCCCAGTTCTGCCGGGACCGGCAGGCCCTGGATCCCGAACTTGGCGCAGGCCTGCCACGCACTCAGCGGAAACTCGCTCGCTTCCTCGCGCTTCGCCAGGTCCTGGTCGAGCTCCCTGCGGGCGAAGGTGATCGCAGCGTCCTTGAGCTCACGCTGGTCAGCGCTCAGCGAGAAGTCCATGCTATCCCCTTGGCCGCTGGCCCCTTGGGCGCAGACTTGGCGCCGTCGGCGGCCTGGCCGTCTGCGCCCGCGCGCCGCTGCGGCGCCCGCCGCCTGGCACGGGCTCCGATGACTGCCCGCCACACTCCGGCTGGCTGGCGGGCCAGCCGGAGGCTGGCCGCATGCGCGTCGGCCTCCGTCTGGTCGTCGAGCGGCCCCAGGGCTTCCAGGACTCCCACGTCGCCGTAGCGGTGCAGCAGTGCCCTTGAGATCAGGTGATCTGTCAGCCAGGGGTTCTTCGGGAGCACCGGTCCGTGCAGGTACGTGGCGTACACGTCCCCGTATCGTGCCCCTTCGGTGCCGTCCTCGCCGTTGTTGCCGGATCCGGCGATCACCAGCCCGAGCGGGTCGGTGCCTGGGCCGAGATAGGTGCGCCCGCTGTGGTTCTCGAAGCCGACAAGTGAGCGCTGCCCGCCGTCGCCTACGTCGCAGGCAACCGCGATGTGGCTCATGAAGCGGGTGCTGCCGCCTTCGGTGACCACGTCCAGCACCCCTATTCCGGTGATCGGCGGACCGGCGGGCGGAGCGTAGTACTTGCCGAGAAGCTGGTAGCCAGCGCACACCGCCAGGACGACGGCGCCACCGTCGATCGCCTTGCGCAGGGAGTCGGCTTTCAGCCCGAGGTCGCGGGCGGCGACGTTCATCTCGCAGTCCTGGCCGCCGTGAACCAGGATCAGGTCGAACTCGGTGAAGTCCGGGGACACACCGACGTCGGCCTCTGCGACGCTGGCCTGGATCCCCCGCCAGGTGCAGCGCCTGGTGAGGGCCATCAGGTTCCCCCGGTCCCCGGCGACGCTGAACAGCCTTGGATACAGGTGGCAGATGCGGATCGCTACCGGTTCGGCGGGCTCCATGTCACTGTTCACTCCCGTGCTCCTTCCCTTACTCCGCCCAGAACGGCGGCACCCAGCCGCGTCGCTGCATGATCCGGCGGAACTCGCGCATCGGGGTATAGCCAGCCAGGATGTACAGCGGCTCGCCCGGCGGTATGCAGGCCAGAGCGGTGTCCAGGGCCGCCTGACGCTGCGGGATCACTCGCATGCCCGCGGCACCCGCCCCCGCGTACTTCATGCGCAGCGCGACTTCCTCAGCCCTGGTCCCGCTGACGACCAGGCTCGCGAGATCGGGCACGAGCTGCTCGACGTCCACGTCCCAGAGCCAGGCGAAGTCCTCCCCGTCGATCGGCGTGTTGCTGTGCGCGGCCAGCACGTGCTTCCGGCCTGGTCGCTGCAGGATCATCCGGAGAGTCGTGTTGTACGACGTCGGGTTCTTGACGAAGGAGAGCACGGTCACGCGGCCGTTCGCCGTTATCTCCTCCAGGCGGCCGAACGCCGGGCGCAGGCCGGCCAGAGCGGACGGCGCGCTCCCCGGTTCCAGCGTCCCGAGGGCGAACGCGGCGGCGAGCGCTGCGGCGGCGTTGTAGACGTTGTGCAGGCCCGGCAGGGGGACGTGCACCTGCACGGGTCCGGCTGGAGTCTCGGCGGTCACAACGGTGCCGCCGTCCGGGGACGCCTGTATCCCGGTAACCGCGATGTCCAGGTCCGGCCGCTTGATACCGCACCTGGGGCATTCGTAATCCCCGAGGTGCGACACGTACACCCGGCGGAACGTAAGGTCGTGCTGACAGCGCACGCAGCGTGTGGTGTCAGCTGCGTGCTCAGGGACGTCCGTGCCCGCGTTCTCCATACGCAGGCCGTAGTACAGGCGCCGGGCCGCGGCGTCCGGGGCGAAGCTGGCCACGAGCGGGTCATCGCCGTTCAGCACCGCGGTGGCGTGCGCAGGCAGTCCCTCAATGGCAGCTTCCAGCCCTCGTGCCACTGAGTACAGCTCGCCGAAACGGTCCAGCTGGTCGCGGAAGATGTTGGTGACGAGGATCATGTCCGGCGCCACCTCCGGCGCCACCCGCCGCACTGTGGCCTCGTCGACTTCCAGCAGGAGCAGCTGGGCGTCCATCCTGCTTCGCAGGTTCGCTTCCCGCACGGCGACCGAGGTCACTCCCTGCACCAGGTTCGAGCCGGACCGGTTCTGGGCAACGCTGATCCCAGCGGCTTGCGTGAGGGCAGCGAGCATCCTGCAGGTCGTTGTCTTGCCGTTGCTCCCCAGGATCACGGCCGTGCGCGCGTCGCTGGCCGCAGTGATCTTCTGCAGCACGAGAGGGTCTATCCGCCGGGCGACCGCACCGGGAAAACTCGTTCCCCCGCCGATCTTCAGCAGCCTGGCCGCAGCCCCAGAGCCCTTGCCGGCTGCGAGAGCGAGCGTGCAGCGAACCCCGGCGGGCAGCACCCGGCGCCGGCCGCTTCTGGCCCGCGTCTTTGCGTGCAATCCCCGGCTGCGGCCGCGGCGAGTTACCGTGCGCATGTGCGGCCCCCTGTGCTCATGTCCGTGCTTTCGTCTTGCGCGGGGCCGTCCGCGCCACCTGGCAAGGCCGGCGCCGGGCCCGGCGTTCCAGCCGGGGAACGAAGGGATCCGGCGTCACGCACGGCGCCGATGATGGCTTCGACGTGATCCTCGTTCAGGGCGTAGTGGAGGGCGCAGGAGCGCAGGGCGAAGCGGCCGCGGACGTCTGTGCCCGCAAGGAACGCCTGGCCGCCGGTCTGGACGTCCTCCGTGATCGCCTGGTTCAGCAGGTCAAGGCCCAGATCGTCGCCCCGCAGGACCTCAGGCACGTACCGGAAGCACACGGCTGTCAGCGGGCCCGTTGCCAGCAGCTCCATGTCCGGGCTGGCCTGGATGATCTCCTCCATGTAACGCGCCAGGTCTATATGGCGCCTGACGTGGCTCACCAGGCCCGCCCTTCCCGCCTGCTGGATGTTCCAGACAGTCTTGAGCGCCCTCCCGGAATCCCTCGTCTGCTCGGCGCTGCGATGGGAGTACCAGATGTGGCCGGCGAATCCCTTTCCCGGCGTCATGCTCAGGTAGGAGGGGACGAGCTTGTAGGTGTCCTGCAGCAGTTCGCCGTGACGGACGATGGAGCAGCTGCAGCCGATTGCCACCGCCATCCACTTGTGCGGGTCGATGGCGACGGAGTCCGCGCGATCGAGGCCTGCGAACGACTCCGCCAGCCGCGGGTCGAGCGCCGCGAACCCGCCATAGGCCCCGTCCACGTGCAGCCACAGGTTCTCCCGCTGGCAGAAATCGGCGAGCTCGCCGAGCGGGTCGATGGCTCCTGTCTTCACGCTCCCCGCGTTGACCGCGACGAGGAAGGGACGGTGGCCCGCGCCGCGGTCAGCCGCGACCGCCGCTCGCAGGCCGCCCAGGTCGATCCGGAAGTCCCGGCCGACGGGGATCTTGCGAGGGCTGCCGAGCCCGAGTGTGAACGCGGCCTTCTCCAGGCAGGAATGCCCTTCGTCCGACATGTACATGGTGAGCCGGGGGTGCCCTTGGAGGCCTTCCTCCCTGACGTCCCACCCGTTGACCCGGGCGCCCCAGTAACGCGCGACCTCCATGCAGTGGCGGTTCGCGTCGGACCCGCCGCCGAGGAGAACACCGTCGCTTCCGTCAGCGGGAAAGCCGATCAGCTCCATGAGCCAGCGGACGGCCAGTCGTTCGAGGTATATGGCTGCGTACTCTCCGCCGGCGCCACTGGTGTTCGTGGCGGCGGAGGCGAAGGCGGCCAGCATGCTCAGCTTGGATGCCGCCGGGTCCACGAACGCGGCGAAACGGGGGTGATTCTGGCCGCGCCCGTACGGGAGGACACGCTGGGTGAAGAACTCCAGGATCTCCTCGGGTGTGATGCCCTCGGCAGGAAGCCGCATCTGTTCGATCTGGCGCCGCACCTCACTGGGCAGCGGCCGGTACACCGGGTTGTCCGGCAGCTTCTCGAGGTAGGCCCCCAGGATGTCCACGAGCCCGTGACCCAGGTCGCTGAAGGCCTGCGCGTCCATCGCGAACGGCGACGGGACGTCGCTATAACCTGCGGGGCGACGCAAGGGTGCGGATAGCGTCATCCGGCGGACCTCCTTGCCGTTACAGAGAGACTTCAAGTAACTACATAGAGTTTCTGTCGTGATCGCGAACGCGCAAAACCTCTTTTGGTGAAGACCGCACTTCAGGTGAGGGCTGGCTTTACTCTCCGCGCGCTGGCGTTCCCGGCGCCATTTAGGAGCGCTGGGCGCTGGTGAGGGCTGGGCCTGCCCCGCTGGTGCGCATGGCCTCCTGGCCCGGAACGGGTGCCAGGAGATCCTCGATCATCTGCCGCGGCACAGTAACGTCGTCAAACCACCGGCCGCCAAACGGGCGTTTCACGGGAATGATCTGGTCGCTCGAATAGGCGAGGATCTTGCGGTTGTAAACGCGCATCTCCTCGCGGAGCGAGGCCGGCAGCATCCCGTCCAGCAGCAGGGCGCTCTCGATCTCGGCGAGCAGTTTCTTGGTCTCGTCGATGGTCTCCAGGATGGCGCGGCAGAACTCGGGCGGCAGCACTCCGTATTCGCCCTTGATCTCGACAAGGCGGGCGATCGCCTCGTAAGAGACGTCCTGCAGTTCTCGTCGGCCCAGCCAGCGGGTCTCGTAATTGAGCCGCCGGTACCACAGCGGCTCTACAAGCGCCTGGCGATGGTCTTCCAGCGAGCGGTGGAAGATTCGGTATCCGTGCTGCTCCGGCTGTTCGAAGAACCGGCACCCGGGATCGAGGAATGGCACCATCGGGCAGATGAGCGGGAGCGCGTTCCACCCGCCGAACTTGCGGATCAGCCGCTCGGAGTACGCGATGGTGTCCATAACCGACTGCCGGTCCTGGTGCGGCATGCCGATGAAGAACCAGACCATGATGCCCTTCACCCCGGCGTCGAGAGCACGGGGAATCCAGGCCTCCATCTGCTCCATGGTGTAGGTCCCGCGGCCAGCTGCCTTGCTTATCTTCGGATCGTGGGACTCGGGGGAGAGCATGATGTACGCGGCCGTTGACTCACCCATCTTCTTGAGTGTGTCGAGTGGCGTCAGGTTGAACTGCTCGAAGGAGACGCTGTTGTAGCCGACCTCCTTTACCACATCGAGATACCGGTGCATGCGCACCTTGTTCTCCGAATAACACTGAAGCGCATATATCGACGTGCGCTTCGCCGCCTCGCCCATCGTGCGGAGTTCTTCGAGGATGAGGTCGTTGTCCTTCGTGATCAGGGTCTTCTGGACTTCCATGATGTTGCGGTAGGCGAATTTCGACCCGCCGCACCAGCCGCAGTCGTGCGCGCACCCAGTGTTCGGCAGGGTCATAATCAGCTTGGACGTCGCCAGCCCCGGGTTGGGCGTGTCCCGGAAATACGACCAGTCAGCCTGCGCGTCGTTGTAGTTGGCGGCAGGCTTGTGCGTGAAGCCGTTGACCTGGACCTCACCGCCGGTCTTGTACAGCAGGTTCGGGATCGAACTGAAGTCCCGGCTGCCCCGCCGGACCCTGGAGACCAGCTCGGTGACCGGCTCCAGCGTGTCGTAGCCCTGCACGACGACGTCCACGCTGGGGTAGGTGATCAGCTGGCTGGCATAGTAGGTCGCCGAGATGCCGCCGAATATCGTGAGCGCGTCAGGGTGCTCTTGCTTCAGGACGGCCGCGAGTTCGACAGCGCCGTGACATTGGGTCATCCAGTGCAGGTCGAACCCGAAGATCGGTGCTTCCAGCCTGCCGAGTAGCCGCCTGACATCCAGGTCGGGATACATCAGCATCAGCGAGGCGACGTTGACGATCTTAGTGTCGAAGCCGTGGTCGGCCAGCCGTGCCTTGATCGAGAACCAGCCGATGGGGTACATCTCGTAGATCGACGTGACATTGACGCTGTCGCTGTCGCTCAGGTACGCGAACAGGATGTCGTCGCGCTCGCGGAAGTCGTAGACGCTGGGAGCGTGCAGCAGGAACAGGTCAGCCTCGAGCCGCGATGCCATGAACTGATCCATTGTGCAGTACTTCCCTGTCGGTCAGAAAGGTTGGCTCCATGGCTGGTGTGCGGTCCGGCTCGGCCGGGGCTAGCCCGAGGTCGGCAAGATCAGGTCTGCTCGGCCAGTAGGTCCAGTGAGCCGGGCTCCGCTGGATAGCCGCGCTGACCTCGGCAGCGCAGCGGGCGAATGCCGCCACGGTGTCTGCTCCCACGGGCACAGGCGCGGAGATCTCCAGCACCTGGTGGCGGTAATCGGGCCCGCGGTACATGAAGGCCATGAGCAGCGGCGCGCCTGTCACCTGGGCGAGCGTCACGGCCCCGGGCAGAAGCCTGGCCCGGCGGCCGAGGAACGGCACTTCCACTGTGCGGGCCAGATCGCTGTCCAGCGGCGGTGCGTCGATCGCGACAGTCACCACCTCATTGGCACGCAGGATGGCGGCTGCCAGCGCCGCGATCGCAACCCGCCCAGGCCACGGCTCGATATTGGGCCGGTGCCGGTGACGACGCAGCCGCCTGGCGTAGACCAAATCCCAGAACCGGCGCTCGGCTGACGAGAGACCC
The DNA here is from genome assembly GCA_963815375.1 of uncultured Actinomycetota bacterium. Taxonomy (GTDB): domain Bacteria; phylum Actinomycetota; class Actinomycetes; order Streptosporangiales; family Streptosporangiaceae; genus JASHPR01. Next base: position 138,577 of record CAWFGX010000002.1, on the reverse strand, counting down.
GCCGTGTACTTGTGCTGCCAGCGCCCGATGGTAGTGACCCGCAAGCCGCTGGCACCCAGCAGTGAGAAGCCGCAATCGAAGGAGCCGAAGTGAGCGGAACACACGATCGCCCCCTTGCCGCCGGCCAGCGCGGCATCCAGGTGCTCCTGCCCGCGGATCTCAACCAGTCGCCGCAGGGACCGTGCCCGGTGGCGCATCCGCATCACGTCGACCGCTTCGCAGGAGGCGAACCGGAACCAGTCTCTCGTCAGCCGTTGCGAGGCGTCCGGGCTGAGCTCGCACCCGAGGAACTCCCGCAGGTTATCGATGAGTTCGGCGCGCTTCCTGTGCCGGTACCGGCAATCCCAGTCGCCGCGCCAGCATGCGATGCGGTAGCCGATGGCCGCGGGAAGGCGGGCCATGGCCGGCGCCACCGCCGCCCAGTAGGCCACGCCTTCTACGCTGCGCAGCAGCCTCTCCGCGCGGCCCTCACGCATGCACAGCCCCTTGCCGTCCCGGCTGCCGCGTCCGGAGGTAGGCACAGATGGTGTTCACGCTGGCGAAGTTCTCCGGGAGCAGATCCATCTCACCCACCGTGATCTGGAAGCGCTCTTCCAGGAAGACCACCAGCCTGAGCAGGCTCAGCGAGTCGAGGATGCCTTCCTCCAGCAGCGACGTCTCATTCGACAACGGCAGCAGTGCGGGGTCCTGGACGATTTCGCGGCTAATGTAGTCGTTGATAATGCTCTCCATCTGACCTCTTCTTTCTGTGTGATGAGGGTGGGGCGCTGGCGCTGCTCGCGGGAGGCCCGCGTTCGCCGGCATTTCCGGTCGAGGCTCGATGCGCCGGGCAGCAAATGGGGCGAACACCGATTCTTCCGGACGGCGCATTTATGCGCCGCGACCTGGAAGACCTCTCGAGGATCTGCTCCGGGTTACTTTGCCGGCGGGATCTTCGGCCTATCCGGTAGCCGCACCTTGGCCTGGAAGGCGGCCTAAGCTAGCTCTTGCCTAAGATTGTCCAGATAAGCGATACCGGAACCCGCCAGGCAGGATAGCCGGTCTGCACGGATAGGAACTCCTCTCAGTTCCGGGACGCACCTCTCGGCAGCCTGGTTCGCACGTGCCAGCATCCCGGCTCAGCGGCTATTCCCGTGCTCAGTGGCGAATAAACCGTTGTCTGCGGATATCCTCTCGAGGCGCGGGTATGACGCGACTAGCGTGGCCGATATGGCCGTGCTGAAGGGGCGAGTAGCGCAGCCAAGAATATGTACTTCGCCCGGGAAAGACATAGGCACACTTCGCCACAGGCGGCCTGCAACAAACAGTCGACGATCTTGATCTCGCGCCGCCACACAGAGGGGGGAATGTCCCACGTGAAGGTTCGGATTGACGCCACGTGCTGCCAGGGGCACGGCCGCTGCTACGACCTGGCACCTGGCCTTTTCGGCGACGATGAGGAGGGGTACGGGACCGTTCTTGGCGATGGCACAGTGCCGCCGGACCTGGACCACGACGCCCGCCTTGCGGTGCTGAACTGCCCCGAGCACGCCATCGAGCTTGCCGAGAGGCAGTGACATGGCCGTCGACAACCGCTTCGCCGAGAACCGCTGGCACAGGCGCGAGGGCGGGTCTACCGGAACCCGCAGTGAGATCATCACCGGCCCGGTCTCCGACTGGGCTACCGACTTCTCCCACCTCGATCCCGAGTGGGCGGCTGATCCCTACCCGGTCCAGGACGACCTGCGGCAGCGCTGCCCGATCGCGCACACGAAACGGTTTGGCGGCGCTTGGTTGCCGACGCGCTACGAAGACGTCGCCGCGATCGCATACGACAATGAGCACTTCTCCTCGCGAGCGATCATCCTGAGCAACTTCCGGCCGCCGGGGGACCTGGCACCCGCAGGCGGGTCGCCGCCGATCACTTCCGACCCCCCGTTCCACCGCGAGGCGCGCAGGCTGCTGCTACCCGCGTTCACGAGTGCCGCGGCGGGCAAGCATGAGCCGGCCACGATGGAACTGTGCCACTCGCTCATAGACGCATTCGGTGGCCGGGATGTCGTGGATGCCGCCCGCGATTACGCGCAGCACATCCCGATGCGGGTCATAGCCAGCATTCTCGGGTTCCCCCCGGAAGATGCGCCGCAGTTCCGTGAGTTCGTCGAGAACACGCTCGAAGGAATCAATCTGCCCCCGGAGCAGCGGGTCACGCGGATGTCGGCGTTGTTCTACTACCTGCTCGCGCAAGTCCAGGATCATCTCAGCAACCCGCGGGACGACCTCACGACCTACCTGATCAACGCCGAACTCGGCGGCCGTAAGCTCGACCCGTCGCACATCGTCGGCACAATGGCGCTGCTGCTCATCGCGGGAATTGACACGACCTGGAGCGCAATCGGCGCCTCTCTGTGGCATCTGGCAAAAACCCCGGAAGACCGTCGGCGGCTCGTCGCTGAGCCAGGTCTGCTGCCAGCAGCGATCGAGGAATTCCTCCGGGCGTACGCACCAGTCACCATGGCTCGTCTGGTTAAGCAGGACATGCGCTGGCGCGGGGCCGACATGAAGGCCGACGACTGGATCCTGCTGTCCTATCCGGCAGCGAACAGGGACCCTGCACATTTCGACCGTGCCCCCGACGTCGTCATCGACCGTGAGGTCAACCGGCATGCGGCGTTTGGCCTCGGCATCCACCGCTGCCTGGGATCGCATCTGGCCCGCATGGAACTCCGGGTCTGTCTGAGTGCCTGGCTGGAACGTATCCCGGAGTTCACCCTCGCCGATCCCGCGGCGGTCAGCTGGGCCTCGGGGCAGGTCCGCGGCCCGCGGGTGCTTCCGCTCCGTATCACGGGTGGTTAATCTCGGCCGTCTGCCGCCGCGCGCGTGGGGGCGGACCGGCTCCGCAGCCGCTCAATGACTGGGGCGAATGTCCGCCAGTACGGCTCGTGCACCGTGATGTAGGAGTAGCCCCAGCGTTCCCTGCTGGCGCGCAGCTGCGCGCCGATCTCGTCGATGGTCCCGATCAGCAGAAACGGAGTCTCCAGCGTCTCCTCGACGGTCAGCAGCGCCCGCTCGTCGGTGGCGCCTAGCGACTCGAAGTGCCTTCGGTCCTCGGCCACCAGTTCCTCGGCGGCCCCGCGCCGGTCATCGGTAACGATCACCGCTTGCACCAGCAGATGCCATTCGATATCGGCCTCCCGGCCAGCGGCGCACGCCCGGGCGAAACTCATGCGCTCGTCTGCCTCCGTGGCCGTGGCCAGCCTCAGTACTCCCGGCGGCTGGCTCTTGACCTGGTAGCCGCCGGTGACGCCGACGATCTGGGCCTGCTGCGCGGCGATCCGCAGCACCGCGTCGCCGGTGCCGCCGACCAGCAGCGGCGGGCCGTACCCGCCGAACCCGGTGCGCTGGACTGGCCTGGGGGCAGCCCGGCCAGCCCGGAGGCCGGGCAGATCGGTACTGAAGTAGCGCTCCAGCCCGGCGATCACCCGTTCCAGTGCCGCCGCCCGTGCGGTCGCTCCCTGCCAGCCGATGCCCGCCTCATCGAACTCCCACTTCATGTGGCCGGAGCCCAGCCCGAGCTCGAGTCGTCCGTCGGTCAGGATGTCGGTGGTGGCGACCTCCCTGGCCAGCAGCGCAGCATTCCAGAACGCCGCGTTGAGCACGAGCGTGCCGACCCGCAGCCGCTGCGTCGCGTCCGCCACCGCGACCAGCAGCGGGAACGGGGCCGGGATGCCGAGGTGGTCAGCGGCGAAGACGGTGTCGTAGCCATACTGCTCGGCGTCCCGGCACTCTTCGATGAACGCCTCGCGGGTGGTGATGCCGAAGATATTGAACGAGAAACGGAAGTCGCGCATGCTGTCACCCTCACTCATGCCAGGGGGCGCGCGCCGCTGAATCTGCTCACGGCAGACCCCGAGGCGCGGTCATCCTCGGGTGGCTGGACGGACGGTAATCGGCACGCTGCCCGCATGGGCCCCGGGGGGGGTCAGCCGCATGGAGCAGCGGCCGCCAGGCCTGTGGCCCGGTCCTTGCAGCCTGCGCGGCATATGAGCCGACGGTGCCCGCCAGCCGTTGATCAGGCCTGCGGGACGCGGGTCCCCCTCGCCACCGCCGGCCTCGCCCCCGTCACGCCGGCCGGTGGCCCATTCGCGTCCGAGGCGGGCACCGCCTGCTCCAGCGGGCGGCACCGCCACGCACCGCCCGGCAACGAGTACAGCTGATGCCACTCGCGTGCGGTCCAAATGCCGACTGTGTGGAGGCCAGGTGGAGAACTGCCGGCAGTTTGACAGCCACTGGGATAACCGCTATCTATATAGATAACCGTTAGTGGTTGAGGTGGAAGGGCTAGGAGGAACAGTGCAGCAGGAAGCCGTCCTGGCGATGCTGGCCAAGGAGCCGTCGCACGGCTACGACCTGCGTGCCCGGCTGCGGCAGGCGCTCGGTCCGCTGGGCGACGCGATGAACGACGGGCAGGTCTACGTCACCCTGACCCGGCTGGAGAAGGCCGGGATGGTGGAGTGCGAGCAGACAGCCGGGCTGCCGGACCGGCCTGACCGGAAGGTGTACGCGCTGACAGCGGCCGGTCACCAGCGGGTCGCCAGGTGGCTCGCGGACGTCAGCTGGCCGCGGCCGGACCTGGCCGAATTTCATCTGAAGCTGATCGCGGCAGCGGCGTCCGGCCTGGCCGACCCGCTGTCGATTGTGGATGGGCAGCGGCGCGAGCTGCTGCGGCGGCTGCGCGACGCGGAGCGGGCGGCGATGGCCGAGCTGGACCGGTCGGCGGCCGCGCTGCTTCTGGAGGGCGTGGTCCTGCGGCTGCAGGCGGACCTGCGCTGGCTGGAGGCATGCGAGCGAGCCTGGACCAGGCGAGGGGATCGGTAGCCATGGAGCACGTGGAAGCGGAAGGACTCCTGACGATGGGCAGAACAGATACCCCAGCCGTGCTGCGGGCCGCAGGTCTGTGCAAGCACTACGGCAGGGACGCGGCCCTGGTGCGCGCCGTTGACGGGGTCGACCTGGAGGTCGTGCCGGGGGAGACGGTCGCGATCATGGGCCCGAGCGGCTGCGGCAAGTCCACCCTGCTGCACCTGCTGGGCGGGCTGGACCGGCCCAGCAGCGGTGAGATCTGGATTGCCGGGCGCAGCATCGAGCGGCTTGGGGAACGGGGCCTGGCCCGCATCCGCCGGCACAAGGTGGGGTTCGTGTTCCAGGCGTTCCACCTCATGGACGAGCTGACCGCGGTTGAGAACGTCGAGCTGCCGGCGCTGCTGGCCGGACGCTCGCCACGGGCCGCCCGGCGCCGGGCTACTGAGCTCCTGGACCGGGTAGGGCTTGCCGACCGCGCCCGGTTCCTGCCCTCGGCGCTATCCGGCGGCCAGCGGCAGCGGGTCGCGATCGCACGGGCGCTGGTTGCCGACCCATTGCTGGTACTGGCCGACGAGCCCACCGGAAACCTCGACAGCGAGTCCACACTCGAGGTGCTGCGGCTCTTCGACAGCCTGCACGCGGCCGGGCAGACGCTGGTCATCGTCACCCACGACTCCCGGATCGCGGCTACAGCCGACCGGATGATCAGCATGCGCGACGGCGCGTTCGTCGATGAGACCAGGCTGACCGGCGGTAGCACCGGGAACCTCGGCACGCTCATCGGCCTGGAGGGCTGAGCGTCATGGGCCGGCTCTTGCTGGTCGGCCGCCTGGTGGCCAGGGATCTGCGCCACCGGCCGGGCCAGGCGGTGCTGCTGCTGATCGCGATCGCAGGCGGGGCGAGCACGCTTACCATCGCCCTCGCTCTGCACGGCGCCGCGAGTCAGCCCTACGCGCACACGCGCGCGGCGACCGCCGGGCCCGACGTGGTGGCGGCCGTCCAGATGCAGCGAAACGGGGGGCCGCCGTCGCAGCTGACCGCGCTGGAACATTCCCCCGGGGTGACAGGCTCAAGCGGGCCATTCCTGCTGGCCTTCCCGACCACTCTCGAAGCCGGGGGCCACACCGATCCCGTGATGGCCGAAGGGCGGGAGGTGACCGCGGCCGCTGTCGACCAGCCGAAGCTCGTCGCGGGTGGATGGGTGCGCGGTGATGGCATCGTCGTCGAGCGAAGCCTCGCTGATCTGCTCGACCTGAAGGTCGGCCAGTGGGTGAGCCTCGGAGCCAATGGCCAGTACGGCGTCGGTGGCCCAGGCACCATGCGGCGCTTCCAGGTCACCGGGATCGCGGTGACCGCGGCAATTCAGCCATCTCCGATCTCCAGCTTCATGCATCCTTCGGGGTTTCCCGAAGCCGGCCTTGTCTGGGTGACCCAGCCAGCGGCCGCGCAGCTGGCGACCGATGAGGGTGGCCCGTTCGCGTACACGCTGAACCTCAGGCTGGCCAATCCCGCAGCCGCACCGGCTTTCGTCGCTGCGCACCAGACCAGCGCGCTGTCGCTCATCCCATGGCAATCCATCAGCGCGAAGGAAGCGCTGATCATCTCGGTGGAACAGGACGTCCTGCTGACCGGGAGTTCCCTGCTCGGGCTCCTCGCCCTGGCGAGCGTGGCGCTCCTGGTGGGCGGCCGGATGGAGGAGCAGACCCGGCGGGTCGGGCTGCTGAAGGCGGCAGGCGCTATGCCCGGGCTCGTCACCGGGGTACTACTGGCGCAGCAGGTCGTCCTGGCCGTCGCTGGGGCGGGGGTCGGCCTCCTGATCGGATGGCTTACCGCGCCGCTGCTCACCAACCCCGGCGCCAGCCTGGTCGGAGCGCCGGGCGCGCCCGCGCTCGGTCTCCCGACGATCGGCATCGTGGTCGCCGCCGCGGTCGCCGTTGCTTTGGTCGCGACGTTCGGGCCCGCGATCCGCGCATCGCACGTGAGCACGGTCAGCGCGCTCGCTGACGCCGCGCGGCCGCCGAGGCGCGCGGCGCTGTCGATCAGGGTCTCGGCGTGGCTGCCGGTCCCGTTCCTGCTCGGCGTTCGGCTCGCCAGCCGGCGGCGGCGCCGGGCACTGCTGTCCGCGGCGAGCATCGCGGTTACCGTCGGCGCGCTCGTCGCGCTGCTGATGTTCCGGCAGCACGGCCAGACGGTGGAGTCCATGGGGGGCCTCTACCGGTTCTCCGGGCCCGGTGACCCGCTGTGGCAACGCGGAATGGACGTGATGTTCGTCTTCACCGTCGCTCTGGTGGTCCTGGCGGTCGTCAACGCCCTCGTGGTCACCTGGGCGACCGTCCAGGACGCGCGGCACACCTCGGCGGTCGACCGCGCCCTCGGCGCGTCACCGGATCAGGTCAGCCTGGCGCTGGTGGTAGCGCAGCTCATCCCGGCACTGCCGGGTGCGGTCCTCGGCATCCCTGTGGGCGTGGGGCTCTACGTGGTGGTCGGCAGGCACAACTCGACCGTGCCCTCCGCTCCAGCGCTTCTGGCGGTGCTCCTCCTCACGCTGGCCGTGGTGGCGCTGCTGACCGCTGTTCCCGCCCGGGCCGGCGCGCGCCGTCCAATCGCCGAGATTCTCCAGTCTGAGACCGCATGACCGGCGCCCGGGTGATGCCCCGTGGATCACGGACCGCAGGCTGCGGCAAGCTCGCCGACCAGAAGGGCTGAGGCGATGGGAAAGCTCCTGCTCACGGGTCGCTTGGCCGCCCGGGACCTCTGGCACCGCCCGGGCCAGGCCATCTTGCTGCTGCTCTCAATCACCGCCGCCACGGCCGTGCTCAGCCTCGGGCTGGTGCTGCACGGGGTGACCAGCCAGCCATACCAGCAGACCCGCGAAGCGACAAAAGGGCCAGACATAGTGGCCGACGTCGGCGGCCCGGCGCCACTTCAGCCCGGTCCGCACGGCCCCGGGCCAACGGTCGCCGCCCAGGTGAAGACGCTGACCCACGCGCCGGGAGTTACCGGCTACAGCGGGCCGTATCCGGTGGCATCCGCAGTGCTGCGAGTCGGCGGCATCACCGCGGCCGTCGAGGCTGAAGGGCGAAGCCAGGCCTCAGCCTCGATCGAACAGCCGAAGGTGACGGGCGGGACCTGGGTGCGCAGCGGGGGAGTCGTGCTTGAGCGCACGTTCGCTGAGGCGCTCGGGGTAGGTGTCGGCGACAAGGTCACCCTCGATGGCCGGGCGTACGGGGTGGTCGGGACCGCGGTCACTGCCGCCTTCCCGCCTTACCCGAACATGTGCTACCCACCCGGCGGCGACTGCGACTTCGACCTGCAGACGAACCTGCAGCTGCCCAGCCCCGGACTCGCCTGGGTCACTGAACCGGATGCCAGGTCGCTTGCCCCGGCCGCGGCGCCCTTGACGTACGTGCTCAACTTGACGCTCAAGGACCCGTCGGCCGCTCCGAGCTTCGCTAACAAGTACGGCGACGTGCCAACCGCGCCTCTGGTGAGACCGTGGCAGGACATTCAGATCACCGACGGCCAGCTGGTGCTGGACGAGCAGCAGGTCCTGGCGCCCGGGGCATTGCTGGCGGCATTGCTTGCGGTGGCCACCGCAGCCGTGCTGGCGGGCGGGCGGATGGCCGAGCACACCCGGCGGATCGGCCTGCTCAAGGCCGTCGGCAGCACGCCCGGGCTGGTAGCGCTGGTGCTGCTGGCCGAGAACGCGGCGCTGGCGCTGCTCGCTGCGGCGGCCGGGCTCGCGATCGGATGGCTGGCCGCCCCGCTAATCGCTAGTCCCGGCGCTGCCTTGATCGGAGCCCCGGGAGCGCCGTCGCTGACGCTGCCGATCGCTGCCGAGGTGGTGGCCGTGGCCCTGCTGGTGGCGCTGGCCGCGACGCTCGTGCCTGCGATCCGCGGCTCCCGGACCAGCACGGTCATCGCACTGACCGATGCCGCCCGCCGGCCGCGGCGCGGTGCGATGCTGATCAGGTTGTCGCGACGGCTGCCGGTGCCGCTGCTGTTCGGGCTGAGGCTGGTCGCTCGCAGGCCGCGCCGCGCGGCGCTGACCGCGGCCAGCATGGCGGTAACGGTCACCGGGATCGTCGCTGTCCTCGCGTTCCACGCCACCGCCAGTTCAAGGGCTTACAGCTCGTCCGGGCTGAGCAACCCCGTGGTGGACCGGGACGAACAGATGCTGACCGTGCTGACGGTGGTGCTGATTGCCCTGACGGTCCTCAACGCGGTCTGCAGCGCCTGGGCCACAGTGCTGGATGCGCGGCGGGCGGCGGCGCTGGCGCGGGCGCTTGGCGCGACCCCTCGGCAGGTCAGCGCGGGGGTGTCAGTCGCTCAGGTGGTTCCGGCCCTGCCTGGTGCCATCGTGGGGGTACCGCTGGGCATCGGCCTGCTCAGGGCAGTGAGCCACGCCAGCCAGATAATGATCCCGTCGGCCTCGTGGCTCGTCCTGGCCGTGGCGGGCGCCCCGGTCACGGTGGCCGTGCTGGCCAGTATCCCGGCCCGTGTCGGGGCTCGCGCTCCGGTCGCCCCGGTCCTGCAGGCTGAGTGAATTCCGTCCCCGGTACGCAGGGCGTCGTTTACTTGCTCGGTGCCGGCGCGTGGCAGTGGATATTCGGGTCCACACCCAGGTAGTTCAGGGCTCCGGCGACGATCGTTACCGTAATATCGGCCAGCCCGTTGCAGCTGAGAGGCAGGGAGCTGAAGTCGTGGCGCTGGCCTGCTGCGATGGCGCCGACTAGCAGCCAGACAACGAGTGCCACCGTGCTGAATTTCACCATCACCTCCGGGCATCAGCCGATTGGATGATATGTGGTCATCAGCCCGGATCGAAGCATTGGCGCGCGCGGCCCCGCAGGAACGTTTCTTGCCAGTGCCGGGCGCTGCGGTCTGGAGACGGCCCCAGCAATGGCCGGGTCAATCACCGGGAGTCGTTCTTTCAGGGCTGCTCCGTTTGGCGCCGCGGCAGGGCCGCAGGCATTAGAACTGTGCGTGCACCCGGCCGGTGCCCGCCGGACCTCCCGCAGGCCGGGGCCTTCTGGTGGTCGTGGCACACCCGGCGCCATACCAGAATGGGGTGAGGCACCTTGAGCCACGTGGGGGTTTGCGGGCGTTGATATGGGCAGTACCAGGTGAGCCCCTACCCTGGGCGGCGAACCGCGCGAGACCGCAAAGGGGGACGGCTTGAGCATCGGCACGACTCTGGCGCAGGCACGCCGCGATGCAGGCCTCACCGTCACTGAGATCAGCCAGAAGACCCGCATCCGCGAGACGATCATCCGGGGCATCGAGCGCGATGATTACTCGGCGTGCGGGGGCGACTTCTACGCCCGCGGCCACATCCGGGCGATCGCCCGGGTCGTCGGGACCGATTCAGTCCCGCTGATCGAAGAGTACGACGCCAGCATCAAGGCTCCCGACGAGATCACAGCCGCGGAGGCCTTCCGCCCGGCGCTGCCTGTCAGCGACCGCGGGCAGCCAGTCACGGAGCCCGGTCGGCCCCAAGAGCGGCCCCCCTCCAAAGGGCGTGCCCCCGCGAAAGATCGGCGGTCGGCCAAGCAGCCGGCCCCGGCCAATCAGCCGGCCCCGGCCAAGCAGCCGGCCCCGGCCAAGGAGCAGGCCCTGGCCGGGGATCCGGCTCCGCCCGAGGATCGGTCCCCAGCCAAAGGGTCGGCACCGGCCAAAGAACAGACGTCGGCAACGGAGCGCGGCTCGGCAAAAGAGCAGGCCCCGGCCAAGGAACAGCGGCTGGCTCGACTGGGCAGGCTGGCCAGAGAGCAGGCGCTGGCCAAAGAGCGGGAACGGGCGACAGAGCGGGAACGCGCGAAAGAGCGGGCATCGGCTGGAGAGCGCGAGCCGTTCAGAAAGCCCGCGCCGGCTAGGGAGCGGGACCCGGGCGCAGAGCATGAGCCGGCCCGGAAGCCGAGGTCTGGCTGGGGCCTGGGACTTGCCGAGGAGCTTGGCCGGGCGCGACAGCACCTGCTTGCCGGGAAGCCGAATCCGGACACGGCAGAACTGCCGTCCGCCCCTGCCGTGCCGGTACTGCCGGCCGAGCAGATCGTCTCGGCTGGTCCTGCGCCGACCGGAGACACCCTGCCGGCCGCGCAGATCAAGCCATCCGGAGATGCCTTGCCCGCGGCGAGGATCCCTCTGGCCAGAAAGACCGTGTCCGGCAAAGGGACCCGCAGGACCAAGGGCGCCCCTGCAGCCGAGGACACCATCCCGGCTGAGGACACCGTGCAGGCCAGCGAGGCCCTGACGACTCAAGACACCGTGTCGCCTGCGGACACGGTGACGCCTACGGAAACCGTGTCAACCGAGGACCTTGTGGCCGCTCCGGACACTGTCTCGGCTGAGGACACTGTGTCGGCTGAGGACACTGTGTCGGCTGAGGACACTGTGTCGGCTGAGGACACTGTGTCGGCTGAGGACACCGTATCGGCCAGCGACGCCGTGACGGTTCCGGCCGCTGTGTCGGTGGTGCCCACTGTGCCGTCCGAACCTGCGGTGTCGGCCGAGGACGCTCTGGCGGCTGAGGACACCCAGCCGGATCTGCCGATCATTCCGGCCGAAGACATAGTTCTGGCTGCAGACACTGTGCCGACTGTAGACACAGCCGGCCGACGACATTGCCGCGCCCGACGACACGCTGGCCGCCAATGACACACTGGCCGCCGATGACAACCTGGTGGCCGAGGACACATCGCCGGCTGGGCTGATCCTTCCCGGTCTGCACAGTGCGCCAGACCGGGAAATGGGCCCCGCCGTTGACCCTATGCAGGCGCTGCACAATCTGTTCGCCAGCATGCGCAGCTCAGTCAGAGGGGGCACGCGGCAACGGCTGAACTGGACGGCGCTCCTGGCTCTGGCGCTGCTGGTCGCCGTGGGGGTGCTGGGCTATCACCTCGTCTCCGGGCCGGGACCCTCGCCGCGTCGCGTGGCCTCGAACTCTGGGCCTGCGTCTGGTCACCCGGCCGGGCACCGCAAGCCAACCCCGGCTCCGACGGCCAGCCACGGCAGGCAGCCCGCCGCGGCTGCCCAGGTGCTGAGCCCGGTCAGCGCCGAGGCGTTCGGCCCTGGCGGCGCGGCGCAGGGCGATAACCCCCAGCTGGCGCAACAAGTGATCACCGGCGGCGCCTGGCACACCGACTGGTACGCCTCGGCCGCGTTCGGGAACATGCAGGGCGGCACTGGCTTGCTGCTGGACATGGGCAAGACAGTGACGATCACCAAAGCTCAGATCATGCTGGGCAGCTCGTCCGGTGCCAACCTCCAGCTGCGCGCTGGCAACACGCCTTCCCTGGCCTCCCTGCCCCCGGTCGCCGGGGCTGACAACGCAGGCGGCGTGCTCCAGCTCAGCCTCACCAAACCGGTGACCTGCCGGTACGTGCTTATATGGTTCACCAACCTGCCGCCGGATTCATCCGGCACGTTCGAGGCAAGCGTGTCTGGCGTGAGACTGCAGGGCCAGGTCTGAGGGCATCAGTCATGTCTGACAGCACGAGCGGCGCGCGGGGCGTGCTCGAGGAACTCGGCGAGGCCGGGTGCTTGCGGCTGATCTCGCCAGGCGGCGGCGGATCCGGCGTAAGGGGACGCGGCGTCCGGGTAGCCAGCACCGCCGTGGGCCCCTTGCTGTTGCTTCGTGGGTGCGATCAGCCCCGGCGCGGGGCCCCCGCTGTTGCTCCGGGGCACAGGCAGCCCCGGCGTGGGGCCCCGGCTGTTGCTCCTAGGCGCAGGTAAGACGGTCGCGGGCCCCTTGCTGTGCCAACAGCAACAGTCAGGCGCCCACCATACTGGCTGGCGCGGGCGGCAGCCCCGCTAGTATTACGGGCTCACCGGCGAGGGCGTCCGGGTCGCAAGGAGCGGGCTCGCTCAGGTATCCGCGGGGTCAGGCTAGCTCGCCGCACTGCAATACCGGGCATTCGCTACCGCCCGGTAACCGCCTGGCTGCCTGATACTGGATGTGCCCCGATACATCGGGTCGGCTGCGGGACGGGCCCGGTGTGCGGGCTGCCGCTGGGAGGACATCATGCGGTATCTGTCGAAGTCGGCGGTCTGGGTGGTTCTGGCGGCAGCGATGGCGCTGGCTGCGGCAGCGTGCGGCCCGGCCGGCACCTCAGCGCAGCGCGGCGGATCCGGCTCTTCGTCCGCTGTTACCCCGGGCCCGTCGGCCGCCACCCCGTCGTCGCCCGTGCACTCTTCTCGCGCCCCGTCGGCTACCCCGTCGCCGACGCCGGCAGCCGCCCACACCCCGTCGGCCGCTGCCTCATCCTCGCCGTCTCCGCAGCCATCGACCCCTCCGGCCAGCACGGTTCTGGAACCGGGCATGAGCGGCCCGGACGTGCTGGCGCTGCAGCAGCGGCTCGCAGCACTGGACTACTACCCCGGGCCGGGGGATGGCCAGTTCGGCCAGGACACCGAGGAAGCGGTGTGGGCGTTCCAGGAAGTCCAGGGCCTCCCCGTAACCGGTGACGTGGGCCTGGCGACGCAGCAGGCGCTGGCCAACCCGCGCAGCCCGGCAGTTCTCATGCCCGGCGGCGGGAGCCTGCGGGTCGAAGTCAACCTGGCGGACGAGGTCCTGGTCCTGTACCGCGGCGGCCAGGTGGCTCTGATCAGCCACGTATCCAGCGCGGGCGGCTACTACTTCTGCAACCCCGGCGGCGGCTGCGGGTACGCGGTCACGCCGACGGGGAACTTCACGACCACGGTGTTCATGCCTGGCTGGGTCACCGTGCCGCTCGGGGAGATGTACAACCCGGTGTTCTTCATCGGCACCACGTTCGCGATCCACGGCGACACCGACGTGCCGCTGCAGCCGGTGTCGCATGGCTGCGTCCGGATCCCGATGGACATCGCCGCTTTCTTCCACACTCTCGTGCCCGCGCCCGGCACGCCGGTGTACGTCCGCGGCTAAAGCGGCGGCATCGACTCGTTGGCGAACACCAGCCCATGCCCAGGCGGCGTGCTCGCCTGCAGTTGGCCGCCGGTGATGGTAACGCCGCTGGGGGCCGCGAGCGCGCCGAGGGCCGCGAACGACCCCTGGTCGATGTCCTCCACCATGGCCGGCAGCGGCAGGCACAGGGCCAGCTGGCCGGAGATGTCCGGCAGCAGGTGCGGCATGACCGGCACGTCGAACAGCCGGGCGAGCCTGGCGATGCGAAGGAACGGGGTGATGCCCCCGACCCGGCACACGTTCGGCTGGATGTAGTCGACAGCCCCGGCCAGCAGTGCATCCCGGAACTGCGCCTCGGTGTACAAGCTCTCGCCGGCGGCCACCGGGATGTCGATGGCGGCCCGTAGCCGCGCGTACGCCGCAAGGTCCTCGGCCGGGAGCGGCTCCTCCAGCCAGAAGATGTCGAACGCCGAAAGCACGCGGGCGGCGTGGCGGGCACCGGGCAGGTCCCAGAGCTGGTTGGCGTCCAGCATCAGCAGGGAGCCGGGGCCGATGATCCGGCGCACCGCCGCCACCCGATGCACGTCCTCGTCCAGACTGGACTGGCCGACCTTGATCTTGAACCTGGTGTGCCCGGCCTCGACCCAGCGGTGCACCTGCTCAGTGAGCTCGTCCAGGGACAGGTGCCGGTTCACCCCGCTGGCGTAGACGGGGACGTCGTCGCGCTGCCGGCCGATCAGGTCGGCCAGGCTCAACCGGGCCGCCTTTGCCTGCATGTCCCACAGGCCGATGTCGACGGCGGCCATAGCCAGCGTGGTGATGCCGCCGCCCGCCTCGCGCAGGCGCCACCACATCCGATCCCATGCCGCCGCAGGTGCGACAGGCCCGCCGACCGCCGCGGGTCCGCTGTCCGCCTCGATCATGGCGCGGACTGCCTGACCGCCGGCCCGGACCGCCCAGCTGAACCCCTGACCGGTCTCGCCATTGCTGGCCTGCACCGTGGTCACGATGAGGTCCTGCGAGTCAGCGCCGGGCCCCCACGGCACCGGCATCGGAAGCCGGAAACCGCGCGTGGTCACGGCGCTGACCTGCGCGCTCATAGCTACGCCATTCCGCCTGGTGCGGCTGGCATGAGGCCTTGCAACGGGAACACCGCTTTCTGGGTGGCCAGGATCGCCTGATCGACGGGGTCGGCGGGATCCAGGCCGGATTCGAACGGCACGTACTCGCCAGGCGCGCCGTCGCTCATTACTGTGGGCGCGATCCGGCCGGTTCGCTGCTCGACGTACTCACGCCATGGGGCGGGAGTCGGCGTTCCCGGCTCGATTGGCCGGCCCGTGGCCTCGGCGAGCAGGTGTGTCCAGGTCCGGGGCACCACCTGGACCAGCTCGTAACCGCCGCCCCCGGTCAGCAGCCAGCGGCCGCCCGCCGTTTCGTGGGCGAGCTGGTGGATCGCGGCATGCGCGGCTCTCTGCCCGTCGACGGTCAGCTCGAGGTTGGCCAGCGGATCGAGCCGGTGCGTGTCACAGCCGTGCTGGCTGACCAGAACCTGCGGCCGGAACGAGCGCATCAGCGGCGGCACGATCGCGTGGAACGCGCGCAGCCAGCCGGCGTCTGTGGTCCCGGCGGGCAGCGCCACGTTCACCGCATAGCCTTCGGCCGCCGGGCCGCCTGTTTCTGACGGCCTGCCGGTCCCGGGGAACAGGGTGGCCGGATGCTCGTGCAGGCTGATCGTAAGCACTCGAGGGTCGTCGTAGAACGCTGCCTGCACCCCGTCACCGTGGTGCACGTCGATGTCGACGTAGCCGATCCGGTCCACGCCCTGGCCCAGCAGCCAGGCGATCGCGATCGCAGGATCGTTGTAGATGCAGAAGCCGCTGGCGTGATCGGCCATGGCATGGTGCAGGCCGCCAGCGATGTTGGCGGCGTGGTCCACCGAGCCGGACTCCAGGGCCCGGGCCGCGGCCAGGGTCGCGCCGGCAACCAGTGCCGATGCCTCATGCATGCGGGGAAAAACCGGGTCGTCCGCTGTGCCGAGCCCGAAGCTGAGCTCAGCCATGTCCGGCTGGCCGAGGCCGGAGGCGGCGTCGCCCGCCCGGCGCACCGCAGCGATGTACGCCGGGTCGTGCACCAGTTCAAGCTCATCGTCGGTGGCCGCCGCTGGCTGGGCTACCCTGACCCCAGGCGCGGTCAGCACACCGAACTCCCTGGCGAGCCGCATCGTCAGCTCCACCCTGACCGGCGCCAGCGGGTGGCTGGGCCCGAAATCGTACGTGGTCAGCTCGTCATCCCAGGCCAGGTGGACGGTGCAGGTCACCAGGGCTCCTCCCTCGTGTGCGTTACCACGCCACCATCTCACCCGCCTGAGTCGCGCCGGGAACCGGTTCCTGGCACTGCCGGTGAAATATCCGGCTCCTGGTGGCCAAGTCCTGTCTGAAACCACGGAACGAGAAAGAGTGCCGTGTGGCAGACGACGACCGCGAGCGGTTCGAAGTGCTCTACGGCCAGAACTTCCGGCCAGTACTCCGCTACGCCTGGCCAGGTTCGATACAGAACGCGCCCGGGACACGACCGCAGAGACACTCCTTATCGCCTGGCGGCGGACCAGCGAGGTGCCTGCTGACCCCGGCCCCCTGGCTGTGCGCGACGCAGCTCTGTCTGCCGCAGAGCCGGGCGAACCGTTCCTGCGCCGGCTGCGCTGACGCCAGGCGCGGCGCACCGCTGCCGGCCGGGGGCTGCTGATAGCGTCTTGGCCCTGTGACCAACCCCCTCCTCTCATCCCTGCGCGGCTGGCAGCGGGATGCCTACCGCGAGTATTTCCGGACACCGCGCCACGACTTCCTGCTATCCGCGACGCCTGGATCAGGGAAGACAGCGTTCGCGCTGACGGTCGCCAGCGAGTTGCTGGCCCGCCGGGAGATCGCAGCGGTCACCGTGGTTACGCCGACCGAGCACCTCAAGCACCAGTGGGCGCGGGCCGCGCATGGCTTCGGGATCACGATGGACTCCGCCTACCGCAACGCTCAGGGACGGCTGTCCGCGGACTTCAATGCGGTGGCCGTGACCTACGCGCAGGTGGCTGCCCACCCAGCGCTGCACAGGCAGCGCACACAGAACCGGCGCACGCTGGTTATCTTCGATGAGATCCACCACGCGGGTGACGCGCTGTCCTGGGGCGACGCGGTGCGCGAGTCGTTCGACCCGGCGCGGCGCCGGATGGGGCTGACCGGGACCCCGTTCCGCAGCGACGCCAACCAGATACCGTTCATCAGCTACGCCCAGGGCCCGGACGGGACGCTGCGGAGCAGCCCTGACTACAGCTACGGGTACGGACCCGCGCTCGGCCACGGCGTGGTCCGCCCCGTGATCTTTCTCGCCTACTCCGGCGAGATGCACTGGGTGACAAGGGCCGGCGACGAGCTGTCCGCGACTCTGGGCACGCCGATGACTGCTGAGCAGCTCGCGCAGGCGTGGCGGACGGCGCTCGACCCGCAGGGCGAATGGGTGGCCCGTGTTCTCGACGCCGCCGACCGCCGGCTGTCCGAGGTGCGCCGGGACATGCCGGACGCGGCCGGGCTCGTGATCGCCGGGGACCACGCCGACGCACGGGCGTACGCGGCGCTGCTGCGCCGCCTGACGGGCACCCGCCCGGTCGTCGTGCTCTCCGACGACCCCTCCGCGAGCAGGAAGATCGCCGAGTTCAGCCAGTCGGACGACCGGTGGATGATCGCGGTCCGGATGGTCTCGGAGGGCGTGGACATCCCGCGGCTTGCCGTGGGGGTATTCGCCACGAGCGTCAGCACCGCGCTGTTCTTCGCGCAGGCGGTCGGCAGGTTTGTCCGGGCCCGGCGGCGCGGCGAGACGGCGTCGGTCTTCCTGCCGTCAGTCCCGGTCCTGCTGGGTTACGCCGCCGAACTGGAGGCCGAGCGCGATCACGTGATTGCTCCTCCCGGCGCTGACGATCCCGAGCGCGAACTCGCCGAGGCGCAGCAACGGCGCGATAACCCGGACGGCCTGGACGAGGCATCGTTCAAAAGCCTTGGTGCCTCAGCGCACTTCGACCGCGTGCTGTACGACGGGGGCGAGTTCGGCGCATCAGCCGAAGAGGAGGATTTCATCGGCCTGCCGGGGCTGCTGGAGCCGCATCAGGTTGCACTGCTGCTGCGACAGCGTCAGGCCGACCAGGTAGCCAGGCGGCGCAATGGCAGCCACGAGCTTCCCGTCTCCCAGGCGGCGGAACCGGCCGGCCTGGCCCTCGATCCCGCCCGCCCGGCTCCCACCGCCCGGGAGACACTGAGCGCCTTGCGCAAGGAGCTGAGTGGCCTCGTCGCCGCCCGGCACCACCTCACCAGCCAGCCGCACGGGGCAATTCATGCGGAGCTGCGCCGTGCCTGCGGCGGTCCGCCGGTAGCCGAGGCCACAGCTGAGCAGATACGGGCGCGCATCGCGATGCTCCGCCGCTGGGCGTCATCCGGCCGCTCACGCTAGTGCCTGCCCGCCCGGGTGCCGCGATCATCCAGCGGCTGACCCGAGGGCGGCGTAGGCGGCCTCCTGCAGGTCGGTGTGCACCTGCGGCGAGGACGGGTTCTCGAATAGCCGCTGGGTCAGCACGATCACGATGAGGTCCCTGACCGGGTCGACGAGCCAGGTCGTGCCGAGACCGCCTGCCCAGCCGTAGGCTCCGGCCCGCGGGCCGCTGATGACGACAGACTGGCAGTAGCCCCAGCTGCCGGTGTCGCCGAGGAAACCGCGCGCGCTCGCCCGCTGCTCTGCGGAGAGCCGGTCGGATGTCATCTGCGCGACGGCGTCCGCTGGCAGCACGGGGCGGCCGCCGTGCAGCAGCATCCTCGCGAAGGCCAGCAGGTCGTCGGCGGTCGATACCAGCCCGGCGGCCCCGTCGGCGAACGCCTGCGCCCGGCTCCACTGGCCATCTGGCGAGTCCCAGACCTCAAGCCCGGCGGGGCCCACCGCGTACGCGGTCGCGAGCCGCCCGGTGTCGCTCGCCCAGAACGCGGTGTCGCGCATTCCAAGCGGCTCGAACAGCCGCGTGCGCAGCACCTCGGGGTACGGCAGGCCGGCGGCCCGTGCCAGGAGAACACCCAGCACCTGGGCGCCGGTGTTGTAGAGCCACCGCTGCCCGGGCTGCGCCAGCAGCGGCAGCGACCCGAGTGCCGCGATCCAGGTGTCGGGATCGGGCTGCTCGGCCGGGCTGGGCGGTCCCAGCGTCGCGAGGTGAAGCTTGGCCTCGGTCTGCTCGAAGATTGGCCATGGCTGCTCCGCCATGTACATCTCCATCGCCGCGCCGAAACCGAAGGTAAAGGTCAGCAGGTCGCGCACTGTGATGGCCCGGTCGGCCGGGACCGTGTCGTCCAGCTCCCCATCCATCCGGCGCAGCACCTGCCGGTGCGCCAGCTCGGGCAGCAGCCGGTCGACCGGCTCGTCCAGGCGCAGCAGGCCCTCGCTGAGCAGTGCCATCGTCGCGGCTCCGGTCACCGGCTTGGACACCGAAGCGATCCGGAACAGCGAGTCCCGCTGCACCGGCGGCCCGCCGACCGTGAGCGATCCCAGCGCTTCGACGTGGACCTGATCGCCGCGGGCCACGAGCGCGACCATCCCCGGCACGTTGGTGTCTCCGACGTACCCGGCAGCGACCTCACGCAGCCGTGCGATCCCGTCGGCGGTCAGAAGCTCAGCCATTAATCCCTCCGGCTTTCCAGTGCGGGTCGCGTCCGGTGATCCCGAGCAGCCGGTCCAGGGGCGGCGCGTCATCCGGGACTTGCACCGGCGGGCCGAACAGGCCGGGCGTTCCGTCCGGGTTACCGGCCGCGGCCTGCTGAGCGAACTCGTATGCAATCCCGACGAGCTCCGGCTCCGAGCTGAACGGCTGGCCGCTGGCGACTGCTATGTCCCAGCCGTGCACGACCACCTCGTCCACGGCGATAGCCGCTGCGACCTCGGCCGGAACCTCCAGGACGCCCGCGTACGTCATCCCGGACCATGCGTCCGCCTCGCGCCACGCGTCGGCCAGCGTGGCCAGGCGCGCCGGGATCCGTTCCCGCCAGTCGCCCATCAGCCGGGACGCATCAGCCGACCCGGTCGCCTGATCTTTCGGCAGCGGTGTCTTCGTCGCGGCCGCGGCGAAGGCCAGTGCCACTCCGCTGACGTGGTCGAGCAGGTCACCGAGGCTGGAAGGGCGGCACGGGGTCACAGCGGACAGCTGGTCGTCGCGTACTCCGCGGACCAGGTCTGCCAGTGTGCTGGTCGCGGGTTCCAGGTCGATCATGGCGCTCCCTTGCGTGCGATGGCAGTACTCACCTACCGACGCCGTGCCGCAGGCAAACTCATCGGCCCGGCATACTGCACGGCCCGGTCATCGTCCAGCGGCCCGGAATAATGTGCCGGGTGCAGCGGGTATCGGTGATCGGCACGAGCGGCTCTGGCAAGTCGACGGTGGCGACCGCGCTCGCCCGGCGACTAGGTGTTCCGAACGTCGAGCTCGACGCGATCTATCATCAGGCAGGCTGGGAGCCGTTAGCGAAAGAGGAGTTTCACGCCCGCGTCGCCAGGCTCGCTGCGGGCGACACCTGGGTGATCGACGGCAACTACGCCTCCGTGCTCGATGTCGTCTGGCAGCGAGCTGACACCGTCGTGTGGCTGGACCTGCCCCGGCACGTGACTATGCGGCGGATCATCTGGCGCACGCTGCGCCGTTTCGTCCTGCGCACCGAGCTCTGGAACGGGAACCGGGAACCCTGGATCAACTTCTTCAGCACCGACCCCCAGAAGTCGGTCATCGCTTACGCGTGGCAGCAATACCCCAGGAACCGGGCGCGGTTTTCCAGCGCTGTGACAGACCCTCAGAACGCGCACCTGGCATTCGTCCGGCTGCGTACCGACCGGGAGGCGTCCGCGTTCCTCCGGAACCCGGACGGATCCTTCGCCGGTGATGGTGGCCCGGAGTCCCGGGGCTAGGCGGCCGCGTTTTCCCGCAGCGCCTCCAGCGCGCGGTCCGCGTGAGCGTCCATGCTGGTCTCGCTGTGGATGACCTCCAGGACACGCCGGTCGGTGCCGATGACGAACGTCATCCGCCTCGTGGCAAGCGGGCCGAGCGGCAGCCCGCGGCGCACGCCCAGCCGCCGCGCGACCTCGCCGTCCGCGTCGGACAGCAGCGGATAGCCAAAGGTGTGCTTGTCGGCGAACTCGCGCTGCTTGGCCACGCTGTCCCGGCTGATGCCTACCCTCGTCGCGCCCGCCTCGGCGAACTCCTTCGCGAGGTCGCGGAAGTGGCAGCTCTCCATCGTGCAGCCCTTGGTCATGGCCGCCGGGTAGAAGAACAGCACCACCGGCCCTGCGGACAGCAGGTCGCTGAGCTTGCGCGGTGTCCCAGTCTCGTCGGGCAGCTCGAAATCGTCGATGACGTCACCCTTGGCTACGTGCTCAGGCATCGTTTGTCCTTTCCGGCGATGGGGGGATCGCCCGGGAGTAGGGAGTCAGGAAGAATCCACGCACTGGCCAGTCAAGCTTCAGATTGTGCCCGAACGCCCGCTGCCCCGTGCTGAACCAGATGCTCACCGCGTCGTCGGGGCCCGAGTTCGGGTCGTAGACGAGGACTCTGACCTCGCTGCGCCGCACCGTGTACCCGAACGCGAGAGCCTGGTGGTTGTGCCGGAGCAGCGCCGGGTTCGGCGACGCCACGGTGACCAGGCCAAGGACCGCCGGGACTCCGGCGTCCAGGCTGGCCTGAACCTTCGGCCACTGCACCGAGATCGTCCGGGATGCCGGGCCGGCCTCCCCGTCCGGCAGGCTCATCCACCGGTAGTACCTGGCGACTCCGGACGGGAGGTGCCAGGACGCGATCTGGCGCCGCACCAGGTACCGGTACAGCGAGGAGCCAGGCGCGGGCCGGTCGGCAGGTGGCCGCAGGCCCGCGCGCCAGTAGTCCAGCGCCGCGAACACCATGCCGCCGCAGAGGCCGGCCGCGGCGTTGCCGATGCCGACGCTGCGTACCGGCGTGGGCAGAGTGATCGCAGGCGCCGGGGGCCACGAGTTCGCGAACGCGAGCCCGTGCCGCGACGGCAGGAAGCCGGTGCGGGCTCGCTGTGGGCCTGCGGGCATGCCGTCATTATGATCAGCGCGCGGTCGCGCTGTCAGCGGGCCGCCAGGCCGTCTATCCGTGCTACCTCCGCCGGATCGAGTGCGAAGCCGAACAGGTCCAGGTTGGCCTCGATCCGGCGAGGGTCAGCAGACTTCGGGATGACCACGATCTCGTGCTCGATGTGCCAGCGCAGCACGACCTGAGCTGGCGTCACGCCGTGTGCGGCGGCGATGCCGGTGAGAACCGGGTCGGCAAGGTTGGCGTCCTTGAGCGGACTGTAACCCTCGACGACCACGCCCCGCTCGCGCAGGCTGCGCAGCAGCACAGGGTCGTGGCGCCGCGGGCTCCACGGGATCTGGTTGACCGCAGGGGCCTCACCGGTCGCGGCTATCAGCTGGTCGACCTGCGCCAGCGAGTAGTTGCTCACGCCTACCGCGCGGGCCAGGCCGTCGTCACGCAGCAAGAGCAGCTCTTGCCAGGACGGGACCAGGGCCCGGCCGGACGGCGGCCAGTGCACCAGCCAGAGGTCGACGTAGTCGGTGCCCAGGGCGCGCAGCGAGGACGACAGCACAGAACGCTCCCGCCCCACCTCGCTGGCCCGCAGCTTAGAGGTGACGAAGACCTCGTGACGCGGCAGGCCGCTGTCCCGCAGCGCCTCGCCCACGTCTGCCTCGTTCGCGTACATGGTGGCCGTGTCGACATGGCGGTACCCGGCCTGCAGCGCGCTGAGCACCGCCCTGCGCGCGGTGTGCCCGCGCATCGGCCACGTGCCGAAGCCGACCATGGGCATGGTTACGCCGCCGGGCAACTGGACCGCGGGTATCTCGCGCACATCAGGCATGAACTCATTCTCCTGTGCGAGCAGTGACGCCGCCGCGCGGGTCAGGTGACCGGAGTGCCCGTGGCCGCCGTCAGTTCTCCCAGCAGCTTGGTCAGCTGCAGAGTGACCGGTCCCGGCGCCCCGTTCCCGATCTCCCGCCCGTCCAGCCTGATCACCGGGGCTATCCCGCCCATGGTCCCGGTGACGAACAGCTCGTCAGCTGTGTACAGCTGGGTTAGCGAGTAGTCGGCGACCGCGCACTCGATCCCGCCCTCGGCTGCTAGCTCCAGCACGGCCGCGCGGGTAATCCCCTCGGGACAGGCTGCCGCCGTCGGGGTGCCTAGTACCCGGCCGGCCACAAGGAAGACATTGGTCGCGTTGGTTTCCGCGGCGAAGCCGCGGTGGTCGAGCATGAGCGCGTCGTCGGCCCCGGCGACGTTAGCCTCGATCTTGGCCAGGATCGATGGCAGCAGGTTGTTGTGGTGGATCTTGGGGTCCAGGCTGTCCGGCGCGGGCCGCCGCACGCTGGAGGTGATCAGCGTGATCCCGGCCTGGTCGTAGACCGGTGGCTTGTGCTCGGCCAGGACGATCAGCGTCGGCCCGGACTGGTTCAGCCGCGGATCCATGCCGCTAGTGATCTTCACGCCCCTGGTCAGCGTGAGCCGGATGTGCACGCTGTCGGTCATCTGGTTGGCGGCCAGCGTGCGGCGGATCTCGGCGGTGATCTCCTCATCCGACGGCACCGACCCGAACGCGAGCGCCTGGGCCGACCGCCGCAGCCTGGCCAGGTGCTCGTCCAGCCGGAAGATCCTCCCGCCGTACAGCCGCAGGCCCTCCCACACCGCGTCGCCGCCCTGCACAGCGGAGTCGAATGGGCTGACAGCGGCCTCGTCCCGGTGAGTCAGCCGCCCGCCGACGTTCACGATCAGATCCCGGTTCCGCTCATCAAAGCTCTGCAGCATCAGCCCTCCCTCGTCTCGTTCCAGGCGCAGCTCATGATCATGGAGACTTGCCCGCAGATTCCATGATCACGGAATCTCAGGTGCGGCCGGTGATGGCGCGACTCCGTGATCACGCACTGGCATGTCACCGCGCCAGCCGCTGGGCGTACATTTCGTCATAAAACGGACGGCACTGCTGGGCCAGTGGCTCCAGGGCGGGCGGGAGGCCGGTGACGCCGTCACGGTACGGGCCGAATCCGGTGGACTTCCAGACGCCGTCGTACCAGTAGCGAGCCCAGACGCCATCGGTGGGCCGCGGGCCGGGCGGCCACGACAGCATTGCCGGGTCGAACCGGACACCGAGCGCGTCGCACAGCGTCTCCAGGGTCGCCTGCGGCTGGCGCAGCACGTCGGCGGCGTCCACGACCGGGCCGCCAAACAGCCTGAAGATCTCCAGCTGCTGGGCCAGCCCGAGGTCGGCGAGCACCGGCTCGGCGCGCACCCGGGCGTAGGAGGCGAGCAGCTGGCGCGGGTCGCGGATCAGGAACGCGTGCCGGAGCCCCCGCAGTGCGCCGCGGTCCACCTCGGGGAGCACGTGGTGCGTCATGTGCTTCTGGTAGTACACGCTCTTGCCAGGCGGCAGCGGCCCCGAGCAGAGCTGGTCGACGACCTCCTGCCAGCCACTGGGCATGCTGGCGATGATCTCGTCGCGGCCCGGGTGCGCTGCGCTACTGCGTGCCAGGTAGAACCCGTACAGGGGCTCGTCGACGACGACCGTGTCCGGGCGGTTGCCCCACGCACGCATCAGCGCCGTCGAGATCGTCCGCGGGCCGGACCACATCGCTATCCGGGCCACGGCGTTCCCCGCCATTACCCCTGGTGCTGCGTTCACGTGGCCGTTACAGCACGACCACGGACCGGAGCACCTCTCCGCGCTGCATCTTCGCGAACGCGGCCTCGACCTGGTCCAGCGCGATGGTCTCGGAGACGAACTTCTCCAGCGGCAGCCGTCCCTGCAGATGCAGGTCCACAAGCATCGGGAAGTCCCTCGTCGGCAGGCAGTCGCCGTACCAGGACGACTTCAGCGACCCGCCCCGGCCGAACACGTCGAGCAGCGGCAGTTCCAGCCGCATGTCCGGGGTGGGGACGCCGACCAGGACCACGGTCCCGGCAAGATCCCTGGCGTAGAAGGCCTGCTTGTACGTGTCCGGCCGGCCGATGGCCTCGATCACGACGTCAGCGCCGTTGCCTTCGGTCAGCTCGCGGATCGCCTCGACCGGGTCGGTCTCCCGCGAGTTGATCACGTCGGTAGCGCCGAACTCGCGCGCCCACTCCAGCTTCCGGGCGTCGACGTCGACCGCAATGATCTTCCGCGCCCCGGCCAGGCGGGCGCCGAGCACCGCGCCGTCGCCGACACCGCCACAGCCGATCACGGCAACCGAGTCGCCCCGGCTGACCTGCCCGGTGTTCAGCGCGGCACCCAGGCCGGCCATCACGCCGCAGCCCAGCAGCCCGGCCACCTCGGGCTTGATCGCAGGGTCGACCTTGGTGCACTGGCCGGCCGCGACCAGCGTGTACTCGGCGAACGCCCCGATGCCGAGCGCGGCGGACAGGGCGGTGCCGTCGGTCAGGGTCATTTTCTGCAGCGCGTTGTGCGTGGCGAAGCAGTACCAGGGTCGGCCACGCAGGCAGGCCCGGCACTGCCCGCACACGGCGCGCCAGTTAAGGATCACGAAGTCGCCGGCCTGCACGCCACTGACCTGGGGGCCGACCGCATCCACGACACCCGCCGCCTCGTGCCCGAGCAAATACGGGAAGTCGTCCCCGATCCCGCCCTCGCGGTAGTGCAGGTCGGTGTGGCAGACGCCGCATGCCTGGACACGGACCAGGGCCTCGCCGGGCCCCGGCTCCGGCACCAGGATCCGCGTGGTCTCGACCTTGGCGCCTTTCTCCCGGGCGATCACGCCCGTTACCTCACGTGCCATCGCCCACAGTCCTTTCTTTCTCGCAGAACGCTAGTCCGGCCCTGTCACCGGCGCCAGGCTCCCCTGGCCGGGGGGCAGGTTGATACGGTGCGCGTCCGGGCGCCTACGCTAAAGGTGCCCTATGTCCTGTTCGCGAAGGATGCGATGATGCATACCGCAGAGATCACCCACACCGAGACCCGGGAGCGAAGCCGGCTGCTGCAGGTTGATGACTATGACGTCACGCTCGACCTGACCCGCGGCACCGAGGTGTTCACCTCCCAGGCGGTGATCCGGTTCCGCTGCCGCGAGCCCGGCGCGTCCACGTATGCCGACCTCATCGCACCCGCCGTAAGGGAGATCACGCTCAACGGGACCACAATCGATCCGGCGCGGGCCTTCTCCGACGGCAGGATCGCGCTCAGCGGGCTTGCGGAGCACAACGAACTGCGGGTGGTCGCGGACTGCGCGTACACCAGCACCGGGGTCGGGATGCACCGCGCGGTCGACTCAGCGGACGCCAAGGTGTACACCTACACCCACTTCGAGGCGGCCGAGGCGCGCAGGGTGTTCGCGAACTTCGAGCAGCCTGACCTGAAGGCGACGTTCACATTTCACCTCACCGCGCCCGCGCACTGGGTGGTGATGTCGAACCAGCCCGCCCCCGAGCCAGAGCCCGCATCCGGCGGCGCTGCCGTGTGGCACTTCCCGCCGACGCCGCGGATCTCGACCTACCTCACCGCGGTCGCGGCCGGCGAGTACCACGTCGTCCGCGGATCGCATACCACACCCGGCGGCCAGGTGATTCCGCTCAGCCTGGCCTGCCGGGCCTCGCTCGCGGAACACCTCGAAGCCGACGACGTGCTGGGGATTACCCGGCTCGGTTTTGACTTCTACGAGGACCTGTTCGGGATTCGGTACCCCTTCACCAAGTACGATCAGGTCTTCGTGCCGGAGTTCTCGGCCGGGGCAATGGAGAACGCCGGCTGCGTCATCATCTCCGAGGGGTTGCTGTTCCGGTCCAAGGTCACTGAGGCGATCTACGAGCTGCGCGCCATGGTGATCTTGCATGAAATGGCGCACATGTGGTTCGGCGACCTGGTGACCATGCGCTGGTGGGACGACCTGTGGCTGAACGAGTCGTTCGCCGAGTTCTGCGCCTGCCTCTCGAGCGCCGAGGCCACCCGGTTCAGCGAGGCCTGGACGACGTTCTGCAACAGCCGCAAAGCGATGGGCTATATCCAGGACAAGATGCCGTCCACGCACCCAGTCGCCGCGCGGGTGGAGACGCTGACCGAGGCGATCGCCAACTTCGACCAGATCAGCTACGCCAAGGGCGCGGCCGTGCTCAAGCAGCTGGCCGCTTATATCGGGCGCGACACGTTCTTTGAGGGCATCCGCAGCTACCTGGCCAGCCATGGCTGGGGCAACGCGACCCTGGCCGACCTGCTGGGTGCACTGGAGGCAAGCTCGGGCCGGAGCCTGACGGACTGGTCGGCTGCGTGGCTGGAGACGGCAGGGCCGAACACCCTCCGCAGCCAGTTCGACGTCGGCACGAGCGGGTGCTTCACGTCATTCGCTGTGCTGCAGGAGCCCCCCAAGCAGCACCCGACTCTGCGGCCGCATCGCGTAGCCGTTGGCCTGTACAACCGGCAGAACGGTGGGCTGACCCGTACCCGCCGCGTGGAGGTCGACGTGGCCGGGCCGCGCACAGCCGTGCCGGAACTTGTTGGCGCCGCCCAGCCCGACCTGATCCTGCTCAACGATGACGACCTCGGCTACGCGCTGGTCCGGTTTGATGAGCGCTCGCTCGCTACCCTTACCGAGTCGATCGGGCAGCTGGAGGACTCCCTGGCCCGGGCGGTGTGCTGGAGCGCGGCGACCGACATGGTGCAGGAGGCGGAGCTCTCGGTGCCCGCGTTCGTCCGGCTGCTTGCCAACGGCATGGCCCGGGAGCCGTCGATCTCGGTGCTGCAGACCCTGCATCAGGCGGTCGCACGGATATTCACGGTCATGGCCGACCCGCTCTGGGTGCCCGAGGGCAAGAAGCAGCTCGCCGCGGAGGCGGCGCGCCTGCTGCACTCGGCGCAACCGGGCAGCGACTATCAGCTGGCGTGGGCGCAGCTGCTCGGGTCGACCGCGACCACGCGGGACGAACTCGACCTGCTCGCCGGGCTGCGGGACGGCAGCACTGAGATTCCCGGCCTGGCCGTCGACACCGAGCTGCGCTGGACATTGCTCGGCCGGCTGGCGGTGGCGGGCCGGGCCAGCGATGCCGACATCGACGCTGAACTGGAACGTGACCCCACGGACGCGGGCAAGCGGCACGCCAGGGCCTGTCGTGCGGCCATCCCCGACCCCGCGCACAAGGCTGCGGCGTGGGCGCTGCTGGCCGAGAGCGACGAACTCGGCGTGCAGGGCGCCCTGGCCGTCGCCGACGGCATGATGCAGCCAGAGCACGCAGAACTGCTGGTTCCGTACGCACACCGCTACCTCGAGGTCTTGCCGCGGATATGGTCCTCGCGAGACGAGCACTTCAGGAGGCTGCTCGGTCAGAGCCTGTTCCCGTACCCCGTGGCCTCCACCGCGCTGGCCTGGCTGGCAGGACAGATCGGCGTGTTCCTTGGCACCGAGGACCGTGATCCTGGCCTGGCGCGCGTCGTCGTCGAGTGCCGGGACACAGCCGAACGTGCGCTGCGATCCCGGGCGCTCCCGGCTTGAGCGGCTGGTCAGACGCTTGTCCCGGCGCCGGGGTGGGCGACACGAGTGGCCAACCCGGCCGATCATGTGGCGGGCGGCATGCCTTGTGTCGCATGATGTAGATCTCGCCAGGCCTACAACACCGCCTCGCCGTCAGGGGTTACTGACTTCATGAGCAGCAGATGGCCGCAGGGAGAGCAGTACCAGCGGTCGCCCTTTGCCGCCCACGACGGGGCGTGGCCTGAGGAAAGCTACAGCGCCCAGGGCCCGCGCGCCGCCCAGAGCCCGCGCGCCGCCCAGGGCGGAGCGCGGGCGACGGCACAAGCGGTCGCGGAACCAGGCGCTTCCCAGTGGGAGTCTCAGCAGGGATGGGACCGGGCCTCCGGCGGATCCGGCAACGACGACGATGACTATGAGTGGATCAGTTATCTAACCGGCGGACGGCAAGCGCAGCCGGGGTCAGCCGCGCAGCCCCCGGCCCGGCCTGGCGCCGCGCGCCGTGGTCAGCCGCAGCCGCGTCCGGCGGACAGTGATGGGCGCCCCCGCCGAGGCATGACGCGTCCCGAGCCACCGAGCGGTGCACCCGGCCAGCGCGGCTCCGGTCACGCGCAACCACGGCACAGCCAGCCGCCGCCCGCCGCCGGCGGAAACGCGTTCGCTGACCCTGCCTCCAGCCAGCCCGCATCCTGGGGTCGCGGAACCGGTTTCGCAGACCCGGACTTCAGCCAGTCCACCCGCGGGCGCCGCGGAGCCCCGCCAACTGACCCGGGCTACGACGCGGTCACCTCGGGGCGTCGCGGGACCATGCCAACTGACCCGGGCCATGGCCAGCGTGCCGCCGGGCGCCGGGGGACCGGGTCTACCGATCCGGGCTACAGCCCGGCCGGTCCCGCTGAGCCTGGCTACCGCCCTGATAGCTCAGCCGGGCGCCACGGGTCCGGCGGAAGGCACGGTATGCCCGCTGGCCCGGCCGGTCCTGCGGGACCGCTCGGCTTTGCCGGACAGCCCGGTCCTGCCCGGCAGCCTGGTCCGGCCGTACCGGGTGTGCCACCCGGTACGGGATACGACTCGTCCAGGCCCGTGGGCCGTCACGGCGGACCTCCCAGCCCGCCTGGGCCTGGCCGTCCGCCTGTGGCTGAGCGCCCTGGCTACGGCAGGATGGCTGCGCCCGGCCGGGCACCCGCCAGGCCAGCTGCTGTCGGCCCGCCGAGCTGGCCCCCTGTTACCGACCCAGGATCCGGTCGGCACCGGTCGGCTGGCCAGGCCGATGTGACGGACCCCCGGCAGAGCCGGCCAGGAGCTGTGGCCCCGCGGCCAGGCCGGGCTGGTGAAGCGGATCCGTGGCCGAACAGCCCGGCGGCTAGTGACATCTGGCCGAGTCGGCCTGGTGCCACAGGTTCGTGGCCGAACGAGCCAGGTGGCACAGGTTCGTGGCCGAGCCGCCCCGGTGTTACGGACGCACAGCCCAGCTGGCCGGGTGGTGCAGATCCGCACCCAGGCTGGCCGACAGGCGCTCGTCCGCTGTCGGAATGGCCGAGCTGGCCCGGTGCTGGCGATACGCGGAATGCAGGTTCGCGGCCTGCTCCGGTCGCAGACATGGGGTTCCTCAGCGCCCCCGTTGCCGAAGCTGCGTACAGCGGCCCTGCAGCCGATTCGGGGGTCGGATTGCTCGACCCGTCCGACTCGGGCATCAGCTTGTACGATCCCGATGATTCCGGCGTTGGCATGCTCGGCCCGGCTGGCTCCCGGATCGACCTGGCCGTGGACGACGCATTCGGTCCGATGCTCGTGGACGCTTCGGGCGTGGGCCGTCAGCGCCCGGTCCGGGGTCCCGAC
Organism: uncultured Actinomycetota bacterium; assembly: GCA_963815375.1. Classification (GTDB taxonomy): domain Bacteria; phylum Actinomycetota; class Actinomycetes; order Streptosporangiales; family Streptosporangiaceae; genus JASHPR01. The sequence continues at coordinate 108,492 of CAWFGX010000002.1, read as the reverse complement.
GACCGTGGCCCGGCCCGGCCCGGGGACCCGGACGGTCCCCCTCCCCGGCCCGCCAAGGGGGCAGACCGCAAATCCAAGCGAGCACGCCGGAACGCCCCAGCGGGTGCCGTCGCCGCAGCAGCGACGAGTACCGCGTCAAAGAAAATGGCTTCGGCCACGAATGTGTCTGCCACCACGGTGTCTGCTGCCGCAGTGTCCCCGACGGTCTCGGCGGCCACGGGGTCCACCGCAGCCGTAACCACCAGCGTCCGTGCGCCAAGCCGGCCAGCCCAGCCCGCGAAATCCCCGTCAGGACTGCAGCGACCGTCGCAGCCACAGCCGGGGCCAGCACAGCCGGGCGCTAAGCCTCAGCCAGCACGCCAGCCATCGCGGACGAAGAGCAACCGGAAATCGCGCCGGATCCTGTCCAACCGGACGCTGGCGCTCGCGGGCGCATCGACGGTCATGGCTGGCGCTGCGTTCCTCATCCTGACGAGGCCCTCCGGGGACGGGGTAACCCAGACCCACTTGCTGGCAACTCCCGACAGCCTCGCCTGCTATGTCAAGCAGCCCCAGCTCGCGGTGCAGATGCAGGCGAAGGCGCTGCAGCAGGAAATCGTGAAAGAGAGTTCCGGCGCGACGAAGAACGTGATCTACGCCGTGTACGAGAACAGCACCTGCGGCGCCACCATATCCAGCCCGCAGGTCTTCCTGTTCGTTGGCGGGAATCATTCGGGCACGCCTGGCTCGTTCATCTCAACGTTCACCGGCAAGTTGCCAGGCGCCGTGACGACAAGCGCGGGGTCGATGGGCGGCGACGCCGCCTGCGCTCCCAGCGAGGACGGGCGCCCAGCAGAATGCCTCTGGGCCGACGGCGACACGTTCGGCACGGTCACATCGGCGACCCTGGACGCGTCTAGCCTGGCCAAAGAAATGCGCCAGATACGCCCGTTCGTTGAGCAGCCGGTAGGCAAGCACCGGGCAACCACCCCGAGTGCCTCGCCGTCGCGCTGATCGCCGACAGCGAGCCCGTCGCACCAGCCATCCACGGCGAGGTTAGACACCCCATGGGCTTTGGTTGTCAAGCGGCAGTTTGCTGATCTTGGTTGTGGTGTGCCCAGGCGGTGTGCTCGTCGTAGGTGGTGCCTGTTTTGAGGCAGCCGTGCAGGATGCCGACGAGCCGGCTGGACAGCTGGCGGAGGGCGGCGTGGTGGCCCTGGCCGCGGCGGCGGAGCTGGTCGTAACAGGCGCGGGCGCCTGGCGATGCGGTGAGGGCGCAGAATGCCTGCTGGTGCAGGGCGTCGATGAGCCGGTCGTTGTGGACGAAGCGGGCCAGGACGGTCTTCTTCTTGCCGGAGGCGCGGGTGACGGGGCTGGTTGCGGCGTAGTTCTTCCGCGTCTTCGCGCTGGCGTAGCGGGCAGTGTCGTCGCCGAGCTCGCCGGGAACCCGGGCCGCCAGGATCTTCCCCAAGCCGGGCTGGCTCAGGCAGATCTCAGCGTCCCGGGTCTGGCCAAAACACGCTGTCACCTGGTCTTCCATCTCCGCGGTCTCGGCGTTGAAGGCGGTGATCATCCTCACCAGGGACCGCACCGTCGCGGCGTAGGCGGCGGTCACGGCCGGCGGCTGGCCCAGCTGCGAGGCTCCCAGCACCGCCACGACTGCGGCGGCCTTCTCCTCCGGCTTGCGCCGCCGGGCGCGGCGCAGCGCGGCAGTGACCTGTGCCGGCGTCAGCCGGGACGCGCTCGCCGGGTCCGGTGCCCTGCCCAGCGGCTCCAGCGCGTCCGGCGCGGTCAGGTCATCGAAGGCCTCCAGCGCTGCGGGGAAGAACTCCCGCAGCGCGCTCCGCAGCCGCAGCATGTGCCGGTGCCGCTCCCAGATCAGCGTCTGGTGCGCCCGTGCGACGACCTTGACCGCCTGCGCCTGCTCGCTGTCCCCGGCGACCGCGCGGAGCTGGTGCGCGTCAGTGCGGACCATGTCAGCCAGCACATGCGCGTCACCAGCGTCGCTCTTGGCGCCGGAGGCGCCGTGCCGCTCCCGGTACCGCGCGACCTGCCGCGGGTTGACCGCGTAGACCATGTAGCCCGCCGCGATCAGCGCCTGCACCCACGGCCCCCGGTCGGTCTCGATGCCGACGGCCGCCTCCTCCGGCCCGGCGTCCTCGGCCAGGTGCGCGCCGATCAGCTCATGCAGCCCCGCAACGCCGGCCACGCCCTCGGGCAGCCGCGCCCGCACCAGCCGGCGGCCCGACTGGTCCTGCAGCTCCACGTCATGGTGATCCTCAGCTCAGTCATCACCAACAAACAGCACCGATCCTCCTCACCAGCCTGCTCAGGAACGAGCAGCAGCGCGGAAGAGGAACACCAGCGGCCTAATGGATCAGTGCTCACGCCAGAAAAGCAGCGGGCACGCCACCCCATCAGCGGTCTTGTCCTCCTCACGCCCAGCGGGGGCACGGTCTAACCTTGGGGATCGAATCCCCGGCGGCGAGAGTGCTCACCCGCTGGCCGCTACCGGACCCGAGTCTGCCGGAGGACTGACCCGGTAACCCCCATTAGGCGGCTGGCGTAGCGTTCGGCCCTTTCTGCCCAGGCCCGCTGTCGTGCGGTCGGCCGCGCAGCGACAACCGCACCACAGCGATGCCGATCGCGGTCGCCAGCACGGCCAGGCCCAAAAGCTGTCCGCCGATTAGGCGCGAACTGAGCGGAAGAATCGCCGAATCGGTGGTCGCCTTCTTGTTCCCGTGCTTCGACCCGTGGCCCGTGCTGGTTGGGGAGACCGTGGGGAACAGGCCAGATGGGTTGGTCGGCGTCGTAAACGCGCCGTCTGGCAGGCCGGGGATCGACGTTCCCGGAAGCTGGAAGCTAGGCAGGTTCGAAAAGTCCGATGTTGACGACGACGATGACGACGTGCCCGCGGCCGACGAAGCGACAGTAATCGTGGCGTCTGCGTGGAACGGCGTGCCCTTGGCTGCGCTGACTGTAGCCGTGAGGGTGATGTGCGTGCCTATGCCCGCGCTCGAGGTCACCGCGGACCCAGCCACTAGCTCCTGGCTTTGCGCAGTCGGCACGCTCCCGACAGTGCAGGTGGCGCCGCTTGGCGTTCCGCATACCGCGAACTTCGGAGCGTCCACTCCGGCGACGCTGCCGATGCTCGCTGTCACCTTGGCTGCGCTCGCTGCCGCTGTCGTGCTCCATACGAAGATCGCAAAGCTAGCCGTCTGCCCTGGGGACACGGTGCTGCCCGCGTACGGGAAGACGGACACACAGAGCGTCGGCGTCGGCGTCGGCGTCGGTGTGGGAGTCGGCGTAGGCGTAGGCGTGGGCGTAGGCGTCGGCGTAGGCGTGGACGTCGAAGTAGGTGTGGGGGAGCCGCTGCCTGTCGCAGGGGTGGAGGTGCTCGAGGGGGAGGAGCTGGGCTGCGTCGAATCTGACGGGCTCGCGCTCGGCGTCGCGCTGGAGTTCAGCGGGCTTGCGCTTGAGGTCATCTCGCGCGGGCTCGCGCTTGACGTCGATGTCTTGCCAGGTGTGGATGACGTGGCCGAGCTGGGGCTCGCGCTCGACGTCTTGCTTGAAGCGCGTGGTGCGGGGCTCGCAGTGGAGGCATGCGCGGTGGGGCTCGGGCTGGAGGGCCGCGGCGCTGGGCTCGCGGTTGACGAGCTCGGACGCGGGCTAGGTGACGGGGACCGGCTCGGGGTGGGCTTGGGTTTGCCCAGGACCATCGCAGCGTTGGACGCGGTCGTGCCGACCTGACCACCCGCAGCGATGATCGCGCTGGCCACTGCGGCCGGACGAGTGGCGCACGGACTCGTCGCGCTCAGCAGGAAATTCCGATGTGTGCCTGCCACGGCACCAGAACCGGTGGTCACCACCGCAAGCACCACGAAGGCGCCGAGTGCTGCGGTCTGGGCGCGACCGAGGATCTGCAGCACGCGCTCACGGCCGAGTGAGTTCGGACGCCGCCGTGCGTGCTTCGCGCGCTTCGTCACATCTCTCATGACACGCAGTCCATTCCCTCCTGTCCCCATTCGACACCTCATGCCCCTGTGGAGGCTATCGCCTTAGGAGTAAAACCGGGCGGCAAGAATCTGTGCTCGATGAGTCGACCAGGCCAACACTCATCGCTGTGCTGCGAGCTGAGCACCTGGCGTGATCGTGGATCGTACTCTCTGCTCCCCGGGCGCCCGAGGGCGAAGGCGAGAGCCTCCGGAAGTACGGTAGGCTCGCTAGCACTCAGGGCGGGGAAGGCTCGCGGGGTTACCGTGTACAGCCTGAGTCGACCGCCTCAGGATGCAGAATCGCAGGTCCGACAACTGAAACAAGCCCCCTTAGCTCAGTCGGCAGAGCGTCTCCATGGTAAGGAGAAGGTCTACGGTTCGATTCCGTAAGGGGGCTCCAGGTCATCAAAGTTTTATCGAGCGTAGAACCGAGTACCTCTCCAGCCGTGAGTGGCATTCTGAGTGGCACGCGGCTCGGATGCGCAATCCGGTTACCAGGTCTTTCGTTGACGTGGAGCGTCTCTTCTGCCGGGAACAGGTCCGGGGTCAGGAGACTTCGCGGGCCCGGCTGGCGGCGAGTAGCTGGCGGCGGCGTGGCCTCGGAAGGGTTGCGGGAGACGGGCGGTACCGTCGTGCTGGAGGGCCCGGCGACCGTGTCTGCGTTGATGATGCCATGGGTGATCGTGGCTGGCAGTTCGACGGGCCGGCCGCCTGCGCGCGGGTGGGGTGGGCCTTTGTTGATGGCCCGGGTGTACGTAGCCGCCAGAGCTGGAGTGCCCTAGAGCGTCTCCGGTTGCGGGAACACGTGAACAGCGATCCAACCCGGGCGCTGTCGTCGGCGGCTGAAACCTGGGCGTCGCTGAGCCCTGTCACTTCGCGCGGGCGATATAGCCCGTCGAAGAAATACAACGGAAGTTGGCTACGCAGAGTGAAAGGCTGGCCAGCGAACAAAACAGCTGGGCATGTACAGATCGATGCTCCTATGTCTGTCAAGGTTCGGGTTCTGTTTTGAATCTTTCAATTTCCGTGTTCAGGAGATGCTGCTCTGGCTGGCGCTGCTGATTGCGGACATGGCAGGGAAGGGTCACTCCGGTGGAGGGCAGGCTCTTATTAGGTCACGCGGGCAGCAGTCAGAGCTGGACCGGGGGCGGTCGGCAAATCGATAGAAGGCCAGCACGGATGCGCAGCCGAATAGAGGGTCAGGCCGCCCCCGGAGTGCGCGGGCTGTCAGTCAGCGACGTGGCGGAGGTGGGGGCAGGCCTCGCGGGCGGCGTAGCGTTTGAGGCAGCGCATGATCTCTTTCTTGGACAGGCCCTGGGCGGTACGCCGGCCGGTGTAGGCCCGGGTCGCCGGGTGGGAGCTCATCCGGGTGATCACGATCCGCCACAAGGCGTGGCTGGCCTGCCGGTCGCCGGCCGGGTTGAGGCGCCGCCGGATGGTCTTGCCAGAGGACGCCGGGATCGGCGCTACGGCACACAGGTGCGCCCAGGCGGCCTCGGACCGCAGCCGCTCGGGCTGGTCCCCGGCAGCGATGAGCAGGATCGCGGCGGTGTCGGAGCCGACGCCGTGCAGGGCGAGCAGGCCCCTGCCGGTGACCAGGGGCCCGATGAGGTCATCCAGGCGCTCGATCTGGCTGCCGGGGAACTCGGCGCGGCGGCCCAGCTTCCGCAAAGCGATCCGGGTGTGGCAGCCGACGACAGCGCCGGGCCGGGGCCGCAGGGCCGCCAGCTCGGCGGCCAGGTCAGCGGTAGCGTGGGCGGTGAACCGGGCGCGCAGGTCCTCAGGGCCGGTCACGACCAGGGCCCGGGCCTGGCTGATCGCCTGGGTCCGCTCGGAGCGGGCACTGCGCTTAGCGACCATCAGCGCCCGGATCGCCTCGACCGCGCCGTCGCGTCCCTTCGGGGCGCCGCGAGCCCGGCCGGACTGGGCGGCCCCGGCGGCGCTGACCGCGTCCAGCGGATCGGACTTCCCTGACGGCGCCGGTCCTGCCGGTCCGAGCGGTCCACCTCGACGACCCGCACGCCAGCCGCTGACATGTGGCGGGCCAGGCCGGCGCCGTAGCTCCGGTGCCCTCGATCCCGACCAGGCACACCGTCCCGAACCCGCCCAGCCAGCCCAGCAACCCGGCATACCCGGCCGCGCTCACGGGGAATTCCCGGACGCCGAGCAGCCCGCCGACCGGATCCAGCGCGGCCGCGACATGGCTATCGGCGTGGATGTCCACGCCGCCGGTAATCGCACGTGTCTCTACGATGGTCACTGCCATCCCTTTTCTCTGCGTTGAGGGGTGGCACGCACCCGCTGGCCGTCGGATCCTGTGAAACCTCGGCCTCTTCCCAGGCCAAGATCAGACCGGCACGCCGGTGGGTGCCTGAAAACCTGGATCCCGGCCGACAAATCGATCCAAGGACAGCCCTGCCCTAGATGGCGTCAGCCGAATAGGAGGTCAGACCGGGACCCAGGCCCCGACCCTACGCCCGTACCACCTCAAAACGGGCGAAGCCGGGCCGGAAGCACTTATCCACATCCTCCCTGCCGACTATGCACGTTTATCGGATCGCAAAGCCGGTTCGCGAGGTTAGCGCCGAGCGCCCAGTTCTGGGTCAGCAGTGATCTCTCGAACTCGTCCCGCATCGCCCGCGGCGTCGCTGAGGGGTGTGTATTCGGCGACCGTGTCGGCCCTGCGCCGTCACTCGTGGAAGGGCACCTTGTCGGGTGTGATCCTCAGCACCCGTGCTGGTTCTCCTCGAGCCAGCCGACGATGATCGAAGAGTCCAGACGACCTGGGCTTCGCGCCACCGCCAGGATGTCGGCAGTGAGCTCGGCGCGTTCGGGGCCGTCGGTGGTCGTCTTCGCCTTGCGGTAGATCACCAGATGGACTCGCCAGTCGGGAACGGTCAGGCTCATGCTCGGCTGGCGGACGGTGTTGCGCCACTTCGCGGGTGGGAGCGGGTGGAGACGAGCGGCCGACTATCGTCGAGCGTGTAGAGCACTGTCGACTGCTGCGGCGAGCCGTCAGCCTTGGCGGTGGCGAGCACAGTCCAGACGTGGCGCTCGAGGAACGCCTGCTCCTCGGCGGTGGGGGTTACGGGATCTCCACGCCACGTGGCCGACTTGCCCGTAGGCGGATTTCCCGTCATCTTTCCGCTGTTGGTACCCCCGCCGTGTACAGCAGGGTGACCTTGTCCCTTCGGCCATGGTGGCTTGCACGTCGACGGTGAGATCGGGGAAGGCCGCGCGGAAGGCGGTCACCATCTGCGGCATCGCCACTGGGCCGTGCATGGCCTCGGAGCTGAGCGGGCTCGTCGAGCTGAACCCGCCGGTGAAGAGATCACCGGCAAGGTCGAGTTCGACCTTGCCGGTGATCTCCCCGATCCAGCGGCTCGCGATCGTCTTGTGGGTCGGCCTCGTCGTTCCCGTCGAAGGTGTCAGCCAGCGGGCTGGATGTTCTGGTTGATCCGGAACAAGTTGGTCGGGTCGTAGATGGCCTTGATCTCGGCGAGGCGGTCGTAGTTGGCGCCGTAGGTGGCTCGCACCCGGTCCTGGCCCTCGTCCATCATGAAGTTCACGTACGCCCCGCCGGCTGAGTATGGGTGGGTGGCGTCCCAGTAGTCGACGGTCCATTGCTTGATCGCGGCAGCGTTGGCCGGGTCCGGGTCGACCCCTACGATCACCTGCGAGAAGGTGGCGTCGCGGTAGGCCCAGGCGGTGTCCCTGGCGGGCACCTTGTTGACGGCTCCGTCGATGGGATAGAGGTGCATCGCGGAGTGCATGGTCGGCAGCTCGCTGGCGAAGCGGGCGTGGGCATCTACGGCGGCGTCGGGCACGGTGCCGAAGAAGTCGCCTCGCCAGTACCACTGCAGCCCGCGCGGGTAGAGCCCGTCGAAGGCCGACTGCAGGCCGGGATAGGGCGCCTCGCCGATGCCGTCGAACGCGGGCTGCATGTCGCGGACCGGCTTGAGCGCCTCGGTCGCGTTGGCGGGGTCGCCAAGGTAGCACCACATGATCGCGCACGCCTTGTGCAGGTGGAATGCCTCGGGGAACGTATCGACCGGCGGCACGGTCATCACGGCGAAGAACCCATAGAGGTCGCCGTCCTGGGCGGGCAGGAAATCGCGGAACCACGACAGCACGTCGCTGGTCGCCGCCACCGGCCACGCGGTCGGGCCGCAGACGACGTTGCCCACCGGGTGCAAACGGAACGTGAACGAGGTGACGATGCCGAAGTTCCCGCCTCCGCCGCGCAGCGCCCAGAACAGATCGGGGTGCTCGGACTCGGACGCGGTGACCACCCGCCCGTCGGCCAGCACGACCTCGGCTTCGAGCAGGTTGTCGATGGTGAGGCCATACTTGCGGGACAGGTAGCCGTGGCCGCCGCCTAGGGTCAGGCCGCCCACGCCGGTCGTCGAGATGATGCCTGCGGGGGTCGCCAGGCCGTGTTCATGGGTGGCCGCGTCGACCAGGCCCCAGGTGGCACCTCCCTGCACTCGTGCCGTGCGTTGTCCGGAGTCAACGTCGACCGAGTGCATGGGCGACAGATCGATGACGATGCCGCCGTCGACGGTGCCAAACCCCGGCCCGTTGTGCCCGCCACCCCGCACTGCGACCGGCGCGCCGGTCTTGCGCCCGGCGTCGAGTGCCGCCTGCACATCGCTGACACCGGCGCAGCGGGCGATGAGCGCCGGGTGCCGATCGATCATGGCGTTGTAGACCGACCGGGCGTCGTCGTAGCCGGCGTCGCCGGAGCCGATGACCTCCCCGCTGATCCGTGTGCGGAGGTCCGGTGTCGCGTCCACGAGGTCGGTCATTTTCGTGCTCCTTGTCTCCGTGGCCCGCCGGGCGTTCGGTCCGACAGCAGCACGCTACGAGGGGCGCGGCCGGGCGTCATGACCGGATCTGATCCATTCCGGGGCGGCGGCCGATGGTCAGATCTGACTACCGGGCTCTCGCTGTCCCCTCACATGAGGCCGTGATGGGCGGCATAGATCGCCGCCTGGGTGCGGTTTGCAGCTCCGGTCTTCATGAGGATGCTCCGCACGTGGTTGGCGGCGGTGTTGGCGCTGATGTGGAGGTGAGCACCGATCTCCTGATTGCTGAGACCAGTGGCGAGCAGGCGCAACACGTCGATCTCGCGCTCACTGAGGCCATCGGGTCTGGTCGACGGCGCGACCGGGGCAAGGATCCGGATGACACGGTTGTGGCCGATCGGGCCGGCGAGGCGACGAGCCTCATCGGCCAGGGCTCGGGCCTGATCGCGGTGGCCGGCGGACGCGGCGAACAGCGCCTGGTAGGCGAGGGTCTCGGCCTCGTGGATGACTGACCGCATGCGGCGATCCATCGCGAGGGCCACGCCGAAATGGCGAGCGGCGGCGGCACGGTCGCCCACCAGCGCAGCGACCCGCGCGAGGAGCCGATCGGCGCTGCCGAAGGTGGCGATCAGCGTGCCCGACACGAGGTTCATGCCCGCGTACTCCGCGAGGAGCGGCCGCAACACGCGTGCCGCGTCGAGGTCGTCGAGCGCGAGCGCGGCCTCGCTCATGAAGACCAGCTCCATGGGCCACTGGGCCTCGTCGGTGCGGGCGGTGAGCTGGCGGTCCAGCAGGTGGTGCAGGGCGCGCCGGATGCCGGTCTCGACCCCCAGTTCTGTGTACAGCGCGAGCAGCCCGGGTACCCACCGGCCGGCGAACGACTCGCGGCCGTCGAGGAAATCACGGAACCGTCCCAGCGCGTCGGCCTCGCGTCTGATCATGAACAGCTGTACGCCGTGGGGGCCCTCAGCCAATTCGTCGCCGACCGTGTCGGTCTGGGTGAGCGTCTCCTCGGCCCACCGTTCGGCGCCCGCGAAATCGCCGCGGAGGAACGCGCCGGCGCAGGCGAGGCAGCCGTGGACGTGCCGGTAGTACGGCTGACCGGTGGCCTCCGCAGCGCGCCGCGAGTCTTCGATGGCCTCGCGCAGGTCGGCCGGCCGGCCGACCAGATAGCTCACGGTCGCGCGGAAGTTCGCCGCCGCACCAAGGGACTCGTAGTCGCGGGCGGCACGCGACAGCCGTGTCACCTCCGCGCTGCGCTCGCGTTGACGCTTCGCCATGTCGGGCGTGATCCCGTGCCACAGGCCGGCGGTGAGGGCGTGCAGCACGACGGCCCCGTCGCCCAGCTCGCGGGCCAGATCGATCGCGCGGCCGCCAACCTCGCAAGCGCTGGCCGTCTCCCCGCCGAGCGCCAGCGCTCGGCCGAGACTCGCCAGCGCACGCACGTAGGTCGGATTGTGACCGTCGAGCTCGCACCCCTCGACGGCGGCCGACAGCAGATCGGCGGCGCGGGTGCCGAGCACGCCGGGCCGCCAGGTCGCGTCCTCGAACCCCACGGCGGCGGCGAGCCTGACCGCCGGATCGTCGGCCGTCGCGAGCTGCTCGTAGATCGCTTGGGCGTGCGGGAAGTGGCAAGCGCGCACATAGTCGGCCCCGGCGGCGAGCAGCAGTCCCGACCGCAGCTCGGGTGAGCACTCCGGCAGCGACGACGCTCGTTCGAACCACACCGCGGCGTCTTCGAAGGCAAGGCTCTTCTCCGCCAGCCGGCCAGCCTCTCTGCTGTAGCGCACTGCCCGGTCGTGAAACCCGAGGATGTGGCCGGCGAGATAGTGGTGTGCGAGCCGCGGTACGAGCGAGGCGCGGGCCGGCTGCCGTTCCAGCGCCTCGGCGGCCTGGACGTGGAGTCGGGTCAGCCGAGACGGCGGCATGCGGTCGAGCACCGCCTGCCGCGTCAGCGCATGGACGAACGAATAACGGCCGGCGTCCGGATCGACCACGTCGATCAGCCCGAGCGCTGTTGTCGAGTCGACGAACGCCATCGTCTGCGCGAGACCGGCCCCGTCGGCGGCAAGAAGCGTGGCCAGGTCGAACTCGTTGCCGAGCACCGCCGCCAACTCGATGACCTGCCGGATCTCCCCGCCGAGCCCATCAATGCGGGCCGTCAGCGTATCGCTGATCGAGGCGGGGACGCGCTGGGGGAAGCGAAGCGCTGAGACGCCGCCCCGCCGTTCGAGATCGGCCCACAATTCGCGCAAGAAAAACGGGTTGCCGCCCGTGCGGTCTCGCAGCAACGCCGCCGGCGCTCGAGCCTCCCGCAACGGCAGCCCGCTGCGCAGCACGACGTACTCGGCGATGGCGTCGGTGTCGAGCCCGCTCAGGTCAAGCCGGCGAACACCATCCAGGCGGTGCAGCTCCGCCACCCGGGCTGCCACCTCGTCGGAACGATCCGGTGCCGTGCTGCGAAACGTCACCAGCACCAGCATGCGCGTGCCGTTCGAGGCGTGCACCACGTGCTCGAGCAGCGCGACCGTCGGCAGCTGCGCCCAGTGGAGATCCTCAAGAACCAGCGCCAACGGGCCGTCGTCGGCCAGCCGGCGGAACAAGCCGGCCACGGCATCGAACAGGTCGCGGCGGACCTCACCTGAGTCGGCGAGGGATTCGCGGACCTCGGGCCGGTGCCGGGTGACGTGGGCCGAGAGGCGCTGGAGCTCCACCCCGCCGTCGTCCAAGAGCGCGGCGAGACTGCCGGGGGCGGTTCCGGTAAAAAGGTGATCGAGCATCTCGGCAAAGGGCTGGTACGGGACGCCGCCATCGGGGTTCGAGGCCCCGACGAGCACCGTCACCCCGTCGTCGCGAAGCGCGCCGGCCACCTCAGCCGTCAAGCGCGACTTGCCGGCCCCCGGTTCTCCGCCGATGAACACGAGCTGACGGCGGCCGCGCTCGACCTCGGCCCAGATCGCCTCGAAGGTCTCGAGCTCGGAACGGCGACCGACCAGCGGCAGGTCCCGTGACGCGGCGACACGAGCCGGCAGCGAAGGCGCGGCCCACGAACTCATAGTCAGACGCCCGCGCGCCGGTCAGACCGGCGCTGACGCCCCGTCAGGGAGGAGACGCTCGGTCACCTCGACGATGACGTCCGCTGGCAGGCCCGCTCGTGTCGCAGCCCGCCGGATCGCTTCCGGCGACGGCGCCTCGTACAGACAGTAGGTCTTGCGCCTATCAGCCGACAAGAACGAGTAGAGCCAACGCACGCCCTCTTCGCCGTTGATGCGGTTGATCCCATCAGCGACGTCAGCGACACCCTCCAGCTCCTCCGCGAACCGCCGCTCGACCATGAAAATCGGCATACTATTACCCCCCTGAGGCGGCGCCACACGTCCCCATCGGGGACTATACGCCAAGCGACCCTAGCGTGGCCGACGCCGCGACGATCATCTCGTGGCCGACCACGGAGCCAGAGGCGCCGCCGCCACCCGGCTGACCATGAAGGACCACCAGGGCACGCATGTGCAGGTAAGGAACCGTCCCCGCGATCAGCCAGGCTGCTGAATATCGCGACACATTCACCAAAGACGGCCAACGCGACGGGCTACCCGGCGAACGATCCGCCCGGCACCGTGCCGGTCTAGCCGCCGGCCATCCGCAGCTGCGAAGATCGGTCCGTCGCTGTGCTCGCCGATGGCCAGGTCGATGGCCCTGGCTGTGCGTGGCGCAAGCGGGATCGTGACGACTTTGCCGCCCTTTCGGGTTATCACCAGAGTCCGGTGGCCGCGCTCCACACCCAGCGCCTGAATATCGGCGCCCGTGGCTGCCGGGACCCGCAGCCCGTTCAGGGCCCAGCAGCGAGATGAGTGCATGCTCGGCAGGCGGTCCCAACCCGGCGGCGACCAGCAGCGCGCCGAGTTCGTTGCGGTCCAGTCCGGTGGCGTGGGACTCGTAGTCCAGGCGTGGTCGCCGGACGTGCGCGGCGGGCGAGTGTTCGGGGAGCTCTTCCTCGACGGCGTATTTGCGCAAGCCGGCGACGGTACACAGCCGCCGCGTGACAGTAGCCCTGGACGGCCGCGGGCTTCCAGATCGCGGGCGAAGCACTCGGTGCCGGCGCGGCGAGCCTGGAACAGGCGCAACTGATGCTGCTGACACCAGCCAGCGAACTGCCGCAGGCCGAGCTCATACGCTTGAGGCGTCAGGCCGCTGCAGGCGGGCGAGGAACCCGGCTCACCCGAGCCGTTCCGTATTGGTGAAAACAGGCGCGACCGGGACGAGGCCAGCGGACGCGGTCATGGTGGCCATCAGGCACCTCCGGGGTTACGCGCTGAGACCCCAAGCTGGGCCAGCCGAAGCCCCAGCAAATGACGAGAAACCCCACGGTAAGACAGCCGCGGCCATCACACCAGGTCACCATCCGGCCCGTCACGGATGTCCATACGTGGCCCAACCACCGCTCCCGAGCGCCGAGTCGGCGCTCAGGGGAGTTGTCGACTGCCGCGCAGCGCTCATATCAACCGTATCGGCGCATTTCCTCGGGGAGCGAGGAGACCCAACCCAGGCTGGTGCGATGATCGCTGGAGCGGATCTGTCAGTGCCGTACGGCCGCCGGGAGCCAGCCCGGACTCGTCGACGGCTTCCTCGCCAACACCGGGCTGGACCTCACGCCCTCCTATAACCCCCCGCAATTGGAGATCCATTAGCTCCCGAGCTCACCGACTGCGTCGTCATCGGCGAACCAGGAGCGTTCTCCGTCACTCGGGCCGAGCAAGGTCGGTAGCGCTCGCCCTGCGGCTGGGCTGGCTGCGATCGATGGCCTTGAGTCGCTCGATCTCCGCCGGCAGCCGCCCGGTCTCCGCTTGCAGTTGCAGGACCCGGCGGACGACGGCAAGATTCAGCGCGTGCCCAGCGGCGGGTGCGGAGCCGAGGTAGGCGCCGACCTGGGCTATCTCGATCCGCCCGGCCGTGCCGGTGTACAGCGTATGCACACCGGCCAGGCTGTCGAGGATGGCCAGTTACCGCGCTGGCGGGCTCATCTGATCTGCGCTGGCTGGTCTGGCCCGCGATCAGCCTCTGCGCCTGGAGGCTGCGGATCGGAGGTCGCTGCGGGAGTACTGCCCCACTCGCCGGTGTCGTCCATGGTGCCGATCATCTTCCCGGCCGGGATGGCGAGTACCACAATTGCAATGCCGGCCCACAGCAGCACCCAGGCGTGCGTGATGATCGATATTCCGCCGGTGACGGAAGCGGCCGTGACCACGGCCACGAGGACCTGGACCGGGGCCTGTCCAGCATCTCGGTAGCCGCCGAGCTGGCCGGGCTGCGCCCGCAGACGCTGCGGATCTACGAACGCGAAGGGCTGCTCGACCCGGCCCGCAGCGCGGGCGGCACCCGCTGGTACTCCCGCCGTGATATCAGCAGGCTGGCCGAGATCTGTGCGCTGACCGCCGACGGCCTGAACCTGGCCGGCATCCGCCGCGTCCTGCAACTGCAGCAGGAAACCCGCCAACTGCAGGCCGAGCTGGCCACCTGCGTGGACTCGCCGACGGCCGCGCGCCCCCCGCACCGGGCACCACCAGACCACGGACCCGCCGGACCGACGGCGCCGCGCACGATCCCCGCGCCTGCCCGGGCTGAAGGTCTTCTAGTCGGTTTATGGCCTGCCAGGTGACGCTGGGCGCTTCGCGCGATATGCCTGGCTATGAGGCTTCCCGATTGCTGACTGACGGAGCAGGAGCGGGTCCGCCGCGAGAAGTCGCGGTTAGCGGCCGGAGACCTGATCGAGGCCGGGCCAGCGACCGGGAGGTGTCACTTCGGGTGCGCTGATCAGGCGGTCGTTAGCGGTGGTTGAGGTCGGCGACATGCGGTGCGGCTGCTGCAGTTTGCTGCTGCACCTGACCCCGGGCGCCGAGTCCTGCCTCAGCGCTGCTGGTGTGCGGTGCTGTCACTGGCCGTGGCCAGCAGGGCCAGGAACGGGCCGACCCGGTGTCCTTCCTGGGCGGGGTGGCGGAACAGGCTGTCGTGGTTCACGGTGTACCGGGTACGGCGGCCGACCCGGGTGCGGGCGATATAGCCGGCGGCCACCAGGTCGGCCACGATGGCCTGCGCGGTGCGTTCGGTGATTCCGGCCGCGGCGGCGATATCCCGGATCCGGGCCTCGGGGCTGCGGGCGACCTCCACTAGGACGTGGCCGTGACCGGTCAGGAGCGTCCAGCTGCCGCCGCGCTCGTCGGGAAGGCTCATATCTTCCGAGCATAACCCCATGAGAGAATCCTCCCGAGAGAAAACACATGAGATTTTTCTCGTACCTATTGACAGGTAGGGGCTGCTTCTCGATCCTGGTAGCGCGAGCACCTTAGGCAGGGCCTCTCTGAGGGCTCAGGAAAGCGGCCGCCTCACGCCAGCTATGCCACCCGGGCAAGCCGGCCGGCAGCAATCACAGGGGGTGACGATGCCTGAAGTCAGGCTCCCCGTTGAGGTCGTCCGCGGCGTGCCGGTGGTGATGGCTCCCAAGGAGATCGACATCACCAACGCCGCAGCGCTGCGGGCAGCCCTGCTCGAAGCAGCCATGCATGGACGCGGTCCGATGGTAGCGGACATGTCCGGAACCCAGTTCTGCGATTCGGCCGGGCTTCACGTCCTGGTACGGGCGCACAAAAGAGCCCAGGCCGAGGGCGGCGAGCTGCTGCTAGTCGTCCCCGCCACCACCGTCCTCCGTATCTTCGCGATCACCGGCATCGATCGCGTGATCCCCAACTTCTCGAGCCTGGAAGACGCCCTAGCCGCGCACCTCCCCCCGGCCGAACTGCGAGCGGCCGCCCAGACAACGCGGATCAAATCTTGACTGGGCTAAGTCGCCCCGGCTCGCGAAAGCCCGCAGCGAACGCCGTTCCTCTACTTGACCGAAGGATGGTTCCGTGACTGACCTGGAACAGGTAACAGGGCCGGTCGTCGTGCGCCTCCCGGCCGAAATCGACATGGTTAACGCCGAGCACGTCGGCGAAGAGCTCTGCTCAGCCTTGACACGCGGCGCCGCTGTCGTGATCGCGGACTTGACCTGGACAGGCTTCTGCGACTGCGCCGGCCGCGCCAGTTAGTGCTGGCTCATAACTACGCAGACGCCCACGACGCTCAGATTCGCGTCGTGATACCCGGCCGCAACATGCTTCGTACACTGACGCGGCCTTGACCAATTGCTATCGATTTACCCCAGGTTGGAGGCGGCGGTATCCGCAGGGCCAGCGCTGCCCGGGGACGCGGCCTCCGGGTAATCCCGTCCTGAGAACCTCCGGTGCTGGCGATCCTTACGATAGATCTCATGTCACTGTCGTGACGCCCGCGGATGGGTACGACCACCTCGACCAACGCAATCACGAGCACTTGGTCCGCCACCGCCAGCGGGCTCTCGCCCGGCTCGGCTACCAGATCACCCTGATCGCGCCCGGCGACGACAGCCCGCCACCAGGCTCTCCGCAACAACCTGCCGTCTGACCCTTTCTGCCACCACGGCGACCAAACAGAGCCGGGCTCAGTCGGCGCTGCCGCGCGCCAGTGGGACCCGGGTTCGTTGCAGGCGCCGAACGAGCCGTGGCAGATCACAGTCAGTTGCAGTGCGCCGGGGACCTGCGAGGTGAGCCTGACAGCGTGGTGGCCTGGTGGGGCGGCACGCTGACGAGGTGGCGGCGGGATGCACAAGGCTGGATCATCCGGCCTGCCCGGGCAGCCAGGAACTGCACGACGTCATGTTCATCCACCGCAGCGCGCAAGGACCAGCCTCGCCGGCGTAGGGATTGGCGCGCCGCGCTGCGGGTAGCGCCGCAAAGTCAAGGGGACATGCCCGGCTGAGCGCCAGCCTGGGTGTCGGCAACGCCGCTGATGCACAGCTCAGTGCGGCAAGGAGTCCCGCACATTAGCGCCGGGCGGACAGGGTCCGGCCTCCAGGCGAGGAGAACAAGGAGGAAGGCTGCATGTGGGTTTTTCTATCTGCCCGGCTGCGGACCTGGCTGCTGCTGGCCATCGCACTGCCGCTGGCGCGGCTGCTTATGCATCGCCTCGCTGTCGCGGCTGAACGCCATGACCCATCCACCAGGACGGCGAAACTGCTCCGCCGGACCGACTCGGCAGTGACCGCAGTGTCCGGACGCTTCTCGCGAAGGGCCACACGCTGAGACCGGCGAGGGACTGCCAGATGGCTCAATCGTCCCCACCAACGGACTTGCTGGGGATCTACCTGAATGATCATCTTGCCGGGGCTACGGGGGGCGCGGAGCTGGCCCGGCGAATGGCATCCTCGCAGCGGAGCACGCCTGCGGGGACCGTACTCGGCCAGCTCGCCCGCGACATTGATCAGGACCGCACGGCGCTCATGTCGATCATGAAGACCCTCGGCGTGCCGGTCCGGCGGTACAAGGCTGGGCTTGGCTGGGTCGGCGAGAAGATCGGCCGGCTGAAGCTGAACGGTCACCTGATTACCCGGTCGCCCCTGAGTTCTCTGGAGGAACTGGAGCTGATGCGGCTGGGTGCCGAGGGGAAGGCCGCGGGCTGGCGGACGCTGCGAGCCCTGGCCGACAGCGATCACCGCGTGGACGCCGGACAGCTTGACGAGCTGCTAGGCCGAGCCAGGTCTCAGGTCGAGATCCTGGAGAACCTCCGGGTCAAGGCCGCGAGCGAGGTCATCAGCCGTGAGCAGTGCCCGGCTGGACGGGAGGGTAGCTGATGGCCTGGGGTAATGCCATCGGGCGCCAGGAGCCTGCCTACCAGCTCGATGTGTCCCGTATTTTTGCTGCCCGGCCCGAGCTGGTCCGAGGGCTTTCACCGATCCTGATCTACGGAGGAGTGGGTCCCTGCAGCTGGCCAGTCGGTTCCCGGCCTGAGCGACGCCGCCGGGAGCGGCCTGCTGAGCAGGGTCGAGGAGCCGGGGCCCGGCGGCAAAGACGAGGCTGGAGCTGCGCTGGCCCGTACAGCCAGGCCGAGGAGATCGGCGCCCGCGCCTGGTGGGACACCCCTTCAGTCATCTCGACGCCGTGCTGGAGCGTGTCGCCTAGCAGCGGCACAGGGACTCGGGCGGCACGAGGAGGCCCCGCGATGCTGACGCCAGCTGGGGCCCACCCACGAACCGCGGGCTGTGTGCACGCCGCGCCGTGGGCGGCGGAGCCCTGGCTGAGCGCTGGGCTGCCTCGTCAGGGTTGTCAGCGCGCGGGGGTGGCGGCGGCCTCGCTTCTGCGACGAGCGCCGCGCCGGCGGGCGGGGACAAGGTCCGCGCGGAGGCGCGGGCCGGCAGCCGCACCGAGCCCGGCGAGGCCGGGCTGCGAATCGACCCGCGAGTGGTGGCGGATCGAGTGGGGCGACCGGCGGCGCGGGACTGCGCCTGCACGGGAGCTTTCCCGGCTGGCGCTCAGGTGCAGGAGGTCGTCCAGGCGATCGGGCATGACCGGGCTGCTGCTGCCGGAAGTCGGCGGCGAGCTGCTTGCAGAAGGCGGGCAGGCCGTTGGGCTTGCGGCTGATCACCGGCACGCTGGAGCCAGCTGCGCAGACCTTCACCCCGGCGTCGCTCCAGCGCCGGGGTGATGGCGCTCGAGCTCGGCGGCGACGGTGGCGGTGAGCTCGGCCCAGCTGGCCTCGAACTTGGCGAGTCCTTCCCGCTCTAGCTGGTCGGTGACGTCATCAAAGTCGATGCCAGCGGCTTTCAGCTCACCGAGGAGGCGGACCGCGTCATCGTAGCTGCCGGAAATGGTGTCGCCAGCGGGCTGCCCGTGATCCGCGAATGCCTCCAGGGTGGCGGCGGGCATGGTGTTCACCGTGCCCGGCGCGGCCAGGTCGGTCACGTACATCGTGTCCGGATAGGCCGGGTTCTTGACCCCGGTGGATGCCCATAGCGGCCGCTGGGGCCGGGCGCCCAGCCGGGCCAGTCTCTGCCACCGCTGTGAGCTGATCAGTTCGCCGAAGGCCTGGTAAGCCAGGCGCGCGTTGGCAACCGCCGCCTGCCCTCGCAGGGCGGCGTACCCGGACCCAGCACGGCCGAGGCGCTCGTCAACCTCGGTATCGACCCGGGAAACGAAAAATGAGGCAACCGACCTGATGCCACCCAGCTGGAGACGCGCAGCGCTGGCCCTCTCCAGCCCAGTGAGGTACGCGTCCATGACCGCGCGGTAACGCTCAAGCGAGAAGATAAGCGTCACATTGACGCTGATGCCCTCGCTGATCGCCTGTGTGATCGCGGTCAGCCCTTCGCGGGTGCCGGGAATCTTGACGAACAGGTTGTCCCGGCCGACCGCGGCCCGCAGCCGGCGCGCCATCTCGATGGTCGCGTCCGCATCCCGGGACAGCCGGGGATCGACCTCGATGGATACGCACCCGTCCAGGCCCGCAGTCCGGTCATAGACCGGCGCCAGCACGTCGCAGGCGCTGCGGACGTCATCGGTGGTCACAGCAAAGACAGCCGCCTCTGGGCCGGCGCCGCGCTCGGCCAGGTCCCGCAGCTGGCCGCTATACCGGTCACCCTCGGACAGAGCCGAGGCGAAGATGGTGGGATTCGTGGTCACGCCGACAACGTGGCGGTCAGCCATCAGGAACGCAAGTCCCCCGCCGGCAAGGAGCTCACGGGACAGGTCATCAAGCCACACCGCCACGCCCAGGGCGGACAGCTCAGCAAGCGGATCATGCTCGGTGCGATTGGTCATGCAGACCTCCGGTTCGCAATCCTCAGGCCGCAGGACAGGCAGACACCGATGGCTGCTCCCTGAAACAAGCGCCGACGGGCCCGGACCGGGAGCCGCTGGCCTGCGGCCAGAAACCGGGCATTGCCCGCCTCCCGCCAGTCACTGACCGCGGCCCGCGGCGAATGCCACCGGCGCCCGCCAGCTCCGCTTCCCATCTGCCTCGCCCTCCCCTGTCAGGTAATCCGGTCAGTCACGGCGGGAAATGCCGACGCCGCCCACGCTGCCCGGTCGTTCCACCTCACGGCGCTGGCGCTCTACA
Organism: uncultured Actinomycetota bacterium; assembly: GCA_963815375.1. Lineage (GTDB taxonomy): Bacteria > Actinomycetota > Actinomycetes > Streptosporangiales > Streptosporangiaceae > JASHPR01. The sequence continues at coordinate 88,748 of CAWFGX010000002.1, read as the reverse complement.
GGACAACCTGCTGTCCGCCAGTTGCTGGCACCGCTGCCCGCGAGCCCGCAGCTCAAACCGCGCGGACTGGGTAACGCCCGGGCGCCCCGGCTGGCAAGCGCACCGCCGGGCGGGGGCCGCAACCGGCGGTCCCGGTCGGCGGGCACCCGTAGCCGGCCCGGCTGGCCCGGCAACTGTCCTCATCGCGTCGCAACTGCCCTCATCGCGTTCGAGCCCGCTGGCCCGGGCGCCAGCTCAGCCGGCGAAAGCACTTTCAGGCCCGTAGCCGGCCAGGCGTCTGGCGGCGCGTGTCCGGTGATGCACGCCGGCCGACGATGAGCAGCGCGGCATCGTCGCGGTGCGCGGCTTCCGCGGCCATGCGGACATCACCGCGGCGCAGGCGGCCTCCGGTTCCGCCGCGCATGGGCAGGCCCATCCCGCCCGCGTCAGCCGAGGCCGGCGCAGGTCACCACATGACCCTGGCTGCGGGACCGGTCTGAGCGCGCCGGCACGAAAAACCTGACCGCAACCGGGCTGCCGACCGATGGCGGGGACACGCTCCCGCCAGACGATGGCGACCGTCCCGGCGTGCTGGCCGGGACGACGCAGCATCTGATCTACAGCAACCAGGCGGTACGGAACCCATCCCAGCGGCATCGGTTCTCCACCAGCTACCGGATGGAGACCCCAGCAGCTACAGCCAGCCAGGCAAGCCTGAAGGCCACGGTCCAGAAGGGCAAAGCCCAGATCATCAGCGCCCCGGAAGCCCAGACGGCCAGGCCTGATTTCCCGCGGCCATGTGATGAGGGGCTCATTGCGCTGCCCCGCAGCCCAGGTCGAGGAGCAGTTCTCGGTCTCGAAGAACAGCAGCTCGCTGAACGCGTCGACGGACTGGAGGGCGCCCACAAGGCTCAAGCAATCAGCGCGTCGGCCGCCTTGCGCTCCGCAGCGCTGGAGGAGACGCGGCAGCCCGGCTGGCCATGACCATGATCGTCGCGCTTTGGCGCAGGCACGTCGTTTGCGTGCTGGCACCCGAGGTAGTTCAGGCAGATGCCGCGGTCGCTTTTGCCGGGCTGGGCCGGATGGGGTGGCCCATGTGCGCAGTCCTCGCTGGGCCGGCTACCAGGTCATCGCGAACGATAAGCGCGGCGAGCTCAAGCAAGGCGCCCAGGCATCGGGACTCGCCTGGCGAGATACGCCCGCCCAGGCTGCCGCAGCAGCCGGCGTGCTGATCACGATGCTGCCCAGCCCTGGCGACGTCGCTGAGGTGATGACAGGTCCGCTGGGCGCCGCCAGGGAGCTAACCGCGGCGACCACCTGGATCGACATGAGCAGTAATTCTCCGGCCGCGGCCCGCCCCATCCAGGACCAGGTCATCAGGCAAGGAGCGGAGGTCCTCGAAGCGCCTGTCGGCGGCGGGATCCAGGCCGCCCAGGAAGGAAAGCTGCAACTTTTTGTAGGGGGCAAAGCGGATGCAGTGGCAAGGCACCGGCCGCTGCTCGAGGTACTCGGCGACCCCCAGCAGATCGTGCACGTCGGCGGCCAGGGCGCAGCGTACATGGCCAAGCTTCTGGCGAATCTGCTGTGGTTCGGCCAGGCCGTCGCGACAGCGGAGGCGCTGTTGCTCGGGCAGCGCGCCGGCATCGATCCTTCGGTTCTGAAGCCGGCCCTCGGCAGCAGTTCTGCGGCCGGCGTCTTCATCAACCGCGATCTGGGAGCCGTGTTCCAGGACGACTACCTTCCATCCTTCGGTCTGGAGGGCAGCTGCCAGGAACTGGACACGGTGACTGCGCTGGCCCGGGAGCACCAGATACCATCTGAGCTGTCCGATGTCGTCGGCCGGACGTTCCGGCGCGCTCGCGCGCGCTACGGCCCGGCAGACGGTGAACTGCTCGCCGTCGCGCTCCTCGAAGAGGAGGCCGGCCAGAAGCTTCGCCCTGGGAGCGCCTGAACCAGGCCGGTCACGACCGTTCCCTTGCCGCTAAGCAGATCGGGCTATCTCCTCCTCCGGAATTGCCTCTGCGAATCTGGACTGGCCGGTGCCGACGATCTGCTCGCGTATCAGGGTCGCGAGCCTGGTCTGTCCGTCAGACGAGGTGGCGCGAGCGGTACGGCTGCTAAGGATCGAGAGGCGGCTGCACGTCTACCCCGACTTGGGCTTGGCTCTCAGTTGCTTCCGCCAGGTTTCTTAGGCCCGCGCCCCGTCAGGACGCTCATGTTTGGCCTGCCATCACGGGGTTAGGGCAGGCGGTTCACGGCGAGTCGGGGAGGCCACGATGGGCAACGCTTCGGACGGCGTCCGGAAGGACGTCGAGTACGGCGGCGAGCGGCTCGAGCGGGGGAGCGGCGGCGAGACGCATCAGGTCGCCGGGAACGGGCGGCCGGCGCTGACCACGCAGCAGGGGGTGAGGGTCGCAGACGACCAGAACTCGCTGCGAGTCGGGGAGCGCGGCCCGGGCGCGCTGGAGGACTTCCACTTCCGGGAGAAGATCTTCCACTTCGACCATGAGCGGATCCCGGAGCGGGTCGTGCACGCGCGGGGCTTCGGCGCGCACGGCTTCTTCGAGAACTACGAGCCGCTGACCGATATCACCCGGGCTGACCTGTTCCAGCGGGCCGGGGAGCGCACCGAGGCATTCGTGCGGTTCTCCACCGTGGCCGGAAACAAGGGCTCCGGGGACCTGGCCCGCGACGTGCGCGGGTTCGCCGTGAAGCTGTACACCAACGAGGGCAACTGGGACCTGGTCGGCAACAACATCCCGGTGTTCTTCATCCAGGACGCGATCAAGTTCCCCGATGTCATTCACGCGGCGAAGCAGGAGCCCGACCGCGGCTTCCCGCAGGCCCAGACGGCCCACGACAACTTCTGGGACTTCGTCTCGCTGATGCCCGAGTCGACGCACATGCTGATGTGGATCATGTCGGACCGGGCCATTCCGCGGTCGTTCCGGTTCATGGAGGGCTTCGGGGTGCACACGTTCCGGCTGGTCAACGCAGACGGGCAGGCGACGTTCGTGAAGTTCCACTGGAAGCCGATGCAGGGGCTGCAGTCGGTGGTGTGGAACGAGGCGGTCAAGATCAACGGCGCGGATCCCGACTTCCACCGGCGCGACCTGTGGGACGCGATCCGGCAGGGGTCGTTCCCGGAGTGGGAGCTGGGCCTGCAGCTGTTCGACGAGGAGTTCGCCGATGGGTTCGACTTCGACATCCTCGACCCGACGAAGATCATCCCGGAGGAGCTGGTGCCGGTGCGGCGCGTCGGCCGCCTGGTGCTGGACCGGGTCGTCGACAACTTCTTCGCCGAGACCGAGCAGGTGGCGTTCTGCACCCAGAACATTGTGCCGGGCGTCGACTTCACCAACGACCCGCTGCTGCAGGGACGTAACTTCTCCTACCTGGACACCCAGCTCAAGCGGCTCGGCAGCCCGAACTTCACCCACCTGCCGGTGAACTCACCGCGGTGCCCGGTCGCGCACTTCCAGCAGGACGGGCACATGGCCATGGCCAACCCGGTCACCCGGGCCAGCTACGAGCCCAACTCCTGGCCGGCCGAGGTGGGCGGCCCGCGCGAGGACCCGTCGGCGGGCTTCACGACCTTCCCGGCGGCCGAGTCGGGGACCAAGCGCCGACTGCGCCCGGAGAGCTTCGCCGACCATTACAGCCAGGCACGCCAGTTCTACCTCAGCCAGACCGACGTCGAACGGCGTCACATCGGCGACGCGTTCACGTTCGAGCTGAGCAAGTGCGGCCGGGCCGAGATCCGTGCGCGCATGGTCGCCGGGCTCCGCAACGTGCACGAGGACCTGGCCCGCTCCGTCGCCGGCGGCCTCGGCCTGGCCGAGCTCCCGGACAAGGCCCCGGCCGCCCGCGAGCCGGTCGACGGCCTTCCCGCCTCGCCAGCCCTCAGCATCCTGGCCAACGGGCCGCCAAGCTTCGCCGGGCGCAAGATCGGCGTGCTGGTCACCGACGGCGCCGACGCCGATATTCTCGCCGGGCTGCGGTCGGCGGCCGAGCAGGCCGGGGTTGACGTGGAGCTGGTGGCGCCCGCGGTCGGCGGCATCCAGGCCAGCGACGGCAAGCGGGTCGAGGCCGATCAGCAAGTCGACGGCGGCCCGTCGGTGCTCTACGACGCCGTCGTCCTGCTCCCCTCCGCCGACGGCGCCCCGGCCCTGGCCCGCACCCCCGCGGCGCGGGACTTTGTCACCGACGCCTACGCGCACTGCAAATTCATCGGCCACGTCGGCGCGGCCGCGCCGCTGCTCGCGGCCACGGGCGTAGCCGAGCTCATCGACGACGGGTTCATCGAGCTGGGCAACGGCCGCGGCGACGCCGCGGGCTTCCTCGGCCGATGCGGCGCGCTGCGCTACTGGCAGCGCGAGGCTACGACCTGATGCGGCGCGGCACGTCTAGTGACCGGGCCGAACGTGGCCACACAAGAAGGGGGAAAACGATGAATCAGCCCGCACAGCAGCAGGAACCACCCGGCCGGACCGGGGACATGCGCCCGCATCCCGACCACGGCGAGGACAGCTACCGGGGCTCGGGCCGCCTGTCCGGCAAGGCCGCGGTGATCACCGGGGCCGACAGCGGCATCGGCCGGGCCGTGGCCATCGCCTTCGCCCGCGAGGGCGCCGACATTCTGATCTCCTACCTCGATGAGCACGAGGATGCCCAGGAGACCCGCAAATGGGTCGAGCAGGCCGGCCGCAAAGCCATGCTCGTGCCCGGCGACCTCGCGGACCCGGCACATTGCCGTTCGGTCATCGAAGCGGCGGTCAGCGAATTCGGCCGGGTCGACGTGCTGGTCAGCAACGCTGCCCAGCAGCGGACACACGACAAGGTCGAAGACATCTCCGACCAGGAATGGGACCGGACCATGGCGGTCAACCTCAGCGCGTTCTTCTACCTGACCAAGGCCGCGCTCCCGCATATGAGCCCGGGGTCGTCCATCATCGGAACCAGCTCGGTCAATTCCGACTCGCCGACCCCGACGCTCATGCCCTACGACGTGACCAAGGCGGGTATCGCGAACATGACCGCCGCGCTGGCCCAGCTCCTGGCCCCGCGCGGCATCCGCGCCAACAGCGTCGCGCCCGGGCCGGTCTGGACGCCGCTCATCCCGTCCACCATGCCGGGCGAGCACGTGGAATCCTTCGGGTCGTCCTCGGCGCTCGGCCGCCCCGGGCAGCCCGCCGAGGTAGCCCCGGTCTACGTGATGCTCGCTTCGGACGAGGCGAGCTACGTCTCGGGCGCCCGGATCGCCGTCACCGGGGGTACGCCCATCCTCTGAACTCCCGCTGACGTCGGTGGCCGGCAAACCGGATGAGTTTCGCTGAAATTGCCTTAACGCCCGGCTTCTTTCCGATCTGGGCACGTAATTCGCTCGGCCGCGGCCCGCCACTGCTGTGTCGCCGCAGCGCTGATGTTGTTCTCCGGTAGCTGCGGCGATCGCGTTTAGCCCGCTGCCGTCGGGTAGCGCGGGGTGAAGTCGAACCAACCGAAAGGGGGGCGTCATGACGGACGTATTCGAGGTGCTGGGCGCCGATCATGCCGGCGTGAAGGGCATGCTGACGGTTCTGCAGGACAGTCCCGGACACGACAAGGCGAGCGACGCGATCCAGGCCGCCCGCCAGGAGGTGGCCGACTACCTGGTCATGGATTCGTCCCGGCATGAGGCCGCTGAGGAGCAGTTTTTCTGGCCAGTCGTCCGCGACCGGGTGAGCGACGGGTCCGCGCTGGCCGACGAGGCCATCAGCCAGGAACAGCGGGCCAAGGAGGTCTTGGCCCGGCTGGATAGGCTGAACAGCCGTGACGCGGAGTTCGACCGGCTTCTTGCCGAGTACATGCCGGCCGCGCGCCAGCACATCGCACTCGAGGAAACGCGGGTCTGGCCGAGCCTGCGCCAGGTGCTGACCCCGGCCGAAGCGCAGGATCTCGGCGAGAAGATCCAGGCAGCCGAGGACAAGGGACCAACCCGGCCGCACCCGCACACGCCGCCTAGCCCCGGCGTGCTCAAGACCGCCGGGCCCGCGGTGGCCGTGATCGACAAGCTCCGAGACGCCATCGGCGGCCGCGGCCGCACAAACTGACAAGGCGCGGCCCATCTGGTCCGGAGTGCTGTCATTCGGGCTGGTCTCGGTTCCGGTGGAGCTGTACTCAGCGACTGAGGCGCACGAACCGCCTTCCATCAGTTCGAGAAGGGCATCTCGGACCGGATTCGCTACCGGCGGGTCAACGAGCGCACGGCGGACGAGGCCGGCCGGCATCGCCAAGGGCGCCGGCGTGGGCCGCGGGGACTACGTGCTCCTGGACCAGGACGAACTCGACGAGGTCACCCCCGGCCAGTCACGGTCCACGGACATCCACAGCTTCGTCGAGCTCGATGACATCAACCCGCTCTACTTCAACAAGGCCTACCTCGTCAGGGCGCGAGGGACGAGAAAAGAAGACCTACGCGCTGCTGCGGGACGCGATGGCGCGGCCGACCGCAGGTCCTGCGCCAGACGGGCGCAACCGAGTCCGCCACGCGCTGGTGGATCACTCGGCATATCAACCAGATCCGGGCGAAGTTGCGCGCAGACTGACCCGATCTGCGCGCCTCAACCGCCCCGGACTGGGAGGCTTTCAGCGACTCGCTTCAGAGCCGATTCCCGGGGGGAAGTTCACGCTCGCCGGAGGTCCGCGGACACTCAGTAACGCGATCCGCGCTTTTCTGGCACTTCGGGCCGCCGGACAACCCACGGGTCGTCAGCGGCATGGACTTCGTCATCTTGGCTGGTGAGAGGGTTAGCAGCCTTCATGCGTTTGTCGACGACCCGGGTAACGGCGACGAGCCGCCATGCTGAGGACGCTCGGGGCGCGGTAGCAGCGCGCGTCGTCAGTACACGCGGACGTGCATGTTTATCCGGCCGCGGGCTGTGTTTGAGTCATGGGGGACTCATCTAGTGGTGGCCAGGATCAGCATGCCAGTCGGGGCGGGGAACCGCGCGATCAGCAACGGAACCATCGGCAACCTCATGCAGGGCGCCGCGCAACGGCGGAGCCGGACGCAATGCACCTGACGACCTTCGACGGGCGCCAGCCCCCGTACCTGACCTTCGATCTGCCGGACGCGTCAGATATGCCTCCGTTCGCCGGGCCGTTCTTCTACGGGCCAGATGCCGTCCTCGGCCTGGCCCCGGCGATGACACCGGGGACTTGCCGGAGGGGCTGTCCCGGCTCGGCTCACGCTGATCAGAGCGACCGCTGCCCGAGCCAGTCCAGCGCGGCCTGGGCGACCTCGCGCCAGCCGTGGTCGATCGTCAGCGAATGCCCGCGATCGGGGAACTCGATGAAATCGGTGATGGCCGGCGACTTGTGGTAGAGCCTGCGAGTCGACGTTGAGATGGCCGCCGGAACCGTGTGATCCTGGCCCCCGGCGGTGATCAGCAACGGCCCGCGGGTCTTGTTTCCGGTATTCACCTTCGCCGGCGACCGCGGGGTGAAGTTCGCCAGCCCGGCCTCGAACAGCGGCTTGCCCGGCGAGGGCACGGTCCAGCGGTCGAACAGCTCAGCTGATTCCTGCTCGGGCAGGGCGTTGCCGAAGCCGTACCGGAACTGTTCCGCGGTGAGGGATATCGCCAGGTTACGGTTGGCCGGCTTGCGCAGCGCGATCGAGGCGACTCGCAGCGCGGACACGGGCAGGTTGAGCACGCCCTTGATGGGGGCCGGGTCGATCGCGACTGCGGCAGCGGCCAGGTCCTGGCCGAGCAGCCGCTGCGCGATCAGGCCGCCGAAGGAGTGGCCGATAACGACCGGCAGGGCGGCGAGGCCGCGGATGATCTGGGCGTAGTGGTCGACTACATCGTCTATGCCCTTGCCTGCGACTTTGCCCGGGTCCTGGCGGGCTGCTTCGACCGTGTCCGCGTCACCTGGCCAGCCCGGTGCAGTCGCCGCGTAGCCTGCCTCCTGGAACAGCTCTAGCCACGGGTCCCACGAGCTGGCATGCAGCCATAGGCCATGCACGAAGACCGCGGGCCTGCCCGGCTGTGTCATCTCGCTCTCTCTTCCTCAGCGTGACCGCGATGCCCGAAGAGCGGCACCCAACACACAGTTGTACTCCGCCCGCCCCCGGTCGTAAACGAGCCCCCGGGGACAGCCCGGTGCGCGCAGTGGCGATGAGCTCGGACGCCAACGCGATGACGTCGAGGAGCGCGCAGTCCGCAGGATAGTGATGGCCAGCGGAGGCCCGATCGCCGCACTGAACTGACCTTCTGCAGGTCCAGCACGTCGGCCACCGCCGCATGACCGGCTGCGCGGGAAGAGTCAGATTTGGAGCGATCGGGTGACATCCATCAGGCTGACCTCGCGGGGACGGCTATCGCTCATACCGGTACGGGCGATAGCAACGTTCAGATAGGAAATGTCACTTTCACGGTCCAGGAGTCCCAGCTATTAGTCGGTCGGCCCGGCCGCAAAGGACATCGGCGGGGCTCGGTCAGGCAGCCTCCGGCTCCCGGGCAGACAGGTAGACACCATGCTTGCGGAATGCTGCTGGCGACCAGACCAGCGCCTCGGCCCGCTGGATCCGCAGTTCAGCCGGAAACCACGGCCGCCGCAAGATCCGGGACTCCGCCCACCTCGGGGGGCCAGATCGTGCTGCGCGCCGAGACGCTCCGCCAGCGCCGCCAGCAGCGCATCCCACCGCTTATCACCGACCGGCGTGGGCTCATCGTGCAGGAGCGAGGGCTGAACGTCAGCCGACTCCCACCGGTACTCTTCGAGGAAACTTCCACACGAGCTTCCACCGCACCTTGCCATCAGCCGACCGCGCCAGGTGGCTGGCCAGACCTGCCAGCGTCATGGCGTGATAGCCCGTCACGATCAGCCCTCCGCTGCATGTCAGTGCTCCGCCAGTGCATACGGCGCCGGCCTCCCCTCACTCAGGACGGCGATGTCTGAGGCCTGCGCAGCCGGCCAGGGTTTCCAGCCTCCGCTTCGAATGTGGTGTTCTCCAAGATCAGAATGAGTGGCAGATCGAATGGCAAATAGCGCTCGTGAGGGCCTGCCTGGAGGTCGTCAGCGCCAGTCTGTGCTCGCGTCCTCGCAGCTCAGGTCCCCTACCTGCACTTACAGAAGCTGCCAGAGGTCCATGGTAAGGAGAAGGTCTACGGTTCGATTCCGTAAGGGGGCTCCAGGTCAGAGGCATGATCACGAACGCGTGCGCCGTGCTGTGGAATCCATCGTGGAGTCTGTAGGCACCCCCCGGCTACGGTCGTCTCATGGCAACAACAACGAAGGGTCACATCGAGGTACTCCCCGGCGGGTCCTACCGCGTGCACGTCTACTTAGGCAAGGACCCTGTCACGGGCAAGAAGCGGTACCTGCGGCGGACAGTCGGGGATGAGACGCGGGCGACACAGGAGCTCGCGAAGCTCCTAGCCGACGCCGAAGCCGGGCGCGCGCCCGAGGATGCAGCGACAGTTGACTTAGCGCTGGACCGGTACCTGGAGGTGGCCGACCTCGGCGTCTCGACCCGGGTAACGCACGAGAGCTACATCCGGCGGATTATCCGGCCGGTGCTCGGCGACGTGAGGCTGCGCAGGCTTGGCCCGGATACCCTAGACGCGCTCTACGCGCATCTGCGGCGTTGCTCGCGGCTGTGCAGTCGGCTGTCGAAAACGGAGCACTATGCCAAGGGCACACATGCGTGCGACGGCCGTTGCGGGCCGCTCCGCGATCACCGGACTGCCAGGTCGCACGAATGTGATGACCGGTGCCGCCTGCACCAGTGCGCACCGCTGTCCCCGGCGTCGATCGTGAAGGTCAACGCGATCATTTCAGCCGCGCTGAACCTGGCAGTTCGCTACGACTGGATCGACCGGAACCCGGCTGAGCGAGCCACCATGCCGCGGCAGCGCAAGCGGCAGCCGAACCCGCCAAGCCCAAAGGACGCGGCCCGGCTGCTTAATCACGTGTGGGAGCGGGACGAGCAGTTCGCGCTGTTCCTGTGGGCCGCGATGACCACGGGTGCTCGGCGCGGCGAGTTGCTGGCACTTCGGGAGACCCGGTTCGACTTCGAGGCCCAGGAGGTGGCTTTCTCGAAGAACTACCTGGTGAAGAACGGCCAGCGGATCGAGAAGGAGACTAAGACCGGCGAGGAGCGGCGGGTCTCGCTCGACCCGCTAACGTGCCAGCTGTTCGCGAGTCATTTCTCGCGCCGACGAATGGCGGCCGCCACGGTGGGCGCTGAGGTGCCAGTCCACGCGTTCGCGTTCTCACCGGGCTCCGATGGCGCGCGGCCCTGGAACCCGGACACGATGACGCACAGGTACGAACGGTACGCGGGGGCCGTGGGGATCACGAGCTCACTGAAGGAGTTGCGACACTACTCAGCGACCCAGTTGCTGGCCAGCGGCGTCGACCTGCGCACCGTGTCCGGTCGGCTCGGTCACGCCGAGGGATCGACGACATTGCGGTTCTACGCCCAGTTCGCGCGCCCGTCCGATGAACGCGCCGCGGCCGTGCTGTCCGGTCAACTCGCCGACCTGCGCAAGAAGGAGGCTCTGCGCGTGCTGTTCGAGCAGCAGACACCAGTGACGGACGACGCCGGGCTGATGGCCATGGCGGAGTCGCTCGCGCCGAGCGTGGGACTTGACCTGCAAACGGCCTTCACTTACCTCAGCGAATTCGCCGCTTTGACATGACGGATATCTACGTGTCACCACGGCAAGGTCAGCCAACCTTCCCCAAGGGCTAAATCGAGCTGACCCGTGTGGCGATCACGCGGCGGCGCCATATCGACCGCCAACAAGCCGACGGTCTGTAAAACCGTCGGCTCAGCCTACGTTGGTTCGAACCCAACACCTGGCACCACCAGCGAAAACGGCTCGCTAGCTGCGTGTATGCGGCTAAGCGGGCTGGTTCGTCTTTGTCGCGTCGTGTGTCGTGATGTGCCGTCGTGCGTCCTCATGCCGCGGTGGTTACGGACATATGGCGGACGGGATCCAGGCACAGGGAGCGGTGCGCCGAACCGCTTGCTGTCGGTTTCCTGGCGAGGCTCCCTGAGAGTGTTCCGCCGATGGTGATGCCTGCGGTCCGGTCGGCTGGTGCCTGAGGGCAGATTCGATCCGACTTGCCCTGCTGGCCGCGTCGCGATGGGTTTGCGATGTGGCACGCGCACGACTGCCGCTTTCGGCACGGCGTTCACTCTGTACGGAAACTGCGGCAGCGCAGAAAGGCGCTGACCTGCGTCGTCGTGTCCGCGGATTAAGAGTCCGCTGCTCAGAGACGCTTTTTTGAACACTTGAGTCACGGGAATGCCATGACGTGCGGAGCTGTACCGCAACCCCGCGAGGCGAAGTGACATAAGTACCGGGTCCTGCCGGCCCGTACCGGGGCATCCGAGCAAACATGGAGCAAACATCGGTGCGGAGAGGTCTAGACCACTGCTCCGGATCGCGCCGGTAAAGGTACAGCTGCCCGTCACGGATACATGATCGCCGCGCCCGGAGTCCGGTGAAAGCGCCCGACACGGTTCGTGATCCCTGCTGGCCCTGGGCTGGCGGCTCCTTACGGTCTGCTGTTTCCGGCGGGCGGGCGCAGCACGGGGATGCCGGTCGCGGCGAAGTCGTCGCCAGTGCAGAGCACGGGGTACCCGGTCCGCTCGGCCAGCGCGTACGTGAAGCAGTCGCCGAAGTTGAGCGCGGCCGGGTGCCTTCCCTCGCCGTATCTCCGCCACCCGCTGATCGCACGGGCCGCAAGCTCCTCATCGACGGCGACGATGTCGATCTTCGCGTCACGGAGAAACCTGTCTACGACATCCTGCCCGGCCGGCCAGAGGCGGGCCTCGATGACGATGCCCAGCTCAACCCGGATGGCAGCGGGCATCAGCCGGACCAGGGCATGCTCAAGGCAGGCGGCGAGGTCCCCGCTCCCTGGCTCGCCGAGGATTACGGCGACGCACGCCGACGTGTCAACGACGAGGCTCCGGCCGCGCTCCGACCCCGGCGGCGACTGCGTCAACCCGGCAGGCCCGCGTCGTCGTAGCCGATGATGTCCTCCGGCGTCCTGCCGTCGGCAACCGGAAGCGCCGCCACATCCGCCGCGAGGCGGGCTAGCCGCATCCGCATGCTGGCGCCGTGCCTGGCGTGCTCGCGGTCAAGCCGCTCCCTGAGCGCGATCACGACCGCCTCCGTCAGCGTCTCGCCGGTCTCCGCGGCCAGTTCCCTGGCAAGCTGGTCCGCCTCGTCGCTCTTAATGCTGAGTGCCATAGCAGAAGTATAGATTGAATAGCGGACTTCTGCCATGGACGTGACTCTGTCACGGTCGTTGACCTGGGCTGCTTCTCCTGATGAGGAACGGGCGAGTTCGCCATCGGGCTGCGCGGTAGCCAGCCGCCGGTGCCAAACGAGTAGCGTCGCGGGCGTGACCGGGAACACGTCGCCCCACCGGCGGCGGGGAACCAGTCGCGACAGCGCCGCAAGCCACAGTCTGTCCGCCCGGCTCGTAGCGGATCCGGCCGGCCTGGCGGCGCAAGACAGCGTTCTCGTGCCGCAGCACCAAGAGCTCGGCGTCCTTCGACGCCTGGCCCCGCGACAGCACCGTCAGGCAGTCCAGCAGGTAGCGTACGAGCAGGTAGACGACCGAAATGACCGCTCAGCGATAATCCCAGCCGGAAAGGCTGACCAGGCCCAATCCAATAATCAAGCCCCACAGGTGCGGCGGCTCACCTCCAAGCACGAGGCCTACCGGGACCGCCCGTGGTCGGCCGACGACGCGCCCCCGGGCGTTCATCGAGGGAAAGCTGCGGGCGATCGTCGGGATCTCGCTGGAGATCACCCGGATCGGGGCGAAGGCGAAGCTCAGCCAGAACCGGCCGGCCGCCGACGTCGAGGGCGTGATCACCGGGCTGCGCGAGCGGGGCGACAAGGAGGTCGCCGACGCGGTCGAACGCGCCAGGAACGAGCCGCTAGGCTCGCGCCAAGCGCGCTAATCGGCGCCGCTGCGGGCGTCGTGGCTATCGTTAGGGGATCAGGCTCAGTTCCCGCGCCCGGGCGACCGCCTCGGTGCGGCTGGCCGCGCCGAGCTTGGCCAGCAGGTGGCTGACGTGTTTCTTGACGGTATCGAGGCTGACCACGAGTTCTGCGCCTATGGCTTTGTTCGATCTGCCCGCAGCCAGCATCGTCAGTATTTCCAGCTCGCGGCTGGTCAGTTGCTCAGCCAGGGCCGGCACCGCTGCCGCGGCGCCTCGCCCGGGAGCAGGCACGGCCTCAGCGCCGACCGCGCGGTGCAGCCGGGCCAGGTATCCAAGCGGAACCCCGGCGGCGATCGCGCCACCGCGCTGGGCGATCAGCTTGCCGAGCAGCGCCGCCATCGGCGGGCCCTCGTCGGCGAACACCCGGACATACCCCTGCGGGCAGGCCAGCGTCAGTGCCCCGGCCAGCGTGTCGATGGCGTCAGCTTCCTCGCCGCGGGCGGCCAGCGCCAGCGCCCGCAGCGCGCCGATCTCGATCATGCTGCCGGTCCGGTCCTGGCTGGCGGCCGCGGCGTGCAGCCGGTCCAGCAGCGCCAGGGCCTGGCCGGGCAGGCCCTGGGCGAGCAGCACCCGCGCCAGCACCAGGTGCCCCTGCTCGCGGGGGAAATCCGGCTCGTCATCCGCGCCGAGCCCGCAGTCTTGGACCCAGCGGGCAGCCGCGGCCAGGTCGCCCTGGGACAGCAGCAGCCGCGCCCACCGCGCCGGGACCGGCGCGGTCTGCACGGCCTCGCCGATCGCGGCCCGGGCGCCTGCCGGGTCGCCGGCTGCCTGCCGGATCCAAGCCAGCGTCGCCAGCCCGGCGGACAGCGGAGCTGTGTGGACGAACTGTCGGCACAGCGCGATGCCCTCGGTGACCTGGCGCAGGGCGGTGTCCAGGTCGTTGCGCTGGTAGGCCACTTCGGCCAGGGCGACATACCCCGGGCCCGCCCCGGGGTCCGGCGGTCGGCCGGGCAGCACGGTGATGTCTAGCACCTCCTGCGCGGTGCGGGCCGCCTCGTCCAGGCGGCCCTGGGCCCGCTGATTGCGGGCGAGTTGATAGCCGCCCCACGCCGCTATGGTGGTCAGGCCGGCCGACCGCAGCGCCGCGATGGCGGGCGCGATGACGCGTTCGGCCTGCGTGAGGCGGCCGCGCAGCCATTCAGCCGCGCCGCGGTTGAACTGGATGAGGTAACTCAGCTGTCGCTCGTCCTCGCCGAGTTCGGCCTCGGCCCGCGCCGTGAACATGGCCATAGCCTCGGCGTCATGATGAAAGCCGGCGAGCGTGCCGCGAAGCATCGCGGTCAGCGCCGGGGCATTCGCCAGCCCGCTGTCGGCCCTACCCACGCTGGGCTCGAACGGCTCCTCGTCCGCGGCTGCCAGCGCGCGCTCGGCCTGATCCAGCAGCAGCTCACCCGCCGCCAGGCGATTGCTGGTTGCCGCCATGACCGCCTGCGCCAGCAGCAGCCGGGGCCGGGACCGGACCAGGTCAGCGGGCAGTGCCGCGAGCCACCGCTGGACCGTCTCCGCCTCGCCGCGCAGGGAGAAAACCGCATCGAAGTGCTGCTCGATCAGCCGGGCGGCCCACGTGGTGTCCCCGGCGGCCACCGCGTGCCTGATGGCGTCATCGGCCAGCCCGCGCTGCTGGTACCAGGAGGCGGCGTTGCGGTGCAGTCCCGGTACCCGGCCGGGCTGCTGCTCCAGCAGCCGGACGCGGAGCAGGTCGGCGAACAGGTGATGATAGCGCCACCAGCCGCGGACCTCATCCAGCGGGACCAGGAACAGCCCGGCCCGCTCGATGTGTTGCAGCACCGCCTGGCTGCCGGCCCGGCCGGTGACCGCGTCGCACAGCTGTCCCGACAGCCTCTCAAGCACCGAGGTCTCCAGCAAGAAGCCGCGGACCTGCTCGTCTTGCCGCTCCAGCACCTCCTCGGCCAGGAAATCAAGCACATAACGGTGGCTGCCGGCGAACGCCGCCACGAACCCGGCGACATCGCGCTGGCCGCGCAGCGACAAGCCCGCCAGCTGCAGCCCGGCCGCCCACCCCTCGGTCCGGTCCGCCAGCGCCGCCACCGCCTCCAGCGGCAGCTGGCTGCCTGGCCCGGCGGCCAGCCGGCCCAGCAGCGCCGCCGCCTCACCGGCGGTGAACCGCAGGTCGCCGGCGCGTATCTCGGCGAGCTGCCCGCGGGCCCGCAACCGGGCCAGCGCCAGCGGCGGGTCCGCGCGGCTGGCCAGCACCACGTGCAGCCCGGGCGGCCGGCGCTCAAGCAGCAGCCCAAGCGACGCGTGCACCGGCGCGGAGTCGATCACGTGGTAGTCATCCAGGACAAGCAGCTGCCCGTCTCCGTCGCCTTGCGCGGCCAGCTCGTTGATCAGCGCCGTCACCGCCGCCTCGAACGACCGCGGCGCGGGCGGCCCGAGCAGCGGGCTCACCCGCGCGGCGATCCCCGGGCACGCCCGGTCCAGCGCGGCCACCGCGTGCCGCCAGAACCGCGCCGGGTCGTTGTCGCCCGCATCCAGCGACAGCCACGCGACCGGAACCCGACCGCAGCGGGCCCAGTCGGCCAGCAGCACCGTCTTGCCGTACCCGGCCGGGGCGCATACCAGCGCCAGGCCCCGGCCTTCGTCCAGCCGTTCCGCCAGGCGCGGCCGCGGGACGAAGCCCGGCTGGGCCACCGGGATGTTCAGCTTGGTGGCCAGCAGGACGTCGCGCTCGGCGGCGGCGCCTGGCGGTACTGTGAGCGGCTGAAACATCTGGGTCCCTACGCCTGCTGCCTCTCAGCCATCGTCCCCTAGGGGGACCGTATCGCAGGGCTGATGCCGCCACCACCGACGAGTGCCCCGGACGTGCCTGTCCCCGCAGGCACCGGCGGCACTTTGGTGCCGGGCGCCGCCGCGGAAAGGTTCCACCTCCATCGCCACTTTCGAGTGACGCCCCGTGAGAACGGCCCTCGTAGCGTGCAGATGGAAAGCCCGCATCCGACAGGACAGAACCATGGCTGCACAGCACCCCGGCCCGCATTTCCCGGCGCGTTACGAGATCCGCGTCGAAGGGCTCCTCGCCAAACACTGGACCGCCTGGCTTGACGGCCTCCAGGTCAGCAGCGACGGCAGCCAGACGGTCATCGACGGGTGGCTGCCTGACCAGCCAGCGCTGCACGGAGTGCTGGTCAAGGTGCGCGACCTCGGACTGACCCTGGTCTCGGTTCGCCGGCTAGGCCCAGGAGGACATGGCAGATGAGGCAGATCCGCACTCTCAAGCACAGGCCCGGCTCGCGCAGCGGACAGGAACCGCCGCTGCCAGCCGACGCACGTGACCCCGACATCGTCCGCGCCCACCGAATCGAACGCCTGGCCGCCCGCTCCCGTACCGCTCGCACGCCGCGCGGCGGGCACGCCCAGGCACGATGACCATCCGCATCAGCAACCGCTCGCTAGCTAGAGAGGTCACCGTGTATACAACCTTGAATCAAACCTCACAGGATAGCCCGGAAGGGCGCCCGCGAGCGCCCAGCCGGCCCGTCGTGGAGAGGATCGCCGGGTGGAGCGTCCGGCACCGCAAGACCGCGGTCTTCGGCTGGCTGCTGCTGATCGCCGCCATCTTCATAGCAGGCCAGGCGATCGGCTCGGGGAACCTTCCGCAATACGACGCCGGGCAGGCCGGGCAGGCCGAGCGGGTCATGAACCAGGTCGCGCCTGCGCAGTACAACGCTTTCGCCGAGAGCGTGCTGATCCAGGCGCGCGCCCCCGGCGTCACGTTCGCGGACAACGCGAGCATGCGGCAGGCCGCGAGCGAGGTGGCGGCCGCGCTGACGGCCCTGCCGAAGTCCGCCGCCGGCATCCGCAGCCCGCTGTCCGCAGGCGGGCAGTCGCTGGTGTCGAAGGACGGCCGCAGCGCCCTGGTCACCTTCGACGTTCCCGGCAACGTTGCCGACGTCGGCCAGGCGGCAACCGTCGACCAGAACGCGGTCGCCGCGGTGCAGGCCCGCCACCCGGGCCTGCGCATCGCCGAATCCGGCGACGCGAGCATCCAGCAGGCGGTCAACAACGATCTGACCTTCAGCAAGGCCGAAGGGACCTCGCTGCCGGTCACGCTGATCCTGCTGCTGATCGTGTTCGGCGCCCTGGTGGCGGCCGGCATCCCGCTGCTGCTCGCGGTGACCTCGGTGGCAGCGGCCATCGGAGTCCTGACGATCGTCAGCCACCTGCTGCCGGTCGCCAGCTCAATCTACGAGGTGGTGGTGATCATCGGGATGGCGGTCGGCGTCGACTACTCGCTGTTCTACCTGCGCAGGGAACGCGAGGAGCGGGCCAGCGGCCGGTCGTTCCCGGAGGCACTGCGCATCGCGTCCCGGACATCCGGGCGCACCATTCTGGTGTCCGGCGTGACCGTGATGGCCTCGCTGTGCGCGCTGTTCCTGGTCGGCGGCGGGCCGTTCGCCGGCATCGCGGCCGGCACCATCGCGGTGGTCGCCATCGCGGTAGCGGGTTCGCTGACCGTGCTGCCCGCGCTGCTGGCCTGGCTCGGGCCGTGCGCCGACAAGGGACGGATCCCGTTCCTGGGCCGGCGGCGTGCCGCCGCCCGGCCGTCGCGCGCGTGGGCGGCGCTGGCCCGCAGCGTGGTCGCCCGGCCCGTGACCTGGGGCGGGCTCGCCGCTATCGCGCTGCTCGCGCTGGCCGCCCCGGCGCTCGGCCTGCGGATCGGGCAGCCGCCCATGGACGCGCCCTACAACCTCCCCGTGGTGCAGACCATGACCGCGATCGAGCACGCGTTCCCGCAGGCCCCAGCGCCCGCGGAGGTCGTGGTGACCGGCCAGGACGTGACCGGCCCGACGGTGGCGGTCGCGGTCGGCGCGCTGCGTGCCCAGACCACGGCCGGCGGCCCGCTCCGCGGGCCGGTCACGGCTACCTCCATCGGCGGCGGCCGGGCGCTGGTCGTGAACGTGCAACTGGCCGGCAACGGGCAGGACACCGCGTCCTACACAGCCCTGACGGCACTGCGCGACAAGGCCCTGCCCGCCACGCTGGGCAAGGTGCCCGGGATCAGCTACGCGGTCGCCGGCGACACCGCCGTCGGCCACGACGACGTCCAGGTGGTGCACGACAAGACGCCCCTGGTGTTCGCCGTCGTCGCCGTGCTGGCCTTCCTGGTACTGCTGGCAGGCTTCCGGTCGGTCGCGGTCCCGGTCGTGTCGATCGTCTTGAACCTGCTGTCGGTGGCGGCGGCCTACGGGCTGATCACGCTGATCTTCCAGGACGGGCGGCTGCAGGGACCGCTCGGCTACACCTCCTTCGGCGCGATCACCTGGTGGGTGCCGCTGTTCATGTTCGTGTTCCTGTTCGGGATCAGCATGGACTACCACGTGTTCATCCTCAGCCGCGTCCGCGAGCTCTGGACGCGGGGCGCCTCGCCGCGGGAGGCGATCGTCGGAGGCATCTCCTCCAGCGCCGGCGTGGTCACCAGCGCCGCGCTGATCATGGTGGCGCTCTTCTCGATCTTCGCCACGCTGCCGCTGATTGAGCTGAAGGTCATGGGCGTCGGCATGGGCGCCGCCATCTTGATCGACGCCACCGTCGTCCGCGGCGTCCTGCTCCCGGCGGGCCTGTCGCTGCTCGGCGACCGCGCCTGGCGCCTGCGCTGGCACCCGCAGCCACGGCAGGTGAACCAGCCCGTCGAGGGGGCTCCCTCCTAGGACGCCAGCTCGCATGGTCATGTGCCGCTAGTGGCCGTAACCCGGGGCGGCCCATAACCATGCAGGACGCAGGCTCGCCGTCCCAGCTACACGCGCCATTGGTCTGGCTGTCTGCGTGTTAGGACACATGATAGGGAAGGGGTACTGGTGAAAGGCGATGCGCTAGGCAGCAACGGAAACGACGACGTGGTCCGCCTGGCCGGGGTGACCAAGCGGTACGGCGGCAGGAGTGCCGCCGTCACCGCGCTCAACGACATCACGCTGGGCTTCGAGCGGGGCAGCTTCACCGCCGTGATGGGGCCGTCGGGCTCGGGCAAGTCCACGCTGCTGCACTGCGCGGCGGCCCTGGACCGGCCCACGGCGGGCACGGTCACATTGGACGGGACGGACCTGACGAGGCGGCCGGAGCGGGCCCTGGCCCGGATACGGCGCGAGCGGATCGGATTCGTCTTCCAGTCGTTCAACCTTTTGCCCGAGCTCAGCGCCGCCGACAACGTGGCGCTGCCGCTGCGACTGTCCGGCAAACACCCGCGGCGGGCGGCCGTAACGGCAGTGCTCGACCAGGTCGGGCTGGCCGGCAAGCGCCGGTCGAGGCCCGGGCAGCTCTCCGGCGGGCAGCAGCAGCGCGTCGCGATAGCTCGCGCGCTGATCGGCTCCCCGAGCGTCGTCTTCGCCGATGAGCCCACCGGCGCGCTGGACTTGGTGACTGGCGCCGAGGTGCTCGGCCTGCTCGGCTCGCTGGTGCGGGCGGCCGGCGCGACGGTCGTGATGGTAACGCACGATCCTGTCGCCGCCTCGCGCGCGGACCGGGTCGTGTTCCTTGCCGACGGCCGGATCGCCGGCGAGATACTCCGGCCGGAGGTGGACGCGGTCGCCGCGCGGATGGCCCACCTTGCCGACCGCGGCCAGGCCGCGGCCGCCGCGACTGCCCGGACGGAGCCATCATGGTAATTCTCGGCCTGGCCGTCCGGTCGGTGCGCCACCAGCCCGCCGCCTTCGCCGCTTCGTTCCTCACGCTGGCCCTGTCGGCGTTCCTTGTCGCGGTGTGCGGCGGCGTGTTCGAGACCGGCCTGACTTCCGACGTCCCACCGCAGCGGCTGCTGACCGCGCCGGTCGTCGTGACGGGCGTGCAGGACTACCTGGGCACGCCGCTGCCCGAACGCGACCGCCTCGCTCCCGGTCTTGCGAGCGAGATCGCCGCCGTCCCCGGCGTTGCGCGCACCGTACCCGATGTGTCATTCCCCGTCACGGTCCTGAGCGGCGGGCAGCCGGACGGCCCGCCGGTTGATGGGCACGACTGGTCCGCTGCCCAGCTCACGCCCTATCGGCTGATCAGCGGCCGGGCGCCCACGGGCCCCGGTGACGTGGTGCTAGAAGCGCACCTCGCTGACAGCCTGCACCTGACGATCAATAGCCTGCTGCAGGCGCAAGCGCACGGCACCGTTGTCACCCTGCGCGTGGCGGGGATCGCTGATTCCGCCACGAGCCTGGCCCCGGCGCTCTTCGTGACAGACGCACGCGCCAGCGCGCTGACCGGACAACCCGGCCTGGTGGACTCGGTCGCGGTATATCCCAGCCCCGGCGTGGCGGCCGGTTCGCTGGCCAGCCGGATCACGGCCGCCCTTCCGCATGGCAGCGCACTCGTGCTGACCGGAGACGCCCGCGGCCGGGCCGAGTTCCCCGACGCGGCCGGCGACAGCTTTAGGCTCATCCCGCTCGCCGCCGTCTCAGGCCCGCTCATGACGGTAATCGCGATGTTTATCGTGGCTAGCACGCTGGGGCTGGCTGTCCAGTTGCGCCGCCGCCAGATCGCGCTGCTGCGCGCCGTCGGCGCGACGCCCCGTCAGCTACGGCGCCTGGTGCTCCGCCAGACCCTCCTGGTCGCGATCCCTGCCGCATGTCTCGGCCTGCTCCCGACCGAGGCGGCCGGACGGCAACTGCTCTCCGCGATGACCGACCACGGCCTCGTCACCGGGGGCCTGATTTACCACCAGAACTTCATTCCCACCCTAACCGGCGCCGCCATTGCCGTGCTCACGGGCGTGATAGCCGCGCTCGTTGCTTCGCGCGGCGCTATCCGCGTGCCGCCCGTCGAAGCGCTGGGCTCCGACAACACGCCACAGCCCTTGATGAGCTGGCCGCGGCTCGTGCTCGGGCTGCTGACCCTGGCGGGCGCGATAGCGCTCGCGGTCATCACCGCACTCGTCTTCAACGGGCCAATCGCCGCGAGCACCGCGGGGCCGTCGATCATGGCGTGGGTCCTCACCCTGGCGCTGCTCGGCCCGGCCTTCAGCCGACCGGTGCTGTCGGTACTCGGCAGGGTCGCCGCCGCCCTCGCCCCGCGTACCGGCCATCTCGCGATGCTGACTATCCAAGGCCGGGGCGCCCGTACTGCCGCCCTGATCACCCCGGTCATGTTTGCGACGGGGCTGGCGACCGCCCTGCTGTACATGCAGACATCGCAGCAGGCGGCGACCGAGCAGGCCTACGCTCAGCACCTACTGGCCAACCTCGTGATCTCCTCGCCCGCCGGCGGCCTGCCGCTGGGCCTTGCCGCCCAGGTGAGCCGCCTACCGGGTGTCGTCGCATCGCCGCTGGTCACCAGCAACGGCTTCGTCAACCTGCCACCGGGCGCTCAAGACGACGGCAATCCCGACTCGACACCGCTGCTCGGCCTGGACGGAGCAACCGCCAGCCGGGTCGCCAACTATCAGGTGACCAGCGGCAGCCTTGCCCGCCTGTCCGGCGACACCATCGCCATCCCTGCCAGCTGGGCCAAGAGCGGCCAGGAGGTGGGCGACACCCTGATGCTGCGGTTCGGCGACAACACCGTCACGCGGCTGCGGATCGTGGCCCTCTTCACCGCCCAGCGCGGCTACCCAGTGCTGCTCCTGCCCGCCGCACTGCTCGCACCGCACACGACCAGCGGGCTGGCCGAACAGATTCTCGTAAGCACTGCGCCGAATACCGACCTGAACTCGCTCGGGCGCAGCCTTAGCCGCATGGCAGCCGATATTCGGGTTAGCAGCCGGTCCGAGACGCTCGCGGCCTTCTCGGTGCAGGATCAGTCAACGGCGTGGATATATTACATGATCATGGCGGCGGGGATCGCGTATGTGACCGTGTACCTGATCTCCTCGACCGTGGCGGCCACGGCACGGCGCCGCCCCCAGCTGCACATGCTGCGGCAAATCGGCGCCAGCGGCAGCCAGGTCGCTCTGGCGATGACCATCGAGGGCGCGCTTGTCGCCGCCACCGGGATCGTGCTCGGCACCCTGGCCGCGCTGGCGACACTGCTGCCGTTCGACAACGCGATCGGAGCGCCGGGCCTGCCCGCCGGGTCACCGTTGATCTACCTCACGGTCATCGCCCTGGCAGCCGCACTGACCATTGCGGTCACCAGCCTGTCTGCACGGCTGCTGCGCACCGCCACCAGCCAGGTGTAACCGCTCCGGCTCATCGAAATACCTCGGTGACGGAAACACCCGCGAGGACCGCGACCCGGGCCGCGCGGCTGCCGTCAATGGCCGGCCGAGACCCGCCAGGCGGTGCGTGAGCTGGGCTAGGCCCGGTCCGGCCCGGAACGGCTTCTCGCTGCCGGGCGGGGATCCGGCTGGAGAGGAAAAGGTGATTTGCGGCACCCGCGGACCTGCTCTTCGCCGGGTCCGCCGGATTGTCAGTGCCTGCTTTTACAATCCCACGTTTCGCCCGGAGCGACAGGTACGGTCCGTAGTTTTCCCTGATGGCGGGCCTGCTAGATAGCTGTGTCCCGGCTTGCAGCATGATGCTGTAGCTCATGGCCGATTCATGATCATATCTTGTGAGGGGTTACCGGAAGGGCTCGCTGCTGCACCCGGCGGTTGACCTTTGGCGGACCTGCGATATACCCCGCGTTGACCTGTGCAAGTTATTTGACATAAGCCTTTAAATACTTCGGTTGTCGGGAAGGCGCGGAGGAGCAGATCTGTCTTCCGGTCCGGTCTCTACGGGAGGACGGCCGGACTGTGGCAGCTTGCCGTCGAGCCCGTCGGTGACATCGGTGCGGGGCCGGAAGGTCATGTGGCCAGTGCACTCTTGAGGCCCCGCGGCCGCCGGCAGCGGATCATCGCCGCATCCTGCGACGCTGCCATCAAGGCGCACAAGGCGGGCCGGCTGCAGAAGGTCACCTACATGTCCTCCTCGATGGTGTTCGAGTCCACCAGCGAGTGGCCGTCCTACGAGGGGCAGGAGCGAGAGGTGCCGCCGCCACTGTCCTCCTGCGGCTTCCAGAAGCTGGCCGTGGAGTACTCCGCGCGGGACCAGTACAAGCTGCCGTACACGATCGTGCGGCCGTTCAACTGCGTGGGCATCGGGGCGTCCCGGGCGCTCGGCGACGAGGAGATCCTGTCCGGGAACGTCAAGCTCGCGATGAGCCACGTGGTTCCCGACTTGGTGCAGAAGGTACTCAAGGGGCAGGACCCGCTGCACATCCTCGGCTCCGGCGAGCAGATCCGGCACTACACCTATGGCGGCGACCTTGCGCGCGGCGTGGTCACGGCGATGGAGCACCCGGACGCGCGGAACGAGGACTTCAGCCTGCCGACGGCCGAGTCCACCACGGTGCTCGAGCTCTCCGAGGCGATCAGGCGGAAGGTCAAGGGGCCGGACGCGGCGCTGCGCGCGGCGCTGCGCTGACCCGTTCGAGTACGACGTGCAGCGTCGCGTGCCGGCCACGGACAAGGCCAAGCGCATGCTCGGCTTCGAGGCCACCACGTCGCTGGACGAAATGCTCGACGAGGTGATCCCCTGGATCGACGAGGCGATCAAGAACGGCACGATCTGAGCCGGACGTCACGCGCCCGCAAGACGGTCTCGGGAGTTTCGCGGGCGCGGTGGTTACCATCAGGGTGCGCGGAACGCAGACTAGGGGTGTGGACCGGCGAATCTTCGGGCTTGAGAACGAGTACGGCGTTACGTGCACCTTCCGTGGGCAGCGGCGGCTGTCGCCGGACGAGGTAGCCCGCTACCTATTCCGCCGCGTGGTGTCCTGGGGACGCAGCAGCAACGTGTTCCTGCGTAACGGAGCGCGGCTCTACCTCGACGTGGGTAGTCACCCGGAATACGCGACACCGGAGTGCGACAGCGTCGTGGATCTCGTCGCGCATGACAAGGCGGGGGAGCGGATCCTCGAGGGGCTGCTTGTCGACGCTGACCGGCGGCTGCGCGAGGAGGGCATCGCCGGGGACATCTACGTGTTCAAGAACAACACAGACTCGGCTGGCAACTCTTACGGCTGCCACGAGAATTACAGTGTGGGCAGGCACGGTGATTTCGGCAGGCTCGCGGACATCCTGATCCCGTTCCTTGTCACCCGGCAGATCATCTGCGGCGCCGGAAAGGTGCTGCAGACACCCCGCGGCGCGGTCTACTGCGTCAGCCAGCGCGCCGAGCACATCTGGGAGGGCGTGTCATCGGCGACCACCAGGTCCCGGCCGATCATCAACACCAGGGACGAGCCGCACGCGGACGCGGAGCGGTTCCGCCGGCTTCATGTGATCGTCGGCGACTCCAACATGAGCGAGACCACGATGCTGCTCAAGGTCGGCGCCACCGACCTGGTGCTGCGCATGGTGGAGGCCGGGGTCGTGCTGCGCGACATGACGCTGGACAACCCGATCCGCGCGATCCGCGAGGTCAGCCACGACATGACCGGTCGCTCGCGCGTCCGGCTCGCCAACGGCCGTGAGATGAGCGCGCTGGAGATCCAGTACGAGTACCTGACCCTGGCGCGCGACTTCACCGACCGGAACGGGCTGGACCCGATCAGTTCCCGTGTACTTGAGATGTGGGAGCGCGCGCTCGGCGCGATCGAGAGTGGCGACCTGGACAAGATCGCCCGCGAGATCGACTGGGCGGCCAAGTACCAGCTCATCGAGCGGTACCGGGCCAGGCACGACCTGCCGCTTTCGGCGCCGCGGATCGCGCAGCTTGACCTGGCCTACCACGACGTGCACCGCGGTCGCGGCCTGTACTACCTGCTCCAGCGGGCCGGGGCGGTGGAGCGGGTGGTCCGGGACCTGGACATCTTCGAGGCCAAGTCCATCCCGCCGCAGACCACGCGGGCCAAGCTGCGCGGCGAGTTCATCCGCCGGGCGCAGGAGAGGCGCCGCGACTTCACCGTGGACTGGGTGCACCTGAAACTGAACGACCAGGCGCAGCGCACCGTGCTGTGCAAGGACCCGTTCCGCTCCGTTGACGAGCGGGTAGAAAAGCTCATCGCCGGAATGTAGCAGCCCGCCCTACTCGAACAAAATGTGGCGTTGTGCGACCGCGATCGCGGCTGCCACGGCGAGGCGGG
Source organism: uncultured Actinomycetota bacterium (assembly GCA_963815375.1). GTDB lineage: Bacteria > Actinomycetota > Actinomycetes > Streptosporangiales > Streptosporangiaceae > JASHPR01. Next base: position 63,748 of record CAWFGX010000002.1, on the reverse strand, counting down.
AGTTCGTGACCCGGATATTGGCCAGTGCGCTGGTGCTGCCTGGCGCGGGCGCGGTGCGCGGCGTGGCGAGCAGCATGGTCACGGCGAGCAGGAACGTGTCGACGTTGGTGCGGCCGTCACCGAACGTGCTGTTCCAGAACTGCGCCGACGCCAGCACAAGTTCGATCAGGATGAAGACCACGAACGCCACCCGCTCGTGCACCGGGGCGGCGGTGGAGCGCAGCACCAGCAGTCCTGCCAGCACGAACAGCAGCAGCACGATGTTCTCGATCGTGTTGTAGTCGTACGTCCCGAGATGCGTCCTGGGGGTGCCGAAAACCTGCGCCACCTGGGTAAATGTTTGGCGGAGCGCGGCTGGGCGTTCGGCGCCTGGCCGACGTGCGGTGCCTGTCGGGTGGCTCTCGTGCCGCAGTTCCCGGCACCAGGAGTCGTCCTCAACCAGCCTGGTCGAATCAGCGTCACGCAGTGGAAGCTAGTCGAAAAACGGACCGGCGATGCGCAGATCAGCTGGGCTCTTGACGCTCTTCCTAACCGCGTTACCCGTAGTGACATCATCGGACTGCACAGTCGCGACCCCGCCATCCGGAGGCGCCGGGTCGCTATCGCTTCGCTCATGTGGGGATACGGCGTCAGCGGGCCCCGATGGGGAACGCAGTGGGTCAGCGACATGTCGGACTTCCTGGCTCCGCGTCTGGACGCCCTTCTCGCAAAGTGCGAAACAAATTTGGCCAGAGGCCTGATTGCTGAGGCATACAAGCTGTTCACAACCCCTGGTCGTGAGGGCGTGGCGCGTGAAAATCACCGTGGCATTGGCTTCTCGTTCTTCACGAAGATCCTCTATTTCATCGCGAAGAATGCTCTCCAGGAAAGCTTGACGGATTACCCGCTGATCCTTGACACGAAAGTCTCGATGGCATTGGCGCAGATGACTGGATACCGGCTGCTGGTCCGGCCAGCCACCTACCGCCCCCGCCCAGATGCCGAGGCCTACGTTCAGTTTGTAAAATTGATGCATGCATCCAACTCGCCGCTCTGGACTACATGCAGGGCTCAGCACGGACTGAATTTCCCGTAAAAGAATTCGTGTCTGACTGCACTAAATTGACGTGCAATATGCCTGAACGAAACCCTACTATCATGTTACGTGCAGGAAAACCGGATGTGGCACGAACTGCCTGGGGTCTCGTTCGCAGGTCGCGCGAGTGGGCCATCCCGCCTGCCGCCCTTTACTCATGCCGCTTCGGGTGTCACCTCGGGCGCACCGGAAAAACTACTGTCGAGATCCTCAGACCCTCTCCGATGTAGGACATAGACCAGTCAACCGGCCTGCGCAACCTCCCGCTTAACGGCTACGGCCAGAACCAGATCTGGTGCGAGATCGTCGCCCTGGCCTGCGACCTGCTGGCTGGACCCAGCTGCTCGCCCTGACCGGCAGCGCCCGCCGCTGGGAACCAAAAGGATCCGCCTGCGCATGTTCTCCGTCGCCGCCCGGCTGGCCAGCAGCGGACGACGCTTGCGACTGCGGCTCGCCCAGCGCTGGCCCTAGGCCGCCCACATCACCGCCGCAGCCGCCCGCCTGCAGGCCATCCCGTCCGGCTAACCAGCCGGAACCGTTTCTGCGACCAGGAAGGGGAAAGCACAAGGGCCTGTGGACCCCCGCCTACCCGGCGCGACAGCCTGGCAGCCTGACACGGCCGGACACTGAAAGCACCCAGCGGCCACAGCCCCTCAGGCCATCACGCCACTATCGCGAAAGATCGAGGTAAGATCGGTCAGAAAAAAGGAATCCTGCTAGACTATATACGCTCGGCTGGCTAAGGCCTCTAGTCCCCTACGGAATCAGGACAGGAAACAGCTAAATGGCTATCTGGAAAATTAGGTATCGGCGGCCAGCGGCGGTATTAGTGGGACTCGCGCTCGCCACTGGGGTATTGGCGTCCGCCCCCGCCGACGCTAGCGCTGCACCCAGCACGTGGGTAGGAAGCTGGAACGTGCCCAGTAATAGTTGGTGCGCGGAAAATTCTTACGCCTGGTGCCTGTATTACAGCCCGAACGCCAAGGGTGGCCGCTTCGGCTCCCATACTTTTGGGATCTCAAATCTCTCGGGCTATACGTTTTCCGGGAGCGGGCTCGCCGGAGCTGGCGATCCGGTGAGAAACGATGCTGCATCGATGGAGGATCCTAGCGACTGCGATCTTCAGGTATTCGTGTACCCGAATTTCGTGGGAAATTCTAACGAGGTCGCCCCGGGCCGCGGCGGAAACCTCAACTCATCCCTGCGAAACAATGAGGCATCCGTCGCGAACTATAACGGCTGTTAGCCACCCGCACCGAATTAGCAGCAAGCCATGACGGTACTACGGACGGGATGGGGCGGCGGGGCAGCGGGTCTGGTTTGCATCGTGGTGGCCCTGGCTGGCTGCGGAGCGGGCAGCGCGAAGCCGCACCTGGTCGCGGTGCCGATTCCGACGCCGTCGAGCATGGCCCAGCTCGCCCTGCCGGTCGCTGCTTACGAGTTGACCGACCAGCAAAGCGCAGAGGAGCAGTACCTGGAGCTTCGGCTTGCTCAGGTGTGCATGAGCCGGGCCGGGTTCAGGTACCTGCCCGGGCTGTCGGCAGGTTCCATCGCCGACGACGTCAAGATCGAGCGGGAATTCGATTCGAGGCGGTACGGGGTGAGCGACCTGGCGGTGGTAGCCCGCTACGGTTACCACCTGCCCGCGTGGGTTACCGGACCAGGGATCCCAGTCAGCCCTGGATCCCTTCCACGGGCCGAGCGAGCAGCGCTTGTGGGCGTGGGCACGGGAGTAGCGGGCGGGTCGTCCGCAGCAGCGGCAGGTGCTCACAGCCGGGCGGGTGGACCGCCGCCTGGTGGCTGCCTGGGCTGGTCAGACAGCCAACTCGCCGCAGCCGGGGTCAACGCGGAGGGCAGCAGCGCCTCGCAGCTGGCAGCCCAGATCCAGCAGCAGGGCTTCGAGCAGGCGCAGTCCGATCCGAGGGTTAGGGCTGTCTTCGCGGCATGGTCGGCGTGCATGCGCGTGCTCGGATACCGCTACGCGACGCCGTTTGCGGCTGCGGAAGACCCGCGGTGGAACATGGCCGTGCCGGCTAGCCTGGGCGAGATCGCGACGGCGAAGGCCGATGTCGCATGCAAAATGCGGGTGAACGTGCTGGGGGTAGAGTTCGCCGTCGAGTCCGACTACGAGAATGCCGCCATCGCTGCGGACGCGGGCACGCTCGCGCAGACAAAAGCCGAAGACGCCAGCCAGGCACGCGGGCTGAGCAGGCTCCTGGACAAGTACCTGAACTGAACCAGCCCACAGTACTGGACGCTGCCGACCTCCCGCGCTCTACCTTGAGGACCTGCCGGAAAGCACAAAGAGCTATTCCCCTCGGCGTAAGCGTGAATCACGCCACTCCCAGTCTCACGGGTTGCCTGTTCCGTCGGCGGGCTGGGCAGGTTTGTCTGGTTCTTCCGTGAGCACGAACGTGTGGTACCGCACCTGCTGGGCTCGATGGTAGGCATCGCTCATTACCTGCACGAGCGGCGGAACTGGGGCACTCGGGGTAGCCTTGACCTGCACGATCTTCTCTTCAAGGGTGGACCACAGGGCTTCAGCTAGTGCCGCGTCAGACAACCTTTGCCCAGTAGTGATGCGACACCCTACGGGTTCGGCGGCGACGGAAGTTCAAAGCCGTGAAACACGCCGTCGTTACTGACGGCGTCGGCGAACTCTTCCCAGTCCATGTTGCCGAGGCTGAGGTTGCCCTCCACGCTGTCCAGCTCGGACGGGATGCACCGGAACGGCGTCCGGTCTGCGATCTCGGGGAACTCTGCCACGGAAAGGATCTTGTCGCCGAGGTCGACAACCAGGATCGGATGCTCAGGCGACGCGAACGTGATGCTGTCGGCGATGAACAGCACGCTTGGCCCCTCGTCATTCACGGGGGCCGCGGCCTTGACGGCCTCCCAGGCCGCGCCGGCCCACTGGGGATCGCTGACTCGTTCGAAGCAGGCGCGGAATCCGTCTGGCGCGTATTCCCGCGTCTCCGCATCGTGCTGGATCTGATCCCAGGCATCATCATCGGTGAAGTCCGTGCGCACCAGAAGTGTGTTCATGTCCGGCAACGTTGGCATGGACGGCAGTATCCCATCGCCGCCCCACACGAGCCTGGCCGTCTGCAGGGCGAACGTTGCTAGCTACGGCACTAGCTTGACTTTGCTGACCTTGTATTCCCAGCGGCTCCATACCTCTTTGATGTCTTTGCCGCGGCCCCGGCTGTATGCCAACGACGTGATGAGCTCATCCCTGGTAAGCCCGTTGACCGTCGTGTGCACCGCCATGATGCCGTCCGCCAGTTCCTCGTCGCTGAAGTGGGCGAACTCGTAACAGGCCTGCTCCCAAGTCCGAATCTCGACGAGGTGATCAATCTCCTCCGGGTCCGGCTGGCAGTGAGGAGAAGGTGCACGAGAGGAACCGCTGTCTGACGCCCCGTAAGTGTCCCACCCCGGCTCAAACCTGACGGATAAGGGCCGGGCTCGCAGCGCGTGACCGCGACCGCGGTGCAGCGAGCTGGGCATCGGCTTCTTCCCGTTCAGCCCGCTCGGCAAAGGGTTCGTAGTGCGCGGCTCGAATGCCCAACCTCCATCGATGCCCGGGTCGCGGTACACGCAGGGCGCCACGCTGCCAAGGGTCATGGACCATGCGGAGGATGGGTTGACGTCGGCGCGACCAGGAGCAGCGGGAAGCCAGCGTATCCGGCCTCTCCGCTCAGCGCCGGCTGGCCTGGCAGGGGTAGCGCAGCCGGGACGGTCGTCCGTCCCGGCTTGCCGGCGCGTTGTCAGCGGGCCCGCGCCGTGTGCGCCAGGGCGGGGATCACGGCGGCTCCGACGGTCAGGTGCATGATGACAAGCCCTGCGGCCGCTGTGGTGGTTGTCGCGGCGGCCAGCGGCAGCGCCAGCGACGCAGCCAGCCCCGCCAGCGCGATGGTTGTCCACAGCAACCGGGCATGCGCGGTGCGTCGCTCGAGCAGGGCGAGCAGCAGCCAGCCGAGCAGCGAGGCAGCCGCGGTCACTCCGATGACCTGGCCGACCGCGATCGTCTGGATGTGGCCGGTGCCGAAGCGGAAGTTCAGGTGGATGCCCAGCAGGGGGACTTCCACGATCCAGGCGAGGACAGCAGCCAGTGCGCCGCCCGCAGTGCACAGCGCCCGGGCGCGGCACTGCTTGATGAGCGGCATCGCGGGGGCGGTGGTGGTGATCATGCGCGTACTCCCTCATGAGGCTCGCGGCATCCGGTTGCGCCGCTGATCACGAGGCTCTCCCGGGCTAAGGTAATCGGGCATCGTCCTGCTGGCGTCCTGTCAGCTACTGCACCGGCAGCAGCAGGTACTCTCAGCGCAGTAGCCAGCCGCCTGCACAGCGACGATGGCGCGGGTCCGATGCCGGTATACGCTCCGGGTGATGCGACTCACCAGGGTGCTCAGGCTGCCGCAGCGCACGCTGGACGCTGCGGGCATAGCGCTTGTGACCGCACTGGCCGTGGTCGGCGCCTATGTCGAGGCCAATCCGGTGCACCGTTACGGTGGCCTGCACCTGACCAGCCATCCGCCGCTGGCCGCTTACCTGCTGCTGGCGGTGCCAGCCCTCGCCCTGACCTGGCGTAACAGCCGCCCAGTCGAGGTGCTCGGGCTTGCTGTGGGCGGTGCGGTCGGATGGGCGGCGCTTGGCCAGATCGACGGTGCCGCTCTGGTTCCGGTCATCGTGGGCGTGTACTGGGTCGCGCTGACCCGCGCGCGGCGTATCGCAGTTGCTGCCGGGCTCGCCGGTGCGGCGGCTATCTTCGTGACCGAGGGGCTGGCCGGGCCGTTCGGCTGGTTCGGAGGCCCGAACGCTACGATGTGGCCGGAGCTTCTCGCAGCCGGCGCAGTCGGCGCGTCCGTGGCGGCGCGCCGTCAGTGGCTGGCCGCTGAGCGTGACCGGGTTGCGCGGGCCGAGCAGGTCCGGGAGGAGGAAACCCGCAGGCGCGTTGACGCCGAGCGCATGCGGATCGCGCGCGAGCTGCACGACGTAGTTGCGCATTCGATGGCGATGATCAACGTCCAGGCCACAGCAGCAAGCATGCAGCTATCCGCCGATCCGGCGAGTGCGGCCCAGGCGATCCAGGCGATCCGCAGGGCCAGTAAGTCGGGGCTGCGCGAGCTGCGGGCCATACTTGACGTGCTTCGGCAAGCCGACGGCGGGAGCCCTGAAGTGCCGGATCTGAGCGCCATCGCCGCGCTCGTCGAGGCGACCAGCGCCGCTGGCACGCCGACCACGCTGCAGTCGGCTGAGCCGCCAGTCCCGCTGCCGCCGCCGGTTGCACTGGCCGTCTACCGTATCGTGCAGGAGTCGCTCACTAACGTGGTACGTCACGCCGGTCGGGTCGCAGCGACCGTGGGCCTGCGGCTAGACGGCAATTACCTCTATGTGGACGTGGTCAACGACGGCGGGGCCACCCCGCCAGCCTTCAGCGACGGGACCGGGGCGGGCCTGGCCGGAATGCGAGAGCGGGCGGCCGCTCTGGGCGGCACCCTGGATGCCGGGCCGTGTCCCGGCGGCGGGTTCGCCGTCCACGCCCGGCTGCCGGCCGCAGCGGGCACCCCAGCCAGAGGACCAGAAGCCCCCGCCGTGGGCCCGGCAGGCACTGCCGCAGGCACGGCAGGTACGGTCGCGGACGGCGCGACCGCGGGTCGGGGGCCGGCCGCTGTCAGCCAGGACGCGGGCGGTGGAGGGTGTCCTGGCGGGCCGCGCGCACGGCCGATCGCGAGCCGGCCGTGATCAGGGTCCTGCTCGCCGACGACCAGGCCCTCGTCCGGGCCGGCTTCCGGGTCCTGGCCGGCTCGGCGCCCGACATCGAGGTCGTCGGGGAGGCCGCGGACGGGGCTGCAGCGGTCGGTCTGGCCCGCTCGCTGCGGGCCGAGGTGGTGCTGATGGACATCCGCATGCCTGGCACCGACGGGCTGGAGGCAACCCGGCAGATCGTCGCCGACCCCGGCCTGAGCGGCGTGCGCGTCATCATCCTCACCACCTACGAGGCGGACGAGTATGTCTTCGAGGCGATCCGCGCCGGGGCGAGCGGCTTCCTGGTCAAGGACACCGAGCCGGAGGATCTCATCAGCGCCATCCGGGTAGTCGCACGTGGCGATGCCCTGCTGTCGCCGAGCGTCACCCGGACGCTGATCTCCAGCATCGCCGGGCGCGGTCCGGCCCAGCCAGTCGACGCCTCCGCGCTGTCGGTACTCACCGACCGGGAGCGGGAGGTACTCGCCCGGGTCGCTGCGGGCATGAGCAACAACGAGATCGCCGCGGCCCTGTTCATGAGCCCGCTGACCGCCAAGACCCACGTCAACCGTACGATGGCCAAACTCGGCGCGCGAGACCGGGCACAGCTGGTCGTGATCGCCTACGAGACCGGCCTGGTCCGGCCGGGCCTGTCCTGACGCCGCCCGCAAGCCCGCCGAGCCCGGACGAGCTGGGATGCGCTGTCCTAGGGCCTTGATGGGAGGCGCAAGGTCTCTTTCCTGCGGAGTGCTGGTGATCGTGAAGGGATGCCGGTGCCAGCCGTCCTTGCCCCGAGGAGCTGCATGCCGAACTGGCGGGGCCGAAGGCGAACGGCCGTCCGGGTGGCATGATGGCGAACTCGGCGACTCCGGTGCTGACCTCCCGGATGCCGTCGACTTGGTAGCCGTGCAGTGGGATGAGGTGGTGGCGGGGAGTCATGGCTCGGGCGCCGGTCATTGCTGCCGGAAGCGCCGTCAGGAGGTGCAGGCGCGTCCTTCAGCTTCGGTGCTGGTCCTTGGACCGCCCGTCACGCCTCGTCGCGGGCGGGTGTCTCCTCACCGGCGTCCGGCTCGTCCGCCGAGGTGGCGGCCTCCGGCTTCCTGCGGTTGAGGACAACAGCCGCTACCGCGCTCGCGGCCGCGGTAAGCACCGAACTGACGGCCAGCTTGCGCCAGCGTCGGCGCTTTGGCTTTGCGGGCTCAAGCCGGCGGGCTGCCGAGGACAGCAGGGCCGAGACCTTGGGTGCGACGCTGTCTTGCAGGATGTGCCCGGTACGGTCGACCTGCGGCGCGGCCCAGGCGCGCGTTCTGTGCACGCGCCGGCGCGCGGCTGCTGCGGCGCTGCTGGCAAGGGGCTTCACCTGAGCCGCAGCCGGCTTCACCCGGACCGCCGCCTGGCGCGCGCGGTCCACTGCGCTGCTGGCCGCCGCGGCGGCCTCGTGGTTTCTCTTCATCCGCGACATCGAAACCTCCGTGGGAGTGGTTCCGCTCGGCACTTTCCCCTGGCGGGCCCCGTCAACCATCTGTGGGCGGTGGCAAGAAGGCTGGCGGGCTCGAATCGGACCGCGCTCCGCCCAGGTCGCTCGCTAGGTTCCGAAAACGCCAGCGATGGCTGTACGGCCATTAAGTTTGATTGGCCCGCCACGCAATTACCAGTCTCCCGAGCATGTGCTGCCGGCAGGGGTCTGCCACGCGGCCGCAGACGCAGGTGACGGCGTCCGGCGCCCGGCCACGGCCGGAACCCGCGGCCACACTGCCGGTGGTTCAGGCTGTCCGATCCGAGATCGGCGGCAGGCTCTGCATCAGCGCACAGGGGTTCCGCTACAACCGGCGCCAGGTCCTGGCCGCTCTCGGCGTCACCGCACGTGCCTGGCGGGCGCGGTCATTCTGAGCAGCCGGCGGTCTCCTGGCGTCTAGGGCAGTGACAGCAGCACTCGTCCTGCGGCTGTCCCAGTTTCGATGAGCTCGTGGGCGGCAGCGATCTGCGCGAGCGGCAGTACATGAGCGACGGTAGCGGAAGAGCGCGGACTGCGCTGCTGCCTGGCTGAGGTCGCTGGCGGCGGCGTCCCTGGCCGCTTGCGGGAAGTCGTCGCTGCCGAGGAGCCGGATTGTCATGTTGGCGAAGAGCATGGGCCAGAAGGGCAGTTCCGGCCGGTCGTCCCGGGTGGCGTAGGCGGCCAGCACGGCGCCGTTGCGGACGATCTTCGCGTCGAGGTCGGCGTTGGCTGACAAGGCGACCTCCACGATGCGGTCGACGCCGCCCGGGGACAGTCGCAATATCTCCGTGACCGGGTCTGAATCCAGGGCGACGACATGGTCGGCAGTCTCCGGGCTGACATGGGTCGCCTCCGCCTCGGTGCGGACGGTCCCGATGACGGTGGCGCCTGCCCATCGGGCCAGCTGGGCGGCGAGCGAGCTGACCGAGCCGCGCACCCCGTGCACCAGGATGACCTGGCTGGTGACGGGTCCGTCGGCGAAGACTGCGCGGTGCGCGGTGATTCCGGGGATTCCGAGGCAAGCGCCGGTCTGGTCGCTGACCGGGTCGGGCAGGCTGACCGCAAGTGCCTCGGGGACAACGGTGGTCTGGGCGGCGGTGCCAGAGGGCCGGTAGGACTGGGCTCCGTACACCCACACCCGGCTGCCCAGCCGGGCCCGGTCCGCGCCTGAGCCGACCGCCTCGATGATCCCCGCGCCGTCGCTGTGCGGGATGATGCGGGGGAACGCCATCGGGCTGCCGAGCCAGGCCTGCCGTTTCTTGATGTCGCCGGGATTGGCGCCGGAGTACGTCAGGCGCACCTGGACCTCCCCCGGGCCCTGCTCTGCGGCGGGCAGCTCGCCGACCTGCAGCGCGTCGGCGGCAGGGCCCTGCCGGTCATACCATGCGGCGATCACCGAAACATCCTCGCATCGCCCTGCGCCGCCCTCCCGGCTGACCCGCTGTCTAATAACATGCATCTACGGAAGTATCTTCCGCAGACTATTGTGCCATCAGGCTGGGCGCTCGTCGTCCGGCCCGCCCCGGAGGAGGGACTGAGTCATGACAACCGCACGGCAGTGGATCGCGGCCGGCTTTGGCGGCCCGGACGTGCTGCAGGTACGCGAGGTTGAGATCCCACCGCCCGGCCCCGGCGAGGTGACCATCACGATTCGCGCGTCCGGAATGAACCCGGCGGATAACAAGCATTTCGGGCCGGGGCAAGATGCGGGTCTGCTGCCGCTGGTGATCGGGTACGAGGCAGCCGGCGTCATCGCGGAGGTAGGAGAGGGCGCCGAGATCGCTACCGGCGGCGGCGCTGCCGGAGATGAGGTGCTCGCCTTCCAGATCCTGGGCGGCTACGCGACAGCGATTACCGTCCCGGCGAAGGACGTGTTCGCCAAGCCCGACTCGCTCGACTTCGCGCAGGCAGCGAACCTCATGATGGCGGGCACGACGGCGGCAGAACTGCTGGCCACCGCCGCGGTAGCCCCGGGTGACACGGTGCTGCTGCACGGGGCGGCCGGCGCCGTCGGGATCAGCGTGCTGCAGCAGGCCCGCCTGATCGGGGCGCGGGTGATCGGGACTGCCAGCGAGCCGAATTTCGATGTGGTGGAAAGCTTCGGCGGCGTGCCGGTGAGCTACCACGGCAATCTCGCCCAGAGCGTGCGGATGGCGGCGTCGGCGGGTATCGATGCCGTGCTGGACACGGTGGGCAGCGACGATGCCGTCGATGCGTCCCTCGCGCTGGTCAGCGACCGGCGCAGGTTCGTGACGCTGACCGCGTTCGGCCGTTCCGCGAGGGAGGGCTTCGTGGCGATCGGCGCGAGTAATCCGGCCAGCGGCCCGTTCCGCGCCAGCGCGCGGGCTCGCGTCGTCGCCATGGCGTCTGCCGGGAGCCTGACGGTACCGATGGCCCGCACTTTCGCATTCGAGGACGCGCGCGAGGCGGTGGCGATGCTCGCCGGACCGCACCCGAGCGGCAAGCTCGCGCTCGTCGCCGGGGCCTGAACCCGGCCGGTAGCACAGCGCGCAGGCTTATCGCGTCTTGTCCGCGGCTCTTGCCGGCGTGGTGCGCGCTTGGTGGCCAGATCAGCCGATCGGCTCAGCCGTTTCGTCGCGGGGGTGGCTTTCGGATGCGCCGGCTACGACCGCCTCATGGCGGACGATGGCCTGTCCGTGTGCGGCTGTGATCGTGACGTCGTCGAGTCCGGCTACCTGCCCGGTCGCGTGCACCGCGTCGGACGCTGCGCCGGATGCGGTGATCGCGTGCCGGACTCTCAGCATGCCGAGGCTTCCTGCCACGTCAAGGGTGACCACCTGATCCCCGTGCGTGGCGAGCGACCCTCCGACCGCCAGCCTGCCGATCCGTCCGCCGGGCTGGATGCTGATGGCCGCCGCCCGCAGCTGGGTCTGCTGGCCGCGGACCAGGCTCGTCCCGCCGCTGCCGAACGTAGTGACGCTATCGGCAATCTCGAGCGCCGGCAGGTCCCTGCTGACCTGGATGCCGACCGCGCCGTCGCCATGGGTGGTGATGCTGGCGAAGCGCGCGCTGTCGACGTTTCCGTCGTAGATGTTGAACCCGGCCGAGATCTGGGTCAGCGTGGCGGTGATCCGCACGGCGGGGTCGGGCTGGCGGTTCCATAGCGTGAACGCGCCCTGCATGGCGTCCACGCCGAAGCCATGCTGCCGCTGGGTGCGGCCGCGGAGGTTGGCGGAGGCTATGGCCAGCCCGTCCACTTCGACCTTGCCTGCCCGTACCGCGCCCTCTGCCACCAGCAGCACCTGGCCCCTGGTCCGCACGTTGCGCAGGACCAGGTGGCCCAGGTCGCTGACCGAGGTGTCGTTGCCGATCGCGACCTCGTGGTCGGGCACCAGGATCGAGATGGCCTCCAGCCGGTTGCCCGTAGTGAGACGGATGCCCTTGGCGCCGAACTGGAGAGCGCCGCCCCGCAGCGTAACCCCGGGTCTCAGCGAGATCATCGGCATGCCGGACAGTGCACCGTCGACCTCGATCTCGTCGGCGACGGGCAGCGCGTCCAGCAGTTCTGCCGCGGTGGACACCTGCGCTGTGCTCATCGCGCCCTCCTTCGGGCTCAGCCGCCCGGTCAGGCGCCGCGGGTCGCCCTGGCGACGTTCGCGGTCAGCTCGGCCACGTTCTGGCGCACCAGGAACGTAGGCTGGCCTGCCTCGACCCGCCAGCTTTCGTCCAGGCCACCGATGTCCACGGCGTCGAAGCCGAACTCGTCGTATAGCCCGGCGACCAGTTGCCTGGCTGCCGGGTCGTCCCCGGCCAGGGCGAGGGCGCGCCGCTTGGGGTCGCCCGGCGGGTGGCCGTCGCCGGGCATCTCCGCGGCGTTGATCATGCTGAACGCGCGGACGACCCGGCTTGCGGGCAGGTGCGCCTGCAGCAGCCCGGGCGCGGTGGTGGTCCCGTTGTCGATGGCGGCGATGTGGCCGTCCCGCTGCGGGAAGTAGTTGATCGTCGAGATCACTACTTTTCCGGCCAGCGGCTCGGCCGGCACGCTGTCGATGGTGGTCAGCGGTATCGCGACGATCGCGAAGTCGCCGGCCGCGGCTGCATCTGCCGCTGTTGCCGCCCGCGCCGCCGGGCCCAGCCCGGAGACCAGGCCTGCCAGCGAATCGGGTCCCTGCAGGTTGCTGAGCACGACCTCGTACCCGTGCGCGATGGCAGCCTTCGCGAGGTTGCTGCCGACATGCCCGCTGCCGACAATGCCGATCGTGGTCATAACCGAGTCCTCCTAACCGCGGCCGGCGCGGATGCACCCCGGGCGCCCGCCCGGCCGTCAGGCACCTGAACCTATTGCATTCCATAGAACCTACTACCCTGGAACTGAATCACGGCAGTGGGTTCTGTGGAAGCCAGGTCAGCGCGGTGGCGGTAAGCTGGCGGCCGGTGATGAGAGGTGACCGGGCCATGCCAGACCTAAGAGCTCTGTTCAACGACATCATCCGGTTTGAGATCGAGATGTGGAACGCGGTCGACGCGCGGCTGCGGAGTGAGCTGCAGCTGCCGCTGACGCACTTCGAGCCGATGTCGGTGATCGACAGGACGCCGGGCTGCCGGGTCTATGACATCGCTGCCGAGCTGGTCATCACGACCGGCGGGACCAGCAAGCTCGTGGACCGCATCGAGGCCAGCGGCTATTGCCGGCGGCTGCCCAACCCCGCCGACCGCCGGTCCTCGCTGCTGGAGCTGACGCCGGAAGGCCGGGGGGTGCTCGGGGAGGCCCGCGACATCTTTGACGACGAGCTGGAGCGATGGCTCGGTTCGGTGGTACCGGAGCGGACGCTGCGGCAGTTCGCGGCAACGCTGGCCCGGCTGCGCGCCGCCAGCTCACGCGCCGGGATGGAAGAGAGCGCCTAGGCACCGGCCGGCGATGACAGCGCGGCCGGGTCGCTCGAGGGTACGGTGACGTGCGGTGACCGGACGCGAACCAAGCAGCGCGCGCGGCCCAGCTGCGGCGCGCGGCGGCCGCATGTCAGACAGCGCCCGGGTCGAGGCCTTCAGCGACGGGGTGCTGGCCATCGCGATCACACTGCTGGTGCTGGACCTGCGCGCGCCGGCCGAGCACAGCCAGGCGAGCTGGCAGAGCCAGCTGCTGCATCAGTGGCCGGCCTATCTGGCCTACCTGGCCTCCTTCGCGTACATCGGGGGTGATCTGGGTCAACCACCACCAGCTCTTCACCCGGATCGCCGCGGTAGACCTGGGACTGCTGTGGCGCAACCTCGTGCTGCTGCTCGGCGCTTCCGTGCTGCCGTTCCCGACCGCCGTGCTGAGCAGCGCCTTCCTGGACGGGCGCCGGCCGAACGAGGTAACGGCCTTCGTCCTGTACGCGCTCGTCGCGGCCTTCATGGCCTTCACCTGGCTCGTGCTGTTCCATCACCTCGCCACGCACGGGCGGCTGCTGCTGGCCGGGACTCCGGCGGTGTTCTTCGCGCGGGAGCGCCGCCGGGCGCTGCTCGGCGTGCTCGCCTACCTGGTCGCCGCGGCCGTGGCGGTGTGGCAGCCGCTGGCCAGCCTGCTGATCATCTGCGCGCTGCCAGTGTTCTACGGGGCGACGAGCGAGGGCTGGCGCGGAGTACGCAGCCGGGACCGGGAACATCCGCCACCATGATGGCGCCTGCGCAGACTGCGTTCTGCGGAACTTGCTTCCATAGCAATCAGATACGAGCGTTATCAGTCAAGGCAGGCTCGACCCTCCGGCGTGCGCTTGAGCACGTCGCGGCGCAGCGCGCTGGTAGCGGCCGCACGTCGCATGCGGGTAGATACCGGAGATGCAGCATGAACGGCTGGCACGAGACGTATAACGACTTTCCGGGGCCGGACGTGGTGTGCGGGCACCTGCAGACCATCGCGGTACCGCCCGCGCCGGCCGACCCGCCAGACGCGTGCCGGGACTGCCTGACTGAGGGCACCACGTGGGTGGAGCTGCGACGCTGCCCGGTGTGCAGGCAGACGCGCTGCTGCGAGTCGTCTCCGGAGCGGCGTGCCACCGCGCATTTCGAGCCGACCGGACACGCGGTGATGGCAAGCCAGTCCCGTGGCGAGCAGTGGGGATGGTGCCAGGCCGACGGGATGCCGCTATCCCCGGACGGCGGCTTACCGGCCGGGCAGCCCCGGCCGTCAGGAGGAGCACATGCAAGCTGTGAGGATCGCCAGGTTCGGCACGGAGCACGTCCGGCTTGATGAGCTTCCCGACCCCGAACCTGCCAGCGGCGAGGTGCTGATCAGCACGGAAGCCGCGACCATCAACCCAGCTGACCTAGGGATCGTCACCGGCTCAGCGGCTGACAGATTCCCGCCAGGCGCCGTGGCGCCGTACACCCCCGGCTGGGACTTGGCTGGCCGCATCGTCAGCTGCGGCCAGGACACCGATCCCGCCCTGCTGGGAGGCCGGGTCGTGGGTTTCAGCATCTGGTTCGTCACCGGTCACGGCACGCAGGCCTCCCTGGTCGTCCTGCCCGCGACCGACGTCGCCGTCGCGCCGGACGGCCTTCCCTCCGCCCAGCTCACGACAGTCGGGCTCAACGGCCTGACCGCGTGGCGCGGGCTGGCCGACCTGAACCTGGCCGAGGGCGAGACGCTGGCCATCGCCGGGGCCGCCGGCGGCGTGGGCGGCTTCGCCACCGAGCTCGCGGCCGCCCGCGGGCTCACGGTCATCGCGGTCGTCCGCGGGGACGACCGCGACACTGCGGCAGACCTCGGCGCCAGCGCCGTCGTCAGCGCCGATGCCGGCGAGGTCGGCGATGCCGTCCGCCAGATTGCAGCGGGAGGCGCTGACGCCCTGCTTGACACCGCCTCCCTGGGTGCGCCAGCACTGTCCGCCGTGCGCGACGGCGGCCGCTACGTCACTGTTACCGACGTTCCCCGTGCCGAGAGGGACGTCGCGGTCAGCCGGTCGTTCGGCCGCATGGATACCGCGGGGCTGGCCACGCTGGTCGAGATGGCGAGCTCCGGGCGTCTGCACACGCCAGTCAGCCAGGTCTTCGCCGCGGCCGAGTCCCGGCGCGCCTACGAGCACTTCGCCAGCTGGTACGGCCGCGGAAGGACGGTTCTCAGCTTCGCCTAGCCCGCCGGACGGCGCCCTGGCGCTGAGAATACGCCCGCGGATGCGACTGCTCGCGCGTTCTGAGCTGCTAGGCCTCGTTGCTGCCTCAGTCTGTCACTCGCGTGGTCCGGGATTCCAGTACTGGTGATGCCGGTGTCGTGGGTGTTTTTCTTCCTCACCTGGGTGACCTGCTGGTGGACCGGGTTGCCTTTGCCGGGGCCGGCGTGGTGATCGAGGCGCGCTGTGGTGCGGCGGGCGCGGCGTGCCCGGCGTGCGGCGGGTGGTCTTCGCGGGTGCACAGTGGCTATGCCCGGACGGTGGCCGATGGCCCGGCGGGCGGTCGGCCGGTGCTGATCCGCCTGCGGGTGCGGCGGTTCTTTTGCGGTAATCCGGCGTGTGCGGCGGTCACGTTCGCTGAGCAGGCAGACGGCCTGACCGGCCGTTATCTGCGGCGCAGCCTGCCGTTGCGGGGGTTACTGGCCCAGGTCGGGCTGGTGCTGGCGGGCCGGGCCGGGGCCCGGCTGGCCGCCGTCTTGGGGGCGCCGGTTCACCGCACGACGCTGCTGCGGCTGGTCGCCGCGCTTCCCGAGCCGGTGATCGGCGCCGCGCCCGAGGTGACCGGCGTGGATGATTTCGCTCTTAAGAGGGGGCGGGTGTATGGCACCGTGCTGGTCGACGTGGCCACCGGCACGGCGGTCGACTTGCTGCCTGACCGGCAGGCAGCGACCGTGGCAGCCTGGCTGGCCGCTCATCCGGGCGCGACGGTGATCTGCCGGGACCGGGCCGGAGGGTATGCCGATGCCGCCCGCCAGGGCGCGCCGGAGGCGATCCAGGTGGCTGACCGCTGGCATCTGTGGCACAACCTGGGCGAATATACCGAGAAAGCAGTCGCGGCGCACCGCGGCTGCCTGACCTCCCCGGCCGCCGCCGCCAGGATGACAGCCCCGGGCCAGCCCGTCAGCCGGCTGAGGCAGAGGGGCTGCGGGATGTCTGCGGCCGGGAACGGCGCCTGGTGGGGCGTACCCGCGACCGTCACGCCGCCGTGCACAGCCTGCTGGCGGCTGGGCATTCCGAACGGGCAGCCGCCCAGATCTTGTCCCTCAGCCGCGGGACCGTGCACCGGTACGCGGCCGCTGCCACCGCCGGCGAGCTGCTGGTCAAGGCCACCAGCCGCCCCGGCAAGCTCGACCGGTATAAGCCCTACCTGCGGAAACGATGGAACGAAGGCATCACCAGCGCGGCAGCCCTGAGTTTTTCGTGTGGTTTTTCGTGTTCATCGCACGGTCGCGGTGCTTACCTGAGCCTACGTTTGCTTGTGCTCGAGCGGTACGCATCGGGAGGACCGTCGTGGTCGCCAGCATCCGCTGTCGTCATCCTGCTCAGCCTGAGCCGCGCTCGGTGCAGGACGTCATGGACGCGCTCGGAGACATCGCCTCGTCTGAGGAGCCGCCGTCGTGCTGTCCAGCCTCGCGAGATCGAGCACCCCGTCCTTCAGCGACGCCTGCGCCGTCGAGCTCAGCGAAGGAACGGGGACACCTTTCCGCGTCTGCTTTCCTGTGCCCGATGTAACCGAACTCCCGGTCCATGCCGGACCGGTCCGGGCCGCCGACGGCGCACCCCCAGTCGACATTAGAAGCGTCATCACCGCGTTCGAAGGCCGGTCCAGTCACGGCTACCAGTCATTCGCGGGAATAGCCGTGCACTACTGGGCCGAACGCGATCCGACCGAAGACGACGCGATCATCGCCCAGCTGCTGGTCGACCGCTCCCTGGCCATCGTGCAGCACGAGCGCCTAGCCCAGGCTGCAGCTCGCGCCGACAGCCGCGCAGCCGGCCTGGCCATCGACTTGATCACCAGCCGCATCGAGGGTGAGGCGACCGGCATTCTCATGGCACGGCACCACATCACGCGGGCGCAGGCAGCCAGGCTGCTGCGACGGGCCAGCCAGCAGCGCCAGCGAAAGCTGCACAAGATCGCCGCCGGAGTCGTGCGTGGCGGTGACCTTGATTCGCTGGTGCAGAGAGCTGTCGGCGGCCCGGAACGACCTGTGGACCTCCATATCGCGTCCGCGCCCGACTAGGCGACCGAACCGGATCCGCTGACCGGCACGCCGAGTCGAGATCCTCCGCATCTGCGTTGTCCAAGTCGAGGACCATCGAACCGTGATTCGTCGCTGCTAGACCGGCCGGTCCTCAGTAGCGGCATCGATGGCGCCGGCCAGCTGGCTGCGGGAGGTGATCCCCAGTTTGGGGAACAGCCGGTAGAGGTGCGAGGAGACAGTTCTTGGTGAGAGGTAGAGCTGCTGGGCTATTTCGGGGTTGTCATGCCGGTTGCTGCCATCTGGGCTATCTGGAGTTCCTGAGCGCTGAGCCGGTCGCGCGCGGCCGGTACTCGGTCCCGGCTCTGCTCGCCGGAGGCCCGCATTTCCTGACGTGCGCGTTCGCCCCACGGGACGCATGCCAGGGCGTCGAACACCTGCCGTGCGGCTCGCAGCGGCGCGCGTGATTCGCTGACCCGGCGCTGGCGGCGCAGCCAGGCGCCGTAGGCGAGTTGCAGCCGGGCATGATCGAACGGCTGGTGCCGGAGATCGCCCTTCAGCGCGATGTCGTAGAGCCGCCCGGCGTCGTCGTCCTGGGCTAGCACCGGACGGGCGTACACAGGGCCGGCATGCAGTGTCGGCGATGGCGTGCGGCGTGCGACCTGTTCCAGCTCCTCGAGGATCGGAGCCACGACGTGCCGCTGACCGCTCTGCGAGGCCGCATCCGCCAGATAGGTGACGGACATGAACCGGGCCGCCTCGTGAAACGCGCGGTCGGTCCGGTCGAAGGCTCGGGTGAGATGCTCCAGCGCGCCCGCGGGCCGGCCCCCGGCCAGCCAGATCACGCCGCGCGTGAACGCGATCATGCAGTTCAGATCGGACAGCCCCTGGGCTATGGCCGTCTTGTCGGCGTCGGCGACCAGCCGTTCCGCGGCGGCGGTATCTCCGCGCAGGCCCCGAAGGATGGCGCCCGCGATCAGCGAGCCGGTCTGCCACCAGGACTGGCCGACCTCCCGTGCGAGGCGGTCGGACTCGTCCACCAGCAGGTCCGCCGATGGCCAGTTGCCCTGGGCGATCGCAACCCATGCCCGCATCACCAGCACCTGTACGAGAACTCCGAGCCGGCCTTGCGCGCGCAGCTGCGCGGTGGCGCTCCCCAGGAATCTGGCCGCGACGTCATGGTCGCCGATCGCGCGTGCCGCCGCCATGCCGGCCAGGTACTCCTCCTCACCTGTCAGCGTGCCCGCCGATCCTTCGATCGCCGTCAGCTGCTCAGACACATCCGGACCCCAGCGCACGGGCCCTGCCATCGCCAGCGTCGCGATACGGCGCGGGTGCGTCTTCGGCACCGCAAGCCGCTCGACCCCGTCCGCGACGCGGTCCCTGGCCTGCTGCTCGTGATGGGAACGCCAGCAGCGGACCGCGGCACCGAAGAGAAGGTGCAGCGCGAGATCGCTGTTGCCGGCGTCGGCGGCATCCCCGGCCGCCTCGATGAGCGACCGTGTGTGTCCTCGGTCGTCCCGTGCTGCGTCTGCGAACGTGCTGCGCAGCCACGTCAGGCGCGCGCGTTGCTCACTGTCGGGACTCAGGCGCTCGGCTTCGTCCGCCAGCAGTTGCAGCAGGTCCGGCTCACCGGCTTCAAACGCCAGCTCCGCTGCCTTGAGCAGCCGCGAGCATCGACGAGCGGAATCCGCGCTCAGGGCTGCCGCGCGTCTGGCGGCGGCAACGGCCAGGCCGATCGCACCACGTCGGGCAAGCCGGACCGCCAGCAGCTCGACTTCGCCGGCAATGGTCTCATCAGGGCCGGCCGTCGACGCGGCGGCATGCCAGAGGCGCCGGTCTGGCTCGCTGGTGATCGCGGCTGCGAGCGCGACGTGCGCTTCGCGCCGGCGCTCGGCATTCGCCGCCATGTATATCGCCGAATGAACGAGCGGGTGGCGGAAGACGACAGACCCGTCGACGATTCCGGCCAGGCCAGCTGTTCCTGCTCGCCGCATAGTGACCGCGGTCGAAGGCGCGCGGGAGACGGGACCGTACTCCCCAGGCCGCTGCGGATGAGCCGGCTAGTGACGCCGGGCACGCTGCTGCGCTGGCACTGGCGGCTGGTCCGCTGGCGCTGGACCTATCCCCGTAAGGGAGGGCGCCCGCCTATTGATGCCAAGGTCGCAGTGCTGATCGAGCAGATGGCGCGGGAGGAACCCGACCTGGGGATACAAGCGAATCCAGGGCGAGCTGCTCGGCCTCGGCTACGAGGTGGGGGCTTCCACGGTGCGGCGGGTGCTGAAGCGGCTGCGGATACCGCCCGCGCCGCAGCGCGATCGCACGACCTGGCGGCAGTTCCTTCACAGCCAGGCCGCGACGATGCTGGCCTGCGACTTCTTCCACGTCGACTGCGCAGTGACCCTGCGCCGCCTCTACGCGTTCTTCGTGATCGAGGTCGGCACCCGCCACGTCCATGTCATGGGCGTGACCGCGCACCCGGACGGCGCGTGGACCGTGCAGCAGGCCCGGAACCTGCTGATGGACCTGGGGGAGCGAGCCGCCCAGTTCCGGTTCCTGATCCGGGACCGGGCCGGGCAGTTCACCAGCGCGTTCGACGCAGTACTGTCCGGCGCTGGGATCGAGGTGGTGAAGACCCACCGCGCAGCCCGAGAGCGAACGCTTATGCCGAGCGCTGGGTGCACACTGTCCGGGCTGAGTGCACCGACCGGATGCTGATCGCCGGGCCGCGCCACCTGCGGGCGGTCCTGGACGAGTACGTAGCGCATTACAACCGGCATCGCCCGCACCGGGCCAGGAACCTGCGGCCACCGGACGCAGGAAACACTGCCACTGCTCCGGTGACCGACCTTGCGTCAGAGCGGATACGACGTCGCAACATCCTCAGCGGCCTGATCCACGAGTACGAACAGGCGGCATGAAGAACTACCGGTGATCTGGAAAACCGCACTTCAGAGGCCATGAGCACGGTTTCGGCACCCGACAGGCCATGGCGCAGGAGCAGCATGGCCGGGATCGACTGCACGCCGATGCGGCGCTGCAGCGCTGGGAGACTCATCCACGTTCACCTTGACCGGCTTGATCTGGCCAGTCTTCCCTGTCGCAAGCTGCTCAGGCGCCGGGCTCACGATGCGGCACGGCCCGCGCCACGGCGCCCACAGGTCTACCAGCACAGGCACGGACGCTTTCTCCGCGATCTCGGCGAAGCGGTCCTCACCGGCCTTGACGATCCATGGCAACGGCCGGTGGCAGTTGCCGCAGCGGGGGCGTCCCCGATGACGTGTCCGGTACGCGGTTCCTGCGCCCGCAGTTCGGGCATCTGACCGGATCGTCTGCCATTGCGCGCCGCCTCGGGTCATGGGTTCTGGTAGCTGACGACCAGTGCGGCTGCCGTGTAGTCGACGTTTATCACAGCGCCGTCGTGCGCGTCACCGCTCAGCAGCGCGCGGCCGATTCGAGTCTCGACCTCCCTGGCGATGAACCGGCGCAGCGGCCGGGCACCGTACACCGGGTCGAAGCCCTGCTCCGCGATATGCCGCAGGGCGGCTGGCGTTATCTCGAGCCGCATCCGCCGCTCGCTCAGCCGGGCGCCCAGGCCGTTGAGCATCAGCTCGACGATGCGCTCGATTTCCGCCTCGGCGAGCGGCTTGAACAACACGATGTCGTCCAGCCGGTTCAGGAACTCCGGGCGGAACGTCGACCGCATGGCTGCCATCACCCGGTCGCGGGCGTCTGGCTTGATCTCGCCGTGGGCCGTGGCCTCTCCCAGCAGGTATTCGGAGCCGATGTTGGAGGTCATGATGATGACGGTGTTCCGGAAGTCGACTGTGTGGCCCTGTGCGTCGGTGAGCCGGCCGTCGTCGAGGACCTGGAGTAGCGTGTTGAACACATCAGGGTGTGCTTTCTCGATCTCATCGAACAGCACCACCGAATACGGCTTGCGCCGGACTGCCTCGGTGAGCTGGCCGCCTTCCTCGTACCCGATGTAGCCGGGCGGCGCGCCGACCAGACGGCTCACCGTGTGCGGCTCCTGGTATTCGGTCATGTCGATCCGGACGATGCTGTCCTCGGTGTCGAACAGCGCCGCGGCTAGCGACTTGGCCAGCTCCGTTTTCCCGACTCCGGTCGGCCCGAGGAAGATGAACGAGCCGATCGGCCGGCGCGGGTCCTTGATGCCCGAGCGCGCCCGGATGATCGCATCAGTGACAAGCTGTACCGCTTCGTCCTGGCCGATCAGGCGCTCGTGCAGGATCTCATCGAGGCGCAGCAGCTTCTCCCGCTCGCCCTCCTGGAGCCGGCGCACCGGGACGCCGGTCCACCTGGACACGATCGCGGCTATCTCGTCCTCGGTCACGACCTCGCGCAGCAGCCGCTGGCCGCTCCCATGGGCAGCGATCCGCTCTTCCTCGGCCGCCAGCCGGCGTTGCAGATCGGGCAGCCTGCCAAGCCGTAGCTCGGCTGCCTTGTTCAGGTCGTAGTCGCGTTCCGCCTGGTCGGCTTCCTGCCGGACCTGCTCCATTTCCTCGCGCAGCGCCTGCACCCGGCGCAGTGCCTGCCGCTCTGCCTCCCACTGAGCCCGCAGTGCGTCCGCCTCGGCGCGAAGATCTGCCAGCTCCTTGCGCAGGCTTTCGAGGCGCCCGCGGCTGGCTGGATCTTCCTCTTTCGCCAGTGCCGCCTCCTCGATCTCCAGCCGCATGACGCGCCTGGTGAGCTCGTCTAGCTCGGCGGGCATGGAGTCGATCTCGGTGCGGATGACCGCGCATGCCTCGTCGACCAGGTCGATCGCCTTGTCCGGCAGGAACCGGTCAGTGATGTAGCGATGGCTCATGGTCGCGGCAGCGACCAGGGCATTGTCGCCGATCTTGACTCCGTGAAATACCTCGAGCCGCTCCCGCAGCCCGCGCAGGATCGACACAGTGTCCTCGACCGACGGCTCGTCGACCATGACCGGCTGGAACCGGCGCTCTAGCGCCGCGTCCTTCTCGATCTGCTTGCGGTACTCGTCCAGCGTGGTTGCGCCGATCATGTGCAGCTCACCACGGGCGAGCATCGGCTTGAGCATGTTGCCCGCGTCCATGGCGCCCTCGGCGGCTCCCGTACCGACTACAGTGTGCAGCTCGTCCACGAACAGCAGGATCCGTCCAGCCGCGGCCTTCACCTCGGCGAGCACCGCCTTCAGCCGCTCCTCGAACTCGCCGCGGTACTTAGCGCCCGCGACCAGCGCGCCCATGTCCAGGCTGAAGATCTGCTTGTCGCGCAGTCCCTCGGGCACGTCGCCACGGGTTATCCGTTGCGCGAGGCCCTCGACGATAGCCGTCTTGCCAACGCCCGGATCGCCGGTGAGGACCGGATTGTTCTTGGTCTTGCGGGACAGGATCTGGATGACGCGGCGGATCTCCCCGTCCCTGCCGATCACCGGGTCGAGCCGCCCAGCCGCGGCGTCTGCCACCAGGTCCCTGCCGTACTTGTCGAGGGCCTCGTACGCGGTTTCCGGCATGGCCGAGGTGACCCGCTGATTCCCCCGGATTCTCGTGAGCGCCTGCAGGAACGCATCCTTAGTCAGGCCCTCGTCGTGCAGGATCCGGCCTGCGGCCGATCCTCTGCCCTCCGACAGCAGGGCCAGCACTAGATGCTCCACGGACACGTATTCGTCTTTGAGCCGGCCGGCCTCCTGCTCCGCGGCATCCAGCAGCCGCGCCAGGCGCTGCGTCACGCTGACCTGACCGGGACCAGCACCGGGGCCGCTCACCCGCGGCCGCCTGGCTAGCTCGGCATCGAGCGCCGACCGCAGCCGATCAGGATCGGCCCCGGCTTGCGACAGCAGCCGGGGCACGATGCCGTCGGCCTGATCGGCCAGGGCGAGCAGCAGGTGCTCGCCGTCCACCTCGGAGTGGCCAAAGCGCAGCGCCTTGGTCTGTGCGTCGTGCAGGGCCTCCTGCGACTTCTGAGTCAGGCGAGCCGGGTCCATCTGATCACCCTCCTCCTAGCCGTCGTGCCCGGCGCAGGGCGGCTTCCAGCACCGAGATCCGGTCGAGCAGGTCGGTGACCAGCCCGATGGCTGCGTAATTAAGGGGGAACGCGGCGTGCAGCCGCTGAACCCTGCCCAGGGCCGCGAGCTGGTCCGGGCCAAACCAGAGCGCGCCGGCTGAATCAGCGGCGGCATCCAGAATGCCGAGCGCCACGAGCTTGCGGATGACGTCGGGATGCATGCCGCCCGCCGCGGCGAAGGAGTCGATATCAAGGCGCCTGACCCGGACGAGAGCGTAGGTCATCGCTGCCTCCGTGGCTCGAAGTCAGATACGGCGGCCAGCTGCTCGAACAGGTCCTGCTCCGCCTTGGACAGCCGGCGCGGCACCATGATCCGGGCTTCGGCGAACAGGTCGCCTGGCTTGCCGCGCGGGTTAGGCAGGCCGTGCCCGCGCAGCCGCAGTCGCTTACCGCTCGATGTGCCTGCGGGGACCTTGACCTTCGCCTCGGCGGCCGGTGTCTCCACCGCGGCGGACGTGCCGAGTGCCGCCTCCCACGGAGCGAGCCGAAGCTCGACATACAGGTCCCTGCCCACCAGCCGGTACCTCGGGTGCGGTGCGATCCGCACGACGAGATACAGGTCCCCCGGACGTGCTCCGTCACTGCCGCGGCCGCCCTGCCCGGCCAGCCTGATCCGCTGCCCGTCGGTCACGCCAGGCGGAATCGTCACCTCAAGGGATCGCGCCGTCGACCCGCTGCCCACGGTCACGGATCGGCGGACACCGTGAAAGGCCTCGCCGATTGTCAGGTCGATCCCGGCCGTCTGGTCAGCGCCCGGGACCGTTCCCCAGCCGCGCCCGCCGCGGCCAGTGAATAGCCCGCCCAGCAGATCGTCGAGGTCGACGTCGCCGACACCGCTGTAGCTGAATCCGCCGCGCGCTCCCTGCCTGGTTCGGCCGGCCCCGGCCCGCGCCCGGCGCCACTCCTCTGGATCTACGTCTTCAGGGACCTGCCGGAAGTCGGGTCCGAACGCGTCGTAGCGGCGCCTTGTGTTCGGGTCGGACAGCACTGCGTAAGCCTCGGAGATGTCCTTGAACCGGTCCTCGGCGCTCGGGTCCTTGTTGACGTCCGGATGGTGTGCGCGTGCGAGCTTTCTGTACGCACGCTGGATCTCGTCCTGGCTGGCGTTCGGCGGGACGCCCAGGATCTGATAGAAGTCGCGGTCGCCGGCCATAACTCCGACCTGGCCACAATGACCTGGGCGGGCCGGAGCTGACTGTCCTTATCCCCGTAGCCGGGGCGGATGACCTCGGCCACCGAACCGTCCGCAGCGGACGGGTCGGCGCGGGCCGCGATGGCCTCGTGCAGGGCCGGGTCGAATCGGGCGCCGAGGTCGTCGCGGCGAGCGAAGCCAAGCTGATCGAGCACGCTCATAGCCTGGTCATGCACCGCCTGGACGCCGGCCACGATCGAGGCGGGATCGGCATCGGCGTGGCTGAGCGCTCGCTCCAGGTTGTCCACCACCGGAAGCCATAGCCGTGCGACCCGCGCCCTCGTATCGGCCTCTGCCCGGCTGATCTGGCCGGCGCATTTCTTCCGCGCGTTGTCCAGATCGGCTAGCGCGCGCAGCCGCTGGTCTTCCAGTTCGGCCATCCTCGCGGCTGCCGTATCGTCCGCGCTGTCGACCTCGGCGCCCCCGTTGCTCTGCAAGGCGTCCTGATCGTCCTGCGGCCGGGCGGGCTGGGGAGACGAGTGCAGCCCCGGCTCCTGGTGCGCACGCTGGTCACTCATGGGTGGTGAACTCGGCATCGATGACGTCGTCGTCGCCGCCGGCTTGAGCTGCGGTCTCAGGCTGGCCCTGCGGTCCATGACCGGCGGTAGCGAGCGCCTGGTACACCTGCTGCAGCTCGGCGGTCAGGCTCCGGATCCGATCGACCGACGGCTCTTCCTGCACCGCCTTCCTCGCGTCGGCCACCAGGTTCTCTGCTCGTGCCTTCTCGTGCACGGGCACGGAGCCGCCGCGCTGGGACAGCATCTGATCGACCTGGTAGGCGGCCGAATCCAGCTCGTTGCGCGCGTCGGTCAGCTCGCGCAGCCGACGATCCTCCTCGCGGTGCCGCTCGGCGTCCGCGATCATCCGCTCCACCTCGGACTGATCCAGGTTGGTGCTCTCGCTGATCGTGATGCGCTGCTCGGCGCCGGTGTCCTTGTCCCTGGCGGAGACATTCAGGATGCCGTTCGCGTCGATGTCAAACGTGACCTCGACCTGCGGCATGCCGCGCGGAGCGGGCCGGATGTTCTCCAGCCGGAACCTGCCCAGGACCCGGTTGTCGGCGGCGCGCTCCCGCTCACCCTGCAGTACCACGACGTCCACGGCGGACTGATTGTCCTCGGCGGTGCTGAAGACCTCGGTGCGCCGTGCCGGGATCGTGGTGTTCCGCTCGATGATCTTGGTCATGACGCCGCCGAGAGTCTCGATGCCAAGCGACAGCGGCGTGACGTCGAGCAGCAGGACATCCCGCACCTCGCCGCGCAGCACCGCAGCCTGCACAGCGGCTCCGAGCGCGACAACCTCGTCCGGGTTGACCGTCATGTTGGGGTCCCTGCCGCCCGTGAGCCGCCGGACCAGGCTCTGCACTGCCGGTATCCGGGTGGATCCGCCGACCAGGATCACCTCGTCGATGTCGCTGTCGGTGAGCTTGGCATCCTCGAGCGCCTGCTTAACCGGGCCGGTTGTGCGCTCGACCAGGTCCGCGGTGATCTGGTCGAATGTCGAGCGCATCAGGGTGGTGTTGAGGTGCTTGGGCCCGGAGGCGTCGGCGGTGATGAACGGGAGGCTGACCGTGGTCTGGGTCACCGCGGACAGCTCGACCTTGGCCTTCTCAGCTGCCTCGAAGAGCCGCTGCAGAGCCTGCGGATCGGACCGAAGGTCGATCCCGTTGTCGCGCTGGAACTCGTCCGCCAGGTAATCGACGATCCGGCGGTCGAAGTCGTCTCCGCCGAGGTGGGTGTCCCCGGCCGTCGAGCGTACCTCGACGACGCCATCGCCGATCTGCAGGATGCTCACGTCGAAGGTGCCGCCGCCCAGATCGAACACCAGGACGGTCTCATTGCCCTTCTTGTCCAGGCCATACGCCAGTGCCGCCGCGGTCGGCTCGTTGATGATGCGCATGACCTCCAGGCCGGCTATCCGCCCGGCATCCTTGGTCGCCTGCCGCTGGGCATCGTTGAAGTAGGCGGGCACCGTGATGACCGCCTCGGTGACCTTCTCGCCGAGGAACTTCGACGCGTCCTCGGCCAGCTTGCGCAGGACGAGGGCGGAGATTTCCTCGGGCGCGTACTGCCTGCCCTGGACGCTAAATCGGGCGGCATCATCCGGGCCCGCGACCACGTCGAACGAAACGGCTCTCAGCTCGCTCTGGACCTCGTCGAAGCGCCGCCCGATGAACCGCTTGGCCGAGTAGATGGTGCCCTTAGGGTTCAGGATCGCCTGCCGCCGGGCCAGCTGACCGACCAGGCGCTCACCCTGCGGGGTGAAAGCCACCACCGACGGGGTCGTCCGCGATCCCTCGGCGTTCGGTATGACGGTCGGCTTTCCGGCCTCGGTCGCGGCGATCACGGAGTTCGTGGTTCCGAGATCAATACCGACTGCCACTGCCATCCCTACCTCCTGCTCGGGCTGTGATCGTCGGCTGGCGGCTGCGCGTCAGCCTGTTACCTCGACGTGGCTCGGCTTGGCCGCCTCCGACTTCGGTGCTGTCACCGTGAGGACTCCGTCAGCTAGCTCGGCCTTGACCTGGTCGGTCTTGATGTCACCAGGCAAGATGGCGCGGTACTCGAATTGCCCGGTCCGGCGTGAGCTGCGGTGCCTCTTGCCGCCAGGCTGCTCGGGGATTTCCCCGGTAATGACCAGCTCGCGATCGCTGGCCTGCACGTTCAGCTGGTCCTTGCGCATGCCCGGTACTTCGACGTGCACCAGGTACGTGTCGTCGGTCTCGCTCAGGTCGGCCGGCGGCGACCACGGCATGTCTGCCGTCTGGCTGATGCCAAGGTCGGTGAACGCCGCGTTGACCAGCTGGCCCATGCGCTCATAAATGGCCTCGAGCTCGCTGGACGGGTCGGCGATGGCAAATGTCCGTCCTCTGCGACGGGAGGGGAGCATTGTCATAACAGCCTCCTACCTAGTAGCGGTCGCTATCAGCAGACTGGCGCGACCCTGCAGGCACGCACATCCTCAACCCGGCTAGTCCGGCCCAAGCTGCGCTGACCTGCAGCTGGCACCTGCCGTGCGCATGCTCACGGTCGCGGTGAGACGACTAGATGGCTCTCCACCGCGGACACGCCAGGCGCTGCAGCGGCAGCCGCCGCCGCGTCGGTGGCTTCACGCAGTGAGCGGACATTTCCATAGAGCTTCGCGCTGTGACCGGATATCTCGATCGTGATATGCCGCGCGTCGACCTCGGCGTCACGCCTGAAGGCTTCCTCTATCTTCGTCTCTACCTGGTCCGCGCTGACCCGCGGAACGATGAGGATGTTGTTCGTAATCCCGGCGACTCCCCGGACGTGCCGTACGATCTGCTCGACCTCGTGCCGCTGGTATGCGTACTCGACTTCGCCGTCGAGCATCACCCATCCGGCTCGGACCTGGGCGTGTACCCTGCCCTCGGGGATCTGGGTATTCCATTCCAGGACATGTGCGATTGCACGGGCGATATCAGAGTCGTCCCTTGGCTGTCCGGCAAGACGGACCTTGATCTCGTCGGCGACAGCCCTGACCCCGTGGACCCGTTCAGCGGCACGGACCGCGGCGAGCTTCTCGGCGTAGGTCGGCGCGTGCCCGCCCAGGGTCACCGCGCCGTCCTGGACCGCCACGCTGATCGCGTCCGGACCCGATACCTGCGGATCCCACTGCAGCTCGCGAATGACGTCCTGCCTAACGTCCGCATCAGCTTTCATGCCTGCCCCCACCTCCGTGTTCAGCCGGCGATGCCCGCCGAACACCGGTCAGTTGCCTGCTCGCTCCGGCCGGTGTTCCGCTACCAGCCGGGCAAGGTGCACGCGCGAGCTGACGTCAAGCTTCCAGAAGATATGACGCAGGTGAAACGCAACCGTGTGGGTGCTCAGGAACACCTGTCCCGCTACCTGGCGGTTGCTGAGCCCCTGTGCTACCAGATCGGCAATTCGCCGCTCGGTATCTGTCAGGCTCGCCCAGCCGAAAGCCGGCCGGTCAGCTCGCTTCCAGTGGTGCATTCTTACCCCGCAGGCGCGTAGCTGAGACCGAACGCGCGCCATGCCATCGGCGCAGCCCAGCTGCTCGTACTGGTCATAGGCCTCTCGTAGCCTGGCCGCCGCGCAGCCGTGATCGCCCTGCGCGGACGAGGCCTGGCCGGCATCCTCGGTCGCACTGGCCCGGGCCATTGGCGAGGAGTACTCGCTGGCCGCGCGCTCCAGCGTGGCCGAATCCCGGTCGACGAGGCCGCGGGCGTGCTCTGCCGCGGCCACCATGTCGGAGTTATCCCGCTTATCGTCAGCCAGGCTCTGGGTCGCCTGGACAAGACTGGCGGCTCGGGAGCGGTCACCGCCTGCAAGCGCACCGCGGACAAGCAGGACAGCGGCGTCCGAACGGATCGGGCTGACGCCGTCGAACACGGCGCGCATGAGGTGTTCCTCCAGGTCACGGATGTAGCTCTGGGTTCCGCCGTCTAGCCTCATCGCGGCTCACCTCGCTCGGTAGTAAGTGCCCGTCAGGCACTACGTCGCTATCAGGATCCGCAACGAGCCGGCGGAATGCATCGTCCGGCCAGGGCCAGCGTGCTGTCATGACAGGACCGGGCCAGATAAGGATTTTCGGAGCGCTTGCAGGGTCCGGAAGGCGCGGGTGGCGACCTGGAGGTTGAACTGAGTATCAGGGACGCCGATGTCGTGCCCGGAAACCGCACGGATGCGCTTGAGCCGGTACTTGAGTGTGCTGCGGTGTACTGTCAGCGCAGCGGCGGTCACGTCATAGCTGCCGCCGCAATCCAGGAACTCGCTCAGCGTCGTTACGAGATGCGCGCCGTGGTCGGAGTCATAGGTCAAGAGCGCGCCGAGCCACTCGTTGACGAATGTTTCCATCGCGGAGGTGTCCGCCTCAGTAGCCAGCACCTGGAAGACACCAAGGTCGTCGAAGACGGTTACCTGCTCGTTCCGGCCAGCTGACCTCTGAATCCGCAGCGCCAGCTGACCTTCCCGGTGCGACCGGGGGAAGTCGGCGACTTCCCGGCACAGGCCGCCTACCCCGATCGAGCAGCGCATGCCTTTCGACTCGGCCTCCACGGCGGCGTGCAAGCGCTCCCACGGAGCTTCACTATCTGCGAGCACGATCACATCACCGCGTCTGGGCGCGATCAGCGATCCGATACCAAGTCGCTGGGCGGCCGTGCGGACCGCGTGAAAGAAGACCTCATCCTGATCGCCGCGGCCGGGCCCGCACTCAAGGGCAACAACTCGGTGCGGCCGGGCAAGATCGTAGCCGAGCGCCTGCGCCCGGCTCAGGCTGGTGAGCTCATCCGCGCCGTTCACCAGATCGAGGGCCAGATGAGCGCGCGCTCCTCTCAGGGATTGGTCCAGGCTCTGCTGCCGGGCGACCTCCATCACGAGCACGAGTGTGGCCTGCTGCATGGCCAGGCGCTCAGCTGCCCCGGCCGTGCGGTCAGGGTCGGCAAGCACGACGGCGCCCACCGGCGCTCCTGCCAGCTGCGCTACCGAGATCAGCCGGTCGTCCTCTCTGACCGGTTCCGGGTCCTCCCCTGCTCGCTCGGCCGGACGCGCACGATGCTCGCCGGTGTGCTTGCAATGCGGATCGGGGCGCCCTGGGCCTGCCCATGCGATCAGATTGCCGAACGCATCCTCGATACCAGCGGGATGATCTGTCAGCTCGCAGAGCGCTGTGGCGATCCCCTCCAGTCCCTCGCCCCGCGAGGTCACCTGCCTGAGCCGGTCGCGGATCTCGAGGGTGCGCTGGAGCGCCAGATTGTTGGCGCGCAGCCGCGCGGCCTGCGCCTGCTCGCGCGCGTGCAGGTCCGCGTTGCCCAGCGCGAGGCCGGTCAGCTGGCCGAGCACGTGCAGCCGGACCTGGTCGGCCTCCGTTGGCTTCTTCTGAGCGCCGACCACCAGGGCTCCGGCCTGACCGTGCACCGCCGGAATCGGGTAGGCCCACGCCCAGCCGGCACCGGGCACGCCAACGAGTCCGCCGCCAGGAGCTGCCGCCGCGGTCTGCGCGTCGGCCGCGTCTAGTCCGCACCCATGGCCGCCGATGTCCTGCCACGACGACTGAACGACCATCCCGATGACGCGGCAGGGCGTGATCGATTCGGCAGTCCTCACGACAAGCTGCAGGAGGTCGGCGCTCTCGCCTTCCTGGCCGAGATACAGCGCCTGCACGAGGGCGCTGAGCTGCGAAAACGCCCGAGCGCGTCGGCATTCGCTATCGTTTGCCATCGCTACGTGGCCAGCGATGCGTGCACCGAGTAACGCCCCGTCATCGCGCTCTCCCCCGTTGCGCCAGTAAGCGGGCCGTAGGGTGCCAACCGCTCTGAAGGAACACAAAACCGCAGGTCACACCGCTTCAGGGGCCGCTCCCGTAAGCCCGGTAATTGTAACTCCCGGCCCAGGCGGCCTAACTGCACGGTCTGACGATGTGCGGGCCGATCCTGGCGACAAGGTTTGTTGCCGTACACGCCACGCCTGGGAGATGTCGGCGTGTCATGCCCGGCCAGACCCAGCCGACCCGGGACGACGCGCGACGGGCCAGCCTCATTTCCGACATGGAGGATCTGGCATGAGTTGCCCTGTGTCAACCCCCTTCCTCGTCAGGCTGCGATTGGCTGGTGTTGTTTGAGGATTGTCTGGAGGCTGTTGCGGGCGGCGGGGTTGTAGGGGACGCGGTCGCTGCGGTGTGCCTTCGTGCCGCCATGGTTCTCCGCTGCCGCATCGCTGCTGGCGCTCGCAGTGCCGAGCCTCCGCGCTAGACAGCGTCGCGGCAGGTCAGCCGAGCCGTATCCCCAGATCAACTAGGTCCATGGGCTTGGCGATCACCCGCCGAGCGGACCGGTCCGCGTCCGCTGAACTAGCCGGGTTGATGATGTGCAGGTGGCGCGGGCGAGACGAGCATGGCTGAATATTCACCTCAGTCGCAGGAGCAGCCGTGACCACAGTCAGCGATCCGCACCTGATCCTGGTGCGCCCGGTCACGCCCCGCACACCGCAGGGGTGCGAGGAGTGCCTGAGTCGGGGAACACCCTGGGTACATTTGCGACTCTGCCTGACGTGCGGGCACGTCGGCTGCTGCGACTCATCTCCGATGCGGCACGCCAGGGGCCATGCGTACGCGATCGGGCACCCGATCGTGAAGTCGCTCGAGCCGGGTGAAGACTGGCGCTGGTGCTACGTCGACGAGTCTTACGTCTGACGGCATGAGCGATCACCAGGTCAGCCCAGGGCACGCCGGCCCTCCTGCGGGCGCGGACAAGTATGGTCAGATGCCAGCCGAGACACCGGACAGCTACGGCGCCTACCCGCGGCTGACGGCCGACCAGATCACCCGGCTGAGCGCGCTTGGCCAGCAGCGCATCGTCCCGGCGCACGAGCACCTGTTTCATGCCGGTGACCGCAACTGCGATTTTTACGTGGTTCTAAGCGGAACTGTCGCGGTCGTCCAG
Organism: uncultured Actinomycetota bacterium; assembly: GCA_963815375.1. GTDB lineage: Bacteria > Actinomycetota > Actinomycetes > Streptosporangiales > Streptosporangiaceae > JASHPR01. The sequence continues at coordinate 31,673 of CAWFGX010000002.1, read as the reverse complement.
GCCGACAGCTTGGCCGGCAACCGGGTCATCAGCGTGCACGGCCCCGGCCGGTTCCTGGGCGAGCTGGGCTTGCTGACTGGCGAGGCTGCCTATTACGGTGCCATGGCGCTCGCCGAGGCGGCGGTGCTGGCCGTACCGGTTGACCGGCTTCGCGAACTCGTGGCTGGCGACCCTGTGCTCGGGGACCTGATCCTGCGCGCCTACCTTATCCGTCGCTCGCTGCTGGTCGGGCTGGGCGTCGGGCTGAGGATCATTGGCTCGCGGTACTCGCCGGACACGCGCCGGCTCCGCGACTTCGTGGCACGCAACCGGCTGCCTGCCCAATGGCTGGACCTCGAGGACGACATCGACGCGGAATCGCTTCTCAAGCAGCTCGGCATCCGTCCGGAGGACACGCCGATCGTGATCTTGTACGGCCGGCGCGTGCTCCGCAATCCGGGCAACGCGGAACTGGCCGCGGCCACCGGCCTGCCCGCGCCGATGCGACGGCACACTACCTGCGAGCTGCTCGTCGTCGGCGCCGGGCCGGCGGGCCTGTCCGCCGCGGTATACGGGGCCTCAGATGGCATGCAGACACTGGTCATCGAAGGGACCGCAAGCGGCGGCCAGGCAGGTACCACATCGCGCATCGAGAACTACCTCGGCTTCCCTTCCGGCATATCGGGGGACGAGCTCGCCGTCCGGGCCATGCTGCAAGCGGAGAAGTTCGGCGCGCAGTTCGCCATCCCGGCCGAGGCTACTGGCGCCAAGCTGACGAACGGCCAGTGCACGGTCCGGCTGGCCGACGAAAGGTCAGTGACCGGCAGACTCCTCGTTATCGCGACCGGCGCCCGGTACCGGCGGCCGGACATTCCCCGGCTGGAGCATTTCGAGGCGACGAGCGTCTACTACGCGGCGACTCAGGTGGAGGCACTCCTCTGCCGGGATGAATCCGTGGTCATCATCGGCGGCGGCAACTCCGCCGGCCAGGCGGCGGTCTTCCTGTCCCGGCACGCGGCCGAAGCCACGGTGGTAGCCAGGGACGACGACCTCGCCGAGTGCATGTCGCGGTACCTCATCGACCAGCTCGACCGGACCGCCAATATCCGGGTACTAGTGAAGTCACAGGTGCGCGAGCTCATCGGCACCGACACCCTGGAGGCAGTAGCAGTCGAGGACCAGGCAGGTATGAGGCAGGTCATCCGGGCCCGGGCGCTGTTCATCTTCATCGGGGCTGCGCCGTCCACTCCCTGGCTCGGCGACATCGTCGCGCTGGACCAGCACGGCTTCGTCCGTACCGGCGATGACGCACTGCGAGCCCGCAGCGAGCCGCATGCTTCGGGCACGTGGCAGCCATCAGCGCTCGAGACAAGCGAGCCCGGGGTGTTCGCGGTCGGGGACGTTCGCAGCGGCTCGACCAAGCGCGTCGCTGCCGCCGTGGGCGAGGGCGCCATGGCTATCCGGCTCGCCTTCGACAGGTTGCGCTTATTCATAAGCAGGAGGAACTGTCATGCCGGTGATGGGATCTACCAAGTTCGAGCGGTTCTTCCGGGAAGCCGCCCAGGTCCGCGTTGATCGCGACGACATAAAGCACTACCTGGACTTCGTCAACGACGCGATCTACGCCATGCTGCTTATTGGGCAGGCCACGGCGAAGGCAAACGCCAGGGACATCATCGAGCCGTGGGATCCGCCCATCACAGCCGGGCTGCAAGAGTGCATGCACCAGTTCGGGCGCATCGACGAGCACATCGAACTGCGCCCCATCCTCGACTCGCTAGCCGCCAGGCCGCCGCTAGCGTCCGCTCTCAGCGAGGAAACCCAAGCCCGGCTGCCGCTGCTGTTCGGCGGGATCAGCGTTGCCCTGGCCCGGACGTTCCACGTTCTCGACGCAGAGCTCACAGCGGTGCACACCGATGAATGGGATCGGGCATTCAGCGTCGTCCGGATACTCATCTGAGGTCCGGGCAACACCTGCCGGCCACCCTCCGGCGGGCGCCGCGGCGCAGGATCCCCCAGCGGCGCGACGTTCCATGCAGACATGATGCCGGTGGGGGAGGATCACTAGCCCGGGGAGCTTCCATGGCTAAGCGGACAGAAGCCGGCGAGCCGCTCCACCTGATCACGAACGCGGGGGCAGCGACAGGCGGCAGTGACGTGCCGACAGCGATCAGCACGGACCTGGCGCAACGGTCGAGACTGCGCGCCGACGAGGTCCACGCTGGTCTTCCCATTATGGATTCTGTCTTGCTGCCGGGCGGCCCCGAATGGCACCTGGAGGCCATTGGCCTGTATTCCGTACTCGACAAAGGCCTCGAAACCGCACTCTCGCTGATGCAAGCCGATCGCGGAACCATGCAGATCCCGGATCCAGCCACGGGTTCACTGCGAATCGCCGTCCAGGCGGGGTTCAGCGCCGAGTTCCTTCAGTATTTCGCCAGGGTCGACGACGACACCTCGGCCTGCGGGCGGGCGGCGAGCCCGCGCGCCCAGATGGTCATCGCCGACGTGAATGCCGATCCCGGCTTCGCTCGGCACCGGGACATCGCGGCCGCTTCAAGGTTCCGGGCGGTGCAGTCCACTCCGCTGGTGGACATGGGCGGCAGGCTGGTGGATGTGCTGTCGACCCACTATCCGCGCCCCTACCGGCCGCCCGCCCGCGACCTGGAAATCATGCAACGGTACGGAGAACTCATCGGGCAGGCCATCGGGGCGTGCCTGAACGCCGACCACGATCTTGACCGGCTCTCCTGACCCGGCGGTCAGCGAACTACGGGCCGGGCGAGCCCGTTCCTGTCCGAACTCGGGAAACGAACGCGACGGAAAGTCTCCGCATCCTGGCCAGCGACGGCGACCAGGGTTGTCTACGACGTACTGTGGCGGGCGATCCGGGATTGCTGCGGCCGGCGGGCTCAGACGCAGGCTTCATCGAGATAGCACCAGCACCAGTTCGCGCCGGGCTCGAACGACGCAGCGATCGGGTGCCCGACGACCAGGGCGTGACCGCGACAGTGACGGAGCGGCGAGTAGTCGCAGCAGCCGACGTGCCCCGCAGGTCAGGCAGCCTCGCAGATGGACCCACGGACTGCCGAGGCGCAGGCACTCCTGGCAGCCATCTGGCGTCCGGGGATCTACCGGACGGACCAGGCTCGGGTGGGAATCAGGCATAGTCGCTCCCTCCCTTGACACGGGGTGCCTAGCTTCAGGCTGACCGGCCGGCCGGCCCGCCCATCGTCAGGGCAGCTAGTTCCGAGCTCATGGCAGCCTGCCGGTCTACCCAGACGAGGGATGTCAGCGCGCAGGCATCCCGACACGGTTTGGGAATGGGGATGTCATGACACACGGAGGCCTGCCCGCGACGTCGGGACTGTGAGCATCCGGGCTTTCCGCAGACGCCGGGACCGGCGGATCGGTGCGGCCGCTCGCGCGGTGGCGCATGCTGCGCCCGAGACCCTGACCGTGGTACGGCGCCGGGCGCAGCCGGCGGCCGTGACGATGGCGCGGCTGGCCGGGACGGCGGTGTTCGCCTACCTGGTGGCGCTGCCGATGCCGGTCAGCCCGCACCCCGTGCTGGCGCCGCTGACCGCGCTACTGGTCGTCCAGGTCAGCCTGTACCAGACGCTGAGCAGCGCGGTACGCCGGGTGGCCGCCGTGGTAACCGGCGTGCTGCTGGCGGTCGGCTTGTCCGCCTGGATCGGTTTCACCTGGTGGAGCCTGGGGGTCACGATCGTGGTCGCGCTCGGCGTCGGCTACACGTTGCGCCTGGGCGACAGCATCCTTGAGGTCCCGATCAGCGCGATGCTCATCCTGTCCGTCGCGGGCGTGCGGGCGGCTGCCACCGGGCGGATCATCGAGACGCTCGTCGGAGCGGCCGCCGGGCTGGTCGCCGGGCTGGTCTTCGCCCCGCCGCGCGTGCAGCCGGCGGGCGAGGCGATCCAGGATCTCTGCCGGAAGGTGGCGGATCTGCTGGACCAGATGGCCGCCGGTGTTGCCGACGGGTCCGTCCTGGAGCGCTCGGAGGACTGGCTTGCGCAGGCCCGCGCGCTGGGCGGCGAGATCGAGCGGGTGGACGATGCGCTCCGCCAGGCAGAAGACAGCCTCCGGCTCAACCCCCGCGGCCTTCGGCTGCAGGCCGCTCCGATTAGCCTGCGCGGCAGGCTGGAGACCCTGGAGCATGCGGCGATCACGCTCCGAGGCCTCGCCCGCTCGCTTGCGGACAGCATCCGGCTGGCCCACGACGACAGCCCCATGCACGATCCCGAAGCGCGCGGTCGGCTGGCCAGCGTGCTCACTCACCTCGCCGCGGCCGTGCGGACGTTCGGCAGCCTGGCGATCGTCACGGGCGTGTCCGCCCAGGAGCAGCTGACGGCCGAGCTTGAGCGGGACCTGGCCGCGGCGCAGGATCAGCAGGACCGGCTCAGCGAGGTGCTGGGAACCGACCCCGCGGCCCGGCCGGTCGGCTGGCCGCTGCGGGGCGAGCTGATCAGTCATCTTGACCGGCTCCGGACCGAGCTTCGGGCGGACGCCCCGACGGCGCCGCCGCGGCCACGGCGTGTGCGTTCCTGGCGGCGGCCGCTGTCGGCCGGCCGGCGACAGCCTCGATCGCCAACGCGCCGGCGGCGAAAGGCATGATCCGAGGCAGGGGGTCGCCCGATGCCTGGTGACAGAAGCGTACCCAGGTTAGATGCCCGAGCAGCGGGCGCAGGAGCCGATACCCCCGGGCCTGCTGCTGGCGCGACTCTCACACGGTCGGCAGCACGGTCACATCCTCAGACTGGCTAGTCGCGGCGATGGACCGGGGCCGGGGGCTCGGCGATGATGCTGACCTGGGTATCGGGCTGATACGTGTAAGCCGCCTCGCGCACGCTCTCGTGGGACTCTAGTGCGGCACCTAGCGCGCCGCCGAGCGTCGCGATCGAGGTGGCCAGCCACGCCAGCCGGACCTGGTCCGCCACGCCCGCGGTGCTGCGCAGCGCGATGCTCAGCAGGTCCGCTGGCACAAGCAGCAGCGCGGCCCCGAGCATGGCGACGAACAAGGCGGCGTAGAGCGCAGCCACGCCGATTCCGACCGTGGCCGCGGTGACGATGTTGAACAGGACGACCTGCTCGCGAGCGGCCGGGTGCGGGCTCCGCTCCCACAGCCCGGTTGCGATCACGATGGTCACGCTGGTGACGGCCACCGAGCCGAGAGCGATGATCGTCAGCCGAAGCGGCCCGAGGTACTCGGCGAGCCGCCAGATGTCGCTCGTTACAAGGGCGAACACGCCAGCCGCGAACGCCGCGACAAGCGCGCGTGTCAGCCGCAGCGCGAGCCGCCACGGGCGGTTGGCGCGCAGCATTCCCAGCAGCAGCCAGATGTTCCCGGTGACGACCCGCGCGGCAAAGCCCACGCCATGCTCTCCCTGATCCATGCGCCTGCCCAGTTCGCGCACGCGCCGACCGACCCTATCGGCGAGCGGGCTCGGCCGCTCGCCGGTGCCCGCTGCCTGCATCATGTCGCCCAGCATGTGCCCGACCAGGCGGACGATCGTCTCGACCGCGCGCTTGCGCACCGCGACCGGGCCGAGCGCAGGCATGGACAGGACCGCGACCCCATGCGTCGCGCTGGCATGCGCGATCACCGGCCGCCGCGCCGTCTCCAGGGGAAGATCGGTAATGCAGACCACCAGCTGCCAGCCACGGTCGAGAAGCATCCGGCGGCCCGCCGAGATCAGCTCGCTGAGGTCGGTCGGCGGTTCGACCAGCCGGTCCGAGACGAATTCCACCCTCCACCGAGCCCTGGGCAACTGCACCGCCAGCCGGTCAGCGATATCCGGCAGCAGACCTTCCGTCAGCTCCGACGCAGGCCCTGGCGATGCAAGCAGGCCGACGACCAGCTCCGGCTGCTGCGTTAGGTCGGGAAAGCTCGCCGCAGATGTCGCGACCGTACCCTCCTCTCGTGCCGTCTTCGGCGAGGACGACGACCATGATGCTCCGCTACCAGGGTTGCAGGCTCAGTTGCTTGCGGCCTTTGTCGGCGGGGGTGTCGACCCTCGACGGGCGCGAACTCGATCCGCGTCAGCCGGACGCCGGCGCCGGGGACCACAGGTGCCTCCTGCTCGAACACCGGGACCATGAACTCCTCAGCAGTGAGCGTCCCGGCAGCGCAACGCACCGCCTCGTCCCGGCCAGGGGCGATCACGAGCCCGCTCGCCCGCTCGCCCGCTCGCAGAGCGTCGTCGGACACCCAGAGCGTGTCGAATACCGCGATGCCGAGATCGGTGTTCACGCGCAGGGATACTCCCGGGCGGCCCCTCACACGCTCGGCCATAGGGCTGGCCTCGGCCCAGATAAGCTTCAGCGACTCATCGAGCCCGAGTGGATTCACGATGATCACACTTGGCCCTGCATGCAGCACGGTTAACTCCCGCACGTTTCCGGCGGACCTGCGGCGAACTGTCTGTGTCGGCGAGTGGGCCGCGACCTTGCCGTGGGCAGTCCCGGGCGGTCACCTGTCTGACCCCTTCCGGCCTGCGCTGACCAAATCGATCCAGCGGCGCGGGTGCTCTCCGATATCGACCAGCTCACGAGCCTGCTGCTGCTCACCTATGTAAGCCGACTGGGCTGGATTGTCTCGGTCACTGCTGGTATCCCCGCTTAAGCCTGCCTACACCCGGCGTATGTCGAGCCAGACCAGATAGCTACACCTCATTGATCGTCGGACAGTCCCTTTGGTCCCTAGCAGGGGCATTACGGTCCCTGCTAGGGACGGAGGCTACGGCGAGACCAGGAGGTGGCTCTCCACGATGGCAATCCCGGGCGCCGCTGCTGCGGCTTCCCTCGCGGCGCTCGCCTCCTTCAGGGAGTGCACGTGCCCATAGAGCTTCGCTGTGTGGTCGGACACTTCGACGCTGACATGACGCGCGTCTACCTCGGCCTCGCGCCGGAAGGTGTCCTCGATCGCCTCACGGACCCGCTCCGGGCTGGGCGGCGGCGTAACGGTGATGAGGTCGGTGACGCCGACCACGCCCCGGACGTGACGGACCATCCGCTCGACCTCGCGGCGCTGGAAGTCGTACCTGACGTCGCCGTCGAGCGTGACCCAGCCGTTCTGCACGCGGGCGCGGACCTGGCTGGGAGGGATCTGGACGTTGTTGTCCAGGACGTGGGCGATTGCGGTGGCGATCTCGGCGTCGTCCCGCGGTGTGCCGGCCAGCTGGACATTGATGTCGTTGGCCACGGCTTTTACCCCGTAGACCCGTTCGGCTGCACGTGCGGCGGCCAGCTTCTCGGCGTAGGTGGACGTGTGGCCGGTCAGGGCTACTGCCCCGTCCTTGACCGCTACGCCGATGGCCTCGGGGTCCGATATCTGCAAGTCCCACCGCAGCTCGCGCGTGACGTCTTCTTTGATCTCGGCATCGGTTTTCATCAGGACTCCCCGTTCGATAGGTGAACAGCGCGTTATACAGGCTGCGCCCGGCAGGGCGGGTGCCACATCACACGATCAGGTAGGGCCAATGCCGCAGGGCCAGACGGCCAGGTTGCGTGCACGCGGACCTGCACGGCGTGACGGCCGTGACGGTGCCCGGGACAGGCGCTCACAGGCGGGCAAGGTCATGAATAACCGCTCGCTTGTTCGCCGCCGTTCGCCAGGCAGAACTGCCCTCATCGCTGGCGTCACGACGCGGCGCCTACAGGGCGACTTCGTGCGGGTTCATCTCGGAGCTTCGGTGCCCACCGAAGCTCCGACCCCAAGCGCGTGCCGCTGTTGCCGATATACCCGACAGCCAGGCACCAGCCGGCGCGGGGCAAGCAGGCAAGGCTGAGCGCGATGGGCGGCTGGCCGGTCCCAGCAACTAGCCGCTCTGACGGTGCGCCCCGCGATGGGTGCAGCGAGCATGAACTTTGTAGGCCAGGAAGGGGGATCCGGGTCATGTCTAGCACTCGTAGCGCAGCGGGTACGGTTCGCAGCGCCATCCCGGCAAGGGTCGACCGCCTGAGCTGGACACCGTTCCATACCCGGATGGTCGTCGCCCTAGGGGTCGCGTGGATCCTGGACGGCCTCGAGATCACCATCGCCAGCTCGATAGCAGGCGACCTGACCGCCAAGTCGACCCTCGGGCTGTCATCCACGGCCGTCGGAGCGATCGCGACCGTTTATCTCGCCGGCGAAGTCGTAGGCGCCCTCGGATTCGGCCGGCTGTCGGACCGCCTCGGCCGCAAGAAGCTCTTCACGGTGACGCTGGGCGTGTATCTCGCCGGCAGTGCCCTGACCGCGCTCACCGCCGGCAACTCGACCAGCTGGGTGGCCTACATGTACCTGACCCGGTTTGTCGCCGGTACCGGCATCGGCGGTGAATACGCGGCCATAAACTCGGCGATCGATGAGCTGATCCCCGCCCGGTACCGGGGAAGGGTCGACATCTCGGTCAACGGAACCTACTGGGCCGGCGCGATCCTCGGCACCCTCGTGACGTCCCTCCTGCTACACCAGCTTGCGCCCGGCCTCGGTTGGCGGCTGGGCTTCCTGCTGGGGCCTGTGCTGGCCGTCATCATCATCTTCATCAGGAGGAATCTGCCGGAGAGCCCGCGATGGCTGCTCATGCATGGCAGAGCGGCTGAAGCCGAGGAAGCGATCCGCCGCATCGAGCACGAGGCGCTGGCCGCCGGCCAGCACCTGGCCCCGGTGGACGACAGCAAGGCGATCGAGGTCAAGCCGACCGAGCGAACCGGCTACCTGACTCTGGTCTACGTATTGTTCAGGAGGTACTGGCCCAGGTCAGTGCTCGGCGCCACGCTGATGATCAGCCAGTCGTTCCTGTACAACGCGATCTTCTTCACCTACACGCTGGTGCTGACGAAGTTCTACCATGTGAGCGCGGCCAGCGCGCCCCTGTACCTGATCTTGTTCGCGGCCGGCAACCTGCTCGGCCCGCTCACCATCGGGCGCTTGTTCGACACGATCGGCCGCAAGCAGATGATCGCCGCAACCTATATCGGCTCAGGCGCGATGCTCGCGGTCACCGCCGCCCTGCTCGACCACCACGTGCTGACAGCCACGACGCAGACCATCGCCTGGTGCGTGATCTTCTTCTTCGCCTCCGCGGGAGCCAGCTCCGCCTACCTGACCGTCAGCGAGGTCTTCCCGCTCGAGGTGCGCGCGCAGGCGATCGCGGTGTTTTTCGCGATCGCGCAGTGCTTCGGCGCCCTCGGGCCCGTCCTGTACGGCCACCTCATCGGAAACGGCGCAAACACCACCAACCTGTTTATCGGCTACCTCATCGGCGCGGGAGCGATGGTGCTCGGCGGCATCGTCGAGATCGTCCTCGGGGTCGCCGCAGAGGGCAAGTCGCTGGAGGACATCGCCAATCCGCTGTCCATGGTCCGTCGGCCGGTCCATTCCGCTTCCGGCATGACCTCAGGAAGCGCGGGCCAGGTCTGGCGTCCCAACCAGACTGACTGGCCTCCTGACTGGTAAGCCTCACGAATACTCGCAGCCAGCGGGTGGCGCGCTCGCTCGCTGGGAGGGACGGCCGTGGTCATGTCGTGCCAGATCGTGGCGGACAACCCCGCGAGGGCAGGCCGTTCTCTGCGCTCCGGATGGCCGCAGACTGGTGCGCTGACCGACTTAGGGTCAATCTTGGGCTCCTCTCTCAAGCCTTTACAGTGTCACCGTGCCGAGCACGCTAATCAACGGGATCGACATCTACTACGAGGTCTCGGGCGATGGGCCGCCGTTGCTGTTCATCAATGGCTCAGGGTCGACCATCGACGACGTCCGCTCGCTAATCGGGCTTTTCACCCGACCTTCCAGGTGGCGATCGCTGGCGCTCCTGGCGCGAGGTGACGCCGCGAAGGATTTGTAGGCATAGCGCTTGAGGAACTGCTGGCGCGCCGTTTCGCCAGCTTCCGGACGATCTACCTGCCGACAGCCAGCCGGCTGCGCGAACGTGGGTTCGAGCTACTGCCTACTGCGCAGCAGCCGCACTACACCGTCCGGCTGCGCCGGGCCGACGATCCGGAGCTAGGGGAGCTGCTGGCGGCACTTGGTCCTGCCCGCACCAATCCCCAGTACGGTAGAAGCAGCATCTGGCGAGAGGAGGGCTGAGATGTACCGGGTTGACATCACTGCTGATCTCAATGACGAGGACCAGACAGGGTATCTCTGGACGTTCCTGGATGAGGCTCGCGACCCTGCTCAGATTACGCCAGGCGCCTTGATCGTCGCTGGTGATGAGGATGCGGCCGCGGTGTGCCAGGTCGTTGACCTTGCCCCAGCTGGTGACGGCACGATCGTCCATCTGCGGCTGTTGCCGGGCCTGGTGGATGACTACCGCGCCTTGGTCGACCGGGCGCTGGTCAGCTAACCCCAGCGGGTTACTGAACGTGACAAGCAGCTATACGAAGCGGTCAGTTGACCGTGGAATCCGCCGTGGAATCTGTCCAGCGGTTGCAGAGTGCGATCAGGACATTCCGTGCTCCCAGCCGCTCTATCCGCATAGCAGCAGGCCAGGCACCCATCGCCCACACCGCCACCGACAAAGGCCACGGCCGGATCACCACCCGCACCATCCAGGTCTTGCCCGCCCCCGACGGCCTGCCGTTCCCGCACGTCAGCCAGGTGTTCCTGATCGAACGGTACGTCACCGGCCTGGACGGCCACGCGATCTCGGCCGTCGCGGCGCTTGGCGTCGCCAGCCCGAAACCCGGCCAGGCAGACGCCGCCGACCTGGCCAGGTACGTCCGGGAACAGGGGTCGATCGAGTCCCTGCACTGGATCCGCGACACCTTGTACCAAGAGGACAAATCCCAGGTCAGAACCCGGTCCGGACCCAGGGTCATGGCTGCTCTGCGCAACCTCGCGATCGGGGCACTCCGCCTGGCCGGACGGTTCGACGTCACCGAAGCCACCCGATGGGCCGGACGCTTTGTGGACCGGCCATTCACCATCCTGGGACTCCTGTGACTGAGCACCCGAGCCTGGCAAAAGATTCGAAGGGCTGCGACCTGGCGGTTTCAGCGGGCCTGGGGGCACGGGGGCTGGCACGTGCCGGGCGGATGGCCAGCACCTGAGTCCGTTTGAGCACGGGGACTAGGACGGGTGGCACGCTAGTGTGATGAGGGTGCTCGTCGTCGGTGCCGGCGTGGCTGGCCTGACGCTGGCGGGACAACTGTGCCGGCAGGGCCGGCCGCCGGTGATCATCGAACGGTCCAGGCCGGCCGGGGATGGTTACGCGATCGGCTTGTACCCGCTGGGAAGTTGTGTGCTGCATGGCCTTGGCAGCTACGGCGAACTGGTGAAGCGGTCCCTGGTGGTGGAGCGTTACGAGCTGGCCGATGGTTCGGGCCGGCTGCTGCAGTCCCTGGACATGTCGGTGCTGGCCGGCGGGGCGGGATCGTTGCTCATGGTCAGTCGCAGCGACCTGCTGCGCGTGCTGGCGGCGAGTTGCAGGCCGGCTGACCTGCGCCAGGGCGTCACGATCGATTCGCTTGCCCAGCATCGCGGCGCGGTTGAGGTCACCTTCGATGACCGGACGACCGAGCAGTTCGATGCCGTGGTGGGCTGTGATGGCATGGCCTCGCGAACCCGGGAGATGGTCTTCGGCCCGGCAGCGGGATTCGACGCGGGGTGGGTGATGTGGACCTGGTGGGCGGACGGCAGCCGGTTCGATCCCGCGGTGGCGCGTGAATGGTGGGGACCCGGCTGGCTCTTCGGGATCTACCCGGCGCCAGGCCAGGTGATGTGCGCGGCTGGCGGGCCAGCCGATGCCATGCACGGCGATGACGTACGCGGGCTGCTGCAGCCCCTTCTGGCCGGCCTGGCCGCGCGCGTTCCGGCCGCGGCAGCCGCGATCGGCGACCTCAGTGCCGCGTATCGCTGGCCGATGTCCGATGTCCGCTGCGGCCGGTGGGTCCAGGGGCGGGTCGCCCTGTGCGGCGACGCGGCCGCTGGCTTCCTGCCGACCGTAGGCATCGGCGCCTCCAGCGCGATGCGCGCCGCGGCAGGCCTGGCAGACGAGCTGTCTCGCGCTGATGCCGCTACCGTCCCGCTGGCCTTCGAGCTATATGAAAAGCGGTGCCGCCGCGTCATTGAACGCCATCAGGCCGACTCCCGGCGGCTGGCCCGGGTGATGTTCGTGCGGCGTCCGGTCCTCACCCGGGCACGCGACCAGCTCGTGCGGCGCTATCCGGCCAGCCGCGCGCTCCGCCAGATCATCGACAGCGTGCGCCAGCCGTTCTGACCAGCCGGGCATCCGGCGCAGACGAGCCGCCCGGATCGATGCGACCCGCGACCGAAGCAGCCGCCAAACTCGCTGCCCAAGTGCCAGACATCGCGCAAAGCCACATCTCACATCATGATCTTGGAACGGCCGTGGTACTGGCCTTCGCGGCTGATGCTCAGGTCGGCGAAACCGTTCACAAACCGCCGACACCACTTTCAGTAGACAGTCGTTCACCTTGCGTCGGCATGTCGCGTCACTCCGGTGGCAAGTTTCTGAGATCTCGCTGACATGCTGATTTCCGTTCTGGCCCGCGCGACGGCTCTGCTGGCCCTGGTCTTATCAGCCGGGTCAGCGAACGCCGGCCTGGCCATGCCGGGGCAGAACGCGGGGGGACACCGCTGAGCTATCAGATCCTCCGCCAGGACGTCATCATCAACGCTGACGTCTGGGCGCAGAAGCCCGAGATGATGGCCGCCGGGCTGGCTTCACCAGCATCGTCGGCGTGCCGAACCTCAGCACCAGCGACGTGGCGCTGAGCAAGACGCTTACGGTCCTGGCCGGCGGCACGCGGGACAACGTGCACTGCGCCAGCGTGCAGACGCCTTCGCTGTCCAGCTATACCTCGGCGTCGACGCCTTCGGGCGTGCGGGCCGATTACGGCGAGGACGTCTACTACCCCGACGGGCTGCCGGTCGAGTTCAGCTGGCCGATCCTGACGAGCACCCTGGACGCTGACGACTTCCAGGTCAGCCTCAGCAACGGAACGTCCGTCACGCCGCAGGTCACGTCAATCTGGCCGAACTTCGAGTACAACGAGCGGTCGGTGCCGGTGCCACGCAACCTCGTCCAAGCTCTACACGATCGACATCGTAGGCCGATGCACCAACATTCTTTCGCAGCACGTTCGAGGCGGTCGGCAACTCGCCCACAGCTGGCGTGGGGTCAGCGAACTGCCTGGCCGCACGCTGAGAACGCACAACTACGGCGCCGACCTTGGCGATCTGATTACGGCCGAGGGCGCCCCTGAGGCGCTACCGCCCCCGGTATGACCGCAGAATGGCTCCTGGGAGTGACGACACGGCCGGCCGGGCCGGGCAAGCTTGGCGCCATGGGATTCTTTGACGACTTGCCGGCCTCCGAGCCGGAGCCTGCGCGCAGGCATCGTCCCTGGCAGCCGCCGGAGGCGGAATTTCCCGGCATTGTCCCGATCGACACCCTGCTGCTCGGGCGGACCGACCAGGCCGCTGTGGCGGTCACTGGGCTGTCAGCCTTCACCGCCGGGATCGAGATCTTCCTGACCGCTCGGATCCGGCCCAGTGCCGGCCACCCCGAGGAGCACCTGCCCGGCGGCCCGCGTGACCTAGCCGCGTCCCGGCGCTCGTTCCGGTTCGGCCTGCAGTTCGCCGACGGCAGCAAGGCCTCTGGGAGCCCCGGCGGCCGCAGGCCAGACCACGATGCCGAGCCAGCCGGACCTGTGCTGTACCCGTTCGCTGGCGGGGGCGGCCCGCACTCCTTTGTCTCCCGGTGGTGGATGTGGCCGCTGCCGCCCGCCGGGCCGCTGGAGTTCGTCTGCGAATGGCCGGCGTTCGGCATTGCCGAATCCCGGGCCGGCATCGATGCTCAGCTCATCCTCGACGCGGCACGGCGGAGCATCCGCCTGTGGCCGGAAAGCGAAGGCTGACGGCCGGGTTCCTCACCGCTAGCCGTCGCTGATCACGATCGGGCTATCAAGGACCGGCCCGGCGTCCGGGTTGGGTCGTCCTCGCCTTGCTGCCGGCACTCCACATCAACCGCGGTTCCGCGCCGACAGGGATCACAACCGCGAAGGAGGGCCGTGGCGAAAGAGCATTGCCGTTGATCATTACCTGGGTGCCCAGATAGACGTGCCGCCAACAAGGTGTTCAGCAGCCGTACCGGACGCCGCGGGAAATCAGGAACGCTGGGTGCCCTCAGGATCAGATGCTCGTTCAGCGCGTGGCTGCTGACTTGCTCGCGCCAGGCTCAAAGCGGCCGATAGTGGCCGCGCTGGTCGCAAGCATGGACGTCGGCTCCCCCCTGCGGATGGGCTAAGAGTGCGCCGGCCGACGTGCGGCGCGCTTGGCGATGCGTTGCTTGCGGCGTTCTTCCTCTTCGCTGAAGATCTGCTGCAATGCCCTGGCGTCGTCGCTCAGCTCGGCCTGTTTGTTCTCGTCTTCCTCGTCGCTGATCCGGCCTTGCTCCCGCAGATGCTGATCCTGGACCAGTACCGGTGGCTGGGGGTCGGGGTCGGACGGGCGCGGTCCCTCCGGCCCGTCCGGGCCGATCCGGACCAGGCGCTCGACTCGCACGATACGAAACGTCCGCCCGGCAGCCGTGAGCTCGTCGGCTCGGTCCTCGCTCAGCCGGTCCGCTGCGGCGGCGTACGCTGCGCGCTGCTCTGCGCCCAGGCTGAGCTGCCATGGGACCGTGACCCGCAGATACCCGGCCAGGGCGTCACGGGCACCCTGAGGTGTCGGCGAAGTGCCGGCAAGCCTGGCGCCCCAGCGTCCTTCTGCCTGCTCGGCCGCCACGAACGCAGCTGGGAGCAGAACGCCGCGCGGATGCGTCCGCGCGGCTGAGCCGGCGTCGCTCACGACGCCCGGCGTCGCAATGCCCTCGCCGGGGGTGAGTCTGAGCAGCTCGACGGTGAGCGTGCCCTGCGAGAGGCTGACCGGCGTGGCGGGGTCGATCACGAACCCGGTCGCCGGGTCGGGGACTGCCCTGGCCTGGTCCGGCGCGCCGGGGTCGGGGTCGGTGGGGCGTGGCGGCTCGGGCCCGGCAGGACCAGTGCGGACGAACTGGTCAGCGCGGATCACCCGGTAGCGGGTGCCCAGGACCGTCACCTCATCGATGGCTTCCCAGTCCATCCGGACCGCGGCCCGCAGGCACTCATCGTGCGCTGCCTGGTCACCGGCCTGCCCGGCGTTTGTGTCAGTCTGCGGAAATGGCCGCCCATGCTGTCCCGGGCATCTTGCGGGGCCAGCGCACCGAAGTACGGGTGAAGCTCCCACCCGCCTTCCTCCCGCTCCCGCGCGACCCCGAACACTGTGCTGACGTAAGCCGCGCCCGGATAAGCCCCGTATGCCTGCAGCGCTTCGCTGTCCGCCAGCTCGGCGACCGGAGTTCCCGGTGCTGCGACGTGGATTATCTGGCAGCCGGGAACGTTCTCAGGGGGACCGCCCATGCCGTCAGGCTGCCACAGGCTGTCTCCATCCGGTGACCAGTTCACATGCCGGCAGGGTCGCCAGTGGCTGGCCCGGTGACCGGCCCGGCGTCCGGGTGGCATACGCCGACAATGACCTGATCAAGTCAGGCTGTGCACATCCTCAGCGCCCCGGGCACGCGACTCGAACGCGCGGCCCGGTCAAGGGCATAAAAAAGCCCCGGGCACTGAGGCCCGGGGTATGGGCTGGGTGCGGCTAGGTCACGCGATCATCCTGTGGATCTTCTCTGCTCGGCTCGCCTGACCTCTGCCCGCAGGACGAAGAACACCCCCACGGCCATGATTGCCCCGATGATCACGACCACCTCCGCCGCTAGGTAGTCGTGCACGGCCAGGCAGTAGACCATCCCCAGCAGCGCGAAGCAGGTCACGACAAAGCCGAAGAAGCCCAGGACCACCGACAGGCAGCCGAGCCCGGCGAGCCTGCCGGACTGCCTGTCGGTGTGCTGCGGGTACGGGCAGCTGTTCACGCTTTCGACCTCTTCTCCACGACCTCATCGATGGACGAAGCCAGAACTAAGACAAGCTGGCCGTACTTCTCGGCCGAGCAGAACTGCCTGATCTGGCCCAGCCCAATGATCCACACCCGGCCGGTGTCATCGATGTAGGTGACGCTCATCCTCGTGACGCCACTACGGTCGGAGATCTTCACTCATGCCTCCGCGACTCTTCGCGCCAGCCGGCCAGATCCTCCTGAATGATCAGGGCGAGCTTGTCCGCTGTCGGCTCGGTCAGCCACTTCTTCTCATAACCCTCACACAGACGCCGTGCTTTCCAGCCGCCGTCTGGCACCCGGATGAGATAGCGATCCCCGTACACCTTGCGCAGGTCGAACAGGTCGGTTCTGTCCTTGGTGGACATCTCATGTCTGACCGGACTGCCTCTATCGTTGATCACAGCCACCTCCAGCAGGTGGTTAGCCTCCGGTGTCCAGAACCAGGCAGCCCGACTGCCTGCCCCGGGGGCGCCCTCAACTAGACACGATACATGCACTAGATGCACTGGTCGCTATACACGCGGTGAAGGCACGTTACGCACTGGCTGCGGTTGGAATGATCATTGTGTGGGCAGGCCACCAGAGCGACCAGGCGAGCGGATAGAGGCTGACCTGCGCCGCCGCATCGCTGCGGGCGAGTGGTCGTCTGGTGAGCAGTTGCCGAGCGTGGCAGCCCTGGCAAGCCACTATGAGGTTGCCGGCGGGACTGTTGCCCGCGTCCTGCGGATACTGGCAACGGAAGGCCTTGTCCGCCTGGTGCCGGGCTGGGGCACTTTCAGGGTCTAGCCCGTTCCTAGTTGACGCTAGCCGACCAATGTTTCCAACCAAGCCCTCGCGCTACGCGGCAGAAGCGGTTGATCATGTCTAGCGCTGATGACGCATAAACATAGGGCCTGGCGGCAGCCGTGGTCGGGTCACTGAAGGTGTGGGCACTCTAGATAACCGCGCGCTGATCCGCTATGCGCAGCCGACGACTACCGGCGATCATCAGCTCAGCCGAACAGACGAGGTTGTTCTGGCGCATCGTCAACACGCTGTCATGCCGATGAGAGCGCGGTTCTATGCCGAACTTAGAGTGCGGCTTCGGCAGCCGTCTTCTCGGGGAAGCCAGTGTCAGGTGAGATAGCCGGCGTCGGCCAGGACGTTGCGGCCTACGGCAATACGGCTGGATCTTCGCTGCGGCATGGTCGCCCAGTAGTACCAGATCATCAACGTGATGGACAGAGCCCAGGCTCGGCCGCGCAACCAGGTCGCTTCGTCAACGCCGAGTTTGCTTCGGAAGATCTCCCTGGCGGGGGGATCAAGGATCTCCCAGGCCACGGCCAGGTCGATCGCGGGATCCCCGACCGACAGTGCGCCAAAGTCCAGGACCGCCGCCAAGTGACCGTCCCGCACCAGCAGATTCTCCGCGGCCAGGTCGCCGTGGTACCACCGCGGCGCCGGCCGGTCGGTCGCTCCGGGCTGCCGCATGGCGTCGTCCCACAGCCGTCCGGCGGCATCAAGGTCGAACCCAAAATCACGCAATGCCCGGCAATGCACGATGTTCTGCCTGGTCACGGTGTCCATAGTCGCGAGCGGCTCACCGCGGTACCAATGTAGGTCCGGGTCGCTGACCGCATCGCCAGGGACATCTGCCCGTCCCAGGGCATTCACCACCCCGGCAAGCTCTGCCGCTAGGTCCTCCCGTCGCGGGTCGACGGGCGTCTCGGGAGTGACCACCTCAGGGTGCTGGCCGTCGATCCAGCGGACTACCGACCAGCGTTCTGGGTAGTCACAGCCGGGTTCGAAGACGGCGACGACCTCAGGAATGCCAACCGGCAGCCAAGGCCCGAGAACCGGCAGCCATCTGGCCTCTTTCGAGATCGTCACCGATCCCCCAGGCTGGCGCGGCAGCCGGACAAGGAGATCCTCCCCAAGACGAAACAGCGCGTTCGACGAGCCGCTCGCATCCAGCCGGCGAACGGGGAGACCGGCGTATTGAGGAATCGCCCGGCTAACCAACGCGCGAACCAGCTCGGTGTCGATAGGGATTTCGTCGTCGTGGAGAACTCTGGCCAGTGTCGGAGTCAATCTCGCCCCTCCAGATCAGGCAACCGGTTATCCAGCTTGCATCTCAGCAGTCGGCGAACGTCTGGTCATGCCGCGGTTAGCGCATTCCCCGTTACGTCCGACCCGTCATCGGTCGTGAGCATAACTACTCATCGCGGGCGTGCCCTGGATGCGCATTCGTCGGTTCAGCCGCTTAGTGACGCCTTGAGCCACGACTGGTGTGCCGTCCGGCGAGGTGGGGTCCGTACGATCTTCATCGTGCATACCACGCCGCCGGGTCCGATCGACATGCCGTCAGCCTTTCCGCAGGTGATCCCGTTTGCGCGCACAACGACGCGGTTGCATCCCCGGAAGGGCTCACCGGCTGCCGGGCAGAGTTCGGTGGGAGGCGCTCTCCTTTGGCCCGCTGGTGAACCGTGGCCCACCTGCGATCAAGACGCCGTCGGTGAGCACCCCGACGGCGGCTCACCTCTGGTGCCGGTGCTGCAGTTGTTTGCCGAAGACGTGCCCGACCTGCCGTTCCTCGATGGCACGGACATGCTGCAGGTGCTGTGGTGCCCGTTCGACCATCTTCCATGGAGCTCACCCCGGCCCGAGCTGCGGTGGCGGCGCCGATCCACCATCGGCACCCGGCTGGAGGAAATACCCGTACCCGGCGAGGACGCGGACCCCCGGTATGTGCCCGGCCCTTGCGTCATCGATCCGGAGCGGGTGGTCGAGTACCCGACGTATGACTTGCCGCAGCATGTGTGGTCGCAGATCAGCGATGCGGTGCAGCAGGTGGAAACAGAAACCGGCTGGCAGTACGACACCGACCTTGCGGTCGCTTCGGGGATCAAGACAGGCGGCTACCCAGGCTGGACCCAGGCACCGGACTGGCCAGTGTGCCAGTGTGGTACCCAGATGCAGCACCTGCTCACGGTGGCCAGCTGGGAGTTCAGCCGCGGCGATGAGAAGCGGTGGATCCCGCTGGAGGACCGGCCAGCGATGGCCGGATGGGGCTTCAGCAGCTCACTGGAGCATCCTTGGCGGGCGCTTCAGAACCCGGCCGGATTGATGCTGGGCGATGCCGGAGGAATCTATATGTTCGTATGCGCATCCTGCCCCGATCGCCCATACGACTATCGATTCGACTGCTCCTGATCCTGGCTGTGCGGGCAACGCAAGGCCCGCGCAACTACGTACTCTTCTGCCGCATGGTAAGCGCTTGACGGTATGGCCGACATGCAAACTGCCTGCGGCGCCGACGGCCCGCACGTCAGACTGACCTAGTGGCCCGGTTCAGCCTTGTGGGTGACGTGAGCTCGGACGACCTAGCCGCGATCCGTCCTGTGCTTACCGAGATCTTTGGGCATGAGGCGGTGACCGGAACCCAGGACGGGCTGCACGTGGAGGGCGTAATGGACGGCGCAGACGCCCGAGATGTGAACCGACGACTGCTTTCCGCCCTGCGGCGTGCGGAAAAGCGGACGCGCCTGCGGGCAGAATGGACCGGCGGCGGCCGCATCTGCCGGTTCTTTGATTACGTGCCGAAGAGCACGCGGGACATCCCGTAGAGAGGCAGACGGGTGACGAATGAGGCTGCCTCCCTCGGCGTCCGAGCGCGCTGTCATGCCGCCGACCGTACGTGTGAGCAAGCCGAGGGGGTTCGCAGGACTGGTGTGCCCAGGTGGGTTCTCTACTGTTGCTGGCATGCAGATCCGGACCGCCACGCTGGCTGACGCGGAGCACCTTACCGAGCTGTGGGAGGCTGCTGGACTGAAGTTCGGTGCTGCGGATGTTCCCGCCGAACTGTCGGCCGTCCTTGCCCGCGACCCTGGGCTGGTCGTAGTCGCCGAAGACGCTGACGGCCTGGCCGCAGCCGTGCTGGGCACCTTCGACGGGCGCCGCGGCTGGGTCAGCCGGCTGGCTACCCGGCCCGGCCGGCGCGGGCACGGTTACGCCAGTGCGGTGCTCGCTGAACTAGAGCGCCGCCTGGCCGCACGGGGCTGCCGCAAAGTCAACCTGCTCATCGAGCAGGACAACAAGAAAGTCACCAGCTTCTACTCGCAGCACGGATACACCGAGGATCAGCTGATCTTCATGGAGAAATGGCTCACGCCGGGCACCAGTGCCCATCAGCCGCCACAGCCGCACGCCGGGGCCAGCTGATCGCCTCGTGACCGTTCTACAGCCTCGCAAAGCGGCCCCTCGCTAGATGCGCTCTCATGCCGCCGATAGAGTGCTCGATGCGCAGCTCTCGGGGCCGCGCAGATCGCCGACTAGGCGCGCAGGGTGGTTGCGGTGGCAACGCGGCGCGTCGGGCGCAGAACACCAATTCTGTTCGTCGGACGCGACGGAGGTCGGCCCATTCCGGTATGGGCCGACCCGCTCTGCTTTACGAGAGGACCGACGAACGAGGTCGGCTCGGTTGTCACCCGGTGCCCGGATCCAGGTCACCGACCCTGCGTTCCTCCCCAGAGGGGCCGGCCTTGCTCGCCGGCCGTTTGGCTGACGGCGGGGATGACGGTGCCGGGTTCGCGCACCGGGCCTCATCTTCGGCGGGTGAGCCGGGTGCTCGCGGCTACTTGATGACCTGGTAGGTGATGTGCGTGACGTGCGGGTTCCCGGAAGCCTCAGTGATGAGGAGCTCGACCGGCCTGGGCAGGTGATCGAAGAGCCGTATCCCGCGTCCCAGCACCACCGGCGCGAGGTCGATGTGGATGGCATCGAGGAGCCCGAGTTGCAGGCACTGCCAGGTGACGCTGGGAGCGCCGACCACGACGTCCTTGTCGCCGGCGATCTGCCGTGCCACGTCGATGGCCCTCGGGACACCCTCAGTGACGAACGTGAAGGGCGATCCTTCGCGATTGGCCCATTCCTCGGGCACCCGGTGGGTCACGACGACCACCGGCACGTCCATCGGGTGCTTGCCGCCCCAGGCGTGCGTGAGGTCGAAGGTCCGCCGCGCGGTCACCAGCACCCCGGCGCCCCGGCCTGCTTCCTCGATGAACTCGGCGCCTTCCCGCGACATTTCGAACGCTTGGTCCCCTGACATGACCTGGGCGTCCGTGCCGCCCGCCGAATACCACTTGAAGACCTGGCCGACCCCGTCATCCGGATCGGCAACAAAGCCGTCCAGTGACATTGAAAACCCGGCGATTACCTTGCTCATCTGATGAACCTCCCAGCTGTGCTCTCGGCTTACCGGTCGATCTTGACTGTTCTTCAGCGGCGGACTCGATAGCGCAGGTGCAGCACCCGGTCGCCCTGGATCACTGTGTGCGGGTCTTCGAGCAGATGCTGGGCCTCGACCGGCCCGAAGTACCGCTTGCCCGAGCCGAAGACGACTGGCACCACGTCCATCGCCACCTCGTCCACCAGGCCGAGGGCCAGTGCCTGCCCGCCGACGTCGCCCGCTGCCACGGCGACGGTGCGGTCCCCTGCGAGCTCCCTGGCCTTCGCGATCGCCTGTGCGACGTCGCCGATGAAGTGGTACGACGCCTGCCGCTGCCGGGGGTGAACGGGGTGAAGCCCGCTGGGCTGCCAGTCGCCGGGCCTGGGCCGGTGCGAGACCACGACCACGTGATCGCCCGCTGGCGGTGTCCCCTCCCACCCGTTGGTGAGGTCGAACAGGTGACGGCCGATCACCATCGATCCGATGCCCGCCCAGATCGGCCGCAGGTAGCCGGCCGAGGCCTGCGATACCTTGATCTCGCCGCCGTCGGTGAGCTCGATGTCGCCGTTGCCGTAATAGTCGAACAGCGGGCCGACCTGATCGTTCTCATCGGCGATGAAGCCGTCGACCGACACTGCGTTGTGCATCATCACGGTACCCATCACATCTCCTGCCAGTTCGGGAAACCTGACCTAGCTCATCGGTCTCGGGCCGTGGCTTACCGGATCACGCGGAACCCGATGTGTGTCGCTGCCGGAGTCACAAGCGCCCGGGTGCGTTCGAGGGTGACCGGCGAGCCGAGGCGGCCGAACAGCGGCGTGCCGCCACCCACCAGGACCGCGATCACGTGCACGCGGATCTCGTCGACCAGGCCGAGCGGAAGCGCCTGCTGCACGACGGTCGCGCCGTGCAACTGGACGGCCTTACCGCCCGCCGCGTTCTTGGCCTGCTCGATCGCGCTGGCCACACCGTCAGTGACGAACCTGAACACCGGCGGGTGCGACGCGGCCGGCCTGTTGTGAGTGACCACGAAACACGGGGTAGCACCGAGCGGCCCGCCCTCGCCCCAGCCACCCTCGCCTTCGTTCTTATCACTCGGCCAGTCACGGTCGGCCTGGGCTTTCATCGCGGGTCCTTTCGTCCGGGGATCAGGCGTACGGTGCTCTCAGTCGTGTTCGTAGATCTTGACGGGCAGCCGCTGGTCGCGGGGTGTGAGGATGTAGCACGCCGATGCGCTCGCCCGGTAGAGGCGGTGCGGTGCCCGCTCGGTCACGTCGGCAGTACCCCATTCGGTGAGCCCCAGGGCCCGGGACCTGCGGGAGAAGATCGCGATAGCCCGGTCGCATTCGGCACCAGTGAGTTCTTCGGCCCGGGCCTCAAGGTAAACCGCCTGGGTCCGCGCTTCGGGGACCGTGGAGTCGAAGATGACGGCGCTGACCGTGGCCCGGCCGGCGATGTTGCGTGAGTGGCGGGCGCCGGGCCGCGACACCCACATGAAGCTGGTGTAGTCCTCATGGGCGTACCAGACCGGGCAGGCCCAGGGTTGCCCCGCGCCGTCTGCGGTGGCCAGGGTCAGGTACCGGTTGGAATCGATGATCTTCCTGGCGATGACGGCCGGGCCTGGTTCGCTGGCGAGCGGGCTGGATGCCACCGGAGCTCGCTAGCCCGCGATCCGGAACGGCAGGCGGGCGGCCGCTCGCACGAATCCGCCCAGCGACATGCTCATGCCGGAGAACACCTCGCTCACCGCGGCCTCCCGGGCTGTGCTGGATGACGTGCTGGCCTTGGATCACGTTCGTACCCTGCGCCGGGGTGTGTGGCCTAACGATTCGGCCTAGGCTGAATCCGTGGTGGTCCGGTACCGGTTTGGCAGCGACGATCTGCTGCGGACCAGGTTCGCGATCGCGCCGCTGATGGACTTGATCGGCGCTTTCTACGTGCTGCGCGACCCGGGTCGCTCCGTCGCGCACCGCCCGTGGCGGGAGTGGGCCATCCCTCGCACCGCGGGTTTGGACCTGTCCCTCCTGGACGTCGCCGCTCCCGTTGGCGGGCGCGGGTTCTGGCCAGTGTTCGTGAGCCCGCCGCCACAGGTACCTCATGCAGAGATCGGCACCGAGCTCGAGCGCATCCGGGCAACCGCGCCCCAGCAGGTCAAAGACGAGATCATGCGCACCTACCCGCGCGGCCCGGCGGCGGCCCGGCCCTTCGTCGATGATCCGGCTGGCACGCTGGCAGCGCTGGTGAGACAGATGCGGGCTTTCTGGGCGGCGGCGCTGGCCCCCTGGTGGGGGCGGATGTCCGCGGTGCTGGAGTCCGAGATCGCCTCCCGCGCGCGCCGCCTGGTCGCCGCTGGGCCGCGGGCGGCGTTCACCGGCTTGCACCAGGCCGTCCGCTGGGACCACGACGCCCTCGTCGTGCACCCCACCAGCAAGGAGCCAGCCGATGTGGACCTGGCCGGGCGGGGGCTGCTGCTGATCCCGGCGATCTTCACCTGGCCCAAGGTGTGGCCACGCACCGACCCGCCATGGGATCCCGCACTGGTCTATCCCGCCGCTGGCATCGCCGAGGTCTGGGCCGCCGATGGGCGGGGCGATGATGCTCTGAAAGCACTCATCGGCCAGCGGCGAGCTCAGATCCTGCGCGAGCTGGACCGGCCCGCCGCCACCCTCCAGCTCGCCCAGCGGATGCAGGTCAGCGCCGGCGGGATAAGCGACCACCTGAAAGTCCTGCGCCGGGCCGGGCTGGTCACCAGCTACCGGGAAGGGCGTCAGGTGATCTACACGCGCACCGTAAAAGGAGACACCCTCAGATCCGGATAGCCGACCCAGCCGTTGACCGTGATCATCATCGTGACTCGCCGTCCTAATCCGCGCAGAACAGCCTGATCGGCACGCCTGAATTGGTAAGCACCGAGAGAGTGGTGGCCGCGCCGATCGGCGGCTCAGTGCGCGCAGTCGACGGTTCTCACGGCGGCTCTTCGAGCAGCCTTCTGCCGTCCGCAGTCCAACGAGCTAGCATAAGTATTCGCCGGACTCGGATCGACGAAAGGTCCTGTTCTGCCGCGATTCGCGCATGACGCATCGAAAGCTGACCGCGAGCGCGATCAACCGGGCGTCTCCCCTGAGGCATCGGGCGGCAGCACTGACGGCTCGAACGCCGCGGATGGCTCACCTGCGCGCCGAGAGAAGGTCACGAACCCTATGTCGGGCTCTGGGACCGCCAAGTCGATGCGGATATCGCTGGCTAGACGCCGAGCCGCGGCACGATAGCCATCATCGGCAATCTTGAACGCCTGCGAGTCGGCCGGCTTGCTCAGGCCTACGACGTCTCTGAAACCCTTAAGGCTCTGGAACGCTTGTTCACAGGCAGCAACTACCGAGCGTGAGCCAGTAATTAAGGCGCGCTGGCGGCTCTCATAGACCTCGTTTATGCGGAGAATCTCTCGGGCGGCTCCCGCCAGAGGAAGTTCGCTTGTGTACTCGCCTAATGAAAGCGCCCAGAGCGTTTCATACGACTTGTTGAGAGCCGTCAGAAAGCTCACGTAAGTTTCACGCCGAAGCGCATACCAGCGATCGTGGCGTTGATGCCGCCATTGCAGTTGGGTAACGACCAATGTTGACGATATCCCTACGGCTGCACCGATCACGGTACCGACAAGGCCCGACCAATCCATGTTGCGCACCTTCACCTACCCGCTGCTTGAGCCGTATCCTTCCCAAGAACGGCAAGCGACTATCGTCCTGGCGACGGAGTTTGAGTCTCGCCCAGGTCAGGCGCCTCTGACCAGGTAGGGTCGAACACCTTCACATTCATGTCTCACACCCGTTCAAGCCAGACGGGCACCACGGGCGCTAATGATCTACTGATGATGTTCAGGGATCGTCATACTCGCGAGTGTCGAACGTAGTGCCGAGTGATGAACACAGCAGGGCTTCCGGTACACCAGTGCGGCCGTATGAGATATACCTGCGGAGACACCCTGCACTGGCGCAGAGTTAGCGATCTTGCCCCCCAAACTGCCCCCCAACAGCCGAAGAAGCGGTCCCGAGAACCCTCGAAACCGCCTCTGAGCTGCGAGCCCCCTTACGGAATCGAACCGTAGACCTTCTCCTTACCATGAACCCCGTCAAGTTCCGTAGCCGCAGGTAGACCGCACCGACCAGCAAAAACTCAAGCCCACGCCAGCACTTACAAGCCCTGGACCGGCCCCCGCAAGCACGATTTGCCACTCAATCCGCCACTCAACTTGAGCTTGGAAACGCCCCCAGCCGCCTCTGTGTGTGACAACCAAACCGCCTCAGACCCAAGATCTTGCTCGAACACCCAACAAGGTCGTCGAATCACCACACAGGTCAGTCGTGGTAGTGATAACGAGCCTTTAGGATCTTCACTTCTTTGTCGTCGGCCCGGTAGACGAGCCGGTGTTCGTCGTCAATGCGACGCGACCAGTAGCCGGACAGATCACCTTTAAGGGGTTCCGGCTTTCCTATACCCGCGAATGGGTCACGCTGGATCTCTGCGATTAGCCGCGTTATTCTTACCGCCATTTTCCGGTCTGCGCCCAGCCAGAACAGGAAGTCTTCCCAGCCATCCGGGTCGAAGTGGATGCTTCTCACTACTCGCCTGCCTGAGCCTCCAGCTCCTCCATGGTTTTGACGATGGCCGACCGACTTGACCTATCCCGGGCGACAGCTTCCATGAGGCGCCGCGCGTTGGCGGGAGACCGCAGCAGGTAGATAGTCTCCTGCCACGAGTCGAAATCCTCGGCCGACATGAGGACGGCGTCCCCACCCTTGGAACTTATCCTCACCGGTATGTGGTCGTCGTTGACCTGCTGAATGAGAGGGAACAGACGCGAGCGGGCTTCACTAGCGCTCACAGCCACGGCGCGCACCACCTTCTTCTTTCTCGTACGAGTATATCGTACCAGGTAGGTACTGGGTTCCCGTACGGGAGCTTAGCGGCTGAGGTCTTGAAGCAAGGCATCGAGCGTAAGTTCTTCCTCGATGCGGACGTTGTGATGCCTCATAGCGCAGGCGAGATCCGGGTCCCATGGCGTGGCAAGGGGTGCGCCGGCCAGCGGCGTCAGCGGATGCGCCTCCAAAACTGCGGCCTCGTAGGCCTGACGGTCGTAGCGCCACGGCTGCCAGTCCGCCCGCTGCAGCACGCTGCGGGCAATCCGGACACCACCCCAGTCGAAGTCACCGTGATAATCAAACACGGCGCCGCTGGCCGCGAGCAGCTCTAGCAGCCGCCACACGGCAGCGGAAGGCTGGCCGCCGACACAGACCAGCGGCTGACATCGGACGCTCAGCTCGTCTGCAGCAGCCGCGACCACCACCGGGTTCTCGCACATCCGCACCCGGGCGGCGCGCAAGGGCTCGTCGTGGCAGCGGAGCTGGCGGAGCGTGAGCACCGTCGGCTGTCCTGCGTCGCGGCACGACGCCAAGGCCCTGCCCAGGGGAGTACGCGCGTCGCCGGGCAGCCCGAGGCAGAGCACAAGCGACGACAGCTCATCGAGGTGGACTCCGACGGCGGCCCACACGGCCCGGCGGGAATCGGCGGATCCCTCAGCGGCGAACGGCAGCCCGGCCAGCGCGCGGACCGCCGAGAGGACGAGCGTGCTGACCGGGCGCCCGTCGTCCAGGGCGTGCGCGTCACCGCAGCATTCGGCGGCGAGCCGACCAATGGGGATCCCGGGCGAGGGCAAGCGCAGCAGCACGGTCGCCACCTGCGCTAGGATCAGCCGGGCCTGGTCCGGCTCGGAAGCGAGACGACGCACCACGCCGGTGGCGTCGAGCCACTCCCGCCACGCCGACAGCTCGCTACGGCGGCCGACGGCAGTGTTCAGCGACGCGAACGCGGCGCTCCAGGCAGCCGCCAGATCTGCCCGCTCGCGGCCCAGATCCCGGAGCGGACCGGTCAGGCGCGTTACCGCTTCGGCCAGCCCACCCGGCGCGGCACCGCTGTCGCGCAGGATCCGGTCGACGTGGGTAAGCGACACCGACAGTGACGTACCGGAACGGACTGCCCGCCCGGTCAGCCGCTCAACCGCGCGCCTCTGCTCCAGCGTGGCGGCGGGCAACGTGGCCGTCCCGGTCAGCGGGCGCCCAGCCTCAAGCCTGTCTCGTGCCCGCCGCACCAGCCATGCGACCGGCTCGCCGCCGAGCAGACGGCGCAGCCTGTCGTCGCCGTCAGTCACAAGGCCGCGCTCCCAGCCGGCCGACGTTCCCGCCCGTCCCACCGCCATGGCGTGACCAGGACCGCGTCGACGCCGTCCTGCCGCGCAAGCTGGCAGATGCCGAGCCCGGGGACCTGCGGGTAGCACCCCCACTCCCGCTCGCTGGTCATGACCACGTCCATGTCGAACGTTGCGAGCAGACCGAGGCACTTGGCCCTGGAGTCGTCGTCGACCCCGGCGAAGGCCTCGTCGAGAGCGATGAGCCGCGGCGCGTTCGGGTTGCCGGCCGACTTGTAGTACGCCGACGCCGCAGCGAACAAGGGAACGGATGCGACCAGTGCCCGCTCACCGCCCGACGCCGGGCCCGTGGCGGGCCGCCACTGTCCGTCGTGATGCCGCTGGATCACGAACTCATGCCACCTGCGGTAGTCCAGCGCGGCGGTCAGCGCCTCTGCCCACCCGACCGCGGGGTTGCTGGCGTGCTCGGCGGCGATGCGCTGCTGAAGGAACGACCCGACGGTGGCCCGGTCGTCGGACGACCAGGCGTCGATCGTCTGCCGCAGCTTGCGCCGGACCCGGTCCAGCCCGTCTGGCGCCTCCCGCGCCTGCTGCCAGATCAGCCGCAGCTTCATGCCAGTCGACGTCGGCCGGGATTCGAGCTCTTCGTTCATGACCCTGACCTCGGCCTCAGCCGCGGTAATCAGCTCATGCAGCGTGCCCGCTACTTCGTTGAGCAGGTGGTTTTCGAGAATCTCCCGTTCGCGGGCGGATAGCAACCGCGCCCGCTGCTCGACCTCCTCTTGGAGCGCTTCGGCGAGCGCCGGTATGTCGTGGCTGCGGCCCTGGAAGACGACGTCTACCACCATGATCCCGTCGCGCACCGTCAGGCCTGCCGAATGGCCGTGCCGGGCCATCGCGTCCGCCAGCAGCTTGTGTTCCTCGTTGAGCTTGCGCTGCACCCGATCCCAGGGGGCGTCCGCGTCGTCGGTATCCTCGAGTTCCGCGTTGACCGCCCGGGCCAGGATCACGGCGGGCGTCGGCGGCCACGGCTCGGCCGGGTCGGGAACTTCCAGATCCGCCAGCGCGATCCGCAGTACCCCCGTCGCGGCGAATGACTGGAACTCCGTGACCGCCGCTTGGCGCACACGGGTTGCTTCCTCGATCTCGCTGCGCAGCGTGTCCCGTCTCCCCTCGGCCTTGCCGCGATCGCTGATCGCCTGCTGCTCAAGCTCGCGGGCCGCACGCTCGTCGGTGGCGCAGCGCTCGCTATCTCTGCGGAGCTCTTCCAGTTTCCGGTTCAGCTCTTCGACCGCGGCACCGGCGGTCCCAAGCAGCTCCTCGTATAGCGCTCGGGTGCCAGCCGCCGCCTGCCGAGCCGCCACCGCCCGCTCGGCGGCGTCGGTAAGCCGTTCCTGCGTCTCGGCGAACTCCTCCCTCGCCTCGTCCGCTCGGCCGCGCGCATCCTGGAACGCCTCCGCGGCCGGCCACAGCGCGGCCAGCGCGATCCGGTAGTCTCCCAGCCCTGTCTTCACCGCTGCCAGCTCCTCCGGGTCGGCGGGCAGCCCCGTGTCGCTGGCGAACTCGTTCGCACCGCTCTGGGCGGCCGTTAGCTGCTCCCGGCGCGTGGCGTGCATCCCTTCCGCCTCGGCGTGCGAGTTCCGCAACTCCCGGCGGCGCTTGCGCTGTTCGGCGGTCCTGGTGTGCGCCTCGCGAACAGGCGCATCCGGGGGGACCGCGCGGTGCTCAGTGGCCAGCTTGTCCT
Source organism: uncultured Actinomycetota bacterium (assembly GCA_963815375.1). Taxonomy (GTDB): domain Bacteria; phylum Actinomycetota; class Actinomycetes; order Streptosporangiales; family Streptosporangiaceae; genus JASHPR01. Next base: position 2,605 of record CAWFGX010000002.1, on the reverse strand, counting down.
TGCGTCCGCCAAGCTCGCTGCGCGCCTCGTCGAGCGCGGCGATCTCGTCGTTCACCTCGGCCAGGTCGGCGGTCAGCCGCGCGATGCGCTCGCGGCGTGCCGTCTCCCGCGCGCCCTGACCGATATAGCCCGCGGCGTCCTTATGCCAGCTTCCGGCCAGCACCCCATTCGCCCAGCGCCCGTCGACGTTCACCCGCGTGGTTCCAGCGCCCTGGCCCAGCCCGATCGCGGACAGCGCGGCGCGGACGGCAGCCTCCGGCAGCGCGGCGGCCTGCAGGTCGCCGACGTTGACCTCGGGGACCAGCACGGCCTCGCAGGACGGTCCGTTGACCGGGTTGCGCCCGCTGACCAGGACTACATCTCCCGCCATGAGATCGCCGTCAGGAGTAAGCCACGCATCGAGGATCCCCGCCGCCTCCAGCGCCGCTTCCAGGCCCGCCCGGTGCTGGCCAGGCACGCCGGGCGCGAAGTCGGTCACCTTCCACAGCGGCGCTCCTGGCCGGGTGTCACGGGTCCGCGGATCCCTGGTGTGCGGGGTTGGCGGGCTGTCGTGGCCCCCGGCCTCCAGGCGCTCGATCTCGGCTGTCAGCTCGGCCGCAGTTGCCGCGGAGGTGTCTCGGCGGGCGGAGAGCTGCGCGTCCTGACGGCCCAGTGCGTCAACCGCGGACCGGGCTGCGTCGTCGATCATCTGCCGGGCAGGGTTCTCCCCGTCGCCGCCCGCCGCCCATTCCGTGACGATCCCGATGAGCTCGTCGGGGTCGTCAACCAGCAGCTGGGTTAGCTCGGCGAGATATCTGCGGTAAGCGGCGGTAAGTTCTGCGGCCTGCGCGGTGGCCGCGCGCTCCTCGGCGGCGACCCGGCTGCTGGCCGCGTCGATCTCCGCGGTGAGCCGGTCCGCCTCAGCTCGGGCCGCCTCAGCCGCCGACCGGCGATCGGCGACCCCGACGAGCAGACTCCCCAACTGCTCGATGGCCTGGGCCTGCCGGTCGGCGACCTCGTGCGCCGCGCGCCGAGCCTGCGGCAGGTCCTCACGCCAGACCTCGGTCGCCTCACGATGACCGAGCGCGCACCGCGCCGCAGCGGCCGTAGCGCTGGCGGTGTCTTCTGCACTACGCAGTTTCTCCTGCGCTGCAGACGCGCGCTGCGCGGCGTCGCTGGCCTTCTTCGAGCGACGGGATAGTTCCCCGGTCAGCAGGTCGCGTGTCTGCTCCCGGTCCGCGGCCGTCTCGTCACGCTGCCTCGCGTCCTCCCGGCGGCGGTCAAGCTCGGTGGCATCGCGCATCGCGGGATCCAGTCGCAGCGCCTCGCGCCGCGCCTCCAGCCGGATTCGCTCGTGCTGGAGCTGTTCCAACTCGCATTGCGCCGCTCGCAGCTCCTCGTCCGCCCTCGCGTACGCCTCCTCCGCCGCGGTCAGGTCCCGGCCGAACTGCTCGTACCTGCTGTGCGCCTGACGTGGCCCGGCCGCCTTGCGCTTGGCGGCGACCTGCGCGTACTTGCGGTAGTGGCGCAGGAACTCGGTCGCGGCGCCCCGCGCCTCGGCCAGCGCGCGCAGTGTGTCGCGTTCCTCGTCCAAGCCGCGGAACGCCTCGGCCACCGTTGTCACCAGGCCCGGGCTGAGTGGCGGCAGTGCCTCGGTGAGCGCACGGGACAGCAGCCTCTCGTCGGGCTTCTTCGACAGCTGCGGCTGCCGGAGCTGGATCAGCAGGTTGATCAGCGTCTCGTAGCGGTGCTCGCCAAGCCCGAACAGAGTCTCGTCCACTGCCCGCCGGTAGTCGGCCGCCCGGTCGTACAGGAGCCCGTGTCCATCAATCTCCTCGCGCAGCTTTTCCCTGGTGAGCGGCACGCGGCTGGCCGGCAGCAAATGGAGCTGCTCGCCGACCCGTTGCGTCGTGACGAAGAACCAGTGCCGCGCGATGCCCCGGCCAGCGATGGCCTTCAGGCCGCAGCCGATCGTGCGGAACTTGGTGGTCCCGTCGGCGGCCCTGCGGCCAAACTCGAGCCACGCGTAACCCAACCGTTCAGGATGAGGATGCCTGCCGCCCAGCAGCAGGTTCCACTCCATCTTCTTCTGCCGGTCGCCGTCCGGCTCCACCCGGTGCGGGGCGAGCTCACCATCCAGCAGGAACGGCAGCGTGAGCGCGAGCACCTTGGACTTGCCAGTTCCGTTGTTGCCGCGCAGCAGCAGCCGGCCGTCGTGGAACCAGAACTCCTCGGCGTCGTAGTAGAACATGTCGACCAGGCCGGCCCGCAGTGGCTTCCACCGCTCAGAAGATGGCTCTGGCAGCATCGGCTGTCGCCTTTCTCGTTTCCCGGATAGTCGGCTCGTCCAGGGCGAACCGGGCGAGCGCCGGCTGGCTGCGAACGACCTGTCCGTCCACCTGGACCAAGCGAAGCGCGGACAGCTTCTCCAGCGCGATGGCGAGCAGCTCCGTCTCCGCGCCCGGCTCCGTCACGCCCTTGCGCCAGTAGCCGACGTGCTCGGCCGCGGCCTGCCGGACGAAGGCGTGCAGCCGGTCGAGTGTGGCCTGCTCCCGGCGCGCGAGGTACTCCGCGACCAGCAGCGTGACGTGCCCGTCGGTGCGCTGCTCGGGCATGCGCACGTCGG
>CAWFGX010000001.1:0-3101453 GCA_963815375.1 uncultured Actinomycetota bacterium | reverse complement strand
ACGTGCGTGCCGAGCAGGTGGCTGCCGGCGCTCCGATTGTTCTGTTATGTATCCAGCTGGGGCTCCGGATACGGGCTGGCCTTTCATTCTCGCGGGGGAATGGGAGCCCGGTGTTGCTGCGCGCCAGCGTCGTGGAGAACCGCAGGTTCGCGGAATCTTCTGGCGGTGTGCGGCGCGACGTGGTCGCTGTCGGGGACCCGGGCCGCCCGCGGTGTCCCTGGGCGGTGGTCATCGTCGAGGAATTGCGGGTGCGCGCCCCCGGGCTGGCAGGGCTGCGGGGCGCGCACGCCATGGTCAGGCGCGGGAGCGGGCTGTGCGGGCTAGCAGAGGGATGAGGTACTGGGCGTCTGGGCTGCCCCAGCCGGTGACTGGGTCCCAGCCGGGTCCGGCGGTGTAGCCGGTGAACACGCCGGTGGACCAGAGTACTGAGTTGTCGCCGGTAATTACGTCGTGGAAAGCGTTGTGGTAGGCGGGGCCGGAGGCGATGTGGTAGATGGCGGGGTTGATGAAACCCAGGTGCTGACCGGCTTGCTGGTCGGCCAGGGCGATCACGCCTGCCCAAAGAGGGGTGGCGGCGCTGGTGCCTGAAGCCGGCAGGAGGCCACCGCCGGCGATGTCCATGGCCATGGCGGTGTTGGAGTTGGCGTTGGCGGAGACGTCGGGGACGCCGCGGTTGGCGCCGGCCGGCGCGACGCTGTTCTGGTAGGCGGGCCGGGGGAACAGGCTGCTGTAGCCGCCCCCGGAGGCTTGGCTGTCCTGGGGTCCGGTCGCCTCGTTCCAGGCCATCTCGCCGTGGTAGGCGCCGGTGGCCAATGTCGCGTCCAGGGTGGTGCCGCCTACTGCGAGCACCAGCGGGTCGGAGGCGGGCAGGCTGACCTGCTGTGGCGGGCCGAGGTCGCTGATTGCGCCGGTGTCGCCGGAGGCGGCGACGACCGTGACGTGCTGGTGGCAGGCCTGCATCAGCGCAGTATTCATCGCGGTCACCTCGGCGGCGGTGAACAGGTGCTCGCCGCCGCTGGCGCTGATCGAAATCACCGCGGCGTTCAGGGCGACACCTTCCTGTATCGCCTTGGTCATCGCGGCGGCGAAGTTCGCGCTGCTGGACTGGGCGTCCTGCGGTACCAAGACGACATCGAGGCTGGCCGCCGGCGCGAACGCGTGCACCATCTCGGTGTCCTCGACTTCCTCGGTACCCGCGAGATAGGGCGTGCTGGACCGGGCAATGGTGTTCACGACCTGCAGCGTGGCTGCGGGCAGGGCGAACTTGGTGTCGAACGCGGCCAGGTCCTTGCGGATGTCGGAGTAGATAACGCCGTGGGAGGAGGGGGGTTCGGCCAGCTCGGGCAAGACGACGGTCTGGCCCCGTCCGTCGATTCCCCGGCGCAGCAGCGGCGCGACGCCGTAGGCCACCTCATAGGCATGCGGGGCGTAGCACTGTACGGGGAAGTCCGGCGCCCCGCAGTTCAGCGGCAGCGGCGGCTGCCCGGCTGCCGCCGTGCCGGCGGTGGCAGCGGCAGCTGGGCAGGCGGCGGCCAGGCAGGCCGTCAGGGTTGCGCCGGCCAGTCCCGGCCACCAGCGCGGTCGCCGGCGCGCCGGCCCCGCGGCGGAGGGTCGCTGGGGTGAGATCTGGTTCAGGTGCATCGTGTCTCCCTACAAGGGGTGAGCGGATCTGCCATCGGGCAGGCCAGGGTGTGGTTGGGCCAGGAGATGCCTGCTGTGATGTCCCGGGCGGTCAGCCCGGAAAAAGGTTCTGCGGGGTGAGCGGGGGGATTGGTCGCTGCCGGGATGTGCTCGCCGCGGCCGGGGCTGCGGTCGGCTGGTAATTGCCGGTCGCGGCCGGGTGCGGGCATCGGTGTGTTAGGCGGGGCGGGTCATCATCCGCGATGCTCCGATCGGCTGCCAGCTGATGATCCAGCCAGCGATCACCGAGATCATCGCGCAGGTCGGCATAGGCGGTACGCCGAGGGCTCTGCGCCCGCCGAGCAGCAGCCGGCCGGCGCCGCCTGGGTTAGCTGCCAGCGCGGCCGGGCGCAGCGGCAACGGCGACCGCCCACCGGGTCGGGCCGGGTGCGTAATGCCAGATGGCTTGCGTGTCGATAACGTTCATAGCAGACAATCGTGACCGGCCAGCCGCTCGCCGTCATCGTGCCCGAGCATCACAAATCTCGTCATCCTCCTGGATGACGTGGGCGGCTCAGTGGGCGAGGATTCCCGCCCGGCCCGACGTTCTCGAGGATGACACCGCTATATCGCTAGCCACCAATGTCTAAACATAAAGTCCCATAGCCCGGCAAGACCACGTCAATACAGATCCCGCAGTTATTGAGCCGGCCTTGGCGGGCCGCAGCGACGCACATGCATTTGCGGCCGTCAGTAGGCCGGCTGACAGTACACCCAGGATGACCAATTCTGCGCTTGCTTCATGATGTTCTGTCACGCGCCATCAGCCGTGCAGAACGGCGGCTCGGCGAGCGCCCTCGCGCTCCCCGACGCTCGCGCAGATCGCGCCTGCGGCGAGCCGGAACTTCGCATAAATACGCGCAGCCGCTCGCGCAGCGAACATCCGGATCTGCCGCGCAGAGTGCGCCGCCTGGCGCCGTTGTCCCGATGGCGTAGAGGCGGCGGCCAGCCCGGGGACCAGAGGCGATCGGCGATCCAGGCCACGCCGTTCCGGCGTATGGCTAGGGCGCAAGGACCAGAGCCTGGCCGTTGAGCCCTGGCAGGTGCGCGACCACGCCGGTAAAGCTTCCCGTGTCGAAAGCGAAGGCAACGACGTGGTCCTGGCCGGTGCAATAGAGGCGGCCGCCGGACCCGAACCGCAATCCACGCGGCCTGGCGAACCCCACCGCGGGGTCAGCGGCAAACACGCGGACGAGCCGACCCGTGGAAGGGTCGTACTCGCGGACGCTCGCCGTCGCGCAGGGGGAACCGTAGGGCCACTCGCTGGAGACCACGATGTTCCCGTTGGGAGCGACAGCGAGATCGAGAGGGCTCAGTTCGGGGTCGTCGACGAGGCGGGGCGTGCGCAGCGCTCTGCCCTGGCCGAACACGGCGATCGTGTTCTCGCCCGCACCGGACGGCCCGATGCCGGAGGCCAGATAGAGTTCACCGCCAGGCCCGAAGCCAAATCCCCGCGGGAACGGGACGATCCCGCCGGGAAGGAAGGGCTCACCTTTACTATCCAGGCGAGCAGGCAGGGCGAGGATCGTCTGGTGCCGGCGTAGCCCGACGTAGTACCGGTCGCCGGGCCCGAACGTCCCCCCGCCTGGGTCGAGCCCGTCGATCCGTCCCGAGTCGAGCGCGACCTTTCCGTGCCCGTCGAGCGCCAGTACCCGATCGTCACCGCTGTTGACGTACACCAGCTCACCCGACGGGCCGAGGCACAGGCCGCGTGGATCGCTAATCCGGCGATCACGACTGAACGGCCCGGTCATCACGCCGTCAGCGGTGAAACTGAGGATCGCGCCGTAGCCGTCACCGTTTGCTCCGCTGGCACTGGTGACCAGGATCCGGGTCATGACCGGGCCTCGCAGGCGGTCCCAGGTGCGCCGAAGGCGACATGGCCGCAGGCTGATCCCGCTGCCGCTGAACGTTCGCCGGCTGCGGCGGCAACCCGTTTCGCCGGCCCGCAGCAGGCGATCAGCTCATCGTCGTGCACCGGCCCCAAGACCGGGCGACGACCGCGGATGCCGCCGGTTCGGGCACGCCCTTCCATAAACAGATCATCGCCGATATCGCGCCGGCGAACCGCCACCCGCGAAACAGCAGACGACCAAGATCGGGCTCAACCGCCCACCATCCGGTCATGCCGCTGGTAGCGCGGCCGTCTCGGTGGCCCCGGAGGCAGCGGCCGTGGTGATGATGACGGTTGGTCAAGCTGGATGGATCCGTCAAGCTGAGTGAATCGGAGGAAATGGACGGGAGGAGCCATAATCCGGTTCACTGTGAGCGGCCATCGGGTTGAGCTGACAGCTGACGATGTGCGACACCGGTTGCGCGATACCTGGCCCGAGCCCGTTCAGCAGCACAGCGTCCTGGTCGGCTCTCGTCTATATTTGCCAGCGGTCAGACTCGCTGGCATCCCAGGCCTCTGGCCCTGATTCGCCACCGAGGATGCGCTCCGGCATCGACGTCTGGAACACCTCCACGCCATACAGCTCGAAAGCGCTGGTCCACTGCATGCACGACGGGCCGCAGTCGGTCAGGATCTCGACGCCCAGCACCGCGTGATGCCAGTCCCCGTAGTCCCACGTCCTCGAATTCCCGGCGAAATTGCGAACGTCCCAGTACCTGATCTCCAGCACATGCCGACCTATGGCTCTGCGGATGAGATCTGGGCCCTATCTCAGGTGAGGCATGGCCCCAGTGGTGGTTCGGTAGGAACTGGTTTGGTGAGTTCTGGCCGCGACCGGCGGCCGAACGCTTCCTGGAACCTAATCAGGTTTTTTCGGGGTCTTGAACGAGGAACTGCCTGACCCTGCGTTCGGCGTCGCCAACGAGATACCACCTCGTTTCCGGTTCCATGAATAGCGGTCACTTCGCGGCTCCGAAACGCGCGGGCAGCGGAACGATGGCGGTTAGGGAGACCTGGAGGTTGATGCCCCGGCCCAAAGGTGGCTCCAGGTGGCCCTCGGCGGCGGTCACCGTCACAGGCACGGCGAGGCAAGCGGGCATCGATGGCGGGGAGTCGATCTTCCCGAGTCAGACATGGGTAGCGAGGCGGCGCGTGCGAATCCGGTGAGGGGCCGAGGGTCTCCTCGGAGCGGCGGTCGTTGCATTGGACGTGCGCGATCGTGCAGCGTTAGGTGCGCTCTGTCGATTCGCTGCTGCTCAGACCGCTCGAACTTCGGCGAGCCGCTTGACTGCGAACTGGTCGGTCCCGCTGGGGTCCCAGCAGACGGCGGCTTCCCATGCGGCCCGCGCTTGCGCGGCGATGTCGTACACGTCGTCGTCGAGACCGGCGGCGTTGTGCGGCAGTGCCAGGTCGAGGTCGGGGACGTCGACGTGCGACTCGTCCCAGTCGATCATCGCGACGCGATCCGCGGTCATGCGGATGTTGCCCGGGTTGGGGTCGCCGTGGACGACGCACGTCGTGCGACCGGCGAGTCGCGCCCACGCTGCTCGGCATCGAACGACACCCTCAGGCGGCATCGCGCCGAGGTCGACCCTCGTCCCGGTCTCGGCGTGCAGAAGATCGGCCGACGATAGCCAGCCCGGGCGCTGGGGCCAGCCGTGCGTGAACCGATGCAGCTGGCGGAGTGTGCCGGCGACGCGACGCCAGTCGGCTTCGGTCTCGGGCGGTCCGCCCTCCACGTAGGTCATCACCACCAGACCGTCGGCGAAGTGCCGGCCGTCCGTCGTTGGGACCGGCATCGGCACCGGCATCCCTTCACGGTCGAGGTGTCGCAACAGGTCGGTCTCCCACGCGAGATCAGCGTCGCTGCGCGGGCCGAGACGACCGACCGCGAGGTGACCGTTGACGCGCACGCTCCACACCTCGTTGACGCCAGCTCCGCCAGTGAGCGGTTCGATGCGAACAACGTCGTCACCCCACTGCTCGAGTGCCTCCCATCCCACCGGCCACATCTTCGCAGAGGGTCATGAAGCGCTCGACGAAATTACGAACCGGTGTTCAAGGCCCGTCCCAACCCGGTCCCGCCTGGCCGGGACGGTCCGCACCGAGTCCGCACAACAGCCCGAGACAGCGCGAGCCAGCACCACTCGACCGGACCGTCGCTGTCCCCGCTCACCTCTCCGTGGAAGATCGTGAAGGGTGCTCCGGCGATCCGCTCGATCCGGGGGACGCCGCCATGGGCGAGCCGGTGGATGAACAGCTCCCGGCCCATCGGAATCAGGTCGCCCTCGTGCAGCCTCCGGATGAGGCTGAGCAGGGTGCGGGCGGGGATGTCGCGGACAGTGACCTCGTGCATGGCGGACTTCTTTCCGTGCAGGCGGTCAACGAGGTGGCCGGCGAGTACTCGCTGCGCGGCATGCTCGGCCTCGGTCCCGGCCCACTAGGCGCGGATCTCCTCCGAGGCCGTCGCCGAGTCCAGGGCCAGGATGTCCCTGATCCGGGCCAGCGGGACGCCGATCCGGCGCAGCGAGGCCACTACGCGGGCCTGTTCCAGCTGCGTGTCCGCATACCAGCGGTAGCCGGTCTCCGCGTCGACCTCGGCCGGGACCAGCAATCCGAGCTCGTCGTACAGACGCAGCGCCTTGGGCGACAGGCGCGTCCGGGTCTAGGGTCTGGGGTGGACAGCGCCATGTACTGTGCTCCCGGCGGGCTGTCCGGGACCGTCAGGTCGACCAGCACGGCTCCGCTGACGGTTCCGACAGACAGGATCGTCCTGGCCACGATCTCGCTGATTGGGCCGGGCAGGGCGTTCAGCTGCGGCCGCGTCACGCTGAAACGGCTTATCTGAGCGTTTGGTCGGCGTGGTCGCTCGCTCATGCCGATAAGTGCAAGATGTCTTTATGTGTCAACGCTGAGGGGACGAGCGGCGGCAGCGGAGTAACTCCATGTACGTGCCGGCTCGCCCTGTGGTCGTTCGTCACGGCCGGTCTGGTTGAGCAGAGTCGTCAATGCCGTCGCGCCGGCTTTGCGCTCAGCGCCGGGGAACACTGTGCTGAGCACCTGCTCGCACAGCTGCGGCTTAGGTGACCATGCCATGCCCAGGCCAGCGGCGATGTCGTGGCCATGGACAAGGCCCTGGGCAGCGCCGATAGCGGCGAAGCCCGCGGCAGTGAAGTAGCCATGCGGGTGCCAGCCCAGGCAGCCTGGACGGGCCGCGAGGACCGCTGCGCCGAGTATTCCCCCGGCCGCGCGGATGACCTCGCGCAGTTCGTCTGGCGTGGTTGCACGGCGCGTGTCGAAGCTGAATTTCACATAGTGATCTCGGGGCTGCCCGATGATCTGGGCGGCGTAGTGCGCGAAGTCCCCGGCGACGTGCTCGGCCGTCTGCCAGCAGGTCCAGCCCGCGCTGGCGGCAGGTGATTCCCGTTCGCCTTCCGGCATAACACCCAGCAGAGCGTCAAGCTCGTCCACCAGGTCACTTGCTACCGTGGCCCAGACTTCGACTGGCATGCCCACACCATAATTACGAACGCGGCACTCCCAAGGCGGCTTCAGCGCTCAGTCATGCCGCAGGCAGTGTGCTACTCGTAGATAGCTGCTGCGCGCACGATCAGCCATACCTTTGACCGTCTCCTTCACGCGTCGCGGGCTGTCCTGACGACGCTTGCGTGCTCGCGCATGGTCTCGGCGCCGTCTGCGCCGGGCTGGCGGCCGAACCCGCAGTACAGCGCGACGCCGAAGTCATCGAGGTACTTCAACGCCGTCGCCTGGCGACGACGCAGCCCGGCCACGCCATCGATGGGCAGCACGATGCCCAGGAACACCCTGGTGTCGCCCACGTCAAGGTCCGCCAGCGGCCGGAAGAACCGGTCCTCCTCGCTGCGCATATAGCGCGGCCCGGCCAGGTGCACCCAGTCCACGACACGGCCGGAGTGGGCCACGGCGTGGTTGGCCATGCGCACCAGCAGACTCATGTCGCGCGCCTCGTACATGGGCCACTCAGGGAACGTCCCGTAGCACAGGTGGTAGCCGACGAGAACGTCCTCGGGGATCAAGCGGGTGAGCCGGGTTACCGGCCCGGCGAACCGCTCCCACGCGCCGTCGTCTGGTGCCCCGGGCATCACACCTTCGATGTTGAGCACCTCGCTGGCCACGTCCCACTGGATCGCCAGGTCCTCGTGCGAGATCTGCGCAGTCAGCCGCGCCAACTCCCGGCCCACCAGGTCCTCGTAAGCTCTCTCGGCCGTCGGGTAGTCGGCCTCCGCGAAATCGTCCGCGAAGTTGTGAAGCGTGCTGAACGGGAACGGCAGCCCGACCTGGAACCGCAGCCCGGGCGGGATCACGCCCTCCTCGCGCAGCGCGCGGAACTGCTGGTACGACGTGATCGCGTCATCGATGCGCGGCCATGTATCAAAGTGCAGCGGTGCCGCCCCGTCGCGGATCCGCAGCCGCGGTGTCTGGTACAGATGTCGGGGGGGAGCGGGCGGTGGCGGCGCCTCGGCCGGGAAGATCGGATCCACGCCGGGGTTAGGCAGGATCATGGTGATGACGTCGTAAGCGACCCACAAGGAACGCAATCCGGTCTCGCCGTCGGGCAGGGCGAACACCAGGTCTCCGTAGAGCTCGGCTGCGCTGCGCAGCGCGGCCTGTGTCGACTCGGCCGGCAGGCTGCCGACCAGCAGTAGGTCACCCTTGACTCGCGCCGCCATTACCGTCTCCTTCGCGCTTCGTATCACGCCACGTCACGAACTGCCGCCGCCGCAAGCTCCGCAACCACATTCGGCAGATCCAGGCGCTCGGCTTCACTGTCGCCCTCACCAAGACCCGGTAACTCATGCCGCTCTTGACCGGGCCCGATCACCGCACCGGGCCCGGGTCCGCGGGCGCGGGCTGCCGGGTCAGGTCATCCCCAGAGCCGGTCGGTCGCGATCCGCGCTCCTTCCGTCAGCGAAGCGAGCTTGAGGTAGGCCACCTCAGCCGGCGCCCCCGGCATGGCTGCGAAGGTCGCGAAGCCGCAGTCGCCAGTCGCGACGATCCGCTCCTTGCCCACAACGTCCGCGAACCGCAGCAAGCTTTCGGCCACCGTCTTCGGATGCTCGACTATCGGGCTCACGCTGTCGACGACCCCGGCGGCGAGCACCATACCGTCGGGCAGCGGGTGGTCACGGAATACCGACCATTCGTGGCGGTGCTGCGGATTGGCCGCCTCAACCAGGAGCATGCCCGCCTGGGCCTCATAGATCAGGTCGATGACGGCCTCCAGCGGCAGGTCCTTGTGGTGCGGCCCGGGGTAGTTACCCCAGCAGATGTGCAGGCGGACTTGCTCGGCCGGGATCCCCTTCAGCGCGTGGTTGATCGCCCGGACGTGGATGCGCACGATGTCGCGGAACTCCTCGACTGTGCTGCTCCGATAGTCGGTGTGCTTGCTCATAGCCAGGTCGGGGGCATCGACCTGGAGGGTCAGGCCAGCCGACGCGATGAGCTGGTACTCGTGGCGCAGCGCGTCAGCGATGGCGAACACGAATTCCTCATGGTCGGAGAAGGCACTGGTGCCCAGCCGCGCGAGTGTTCCCGGCGAGGGCGAGGGGACGAACCCGCCTGCAATCTCCGGGTGCTGCGCCAGCACCCCCTGGAACCGGGAAATTGCCGCGGTGATGCGCTCGGGGCGGTAGCTGATCTCCCGTGAGGTGTTGGAGGGCATCAGGACATTGCCGGCCTCGCCGAAGTCGGTCAGAACCGGCAGCACGCCGTCGATGTCTTCTGGCATGTACGGTTTCGCCGGGCCTTCGAACCCGGTCAGGCGGATACGGGTGTCCATGAACGAAGGAGTGTCCATCTCGCCGTCGCTCACGTAGTCCAGGCCGATCTCTGCCTGGCGCCGGACGGTTTCCTCGACGGCCGCGGTGACAGTCTCGTTGAACTTGTCCGGGTCCACTGTCTCGCCGGTGATCGCCGCCCCCACCGCGGCAGCGACCTCCGGCGGCCGCGGCAGCGAACCGATATGGGTGGTCAGGATCCGGTCCGGGCTTGACGTGCCAGGCATGTCGGCCATGCATTACCGCCTAAATTTGAGTAAATCGGAGTCAATTCCGGTCGCCCATCTTAGTGAATAAAGGACTCGCATAAAACACCTGCCGGGGGATTTTCGGCGAGACTGCGGCCGCCCCGCGGCTCCGCCGCGCTCTGGCGGCGCTGCTGGACGCCAACGGAGTGCGCAGCTACTCCAAGTGGGACCGCGAGGCCTGCATCGACCGGGCCGGCGGCGTCGAGGAGGCTGAGCGACGCCGCAAGGCGCTGATGGCCCGCCAGAGCGGGTACCGGCTCGCCGAGGAGCGCAAGCGCCATGGCCTGACCCAGGCCCAGCTCGCCCAGTAGCCCGGAGCATGGGTTAATTCGGCACGAGGCGGGTAGCGCCGGAGGCATCTCGGGGAAGACGGCGAAGGGACCCTGACCATGTGGGCATTTTTCTCCAGGCGCCTGCGGATGTGGCTGCTTCTGGCCATCGCCCTGCCGCTGACCCGGGCACTCGTCCATCGGCTGGCGCTGGCTGCAGAGCACCGCGATCCGTTGACCCGGACGGCGAAGGTGCTGCATCAGGTCGACTCCACGGTCACCGCCGTATCCCGGCGGGCGACCCGCAAAGCAGAACGCCGTCAGGCCGTACGCTGACTTGCTGGTATCCAGCGGAAGTTCTGCCGCACGATGTGGCCCACCAGCGTGCGTAGCTTGTCCCTGACCGGCGGCTGTCCTGGGATGTTTGGGCAGATCCATTTCTTCTTAGCCAGGCGCCGGTGTCGGGCCAGCAGCGTCTCGGTGTCACGATCCAGTGTGCAGCCGCAGGTGTCCGGGCAATCTGCCGCTGCAGCACCGCGATCTCGTACATCAGCAGTTGAAGTGTTCTTTGTCGGGCAGCCAGGTACGGAAGCGCGAACGAGGGGCATTGATGCTGCTCAAGCTTCATGAGCGGGACGCCGCAAAGCTTCTCGAAGAAATGGCCGAGGAGCTTGGCATGCAACTGCACGAGGGCAACCGGGGAAGTGCCCTCCTGCCGCAGGCGGATGGTAGCCCGGCAGACATGGCACAGCTAGGCGAACTCGACGCAGCTTCGGATGTTATGCGCACAGGATGAGTTTCACCTTGTTTGGGTGATGCGAACGACTAGGACGTGGTGTTGCCTTGATCTAAATGCAAAAGGGCGGCGGCCGTGGCGGGTCTCACCCAGTGGCAGCACATGGAGGGACCATGTCAGGGTTTTGGACTATCTTGTGGGTTTTCATCTGGATCGTAATCGCGTTCTGGCCTGCCCGAGTGGCAGGGCGAAAGGGTCACAGTTTCATCGGGTTCTTCATCTTCAGCCTGTTTTTCTTCCCTGCCGCGCTGATCGTGGCCTATATCGTCCGGGACAGGCGACTCCCGGCGCGCGCCTAGGCGCCTCTTGCGAGCGCTGCGGAGCTAGCGGGTGTGCGGCGGAGGGCACCAGGCGCGGTCGCGCCGGGGTGCACGGCAGCTTCGTGCGTCATCGGGAGCTGAACCAGACCGTTGCAAGTCGGACGGTCCGCATGGCTGGATGATTGCATCACAGCAGGCGAGCTAGGGCGCTGATCGCCAGGTAGGCGCCGAGAAGCAGGGCTACCAGGGCTAGGAGTTCCTTGGCGTGGCTGGCGAGCCAGGCCTGCGATTTCCTCAGCAATGCGGCGGTGCCCTCTGGCCTGACCTCCAGCAGCGCCTAGGCAATGATGATCAGCAAGAACTCGATGATGGCAAAAACGATGACCGCGGCGACCCGCGTCGTCGTCGAGTATTTCCCGGCGATCAGGTTGTGCAGTGCGGCTACGTAAGAGGCGCTGGCAGTCGCGGACTGGGCGATGAGCCGTCACCGTGTTTCGGAACCCCTCTTGGGACCTATTCCCGCGCGAGCATGGCCTGGGCCTCGCGTTCGAGGTCGATGTAGGGGTCGCCGCTGACGTCGACGGCGACTCGCTTGATAGTGCCGCCGGTGAAGTGGTGCGCTGATCCGTTTGGGTAGTCGTCGGTGACTGGCTCGCCGCTGTCCCGGCCGATGCACAGGCCCTCGCCGGCGAGGGAGAACATGCCTGGCTGGGTTTTGATCCGTCCTTCGCCGACTTTCTTTTCGCCGTGGTAGAGAGACAACATCCCAGTCGAGACGCCGGGCGGGTCCTCGCCGTCTTTGTCGAACGAGGCTGACAGGATCAGGTTCTGTCCGACGGGTATCTCATCGGTCCCGTCGATCTTCTGCTCGATCATGCCGACGAAGTCGTACACGTAGTGGAGCCGGTTGTCCTTGACGTACAGGGTGTGCCCGCCGAACCGCGATCCGTGCGCGAACAGGACTCCCTCCGCGCCAGCGGCGGGGATGTCGACCAGCGCGCCGATCGTGTAGGACCGGTTGCGGATGTTCACCGCCTGCGCCTCCGGTACCTCTGCAGTATCGGGGAAGTAGGTGTACCGGTCGCGGGGACTGGCCAGCTGCGGCCGCGGCGTGGTGATGATCTCCACGGCGGACCGGTCATCGAGCGGGAAGGCGCCGTTGTCGCCGGCCTCGGCGAACCACAGGTTCACCAGCTCACGGAGCTTGCCTGGCTGCTCGGCCGCCAGATCATGCAGCTCCGCGCGGTCGGTGTCGGTGTGGTACAGCTCCCATGTGTCGTCGTTGAAGTCGCTCCAGCCGCTGAGGGTTGGGTGCGTGGTGACGGCCTTCCAGCCGTCGTGCCAGATTCCCCTGGAGCCCAGCATCGAGTAAAACTGCGTCGCGCGCGCCGATGGCGCCGACGGGTCCGTCACGCTGTAGCGCATGCTGACGCCGTCGAGTCGGCTCTGCACATGCCCCTTGATTGTCTCGGGCGGCTCAACGCCGAGGCAGTCCAGGATCGTCGGCACGATGTCGATCGCATGGTGGTACTGATGCCGCAGTTCGCCGCGGCCGGCGTGGCCGGATTTCGCCGACGGCCAGGAGATGATGCAGGGGTCGGCGGTGCCTCCGTTGAACTCGTACCGCTTCCACATCTTGAATGGCGTGTTGAACGCCATTGCCCAGCCGTTCGGGTAGTGGTTGTAGGTCCTCGTCCCGCCGAGCTCGTCGAGCATCGCGAGGTTGGATTTCATGTCGTCGGGAATGCCGTTAGCGAACCGCATCTCGTTGACCGACCCGTTCGGGCCGCCCTCGCCGCTGGCCCCGTTGTCTGATACGAGAATGACCATCGTGTTCTCGCGCTGGCCGGACTCTTCCAGGTAGTCCAGCAGCCTGCCGATGTGATGGTCAGCGTGGGCGAGGAATCCCGCGTAGACCTCGGCCATCCGGCAGAACAGACGCTTCTCATCTGTACTCAGCGAGTCCCATGGTCTGGTGACATCCAGCGGAGGGAAGGGCTGGCCCTTGGGACCCTTGCGGGTCTCGGAAGTGCCGATCGGGTTGATAGCCGGCAGCTCGGTGTCAGCCGGGACTACGCCCAGCTGCTTCTGCCGGGCCAGCGTCTGCTCGCGGATGGCCTCGTACCCCACGTCGAACTTGCCGCGGAACTTGTCCGCCCACTCCTGCGGCACATGATGCGGGGCGTGCGCCGCGCCAGGCGCGTAGTACAGGAAGTACGGCTTGTCCGGTGCCACGGTCTTTGCGTCTTTGATGAACCCAAGCGCCCTGTCCGTAAGGTCCTCGGTCAGGTGATAGCCCTCGGCAGGCGACTTCGGCTGGTCCACCGGGTGGTTGTCGTATATCAGGTCCGGATACCACTGGTTGGTCTCCGCCCCGAGGAACCCGTACCAGCGCTCGAACCCGCGCCCAGACGGCCAGTTCCGCCGCGTCGAGGCGACGTTCATCTCGACCGTCGGGCACAGGTGCCACTTGCCGACCATGTAGGTGTTCCAGCCGCGCTCGCCAAGAATCTCGGGAATCATCCCGTTCTCCGGCGGGATGGTGCCGCTGGCGTTCGGGAACCCGACCGCGGCCTCGGTGATGCAGGCCATGCTGTTGCGGGTGTGATTGCGCCCGGTTAGCAGGCATGACCGGGTCGGCGAGCACAGTGCGGTCGTGTGCCACTGGGTGTAGCGGACTCCGTCGGCGGCGATCCGGTCGATGTTCGGGGTCCGGATCGGGCCGCCGTAACACGACATCGCGGAGAACCCGACGTCGTCCAGCACGATGTAGACCACGTTCGGCGCCCCGTCGGGCGCCTGGGGCGGCATGAAGGGATCCCAGTCCGGCACCGAATCCCTGATGTCGATGCTGATTTTTCCCTTGAACCGCTCACCCATCCCGGCACTCCTTTTGCGTCGTGAAGTATGAGACGTCCATAAGCCAGCTGGAGGATCGCGCTCGAATTCGGCGGATATCGGCGCGTGGAGCAAGCCGCCGACTTAGCTGTCGTCACAGTGATGTCCGGGCTCGCCCCCAGGCCTGTCCACCTACGCAGCCAGGCATACGCGCTCTACCTGCAACGATTCCCCCGCAGCACCCCGCGAACCTCATCCTGATGGGGTGAACCCCAGCAATGATCGCGATCAGTCCCAGGCAGCCGCGTCACCGTTGGCGCTACAGCGCACTGGTGGTGGCACCAAGCCCTCTGCCGCCTGGCGGGACGAAGTAGGCCGAGCCCCTGACGACCGTGACCGCCTCGCGCATACGCCCGCGGCCGGTGAAGGCTGCTGCACAACCAGCCGCACGCTGGGTTCACTGCTCAGCTGGCCTGCGGTTCCTGAGCGTTTGACCAGGCGGCCCCATCGCTCATGCCGGCCATACTGGACGGGTCCGTCCAGAGGCTCCCGGCCTCGCCGGTCCGCTACGTCCAGGGCAATGCTGACCCTGTCTCGAGCAGGGTCTTCAGGCTGGCGAGGACAGCGGGCCACCCGATCGAGATTGCCGGCAGGACGCCGCTGCCGGGCTCGAAGCCGTCGTGGAGGACGGTGAGCTTGCCCACGCCCTGCCCGGCGTCCTCGATCTCGAAGGTCACCGTGGAGCGGGGCTCAGCGCGCCAGGCCCGAGCGGTGGCTTCGCCCATTCCCACCTCGGCGGCCCACTCGGGAGTGAACGTATGCCAGGTGTAGGCCAGCCGACGGCAGGGATCGGACTCGAGGATCACCTGATCGGGGTCGCTCACGACGAGCCCGACCTCCTCGTGCGCCAGGTCGTAGGTCGACCCCTTCTTCCAGTCCGAGCGGAAGGTCTTCGCGCCAGCCCTGTGGTGCCGCCAGTAGCGCTTCGTTGCGGCGGGGTCGGTGAGGCCCTGCCAGACCCGCTCGGGCGTGGCGCGGATGTAGGTCGTGTAGGTAAAGCTCGTCATCTGAGCGTTGCGTGCAGTCATTGTCTTGCCTCCGGTCGTCATGTTGCCGGTTCGAAGTGGTGCCAGCCCGTGCGGGAAGCCCTCACACCCGCAGGTCGCCGCTAAAAGAGACGAAGGCTCGCCAGCGCTCCCCGGGCGTCTGGGGAACGCTGGCTGACGGCCCTGGGTACCAGCGGTGAGGCACCAGTGCATAGGACGTCCTCCATGCCTTCCTCATTCTTGACGTGCAACCAATGGTAGCACGTTGATTCATATGTGCAACTATGAGTTGCGCGTCTTCCGAGCGACGCGTGGTGTACCAACTGCAAGCACCGGTTGCACGTCCGCACCTGACGTGCTACCGTAGGTTGCAGATCGAGTCGGGGTAGGCGATGACCGGTATGCGACGCCAGGTGGCGGCAGCGGCGGCGCGCTAAGGGAGGACCGGATACTTGATGGCAGGCCTGATGATTGAGCAGGAGATCCTTATCGAGGCACCGGCGGAGGTGGTCTGGCGCATCATCACCGAGCCCGACCAGATGAGCCAGTGGTTCGCCGACCGGGTGGACCTGGTCGTGGAACCCGGCGCTCACGGCTTCATGCAGTTCGGGGACCAGGGCGGCCCGGTCGTCGTGGAGACGGTCGACCCGCCGACTCGCTTCTCCTTCCGCTGGAACCATCCCCGCGGCGAGGAACCATTTGCCGGCAACTCGATGCTGGTGGAGTTCACGCTGACGCCGGAAGGGAGCGAGCGGACCCGTCTTCGGGTGTCCGAAAGCGGCCACGAGCTGCTCGCCTGGCCTGACGCGGAGAAGCAGCGTTATGCCGACGAGCACCGGGGCGGCTGGGCCGAGTTCCTGGACCGCCTGGCCCGCTTGCTCGCGACGGGCCAGCCGGGATGACGGCGCAGGCCGATGACGAGCTGTGGTCGGCCATCGCCGACCCGTCCCGTCGCCGGGTCCTCGACCTGCTGGTCAGCAATGGCGCCGTCAGCGCCAGCTGGCTGGCCGGCCATGTGCCCTTCTCGCGCCAGGCGGTCGCCAAGCACCTGGCCGTGCTCGAAGACACCGGGCTGGTCAGCCGGCGCAAGCAGGGCCGGGAGGTCCTCTACCAGGTGCAAGCTGGACGTCTCGTCCAGGCCACCCGGGCTATGGCTGACCTCGCCGCCCAATGGGACCGGCGCCTCGGCGCGATCAAACGGCTGGCCGAAGCGGCGCACGCACAGGCAAGGAAAAGCGAAGGCTCCGACAATCCCCCGGCGGACCTGGCGCGACGTCCAGGTTCGTAGCACCGCCGGCACGGACCAAGTCCAGCCCCGCCGTAACCACATGAGGGAGAACAATGACCGATCACAAGACCGGAACACGTGAAGAGTGGCTCGCGGCCCGGCTGGAGCTGCTCGAGGCCGAGAAGGCACTGACGCGGCGCAGCGACGAACTCGCGCGCCGGCGACAGGAGCTGCCCTGGGTGCGGGTTGAGAAGGACTACCAGTTCACGACCGAAGACGGCGATGCGTCGCTGCGCGATCTGTTCGGCGGCCGGTCGCAGCTGCTCGTCTATCACTTCATGTTTGACCCGGACTGGGACGAAGGCTGTCCGAGCTGCTCGGGGGTCACCGACGGCTTCGCCGGCAGCGTCGCGCATTTCGAGCACCACGATGTCGCCTTCGTCGTGGTGTCGCGCGCGCCGCTCGACAAGCTCGTCGCATACAAGCGGCGTATGGGATGGAACTTCCGCTGGGTCTCGTCGTTCGGCAGCAGTTTCAACCACGACTTCCACGTGACGATCGATCCCGCAGTAGCACCGGTTGAGTACAACTACAAGGACCAGGCGCAGCTTGAGGCGGCGGACATCGCCTGGCGCGACTGGTCGGGCGAGCAACCCGGCATGAGCGCGTTCGCGCGGGACGGCGACGACGTGTTTCACACATACTCCGCATATTCTCGCGGCTTCGACGGGCTGTGGCCGATGTGGCAGTGGCTGGACCGTGCGCCACTGGGCCGCAACGAAGGCGACGTCTCATGGTTCCACCGACACGACGAGTATCCCGAGACCTCAGGGGAACCGTCGTGACGCTCGCAGGTATCGCCCCGATAGCAACGGAGGAATGGCTGATGCTGTCACCTGCCCGATGGCCAGACCGACCTCGTCAACAGCATCTGAGACCCGACAGTGGCCGCCGGCCGGAGGAGGACTCTCCGCCCGGCCGATCCAGCACCCTGCATGGCAACGGCTAGCAGGCCATAACCGAGACAGGCCCAGAGACTGAGGACGGCCCGATAGTGCTTGATCGGGCTTACATCGCTTCTGCGGCTTGGAGGACATCATGGCGAACACGGCTCCGAGCGGGCGCAACGACTACAACACCGAGATCATTGAAGAGTTCCGGGCGAATGGGGGACGCGTTGGCGGGTCATGGGCGGGCATCACGCTGATCCTCGTCCACCACATCGGCGCCAAGTCCGGGATCGAGCGCGTGTCGCCGCTGGCCTACTCCCTTCAGGGAGACGGCCGCTTCGCGATCTGGGCCGCCAACGGAGGATCGCCAGCCCACCCGAACTGGTACTTCAACCTCAAAGCCAACCCGAGGATCAAGGCCGAGGTGGGCACCCAGACGTTCACGGCAGCGGCGGAGGAACTCGACGACACCGGCCGCGCCGAGCTGTGGCCGAAGTTGGTCGCGCAGTATCCCCAACTCGACGAGGTCCAGGCCAGTACCACGCGACAGATTCCGGTGTTCATGCTGACCCGACAGGACTGACCGGGGTACGCGGCCGCGGCCACGACCTGCGGCGCCGCAGGGAGCCGCGCGCAGCCGGCGAGACGGTCCGTGCCGTGACCATAGCGCAAAGGCATCTGCATCCGCGCCATGCTGGACACAAGCGTCGTCCAGGCCGACCGCAAACCAGTACCGCGTGATGATGGCACTGTGCGAGAGAACCAGCATGTGCACGGTGCCTCTCGGGAACCTGACGCCTGACCTATCGCGTCGGCGCTCGATCGGAACCGCCGACTGCCCGCGTGGCGCACTTGCCGGTCAGGATAAGGGAGCGCAGATGCCCACGGCGTGCCCTCACCCAGCTGGGAGCCGGGCTCTGGAGCCGCAGCCGGTGGCGTGACGCCGCCGTGCGAGCAGGAGGTTGGCCAGGTTTGCTACGGCACCCGCGAGATACGCTCGACGCTAGCGGGCGGTACGCCGTGGGGAGAAGGGCACCAGCTGAGCGTGTGGCGGGCAGTCGCTGGCAGGTGCTTGCCCGGCCAGGCAGCAGGCCGCCCGGCTGAATATCCGCAGCTCCGCCTATGGCGGCGGAGCGGACAGGAGCATCGATGTCATCGCCCTCGCAGCCCGCGCACCTCAGTAACCATCAGCGCAACACGCTGAGCCAAATCTTCCATCATCCCGCGGGCCACAACATCGAGTGGCGTGCCGTGCTGTCGCTGCTGGAGGCAGTCGGCTCAGCCGAGGAGCAGCACGGCGGCAAGGTTGCCGTGACCATCGGGTCCGAGACCGAATACTTTGACCCGCCCGCCCACAAGGACATCGACACCCAGGCGGTTGTCAACCTGCGCCGGATGCTGACCAAGGCCGGCTACGGACCTGGCACTGCGGATGCCGGAGCCAACGGCCGGGAGGCCTGACCCTTAGCCAGCCGCACACTCGGTGCCAGGCGGCTGGTCGCACTCGGCCGGCCGGCTCTGCATCGCCGACGTCAGCCTCCCTGGGCTCGGAGTCCTGGCGGCAGGCGCCGGGCGACATGGAGCAGTGGCCTGTCAGCCACGCTTAGGCGGTTCGGTGAGCGTTCTCCCCAGCTCGCTCCGTTACACAGCGTGATGCCAGGCAGCAGGCGCAGCGAGATCCGGATCCTGCTGGTCTTCGACCCGTGGCAGTCGGTGGTCCTACTCGCGCCAGCGCACGCCCGACGTCAGGTTGCGGCCGGGCCCAGGGCGGCGAGCAGCACTACGAGCATCGTGGACGCCGCGAGCACCCCGTGACCGGCTATGACGATCGCCGCTAGCCACGTCCTGGACGCCCCGGCACTGGGTCCCCCGCCCTGGGAAGAAGCTCGGCCGCGGCGGCCGCCAGGACCAGGCAGCCCGAGGGTCACGACGGCCATGCCGAGCCCGGCCACAGGCACCAGCAGGATCACGGCGGTCCAGGCCAGCCCGGCCCAGCCGGTGATCAGATACAGAATCCAGAACGCCAGTCCGGCCATCCCCAGCCCGACGTGCCCCACGACGACCGGCGGCGGCACGCTCGTGCTCGCCGTGGCCACGGTCCGTTCCGCCCGTCCGGCCAGCCGCGGCGGCGAGCCCGCATCGCCTGCTGCGGCGCCCGGCCTGCGCAGCGCGCCGCTGCCGGCGATCCACCTGGCCAGGACGTAGGCTCCGCTGCCTGCCGTGACCAGCCAGGCGGCCAGGGCGGCGATATCCATCGCAAGGTCGCGGCCAGTGATCGCCGCTGGCCCCTGGCGGCTCGCTGATGGCTGCCAGGACGGGACGACCGGACTGGCCGTCGCCGGGCTGGCCGACGGGGGCGTGGTGATCAGGTCAGCCAGATAGCGGCCCGCCCTGTCCTCGCGCAGCCTCCTGGCGGCTCTGCCTCCCGGCCTTTGCCCGTCCACGGCCCGCGATATAGCGAGGATGATGGCCTGGTTCACCTCCTGGCCGCTGAGGCCCTGGCACGGCTGCGGGGTGCGGGACACGGTGACGCGATGCTCGATAGCCCAGAACCCGTAATCGGCGCAGGCTGTCACCGAGGGCCGCGGCTGGCTTGTGGCTGCGGCCGCACACCCCGAAATACCCGCGACGGCCCCGGCAGCGAGCATGGTCACGAGCAGCGCGCGCAGCACTGCCGTGCCTTTGCTCATGGCTCGCTGGTTCTCGATCACTGGACCGCCACTAAGAGTAGTTGAGCATTCAGGCGATGTTGGCCACCCACTCGGGCTGCGGGACAGACCGGCGACCATCCAGCCCTCATCCAGCGGCAACCGCAACTGTCACAGCCTGCCTCATTACAGCATCTGTAACGAGGCCACCGGTTCCGGCTACCCGATGGGAGAAAGCTTCAACGGACTCGGCTAGCCGGTCCTCAGTGTCTCCGGCCATTCCTGGAAGCCATCCCGCCGTTCCCGTACGTAAGGAATCACCAGTCTCACCGTGCGACTGCGTCGCGCCTGATCGGCTGATCGAGGTCCGCGCCGGAAGGCTTCCGGGCTTTTAAGAATCTGGCTGGCACCTGTGATCTGCGTGGCCGACTCGCGCATGCCGGCGGAGGCGGCCGTGTTAACCGGGCCACGGTGCCGGATCTGCCGGTGATCGCGCCGGGACCGTCACGAATCGGCGCCGCGCTCGTTTTCCTGGGATGAGAATGCTGGCGGCTGCCGCGACGGAGCCCGGACACGGAAAGAGTGCGCGTTGGACGTCATCAGTTCGCGGGACCGATCGCGGGACCCGGCTGCAGGCGCAAGCATCGGACCGGCCGTGGTCGATGACGCTGGTCCGGGGACAGACGAGCCGGAGCTGCTGCGCGGGGCCAGCTCCGGCAGCCGCGAGGCGCTGGAGGAGCTGTGCCGCCGGAACTGGCGGCCGGTGTACCGCACGTTCGCCCGGCTTGGGTTCAGCCCAGCCGAGGCCGAGGACCTGACCCAGGAGGTCTTCCTGCGGGCTATCAGGTCATTTCCCCGGTTCAAGGACCGGGGGGTGCCGTTCTCGGCGTACTTACTGCAGATTGCCCGCAACCTGGCCCGGGACCGCTGGCGCGCAAGCTCCAGGAGCCCGCTGCCCGCTGCCGATATCCCTGACCAGGCGCTGGCCGAGCCGGGGCCGGAGGGCCTCGCCATCGACGCGGCTCGCAGGGAAAGGCTGCTGGCCGCGCTCGATCTGCTCTCGGCCGACCACCGGCTGGTGCTCCGGCTGCGCATCCTCGAAGGCCGGCCGACGAGTGAGGTGGCCGAGCTCACGCACCGCAGCCCGGATGCGGTGCGCCAGCTCCAGGTGCGGGCGCTGGCAGCGCTGCGGTCGGCCCTCGCCGACGAGGCCGCGGGGCCGGAAGGGGAGTGGCGATGAACGACGGCACCCACAAAAAGATGGGCCGGCGGCCGGAGATGAACGGGGAGCAGACATGAGCGAGGACGACGCAGTGGACCGGCTCGTGCAGATCGACCAGGCGGTTGACGAGATCGTGGCCAGGCGATCGGCCGCCGGGCAGCAAGCCGGGCCCGTGCCTCAGCCCCGGACGGCTGACGAGGCGCTGGTCGCGGACCTGGCCGGGCTGGGGGTCCTGGACTGGCCGGCCGACGAGGTCGGCGAGAGGATCACCCGCGGCGTGGCTGCGGCGCTCGCCCCGGCAGGGGCGGCGGTCAGCCGGGCTGAACCCGAGGGCGAGGCGGAGCCCGGGCGGATGGCAGAACCCGGGCTGCCTGCCGAACCCCGTCACCCCGGGCGCGATCGCGCCGGGTGGGGCCGCCGGCGCTGGCCAGTCTTCGTGGCGCCGCTCGCCGCCGCAGCCGCGGTGCTAGCCGTGGTCGCCGGGGTCCTGGCCGTCACCAGTGGGCCGGGCGCCACGCCGGGCGCTTCGTCGGCGTCCCCGAGTGCCGCGGCGCCGTTCGCGTCCCCCTTCCGCTACCTGGGAACGGCGGACCAGCCAGGCCAGATGGACTGCGTCACCGCCTCGGTGTGCAACGCGCTGATCTTCAGCCAGGCGGACCAGCCGACCGCGACCGCCGACCGGAGCACTGACGGCGGCCTCACCTGGCACAGGCTGGCGACTGTGCCGAACGTCAACGTCGGCGCCCGGACGTTGGCCTTCGCGGATCCGTCCTGCCCCACCGTGACGGACTGCTTCGTCCCGACCGTACAGGGTCTCGCCGTGACCACCGACGGCGGCGCGAGCTGGAGGACCGAGCCGACGCCCGTGGCGCCCGGCGCCGTCAATCCCTACATCGACGCGGTGTCGTGCGCGACGGCTGAGCATTGCGTCATCCACACAACGGACTCTGCCGTCGTGCCCACTGGCGTGTTCTTCTCGACGACAGATGGCGGCCGGAGCTGGACCATGGCCGCGCCGCTGCCCGGCAACGCGCTAAGCAGTATCGGTTACCTGCACTGCGATCCGGACGGCGACTGCATCGGCCTAGGCCCAGTCTTTAACGCTAACAACATCTTGCAGGGCTTTCAGGCAGTCAGCTCCGCTGATAACGGCATTAGCTGGACGTTGCGGCCGCCTTTTCTCGGGACCCCAGCGCAGGCGCATCTGCCCTACATCGGTTCTGCTGAGAGTTGCAGCGATGCGCTGCACTGCATTGTCACATTCGGCGCAGGGATCGCCGTCACCTCCAACGGAGGCCTCACCTGGCAGCAGTCAGCTCTCCCAGACGATTACCAGGGCGACTATCTCCAGGCGAGCTGCGCCACAGGCCTGGACTGTGTCCTGGCCGCCGGCCCGCTCATCGCCACAACCACCGACGGCCTGACCTGGACCCCGCAGCAGGTGCCGACAGCGGGCGGGTCCCCGCTGGTCGCGTTCGTCGACCTGAGCTGCCCCAGCACGGCTGGCTGTGTGGCGGTCGGCCTTACACAGCAGCAGATTGATGCAGCCCAGAACAATTCAGTGCCGCAGGGATCGGTGATCTCCAGCCTGCCGGGTTAGCTACTGCTCTTGCCATTGAGCCCAATGGCCTCGGTGCCGTGCTTGCGATTGCTAACCACTCGATGACCAGGCGTCGGCCGGGGCTTGGTGCGAAGATCTTCCGGATGCCGCAGGTTCATCCGCTCGTCATTCCCTCCGCGAGACGTTGAGACGCAAGACCACCTCGATGACCGCGCCTTCCCCGATCGCCTCCGCTCGCTGCACTGCCACCTTGACGGGCACCAGGTAGCGGCCGTCCCTGGGGAACAGGGCAGTGGTGAACTCGGTGCCGCCGATGGTGACGTGGACCGGCACCTGGCCCCAGTAGATCAGGCCGCGGGCTTCCTCCTTGAGATCCTCGCTGTCCTCCGGCGTCATAGCCACAAAGAGGTACGGCGGCGGTCCGCGCCACTCGATCACCTCGCCGGCGAAGGTCCACTTCATGCGCCCATCATCCGAGATGGGCCGCATCGGCCGAAACGGGCAGGCCTATGCCACATGCCTCAGGGCTCAGTCGCATGACAAGGGAGGCGGGCCGCGCAAGGTAGCCCGTGCACGGCCCGCCCTAGGATCTCGGTCAGTCCCCGAGGTCGCTCAGGAACCTGTTGGTGTACTCCAGTGCGGTCGTCCCGGAAACCGAGTTGCAGGTGGGGGATGCATACGTATCGGCGCACGGCGTGTCCCGGTCCAGTGACCAGAAGTGCAGCCCGGCCAGGCCGTTGCCGGCCGCGTATCCCGTCAGCGTGTCCACGTCCGCGGGAGTGAAGGTCTCGCTGGTGGTGTCGTTCATGCCGATCATCGGGGTGACGGCGATCTTGCTCGCCGGGATTCCGTAGGTGTGCTCGAGGTTCTCTACCGCCTGGATCGCCGACTGCGCCATCTCGCAGCTGCCGGAGACAACGACGCAGACGCTGCTGGACGCGCTGCCGTAGTCCATGGTCATCAGGTTAATGACGTAGTTCTTCAGGCTGGAGCCGAGCACCGCCTTGACGACCTCGTTGCCGAGCGAGTTCACTCCGCCGTAGCTGCCATCGGATGCTGCCAGCGTGGCGAGCGTGAACGAGAACTGCAGGTCCGGGTACTGCGACTGTGCTCCCGCCGCCGCATCCACCAGGCCTTCGATCTCCGACTCGGTCTGGCCGCCTTCGATGTCGAAGTCGATGCCGACCAGGTTCGGGCTGGCGTAGGTGGCGATGAACGATTCCATCCCAGCCGTCGAGTCGCAGCTGAAGGTCCCGTCCGCACCACCGGTCGAGACAACGTAATTCAGGTTGGCGGCGTGGAGCTGCGGAACGTTCTCAGCAGCCCAGTCGGCACCCGAGACACCACCCCAGGTCTCGCTGCCACAGGTTCCGGTAGCGAACGCGAGCGTGATCGCAGGCAGCTTCGGGATGTACTCCGACACCAGGCTGCCGGAGCCCACCACCGGCAGGTCGGTCCCCGTCACGGCCGACTGCATCTGGTCGGTGTTCCAGTTCATGTTGATCGTGACGTCCTTGTACGGGCTGAAGAGCAGGCCGCTCACCGAACCCGTCGTGCCGGACCCCGACCCTGAGCCCGATCCCGAGCCCGATCCGGAGCCGCCAGTGCAAGAGCCGTCGGATGTCCACGGCTCCCCCGAGCCGCTGCCGCCGTTGTTGGTCGCCGGGTCGTTGCCCTCAGTCCACCAGTTAGCGGTGTAATTGATCCCGTCCTCGCTGGCCTGATCGCCGGCGGTGTAGACAGTGGTGGAACTCCACGCCGCGGCGCACGCGGTGGATGCCTGCGCGGTGGGCCCTAAGGCCAGCGCGAGGACCGAGCCGCCGGCTGATAACCCAACCGCCGAGACAGCGATAAGAGCTGCGCGCAGAATCCGTCTTCCGACCTGCATGGACCCTCCAGAGGGTGAGAGGAGCTAAGGCGATCTGGCGCCTCGCATGAGCTGGCAAAGCGGTGATGTGGTCACTTTGTATGCCCGGAGAGCAGGGCCGTCAAGACTTACTATAAAGAAACTTTCTTGTTAATTCAGGACTGGAGCCACCTCAGGGATCCTGCGGACCGGAGCAAACACGTCGAGGTCTCACCCGGGTACCAGCGCGTCAACGGGCACCGCGGCGTCCGCCGCGTCCACGTCGCGGACGGTAACGGTGATGGCCACCGCCAGCATGAACCAAGCACTTCGCAGAGACAGAGGAGCGGCGGGCCGGGCCGCCGTCGACCCGCGCGCCGCGACCGCAGCCCTCCACCCGGCCTGGTCCGTGCTCAGCCCGCCGCGACGGCGATCTGCGCCTCGCTCATGCCGCGATGCTATAGGGACATGCCGGCATACGGAGCACGTGCACCTGTCCGCATCAGACCACGCCGACTGCCCTTTCCGGGTTCCACGGCCCGACGTTCTGGACGGCCGTATTGGCGATTCGACACACCTATGCATAACGAATAACAGGCATTCGGCATGCCGGGCGGCTGCCCTGGCGGCACCCGAATGAATGTTAATTAGGCCTGCTGTCATTCACCCTCGATCGACGGTAATGCGATAGCCGACACGCGGCCGGGTTTCTATGACGGGGGTTCGCCCAGTTTGGGGCGTCAGCCGGCGGCGCTGCCGGAGTCGCCCATCGGCGCGGCCGCTGTCGCCGCCTACGCCCGGGGTCACGGCGAGCCCGTCGTCGTCCCGCTCGACGCCTGGGTCGGCGGCCTCGCTGCGGCTGTCATCATCGGCGCCCTAGCCGGGCTGCTGCCCGCCATCCGCGCCGCCCGTCTGTCCCCGACCCAGGCACTCTGGAGCATCTGACAGCACAGGCGAAGAAGACCCTGCGACCTGCTCAACTCGATCCCGTGGAAGAAACGCGCAGGCTTGTGCTGCATGGCTCGATGGGTGGTCGCCGCAGGCGGCTGTGGCCACGCATCTACCGCGGGCCAGCATCAGCCAGACGCCGAATGCCGGGCAGTTGCGCGGCTCCACACCCTCCGGCAACGTCCCGCCGATTTCGGCGGCGGGCAAGGAACCGTCCCGTTCGGCCAGGAAAACCCGCGCCAGCAGCGCCCAGGACTTCTGCCCCGTGGCGGCTGGCACGGCTGCCTGGTCCCGCCTTCGATGCGTGGATGCCCGAGCAGCCGTACCCGTAGGGTCACCGGACGGGGCTCAGCCCGCTGTGGCCGCAGCCGGCTGCGCCTGCAAAGCGTGCACATCGGCCGTCGTGAGGCCATTGCCCGCGATGCCCCAGTCGCCGCTGAGCACCTCCTCGATGAGGACCCAGGTGACCGGCCGGAGGTTCTCGCCCTCGATTTCGACCATCGTGTCGGTGATCTTATTGATCATCTCCTGCTTCTGGTCTTGCGTGAAGACTCCCTCGATCACCTTCACCGTGACCAGCGGCATCTTGGTTCTCCCTCCATCACTGATATCCGTGCCGCCGACGATGCCTCCCGGCCGTGTGAAGCCGCGTGGTACCGGCAGCGCGCAACGCGGCGCCTCATTTCCTGAGCTCTCACACGCCCAGTCACATGGCGGGCGGAGATAGTCGGGCCCAGGCGCGCGGCAGAGATAGGGGCAGCCGACGCCGACGCTGCTGTATCAGGGCGGCGGGTGGGTGCCCGATCCATAGCCCTAGAGAGTGCCCCGGTTCCGCTGCCGTCAACGGCCGGCCGGGCCCGCACGGCAGCGGGCGCAGAGAAAGAAAGAGAGAGAAAGAGAGAGAAAGAAGGTGTCGATAATGACTGACGTTGCGTGCTTTTGCGGTTGCTGCTTCTCGTTCGATGGCGGCGCGGCGGCCTGTCCCAGATGCGGTGAGGTCGCGACTGTGATGGCCGGCCTGGCGCTCGAAGGCGCCGGACGCAGCCAGCCGAAGATTCCGGTCCCGGTCGTGAACGGAATCGGGCAGAACGGGCAAATGCCGGATTCATGCCCGGAAGGGTCCGAAGCCGACGCCTTGTCCGGCCGCCCAGCCGGCGCTCTTCATGGTCGCGGTGAGCTCGCGGGTCGCCGACCGCTACCCGCCCATTCCCGGAACTGACAAGGGAGCACAGTGACGTGCAAAGAGCCATGACCGCCCCGGCGCAGCCGTCCGCGACCGATGTCTATGCACTGGGCCGCGACGGTGCGAAACCGCGCGGCTGCAGCGCCAGTCCGAGGAACTGAGGCCCGACAGCGCCGCGCTGCTCGACCGGGTGGGCCTCAGGCCAGGCCAGCGCGTGATCGATCTCCGCTGCGGCCCGCCCGGAATCCTTGACCTGCTCGCCGAGATGGTGCGGCTGGCCAGGCCCGGCGGCTGGGTCGCCAGCTTGGAGCCAGACGTGGAGGGCGCCCTGTGCTACCCGGCCCACCCGGCCTACACCCGGATGTGGGAGCTGTTCCGCTCCGCCTTCGGCCGGCATGGCGCCGGCCTGCTCATCGGCCGCCGCTAGCCGAACTGTACCGGCAGGCCGGGTTGCACGACATCGGCATTCAAGCGCGGGCACGAGTGTGCCACCCCGATGACTCGCGCCGGACGATCGGCCCTGACCTGGTACGCAGCCTTCACCCAATGATCGTCAGCCTCAGCCTGGCCGATCAGGGCGAACTCGATGCGCTGGATTGCGGTCCGTAGCCACCTCGACGACCCCCACACCCTGGTCATGGCGCACCTGTCCTTCCTCGCCCGGGGCCGCAAGCCAGGAGCCTAGCCGTCGGCTCGGCAACCGCGACGTTCGCGCCGCGCCCAGGCCATGGGCGTCTCCCCCGGCCGCCGCGCCGGTGCTGACGGTGACGGTGACGGTGATGGCCGGGCGGCGGCTGGTGGTGGCCTGACTCCGTATCGGGCCAGGCCTTCGGCCAGCAGGTCGAGTGCTTTCTGGCCGTCGGCTTGCAAGGCTCGGGCGGTTCGGCGTGGGTCGGCCGGTTCTGCCACTATTCGCTGGCGGACGTAGTCGATGACAGCCCTGTGGATGCCGATCAGGGTGTTCGCCACGACCGAGGGCATCAGGTCGCCGGGGCTGGCGCCGGTTTCTTCCGCCAGGAGCACGGCGAGCGAGCCAGCGTAGCGGGCGAGGATCTGCTGCTCGCGGGCGGTCAGCGCGGGGCTGGACGCGATCGTGCGCGAGACTGACAGCAGGGCGTTTGCGCTGGCCGGGTCAGCGGCGGCAAGCAGGCCGCGGGGCTGCAGGATGAACCGGCCGAACGCCTGCAGGACCCCCTCGCCGGGCGGGCGGTCGCGGACAGCCTGCAGGAGCCGCTCTTCGAAGGCTTCCAGACCCTGGTAGATGAGGTCTTCCTTGGTGGGGAAGTAGTTGAACACGGTGGTCTCGGACACCTCCGCCGCCCGGGCGATCTCAGCCACGCTCACGTTCTCGAAACCGCGCCTGGCGAACAGCCCCAGGGCCGTGTCCGCGATGAGCTGACGAGTCTTGTGCTTCTTGCGCTCCCGCAGGCTCAGTTCCTCATCCATGACCTGATGTTACCAGAAATATATTGACACACCAAATATTGGGTGACTATATTTTCTTGGTCACTTCAGATTAATTGAAGGAGCCGGTGATGGCGCTGAACCCCGAGACGACGCACGACCGATTCGCCCGCGATCATCTGGCCAGCCCGGCGGCGAGTGGTCCGCAGCGGGTCACCGGCCGACAGCTGTGCGCAGGCATCGGATGGTCAGCCGCCCTGGCTGTCGTCCTTGCCGTCGCGATCACCGGGATCGCGCGGGCCGTCGCCCCCCACTGGGCCCGCACAGAGGGGCTGACCGTACTGATCGTCGCCGCGGTCTACCTGGCCGTGATCGTCGGCCTGACGATCGCCGTCGGCGGCCCGCGCGGCGTCAGCCGCCTGCTCGCCCTGCGCCGTCCCACTGCGCGGCAGCTCGGCTTGTCCCTCGTCGCGCTCATCGCGGCCGTGGCTGCCGGGATCGGCGTCTCGCTGGCCTTCAGTTCCTTCAGCGGCGGTGCCTCGGCGACCATGCAGGCGATTGTCAGGGCCGGCAGCGATGAAGCACGGCTCCCTACCGCCACCGCCCTGACCTGGGCGCTGATCGTCATCCGGCTTCTTTTCCTGACCGGGACCGCCGAGGAACTGCTCTTCCGCGGCGCCTTGTACAGCTGGCTGCGCCGCCGTGCCTCCGTCAGCGTGAGCATCGCCATCACCGCTGTCCTGTTCACGGCCGAGCACGGCTACTACCCGATCCTGATCCCGCTCGTGCTCAGTTACGGGCTGGCCGCCGGATGGGTCCGCCACCGGACCTCCAGCACCGCCACCACCATCGCCATGCACATCACCATCGACCTCACACTGTTCCTCGCCGCGGTGGCACTGTCCTGACACGCGAGGGTCCCAGCACCAATGAGACAGCAGTGACCGAGCGCAGACCGACGCGTTCCTCACCGCATGGATCACCGCCGAGCAGGCCGGGGACACCCGCACCCTCGAACAGCTGCTCATCACCGTGGTCACCGGCCGGCACATCGGCGCCGGCACCTACCAGGGCCACCCCACCCCCGAAGCCGCCCGGGCCACCCTGGTTATCGTCACCGAACGCGGGACCCGCAAGCTCGCCGCATCCACATGAGCTTCATCGACGGCACCCGCGCGCGTCGCCCATCCCCGGCCCGTCCCCGCAGGTCGGCCAGGGCGCACCGGAATGCGCCAGGCCAAGGGAATCGATATCCACCTCGCCGAGGCCGGAGACGGCCCGCTGGTAATGCTGCTGCATCGCTCCCCCGAACTGGCGTGCTCCTGGCGCCGCCAGCCACGCCCGCCCGAGCCACCCCTCCGGCTGCTGCGCCAGACGGCGAATTCCAGGGCGCTCGGTCCGAAAGCCGTACCTGGGTGCTGCTGGCGGGAGGCGGGGCGGGATCAGGAGGCTGTCCGCTGGTGGTCGTTATCGTCACGGCCGTGTGATGATCATGTCGTGACGGATCTGGTCTTGTTTGATCTCGACGGCACGCTGGTCGATCACCGGAACGCGGTGCTGATCGCGATCAGGCAGATTGTCCAGGGCGCTGAGAACGCTGCCCTCCCGGCGGATGAGCTGGTGGAGTTGTGGTGGGATCTTGAGCGCCGTCATATGCAGGAGTACCTAGCTGGCGATTGCTCCTTCGCCGAGCAGCGCTGCCGCCGGCTGCGCTCGTTCCTTCCGGTCCTGGGTGAACAGGTTCCCGGCGATCCGGGCCTGAATGCCTGGTTCGCAGAGCGCTATCTGGCGGCTTTCGAGGCTGCCTGGCGTTCCTATCCCGATGTCGTGCCGTGCCTGAGGGCACTGCAGGATCTTCCTGTCTCACCGCGGCTGGGTGTTGTCACCAACGGCGACCCGGGACAGCAGCGAGCTAAGCTTGCCCGCTTCGGCCTGCTCGGCTACTTCGAGGTCGTGCTGACCCCGACCGAACTGGCGGTGGCCAAGCCCGACCCGGCTGCCTTCACCGTCGCCTGCCGGCTGCTGGGCGTCGAGCCGGGCGATGCTCTTGCCGTCGGAGACTGGCTGGAAGGCGACGTGATCGCGGCGGCAAGGGCCGGACTTGCCGGAGTCTGGCTGGACCGTGGCGCAGACCCGATGACGGGCAAGCCGACTGCGAAGCCGGCGGCGTCCGGCCCAGCGCTCGGGCGAATCGAGCACCTGACGGATCTAATCGAGTTCTTGTGAGATCCGGCCGGTCATCCCCGGCACCCGAATCCCCGAAAAAAGGCGCTCAGATTCGCTTTCCCTGCACCCGGTCTGGCTCGGGGTGGCCGCGCTGTCCTGCTGGGCGGCTATGTGGTTCCGGGGGACCCATGGGTGTCCTTCGGCGGCGCGGGAAGCAATCTCCGGCCTCCCGCGCTGGGGTAGCATCTTGACGCCGTCATCGTCACGGACTACGTTATGCAACGAAAAAAGGCGAAATATCGAAATATCCTATCAGTCGGCCGACGAGACGGTGTGGCTCCCGTCCCGCCAGCTCGGCACGCCCGCCACTCGTTGCTTCCCCGCCAGACAAGGGATCCGCGCATGAAACGACACACCCGCCTGGTGATGGTGCTGGCCACGGTGACCGCAACGTTAGTCTCGGTGGGGTTCGCTGCGCCGCGAGCTAGTGCAGGCACCCGGCACGCCAAGCGTGCCAGCACCGTCCTCCCGCGCTCGGTGTTCGCCCCGTATTTTGAGGCCTACAACACCAGCCGCGGTGGCCCGGACGCCCAGTCCCGGGCTTCGGGCGCCAAGTACCTCTCGCTGGCGTTCCTGCAGACGGCGAAGGCGGGCTCGTGCACGGCATACTGGAACGCTGACACCAGCGAGCCGATCTCCTCCTCCAGCTTCGGCAGCGACATCTCAGCTATCCAGGCGGCTGGCGGCAACGTCATCCCCTCGTTCGGCGGCGCTTCTGCCGATGCCAGCGGGACCGAGCTCGCTGATAGCTGCACGAGCGTCACCTCGATAGCCCAGGTCTACGAGAAGGTGATCAACACCTACCACGTGCCCCGCATCGACTTGGACGTTGAGGGTGCGTCGCTTGCCAACGCGGCCGGGATCAACCGCCGCAACGAGGCGGTCGCCCAGGCCGAGTCCTGGGCCGCTGCACACAAGATCGGCATCCAGTTCTCCTACACACTGCCGGGAACAACCACCGGGCTGACCGCCCAAGACGATGCGGTCATCAAGGACGCGATCGCCGACCATGCACGGATCAGCGTCGTGAACCTGATGACGTTTGATTATTACATCGGGACCGAGCAGAACATGGTCACCGATACCGAGACTGCTGCGGCTGGTGCCTACAACGAGTTGCACTCCCTGTTCCCATCCGACACGCCTGCGCAGGTCTGGCAGATGATCGGCGTTACCGAGATGCCCGGCCTCGATGACTTCGGCACCGATGAGACGTTTACGACCGCCGACGCGACCTCAGTGCTCAACTGGGCCAAGAGTAAAGGGATCAACACCTTGTCCTTCTGGGCGCTGCAACGCGACAACGGCGGCTGCCCCGGCACCAAGGGCGCCGATACATGCTCGGGGATTGCCCAGTCCACGTGGTATTTCAGTCACGTCTTCCAGCAATTCACCTGATAAAAGGGGCGTTGTGAATTAACCCGCCCATCGCCAGCGGGACCGGTCGCCCCTTCCGGGCCGCCTCGCCGTGCGTGCGCACGAGAGCATGGGCATGCTCACAGGACGCCATCGCCGCCACACCGGCTATGGCGCCTGCGGTGGCCCACCGCGATAGGACCAGCGTGCGCAATTGGCAGGCCTTGGTCCTCGGACGCAGTCTCGCCTGTTGAATCCTGACGGTCAGGAACCCGGGGCGTCGCCATGTCCGAAAGACGCCCGCAGCGCATCCGTCAGCAATGCGACCAGCGCCTCGAGCTGCACGTCGGCCGGCGAGGAGGCGTCCTGGTCCGCCCCGTCCAGCGCCTGGGCGGCAAGCCCCGCCTTGCCGTCGATCAGCCCGGCGATCCGGGCGTCGATGGTCTGCGCGGCGATGATGCGCCACGCGGTGACCGGTTCGGACTGCCCGATGCGGTGGCTGCGGTCGATGGCCTGGGTCTGCTCCGCGTCGGTCCATGACAGCTCGGCCAGCACGATGTTCGAGGCGACCTGCAGATTCAGGCCCACGCCAGCGGCGGTCAGCGAGCACACCGCGACCGTGACGTCCGGGTCGTTCAGGAAGGCGTCGGCGTTCGCCTGCCGCGCTGTGGGCGTCTGACCGCCACGGATCGACGAGAAGCGCACCCCCTGCCGGGCGAAGATCTCTTCGGCGGCGTCCATCACGTCGACGTGCTTGGCGAAGAAGACGACCTTGCCGGCGCTGCGGGCCAGCTGCGTAGCGTAGTCCGCGGCCAGTTCGGCTTTCGCCTGACCGATGCGTCGCATCATGGTGAATACGTTCTCGCCAGACTGCGCGGTCGTCGCCTCCTTCAGCTCCGACCGGGCCACCCAGCGGACGAGGTCGTGGTCGATGCCCTCGACGCCGACGTCGGAGGATCGGTTCGCGAGCGCGGTCTCGTACCGCGTCACCATCCGGCGGGCGAGGTCCCGTTCTGCCGCCCGGATCGACCGGCCCGCCCGTTCGTCCAGCTCAACGGGGAGGTCGGCGATACGGCGGGCGGGGATGTCGGCGGCCACGTCGAGCTTGCGGCGGCGCACGATGCCGCGGTCGATCACGCACTGGCGCGCCGCGGCGTAGAAGCCCCGGTCCGCGGGCGTCAGTCCGGTGTCTTCAAGCGCGTCCATTAGCTCGTCGAGAGGCTTGCTGTCGTCGATCCAGCCGAGGAACTGCCAGATCGCCCGGAAGTCCTCGATGTCGTTGATCAGCGGGGTGCCGGTCAGCGCCATCAGCAGGGGCTGGTCTGTACGGGACCGGATGCGGTCGGAGAGCGCGAGGACGTGCTGCGAGCGCTGCGAGGTCTTGTTCTTGATGAAGTGGGCCTCGTCCACGACCATGCCGCGGAAGCCGAAGTCGCTGAGCCAGCCCGTGTGACGGTCGAGAACCTCGTAGTTGAGCACGACGATATCGGCGAAGCCGTCGACAGCCTCGCCGTCGCCTTGCACCACGGTGGCCGGGCGGTGGGGAGTCCAGCGGGCCGCCTCACGAGCCCAGTTGGTCTTGACGACGTTCGGCACGACGACAAGCAGCGGGTAGGCGCCCGCTGCTTCCGCGGCGAGCAGCGCCTGGGCCGTCTTGCCCAGACCCGGCTCGTCAGCGAGCAGGAACGTCCGGTGACCGGCAACAGCCGCGGCGACCAGCTGCCCCTGGTGCGGCATCAGTTCCAGGCCCGCCGGGGTGAACCGTGCCGTCGGCGCCGGGAGCGTCATGCACGCCGGGGTTCCCCCACCGGCACGCTCGAAGGAACTCAGCAGCGGGCCGAGCAGTTCCCAGCCGGCCAGGCGGCGCGGACGGGAGGTGAGCTGCGGAACGGCGGCGAGGTCGGGGGCGAGAAAGGGGTTCGCCAGTTGCCGGGAGATCACCGACTGCGGCACGACCCGCCGCTCCGGGCCGGCGGACGCTGCAGCGGCGGCCGCCGACGCGATCTCTTCGGGCGCTGGCGCGATGCCGAGATCCCGCAGCATTTCCCGTTTGAGCGACCGGGCCGCGTCGGAGACACCGGAGCCCTCGGCGAGCAGCGCCAGCAGCCCATCGTCCTGGATGGCGGTCGTCGCGAGGATGGTCGCGATGCCGTCCAGGCGCTTGAGCTGCTCGGCCCGATGACTGTCGCTTCCGGCCGCCGCCCGGACGCGGGCGCGCTCGTCCCGCAGCAGCAGGGCGACGGCCTGGAACTTCGTACGCACGGCAGGCGTCACGCGGCCGCGCTGAGCAGCCGCCTCGACCTCACGGACAGTTCGGGCGAGCACCGAGACGACGTCGCCGCGGTGGTGGACGCGTCGTTGGTTCCGCGGGGCGGAACGGCGAGCGCCCGTCTGGCGCTGGCCTGGTCGAGCCACAGACTTCTCCTCTGGAATGCCGGGGCACGTGGCCACGGCAGCCTGCTGCACGTCCTGCGGCCGGGCGAGGAATGTCCCGAGCACAGGGCCTGGGTGCTTCGAACGCCGAGCCGACTTGCGGATCTCCAAGGATCAATGCAGCGGGCCTCGACAAGCGCCTCACGCGGACCCGGAGCCGCCGGTGGCTGGGCTGGTGACCACGGCACGGGGAACGTCGCCGTCGGACGACCAGCTCGGTTCCTGGATACCACTCACGATAACGCATGCGCCGTCGCATAATTCCCGGCCGCGCTGTGGGGAACGTCCTCAATTGCCGCGGTGGGTTGCTTGCGATCCTGGCGGTGAGTCACTCGAAGCGGGGCTGCGTGACCAGATCAGCCAGCGTCACGGCAAAACATATGGCCGGACCTGGAGACCGAGCGGATCCTGCTGGCAGCGGCGCGGGTCGGCCAGCATGTGTTAGCCCGGCAAGTGCTGGCCAACTGCGGCGGCAGGGGCGTCTTTCGCGGGCTGAGGCCGTCGGCGTTCGGCGCTGCCCGGATGCTGCTGGCTGGCCGTATCAAGCCGTGGAAGTACAGCAGCCCGGCCGAACGCCTCGACCTCCGCAACGGGCTGGCTGCCTGCCTGCCCCGCCCACGACGGGGCGTTCGACACCGGCATGCTGGCCGTCAGCGGCGGCCTGCGGATCCATCTTGCAAGGCCGCTCGCAGAGGCTATCCAGACCGATGCGCTGGCCAGTCAT
The DNA here is from genome assembly GCA_963815375.1 of uncultured Actinomycetota bacterium. GTDB lineage: Bacteria > Actinomycetota > Actinomycetes > Streptosporangiales > Streptosporangiaceae > JASHPR01. Next base: position 3,066,877 of record CAWFGX010000001.1, on the reverse strand, counting down.
TACTACAGGAGACCACCGTTGCGGGAGCTGATACTCCTTCCCGAAGGCGCCCAGGCCCCAGCCCGCAAGTACCTCGACTGGCACCGCCAGAAGGTTTCAGCCCTGAACAGTCCCCAGCCAAACCCAAGCGCGGCCGATCGGGCCGATGGGGGATCAGTAGTCGAGGTAAATCGGGGCTTCGGTAATGCCGTCGTAGACCGTGGCAGCCTGCAGTTGGGTTCTATCGAGGAGCTGAGCTTCGCGGCGGTACACCGCGACCACCTTTTCCCCGCGACGCCACCCGGTGTCCGACACACGCGCGACTTCGGGGAACGGTTCCAGCGCTGACAGGTCCAGGCCGTCAACAGCTGCGCCCCGAACTCTGGTGACCTGATTGTGGTTTCGGTAGGCGCTGCTGGTCTGGCCAGGATGGAAGTAAGCCGGGCCGCAGCGTTGAGAGGCCCAGTGCCAGCTATGACAAGAGCGCTTCGGCTAGCAGCAGGCCGGCCAGGTCGGCCAGCGCCGGCGTCACTCCGGTCAGCCCGCGGGCGGTGAACCAGCGCGCGACGTTTGCCGAGTCCCTGGTCAGGAACTCGGCGCCGCGCGGGTTCGCGATCACGTCGACTATCTGCGGCATGTCAATCATGACCAGCCGGCCGCTGTGCACCAGCAGGTTGTAGGCCGACAGGTCGCCGTGCGCGTAGCCGAGCCGGGCCAGGCCGCAGAGGGCAGTCACCAGCTGGTCCCACAGGCTGGCGAGCTCGGCTCCATCCGGCCTCATCTCGGCCAGCCGGGGCGCGGCCGTGCCGTCCGGCTCGCCAATGAACTCCAGCAGCAGCTCGGTCTCGAGTATCTGCACCGGGTACGGCACTGGCAGGCGGGCCGCGCAGAGCTGACTCAGGGCGGCGAACTCGGCGTTCGCCCACTGGGTGGAGATCATCGCCCGGCCCGCCGCGGACCGCGCCGCGATCGCCCGGTTCACCCTCGACTCCCGGACGCGCCGGCCTTCGAGGTACTCGCTGTCGCGCTGGAACATCCGGTGCTCCGCGGCCCGGTACCGCTTGGCCGCGAGCAGGCAGGATCGGTCAGCGCCGGGCACGCCGCGGCGCAGCAGGAAGACGTCGGCCTCCTTGCCGGTCTTCAGGATGCCAAGCTCGGTGTCGACGGCCGCGAGATCGGTGACAAGCCAATCCGGGTGCGGTTGCGGGCCGCGCTCGGTGGGCGCGGACTGATCCCACGTGGACCACCGATCACCCTCGGGCAGCCCGAACGTCTCGGAGCCGAAGTCGGCCGGCGGGAGACGCCGGCGGTGCCGGTCGCGTTTGAGGAAGGTGGACTCGTCGTCAAACCGCCGCTTGCCGCGGCGGAACTGAGAGCTGGACATGGCGGAAACTCCTGGTGCAGGAAGTGCGGGCGGGCAGCAAGAAACTCGTAACGGTCCTCATCTGCGTCCCTCCTTCCTGCTCAGAGAGCGTCCGCCAGTCGCGGGCGGCGACGGCAAAGATGCGGGCATCCAGGCTGACACGCCGCAAGGCAGCGGGCAACGGGTTTTCCGACGGTGAGGCTCCCGTCACGGCAGCGATCGTGCGGGCTGGTCCCGGACGATTGCCACCGCCTGCCGCTGGCTGAGCCCGGAGCCGGCGGCGAACACCCGATCGAACCGGGCCGCGCCGAGCCGCTGGCGGAGCTGGGTCACCAGGTCGGCGTCCGCCCGCCGTAGGTGCGGCCAGGCGCGCAGGCCGACCCGCCGACGCAGACCCTCAGCCGCGCCTTCCAGCAGCGCCGCGCGCTCCGGTCGCGTCGGCGAACGCCAGCCAGGCTTACCCGGCCAGGCACTGCAGGAGTTAATGACATACCTATTGTCCCGCACACCGTTAAACAACTTTCAACTCGGGAAATAGCGAGGTGCCGACCCCTTTATCACCCTGAGATGCCGGTTTTCATCAGAACGTGATCTTCACCGCCGACCCCCGATATTTAGTCACCCATCTAACACAGCGAAAACGCTGGCATCCTGCCCCTCGGCGGCGCCAATATCTAATATCCAGAATTACCTTCTGGTATCATAAATCGTATCAAACTAGATTTGTATCAATACGTCACGGCTGACATGCCAGGTGATGCGCCCACGAGAGGCCGGAGCATGACCACAGCAAGGACTTCAGGCGCCAGCAGCGCCGAACCAGCGGGCCCCCTTGCACGCGGGCAGTCTGTGATCGCCGATCTCCAGCGGGCGACGTGGCGGTACTCGGCGTTGCGTGCACTGGTCGTGACAGGCTGTCCGGAACAGCTCCGCGACGGCCCGCTCACAGTTCCCGTGCTCGCCGACCGCTGCGGGGCGGACCCGGAGGTGCTCCGCCGGCTTCTGCGCGCGGTCGCGCAGACGGGGCTGCTTGCCAGCGTGCCCCCCGACAGCTACGGGCTTACCCCCGCAGGGCGGGCGCTGGTCGAGGGCCAGTCAGTGGCAGCTCTAACGTTCTATGCAGATCAGGAAATCCACGCGGCGCTCAGCGATCTTCCTGCGACGCTGAAGACGGGCAAGGCGCCATTCATGAGCCGGTACGGCAGCGCCTATGGCTACCTAGCGGTCAATCCGTCGGCTGCAGCAGCTTTCGATCAGTACATGACTGCCTCTAATCAGGACCTGGCGGCCGAGGTGGCAGCGAACGCAGCCCTGCCCGCAACAGGAACGGTCGCTGACGTCGGCGGCGGCAAAGGCACGTTCCTCGCAGCGGCTCTGCGTGCGCAGCCCGGACTGCGCGGCATACTGCTGGACGTAGCGCGTGTCGCCGACTCGGCGAAGCTGTACCTCGCGGAGAGCGGGGTACAGGAGCGATGCGAGATTGTCGCTGGCGACTTCTTCACTGCTGTTCCGTCCGCTGACGCCTACATCCTGGCGCACATCATCCACTTGTGGGAGGACGAGCGGGCTGTCGCCATTCTGCGGGTTATCCGAGCCGCTTCGCCACCACATGGCCGCGTGCTAATCGTGGAGAACTTGCTTGCGCCGGGCGACGGGCCTTCTGCTGGCAAGGACCTTGATATCCGTCTGCTGGCGCTCGGGCCGGGCAGAGAACGCAGCCGGGAGGAATACGGCGCCCTGCTGACGGCAGCTGGCTTCCGTCCGGGTCCGGTGCTTGAGCTTGGCTTCGGCCATGGCCTTTTCACCGCCGAACTCGATATCCGGTGAGATTCTCTGCTGATCGCCGACGAGCTGGGCGCTGTACGTCGCAACCGCAGATGACAAGTAGCTGCGCAAATGGCACCCCGAATAACAGCCATTGGGTTTAGACGACCGCGCGCCCACTGGTTGGCACAATCACTGGATCGAAGTACAAGAACTTGAAGGAGCTGTGTCACGGCTCAAGTGGGACGCGCGAAATCCGCATCCTGTTTGTGTTCGACTGGTGGCGGTCGGCGACCTGGTTGGTCGCCGCCGGTATGCGCGGCAATTTGAGACGTGGCTGATGCCGGTGTGTTGTGTGGTGGTGGGTTCATGCGGTGCTGTCGCGGCGGCGCAGGGCCAGAGCGGCACCGGCGGCGGCGAGGGTCCAGGCGGCGAGAACGCCGATTGCGGCGGGGGTGGGGTTGTGGCCGGATGCTGCGGCGCGTGCGAGGTTCGCGAGCTGGCGGGAGGGGAGGACGGCAGCGGCGTGCTGGAGGGCCTGCGGTAGCTGGGTGTCGGGGATCAGGAGGCCGCCGGCGAAGGCGAGGCCCAGGACGGTGAACAAGGTGGCGGTGTTGGCGGTCTGGCCGTCGAGGGCCTGGCCGATGACCAGGCCCAGGACGGTGAACGGGAGCGAGCCTGCCAGCAGGACCGCGGTCAGCGCGGCCCAGCGGGCGGGGGTGAGATGGGGGGAGTGGGTGATCGCTGCGGTGGCTGCGACGACGGTGATGCCGGGCAGGATGAGCAGTGCTCCCTGGAGGAGTTTGACAGCCAGCCACGAGGTTCCGGCCAGCGGCATGATGCGGAGCTGGCGGATCCATCCCCGGGCGCGTTCGGCGGCCAGTTGGGGGCCGATGGCGTAGCAGGCGGAGCCGATAGTGGCGTAGCACATCATCGCGACCATGAATGCGACCGGTGCTGGCAGGCCGTCCTGGCGGCCGGAGCTGCTGAAGCCGGCTAGCAGCAGGTACAGCAGGGCGGGCATGGCGACCAGGAACAGCATGAATCTGCTGTCGCGCAGGGTGCGGCGGATCTCGAAGCGGGCGAACGCGGTCACGGTGTGCTCCGTGCGGGGGTTGTGGGGGGCGGGGTGGTGAGGTGGATGAGGGCTTCTTCGAGGCTGGCGCCGTCGATCCGCAGGTTGCGGACCCGGGCGCCGCAGTGGTACATGGCCTCAAGAGTGGTGTCGGGGTCGCTGGTGCGCAGCTCGGCCTCGGAGCCGTTGACGGTGGCGGCGATCACGCCGGGTAGCGCCCGGAGGTGGCTGACCGGTGCGGGGTGCATGGTGGCCCGGATGATCCGTCCTGGCAGCTGTGCTTTGATCGTGGCCGGGTCGCCGTCGGCGACCAGGCGGCCGCCGGCCAGGACCAGGACCCGGGTGGCGTTGGTGTCGGCCTCGTCGAGGTAGTGGGTGGCGAACAGCACGGTAGTGCCGGAGCTGGCAGCGTTCCGGACGCCGTCCCAGAACAGCCGCCGGGACACGACGTCCAGGCCGGTGGTGGGTTCGTCGAGGAACAGCACGTCGGGGTCGCCGGCCAGGGCTACTGCGAGCTGGACGCGGCGGGCCTGGCCGCCTGAGAGCCGGTCCGTGCGGCGGCCGGCCAGCTCAGTCAGCCCGGCCAGCTCCAGCAGTGTGGCCTGGCTGTGCCGGGACTTGTAGAGGGTGCGGGCCAGCTCGGTAACCTCGCTGACCAGTGCCCGGTCGGGCAGGCTGCCGCTCTGCAGCATCGCGCCGACCCGGCCGCTGCCAGTGGCCCGCTGCGGTGCCTGCCCCAGCACCCGCGCTGTTCCGGTGTCGGGGTGGCGCAGGCCGAGCAGCACGTCGACGGTGGTGGATTTCCCGGCTCCGTTGGGGCCCAGCAGGGCCACCATCTCACCGGGCTGGATGGCGAAACTCACCTGGTCCAGGGCCAGGACCGGGCCGTAGCGTTTGGTCACCTCAGCGAACCAGATCGCCGGCCCGGGCTGGTGCGCGTGGTTCATGGCATCTCCCTGGCAGCGGCACCGAGCATCGCGGTCTGCTCACGGATCAGCTGGGCGCGCTTGGCCCCCTGGTCGTGGGCGCGGGAGAAGAACGCGATCATGGTGTCAACCTCGGCGTCGGTGAGCTGGGCGAGCTGAGCAGCGCCCTCGGCCCCGACGGGACCGAAGATCTCCTCGGCCACCTCAGCGAACCTGGCGGTGAGCTGGAGCAGTACCTGGCGCCGGTTGGCCTGTTCGCGGGTCCGCTGCAGGTACCCGGCCCGTTCCAGCCGGTCCAGCACGCTAGTGATGGTGGACGGGGTGAGGCTGGCCGCTTCGGCCAGCCGCCGGGGCGTGGCGGGTGTCCCGGCGATGACCATTTCCAGCACCAGGTCCAGGCAGCGCAGGTCGGTCCGGCTCAGGCCCACCCGTTCGGCGACCGCCTGGTCGAACGCGTCGATGTCACGCTGGTACTGGCGGATCAGCGCAGCCAGCTGCGCGCGCCGCCCTTCCAGGGCGCTCACCGGCGGTCCCGGCGGCTGGCCAGCCGGCCCCGCAGGATACGCAGCGGCGGGTAGACGACAGCCAGTCCGAAGCACACCGCCGCGGGGGACGTGTGGTGCGCGCCGGCCTGGAGGGTCCCGATGACGACGAAGGCCAGCAGGATCATGGTGGAAGCGCTGCTCCAGGCGCGGGGAGCATTCCGCTTGCCCGTAACTCGCATCATACGAAAATCGTAACATACGAGAATCGCGTGTCAAGAGCTCAGGCCGGCAGTGCCGGCGGACGTATGACGTGATGACCAGCGGCCGGGCCTACACGACCATGCCAGCGGCGCTGCGCCAGCCGATGAAGGCGTCGCTGCTCGAACGCGGCACCGAGTACTACTGGGGCGGCGCGGTCCGCGCGCTGCTGCGCCAGCAGCCGGAGGTGCTGGCCTGATGAGCATCAGCCTCGATGACCTGACCGCGACCCGAACTTCACCACCGGCGGCAAGACCGCCGGGCAGGCCACGTTCCTGCCCGAGCCCGAACGCCGGCGCCGCCGCTACACCGTCATCTCTGTTGATGACCACATTGATGAGCCGCCAGATACTTTCGAGGGCCGGATGCCCGCGGCCCTGGCCGGCCGGGTGCCGCGGATCGTGGAGAAGGACGACCGCTACTTCCCCTCGTTCCTGCCCGGGTTCGCCGGCCAGCGGCTGCATCTGACCACCAAGGACACCGGCCTCGCCCTCGCCGCCGTGCGCGCATGGAACGACTGGCACCTGGAAAGCTGGGCTGGCAGCCCCCCCTCGGCGGCCACCCGCCTGACCTGCGCCAACAACCCCAGGATCACGAAACTACAGCTGCCGTAGCAGCGGCAGGTTAACAAAACGTCAACATCGTGCGCGAATCTTGACTCGCTCCAGGGCATCTGCTCCAATCCTATTAAATAAGAAAGTTTCTTATTTGTTTCACACGGTGGCACCACCGCCGCCGATGGACGTTCGTCCTGGACCGCCGATCTCCTGGAATCTCGAGCGAAAGGTTGGATGATGAGACTCCTCAATGTGCGCGGCGGACCGCGCCTGGTCGCTGCCGGATCCTCGATACTGTTAGCGACCTCCGGCTTAATGCTGACCACGATCGTCTCCGCAGCGCCCGCCAGCGCCTCGGTGGGGCAGGTCGCGCCGTACGTCGACATGTCCAACTCGCAGGAGGGTGTGCTGAACACCGTCATCTCCTCGGACGGACTGCGCTCCTTCACCGCGGCCTTCACTATCGGCGAAGGTTGCAGCGACATCTGGGGTGACACCTTGCCGGTCGGCAACGACCCGGCCATCGCGGCGGAGATCTCTTCGGCGAAGGCGGCCGGCGCCTCGGTGATCGTGTCCTCCGGCGGCTCGGCAGGCGAGCCGATCTCGTTCACCTGCACCAACCAGAGCACAATCGACGCCGCCTACCAGGCCATCATCAACGATTACGGCACCGACGAACTCGACTTCGACATCGAGGGCGCCGCCATAGCCGACACCACCGGCATCGACCAGACCTTCCAGGCCATGAAGGACCTCAAGGCCTCCAACCCCAGTCTGGTCTGGTCGGTCACCGTCCCGGTCCTGCCCACCGGGCTGGACAACTACGGCACGGCCCTGCTGCAAGACGCCCAGAACATGGGCGTGACCATCCCGCTCGTCAACATCATGACGATGGACTACTACGAGGGCGACATCGAGATGGGCAATGCCGCCATCAGCGCTGCCGAGAACACTTTGAACCAGATGAAGGCGGTAAACGGCTCGTACTCGTACGCCAACGTCGGGATCACCCCAATGATCGGCGTCAACGACGACGGCTCCACCTTCACACTCGCGGACGCATCGTCGGTGGCCAGCTGGGCCAGCAGCAACGGCATCGGCCGGCTCGCCTTCTGGTCGGTCGATCGCGACCAGGCCTGCCCCGGCGGCAACGGCGGCGCGGCCTCGCCCACCTGCAGCGGCGTCTCCCAGAGCACCGGCCAGTTCACCGGTGCGTTCACGGGCGCTGGAGGCGGAAATCCGCCGCCCGCGTCCGGCTCCGGTCCGGTCACGCTGGCCTACAACGGCCTGTGCCTGGACGACCGCGGCGCCATTACCACCGACTTCAACCCGGTCCAGGTCTACACCTGCAATGGCACCAACGCGCAGCAGTGGACGCTGACCTCCAGCAACCAGCTCATGGTGCTAGGTAAGTGCCTTGATGTGGCAGACGCCGGTACTGCCAACGGCACCACAGTCGACCTCTACGACTGCAACGGCACCGGCGCACAGGTCTGGGTCCACCAGTCCAACGGTGCCTACGTCAACCCCAACTCCGGCAAGTGCCTAGACGACACCGGCTGGGGCGGCTCCGGCACCCAATCTCAGATCTGGGCCTGCTCCGGCAACTCGAACCAGTCCTGGAGCCTGCCGTAACCATGACGCACGTGTAGCACGCAGACAGCACCCAACCGGGGTGGGCATCCGGCAGCGAGCCGGGCGGCCGCCCCGGTCTGCGTTCAACCAGATTCGGTTTGCTTGCGGTCTGCCCAAGCATGCGCGTCACGAGTTGGCTGATCGCTAGTTGAGGCGGCCACCGCCGTCGGTCAGGTGAAGGTAAAGAAGCACACTTGGGTGGCGTAGGCCACCAGGCGCCCTTCGTCGTTGCCGTCAGGACCGAAGTCCCACAGCGCCATGTCCACAGAGGCGTACCCCTCTCCCGCATGGCGGGCCAGATTGTGGGCGAAGACCCACTCCGAGCGGCACGAGCCGAGCAGGTGGAAGGTGAGATCAACGCTCGGGCCGAACCAGCCGTGACGGTGCTGCGCTCCTAGCTTCTCGGCGACGGCCCCCGGCATGGTGTCGGCCATCACGATCAGGGCCAGAGGGTCGAGAGTGCCGTCCGCGAGCATGGGAGGCTCGTCCATCCGGTACCACGTGCCGTGCTCAGCCCGGCCCGGCCGGTAATCCTCCCAGGGGGAATGACCAAGGGCTGCTCTTCCTTCAAGGCGCTGCCGCCAAAACGGTACTGGGATGAATGGCTCGATTCCCGGAGGCGGCGGATCTCGGAATGACCGTGCCTTGTCCAGCGGAACGAATCCGATCGGCGGGGCCAGGTCCGTAAACTCGAAACCCCGGCGAGGTGAGCCGAACACGGCGTCGGTCATGTGCCCGCGGGCGGCCGCCGGGTTACGGACCTCGGCTCGAAGTTGGGACATGGACCGGCCCCGCCGCAGGATCTCGACGGTGATGTCCACGGCGCCGTGGGATACGGGCGCCGCGAAGGTCGTGTGGAGGGATCTGAGGCTTTGGCAATCGTCGCTCAACTCCGCTCCCATCGCCCGCACCGCAGCGGCCGTAACGATTCCGCCTTGGGGATGGGGCATCAGCGTCCACGATTCGTCTATCAGCCCCTCGTATCGGCCAGACCCAGACGGCGAGGCGATGGATGTCGTCGCAATGGCGAAAGGGCTGCCCATACCTGAATGCTAATCAAGCACGCCCGAGACTGCGCTGCATGAACGGCTCAGGCAGGCCAAGCGCAGCAGCGGTGACGGCGGCGATGAGACGTTCCCGGAGCTAGAAGTGGCCTGCGATTCCTGCAATTTTCACCAGGCGGCCCCACCGCTGATGCCGGCCGTACTGGCTCGGTCCAACCCAACCTGGCTGTGCGCCGTCTACGTGATATGACCGGGATCACGGAGATATGTCCGCCAGCAAGAGTGAGGGACGCGAAGAGCAGCCCGGTGGTGGGCAGGCGCGCTTTCCTCGGCTTGGCGGCAGCGGCAGCTGGAGGAGCGGGCCTCGCCGCATGTTCCAGCCAGAACAAGAACACTGCGCAGCGGCCGCCGCGTACGGTGGCGCGCCCGACGCTCAAGAGAACCACGCCGACCAGTTCGGACTGGTCCGCGCTCGGCCAGGACCTGGACGGTCAGCTGGTCCGTCCGGGCGAGCAGGATTACAGCATGGCGCGGCTGCTGTTCGACCCGCGGTTCGACGGCATCATGCCTGCGGGCATCGCGTTCTGCCACAGTGCGGCCGACGTCGCCACCTGCCTGGCCTTCGCCCGACGCTACATCGTGCCGATGACCGCACGCTCTGGCGGCCACAGCTACGCGGGCTGGTCCAGCACGACGGGGCTGATCGTCGATGTGACCGGCATGTCCTCGGTTAGCCTCGACAGCTCCACCGGGCTGGCCCAGGTCGGCTCTGGCACGTACCTCATCGACCTCTACGGAACTCTGAGCGCCCAGGGCGTCTGCGTGCCTGGGGGCTCATGCCCCAACGTCGGAATCGCCGGCCTGACCCTCGGCGGCGGCGTCGGCGTGGTCTCCCGCGCCTACGGTTTAACCTGCGACAACCTTGAATCACTCCAGATCGTTACGGCGGATGGCCAGGTCCGCGACTGCAACGCCAGCCAGAACGGCGATCTGTATTGGGCCTCCCTGGGTGGAGGCGGAGGCAACTTCGGCGTCGTGACGTCGTTCACGTTCCGCACCCACCCGGCGTCCGACATCGTGCTGTTCTTCCTGGGCTGGCCGTGGTCAGAGGCCGACCAGGTCGTCGCAGGGTGGCAGTCTTGGGCGCCGCAGGCACCAGACGAGCTATGGTCCAACCTCCACCTGCTTGCCACTCCGGGCGGCAGTACGCCGACCATCCAGATCGGCGGCACCTACCTCGGGTCGGTGTCCGATCTCGAAGCGGAGCTCGGCAAGTTGTACGCGGCCGTCGGTTCGGACTCCAGCAGCCCGTATATGTCGTCGGAGTCGTTCCTGAACGCGATGCTGATGGAGGCGGGCTGCGGCCAGTACAGCGTGGCGCAGTGTCACCTACCCTGGCAGGCCACGGGCGGTCAGCTGAGTCGGCAGCCTGAGCTGGCCAAGTCCGACTTCTTCACCACTCCGCTCACCAGCTCAGCCGTCGGCACCCTGCTGTCTGGCGTGGAGAGCCTGCAGTCGGTGGCCAGCGCGGCTGGAGGCCAAGGAGGAGTGGCCTTCGACGCCTGCGGCGGCGCCATCAACCGGGTCGGCCCAGGCGATACCGCTTTCGTGCACCGCAACGCGCTGTTCCTGGCGCAGTACACCGTCACATGGGACACCGGGGCGGCCACCGCTGACATTGACCAGCGAGCCGCCTGGCAGAGCGAGTTCTATGCCTCCATGCGGCCCTACGCTAGCGGCCAGGCTTACCAGAACTACATCGACCCGAGCCTGACCAATTGGCGGCAAGCTTATTACGGCGCGAACTACGAGAGGCTGACCGAGGTCAAGGCGGCCTACGACCCCGATCACCTGTTCCAGTTCCCGCAGGCGATCGGTTAGCCCTCGCCGGATGTGGAGCAGCGTCTTCGGTGTTCGGTGACCAGTAGGCGAGTTCATGGCGGGCGTCAAGCGTCTCGGGGTGGTCGGGACCCAGGACCCGCTCCATGATGGGTACCAGCAGGGCGTACTGGTCGCGGGCCCCGGCCGGATCCCCTGCCTCCCCGGTCCAGCGGGCGAGGCTATGGCGGACGTCCAGCGTCTCCGGGTGGTCAAGGCCAAGTACCCGCTCTTGAGTAGGCAGCAAGGCGGCGAGCTGGTCGCGGGCACCCGGCGGATCCCCCGCCAGCCCGGTCCAGCAGGCCAGTTCATTGCGAGTGACCAGAGTGTGCGGGTGGTCGGGGCCCTGGACACGCTCGCGCGCGGGCAGCAGCGCCGCGAACTGGTCGCGGGCCCCGGGCGCATCCCCTGCCTCCCCGGTCCAGTAGGCCAGTCCATGACGGGCGGTAAGCGTGTACGGGTGGTCGGGGCCCTCGACACGCTCGCGCGCGGGCTGCAGGGCGGCGAGCTGGTCGCGGGCCCCGGCCGGATCCCCTGCCTCCCCGGTCCAGCGGGCGAGGTTATGGCGTGCGTCCAGAGTCTCCGGGTGGTCGGGGCCAAGTACCCGCTCCTAAGTAGGCAGCAGGGCCGCGAACTGATCCCGCGCCCCGGCCGCATCCCCCGCTTCCCCCGTCCAGTCGGCGAGGCCACGGCGGGTGGCCAGGGTGTGCGGGTGGTCGGGGCCCTGGATCCGCGCGCGGATGGGCAGCAGGGCGGCGAGCTGGTCCCGGGCCCCGGCCTTATCCCCTGCCTTCCCGGTCCACAAGGCGAGCTCATGACGGGCGCCTAGTGTGTCGGAGTGCTCCGGCCCGTAAGCATCATCCTCGGTGTACGCGTCGGTGATCTGCCGGAACTGGTCCCTGGCGGCCGGGTAACTGCCGCTGTAGCCCAGGTACAGTGCGATCCGCAGCATGCCACCGCTGGTCAGGTTCAGAACGGCCCGGGCGTGCGGCAGCAGCGCCGTGTAGGCCGGCCATGCCGCGGGCAGCTGCGGGTCGGCGGGGATCGCAGTTTCGATCAGGTTGGTGGCGGCGTGTTCCCACTGGCCGATCTCGTCTGCGGTGAGCTGGGCGCGTGTCATGGCCTGCACCAGGCGATGCACCAGCACCAGGCCATCCCCGGCCGGCGTGATCAGCGAATAGCGGCGCAGCGCGATGATCGCATCCGCCGCCGCGACCGGATCCCCCAGCAACGGCCGGATGACGGAGGCCACCGCGGGGCCGGGCGGACGGCAAACCTGCTCGCTGGTCAGCAGCAAGGTGAGGGGGACCGGTTCGGGAGCCAGGAACGCCAGCAGCCGCATCAGCCCGGCCGCAGCCGGGGCCTCGCCAGCTAGCCGAGACCACGCCAGTCCCAGGGTTGCGGCCACATCCGCCGAGTGCCCAGATGCCTGGCGGCGGGCTAGCAGGTCAGCCTGCCGGGACCGGAACAACAGCAGGTACCCGGCCAGGCTGGTCCCGGTGGCCTGCAGGTAAGCGGCAGCCTGCTCCAGGGCCAGCGGTAGCCCGCCCAGCTCAGCAGCAAGCTCGCAGGCCGCCGCGCGGTCTGCGTCACCGGTCCGGTTCACCAGGTAACCGGCAGCGACCTCTAGGTCAAGCACCGGGACGTCCATGGCCTGGCCCGGCGGCCAGTGCTGGTTCTGGGTGGTGATCAGCACCCGCCCGGGCCCGGCGGTCGGCAGGAACGACTCCACCGCCGCCCAGTCAGACGCGTTGTCGAACACCACCAGCCACCCGGCCTGCTGGCGGGCCAGCACCCCATGCACCGACGCAACCGGATCCCGCAGATCCGCCACATCCCGGACACCCAGCTGGGCGGCCAGCACACCGAACTCAGCCGCCAGCACCGCCAGGTCCTCGGCCGGGAACTGCCAGCACACTGCCACCTCGGCCAGGTGCCGGTGCGCGTACTCGGCCGCCACGCTGGTCTTGCCTGCACCGCCAAGACCGCACAGCACAGCCAGCCGCGGCCCCGGCTCTCCGGCCAGGCGGGCGTCTAGCTCCGCGAGCAGCTCCTCACGGCCCGCCAGGAACATCGGCCGCGGCGCCAGCCGCACCGGCATGCTGTCCGGCTCCGGCCGCCGCTGGTACTCGAGCCTGCCAATAGCCGTGCCGCCCCGATCGGCAGCCACCGACCCAGCAGCCAGCTCCCAGCTCGCGGGTCCAGCTACTGCCAGGCCGGACCCGGCCCGGTAGGGTCCGGCGGCGCCACATTCCCGTGGATCACCCCGGCAGCGACGCCGCTGCCGGACGCCGCAATGGTCACATCCCCCGCCGCAGCCACCGAATGATCCGCGGCGACGTTCTGCGTCACACGGCCCGTACCAGCCTGCTCCGCCCAGGCGGCCAGTTCCTCCGCGAACGCCTGGTCCCGCCGCGCATACCAGACCAGCGCCGAAGCCAGCTCCTGTACAGCCACGTCCGTTCCCGCCTGCCGGGCCTGCTCCAGCGCGTCCACCGCCCGGGCGTCGGACCCGAACACCTTCCGCACCCGGCCGATGATCCCCGCTACCAGGCCGCCGCCGGCAGCCTGCCCGAGCTCCTTGGCCCCGCCGGCGGCGAGCAACCCCGCCACGAGCTCCGAGGCGACAGCTACATCCACCACGCCAACCCCATCCGGCCGACCGCACCGAGCACTAATCACCATGTGACACATCGGTGACAAATACGGTACAGCAATGCGCTATAGCCAAAAACTGGTGTAGACGAACAAATTGGAAAATAAACGGTGCTCTTCCGGGCTGCGGGTTTAGTGATCGAGCCGAATGCCTCCGGCCCGCGCATGTTCGGGCGTTGGCGCTAGATGAATAACGGACGCCTCAGCCGGGCCCATCAGGTCGGCTTGAGCCACCCAATACGGGCCCAGGTCAGCCGACCGCCTTGGACCTTGCCTGCCCAAAGCGCGGTAGCACTGCGTGATGCTCGGCCGAGTACCCGTGAGTGCCCGTCTGTCGTCTTGTCATGACTGTCGGATTCGGCGCTACGGTGGCGGCGTGGATGTCGTGTCCGACGCCGCCGCGGCCATGCGGGGCGGCCGATCGCACGCCGGGCCGGCCCATCGCCTCGCCGATCGTTTGCGGCCGACCGACTCGTCGGAGGGAAGGCAACCAGAGACGCGAACGTGCCCAGCAAGGGGTCGACGAGCGTGAGGCGCCGGTGATTCGATCGGCCGGTGCAGGGCGACGGAGCACGGCTGCCTCGGAGGTATCGCGATGATCGAGCAGTACGTGTTGGATCTTCAAAAGGTAGACGAGACGCAGGTCGCGGTCGTTGGCGGCAAGGGCGCGCACCTGGGGGAATTGTCGCGGATCGAAGGCATCCGCGTGCCGGCTGGGTTTTGCGTGACGACGGGCGCCTTCCGGCGGATCATGGCGGAAGCGCCGTCGATGGTCGATCGGCTTGATCAGCTGTCGCGCCTGAGTCCGGATGACCGGGAGGTAATCCGCACGCTCAGCGCGGAGATCCGCCAAACCATCGAAGGGATCGCCATCCCTGACGATCTCGAGGCTGCGATCACCCGCGCGCTCGCGCCGCTCGGCGAGCACACCGCCTACGCTGTGCGATCCAGCGCGACGGCAGAGGACCTGCCGACGGCATCCTTCGCCGGCCAGCAGGACACGTACCTGAACGTCGTGGGGCCGGCGGCGATCCTCCTGCACGTCAGCCGGTGCTGGGCATCGCTGTTCACCGAGCGGGCCGTGACCTACCGCCAGCGGAACGGCATCGACCACCGTACGGTCTACATGGCCGTGGTCGTGCAGCAGATGGTTTTCCCGGATGCGGCCGGCATCCTGTTCACGGCCGACCCCGTCACGGGCAGCCGGAAGGTCGCCACCGTGGACGCCAGCTTCGGCCTCGGCGAGGCCCTGGTTTCCGGCCTGGTGAACCCGGACGTCTACAAGGTGCGGGACAGCGAGATCGTCACCGAGGCGGTCGCCGCCAAACAGCGTGCCGTTTACGCCCTGCCGGCTGGCGGGACGCAGGAAGTAGCGATCGACCCGCAGCGGCAGGAGCAGCCGGCGCTGACAGATGCGCAGGTCGTGCGGCTCGTGCAGCTCGGGCGGCGGATCGAAGCATATTTCGGCCGCCCGCAGGACATCGAATGGTGCCTGGCCGGCGATGACTTCCAGATCGTGCAGAGCCGGCCAATCACGACGCTGTTCCCCATTCCCGCGGCCGGCGACGAGGAGAACCACGTCTACGTTTCCGTTGGTCATCAGCAGATGATGACCGACCCCATGAAACCACTGGGGCTCTCCGTGTGGCAGCTGACGGCCATGGCGCCGATGCACGCGGCCGGCGGGAGGCTGTTCGTCGACGTCACCAGGCGCCTGGCGTCGCCCGCGAGCCGCGCCGGCCTCCTGGACGTCATGGGGAGGGGCGATCCGCTGATCAGGGACGCGCTGGAGACCGTCCTCGACCGCGGCGACTTCATCCCGAAGCTCCTCGATGGGGGTTCCGGTGAGCCGCCAGTCCGCGGCGCGTCCGCCCCGATCGAGACCGATCCGGCCATCGCCACCGCGCTGATCGACCGCAGCCAGGCGTCGATCGCCGCCCTGCAGCGCGGCATCCGGACGAAGACCGGGCCAGCGCTGTTCGACTTCCTGCTGCAGGCATTCCAGGAGCACAAGCGAATCCTCAGTGATCCATTGAGCATGCAGGCGATCATGGCGGGGATGGAGGCCACCTGGTGGCTGAACGATCAGCTGCAGGAATGGCTGGGCGAGAAGAACGCAGCCGACACGCTCACACTGTCCGCCCCCGGCAACGTCACGTCGGAGATGGGACTGGCGCTGCTCGATGTCGCGGACGTGATCCGCCCGCATCCTGAGGTGGTGGCGTTCCTGCAGGGCGTCGGGGACGACGGTTTCCTGGACGAGCTGCCGAAGTTCGCGGGCGGAACCGAAGCGCGCGACGCTATCGAGGCCTTCCTCGACCGGTACGGCATGCGTTGTGTCGGCGAGATCGACATCACGAGGCCGCGTTGGCGCGAACGCCCCACCACGCTTGTGCCCGTAATCCTCGACAACGTCAGGAACTTCGAGCCGGGCGCCGCCAAGCGGCGCTTCCAGCAAGGACGGCAAGAGGCGCAGAAGAAGGCGCAGGAGGTGCTCGAACACCTGCGGGCCCTGCCGGACGGGGAGCACAAGGCCAGCGAGACCAAGCGGATGATCGACCGGGTTCGGACCTTCATCGGCTACCGGGAGTACCCGAAGTACGGCATCGTCAGCCGCTACTTCGTCTACAAGCAGGCCCTGCTGGAGGAGGCCGAGCGCCTCGCGCAGGCCGGCCTGCTCGCCGAGAAGGAGGACATCTTCTACCTTACGTTCCAGGAGCTCCACGACGTCGTGCGCACCAACCGGTCGGACGACCAGCTCATCCAGCAGCGCAAGGACGCGTTCCGGTCGTACCAGGCGCTCACGCCGCCGCGGGTGCTCACCTCCGACGGCGAGGCCATCGCCGGGTCGTACCGGCGCGACGACGTGCCGGCCGGTGCCCTGATCGGCTTGCCGGTTTCCGCCGGAACCGTCGAGGGCAGGGCCCGCGTCATCCTCGACATGGCGGAGGCCGATCTCGAGGCGGGCGACATCCTGGTCACGGCCTACACGGATCCCAGCTGGTCACCCCTGTTCGTCGCGATCACGGGCCTGGTGACGGAGGTGGGCGGCCTGATGACCCACGGCGCGGTGATCGCCCGGGAATACGGCTTGCCGGCCGTCGTGGGCGTGGAGCAGGCCACCCGGCTGATCCGGGACGGGCAGCGGATCCGCGTGCACGGAACCGACGGGTACGTCGAGATCCTGCCTTGACCGATCACACCGGGAAGGCCCATCCGAAGCTTTCGGCCAAATATCCGCGTGGAGTCCAGCCACGCCTGGCCGGAGTCTAGACAGCTAGCCGGATTTGAAGGCTCTGGCATGTTTGAGAAAGTCTGGTCGGCGAGGGAGGCTGGTGTGCCCGACTGGCCGGGTCTACGATCTTTGGACCGCAGTGGTCTTCGAGTCCGTTGCCGTGCACTCGTCGGCAGAAGCCGCCGCGAGTTACCGCGACTGGCTGGTTGATCTGCTGGCCTGTTCCCGCCCAAGGGGAATCTCGATGCCGCTCTTCATGTACCAGGCCTCCTATACCGCCAAGTCAATGGCGGGTCAGCTTAAGGAGCCGCAAGACCCGGTGGAAGTGATCCGGCCGGCCCTGGAGGAACTGGGAGCCACGATCGTGGTGGCGGGCTTTCCGTTTGGCGAGTATGACGTGGTCGTCGTGTATGAGGCGCCTGATGATATGACCGCTGCCAGCGTCGCGATGGCAGTTGCCGCAGCGGGCGAGGTCAGGTCGGGCAAGACCACGCGACTGCTCAGCGGGCAGGAATGGCTCGAGTCTTTGCGCAAACGCAGGATCGTCACCAGCCGGAAAGCGCGCCGGCCGCACGACAGCCCGTCCTGATCGCCCGCTCAACCCTCCTGGCGCGAATCTCGTCGCCGGGGACTGTTCCAGGTCGCCCAGGAAGTCCAGGGCCTGCTGCCTGGCGGGCCGGGCAGCAGGCGACCGGCCGGCGGCGTCGTGGCTGCCGATGAGCGGGCGAGGCCTTGCCGCCGCCTCGCGGCCAGAACGCCCCGCCGACTCCGTTAAGAAGTCTCCGGAAGTTGCATGGGGACCAGGAAGCGTCGCACCTCCTGCGGCCAGCCGCAGGCCGCCGCGATCTTTCCGGCCCACAGCCGCGCCGCCTCCTCGTCGGCCACATCCACGACGGCGAAGCCGCCGAGGTGCTCCTTGGACTCGATGAACGGACCGTCGGTGAACAGCGGCGTGCCGCTCGACGCATCGACACTGAACACCGGGGCAGCATCGTCCAGGCCGCCGGTGAAGATGAAGACCCCGGCAGCCTTCATCTCTGCGACCAGCGCCCGGGTAGCTTTGGACTTGTCGCGCAGCTCCTCGACCGTGTGGTCGGGCACCCACTCGTCGTTGAAGGCGATGAGGTACTGGGTCATGTCTCCTCCTCTGCCGGGGTGGCCCCCTGCGGGCACCCTCCACGTTCTCCACGAACGGCAGCGCCCCGATCCGACACCGCTTCAGGATCTTCCGGCGGCCGTGACCGCCCACCTGGTGGGTGCCGGGAATGACGTCGCCTCAGGCGCACGTCACGCCTCCGAGCCTTTCATACCAACGCACGACCACGCCGCGTTGAGCGCCGCCCCGGGCTGCGCGTAGTCGCATGATCGGGTCATCCAGGCTAGGAAGCGCCTGGCCGAACTGGCTGAGGTCCCCAGAATCGACTCGTAGAACGAAGCGGACACCAGCCGGCGGCATGAGGCTCGCACCTGCGAGATGCCGTTCGGCCAGGACCGAACTGCGGGTCCGGCCTTCCGCCTGCTCAGGCGACCGAGCTGATGCTCGGGAGCGCCGGACTCGAACGCCACCTGGAGGACGTGATTAGCCGACTGCGCCCTCCATCTGCAGCTCGATCAGCCGGTTCAGCTCGAGCGCGTACTCCATCGGCAGTTCACGCGCGATCGGCTCCACGAAGCCGCGCACGATGGTGGCTGCGGCCTCGTCCTCGGTCATGCCGCGGCTCATGAGGTAGAACAGCTGGTCCTCGGAGATCTTGGAGACGCTGGCCTCGTGCCCCATCTCCACGTCGTCCTCGCGGACGTCGACGTAGGGATAGGTGTCGGACCGGCTGACCGTGTCGATCAGCAGCGCGTCGCACTTGACGGTGGACTTGGAGTGCGCGGCGCCTTCCTGGACCTGCACCAGGCCGCGGTAGGAGGTGCGGCCGCCGGCTCTGGCCACGGACTTGGAGATGATCTGGGAGGAGGTGTTCGGCGCGCAGTGCACCATCTTGGCGCCGGCGTCCTGGTGCTGGCCGGTGCCGGCGAACGCCACGGACAGGGTCTCGCCCCTGGCGTGTTCCCCCATTAGGTAGACGGCCGGGTACTTCATGGTGACCTTTGACCCGATGTTCCCGTCGACCCACTCCATGCTGGCGCCAGCCTGGGCGACGGCCCGCTTGGTGACCAGGTTGTAGACGTTGTTCGACCAGTTCTGGATCGTGGTGTACCGGCAGCGGGCATCTTTCTTCACGATGATCTCGACGACGGCCGAGTGCAGCGAGTCCGAGGAATAGACCGGCGCGGTGCAGCCCTCGACGTAGTGCACGCTCGCGCCCTCGTCCACGATGATCAGAGTCCGCTCGAACTGGCCCATGTTCTCGGTGTTGATCCGGAAGTAGGCCTGCAGCGGGATCTCCACGTGTACACCCTTTGGCACGTAGATGAAGCTGCCACCAGACCAGACCGCGGTGTTCAGCGCGGCGAACTTGTTGTCGCCCACCGGGATGATCGTGGCGAAGTACTCCCGGAAAAGTTCCGGGTGCTCCTTGAGCGCCGTGTCGGTGTCCTCGAAGATGACGCCCTTGTCCTCCAGATCCTCGCGGATCTTGTGGTAGACGACCTCGCTTTCGTACTGCGCGGCGACGCCGGCGACGAGCCGCTGCTTCTCCGCCTCGGGGATGCCGAGCCTGTCGTAGGTGGTCCTGATGTCGGCCGGAAGTTCGTCCCAGCTGGCGGCCTGCTTCTCGGTGGAGCGGACGAAGTACTTAATGTTTTCGAAATCGATACCGGACAGGTCGGCGCCCCAGGCCGGCATCGGCTTGAGGCCGAACAGCTTGAGGCCCTTCAGCCGCAGGTCGAGCATCCACTGCGGCTCGTCCTTCAGCGCCGAGATGTCCCGGACGACGTCCTCGGACAGGCCCCGGCGCGCGGACTCGCCCGCCACGTCCGAGTCGGCCCAGCCGAACTTGTAACGCTCCAGCCCCTCAAGCTCGGGGTGCGTCATTGTCGTCATTGGAAGATGCCTCCGGACTCGGTTGTCGTTGCATCGGCGGCGGTGCTGATCGTGGTACAGCGGATGTGCACGAGCGATGGCGCGGTGACATGCGTGGCGCGTGTCCCGTCGCCGTGCGCGATCGTCGCGAGCCGCTGCCCGGGAATGCCGAGCAGGCAGCGAAATCCTCGGCCCCGCACAGCTGCGGGTATGCCGGCCCGGAAACCCGGCCTTCTATGCTTAAAGACTAGCACAAATTCTAGAAATACATTGCTAGTTTCTAGCTACCCGCCTACGTCGAGGAGTGTGCCGGCCGGAGCGCACGGGCGAGATCGCCGGGTTCAGCGGGAGCGGGCGGGAACCGCCTTTACCTAGCGCAATTCGATGACGATCACACCGCCTTGGTATGCCCCGGCCCGGACGCGGCATCGAGCATCCACGTACATGCCCGGGCCGCAGTCTCAGCCAGGCAGTGGCACAGCGATGATGCCGGCATGCCGCTCTGACGCGACAGGAGATAGCAGCAAAGATCGCTACGGCAGAGAGCCGTTTCTGCCGCGGCAATGTCGCAGTACGACCGCTACGTGGCCGCCAGGCGCCAACGCCGCCGGGCGCCGCAGTCGGCTGACAGTAAGCTCGCCCGGGGAACGGGCCGGGAGCTTCTCACCTGGCGCCGCCGAGCCGTCCCGTCCAGTCCGCTGACGGCTCGGCGGCACAACGTCGCTTTATGGGCAGGAGTGATGACGCCAATGGAGACACCCAGGATCCTTACTATCACCATCGAGGTGAATGTGCCGGGGCATATCGAAGTCTACAAGCCGGATCTGATCGGCGCCGCAGCGCTGGAGTTTGGCCGGTCCCTCGAGAAATTCGGCGCCGATCCAGACAGCAGTAAGGTCTCCGTCAGCTATGTCTACGACCGGTGGGCGCACAACTATCCAGACGCTCGGGCAGCGCGTCCCAAACGGGAAAATTAGGCGGCCGGCGGGTCCGTGCCACCTCTCTTTCTACTTGCGCTCCGCATCGTCGCAGTGCCGGTGGGTAGAACGGCCTGACGGTGGTGCTGGTGGAGGATGTGATCACCAGGGGGGCGTGATCATTCAGGCAGCGACGGCCTGGCCACAGAAGGAATCGCATGCAGAAGGTGAATCACTCCGAATGTTCGAGTCAGCAGGCGGGCACGGGCAGGTTGGTTTCGCGGGGAGGCAAGATGCGCGGCACAGAGGGCCGGCTGGCCGCCGGGGCTCAGGGCCCGATCAGCCAGTGCGCCGGATGACGTCTGCCATCTCCTCAGCGTTGAAGGCAGGAACGGCGTTGCACAACTAGGCCCACGAATAGATGTGACAGTTTGTCAGCCACCGCCCCTAGGCCAGCCTGGTGACGCTCACAGCGACCTGCATCCGGCTGTTCGGCGCGCCCCGATATATGCCCTTCAGCGGCGGGACGTCGCCGTAGTCCCGGCCGACGGCGACCACCACGTGCCGCTCGCCGACGTGGGCCAGGTTTGTCGGATCACAGGCGACCCACTCGCCATCCCAGTACTCGACCCAGGCGTGGCTCTCGCCCTCCATCTCGTCCCCCGGCTCTGCGCCGGCCATCGGGTGCAGGTACCCCGAGACGTACCGGGCGGGCAGGCCGACCTCGCGCAGTAGCGCCACGGTCAGGTGCGCCATGTCCTGGCAGACACCCTCGCCCATGTCCCACACCTCCTGCGCGCCCGTCCGGACCTCGGTCGCGCCCTGCACGTAGGCGACCCGGTCGCTCACCCAGGAGACGATCTCGCTGGCGGCCTCGAGCGGGTCGGCTCTGGCGGTACGCTCCCGCGCGGCCTCCGCAAGCTCCGCGCTGACAGCCGTGCGTGCGGTCGGCATGAGGAACTCCAGCAGCTGCCCGTCCGCTGCCCGCTCACGCAGGACGGCCCAGGGCAGCGGCCGACCCGGCTCAGGCGCTGGCCTGGTCTCGACGGTCGCCCGGGCGCGGATCTCCAGTTCCTCATGCGGCGCCTGGATGTCGAAGGAGCTGACGACCGTCCCCCAGTAGTCGCTGTAGGTCCAGATCGGGACCGGGATATCGGTGGAGACCCCGGTGTCGAGCACGGACTGGCGGGGCAGGTCCTGGGGAGTCATCCGAGCCTCGTTATACGACGCCCGCACCGCCTCCTGGTAGCGCACCTGCGTCCGGTGCACGACCCTCAGCCGCCAGCCGCTGCTCACGGCCGCTTCTTCCACGGGGCCTGCAGCGCGTAGGTGAAGTAACGCTCGGTAATGGCCTCGCTGACATCCAGGCAGGTCTGCTGGACCGCACCTAGCACATCGGCAAGCTGGCCAGGCAGCGCCTTAGCAGCGTCTGTGCCCTCCAGCCCAGCCCGCATCCGCCTGATCTGCGCCAGGGACCCCGTGCCATCGCTGGCCGTCCCGGGGTCCAGGGAAACCAGGCACTCCTCTGCCGTCGCCAGCGCGTGCAGCACCGACCTGGGGAACAGCCGGTCGAGGACGAGGAACTCGGCGACGTGCCCGGAACCGCCGCCGGCCCAGCCGCGGGTGCGGGCGAACGACTCGTAGGCACCGCACGCCTGCAGTAGCATCTGCGAGCCGAGCTCAACGGGGGCAGCGGGCATCCGGGCGAGCAGCATCCTGGCCGTCATGTCCACCCGCTCCACGTTCTGGCCCAGCACCAGGAACCGCCAGGCGTCGTCATGGCTCATCGTCGAATCGGCCAGGCCGAAGAGCAACGCTGCCCGTTCCCTGATGAACTGCAGGTAGACATGGGGGCCCAGGCGCTCGGCCGACTTACGCTGGCGTGGCAGGGCGAGCGCCGTGACGTTCAGGCACTCCCACATCTCGCCGGAGATAACCTCGCGCACGGTGCGGGCGCCCGATCGTGCCGCCAGGACCGCGCCGGCGATCGCGCTAGGGCTTTTCTGGTCGTAAGCGAGCAGGTCCAGCGCGGTCCCGATGTCCAGCCGGGTGGTCTCGGGGGGCAGGATTCCGAGCACGGCCAGCAGCGCGCCGCATCCCGAGTCCTCGTCCGCCTGGGGCTCCTCTAGCATCCGGTGCACGTAGACATCGACCATCCGGGCGGTGTCGTCCGCGCGCTCGATGTAGCGGCCGGTCCAGAACAGGGTCTCGGCGATGCGGCTCAGCAGCCCCGTCCGCGTGGCGGCAGCGGTGCTCACTGCTGATCGCCTGCTGCCGGGCCGTCCTCCCTGCCCACGACGGCGGACTCGGGAGCGTGCTCAGGCGGCGGCATCGGCTGCCGGGCGCTGGCTTCGCCGCGGCGCCCGACGCGGGCGAGCACCCAGGTGTCCTTGGATCCGCCGCCCTGGCTGGAGTTCACGACGAGGTTGCCTTCGCCGAGGGCCACCCGGGTCAGGCCGCCCGGCAGCAGCCACACCTGGCTGCCGTCGTTGACGGCGAACGGCCGCAGGTCGATATGGCGCGGCGCCAAGCCCTCGCCGATCAGCACCGGCGAGGTGGACAGCGCGACCGGCCGCTGGGCCGTCCACTTCCTTGGCTGCGCGGTCACCTCCGCACGCAGCGCCGCGAGGGTGCGCTCGTCCGCGCGCGGGCCAATCACGATGCCGCGGCCACCGGCGCCGTCCACGGGCTTCAGCACCAGCTGGTCGAGCCGCGCAAGCACCCAGTCGAGCACCTCGGGATCGTCGAGCCGGAAGGACTCAACGTTGGGCAGGATCGGTACTTCGCCCAGGTAATAGCCGATCAGGTCGGGCACGTAGGTGTAGAGCAGCTTGTCGTCCGCGACGCCGTTGCCGACCGCGTTCGCGATCGTGACGTTGCCCGCACGGGCGGCGTTGAGTATGCCGGGGCAGCCGATGACCGAGCCGGGCCAGAAATGGAGCGGGTCGAGGAACTCGTCATCGACCCGGCGGTAGATCACGTCGACCGGCTGGCTGCCCTGGGTCGTGTGCACGTACACCTTGTTGTCCGAGCACATCAGGTCCCGGCCCTCGACGAGCTCCACCCCCATCAGCCGGGCGAGGAGGGTGTGCTCGAAGTACGCGGCGTTGAAGACCCCAGGGGTGAGCAGGACGACCACGGGATCCGCAGCCTGCGGGGGCGCAGCGGCCCGCAGCGCCGCGAGCAGCCGGGCCGGGTACTCGTCGACTGGGTTGACGTGCTGCTCGGCGAACAGTGCCGGGAACGTCCTGGTCATCGCCAGCCGGTTCTCCACGACGTAGCTGACGCCCGACGGGGTGCGGAGATTGTCCTCCAGCACCCGGAACCTGCCCTGCTCGTCCCTGACGAGGTCGATGCCGGCGATGTGCACGCGGACGCCGTTGGGCGGGGCCACGCCAGCGGCCTCACGGCAAAAGTGCTGGGAGGTCACCACCACTCGTTTCGGCAGGATGCCGTCGGCGAAGACCAGGCCCGGCCCGTACACGTCGGCGAGAAACGCCTCGAGCGCCAGCACCCGCTGGCGCACTCCCCGCGAGATGTGGTCCCATTCGACCGCGTCGATGATCCGGGGGATCAGGTCCAGCGGGAACGGCCGCTCCTTGCCCGCGTGGTCGAAGGTGACGCCGCGGTCGGTGAACGCCCGCGCCATCTGATCCGCCCGGTAGCGCAGCTCGCTCGGATCCAGCGGCTGCAGCGCGGTGAGCAGCGCCTGATAGGGATGCCGCGGCACCCCGGGCCGCTCGAACATCTCGTCCCATGCGGCGGCAAGCTGATAACTGTCGAAGATGTCCGCCACGTCGAAAGCGTAGACGCAGCATGTTGCGTTCTCGTTACCGAATAGGGCCGGGTTTCCTGGACCGGATCAGCCCGCGGCGAGGATGCCCACCCGCCGGCCGGCGGTGAGGCGGCCGCGCGCCGTTCCGACATACGAGCCCGATGTCGGTGCGACGTCCGCGTAGTCGCGGCCGGTCGCAACCGTGACGTAGCCGGCTCCTGCCCGGCGGCCGTTGCACGGGTCGAACGCGAGGGCAACGGGGCCTTGCGCCGCCGGCGCTTCCCCGTGAGCCTCCGGCACAACTACCTCGACCCAGGCGTGCGTGCCGCCCTGGCCGAGCAGATGGCCGGACACATACCTGGCGGGCAGCCCGACGAGGTGGCAGAGCGCGAGCATCACGTGCGCGAAGTCCTGGCACACCCCGCGGCCGCCGGCCAGCGCTTCTGCGGCCGTCGTCTGCACCGATGTGACGCCATCGGCATAGGTGATCGCCGAGTGGACGGCCTCGCAGATCCGCTCTGCCCGCTGCTCCGGGGTGCCTGGCTGCGCGGCCAGGCCGCGCGCCAGCGCCCGGAGCCTGTCGGAGGCGGCGGTGAGCCGGGTCGCCCGCAGCAGGCGCGGATCGTGCAGTGCCCGGGCCTGCAGCACCGTGGGCCCCTGACCACGCACCCGCTCGACCACAGCAATGAGCCGGAACTCGACGGCCTGCGTCACGCGTTCCGAGCGGACCCAGGCGACAAGGTTGCCGTCGCCGTCGCGGCACAGGTAGCGCCGGGCCTGGGTTCCGCTGACCTCCAGCAGGTGTCCGCGCAGGTACTGGCTGCCGTGACGGGTCGGCGGGATGATGACAAGCCGCTGGCGCAGGGACTTCACCGGCGCGTCGTAGTCGTACCGGAAGCTCTGCTCGATCACGTAGGTGAGGCGCCGCGCGGCATCAAGGTCAAGCTCGCGGTGGTCGAGCAGCGGCGCATGGAGGACCTGCGCGTCGAGCATCATGCGGTTGCCTCCTCCGCCTGGACCAGCATCGTCTCGAGCACCGGTCCGCCAAACGTCGTCGCCATGGCGACATCCGATGCGTCGCGGCCCCGGCCGATCACGATGCGCCCCTTGCGCCGGGTGTTATTGCGCGGGTCAAAGGTCCACCACCGGTCGCCGAGCCACACTTCCATCCAAGCCGCGAAGTCCATCGGCGCCGGGTCCGGCGGGACGTCAAGGTCGGGCAGATAGCCGAAGACATAACGGGCCGGGATGTTCAGCGCCCGACAGAACGACACGGCCAGGTGGGCGAAATCGCGGCACACGCCCCGGCCGCCCTGGTTGACGTCGGCGGCGGTCGTCAGCGACGTCGTGCTGCCGTACTGGAACGTGAGGTGATCGTGCACGTAATCGCAGATAGCCTGGACCCGGCCGTAACCAGGCTGCACGCCGCCGAAGCGCGACCATGCCTCATCGCCGAGCACGTCGGGCAGGCAGTAGCGGCTCGGCAAGGTGTAGATCAGGGTCTCGTCGGGAAGAGCATCGGGTGGGCACTCCAGGGCATCCTTGTCGACATCCTCAGTAGCATCGGGCACCCAAGCCATCGCGCTGTACCAGAAGCTCGACCGGCCCGCAGGAAGCAAGGCGCGAAAACCGGGATTGCCGTACACGTCGGCAAAGCCCCGGACCGCGAACTGCGGATCTGACCGCCGCCACTCGAGCTTGACGTCCACGCCCCCGGATTTGATCGGCTGCACATGGAACACGACCGGCGTGTCGATCTCGGCCCGGTAGCCGAACTCGCATCCCACCCTGACGCGGCGCGTCCCCATACGTTCATCATCTGCGCCTGATGTTTCCACGCGGTTACCACTCCCCGTGGTTCGTTGACGCTTAGCCTCAGCCCAGCCTCAGAGCTAAACGTCAGTCAGCGCCGGCCAACCTCTCGGCCACATTCCGGGTTGCTTCCATCGCAGTTCCAGCGCCGGCAGCCACCGTTAGATCTGGTGGCATCGACGAAGGGGGCGCAGCAAATGTCTTCCCGCAGACTCACCAGGTCCATCATTGCCGGCGCCGCAGTCATCGCGGTCGCGGGCGGTTCCTATGGGATCGCAAGCGCAGCCTCCAGAAGTGGCCCAGCCGCTGACAGCACTGGGTCCGCCGGCGGGGGATCCAACGCCCGGTCGGGACCGGCCGCCGGGGGCGCATCCGGCACGGTCGCCAGCATGTCCACGTCGGGCTTCACGATGACGACACCGGCGGGCCAGGAGGTGACCGTCAAGGAGGCATCCGCTACGACCTACCAGGACGGCACGAGCCCGGCCTCGGCCAGCGCCGTTACAACAGGCGAACCCGTCCTCGTCCTCGGGACAACCAACAACACGACCATCACGGCCACGCAGGTCATCGTGCAAGCGGCTGGCAGCGGCGGATCTGCTGCTTCCTCCTCGGCAGGGGTGATCCCCTTCCAGCGCGGCGCAGCGGCCACGTCAAAGACGGTCGGCCAGATCCCGGCGGGCTACAGTCAGGGGTCAGGGACGATCATCAGCGGAAAGGCAGCGAGCACGGCGACGGAAGCCGCGCTGGCTGCCTACCCGGGCGGCATCGTCGACCGTGTTGTGAAGCTAAGCAACGGCGAGTATGAGGTCCACTACATCGGCGTCAACTGGCCCCACCACGTCTTCGTCAACCAGGACTTCAAGGTCGTCGGCGCGGAGTAGCCGCCGCGACAGGGCTGCCCGGCGCGTGCGATGTTCCGGGCCATTCCCGATCCCATGGTCTCCCGGCACGCTGGTGGAAGCAGGTTCAAAGATCCGAGGGGCGGTGCTGGACCCAGGGGCGTACCCGCTCGAAATTTGCGGCGGCGCGCAGTACCGCGGCATCCGCGTGCATCCGGCCTGTGATCTGTATCCCGACCGGCCTTCCATCTGAGGTGAATCCGGCGGGCACCGAAATGGCCGGCGTGGTCAACATGTTGAACGGGAACGTCAGCACCCAGGCGAGCACCTGCCGGCGCAGCGGCTCACCTAGCAGCCTATCCGGGGCGAACTGCGTGATCGGGAATGCCGCGTCCGTCAGTGTCGGAGTGACGAGCAGCTCGTAGTCAGCCATAAACGCGCTGAACGTGTCCCACATTGCACCGCGGAACACATCAGCTCGCCCGATATCGACGCCAGTCAATCGCTCGTCCTCGTGCATCATCTCGATCAGGTTGTCGTCAACGCGGCCGCGTAGCTCGTCCCACCGCAAGAGGTCGTATCCGCTGCCGATGCCAGGTACCCAAAGGCCGTTCCACATGGCATCCACGGGATTGCCCCACGCTGGCGTGGCCTCGGTGACGTGCGCGCCCAACTCCTCGAACGCAGAAACCGCCATCCTGCAGATGCTGGCGACCTCGTCATCCACTTGCGCATAACCGAGATCAGGAGAGTAGGCGACGCGCCAGCCCGTAATGTGATTGCTGAGCTCGGCCACGTAGTCGCTGTCGGTGGCAGGCAGGCTTGTTGGGTCCGAGGGATCGGGGCCAGCCAATACGTTCAGCATAAGCGCGTTGTCGGTGACGGTTCGGGTGATAGGGCCGTGGTAAACCCAGCTGTCATAGCGGCCAGGCAGAATAGTCTGCGGAATGCGGCCTCCTGAGGGCTTCAGCCCGACGACTCCGCACATGGACGAAGGGGACCGTATGGAGCCCGCGCCGTCGCTGCCCTCGGCAAGCTGCCCCAGCCCGGAGGCGACTGCGGCAGCCGCACCGCCGCTGGAGCCACCTGTGATCGCTCCGTGTTTCCACGGGTTATGGGTCGGGCCAAACAGATGGTTATCGGTACTGCCGCAGTGGTAACCGCTCTCGAGAGTATTCGTCTTGCCAAGGAATAGCCCACCCGCTTCACGTAGCCGCGTGACGACAGTGGCGTCACGCTCGGGAATACTGTCCCTCAACGGCACGAGTCCGAATGTCAGCGGCAGCCCGGCGACAGCGGTCAGGTCTTTGATCGAGTAGGGCACCCCATGCAACGGGCCCAGCTCATCGCCTTCACGTTGCGCCGCAGTCAGTTGCGCCGCGTCTCGGAGTACCTGGTCGCGATCGAAGGTGACAAACGCGTTCAACTCCGGGTTGATGGACTCGATTCGGTCGACGACCTGCTCCGCCACGTCGGTCGGCGTCACCGATCCGGCCCGAATCTGCCGTGCGAGTTCGGTGGCGGGCAACCAGCACAAGGAGTCAGTAGTTGCCACGGCGACCAAGCCCCCTCCGCCTCACATGCGGTCAACGCGGCATACTTTCCCAGTTCCCAGGTGTCCTACCGTGCGAACGTCATTCTTCGGGACCGCAGGCAAGCCGCTCGCCACGGGCCGGCTTCCTGTGGTGCCAGGTACATTGCTAACGACGAGCGCCTTGATCGTCTCGGTGGACTGCCCGAGCCGTCTGTCGCGCGCCCGCGGGGACCGGAGCTGTTGCCATGACCGAAGTCACGGGTGGGGAGCTGCTGACGCTGTGGAAGGTCGGCCGGGTCGAGCTACCCAGGATCGCTCAGGTGTACCTCGACGCGATCGACGGTCTCGCGGTCGCTCGCGGCGCGGCGGCCGCCTACTTCCAGCCGCCTGATGCGGGAGCGCCCGACTCGACAGCCGGGCAGGTTGGCCCGGCGTGGCAGCGGGTGTGCGATGAGCTGACCGAGACTTTGTCCCTGTGCGCCCGTAACACGCTGGCCGGAGCGGACGCGGTTGGCCGGGCCATCACCGAACATACGGGCTCCGACGGCGACGGCACCGGCTCCCTCACGGAACCGGGGCAAGACCTGTGGCGCAGAATCCATGATCCGTATGAGATCGATCCCGCCGATCCGGATCAGAATCCGGCTGGACAACGTGCCACCGCCGGTCAGGTTGATGATCACGCGCTCGCGAGCGAGGGACTCCGGAAGCTGCCGGCGGAATCCGGCTACCTGTTCGAGGTGACGCGGACTGCCGAATCCATCAAGCGCCTGGTCATTGACAAGCAGAAGACCGACGACAAGGCGTTCGAAGATTTCGCTAAGGAGCGCTTCCAGCAGTACACCGAAAACGTAGAGACCTCGTGGAAGGAATGGGAGCGCGCATACACCGAGTGGCGGACCGAACGGCAGGCTCACGAGCCGGCCATGACCTCCGGTCCGCCGCAGCGCCCGCCAGCCACGCCGGGTTCGAGGTTAATCGCCGCGGTCAGGGAGGAATACGAAAAGCAGCTCGAGATCTCGTATGACTGGATCGTGCGTGCTTTTCAGGCATGGGCCGCTCACGACCCGGACGCGCTGACCCCTGGCATCACGGCGATCAAGGCCGCAGAGCAGGTGCCCCTACAGGGCCTGGGCTAGGCGGTAGTAGGCCTGGTTCCAGCGGACCTCGTTCTCGAAGCTCCGCACGGTGGTCCGGGCGTCGATAGTGAGCAGCTCGATGCCGGCGATGCGCGCGAAGTCCTCGAACGCCTCGGCGCCCACGGCGGTCGACATGACGGTGTGGTGGGCCGCGCCCGCGGTCAGCCACGCTGTCGCGGACGTGGCGAACTCGGGCTCGGGCCGCCAGACGGCGCGGCCGACTGGCAGGTGCGGCAGCGGCGCGCGGGGTTCGACAATCTCGACGGTGTTGGCGGTGAGCCGGAACCGGTCACGCAGATCAGAGAGCGCGACCACTATGGCCGGGCCGGGGTCGGCGGTGAACACAAGGCGCACTGGGTCGGCCTTGCCGCCGATGCTGAGCGGGTGGATCTCCAGGCTCGGCCGGCTTTTCGTGAGCGCCGGGCTGACTTCGAGCATGTGGGCGCCGAGGATGACCTCCTGGCCATCGACGAGGTCATAGGTGTAATCCTCCATGAGACTCGCGCCGCCGGGCAGTCCGATGCCCATGGCGCTGGCGGCGCGGACGAGCACAGCGGTTTTCCAGTCGCCTTCAGCGCCGAAGCCGTAGCCGTCGGCCATCAGGCGCTGCACTGCGAGGCCAGGCAGCTGCTTCAGCGCGCCGAGGTCCTCGAAGGTGTCAGTGAACGCGCCGAAGCCGCCCCCCTCGAGAAACGAGCGCAGGCCCAGCTCGATGGCGGCGCCGTCGCGCAGGGCCTGGTGACGCGCGCCGTCGCGGCGTAGCCCGGGAACGACGTCGTAGAGCTGCTCGTACTCGGCCACGAGCGCATCGACCGCGGCATCGGAGGCCGCGTCGACAGCGTCCGCGAGCTCGTTCACGGCCCAGGTGTTCACCTGCACGCCCAGCCGGTTCTCGGCCTCGGTCTTGTCGCCCTCAGTTACGGCGACGTAGCGCATGTTGTCGCCGAACCGCGCGACCTTGAGGGTCGCCGCGGCGTGCCAGCCGGCCGCGGCGCGGGCCCAGGTGCCCACAGACGCGGTCACTCGCGGGTTCGTCGCGTGGCCGACGACGGTCTTGCGCGGGACCTGGAGCCGGGCCTGGATGTAGCCGAACTCACGGTCGCCGTGGGCGGCCTGGTTGAGGTTCATGAAGTCGAAGTCGATGTCGGCGTAGGGCAGCTCGACGTTCGCCTGCGTGTGCAGGTGCAGCAGGGGCTTGCCGAGCGCCTTCAGTCCAGCGATCCACATCTTCGCGGGGCTGAAGGTGTGCATCCAGGCGATCACGCCGATCACGCGGTCGTCCGCGGTGGCGTTCAGCATCGCCTTCCTGATCGACTCGGCGTTAGTGAGCACAGGCCGCCACACGATGCGCACCGGTATGTCGCTGGCCGCGTCGAGGGTCGCGACGACCTGCTGCGACTGCGCCGCGACTTTCCGCAGCGTCTCTTCGCCATAGAGCCCCTGACTTCCGGTGAGGAACCACAACTCGAATCCGTCGTAGTCGGCGAAGGGCTTGGTCATGAGAGTGCTCCCTCGGGTTTCGTGCCGTAGACGTTCTGGTAGCAATAAAAGAGGGCGTCGATGCTCGCTTGCTCGATCGGGACCGGTCGGCCGACGTCCTCCGGGGTCACGCCAGCACCTCCCGCCGGAGATCCTTCAGCCGGTGCATCACGTGGTTGCCGCCGCGGCCGAAATAGTCGTGCAGCAGCCGGTATTCCGCGTAGAGCCGGTCATAGCCGTCAGCCGCGGCCGGATCGGGGATGTAGGCGTCGCGCTGCACCTTGCCCATTGCCTTGCTCGCACTGCGCACGTCGGAGTAGGCGCCTGCAGCCACCGCGGCGTGGATCGCCGAGCCGAGCGCCGGCCCCTGGTCTCTGCCGATAACCGAGATCGGCATCCGCAGTACGTTGCTGTAGGTCTGGATCAGCTGAGCGTTCTTGATGAGACCCCCGGCGGCGATGAATTCCCGCACCGGCACACAAGCGGCGTTGAAGGTCTCGACGATCGTGCGGGTGCCGAACGCTGTCGCCTCGATCAGGGCGCGGTAGATCTGCTCAGGCCGCGTGGCGAGCGTCTGGCCGATCAGAAGTCCGGAGAGGTGAGTGTCGACAAGCACGGACCGGTTGCCGTTGTTCCAGTCCAGGGCGATCATGCCGTGGGCACCGACGGGCTCGGAGTAAGCCAGGTCGGTCAGGTGCTGGTGGATGGTCTTCCCGGCCGCCCTGGCCGCGTCGTGCAGGCTCCGCGGCACCTGGTTCTCGACGTACCAGGCGAAGATGTCGCCTACGCACGACTGGCCCGCCTCGTACCCGAACAGTCCCGAGACGATGCCGCCGTCGACGACGCCGCACATGCCGGGCACCTCGGTGAGGTGGTCGCCGTTCATGACGTGGCACGTGCTCGTGCCGATGATCGCGACCATCTGCCCTGGCTCCACGGCCTGAGCGGCTGGTGCCGTCACGTGCGCGTCGACGTTGCCGACTGCGACCGTGATCCCCTCAGGCAGGCCAGTCCAGGCGGCGGCCTCAGCGGTCAGACGGCCGGCTGCGGAGCCGAGGGCGCCAATCTCGTGCGCGACCTTGCGCTCGGCGAATTCCGCGAAGCCGCTGTTCAGGGCGCGCAGGAACTTGCGGTCCGGGTAGGCGCCGTCCTGATAGATGGCCTTGTAGCCGTTGCTGCAGGCGTTCTTCACGTAGCGCCCGCACAGCTGCCAGACGATCCAGTCCGCGGCCTCGATCCAGTGCTCGGTCGCCGCATAGAGCTCCGGGTCCTCCTCCAGCAGCTGCAGCCCCTTGGCGAACTCCCACTCGCTGGAAATGAGGCCGCCGTAGCGCGGCAGCCAGGCCTCGCCGCGCTCCCGGGCGAGCGCGTTGATGCGGTCGGCCTGGTCCTGCGCGGCGTGATGCTTCCAGAGCTTGACGTAGGCGTGCGGACGCCCGGCGTACGCCCGAAGCTGGCATAGCGGAGTGCCGTCCGCGGTAACCGGCATCGGGGTTGAAGCCGTGAAGTCTGTTGCGATGCCGACGACTGCACGAGGATCGATTCCGGCGGACTGAACGGCTTCCGGCACCGCCGTCTTGAGCACCTCGACGTAGTCGGCGGCATCCTGGAGCGCCCACTCCGGGGGGAGACGCTCTCCGGTGGCGGCGAGCGTCTCATCCATGACGCCATGCTCATACTCGTGCACAGCGCTGCCGAGTTCCGCGCCATCCGACACGCGCACCACGACCGCGCGGCCGGACAGGGTGCCGAAGTCCACGCCGACCGTGCACGGGTCCGCTTGCTCGGGCATGGGCCTCCTTGCGCGCTGCGGCCGGCTCCTACGCCTGCTGCGTTGTCGAGCCGCGGATGACGAGGCGGCATCCCACCGACTCCGCCCCCGGATGCCCCTCGCCGTGTATGGCGGCGAACAGCCGACGGGCAGCCAGCCGACCGAGTTCTTCGAGTTGCATATCGATGCTTGTGATCTCGGGCCGCGACCCCTGTGTCACAACGCTCCAGTTGTCGAAGCCCATAACAGCGACGTCCTGTGGTACACGCCGCCCGGCCTCTCGCAAGGCCTCGATCGCGCCCCGCGCGATCTGGTCGTTGCCGGCCACGATCGCGTCCACGTCTGGAGCCTGCTCCAGAAGCGTCCGCACGGCGCCGCGGCCCCAGGATTCGTTCCAGGGGCCGAACATGACCCGGCCCCCAGTGAGCTCAAGCCCGGCATCGGCGAGCGCACCGATCACGCCGGTCGCGCGGTCCTGAGCAGCGGCGTACTCGTATTCGCCGGTGACGTGGGCGATGCGGCGCCGGCCGATCGCGAGCATGTGCCCGGTGGCCAGACGACTCCCCTGCAGGTTGTCGCTGACGACGGAGATGTCCT
Source organism: uncultured Actinomycetota bacterium (assembly GCA_963815375.1). Lineage (GTDB taxonomy): Bacteria > Actinomycetota > Actinomycetes > Streptosporangiales > Streptosporangiaceae > JASHPR01. The sequence goes on along the minus strand of CAWFGX010000001.1, from coordinate 3,033,226 downwards.
CCGGATCCTCCGAGGGCGCGTAGGCGTAGACCACGGGAACGGGAAGGTCGCGTCCCATTGACGGCCGTTCGTTGGTGTCCGAGCCGACCACGATGAGCCCGTCCACGCGGCGCGAGAGCAGCGCCTGCAGGTGATGCTGCTCGCGGATCGCATCGCGACGCGCGTCGCACAGGAACACCGACGTCTGCCCGGCACCGAACGCGTCCTCGGCGCCCATCATGATCGGGATGGAGAAGCGGCCCTCCAAGTCCGTGGTCAGCAGGCCGACGGTACCGCTGCGCCCTTCGAGGAGCCCCTTCGCGAGCACGTTCGGGCGGAAGGAGAGCTTCTCCGCGGCTGCGAGCACTCGGTCGCGCGTCTGTGTGCGCACCTCGTCGCGGCCATTCAGCGCACGGGACGCCGTAGCGATCGAGACGCCGGCCAACTGCGCGACCTGGCTGAGCGTCGCGGCCTTACGAGCTTGCAACGCCCCTCGTCCGCCAATCCCTGCGCTGGAAGCGAGCATCACGGATTTTCCGTGAATTTCTGAAAATCCTAGGACGAGCTTCCTCTTGACGCAAGAAGTACCACGTAGTTACGCTGCGGAAAGCTTTCCGGTAATTTACGGTTTGCGAGGAGATGCATGAGCGCAGAGGCCGTGACGACCTTTCCAGCCGTCACCGTGGCACCAGGGCGCGGTGCCCTGACGCCGCTTGGCCTGGACTGCGTGCGCATCACCGGCGGCTTCTGGGGTGAGCGGCAAGAGGTCAACGCTCATACGACGCTGAAGTACTGCCTCGGCTGGATGGAGCGCCTTGGCTGGATCGCGAACTTCGACGCCGCCGGCGCGGGAGAGGGCGGAGAGCGAGCGGGCCGCGCGTTCTCCGACTCCGAGATCTACAAGCTCCTCGAGGCGCTGGCGTGGGAGTCCGGACGCAGCGGCGACGCCTGGGCTGAGAGCGCGTTCCGCGACCTCGCGCGGCGCGTGATCGCCGCGCAGCATCCCGACGGCTACTTGCACACGAAGTTCGGCGGGCCCGGGCAGCCGCCGCGGTACTCCGACCTCGAATGGGGTCACGAGCTCTACTGCGCCGGGCACCTCGTGCAGGCCGCCGTCGCCCGCGCGCGGACGGCCGGCGCGGACGACTTCGTCGCCGCGGCTGTGCGCCTGGCCGACCACATCTGCAGCGTCTTCGGCGCGGATGGCGTCCAGGCGGTCTGCGGGCATCCCGGGATCGAGCCTGCACTGGTGGAGCTGTACCGGGTCACCGGCGAGCGCCGGTATCTCGAGCAAGCGGCGCTCTTCGTCGAACGCCGGGGCCACGGCTTTCTGGCGGCCGGGGAAGTGACCTCCGCGTACTTCGTCGATGACGTGCCTGTCCGCGACGCTGACGTCCTGCGGGGACACGCCGTGCGCGCCCTGTATTTCTCAGCGGGGGCCGTTGACGTCGCTGCCGAAAGCGCCGATACCGGGCTCCTCGCCGCCCTGGGGGCGCAGTGGCGCAGCACCGTGAGCCGGCGGACTTACCTGACCGGGGGCATGGGGTCACGGCACGAGGGCGAGTCCTTCGGCGATGACTACGAGCTGCCGTCTGACCGTGCCTACTCCGAGACCTGCGCGGGGGTCGGGTCGGTCATGTTCAGCTGGCGCATGCTGCTGGCCGACGGCGACGAGGCCTACGCCGATCTCATCGAGCGAACCCTCTACAACGTCATCGCGACGAGCCCGAGCGAGGACGGCACCGAGTTCTTCTACGTCAACCCGCTGCAGCGCAACACGCCTGGGCTCCAGACCGCCCGGGACGTCCCCAGCCCCCGTGCCGCCTCGAGCCAGCGCGCGCCGTGGTTCGAGGTCTCCTGCTGCCCGACGAACGTGGCGCGCACGGTCGCGAGCCTGGCCGCCTACATCGCAACAACCGATGCGTCGGGATTGCAGATTCACCAGTACGCACCGTCGGCTATCCGCACCGTGCTGCCCGATGGCCGGGCCCTGGCGGTCCACGTGGAGACGGACTATCCCGCCGCGGGAAACGTGGCGGTGACCGTTGACGAGAGCCCCGACACGCCATGGACGCTGAGCGTGCGCGTGCCCGGCTGGGCGCGCGACGGGGTGACGATCGAGTCCGGCGGCCGCCGTGAGGCCGTTTCCGGTCAGGTGGCCCAGGTCACCAGGATCTTCCGAGCCGGTGACCGGGTCACGCTGGAGCTGCCGCTCGCGCCGCGCCTGACGCTTCCGGATCCGAGGGTCGACAGCCTGCGCGGCAGCGCCGCGATCGAGGTTGGCCCCCTCGTCTACTGCCTCGAGTCGGTTGACCAGCCCGGCATCCCGCTGCTGGACGTTCGCCTCGATACGCCCGCGACGCTGGCGTACGAGCCCGCTGCGGGCGGCGGGCGCGTCCGCGCGCGGGGGCACCTTGCCCGCTTGCGGCGGGAGGTCGCGACCAGCTGGCCGTATACCTCGGCACCGCCGGAAGAACTGCTCGCCGAGCAAGAGCTCGTCTTTATCCCCTACCACCACTGGGCGCAGCGGGGGCCGTCGACGATGCGCGTCTTCGTACCCCTTGCCGGCGCCGCCGAGTCGCCTCGGCCTGCCGTGGCGCACTGACTGTCACCGTCCGTAGCTCCGGGCTAGGAGGCCCGAAATGAAAAGACACCGGCTCGTCTCAAGCAGCATGGCCGTCCTGGCCGTGGCCGGCCTGGTCGCGGCGTGCGGCAGTTCCAACTCTGGCGGCGGCTCGTCGTCAGGCAAGCTGTCCGGGACAGTCACCGTCGGCTTCGCCGGCGGCGGCGTCGTCAACACCTACATGGCTGCGATCATCAAGCACGCCGAGAAGGAACTGCCCGGCGTCACGGTCAAGCAGGTCGTCTATCCCACCTATGACGACCAGCTCAACCAGCTGCCCACCCAGTTCGCGGCCGGCACCGCCCCGGACATCACCCTGTGGGACAACTCCGCGCCCATCGCTGAGTTCGCGACGCAGGGCGCTATCGCCCCGATGAATGACCTGATTGGGAGCACTTCGGTCAACCTGTCGGACTTCCCCGCGGCTCTTGTCAACGGGTGGAAGATCGACGGCAAGCTGTACGGCGTGCCGTCGTACCTCCAGAACTCGGCTTACGTCTACAACCGCGACGTCCTCAGCCAGGCGGGTATCAGCACATACCCCACCGACATAGCCCAGGTCGGCCAGGACGCTCAGCAGGTGAAGGCCAGGACCGGCAAGCCCGGCATCGTAATCCTCGAGAACCTCTTCCACCTGACCCAGTACATGATCGCCTTCGGCGGCGGCTACAACGGCGGCAAGACCATCGACTCGGCACGGAATGTGCAGGGCCTCAACTTCCTGCTCAAGCTGTTCAACCAGGGCGCGGCGGCGTCGTCGGAGCAGCTCGGCGCGACCTGGGACGGTGTGGCGATCGGCGACAACCAGGCGGCGATGGCGGACGGCGGGCCCTGGTACATCGGGTACATGTCGACGTCGGCCCCTAAAGTGCCGTATTCGCTTGAGCCGATCCCAGGCGTCAAGGCTGGCTCGTCCGTGGTCACGACCTATGGCGGCGCGTTCAGCATCTCCGAGAAGTCGAAGCTGAAGAACGTCGACATGGCCGTTATCGCCGCGATGACCGACTCCTACTCGCAGGGCGAGATCATCAGCACCAACCTCGGCTTCGTGCCAGCGGCGACGAAGTACGTCGGCCAGTACCGGAAGGCGACCCCGGAGTACGCGCCGTTCACCAACACCGTGCTGGCCAAGGGCGCGTCGCTGGACTACCCCGTCGACACAACCGCCTTCGGCAACGATCTCGTGACCGGATTCCAGCAGCTGGTCGCCCAGCATGCGACCTCGTCTGCGGCCCTCCTCAGCCAGCTGCAGCAGAAGTACGGCAGCAAGTAGGGGGGACACCCGCGTGGGGGCTCGCATCCCGAGTGCGAGCCCCCCAGCCACATCGCGACGATCGGGACGTGTTGACCGCCACCACATCGAAGGACGAGCAGCTGCGGCCACGTGTGCGCAGAGGACTGCGACGCTTCCTGGCCAGCGACAATCCAGCCGCGTGGCTGATGCTGGCACCTGCGATTGCCCTGCTGATCTGGTGGTACGCGATCCCGATCGTGCAGTCCGTCGTGCTGAGCTTCCAGCACGTTGCCCAGTTCGACTTCAGTCAGCGCAGCTTCGCCGGACTGCAGAACTTCCAGCAGCTCATCAGCGATCCCGCCTTCCACAAGTCCCTTGAGATCACGGGGGCGTTCGTCGTCGGCGTGGTCCCGGCGCAGACCGTCCTCGCGCTCGTGATCGCCGCGATGCTGCACAGCATCTCCCGCGCTCAGGGAGCCTTCCGCACGGCGTACTTCGTGCCGTACATGACCTCGACGATCGCGATCACGACGATCTTCATGCAGCTGTTCGTCAAGGGCGGCGTCGCAGCGACCGCGCTGTCGGTCGTCGGCATCCCGAACCAGACCTGGTACGCCAGCACGCACTTCGCGCTGGCGTTCCTCGTCATCGTCTACGTGTACATGTTCGTCGGCCTCTACATCGTGATCTTCAGCGGCGGCATGGAGACCATCCCCAAGGACCTCTACGAGGCGGCGAGCATCGACGGAGCTGGGCCATTCCGGCAGTTCTGGTCAGTGACCGTGCCCGGGGTGCGGCCGTTCCTGGTCTTCGTCCTGGTCACCGGCATCATCCAGGCGATCCAGGTCTTCGACCAGGCCTACGTCATCGCGGGCGGCACCGTGCTCGGCAGCCCGGCCGGGGCCACGTCGACCATTGTGATCTTCATCTATCAGCAGGCCTTCCGGCTGCTGAACCTCGGGTACGCGAGCGCGGCCACCGTGGTCCTGCTGGCCGGCGTGATCGTGCTCGGCGCCTTCAGCTGGCGCTTCGCGCCGAGAGGTGACTGATAAATGAACGCACCTCTGGCCCGGCGCCGCGCGGTGCGCGGCATCCAGTACACGATCCTGATCATCTTCGGCCTGATCATGGCAGCGCCGCTGATCTTCGTGCTCTACGCATCCTTGCTCGCGCCCTCTGACTATCTCCGCTTCGTCCCCCCGGACCAGTTCACGCTGCAGAACTACAAGTACGTCTTCTCGCACGCGCCGATCGGGCGGTGGTACCTCAACACCGCCATCGTCACCGGTTCTGTCGTGCTCGGTGCTGTCATCGTCAACACCCTGGGCAGCTGGGCGCTGGCCCGCTTTGAGTTCAAGGGCAAGCGGGTGGTGTTCGGTTCGATCATCCTGATCCTGCTCGTCCCCCTCCAGGCGTACCTGATCCCGCTGTACCTGCAGGTCGTCAACCTGAACTGGCTGAACACCTACTGGGCGCTGATCGTGCCCTTCGTGGTCAACCCGCTGCTCATCTTCCTGATGCGCCAGTATTTCGGCAGGCTGCCGAAAGACCTTGAAGAGGCGGCAGCCATCGACGGCGCCAACAGATTCCGGATCTTCTGGCGCGTCGGCGTTCCCCTGACCGTGACCGGCATCGCCACACAGGCGATCCTCATCGGAACGTGGACCTGGAACGCGTTCCTGATCCCGGTGACCTTCGTCAACAACCCCAACCTGTTCGTCCTCACGCTCGGGCTCAACAGCCTGCAGGCGCAGAACTACACGCTGCCTACAGTTCAGATGGCCGGCGTCGTGCTGCTGACGTTGCCCATCGTCGCGATGTTCCTGATCTTCCAGCGCTTTATCGTGCCCAGCTTCGCCACGACCGGGCTGAAGGGTTAGCGTGATGCTGCACATAACGGCTGGTGCCGAGGGACAGGGCATCGCCTTCACCCTGGCCGGCGAGCGATTCTCCGCGCCCTTCCCCGTAGTGGTGACGGTCGGCCAGGAGGGCGGGCGGCGCGAGCTGCGTTCCGCATACTCCTCTGTTGAGCGCTCGGGCGACGGGCTCACCGGAACCGTCGTCGTCGAGCCGGTCGCTGGCGTCACGCTGACCGTCACCGACTCCTGGTCGCAGGCGGATTACGGGGTCGAGCTGAGCCGGTCGGCACGTGTCGTGGGCACCGCCCAGGCATCATTCGGCACCGCCGTCGCCGCGACCGCCGCGCGCAGTGGGGGCTGGCGCGACGTGGAGCCCTTCGCTCCGGGCGTGGCCTATGGCAACGCGGAGCCCGTGGCCCCGCTGGCCCTTGCCGGTGCCGGGGTGCGACGTTCCGGTGTCGGGACGGTGCTTATCCGCGAGGACCGGCTCACCGCCCCGGCCTTCGCGCTCCGCTATCCGGACGGCGGCTGGATCGGCGTTCTCGATCCGGCCCCGGTGGGGGCCACGGTGGCCGCCGACGGCGTCGCCGAGAACGGCGGCGAGTCGCTCAGCGACGAACGAATGACATTCCTCTCGGTCGGCGCCCGGGTTGCGCAGCCCTCCGGCCTTGAACTGCTTGCCTGTTTTCCCGGAACGGAGGGCGAGTGCACCTACAGCAGCGGAGGGCTCCCGCTCAAGCAGCTGCAGGCCTGGCGGTACCGATCTCACCCACTGCACGACGGGCTGGTGCAGCGATACCGGGTCGGTTTCGCCGCGGGATCGGCGCCGGCCTTCCCCGCGTTCCGAGATGACGTGTGGCGGCTAGCCTGGTCGTTCCTCAAGCCGGCGGTCTCCCCGGCCGACATGACCGCCGTCGTCGGCCGCTCGGCCGAGGTGCTCGCTAGCCAGGTCGTCGAGCGTGACGGGATCAGCGGCGTGCGGCTGGAGAGTGACGCTGTCATCAGCGAGCGCCAGGACGAGGACAACTCAGCGGTGATGGGCTTCGTCGGCGCCAACACCGACGCCGCGTATGCGCTGCTGCGCGCCAGCGACTCGATTGGGGGCACCGAGGCCCGCCGCTACCGCTGCCTGGCGGAGGCCATCCTGGACAGCTTCGCCCGCCTGCCGATGAACCCTCCGGCGGGCGAAGGCTTCGACATGGATACCGGTGAGCTGACGACGTACCGGCGGTTCCGCGGCCGGCAGGCGGTCTATGCCCGCTCCCTCGCCGAGGGCGGCCTGGCCGCGCTGCAGGCCGTCGACTGGGAGCTGCGGCGGCATGAAACGGAGCGCCCGCGCTGGCTGGACTGGGCCGTCAGCATCGGTGACTGGCTGGCCGGGCAGCAGCAGCCCGGCGGCGCGCTCGCGCGAGCGTGGGAGGCCGGCACCGGGGCTGTGCTCGACCCTTCGACCACGGCCGGGTACGTCGCCACGCCGTTCCTCCTTGTCCTGCACCGCTTCCGGCCAGCCGCGGGCTACGACGACGCGGCGCTGCGCGCCGCGGAGCACTCCTGGTCCAGCGGCGGGGACCGCGGAGTGTTCGCCGGCGCCACCCTCGACAACCCCGATGTCGTCGATAAGGAAGCGGCGATCCTCTCCGCCGAGGCGTACCTCGCGGCCTTCGACGCTACCGGTGAGCGCCGCTGGCTCGACCGCGCGATCCAGGCGGCGCGCGCCGCCGAGACCTGGATCTACATCTGGAACGTGCCCATGCCCGTTGACGCCGACGACCGGCTGCTGCACTGGAAACGCGGAGTGCCAACCGTCGGGCATCAGCTCATCGCCACGGGCGTATCGATGACCGACGGGTTCCTCGCCGCGAACGCCGCCGTGTTCGCGCGGCTGTTCACCGAGACTGACGACCGGCACTGGCTCGATCTCGCCCGCATTGTGGTGCACGGGACAACGACCATGCTCGCGCTCGATGGGCGCGTCTTCGACCTGCGCGGGCCGGGGTGGCAGCAGGAGCACTGGTCGTTCTCGCCGCGGCGCGGCTTCGGCCTGAACCGGCGCTGGCTGCCGTGGGTGCCCGTCGCTCACATCCGGGGTGCTCACCGCATCGAAGACCTCGGCACCGACATCGCCCGGCTCGTCCTCTCCTGGGACGGGACGCCGTAGCAGCCAGTGCGGCTGCAGGTTAGCTGCTCACGCCCTTGGCCATGAGAGTCTCGCCGATGATGACGTCGGACCCGGCGATTAGCTCGGTGAACACCGGTGCGGCGGCTGTATGCACGTCGCTTGCGCCATGGGCGGCGAAGGCGGCATCGTCGGCGTAGATCTCGGTGGTCCAGAACACGTGCGCATCGTCCCTGGACCGGCTGGAGTTCCTGGACGACTATGACGCCCGGTTCGTCATCGTCACCCAGGGCCCGATCGAGGAGGCCCTTGCCTACAAGCAGCGGGTCGGGAACAAAATGACCTGGTACTCCACTGCGAACAGCTCATTCGGCAGCGACGTCGGCGCACCACCTGGCGGCGGATTCGCTGTCAACGTGTTCTTGCGCGATGGCGGCACTGTGTATCGCACCTGGCACACCAACGGCCGGGGCACCGAGCAGCTCGGTTACACCTTCGGGCTGATCGATCTGCTGCCTTATGGGCGCCGGGAGGAGTGGCAGGACTCCCCCGAAGGCTGGCCGCAGTCGCCCACGTACAGCCGGTGGACCGGCTCCGAAGACATAGCAGCGGCCTACGGGCCAGGTGCGTGAGAAAGCGCGGCCATCTGCTGCAGCTTCGGCCAGTGGCTGAGCAATGACCCGCAGGCAGACGCCCTGCTCTAGCCAGGAATCCGCCTTCAGCGGGATTCAGCAGGTCATCACCTGGTGACAACTTCAGGATGCAGTCGACCGCGATCGTTACCGAGACGCACCACCGCGAGCCGTGGCGCCCGGGCCCCCTGGCCGGCCGCTATCCCGCGGCTGCGGCGATGGTCGTCCTGTTCCTGGTCCCCTACCTGGTCTTGTCGTCCGCCTTGCCGCGCGTCGCCCCGATCATCGGCACGCAGCTCCACATGAGCCCGCAGGCACTCAGCCTCACTGAGGGGGTGGCCAACGGCGGCTACGCGGCTGGCACGGTGCTGGCTGTCCAGTTCGCGCAGATCCTGCCGCAGCGGCGCCTGCTCCTGCTGTACGGCAGCCTGCTGGTGATCGGCTCGGTGCTGGCCGCGGCGGCGACCGGCCCGGCCATGTTCATCGCCGGTCACGTGCTGCAGGGCGTGTGCACCAGCCTGACGCTGATCGCGGCCGCGCCGCCGCTGTTCCTCGGTTTCCCCGCGGCCAGACTGCGCTATACCGCGGTGATCATGAACCTGTGCATTTTCGGGGCAGTCGCGGCCGGACCTCTGATCGGCGGCGCCCAGGCCTCGTTCAATGCCTGGCGACCGCTGTTCTGGATCGCCGCCGGCATCGCCGTCGTGGCCCTGCTGCTGTCGCTGCTGACGTTCCAGGACGCGCCGCCGGCTGACCGCAGTGCCCCGCGGGATCCCGTCGCCATTGGGCTCGCGATCAGCGGCGCAGTGGCCGCGTTCTGGGGCGCCTCAGAACTGACCACCCACAAGTTCCTCGACCCGGTGGCCGTGATACCGCTGCTGGGCGGCCTGGCGCTGATCATCATCCTGCTGGTCTACCAGTACACTGCCCGGAACCCGCTGCTGCCACTGCGCACGCTCAACAGCACGATACCGGTGACCGGTATCGTGGTCGCGGTCTGCGCCGCGGCCGCATCAACCTCGGCGATCGGGCTGACGTCGACGGTGCTCGCCGGTCACTACACGCCCTTGCACCTGGGTTTGCTCTACATCCCCGAGCTCGGCGGGGCCGTGATCACCGCGTTCGTTTTCGGGGCGGTATTCAGCACGCGCCTGCTTCCCTATTTTGCCCTGGTCGGTCTGGTGATGATGGCCGCCGGGATTGTGGTGCTCCGTGGCGCCATCCCCCCAACCGCCGCCCTCACGCTGGCCGGTTCCGCGCTGGTCGGCATCGGTATCGGTGCCTCGGTGACCCCGGCGCTCTTCATGGCCGGGTTCTCGCTGCGCTCGTCGAGCATCCAGCGCGTGTTCGCCATCCTCGAACTATTGCGGGCGGTTGCCGCGTTCATGATCGCGCCGGTGTTGCTGCACTTCGCCACCACGCTGACTGGCCTGGCCACGCCGGCAATGAGCACCGCGTTGTGGATCTGTTTCGGGCTCTCGGCCGGCGGAGCGATTGCCGGGGTCCTGCTCTACGCGCTCGGCGGGGTACGCCCTGAGGCACCGTCGCTGGGACGCTGGATGGGCGGGATGGAGCCGGCCTGGGACTCCCCACCGCTGCTGGCCGCCATCCGTTACGGCCCGGCCAAGGAGGCACTGACCGGAACGCTGGCTCGGGCGCAGACAGCCCCCGCCGCCGCTGGCCGGTTCGCCGCGTCGCTCGCCGGGCGCCCACACCGGCCTGGAACCCAAGGTCGAGGAGGCACGGTTGGCCCCGTTGTCTTCGCCTACGACGGCTCCGACCTGGCTAAGAGCGCAATTGCCGAGGCAGGCCGGCAACTGCCCGCCGATCGCGGGGCGCTGGTGCTGACGGTATGGAGAACGTTCAGCGTCGACTTCGTTCCAGAGCCTGGAACCGAGTTCGATGCGGCCCGTAGCTGCGACGTCGCAGCGGCGGCCAGGCAGACCGCCGATCATGGGGCTGCGCTCGCTGAGGCGGCTGGGTTCCACGCTCAGGGCTTGGCGGTCGAGGGCACGCCGACGTGGAAGGTGCTCGCCAAGACCGCCGACGATCACGAAGCAAGCCTCATCGTCCTGGGCTCGCGTGGCCGTGCGGGCGTCGCCGGCCGTATGGCCGGCAGCGTGGCCGCCTCCGTCGCGTCCAACTCCCGCAGGTCCGTGCTGATCGTGCACGATCACAGCGGAGCGACCGCGCCCGCCCTGGAGACGTCAGCCGCTTCGGCCCAGCACTCTCGGCCCGCGCTCTGAGCGCCTCGGTGAGCCCGGCACGGCGGTGCCCCGACCGGCGAGAACCGGGGGCGGGGCACCGCTTCACGGCAGCGCTAATCCGCTCGGTGCGCTGTCACTGAGGGAGCTGGCCGTACCGTGACACGATGGCGAACTGCAGCTGGGCCTCCTCGTCCATGATCTGGCCGGCCCGCACGTAGGTGTAGGCGCCGGAGGCGACGCCGTTGTTGATCTGCGCGGGGAACGCGTGCGCCTGATAGGCCAGGTCTAGCTGACCCATGTAGCTGTAGGTCGTCGGGTTGATCAGTATCTCGGCCCGGTCGTATCCCTCCTGGTCGATGGAGAAGGCGACGTCGGTACGGCCCGCGATGTCAGTGACGTGCGGCTGGAAGTTCACGCCCGGTTCGCTGGCGAGGACTGCGTAGAGGGCCGCGCGCAGCTTGAGTGGCAGCACGATGTCGGGTTGCTCTAGCAGGGCCTCCACATCGTTGAAGACGCCGAGAGCACCGCCGCCTATTACGTAATTGTCGGTCTTGTTGTTGGCGTCGATGACTGCCGCGAGCTGCGCCGGATTGGCGGGCAGTGAGCTGAAATAGGAGTAGCTGGTGCCCTGCCAGGTTCCGGGGGTGCCTCCTTTGCTGGGATCCGGTCTGCTCCACTCCTGTGAGACCACGGTCCCGTTGACCGGCCCGAGCAGCGTCCCGTTCTGGGCCGTCGAAGCTGATGTGGCCCTTTCGGTTTTGGTGTACACCCAGTCATTCGTGTTCGGTGCTACGTCGGGACTCGCCTGCGCTGCCCGGGTGGCGTCGGCGACGAGTTCCGCCGCTGTGGCAGCAGGCCGGGGACTGCCAGTGGGCACCGGGCCGATGGTGGTCGTGGCACCTGGGGCGGAAGGCCCGGTCTCGCCGGTACGGGCGGCGACGATGACGGCCACCGCTGCCGCGACCGCCAGGGCCGCCGTGGCGGCCACGAAACGGCGGCGAGCGCGCCGTCCCCTCGCGCGCGCCGGCTTTGTCCCGGCAGTGCACAGGGTTCCGCGTGCCGGGCTGGCCGCTAGGCCGCGTTCTGTAATAGCGGGGTTTTCATGGCCGGTGGCGGCGGCGATCTCGTCGGCTAGGCGGCGCTGCGGGCTGACCAGGTCGACGTCGCAGGGGACGTCGCCGCGCAGCCGGGCAAGGAGGATGAGTTCGTCCATTGCTGTTCTCCTGTCAGTAAGCGCTGGTGGGATCGACGCCGCCGAGCGCAGCGCGCAGGCGGGCCCTGGCCCGGTTCATCCGCGATCTCACGGTTCCTTCTGGGACACCGAGCGCCTCGGCTGTCTGGTCGTAGGTGAGTTCGGCCCAGGTGATCAGAAGAACCACGTCGCGCTGGTCGGGGTCGAGGGCAGCCAGCGCAGCGGCGAGCGCGCGGCTGGCGGCGTCCGCTGCCAGCCGCGCCTCCGCCCGCTCGGTGAATGACTCGGCAACGGGGTCCACGCCGGTCCGTTGCAGGGCCAGCAGCATGCGGGCCTCGGCGCGGTGATGCCTGCGGATCAGGTTGCTCGCGATCCCGAACAACCACGGCCGGGCGTCAGGCCTGGCCAGGTCATAGCGGTCGCGCTGCCGGAACGCCGCGAGGAAGGTCTCAGCGACGATGTCCTCGGCCGGGCCGGTGCCCAGGCGGCGGCCGGCGTACCGGGCGATGCTGACCGCGTGACGGCGGAATACCAGCGCGAACAGCTCGGGCTCGGTGCGGGACCGCCGGATGACATCCCCGTCTGGCGAGCTCTCGGTGATCTCAAGGGGCCTGGCTGTCGCCAGATGAGCATCGTTCATGCGTGAACCCTTCGAGGGTGAGTGTGACACCCTTTCTTGCCTGGAACCGGCCAGGCAGGTCCTCGCAGCTCACGGGCACGCGGCCGTTGCCGGTCTTGGTGATCAGCGCTTCCCGGCGCTACGTGCTGCGGCAGGCAGTTGGATCAGCGCTGTGCCTGGAAAGGCTCGATGAGCTGGCCTGCCATCAGCTGCAGGACCGGCCTCGCCGCGTTGTCCTGCTCGACCGGGACCGGCCGGTCGTTCAGGCCGGTACTTCCGGCGGCGGCGCTCCGGGCAGGGAACTTGGCCCGGCCGGCCAGCACATCCCAGATCGTGAGCACGACGCCGAGGTTGTGGTGCTGAATGTCCGGCGCGTGATGAAGCCGGTGATATGCGGGGCTCACTATGACCCGGCCGAGCGGGCCGAAGGTCCAGCGCAGGTTGGCGTGCTGCAGAGTGCCGATGCATACGTAGACCGTGATCACCACGGGGGCGATCGCCCGCGTCGGCATCAGCACCACGACCGGCACAGCCGCCAGGATGAACCCGGTCGTGTGCATGAGCGGATGCGCCCGGAACGAGGTGAGGACGCTCAGCTCCTCCTGGCTGTGGTGCAGGGCGTGGAAACGCCACAGGAAACCGAGCCGGTGATCGGCGTAGTGGGCCAGCCAGTTGGCCGCGTCCATCGCCACCACTGTCAGGGGGATGAGGAGCCAGCCCGGCCAGCTCTGCGTCGACCGCAGCTCGATCCAGCTGGCGTAACGGTCGAGCAGCGACGCCGCCCCGACGCTGAGCAACGTCATCAGCGGGATCACGACGAGCGCATGCAACGTGACGTAGCAGGCATCCTGGACGTGGCCCCGGGCCAGTAGCCGACGGCGTTCCGCTGGCCATATCCGCTCGCAGACAGCGGTTGCGACCACCAGCACGACCAGAAGCGGGGCGGCAAGCTCGGCCCGGCCCGCCGAGAGCACGGTCTCGAGGCGGCCCTGCCGGAGCAGCCCGGTGACAGCGACCCACAGGATGACGATCGTGATCCCGGCCAGAGCGAACGAGGGGGCGCAGAGACGCCACCCAGGCCGGATGCCTGCCCGGTCCTGAGTGACTGCCAGCGGCAAGCGATCACGGGTGGCTCCCGCACGGACCGGCGAAGCAGACACCAATGCTCCCTCGACTCCTGCTCTGCGGCACAGCCCAGCCTGGCACAGGGCCTTTACCGGCCGTGGCAATCAACACCGTGTACCACGGTCCCCGGCGCGGGACGGTTCGACGAGAGGAAGATCCACGTATGCCCTCGGCGGCGATGCCGCGGAAGGAGTGACGGATTCGGCGGGCGCAGATCATGATCGGCAAGCGCGCCGCTCATAGTTAAGGATGTACGTCTGATCAGGCTCTGGGCGGACCGAAGGTACATTCTTAGCCAAGGATAGCTTGCTGCTGGGTTAGCCCGGCTACAAGAGTGAAGTAGCCAGGGCGCCGCGTAGACTCCCACCAGCATGCGTATACGGGGGAGGACGTTGTGCTGGTTAACGCTCATGCCGCGTTCCGGTCGCTCCCCTCTGGGATCAAGATCACGATCGGTGGGGGCGGATCCCCGCTGCGTCCGATGATGTGGATGTTCCTCGCAATACTCGTGACGTTCCTCGTCACCAGAGCGGTAACCAGGCTGATCCGCTCAGGCAGCAGCGGCGGGCTGAGCAATTTCCGGATTGCCGGCATTCACGTGCATCATCAGGTTTTCGGGATACTGATCCTCATTGCCACCGGGATCGAACTGGTGTCGGCGACGCCGCATGGCGCGGGGCTCAGTATTGCCGCTGCGATCTTCGGGGTTGGCATCAGCCTCACACTCGACGAGTTCGCGCTGTGGCTTCATCTGGAAGACGTCTACTGGTCCAAGGAGGGACGAAAATCGGTCGACGCGATCTTCTGCGTCCTGGCGGTAACCGGAACGCTGATCGGCGGTGCCAGCTTCGTGTCCGGGCGTGTCGGCACAGGAGCATGGTGGTCGTCGGTCGCGGCCCTGGCCCTCGCCCTTCTGCTCAGCGTGATATGCCTGCTCAAGGGCAAGGTTCCCACTGGCGTTGTCGGCATCATCATCGGGATCCTGGCCTTCGTGGGCGCAGTGAGGCTGGCCAAACCGGATTCGTGGTGGGCGACTCGGTTCTATGCCAGCCGGCCCAAGCGGGCGGCACGGGCCGCGCGCCGCTACGGCCCGCGTTACCGCGACCGCTGGAACCGGCTGCGCGATCTCGTCGCCGGGTCCCCTTCCAAGGAATATCCGGGGTTAGCGCCCGGATGAAATGAGCACCATGCAAACACCCGCGATGTAAATGTAAGAGGAGAGGCGGTTATTCGTGCGTTCCGACATCATCCCTGGCGGGGTCTTCCCGGATTACACCCTGCCTGACCACACCGGAACGGCCCGCACGCTGAGTGAGCTGCAGGGCCGCGATCCCCTGATCCTTACGCTCGCGCGCGGCAACTACTGCCCGAAAGAGCACCAGCAGCACCTCGAGCTGGCCGCCAACTACCCGAAGATCGCGGTCGCATATACCCAGATCGTCACGATCGCCACGGACGACCATCACACTGTGCAAGAGTTCCGCGCCTCAACCGGCGCCCAGTGGCCCTTCCTGTCCGACCCCGGACGGATCGTCCAGAAGGACCTCGACATCCAGGAGTACACCGACCCCGAGCACAACCCGATGATCCCGCACACGTTCGTGCTCAAGCCTGGCCTTGTCATCCACAGCGTCTACAACGGCTACTGGTTCTGGGGCCGGCCTTCGTTTTACGACCTATGGCATGACCTGCGCGTGGCCACGGCCGAGGTCCGCCCGGACTGGGACCTGAGCACGCCGGGTCTTCGCGAGGCCTGGGACGCTCACGACTGGTCGTCCTTCCACGGCTGGGACCGGCGGTCCCCCGGGTCAATGCCGACCTCGTATGTCGGGCCGAGCAAGGGGTGAACGCGATGCGCACACCGGTGTGCGAGTTGCTTGGGATTGAACAGCCGATCGTCCTGGCGCCAATGGTCGCGGTTCCCCGGCTGGCCGCGGCGGTCTCGAACGCCGACGGGCTCGGCATGCTGACGCTGACGTGGTCAGAAGACGTCGGAGCCGTTGTTCGGGAGACGGCGGCGCTCACCGCCCGGCCGTTCGGTGGCAACCTCGTTCTCACCGAAGATCAGCACCGCCGCCTTGACCAGGCCCTCGACGCCGGGCTGCGGATCGTCTCGTTTTTCTTGGGTGATCCCAGCGGCTACATCGAGCAGGTCCACGACGCCGGGGGCATTGTCATGCACACGGTCGGCACTGCCGAGGAGGCACGGCGGGCAGTCGCGTCTGGCGTGGACGTGGTCGTCGCGCAGGGCTGGGAGGCCGGCGGTCACGTGTGGGGCACCATCGCGACGCTGCCGCTGGTGCCCGCTGTGGTGGACGCGGTGGCGCCGGCGCCGGTGATCGCGGCCGGCGGGATCGGTGACGCCCGCGGGGTCGCCGCGGTGCTCGCCCTGGGCGCGCAGGCCGCGTGGCTGGGCACGCGGTTCCTGCTGGCCGAGGAGATGCCTATCCACGAGGACTACCGGCGCCGGCTAATAGCCGCGGCCGAGACCGACCCGCAGCGGTACCACAACCTGTACTCGGTCGGGTGGCCCGACTCTCCCCACCGCGCGCTCCGCAACTCAACCGCCGACGCGTGGCAGACCGCAGGCCGCCCCCCGCTCGCACAGCGGCCAGGAGCGGGCGACGTGATCGCGCACTTCGCCTCCGGCGAGGCGATCGTTCGCTACGAGCCGGCGCCTCCGATGGTCGGGACGACCGGTGAGATCGAAGCGCTGTCGATGTGGGCCGGACAGAGCGTTGCGCTCGCGAGGCAGACACAGCCAGCCGCCGACATCGTCGCCGAACTCACCTCCCGCTTGTAGCCCAGCAAACGCGAGTTCGCACCGGATCAGTCAGGGCTCGCCGCGTGACCAGCCGGCTCACTGGCCGGGGTATTCGTCGTGGCGGCGCAGCCAGCTCATGGGCTGATCGCCTTCGTCGCGGCCGCTGGGCGCGCGGTCAAGGATGGCGTAGTAGCCCATCAGGAACTCGGTGCCGCGGGCGTAGCTGGAATAGCAGTGGTACACGGTGCTGTTCTGGCGCGCGAACGTGCTGACACCGTGTCCCTCGGAGAAATAGCCGTCGAGATCGGTCCCGGTCGCGTCAGCGTTCAGCGTTGATATCAGTGGCAGCCTCTCCCGGACGGCCGGCTGCTCGTTCAGCACCTTCAGCAGCGAAAGCTCGTTGGCTTCGGGCCTGGGCCCGTCTGAGTCATGCGTCAGCCCCGGCCCCGCTGATACGCCGAAATCGGTGTTGAAGTCGCTGTCGTGGCTGGACGCCCAGGTGAAGTTCCAGCCCATGCGCTCGCGGTAGGCGAGCAGCTTGGCCAGCGGCGCGCGCGAGACGCAGATCATCGTCACGTCGCGGGCACCCAGGTGGGCGAGGACGCCGTTGAAGCTGTCGGCAGTCGATGAGCAGGAGGGGCATCCGGCCTCGTAATGGGGGCCGAACATGAAGTGATAGACAATCAGCTGCGAGCGTCCGTCGAACAGCTCCGCCAGCGTTCGCGTCCCGTGCTCGGTCTGGAGCGTGTACTGCTTATCGACCGGCACCCAGGGAAGC
Source organism: uncultured Actinomycetota bacterium (assembly GCA_963815375.1). Classification (GTDB taxonomy): domain Bacteria; phylum Actinomycetota; class Actinomycetes; order Streptosporangiales; family Streptosporangiaceae; genus JASHPR01. The sequence continues at coordinate 3,016,098 of CAWFGX010000001.1, read as the reverse complement.
TCGCGGCGCTGCCGGGCGAGTTCATCACCCATCCGCGTCATCTCTTTCTCGCGTTCCAGCAGCTCGGCGCTTGCCGCGAGCCACTCCTGGCGCGTTCCGATCCGGTGACTGGTCATTGCACTGTCTCCTTTTGTATTTCGGGCATGGCCCGGGGTGGATGAGCCACCGATGTGACCTCACATCGCGGGCATCAGACCGGGAACCAGTGAGGGGTCCGCGATGATCAGGACCCCCAGCGCGACGATCGCGAGTGCGAGCGGCACGTCGAGGGCGGCTCTTGGCGGCATCAGCTTCTGGGCGGTGACAAGGACAGCGATCACAGCCATCCAGCCGACGCTCATCACACCCAGCACCACCAGCATCGCCGTCAGCCCGGCACTGGAGCCAAGGCAGCACAGCCCGAACCCGAAACCCGACCCGGTGGTCTCGCGGCAGCGGATGCGGAAGTGCCGCTTCAGCGGCGTCAGCTCGTAAATCCCGGCCGCGATCGTCACCGCGCCGGCTGACGGCCGTACCGTGCGGCCGGTAGGCCGTGTACACCACGACACCCGCCAGAGCCCAGACCGCCAGGTACGACCCGGCGAACAGCGGCACCGCACGCACGCCACCGGCGCGGGCGGCTCGCGCCACGGCCGGAGCCGCGCCCGGCAGCATCATCGCCGCCATCATCGCGACCCACACCGCGGTGAAGAACGCGAACGAGCCGAGCTGGGTGGCTACCCCCATGTTCATGCCGGTCATCTGCCAGACCGAAATCGCCCAGAACGCGGCAGCGAGCCCAAGCGTCGCAGTCAGCGCGGCCGCCGACTGGCCGGGGCTCGCTGTTGTATCCGTCATGACAACCTCCTCAGCCCGACGTTGGCCAGCCGCGCTCACTGGCTGCCGTACTCGTCGTGGCGGCGCCACCACATGCCGGTCTCGTTGCGGCCCAGCGGCGCACGGTCGAGCCACTGGTACATACCCCACAGGCTGTCCAGCCCGCGCGCGTACGCGGAGTACGTGTGGTAGACGGTGCCGTCCTGCAGGGCGAACGCGCTCATGCCAGGCCCTTCACGCCGGTAGGTCTCCCAGTCCGTACCGACGATCGACTCGCTGAAGGCGTCGCGGGAGCTCTTCTCGCCCGGAGCCGGCCGCAGGTCCTGCTCGCCGAAGTTGTAGGCGACGGTTCCCGCTTCCCACTCCTCCTTGGTGTGCGCCACCCCGAAGTCGGAGTTGAAGTCGCTGCCGTAGGAAGAAGCCCACGGGAAGCTCCAGCCCATCCGCTGCTTGTAAGCCTGGATCTTGGCCAGCGGGGCGCGCGAGACCGCGCAGAGCGTGACGTCGTGGCTGGCCAGGTGGACCGCTGAGCCGTTGAAGCCGTCGGCGATCGCCGAGCAGGACGGGCACCCGGCTGTGTAGTCGGGTCCGAACATGAAGTGGTAGACGAGCAGCTGTGAGCGTCCCCGGAACAGGTCGGCGAGCGACGCCGCTCCCTCGTCGGCCTCGAAGCGGTAGTCCTTGTCGACCCTGACCCAGGGCAGCTCCTGCCGCCGCCGGGACACCTCGTCGCCGCGCCGGGTCAGCTCCTTCTCGGCCTCGAGCAGGTCCAGCCGCGCCGCAAGCCACTCTTCGCGTGTCCCCGTCTTGTGACTGGTCATTGCCTCTCCCCTTCTCTCGTGTTGCTGATGTCGAGGTGATCTCTCAGTGCGTCGAGCCGGCCGTCCCAGTCGCGAGCCAGCGCGGCCAGGAACTGCTGCGCCACTTGCATCGGCGCGGAGCGCAGCCGGTACCGCACCCGGCGCCGCTCACCCGGTTCGGCCGTTACGAGGCGAGCCTCGGCCAGCAGCGCCAGGTGCTTGGCGATCGCCTGCCGGGTGATCGGCAGCCGGCCGGCCAGGTCAGTGGCAGTGGCAGGCCCGCCCGAGGCCAGCGCGGCCAGGATGGCTCTCCGGCTTGGGTCGGCCAGGGCCACGAAGACCTGCGCGGCGGTTGCCTCGATATCAGGCGTCGGCATCGAGGTAGTCAACGAGCTCGCCCAGCTCGCTCGCCCACCCTCGGGTGTTTCCGTCGTAGGCCGTGCGGTAGGCGTCCCCGGGAAGCTGCGCGAAACCGGACTCGACCACGGTAAGCCGTGTGCCCGCACCGGATGGCTCCAGCGTGAACTCGACATAGGTGCGGCGCGGATCATCCTCGGGTAGTCCGAAGATGTGCCAGGTAAAGCCGAACACCGCCGGCTCCTCCACACGTTCCACCCGCATGTCGGCGGTGTGGCCGCTCTCCCACTTCATCGAGGCCGGGCCGCCCGGGCGCAGGTCGATCGTGGCTTCCTGGCCGAACCAGGCACTCAGTCCCTCGGCGGTAGTGAGCGCCGCCCATACCTTGGCCGGCGGGTGAGCGATCTCGACCGTCCGCTCGATGCGATCTGGGAACGCCATGACTGCCTCCATCGCGTAGCAACTGATTGGTTGCGATAATATTGCAACCAACTGGTTGCGTCAACATGCAGCCGGTCCAGATCAAGATCGAGTTACAGAACGATGGTGCGTGCTCAGCCTGGCGGCACGGTTCAAGCCTCAGCGAGGTGACCAGAGGACAGCCGGCGAAGGATTCGTGGACAGCGGAGCCACTGGTCCCGCATCGCCGCACATGTAAGGGCCGATGCGACGGCAGCGATGGCGTACCAGGTGATCGTCACGCCGTGCGCGCTGGCCGGCGGTTCGGCCAGGAACCTGCTGGTCACGGGGGCGTACCAGGCGAGCGCGATGGCGCCGAAGCTGACCGGTACCGCGACGGCCCCGCCGAGATCGGCGTAGCGGGACCGGTCGACGCAGGCGGCGACGGCCACCGTGACCGCGCACCACCCGATGAGCTGGGCTATCAGGGGGCAGATGGCAGGCGCCGCGCCCAGCGTGTTCCTGGGGATCGTGTCCGCGATCATGCGCAGTTGCGCCCAGCAGGTAACCGCGAGGATGGGGGCGGCCATCACGATATGGCCTGCTGGGGCCACCCAGGCCGGGACCGGCATGGTCTGGGTCAGTGGCCGGAACGGGGCCCGGGGGACGAATGCCAGCGCCGCGACGGCCGGAAGGAAGGCGAGGCGGACGGTGCCCCGGCCGAGCGGCAAGGAGGAGGCGCCGGCAAAGTGGCCCAGGACGGCGAGGTAGATGGTGCCGGCCAGGCAGCCGGTGATCAGCGTGACCCAGGGCATCGTCGCCGCAGTGGGCCGGGCGAGCAGCGGCAGCGCGCGGAGCCAGGACATGCGGGACCGCTGAACGGGCCGGACCGCCGTGGTCACGTCGTGCACAGCGGGTTCTCTGGCCCATTGGCCGGACCAGGCGGAAGGGACAGCGGGGCCGAGGCGCTGGGCGCCCGTAGGCCGAGCGCGGCAGCGAGCTGGGCGTCGGTGGTGTGCCAGTTCAGCCATCTGCCCCAGGCGCTGGCCAGGACGTGGCTGACCTTCGGCTCGGTCAGGCCCGTCATAGCGCTGGCCAGCTGGTACCCGGCGGCGGTGTACTGCAGACCGCCCCCGGGGGGCGTGACATACCCACCAGCCATACCGGGGTAGGTCCAGGCCCGGATGATGGTGTTGCCCACGTCCGCCACCGAGAATGTCGTGCCGGTCCCCAGGCCGTCCTGGAGCTCGCTGGCTGGGGGGTGGGTGGCGAGGATGGCCAGCCAGATCGCGACCGCCTCCCGCGCCTGGTCGAGGGGCACGCATTGCGGTCCCCCGGCGCTGCTGACATTTGTTCCTGGGAGATGGACCGCCCATTCGGCGGTGGCCAGGGCCAGGTCGAAATGGGCGTCAGCGAGCTGGCCGCCAGGTGCGGGCCAGTTCCCGACGGGCAGGTAGATCGCAGATGCCGGGGCGGCGCTGGCGTTGCCAGGCGACCGCTGCAGCTGCGCGTCCCACTGGGACAGCTCCCGCTCCGGCTGGCCACGGGTGAGGGCATGATCGGGAAGGGACAGCGACACGACCTGTCTTACCGTCAGCGGCTGTCCCGGCCGGGCGGGCAGGCGCGCGAGCACCGCGTTGACCGGCGCCTCCAGCGGCGGCAGCAGGGAGCCAAAGCCAGGGTAGAGGCAGTAGCGGACCTGGCTGGCAGTCGTGCAGCGCTGCACAGAGGCCGGGTTAGCGACCTCTCTTACCAGGTGGTTCAGGTCGGCTGTGGGGATCGGCCGCAGCTGCAGTGCCCCTGCGATGCAGATCACCGCCACGGCGATGATGCCGGGTGCCGCCAGCCAGCCCCGGGCCCGGGCTGGGCTGATAGTCACAGCGAGCGCGACGGCCCCGGCAAGGACAGCCAGGCCGGCCAGTTCCAGCGCGTGGCCACCGGCTGGCGGATACCCGGCCAGCGGGCCGGGCAGGTCGGCCAGCTGATCCGAGAAGCTCGGCCACGGATACAGCCACAGCCCCGCTGCCCCGGGCAGGTGGGACTGCCCGGAGCTCAGGAACAGCACCAGGGCGCCGAGCACTCCGGCCAGCGGATGCGGGAACCGGGCGCCGATCGCGATCCCGGCCGCCCCGGCGGCGAAGACCAGCAGCAGCCCGGCTGCAAGGACTGCAACGCCGGGGGTGCCGATGGCGCCGTGGAGCTGTACCACCACGGCGGCAGCAGCGATCAGCAGCAGGCTGGCGGGCGCGGCTCCGACCAGGCCGGCCAGGTGGCCGAGGGTACGGGTGCCTGCTGTGGCCGGGAAGCTGGCGTACAGGTCCCCCATGGCGTTGCGCCGGGCTCGCCCGGCGGCCAGCTGAGCGGCGACGAGGACGGTCATGCCAATGACGAGCTGCCCTGAACCGATCCTCCAGCCGACGTTCCACCACAACGGTTCGGTCCGCCCGATCAGCAACCAGACAACCGCCCCGCCGGCCAGCAGGCCGGCCAGTATCAGCAGGCTGCGGGCTAGCAGAAAGGCCTCCGCCCTGGCCAGAGCGAGCACCGTCCGCAGCCGCGGAGTCCTGGACCGTGCGATCGGGCCCGACTGGGCGTGGCTGCCGCGCAGGGGCGGCGTCCGCGCCAGGCAGCGCGGTCCCGCCCCCGGTGGCAGTCACCGCGCACCTGTGGCGTGGGAGAGCAGCAGGTAGCCGTCTTCGACCGTCGGCGTGAGCAGCTCGGCACCGGCAGGCGGCTGACCACCGATGTGCCGCCACCGGTTGTCACCACCGCGCCAGGACAGATGGGCCCGTGCGTCACGCTCGCTCGCCGCCCACACCCGGCCGGCGGCAGTGGCGGCCAGTTCGGCCGGGGTGCCGGTGAAGTGGACCTGCCCCTCAAGCAGCACGACGACGTGGGGGCAGATCGCGGCGATGTCGTCGGCCTGGTGGGTAGACAGCACGATCACCGGGTCGCCGGGCAGGTCCGACAGCAGCTCCCGGAACCGCAGCCGCTGCTCCGGGTCCAGCCCGGCCGTCGGCTCGTCCAGGATCAGCAGCTCCGGCTGGCCGAGCAGGGCCTGCGCGATGCCCAGGCGCTGCCGCATCCCGCCGGACAAGGCGCGTATCCGGGTGCGGGCGCGGCCTTCCAGGCCGATGGCGGCCAGTACCCGCGCCACCTCTTCGGCGCGGCGGGGCCGGCTGGTGATCTCTTTCAGGATCGCCACGTAGTCCAGGAATCCCGCGACCGTGAAGTGCCGGTGGTAGCCCAGCTCCTGGGGCAGGTACCCGAGCCGCCGGCGGATCTCCACTCGCTCCGCCGCAACCCGTGGGTCCAGGCCGAACACCGATACCCGCCCAGCGTCCGGTTCGCTGACCGTGGCCAGGATCGACAGCAGCGTGGTCTTCCCCGCTCCGTTCGGGCCAAGCAGGCCCGTGATCCCGCGCTCCAGAGTGAGATCTACCTCGTCCAGTGCCCTGGTGGCGCCGTACCGGCGGGACAGGCCGCCGGCCTGGACGGCTCCCGTGCTGACGTTCAGAGTCATCTCATCCGTCCCAGCTCGAAGCGGTCATGGCGCACGAGCAGCACCGCAGCACAGGCGCACAGCACCGCAGCGCAGACGAGCTGCGCGTCCGACTGCACGATCAGCAGCGGAACATCTCTCGCGGACAGCAGCAGCACCGGCACCACCCACAAGATCCCCGCCGTGACGGCAGCGGCGCGGGGGCCCACGACGGTCGCGGCCGCGAGCGCGAACGCGGACAGCGCCAGCGAGGGCAGCAGCAGCGCGACGGGCAGCCATCCGGGCCCGGGGAGGAGGAATGCGGCCGCCGCCACCGGGACCAGCGCTGCGGCCAGCGCCGATACCGCGCGGGCCAGCAGCAGGGTGAAGCCGGAGAACGGCGCCGCGACCGCCAGCTGGCAGGCAGGGTCCAACATCGGCAGGAACGCCGCTGCCACTCCCGCCAGCACGAGCAAGGGAGCTACCAGCAGGAACGGCGCCAGGACTGCCCAGCCCGGATGCCCGGCTATGCGGCCGGGCCTGCCAGCCGGGATCCAGCCATACCTGACTGCCGCGGCTTCTCCGGCAACCACGGCGAGCACCGCTATGACGGACAGCAGCCAGGACCTGCGCAACGACGGGGTCGCCGCGAGCAGGCGAAGCACGTGATCGGGGAGGCCGCACCGGCGAAGCGCGCTCTGAACCCAGCCCCCGTCGCCGATCGCGGCTCGCGCCAGCATCACCGACCGGTTGCGGGCCAGCCGCTCGGCGTCCACATGCGCCGACAGGGCCGAGCGGCAGCGTGCGCATCCGGTCAGGTGAGCCTCCACCGACCAGACATCGACAGTTCCGGCTGTCCCGGCGGCATAACTGGCCAGGAGGTCGTCGCCAGGGTGCCCGTCCGGCCCGGCTGCGGGCTCAGCCGCGTTCGGAAAAGAGATCGTCACGAAGTCCCCCAGGCTTTCCTGTGGTATGCCGGCCCGTCGTCGGGTCCGGGTTGCTGCCCGGCGAGCGCGGCGCGGAGCGCGACCCGGGCGCGGTGACAGCGCGATTTGACGGTCCCTTCCGCCACGCCCAGCAGGACGGCCGCCTCCGCGCAGGTCAGGCCGTCCAGTACGGTCGCCTCGATGGCGCCGCGCAGTTCCGGCGACAGCCCGGCCAGGGCCTGACCCAGGCGGCCGTGCTCGATCCCGACCAGCACCTGGTCCTCGGCCGAGACGACCACCTCGGGCTCTGCCGTGCGCCACGGCAGCCGCCGCCTCGGGCGGCTTTCCCGGCGGATCGCGTCGATCAGGCGGCGGACGCCAATACCCCAGATGAACGCGGCCACGTCCCCGCCCCCGCGGTAAGCACCCGCCTCCCGCCACAAGGCCAGGAACGTGTCCTGGATGGACTGGTCGACGACATCCGGCATCGCGCACCGCCGCGTCATCCGGACGGTCAGCCAGCCGGCGTGCCGGTCATACAGAACGGCAAGCGCCTCCTCATCACCACGCGCCACCGCGCGCAGCAATGTCGCGTCATCGCTCTCTTCGGCCTCTGGGCTCATGCCCGGGGCCGTTCGCGCACTCTCATGCACTCCCTGTCGCAGCAGCAGGCCCGCCCGGTTCCTATCATGCAAAAGAACTTCAGCAATTGCCTGGTCAGACCATGTTCGTCATTCGTGAGGCGGCCCGGATTCAGCCTTGCGGATGAATCGGTTCGTTCACGCGGCCGCAGACACCGGGCCGGGATTTGGGGATCTTGGCATAGCCAACGTCCCCAACCAGAAGGCGACTCATGACCAGGGAGACCATGTCCAGACTGAAGATGCGCGCGGCCGCCGCCGGTATGACATTAGCGCTGGCCGCCGCCATGACCATTGGGGCCAGCGGGCTGGCGCAGGCGTCGTCGACGCCGGGCCAGACGCCGCTGCCTGGCAGCGCTGTGCCGTTCACCAGCAATACCCCGGTCACCGGTTACGTGGCCGGCAGCCAGAGCCTGACCATCCAGCTGTGGCTGAAGCCAGACATCGCAGCGGCGGAGCAGTACGCGACCGCGGCCGCCACGCCGGGCAGTCCGCTGTTTCACCACTATCTGAGCCCGGCCGCTTACACCGCCCGGTTCGGCGCCAGCCAGGCGGCGGCCTCACGGGTGGAGTCGTGGCTGCGCGGTGAGGGATTCACCGGCATCACGGCCGACTCCGGGCGTTCCTATGTGCGGGCCACCGCCCCGGTGTCCACGATCAACGCTGCCTTCCAGGTCCGCCTGACGCTGTACAAGCCGTCAGCGGCCGTCAGCGCCGGCACGTATCCGCTGCGCGCCAACGACCGTGCGGTGTCGCTGCCCGGTCCGGTGGCCGCCGACGTTCTGGGTGTCTCTGGCCTGGACAACGCCGACCCGGTGCTGCCGCACACCGGGCCGGCCGCGGAAGGGCAGCAAGCCAGCCCGGCCCCGGCCTGCTCGCAGTACTACGGGCAGCACACCGTGAGCGGCCTGCCGGAGAAGTTCGGGACCACCACGTTCCCCACCGTGGGCTGCGGGTACACCGCTGGCCAGCTGCGTGCCGCCTACGGGGCCAGCCCCGTGTTTTCCAGGATCAGCGCCAGCACCGGCGACGGGCAGACGGTCGCGCTGGTCGAGCTGGGGCTGGCCAGGGACATGTTCCTCACCCTGCAGGACTACGCCAAGGCCAACGGCATGCCCGCCCCGTCGGCCACCCGGTACGCCGAGCTGTCGCTGGGGAGCAATACCTGCGGTGACCCGTTCGACGGCGAGGAACAGCTCGACGTCGAGGCCTCCTACGACATGGCGCCCGGCGCCAGCCAGCTCGTGGTCGGCGGGGACAGCTGCAACAACGGCGACCAGGGGCTGCAGGGCCTGTTCGACGCGGACACAGCGATCCTCGACGGCGCGGGCGGTCACCCGCTGGCCACCATCGCCTCCAACTCGTGGGAGAGCGGCGGCGACAACCAGTCGGCGTCTTCCACCAGCATCGAGAATGGCTACCTGGTGCAGGCCGCCGCCGAGGGCGTCGGCATGTACTTCTCCACCGGTGACGTGTCAGGCGTTGAGATGCCATCGAGCGACCCGTACGCCACCGCGGTCGGCGGCACCACGCTGGGCATCGGTGCCAGCGGCAACCGGCTGTTCGAGACCGGCTGGTCCAACGGGATATCCACGCTGACCAAGAACAGCACCTGGCTCTTCCGGCGGGAGCTGGCCGCGGCGGGTGGCGGTCCGAGCCTGCTGTGGGCCGAGCCGGCCTACCAGAAGGGCGTGGTCCCGGCTGCGCTGACCAGGGACCCGGGCACCCGCAGCGGAGCGGCCCGCAGCGTGCCCGACATCAGCGCTGACGCCGACGGCGTGACCGGCATGGCGGTGGGCCTGCTCACCTTCCCCAAGGGCGGCGGCACGCCCACGTACAGCGAGAGGGACGTCGGCGGGACCAGCCTGGCCGCCCCGCTGGTGGCCGGCATGGTGACGGCAGCCCAGCAGGGCCAGGCAGTGCCGTACGGGTTCCTCAACCCGGTGCTGTACGAGCTGCAGGGGACCGGCGCCTTCCACGACACGCTGCCGCTGACCAGCGACAGCCCGGCACTGGAGCGCGGCGTGTACTGCCCGGCCGCGGTCTGCCAGCTGAACGCGCTGGTCACCTCCGACGACCAGAACCCGAACATGACCGGGTACACAGGCCAGGTGACGCTCCCTGGCTACGACAACATGACCGGTGTCGGCACGCCCAACGGGCCAGCTTTCATCCAGCACCTGCGCCAGCTCGCCGGATCGGTGAAGTAGCGCGCAACTGATACCGGCGCCGTGGTTGTGACCCTGGTGGCGTCCTGACGCCACCAGGGTCACTTTCACGGTTCAGCGGGCGGAGCCCAGAATCGGCAAACCGGGACGACAGCCTGGTCAGGCCTCTCTTCCGATATTCACTGCTACGTCCAAAGCTTGTCCCGCCTTAAGACGAGATAAGCCGCGTCGTTTAAATGCGTGCCTGGGGTCAGCCCGGCGCTGGATGTGGCATGTCCGGGCATTGCCGGCGAAGGGGAGGATTTGCATGTTAATTTCTCGCGCACTGACTCTGGCGCGGGGCGCGGCCGTGACAGCGGTCGCGGCGCTCGGGGCGGGCAGCGTTGCGGTGGCCCCGCTGGCCGTGGCTCCGGCGGCGGCGGCCGGCGCCGTCCACGTGGTCCCGTTCGCGGAAGGGCACATCCTGGCGGCGGGCAAGATGTCGCAGCCGCCGACCACGGCCGAATGTGAGGCGGACTTCGGCATCGCCTGCTACCAGGCCTTCCAGCTCCAGAGGGCCTACAACCTGGCCCCGCTGTTCTCCAGGGGGATCGAGGGCCAGGGCCAGACGATCGTCATCGTCGATGCCTTTGGCTCCCCGTCCATCTCCTCGGACCTGCAGACGTTCGACTCGCAGATGGGCCTGCCCAACCCGCCCTCGTTCCGGGTGATCACCCCCGAGGGCCCGATCACCACCAACCCCTCGAACTGCACGTCCACCTTCAGCCCGACCGGGCCTGACATGTGCTCCGACTACTACGGCTGGACCGACGAGACCAGCCTGGACGTCGAATGGTCGCACGTCATGGCCCCGAAGGCCAACATCCTTCTGGTGGAGACCCCGGTGACGGAGACCGAGGGTGTCTACGGGTTCCCGCAGATCTTCGCGGCCGAGAACTACGTCGTCGACCACCACCTCGGTGACGTGATCACCCAGAGCTTCGGCGCCACCGAGCAGACCTTCACCAGCCCGGGGCAGATCTACTCGCTGCGCTCGGCGTTCATCAACGCGGCGGCGCACGGGGTGACCGTCCTGTCGGCCAGCGGCGACCAGGGCTCGACCGACTACTTCTGCGACCCGAGTTCGGGTTGCGCGAACCCTAACAACGTGGTCTGCTGCGAATCGACCAGGGCCATCGACTGGCCCTCGTCGGACCCGCTCGTCACCGCGGTGGGCGGCACCCAGCTGCACCTCAACGCTCAGGGCAACCGGACCGCTCCCGACAGCGTCTGGAACGACCTCAGCTCCACGGTCGGGGTGACGGGGCCCGTCTACACCTGGGGGTCGAGCGGCGGAGGCCATTCCACGGTCTTCTCCCGCCCGCAGTTCCAGGACAGAGTGGCAGGCACCGGCGGCAGCCGGAGCACGCCTGACATCTCCATGAGCGCCGCCGTCAACGGAGCGGTCGACTTCTACGACACCACCGACCCGTCAGTCGCAGGCTGGGGGATCGTCGGCGGGACCAGTGAAGCCTCCCCGCTGTTCTCCGGCATCGTGGCCCTGACCGACCAGGTGGCGGGGCACAGTGTCGGCTACCTGAACCCGGCCCTGTACGCCATGGCCCAGAGCAGGGTGCCCGACGGCATCGTGCCGATCTCCCAGGGCAGCAACAGCTACACGTTCTGCGTGGCCGCTGATCTCGACAGCAATGATTCCTGCGCCTCGAGTTCGGACCTCGTGACCGTCCCTGGCTTCAGCGCCAACGGCTCCTACAACGACGCGACCGGGTGGGGCACGGTGGACGCTGCCGTGTTCGTTCCGACCCTCGCCCGCTTCGCACGGTAGTCAGAGCGCAGCCCCTGCCGTGACTGGCCGGGCTTGGGAGGGGCGGCCAGGGGCCGCCCCTCCCCTGTGCTGACTAGGCCCGGACCAGCGGTGTATCCACCAGGTGCTCGGCCAGGAACCACGCTTCCAGTTCGCCGGTGCGGATCACGTCGGAGACCAGCAGGTCGTTGGTTCCGTCGTCGCCCATCTCCATGGTTCTGGCGGCGGCGTCATGGGCATCGACCAGGATCATCTCGTGGGCTTCCAGGAGCCGCGACAGCATCGCCGGGACCTCCTCGGCCCCGTTCGGGGGACGAGGGATCGAGGTGATCTCCGCGACGTGCCGCGGATCGCCGACCGCCACGCCTCCGAGCGTCTGCACTCTCTCGGCGATGAGGTCGACCAGCTCCAGCTGCTCCCCGGCATGCTTGTCCAGCAGCAGGTGCAACTGGTAGAAGGTGGGCCCGCGCATTAGCCAGTGATGCTTCTTGTACAGCGCATACAGGATCTGGGTGTCGCAGAGGACCTGGTTGAGGCGCTCACAGGAATAGAGCCGGGCATCGTGGGACAGGCCAAGCGGGAATTGGCGGACGGTTCCAAACTGCTGCACCTGCACTCCGCGCTGGTGCAGCCACGGCTGGCTCGAGAGTGGCCGCCGGACCCGTCCGTTTCCATTGCCGGCTCGGCTGGCCGCCGTCCGCGATGTGCGCGCTGATCGAGATCCGGAGCTGGCCGACGACCTGCTGGCGGCGCTGGACGTCCTCGGTGGCACTGATTTCCCCTTTTCCTGTGTCCCCGGAATGCGGCAATGACCTCCGGCTATGGGAAGCCCTGAGTGGCCGCGAAGTAACTCTCAGTCAGAGCACATGCCCCCTCGGCTCGGCGGCCAAACAGCAGCAGCGCGCCCCCGCGGCCCGCAAAGCCAGACTGTCAGGCGGGCGGCCGGCGGCTGCTGACGTGCCGGATGAGGTACTCGCCGGCCAGGACGGCGGCGCCGACGCCGCCAATGAACAGGACCAGCACCCCGACGGTGTAGAGGCTGGACGCGACCAGCCCGAGCGTGCCGACGACCAGCCCGAGCAGGATGACCAGGGCAACCGCTCCGATGTTTTTGCCGTTCATTAACGTGATGCACCTCGGCGAGAACGTCGCGGGTGCTTTCGCGTGTACCCGGAGCGCGCTGACGGTACACATAGCGTTACGCCTTGCGGCGCGATGGGGGCACGCGGCGGACGGGGGACGCGCGATGAGCACAGTGGCGCACGTTCTTGCCGTGAATCCGGTGCCGGCCCGGTCACAGATGGGGTCGTCGCTCGGGTTCCACATCATCCTCGCTTGCTTCGGCATCGCGTTTGCCGCCGTGACCATGACCGCGGAATTTATCGGCATCAAGCGCGGCGACGCCGCTGCCCTGCTGCTGGCGCGCCGCTGGTCGAAGGTCATGGCGGTGCTGGTGGCGGTCGGTGCCGTGTCGGGGACCGTGCTGTCGTATGAGATGGGCCTGCTGTGGCCGGGCCTGATGGGACGGTTCGGAGCGGCGATCGGCTTCCCGTTCTCGGTGGAGGGGATCTTCTTCTTCCTTGAAGCGATCTTCGTGGGGGTGTACCTGTACGGGTGGCGGCGGCTGTCACCCTGGGCGCACTGGTGGAGCGGGATGCCGATCGTGGTGTCCGGGATCCTGGGCGCGATGTCGGTGGTCGCGGCGAACTCGTGGATGAACTCACCGGCTGGGTTTACGCTCACCCACGGCAAGCTCACCCGGGTCGACCCAGTGTCGGTGTTCTTCAACGCCGCGACCCCGTATGAGACCGCGCACATGGTGCTCGCGGCGTACATGGTGACCGGGTTCATCGTCGCCGGGGCGTACGCGGTGGGACTGCTGCGCGGTCGCCGGGACCGCTACCACCGGCTTGGCTTCGCTGTCCCGTTCACGATCGCGGGGATAGCGGCTCCGCTGCAGGTCATGATGGGCGACATCATCGCCAGGTTCATCTCGCAGAACCAGCCGATCAAGTTCGCCTCGATGGAATACGTCGCCAGGACGGGGGACAACATTCCCGAATGGGTAGGCGGGATACTGATCAACGGCCACGTTTACTTCGGCGCTGCCATCCCGTCGTTCAACTCGATCTTGGTCGGGTTCTCGCCGCACACCCGGGTCATCGGGTGGGACACCGTGCCCCCGGACCAGCGTCCGCCGTTTCCCACGCTCCTCCACCTGAGCTTCGACCTGATGGTGGGCATCGGCTTCTTCCTGCTGGCGCTGGCGGCGTGGCAGGGCTGGTGGTGGTGGTTCCACCGCCGGCTGCTGCTGACCCCATGGTTCCTGGTGCCGTCCGCTCTCAGTGGCGTGGCCGCGGTAGCCGCTATGGAGTCGGGGTGGGTCGTCACCGAGGTCGGCCGCCAGCCGTGGATCGTCTACCGGGTCCTGCTGGTCAGCAACGCAGTCACCCCGGCCAGCGGGGTCCCGGTCACGCTGGGCGTGATCCTCGCGCTGTACGCGATCCTGACGGTGGTCTCGATCGGCGTTCCGATGATCATGTCACGGCGGTGGCGGCGGGAGGCGCCCGCCGAAGAGGACACCGAGGAGGTGCCGTACGGACCCTCAGCCGCCGGGGCCAGGACATCAGCCGCGGCGCTCCCGGCGCCGACGGCGAGGCCCCGGGCATCCGCTCGCGAGCCGGGCAAACGATGAACCCGTCGCCGGAGGCAATCGCGGTCGCCGCGATCCTGTTCGTCGTCATCGCCGCATACGCGCTGTTCGGCGGAGCGGACTTCGGCGGCGGGATCTGGGACCTGCTGGCGGGCGGTACCAGGCGCGGCGCGGCCCCGCGTGAGCTCATCGACGAGTCCATCACCCCGGTCTGGGAAGCCAACCACGTGTGGCTCATCTTCATCCTGGTGCTGCTGTGGACTTCATTCCCGCCCGCGTTCGCAGACATCATGACTGCGCTGTTCGTCCCGCTGAGCCTGTCGCTGCTCGGAATCGTGCTGCGCGGGGTCGGGTTCGCCTTCCGGCACACCGCGCAGCGGCTGCGGATGCAGCAGCTCACTGGCGCGCTGTTCGCCGCTGCCTCGCTGATCACACCGTTTTTCATGGGCACCGTCGTCGGGGCCGTCGCCACCGGGCAGGTACCCGTGCACCCGACGGGCAACGTCCTGGCCGCCTGGACGTCGGCCACCGCGATACTCACCGGGTTCCTGTTCGCCGCCGCCTGCGCCTACATCAGCGCGGCGTTCCTCGTCATAGAGGCCCGCAAGCGGGGACACCAGGACCTGATGCGCTACTTCTCATTGCGCGCCACCGCGGCCGGGGTGGTCACCGGTGCGCTCGCTGGCGGCACGTTCGCCGAGCTGTCGTCCAGCACGCCTCACGTCTTCGACCGCCTGACCGGCATCGCGCTGCCGCTCGTGGCGATCTCGATCGCCGCAGGGACAGCCGTGCTTGGCCTGCTCTGGCTGCGCCGGTATAACCCAGTGTTCCTGAGGGGAGCCGCCGCGATCGCCGTGGCTACCGTGGTGTGGGGCTGGGGACTGGCGCAGTACCCCTACCTGATCCCCACCTCGCTGTCGCTCGCCGCTGGCAGCGCGCCCACCGCGACCCTGGTGGCGGAGTTCGCCGTAACGGGCCTCGCTCTGCTGCTCGTCGCGCCCGGGTTCGCCGTGCTCTACTTCCTGCAGCAACGGCGGATGCTGACAGCAGCTGAGTCAGACGCCGACCTGCGGCTGGCCGCCCAGCTCGAACCAGCGATCCCCGGGCAGCCGGCTGCTACCCGGGCGCCTGCCGGGACGGCAGCGACGGCGCTCGTGCTGGCCGTCCTCGCCATCAGGGCGATCAGGGACATGTTCTCACCCTCACGCCGCCGGTGACGGCGGTCGCAGCTCCGTGGCCCAGTCCGCGTCGCGCCTGCGCCCCGGCATCGTGGCCCGTCGCACCTCTCTCCCCTCCCTCCGCGCCCGTGGCAGCCCGCCGACGTCAAGGTGGTTGATCGTCAACGTATTTGGTGATCGATCGACCAAGTTTTCTATTTAGGTCGCTTAGCAGGCGGTCTGGCGCTGTTTCGGCGGCTGGGATTTCCGTGCAGCGGCCTTCCAGAATGCTACGGCCTAACCGAATCCTGCTAGTTGCGGACACGAGAGGAGTTAGCGGAACCGCTGGTTGTGGTTTCCGGAAATCCGGAACGAATGGTGGGCCTGCCCAGCTGTCCAGCCACGGCCGCCAGTACGCCGGCTGCGCTAGCTGCGGGCCACTGTCTTGCAGTGGCGGGTCGTCTCCATGAGGCAGACGTGGTCCGCGCCCGGAATTCGTCGGATCGAGAGAATCGCCTGGTGGGCGCCGTGACCGCGAGCGCATCCGCCAGCGGTGGCGATTGCCGGCTACTTCCCGCGTGGTATCCGGGCACCCAGCGGCATCTCCGCTGACCAGGCAGAAGTCACTTCCTGTGCACGACGACGGCAGACCGTCCGGGAAGCAGCATCGGATGTATGGCAACGACACTTTCCGTACCTGGAGACCCTCGCCGGTGGCTGATCCTGGGCACTGTCAGCCTGGCCCAGCTCATGGTCGTGCTGGACGCCGCGATCATGAACATCGCCCTGCCGTCCGCACAGCGCGCCCTCGGCTTCACTACCGTGGACCGGCAGTGGGTGGTGACCGCCTACGCGCTGGCGTTCGGCAGCCTGCTGCTGTTCGGCGGGCGGCTCGGCGATCTGATCGGGCGCAAGGTCACGTTCCTGGCCGGCGCGCTCGGCTTCGCCGCCGCGTCGGCCGTCGGCGGAGCCGCGGCTAGTTTCGGCATGCTGGTCGCAGCGCGCGCCGCCCAGGGCGCGTTCGGCGCGCTTCTCGCGCCTGCGGCCCTGTCGATCCTTTCCACGACGTTCAGCGATCCGAAGGAGCGCGGCAAGGCGTTCGGCGTCTACGGCGCGATCGTCGGCGCCGGCGGCGCGATCGGCCTGGTGCTCGGCGGGATCCTGACCGAGTACCTGTCCTGGCGCTGGTGCCTGTACGTGAACTTGTTCTTCGCGGGCCTCGCGGTGATAGGCGCGATGCTGCTGCTCAGCCACTACCGCGCCCGCACCAGGCCGCGGCTGGACCTTCCCGGCGTCGCGCTGGTCTCGGCCTCGATGTTCTGCCTGGTATATGGGTTCTCCAACGCCGCGAACCACAGCTGGCACACGCCGTCTACCTATGGCTTCCTGGCCGCCGGCGTGGCACTGATCGTCGCATTCGCGTTCTGGCAGTTCCGCACGGCCAGCCCGCTGCTGCCGCCCCGGGTGGTGACCGACCGCAACCGCGGCGCCGCCTTCCTGGCCGTGCTCATCACCGGCGCTGGCATGTTCGGCATCTTCCTGTTCCTCACCTATTACCTGCAGCAGACCCTGGGCTACTCCCCGGTGGTCAGCGGCGTCGCCTTCCTGCCGATGATCGCCATGGTGGTAGTGGCCGCCAACCTGTCCAACGTGGTGCTGCTGCCCCGGCTCGGCCCCAAGCCGCTCGTCACCGCCGGCATGCTGCTGGCCGCGGGCAGCCTGGTGTGGCTGACCAGGATCGGCCTGCACTCGGGCTACGCGTCGGCGGTGCTCGGCCCGCTGATGGCGGCCGGCCTGGGCATCGGCTTCACGATCGCGCCGTCGATGAACACCGGGACCTTCGGCGTGCGTCCGCAGGACGCGGGCGTGGCCTCCGCCGCGCTCAACACCGGCCAGCAGGTCGGCGGCTCGATCGGCACCTCGCTGCTCAATACGATCTTTGCCGGCGCGGTGGCGCAGTACCTGACCAGCCACCTGAGCCCGGCCACCCTGGTACACGGGCACCCGGCGCCGTCCCTGACCGGGATGTCGCTGATCCACGGCTACACCACTGGGTTCTGGGTCGCGGCGGCCATGTTCGGCGCCGGCGCGGTGATCTGCGGCACGCTGTTCCGCTTCGGCCCGCTCCGCACCTCGGGGCCTGCGGCCGACGTCCCGGCCAGGGAAGCCGCCCGGCAGGCCACCACCGCCCAGGCAATGTAGTGGCACGACATTCATGGAGGAAGCCATGAACTCCGCCTCCGCGATCGTTGCGATTCCTGCGCGCGGGCAACGCGACCGGCGATCGTTCCTGCTCCAGCGAGCGCAGCCAGCGATGACCGGGCTCATCGACGGCTCCCTGTCGACGCTCGCCCCGATCTTCGCCGTCGCCCTTGCGACGCACCGGCCTCACGACGCTTTCCTCGCCGGGCTGGCAACCGCGATCGGCGCCGGCATCAGCATGGCCTTCTCCGCGGCCTGTCCGACACCGGCGACCTGACCGGCCGCGGCCGTCCGTACGTGCGCGGCGCGATCACTGGCCTTGGCACGTTCCTGGGCGGTGTCCTGCACACGCTGCCGTTCCACATCCCCCAGTACCACACCGCGGTGTCTGCTTGCGCTCGCAGCGATGGCGTTCGAGCTTGTGACGCTGGCGTGGATCCGCCAGCGGATTCTTCGGCACCGGCTTCCTCCGCTCGTTCATCTCCATAACGCTCGGCGGGGCAATCATCGCCACAGTCAGCGCCGCGCTGGGAGCAGTCAGCTGACAACAGCCGACGCTGCAGCCAGCAGCCGCCCTGTGCCCGGGCTGTGGCTGGTGAGGCCGCGTAGGGTCGGCTGAGTATGAACTCGCGGCGGGGGTCCACCTGCTGCCCGCTCCGGGGGGCGACGTTTTATGACGGATTCAAGGTCAACTGGGCCGCCACGTTCTGCTGATGTGCTGCGTGATCTGGTGGCGACCACCGGCGAGCGGCGGGCGTTCGGGAGGGCTGCCCGGAAACAGGCCCGGCGTGGCGGCCTGGGGAACTGGGAGGAAGGGCAGCGCGGGCACGACGCGCTCGACACGATCCTGGCCCAGGACAAGGTGCGGGTTCCCGAGCTCGTTCCGCTGCGCCACCAGCGCATGGCGGCTTCCCCGTGGAACTACTACCGCGCTGCTGCCGCGGTCATGGCCTCCGATCTCGCCTCCCAGCCCGACAGCGGGCTGACAGTGCAGCTCTGCGGAGACGCTCACGTGCTGAACTTCGGCCTGTGGGCCACGCCGGAGCGGAACCTGTCATTCGACCTGCGCGACTTCGACGAGACCTTGCCCGGCCCCTTCGAATGGGATGTCAAGCGCTTCGCGGCCAGCCTGGTAGTAGCGGCGCGGGAGAACCGGCTCAAGCCGGCCCAAGCCACTGCTGCGGTAACCGCTGGTCTCAAGGCTTACTGCATGCGCATGCGACGGTACGCGACAATGCCCGAACTCGACATCTGGTACGACGGCATGCGCGTCGACAGCCTGGTCAGCTACTTCGGGACCCCCGACCGTGGGCGGTTGTCGATCCACATCGAGAAGCAGCGCAAGCGCCGCACCAGCCGTGGCGCGTTCACCAAACTTACGACAATGGCGCACGGGCGCCCGCGGATCACCGAGGAGCCACCGCTCCGGGTTACGATCAGCGACCATGAACAGGCCGATCTCGCTCGTCATCTCCTCACGGAGTACCGGCGGACGCTCCAGCCGGACCGGCGGACCCTGTTCGACCACTTCACGGTCGTCGATGTGGTCCGCCAGGTCGTGGGGGTAGGCAGCGTGGGCATGCAGGTCTTTCTGGTGCTGCTGGAGGGCCGGACCGGTGCCGATCCGTTGTTCCTGCAGGTCAAGCAAGCTGGGCCGTCAGTGTACGAGGATCACACCACACCCAGCCGCCAACGTAATCACGGCGCGCGGGTGGTCACCGGCAAACGGCTGGTCCAGAGCGCCACCGACATCTTCGTCGGCTGGGGCTCGCTTCACGGCAAGGACTACTACGTGCGCCAGTTCCGCGACATGAAGATCATCCCCAGCACCGAGCTGATCGCGCCGCGGCTCGCCGAGTTCGCCACAGCATGCGGCGCGACACTTGCCCGTGCCCACGCCCGCACCGGCGACCCGGCGGCCATCGACGGCTACATAGGCAAGGGTGCGAAGTTCGCCGCCGCAATCAGCCGCTTCGCCCGCCTCTATGCCGATCAGAACGAGCGAGACCACGCCCAGATCGTCAGCGCCATAGCCGCCGGCACTGTCGAGAGCCTGCCCGGCTGAATCATGGCTGACGGCTCCTTCCCCGGCTGCCAGGGCGCAGCCCGGAGGGTGAGAACCGCATGAGCGTAGAGTAAAAGAGCACGCAGAACGGAGCCGTGTTCCGGAGGCGGCGATGAGACTGCGCCCGCGTCGGCGGAACCTAGTGGTGTGGCACCAGTCCGTTGGGTCGGCTGGCCGGTACGATTTTTCACCCTTCGCTCATTCCAGGCACGCCAGGCCAATCCGCGCGTCGGTCCGCGCTGGGGCGCTGTTGCCGATCATCGGACTGATGCAGCTGGAACGCGCTCTGCAGACCCGCTGGCGCATCATGCTGACAGGGGCGGTGCTCACGGTCGTCGGTGTCATACTTCGCGGTGATCCGGGCGGTGTGGTCCTGCTGCCCGGACTCATGCTCCTGTTGTACGGCCCGCTGATCCCGGCCAGTCCCGACGCGAACCGAAAGCAACGGTGGGAGCTAAAACGCGAGCTGGCAGCGTACTCAACCCCAGCGCAGCGGCGCGATCTTGAGGCAACCCTTGACCGGTATCCAGACAGGGTCACCGGCGAGCTGCGGGAGATCCTCCATAACCTGGCCATGTCCACCCACAACCAGCTTCCGGGCCAGCAGGGGAACACGGGCAAAGTCAAGATTCCCGGCTAGTCCCGGGGCGCGTCCAGAGGCCGGTGCTGGTAGCAACCGCGTTGGCGGTCACGATGGCGGCGACAGCGATCCAGGCGGTGAGCCCGAGCGACTGGCCGAGGACAACGAGGCCGGTCAGCGCGGCGAATATGGGGTTGATGCTCATGAAGACGCTGAAGAACCCGGCCGGGACCCGCCGCAGCGCCAGCATGTCCGCGACCATCGGCACTGCCGAGCACAGCAGGCCGGCCGTGGCCGCGCGTCCCACCGCGGCTGCCGTCACCGGATGGCTGGCCAGTGCCCAGATGCCGACCGGAACATACAGCAGGGCCGACAGGCCGGCTGCGGCCGCAGGTCCCTGGGAGCCCGGCACCCGGGCTCCCACAACCCGGTTCACGAGGATGTACCCGGCCCAGCAGGCGGCAGCAAGCAAAGCAAGGAAGACACCGACGTAATCGGTGGTCGGCTGCGGCCTGACCAGCACAACGACAGCGGCTCCGGCGATTAGCGCGCACCCGAGATCGATGACGCGGCGCGAGGCCAGCAGGGCCACCGACAGAGGGCCGACGAATTCCAGCGTCACCCCTAGGCCCAGCCCGATCCTGTCGATAGCCGCGTAGAGCGAGATGTTCATCGTGGCGAAGATCAGCGCAAGCGCCAGCACTGGACGCCATTGGTCGCGCGTGAACGAGGCGAACCTCGGCCGCACAGTGGTCAGCAGCAGGACACCGGCTACCCATTGGCGTACCGCGACTACCCCGGCAGGCCCGAGGACCGGGAAGGCCAGTGCGGCGGTCGCGGCGCCAATCTGATTGGACGCGGCACTGCCGGTCATCAGCGCGATCCCGCCAAGCCGGGCGGACGGCCCGGCAGCGGCCCGGCCGCCGGGCGAGGCGGGAAGATACCGCTCGCGCGTCGAGAGGGTCATGGCACGAGCATCGACCGGGCCGGTGCATACGCAAAATGCATGGATCGACGCAGTTATACGCTTTGGTTATGCAGCTGGAACTGAGACACCTGCGCTGCCTGGTCGCGATCGTGGACTCAGGAACCTTCACCGACGCGGCTATCGAACTCGGCGTCTCACAGGCTGCGGTGTCACGCAACCTGATGGCCCTGGAGCGGGTCCTCGGCGTCCGGCTGCTGCACCGAACCAGCCGGAACATCACCCCGACCACTGCCGGCGTGCACATCCTGGCGCAGGCACGACAGATACTGGCCGCGGCTGACAACCTGGTCACCGAGGCCACCACCGGCCACACCACGCTCCGCATTGGTCACGCCTGGTCGGCCATGGGCCGGCACACCCGCGAGTTCCAGCGCCGCTGGGCCGCCCGCTACCCGGACATCGACTTGCGCCTGATCCGCACCAACTCGGCCACCGGCGGCCTGGCCGAGGGTCTGTGTGACATCGCGGTACTGCGCACAGCCGCCGACAGTAAGCGCTTCGGCAGCGCCGTCGTGGGTCATGAACGGCGCTACTGCGCCCTCGCAGCCGACGATCCGTGGGCCAGACGGCGCTCCATCGGGCTCGACGAGATACCGCAGCGCACTCTGCTGATCGACCGGCGCACCGGGACTACCACCCCTGACCTATGGCCAGGAGCCAGGCAGCCCCGCATCCGCGAGACGTCCGACATCGACGACTGGCTCGCGACCATCGCAGCCGGCGGCAGCGTCGGCATCACCCCGGAAGGCACCACTGCTCAGTACCGGCGCGACGGCGTTGTCTTCCGGCCCCTGCGAGACGCCCCGCCAATAGCTGTGCAGGTGATCTGGCGGCGACACGATCCGCATCCCTCCACCCATGCGGCTATCGCCTTGCTGACCGAGCTCTACGGCCGTGGCCGTTCTTTGACTCCGGCGGCAAGCAGCTCCACTACCTCAGAGATGCGCGCGGCCCGCAGCTCGGGCCGGCGGGTCGTCGCATCGATCCAGCGCAGATAGGCCTTGCGGTAGAACTGGGCCAGCGTGTCGAAGAAGGCGGCAGCAGCCGGGTTGGCGTCAAGGGCCAGCGCGATATCGCCGGCCAGATCGCCGCGCTGCGGGCCTTCTGGCTGCAGTTCAACGATGACCTCATCGCCGACAGCGACGCCCGTATCCCGCATCCACATCGGGTTGACTGTGAACACCCACTGGCTGCCATCTGGCGTGATCCTTCCGCGCAGTCGCCTGCCGCGGACGGTCCGGGCAACAGGATTGATCGTCCCGCCAACGAGATGGTAAGCCTTGGCACCCCACGTCTCATCCGGGTCAAACGGCATGGTGACAACCGCCCGGCCACCGGAATCAGATGTGATGTGAGCGCTGAACCGCTGAACGCGCATGAGGCTCATCGTGACACCGCGAAGGCCAGGCCGAGACCACTTCGGACTGCGGCGGGAGCCGTTCAGAAGGAGCATCACGCTGGCACGATGCGGGTATGGATGCTCCCGAGAGGCCGTCGATCCGGGCTATGCGCCGTTCGTAGTGCCAGATGAGGGCAGAGGCTGATCACGCAACTCGGTGCGCAATTCATGACTGCCATATTGGGTAGCGCTTTCGTAGTAGAGACGCTGTCGCCCATCTGGCAGCGTAATCGCTGAAACGTAGCGCAGCGCGCCATGGCCGAGCGGGCTGGAAGCTGGGCCAGCCACAGGAATATACCGTGATCCGTCCCACCTTGCTATTCCGGTCCGTTCTTCGAAATTCTCCGCCGCTGAGGCCCGGCCGTCAAAATAAGCATAATCGCCCATGACGGCCGTTAGCCGAGTGCCACGGCTATACCACGTGCCAGGCTCTGGGACCATGACGAGCTCGTTGTTATAAGCATTCACGCTCGTCATCTTATCGGCGTTGTCATCACCTTCGGTCAATGGATGCAATGTCGCCCACATACGCAGATCCTGGCCACGAAGCAGCACGGGATCCTTGATACCAAACGCCTTGCTGCCAGGAAAAACAGTCTGACGAGTCCGGGTGCTAAAATCTTCCGGACCGCGGGCACGCAGCCTCTCGATCCGCCAGTGCTTGGAGTGAAATGTGGCACAGCTGAGGTAAAGGTCCCAGTCACCATCGGGCGTCACGTCGAGAGCTGGGCGCTCCAATGACTCAGCGTCCATGTCCGCCTTATCAATGGCACACAGTACGTCAAAATGAACACCGCTCTCAATTCGGGAGCGGGCTACATAAGCCTGGTTGCCGCGTCCCTTGTCGACCGGGTGCCTGTCGCGGTAAGCGAGGTAAATGTAATCACCGTGAATAAGAGCACTAGCAGCACCGATCCAGTTGCCAGTTCCGGGCGCAGCATGCAGCACCGGCTCACTGTTCTCCCATCGAGGCAACATGACTCAGCACCCTCGCTCCCTTCCCGCGAGGTAATACCCACGTCACCAGAGCAGCACTCGCAACCCGCCAGACGGCCATCTACCGGAGGATCCGCAAGTACGGGCAGCGCCGCCGCGACGGG
Source organism: uncultured Actinomycetota bacterium (assembly GCA_963815375.1). Lineage (GTDB taxonomy): Bacteria > Actinomycetota > Actinomycetes > Streptosporangiales > Streptosporangiaceae > JASHPR01. The sequence goes on along the minus strand of CAWFGX010000001.1, from coordinate 2,992,562 downwards.
CGTCTGACCGGGCTGAACGCACTGCGGGCTAGTGGCCGCGATCCTCGTCCGCGGGATGCTCTGGCGTCCGGGCGTCTGCGGACGGTGAAGACGGCGGACGCGACAGCGATGCAGACCGTGCACTCGCCGCTGCGGTGCGGGTGTGCCCGTTACGCCCGGACGCGTGGACCAGCGCGGTGAACTCGCGCCAGAGGCCGATGTCCGGACCGCCGATCAGCTCCCAGGAGCGGGCGATCCCGATCAGTGCGCAGACGATGACGAGGATTGCGATCGTCTGCACTGCGCTTGTGTCACGCGGCTGGGCTAGCACGTCCAGGCCCTGGGTCAGCTGGATCGCAAGCGTGACCGCCAGGCCGACCAGGAACAGCGCATCGCTGATCGTGGACCACCGCACCAGCCGCAGGCGCACCAGTGACAGCAGCGACGCGATGACGAACAGCAGTCCCCCGCTCGCAACGGTCACCGCGGCCGGCCCGATCTTCTGCCCGGGAATCAGCGCGAACATCGATACCACCAGCGCGTTGCCGAAGGCCGTGAGCGCCGCCGAAGCGCGTACGCGGTGAACCTGCGTTGTTGCGCTCTCCCGGGCTAGCCGCTCGGCTGAGACCGAGATGGCCACGAACAGCAATCCAATCAGGGCACCAGCGACGCTTGTACTCGCGGTGAAGAAGTCACGAAGATTGTCCGGTACCACCCTGGCAATTCTGGCAGCCCGAGACCGACAGGTCTGCCTGGGGCTGCGGTCGGGCAGTGCGCGCGCTCACGGTCAGGCGCAAGCTCACCGTTGAGTCTCATGCTTGCCGCTCGCTCGTTGGCGGCGTTGCGCGCCTGGTTCCACCTCCGGTGGCGGACGTATGATGTCTGCGCCGCACGGTTGACCCGGTGGGGGAGGCAGCTGGCCTTTCTGGCAGGTGCGGTTGGCGTCAACTCTGGACAACCCGAAATTGCTGAACAACCTGCCGGCACAGGTATCGAGCTTCATCGGGCGGGATGGCGAGCTAGCCGAGGTACGCCGCCTGGTGAGCAACTGGCGGCTGGTCACGCTGACCGGTACGGGCGGGGCAGGCAAGACCCGACTCGGGCTGCAGGTAGCTGCCGGGCTGGCTGATGACGCCGACGACGGAATATGGTTCGCCGACCTGGCCTCGCTACGCGATCCAGACCTGATCGCGGTGACCGTGGCTGATGTGCTGGGCGTCCGCGAGGAACTAGGCCGGCCGGTGCTAGACAGGCTGGTGGAGACGGTGAGCGGGCAGCGCCTGCTGGTGCTGCTGGACAACTGCGAGCACCTCGTTGGCGCCTGCGCCAAGCTGGCCGACGCGCTGCTGCGGGGCTGCCCGAATCTGGTATTGCTGGCGACCAGCCGTGAGCCGCTGGGAGTCGACGGGGAGCACGTATACCGTGTGCCGTCAATGGACACCCCGGCCGAGGGCTGTGACGCCGCGGCGATCTGGGCCAGCGAGGCGGTCCGGCTGCTCGCAGACCGCGCCGTCGCGCAAGGGGCGGCACTAGACGACGACCAGCCGACCGCGGAGGTGGTCGGCCGAATCTGCCGGCGACTGGATGGCATCCCGCTGGCGCTCGAGCTGGCCGCGGCCCGGCTGCGGGTGATGCCAGCAGCGGAGCTGGAGGCCCGGCTGGACGAGCGGTTCGCCATCTTGACCGGCGGATCGCGGACGGCCTTGCCGCGGCAGCAGACGCTGCGAGCCATGGTGGACTGGTCCTGGGAGCTGCTGACCGAGACCGAGCAGGCAGTGCTGGCCCGCCTGTCGGTGTTCGCGGGGGCGTTCGGCCTGGACGCCGCCGAGGCGGTCGGCGCCGCCCATCAGGTGGCCCGAGACGAGATCCTGGTGCACCTGGGCGCGCTGGTGGACAAGAGCCTGGTGCAGTTCGATGACACAGCTACTGGCCCGGGTCGGTACCGGCTGCTGGAGACAGTCCGGGAGTACGCGGCCGCCCAGCTGGACGCGCGGGGCCCAGAGGCGGTCAACGCCGCCCGGATCGCCCACCGCGATTACTACCTCGCCCTGGCCGAAGCAGCCGCCCCTCAGCTCGTCGCCGGCGATCAGGGCGCCTGGCTGGACCGGCTCGATGCCGAACTGAGCAACCTGCGGGCGGCGATGGCCGTCAGCCTGACCCAGGCCGACGCCGGGCCGGGCCTGCGGCTCGCCGCCTCGTTGCGGGTGTTCTGGCGCGCACGCGGGCACGCCGCCGAAGCAGCCGATGTGCTGCAGGCGCTCCTGGACGCACCGACCGCCTGGAAGCCGACACTGCCGCGCGCTCGCGCGCTGGCCGCGGCGGCCTGGCTCCTCGGGCACACGGGCGCGTACGCGACCGCCGAGAACTGCTGTCAGGAGGCGCTGGGCATCGCCCAGGCCGCCGGGGACGACTACCTGACCGCCGAGCTGCTGCATTGGCGAGCCTGGATCTTCGTGAGCCAAGGGCAGCCCGGCACCGCCATACCGCTCATCGAGCGAGGCCTGGACCTGGCCCGCCGCCTCGGGAAACCCCACCTGACAGCCAGCTTGCTTTCCGCCCGAGTGTTCGCCGCGTCCGTTGCTGGGGACCGTGCGGGCGCGGCTCGCGATGCTGCCGAGTCTCTGCGGCTCTTCCGTCAGGCTGATGACCCGCTAAGGGTGGGGGCTCTTCTTGGCAGCCTCGGGTCCATCGAGCTATCAGCAGGCGACCAGGACGCCGCCCGCTCGCACCTGGCCGAGTCGCTCGACATCGCCCGGGCGCTCAACGACCGCCACAGTATCGTCATCCAGACGTTCAACCTTGGCCTGGCCGAGTACCTTAGCGGCTCGCATGGCGACGCCGAGGCCTTGTTCTCCGAATCACTCGATTTGGCCAGGCGCACCGGGATGAAGCGGAGTTCGGCCTACGCGCTGATTGGCCTGGCCATGGCCGGCCGGGGCAGGGCGGACCCGGGCTGGTCGGCCCGCCTGCTCGGCGCGGCCGCCCAGGCACTGGCGGATCTGGGCCATGCACTGGAGCCGCTAGAAGGCCGGCTGGCAGACCTCGACTGCCAGCGTTTGCGCGCCGCAATGGGTACCGAGGCCTTCGACGCCGAATACGCCGCAGGCCGCACCCTCGACCTAGCGCGTGCGGCTCACCAGGCCAGGCAAGGACTACAGACGGGACCCGCGGCGCCCGGCGCCGATGCGCTGACAAACGAACGAGACATCGCTGTGACAGCCGAGGACGTAACGGTGCTGACGCCTCGCGAGCTCGATGTGCTCAGGCTCGTCGCGCAGGGATTAAGCAACCCCGACATCGCCAGGCGGCTCGTGCTGAGCGAGCATACGGTCCATCGGCACCTGGCAAACATCCTTCGCAAGCTCAACCTCTCCTCCCGCGCGGCAGCCGCGGCCTGGGGCGTGCGCACCGGGCTGGTGTGAGCCTGGCCTGATCGGGCCATCTGCAGTGGCCTCGTCAATCTGGCCCTTATGGGCGAAGCGGAACCGCCACGGTGCCGGATACCACTTGGTCAACGGGGTAACGGGTTCGTCTGCGCTGCCGCTAGAAGGCGAAGCCGCTTTGGGGGAGGCCAGGTGCCGATCGGCCACGCCCTCGGAGACCACACCCACCAGGCCGCACTGAGGAGACCACACATGCACCCCACCATCAGCTATCAGCTTGCGCAGGCCCGCATAGCCGACCTGCGCCTCCACGCTCAGCGTGCCACTCTGGCTCGTGCCGCCCGACAGGCGCGACCATCGCGACGCAGGCACGCCGCAGCCTGGTTGCCGACCCTGGGCCGCCTAGGGCCCCGCCAGGCCCTGAGCCAGGTACCGACCAGCCTCGTCCCCTGAACGCGCGAAGGGTACCCACGATGGCCAAGACGGTCGCCGAAGCCTTCAGAACGGATGCCAGAGCTGACACCGACGCGATCTACCGCAGCCTGTTTGACTCGTTTAACCCGGGCAAGGACGGCCGGATCTCCCCGCTGGAGGTTCTCAGCCGACTGAAGCGCTCCGGTCTCCGGCCCGACGATCCGCGCATCGCCGAGGCGCTGACCGGGCTGGCAGGTGCTGACGGCGGATCCCGGCAAATCAGCTTCACGCAGTTCAAAGCCCTCGCCCAGCACAACAGCAGCCTGATCAGGCGAGCGGTAGAGGGCAACCTCGCGGTGCCCGACTTCGCGGCGCTAATCGCCGACATCGCGCGGATGTATGGCGAACTGCTGCCGGTCAGGTGCGGCGTGGTGGCCGACTACATCCCGCAGCTCAGGCGCGTCGACCCGGATCAGCTCGCAATCGCGGTGTGCACGGTGGACGGGCAGCGCTTCTCGGTGGGGGACGCGGCGACCCCGTTCTGCCTGCAGTCGGTGTCCAAAACGGTGAGTTACTGCCTGGCCCTCGACGAGCACGGCACCGAGGCAGTGCACCAGCACGTCGGCCGCGAGCCGTCGGGCCAGTCGTTTAACGAGCTGGCGCTAAGCCCGGCTGGCCTGCCTCACAACCCGATGGTTAACGCCGGTGCGATCATGACCACCTCGCTAATCCGGCCGTGGGAGGACACCGCTGACCGGTTCGAGCTGGTAGCAGCGACCTGGCGGCGACTGGCCAGCGGCAGGCGGCCCGGGTTCAATAACGCGGTCTATCTGTCTGAGCGGCAGACCGCGGACCGCAACTTCGCGCTTGGCTACTCGATGCGGGAAAGCGGCGCGTTTCCACCAGGTACTGACCTGCTGACCACTCTGGAGTTCTACTTCCAGAGCTGCTCGATCGAAGTGGACACGGAGATGCTGGCCATCGCGGCGGCATCGCTGGCCAATGCCGGGGTGTGCCCGCTGACCGAGGACCCAGTGTTCAACCCGGGCACGGTACAAAGCTGCCTGTCGCTGATGTCATCCTGCGGCATGTACGACTTCTCCGGTGAGTTTGCGTTCACCATCGGGCTGCCCGCCAAAAGCGGGGTGTCCGGCGCGCTCATGCTGGTCATCCCCGGGCTGATGGGCATCTGCGTCTGGTCACCGCGGCTCGACGAGCACGGCAACTCGGTGCGAGGCATCGAGTTCTGCCGCCGACTGGTCGCCGAGTACAACGTGCATGTCTTCGATTCGCTGATCAGCAGCAGCGGCCGGACAAGCAAGCGGGATCCGCGCCGGAAGAAGAACCAGACTCAGGCCGAGGCGGTGGTCGCGCTGACATGGGCGGCCAGCCAGGGCGATCTGGACGAGGTCCGGGCGCTGATCGCCACCGGGATTCAGCCTGGCACGCCGGATTACGACGGCCGAACCCCTCTGCACCTGGCCGCAGCCGAAGGCCAGCTCGACGTGGTCCGCTACCTGCTGGAAGCCGGCGCCGACCCAGTGCCCCTGGACCGCTGGGGCGGCACTGCGCTGTCTGACGCGGAAGACAACGGCCACAGCGAGATCGCCGCACTGCTCCGAGAGCACGCAGGAGAGGTAGCCCTCCTCCCCCGCCGGTCAGACAAGCGAGAGGCAGCAGCGGTATGAGCGACAACAACCTTGCAGGCGCCAGGGTGGTCGCGGTCCTGCTCGCGGACGGCTGGCACCGGATCGTCCCGAACTCCTTCTCGGTCGGCCCGCTGGGCTTCGCCGGCGGTGGGGAACTGGGCATGCGCGGCTTCCGCTTCGAGGAGGCCGACGCCGGCAGCCCGTATGAGGCCACGGTGCTGGCTGGCCCGCTGGACAGCATCATCGCTGTCAGACAGGTCACTCCGGCCGCGCGGCGCATCGGCGACCTGGACCGAGCACGAGCAGCGCAGGTCGGTCAGCGCGCGAACCAAGGTGCACGATTGCACATTCGTGCGGCCACCTGAGTGGGCGGCGTGACTGAGGACCCGCGGCGCTGCGCCATAGCAAGGGTGAGCCGATGGCGCGCATCTACGGACCCGCCGATACGCGGGATCGTGGCGGCGCCGTCGCGTTCAACCTGCTAGATCTCGGCCGCGTGATCGACGAGCGCGCCGTCGCCCGCGCCACCGCCGCAGCCGGGATCTCGATTCGTACCGGGTGCCACTGCAACCCGGGCGCCAGCGAGGCCGCTTCTCATCTCGGCAAGCGAGCCTTGCGCAGAGCGGCGAGCTCGCCGCCCACGACGACGGATCAGTACATCGACCTGCTCGGGCTGCCCAGCGGCGGGGCACCTCGCGCCTCGATGGGCCTGGCATCTAACGTCGACGACGTGGAGCGGTTCCTGACCTTCGGGGAGATGACCTACCAGGACCGCCAGGCCGACACCACCGGCCTCGCACCCCGACGCGGGTGTTAAACCACCCGTGTATCTTGCGGCCCGGAGGAAGTCCCCGCGCCACGCCAGTCCGGTGGTCAGGACTCCTGAAGGCTTATGACCTTGCGGTACTGACGGGCCGTCAGGCCGAACCAGCGTTCGGTCACGCCTTCGTCGGTCATGCCGAGGCGCTCGGCCACCCGCTGCGAGGCAACGTTGTCCAGGTCGGTGATGGCGAGCACCTGGTCTATCCCGGCCTTCCCGGCCCGCGTGAGGACTGCACGTGCCGCCTCGGTTGCAAACCCCTGCCCCTGGTACTGCGGGTGGAGGTGCCAGCCCACTTCCACCAGGCCCGTGGGCCCACGGTCGTCGCTGAGCGGCAGCAGCAGAAGGGTTCCCACCGGCTGGACCGGCTCCGCGCCTTCCGCACACGAGACAACCGCCCACAACCCGAACGGAGGAGCTAGACCGTGCTCGTGCTCACGCCAGCGGCTCAGGCGCTCTTGCGCCTCGTCCACTGTGGCCAGCGGCCGACGGGGATGAGCACCAAGCCAGCGCGCCACCTCTTCCCGCGAGTACAGGTCGAAGAACGCCGCGAGGTCGGACTCACCCCAGTGGCGAAGCACCAGGCGATCTGTCCTGAGCAACTCCATAAGGCAGAAATTAGCGGATCGGGGCGGCACGGGATGAGGAACCATCAACCGGTGGCCGAGGGGGAAATCGGACACAATGCGTGTAGGAAGAGACAGCCATGCCGGGCAAGGCAAGACGGAGTAGCGCGTGGTGGAGTTGTGGGGCTCGACGGCGGCGGTGCGGTATGCGGATGGCCGGCTCATCGTCTCGCCGTTGAGCGCTGAGAACGACAACAAGGTCGATGCGGCTCTCGCTGACGTGCACGCCGCGATGCTGGGCCTGTCGGACGACGATGAGGGTGTACTGCTGTTTCACCTGCGATCGCCGGAGTTCCTGGTCGGCGGGGTGCCGAATCTGCGCTGCCCGGTATCGGTGCATGTCCGCGCCGACGGGCTCGAGGCAGCGAAGGCACTCCTCACGAGCATCAACGCTGACCTGCTGGAGTTGCGGCGCCTGCGGCCGGCCGACCGGCCGCCCGCGCCTCCGGCCCTGGCCCCGTCGCCGCAAGGCCCAGTCCGTCCCGACGTTAATGCAGCGGCCAGGCGTATGCGGCATGGCGACCGGCGGTCTGGCGTTCTGATCGGCTGCGTCCATGCGCAGTGCCAGACCGAGCCGGGTTGCGTGCTTGAGATCGCCCATGCGGGATTTCGGGGCGTCGCTGGGATGGTCGTCGCCACGACCACCCGCCTGATGTTCGTCCGGGAGCACGCCGCCCACGAACTCCCGCTGGAAGCACTGGAGTTCGTACAGGTGACGTGGCGGCCTGCGCTGCAGTGGGTGCTGTGGATCGGCGACGGCGGGGCCGGGCTGGAGTTCACCGCTCAGCGGCGCGACGATTTCGACCGTGTTGCCGCCGCGCTGGGCTACTCGTGTGAGCTTCAGCGCACGGCGGGCGCCATCGCCGCGCGTTCGCCGTCTGCGGCCGACCTGTTCGCCGAGTGGCAGACGCTGCTGGAACGTCGTCAGCTCGGCATGGTGCCGGATGAGCAATTCGAGCGGCAGGCCGTCGGCCTTCTGCTTGCCGTCAGTGGGGACTGACGCTCCCGTCTGGGTGCAGCGCCACCCGGCGCCACGGGCTGTACGGGCGCATGTGCAGACCGCGGACCATGCCCAGGCGGTTTCGGGTCTGCGCGTCCGTTTCTGATAGGTCACCGCAGCACCAGAACAAGCCGCCGGTCAGGAATCCGGTGCCGAACTGGCGCCAGTTGCGGTAGTGCAGGTGGCTTTCGGCCAGCCCGCGGGCCAGGAAGCCCCACGCTGTGGCCTCGTCCAGGTACCCGGCGGTATACGAGGCTCGGGCTACGTAGACCAGCCGCGCCAGATCCCAGGCCGTGGCGTCGGTGTTCAGCGGCTGCGGCAGCAGGTTCACGAACCCGAACTTGATCGCCTGCATCCAGTTGTCATAGTCGCGGTCGAGGCCATCCATGCTGTGCACTGCCGAGACCTGGCGGAGGAAGGCACGGTGCTGCTCGGGCAAGCGCGTCCAGGTCTCGGCCGCTGTCGCCGCTGCGCCCGCCTGCGCGAGCGGGTGCACGATTGCGAAGCGCGGCGCATGCATGCCCGCCAGCAGATGATTCAGTGTGCCTGCTGCTTCCGCTGGGCTCGTTATCCTCCACGCATCCGCCAGACTTCCGATCGCCTTCTCGCGGCGGGTCCCGCTCCCGGTCTGCTCTGGCAGCAGAGCAAGCGTGTCGTTGAACGCGCTGTTGCTGCGAGCGTAAAAGGCCCCCACCGCCAGCATCCGGACCTGCTCGGCGGGCAGTCCGGCATTCGCCCAGAGGTCAGCCGCCTCCGGACGCTGAAACGGGAACGGGAACGCAGTCACGGGAACTGGAGGCGCTCGCATGACTGGCGATCGTAGAGGCACGCGCGCCCGGCGGTGCGCGGCTGGGCTGAAGGGTTGTGGCCGCCCGAGCCCGGGGCTCGGGGGCGGGGGCGGTGCGGGTGCGTCATAGTCCTCGCGTACTACCCCTCGAGGACTAGAACGGCGTTCCCGTAAATCGCTCACACGACCGATGCGCGCCGGCGCCGTGCGGCGGCACTGTTGAACCATGAGCACAGCGCCCACGACCTCGCTGGCGGATCCCCCGGTCACCGCCAGCCGTCGGCGGGTCCTGGCCCGGACCCGGCTCGACTTCTGGCTCGACGCCGTGCTGCTGTTGGCCTTCACGCTCGCCTACAGCCTCGGATTCACCGGGATCGCCACCCACGAATGGCTCGGCATCGGGCTAGGCGTGGTCTTGCTGGTCCACCTCACGCTCCACTGGGACTGGGTGATCCGCACTACCCGCAAGCTGCTGCGCCCAGGCGGCCGCGAGCGGTTCATCTGGCTGGTCAACCTGCTCCTGCTGCTGTCCATGGTGCTGTGCATCGCGTCCGGCATCCTGATATCCGAGGTGGCGCTGCCGGAACTGGGGATTACCCTTCCGTCCAGCTTTTTCTGGCGGCAGATGCACGACACCACCGCGACGCTGACGCTGATCCTCGTGCCCATCCACGCGGCGCTGCGCTGGCGGTGGATCGTGGGCATAGCCCGCCGTTTCGCCACCTGGCGCCCGGGGCGGCCACGGTGAAGTTCCTCCGGCATCTCACGGCGGTCGTGCTGGTAGTGGCGGTCGTCGTTGGGCTGGGAATGCTGTGGGCGCACGTCTCCGGCGGCGGCGCCGGTGCCGGCACTGGCCTCAGGCGGGCTCCCTCGCGCGAGGCACTCCTGCGGCTGCAGCAGATCAAAGCCAGCGTGATCAGGACCCCTCCCGACAGCGGGTTTCACCTCGGCGATACCAGCAACCTGATCCGGACCTGCGAGATCGAGGCGGTGCTGGCGGCAGTCGTGATCGCGGTCAGCGCCGTCCGGCGCCGGCTCCGCCGGACGCGGCGTACCGCCACCAGGGCTTAGAGCGGCCGCGCCAGCTAGTCCGCGACCGGCAACGTTTGCCCGTTGGACTATTTCTGCGAGTAGGCGGAACAGTGCGCCGGATGCCGAGTCCGGCAGGTCCGCCGGAGCACTGTCCACCCGAGATATTGCCGGAGCACTGTCCACCCGAGATATTGCGCAAGAAGAGCGTCCTGCGCCACCCGTCTAGCAGAATCGCGCGGTGAAGGACTTTGGCGTCTGCCGTTTCCAGTCACACGCTGGGGAGAGTGAGCACGAGCCCGGGATAGGTTGCGGACATCCAGTCGTTGGTCGCCGTGGTTGACATGGTGGTGAGGTCTGGCATGCCGAACACGTAGCCCCGCTCGATGGCTTCAGTGTTCGGAATGACCTGGGCAGCGGCCTGGAGCTGGGCCTCACTCCATTGGCGGAGAGCATCATCCACGGTCGACGCATCGGCCAGGGCGTCCGTTAATGTGATGGCATTGCCTGCCGCCCTCCGGACGCCACTCCCCGCGAACGGGGGGAACACCGCACCGGCGTCGCCGGCCAGGCACAGGCGATCGTGCGCGTAGCTGGGGGCCATGTAGGAGTAGATGGCCTGGACCGACGAGTTGCCGCTCTGTTGCACGAGCTCGAACAGCGACAGGGGCAGCAGGCCCGCGAGGCGGAACTCCAAGCCCGCCCTGACCTCCGGATGCACCTTCCCGAACGGTACCGAGCCGGACTGCTGCCGCTCTTGATCGTCGACGAGCACCGACGCCAGGGCGCTCTCCGGAACCTGGAGGTAGTAGCCCCACATGAGAAGGCGTTTCCCCTGTTTGGTGCCCTGCCCGGGTCCGGGGACGTAGTACGCGATCCCGTGGCCCCCCTGGTATACAGGTCGCAGAAGGTCGCAGCCGCCGAGGGCATCGGCGCGGATGTCGCGCTCGGGGAGGAGCCCACGCCACAGCACCATTCCCCGGTAGGCAGGCGCGGCGCCTGGGTCAATGAGCCCGCGTCCCAGCGAGCGGTACCCGTCGGCGCACACGACGAGGTCGAAGTCCAGTGAACCGCTTGGGAGAAGATGCAGCGTCGCGCCGTGAGGCGTCGCTTCGATCCACTCGACAGCCGCACCGCTGCGGTATTGATCGTCAGGCACGCGCCGCCGAAGTCCCTGGTAAAGGTGAGCCCAGTTGAGCAGAGTGAAGCTCATCTGGAAGTCGCCCAGCCACCGCTGCTGGCCTGTCCCGGATGCACGGGTGACCAACCGGGAGTAGTCGGCCCGGCAGGCGGGAAGGGTCCCGTCGATCAGACCGTGCGCGATCATGTCCTGCCACGCGGCCGTCGTCATGAGGATCCCGGCGCCACGGCTCACCAGGTCGGACTCGGACCGCTCGAAGACGATTACGTCATGCCCGGCCCGATGCAGGAGCGCCGCTGTCGCGCATCCGGCGATCGATCCCCCGATAATGCCGACTCTCATGCCCGTCGCCCCCGAACCTCTTGGAGCGCCACCCGCGAGGTGACGGCAATCCGTCAGCGTAGCGGCCACATGTTCTCGGAGGAAGCCGACTGAACGGGATCGGAGGGTCAGCAGGTGACACCTCAGCCCCCTTCCTCGACCTCCCAGGTTCCCTCATCGCGGCCTCCCAGAACCGGGGCAAATGTTGCCGGTCGCGGCACCAGTTACTTCGACGTGCCGGGCGAAGTCGCCCAGCGCGTGGTCCCGGCGGCGGGTCGCAGGAACCTGCGGTCAGGGGCCGGCGAGCACGGTCACATAGTCCCGTGCCCAGCCGCTGAGGTACTGGTCCGCCGGACGATTCTGGTTCGGGACTGCGGCACTGAGCGGGCCACCCGGCGACGGCGCTGTGTCAGCCTGTACCCATTCGGGGTTGATGTCGAGCTCCATCGCGGTCACCGCGCCGGCCGATACGAGCGCGTTGGCCAGGTCCGACGGGAGCGCGCTCATGCTGCCCGCGTAGAGGATGTTTCCGCGGGCATCGATGCCCACCGCGCTTCGGGCCGTGAGGTCACCTCCGCCGAGCGTCGCTCCCCAGGCACTGACGTCGCCCGCATTTGGGCTCACCTGGCCTCCCGAGACCAGCGGGGGCAGACACTGGCGCACGCCGTACACGGCCGCTCCGGCGGCCGGGAAGCCCTGTCCCCACACACCCATCGACGCGCCGCCGCTCGGGTCGAGAACGAGGCTGGTCATGCCGCTCACGAGGGGGACTAGCACGTGGCCGCCCACTTCCATGCCTCCCACGCCGCAGGGGATGCATCCAGCGCCCATCAAGAAGCCGCCGTTGAACGCCGCCAGCAGCATCGCGTGCTCGCCGGGCCCAATGGCCGGCTGCGCGTCGGCAGGCAGCGCAGCGCCACCGGTCGGCGGATCGCGCCACCCGACGTGCAACGCGTAGTGCACCAGGCCTGCGCGGAACCGCAGCACGGCGACCGAGTCGCCGTTGGACTGCTGTGAGCTGTGAGAGTCGACCGCGATCCCCGAGGGGAGCTGACTGACGACGGTCCACCCCGGCTGCTCGGTAGGCGTCGGGCTCGGCGTGGGGTGCGCCGACCTGGGGGTGGCTGGGGCCACGTTGTGGTGTGCCGCCACAGGTGTGGAGGACGAGCACGCTGCAAGGGCAAACCCGGCCACCCCGAGAGCGAGCACGATGCTGACCGGGCGAGGGAGGGCAAGGCAGCGACCGCGCAACCTTGCCGGTAGATGCCGTCTGGCCATAAGCGCGCTGGTCCCCCCGCCTCCGCAGTTGCAGGGCTACCCGGGGAGCACTCCGCCCAATCCTTGCTCGCTGGTGGAGGGCTGACGTGACTAGCCCTCCACCAGCGACAACAGTCTTACGAGGTAGGCGTGTAGACCCGCAGTACGCCGTTGAACCCGGTTATGAAGAAGGAACCCTGCGAGATAGCTGGCGATGAGTAGTAGCCCCCGGTTGTGGTGGGTTTCTTCACCCAGAGCTCATGCCCGTTCGCGAGGTTGAGCACGAAGATGTGCCCCTCGATGTCCGCTGCCACCAGCACTCGCCCGCCCGCCGGCCCGGTGATCGACGGGGAACCGTAGAAGGTCGACTTGGGCAGGACGTGCCAGATCAGCTTCCCGGTAACAGCGTTGATCGCGTACAGGCCATCGTCGGAGCCGACGTAGATCGCCTTGTTAACCAGGGAGGCCCCCGACAGGTCACCGGTGCTGGCGTTGCTGCCCGCCTGCAGCGTGTAGCTCCAGATCAGGCTGCCAGTGGTGAGGTCGAGCGCGTAAACCACCTCGTCCTTGCCTTCTACGTAGACCACGCCGTCGGCGAAGCCATTCTCGCCGGGCCCGGAGATGGCCGGCGGGGCGCCGACGTCCTGGAGCTGCACGTTGCTGGTCTTGTAGTCCCACACCAGCGCACCGGTGCTGGCATCGAGGGCATACACCGAGTCGTCGAGGTCCTTGCTGCCGAACACCACCAGCGGTTCGCCGTTGGCGTCGGTGCCGTATGCCGGAGGCGACCAGCTGCCGCCTGGGGTGACGAACCCGGTGAAGTTCCAGTCCTCGGTGCAGCTGCCGTGGGTGTTACCGGGGCCGTAGATGGCCCATTCCGACCCGTACCCGGCGTTGCCGTTGGTGGTACCGAAGTAGGCCACCGGGCCCGACCCGTCGGGGTCACTGGCAACGACCGGAGAGGAGAGTATGGGATCCACCGCGCTGTACGAGCACAGCAGCGCGCCGGTTGAGGCATCCAGCGCGTAAAGCGTGCCGTTGGTGGTGCCGAAGTACACAACCCCGTTGAACACGTCGGGCGAGTCCTCCACCGTGCCGCCTGAGTACTTGTAGATCCAGACGGCCTTACCGCCAGTCGCCGTTGCCGGGAAGGCGTAGAACTGGTTGTTCGCGTCGGTGTACAGCAGTGCCTCGCCCAGAGTGGCACTTGTGGCCACAGCAGGAGAGGTGTAGCTCTTGCTGCCCAGCGTCTTGGTCCATGTGGAAGTCAGTGACGAGGCGGTTGTCGTGCTGATCGCCGTTTCCGGTGAGGAGCCGGTTCGGCCGGCATCGCCGCGGAACATCGGCCAGTCGGAGAACGCCGAGGCGGATGCGCCGCGCACATCACCCGGCCGTACAGCGGCGCTGGCCGGGCCGACACTCGCAAGCGCCGCCACCAGAGCAGCCCCAGCCGCCACGGCGGCCAGCACAGGCCTGGCCGGAAAGAGCTTCAACATGAACGGCTCCTAGCTTGGGGTGGTGCCTATTCCGGTGGCCGCCCGTAGCGCGACCGTATCGGTGTATATGACGGGTAAGCAGGCGCGCCGGATGACGGAACGTTAGCAGGAACGCCCGGCGCCCTGGCCGCATCTGCGCAAGCGCGAATCGGCCCAGCTACATGGCCAATTGCAGGCTCACTGACACGTACCGCGAAGTCGCCTGGCCGACATATTCACTTTTCACTGCGGTCGGGCTTCGGAAACCGTCAGAGGCATATATCGGACACTGGATGTCTAAGCGGCAACGCAATCACGTCCGGCCGTGCCGGAAGCCGGAGAGCAGCAGACATCCGCCGCGGGATCGGCAAACCACGGTCCCACCGCGTCGTCTTACTGACATCTTTCTGAAAGTTTCTGCTGCTTCTGGCTTGAGCTAGGCATCGTTCAGCCAATCGCTTCGTCATCATCCAGATCTCGATGAGCCAGGCTACGCCAGTGGCCAGGCATAATATGCTCACAAGAAGATTGCTGATCATCCTGGACGTTCCGCAATATTTCCGAAAGTTATTGACGACCTCGTCAGCCGCGCCGATGCTGTGGTCATCCGCAGACCCCGAACGCTGTCGATCCGGGTCAGGCCGCGACCTGATCCTCCGGTCACCGACTGCTCACGAGGAGGAAGCACGCACATGAACGACGCCCCAGTCCGACCGAAGCGCCGCGGAGGCAGCCGCATCCGGCTGGTCATTGGCAGTGCGTTAGCCGCCGCGCTGGGCGTGGCCACAGCGATCCTGCCCAGCGCCGCCAGCGCTGCCGTCTGTTCCAACCAGACCGGCACCAGCAACGGCTATTTCTACTCCTTCTACACCGCAGGCGGGTCAGTGTGCATGACCCTGGGCTCCGGCGGCAACTACAGCACCTCCTGGAGCGGTGTCAGCGACTTCGTCGCCGGCGTCGGCTGGAGCACCGGCGCCGCCAGGACGATCACCTACTCCGGCAGCTTCAATCCCTCTGGCGACGCCTACCTCTCGGTCTATGGCTGGACGACCAACCCGCTGGTCGAGTACTACATCACCGACGACTGGAGCGGATACAACCCAGGCAGCGGAGCAACGTTCAAAGGCACCGTCACAAGCGACGGCGGCACCTACAACATCTACGAAGACCAGCGCGTCAACGAGCCCTCAATCATTGGCACCGCCACCTTCAACCAGTACTGGGCGGTCCGCACGTCATCCCGGGTTGGCGGGACCATCACGACCGGGAACTTCTTCAATGCCTGGGCGGCTGACGGAATGCCACTGGGCACCTTCAACTACCAGATCCTCGCGACAGAGGCGTTCAACGGCGGAAGCGGCAGCTCCAACATCACCGTGGGAAGCGGCGGCAGCACGAGCAACACGGTCACCGTAACGAACCCTGGCAGCCAGAGCGGGACAGCAGGCACAGCTGCCAGCGTTCAGATCCACGCCACCGATTCCGGCGGGGCGGCGCTGAGCTACAGCGCAACCGGGCTGCCGCCCGGGCTGTCGGTCAGCTCCTCGACCGGGCTGATCTCCGGTACCCCGACCACGGCCGGGACGTACACGGCCGCGGTCACGGCCAGCGATAGCACCGGGGCGTCTGGCTCGACGACGTTTACCTGGACGATCGCCTCCTCGGGAGGAGGCGGTAGCGGCCCTTGCGCGGTGACCTACACGACCAACAGTCAGTGGCCAGGCGGGTTCGTTGCCCAGGTCGTGATCAGCAACACGGGCAGCTCGGCGGTCAACGGCTGGACGCTGAAGTTCACGTTCCCCGGCGACCAGCAGATAACGAGTGACTTCAACGGAACTGCCAGCCAGTCCGGTGAGAACGCTACCCTCACTAACGCCAGCTACAACAGCACCATCGCTCCGGGCGGCAGCACCACTGTCGGGTTCCAGGGAACCTGGAACAGCAGCGACGCGGCACCGTCCGCCTTCACGCTGAACGGAGCAACCTGCACCTGACGCAGCAACGCCAGGGCGCGAGCAGCGGCTGAGCTCTTCGCGGGGCTCAGCCGCTGCTCGCGCGGCGTGGATGCGCGGCCCGATTCTATTTCCTGACGACTCCTCAATGTGCTGGCCGTACCCAGCGCTGATTACTGAGGCGCCGTTTCTTATAGACGCGACCGGTGCTGTGCAAGTAACGCCAATGGCTTGAAAGTCGCACTTTCCCGGCAGTCTTCCCGGTATCCTTCAGCGGCAGGAGTATCGATCGTCTAATCGCCATGCGACCGTTATTGCAACAGCACAGGTCAGGAGACCCATAGTGGCAGTCCGGATAACCGCCCTCTCCGCTGTGGCGCTGGGTGCGGTCACGGCAGTCGTCCCCGCGGTCAGCGCACCGGCAGGCGCTTACGCCACCACGCGGGCTGGCCGGTCCGGGTGCCTGATGGTGCAGACGCTGAAGTTCTCCAGTGCTCAGGATGCCGTCGCGCTGGGCCACTGGACCTCCGCACGGATCGGGGCTGCTCACGCCTTCAGCCAGGCGGCGGTGAACAAGCTGGGCCGGTCGCGGCGGGCGCCAGAAGGCGCCGCTCCGACCTCGACCGTGCGGTGCGTGCCCGAGACGACGGCGATAAAGGGCGCCGGCGCGTTCGTGCCGCCGGGAGCGGCTGCGTCACAGTCCCCGCGGGCAGGATCAGCCACCACCTCGTCAGATGGGTACCCGACAGTCGGCAAGCTCACCTACGACGTCGATGGCGTCCTGAGTCTTAACTGTACGGCGACAGTGCTCCAGGGGACCGCGGCGACGAACAACGAAGACCTGATCGTCACCGCGGCGCACTGTATTGAGGGCGTGGAAGATGGCGTGCCCTACACGAGCACTAATCTAGCTTTCTCGCCGATGTGGCACAACAATCAGAACCCCTACGGTACCTGGTCGGTCAACGACGTATTCCTTTACAGCTGGATGGACTGCACCATTCCGATATTCGACTGCGGTACTAATCCAGAGAATGATTACGCCGTCATCGTCCTGAACCCACGGAACGGCAAGGGCGTCGGGGACGTTACGGGAGCTGACGGCTGGAGCGTCAATCAGCCCGGTACCATCAATAACGTGACCATAGCAGGGATCCCAGGAAGCAGTTCCGATACCCTGACCACGGTTGAGAACACGACCACCGTCTCAAAGTCTGGTGATTCGTATCGCATGGCCACGACCCCGGGATTCACTGACGGGACAAGCGGCGGCCCGTGGTTCGAAGGCTTTAACACCACGACCGGTCTCGGCAAGCTGATCGGCGATACAGGCGGTTTTGAGGAGGGCGGCCCGTCCAGTGGCAGCCCGTCCTACTCCGATTACTGGACGGGCAGCTTCGCGACGCTGGTCGGCCAGGCGGTTGCGAACGAAGGCTGAGGCCAGCCGGTTTCCAAGGTCAGTACCGGCGGCACAGCGACCACACCGGGAGGGCGAGATGACACTGGATCTATTCGCTGGCATCCCCGTCACCGACTACGCCGCGGCGTTGCCGTGGTACGAGCAGTTCTTCGGCGGGCAGCCCTCGTTCCTGCCGACCGACTCCGAGGCGGTATGGGAGGTGGCCGAGCACCGGTACATCTATATCGTGCAGGAGCCAGAACGGGCGGGGAACGCCCTGGTGCTGTCGTTCGTAGACGACCTCGACGACCGGGTCGCCAAGATCGCCCGGCGGGGCATCGAGCCCGCGAAGCGCGAGACGTACGACAGTGGCGCTACGAAGGTGACTTACCGGGACGCGGAAGGCAATGAGATCAGCCTCGGCGGCAGCAGGGGCTGACGCCACATGTCCTCGATGACCGGCTCGGCGGTGTTCGGGCTCAGTGCTGAAGGCTGTTGCTGGACAGGTCGGTGATCAGAACGTCAGCGACGCTTTCCTCATACAGGACCGACCCCGTCGCGGCCATCGCCTCGGCCAGCGCGGGGTCCCACGGCGTCGGCTGCGGCGTCCCGGTGAGCCGCAGATGCCCGGCGCCCGCCCGGACCCCGGCCAGGTAGTCGGCCGCACTCATCCGCCACGGACTCCCGCGGTGACGGCTCAGCACCGATCCGGCGATGGACACCCCCGGCCAGTCGAAGTCGCCGTGGTAGAGCAGTTCGCCGCCAGCGCTAGTGATGGCCCCGGCGAGCAGGTGAAAAGCCATTGACGGCTGGCCCTCCGTGCACAGCAGCGGCGCCGAGCCCGCGCCCAGTTCCGCGGCGGCACGGCGCAGCACCGCGGGGTTCTCGCAGACGTGCGCGAGCTCGCAGCTGAGCCTCACCGGCAGCGTCATCAGCTGATGCAGAGTTATGCAGAACGGGACGCCCAGTCTTGCCGCGCTGTCAAGCCACTCTCCTAGCCCCTGGCCTTCGGCCGGCAGATTCAGCACGAGCACGCGGCTGGCCAGGTCGTCGACAACAACATCGGCCGACTCCCAGACTGCCCTGCGCTCCCCGGCTGAACGGGGCCTCCCTGTCCCGGCCCTGATCGCGAGAGCACGCAGCACCAGTGTCGATAGTGTCGTTCCATAGCTCAGCGCCTTGGTGTCCCCTGTGACCTCCGCGGCGAGCACGGGCAGCGGCACAGGCCCGGACCCGCGGCCGTTCAGGTGTTCCAGCACCCGGACCGCCTGCGGCAGCAGCGCGCGGGAGTCCTGATTGGCCAGCCTCGTCAGGATCCCGTCCCGGATGAGCTCCGCGAGCCAGTCCCGGTACCAGTCGCTGGCCGCGTGCAGCGGGCTCGCCTGTGCCGCGAGGATGAGGGCGCCCCGCGATCCGGCCAGCGCGCTGCGTTCGGAGCGGCGGTCCCGCAGCGGGCCACCGAGCTGGGCCAGCAGGTTCGCCAGGCCGCTCCCGGTGAACTCGCGTACCGCACTGTCCAGGTCGGCAAGGCGGATGGTGATCCTGGCCGTCCGCGCGTCCCGGTACTGCCCGGTGATCCCGATAACCGCCTTGCGCTCGGCCTCCGTCGGCCGGGACAGGCTGACCGCGCCGGTCATCTCGCCGCCTGTCCGCTCGAGCGACCGGCGAGCCGCCGCCAGGAGCCGCTGGTACTCGGCTGCCATAAAGGGAAAGGTGACGGCGGGGCCGCTGTCCGCCAGCTGCCTCGGCAAGGCCCTGTCCGGTGGCGGCGCGACGCCGCGGCCGCTGTTCACCCGCTGGCCTCCCCGGCGTACTCGGCGACGCCGGCTCCGTCGTCGTCCTCCTCGTCATCGTCTTCAGCCAGAGTGGCCGCCCCCGTGGCGTAGAGCGTCTCGCGGGCGGCGAGCGGCGCGTACCGCGTCGGCCGGAATCCGAGCAGCTGCTCGACGAGTGCGTCGTTGTCCGGGTAGCCCGCGGAGGCATCGAGAAGCTGCTGGCCGTCCCACATTATGAGCAGCGCGGAGACGGTGCGCGTGGTCTTGTCGTGGTACATATCGTAGTGCGCGATCATCGGCACCGTTGGCGTCGTGACCCACAGGTCGTGCCCTGTCATGAACAGGTCCAGGTCGAACTTGACCGCGAGCCCGAACAGGTCGGGCTTGTACCGCTCGTCGATGCCCACGAACGCCTCGTCCAGGGCGATCATCCGCGGGCAGTGGTCCTTGGCCGACGAGTACAGCGCGTTGGCCGCCGCGAACAGCGGCAGGTGGATCGCGGCGGACTTCTCGCCGCCGGACATCGCGGAGTGCCGTGCGCGGGTCAGCCGTGCCTCCGGCTCGCCGGGCTGGATGAGCATCAGCTCGAACGCGTGCCACGACCGGTAGTCGAGCACGCTGGCCAGGGTCTCCCGGTACGTGGCCCGGGGGTGGCCGGCCCGGTACTCGCGGATCATGTCACGCAGCAGGCCCCGCAGCTCGGCCAGCCGCTCCGGGCCGGGTGAGTCGCGCTCAAGCAGGCGGGACGCGGCCCGCTGCATGTCGGTGATCTTGTCGGACTGGGCCCAGCGGATGCCGACCGCGATTCCCGACGACATCGGCTTGGACCTGGTGTCGGAGTTCATGTCCCGGCTGAGGTCGCGCGCGGCGAGCACCCGGCCATGGATCTGCTGGGCCAGCGCAGCGAGCAGCTCGTCCTCGAGGACCTTGCGCTCGCGGTCCTCCAGCAGAATGCCCTGGTCAGCGGCGCGCTCAGCGACCCGGGTGGCAAAGGAGGCGACCGGCTTGCGTCCCTCGTCGTCGATCACGTGGACAGTGACGACCGCACCGGGCTCCCAGTCGATCCGGTAGTCCGCGTCACAGACCGCGAGGGCCTCGGTGAAATCCTTCAGCGCGGCGGACATCCGGTCGGCGGCATTCTTCAGCGTGCCCTCGGTTACCTGGCGCCCGCCCCGGGTCGCGGCGGCAAACTCGTCGAGGATGTCCGCAACCCCGGCCGGGAGCACATCGCGGACGGCCACCGCAGGCTCCGGGGCCGACTCGGGCGCGCCGACCAGCGCGCCGGCCAGTTGGTCGCTGGCCTGCGCCGGGTCCGGCCAGCGGGCCACATCGGGCCAGCCTGCCGCGCTGGTGACCTGCAGCAGCAGCCGCAGATCGGGCCGGGCGTAGTCGCCGAACGCAGCCGCCTGCTCCAGGAACTGGGCGACCGCATCGCCAAGAGAGTGACGCTCCGACCGCACGACCGCGTCAGCGGCTGTCGCCGTGTCGTGTTCTGCGCGGGCCCGGGCGTCGAGTTCGCGGTAGGCCTCTTCCGCCGTCCGGATCTCCCGCTCGGCTGCCCGGATCTGCTCCAGAACATGCTGAACGTCCGCCTGCAGCGTCTCCTCCAGCGCCCGGAACTCCTCCGCCAGGGCCTGCTGCAGCCGTTCCTGCTCATCCAGAACCGTCTCCGCCTCGGCGAACTCCGCCTGCTGCCGCTCGATGACCTCGGCCTGCGCCGCGAGGTCGTCCTCCGCCTGGGCCAGAGCGGACCGCTCGGCGTGCAGCCCCGAAGCCGCGTTCTCGAACTCCGCGGCCGCTCGCGCTATCGCGTCCACCTCGTCGCTGGCCGTCGGCATCCGGCGCTCGGCTGCGGCCTGCCGTAGTTGCCTGGTCCTCGCGTCCACCTCGGCGATCACGGAGTCCAGGGCCTTCCTGGCGGCCTGCGCGTCGTCCCGCGCCCGGGCCAGCAACGCGGCGTGCGTGCTGACCGCCTCGGCCGCCCGCGCCACCGGCAGGACGTCGGGCAGCTCCCGCCTCGACCGCCGCAGGTCCTCCAGCACCGTGGCGGTGCGTTCCCGCTCGGCCGCTAGCTGCCGCTCGTGCGCGGCCGCCTGCGCGATGAGCTCGTCCTGCTCCGCGAGCCGGGCGCGACGGCGGTTGGCCCGGTTGGTCGCGCCGATGTACTCCGGCGCCGCCTTCGGCCGGGCACCACGATGCACGCCATAGCTGAACTGCGCAGTGTTGCTCACCACGGGGTTGCTCACCACGGGGTTGCTCACCACGGGGTTGCTCACCACGGGCGAGCTGACCGCCGGGGCGGCGGCGGCCGCAACGTCGTCCGTGAGCGCGATCGAGTGCAGCACGCCAGCGACGATGTCGCTGGCAACATGATCCTGGTCGTCCGGGACCAGAACGTCCGCCAGCGTCCGGCCGCCGGCCGCAGTGGCTGTGGCGACGAGGTAACCATCGGCCTCGGCCGCAGCGAGCGCCGCGCCGGTCAGCGCAGGGTCGGGGTGGACCCAGGCGGTGAGCAGGCCCGCCCCGTACAGCGCCCCCTCGACCGCCGCCGCCTGCGCGTCATCGACCCCGTCGGCGAACCGCACGAGCTGCCAGAACGCAGCACCCGGCCGCCCCTGCCTGCTGGCTGGACGCAGGTCGCTGGCGGGCGGCGCGTCGTCGTTCTCGGCGGCGATCTCGTCGCGCTCGGCGCGCAGGCCCGCAATCTGCTCTCGTGCCTCCCGCAGCTGCGTGTCCAGATGGGCCCGGACCGTGACGGCCTCCTCCTGGCGCCCGGCAGTATGCCAGTCGAACACCTCGGTGAGGCTTGTCGCGCCTGGCTCACCAATCCGCTCCAGTGCCTCAGCCAGCGCCTCGGCGTCGGGCGAGCTGACGATGCGGCCGTCCGGCAGAGCGGCCCGGCCTGGCAAGGGGGCCACAGCGGTGTCCGGCGGACCGGCTTGCGCTTCGGCGGAAGGCTCGGCTGCCCAGCGGGCGGACCAGGCTGTCAGCTCGTCAGAGGCCGTCTTCCTGGCCTGAGCCAGCCGGGCGTCCGCGGCCGCGGCGGTCTGCTCTTGCTCGGCCTCGGCCGTCTCCTTGCGGCCGAGGTCCTGCTCGGTGTACGCGCGCCGTGCCTTGGCCTCCCTGATCGCATCGAGCAGACCGCGGATCTGCCCGATGTCGTCACGGCGGGCCGCCACCCGGGCCCGGGCGGTGACGAGCAGCTCATCGCCAGGATCCACTGGACCGAAGCCGTCGTCGGCGATCCCGGACCGCTGGGCGGCATCAGCAAGCTCGGTGGCGAGCCTCGCCTCCGCGGATCTGGCCTCGGCGGCGCGGCGGCTGAGCTTGCCCGAAACCTGCTGCGCAGCCGCGAGACGGTCGCGGTCCCGGCCGAGCCGCCGACGCTGGCTGTCCAGTTCGGCAGCCCGCTGGGCCACTTCGCGGCGCTTGTCCTCGATCCGCCCCTGCGCCTTGTACTCCTCGGAGTTCTTCAGCCCGGCCAGGCGGCCCTGCAGCATCTCCCCCTCGTTGCGCCGTGCGTCGCGCTCGGCCTCTGCTGAGCGTTCAGCGGCGATCGCCTGGCGGCGCTCGGCAGCGGCCGTGATGATCCGCTCGGCGTGCCCGGCAGCCGTGTCCGCCCGGGCCTGCACCCGGTCCAGATGGAACCGCACATGCGCCCGCAAGTAGGCCTCGTAGTGCACCAGGAAGTCGGTCGTTGCCGCGTTCGCCGCGGTCAGGTCGTCAAACAGCTTCTGAACGGCGGCGAGGTTCTCGAAGTCACGCGCAGCCTGCTGCACCAGGTTTTCGTCGACCGGGCTCAGCCCTGACGACAGCGTGTCCGACACCTTGCCGGGATCGAGGTCCTTGGCCAGCAGCGGGCGGCGAAGGGCCAGCAGCAGGTCGAGGAGCTGCGCGTACCGCTCCCGGCCCAGGCCGAACAGCCGGGAGTCGACGAGGTCCCGGTACTCGGTCGCGGTCTTCCGCCAGGCGTCTGGTTCCAGGCAGGCCCGCAGCTGCCGATCCGTCAGCGGCCGCGAATCCGCCGACAGCAGGCCGAAGTCGCGGCCGAGCCGCCTGCCGGTGACGTAGAACGCCATCCGCACGCCGTCAGTGTTGCGGTGCGCCCGCATCCCGATGATCAGGGTGATGGTCTCGCTGCTGGCCCGCTCGCCGTCGTTGGCCGGGCGGGCGAACTCCATCCAGACATAGCCGTACTCGGACTCCTGGCCGCGGTACAGCAGGTTGGACTTCATCGTCCGGTTCTCGCCGCTGAACGGGTCCAGCCGCCGGGAGTCGGCCACCCCGTCGAGCACGAACGGGAACAGCACCTCGAGCGCCTTGGTCTTGCCCGAGCCGTTGTGGCCGCGCAGTGCGAGCCGCCCGTCGGCGAACGCCCATTCCTCGTCGACGTAGTCCCACACGTTGATGACGCCAGCGCGGGCGGGCCGGAACCGGTCACTCATCGCTCTCACCATCGCCGTCACCAGTGCCGAAGTCCATAGCCTGCTGGCCGGCCGCCCGGCGGACGGGGAGCGCGAGCTTGATGTTCCGGTACCTGGCCGCCGCCGGGAGCACAAGCACGCCGCCGGGCACCTGGCGCAGCAGGCGAAGATCGGCCAGGAACGAGAGCGCGGCGGCCAGCAGGCCGCGCGGGTCATGCTGCCAGGCGACCGTGAACGACGCGGCGCCGAACTCCTCGTACAGCTCGTCGATCATCATGCGCAGCCTGCTGTGCTCGACGAATGGCGCGAGCAACGCTGCCACGGGAGGAGCTAGGGAACGTTCTGCATCATCGTTCTCGGCGGGCGGGCCAGACCAGGCGAGCTCGCGGACGACCCCCGCCACCGGCAGTGCCGCGTCGACGCGGGCGAGCAGGTCGCGCTGGTCCTCGGCCTCTGTCGGCACCTCCAGGCTCGTCAGCGTCTCGCTTGGGTCCTCGATGAGGTCGGCGATCTTCGCGAGCAGCAGGCCTGCCGTGCGGTTGACAGCGCCGCCGCGGCCAGGGAACGGCCGGTCGGTGAAGCGGCCGCCGGCGTCGGCCAGCGTGACACCCTCGGCGCGCCGCTCCACCGCCAGGCCGGTCAGCCGGGCCAGGTGCTCGGCGACGCCGCTGTGACGGAGTGCCTCAGCGACGTCCGGCGCAGCCTGTGCGTAGTAGACGACCGGGTACTCGATCAGCGCGCGGGCGGCGCGCTGCGCCGCTGCCTCGCGCTGCGCACCCCGCCTGGCGCTGACGAACGTACTGTCCAGCAACCCGGCGGCGCTGGTCAGGTGCTGCACCGGGCGGGCCGGGCGGAACAGCGCGGCGCAGATGTCATGGTCGATGTCGTAGAGCGCGTCGCCGCGCTCGGTGTCCGTCGCCCAGGCTTCCACCGACCCGTCTGAGAGCCGGAGCGCGCCGCGGCCCACCAGCCAGTCCAGCACGTCCACGACAGCTGCCTTGTGGGCGGTGACCGTCGGGTCGAAGCCGAGGCCGTCGATGCCGTTGGCTGCCGGGGTGAAGGTGCGCACGAGGTCGGCGAGGCTGATTTCTACCCGGGACCGCTGGAACGAGGCGAGCACGAGGCACAGGTAGGCCAGGCGGCGCCGGTCGAACGGCCTGCCAGACCGGGCGGAGAACACCGACGACTGCGTGCGATCCAGTGCATCGAGGCGCCGGACCAGCCGTACCTGGCGGGTCGTGGCGATCAGCGTGTAGCCGAGCAGCTCCCGGAAGTCCGCGGTCATCTGGTCGGCCCAGCGAAGCACGTGCTCGAGCGTCCCCGGGCGGGGCCGGGTCGCTGTGATCACGTCGTGGGTGAGCACCTGCCGCACCGCATGCTGGTAGGAACCGAGGTCGCTGAGGGCGACGGTGCTTGGCGACGGGGCCACTTGTGTCACCGCTTCCCCGCTGGCTCGAGCTGCAGCTCGAAGCCTGGCAGGTGCAGCACGCCGCTGTGGGTCTGGACCGCGCTTCCTGCCTCGCTGGGGATCAGCCGCAGGGTGAGGACGTCGTTTCCGCCGGAACCCGACGCCAGGCGCCCGGCGACGACCGTACGGGCCTCGGTGGCGAGGGTGAGCAGGCGCAGCAGAACCCCTGTCTCGGTGTCGTCGAGGACCCTCGCGTGGGCGCCCGACGTCAGCAGACGCCCGGCGGCCTCGCGCTCGGACCGGCGCTCCGCCAGCTGGCGGCGGCGCAGTTCCGCCCTGACGGCGGGGTTGACTCGGGCCGGCTGGGGCACTCCGGGGGTCGGTGCCTTCCCCCTGCGGAACAGCGTGACCGAGATCTCCACCCCAGGGGCGTCCCGCCAGGACGCGCGGCCTGAGATCTGCTCGGCGTCGTCGTGCGCTGCGCCGAGGTGCCGTGCGGACCTGATGTTGAACCCCGCCGACATCAGCGCGTAGGCGGCTCCCTCATCCGGGGCTGCGAACACCCACTCGGCGAGGTGGCGGAGCTGGGAAGAGCGGTTGACCCCGCCCCGCTGCGACTCGGTGACCTGGCGGAGCAGCGCGATGACGCCGGAGACGGCGGCACGGGTGGCCGTCCGCAGGCCCTCCGCCCTGGACTCGGCCGCGGTGCCGGCTGGTCCGGCCGCAAACCAGGCGCGCAGCGCTGCCCACCGCCGGCGCCAGTCGTCCAGCTGCTCGGCCGGGCTGAGGAACGGGCGCTCGTCGGCTCCGGCGGCAAGGCGCAGCATCGCGTCCGGATCACCGGTGCCCACGGCGGCCTCTGCCTCAGCTACCGCGGCCGCTAGCCGCGGCAGGTAGCGGTCGAGCTCAGCCATGAAATCGGTCATGTGGGTGAGCAGCGTGTTCTTGTACCGCAGGAAGGTGTCGGGCGACGTGTCGGTTGACCGGATGATCTCGCCCAGCGTCAGGTGGAACTGCGCGGCGCGGCGGGACATGTCCTCCAGCACCGTGTCCAGGCGGGACAGCCTCCGGTAGACCTGCTCGCCATCGCCGGCGCTGGTCGCCGCGGCGAGGGCTTTCAGGTCATCGAGGATGTCGGAGAACACCAGCCGGGACAGGTTCGCGTCCGCGATACGCGCGCCGAGCACGTCTTCAACGGCGGCGAACGCTCGGTAGCCGAGCTCGCTGAACTGGTAGACGGACTGCCGGTTCCGGTATCTGGCCAGGCTGCCTGCGCGTGATGCGTCCTCTAACCGGTGCACCATGCCGTCGTCGGCCAGCGCGTCCAGCCTCTCCCGCAGGCTGCCGTCCAGCCGTGGCACGTCGTCGTGCAGGTCACCGAGCTCGGCGAGGGCCGCCGCGACGTCGTCGGTGTGCGCCTGGACCTGGTGCACGCCCCGCAGCCGGTCCAGTGCCCGCAGCACCCAGAGGTAGGCCACATGATCGTCGCGGCGGGTGAAGTTGAAGAGCCGGAACCGGTCACTGACCGCGAGGGCGTCCAGGTCCAGCGAACTCCGCTCGGCCTGGTCTGCGGCATCCTCGCGTGTGTCCGCCATGGCTGGTTTCGCATCCCGGGTTGTCCGCGGCCGCCGGCCCTGGAAAGCACAATGCTATGCGCGCCGCCCTCCCGGTCGCTCCAAGTGGCCTGGTGCAGTGCGACTTTCAGGCGACTCATGATCGTGGGCGGCTCACTGTTGTTGTACCAGCAGCATGGGCCCCATCACCGCCCTGCCCGGGCCCCGCAACCACAGCAGGGGCCCGGGCCAGGCCTGCCTGCGCCGGTGCCGCACTTCCGGTGACCGCATCTGCGCGGTTAACTCGTCGGTATGAGCATTGCGCGCAGCCGGGTGGGGGTGATCGGCGGCAGCATCGCTGGGTGTGCCGTGGCAATCGCGTTATCGCGCGCAGGGTGCGAGGTGACCGTTTTCGAGCGGACCCGGGGTACCCTGCGTGACCGGGGTTTCGGCATCGGCATGCCGCCATCGGTGCTCGATACTCTCGTCGCCGCCGACTACGTGAGCCCGCTATTGCCGGTAGTGCCAGGAGAAGAGCGGGTGTTCGTCGTCCGGGACGGCAATGCGCCCGCAGGCCGCGTTTTGTGGCGACAGCCCCTCCCGGTCTGCTTCACGAACTGGTCCTTGCTCTGGCGCTCCCTCTGGCAGCGGGTGCCTGATCCCGGTTACTGTCCCGGAACTGCGGCCGCCATCGGCGACGTGGACGAGGCGGGCGCGACCGTTTTCGCGGGGGCGGCCGGCGCCATGCGCTTCGACGTGGTCATCGGCGCGGACGGGCACGCCTCAACGGTCCGCCAGCGAATCACGCCCGGGTCGTTACCGCACCTGCCTGGGTACGGGCTGTGGCGAGGCACGTATCCCGAGGACCTGCTGCCGAGAGGCGCGGTTGCCGCGCTCGAACCCGGGGCGATCATGGTCTGCTTCCCGCGCGGGCACTGCATGATCTACCTGATCCCGAACCACATGCTCACCGGACGGCGGCTCATCAACTGGGGCGTTTACATGACCCCGCCCCGCCCGATGAGCGATCCCGCACTCATCCCGCCCGGTCAGGTGCCGCCGGAGCTGATGACCGTGTTGCGCGCGGTGGTCACCGGATGTTTTCCGCCGCTGTGGGCCGACGTCATCGGACGGACGCCGGCGGAGCGGATCTCCGTTCAGCCAATCTTCGACGTGACTGCCTCACGGTATGTATCAGGACGCCTGGCGCTGGCCGGAGACGCAGGCGCCACCGCCCGGCCACACACTGGAAGCGGTGCCGTCAAGGCACTGCAGGATGCGTTCGCGTTCGAGTCAGCCTGCCGCCAGACCACAGAATGGGCTTCCGTACTCGCCGATTACGAAACGGCGCGATCCGCGGCCGGCAACACGCTCACCGCGCTCGGCAGATCGCTAGGCCACGCGCTTGTGGAGAGGACGCCCGATTGGAACGCCATGCCAGCGGCCGACTTCCCGGCGTGGTGGCGGGACGCCGCATCGGGTTGGTCATCGCTCGGCGAATGAGCCACTGAGCGCCAGCGGCGAACGGCCGGTATTGCCGGTCAGCTCATATCGTGCGGTAATACCTGTGGGGGCCATGCGTTCCAAGCGCGGCCGCGAAAGAAAGGATAAAACGGGGGGAATTACCATGAGCGCGCGCAGCCACCCATCTGCTGTGCGACGCCCGCCGGTGCCTCTGGTAGGCGACGGGGCGCCAGTGAAGTGTGCCGACGGTAAGGAACGCCCGTACCTGTCGCTGGACGCGGCGGCGTCGACGGCGGCCCTGGAACCGGTCCTGACGTCGGTGCGGGAGTTCATCCCGTGGTATTCCAGCGTCCACCGCGGCGCGGGTCACAAGTCGCAGGTATCCACGCGCGCGTATGAGGATGCCCGGGCCGCGGCGCTGGCGTTCGCCGGCCATGGGACCGGCGATGACCATGTGGCCATCATCTGCCGCAACACCACAGAGGCGCTCAACCACCTGGCCCACAGCCTGCGCCTGGATCCCGGCGATGTCGTGGTCACCACCGTCGCCGAGCACCACGCCAACATGCTGCCGTGGTCCCGGACCGCGACCTGCCGGTACGTCGAGTGCGGCAAAGACGGGATGTTCGGTGTCAGTGATGTCGAGTCTGCGCTCGATCAGCGGCCGTCACCGCGGCTGCTGACCATTACCGGCGCGTCCAACATCACCGGCTGGATGCCGCCGATGACCGCGATCATCGCGGCCGCCCACGAGCGGCACATCCCCGTGGCGGTCGACGCGGCGCAACTCGCCCCGCACCGGCCGCTGCCGGCCGAGGCTGACTTCATCGCGTGGAGCGGCCACAAGATGTACGCGCCGTTTGGTGCCGGGGTCCTCATCGCGCCCGGCCGCGTCTTCACCGAACGGGACCCGTTCCTGGTTGGTGGCGGCGCCGTGGACCTCGTTCAGCTCGACGAGGTGCTGTGGACCGTTCCTCCCGACCGCGAGGAGGCTGGCTCCCCCAACGTGCCCGGCGCCGTTGCACTGCACGCCGCGATCGACGCGCTGACCGGGATCGGCTGGCCAGTGCTGACCAGCCACGAGCGCCTGATCGGGGCCTCGCTGCGCCGCGGGCTCGCCGCCATACCCGGCGTCTGCCTGCTCGGGCCCAGCCCGGACGTTGACACGCTGCCGGTGGCCACGTTCACGGTTGAGCGGGTCCCGCACGGGCTGGTCGCAGCCCGGCTGGCGGCCGAGGAAGCGATTGGCGTGCGCCACGGCTGTTTCTGCGCGCACCCCTACCTGATGCGTCTCCTTGGCCACACCCTCGAGCACATACACCGCTACCGGGAACAGCTCAGCCGCGGCGACCGCACCGAGATGCCCGGGGCTGTCCGGGCGAGCGCCGGCATCAACACCAGGGAACAGGACGTGACGCGACTGCTGCACGCGGTGGCCCGCATAGCCAGCGGCGACCCGTCTCCGGTCCCCTACAGCCAGGACACGCACACCGGCGACTACACCCCGGTCTTTCCGCCTGCCGCGGCTGCAGGTCGTCACCCGTAACGGCTTAGGCCAGGGGTGGCGCCGTCCCGCCCGGGCAGCGCATCAACGGCATGCTACCCGGGCCGCCGCTTTGCCAGCAGCCTGTGATTCTCTATAGTGGTGGTCTACCACCACTATAGATGGGTCACGGAGAACGAGGAGCCGCTCTGCCATGCAAGCCGTTGTCATCGATCCGCAGTCGCCTCAGCGCATCGGTTTCCAGACCGTCGAGCCACCGACCCCGCGGGCCACAGAGGCACTGGTACGCGTGAAGGCGATCTCTCTGAACCGCGGCGAAGTCGTGTACCGCGTCCAGGGTGAAGCCGGAACACGGCTGGGATGGGACCTGGCGGGAGTCGTGGAGCAGCCGGCAGCCGAGGGGCCAGGACCGGAGCGAGGGACCAGGGTGGTAGGCCTGCTACGTTCTGGTGCCTGGGCTGAGCAGGCAGCAGTCCCCGCAAGCGCTCTGGCCGAGCTCGAGCCGTCCGTGACCTTTGCACAGGCGGCAGCCTTGCCGACCGCCGGCCTGACCGCGCTGACGGCCATCGGCCATGGCGGCAGCCTCATCGCCCGGCCGGTGCTGGTCACGGGCGCCTCCGGCGGAGTCGGGCTCATCGCCTGCCGGCTGGCCTCACTTGCGGGCGCGCGGGTCGTCGCCCAGGTACGACACTCGCAATCAGCCCCGCTGGTGCAGGAAGCGGGCGCGGACCATGTTGTCGTTGACGAGAGGATCGCGGCCGCGGAACCGTTCGGCCCCTACCACCTGATCGTCGAGCAGCTGGGCGGCCACGCGCTGGCAGAAGCCATGACGCAGCTTGCCCCCGGGGGAACCTGCGTTTCGGTCGGCGTCTCAATAGGGCCGGCCGGGTACGTGGTTCCCGTCGATATGGCGCGCATGCGGCGGGCGCCGGGTGCCTGCCTGCGAATCCTGAACCTCTATCAGGAGTTCGAACGAGAGCCCGGCCTCCGCTGGGCTCCGGCGGCTGGTGCACCTAGTCGGCGCTGGAACACTGACTCCCCATCTGGGCGTCGAGGCGGACTGGCGTGAGATCGGCAGGGTCGCGCAGGAACTCCTCGACCGCCGGTTCCCAGGCAAAGCGGTGCTGCGCGTCTCAGACGAAACTGAGTCAGGTGGCCTGCGTGAATCATCTGGGTAGAGTCTGGCAGTGCCTGAACTGCAGCGGCTGCATGCTGACCATGCCCCGGCGGTCCTGGCTTTCGAGCTAGCGAACCGCGCCTACTTCGCGGCCACGGTTTCCGACCGCGGGAACGATTTCTTCGTCCAGTTCAGCGACCGGCACAACGCCATGCTGGCTGAACAGGAGGCCGGCATGTGCGCCTTCTATGTGCTGGTCGCCGAGGATGGCTCGGTCCTGGGCCGGTTCAACCTTTACAACATCGAGGATGGCACCGCCGAACTCGGGTACCGCGTCGCGCAGGCCGTCACCGGGCGCGGCGTGGCAACCGCGACCGTCCGGCAGCTGTGCCAGGTGGCAGTGGCGCGGCACGGGCTGCGCACCCTCAAGGCGGCTGCTGCCGACGAGAATGCCGCATCCCAGAAGGTGCTGGCCAAGGTCGGCTTCGCCCCCGTTGGCCCGGCCGACCCGGCCCATCTCGGCGGCAAACCCGGCACCTGCTATCAGCGCGACCTTGCCGCGGACTGACGATGGCCGAGGCAGCGTGGCCTTGCCGTCACCACAGGATTGCGGATGAGGTACCTGCGACTCGACTTCGGCCACGCTAGTGCGCACATCAGCCGGCGCGGGTGAGGGGTTCGAGTGCCTGGCGGAGGTCGTGGGAACCGGTCCCCGTCAACGGTGAGCTCGAAGTCCTGATGTGCCTTGGCGTCCAGTGCCAGCGGCAGGTGGATGCGCCCGTCCGCGACCATGCGCCGCACCTGCGCGCGGCTTAGGCCGAGTCCGAGCATGAGCAGCCGTTCGGCGCGGACCGGGGCCGGCAGCTCGAAGCTGATCGCGACAGTGAGGGGTGCAGGGTCGTCGGGCGAGTAGAAGGGCGTGTCCGTCGCGAGTTCCCAGGTGCCGGTCCAGTCGAGGCGGTATCCGTTCTTCGCGGCGAGCGACGCGCTCATGGTCAGCTCGCGCACCATGGCCGGATCGTTGGTTTCGTACGCCAGCCGGCGTGTGCGCTCTATCGACTGCACGTGGACGCGTTCGTGGACGGGCACCTTCGAGGTCCGGCCACATGCTGCGCAGCGCAGCAGCAGCCAGACGTCGAGGAGTTTGCCGTTCGCGTTGACGCGGAACTTGCCCGAGGGGCTGTGACGCGTGCCGGAGCAGTCCGTACAGGGTTTCACGACAGTGGGCAGGCTGGACTCGCGCACGGCCCACAGCGCCTTGCGGTCGGTATTCATGAATGTGGCTGATTTCAGGGTTCAGCGGGAGCGCTCGCGGGCGAAACCGTGGCTCCACGGATCTGACGGGTGCACAACGAGGGCGCGGCCGCCGCCCCGGGCCGGGTCGTCAGGCTCCGGGGCGGGTCGCGCGACAGGTCAGCTGCTGGTACGTGGCAGCGCTCACAGATCCATGCGGGCCATCGTGTTCGAGGCGGTGAGCCTCACGCAATCGGTTTTCCGCCCGTGCGCCGACCACCCGCTGGCGGGCGCGGCGGCCGCGGACGGTGTCCAGGATCTCCGCCCGACGCCTGAACCATGAGTCGAATTATGGTTCGGTCAACTATAGTTCGGTCATGCATACTTCGGTAGGAGGGACGGCTCCCAAACCAGCCCACCTGTTCGACCGGGACGCTGAGTGGGATGGTCTGCTCTCCTTCGCCTCCGACGCCCGGCCTGGCGCCACGCTGGGCGTCGTGAGCGGGCGGCGCCGGCAGGGCAAGAGCTATCTGCTCCAGGCGCTGGCTGATGCTCTGCACGGGATCTACTTTCCGGCCCTGGAGCTGACTGAGACGGTTTCGCTGCGGCTGTTCACCGACGAGCTCATCCGCTTCAGCGGATCGCCAGTGCCTTCGTTCCGCGACTGGCTTGACGCCGTCCCGCATTTGTTCCGGCTTACCAGGGACCGTGCCATCCCAGTGGTAATCGATGAGTTCCCCTTCCTGGTCAAAGCCTCACCGGCCCTGCCTTCGATCATTCAGCGGGAGCTCGGCCCAGGTGGGAGCGGAGCTTCGAGCCAGGCAAGGCTTCTGCTCTGCGGCTCCGCCATGTCGGTGATGGGCGGGCTGCTTTCCGGCCAGGCGCCACTGCGAGGACGGGCAAGCCTAGAGCTGATCGTGCACCCGTTCAGCTACCGGGATGCCGCCCGGTTCTGGGCGGTCTCCGACCCGAGGCTGGCCGTCCTCGTCCATTCAGTGCTGGGCGGGACACCCGCGTACCGCCGGGAGCTTGTGCGGGAAGACACTCCTGCGGAGCTGGCTGACTTCGACGCCTGGGTGATCCGGACCGTTCTGAATCCGCAAACTCCGCTGTTCCGGGAGGCTCGCTACCTTCTCGCCGAGGAGACCGGGATACGCGACCCGTCGCTCTACCATTCGGTGCTCGCGGCCGTCGCCGAGGGAAACAACACGTCCGGCGGAATCGCCAGCTACATCGGCCGGAAATCTAACGAGGTTGCCCATCCGCTCCGTGTGCTCGAGGATTGCCGGCTGCTGATCAGGGAGCCCGATGTGTTCAGATCGGGACGGGCAAGGTATCGCATCGCCGAGCCGCTCGTAACGTTCTATCAGGCGATCATGAGCCGAGAGTGGTCCCGCCTCGAACTCGGCGGCGGCTCCGCGGTCTGGTCCGGGGCACACGCACGCTTCCTCTCACAGGTAGTAGGACCGCATTTCGAAGCCATCTGCCGGGACTACGCGATCACGGCTGAACCCGGCGTGTTCGGCGACGTGCCAGGCGAGGTGGGGTCCGGAGTGGTCACGGACTCGGCGAACCGGACGCAAATCGAAGTGGATGTCGTGGTGTTCGCTCCGGCCGAGCCTGGGCGCCCGCGCAGGGTTCTCTCGCTGGGCGAGGCTAAATGGGACCGGGTCATGGATCTCCACCACGTCGAACGCCTGCGACGGGCGCGAGATCTGCTGGCAATTAAGGGACTGGACACCCGGGATGTGGCCCTGTGCTGCTATTCCGGCGCTGGATTCAGCCGCCAACTGCAAGCCGCCCAAAGCCACGACATCCGTTTGGTGGGCCTCGATCAGCTGTACGCGGGCTCCTGAGGGTGTTTGGCATGGCGCTGCCGGAGTTCCTGGAACGGGCATTCTCCGTACTGCGCGGAGCCTATCCAGAAGGCGTCCCTGAAAGGGACTATCTTCCGCTTCTCGCTTTCTTGTGGGACGAGATGTCCAAGCGAGCGCTGGCCCGGGTCGTCGCCGAGCTGACCGGGCGCGACCCTGACGATGTCTATCACGACGCACATGCTGCGACGAGCAGTCGGCGGCCTGCGGAAAGCGACGTGGCCCGAGTCCGCCGGCTGCTGGAGGAAAAGGGGTGGGAGCATGAAGAACTCCCGCCACCCGGTCCAGGCACCGAGGTGACGCGGGAAGACATCGCCAGGCGTTTCGGCGGCCAGGCCGCTTCGCCTGATGTCTAACGCGGTGATCGCGGTTGCTACTCCACTAGCGACCAGAACACGTCGACGCCGAAGTCCCCGGTAGACGGGTCTGGATCGCCGTAGATCTCCCAGTGGGGGCCAGCCAGCTGGTACCCGTTCGCTTTGCTCCACTCACGCACCGCGTGATGGGTATCACCGATCTTGGCTATTGGGCCGGTGTGGGTCGCGGTGGCGACGAGCCCGCCCGGCAACGCTGACGGCACGACATGACCAGCCGGATCGAATGAGCCGCTGACCTGAACGCCGACTTCCACGTTGGGCACATCGTCGTTGTAGAGCATGATGTTGTGTCCGTGCTTGTAAAGCCCCTCCGGGGCCGCGCCGCGGAGATAGGTCCACACCTCATCAAGCATCGGCCGCCACATATTCGGGAACTCCGCCCATGTCGTCGCAGCCATTACTACCGCCGTTGGCGTCGGTTCGACGGTCCTCACGGTCACATCGACGGCCATAACGCGGACCATACACCGCAGCCGTGACCAGCACACCTGCCATTCGGTCTGTGGCGAGTCGCATGTCTCTACGGTTTGGGGGAAGCAGTGTTCTTTGCTCTGTTTTTCAACCTGAAGGGGCTAACGGCATGAGCGGGACCGACAAGCTACGGCACCGTGTTCAGATCGCCTGGGGCCGCGTCAACGTGCACATCGGCCGGCTTACTGGCAACCGGTCGCGCCAGCTCAAGGGCCGCCGCCATCGGCTGGTCGGGGCGACGCGGCAGGCTGGCGAACGGGTCAAGGACGCAGGCCAGGGACTGCTTGCCGCGTTCCGGCGCTGACGGTCCTTAAGCGTGGGGTTACCGTGCCCGTGAGATGGGGCTGCTCATGGTCCGGATCGCCCGGGCGATCGAGTCGATGCCGCACATTGCCCGCGCGCATTTCTCCCGCTGGGGGGACGGCGGGGGGCACCTGCACATCTTCTTCTTCGCCCGTCCAGCCGGGTTCGCCCAGCTACGCGGAACCTGCCTGGCCATCTGGGACGACCTGCTTTCCGCCGTCCCAGACGACCAGCGCAACCATGACGCCGCCGCCGTCGCTCAGGAGCTTGCCCGCACCTACGGTGGTCAGGCTCATCCCATCCCAGAGGGCCCGCAGCCGACGTGAGGGTGTGATCAGCGGGCGGGGGTTACGAACGAGCCGCGGCCAGGGACGGTAATCACCAGACCTTCCTCGCGCAGCAGGGCAATGGACTTGCGTGCCGTACCGCGGGCAATGCCGAACTCTTGCTGGAGCTGCAGCTCGCTTGGGACCGGGCGGTCTGGCACCAGCCGACCGTCCTGAATGCGCTTCCGCAAGATATTGGCGACCTGCACGTACACCGGCGTGGCGCTCTTCGGATCGATCGTCTCCCCGGAAGGCATGACTAGCACCTAAGCGGGCATGCCCATCAGCATCCGTCTCGGTACGGGTGTGGACGGGTGTGGACGGGCATGCCCAGGCTGACTACAATACCACCAGGCATTCCCCCCACCCTCACCGCAAAACCCCAGCACAGAAGCTGTGTCGAGCCACCACCAGGCAAGGACACCCCCGCGACCGTGCGATACAGCCGCGGGAACCCCTTGCCACATGCCTGCAGACACAACGTGAAGAACTGCGCAGGCGCATCCTCGCGGGCGAGCTAGACGACGAGCCGCTCTACATCTCCCAGCCGACCGACCCGTCGACTGCGCACGGCCGCCGCTCGCCACGGCATCCGCCACCGAACACGGCCGTGACCCGCTGCCGCGACCGCCGACAGGACCCGCGATGACCAGCTCCCACGACTACATCCTCGCCGCGCTGCGGCAGGAATTCCCCGGCTACCGGCTATGGCTGGAACCCGTACGCGGCGAACACCGGTTCGTCGCCCGCCGCCTGCACCTGGGCACGGGCACTTACGCCGTCGTTACCAGCGACCCAGCGGAACTACGCTCCGCCCTCGCCCCATCCGCGCAGGAGGACACCCCACCCACTGAGAAGCCTGAACTCACGTAAGAGCGCCTGACGGTCTTCGCGCAGGGGGAGCGACGCCAAGAACAGTGCTGCCATGTCGGTCGGTCGATGTCCGGAGATCCAGCGTCTAGCTTGCCCGCCGCCGGCGTCGGGCAAGCTCCTGCCAGGCGATGCCAGCAACCCCAATAGCCACGAAGGCCAAGCCGCCGGCCACGGCTCCACCAGCACTGCCAAGCACGCCGAAGATCAGTAGTGCGATGCAGATCGCGCGGATGATTCGCGCCGGCCAGGACAACGGGGGTAGGGCCGCCGCGCGTACCGGCGCGGATTTCGAGGCCTGCGCCGGGCCCGGCTGATCAGGTTTGCTGGCTGCTGCCGACGGCCAGCGAGGTCGCCTGGGGCCAGGATCATCGATGAATACGGTGGCGTCCGGGCTGATTGGGCTCGCGATCGCGTTGAGCAACCACTCGCCCTGTGGCCACTCATCTGGGTCCAGTTGCACCGCGAACCCGTCCGCGCCGACAACAGCCTGCTTCCCGTCGTTCCACCGGAGCAACGCGACGATGTCGTCGAAGCGGACAGTCACATTATGATCAGGTTCAGCGGTGAGTGTGACACCCTCCTGTCCCACCGTGAGCACCGCGTTCGAGTCAACGGCCTTGTACTGAGAGCCGGTGACAGCGCTGGCTGACCAGGCCGGCAGCTGTTTCATGCGTCCCTGGACTGCAGGCAGCAGCGCCGGGGTTACCACGATCATCCGGTCATGGAGCTCCCGTGCTATCTCACCGATCGCCCACGGCGTTAGCCCGGCGGCGTCCCTGATGTCCCGGCCCGGATCCCAGCTGGCGTCGCCGTTCAGCATCGCTTCGGCCTTGCGGTTCAGCATGCTAAGCACTCCGGAGTGCGACATCCGGCCCGCGCTGAGCCTTTCGCAGCACCCGGCGAGCTCGCTCTCGGTGCATCCTCCGGCAGCGAGCGCTTCGGCTGTGTTCAGCATGCTGTGCGCCGCCATCGGCAACCGGTCGGGCAGCGCGTCAGCCGCGAGCCAGGTGTGCATCAGGTCATAGCTCAGTTCGTTCCCGGTGGCTTCGACGTGATAGCTCAGCCCGAACTCGTGCCGCAGCACCTGCATAAGACGTCGCTGCAAGATTTCTAGACAGGCATGCCATCCGGCCGATCGCCTCCCCACGACGGACAGCCCGATACCGCCGCGGCCCGCGATCATGTAGCCCGGAAGGTCGAGATCGACTGGGCGCAGCGGCCTGGGCGCGGGCGTTGTTCCTGCCGGGAGGTCGACCTGCAAGCCATCCGGCCAGGGACCGGCGATCCACAGCACGGCGTTCTGTCTGGTGAACCAGTGCGAGCGCCACTCACGGACCCACTCCCAGCTGAGCTGGTGCAGCCCGAACTCCTGGTAGTTCGTCAGGCCGGGGCCGGTAGCACCGTATCGCTCCCCCAGGCACATGCCCAGCGGCCCCGCACTTCCCCTGCTGGACGCCTCGGTCCGCAGGATCCTGCGCTCATGCTCGACCACGCTGCTCTGGTTTCCGGAGAGCCCGCTGCAGACATCCGCTACGAATTCGCGCACGTGCGACCGATCGCTGCTCGTCATGTAAAAGGACGTGTACCGCCCGTCGACGCTAGCGTTGAACGAGTAGGGCGCATCAGTCTTGCCAGCTAATGCAAGGTGCTCCACCATGTGCGTGACGCCCGACGTGGGCAGCGTTTCATCGAAACGGCCGACCCGGAACATCAGGCAGGCCGCTACCTGATTCGCGGGCGCGTCAGCCCGCAAGACCGGGACGTCACCGACGGAATAGCACTCAATAGCCGGGATCACAGCGATGGCCGCCCGGGCGGCCCGGCGCTATCGCCGACCGCCTGAAGGGCCTCGTCCCACGCCCGCTGGTACGCCCGCCCTGCGTTGCCCAGGTAGCCCCACTGACCGACAATCCGCGCGCCGATCAGCTGCATCTGCTCGATCTGAGCACGATAATCACGCATTAGGTAGAAGCACATGGCGAAGGTATTCCGGTCGGACGCGTCGAACTTGCCGGGCGCATAGTAAGGGGAGAGGATGCAGCGGTCAGCGGCCGCGTATATCTCTGCCCTGACGGGTTCGGCTAGGAAATAGGACGGGCGCGACTCCTTGGGCTGATCAAGCCAGAGCTCCAGATGCGCAACCGCTATCGCCTTGTGCGCCGGGTGCCCGTCGGGTGCCTGACCGCCGACCCAGCGGGCGAAGCGGAACATCTCCTCGTGAGACCCGGCCCACTTGCGAGCCAGCGCTTGCACCATCCCGTACACAGCGCCCATGTTCAGGTGGTGACGCCGCTCCGCTTCGGCGAACCGCCGCTGGATCTCCTGCTGGCCAAGCGACAGTCCCATCGCCGCCCAGATGCCCCGGACATACGGGAGCGGATCATGCTGGTCCAGCGCTGCCGCACGGGCCAGATCGCGGTCGGCATCCACCAAGCGCTGGTGGAATACCGGCCACGCATCTTCCTTGACGGTTTTGGCGCGGCCGCTGCCCCGGGCCTCCCAGGCCCAGTTGATGCCGTGCGAGCCACGGAACAGCGATGGCAGCCCTGACCGGGGGCGTGCGTAAGCCCATTCGTCCAGCCACTGAGGCCGCCCGCTGATGCTACTGAGGCCATTGATGTAGAAGTGACGCTCGTCCCAGTCGGTCGTGTCTTCCAGAAAGTCATGGAACTGCTGCCATCGCCCTTCAGCCAGTTCACGTTTGAACCAATGGGCTTCCGAGATGCCAGCGAGAGGGTCTGTTGGCGGAGCAGGCCGCTGCGCCTCGGCCCGCGCAGCTACGGGCCTCGCCGGGGGCCGGGCGGGCGCTGGTGTAGGGACATCCCTGCGGAAGATAGCCATTGGCACACCCCGTTACCGTAAGCAGCGCGGAGCATGTCAGCCACTCCGTGCCGTCATCCAACGTGACGGGATGCTACTGCTCGGTAGCAGCATCATGCGGGCTTTTATCGTGTCAAGTCTGGAAAAAGCGAACGAAATGGCGCTAGTAGCTAGTCCTGGAACTGTACGTAGGCTGGCTCAAGCAGCTCGGTGAGTGACCGCCCCCGGACGGTTACCCCGACCTCAGGGAGCTGGACCAGCACGGATCCGGCACCGGTGGCCGAAGGAGCGGGCGGAACGAGCTCACCACGCATCGCGAAGTAAGAGTCCAGGGAGTCGGCGAGAGGTGTTCCCGCTCTCCCGGCGGTGTCCGCGGCCGGCACACCGGCGTTGCGGGCTGCCTCAAGGCTGGCCAGCAGGTCCTCGCGGTCCCGGCCGCGCCAGGCCAGGATCCGGAAGGGGTCGTCGTCGAACGACTCCGCGAGCAGGTAGAAGACCGCGGCTATGTGCTTGCACGGCACTGACCAGTCCGGGCAGGAGCAGTCCATCGACAGCTCATCGGCATCCGCTGGGAACAGCGAGAGCCCCTGGTCGGCGAACACGTCCTCGATGTTCTCCGGCATCTCGCCGGACAGCAGCTTGGCGCTGTACCAGGCGCTGGCCGCGAGCGCGCGTTCCAGTCTGGCCCATTCGGCCTTGCGGAACGCGGTGATGCCGACACGCACGCGGTAGGGCCGGGGCTGGCTCCCCTGCACCTGGGCGGTCACCTTGCCCGCGGCAACGTCCAGCGAGATCACCTGCCCCTTGCGGGCGTAGGTCCGGCCGCGCTGCATCCGGCCCCCGACGCCGATGTCCTCCAGCACCTCGACGAACCGGCGCGACCACCAGGTCTGCGCGATCGGCCCGCGTTCGCTGCGCGCCTTCAGCCCGCCCTCGACCGGGAGCGGGCGTGACGGGGGCGGGAACCAGCTACTCACCGACGGCATCCTGCGACAGCTCGAACAGCCGGCGCAGCTCGCCGGTTGACAGCTCGGTGAGCCAGCCCTCGCCGTCGGTCACGACGAGGTTGGCCAGGGCCTTCTTCTGCTCGATCATCTCGTCGATCTTCTCTTCCAGGGTCCCGGTGCAGACGAACTTGCGCACCTGGACGTTGCGGGTCTGACCGATCCGGAACGCCCGGTCGGTGGCCTGGTTCTCGACCGCCGGGTTCCACCAGCGGTCCAGGTGGATCACATGACTGGCCGCGGTCAGGTTGAGCCCGGTGCCGCCGGCCCTGAGCGACAGCAGGAACACCGGCGGCCCGTCGCCGGACTGAAACCGGGTCACCAGCTCGTCCCTTCGCTTCTTAGACGTCCCGCCGTGCAGGTAGGCGATGTCGGTGCCGAAGCGGGCTGCGAGATGCGGCAGCAGCATCTCGGCGAACTCGGTGAACTGGGTAAAGCACAGCACCTTGTCGCCCTCGGCGAGGATCTCCTCGAGAAGCTCCTCCAGCCGGGTCACCTTGCCCGAGCGGGCGCCGACCGCGGACCGGTCGTGCAGCAGCAGCGCCGGGTGGTTGCATACCTGCTTCAGCTTCGCCATTGCGGCCAGAACGTTGCCTCGCCGCTCGATGCCCTCGGCATCCTCGATCTTTTGCATCATGTCGTCCACCACCGACTGATACAGCGAGGCCTGCTCGGTCGTGAGCTGGCAGTACTGCTTGACCTCGATCTTGTCCGGCAGGTCGCTGATGACCGCCGGGTCGGTCTTCAGTCTTCGCAGAACGTAAGGCCTGGTCACCGCCCGCAGCCGCTCGGCTGGCTCGGACTGCCCATGCCGTTCCACCGGGATCGCGTACCGGGTACGGAACTGCTCGCCCGAGCCCAGCATGCCGGGGTTGAGGAAGTCC
Source organism: uncultured Actinomycetota bacterium (assembly GCA_963815375.1). Lineage (GTDB taxonomy): Bacteria > Actinomycetota > Actinomycetes > Streptosporangiales > Streptosporangiaceae > JASHPR01. The sequence goes on along the minus strand of CAWFGX010000001.1, from coordinate 2,951,920 downwards.
ATGATCGACCAGAGCTCGGCCAGCCGGTTCTCCACCGGGGTTCCGGTCAGCGCGACGCGGTGCCCGCCGCCCAGCCGCTTGGTGGCCTTGGCCGTCTGCGACAGGCTGTTCTTTATCGCCTGCGCCTCGTCCAGCACGACTCGCCGCCAGCCGTAGCCGGACAGCTCGTCCGCGTCGCGGGTGGCGGTCGCATACGTGGTGACCACCAGATCCGCGTCGGCGAGGTGCGCGGCCAGGTCCTCCCCGTGCAGCCGCTGCGGCCCGTGGTGGGCATAGACGCGCAGGTCCGGCGTGAACCGCGCGGCCTCCCGCTCCCAGTTGCCGACCAGCGACATCGGGCACAGCAGCAGCGTCGGGTCACCCTCAGGCTGCTCGCAGCGGTGCGCCGCCTCCAGGGCCAGCAACTGGACTGTCTTGCCCAGGCCCATGTCGTCGGCCAGGCACGCGCCAAGCCCCAGCGAGGACAAGAACGCCAGCCAGGACAGCCCCCGTTCCTGGTATGGCCGGAGGCTGGCCTGGAAACCGGACGGCAGCTCGACCTGCTGCAGGGACTGGGGGACGGCCCCGTTCAGGAAGTCTCCAAGCCATCCGTCCGCGGTGACCTGGGCCAGCGGGAGCGGAGCATCCAGGTCGTCAGGATGGGTGACCGCGAGCCGCATCACCTCGGCCGCCGTGACCTGGCCGGAGCGCTGCCCGGCCAGGAACTCCAGACCGCGCTTGAGCTGACCGGGATCGACGGCCACCCACTGGCCGCGCAGCCGCACCAGCGGCGCCTTGGCCGCCGCGAGGGCGGCGATCTCCTCATCGGTCAGCGTGTCATCGCCAACCGCGAGCTGCCAGCGGAAATCCATGAGCTGGTCGCGGCCAAACCGGCCGGCGCTGGCCACCACACCGTCAACCGGGGTGGACGCGGACGCGGCCAGGCTGAGCCTGCGCCGCCGGTTCCACCACGACGGCAGCAGGACACCGAAACCGGCATCGTCCAGGGCCGGAGCGGCGCTGGCCAGGAAGTGATAGGCGCCGTCGGCGCCCAGCCCGAGCTCGCACGGCTGGGCCTGGTGCAGCCCGCCGGCCAGCTCCGGGTAGACCCGGCAGGCCCGGCCGAGCTCGCCCAGCAGCAGTTCCTGCGGCCGTGACAGCCAGCGGCTCAGGCTGGTGTCCCCGCTCCACACCTGGGCGGCTGGAACCAGCAGGCTCGGGTCAGCCATCGACTGCAGCAGGAAATCGAGCCGCCACTGGCCAGAGCCGGGGGCTGGATCAGGTTCTGTGTCCTCATCCTCGGTCAGGCGGAACGTGACCCGCGCCGGCCCTGTGAGGCCGGTGCCCTCCTCGTCCCAGGGACGCAGCGCCTCGGCCAGGGCGTCCAGCTCGTCCGCCTCGGCATCGACCCGGCCGTCCGGGGAGGTGAGCGCGGCCAGCCAGGCCTCGGCCGCGGAAAGCTGGCCTTGGCCCGGCCGCGGCGGGACCAGGGACGGAGCCTCGCCAGCTGCCAGCGCCTCCCGCGCTGCCGCGTCGGTCAGCGCGGCCAGCACGGCGCTGAACAAGTCGTGCGGGTCGTCATCGCCAGGCTCGGCCCGGCACACTGGCGGCATAGCCGCGACGTAGGACTGGGCGGCCATGACGTCGTGGCCCTGCAAAAACGGCCGCCACCGGGCTACGTCTCGGACCAGGGCCGGCACGACCCGGCCGCGGGTCACCAGGTCCCTGGCCAGCGTGGCCACCTCTGAAAGAAAGTCGAAAGAAGCGCCGTAACGTACCTCGGTGGCTGGCGTGGCCAGGACGGCCAGCGCCGCAGCGGGTTCCAGCACGACGACTGGGACCCGCCACGGCAGCAGCGACGCCCGCGACTTTGCCGGCGGGCGCGGGGTGACCCTGATCAGCTGCGGCGAGTCGAGTGGCGCCGAGCGCAGCGACGGCAGCAGCAGGACTGCCTCGTCTGGTTTGCCCGCGTGGACACCCGCCAGCACAGCGGACGGCGCGGCGAACGGATGCGGCCGGGCCGACCGCACAGCCTGGCTGCTGCTCTTGACCGCGAGCTCAGAGTCTTCAGCCCACAGGCACAGGCCGCGTGAGGCCGACCAGAACCCGTGCACAACCAGCATGTCAGGAAACGCTCCAGCAAGAACCCGGGGAGCCTGTATCGCCTCAGCCTAGGCCCCGGGACGACACCCGCGGTCCAGCTACTCGCCGACTAGTCCCGGTGCCGCCGGGAACGACGCGCCCCAGACGTCCTCGCGCTCTATCAGCTTGGCCACGTCAGGAATGCTGGGCATCTCAGCAATCTCGGGGATCCCGGGCATCTCCCTTCGCGTCCGGCTTCCCGTACTAGGCCGAAGCTTATGGCGGGTGGCATTTCCGGACGGACGGCAAAATTACGCACCTTGTTTGGGCCGTGGAACGCGACAAGCTGCATTTACCCAGGGCCATCCGGCCGAGTGTGCGGCGGGGTGCGAGCAGCCTGCTCGGCCTGGCTGATCTGGGCGGCCAGGTCGCTGCTCGTCGTGGCGCTCAGGACGGTGTCGCGCCTGGTTCCCGGCAGGCGCCGGTAAGCCCTGAACTGACTGTAGGCCGCAAGCCAGATGACGATCCATCCCTGGTGCTCCCCGCGCAGCTCGGCTGCCTCCCCCCAGTGCCGTTGATCCACCTCATTGTTACGCTGACCGTTTGTCGTAGCGTCAGGCATTGAAATGCCGCCCCCCTCCCCTGAGGTCGTCAGCTCACTCCGTGACGAGCGCCCGGACGATTTTCCCGGCCTTGCCAGGAACGGAATACCAGTCCCAGGATGCGCTGACAGCACTGACCAGGAAAAGGCCGCGCCCGGTTTCGCTGTCGTCCTCGGGACAGACCAGCAGCGGGGCGTCGGGATTGGCATCCCAGACCAGGGTCAGAACGCTGGCCGCATCTGACATCAGCCACATCCGCACTGGTAACGGCTCTTCGCAGAGCCGGGATGCGGTGACCGCATTGGTCACCAGCTCGGATACGACCAGCTCTACGCTCTCAGTCAGCCGGGTCAGCCCCCATTCCCACAGGATCTGCCGAGCGTGATAACGCGCGCACGGCACTGATCCAGTCAGGGCACCGAACTCAAGGAAATCCTGCAGCGGCCAGGCCCTGGCCCAGCTGTCCTCCGGCCGGGACGCTCGTAATGGTGTGAAGGCCGCAGCCGCAGAGGGCTCCTGCCGGATCAGCTGCGCGCCCGTGGCCGTCACCGTACGTCTCCAGGTGCCAGCCGTGCGTATCGGGCTTGCTCCATGACAGCCGCCAATCGTGGTAGGCACCTGGCGCTGGCTCTGGTATACGATCCGCCCATCGGCGCCCCCCTCGCCCGTCGATGCGTGGTTATAATGTTCGTGCAACTTTCCCCCCGGTGCAAGACGTCGCGGGGAATTTGCACCAGGTAAATGGGAGAGGTGCAGCCGGATGCCTGCATCGCCGAGCCTGCGCCGCCGTCGGCTCGCCGCGGAGCTGCGCAAGCTACGCGACCAGTCCGGCCTGTCGATCGGTGATGTGGCCGAGAAGCTGGGCTGGGCCGCGTCAAGGATTTCCCGCATCGAGACTCGCCAGCTCGGGGTTACAGCTGCTGACCTGCGCAAGATCCTCGACGTGTACGGGGTAGCGGAGCGGGCGGACTGGGAAGTCCTGGCCGACCTGGCGCGCCGCGCGAATGAGCGCGGCTGGTGGCAGTCCTACCCGCGCACCGTCATTCCGAGCGAGTACGGCGACCTCATCACACTGGAGGCCGAGGCGGCGAGCATTCGCATCTACCAGCCAGAACTCGTCCCTGGCTTACTGCAGACGGCTGGGTACGCACGCGCGGTCATCCGCGCAGGCCGCAAGAGCGATACAACCGCCGACATCGACCGCCGCGTGGAGGTTCGGCTGGAGCGCCAGCACATACTGAGCCGCTCGCAGCCGCCGCCACCACGGGTGCACGTGGTGCTGAACGAGGCCGTGCCGCGGCGGCGCGTGGGTGGGCACGAGGTCATGCGCGAGCAGCTTGACTGGCTCATGGCGGACCGGGACCCGCCGAACGTCACCATTCAGGTGCTCCCGTTTGAGGCCGGCGCGCACCCGGCGATGGTCGGGCCGTTCGCGATGATGAATTTCCTCGACCCGAGCGACCTTGGCGTCGTGCATCTCGAGCACCCGACGACATCGCTGTTCCTGGAGACAGCCGAGGAGCTCCGCGCTTACGAAGAGATCTGGGACGACCTCCAGAGCAGCGCCTTCGCGCCTGATGACACACGGACATTCCTCAGAACATACGCACTGAGGTATAGATAGGAAAAACAAGGCAGAAGGGAGTGAATAACAGTGGCAGCAGATCTGTCCCAGGCCATGTGGCATAAGAGCAGCTACAGCGGCGCGAACGGCGACTGCGTCGAGGTTGCCGGCAACCTGCCGGAAGTCGTCGCGGTACGCGACTCCAAGCACCGCGAGGGGCCTGCGCTGGTCTTCCAGCGCGCTGAGTGGGACGCCTTTCTGTCCGGCGTAAAGGGCGGCGAGTTCGAGGTGCGGTAATGGCTGGCTGCCACCGCGCGGGGCGCCCCCCGCAGGCTCCGCGCGGTGGCACCGGCCTACCGGCCACGGCACTGCGGAAGACCACGCATCACGGCACAGTCAATATGGCACGGCGGAAGACGGCACCGCGGAAGACGGCACCGCGGAAGACGGCACCGGGAACACGGGCCGAGCGAGAGAGGAGCGCCCCCATGCAGTTAGAGGACGACGACTTCCCTGGCCTGGACCTCGATACCAAAACGGCAGCCGTCGCCCGCATGTACGACTACACCCTCGGCGGGACCGACAATTACCAGGTCGATCGCCAGGCCGTGGCTGATCTCGCGGACATATTCCCTGGCACGTTCATCGAGGCGCGCAGTAACCGGCGGTACCTGGAACGCGTCGTGCAGTACCTGGTCGGGGAATGCGGCATCCGGCAGTTCATCGACAATGGCAGCGGCCTGCCGACGCAGCGCAACGTCCACCAGGTAGCGCAGCAGGTCAATCCCGACGCGCGGGTGGTCTACGTCGACAATGATCCCGTCGTGCTCCGCCACCAGAAGGTCAGCGCACTGCTGGCGAGCGACCACAGCACCGCGTTCATCCTCGAAGATGCCCGCAATCTTGACCGTGTTCTCGATCACCCCGACACCAAGCGGCTGATCAGGCGCGATGAGCCTGTGGGCCTGCTGTACCTGAGCTTCCTGCATCTGATACCTGACGACGATGACCCGCTGGGCCTGGTGCGCCGGGCCATGGACTGGGCAGCCCCTGGCAGCTACCTCGCGATCTCGCACGGCGCCTCGGACGACCCGGAAACCCGGCGGGCGGTCAATGACCTCTTCATGCGGGTGACAGGCGGGCACTTCGGCCGGATCAAGGAAACGGCAGAGGTCAGGGAGTTCTTCGACGGCCTGGAGGTGGCCGATCCGGGCCTGGTCAGGACCGCAGGCTGGCGCGCCGAGATACCTCCGGACCTGCTGGATCTGAAGGTCTACGAGTACGGCGGGGTCGGGCGCAAGCCCGCCTGAGCGGAGGGCATCGCGGCTGATGGTGGCTGGGTTCCCGCCCCGCGTCACCGCCCGTCCCAGCGATGCGTCAGGGGCAACGCGAACCACAGCCCGGCGACGACGCAGGCGGTGAGCGCGGTGATCAGCCCGCCGGCCAGCCCGCCAGCGACATAGCTGGTCACCAGCAGCACAGCGAGCAGGACAGCGGTGCCGACCGCGGCCAGGCCGAGAATCGCCATCCTGTTGGCGAACCGCACCAGGTTCTCCTTCCGGCCGCGGCGAAACACCAGCCGGTGGTAGGCGACCGGGCCGAGAAGCAGCGCTGTCGAGACGGCCGACAGCACCAGGCTGGCCAGATAGAGGCCACGCTGGGCTGTGCTCAGCTGGGTGAACCGGACCGTGAACGGCAACGACAGCAGGAACCCGAACAGGACCTGAACGCCGAGGCTGACTACCCGCAGCTCCTGGATCAGCTCGGCGAGGTTGCGGTCATCGCGCTGCGCCTCGGACTCGGGCCGCGAGCCCGGCTGGGCTTCCTGCGCCTGGGGCCGCTGATCCTCCGATCGCGCGGGCCTCATCGCTAACACCTCCTGATCAGCAAGGGCTACCCGTGATCAGCAGCCGGAAACGGCTCGCCGGACGCCCGGCCGCAGGACGGTACTACGCGGCGTAGTAGAATGGCCGCGAGGCTCAGCACCCGTTCCGCAGGTCCTGGGCCGCCCTGACGGGCTGAGTGAGGTGAGGGCTGGTGACAGACCAGCTGACGGCGGCGGTGGCTGGCGGCGGGATCGCCGGGCTCGCCACGGCCGTGGCGCTGACCCAGGCGGGATGGCAGGTCACGGTGCTGGAACGGGCACCGGCGTTCGGCGAGGTCGGCGCCGGGCTGGGCCTCACCGGCAACGGGCTGGCAGCGCTCGACGCCATTGGGGCCGGCGAGGCCGCCCGTGCAGCCGGGTGCATGATCTCGCACCGCGGCTTCCAGGACTCACACGGCCGCTGGCTGGTGCGCATGCCACAGGATCGGCCCGATATCGCCACCGTCAACAGGTTTCTGGGCATTCACCGCCAGCGCCTGCACGGTGTGCTGCTGGAGGCGGCGCAGCAGGCAGGCGTCGGCCTGGTAAACGGCGCCGAGGTTACGGCGGTGCAGCCGGGAACTCCCGGCGGCGAGGCCGCCGTGGTGATCTGGCGGTCCGGAGCCACAGCGCACACTATGCGGGCGCAGTTGGTGGTGGCCGCCGACGGGGTCCGCAGCACAGTGCGGACCGCGCTGTTCCCCGGCACTCAGCCCCGGTACAGCGGCAGCACGAGCTGGCGGGCGGTCATCCCCGACTCCGCCTCCGACGGCGACCTGGTCTCAGTGTGGGGTCCGGGCACGGAGTTCGGCGCGCTGCGCATCAGCGACAGCGAGATCTACTGGTACGGGTACTTCCAGCATCCGGAGGGAGCGTCATTCGGTGACGAGATGGCCGCGGCCCGCGACCATTTCTCCGGATGGTCCGAGCAGGTGCGGGCCATCGTGGCCGCCACCACTGCCAGCCAGCTCATGCGCCACGATGTCTATCACCTGCCTGACGGGCTCCCCGCGTATGCGCGTGGCCGGGTCGTGCTCACCGGTGACGCCGCCCATGCCATGCTGCCGACCATCGGCCAGGGAGTGGCGACAGCACTGGAGGACAGCGTGTGCGTTGGCCGCCTGATCGGGGCGCCGGTCGCGGCCGGAGGTGACCTGTCTGCTGCGCTGGACGTATTCGACCGCGCGCGCCGGCCACGGTGCGTACAGATCACCCGGCAGGCGGCCATGGCTGGCCGCTTCGGGCCTGACCTCGGCGGCGGCTGGCGGCAGCCGATTCGCAACGGCCTGATCCGGCTGGTGCCGGCCGGCCCCATGGTCAAGGCGGGCGCCAGGGTAACCCGCTGGACTCCGCCGGATCCCGCGGCGCCTGATCCCGCGGCGCCTGCCCGGACTCCTGACGCCTAGGCGTCCGGCGTGGGGCCGGCCCACTGCTGGGCGGCGTCGCCGTTGCAGGCCCAGACCTGGACCCGGTTGCCGTTCTTGGTCGCGTTGCCGGTGTTGTCCAGGCAGACGCCGTTGGCGTTCACGTACTCGGTGTAGCTGCCGTCCACGGTGTGCACCGTCCACTCCTGGTTCGGGTTGCCCAGGCAGGCCCATAGCTGCACCTTGGTCCCGTTCGCCTTTGAGTCGTTCGGGTCGTCCAGGCACCTGCCATTGCTGTTCTGCAGCTGGTACTGGCCGGACACGCCGTCCAGCGACGGGACGTACTCCCACTTCTGATTGGCGTTGCCCAGGCACTTCCAGACCTGGATGTGGTTCCCGTTGCTGGAATTGCCGCCGGCGTTGTCCAGGCAGTAGCCGCTCTTTTCGGACGCCTGCACCTGTGACAGCGCCGCAGGGTATGTAAGCGAACCGCTTTCCAGGCTGGTGACGAAGCTGCTGAACCAGGGCGGCAGCGCGCCGTAGGCCGGCGGCGCGGTCTCCTGGGTTTCGTAGACGAAGCCCGCGTGCTGGTCGGCTGCCGCGTCGGAGATGTCGGTGGCGAGGCCGGACTGCGTGCCCTCGGAGACTGTGGCGGAGAACTGGAACTGGCCGTAGCTGTCCGCCCACGACGGTGCCGGGTTCGCGTTCCCGTTCAGCGCGCTCTCTGTGTTCTCGAAGCCCTGCAGGATCTCATCCGGCCCGTACATGAACGCGGCGGACATTCCAAACCAGGTGCCGGGGTTGAACATGACCGCCTGGGCGCCACCCGCCATCGCGTAGGTGTAGAGCTGCTCGTAGTACGACTGGCAGGAGATGTTCGCACCGCCGTCGGTGCAGATGCCAGACCCGTTGTTCGCGGTGCCCTCGGTCCCCACCATCTGGTCGAACATCGGCGTGGCAATGCCCCACCACTGCTTCGCCTGGCTCAGCTCGGTCTCCACCGTGGCAATGGCGTCAGCGCCGTTGTCGGTCGTGATGTAGATGAGCGGGGTGATGCCGGCCGTCTGGAGTGCGGAAACCGTCGCGTCCCACGCGGTGTTCTTAGCGGTCCAGTCGGTGTTATTGCAGCCCGGTCCGTCGTCGTTACCGGTGGTTGCGGGGTCATCGCAGACATTGACGATCGCGCCAGCGACCGTTGAGGCCGAGCCTTCTACCGTGGCCCAGTCCGTGCTGGATGGCGGGGAGTAGAGGGTGACGATGGACAGCGGATGCGTCCCCGCGCCCGGCAGCCCCGCACCGTCATCCACGAGAGCCTCATGCAGGCGATTGGGGGCAGCGGAGGCCTGAACGGACGCGCCCGCCGCGACGCAGCCGAGGCCGGCCAGCATGACGGCAGTTACCGCAAGGACGGCGGCCCGGACCTGATTCCGCATTGAATCGTCCCTTCGGGGGCGTCAGGACAGCACAAGCTGAGTAACTGCGCAGGCCGGCCAGGTGACGATCCGCTCCCGGCGGCTCCGTTTGCCGAGGGCAGCCGCTGCCGTCGCTAGCCGGGTGACGGCAGCATAACGGCCTATTCGTGTGACAGGGATTGAATCATTATTTATATGTATATGGACGGCGCCGTAATACAGCACCTCGCGCGGGTGGAAGTGGCTCGGGTGGCGCAATTACGCCCAGAATCATTCAATGATCAAGGTCGCCGCGGCGGGCGCGCCAAGAACGCCGCGGCGGGCGGCCACGCCCGCGCAGGGGGGCGCTGTTCCGCTCAGCTGATGCGGAGAGGGAGCGTGCGCGGTCCGCGGATCTGGCCCGCGGACCAGGTGACCGCGTCGGGGTCGGCCAGGGTGAACTCCGTGACCCGCTCCAGCCAGACATCGAGGGCGACCCGGAGTTCCATCCGCGCCAGGTGCGAGCCCACGCAGCGGTGGATCCCCAGCCCGAACGCGGCGTGCCGGTTGACCTGGCGGTCGATGACGACCTCGTCCGCCCGCTCGAACTGCGCCGGGTCACGGTTGGCCGCCGGGAACGACAGCAGGATCCAGTCGTCAGCCTTCATGTCGGCCCCGTGCCACTGCATGTCCTGCTTGACCAGCCGCGCCATTGTGACCGGCGCGTAGGCGCGGAGGAACTCCTCGATCGCGGTGGGCAGCAGCCCGGGCTCGGCGACCAGGCGCGCGAGGTCGCCGGGGTTTGTCGCCAGGTGCCAGAGAGAGACGCCGATCGCGCTCCACGACGTATCGATGCCGGCGATGAGCAGCAGCGCCATGGCGCCAGCGACATGCTCGCGCTCCAACCTGCGCCCGTACAGTTCGGCGTTGATCAGGAAGGTCGTGAGGTCGTCGCGCGGGTGGTCGACGTGGGCGCGGATCTGCTCGAGCAGGTAGCCGAACAGCGCGTCCATCTTCGCCATCCGCTCTTCGGGCGGCAGGTTCACGCCCTCCAGGGTGGTCTCGACAAACTCACGGAACCGCGGGCCGTCCTCGGGCGGGAATCCGAGCATGTCCGCGATCACACGCATCGGGATGTGCTGCGCGTAGTCGCGGGCAGCATCGACGACCGGCTGTCCCTCCATGGCGTCGATGAGTTCGTGGCAGAACCTCCGGGTGGCCGGCTCCTGTTCGCTGACCTTGGCCTTGGTGAACGCGGGCAGCAGCAGCTTGCGGGCGTCGTGGTGGAACGGCGGGTCGGAGGAGATAGGTGGCGACACGCCCACCGGCGCGACATCGAGGGGCGGCCGGAAATTGCTCATGATGATCTGCCGCGAGGAGAAGTTCTCGGTGTCGTAGGCGATCGCAGCGACGTCCTCGTACCGCACCGGCAGCCATCCGCCGCCGAACCGCCCTGTGTGCGCGATCGGGCACCGTTTCCGCAGGTCGTCCTGGATCTTGTACGGGTCGGCCGACCACTCAGGCTCGAGGTGGGAGAAGTCGGTGGCCCAGTCCGACACCGGGCCGGTGATGATCTCGTTGCGGGTGCCCGGCGGGAGTTCGCGCCGCCCTTCCCGGTAGTCATCGACGAAGCGGTCATCGACCGTCATTTCATTTCTCCTGAACGAGGGTGACCGCGCGCTCCGGGCAGTTAGCCAACGCCAGTTGCGCCTCATTTTCCTGGCCATCCGGCATCGTGCCGTCGCCCAGGACCGTGCCATATCCCTCGTCGTCCGCGGCGAACAGGTCAGGCGCGAGGTCGTAGCAGCGGCCGTGTCCCTGGCACCGCTCCGGGTCGATCTGCACTTTCATCGGTTGCTCCCTGTCGGATCGGGGTCGCCGGCCGGGGCGAGGGCCGACAGGACGCGGGTCAGCAGCGCGGCCCACTCCCCGTCGTTCACGGTGTGCATGTCCGGCGAGATCAGCGCGCTGCCCATGGCCAGCAGCAGGCAGAAGTGGGCGAGGGCATTCGGCGACAGGCCCGGGTCCATCTCGTCTGCGGCCTGGGCCACGCGCACCAAGTCGGCTATCCAGTCGGCGCGCTCGCCCACGTAGTCGCGCATCGGCCGGGCGACCTCCTCGTCGCGCCGGGCCGCTACCAGTCCCTCGACAAGAAGGTGGCTCTTGCCGTGACGGTGTGGCAGCCAGCGGCCGATCAGCAGCAGCAAGTCGGTGACCGACTGGTCGGGATCGGCAGCGAACGCGTCGGCGAGCAGCCGCCGGCCATGCGCCCGCAGCGCGGCCACGAGCAGTTCCGCCTTGGACGCGAAGTGCGCGTACAGTGCGCCGTTGCTTACGCCAGCGGCAGCGGCGATGTCCGCAACGCGCGTGCCGTCGTAGCCGCGCTGGGCGAAGACATCCGCGGCCCCGCGTAGCAGCCGCTCGCGGGTGTCTGCGGCAGTAACGCCCGAGATCCTCCCCATGCCCCTATTAAATAGCCGTTCATTTGATTCTTCAACGGGGCCCACAGGCTGCTTCAGGCACAGGCGATCACACGCCGCTGGCACCCGCCCCGCGCTGGAGCAGCGACCTCGGCCGCAGGGGCGGCATCGGGCGGCCGCGGTCATGGGCCAGCACCGGATCGAAGATCCACCACAGGACCAGTCCCAGACCCGCTGCGATCGGCAGGCTCTCCAGCGTGTCGCTCAGCCAGTGCGCGGCCAGGTAGGTCCGGCAGAACATCATCAGCGCTGCCGCGGCCGCGACGCAGGCCATCGGAAGGCGGCGGTGGCCTGGCCTGGTGAACGCGATGGTGAGGGCCACTCCTACGCCGAGGGTGGTGATGACGTGGCCCGACGGAAACGAGCCCAGGTCCGCCGGCACCAGGGGATGCGGCGGCCGGTGCCGCAGCACCACATGCTTGACCAGCTGCGAGCAGGCGGACCCGGAGGCCTCGGCCAGAGCGATGTACAGCGCGGTCCGCCACCTGCGGATCACCAGCAGCGCCGCGCAGATTACGGCCACGATGACCGTGGCCCCTTCCGGGCCGCCGATGAGGCTCAGCACCTTGGACAGGTCCGTGAGCGGAGTGCTGCGGATCCCGGAGACCAGGGACAGCCAGGCGTGGTCCATACCCGTGACCGGAGGGTACGCGCGGTCTTCGCGCATGAAGCCAGCGAACGCTGCCGCCACTGCCAGCAAGGCCAGGCCCGCTGCCAGCACGGGGCGGCGGCGGGCTGGCACCCCGCGACTGTCCTGCGGGCAGCTGTTGCTCGTCGCCAGACCATGATCAGGTCCGTCATTGCTCCGAGCCCTGCCGTGGGCCGGCGCCAGGCCGTTCTCCCCGGCCTGGCCATTGTCCAGCGCCAGGCCGTTGGCATGCGCCGGACCGTTGTCGGGCGCCCCGCCGTTGGCGTGCGCCCGGGCCATTCCCGACGGGTCGCTAATCATCTGACCACGCCTGCCCGCTCAGGCCATTTTCATTCGCCCGCGAATGATCGGCGCCCAGCGTGGTACTTGACATCCCGCATGCCGCACCGGGCCACCGCGTGCCTTGCCTGACCCGAGGAGACGGGTGTCGATGAGATTACGCGACCGATTCGCCGAAGCGGACCGAGCGCTGCTGAGCCGGCTATCAGTGCCGGAACAGCGCGCGGTCGGCGTGGCCATGCGGCAGCTGGGCCGTGCTGCGGACCACAGCGTGCTGTGGATCGCCGTGGCAGCGGGCCTGGGCGCTACCCGGCACAGGTGGGCTCGCCGCGCCGCGCTGCGAGGACTGGCGGCCGTGGCGATCAGCAGCCCGGCGGCGAACGTGATCGCCAAGCATCTCGTCGGCCGGAACCGGCCGGAGACTCCGGCTGCTTCGCTGCGGCGGTCAGCGAAGGCACTGCGGACGACGTCCTTCCCGTCCGGGCACGCAGCGTCGGCTGCGGCGTTCGCGACCGGTGTGGCGCTTGAGATGCCCGCCCTGGCCGCTCCTGTCGGCGTGGCCGCAGCCGCTGTCGGCGCGTCACGCCTGATTACTGGTGTGCACTACCCGTCGGACGTAGCAGCGGGCTTCGCGGTCGGAACGGTCGCAGGGCTGCTGACCCTTCGCTGGTGGCCACGGCGCCCGGCAGCCCCCGCCGCCGCGGCCCGCCCACGGCGCGAGGCGCCAGCCTCCCCCGACGGCGCTGGCCTTGTCCTGGTCGTGAACTGCAGTGCGGGAACCGCGTCAGCCGATCTCGCCGAGTCACTCGGCAAGAGCCTGCCTGCCGCCGAGATCGTCGTGGCCAGCGCGGACGAAGACCTGGACTGGGTGTTCGTCGACGCCGCGGCCCGGGCGGCAATTCTGGGGGTGGCGGGCGGCGACGGGTCGGTCAGACTGGCAGCCGGCATCGCGAGTGACGCGGGCCTGCCGCTGCTGGTGGTGCCGGCCGGGACGTTCAACCACTTCGCTGCCGACCTCGGCATCGAGTCGGCTAACGACGCGCTGACGGCACTGGCCAGCGGCGACAGCGTGCTGGTCGACGTGGCCGCCGCCGGTGGCGAGGCGTACCTGAACACGGCCAGCACCGGCGTTTACGTCGACCTGGTCAGCGCGCGTGAGGAGATCGAGCCGGCCCTCGGCAAGTGGCCGGCCATGATGGTCGCGCTCATCCGCGTGCTGCGCACCAGCAGGCCGGTCGACCTGCTGATAGACGGGCGACGGCGGAGGGTCTGGCTGCTGTTCGCCGGAAACTGCCGGTACGAGCCGTCCGGGGCGGCGCCCACCTACCGGCCCGACCTGGCCGACGGGACCCTCGACGTGCGGCTGATCGACGGCAGTCAGCCGCTGGCCCGGACGCGGCTGACCATCGCGATTCTGCTCGGCACCCTGGGTCGCTGCCGGGTGTACCAGACCTGGTCAGCAAGGAGCTTGCGGATAGCGTCCGCTAGCGGCGGCCCGGTTCCGCTCAGCCTCGACGGCGAGGCGACCCAGCAGCGTTCATCAATCTCTCTGGTCAAACGTCCGAAGCAGCTGCTGGTGTACCGCCCATCGTCCGACGGGTGATGCGCCACCACGACACAGGCAGATCCCCGGTCAACGTGCCGGAATCCGATATGACTGGAGGCAGACATGGTTACGCGCACAGCGCGTCGCAGGACATTCCGCACCAGGAGAGCTGGGCGGCAGGCAGCGAACAGCAGACTGTTGACCTGGCTGGCCCGGGCCGGCCTGGCAGCCCGCGGGACGATGTACATCCTGGTGGGCATCATCGCTATTCAGATCGCCGTGAAGGGCTCGCAGCAGCAGGCTGACCGGGTCGGAGCCGTCAGGCTGGTCGCGCAGACGCCGCTCGGCTCGGCCATTCTGTGGCTGCTCGTTGTCGGGTTTGCGGGGATGGCCCTGTGGCGCCTGTCGGAGGCTGCCTGGGGCACCAACGAGCCCGGCGGACGCAAGGCCGGCCACCGGCTGGCCAACCTGGCCCGAGGAGTGTTCTACGCGGTTGTCACGTTCGGCATCCTCAAGTACGCACTCGGCATTGGCCAGCCGTCCTCCAGCGACCAGCAGTCGCAGGACCTCACCGCGACCGCGTTGCAGCACCGCGGCGGCCAGGTGATCGTCGCGATCGCCGGCATCGTGATCGCCGCGGGCGGCCTGTACCTCATGTACCGCGCCTACAACCGCGAGTTCCTCAAGCACCTCCGCATGGGCACCGCATCACGGGCTACCCGCAAGACGGTCACGCGCCTCGGGCAGATCGGCGGCATCGCCAGGGGGTTCGTCTTCGGGACCGTGGGCGTCTTCCTCGTCGTCGCGGCTCAGCAGGCCAACCCGCAGCAGGCTAAGGGCATCGATTCCGCACTGCGGGCGCTGGCCCACACCCCGCTCGGCCCGTGGCTGCTGGTGGTAGTTGCGCTCGGCCTGGTGACGTTCGGCGTGTACTCGTGGTGCGAGGCAAGGTGGCGCGCGGTCTGACACGGGGCGGGCGCGGGTAGAAAAGGGAGGCGTGGACCCCCCTGGCATAACGTTCCAGCTGCTGGATGGCGTGCAGGCGGCCAAGCACACCGGCGAACTGCAGGCTCTGCACGCCGAGGTCTACGCTGACCCGCTGTTCCAGCGGCCCGAGGCCGCCGGGCTGTTCGCTGACAGGTTCCGGGTCCAGCGGCGCCAGCCGGGATTCGTCCTGGTCGAGGCCCGGCACGGCGCCTACCTGGTGGGCTACGCCAGCGGGATGCCGCTCCGCCCGTCGACCTCCTGGTGGCGGGAGGCAACCAGCCAGCTGCCGGACGAGGTCACTGCCGAGCACCCCGGGCGCACGTTCGCGCTGACCGACCTGCTGGTCCGCGCGGCATGGCGGCGGCAGGGCATCGGCCGCGCCCTGCACGACCTCATCCTGGCCGGCCGGGACGAGGAACGGGCGACGCTGGCCGTCCCGCCGGCCGCTACCGCGGCCCAGCAGGCCTTCCGCGGGTGGGGCTGGCGCAAGGTGGCGCGGACGCAGGCCGACGGCCCTGGGTCGCCCGCCGCCGATGTCTTGCTCACGGCGCTGCCACGTAGCCACGCAGCGTGACCGGCCCGGAATGCTCTCCAGCAGCCTGGGGTTGCCACGTGCATGACAACTGTGGGACTGATCGGAAGCGGAAATATCGGCGGAACGGTCGCGAGGCTGGCCGTGGCGGCCGGGCACTCGGTGGTGCTGAGTAATTCGCGAGGTCCGGACACGCTGCGGGACCTGGCCGCGGAACTCGGGCCGCTGGCCCGGCCGGCGACCGCCGAGGAAGCAGCGAGGACCGCGGACATCGTGGTGGTCGCGATCCCGACGAAGGCCTATCTCAGCGTGCCGGCTGCGCCGCTGGCTGGGAAAGTCGTCATCGACGCCAACAACTACAGCCCGCAGCGTGACGGGCACATCGCCGAGCTGGACAGCGGGTCGGTCACGAGCAGCGAGCTGCTGCAGCGGCACCTGCCCTCGGCCAGGGTGGTGAAGGTGTTCAACAACATCGTCTTCAAACACCTGCTGAACCTCAGCCGGCCTGCCGGTGCTCCGGACCGCTCGTTCCTGCCCATCGCGGGCGACGACCCGGACGCGAAGGCGGCGGTGACCGCGTTCCTTGACTCGATCGGGTACGGGACCGTCGACTCAGGCCCGCTGGCCGAGGGGTGGCGGCAGCAGCCCGGCACCCCGGTGGCCGGCGCCCCCTACGGGTCGTTCGACAACGAGCAAGGCACCCCTGCCGGCGCCGACGTGATCCGCGCGGCACTCGCCGCGGCCACGCGGTAACAGCCACGCCGCAACCACCACGCCGCAACAGCCACGCGGTCACAGCCACGCGGCAGCGGCCACGCGGTCACAGCCACGCGGTAACAGCCACGCGGTAACAGCCCGCGGCAGCGGCCACGCGGTAACAGCCAGCTCAGCAAGATCACTGGGCCATCCTGCCCGGCTTTCATGGGTTGGACGCCGGGATTGTTGGGGATGATCTTGCCCGCGCTGGCGACCTCGGGATCTGAGACGCGCTTCCCGTCAGACGGACCTGACCTGCCGCGCCTGGCCGCCACACCAGCCACACCCACAACCCCAGCCCACCCCCAGGCCAGCCCGGCCGCCGATGAATGCGGATCTGCTGCACACCTGACTACACCAAAACCCCATCGATCATCACAGCCCGCCCCCGGTCAGCCCGCAGCGGCAGCCGCCCGGCACCCCGCGCGCCGCTCCCCCTACGGGTCGTTCGACAACGAGCAAGGCACCCTGCCAGCGCTGGCGTCATCCGCGCGGCGCTCGCCGCGACCACGCGGTAACAGCCAGCGCCAGCTCAGCAAGATCACTGAGGTTTCTCACCGCCTTTCAGGTGATCATTTTGAGTTCGAACTGCACCAGGAAGGACAGCCTGGGCGATCTCGCCGGGGTGGTGGCTACCGTATGGCCGTGCAGCAGGCTTCCCGCAGCGGGCAGGGCGGACCGGCCCAGGTGAAGATCACTGAAGCGGCCGAGGAAGACCTTCCGGCGATCGTTGGCATCCTCAACTACACAGCGGCCAGCTCCATCGCGCGCTTCGAGACACAGCCGGTCAGCGTGGCCGAGCGACGCGACTGGTTCGGCCAGTTCTGTGCGGCCGGGCCTTACCGGCTTGTGGTGGGCTGGGGTGGCGATCAGGTCCTGGGCTACGCCTGCTCCCAGCGCTACCGGGACCTCGAGGCTCTCCGGGAGACCGTTGAGGTCAGCATCGCGCTTGATGTCAGCAGCCGGGGTCAGGGCGTGGGCACCGGGCTGTATCGCGCGCTTTTTGACAGCCTGGCTGCTGAGCCGTCGGTTCATGTTGCTCTGGCTGGGATAGCCCTGCCTAACGACGCGTCGGTTGCGCTGCACCGCAAGTTTCGCTTCACGGAGGTGGGCACGTTCCGCGAGTACGCGATCAAGAACGGCCAGTACATCAGCTCGGTATGGCTGCAGCGCGTTTGTCACCCCGCTGCGCCGCCTGGGCAGCAGCCGGTGCTGTGAGCCGGATAGCCAGGGGTTCCTCAGCGGCTTTCACGTGATCATCTTGTGCTCGAACTGGACGAGGACGAGGGCGGCCGATGCGATGTCGCCGATCTGATGGCGGGGACGTGCTCACGGGCGGCGGTGATGAAATGAACGCCGCCGGGCAGGACCGGCGAGACCCACAGCGGGATACCGGACGGGGTGAACAGGGCCTGGATGTTCTCGCCGAAACTGTGGGTCTTGCCGGTGTCTGCCTGGCCGTCCCTGTCACGTCCTGCATGGCCGGATCGACCTTGGTGAGAAAACCTCGCTGGGCCATCCTGCCCGGTGATACGGCGGGTAAATGCGTCCTTAACAATCCGTGCGCCGTGGATCGACTCCGGACGTAATGGACACAGGCCTTTCTGGTGAGCGCCGTGCGCGGTAGCATGTCGAGCCGGGCGCGACAATCTGTCCATTGTTCTGGAATGGCTCCTGGCGGATCTTCCCGGATGCGCCGGACCCCGTGCATGAGTGGTTAGGTCCAAGGTTCACGGAAGGTGCAAAAGGGATGCCCCCGCAGACGTACCTCATCCTCATCCGGGACGGCAAACTCGCTCTGTCGGTCGGTACGGCGCTAGAGTCGCGGCTCTTAGAAGACGGCCGTCCTGGCATCGCGCTTGTCCCCTCGGTCCGCGGCACTGACTTCGGCGAACGCCAGCTGCGCCAGCCCGGCCCCGGCGGACAGCCAGTCGGCCTGTGGGGTGTTGGGATCGTGCCGCAGGTCGTGGCCTTGTATGAGGATGGCCTGCTGAACCACCTGGAGTCCCTCGGCCTTGCCGCTTATGTCGGCGTTCCGCAGACTGAGGACTGGCGGGTAGTCCACTGGGGCAACGACGTCGGCGCGATGCTGCTGCCCGTGGCCACCGCCCGCGACCTCGTGGATGCGGTCGCCGACCACACACCGTGGCCCGGTCATGCGGTTCAGCAGCCCAGCCTGGCCGCGGTGCCCGCGGCTGCTTCCGTCGTCCCGGCTGCCCTGCATGTCCCGCCCGCCCGGCGCATGGTTCCGGCGATGTCCCGCCGGGTCGTCGCTGTCGGCGTCGCTGGGCCGCTGCTCTTCGTCGGCCTGCCTGTGGCCGCTGCGGCCGCCGCGACCGCGCCACCTCAGGCACCGCAGGCCCAGACGCTGAGCAGTCCTCCCCCGGTGCTGGCGATCGATATGACCGACTTCCAGCCCAGCGCCGGAGGACCGCCGACATCCGGCAGCCAGAGCAGCGGCTCGGCCCTGGCCGGCTCGAGCAGCACCTCCTCGGGCGGGGTCTGGAATTGGATCAGCAGCACCTTCAACAATGCCATGACCCAGGTGGGCCAGTCGGAGATCGATAACGCTCAGGCCCAGCAGGCCGCTGCTAATGCCGCCTATAACTACGTCTCTAGCACGGCGAGCGCCGCCTATAACTATGTCTCGGCAGCACTCCCTTACGCCGGCCAGGAAGCGCTGTCTTTTGGGAAGAATGCCGGATATGTCGGCGCCGCTCTCGGCACTGTCGGTGGCGTAGCCCTGGGCGGAACGCAGCCCGCAGTCAACTTGGCGACCAATATCGGCTCCTACGGGGGCCTGGCCGTCGGGCTGCCCATCGGCTTCATCTACGGCCTCGCGACCTACCCCGGTCCGAACGCCCCCGCTCCCGGCACCAGCAGCGCCGGCAGCTCTAACGTTTTCCTGCAGGCGCTGGCCAACGGCAATGCCGACGGGAGCGCGGTCGCCAACTGGACCGCGCCGATCGGCGCTGGCATCGGTTTCTACGTCGGCGCGACCACCGGCGGGGCCGCGGGGGCGACGATGGGCCCGGTGGCAATCCCAGGCTGGCTGGTCGGCGGCGCGGCTGGCGCCAGCTTCGGCGGCCGCGTGGGCGCCGGCGTTGGATATATCACAGGTTTCGGGTACGGCGCCGCCAAGACTTTCCTGGACAACAACTCGTCCAGCACCACCGGCACACCGGGCAACACATCGAACCAGAACCTCACTCCCACGCCGTCTGCCGCCGCGTCGCTGACTCCCCCGCAAACCTCCAACAATCCTGCCAGCGGAAACAACGCGACCAGCGCTCCGTCGGACCAGCCAGCGCCTGCCCCCGCGCCCGCACCGGCCCCGGCCCGGGCGCCCGCATCATCGGGCAGCCCCGCCGGCTCCACCACACCAGCACCCGCGCCCGCACCATCAGGCAGCCCCGCCGGCTCCACCACACCAGCACCCGCGCCCGCACCATCAGGCAGCCCCGCCGGCTCCACCACACCAGCACCCGCGCCCGCACCATCAGGCAGCCCCGCCGGCGGCCCTCCACCACACCAGCACCCGCGCCCGCACCATCAGGCAGCCCCGCCGGCTCCACCACACCAGCACCCGCGCCCGCACCATCAGGCAGCCCCGCCGGCTCCACCACACCAGCACCCGCGCCCGCACCATCAGGCAGCCCCGCCGGCTCCACCACACCAGCACCCGCGCCCGCACCAGCTCCGGCGCCCGCCGGGCCCAGTCCGGCCCCGGCCCCGGTCACGGTCACGCCGACCAGCCCGGGAGGCGGCATTACTGGTGTTGGCATTCCGACCACGCCAACGGTGCCGATGCCGTCTCCCGCTCCTGTGATCACGCCACCTGCTCCAGTGACTGCGTCTCCGGGTCCGTCGACCGGCGGTCTCACCACCGACCCGGGGGTCGGCGACACCGGCGGAATCGGAGGTTCAGGCGGCGGTGGCCTGGGCGGCTTCGGTGGCGGCGGCTCCTTTGGAGGCGGCGGCTCGTGACGGCCATTTAGAGGGCTTCGGCAATGCCTCGCAGGTGGTTATTCACGACCGGCGGTACGCGCAGCCGCTCGTCGTCCTCGCATAGCTGACGCAACTCGGCGTGCGCGGCATCCGGGTTCTCGGTGAGCGCAGCCAGGCGGTCGAACAGTGCCGCCAGTTCGCTGGTGATCGGCTCATCGGGCTTCGGCATCGCCCCCCAGCAGTCCCACGGCAGCATCTCGACGTTGCACAAAGCTGCGGCGTCACGCATCAGGTTGGCAGCAATCCACCAGTCGCCAGCCTCATTGACCAGGCTGAGGCCGAAGATGCCGGGGTCGGCTGCACCGGACCGGTAACGGTTCCACGCCTGGCCGCCGGTGAGGAACCGGCCTGCGGGAACGTCTGTGACGTCGAAGTCGATTCCGAACCAGGCTCGCTGCCGGTCGTCGATCTGTGCGTCGACAAGCACCCAGCGCTCCTCCCCGGCAAGCCAGTACTCGCAGACCCAGTGATCCTCAAACCGGCCGGGGGTGAAGTAGCCGCCGAAGCCGCAGCGCCCGCGGGCCGGGGTGCCGTGGGCCCGCAGCATGGCCGTCATCAGCACGGTGAAGTGCCTGCAGTTGGCCGGCAGCCGCGCCGCGGGCTCCCGGGCAAAGTCCAGCGGCCGACCGTCCCGGTCTACGATCTGCGCCAGCAGCTCCTGGACCGGTCGGATGTGCACGCTGGCCCGGTCGGCCTCGGAGAGGTTCACGCCGTAGCCATGGGCCATGTGCTCGTGGACCAGCAGGCCCTGAGCGACCGCGGTCAGGGCGGCAATGTCCTGTGGCAGCACCTCAAGCAGCGGCGCATAGCTGCCGGCCGAGGTCATCCTCCCTGGCGCCGTGTAGAACCCGGCTGTTTGCTGATCGACGACCTGCATGGCTTCTCCCTTGTGCGTGCCAGACGCTCCGAGGGCTTGAACGCTACGCGAGCATCCTTGACACCTCGTGTCAGCGTTATTCAGTTAGCCTTCTGAGCGTGCGCGCCGACCGCCTGGTCAGCCTCGTCCTGCTGCTGCAGGCCCGGGGCCCCGCCACCGCGCGTGACCTGGCCGGAGAGCTGGGGGTGTCGGTCCGCACGATCTACCGGGACCTGGCCGGGCTCAGCGCCGCGGGTGTTCCAGTCCTCACCGAGCCGGGGCCGCGCGGTGGCTGCCGGCTCCTGGATGGCTACCGATTCCCGCTCCGCTCGCTGCGGCCAGACGAAGCCGAGGCTCTTCTGATCCTGGGGGTGCCCGGCGTACTGAGCGAGCTCGGGCTGGATCGTGCCCTCACGGCCGCGCACCGGCAGATCCGGGTTACCGCTGGGCTAGAGAGCCAGGGCCGCGCGGGTGGGCCAGAACGGGCGCCAGCGCTCGTTCATCTGGATATGCCCGCCTGGTTCCGGAGCCCGGAGCCGGTGCCGCACCTGCGCACGCTGGCGCAGGCACTCCGCCAGAGCCGCCGGCTGGAACTCTGCTACCAGCGGGACGACACCACAGCGCGCCGCATCGTCAGCCCGCTCGGCCTGGTGAACAAGGCCGGAATGTGGTACCTGGTGGCCCTGCCCAGCAGCAGACCAGGGCATCAGCAAGACCAGGTAAGAGTGTTCCGGGCGGGACGTATGAGCTTGGCCCGGGTCCTGGACACGCCCAGCAGCCGGCCGGATGGCTTCGATCTTGCCGCGTTCTGGGAGTCATGGTCGCTGGAGTTCGCAGCCAGCCGACCGCGGCTGCCGGTCACGCTCCGCGCATCCCCCAGGGCGCTTGCCGCGTTCCCCGAGGTCTTCGGTGACCAGGTGCTGGAGGCTCTTGGCGCCGCGCTCCCGCCTGGCGAACACGGCTGGCAGGAGCTGACGCTGTCGTTCGAGCATGAGTTGGCCGCCGCCCAGCGCCTCGCCGGGTTCGGCGGACAGGTAGAGGTCCTTTCTCCGCTGTTAGTACGGGAGCGGCTGGTCGCGGTCGCGCACGACATCCTCGGCCGCTATCAGGCGTGCTCAGGAGATCCTGCGGACCTGGCCCGAATCGTCACGGAGGAAAGACAGTGATCTTCAGGCGGCACGCCATAACCTCACCGCGGAAATGGCCGCCGCTGCTGATCGAGCCGATCTTCTATAGCGCGACGACGCAGGTCAGCCACCTTTTATTACAGTGCGCTACCAGCGCAAAGCATGCGGCGGAGCGGACTCGTACGGGGGTGGCACGGGCTCCGCCGGTCCGTTAACCTTGTACTGCTTTAAGTGTCTAAATCGTTAACTGCGAGGTGGCCATGAGCGGCGGTTTCTCCGTTGCGATCAGCGCTCTTGAGACCTGCCAGGAGGCCATCTCCGGCCAGGCAGGGCATTTCGGCGACACCGCGGAGTCGTTCTCGGCCGGCGCCAGCTCCGGGTCAGAGTTCGGTACGTTGCCGTCGGTGTCCGGACAGCTCTCCAGTCTCACCTCGCGGTTCAACGCGCTCGGTGGCAGCCAGTTCAGCGCGGCGAAGACGTTCCTGACCGCGACGGCAAACGCGGTTGGGACGGCACGGGAGAACTACATCAAGGCGGATGCAGCTGCCGCTAAAGCCGCTCGGAACATCGTGACGAGGTGATCGCATGGCTGCATCGGATCAGGTAGGGAGCGTGCCCGGCGCCCAGGAACTTGCGACGCTCGCTGCGCAGGTCAAGGGCGATCCAGGAGCGATCACCACGATCGCGGGCGTCTGGACGAATGCGGCCAGCGACGCTGCTTCGCAGACGCAGGCCATAGGCGACGCGATCAACACTGTCCAGGGTGAGTGGACGGGGAATGGCTCCGAAGCCTTTGTGAGCCTCATGGATCAGTTCGGCGCGGTCAGCCGTCGCGTGGAAGGGTCGCTGAAAGCTGCAGCTGCACAGCTGAAAGCTGCCGCGAAGACCTTACAGGGCGTCCAGAATGACGTAGAGGGGATCTGCCAGGACCTGCTGAACGAGGTCAGCACGCTGCAATCAGCAAAGAAGAAGCTGACTAATCTGCAGCAACTTATTGAGGCAGCCGCGGCGAAAGCAACTGGCAAGGCGAAAGCAAAGATACAGCAGGCAGAGCAGGAGCTTCAGCAGGTCATCAGCGAACTGAACACTGCTTTGTCAGCGGCGGAAAACGAATACTCCGCTCTGCCAGTTCCTTCCGGCGGCAGCTTCAACCCGTCGGTAAGCACCACTGGCACGGTACTGCCGACCGTTCCGACGACCAATGGTTCCGGCAGCCCGATCGCGCTCGCAGGCAACGGGTCGCCCTCAGGTGGAGCCCCGTTGGCGGGAAGCGGTTCGACCGGCGGCTCCGGGCCGCTCACCGGCGGATCCGGCGGATCCGGCGGGGGCATCGCGGGCGTGACGTCGGGCAGCGGCTTTGAGAACGAATTGACGGTTGCGAAGTTCCTGGTGGCCCATGGCTATAGCAAGGCCGCGGCCGCTGGAATCGCCTCATGCATCGCCGGGGAGTCCGCAGGCAGCCCCGAGGCGGTCGGCAGTGGCGGATGGGGGCTCATCGGGTGGACACCGCAAACTCCCGGCGAGTACCAGAACCTCTACCCGACCGGGAATGCCTCGGCCGATCTCGGTAAGCAGATGGCAGCGATCCTGACCTACAACAACGCCAACGGGAATGTCGCAGCGCTGAACGCGATCCACGACCCCGTCCAGGCCGCCGATTATTACAGCCAGACCTTCGAACGGCCCCTGGTCACCGACTCCGACGTGCGCGCTAACGTGGCTACGGCGATCTTCCAGGCGCTCGGGAGCTGAGCGGGGATAGACTCCGGTGATCTTGAGCAGCGCGCGATATCCTCGTCCGCGACACAGCTACCGGGAGTGCGGCCATGAGCAGCGGCGGTTTGACGTTCAGCGCGAGCGACCTGCTGGACGCCAGCCAGGCCTTCCAGGCTGAGGCAGGCAAGTTCGGCAGCGTCGGGAGCGGCGTGCCGGCGCCTTCTGGCGGGGCCTTCGGCACGCTCTCGGTCTGCGAGCAACTGTCCAGCCTCGCCTCGCAGCTCAGCGAGGCCTGCGGGACCGAGTTCAGCGCCGCGGACAAGTGGCTGAGTGCGGCCGGGCAGGCGCTGGGCCAGGCACGCAAGACCTACATGGCGGCTGAGGCGGCCAACACCGCCGCTGCGAAGAAGGTATAGGGGTCCCGGCATGGCAGCGTCAGACATCGTTGCGAGCTATCCCGGCGGCATCACACTCAAGCAGCTTGCCGACAGCGTCAACGCAAACCTGGGCGCGATACAGGACATCGCGAACGCCTGGCAGAAGGCGTCTGGGAACTGCTCCGACGACGCGGCCGGGGTGGGCAATGCGGCGAAGACGGCTTTGCGGCAATGGCAGGGGTCCGGCGCTGAGGCCTTCACCACCGCGGTGAACCGTTTCGGCAAGGCCTGTGCCAACACCGAGCAGACGCTGAACGACGCGGGGATGGCGCTGTTCACCGCCGCCGGAGATCTGGGAAGCGCGCACAAGAACATCGAGGGCATCTGCCAGTCGCTTATCGACCAGGTCGCCCAGATACCCACAGCCAAGCGGACAGACGCGGCTGTTAGCCCCCTGGTGCAAAGCGCGATCAGCCAGGCTGAGCCCATGATTTCGAAGGCAGAGTCCGAGCTTGGGCCGATCGTCACCGAACTGCAAGGCTACGTGTCTGCGATGAAGGGTTCCAATTCCTTCTCCGCCCTGCCGCTGCCTTCCGGAGGTGCTTTCGACCCTTCTGTCCCTGCGGCAGGCCCGGGCATGCCGACGGCTCCCGGCACGAAGGGCTCTGGCACCACAGGTATCGCGCTCGCTGGCGGCGGTGCTGGCTCAGGCACGCCAGGAGGTACCGGCACAGCTTCTGGCGGATCGGGCGGAGTCGGAGGGCTCTCCGACCCGTCAGGCTTCGGTCAGGTCCCGGTTCCCTCAGGGACTCCGGCTCCGCGCGGGCAGGTCAACGACTGGATCAGCGAAGCGATGAAGATCCTTGAGCAGAATGGGGTTCCGGCCTCCGAGCTCAACGCGAACGACATCTGGATCATCATTGAGCACGAGTCCGGCGGTAACCCGAACGCCGTGAACAACTGGGACTCCAACGCCGCCGCCGGGACCCCGTCCACGGGCCTGATGCAGACCATCGCCCCCACCTTCAACGCTTACGCGCTGCCTGGTCACGGCAGCATCACCAACCCTGTCGACAACATCATCGCCGGAGTTCGTTACGCAATCTCACGCTATGGGTCGCTGAGCAACGTGCCCGGCGTCAAGGCGGTCGACGCGGGCTTGCCCTACGTCGGCTACTGATCCATTCTTGGCGAACGTAGGTGAGCCGAACCCCGCGTACTAACGTCACCCCCGGCGCGATTTCAGCGCCTATGTCCGAACGGGAGCGCCACTCATGGCCACGAACGGATTAACAGTTAACCCAGCCGAACTGGTCCTCTGCGCGCAGACGATGATGCAAGAGGCAGCCCAGTTCGGCGGCACCGCGGACACGCTCTCGCACGGACCGGCGTACGGAGTAGGCAGCGGGACCGTCTTCGGCACGCTCCCGGAGTCCGGGCGGCTCGCCAGTCTCACCGCACAAGTGAACGAGGCTGCGAACGGCCAGTTCACCGCCGCGGAAACGGTCCTTCGCGGCACCGAGTACGCCCTCGAGGCGGCGCTGCAGAGCTACATCAAAGCCGACGGGACCAGCGCGCTGCTGGCTGCCGACGCTGCCGCCGCCACCTTGCGGCACGCTGAGCAAATGGGAACGACGCCGTGAGCGGGGGAGGCGCGCCAGACCTGGAGGAGTACGAAGCGATCGCAGCCCAGGTCAACGGCAGCCCGTCGACCATCCGGGCGATCGCGCAGAGCTGGACGCAGGCCGCGGCGTCGTGCGAACAGCAGACCACGGTGGTCCAGCAGGCCACGTCTGCCGCCGCTGACGGCTGGAGCGGGCTCGGGGAGCAGTCGTTCGAGTACTCGATCACACAGTTCAGCGCGGCCAGCCGCAACGAGCAGGAGTGCCTGCAGGACGGGGCCAAGGCGCTCAATGCTGCCGCCGACGAACTGGAGCACGCGCAGAGCACCATGAACAGCCTCAGCGATTCACTGTCCACGCATCTCGGGCTCCTGAGCAAGGTGGTGGGGCCGTCGCTGACCAGCATTCAGGCCGCCCAGGCCGATGCCGTGGCCGAAGCAGTCACCCAGGCAAAGGGAGTCGCGGCCGATGCCGGGAACGCCCTCAGTCAGGCGAGCGCAACCCTGGAGAAGGTGCTGTCCGGGATGAAAGGCCGCAGCGCGTTCTCCGCCCTCTACGTGCCCACGGACCAGGGTTTCACCCCGCAGGTCCCCGCCCCAGCCGACGCCGGCAACTTCGGGAACGAGGTCGCGGCCGCTATGTACCTCGTCGAGCACGGCTACAGCAAGGCCGCAGCCGCGGGCATCGCCGCGTGCATCGCCGGTGAATCCTTGGGCAGTCCCGAGGCGGTCGGCACCGGCGGATGGGGGCTGATCGGCTGGACACCCCAGTACTCAGGGGAGTACCAGAATCTTTACCCGACCAATCACCCCGCGGCCGATTTCGCCAAGCAGGAGCCCGCCATCCTGACCTACAACAGCAAAAACGGGAATGTCGCGGCGCTGAACTCGATCTCAGACCCGGTCGCAGCGGCCAAGTATTTCAGCCAGAATTTTGAACGTCCGCTGGTGCAAGACTCGGATGTCCGTTCCGACGTGGCAACTGCCGTCTTCAAGGCGATCGGGGGCTGACGCAAGCCGGCCTGTGATCATCTAGCCATGGCGCGGGCCGTGCCCCGCCGCACGGCCCGCGCCACCCCCTCCTCGGCCTGGGCTATCCCTTCGTGAACGACTGAAGCTTCAGCTCGTCAGCGACGTGCGCGGTACCCAGCTCGGTCGTGGTGACCTCGGACTGCACCGGACCGGTCCCGTCGGCCAGCCAGGTGCGGACCTGGATGCTCACCGAGTAACCCTGCACCGTGGTGGCCATGGTCATGTCGACGATCTGGGTGTTGTAGGTGCCTGCGGGCACAGTGACGCTTGCTGAGCCCGCACCCTGGACTGTGACGTGCGCCGTCGTGCTCTGCGGCTGGCCCTGGTTGATCGTTACCTGGAGAGTCGAGTTGTACGGCTGCCCGGAAGCGATCTGGGACGGGGTGGGCCAGGCGATGCCACCCTGGATCGTCACGTCGTTGCCGAACTGGTTGGCCGGGTAAGTAATCGACCCGTCGGAGTTGAAGATGTAGGTCGCCTGATTGGTCGTTGGCGCCCCGGTGGTCAGGTCGATGTCGTTGGTCTCGGTGACCTGTGTCCCGCCAGACACTGGCGTCACCGCGGTCATCTTGTTCGTGACGGTGCCGCCGAGGCTGTTCTGGTAAACCCAGGTATTGCCGACACCAATGGGATAGTTGTCCGGGCTGACCGTGGCGCCCGCCCCGGTCTGTGCTGGCGATGCGGTGTGGCCGCTGTCGGCCGCGGCCTTGCTCGCCGAACCCCCGGACGAGCCAGACGCCGACCCCCCCGACGGGCCGCAGCCTGCCAGGACGAGCCCGGCAGCGCACACCAGCGCCGGGCCGAGATATCTGTACCGGTAACGTGCGTTCAGCTTCATCTGTTAGTCCGCTCCCCCATTGACTTGCCGGGCTGATAGCAACAGCTCGGACGCTATGAGAGGCAGCCGGAAAAAGAATCCGTGTAAACCGCCGATTCCTGGCCCGCCGCTCGGGACGGGCGTCGAAACTGGCCTCAGTCTGCGTCTGACCGCCTTGCCCAGACCCCGATGAGCTCGCTGCGCGAGCGGAGACCGAGCTTGCGGTAGACGGCGGACAGGTGTGTCTCCACCGTCCGCAGTCCCATGTACAGCTCGGTGGCGACCTCCCGGTTTGTGCGCCCGGACGCGACCAGGCTCGCCACCCTGCGTTCCGCTGCTGTCAGGTCGAGGCTGGCGGAGCGGGTGGCGCCTAGCCTGGCCAGCTCCGCTTCGGCCCGCTGCTCCCACGGAGCCGCCCCCAGGCTGGCAAACGCCAGGCGTGCCGTCTCCACGTGCTCCCGTGCCTCGATCTTGCGCCGGGCGCGGCGGGCGACGTCACCGGCGACCAGGTGGGTGCGGGCGAGCTCCAGCGGCATCTCAAGTCGCTCGTGAGCGGCGAAGGCCTGGGTCAGCGCCGCCGCCGCCGCGTCGTGGTCTCCGCGCGCCGACGTCAGCAGTGCCCGGCACCGTCCTGCCGTTGCCAGTGCCCACGCCCGGTCCAGCCGGCGGGCTCGTTCCTCCAGCGACTCCAGCAGCGGGTCCGCTGCCGCCAGGTCGCCGAGCCGGATCAGCGACTCGATGTAATCCGGCACCGGGCGCAGGGCCATGAACCCCGGATCGACCATCCCGCGCTGCGCTGTCGTCTCCACGACGGCCGCCAGCGAGGCGCGGCCGCCGGCGGGATTGGCGGAGGCGAGCTCGACCAGGCTGAGCGCATGGCAGCCGAGGAGCAGCGCGTAGTACACGCCGGTACGCAGCCCGGCGTCGATCGCGGCCTCTGCCTCTGTGCGGGCATCTTCTGCAGGGCCGCGGAATGCCCAGCTGATCGCCCGGGCGCTGTGCATGCACGCCCTCAGAGTCGCGGAGTCAGCAGCCAGGGCCACACGGTAGCCCTGGTCGGCGTACTCCTCAGCGATACCGAGGTTCCCCGCCCAGGTCTCCAGGACCACCAGATGCATGAGCAGGAAGGGCAGGTCGGTCTCGGCGCCCTGCTCGGCCGCCTCGGCGAACTCTCCGGTCAGCAGTGCCCTCGCCCCAGCCAGATCATCAGCCGAGCGCAGCACGTGACTGATCACCACGCGCGGGCGCATCTCCATCTCTATCCGCACGGCCGGGTCCCGGTTCGCCAGGGCCCGCTCGATCAGGTCGCGGCGCAGCCCGTTCCCGATGACGAACTCGGTCATGGCCTCGAACGCCGCGAGCTGTGAGATCAGCGCCCTGTCGGCGATCCGCTCGGCGATCTCCTGGGCGGCCCGGAACTCAGCTCGGGCAGGATCAGTGAACCCATCAGTGGCAAGGCCCATGACGAAGCCGAGGTCGCGGTGCACGAGTGCCTTGAGGGCAGAGCCGTCAGCGGCTTCGGCGCGTGCCTGGACCAGCAGCGAACGGCAGGCGAACAGCCCCTCGCTGTACGCGATAACCCTGGCCAGGTCGTGCAGCGCGGCCGCGCGCACCTGACCGGGCTCGCACAGGTCGATGGCCGCTTCGAGCAGCTTGCGCGCTCCGCCAGGATCGAACGCGGCCAGGTGCAGCCTGCCCGCTTCGACCAGACGCTCGATACGCGCCGCCACCAGGCCTGGGGGCGTGAGCTGGTGCGCCAGGTCGGCTAGCTCGGCTGCAGCGACGGTGGCCCCGCGTCTGAACGCGACCTGAGCCGCCGCGGCGAGCTCGCCTGCTATCCCCTCATCCGGCCCGGCGGCTGCCAGGGCCAGGTGCCGCACTCGTTCTTCGGTCACGGCGGTGGCCTCCGCCAGGCGCTGGTGTACCCGCCGGCGCTGCCGCTCGGTGGCACTGGAGTAGTGCAGTGAGCGCAGCATCGGGTGCGCGAAGCGGACATGCCCTCCAGCGACCTCGAGGACACCAGCAGCCTCGGCCGAGTCCAGCCCGCCCTGAGCGGCCTGGTCGTTCCCGCACGCGGCCAGGACCAGCTCGACAGTCGGGTGCGCGGACGCCGCCACCGCCAGCGCCACGTCCCGGCCGGCGGGTGTCAGGCCCCGGAGCCGGCGCCGGATCAGCGGCTGAAGCGACTCCGGCACCGGGAGCGGCTGCCCCGTGCCCCGCCGGTCCCCGCTGGCACCCAGGGCTGCCGCCAGTTCCAGCGCGAAGTAGGGGTTGCCACCGGATGCCTCGCACAGCTCGACCACCTCCGGCCAGCTCCCCTGCAGGCCGCCCTTGTCGCGGAGCAAGGCGGCGAGCGCGTCGAGGCTAATCGGGCCGACGTCGACCGAGTGCAGCTTTTCCTGCGGAAGCCAGCGCCTCAGGGATTCGGCGGTGCTGGGTGCGGCGCCCGCGACGGTGCTGACCGGCTCGCCAGAGGCGACGGTACTGACCGGGGTGACCAGGTCGGCCGGCGGGACCGTCGCGAGCAAGCCGACCGGCTGCGCGGCCAGGCGGCGCAGCGCGTACTCCAGGACCACAGCCGACGACCGGTCCAGCCACGCGGCGTCGTCGACCCCGACGAGCACGGGTGACGTCTCAGCCAGAGCGCGCATCACGCCCAGCAGCGCGACCGCCACAGCCCGCTGATCCGGCGGGTCGGGCCCGGGCTCGGCTCTCAGCAGCGCGACGTCGAGAGCATGACGCTGCGGGCCAGGCAGCCCGGCGAGCGCGGTTTCCGGCACGGCATCAAGCAGGTCCCCCAGCGCCGAAAAGCTCAGCGGTGCCTCCGACTGGACAGGCCGGCAGCTCAGCACCCACCAGCCGCGCCCGCGTGCCATCTCCACGCCTGCGGCCCACAGAGTCGTCTTGCCGATGCCGGCCGGACCGCCGATGAGCAGCGCCGCCGGGCCGCCGGTGACCGAGTCGAGGAAGCGCACGATCCGGTCCAGCTCGTCCGTGCGGCCGTACAAACCCGCGACACCGCCGGCCGAGCGTTTCACGGCCACCGTTCCCATCTCGCCAGCCAGGAACCCACTGCCCGCGGATGCGGCTGCGTCAGCAGACCCCTGCTTCAGGGCCGTGCCACCCGCCTCATGCACCCTCTGTCACTAGTTATAGCAACTCATGGCAGCGCCGCCGATCGTTCCGGCCGGCGGGCTCCGGGGCGGCAGCTGGCGCTGGCTCAGGTTTTGGTCAGGGCTTTACCAAGTTCTGGTCAAGCTCGCAGCGTAAGGTGGCTGCTCATGTCCGATTCCCTCCCCCACACCGCCCTGGCACGTTCCCCCGAAGCCGAGCCCGCCGAAGGCAGCTCCTCTGAAGGCCAAGGCCGCCTCCTGGCAGTCATCAGCAGCCGCCCGGCGCCGGCGGTCAGCGGCGGACCACAAGCTGCCGACCCGGCAGGCCGCCCCGCGCCGCAAGCCCGGGCGGCCGGCAGTTCCCCGGCAGGCGGCCGCAGACTGGCCTGGCTTGACGCGCTGAGAGGGATCGCAGCCCTGTGCGTGGTGTACGCCCACTTCAGCACGTACGAGCTGCACCGGGCGCACAACGTCGTGTACAGCGTGTTCGATCCTGGGCTGTACGGCGTGCTCGTCTTCTTCATGATCAGCGGGTACATCGTGCCCGCCTCGCTGGAGCGCAAGGGAAGCATCCGGGGCTTCTGGCTCAGCCGGGTGTTCCGCCTGTTCCCGCTGTTCGTCTTCGCCGTCGCGGCAGCGCTGCTGCTGCACGGGCTTGGCTATGCCAGCCTGCGGGGAACCCAGAACAACACTGCCGGTTCCGTGCTTGCCCACCTGTTCATGCTCGACGACCTCCTGGGCGGCACCAACCTGATCGTCGTGCTCTGGACGCTGTCCTACGAAATGGTCTTCTACCTGCTGCTCACCGCTCTGTTCACGGTCGGCCTGCACCGCCGGAGCGCGCGACTCGCGGTCGGGTTCGCCGCCGGGGCCCTGCTGCTGGGCGGCCTGCTTCCCACGATCTGGCTGTCAGGCAGCTCGCTGGGCATGACCCGCGTTGCTCTTGCCGCCGATGTCCTGGTCCTGGGCGGCCTCGCGATCACGGTGGCCACTCGCGGGCTGCCCCGCCTGGCCGGCGCGTGGCTGGCCGCCGGTACCGGCCTCGTACTGGTCGCGCTCAACGAGCGGGTGGGCGCGTTCGAGGGGCTGACCATCCTGGCGCTCATGTTCACCGGCACCATGCTCTACCGCGCCGAGCAGGGCCAGATCAGCCGCCGCCGAGCAGCGGTCGCGGCAGTCGGCATCGTCACCGCCGCAATCGTGGCGGGCGCATGGCACATCCTGCACTTCCCCGGGGAAACGCCACTGCAGCAGCGGGAATGGGTGGTTACCGTGGCCCTGGCCGGCCTGACCTTCGCGGTGGGGATGAAGCTGCGGAACCTTCCCGTGCCGTCCGCCCTCGCCTGGCTGGGCCTGGTGAGTTACTCGGTGTACCTGCTGCACCCGCTGCTGATCGACGTCTACAACAGCGTCCCGTTTACCGGGGGGCATCACTCATCTGGCCTCCTGGTGGCGCTGACCGCCGGGTTCCTCGCGGTCCTGCTTGCCTGCTGCGCCGTGAGCTACTACCTGGTCGAAGCGCCGATGCAGCGGCTGGGCCGCCGGCTGGCAGCGTCGCTGGACGCCCGCTTCGGACCCGACCGTCTCGAGCCCGCGGACGGCTGACGGCACCGTGCTCAGCACATCGCGAACGAGCGGCCCGTCTGGGCATCGAGCCCGTCCAGTACAGAGGTCTGCGTCGCGAAGTTGACCAGCGTGTTGCCGGCTGAATCCCACTGGAACCCGAAGTGGTTGAGCTGGGCGACAACGTCAGCGTTCTTCGCGATGAATGTGGTGAGGGCCGCGTCGTTGAGGTTGTGGTTCGAGCAGTAGATGCCCCGTTCAAAGATCCCTTTAAAGATAAGGAACGGGGCCTCGCCCTTGCCGTCCTGGCCGCTGTGCAGCTTGCATCCCGCAGGCCATGTCTTGCTGTCGCACGGCTCGCTCAGGATGCCGCGGGCGTCCACGGTGGCCCTGATCGTGCCGTGCGTGCTGGGCTTGTTGTTGATGACACTAAGCGCCAGGTCGTTGGCGAGGTGGTTGTAATAGACGGGGTCCTTCGCACCGAAGGCTTTGTCGGCTGCGTACATGTCGGAGAAGGCGTTCACCATCTCGCCCTGAGCCGACAGCCACATCTGCGTGCCGCCAACGCTCTTGCAGCCGGGCGCAGGGTGATCGGCGATCATGAACTGTGAGCCGCTCGTCCCCGGCGCCAGGTGATTGTACGGGCCGTCGATCAGGTGATCGGTGATGAACGACGCATCAGCGATTGCCCCGCCCTTTTTATGGCTGCCGTCGGGTACGCCAACCATGTACTGCCGGTTGCCTGTGATGGAGTACAGCCAGGCCGAGTTCCTCAGGTACAGCGCGTTGGCGTAGGCGTCCTCGCCGCTCTTGCGGGGTCCGCTGTGCTGCTCGACGCCGCCGCCGCAGATAGCGCTCCAGCCCCTGGCGGTGATGTAGCTCCACAGTTCCTCGGCCAGGTCCAGGTAGGCGCGTGTCTTGGTGAGCTTGTAGGCGTTGATCCAGGCCTGATCCCACCAGCCGGTGTCGTCGTAATACGTGTTCTGGAACGAGTCACGGCCGGTCTCGTAGGGCCTGGACGGGCACGACCCCTGGCCGCACATCACGCTGTAGTTGTGCTGCACGTCGCGCTCGATGGCCCGCGCGTCATGGGTGCCGGGGTGATCCTCGGCGTAACTGATCAGCGCCATGAACGTGTTGGCCGCCCACCACCAGCACTGCCCGCCGTGATAGGTGCTCCTGCAGGTCGAGACGGAGCTGTCACCTTTTGTGGTGAACATGCCAGCGGAGGTCCCCGACCAGTTGTAGTCAGCGAGCAGCCTGCTCACCGCCACCTTCGCGGCGCCGGAGACCGTCGGCGCTGGAGGAGGTACGACAGCGGCCGATGCCGACGGTGCCGCGGCGCCCAGTACGGCTGTCGCGAACGCCAGTGCTAAGGCGATCCGAGGGAGCACGGGCGTCACGGTAGCACTGGGCCTGGGCGGAACCTGCCGGAATAGCCGATGATGTCCAGAACGCAACCAGGCAGTTAACAGCATGGGCAGGCCCTCGATGCGGCCCGGCACCCGTCCCCAACCGCATGGTTGGACCATCACTGTCGCCAGGCACTCACCCCGACAGCATGGTTGGGCCATCACTGTCGCCCAGACAGCATAGTTGGACCATCACTGTCGTTGCTCAGGTCCCTCAGCGGCCAGTGAACTGGGGCTGGCGCTTCTCGGCGAAGGCA
Organism: uncultured Actinomycetota bacterium; assembly: GCA_963815375.1. GTDB lineage: Bacteria > Actinomycetota > Actinomycetes > Streptosporangiales > Streptosporangiaceae > JASHPR01. The sequence continues at coordinate 2,917,946 of CAWFGX010000001.1, read as the reverse complement.
CGCTGGCCTTCGAGGTAGTCCTGGGAGCCGTAGCAGGCCTCGGTCATCGACCGGACCCGGGCCAGATCCCGCTGGCCGGGCGGCCTGCCCGCTTCGCGGATCGCTGCCTTGCATGCCGCGACAGTGAGCGGCGCGTTGGCGGCGATGCTCTGAGCGAGGGTCATCACGTCGTCTCGCAGATCCGCGGCCGGGACGACCCGGTTGACCAGGCCCATCTGCAGGGCCTCGGCCGACGAGAACCGCCGCGCGGACAGGAGGATCTCCGCCGTCCAGGCCGGGCCGACGAGGTTCATCAGCGTCACCACGCTGGCGAACCCGTAGCCGAGCCCCAGACGCGCAGCCGGGATGCCGAACTGGCTGTCGTCGGAGGCGATCCGGATGTCGGCCTGCAGCGCTGTCAGCAGGCCCCCGCCCATGCAGAAGCCCCGGATCATGGCGATCACAGGCTTCTCCAGGCTCTCCCAGGCGCGGCCAATCGCCTCCTGCGCCCGGTCGTACTCGGCACGGTCGGCGGGAGAGGTGCGCTGCTGCCCGAACTCCGAGATGTCGGCTCCCGAGGCGAAAGCCTTGTCGCCCGCACCGGTGATCACCACCACGCGGACCCGGTCGTCGCCCTGAAGCGCCTGGAGCACGGCCGGCAGTGCTGTCCGCATCTCCAGCGACAGGGCATTGCGCTTGGCCGGATTGTTGAAGGTGACTACCGCGACGGCGCCGGTCACGTCGACGAGCAGCTTGTCGGTGCCTGTCTCCACGTGCGCAGTTGAGCCGGAAGTCGTCACAGGTGTCCTCTCAGTGTTGGCCGAGCGTCAATGTTGGCCGAGCGCGCGCATCGGGCCCGCCGCGGCGCGGCCGGTCATATGACGCCACCGGCGCGGAGGCGGGCGATTTCCGCTTCGGGGTAACCCAGGCCGGCCAGCACCTCGTCGGTGTGGTCGCCCGGGTCCGGGCTCGGCGCCCGCACCGTGGCCGGGCCGTCGGTCATCCGCACCGCGTTGCGCAGGATATCCATGCCGCCGAGTGCCGGGTGCTGCACCGGCTCGGACATCTTCAGGTGCCGGACCTGCGGGTCGGCGAAGACCTCGTCCATCCGGTAGACCGGGCCGCACGGCACGCCCGCCTGGTTCAGTGCTTCGACCCACTCGGCGGTGGTCCGCGTCCGCAGCCGGTCGGCGATCAGCGCGTTGAGCTCCTCCCGGTTCGCCGACCGCTTGCGAGCAGAGTCGAACCGCGGGTCGTCCGGCAGGCCGGGTAGCCCGATCACCTCGCACAGGCTGCGCAGCAGCCGCCCGGACGGTCCCGCGATGTTGATGTACCCGTCGGCTGAGGCGAAGCATCCCGTCGGCACGCCCATCGGGTGGTGGTTGCCCGCTTGCGCCGGGACCTCGCGGTCGATGGTCCAGCGGGCCGCCTGGAAGTCCATCATCGCGATCATTGCCTCAAGCAGCGAGGTCTGCACCCACCGCCCGCGCCCGCTGCGTTCCCGGTCGTGCAGGGCCACGAGCACGCCGATGGCCAGGTAGAGACCGGCAGCCAGGTCAGCCACTGGGATCCCGACACGCGTCGGCTCGGAGCCCGGCAGCCCGGTCACGCTCATCAGGCCGCCCATTCCCTGGGCGATCTGGTCAACGCCGCCGCGGCCCGAGTAGGGACCGTTCTGCCCGAATCCGGAGATCGAGCCGTAGACCAGGCGAGGGTTGCGCGCGTGAACGGTGTCGAAATCGAATCCGAGCCGCTTCTTGACGCCGGGGCGCATGTTCTCGATCAGCACGTCGGCTGTGTCGACCAGGCGCATCAGCACCTCGCGGGCCTCCGGCTGCTTCAAGTTCAGCGACAGGGACCGCTTGTTGCGATGCAGGTTCTGGAAGTCGCAGCCGTGGCGGTCCTCCCCGGTCCCCGGCGGGGCTGCGCCGGCTGGCGGCTCTACCCGGATGACGTCCGCGCCCCAGTCGGCGAGCTGGCGGACGCAGGTCGGGCCGGCCCGGGCGACGGTCAGGTCGATGACCCGGACATCGCTGAGCGGGAGGTCCGAGGTCATCACGTTCTCATCATCTACCAGGCAGGCAGCCAGCTAAAGGCCCCGGAATCAGGGGCGGGTCTCAGCGCTGGGCGGCGAGTGCCCAGCACCACACAACCGTGAGGTAGGCCCATAGGCCTGTCCCAGCAACCGAGAGCGCACACCAGGACACTGACTGGCGAGCGTGACGGTTGAACACCAGGATCTGGATGACCAGGCGGGCGGACCAGAAAAAGACCGCCCCAGTCAGGACCAGCCGGGTCACCGGTCCAGGCTCAAGCAGCGAATGGCCAGCGGTGAGTGCCAGCAGGCCCCACAGCAGGCAGGCCAGGCCGATGAAGAAGCAGTGGACGTAGCTCACCTCGCGGTTCAGCAGCGAGGCTGCGGCAAGCTCAGTGCGCCAGCGCAGCGCAACGGGCAGCGCCGCGTGCAGGCCGCCCAGGACCAGCAGCAGCACCCCGGCGACGGTGAGATTCAGCGCCAGGTACCTCATCGCCGCCACACCAGGCGGTGCACGAACGGCGTGATGACCGTGTTGCTCTCCACGGACAGCCCGGCCTCAGCCGCCCGGGCGAGCCAGGTGGCCAGTGACTGAAAGTGCAGGACGCCCGGGCCGTAGACGGCGAAGTTGGCGAGATCGCACAGGTGCTCGGTCACGACCAGCCGTCCGCCGGGCCGGAGCGCCTCGCTCAGCCCGCCGAACAGTGCCCGCTGGCTGGCAAGGTCACGGACCTCGTGCGCTGCGAACGTGACGAAGATCGTGTCGAGGGACCCTGCGAGCGCGCGGGCGGTCCGCTCCCGGGCGGAAGTGCGCAGGCCCTGCCTCCGGGCCCGCCGTAGCGACGCACCGGGGCGGACCTCAATCTCTGTCACGGCGGCTGGGGGATGGCCGATCGCGGCCCACAGGGCCGGACTGGACTCGTCGAACCCGGCGTGCACCGCGGCCCACTCCCCGATGCTGGCCAGCCCCGCTGTCAGACAGGTGTAAACCTGCCGGTGGTCGTAGACCCACCAGGTCGCGGCCAGGGAGGTGACGGTCCAGACAGTGCCAGGCACGGCAGCGACCCACAGTGCGGTGATGCTTGGCCCGGGTGCCATGGCGGTGCTGGCGGCAATGGCCGCTGCCAGGATCGCCGCGGCGCCTGCGTATTTGGGCCAGTTGAACCGGATGACCGTCAGCGTGCCCGCCGTGCGCAGCGCCGGGTTTCCAGTCGTCACCGCTGCTCCAGCGGCATCCTGATCCCCCGCTCCCAGCCGTAGTCGACGCCGGCCACGTGGAAGGCGCTGGCCAGCCTGGGCCCGGCGGCGGCCAGCAACGGGCTGTCAAGGAAGCCACAGGTCTTGACCTCGACGGCGGTCGGCTGCGGGTCCCATTCCGTGCGGCGGGCGCGGATCATGACGATTGAGTTCGTCTCAGGCTCGTGGTCAAACGTCCAGGGCAGGGGTCCGGCGAAACGCCGGGCGTCGCGCTGCGAATGGAACGGCGACGAGGGCGGCAGCGGGGCTGGCTCGCTGGACAGGCAGGCGACGACGTGCAGGCCGGCCTGTGCTCCCGGGGTGGCGATCCGCACGTCGAGCCTGCCCGCGGTCTCGGCGATGCTGATGTCAGCCAGCCGGTACCGGTAGTGAGTGAGCAGGTTGCCGGCGATCTTCATCGAGCGCTTATCTGTGTCCGATCGCAGGATGTGCAGCCCTCGGCGGGTCCGGCCGGCCTGGTCACGATGCCGGACGAAGATCCGGTAGCCGGTCAGCGCGTAGTCACGGCCGGCCCAGGCCGGCAGGAAGGCCGGGCGGAGGCTGCGGGTCTGCACTAGCGCGATGACGAGGAATCCCCACCGCCCGTCATAGGTATCGAGGGTCAAGCCTGGCGGGACCAGCGGCTCGAGTACCGCAGCCGGCAGTGCCCAGGTAACCACCAGGCAGTGCTCGAAATGGCACGTCATCGGAACCGGATGACGCTGCAGTCGCCAGACAGGGCCGCCCATAGTCCGCTCCACTCGATATGAGTGATAATTCAATGAGTATATACTCATCAAGTGTTCGCTCTGCAAGAGTACGATGCAACCATGGACGACGAGGCCCTGATGACGATCGAGAGCCTGGCGGCCGCCGCGGACACGGCCACGTCCACGGTGCGGATGTACCAGTCCCGGGGGCTGCTGCCACCGCCAGAGCGGCGCGGGCGGGTCGGCTACTACGGTCCGGGGCACCTCGCCCGTCTCCGCCTGATCGCTCAGCTCCAGCAGGAGGGCTTCTCGCTGGCGAGCATCAAGCGGCTCACCGACGCCTGGGAAGGCGGGCGCAGCCTGGACGACGTCCTCGGGCTCGAGGCGCAAGTGTCGGCCACATGGGCGGCTGAGGAGCCACTCCGGCTGAAACCGATGCAGTTCGCCAAGCTCTTCTCGGGCCAGAAGATTACGCCGAGCATCATCCGGCGCGCCCTCCGTCTGGGCCTGGTGAGCATGGACGGCATCGACATCGTGGTGCGGAACCCGAGGTTCCTCGAGATCGGCACCGAGCTCGCCCGCATCGGCATCCCGATCAGCGAGACCCTCGGTGAGTTCGAGGTCTTGCAGTCAATGACTGATGCGATCGCAGAGCGTTTCACAGGAGTGTTTGAACGCCACATGTGGGACCCGTTCGTGGCCGCGGGCCTGCCCGGCGACCAGATCCGGCCACTGACCGAGTCCCTGCAGCGCCTGGCCACGCTGGCGGAATCGGTCGTGGAGGTCGCTCTTCGCGACGCCCTTCGCCGCAAGGCAAGCGAGTTCCTCGCTGGGCAGGCCTCGCGCCTGGATGAGGCGACCGTCCGCGACGGGCTGCGGCCAGCCGCCCGGGCTGCCGGCCTGGACGTCTAATCCGGCTCCAAGCCATATAGCCGACGGCCGGCAGCTGGACGTGAAGGATCCGGCGCAAGCTCGGCCCCGAGGCGCGGCCGTGCACTGCGGTCAGGCGGCCGTGGCAGTCTTGGCGGGGGCCCAGCCGATGGCCGGGGCGATGTGGGCGGCGATCGTGGCGAGCATACGGGCGTTGTAGTCGACGCCGAGCTGGTTCGGAACGGTCAGCAGCACAGTGTCCGCCGCGCGCACGGCCTCGTCCTCGGCCAGTTCGGCGGCGATGTCGTCCGGCTCCCCGGCGTATGTCCGGCCGAAGCGCGACCGCGCGCCGTCCAGCAGCCCGATCTGGTCGTCGTGCGCCTGGCCGCCGAAGTACACCCGGTCGATGTCCTCGGTGATCGGCAGCACACTGCGCGACACCGACACCCGGGGCTCGCGTTCCCAGGCCTGCTCGGCCCAGGCCTCCCGGTACAGCCGGATCTGCTCGGCCTGGAGCTGGTCGAACGGGACACCGGTATCTTCGGTCAGCAGCGTCGAACTCTGCAGGTTCATCCCGGCCTTGGCGGCCCACTGGGCCGTGGCCCGAGTGCCTGAGCCCCACCAGATCCGGTCGGCGAGGCCTGGCGACTGCGGCTGGATCGCCAGGCCGCCGCTGATTCCGCCGGCCCGGTCCGGGTCGGTCTTGGCCACGGCCGCGCCGCTGATCGCGGCCAGGAAGATTTCGGTCTTACGCCGTGCGTTGTCCGCGTCTGTCTCTCCCTCGGCCCGCCGGTAGCCGAACGACTCGGCTCCGCGCAGCGCGATCTCCGGTGACCCCCGGCTGACCCCAAGCTGCAGCCGGCCACCGCTGATCAGGTCCGCCGCAGCGGCCTCCTCGGCCATGTACAGCGGGTTCTCGTACCGCATGTCGATGACAGCGGTACCGATCTCGATCCGGCTGGTCCGCGCGGCGATCGCCGACAGCAGTGGAAACGGCGACGCAAGCTGCCGCTCCCAGTGGTGCACCCGGACGAACGCCCCGTCGATGCCGATTTCCTCGGCGGCCTGCGCCAGCTCGATCGTCTGCAGCAGCGCGTCAGCCGCGCTGCGCGTCTGCGAGCCGTCCGCTGGCCGCCAGAACCCGAACGTGAGGAACCCGATCTTCTTCACGCCGGTGTCAGCGCTCATGGCGGTCCCAGGATTCCCCGGCCGGAACCACCGGGCTGATTACCCCGGCGGGGCCTGCATGGTCCCGCCGGGGTGACGCTGGGAGCCTGGCTTAGGTTGGGGACATGGCAGACGATGCTGACGGTGCCTTCGCCGCGCTGGCCAGGCAAATCCTCGACGGAATGCTGGAGCAGCGGCCAGAGCGGGCGACCGGTGAGGGCGACCACCGGTACGACGACAGGCTGACGATAGGCACGGCGGCGCACTACGACCGGGCCGCCCGGTGGGCAGGCCAGCAACTGGCTGCGCTGGGCTCCGTCGACGCAGGCCGTCTGGAAGCACAGAACCGCGTGGACGCACAGATCCTGCACAACCGGCTGGCCGCGCTGCGGTTTGGCATCGAGGCACTGCGCGAGCACGAGTGGAACCCGTTGCTGGCCAACCCGGGGCGGGCCGTCTACCTGCTGCTCGCGCGGGACTTCGCGCCGCTGCCGGACCGGCTCCGCTCGGTCGCCCGCCGGCTGACCGCTCTGCCGGAGTCGCTGGCGGCGGCGCGGGCGGTGCTCGGGCAGATGCCCGAGGTGCACATCGAGACAGCGCTCATGCAGTTCGCTGGGACGCGGCGGCTTATCACGGACGAGGTGAGCAAACTGGCCGCGGACGGCAGCGGGCGGCAGCGCGAGCTGAGCCAGGCCGTGCCCGCTGCCGTTGAGGCCCTGGATGAGCACACCCGCTGGCTGGAGCAGCGGCTGGCCGACGGGCGCCGCGACGGTTTCCGCGATCCGCGGATCGGCGCTGGCCTGTTCGCCGAGAAGCTGCGGCTGGTCCTGGACACCGAGCTGACTGCGGAGAAAGTGCTCGCCCGCGCCGAGGAGGGCCTGACGCGGGTCAGCGAGGAGATCGCGTTGGAGGCGGCCGCGTTCAGCGGCGCGACTGCTGGCGGTGGCGCCGTGCGGGCCGCGCTGGACTCCCTGGCGGCCGATGCGCCGGATGACACCACGATTCTGGGCCTGGTCGGGGCGGCGTTAAGCGCGCAGCGGGAATTCGTAGCAGCGCATGACCTGGCCACGATCTTCGGTGACCCGGTCGAGGTCATCGAGATGCCCGAGATCGACCGGGGGGTCGCGATCGCCTACTGCGACTCGCCCGGGCCACTGGAGACCGTGCCGCTGGCCACGTTCATCGCGGTGTCACCGACGCCCGAAGGCTGGCCCGCCGAGCGGGTCCGGTCGTTCTACCGTGAGTACAACCGCCACCTGGTGCACAACCTGATGATCCACGAGGCGATGCCTGGGCACGCGCTCCAGCTCGGGCATTCCCGCCGGTTCACCGGGTCCACACCGGTGCGGGCGGTGCTGCGCTCGGGCTCGTTCATCGAAGGCTGGGCGGTCTATGCCGAGGAGCTGATGAGCTCGCGCGGTTACCCCGGAGAGGGCGATCCCCGCGCGGTCCGGCTGCAGCGGCTGAAGATGCTGCTGCGTTCCATCATCAATACGATTATGGACGTGCGCGTGCACTGCCAAGGGATGACCGAGGCCGAGGCAATGGCGATGATGACCGGGCCGGGGTACCAGGAGGACGGCGAGGCGACGGCGAAGTGGCGCCGGGTGCTGCTCACCTCGGCGCAGCTGTCCACCTACTACGTGGGCTTCACCGAGGTCCGCGACCTGGCTAGCGACCTGAGGCAGGCCCATCCGGGCTGGGCCGGCCGGGTGCTGCACGACGCCATGCTGGCGCACGGCTCCCCGCCAGTGCGCCACCTGCGCACCCTGCTGGGAGTGGGGGAGCCCAGGCTGCCCCATCTCTGACGCATACCGTGCGTAATCGCAGCTGGACGGCCGCAAACGGGCACAGGTAACCTCGTGACCTGGCGGACGATTCGGAGGCCCGATGGAACTGGCGTTCTCCCAGCAGTTCTGCAGCGTGGTACCAGTCAAAGCGGGCGGGAACCTGAACGCTGGGCCGAAGCGCTTTCCGTGCCTGGTGCAGGTCGGCGACGGTGAACTCGTGTTCATCGTCGGGTCGCAGACGCTCATCGACCGCGCCCAGGTCTCTGCCGTCGAGCTTCTCGACGGGCCCTGGCTGCAGCGCAAGGTCGGAGAGGGCACCTTCCTGCGGATGAACGGCCGCGAGTATGCCGTCGATTTCGGCGAGGTCTCCAGCACCGAGCTGGCACGCAGTGGCCCCGGAGGCGTCCTGAAAGCAGCCGCCACCGCCGGCGGACCCAAATCCCTGCGCACCGCCCGCGAGCTGAGCAAGGCGTTCGCTCAAGCCCTCGTGAGCCAGGGCGTCATCGACCGCCGCAAGGCCAAATCTCGCTCCTAAGCCGACCGGCAGAGGTCCGCGCACTCCGGGCTTGATCCGGCATGACCGGAACCCAACCTTAAGTGTGGCAAAAACTCGCAACCGTCAAGTGGTTGACCGGTCGCCAACTTCGCGTCTACTCTCCCAGCAAATGGCCACGCCGTTATTCGCTAAGCGGCTGACGTCGCGTTTCGCCCCGTGCGAGGTTCATGAGAGGGGAGCGCTGTGGCAGAAGGACAGAGCGTGGTGGCGGGCAGCAGACCCGAGCCGGCTTCGACAACGACTGACCTTAAGCAGGGCGCCATCGGCCTCACTGGCGTGCTCATGCAGTCGATTACCGGGATGGGGCCGATCTTCGCCGCCCTGTTCTTCACTCAGGAGGTCGTCGGGATCGCGGGCGTCACCGCGCCGCTGGCCTACCTGCTGGGCGTGATCGTCGTGGTGATGCTGGGCAGCACGCTGGTCCAGTTCACCAAGCACATGCCGTCGGCCGGGAGCTACTACACCTTCGTCAGCCGCGGGCTCGGCGCCCGGTTCGGCTTCCTGACCGGGTGGATGAACTTCGTCTACATGCCGGTCGTGCAGGGCCCGATCATGGGTTACTTCGGCGCCGTGCTGGCGAGCGAACTGCAGGCCAACTACAGCGTGTACGTTCCCTGGCTGTGGTGGGTGGCGATCCTGGTCGGCGCTCCGCTGATCGCGCTGCTGGCTAGGTTCGGGATCGCGATCTCGGTACGCGTCATGGTGATCATGGGTGCGTTCGAGATCCTGCTGGTCTGGGTGCTGGGCATCTGGGGCCTCGCTTCGCCCGGGAAGGGCGGCTTCAACTTCGAGAGCTTCAACCCCGCTCACATCGGCACCGCGAGCGCGTTCGCGCTGGCGATCGCGTTCTCGTTCCAGGGCATGGACGGCTGGGAGTTCGCCGCGCCGCTGGCCGAGGAGACAAGGGACCCGAAGCGGAACGTCTCGCGCGCGGTGATGCTCGCGATCATCCTGCTGGGCGGGTTTCTCGTGATCACCTACTGGGGACAGGTCATCGGCTGGGGAACAGCCAACCTCGCCGCGCTGCCCAAGTCGGCCCAGGTGCCGGGGCTGGTGCTGGCGCACCGCTACTGGGGATTCGGCTGGATATTCGTGATGGTCGCGTTCCTGACCTCGACATTCGCGGTCAGCCAGTCGCTCAACAACGTCTCCACCCGTATCTGGTACCGCATGGCCTCGGGCGGCGCGGCGCCCCGATGGCTGGCGAAGGTGGACCCGGTGAAGAAGACGCCGGTCAACGCGATCTGGCTGCAGATGGCGCTGACGATCGTGGTCGGGATCGTCTGCGGGCTCGGGCTTGGCCCGAACAACTCGTTCTTCCTGATCGTCGGGCTCGTGGTCGTGCTGGCCGTGGTCGTCATCTACATCCTGGGCAACGCCGCGTGCGCCGCGTACTACCTGCTGCAGCGGCGGGCCGAGTTCAACCCGCTGCTGCACCTGGTCATCCCGCTGTTCACCACGGCTGCGCTGATTTATGTTGGCGTGGAGACGTTCAACCCGATGCCTGGCCTTCCCGCTGAACCTCGCGCCTTATATCGGCGGCGGCTGGCTGGTGGTGGGGATTGTCATTCTCCTGGTTATGCGGGCGACCCGGCGTGAGGGCTGGATCGCGAACGCCGGCGCGTCGCTCGGCGAGCCGGTCGGGGAGGGGAAAGCCGATGAAGCCACCCATCCCACGCACGGAGGCTAGAGAGTGACGCCGGAGCACCGACTCGCCGGACGAGTGGGCCTGATCACCGGGGTCGCGAGTGGCATCGGCCGCGCGGGGCTGGAGCTGTTCGCGGCCCAGGGGGCTGCCCTTGTCGCCATGGACGCGGACGAGGCAGGCGGCCAGAAGGCGGTGGACGCCGTCACGTCGAGCGGCGGCCGGGCGGTGTTCCACCACGGCGACGTCTCCAAGCCGGCGGATGTCAGCGCGGCCGTGGCGCTGACGGCCCGGACCTTTGACCGTCTCGACCTGGTCTGGGCAAACGCAGGCATCGGCGTGTTCCGGGGTGTCGTCGAGACCACCGAGGAAGAGTGGGACCGGCTGATCGACGTCAACCTCAAGGGCTGCTTCCTCACCGCCAAGTACGCCATTCCCGAGCTGCTCAAGGCGGGTGGCGGCACGATCGTGTTCACCGGCTCGATCAACTCGTTCATCGGCGACCCCGGAGCGCCGGCGTACAGTGCGAGCAAGGGCGGCATCCTGATGCTGTCCAAGGCGATCGCGCTCGAGTACGCCGACCGGGGCATCCGCGTCAACTGCCTGTGCCCAGGAGCGACCGACACGCCGCTGCAGGAGGCCTCGCTGCGGGCGGTCCCAGAGCAGGGCAGCTACGAGAGCCTGGTCGCCCGCGAAGAGTCTGCGGTCCCGATGGGCAGGTACGCGAACCCCACGGAAGTGGCCAAGGCCGCGCTGTTCCTTTCCTGTGATGACTCCAGCTTCGTCACCGGCTCGGCACAGATGGTCGACGGGGGCTACACCGCGAAATGATGCCGAGACACCCCGCCACAGCCCCATCCGGCGATGACCGACCGGCGACTGTGACCGGGTTCCTGGACGCCTGGGGCCTGCCGCCAGTCTCGCCGGCCGCACTGCCGTCGTCAGCGAAACGCTTCCCCGACGGGGCCCAGTACCGGATCGAGATACCCAGCACCGAGGGCCCGGCGGGCCTGGACGCGGTTCTCGGGGCCGCCGCCGAGTTCGACGTTCGGGTGCACCGTGTGTCCCAGGGCAGCGGCGTGTTCATGCTGACCGACGCGGAGCTGGAGCGCATCACCCGCACCGCTGCCGCCGCAAAAGTCGAAGTGAGCTTGTTCGCAAGGCCCTGCGCAGCGTGGACCGGCTCGGCAATGGCCGCCTCGCCGGCCGGCCTCGCGGCCGGGCAACTCGCCCGCGGCCGGGCACAGCTGGCATACGTGCTCGAGGACATCACGCGCGCGGCACAGGCCGGCATCCGCAGCGTCCTCATCTCCGACATCGGGGTGCTGGCCGCGTTCTCCGCCATGAAGGCACAAGGCCTGCTCCCGGCCGGCATGCAGGCCAAGATCTCGGTCATGATGCCGGCTGCCAACCCGGCGTCGGCCCGGGTCCTTGAGGACCTGGGCGCGAGCACCCTGAACCTGCCGACAGACGTCGACCTCGCCGACCTGGCTGCCATCCGGGCGGCAGTCGACATCCCGGTGGACCTGTACGTCGAATCGCCGGACAACATCGGCGGCCTGGTCCGCCATCACGACATCCCCGAGTTCATCCGGGTCGGGGCCCCGGTCTACATGAAGTTCGGCTTGCGCAACGCACCCGACCTCTACCCGGTTGGCCAGCATCTCGAATCGGTCGCCATCGCCATGAGCCGTGAGCGCGTGCGCCGGGCGCGCCTGGGCATGGAGCTGCTGGCCAGGTCTGGCTGCACGCCCGCGACCTCCGAGCTCGGCGCGGCCGGCCTCGCCGTCCCGGTGGCGGGTTGCGATGCGGCTTAACGGCAAGGCCGCCGTCGTGACCGGCGCGGGCTCGGGCATCGGCCGGGCGATCGCGGTCAGGTTCGCCCAGGAGGGCGCGTCGGTCCTGGCAGCAGACATAGACGCGGCTGGCGCGGCTCAGACCGCAGGCCAGATCCGGGCGGCAGGCGGGGAAGCACAGGATCTGCAGGCGGACATCACCCATTCACAGGACACAGAACGTATTGCCGCCACCGCCGTGGCCAGCTACGGGCGCATCGACGTGCTGGTTGCCAACGCGGGCATCAGCGCGGCAGGCGTGCTGCACGAGACGCCGGCCGACGTCTGGGACCGGGTCTTCGACGTCAACGTCCGCGGGACGTATCTGACCTGCAAGGCGGTCATCCCGCAGATGATCGACCAGAACGGCGGAACGGTCATCATCATGTCGTCGGTCATCGCCAGCGTCGGCCTGCCGAACCGGGCAGCGTACGCCGCGTCCAAGGGCGCCCTGCTCGCGCTGACCAGGTCCATGCAGGTGGACTACGGCCGGCTCGGCATCCGGGTCAACGCGCTTCAGCCAGGGACGATCTTCACGCCGCTGCTGGACAAGGTTCTCAGCGAATCGCCCGGCACCCGGGAGGAGGCCCTGGCCGTCATCCGCGGCCGTCAGTTCACCGACGCCCTGGGCCAGCCGGACGACGTTGCGCAGGCCGCTGTGTTCCTGGCCTCGGACGAGTCCACGTTCATCCTGGGCAGCGGGCTGTTTGTCGACGGCGGGTCAAGCGGAGGCAGGTGAACCGTGGGCTCCAGCCGTCCGAACGCGTTCGATGTGGATCTCGGCGCGATCGCCCACAACGTCGCGGTGCTGCGCCGAATCCTGCCCGCCGGGACCCGGATCTGCGCCGCGGTCAAGGCCAGCGCGTACGGGTTCGGTCTCCTGCCCGTGGCACGCACTCTGCAGGACGCAGGTGCCGACATCCTCGGACTGGTCGACCCAGGCGACGCCACGGCGCTGCGGGCCAACCGGATCAGCTGCCCGATCCTGCTGTACGGCGGCAGTGTCATCGACGAGCAGCTGGTCCGGCTGGCCAGGGACAACGACATCATCCTCACGATCTCCGACGACGAGTCCCTGTCCATGGCAGCCTCTGGCGAGGGCACGGTGCCCACGCGCGTGTTCGTGGAAGTCGACGTCGGCCTGGAACGGCTGGGGGTTTCGGCCGATAGCGCACCCAGCCTGGTCCGGAAAGCGGCCAGCTCCGGCGGCATCTCGCTGGACGGCGTGTACACGCACATGCACGTACCGCCGCGCGCCGGGGTTTCTGAGTATGTCGGCTGGCAGTTCGCCAGGTTCCGGGCGCTGCTCGACGGCGTGGCGCGCGATGGATATTCGACGGGGGTTTCCATGGCCGCGAGCACGCCGGTGATGCTGCTCACGTCGTCGATGAGCATGGACGCGGTGGATGTCGGCCGCTACCTGTACGGAATCGTCCGGCCCGGGGTCGAGCCCAGCCTGGCGCAGCTGGGGCTCAGGCCCGCGTTCCTCGCCTTGCGGTCGCGCATTACCCACTGCAAGGACATCGACCGCAGCGACTACGTGGACATGATGGCGTTCCCGGTCCGGTCGGGCATGCGGGTCGGGGTGGCACCGATCGGGTTCGCCGACGGGCTGGCCTTCCTTAACTGCGGCGAAGCCCTTGTCCGCGGGCAGCGCGCGCCGATCCTGGGGAGTTTGTCGCTGGAACATGTGAGCCTGGACGTTACTGGCATCCCGGGGGCAGGCAACGGGGATGAGGTTGTGTTCATCGGCCGCCAGGGCTCGGCTGAGATCACGCAGGGCGAGGTCATTGCCGGGCAGCCCAAGCACTTCCCCCCGGCGAGTCTCGCCGCATCCGTGCGGGAGACTGTGCCCCGGGTGTACCTGCCGGCTGATGCGACACCGTCGGCCGCGGGCGCCGAGGGTGCGAACTAACACGACGTGGTGATAGGCGAGATCGTGAGTAACAGGCAGACGGCAGGAGCCGACAGGGGCGAGTCGGCTATGGAACTGTTGAAGGTGGAGGCGCGCGAGCCGCTCTCGGCCGAGATATCGCGGAAACTGCTCGACTACCTGCTGTCCGGGATCCTGGTGCCAGGAGACCGGATTCCGTCCGAGCGCGAGCTATCCCGCACGCTCGGCGTGGGCCGGTCCTCTGTCCGCGACGCGCTGAAGCCACTGACGCTGCTCGGCATCATCGACGTACGCCAGGGCGACGGCACGTACCTGCGCGCCACCGAGTCCGAATTGCTGCCGAAGGCCATCGAGTGGGGCCTGCTGCTGGGCGAGCAGAGCGCCCTGGACCTCGTCGAGGCACGGCGCCACATCGAGGAGGCACTCGCCCGGCTCGCGGCTGGGCGGCGGGACCAGGAAGACCTGGCGGAGATGCGCGCCCTGCTCCGCCGGATGGAGCTGGCCGGGAGCGACGACGAGTTCATCGAGGCGGACATGGAGTTCCATCTGCGGGTGGCCCAGGCCGCAGGCAACAACGTGCTCGCCGGCATCCTGACCAATATCCGCTCCCTGATCCACGTCTGGATCAGGCGCGTCACCTATGCCGCCGACTCCAGAACTGCCTCGTACGCCGAGCATGTCCCGATCATGGAGGCCGTCGAGGCCGGCGACCCGGACGCGGCGGCGGCTGCGATGGCTGCCCACCTGGACTCGGCCGGGGCGAAGCTGGCCCGGACGCTCGAAGCCGAGCGAGCGGCTTCCGCCCCGGGCGTTCCCCCTGGGCAAAGCGCCGCGAGGGCTCCAGGCGGTCGCCCCCCCGGGCCGACGCGCCGCCCAGCCCGGAGCGGGTGAGGCGCCGGTGGGAATCTCGGCTGCGGTGGTCGGCACCGGCCGTATGGCTCCCGGCATCGCCGCGGCACTGGCACAGGGCGGCGCCCGGGCAACCGTGATCGGGCGTTCGCTAGAGCGCGCGACCACGGCAGCGGCCCTGGCTGGCGAAGGTGTCGGCGCCCGCGAGCTGGGATCGGGCGAAGAATTCCGCGGTGCTCAGCTCGTCGTGGAAACGGTTACCGAGGACCCGCAGGTCAAGTCACAGGTGTACGCAGTAGTCGAGCCTTTGCTCGACGAGGGGGCGCTGCTGACGACCAACACCTCCGGGCTGTCGATCACCGCGCTGGCACGGAGCCTGCGGCGCCCCGAGGCGTTCGCCGGGTTCCATTTTTTGTACCCGGCGGACATCACCCCGATCGTGGAGATCATCGCGGGCGAGGCAACGGCTGGCGGGACCGTCGACGCGCTGCGGGACCTGGCGGCCGGGATGGGCAAGACGCCGATTGTGGCCCGCCGGGACGTGCGGGGGTTCGTGTGGAACCGGCTGCAGCATGCGCTGCTGCGCGAGGCGCTCTGGCTGCTCGATAACCAGGTGGCCGACGTGGCCACGATCGACGCTGCCGTTAGCGACGGCCTGGCGCCAAGGTGGCTGGCTGCAGGGCCGTTCGCAACCGTTGACCTCGGCGGAGGCGAGACCTGGTCCCGGGTCGCCGCAGAGATCTTCCCGCACCTGGCGTCCGATCCGGGCCTTGCGGGCATCCTGGCCGAGCGCACCGAGGCCGGCGCCCCGTTCTACGAGTGGGACGCCACGGCTCAGTCGGAGATCTCCGGGCTGCGCTCACGAGCGATCCAGGCGTCCCGCGACATCGCTTCAGCGCGCCGAGGGCTCACCCCGCCACCGGCGGCCGCGCCCAGCAGCCAGGAACCGGATTAGAAAGCTGCGCGGCCAGGGCTGGGGCTGGCCTGGTTCTGGATACCTGAAAGGAGCGGCGTGCCCGGACTAGAGGATCTCGCGGACGTCGGAACGCTGCAGCGGCTGGCGACCGGGTTCACCTCCACCGAGGGTCCGATCTGGCATCCGTCCGGGCAGTATCTGCTGTTCAGTGACATGCCAGAGGACGTGCGGCGGCGCTGGGACCCGCGGGGCGGCGTCCAGGTGGTGATGGCCCCAGCCAACAAGTGCAACGGCATGACCCTGACCCGCGACCTCGCGCTGCTGGTGTGCGAGCACTCCACGAGCAGCCTGGTTATCGAGCACCCGTCCGGCGAGCGTGAAGTGCTGGCCAGTCACTGGGGAGGCCGGGAGCTCAACGCCCCGAATGACGTGGTCACCGGCCTTGACGAGTCTGTCTACTTCTCTGACCCGGTCTACGGCCGGATGCCGGTCGACGGCATCGAGCGCGACCAGGAACTCGACTTCCAGGGCGTCTACCGGATCTCCCCCGCGGGCGAGCTGCAGTTGCTCGCCGATGACTTCGGCCAGCCGAACGGGCTCTGTTTCTCCCCCGGTTACGACAAGCTCTACGTCAACGACACTCCCCGCTGCCACATCCGCGTCTTTGACGTGGCCGCGGACGGCACGCTGACCGGCGGAGCGGTCTTCCGCGACGGCATCGGGACCGGTGTCGTCGGCCCGACAGGCGTGCCCGAGGGCGGCGTGGCCGACGGGATGAAATGCGACGAGCTCGGCAACGTCTACTGCACAGGGCCTGGCGGCATCTGGGTCTTCGAGCCAGATGGATCGCGTACCGGCGTGATCGAGGTGCCGGAGATCGTCAGCAACCTGAACTGGGGAGACCCCGACTGGAAGACGCTCTACCTAGCGGCAACGACCTCGATTTACCGGATCCGGATGCGCGTCGCAGGCCACCCAGAGCCCTACATGCAGGGGACAGCCTCCTGACCCCGGCGGTCAAAGTGGCCGCGGTGGCGCTATAGGGCGTTCTGCCGTGAGCCATATCAGCAGGCTGAGCTAGTGGGCTCACGGCGTTGGCAGAGAGGATGTGGGCGTCGGCTCGGCGCCGGTATCAGTGAACATAGTGTCTCTGTATTTTTGATCTTGCGTTGCGGTCGTAAGTGTGGTGGCCTCGGGTACGCCAACAGGCACGCATGGCCCGGTCAGAAGGAGAGTGATTGAGGTCCCGTCGCTGGGGGGAAAGATGAGATCGTACCCGTCGTTATCGCTTTCTACGTAGGTTGACGTGCCTGGTCCGAGGGCAGCTACGGGTCCGGTCTTGGATTGCCAGCGACTCCAGCCATGTGAGTGGAGCGTCGGCTCCAGTTCCTGGGGCAGGGCCTGCGCATTGCCGCTGCCGTACGGAGTCTGCAGGGTCGACTTACCCGGGGTAAGCTGCGTCCAGATACCGTAAATGATGGAGTTGTCTCTGTTACCTTGCGATCCGTTCGGGCATTGGTAGAAACCCCCGGTTGCCATGCCGAGCGGGTCGACTGTCTTGGTGCTGATTTGGTTGTACAGGTCCCAGAACTCCGCGGCAACTGCCGCCCTTGTCTGGCGGGCCATTCCTTCGTCCTGCTGCTGGGCGGTTAGCCCTGGCCCGCAGGCTGCAGCGAGCAGCGCCGCCATGACGACGGACGCGCAGCTGCGCATCCCGCGGATGGCGCCAGTCTGCCGTGCTGCCGCTCTCCTGGGTGCTGGTGCGAAGCCTGGCTGACTCTTGACTATGCTCAATTGACGGATCCCTAGCCCCTCACACGCACGAAGACATGGGCTGACTTAGCACTGCCCGCAGTCAGCTTCTGCTCTTGGGCAGAATAGCATAGAAAGGGCATATAAAGGGTCTAAGGTGCATTTGGCCCTGACTCCGCGCGCACCGCTGGGGGTTCAGCTAGGTCGGGCCTGGCGCTCAGGCTCATCCGGGGATATCGGCCTGTGTCTGGGCTTCTCGCCTCAGCCAGGGCGGCGGCAGCCGGGGCGGGCCAGGAGGGGGAAGGGTGGGGGTGCGGGGGGCGACCTCGGGGGAACCCCGGTGGCTGTGGGGAGGGCTGCTGTGGCGCTGGGCGGCGCCTTGGCCCTAACTACAGGTCGTCTGCGCGGACCACGTCCAGGTTGCGGAAACTCGGGCCTTCGCTGCAGAGAGCGGACAGCTTCTCTGCGAATGCCGTTGTCTCCGGCAGCACAGAGTTGGCCATGGCCTCCTCGTATGAAGGGAACTCGACCATCTGGACGTAGGTATCGGGGTTCTCCCGGTCCTGGGTGAGGAGGCTGCGGCGGGCGCTGCGGCGTCCTTCTGTTGCCGCCATCCACTGCTGCATGAGCTCCTCTACCTCAGGCACCTTGGTTGTAGTCATCTCGATGACCTGTACGAACGTCATCGTCTTCCCTTCCGGCCCAGCGCGGAGGCCGGGCCGTTGACTGCGAAGAACGCAGAGCGCCGGCACAGCGCGCCAGGCCGGGGCGGCGACCTGGCTGCCTGTCCCCGGCGCTGTCAGCGCTTGGCGTAATCCGCGAAGCCCTGCCAGTCGATAACGACGCAAGGCTCCTCACCCACGGTCCACGCGTCGTGTCCTGGCGGGATCACCGCGAAGTCGCCGGGGCCGAACTCCATCTCCTGACCATCGTCCATGACTACTCTCATGCGGCCAGAGACGTAATAACCGAGATGCGCGGCCTGACAGCTGTCAGTCCCGGCGATTGGCTTGATGTGTTCCGACCACCGCCACCCCGGCTCAAATATAGCCCGGCCAACCGGACCGGCATCGATGTTGACGAGATCGAGTCTGCCCATTCCATTCTCGAAAACGCGGGTTTCTTGCGGCGTTTCCATGTTCATGCGGGTCATTTTCGCCATTGCTGCCCCCCCGGCAACGTGTGCCATACGGCTGAACGTGTTGTGCAAGTCAGCCGAGGTCTTCGACCTGCTTTATAAATGTCGACATTTGGGACATGAGCCGCTCACCGATAAACGCCCCGGTTATGCCGATGTCGTCGACGATGAGCTGCGCTCGCACGGTCATCCGCTCGAACTCCTCGCTGCCGCGTACCCGCGAAAGCTTCTCCTGATCGCCGCGGAGCAGGAAAAACCCGCCAAGTTCCCCGCCATGTGGCTCCAGGAGAACCGGCTCGAAGCTTTCGATCTCGCCTTGCTGCTGGAGTCGTGAGTAGTACTCCGAGGCCTCGGCAAACACCTTGGTGGCCTGCTGCTCGCGGCCCCGTACCGGATACCCGAAACCTATGAAGAGCCCAGAATCCGCCATGATTCCCCCCGGTGCTGACGGTGCTTGCTGATCTCTCCGCGTAACCCGGCCGGCTTTTTCCGCTTTCGTCCCCCGCGCATAGCGTTACCGGCTCGTACATCAGTATCTGATCTGCTGATAGGCCAGTGTCAAGGCCGTGCCACATTCAGTTCCGGCCGGCCGTGTGCATCGATCAGGCCGCGAGGCCGTCGAGCCAGTTCTGCCACGCCTGGGTCTCGGCCGACGGGTCGCGGTCGTCGAAGTAGTGCGCGGTCGCGAAGACCATGTCGTTGTAGCCGTGGATCAGCATGTACATCGCGTCGTCGGTACGCATGCCCACGAAGCTCGGCGAGCCCACGAACTCCACGGTGCCGCCGGCCGGCTCGATCCCGGGCACGCTGAGCCGCGCCGGCTGACCGTCCGCCGCGTCCGCGCTGACGCCGACCGCCGCCGTCATGGCCGCCCACGAGTCCTTGGTGATCGGCCCCGGCATGAACAGCGAGCCCTTCGCGGTGCGCGGTGCGAAGTGCTTCAGGTAGACGGCGAGCTTCGTCATGTAGGCGTGGTCGCCGACGGACAGGCCGTTGTATTCGGCCTCCCAGTTCTCGCCGAGGAGACCACTGTGCACAACGCGCACCACCGCGCCGCCGCCGTCGCGCGACTCGATGAGCCACTCGAAGGCCATGAACGTGCCGTCCGGGTTCTTGTCCTCCTGCGTCGCGTAGCGGTGACCGGGTTCCCAGACCGTGATGCTGGAGCTGGACACCTCGCCGAACATGCTGAACGTGCTGGTCTTGCTGGCGCTGTCGATTTCTGTGCGCCCCATGAGCCAGGAGTCGACTCCCGGCCCCGACGCGATCGCCTCCCACACCTCGTCCGGCGTGGCGTCGACGGTGATCTCGTTGCGTACCTCGAATGGATGCGTCATGACTGGTGCTGCTCCTCTGCTGGCGGGTCGGCGTCTTCGGTGATGCTCGGGTGCACCGCGACGATAAGGCGGTGCGGCCGACCAGTTTCGGTCTGATATTTACTGATCATTGTGGTGAGCGCGTCAGTGAGCTCACCTACGAACGCAGCGCGATCGGCTGGCTTCGCGAACCGCACTTCGGCATCGAGCGCGAAGGTGGCGAGGGGCTTGCTGGCCCGCGCCGCCCCGTTGATGAGCGCGCCCGTCTCCCGGACGAGCCGCGCGGCGAGCGCGAGCAGCCAGCGCGCGGACAGCCGGTCGGGCGACCGGGCCGGATCGGGTGCGACCGCGGGGAGCGCGGCCGGCGAGATCACGTAGGCCGCGGCGGAAGCCCGCACG
This sequence comes from uncultured Actinomycetota bacterium, assembly GCA_963815375.1. Taxonomy (GTDB): domain Bacteria; phylum Actinomycetota; class Actinomycetes; order Streptosporangiales; family Streptosporangiaceae; genus JASHPR01. Next base: position 2,897,859 of record CAWFGX010000001.1, on the reverse strand, counting down.
ACCCGCTCGGTCATGTTGCCCTTGCGGCGCTCCTCGACCAGCTCCACCAGACCGTGCTGCTCAAGGGTCTTGACGTGGTAATTGACCTTCTGCCGAGCAAGCCCAAGCCGCGCCGCGAGTGTGGTCGCCGTGTGTGGCTGGGCCAGTTCCGCGAGCATCCGGGCCCGGATCGGATCGAGCGAGACCTCCGCGGCTGCGGCATCCTCGATCACGGCGACATCTTGCATGCCGTAACGCTGTCACGGACAATTCTCCTTGTCAAGACAGTAAAAACTGTCAGGAAGAAACTTCTTTCCGTTGCTCGGCGTGGTCACGCGCCGCGGACCCTGCGTGGTGGGCTGCACGGCCGGGGGGCGCCTGTCATGATGCCTTCATGGCGGAAAAGGTGCCTGACCTGCACATGCTCAACCTGGTTGTGAGCGACATCGAGGCGAGCCTTCAGTTCTACCGGCGGCTGGGCGTTGTCGGGCCAGGCGGCACGGCCGTAGCCGGCGGGCACGCGGCAGTGAAGATGCCTGGGGGGCTCAGCCTGGAACTGGACGAGGCCGAGTCGGCGCAGGTGTGGCACGCCAGGTTCCGCAGCGACCCGGCGAGCGTCGACGTGGTGATCGGCTTCGCGCTGGAGTCACCTGAGGCAGTCGATGAGCGGTACGCGGAGCTCACCTCGGCCGGCTACCAGGGCCGCCAGCCGCCGTTCGACGCGTTCTGGGGCGCCCGGTACGCGATCGTCGCCGACCCCGACGGCAACGACGTTGGCCTGATGAGCCCCATCGAGGAGTCCCGCCGCTACTGGCCGCCGCGGGAATCCCCGGCCCCCTGAGGCCGCCCGTTCGCCTCTGGATCAGGCCATGGACGCGATCAGGTGGCTGAACGTGCACTCAGGATCGCATGGCACGATGAAGGTCGTGAGCAAGCGGAAACTGATTACCCGGATACTGTGGGCCGCGGCGCTGGCCGGGCCGCTCGCCGTGGCCGCGTGCGGTAGCGGTGCCAGTGGCGGGACCCAGCAGGCGATGGGCCAGCCTGACGGTTCCGCGCAGGGGCAAACCGCGGCGAAAAACCCGGACCTCGACACCGGCACCTCGCTCGGCGGAGTGGCCGCACCCGAGATCTCACTGCAGAACCAGTTCGGCCAGCCGATGTCGCTGAGTCAGTTCCGCGGCAAGGTGGTGGTCCTTGCGTTCGTGGACTCACAGTGCACCACGGTCTGCCCTCTGACGACCGTCAGCATGACTCAGGCCAGGGAACTGCTCGGAGCGGCCGGCGGCCAGGTGCAGCTCCTCGGGGTTGACGCGAACCCCCAGGCCACATCGGTGAGCGACGTCATGGCCTACACCCAGGCCCACTCCATGGTCAACCAGTGGGACTTCATGACCGGCTCGCTGGCGCAGCTGCAGGCGGTCTGGAAGGCCTATCACATCTACGTGCAGGTCTCGGCGGGCCAGATCGACCACACTCCCGCGCTGTTCGTCATTGACCAGCGCGGACGGGAGCGGGAGATCTACCTGACCTCAATGGCGTACGCCAGTGTCTCCGAGGAGGCTCAGGTCCTGGCCCAGGAGGTCTCAAGCCTGCTGCCCGGCCACCCGCGGCTCGCGCGGCAAAGCTCTCTCGGCTACATCGACGGGATCGCCCCGACCTCGCACGTGACCCTGAACACGACGCCAACCGGGTCGGTCACCCTCGGGCCCGGCCAGCGACGCCTCATGGTGTTCTTCGCCACCTGGCTCAGCGAGACCTCTAACCTCGGGACCGAGCTGACCGGGCTCAACGGCTACGCCGAGGCCGCCCAGCAGTCGGGCCTGCCGCCGCTGGTCGCCGTGGACGAGGCGGTCACAGAGCCGTCGCCGAGCTCGGTGAGCGCATACCTGCAGCACCTGGGCCAGCCGCTCAGCTACCCAGTGGCGCTGGATACGACCGGCAGGGTCGCCGACGGCTACGGCGTCCAGGACGAGCCGTGGTTCGTGCTGACGAACGCATCTGGCAAGGTCGTCTGGTCACACGACGGCTGGCTGTCTGTCCCTGACCTGGAATCCGCGGTCAGGAAGGCCTGAGATGCCAAGCGGTCAGCGCACCCGGGCTGCGCCGCTGAGCTGGATCGGCGACGAGCGCATCGCGATTGGCGGGATGCCGGAGGCTGAGGCAATCGCTCATCTTGGCGAGCTGGGCGTGACGCACGTCGTGAACTGCCGCGCACACGCGCAGGTGCTGTGGTCGCACGACCTGGCAGCCGAGCGCGACGTCTTCGGCGCGGCTCACGTCGCTCATGCCCCGATGTGGGACTCCGGCCGCAGCCAGCATCCGCGGCGGTGGGCCGGTGCCGCCAGCTTCGCCGCGAAGGCTCTCGATGAGGACCCCAGAGCCCGGGTCCTGATTCACTGCCGCCAGGGCCGCCGCCGGTCAGCCATGGTGGCCTACGCGGTCCTGCGACTGCGCGGACACAGCGCCAGCGGGGCGGCGTCGCTGGTCCTGGCCCACCGCCCCGGAGCAGAACTCGTCCCCGCCTACATTCAGAGCGTCGAGCAATGGCTGGTGGCACGGCCCTGTGCGTAAATTGAAGAACGCCGACCAGCAGGGGCGATGCAGTGCAGGAGGGACCAATGGCAGAGGCAGGCGGCACGGAATTCTGGCGGGACCTCAAACCAATCAAGCAGGTATTCCGTCCCGGCGCGCTGCCGGAGGCGTACGTGCCGAACATCGCCACCGATGACGAGCGCTACTACGCGCCGCTGTCGGAGACGGTGGGAACCCGCCCTGTGTTCATCTCACCGGGCCAGAACCGCTGGTGCGACGTGCTCATGTGCCGGGGTGCCGGGCTGGTGAACCGTCACTATCATCCGCAGCAGGTGTTCGCGTACACGATCTCCGGCAAATGGGGCTACCTGGAACATGACTGGGTTGCGACCGCTGGCGACTGGGTCTACGAGGCGCCGGGCGAGTCGCACACGCTCGTGGCCTACGAGTCCGAGGAGCCGATGAAGGTGACCTTCAACGTCACTGGGCCGCTGATCTGGCTCGACGAGAACGGCGAGGCCTCCGGCACGTTCGATGTCTTCGACTACATCGAGCTGTGCAAGAACCATTACGAGAAGGTCGGGATCGGCGCGGACTATATAGAGAAGCTCTTCCGCTGAAATTTCGGCTCAGCCTCAGGCCAGATGTGCCAGTATGGCCGGTGTTTCCGCCGAGCGCTGGAGCCGCAGCGGTGAGCGAGCAGTCCCTGGAGCACTTCGGCGGGGTGCTGGCCGCCCCGAAGCGCCCCTGGCGCCTGCTCGTCATCGCCGGTGTGCTGGCGCTCGCCTTAGCTGCCGCGTTTGCCGCCATAATTGCCAGCCGGACCGCTCCCGCTCGTGGTCCAGCCGACCTGATCGCGACGCTGGCCGGCCCGGGCGGCCACCACCGTGCGACGTCGGCGGCGTTCAGCCCAGACGGCAAGACCCTGGCCATCCTCGGCCGCAGTGGCGACACCTACCTTTGGGACGTCGCCGGCGGCCGGTGGACCGCTACGCTCGCCTCCGGCCAGTGTCACGGCAACGACGTGCAGGTCCTCTTCAGCCCGGACGGGAAGACGCTCGCGGTCATCGGCGCCGCTGACGGCGACACCTGCCTGTGGGACGTCGCTACCAGGCGGCAGACTGCCGTGGTGACCGAGCCCAGTAACGACGATGACATGCGCGTGACCGGAGGTGCGTTCAGCCCGGACAGCACGATGCTGGCCATCGGTGACTCTGACGGCCGCACGTACCTCCGGGACGCGGCCACCGGCCGACTGGTCGCCACGCTGACCGACCCGCCGGACAGCGAGGGCGACCCCGGCGACGTGGAGGCGGTCGCGTTCAGCCGCGACGGCACGATGCTGGCGGCCGGCGACGGCATTGATGTCACGTATGTCTGGGACCTTGCCACCAGGCGCATCGTCGCGACGCTCGACGACAGCGCGAGCGACATGCCTATCGGCGGGGGCTACGAGGACAGCGGCGGCGTCGAGTCGCTCGCATTCAGCCCGGACGGCACACTGGCCGTCGGCGACGGTGACGGCAACGTCTACCTGTGGGATGCCCCCACCGCCCGCCCGCTCGCCGCGCTGGTCCCACCGATCAATGTGCTCGAAGCCAACTCCCTGTACTACAACGGCCAGGCGGATGTTTACGGGCAGGTGCAGGGCGGCAATGGCCCCATCGGTGTCACCGTGGCCTGGAGCAAGGACGGCATGGTCCTCGCCACCGGGGTCGACTACGGCTACGGCACTGTCCTGTGGAGCGGCACCGGCGCGGCCGCGCACCGAACCGCAACCTTGACCGACCCCGGCGGCGACAACTCGGCAGCACCTCAGCTCGCGCTCAACCCGTATGGCACGATGCTCGCCGTCGTCGACAGCAACGGCCGCACGTACGTGTGGCGCACCCACTGAGTACTGACTCAGGCGGACCGCCTCGCTCCGCGGATCCCCAGGGCCGTCAGCGCACCAGCGACTGACAGGCCCGCGCTGACCGCGATGGCTGAACGGGACCCGCTCGCCACTGTGGCCGACCGGGCGAGGCTGCCTGCGTCATTGAACACAACCGTGATGATCGCGATGCCGAACGTGGCGCCGAGCAGCTGCATCATGTTCATCACTCCGGCGGCCTTGCCGATCCAGGCCGACGGGGCCGCGTTGATCCCGGACGTGGCGACGCACGGCAGAGCCATGGAGATGCCGACTCCGGCGATGATGAACGGCGCGACGTACGCCCCGTATCCGGCGCCTGTCCCAGCCAGGTGCGCGATCCAGGCGAAGCCGAGTCCTTGCATCGCCAGCCCGGGGACGACCAGCCGGCGCGCGCCGATCCTGTCGAACAGCATTCCGGCAGCGGGAGCGATCAGCAGCGGCGTCGCGGTCCAGGGCAGGAACCGCAGACCAGTACCGAGCGGGGTGTCCCCTATACCGAGCTGGAAGAACTGGCTGATGATGAACGCCGCGGAGAAGATCGCGCTGGCCATGAGGAGCTGGGTAGCGGCGGCCGGGGCAAAGCTCCGCGCGCGGAACAGCCCGAGCGGGATCATGGGCTCCGAGGCGTGCGCCTCCCAGGCGAGGAACGCGGCGACCAGGACAGCCCCTGCGGCCAGCGCGCCCATGACCCGGGCACTGCCCCACCCGGCCTGCGGCCCCTGCACCAGGCCCCACACAAGCGCGGCAACCCCGGCGGTGACCAGGACCAGCGCCGGAAGATCGAGCCGACTGCGGGGTCCCCGGCTCTCGGCTAGGCGAAGCCGGGCCCCAATGGCCACGGTGATACCGACAGGGACGTTGACCCAGAAAATCCAGTGCCAATTCAGCCCCTGGGTGACTGCACCCCCGATCAGCGGGCCCGAGGCCACGCCGAGCCCTGCGATCCCGCCCCAGATACCGACCGCGGAGCCGCGGCGTTCAGGCGGGAACGCCGACGTCAGCAGCGTCAGGGCCATCGGAACTACGGTGGCAGCACCGATTCCCTGGATGGCGCGAAACCCGATCAGGGCCGCGGTGTTCGGGGCCAGCGCGCAGGCGGCCGACGCAGCGGTGAACAGGGTCAGGCCGCTCAGGAAGACACGCCGCCTGCCCAGCCGGTCGCCGAGCGCGGCCGCGGTGATAATGCCCGCCGCGTAGCACATGTTGTAGGCGTTGACTGTCCACTGCAGCGTGCCAAGGCTGCCGCCGAGATCGCGGTGGATCGACGGCAGGGCGGTGACCACGACGAGTGCGTCAAGGGTCACCATGAAATAGGCCATCGAGGTGAGGATCACCGTCAGCGCGCTGCCCGCGGGCTGGCGGGCGGCCGGAGCGGCCACGCGGGGCGTGGCCTGGTCAATCTGGGTCATGTCTGAACTCCAATCTCGGATGCCGGCGCCGCACGCCGCTCAGCTGGCGCCCTGGCCGGCGCTCGAACGGATAGACACCGGCCGGCAGCACGGACTGGGCGCGCGGCGGCCGCCCAGTCCCGGGCCGCCGCGGTGTCTGTTCCAGGGAGAGCCACCTGAGAGGAAGGCGGCAGGAGATGGACAACGAGCTCATAGCGCGGGCCCGGGGTGGGGACAGGGAAGCGTTCAGTGAACTCGTGGACCCGCAGCGAGCGGAGTTGCAGCTGCACTGCTACCGCCTGCTCGGATCCATGCAGGACGCCGAGGATGCGGTCCAGGAGACCGTCCTGTCCGCGTGGCTGGGTTTCGCGGGGTTTGAGGGGCGCGCGTCGGTCCGGACCTGGCTGCACCGGATCGCGACCAGCAGGTGCCTGAACATGTTGCGCTCCGCCAGCAGGCGGCCGGCGAGCTGGACGCCACTGCCGGTCACGCCGCCGGAGCCGACCCGGACAGCCGAGGTGAGCTGGCTGCAGCCGTACCCGGACGTGCTGCTGGACAGCCTCCCCGACACCGGGCGTGGCCCCGAGGCGCAGTACGAGGCCAGGGAGGCTGTCTCGCTGGCGTTCATCACCGCACTTCAGCTGCTGCCGCCACGGCAGCGGGCAGCCCTGATCCTGCGCGACGTCCTCGGGTTCCACGCCAGCGAAGTGGCGGAGATGGTCGATGCCAGCGAGGAGTCGGTGACCAGTGCGCTGAAGAGAGCACGCGCGACGCTGCGGGGGCAGCTTCCTGAGGGGGCAGGGCATCACCCGCCCCCGGAGCCCGGTTCACCAGCCGAGCAGCGGCTGATCCGCCGGTTCGCCGATGTGTTCGGCGCCTACGACCTCGACGGCATCATCGCGCTGCTTACCGAGGACGCCTGGGTCAAGATGCCGCCGATGCCGTTCGAATACCAGGGACGGGAGGCTGCGGCCCGGTTCTTCGCCGCGCTGCCCGTGCATCAAGGCGACTTCCGGTTCATCCCGACCCGGGCTAACCGCCAGCCAGCGTTCGGGGTCTACCGTCAGGACCTGGTCACTGGTGTCTGGCACGCCAACGGGCTGCTGGTGCTGACCCTGGAAGGGGACCTGATCAGCGCGATCACCCGGTTCGAGCCAGGTGTCCTCGCCGGGTTCGGCATGCCGCGGACGCTCGCCTAGCCGGGAGTCCCTCAGCCGAAGGTGAAGTCGTAAGCCTGGACGCCGGGTGAGGCGCGCAGCAGCAGCGTCCCGGTGGTCACCGAGCTGGCCTGGTACAGGGTGTAGAGCCGGGGAACCCCGCCGACCGTGATGGACTGCATGTGCTGGCCGTTGAGGAAGACCTCAAGTGTGCCAGACCCGCCGAGCACCAGGTACACGTCGTGGGCGAGGAAGCCGAGCTCCATCTCGGCTCCTGGGCCAGCGGTCGCCTCCTGCGCATTGTCGGTCCAGGTCCCCGACAGCCCGAGGGCACCGAGCGGCAGCTGCGACGGAAACTGGTAGACCGCAGGGCGGCCCGGCACGATCTCGCTGACGGGATCCAGGTACTGGACCCGCTGGTAGCCGACGTACGTCTCCGGGCTCAGCTCGCCAGCTGGGGTCCGGTCGGGGACACCGCTCGAGGCCGGGAGCCGGAGGCCAGGATGCGCCGCGAGCAGCAGTTCGCGGATCAGCTGCTCGGTCGTGGCGTAGTCGCCCTCGCCGAAGTGGACGTGCCGGACGTCGCCGCTGGCGTCGATGAGGTAGTCAGCTGGCCAGTACTCGTTGTCGTATGCGTTCCAGGTGTCGTAGCCATCGTCGACCGCAACCGGGTAGCGCACGCCGAACGCGGCTGACTCGGCCCGCACGTTCGAGACCACGTGCTCGAACGCAAACTCCGGGGTGTGCACGCCCACGACCACCAACCCGTCCTGTGCGTACTCCCTGTACCACGCCTCGACGTGCGGCAGCGTCCGCTGGCAGTTGATGCACGAGTAAGTCCAGAAGTCGACGAGCACAACCTTGCCCCGCAGCGCGCTCATGGAGAGCGGGCGCCCGCCCGGCGTGTTCAGCCAGGCTGTGATCCCCTTGAAGTTCGGCGCAGGCCCGCAGTTCACCAGCGTGGTCGCGTTCGAGTTGCATTTGGTCAGCGACGTCTGCTTGACGCCGGTCAGGTTGTTCAGCTGGCTGCGGACTGTCGGCGATCCCTGCAGTGCCTGCGAGTAGCTGGGCACGTCGCGCTGAAGCCCGTCGAAGGCGTTGAACGCTATAGCGACGGCCAGTCCGACGAGCACGATGCCGCCAGCGCGGCGGACGTACGGCGCACTCCGGCGGATCACGCCGACCCGCCCGGCGATCTGGCCACCAGCGATGCCGACCGCCAGCAGGGGCACCGCGGTCCCCGCGGCGAACGCGACTGTCAGCACGACCGCGGCCAGGCCCACCTGGTGGGTGGCCCCGACCACCGTGAGGGCGGCGAGAATCGGCCCGGCACAGGGGACGTACACCAGGCCCAGCGCTAAGCCGAGTACGAAACCCGAGGTCCCGCGGCCCGGCCGGCGGGAGCCCAGCCGGGCGAAGGGGCGCTCAAGCGCAGTGCCCAGCGGTGGGATGAGGTAACCGAGGCCGACCAGGGCCAGCAGTGCGATGCCCGCGTCGCGCAGCGAGTCCTGCGGCAGGTGCAGCAGCGAGAGGAGTTCGGATCCGGCCAGGACGAGCAGGCTGAAACTGAGCACCAGCCCCGCGATCACGGCCAGCGGCCGCGCGATCCCCGCCCGCGCCGCGCGGCCGCCGCCGCTGACCGCAGCCGTGCTCACGGCACCTGCCGCTGCGGTGCTGTCGGCCGGCCGAGCGGCCCCAGCCACCAGAACACCCGGCAGGACCGGCAGGATGCACGGCGAGATCGCCGCCAGCAAGCCGGCCACGAGGCCGATCACGATCAGCACGGCCTCGTCACCCCTATCCCCGGGGCCCGCGACTGCGCTGCCCGGCCGGGTCTGCACTCCACGCCTGTTATTCGTAGCGGGCTGTGCCCTGGTTTGCCGCCTCCTGGCTACGCTGGGCGGCGGGAGGTCCGCCCGTGCCGGAAGCTGTTGTATCCCGTCCTGCGCTGCTGCCCGAGCTGGGACCGGATCAGTGGCCGGACGAGGTGCCGGTCCTGATCGCCGGCGGCGGCCCCGCGGGGCTGTCCGCGGCGGTACTGCTGGCTCAGCACGGGGTGGAGATGCTGCTGGTGGAGCGGCGCGGGTTCGAGGCGCGGTTCCCCCGGGCGCACCTGCTGAACGTCCGGACCATGGAGATCTTCGCTGAGATGGGCGTGGCGGACGATATCTACGCCCTGGCTCCGCCTGACGACCGGTGGCGGAAGGTGGTCTGGTACACGTCGGTCACCGGGCCGACGCCGCTGCATGGCCTGAAGATCGGCGAGGTGCCGGCCTGGGCCGGGGGCGCGGACGCCGAGCGGTACGCGGCTGCCAGCCCGCGGAAGTTCAGCAACCTGCCGCAGCTGCGGCTGGACCCGCTGCTGTGGCGGCACGCACACGCGTCCTGCCCCGGGCGGATCCGCGGCTTCCACGAGCTCACCCATATCGAGCAGCACGAGCCGGGCGGTGTGACCGCGACGATCCTCGACCGCAACTCAGGCGCGGTGCGCAGGGTGCGTGCCCGCTACCTGATCGCCGCGGACGGCGGCCGGGTCAGCGCCAACCTGCTTGGCGTGGACTGCGAAGGACCGCGCGCGATCCGCACTGTGGTCAGCTGCCACGTCAGCACCGACATGTCGGCCTGGTCCGAGCCGGACGCGCTGCTGGCTCACTTCATCCATCCGCGCGGGCGGGGCCGCAATGTCGGCGGGCTGCAGTCCCTCGGGCCCGGGCGGTTCGGCCGCGCGTCTGCCGAGTGGGCGGTGGCAGCGTCGGGCCTGTCTGCTGACCCGTCGGCGCTGGACGATGACGCCGTGCTGGAGCGGGCCATTCAGACACTCGGCCTGCCTCCGGGCCATCCGGTCACGCTGCACGCGGTGAGCCGGTGGCAGTACGAGGGAGTGGTCGCGCGGCGGTTCCGCGCCGGCTCAGCGTTCCTGGCCGGCGACGCCGCGCACCGGCACCCTCCCACGGGCGGCCTGGGCCTCAACTGCGCGGTACAGGACGTCCACAACCTGGCCTGGAAGCTCGCCGCCGTACTGCACGGCCAGGCCAGCGACGCGCTGCTGGACAGCTACGAGACCGAGCGGCGCCCGATCGCCGCGTTCTATACCGCGCACGCGCTGGAGAACGCGGGCCGCCACGCGCCGATCGGCGCTGCACTGGGCCTGCGGCCGGAAATGACCGAGGAGGAGGGCTGGAAGGAGATAGGAGTGTTCGTCAGCGACGGCGCGGCAGGCGACGAGCGCCGCGCGGCCGTCGCGGAGGCGGTAGCCGAGAACGCCAACGACTTCAGCCAGCTCAACGTCGAGGCTGGTTACTTCTACCAGGCGGGCGCGCTGATTCCGGACGGCACGCCCCCGCCGGCCGACCACGACTCGCCGATCATCTACCGGCCGACGACGCGGCCTGGGCATCATCTGCCGCACGTCTGGCTGCATCACGCTGACGGCGCCCGGGCCGGCCGGTCTCCACCCTGGACCTGGTCGGCTCGGACGGATTCACGCTGTTCGCGGGCACGGAAGCGGCCGCGGCATGGCAGGACGCGGCAGAAGCCGCGGCCCGGTCGTCTGGCTATCCGGTGTCCGTAGTGGTCGTGCCCGACCAGGACGCGGCCTGGGCATCGGCGCGCGAAATCTCTGGCAGTGGGGCGGTGCTGGTGCGCCCTGACCGCAAGGTCGCCTGGCGGATGTCTGGCGCGCCGTCCGACCCGGCTGCGGATCTGACCGCCGCGGTCGCACTGATCCTGGCTGGCGGCCCGGCTCCGGAAGCCAGCGAGGACCCCGCCCAGCCGTTCCTGGAGCGCATCCGCCAAGCCGCCGCCCGGCTGAGCCAGTAAGTTCGCCCGGCCCTCCCGGGACCCGCTCACCATCGCGGAGCGCGCACAGGTGCGGCGGATACTGGCCGGGCTGAGGCTCACACTGACCAGCGGTATCTGACAGCGGTCTCAGCGGGGCGGCGGGCCGGCCAGATCCGTACAGGGTGGACGGACCAGCCATCTCGTCACGTGAGCGTACGACCGCAGTTCGTTTGAACAGTTCTCCTGTGGCTACAGAGAAGCGCGAGGAGGACTCCATGACTCAGCCTGGGCCCACCAGCGTCCTGACAGCACTCGACAACCGGCCGGCCACCGCCTTCTACTTCAGGCTTAGCTTGCTGGCCACGCTGGGCGGCTTCCTGTTCGGTTACGACACGTCGAATATCGGGTCGGCGCTGAACTTCGTCCCCTACCACCTGCGTGGCCTGGCACTGGGCTACCTGGTGTCGGGTGCGTCACTGGGCGCTGCCGCGGGGGCCATTCTGGCGGGCCCGGTTGCCGACCGGTTCGGCCGCAAGTCGCTGCTGATCGTCGACGCGGGGATCTACGCTGGCGGCGCGATCCTGTCCGCTGTGACGCCCGATGCCGCAGTGCTGCTGATCGCCCGGACCCTGATCGGACTGGCCATCGGCGCTGACTCAGCGATCGCGACCGCCTACATCTCTGAGTACGCGCCCAAGAGCCGGCGCGGGGCCCTGGCCATGCTGCAGCAGTGGATGATCACGGTCGGCATCCTGGTCTCCTACATCGTGGCGCTCGTGATCTTCGCCGCCTTCCCTGGCTCCGCCGCGTCGGTCGGCTGGCGGCTGGTACTCGGCCTGGGCGCGGTTCCGGCCATCGTCGGGCTGGTACTGCGCACCCAGATGCCCGAGTCGCCGCGCTGGCTGCTGCGTCACCACCGGTATGAGGGCGTCCGCAAGGCCATGGCCGCCCTGGGCATCGGGGACGTGAGCACAGACGACGCTCGCCAGGCCGCAGCGGCTCTGGACGCAGCCGAAGGCGGCCAGTCCGGGCGCCAGGCCTGGACCCCGGGCGTGCGGCGGGCACTGATCGTGGTGTCGGTGTTCTTCATTTTCCAGCAGATCACCGGCATCAACGTGCCCCTCTACTACGGGCCGCACCTGCTCGGGCCGATCTTCGCTGGCTCACACGCCAGCCTGGTGGATACGACCGTCGCCGGGGTGGAGATCACGGCGATCATGACGGCCGTCAACGTGGCGGCAACCTACCTCGGCTTCCGGTGGATCGACCGGTTCGGCCGGCGCGCGCTCTCGATGGGCGGCTACACCGGGATGATCATCTTCGCGCTGGTGGCCGCGCTGGGTCTCGCGGCCTTTTCCGGCATTCCCAGGCTGGTCGTCATCATGATCGGCCTCGACTTCTTCATCGCCTCGTTCGCGATCGGTGTCGGCGGCACCGGGTGGACGCTGCAGGGTGAGGTCTTCCCAACGGCGGTACGCGGACAGGCCGCGGCCTTCGCCGCGATGATCGACTGGCTGGCCAACTTCCTGGTCATCGAGGTGTTCCCGGTCTGGCAGAGCGCGATCAGCCTGGCCGGAGTCCTGGTGTGCTTCGCTGGCCTGGCCGCGCTTGCGATCGTGTTCATCTGGCGGTTCCTGCCCGAGACCAAGGGACTGCCGGTCGAGGAGATCGTCAGGCTGTTCGAGAAGCAAGGCGGCCCGCCGCAGCGCAGTCCAGGCCCCGCCGCCCCGCAGCCCGCCGCCTGAGGTTCTGGTTGACCTTTACGGTCACCAGCTACTGAGCCCGGGTTAGCCGGGCACCGCGCGGCAGGCACCCGCATCGTCGTGAGGCGGTGCGGGTGCCTTGTCTTTCGCGACAGTGTTACCGGTGCGCGTCTCCGGCCAGGATGCGGGCCGGGTTTCGTTCCAGCATCTGGTCGATCTGCCCGGCGGTGACTCCGCGTGCGAGCAGGTAGGGCAGTACGTCCTGGCTGATATGCAGGTAGTGCCAGTTCGGCAGGTTGTCGAGGGTGCCGGGGGCGAACCAGTCGATGTAGCAGGCGTAGTCGTGGGACAGAACCATGGAGCCGGCCAGGCCCCGCCGGCACAGCTCGGCCACGAGATCGCATCTGGTCTCGAAGCTGGCGAAGTGGTCGATGCCGAAGCGGTCCATTCCGAGGGTGAGACCGGCCTCGGCCATGGACTGCAGGTAGTCCGGATCAGCGGAGTCGCCGCTGTGGCCTAGGACGATCCGCGACAGGTCGGCTCCCTCCTGGCGGAGCACGTCCAGGATCGCGGGCCCGTGCTGTCCGGCTGCGTGGGTATGGATGGTCACCGGCGCGCCGGTCTGCACGTGGGCCTGGGTGACCGCCCGGAGCACGCGCTCGACACCCCGGGTGAGCCCCTTGGCGTCGACAGCGCACTTGAGCATGCCGGCCTTCACGCCGGTGCCGGCAATGCCCTCGGTGATGTCCCGGACGAAGAAGTCGGTCATCACGTCACGAGCCGGGCGGCCGGCGGACGCCTCGGCCGCGGGAGTCCGCCGCCAGAAGAACAGCGGCACCTCGTCGAAGGTGTAGCACCCGGTGGACACCACGATGTTCAGCTCAGGCACCTGCTCGGCGATCCGCCGGATCCGCGGCAGGTACCGGCCCTGGCCGATGACGGTGACGTCGACGAACGTCCGGATCCCCGCAGCCGGCAGCGCCCTCAGCTGGCGGACCGCGTCGGCCACCCGCGCATCCTCGTCGCCCCATTCCTCGGGGTAGTTCTGCTGAACGTCCGCGGTGAGCACGAAAATGTGCTCGTGCATGAGGGTGGTGCCCAGCTTGGACGGGTCGACGGATCCCAGCACCGTCTGCACCTCAGCCATATCGCCAGCCTCCCGCCGGTCGGGCAACCACGGGTGGCACCGAGGATGCTCACGATATTGTTAACACATAGCTGCTAATCTGTGACGTTCACAGCGAATGACCTCAGGAGGGGCGAGGTGCCTGGCGATCCAAAGCTCGCCGTTGTGGAAGCCGTCCGATCGGCGATCGTGCAAGGCGAGTACGCGCCAAACCAGCGGCTCATCGAGACCGATCTGTGCGAGCGGTTTGCCACGTCCCGGTTTATCGCCCGCTCCGCCCTGCAGGAGCTGTCCGCGCGCGGGCTGGTCGAGTTCCAGCCCAACAGGGGCGCCCGCGTGCGCAACATTACCCTGGAGGAGGCCATCGAGATCACCGAGATCCGCATGCTCCTCGAGGGTCATGCCGCAGCGCGGGCGGCAGAACGCGTCAGCACCGCCGAGGCGGCGGGCCTGCGCGAGATCGTCGCGGACATGCGCGATTGTATGGGCCGGTCGGACCTGCTCGGCTACATCGACCTGAACGCGAAGCTGCACGGTGCGATCCGTGACATCGCCGCGCACCAGACTTCCGCCAGGCTGCTGGCACAACTGCGGGACCAGACAGTCCGCCACCAGTTCATCCTCTCGCTCGGGCGCGGCAGGCCCGCGGTGTCGTTGCCCCAGCACGAGGCGATCGTGGAGGCGATCATCATGCACGACGCCGCGGGTGCGGAAGCGGTGATGCGCGAGCACCTCCAGAGCGTGGTCGAAGAGCTGCAGGCCCTCCCGGGCGCCTCGGTGCCGGTCGCGGCGCGGCTCGCCGCAAGCGCGCAGCCCGCAGCAAACGCGCACTAGCACCCGTGCTGACAGCATGAGTGGGACCATCGCTGTCGCGCCGGCAACGTGGTTGGACCATCACTGTCGCTCTGAGCCGGCGGGCACCCGAAGTGGCGCCTTCACGCGTTCAGGGCGCCGTCGATGAGGTGCACGGACCCGGATATGTATTCGGCCTGGTCCGACAGCAGGAACACAGCCAGGTTCGCGACCTCCTCGGCAGTGCCGTACCTGCGGCCCAGCGGAACCGACTCGGACACCCGGCGGTAGACGCCGTCGGGATCCTCAGGGTCTACCTGCCTGGTCAGGTCGCGGCCCATGCGCGTGTCGAAATGGCCCGGTGCCACCGCGTTGACCCGGATCCCGTACGGCGCGCCCTCCAAGGCCGCGCACCTGGTCAGGCCCGCTACCGCGTGCTTGGACGCCACGTACGGAGAGAACGTCGCCGACCCGCGGATCGCGGCCATCGACGCCGTGTTGACGATCGCCCCGGATGACTGCTTCTTCATCACTCGCAGCACCGCGCGCAGCCCGAGCCACACACCGCGGCAGTTGACCGCGATCACCCGGTCGAAGTCGTCGACGGACAGCTCGGTCATCGGCGCCATGCGGCCCTCGATACCTGCGTTGTTGAAGAAGACGTCGATCCGGCCGTGCGCGTCGACAGCCGCCTGCACGTAGCCGTCGACGTCGGGCTCCCTGCTGACGTCGGCGACCACTGGCAGCGACCCGTCGATCGAGGCCGCCGCCTGCTTGAGTGCGTCGGCGGCCCAGTCGACAAGCACGAGCCGGGCACCTTCGGCCGCCAGGCGACTGGCCACCGCCAGGCCGAACCCGGCGGCAGCGCCGGTGATGACCGCGACCTTGCCGTCGAACCCCCCGCTCATCGGAGTGTTTCCTGTCCGCTCACAGTGTTTGCGGTTTGCTCGCTCACTGCGCCGTCCATGATCGCCTGGTGCCGTGCCTGGATCCGTTCATCCCATTCGTGGTCGGTCAGCAGGTACAGGGTGCCGCTGCGGACGGCGGTGACGAGCTTGTCGGCGACCTCGGCGGGCTGCATCCCGGCCGCGAGCAGCCCGTGCATCCGCTCGCGCAGTTCCCGGCCCTCCCCCACCGGCTCGGGCGCGCCGTCGTTGCGCAGCTCCGCCGGCCGGTTCCGGCTGCCGTGGAAGAGGTTGGTCGCGATGGTGCCGGGGCACAGCGCGGTGACCCCGATCCGCGCGTCACGCTTGCGCAGGTCCGCGTCGAGCAGCTCGGTCAGCGCCAGCACCGCCTGCTTGGTGACCGAGTACAGGTTCCCGGCGCTGATCACCGACGTCATCGAGCAGGTGTTGACGACATGGCCGGGCTGGCCGCTGGCGATCATCCGTGGCACGAACGCGCGGATGCCGTGCACCACGCTCCAGAAGTTGACCCCGACCGTCCACTTCCAGTCTTTGTCGGTCGCCTCCCAGATCACGCCGTCCAGGTACCCTTCCACGCCCGCGTTGTTGCACAGCAAATGCACAACACCAAAGTTTTTGAACGCTTCGTCAGCGAGCCGGCCGACTGACTCCCGGCTGGCCACGTCGACGGCTACGCCGAGCACTTCGTGCCCGGCGCCCTCGATCTCGGCGACCGTTGCCGCCAGCGCGTCTGGCTGGATGTCGGCGGCGACGACCTTCATGCCCTCGGCGGCGAAACGCAAGGCGAAAGCCTTGCCCATGCCGCTGCCGGCGCCGGTGATCACGGCGACGCGGCCGGCGAGCTGCTCCATGGTCCACTCCTTTGGGTCGCGGGCGATGTTCTCCGATAGACGTCCTCAGGGCCGGGTGATCACACGGACAAGGCTGCCTGGGTGCCGCAGCCGTACCAGCGCGGACGGTGCGGCATCAAGGCTGACCCGCTCGCTGATGAGATCGGCGACCGGGACCCGCCCGGCCGCGATGTGATCGACCGCTGCCTCGTAGTCCTCCGGTGCGAACGAGCAACTTCCCGCCAGCCGCAGGCCGCTGCTGACCATGGCCATCAGCGGGACCGGCGGGGCCTCACCGGTCAGCGCGACCTCTACGCAGATCCCGCCCGGCTCGAGCACGGACAGAGCCTCGGTGATGGCACCAGGTGCGGCAGAGCACTCGAGCACGGCCGCGAACGAGCGGCCGCTGCTGCGTGCATACTCGCCGACGCTGATCTGCGAGGTGTCGATGACCTCGTCGGCACCGGCGCTGGCGGCGGCCGCGCGGCGGCCCGGCGAACGGCCAGCGCCGACGATCAGGCCGGCACCTGCCAGCCGCAAGCACATGATCACGTTCAGCCCGATCGGCCCGACGCCGTAGACCAGCGCCGCGTCGCCGGGGCCAGCACTAGCGATGCTGACCGCGCGCAGCGCCACGGCCAGCGGTTCCGCGTGCGCGGCCAGCTCCACTGGGATCCCTTCAGGCAGCGGCACAAGGTAGCTGGCCGGGGCCGCCACGTACTCGGCGTACGCGCCAGGAGCGGTGACGCCGAGGTTTACGGTGGACTCGCACTGCCACGGGATGCCGCGGTCACAGTTACGGCAGGCCCGGCAGGAGCCGACCGGGTTGACTGCGACTGGCTGGCCGGTCCGCCAGCCAGTCACGCCGGGGCCGAGCTCAGCGACCCGGCCGCCGAACTCGTGCCCGAGGATGTGCCCGGGCTGTCCACGCCCGTGCTCGATCGTGTGCACGTCGGAGCCGCACAGCCCGCACGCGTCTACATCGACGATGACCTCGCCGGGACCGGGCCGGGGATCGGCGACGTCGGCGACCTCACAGCCGTCGGGACTGCCAGGAGCGCAGACGACAGCCTTCATCGGGCGAGCTTCAGGGCCGCCCGGACGACACCGGCCGGGGTGAGGCCGTAGTACTCGTACAGCTCGGCTGGCACACCGACCTCGAGATCGGCATCCGGCAGCGCGACGCTCCCGAGAGCAATGTCGAGATGACCGCGGCCGACGACCTCCGCGACGATGCTGGCCAGCCCGCCGACCTCGGAATGGTCCTCGATCGTCAGAACCGCCCCGGTACGCACCTCGGCCTCCCGGATGGCCGCCTCGTCAAACGGCTTGAGGTACGCGGCGTCGTACACGTCGGCCTCGACACCCTGTGCCGCCAGTTCCGCCGCGGCTGCCACGGCGAGTCCCACGCCCAGGCCGTGACCGATCAGGGTGACGTCCGAGCCTTCACGCAGCCGCGGCCACCGGCCGCGCTCGAACACAGGCACCGAGTCGTAGACCGGCGTGGTTCCCTCGCTGACCCGGATGAACACCGGGCCGTCCAGGGCCGCGGTGGAGCGGAACAGGCTGAGCACCGCGTTGCCGTCGGCCGGCGCCACGATCGTCATGTTGGGCAGCGTCCGGGCGATCGCGATGTCCTCGATCGCGTGATGGCTCGTGCCGAAGAAGCCCATCGCCAGCCCGGACAGCCGTCCGACCAGCCGGACCGGCAGGTGGTTGTAGGCGATGTCGGTACGCAGCTGCTCGGCGCACTTGATCACCCCGAACGGGGCCATCGAGAAGATGTAGGGCACGTAGCCGCAGGTGGCCAGGCCCGCGGCCAGCGACACCGAGTTCGTCTCGGCGATGCCCAGCTCGATGTACCGGCCCGGGTGCCGCTCGCGGAACTCAGCCAGCGTGTTGGCCAGGTCAGCCGACAACGTGAGCACACGGGGATCGTTATCGCCCAGCTCGGCTACAGCCTGCCCAGACGGGTTGGCGCTGACCTCGTTCTTCTCCTCAGTCTTGGAGAAGACGTCGAGCATTTCCTTTTCCTGCGGCTGCGTCATGTGAGCCTCGCCTCGATCTCGGCGGCGACTTCTTCCCGGAGCGGGTCGGGTAGCAGGCCGAGGTGCCAGGCCTGGGGGGCCTGCTCAAGAACGGCCGCGCCGTGGCCCTTGCGCGTGCGGGCGATGACGCAGACCGGCTGCTCATCTCCGGGGTCCGGCAGGCTGTCGAACGCGGCTGTCAGTGCGCCGATGTCGTGGCCGTCGATCTCACTGGTCAGCCAGCCGAAAGCGGAGAACCGCGCCGCCAGCGGCTCGATGTTCATCGCGTCCGATGTCGGGCCGGAGCCGGAGAAGCCGTTGGCGTCAACGATCGCGACCAGGTTCCCGAGCTTGTAGTGGCTGGCCGCCATCGCGGCCTCCCAGACCTGCCCTTCCTGCAGCTCCCCGTCGCCCGTGAGCACGAACGTCCGGTAGTCACGGCCGGACAGGCGGCCAGCCAGCGCGATCCCCGTCGCCACCGAAAGGTTGTGACCCAGCGCGCCCGAAGAGAAGTCGATCCCCGGGGCGAGCCGCATGTTGGGATGGTCGTTCAGCGGTGAGCCAACCGACCCGAACTGCTTCAGCCAGTCCTGCGGGTAATAACCGAGATCGGCCAGCACCGGCCACAGTCCGGTGGCCACGTGCCCCTTGCCGAGCAGGAACCGGTCCCGGTCCGGCCAGTCAGGCTCACCCGGGCGCAGCCGCAGCGTGTGGTAGTAGAGGGTCGCGAAGATCTCCGCGCAGGAGAACGTACTCGAATAATGGCCGAGCCCGGCCTGCGCGATCAGGTCCACGGTGCGAAGCCGGATCCAGTCGGCCCGGCGCGACAGCTGCACCTGGCTGGCCGGGCGCCCGCGCTCCAGCGTTACCGCATTCGCCCCGGAGTGCTCGTCGCCATTGCTCATGCTGGCTCGCTTTCTGCTGGCCCGGAATAGTGTCATGCTAGATTGCGTGCGATTATGTTGACAATATTTGTGGCCCGTCGTTAGCGTGAGCCCGTGGCTGAGGCAGCCGGCAGGTCCCTATGAGGACCAGGGCAGCAGTAATTCGCCAGCCCGGCAAGCCCTGGGAACTGACATCTCTGAAACTTGACGATCCACGCCCGGGCGAGGTGCTGATCAGGTTCGCCGCTTCCGGCATGTGTCATTCCGACGAGCACCTGCGGACAGGGGACAGCGTGCCGCGGCTGCCAATTGTCGGCGGCCACGAAGGCGCGGGGGTGGTCGAGGCCACCGGGCCCGGTGTGACCAGGGTCGCCGAGGGCGACCACGTGGTCTGCTCGTTCATCCCAGCGTGCGGCACCTGCCGGTACTGCTCGACTGGGCGGCAGAATCTCTGCGACCAGGGCGCGGAGATGATGACCGGGATGCTGCCCGAGGGCGGGTTCCGTTTCCATGACGACGACGGCGCTGACCTGGGCGGGTTCTGCATGCTGGGCACGTTCTCGCAGCGGGCGGTGGTGTCGCAGGCGTCATGTATCCGCATCGAGGACGACATCCCGTTCGAGGTGGCAGCACTGGCTGGCTGCGGTGTCCCGACCGGCTGGGGCACAGCGGTCTACGCCGCCGGGGTGGCCGCGGGTGACACGGTCGTGATCTTCGGCGCCGGGGGCGTGGGCAGCAACGCCATTCAGGGCGCCCGTTACGCCGGCGCTCAGAACGTCATAGTTGTCGATCCGCTGGCGTTCAAGCGGGAAATGGCAGTCGTGTTCGGCGCCAGTCACACGTTCGCCACGGCGGCCGAGGCGCAGCAGGCGGTCACTGAGATGACCCGCGGCCAGCTCGCCGACCATGCGATCGTGACCGTGGGCGTGCTCAGCGCCGAGGTCGTCGCCCAGGCCGCGGAGATCGTCGGCAAGGGCTGCCAGGTCACGGTGACATCGGTGGGCCGCAGCGGCGAGGAGAACATCCGGCTGTCGGCTAACGGCGGCGTCGTCGGCTACCAGCGCCGGATCCAGGGGCACGTATTCGGCATGTGCAACCCCGTGTACGACATCCCGCGACTGCTGCGCCTGTACCAGGCCGGGCAGCTGAAGCTTCGCGAGCTGATCACCCAGACCTACCGGCTCGACGACATCAACAAGGGCTATCAGGACCTGGAGAACGGCACGATCATCCGCGGCGTCATCCTGCACACATGAACGACCTCGCGATCACAGGCATCGAGGCGCTGCCGTGCTCAGTCCCGCTGCGCGAGGGCGTCACTCAGGGTCTGGGCCGTGTCGTCAAACGCGACACGGTCGTCGTCAAGATCACGACCGAGGGCGGGCTGGCTGGGTTCGGGGAGTGCTACAACGGGCGCGCGCCCCTGGCCATCGCGCAAACCGTCGCCACCACGCTGCGTGACCTGTTCAGCGGCATGAACGCTGGCGAGACCGTGGCGATCTGGGAAACCTTCGAGAGCCGGGTGCTGGCCAACCACGGCACCTGCGCGGCCTGCGTGTGCGCGATGAGCGGCATCGACATGGCGTTGTGGGACATCCAGGGGAAAGCAGCCGGCCTGCCGCTGTACCGCCTGCTCGGCGGCTCGGCGCGGCCGGTACCGGCGTATGCGGGCGGCTTCGCGCTCGGCTACGCCGACCCGGCGGCCCTGGCCGACGAGGCACGCGCGTGCGTGGCGCAGGGCTATCAGGCGCTGAAGCTGCGGCTCGGCGACACGCTCACGCGTGACCTGGAGCGGGCGGCTGCGATGCGCGCAGCAGTCGGCGACGGCATCGCATTGCTTGCCGACGCCAACTGCCGCTACTCAGTCGCTGACGTCCGGGCCGCGATGCCGGCCCTGACTCAGTCCGGCGTCGGCTGGCTGGAAGAGCCGTTCCCCCCGTACCAGGTGCGCCAGTGGCGCGAGGCGGCCGCGATAGCGACGATCCCGCTCGCCGCGGGCGAGAACTGCTACACCCGCTACGACTTCCAGCGCGTGGTCGACGACGGCTGGGTGTCGGTGCTGCAGCCGGACCTGTCCCGGTGCGGTGGTGTCACCGAGGCGGTTCGCATCGCGGCCCTGGCGTCCGCCGCTGGCCTGCCGGTCTGCACCCACGGCTGCCACACCGGCCTCAACATGGCCGCCAGCGTGCACTACCTGGCCAGCGCCGACAGCGCCTGGTACTTCGAGGGCGACGGCTCACCCGACAACCCGCTGCGCACCGACCTGTGCTCGGCGTCCTACGAGCTCACTGCTGACGGAACCGTGCTCCCATTGGAAGGCCCGGGCCTCGGCGTCGAGCTCGACGAGGACTTCCTCCGCGCCCACCCGCTCACCGAGGGCCCCGCCTGGCACTAACGGTCTGTAAGCGCGGCGCTTCCTTTCAGCGAGGCAACCCGCGGGTCGGTACCTTGCCTCTATGAAAAACACCGATGCGGGGCAGTTTCTCCTTCAGATGGCCGGACCGCCCGCATCAGGCAAGAGCCGGCTTGCAGCCGCGATCGCCCAGAAGCTGCCTGCTGTGATCATCAACTCGGACATCGTGAAGTCCACGCTGCTGGATGCCGCGGTTGAGTGGAAGCTGGCCGGGCCAGCCGCCTACCAGGTATTGCTGGCGCTTGCCGACGACCTGCTGGGCCAGGGCCACAGTGTCATCCTGGACAGCCCCTCGCACTACGCCTATATCCCGGGGAACGGCGAACGGATCGCGCAGGAGCACGGGTGCCGCTACCGGTTTATCGAGCTGGCCTGTGACGATCTTGGCGAGCTCGGCCGGCGGATGGCAGGGCGCACGCCGCGGCGCAGCCAGATGCCTGGCCTCGATCAGCCGCCCGCGGACGCGGGCGGCGCGGATTTCACCGGTGCCACGCGCACTGGGACGCACCAGTGGCAGACGCTCGGCCCGCCCGGCGGACATGCGACGCTCGACGCCGCGCAGCCGTTCGAGCAGTACCTCAGCCAGGCCCTGGACTACCTCGGTACATAACCCCGCCCACCTGCTGCCCGATAGATCAGGGGCCGGTCGGGGCCGCGCGGTCATTAGGTGGCTCAATGTTCAGGGAACCGCCGCCGGTGGTGACAGTGATCGAGCGGCCAGCGGCTGGATCGGTGGCGATCCGGACGGCCTCGGGGCCGCCGTAGCTGCTGGCGGTCAGCGCGTACGGGCCACCGGGCACGGTCAGCGCGGCGGGACCGCCGTCGGTGCTGACGAACAGGCCGTCCGGCGGCGCCGTGAACGCGATCCGCGCCTCGCCGCCGCCGGTGATGACAGTGGCGGTTGCCGAGCCGATGCCCTGTGCCAGCAGCGGCCCGCCGCCGGTATCGGCGACCAGCGGCCCGGTCAGGCCGTTGACCACCAGAGAGCCTCCAGCGGTGGCGACGATCAGGCGCCCGCTGATTCCCGTGGCGTGCACCGGCCCGCCACTGGAGTCCAGGTTCGCGGCGCCGGCCCCGGAGACGGTGAGCGAGCCGCCCTGAGTGTCAGCGGCCACACCGACGCCTGGCGGGATGGTGACGGTGAAGCCGACAGCGCAGTCGCACGCCGGCTCGTCCAGCGTGAGGATGCCACCAGACACGGACGTCGCTACGGCAGGCGGCGCCGCGTCCTGGGGGTTGTAGGTGATCGCCTCGGTGACGCGGACGCGGACGCGGTGCACGGGCCCGGCCGTGACCTGCAGCGGTGCGCCATTAGTCTCCACGTTCACGGTGGTAACCCGCTGCGGCACGGTGACCACCCGGGCTATGGTGCGAAACGCCGGGGGGCCACTGTTATCACCGGCCGTGGTGATGAGCCAGCCGCCTGGGATCGCGAGCGACGCGGCGACGGCCAGGCCAGCCAGGCCCCAGATCCGCCTGCCGTTCGTAACTACCGGCTGCATGGCAGGTCCACGGCGAGCAGGGTCGGGCCGCCGGCCGGGCTGGTGATCTCAAAGATCCCGTCGACCGACGAGGCCCGCTTGGCCAGCCCGGCCAGGCCGGTGCCGCGGACGGGGTCGGCGCCGCCCACGCCGTCGTCACTGACAATGACATGCAGCCGATCGCCAGCGAGCTGCACGAACACCTCCACCTGGCTCGCCTGGGCGTGCTTGGCCACGTTCGCCAGAGCCTCTGACACGACGAAGTAGGCCACTGCCTCGATCACGGGCGGCGGGCGGCGCGACAGGTCCACGTTAAGCCGGACCGGGACGCGCATCCGTGCCACCACCCCGGACAGCGCCGCGTCCAGGCCCCTGTCCTCGAGCACAACCGGATGCAGCCCGCGGATCAGGTTCCGCAGCTCGATGAGGGCGGCCTTGGCCTCCTCGTGAGCATCCGCGATGGCCTGCTGCGCCTGCTCCGCTGTCGTTGCCTCGATGCGGGCCATACCCAGGTTCATGGCCAGGGCCACCAGCCGCTGCTGGGTGCCGTCGTGCAGGTCCCGCTCCAGGCGGCGCCGCTCGGCGTCGGCTGCGTCCACCGCCCCGGCGCGCGTCTGCGCCAGGTGTTCCACCTCGTGCTCCAGCTCCTCAGTGCGGCTCGGGCCGAGCAGCGCCCGCGCTGCCCTGGCATCGAGCGCCGCGACCGCCCCGGTGAGCCAGGGCGCGGCGATGAGCAGCGCAATCCCGGCCGCGGTCAGGTAAACGTCCGCCGGGACGCCGAGCAGCCAGGACGCGAGGCTGCTGGACAACGCCGGAAACTGGCCGCGCCAGAGCAGGCCCGAGCTTGGCAGAGCCCACGCGTAGCCGTAAACCAGCGTGTACAGAACACCGGCCAGCCACACCCCCAGCACTGCGGCCCCGGCCACGGCCAGCGCCGGGCCGGCCAGAACGTGGTAGCCGAGCTGCCGCCAGGTGGCCCGGGACCGGAAAGCGGCGGCGATGCCCGGCAGGCTCGTCGGTACGGTCGGCTGCCGCGGTATCTCTACTCCGGCCGTGACCCGCAGCCGGTGCCGGTGAATCCGAGTGAGCACCGGCACCGCGAGGACCAGGCCCACCAGGGTCACCAGCCACGCTGGCAGGTACTGCCATCCCCATATCCCCCAAAGGAGAGCGCTGTAGCCGTGCTGCGCTACCAGGTAGCGGAGGCCAGTGAACCAGTCGACCAGGATGGCCGGGATGAGCACGGCCGCAAGCTGCGCCGGAATGGCCCCGATCACGTATACAGCCTGGGACCAGGCGCGCGGCGACCACGGAACGCGGCGGTAACGCCGGACGCCGGCGTCGCCGGGCTGGGCCAAGGTGACCACGGGTTACACGGTAAGCGCTCCGGCCAGGGCGCGCCTATGCAGCAAGGTTCAGGTCACGGGGTGGTGCTAGGTCCACCCCGGATCCGGAAGTACGGTCCAGTGCGCGCGGTCGCCGGGAAGCGGCAAGATACCAGCGCGGCCGGGAGTCCTGTTACCCGCAGCGGGCCAGGGCCCGGCCGACCACTTTCATGCGGAGAGGACCGATGACACAGCACAATGTGCGCGCCGCTGGTGACGACGTGATCCGGCTCGACGGAGTGACCAAGACATACCAGGCCGGTGCCGGGCCCGCGCTGGCCGACGTGAGCATGACCGTGGCGGCCGGCGAGGTGGTATCCGTGATGGGGCCGTCGGGCAGCGGCAAGTCAACGCTGCTCAACCTGATCGCCGGGCTCGACAAGCCCACAGCGGGCACGGTGACGGTTGCCGGGCGGCGGATCAGCAGCCTGAGCGAGGGGGCACTGGCCCGCTTCCGTGCTCGGCATGTCGGGATCATCTTCCAGTTCTTCAACCTGCTGGACGATCTCACCGTCGAGGACAACGTGCTGCTGCCCGCCCAGCTCGCCGGGGCGTCCCGGAGGCAGGCCCGCGTGCGGGCCCGCGAACTGCTGGAGCGTATGGGCATGGCCGAGCACCGCAATGCCTACCCGGCCCGGTTGTCGGGCGGACAGCGGCAGCGGGTGGCGATCACCCGGGCCCTGGTGAATTCCCCGGAACTGCTGCTGGCCGACGAGCCGACCGGGGCCGTCGACACCGCCACCGGGCAGGAGATCGGGCGGCTGCTGCGCGAGCTTAACCAGGGCGGGCAGACGCTGGTGCTGGTGACTCACGACCCGGCACTGGCCGAGCACTACGCGGCCCGCACGGTGCACCTCGTGGACGGGCGGGTTGCTGCCGCTGAGGTGCCGGCATGAGCTGGGCTGGTGCCGTCAGGACCGCCATGGGCGGAATGCTGCGGCATAAGGTGCAGGCGATCGTGATCGGCATGGTGCTGCTGGTCGCAACCGCCTCGGCGACGCTCGGGTTCGCCCTTCTCGCGGCGACCAACGGGCCGTTCAATCACGCGTTCGCCGCCCAGCACGGCGCGGACCTAGCGCTGACCGTCAACCCGGCGCGGGCCAGCATGCAGCAGCTGGCTGCGACCCGCACCCTGCCCGGGGTAACAGCCGCGTCCGGGCCCTTCGGTGAGGCCACCGTGCAGGCGATGCAGGGTGAGCAGCACCTCGGGCAGCTCACGCTGGCCGGCCGGGCGTCCCCTGGCGGCCCGCTCGACGACCTGGTACTGAGCGCGGGCCACTGGCTGGACGGGCCCGGCCAGATCGTCCTGGCCGGAACCCCTAACGGATCCGGCTTGCAAACCGGATCCACGATCACCGTGACCGGGGTGCCGGGCAGCCCCGCGCTCACCGTCGTTGGCTTTGCCAACTCGGTCACCAACACCGCCGACGGCTGGGTGACGCCCGCCGAGATCACCAGGCTGCAGACGGCCACCACCGCCCCGGCTAAGCAGATGCTGTACTCCTTCCGCAGCGCCGGGAACTACGCCCAGATCCGGGCCGACGTGCGGCAGGTCAGCCGGGCGCTGCCACGGGGCGCCGTGACCGGCGCGGGCCCCTGGCTCGCAGCACAGCAGCAGTCGGACAGCAACGGCGCGATCATGGAACCGTTCGTGGTGGCATTCGCGCTGATCGGCTTGGTCATGGCCGTGCTGATCGTCGGAAACGTGGTCAGCGGCGCCGTGATCGCGCATTATCACCGCATCGGTGTGCTGAAGAGCATCGGGCTGTCCCCAGCGCAGGTCGTCGTGACGTACCTGAGCCGGGTCGGCCTGCCCGCGCTGGCCGGGTGTGTGGCCGGGGTGGTCGTGGGCAACCTGCTGGCCGCCCCGGTGCTGAACGATTCGTCGGGCGCTTACGGGGTTGGAAGCCAGCAGGTGCCGTGGTGGGCGTCGGCGGCCGCACCTCTCGGCATGCTGGTGCTGACCGCGCTGGCCGCGCTGGGGCCAGCGCTGCGCGCGGGCCGGCTGCCCGCCGCTGAGGCGATCGCCTCCGGACGCGCCCCGCGGTCCGGCCGTGGCTACGGCGCGCACCGGCTGGCCGCGCGGCTCGCCCTGCCGCGCCCGGTGGGCATGGGGCTGGCCGCGCCGTTTGCCCGGCCGGCCCGGACCACAGTGACGCTGGCCGCGGTCGCGTTCGGGGCCACCGCAGTGATCTTCGCAGTCGGGCTGAGCTCCTCGCTGAGCCGGGCCGCGGCCAGCCAGTCTCTGTCGGCCACGGTCCCGGTGCAGATCCAGGTTGTCGGCCCAGGCGCCGGTCCCGAGCAGATACCCGATACGGCGCAGGACACCGCGGTGACCGCCGCGATGAGGGCCCAGCCCGGGACACGTCACGATGTGGCGGTCTACCAGAACGACGTCAAAGTTACCGGCGTGGCCGACAACGTCAGCGCCTGGGCGTTCGGCGGCGACTCGTCCTGGACCGGGTACGGCCTCATCGCCGGGCACTGGTATGACGCGCCGGGCCAAGTGGATGTCAACACCGCGTTCCTGACCCAGAGCGGCCTGGCCGTCGGCGACACCGCCACCGTGAACACCGGCACCGCCCAGGTCACGGTACGGATCGCCGGGGAGGTGTTCCAGCCGAGCAGCGAGCCCAGGCTGTATGGCAGCGCGCGGACCCTGCCCGGCGTCGCCATCCCCTTCGACCTGGTCACGTACGACGTCGGGCTGCGCCCCGGCGCGAGCGCCGCCAGTTACGTTCAGGCGGTCAACGCCGCACTCGGCCCGCAAAGCCCGTGGGCGGCCACGTCTCTCCGCAGCGGCGATCACTTCTACACGATCGCCAGCGACCTGGTGGCTCTGCTGGCGATCATGGTCGCGGTCGCCGCCGGGCTCGGCGTGCTCAACACCGTGCTCATGACCACACGGGACCGGGTGCACGATCTGGGGATCTTCAAGGCGCTCGGGATGCGGCCGGGTCAGGTACTCACGATGGTGACGTGCTGGATCCTCGCCCCCGCCATCGTGGCCGCGGCAATAGCGGCGCCCGCCGCGGTCGCGCTGAACACGGCCACCGTGCACGCCATGGCCGGGACTGCGCACACCGGGGTGCCGGCCAGCTTCACACAGGTCTTCCCGCCATCCCGGCTGGCGGTCCTGTCCCTGGCCGCGCTCGCGATCGCGGTCGTGGGCGCCCTGCTCCCGGCGGCCTGGGCTGCCCGCGCGCGCCCCGCGACCGCGCTGCGCACCGAGTGATGCCGGTGCGGGATGAATCTGGCGCTGGGCTGGCTTCGCCGTCTTGCGAGGCCGGCCCAGCGCGGTGGCCTTAGCGTGGAGTCCGTGACAGGCGAGGCGGAGCCAGCCGCGCCCGGCCGGCTCCGGGTGGTGATCGGCGAGGACTCGGTGCTTCTGCTGGCGGGCCTCACCAAGCTGCTGGAAAGCGCCGGCTTCGAGGTGGCGGCCACCGCCGGTGATGCGAGCGCGCTGCTGGCTGCCGTCGAACGGGAAATGCCCGATGTCGTGATCGCTGACGTCCGGATGCCGCCGACCCACACCGACGAAGGCATCCGCGCCGCGCTCGTGATCCGCGGCCAGTGGCCGGATATCGCGATCTTGGTACTGTCACAGTACGTAGAGGAGCGGTACGCAGCCGACCTGCTGTCCGCTAACACCAGCAGCGTGGGCTACCTGCTCAAGGACCGGGTAGCAGACGTCGCCGAATTCGTGGACGCGCTGCGCCGGGTAGCAGCGGGCGGGACCGCACTGGACCCGGAGGTGGTCGCCCAGCTTCTGGCCCGCAGGGGCACGGACCCGCTGAACGCACTGACCCAGCGGGAACGCGACGTGCTCGCGCTCATGGCCGAGGGCCGCTCCAACACTGAGATCGGAGCGGCCCTCGTGATCACCGACAGTGCCGTCAGCAAGCACATCAACTCGATCTTCGCCAAGCTCAAGCTGTACCCCGGCGACACGGGCAACCGCCGGGTCCTCGCCGTGCTGCGCTACCTCGGCGCCGGGCCGCCAGCGTAAAGCGAAGCATTTGCCCCAGGTAGGCCGCGGACAATCACGGCACACGAGCGGCGTTCATTAGCTCGCGGCGAGATCTGAACCAGACGGAATGGCACACAATCGGCGGCGAAACGCGTTACCGGCCGGTTGGCCGGACCTGACCGTCTTGCGCGAGTAGTGTTCGCCGGTGGGAGGCGGTCGCCTCAACGGAAGGAGATTCCTATGGGCTTAACAACCGGACGGACCGCGCGGAAAGCCATGCGCGTGGCTACCGTGCTTACCGGCATGACTGGCCTCGCAGCTGCGGGGGGCATTGCGGCCGGCGTGGAACCCGCGCTGGCCGGAACCGACGGCCAGCATGTCGAAGTGTGCGGGCTGCCGCACCACTGGTCCGTTTCGATCTTCGGAGACAACCAGCACAGCAGCCTTATCGCTACGGGCATCCGCAACGTAGGGAACGGCAGCTGCTGGGACTTCACAAACTACTGGTTCAAGAAGACAATCGACGTCAACTATGGCCCGGCCCATAACCTGGAGTATGCGTCCTATCCATATATAAAGATAGACAATCCAAACACAAACACATCAGTCGTATATGTCTAGTACGTCCGGTTCCTGAATCTGTGGCCGAGAGCCAGCCCGATCTCCGGACGGCAGGTCCGGCGGACCCCGTGTTCGTACTGTGCATGGCGCGGACCGGATCCACGCTGCTGCGGTTCCTGCTGGATGCGCACCCGAGCCTGGCCTGCCCTCCGGAGACCAACATCCCAGCGCTGTGCGCGCAGCTGGCCGTCGTGTGCTCGCTGATCGAGGGAGCGCCGCTGGCGGCCAACCGCGGTGACCTGCCCCCTGAGGTTCCCCCGGCTGCTGTCGCCGGGATCCGGCAGACAGTGGACATGATCACCGCGCCTTATGTGCAGCGGCGGGGCAAAGCCCGGTTCTGTGACAAGAGCCTCGGCACGGCCCGGTACGCCGGCTTGCTGCTGCGCGCCTGGCCGGACGCGAAGTTCGTGTGCCTGTTCCGGCATCCCATGGACGTAATCAAGTCCGGGCTCGACGCGTGCCCGTGGGGCCTGAACGGCTACGGGTTCGACGCGTACTCGGCCGGCTCGCCCGGCAATGCGGTCCTCGCGCTGGCCCGGTACTGGCTCGACAACGCCACCGCGATCGCGGCGGTCGAAGAGCAGCACCCGGGCAACTGCATCCGGATCCGTTACGAGGACCTGGTTGAGGCACCCGAGGAAACGGCCGGCCGGCTATTTGCGTTTCTCGGCGTGCCGCAGGTACCGGGCATCGCCGAGCGGTGCTTCAGCCCCCAGCGGGAGCGGTTCGGCCCGGCCGACTACAAGATCTGGAACACCTCGAGGATCACCAGCGACTCGGTCGGCGGCGGGCAGTCCGTCCCGTCCGGCCTGATCCCGGCGCCGGTCATGAACTCGATCAACGAGCTGCTCGGCAAGCTCGGCTATGTGCAGGTGGACGAGAGCTGGGGCACGGCCGGGATGCCGGCCGATCCGCGGGTGCCCGGCGAGGATGGGCTCGACGGGCCGATCCTGGCCGCGGCAGACGGGAACGACACGCTGGCCAGCGGTCCGTCCTCCCCCGCGGACGAGAGCGACATGCCCGAAGGTGCGCGGCTGCTGCGCGACCGGCTGGAGGCCGGCCGTAGCCGGGATGGACGGCTCGTTCGCGGCCCGCTGGCCGGGCTGCGCCCAGGACACGTTCCTGGCTGTGTCGCGCCCGCTGTCGGCGGCTGGCGGCGGCCGCGAGCTACAGTGGCTGGCCGACCTGGGTCGCAAGACCCTGTCGCCCGGCAGCGAGGACGACGACGCCGACTGGAACATCCTCGGCTCACCACCGGCCTGGCGCGCGGTGCTGCGCGGCGAGCTGAACCTCGCTGCGGCGCTGCGGCGCTGCGAGCTTCGTTACTGCGACACAGGCGACGCCGGACCGCTGGCTCTGCAGGCTCGGCTGGCCATGCTCGCCGAGCTGCTCGGGCTGACATCCTGGCAGGAAGGCGGAGAACTTCCGGTTCCGGCCGGCGCTGCGACGGCTTCTTCGTGACCGCGGCCGGACCGCTGCCCGCCCAGCCGCTGCCGGACAACGATGGCGGCGCGACCCCCACCCGCTCTGCGGCCACCGCGACCAGCCCGGTCATCGTTCTGACCTATGCGGGATCGGGCTCAGACACACTGCAATCCCTGCTGTCAGCGATCCCCGACCTGGCCTGTACGTCGGGCACGGGCGTGCTTCCGCTGGTGGATCAGGCGGCGGCCACCTGGCGCCAGGCGGAAGCCCGGGCCAGCCAGCAGCCGTCGCCATTGGCGGCCGCCTCCATCCGGGCCATGGTGAGCAGCCTGGTCACCGTCATCCTGGCCCGGGAGGGGAAGCGGCGCTGGTGTGAGGTAGCCCGCGCTCAGCCCAGCGCGGCCGGCACGTTCGTGCGCCTGTTTCCTGGGACGCGGGTCCTGTGCCTGCACCGCGCCTGCCCCGACGTCATCTACGACGCGTTGCACGCGAGCGAGTGGGGACTGGCCGGACCCGGATTCGCGCCGTTCACCGCGGCCTACCCGGGCAGTTCGGTAGCGGCGCTCGCGGCGTTCTGGGCCGCACATACTGAGCAGCTGATCGCGTTCGAGGAGTCCCACCCGGCTGTCTGCCGCAGGGTCCGGTACGAGGACCTGATCGCGGAGCCTCACCGGGCAGCTGACGGCATCCTGGCCTTTCTGTCCGGCAGCTCAGAGCCTGCGGCGCAGCCCGGCTCAGCGCAGCGTCAGGACCTCGGGCCCGCAGGCGGGCCCCAGGCCGGCAGACCGCCCATGCCGACTGACCAAATCCCTCCGGCGCTGCTGCCCCGGGTTAGCAAGCTCATGACAGATCTGGGCTACCGCATGGACATGAACCCGTAGGCGGCTGTCCGCGGCCTCAGGTGGTAAACCCCTCCGGCCGCAGCGCAACGCCGCAGTAAAACGCGTGTGACCCTTCGCTTTCAGCTACGTCGGGGTCCTCGGCGCCCCACAGGCCCGCATAGCTGATGGAAGGCTCCGCGCCGTCATACGGCGGCACCAGTTCCAGCCCGTCGAAGAAACGCTCGACCTCGGCCCTGGGGCGGCCGAAAAACGGCACATCGGCTTTCGCCAGTGTTTCCTTGACGTCATCGAACTGCTGCTGGACCTCGCGTGCCGGAAGCACGTCGCCAACGGCGTGGGAGATGGCCACGTAACTGCCCGGAACCGTGCCGGCCATGTAGCGCCGCATCAGGCCCCACGGGTCCGCGTCATCGTCAATGAAATGCAGCACGTCGGTGGAAAGCACTCCGACAGGCTCGGCGAAGTCGATCAGCCGCCGCAGGTCCGGGTGCCCAAGGACCGCGTCCGGCTCCCGCAGATCGGCCGTGATCATGACGGTCGTTCCGTCGTCGGCCAGCAGCCTGTCCGAGTGCGCGGCCACCATCGGGTCGATGTCCACGTAAGCCACACGGGCATCAGGGGCCAGCCTGTGAACCGTCTCGTGCGTGTTGTTCTGCGTTGGCAGCCCCGAGCCCAGGTCAATGAACTGCCGGACCCCTTGGCGCGCCATCCACACCGCCGCCCGGCCGTGAAAGCCGCGGTTAGCCAGGACGGCATCGACCGCGTACGGGACCTCAGCCTTGAGCTGCTCTCCTACCTCGCGGTCCACTGGGAAGTTATTCGTGCCGCCGAGGAAATAGTCGTACAGCCGTGCGGTGGTCGGCCTGGTGGGGTCCACGCCCGGGGGAACGTCCCCGATCTCGGTCATGCCCGGCTCAGCCTTCGTCGTGTACCTGGGCAGCGTCCGGCGAGCGGGCCGTGAAGCCCTCCGGCCGCCTCGCCACACCGCAGTAGACGCTGCGCGACCCTTCGGTGTCGGCCGCCTCGGGATCCTCGGCACCCCATAGGCCGGCGTAGGTGACACCGGCCTCTGCTCCTTCATACGGCGGCTGGAGTTCCAGCCCGGCAAAGAACCGCTCCACCTCTGGCCTTGGACGGAGGTACAGCTCCACGTGGGCTTTCTCCAGCGTGTCCATAATTTCGGCGTGCGGGCGTGGCGGCATTTTGTCGTGCGTGAAGTGTGTCAGGGCCAGGTAGCTGCCTTCGGGCAGCGCCGCCATGTACCGGGCTACCAGGCCCCACGGGTCAGCGCTGTCCGGGAAGAAGTGCAGGAGGTCGGTGGCGAGCAGCCCCACAGGCTTGCGGAAGTCGATCAGCCGCCGCGTATCGGGGTGACCGAGCACCGCCTCCGGCTCCCGGATGTCCGCCATGATCAGCGCGGTGCTGCCGTCGCCCGCCAGCAGGCTGCTCGCGTGCGCGGCCACCATCGGGTCAATGTCGACGTAAATCACCCGGGCATCCGGGGTTACCCTGCGGACCGACTCATGCGTGTTGTTCTGCGTCGGCAGTCCCGACCCCAGGTCGATGAACTGGCCGATCCCGTGGCGGGCCATCCAGACCGCTGCGCGGCCGTGGAACCCCCGGTTGCTGTGCATGGCGTCGACCGCATTCGGCGTGGCCGCCTTCAGCCGCTCTGCGACCTCCCGGTCGACCGGATAGTTGTTGGTGCCACCAAGGAAGTAGTCATAAATCCGTGCTGTGGTCGGCCTGGTGGGATCCACGCCCGCGGGAACGTCCCCGATCTCGGTCATGCCGGCTGAGCCTCCGTCGCGTCACCTGGTCACGCTGGCCACTGGTCCCCCATGGCCAGCCGTCCACACTGGGCTTCAATCTGGGCAGCGTCCGGCGAGCGGGTTCGCTGGGCCGCTGGATACGAACCCGTCGACAGACCATCAGTGCAGGCAGAATTCATGCCTTCCGGGTCGCGCATGACATACGTTACCGGCCCGCGATCGCTGTGTGCAGCCCGTGCGGTTAGCCGCCAAGGGTGGCGCCCCGGCGGAGGGGGCTGACCGAGCGGGCGTAGACCGACAGCCAGCCGCAGCCGGCCGGGGACTGCAGCGGGCTCAGCCGGTCGCGGCGCCGGGCGAGCTCGTCGGCGGGCACGTCGAGTTCGATCGTGCGGGCCTCGATGTCGACGCTGATGATGTCACCGTCCTTCACCAGGCCGATCGGACCGCCGACCGCGCCTTCCGGGCTCACCTCGGCCACCGAGATGCCTTTGTTGACCAGGCCGGACATCTGGCCGTCCGTGATCATGGCGACTTTGCCGGACAGGCCGGCGCCGTCCAGCGCGAACACGAACGCTGAGGTGAAGCCCATGCCGGGAGCGCCGCGCAGGCCCAGCCCGGTGAGCACGAGCACGTCACCGGACCGCACCTCGCCGCGGCTGATCGCGGATACCCCCTCGTCCCTGGATCTGTACACCTTCGCCGGCCCGGTGACCCGGAGTTCCCCGTCGCCAGCGACCGTACGCTTGGCCACCGCCCCGTCAGGGGCCAGCGACCCGCGCAGCACCACGATGCCGGGGTGGCGGGCGAGCGGGGCATCCAGCGGGACGATCACGTCCTCGCCGACCGCGGCCACCGCGTCTGCAGCCTCGCCGATGGTGACTCCGCCAACGGTGAGCTGGCCGGTGTCCAGCATTGGGCGCAGCTGGCGCAGCAGTCCGAGCGCACCGCCGGCCGCCTCGAAATGGTCGATGGTCTGGTCGCCGTTCGGCTTGACCGCCGCCAGCAGCGGCACTTGCGGTGCGAGTTGCTCGAACATCGCGTACACATCGGCGCCGCAGCCTGCCTCGACAGCCACCGCCTGGAGGTGCTTGAGGCAGTTCACCGAGCCGCTGACGGCAAGGATCGCCATGACAGCGTTACGGAACGCTCCCGGCGTGAGAATGTCGCGCGGCCTGACATCCTCGGCGACCAGGGCAACGATCCGGCGCCCGGCCTCGGTAACCGTCTGCCACATCCTGGGGCTGCCAGCGAGCACCGGCGTGCTGCCAGGCAGCGCCATGCCGAGCGCCTCAGCAGCGATGTGCATGGAGTTGGCTGTGCCCATGCCTGCGCAGACGCCAGGTCCGGTAACCGCGCACGCGCTCATCTCGGCGAGCTCGCCGATGGTCATGGCCCCGGTGGCGACGTGCCCGGCGAAGCGGAAGATGTCCTCGAAGTCGACGGACTCACCCCGGTAGATGCCGGACGCCTGGTAGCCGCAGGCCACGACGATCGTCGGGATGTTCAGCCGGCCAGCGGCCATGAGCTGGCCGGGCGTGGTCTTGTCGCAGGAGGCCAGGCACACCATGCCGTCGAGCAGCGCGCCCTCGACCGCGACCTCGATGTCACTGGCGATCAGGTCCCGGCTGGGCAGAATGTACTGCCCGGCAGCGCCGGCGCTGGTGATCGCGTCGCTGGGGGCGGCGGTCCGGACCTCGAACGCGATACCGCCAGCGTCCGTGATCGCCTGCTTCAGCGGCCCGACGATGCCGTCGAGGTGGCTGAAACAGCTCGCCAGCCCGGACGAGCTGTTCACGATCGCGATCTTCGGCTTTTCCATGTCCTCGTCGGTCAGCCCAAGCGCGGCCCACTGTGCCCGCCGCATTGCCCACCGGGTACTCCCCGGCTCAAAATTGCTCCTTAGCCTGACCTGGCTCATACCTCTCTCCCGAGGTTCGCGCCGTTCCGCTCCAGGAGCTGCTGCAGGGCGGGGACGTCGATGCCGGCGCAGGCGACTCCGGCGGAGAGGGCCAGGCCGGCTGCCCGGCCGGCTGCCTCGCCCATCGCGAAGCAGGGCCCGGTCACGCGGGCGGCTGACTGGGCACCATGCGTCATCGAGGCGCACCGCCCGATCACGTACAGGTTGGTTACGGTGCCCGGGAGAATCATCCGGAACGGAAGCTGGTTGAACCCGCGCGGGTTCTCGCCGCGCTGCCAGCGGAATTCCACGGTGCCGGCCACGTGCGCCTCAACCGGCCAGCCGTTGACGCCGATCGTGT
Organism: uncultured Actinomycetota bacterium; assembly: GCA_963815375.1. Taxonomy (GTDB): domain Bacteria; phylum Actinomycetota; class Actinomycetes; order Streptosporangiales; family Streptosporangiaceae; genus JASHPR01. Next base: position 2,862,650 of record CAWFGX010000001.1, on the reverse strand, counting down.
CCGGGAAGTCAGCACAGCCGAGCACGTCGTCCTCGGTGAGCCGGTACACGCCGATGATGCGACGGGTCTCCCGGATCCCGATCTGCGGGGCCAGGTCCACGATGTAGGAGTCGCCGAAGCCAGGCGTGCTGTCCCGGATAAACATGAACGCGTCGAGGGCCTGCTGCCGTCCTCGCAGCTCGCCATGGGTCAGCTGGTCGACGTCGGTGCCGTCGATCGCGCCACCGTCGGGATTGCTGAGCTGGGTCAGGTTGGCGCGCCACTCCAGCGGGTTGCGCTGCGGCCGGACGATTGGCTTCTTCCGGGGGAACCTGTGCGTGCCCGCTTTCTCGGCCGCGTCCATCAGCCGCTCGACCGTCCGCCACGGCTTTTCCCCGGCAGCCTGCACGTCCACACCATTGATCCGGAACATCAGCGACGGGTACATCATGCCGTCGATGCCCGGTGACTTCTCGAACGGCACGCCTGCCCAGGCCGAGACGTCGCCGTCACCGGTGGCGTCGATGAACACCCGGCCGCGGATAGCGGCGCGGCCCGACTTCGACTCGATCAGCACGGCGCCGATCGTGTCGCCAGTGTTTATCGTGTCGCCAGTGTCCATCACCGCGCCGACGGCCAGCGCGTGGAACAGGATCTGAGCACCGGACCCGGTCACCAGCTCGTCGGCTGCGATCTTGTAGCTGGAGATGTCGAACGCCTGCGCCAGGATCCCGTCGTTGATAGTGAGGTGCGGCTTGGACAGCCCGTCGAGCTTGGTCAGCCGGTCCAGAAGCTCGTCGGCCAGGCCGTGGATGACCTGCCGGTCCTCGCCGTGCACGCGTGCGTGCAGGCCGCAGAACGTGCTCAGCCCGCCAGCCGTGCCCGCGCCACCGAGGAAGCCGTAGCGCTCGAGCAGGATCACCGAGAGCCCGCTGCGCGCGGCCGCGGTCGCGGCCATGATCCCGGCGGGCCCGCCGCCGACCACGACCACGTCGAATTCGCCGTAGACCGGCGTCGCCCGGCTCGGCTCGGTGATGGTCGCTGGGCGGGTCACTCGCTCGCCGGAAGAAGGACGCGGTCGAGCGTGTACGGCGTCGGCGCGAGCGCGTCAGACATGATCCCCTCGATGACCGGCAGCGGGACCAGGCAGTCGGCGCACGCGTCGGCCCCGGCCACGATCTGGATCTGCACCTGGTCCGCGCCGGTCACCGACCAGCTGAGCTCATAGCCGTCAGCGGCGAGCATCTCGCGGAACTCCTGCAGCGCGCTGTCCAGGGCCGCCGGGCCGCCAGTGTCGCTGGCGGCCGCAGACCCGGCGCGGGTTCCTGCGTCGTCCGGGTTGGCGCTGCCCGCGTTCATTCTCCATCTCCTTCGGTTGTGCCGGCGCTTCTCCGCTCTTCGACCTTTACCACCGCTGGCCGGCCGCCACGCGGCCCGAAGGTCTCGACGACCGCCGAGACCCCGGCGTTGTTGGCTCCGGCCACGGCCACAAGGACGGCGGCGGCGGACTTCAGCACCCGGACCTCGTCCGGGTGTCCCTCTGCCGTGGCGGTGTCCGGGATGGCGTCCGGGTGGTCGGCCGGCAGCCGCCAGCGGGTCTCGCGCGCGATGGCGTCCTTGCCCACTGCTGCGAGCTGTGTCCTGCGGAGCACAGCCGAGTCGCAGATGAACTGGCTCAGGTCGTCCTTGCTCCAGCCGGCCTGCCCGAACAGGCGCGCGTGCTCGGGGCTGAGCACCACCATCGCGCTGATCGTCTCGTGCACCAGCGCGCCGGTCCGGCTGATCGTGCCGGCGATGTCGCGGGCAAGCTGCTCGGGCACTGTGGTGTGCCGGGCCTCGATGTGCACGGACGACCTGATGATCATCGCGGTGACCGCGCTGTCGGATGGCTCGAGGCCGAACTGCACGTGCAGGCCCGGCCAGGGGCTCTCCTCCTCGTTCTCGGCGATGCACATGGTGTACTTCGCCGGGGTGCCCTGGGTGGCCTGGTCGAGCTGATGCGGGCGCAGGCCGAGGGCATTGATGGCACCCAGGCGGACAGCCCGGCCGATCGTCGCGTTCGCCCGGAAACCGGACCCGAAGACGTTGCCTTTGCTGTTCATGCCGATACGCTGCCGCACCGGACCGTTCACAACCAGGAACGGTGCTGTCCCGGTGGTGCTCTGCCAGATCCCGCGGGAAACGTAACCCTCGGCAGCGAACGCCTCCCAGGCGGCCACCACGACCGGGAAGTACTCCGGCCAGCAGCCGGCCAGGCCAGCGTTGATGGCCGCGAGCCGCACCGTGCAGCGCCGGTTCAGGTGCGGCAGTGCCAGCAGCACCTCATCCGGGTCACGGCTGGTGGTGGCCAGGAACTCGCCCAGGTACGACTCGGTCACCGGAACAACCGGAAGCCCGTCGGTCCAGCCGCGCTCGGCGTAGTACTCCATGGCGCGGCGGATCTCACCTGGGTCTGCCACCACTGGGTCGTCCAGAGCAGCGTCGTCGCTGACAGCGGACTCCACCTAGGACTCCACGCCCAGAATCCGCACCACTTCGGGCAGAACGTCCCGGGCCCGCTTGCTGATCTGCTCCTCGTTGAGGCTGGCTATAGGGTGCGGCACGGTGATGAACTCGTACCCGGGAAAACCGCAGGTTTTCGCCATCGCCCGCGCGGACATCAGGAAGCTGTCGGTGCAGATGCTCACGGCGGGCACCCCGGCCCGTTCGAGCAGGATCCCGTCGGCCAAACTGGCCGCGCTGCACGAGCCTCAATCACCGATGCCCGCCACCGCGAAGTCGCAGTTGTGCAGGATGCGCTGGATCAGGCTCTCCTCGGCCGGCGTGCCGAAGTAGCTCTTGGTGTACATGACTGACGCCTGCACCCCATGCACCCGCACCAGTTCCCTGGCAACGGCCTTCAGCAGCATGGCTGCGTTTGGCTTGCCGTTCTCCAGCAGGCCAGCCGTCAGCCCGCGGAGCCGGCGCGGCCGCGGGGCGAGGGTCGTGTTCGCTGCGACCTCGTCCTCGCCCGTCGGGTCCAGCAGCTTTTCTGGTCCGGCCATGTCCGTATCAGCCCTTTGCCGAAAGTCCAGCCTGTTGCCTGCGTTCCGAACCCAGGATGCTATGCCGACACGGGCGTTGACAATCGTGCTGACGACCACAGAAGCTGGCACACGTTAGGGCCCTGAACCCAATTCTCCGGCCCGGAACCCGTGAGGGGCGTGATCCGAAATGACGACGGCGCCCGGCAGCCCGGACCAGGAGGTGGCCGACGCCCTGCGGCATCGCGACGAGACGCTCGCCAGCCTGTTCAGTGTGCAGGACCGGGTCGCGCTGGTCACCGGCGGCGCGTCCGGCCTCGGCCTGGCCATGGCCGGGATCCTGGCCGACTGCGGCGCGCGCGTGATCATTGCTGACCGCGACGAGCAGCGGCTCGATGACGTGGTCGCCGACCTGTCGTTGCGAGGCCGGGCCGAGGCGGCCGTCGTCGACGTCAGCGACGGCGGCGCGGTCACTCACATCGCTCACCGCATCGTTGCCAGATACGGCCGCCTGGACGTGGCCTTCGCGAACGCCGGGATCGGCGGCGGGCGGCCGCCGGGCCACCCGTCAGGGTCGGTCGACAGCTTCGACCTGGACCAGTGGCATCAGATGCTCGGCGTGAACCTGCACGGCGTTGTGCACACGGTGCGGGCGGCTGCCGCCCAGATGAAGAAGCAGCGCAGCGGCAGCATCATCGTTACCGCGTCGACCGCGGGCCTGCGCCAGGACCCGTTCGTGTCCTACTCGTATGTGGTCGCGAAGGCCGGGGTGATCAACCTCGTCCGCCAGGCAGCACTGGACCTGGCGCGCTGGCAGGTCCGCGTCAACGCGATCGCCCCAGGCCCGTTCCGCACGAACATCGGCGGCGGCGGCCCGATGCCGCCAGAGGCAGAGGCGCGGTGGAACGCTGCCGTGCCGCTGGGCCGCATGGGCAACCCGGCTGAGATCCGCGGCCTGGCTCTGCTGCTCGCCTCGGACGCGTCAAGCTTCATGACCGGCGGCGTCTACCTGGTCGACGGCGGCCAGATGCTGATGTCGCCGCCGGTTGCCCTGCCCGAGAGCTAGCCGGGGCGCTACTTCTCTGGTTAGTGGCGCTACCTCTCTGGTATGACACGGGGTTTGGCTCCACGGTGTGACGACCCGGCGGCGTCGCGAAGGCAGGATAGGCGGCGAACACGTCGCAAGCCAGGCAGCCGTCACAAGTTGCGGGTGTCTTTCGGATACCGGGCGCGACGAAGTACCGGAGGATCTCGTGACACAAGTTGGCCCAGCAGCCACGGAGAGTGGCGAGCTTGACAGCACGCACGTGCCCATCGTGCGCGGATCGCGGCTTACCCGGCGCCGACGGGTGCTGGTCGGGATCGGCGTCGCAGCGGCGTTGCTGGCAATCGGCGGGCTCATCGGCGCCTCTTTTGTGAAGTCGCCACAGCAGATTGCCGCTGATACCGCGCCGCCGTCTCCCACCGTGACCACGGCGGCAGTGGTCTCTCAGGTGCTTACCTCGTCTGTTCAGATGCGCGGCGTGGTGTATCCGTCGACGCAGTACGACGTGTACGCGAGCAGCGCTTCGGGGGCTTCGACCGCGGGCAGTTCATCCTCCGCCGCAGGGTCGTCGTCGGCAGGGGTCGTCTACATATCGAAGATGGACGTCGCGGCGGGTCACACGATCACCAACGGCGAGCAGCTCGCCGAGATCGACGGCGAGCCGCTGTTCGTGCTGACTGGCCCGGTGCCGGCATGGCGGGACCTGACGCCGGGCGAGAGTGGCCCGGACGTGACTGAGCTGCAGAAAGCCCTCGCCTCGCTCGGGTACTACGACGACGGTGACACTGCCGGGTACTTCGGGCCAGCGACCGAGGATGCGGTGTCACTGTATTACGAGCATCTGGGCTACACCGCGCCGTCCTCGGGCGGTGTGCCAGCAGCCGACGTGGTGTTCCTGCCGTCGCTGCCCGCGGCTGTGGTCGCCGTGAACGGCGTGACCGGTGAGCAGCCCGGCCAGCCGTTCCTCGAGCTCGCGCCAAGCGGGTCGCTGGCGCTGACCGGTGAGCTGCCGCCGGCTACGCCGGCCAGGTGAAGTCCGGCCTGCAGGTGACGATCTACGACGAGGAGACCGGCATCCACGCCACCGGGACGGTGTCCGGTCTGGGAACGGCGACAACCACCGCGCCGACCGGCACAGTGGTGGACATCGGGGGCAGCTCGAGTCCGGCGAGCTCCGGGACGTCTGCCAGCTCGCAGGGCTCCGGGTCTGCCGGGTCGAGCGGCTCGGGGAGTTCCGGCGCGGCGCCGTTCATCCCGCTGACCGTGCGTCCGTCCCAGCCGCTGGCCTCAGCGCTGAACGGGGAGAACGTCCTGGTCACCGTGCAGACCGGGCGGACCGAGGGTCCGGTGCTCACGGTGCCTGTCGCCGCGATCGTGACCACCGCATCCGGCACGAGCTATGTCACGGTGGTCGGTGCGCACGGCAAGCAGACCCAGGTGCCGGTGACGCCGGGTATCTCCGAGAACGGCTATGTCCAGGTGACCCCGGCCGTCTCGGGGAAGCTCGCGGCCGGTGACCGTGTGGTGGTGAGCGGCTGATGACCGTCCCGGTGATCGAGCTGCGCGGCCTGGCCCGCACCTACCCTGGCCCGCCGCCGGTGCTGGCGCTGCGGCCGGCTGATCTGCTGATCGAGGCTGGTGATTATGTGGCGGTGACCGGGCCGTCCGGGTCGGGCAAGTCGACGCTGCTGCACCTGCTGGGCCTGCTGGACACTCCGACCGGCGGCAGCTATCTGCTGGACGGCCTGGACACCTCCGCACTGAACGACCGGGACCGGTCCGCGCTGCGCGGCCGGCAGATCGGTGTGGTGTTCCAGGCGTTCCACCTGCTGCCCTACCGCACGGCGCTGGAGAACGTGCTGCTCGCCGAGCTCTACAACCAGACCCCGCGCAGCACGCGGCTGGCGGCGGCGGCCGGCGCGCTGGAGGCGGTCGGGCTCGGGCACCGGCTGGACGCCCTGCCTACCACGCTGTCGGGCGGCGAGTCCCAGCGGGTCGCGATAGCGCGGGCGCTGGTGAACCAGCCGAGCCTGATCCTGTGCGACGAGCCGACCGGGAACCTGGACTCGGCCAACGCGGCCGCGGTCATGGAACTGCTCGACCAGCTCAACATCGGCGGCTACACGATCGTCGTGATCACCCACGATCCAGGGGTGGCCGCCCACGCCCGGCGGACGATCACGATCAGCGACGGCGAGCTGTCCGAGCGAACCGGGGCCAGTTATGCGTAACTCAGCTATTGACCTGCCCGCACCCCGGCTGACCGCGCGGGACGCGACCGCTGAGGCGGTCGCGGGCATCGTGCAGCGGCCGGGCCGCGCGGTGCTCACCATGCTCGGCACGGTCCTGGGCGTGGGCGCCTTCGTAGCCGTGCTCGGCCTGACCGCCACCGGAGCCGGGCAGATCTCACACCAGTTCACGGTCCTGGAGGACACCACCGTGACCGTGGAAGACAACGGCCCGGCAAACAACGTCGCGCCGCCCGGCACTAATCCCGCCATCGGCTTCCCTGCCGACGCCGACCAGGTCGCCGGCCACATCAACGGGGTGACCGCGGCGGGCGTGTGGTGGCCGGTCACCCTCCCTGGCGGGGATAATCTTCCCGTCACCGGATCCCTCGCGCTGGGCGCGGCCGCCTCCCAGACCGTCAGCCTGCTGGCTGCCTCACCGGGAGCGGTCAAGGCGATGGGGCTGTCGATGGTGGCGGGCTCGCCGCTTTCCACATATGAGAACGACACCCGCCAGCACGTCGCTGTCATCGATACCACCACCGCCACCGCACTCGGCATCTCCCCCGCGCGGCTGCCCAGCCATCCCGCCGTGTTCGTCAACGGCATCGCCTATACCGTGGTCGGCGTCTACAGCTCCGCGCAGCGCGTGGTGACCGGCGAGAGCGCGATGCTGATCCCGGAGAACACGGCCCTGGCCGACTACGGCAACCCGCAGCCCGGCATCGGCACCGAGGACGAAGCCCAGATGATCGTGGCGACCAGGACCGGCGCCGCGCAGCCCGTAGCCAAACAGATCGCCGCCGCGGAACTGCCCACCGACCCCAGCCGCCTCGTCGTCACCTCGCCGCCCAACCCGCAGAACCTGCAGAGCGAGGTCAGCGGCGACCTGGCCGGCCTGTTCCTGATCCTCGCGCTGATCAGCCTGCTGATCGGCGCGGTCGGCATCGCGAACACCACGCTGGTCGCCGTGCTCGAGCGCACCGAGGAGATCGGCCTGCGCCGCGCTGTGGGCGCCCGCCCCCGGCACATCGCCGCGCAGTTCCTCGCCGAATCCACAGCCCTGGGCACGCTCGGCGGGCTGATCGGCACCTGCATCGGCGTCGCGATCGTGGTGATCTTCGCCGCGGCCAAGGACTGGACCGCGGTCCTGAACCCCGTCTACACGCTGCCCGCCCCGCTCATCGGCAGCATCGTCGGCCTGCTCGCCGGCGCCTACCCGGCGCTACGCGCAGCGCGGACAAGCCCGCTAGCGGCCCTGCGGTCAGCGTGAACATTCGCCTGAAAGGAAGCCATCACATGCGCGCCCGTACCGGCCTTTGCCTGCTGGCATGCTGCTGCGCCGCCTTGGCCGCCTGTACCGCTGCGGCGCCCGAGGGGCCAGCAGCGGCCGTGACCACCCCAGCGGTCGGCAGGCCGGCCGCACCCGCCTCGGCCCAGGCGGCGCTGTCCAGCGAGGCCTTCACCCCTTACGCCGCGCTCGGCATATCCAGCGACGACGGCCTGGCACCGGGCGAGTCGCAGTACGCCCTCGCCGGGCCGTGCATGAACGCCGCCGGCTATCCGGGCGTTACCACCAGCGACGGCGTGGTTCCCTTCGGTATCTCCATCGACGGAGGCCTGGCCTACGCGCAGCCCTGGGGCGGATGGGGATACCTCGACGCCGCCGACGCGCAGCAGTACGGCTTCCGGGTGCCGCCAGGCTCGGCACTCACGACCCTCGGCCTCGGGGGAGCGCTGGCAGGCAGCCCGCCGAGTGTGCCTGCGGCGGAGCAGGCCGCGGCCGACAAGTGCGGCACGATAATTCAGGACTTCAGCAACGCCACCCAGAACGGCGCACTGGCCGGCATCCTCGCGATCAATAACGACATCACCAGCGACGTGCGGCACAACGCGGCGGTCAAGGCCGCCACCCAGGCCTGGCTGGCCTGCATGACGAGGAACGGCTACAGCTTTGACCAGCCGCAGAATGTGTTCTCCCAGGAGCTGAATGCCATGTACGGCGGGCAGCGCCCGATCATTCCGTCCACCCAGGTGAGCGCTTCCGCCAACCAGGCACAGATCGCCACTGCAGTCACCGACGCCGGCTGCACCCAGTCCACCGACCTGGCCGGGATCTGGTTCGCCGTCCAGGCCAGCTACGAGCAGCAGATGGTCACCGCTAACCAGCAGGCGCTGACCGCAGCGGTCCGGGAGTACAAGGCCGCGTACTCCAAGGAGCTGAGCGAGCTTCCGGCGCTGCTGCACACGGCGAAGGCCCAGCCGATCCCCGCCGGCAGACACGCGAGCTCCGCGGCCTAAGCGCCGGCTGACGTGAAAAGCAGGAACCACGTGCGCACCCGTACCGGTCTCGGAGTCGTGATCTGCTGCGCGGTTCTCACCGCGTGCACCACCGCGGCGCCCAATGGACCCAACGCGACCGTGACGAAGCCCGCCGTGGGCAGGCCGCCGGCCCCGGTTTCTGAGGGCGCGGCCCTGGCCAGCGAGGAGTTCACGGCCTATGCCGATCTCGGCGCCAGCGACAACGACGGGCTGGCCCCTGGTGAGAGCTATGCCTCCTTGCACACCGCGTGCATGAACGACGCGGGCTACGGCCAGTACGCCAGCATCACGCCGTTCGCAGTGCGCGCGAACCGGGGCATAGGGTTCCCGCAGCCGTTCGGGCCGTGGGGCTACATAGGGCTGTCGCTAGCTGAGCAGTACGGCTTCTTCACCCCGGACACCGGCGGCCCCGACGAGAACGACGGCCCGGCCGTCAACCCGCCGGCCAGCGTGCCCGCCGGGTTGTCGGCTGCCGCCGGCAAGTGCGCCAACATCGTCGCTGCGTTCAACGACGCCCAGTTCGCCACGGCGACGGCGGGCATCGAGACACTGAACAACGACATCAGCGACGACGTGGTCACCGACCCTGACCTCACGAAGGCGCAGCAGGCCTGGTCGGCCTGCATGGCCAGGAACGGGTACGACTCCGCCCAGCCGGATGTCATCTGGCAGCAGTACACGCGCGACAATCTGGGTGCTGCCCAGCCCCCTGGACGGACCTCGAACGCCGGAACGGCCCAGCAGGTCTCACCGCCTGCCCTGAGTCCCGCGCAGAACCAGGCGCAGATCGCAGCGGCCGTGACCGACACCAACTGCACGCTGTCCACCGACCTGGGCGGCATCTACTTCGCCATCCAGGCCAGTTACGAGCAGCAGTTCGTCACCGCCAACCTGCAGGCCCTGAACGCCGCGGTCCGGGAGTTCAAGGCCAACTACGCCAAGGAGCTGAGCAAGCTCCCCGCGCTGCTGCGCACGACGTCTGCCACTCCTGATTTCGGACCGGGCCAGCCAGCCCGCCCGGGCAAGCACAGCACGCCCAAGCCCACCCGCTCCTGAGCTCAGCCCCTGCGGGCCGCCGGGGTGCCCTTCAGTTCCTGGCGTGTGGCAGAAGCCGTCACTTACACGTACTGCCAGCTTGCTGACCGCGCGGCGGTCATGCAGGACCGGCAACGCCGATCAGATTGCCCTCAGGGTCGGTGAAATGGCCCACTACCAGGCCGGTCGGGGCCTGCTCGGGACCCATCTCGCGCTTGCCTCCGAGACGCTCGGCTTCCTGGAGCGCGGCCCCGACATCGGGAACGCCGATGTAGAAGAGCACGTGGCTCTGGTAGGCCGAGCCCCCGCCGACACCACCCGGGATCCCGGTCCCGTCGCTTGTTGTGATGCGGTTCACGAAGCCGTAGTTCTGTGGCTCCGACACGGTTTCGGCTACCGGGGAGCTGGTGTCGAACTCCCAGCCGAACAGTTCGCCGAAGTAGCTGCGGAGCCTCTCCGGATCTTTCCCGATGATCTCGAAGTGCACAACTGGTTGTCCCATGATCCCTCCTTGCCCGCTGGCAGCCCGGCACCTACCGAGCGCGGGTCCTGCGAGAAGTGACGGCCGCGCCAGCCGAAACTAAGCGGTATCGCTGCCGCGCACTGCCTGACCGCGATAGCCCGGCCTTACCGGCCTCGGTAAGCGGTGGAGCGATGCTGGATGTCCTGGACGATGACAGCATGCCTGGCTTCGTCAATGCGGTACAGCACGCGCCACTGGGTACCGCGCGGCGCCGTCAGACCTGGGCGTGACTCTCGACGGCGGCGACGATCTCGGTGATCGCCTCGTCGATGGGCACGCCGTTCTTCTGCTCGCCGGTGCGGTAGCGGAACGAGACCGCGTCCGCCGCGACATCGTCGTCGCCGGCCAGCAGCATGAACGGGATCTTCTGATGCTGTGCGTTGCGGATCTTCTTCTGCATCCGGTCGTCGCTGGCGTCGACGTCGACGCGGACGCCCCTGGCCCGCAGCCGCGCCGCGACGCCCTCCAGGTAGGGGACGTGATTGTCGCTGATCGGGATGCCGACCACCTGCACCGGTGCCAGCCACGGCGGCAGTGCCCCGGCGTAGTGCTCCAGCAGGATGCCGAAGAACCGCTCGATCGAACCGAACAGCGCCCGGTGGATCATGTAGGGCCGCTGCCGGGTCCCGTCCGCGGCCTGGTACTCGATGCCGAACCGGCCTGGCTCCTGGAAGTCCACCTGCAGGGTGGACAGCTGCCACCGCCGCCCGATGGCGTCCTTCACGTGCACGTCGATTTTTGGCGCGTAGAACGCGCCCTCGCCCTCGGCGACTGTGTAGGTCAGGCCGGAGGCGTCCAGGGCGGACTTCAGCGCAGCCTCGGCCGCCGCCCACTCCTCCAGTGTCCCGACGTACTTCTCCGGCCGGGTGGACAGCTCCGCCTCGAACTCGGTCAGCCCGAAATCCCTGAGCAGCCCGACCACGAACGCGAGCAGCGACGCGAGCTCGCCTGCCAGTTGCTCTGGGCTGCAGAAGATGTGGGCGTCGTCCTGGGTGAAGCCGCGGGCCCGGGTGAGCCCGTGCACAACGCCGGACTTCTCGTACCGGTAGACGGTGCCGAACTCGAAGAGCCGCAGCGGCAGTTCCCGGTACGACCGCCCGCGGGAGCGGTAGATCAGGATGTGCATCGGGCAGTTCATCGGCTTCGGGTAGTACTCCGCGCCGTCCAGTTCCATCGGCGGGAACATGCCGTCGGCGTACCAGTCCAGGTGCCCGGAGGTCTCGAACAGCTGGCCTTTGGTCAGGTGCGGGGTGCTGACGAACTGGTACCCGGCTTCCTCGTGCCGCTTGCGCGAGTAGTCCTCCATCGCCCGGCGGATGATGGCGCCCTTGGGGTGGAACACGGGCAGCCCGCTGCCGATCTCGGGCGGGAACGAGAACAGGTCCAGCTCCGCGCCGAGCCGCCGGTGATCCCGCCGCTCAGCCTCGGCCAGCATTTTCAGATAGAAATCCTGGGCCTCCCGGGTCTCCCAGGCGGTGCCGTAGATCCTCTGCAGCTGCGGGTTCTTCTCGCTCCCGCGCCAGTACGCGCCGCCGGTGCGCATCAGCTTGAACGCCGGGATGTGCCTGGTGTCCGGCAGGTGCGGCCCGCGGCAGAGGTCCTTCCAGACCACGTCGCCGCTCCCCCGGTCGATGTTGTCGTAGATGGTCAGCTCAGCGCCGCCGACCTCAACCGACTCTTCGGCGTCCGCGGACGGCCCGCCCTTGAGCCCGATCAGCTCCTGCTTGTACGGCTCGGCCGCAAGTTCTTCGCGTGCCTGCTCGTCGGTGACAACCCGCCGGGAGAACAGCTGTCCCTGCTTGACGATCTGCCGCATGCGCGCCTCGACCGCCTTCATGTCATCGGGACTGAACGGCACGGGCACGTCGAAGTCGTAGTAGAACCCGTTCTCCACGGGCGGGCCGATCCCCAGTTTCGCGTGCGGGAACAGCTCCTGCACTGCCTGCGCCAGCACGTGCGCGGTCGAGTGCCGCAGGACCGCGCGCCCCTCGTCGGTGGTGACCGGCACCGGCTCGACCACGTCGCCGTCGCCGAGGACCCAGGCAAGGTCACGCGGCATGCCGTTCACCCGCGCGACGACGACGTCCCGGTCGCCGGCGTACAGCTCAGCCGCGGTCGTGCCCAGCGTCACCTCGCGCTCTGTCCGCTGGTTCTGGCGGTCGAGCATCTGGATCCGGATCTGGGACACGTGTATCTCTCTTACGTAGGCGCTGAGCTGGGGCGATTAACTGACACTTCCGGAGCCGGAAGGCACCCCCGATGCTACCTGGGGCGCTGGTCCGCGTCGCTCCGGTTTCGCGGTCGTGGTGACACACGACACTACTCAGCGGGAGCCCGCCGGCGCAGGAGCCCGGCGGCGGCCGTGCCCCAGGCAAGCACCAGGATGCCGTACAGGCCAAGCGGAGCCGCCGCAGCAGGGCCGAAAGCGGCGGCCGCGAGTCCGGCAGCGATCGCGAAGTCCCGCATGGACGTCGTGACCAGCACGGCTGCGGCTGCTGGCCGACCGGACCTGGCACCGAGAAGCCAACCGGCAACGGCGGATCCGGCCAGGAACAGGACCAGGGCCAGCGCGACCGGGAGGTAGCGGTCAGAGAGACGGACCTGCGAGGCGATGACAGCGACGAGGGCGGCCACGGCGGCCGTAGCGATCACCCCAGCGGCAGGCTCAGCGCGGGCTGTGAGCGGGACCCGCGCGCGCAGCGCGAGGCCTGCCGCCAGCGGCAGCGCGACCACCAGCGCCAGGCTCGCGATAATGTGCGCCGGATCCACAGCGGACGCCGCATACGGGGAGTTCGCAGAACGCACGGCGCCGTGACCGGCCTCGAGCGCCAGAACAGGGCCCGCCACTGCGACCGTTGTCACTGTCGAGCCGATGAGAACCCCGGCGGACAGCGCAGCCTCGCCGCCGGCCATGGCCGTGACGGCGACCGACGCGATCTCGCTCGGCGCGAGGCCGACGGCCATGACGCCGTCGCGCAGCGGCCCGGCAGCGATGAACCGGGAGACCGCCCATGACAGAACCGGTAGCACGGTGATCCCGACTGCGACCACAGCCAGCAGCGACGGCCAGGCCGCCGCCGCGCCGCGCAGCGCAGCTGGCGCGATCGTCACCCCGGTGGCGAAGACGAGGACCGCCAGCAGGATGCTGATCCCGTGGTGGCCGGCCAGCCAGGCCAGCGGCGGCTGGACGGTCAGCCCGATGGCCGCCGCGACAACGACGGCGATGAGCTCTGGATAGCCAGCGATGAGACTGCGCAGCCTGGAGGCCATCACGCGAACACGTCGGGCGGCGGAACCGGCGAGGGCTGGGCATCAGCGTCGGTGATCGGCCTGGCGCCGGCGATGAAGCGGCGGAGTTCGTCGCCCTCGACGACCCGGGCCGGGAACGGGTCGGCCGCTGTCAGCCTGGTCAGCTGCGCGATCGGCAGCCTGCGGGCGGACGCGGCCACCACCAGATTGCCGAACCGACGGCCGCGCAGCATCCCGGGCTCCGCGACCACGCACACGCGCGGGAATACCGAGCGCACCGTCGCCACCCGGCGGCCCGCGTGCGTCAGCGGCGGCCCATCGGCGATATTGGCGGCGAAGATGCCCGACGGCACCAGTGCCCTGGCCGCGGCTGCGGTGAACTCTGCCGACGTCAGGTGGGCTGGGGTCCGCCCACCGGCGAACGCATCCGCGATCACTACGTCATACGACTCGGCCCGGGCCTGCTCAAGTACTGCCCTGGCGTCGGCCACGCGGACAGTGATCCGTCCGGCCCGGGCCCGGGAGCGCGAGGGCTGGTCCAGCGGGAGCCGCTTCCGGACCACGTCGACCACCTCCGCGTCAGACTCGGCCACGAGCTGGCTGGAGCCCGGCCGCGTCACAGCCACGTAGCGGGCCAGCGTCAGGGCGCCGCCGCCCAGGTGCAGCACCCGCAGCGGCGCGGCCTGCGGCCCGGCCAGGTCCACCAGGTGCCCGATCCGCCGCACGTACTCGAGATCCAGGTACCGCGGGTTATCGAGATCGACGTGCGACTGAGGTATGCCGTCGACCAGCAGCATCCACGCGTGCGGCCGGTCGAGATCACCGAGAAGCTCGATCCGGCCGCTGGCGGCGGGCTGGCCAGCATCACCTGGCATGACCGTCACAGGCCCAGCACGCGGCGCAGGCCCCGGTCGACGTCGTTCATCAGCGAAGCCGGGAGCTGCCCGGCCTCCGAGCGGAGGTCGGCCTTGTCGAGAGTGACCAGGGCGGTGACGTTGATGACCGAGTCCTTTGGCAGGCCGCAGGATGCCGCGGGCACGAACACGTTTCCTGGCATGGCTGCCAGGCCGGTGTTAGAGGTAATGACGGCGGCGACAGCGGTGTTCAGGCGGCTGGCATTAAACGGGTGGGACTGTATGACCAGCACCGGACGGCGCTTGGCGGGGTTGCTGCCGCGAGGCGGTCCGAGATTGACCCACCAGATGCTGCCGCGCCGGATCACCAGTCGTCGTCCTGGCGGTTCAGGCGGTGATGCCCGGCCGCCACGGCCCCAGCCGCGGAGTCATCGGCCCTGGCGGCCTCCAGCGCCTCGTCGATCTGCTGGGTGAGCGACAGCTCGGCGAGCTCGTCCAGGTACCGGCGGGCAGCCCGGGCGAAGAACTCCGACCTGCTGATGCCCAGCTCGGCCGCCTGCCTGGTGGCCTGCTCGAACGTGTCATCCGGCAGCGAGATCGCCGTCTTCATGTCCTCAGTATAACCGGGTATAACTACGTCAGGGCGGCGCGATGTCAGTGGGGAGCGCTAGCGTGTTGCGGTGAGTACTGCCGAGGGTGAACGGACCCACCAGACAGAGCTTCTGGAGCGAGCCAGGGCCGGGGACGAGGGAGCGTTCGGGGAACTCGTCGAGGTGCACCGCGGCGAGCTGCGGGCGCACTGCTACCGCCTCCTCGGGTCGGCGCAGGATGCCGAAGACGCCGTCCAGAACGCCATGCTCCGTGCCTGGCGTGGCTTGCAGGACTTCGAGGCCCGCAGCACGGTGCGGTCCTGGCTGTACTCGATCGCCACGAACGCGGCCCTGGACATGATGAGGAACCGGTCGCGGCGCGAGCTGCCGGTCGACTTCGGGCCCGCAGCCGGTCACGGGGCCAGCGTGGAGCCGCCGCTGACCGACCCGGTGTGGCTGGAGCCTTACCCGGACCAGTGGCTGGCCAGCACAAGCGCGGCCGGCGTCTCGCCTGAGGCACGTTACGAGCAGCGCGAGAGCGTGGAGCTGGCGTTCCTGGTCGCGCTGCAGCGCCTGCCACCGCTGCAGCGCGCTGTGCTGATCCTTCGCGAGGTGGTCGGCTTCTCGGCCGCCGAGACGGCCAGCCAGCTCGGCACGACGGTGCCGTCGGTGACCAGCGCGCTGCAGCGGGCCCGGGTCAACGTCGCAGGCCGGCTGCCAGCCCGCAGCCAGCAGTCGGTGCTGCGCGATCTTGGTGACCGGCGGGTCGCTGACATCGCCAGGCAGTATGCCGACGCGATCGAGCGGGGCGATGCCGACACCCTGGTCAGCATGCTGACCCAGGCCGCGACCTGGTCCATGCCGCCGATCCCGACCTGGTTCTCCGGCGTGGCGGCGATCCGGGAGTGGCTGGTCCGCGATCCGCTGTCGGAGCGGTGGAAGCACCGCGCGACCGTGGCGAACGGGCAGCTGGCCGTCGGCTGCTACCTGTTCGACGCCAGCACCGGGCGTTACGAGCCCGCCGTCATCGACGTGCTGACGCTGGATCGCGACAAGATCGCCGCTGTGACCGGCTTCCTGATGGCGCCGGCGCTGCACGAAGACGAAGGCGACTTCCTTGATGGCGAGGAGGTCTTCCCACGGTTCGGCCTGCCCGCGACCTGGCCGGACAGCGAAGACATCGACAGCGCCGAGGCGACTCAAGCGACCCAGGGCTAGGTATTACTACTGAGTAACTTTGCGCCCGCAGGCTGAGTAGCTGAGCCGATGTGCGGCCACCGGGCCGGTGGCTGAATGGCTGTCATGAACGAGGCCTACATCACCGGCGTCGGTGCTTACCTGCCCGGCGACCCTGTTGGCAACGAGGAGCTTGCGGGCCGGTTCGGCCCGGAGATACCACGCGGTGCCGCGCTGCGCAGGCGGACGCTGGCGGCAAACGGGATCCGGACGCGGCACTATGCCGTGGACGCCAAGGGCATGACCCTGATGCTCAACGAGGAACTCGCGGCGCAGGCGGTGCTGAACGCCCTGGCCGACCGGGGCCTGCAGCCGGAGTCCGTGCGCATGCTGGCGACCGGGACGACCCAGGGGGACGTGCTCGTCCCTGGGTTCGCCTCGATGGTGCACGGCCGGCTGGGTGGCGGCCCGATGGAGCTGCTTTCGGCCGCCGGGGTGTGCGCCTCGGGGATGGCCGCGCTCAAGTCGGTCGTGTCCGCTGTGCGGCTAGGCGAGCATCCCGTGGCCGTGGCGGTCGGCTCGGAGCTGGTCAGCCGCTCCCTCGCGGCCAGTGCCGCGGACACGCTGGACACCACCTTCCTGCGCTGGACCCTGTCGGACGGCGCGGGCGCGGTTGTGGTCGAGCCGCGGCCGCGGGGCGATGGGCTGAGCCTGCGGGTGGACTGGATGCACCTGGTGTCCCACGCACACAGCCATCCCGTGTGCATGAGCGCGGGACTGGGCGAGGACCGCGAGGTTCGGGCGGGAACTACCTGGCTCGACAGGCGCGACCCGGCCGATGCCCGGGAGTTCACGGTCCCACGGCTGCGCCAGGACATGCCGGCGCTGCCTGCGCTGCTGGACATGGGGGTGGCCGAGTTCGGCGCGCTGGTCAAGGCGGGCCGCATCGACCCGGACACCGAGCACATCCTGTGCCACTACAGCGCCGAGCATTTCCGAGCGAAGCTGATGTGCCTGCTGCGTGAGGCCGGCTATTCGCCGGATGAGCGGCGCTGGTTCACGAACCTGCAGACCGCGGGCAATACGGGCGCGGCGAGCATCTACGTGATGCTCGAAGCGCTGCGGCCCAGGCTGCGCCGCGGCGACCGGGTGCTGCTCATAGTTCCGGAATCCGGCCGTTTCAGCCTCGCATTCGCTCAGCTGACCTGCGTGGGACCGGAGGGAGGGGCGAGCCCGGCAGAGCTGTCGGACTCGCCGCTGGGTCAGCCGCAGGCTGGTGACCCTCCGGCCGTGGCCCGTGCGCTGCACGGCCTGGCGGATGTCTGGGCGGAGTTCCAGCGGACGCTGGCCCGGGTGCCAGTGGTGCGGCGGATCTCCGGCGGCACGGCGACACTGGACGACTACCGCAGCCTGCTGCTGAACCTGCGTCAGCAGGTAGTCGACGGCAGCCGCTGGATCTCGCTCGCCGCGGCGAACTTCTCCGTCGAGAAGTTCTGGCTGCGCAGCGCCGCGATCCAGCACACCGCTGATGAGCACCGTGACTACCAGCTGATCGAACACGACTACGCGGCGGTCGGTGGCGACCCGCAGGTGATGGCCGCGACCGGAGCGAACATCGGCTCGTGCGCGCTGTCCGCGTTCATGTTCCGGCGGGCCGGCCTGCCCGATCCCGTCGACCTGCTCGGCGCGATGTTCGTGATCGAAGGCCTGGGCCTGCGCAAGGCCGCTTGCTGGGCAGACCGGCTCGCCGAGGACCTGGGCCTGCGCGATGACCAGCTCAGCTTCCTGCGCTACCACGCCGCCGGGGACGACGAGCATTTCCGGGTGCTGACCGCAGCTCTGCGTTCCGGCCTGCTCGACGAGGCAGCTCTGACCGAGGTCGTGAAGACCGCCCGGGTGACCGCGCGGCTCTATGCCCTGCAACTGGAGGAGCTCGACCATGTCTGATGGATTGTCGTCCGATGGGCCGTCGATGTGGCAGGTCATGGCCGTCGACCCGGCAATCCCGATGGACCGGGCCACACTGCGCATGGTGATCAGCGATCAGCGCCGGCCTAGCCGCGCGTTCGTGTACCCGTGGCTGCGGATCGTGTCACGGGCGGCGGTCACTCTTATTGTCGTCGGCAAGCGACTCTGCCCGGTCCGCTTCTCCGCTCACGCCACCATGGACCGGCTGTGCCTGTGGTTCCTCCGCAGGTTCGTCTCTCCCGATGCCGTCACGCTGCTGATCAGGCATTTCATCGTGGAGACGAACCTGCTGGCGTTCTGCATCCGGAACACGGATCTGTCCGGGCGCGTAGAGCCTGACCTGCGCCCGGTCGCGCTGTCCGGCCTCGGCAACCGCGCGGTGATCGAGCACGACCTGAACGTCTACAGAGTGCTGTCCGCGCTCGGCTCCAAGGCGTCCGGCCAGCCATGTCAGGCAGGCCTTGACTTCAGCATGCTCAGCGTCCCCGAGATAGAGCCGGAGCCCGCCGCCCGCCGTCTGCTCAGCCTCGACATCCAGACCGCGCTGTGCCTGATGAACATCCCGTTCGCGTTCTGCCTCACCTCCAGCGAGTACCGGCGGGCTCTGCACTCGCTGCGACTCGACACCTCGCTGCTCAGCGTGCTCGCCGGAGTCACTGGCGACGCCGCGTTCCTCAGCTGGGGGACCGGGGTTCCCCCGGTGCGCGTCGACAGCAACGTCGACGTACCAGCCATGGTGTACGAGCACGCGCTGATCAGCGAGTACGCCCACGCCCGGCTCTGCCAGCTGCGCGACGGGCAGCAGGACCTCGCGGCCGTCCGGCACGCCTGACAGTCGTGTAGCCGCTGGGGGTCAACTGATCGGTGGATGCGGCTGAGCCATCCGGCCGATCCTGCGGTTCACCCGGCCGCGCGCCAGCTCTGGCTTCCCGGCCGATGTGGGTGAGGCCTCGGCATTGCGACGCTGAAGGCACCCCGGCAGCAAGGCCGGGAAGCCGGGAGGACGAACGATGTCAGCAGTGATCGAGGTGCAGGGACTGCACAAGAGTTACGGGGACACCGTCGCCGTCGACGACGTGTCCCTCACCGTGGCCGAGGGCGAGATCTTCGGGATCCTCGGCCGCAACGGCGCGGGCAAGACCACGACCGTGGAGTGCATTGAGGGGCTGCGGCGGCCGGACCGCGGTGAGATCCGGGTGCTCGGGCTCGACCCCCGCCGGGACCGGGCCGAGCTCACCCAGGTCCTGGGCGCGCAGTTGCAGGACAGCCAGCTTCCCGACGCGATTGGTGTTGCCGAGGCGCTCAGGCTCTACAGCTCCTTCTACCGGGAGCCGGCCGACTGGCGCGAGATCATGGACATGCTCGGGCTGACCAGCAAAGCCAAGACCCCGTTCGCGAAGCTGTCCGGCGGACAGAAGCAGCGGGTCTCGATCGCGCTCGCCCTGGTCGGCAGCCCTCGGGTGGCAGTGCTGGACGAGCTCACTACCGGCCTCGACCCGCAGGCACGGCGCGACACCTGGGACCTGATCGAGGGCGTGCGCTCGCGCGGGGTCACCGTCGTCCTCGTCACCCACTTCATGGAGGAAGCCGAGCGGCTGTGCGACCGGGTGGCAGTGATCAACGCTGGCCGCGTCATCGCGGTGGACACCCCGGCCGGACTGGCCGAGCAGACCGAGGAGCAGCAGCGGATCCAGTTCCGCCCGTCGGTGCCGTTCGATGACACGCTGCTGGCCTTCCTTCCCGACGTGACCAGCGTCATCCACAGGGGCGATGTCGTGATGGTCACCGGCAACAGCAACGCGCTGAACGCGGTCACCTCTGTGCTGGCCCGCCACCAGATAGTGGCCCGGCAGCTCCGGGTCGAGCAGGCAAGCCTGGAGGACGCGTTTGTCGAACTGACCGGCCGGCACTCATCCGGCGTCAAGGAAGCCGTCTAAATCAAAGCTGAGGAGCAGCAATGTCAGTCACTACGGTGTCGCAGCCGATCGCTGTGCGGGGTTCCGCGCTGGGACGGCTCACCCTCATGGAACTCAGGATGGTGCTGCGGGAGCGGTCGAGGCTGATCAGGCTGGTCATCCCGTTCGTCCTCCTGGTCATCTTCGGCAGCATCCCGTTCTACACGCAAAACCGGGCAAGCCTCGGCGGCCACAGCCTGTTCGACGCCTACCTGCCGATCCTGATCGCGTACGCGCTGGGGATGCTCGCGCTCAGCGGCGTGGCGACCGTGCTGGCCGACTACAGGGAGAAGGGCGTGCTGCGCCGCCTGCAGACCACGCCCGTAGGCCCGGCGCGGGTGCTCGCAGCCCAGATCATCGCCCACCTGGCCATGGTGGCGGTCATGGTCGTCCTGATCATCGCGGTGGCCCGGCTTGGGTATGGCGTGTTCCTGCCCCGGCAGGCAGCCGGGTTCGTGATCGCCGCGCTGCTGGCCGCGGCCGCGCTGCTGGCCCTGGGCCTGCTGGTCGCAGCGGTCTCGAAGACCAGCCAGGCCGCTCAGGGGATCGGGTTGCTGCTCTTCTTCCCGCTGATGTTCTTCGCCGGGCTGTTCTTCCCGATCCCGGTGATGCCTCACTTCCTGCAGCACCTCAGCCACGTCACCCCACTCGGCGCAGCGGTCCAGGCGATGTCGGATGCATGGGTGGGCCACTGGCCGCACCCGCTGCAGCTGTGGACCCTGGCCGCCTACGCAGTGGTCTGCGTGCTGGCAGCAGCCAAGTTTTTCCGCTGGGAATAGCCGCGGTATGCCAGACACGGCAGCCCTGGTCCGGCCGGGAGCGAATACGCAGGGGGCAACCCCGGCCGGACCGGAGGTAAGTTCTGAGCGGAGGACCCAGATGAGCAGTGCAACTCCCCCCGGTCTGATTGCGCCGGGGTTGCTGCCCGACTCCCCGCTGGACACAATGCCGGCGTGGCGGCGGCGGACCCTGATCATGCTGCCGTACGTGCTGCTGGCGTTCCTGATCATCGTCACCGTGAGTATCAAGCACTCGGCCTGGGGGTCGCTGCGCATCGACCTGGCCCTGTGCGGGCTCTCCGCGGCCTGGATACTGGGGATGTTCACGCTGCGCCCGGCGTGGTGGCAACGGCCACGGATCATGGCTGTCTTCGTCGCCGGCCTGATCGCGGTCCTCGCCGTGCTGGTCGTACGGGATCCCTGGTTCGGGTTCTTCAGCCCGGTCGCCTACGTTTACACGTTCGCGCTGGTGCGGTGGCCGTGGCGGCTGGCCGGGGTCGCCGCTGTGGCGATCGTGGCGGCAACGGCGCAGACCTCAGCCGCGGACAAGACAACAGCGGGCGGCCTGGCCATCTATTTCGCAGCCATCGTCATCAATGTGGTCCCGATGTGCGGCCTTGCCTGGTTTCTGGCGAACAACCAGACGTGGCACGTCCGCCGCAGCCAGATGATCGACGAGCTCAGCGAGGCCAACCGCAAGCTCGAGGCGACGCTGGCCGAGAATGCGGGCCTGCACGAGCAGCTGCTGACTCAGGCCCGCGAGGCCGGAATGCTGGACGAGCGGCAGCGGATGGCGCGGGAGATCCACGACACGCTCGCGCAGGGCCTCACCGGGATCATCACCCAGCTCCAGGCGGCCGAGCAGGCTGGCTTGCGCCATCTGGGTGACCACGACGGCCAGGAACCGGTGGTGTGGCGCAGGCATATCCAGGCCGCGGTCGCACTGGCCCGGGAGAGCCTGGGCGAGGCGCGGCGGTCGGTGCACGCGCTGCGCCCCGAGTCGCTGGAGACCGCGCGCCTGGGTGATGCGCTGGCCGACGTCACCAGGCGCTGGTCGGCCCTGAATGGGATCGACGTTCAGGTCACAACCACCGGGACAGTCCGGCCGCTGCAGCCGGACACCGAAGTCGCCCTGCTGCGGACGGCGCAGGAGGCGCTTACCAACGTGGCCAAGCACGCCCATGCGAGCCGGGTCGGGCTGACGCTGTCCTACATGGATCAGGAGGTGGCTCTGGACGTCCGCGACGACGGCCGGGGCTTCGATCCGGCGCAGGTCCGGGAGCCCAGCATCAACGGCACGGCTGACAGCGACGACGCAGCCGGCCGTATCGCGGGACAGAACGCTGGCGGCAGGCAAGGCCGCGCCACCGCAGGTGACCCGGCTGCCGGCGGGGGGTTCGGGCTGGTGGCGATGCGGCAGCGGATCGAGGGGCTGAAGGGGACACTGCAGGTGGAGTCCGAACCAGGTGGCGGGACGGCGGTCTCGGCCTGTGTTCCGGCCGCACCGGAAGGGATCCCGGCATGAGCGCCAGGGCGCCCGGCGCGCCGGCCAGGCAGGCCGACGCGGTAATCCGTCTGGTCATCGTGGATGATCACCCTGTGGTCCGCGATGGGCTCAGCGGGATGTTCACGGCCGACCCGGGTTTCGAGGTCCTAGGTGAGGCCGGTGACGGTGCCGAGGCGGTCCGGCTGGCCCAGATCTTGCGTCCCGACGTAATCCTCATGGACCTGCGGATGCCGGGCATGGACGGCGTGACCGCGATCGCGGAGCTGGCCCGGCGCGGCAGTGCGGCCCGGGTGCTGGTACTGACCACCTATGACACCGACAGGCTTGTGGTACAGGCGATCGAGGCTGGAGCAACGGGTTACCTGCTCAAGGATGCTCCCCGCGCCGAATTGCTGCGTGCGGTCCGGGCTGCTGCGGGCGGCCAGGCCGTGCTCTCACCGTCGGTGGCCAGCGCGCTTATGAGCCGGGTCCGGGAACCCGCCGAGGAGCCGCTCAGCCAGCGAGAGCTCGAAGTCCTCGAGCTCGTGGCCGCCGGCACTACGAACCGCGAGGCCGCCGCCCGGCTGTTCATCAGCGAGGCCACGGTTAAGACCCACCTGCTGCACATCTACGCCAAGCTCGGTGTCGGCGACCGGGCCGCCGCCGTAGCCGAGGCGTTCAAGCGCGGACTGCTCACCGGGGCACGGCCACAGCGGCCGTTATGGCCACGCTGAATATCGCAGGCACGGAGAACCTCGGCTTAAGAACCCACCAGTCCTGCTCAGCCGCACTGGCCCCCCGGCCCCCCGGCCCCACCAGCCCCACCAGCCCCACCGGCCGAGCAACTGAGGCGGCAGCCCGACAAGCCGGAGGATTTTGTGCACATGTGGTCACAGACTTTCCGTCCTGATCTGGCCTGCCGGTTACGAAGATCAGTGTTGGAGCGCGGCACCAGGGTGGTCGGCAAGCGGCGCTGTCTCAAGAGTGCGGCGGCCAGGCAGGGGTGACAGGGCCGCGAAGTCCCGGGTTACTACATGGTTGCGGTCGGTCAGGGTGCCGAGGGTGTAGGCGGGATACAGGCCGAGGTACTCGCCGCTGCTCGTCTGGCTCCACTGGCGGGCCAGGTCGCCCGAGGACTTGTAGAAGTTGACCATGTAACCGCCCTGGTACACCCGGAGCTGGGCGAAGCCACCCGGGTACTCCTTCGCCGCGGCCACCTCGAGAAACTCCACCCCGGGAGCGGCCGGTGAGGTCGTCCGCAGGTTCCGGTGCGTGTGCCCGGAGTGATGGAGAAACACGCCCGGCGTCACCGCGTACAGCGCCTCAAGGCGGGCCGCGTCGCCCCGGTCGAGGCCGAAGGACGGCCCGGCGACGATCGTGAACGCCGACTCGTCGGTCACCGGGTGATGGCCGAACACCAGCGTCGGCTGGTCAGGCTGCTCGGCCAGCACTGCGCGCAATTTGGCGAGCTGGTCATCGCCAAGCGCGCCGCCAGGTGTGCTCACGGTGGTCGTGTCCAGGCCGATCAGCCGCAGGCCGCCCACCTCGGTCGTGGTCAGCGTTTGGTGCGGCAGGCCGTACACCGCGGCCAGGCTGTCCAGACCGCCAGCGCCGTGGTGCTGATCGTGGTTGCCTCTCGCGACCACGTAGCTGCCGGGGCTCAGCTGCCCAGAACGGGTCAGCGTGCCGAAGCTGTCGAGCAGTTCCCGGGAGGCGACGACCTGACCCGATACCGCCGCGGCGGTCAGGTCGCCGGCGACAACCAGGACGCCGGCACCGCGGGCCCGGGCATCGGTGATCATCGACTCGGCCATCACGTCCGGGTACGGCGGGAGCCCCGGTGACTGCGAGAACCCGGGCGGGAAGTCCCCGGCCGCAAGGCCGCTCACGGTCTCGCCGATGTGCACGTCGTTGCAGAGCGCCAGGGTGAACAGGAGCCTGCCGGGCGGCGGCACGAGCGTGGTGACCGACCCGGGAGATGCCGACAGCACGACACCGGACGACAGGAGCTCGGCAACGCACGCAGCCAGCCGGGGGTCGTCCGGGTCGGCAGGGATTTCCAGACCGCCGGGCGGGAACGTCAGCCGCGGGTAGAGCCTGGGCGCGGCGGCCACACCGCCCGAGAACGCCTGGTAGTAGTAGGTCGTACCCGGCCGCAGGCCCGTGATCTCAACGTAGTGGTACGCCGTGCCAGCGCCTGGCTCCCTTACCTCCGTGTCGAGACGGCCCGGGTCTGTGCCGTACCGGACCAGCCCGTCGGTGACCACGGGGCCAGGCTGCTGCCCCGGGTGATACGGCATGGCTGGCGGCTGTCCGTCGGCAGTGTGCCAGGTGAGGACGAAGCTGGCATCGGTGACGGTGACCAGCTCGAGGTCGGACACGTACAGGCCAGAGCCGTCCGTGCCGCTGGGCGCGGCCGCCCACGCTGTGCTCAGCTCGGGGCTGACGGCCTGGGCGGGCACCCCGGCCGAGGCGAGCCGGAAGAAGTCGCGACGGCTAAACCCGCAGCAATCGTCCATGACGTACAGTTTCGCCTGCCGGCGTGAACCACCTGCCGCCCGCGACATGAACGCCAAGCGGCCTCACGCAGAACGACCGAGCGCGCGTACCCGGCCTGAGCAGCGCCGACGAGGTGCCGCGCCCACCAGTTCAGCGGTTTGCGGCGGTGTGCAGCCGCTGCTGTCCCCTCGGAATCGAGCACCCAGAGCCGCCCGCGTTGGTCTGCCCGCTGGGCATCATTGCCCAGATGTTGCCGGTCTCGATCGTGTTGCCAGCGAAGCGGTTGCCGTACGAGGCGCACTGGCGCTGGGCCGCCTTGGGGTTCTGCAGCGCGCAGGCCGTGTTGCAGTAGATGTCCAGAAAGGCAGCGACGCCGCCGGTGTGGCTGAACCGGTTGTCCGAGACGTTGTTGAAGTTGCTGCGGTCCCGTACCTTGACGGCCTCACCGTTGGTGTTCTCGAACAGGTTCCGGGAGACGGTGTTGTAAGAGCTGAAGTGCGTCACGTACAGGGCGTGGAGCTCGTCGGTGTCACCCGTGTTGTAGAGGTCATCAAAGGTGTTGTTGACGATCTGATCGCCCGACGAGTCGGTGAAAAGGATCACGCCGTAGCCGGTCTGGCCGGGAGCGTACACGTCGCCGATGTTGCTGAACGTCATGCCGGACACGTCGTTGTCGTTGAGTCCGGCGCTCGGCTTGAGGTACAGCGGCGGTCTGGCGTTGTTGTGGTACGCGTGGCCGGTCTGCCCGTCGAGCGAGATGCCGTTCGTGTAGTCCTCGACATGCAGGTAATAGAAGCGAAGGCCGGTGTTGCCGCCGTCGTGCAGCGGGGAGGGGGCGCGGGGAAGCTGCGCCTGGAACCACCAGCCTGCGACGTGCTTCCCGTGGCTGGTCACGTCGACGAACGCCGGATCCCCGCCGGCTGGCCGACCGTGACCGACGGCGTAGTCGACCGGCATGAACGAGATCGTGTGGCCCGGCACGTAGAACTGCCAGGTGGTCTGGCCCGCGGCGTACGTGCCCTGCTCGATCCGGACGGTGACGTCGCCAGTTGGCTTGCGCTGCTCCAGGACCTGCTGCGCCCGCGCCAGGGTGAGGATCGGGCTGGACTTGGTCAGCCCGGTGTGCCGGTCCGACCCGCCTTTGGCACTGGGCGCCAGATAGAGGGTGAGCGGCTGGGCCGAAGCCGTGGCGGCGGAGGCGGCAGCGCCCAGCGCCGGCACGGTGGCGATGACGACCAGGCCGGCGACGGTCACTGGCAGGAGAACTAAGGAAAGGTATCGGCGCACGGGGCAGAATTGTGCCAGACAAAAGGGGCTGATGAGACCTATACCCCTATACCCGCCCGAGACCTGTTCTTTACACTTCCTTGCCCGTCACCGGGTGACGGTAGTGGAACGGGAACGTCGTGGTGTCGGGCCAGAGCCGCGGCGCGTTCTGCAGCAGCTCGTCCGGGCCGTGCGGGTCCTCCGGATAGGTGACGGTCGCGTTGGGCACGTAGTCCGGCGGGGTGTACGCCCACCCCTGATCGAAGGTGGCGTGCCAGAAGGGCCGGTAGAAGAGGACCTTGATCTTCCAGACGCGGTCCTCGCGGGCGTAGGTGTTCTCATACAGCCCGCCCTCCCACCATTGCCGCGGCTCGCCCACGCTCTCGTGTGTCCCGGCCTGCATCAGGGTCCGGAACCGGGCGTAGCCGGTCCCCCGGTCCGGGCTCACGTGGATGATGTCCTGTAGCTGCGGGTGATCGAGCAGGCGGCCGCGGGCCGGCCCGTTGACCCCGTTCGTAAATCTTTCCCGGAAACGGCCCGTGTAGAGCCGGGCCACGCCTTCGCGCCGCTTGTACACGCCGCCGATGAAGATGACCTGGCCATCCTCGGCGAACAGGTCAACGACCTCGTCATACAGGCACTTGTCCAGGTAGTACCCGTAGGCGTGCTGCAGGTTCCGGATCGCGAGCGCGTCCTCGACCAGGCCGAGCCGGTGCTCGAGGTCGGCAAGCCGGTCCCCGTGGTTAGTGACGCCACCGGTCATGTTTCCTCCTGTCAGACGGCCCGGCCGGCAACCTGCTCGGGTGTCACCCAGTTCCCGTGCAGGCCGCCCGGCATCCTGATCGGCACGCGGACCGTGGCGACGGGCTCGCCATCGATCCGCCCCGCGTCCAGGACCAGCAGGTCGGTTGTTGATGTCGCTAGCCGGTCGGCCAGCTGCAGCACGTACCCCTCGCCGTGCGGAGCGTCATTATTTCCCGGAACGAAGACTGCCTCCTGGACCGTGCTGTCGTCACCGCCGTAGCGCATTGTCATGGCCTGCGTCTGCGGGTCGATGGCTGCCAGCCAGCGGAACCCGGGGATGCCGTCCGGAGGTGGCGGCCGCCCGGGCACGTCGGTGAGGTTGATCACGCCGAACCGGTACCCGCGGGTAGCGCGCCGCTCGTCGGTGCGCGGGAACTCCCCGGCACAGTTGGTGAGCCGTTCTTCCGAGAACCCCTCGCTCTCCCCCATCGTGTCGATCGTCCACCGGGACAGGTAGCCGCGGGACGCCTCGGGGTCGAACGGCGCGCCAGCGATGTCGGGGAACCAGGGAAACGCCGACTTCGCTCCGACCGGCGTGTCGATGTAGATGTGACGGCCGTCGTCGAAAGCGTTCATGATGTGGCTGGCGAACCGGTTCGTGCCGCGGAACCACCGCACGGAGTTCCCGCGGCGCGGCACCACGCCGAGGTACACGTCCTGGGACCCATCCCAGACGTAGTACGGGCCTCCGGCCTTCAGCCGCTCCAGGCCGCTGGTCAGCGGGATGATCGGGAACACCACGAAGTTCTCGGTGACCGCCCAGTCATGGATCATGCTGGAGTACGGCGCCTCGAACCATGCCTCGTGGATGATCCGCCCGCCGCGGTCGGCCTCGTAGTAGGCGATGTCCGGGGTGGTCTCCCCCTTCGCGGCGTAACCGAAGAACACCAGCTCGCCGGTGACCGGGTCGATCTTCGGGTGGGCCGTGGCCGTCTGGCTCGCCAGGTCGCCGTCCCAGGTCCACTCGCCGACCGTGTCGAGGGTGTCCGGGTCGATCTGGACCGGCGGGCTGTCTTCCTTGGACGCCAGCAGCTGCCCAGCGTGCCAGTAGACGTTCGTGTTGGCTAGGCCGCGGCTGATCCCGGCAACCGACGGATCGTCGCTGTAGGGGTTGCGGTAGGCGCCGAACAGCGACCGCCGCGCGGCCCGCTCGGCCTCAAAGCGCGGCGTGCGCACGTAGCGGCAGCGGAAGTCGACGTAGCCGTTCTCGAACCGGAACATCGACACCATGCCATCGGCGTTGAAGTAGAAGTCCCGCGGCACCTTCGGCGGCCACGCCGGGTCGGCCCCGACCCGGTAGTAGGTCCCGCGCAGCGTGTCCGGCACCGCGCCCTGCGTCACCTCCAGGCCGCGGATCTCCCCCTCCAGCCGCATCGGAGCGAACCTGCCCGCGAAGCCGGGCTCGTCGGGAAACCTCACCGTCATCGCGCCACACCTCCCGGAGGGAACCCTGACAGTAACCCCGGGTCAGCAGGCGCCGGAAGAAGCATCCTGTCCGGCGGAAGGACGAAACGGCTGCCGCGTGACCCGCGAAAGCTCTCGTTTCCGCGGGTCACGCGGGCCGCATCAGAGTTGCTAGGACGAGATCACCGTGAGCTGCAATGGCCCGCCAGGCATGGACTGGCCACCGGGTGCCGGCCCGTAGATCGACTCCATTCCGCCGATATCGGTGAGGATGATGCTGGCGGTATACGTTCCCGGCGCGAGGGCCGCTGGGACTGTAAAGGTCAGCGTTTGCGGACCGCTGCCGACGGCCGGTGACGGGTTGAAAACTCCGCCGCTGGCCTGAACCTGATTCCCCGAGGAGTCGTAAAGAGATGTGACTATCGCGTTTACCGGCGCGATTACGTTGCCAATGTTGACGGTCAGCGTCACGGTCTGAGCGGACGCGCTCTCCGGGACCGACGACGGGCTCACCGACGCCGAGGTGATCACTGGCGGCGTATCGGGCACCTGGGCGATGGTCACGCCCGGGCTGGGGGCGCCGTACTCGGACCCGTACAGCGCCACGTCGCCGGCTCCGTCCACCACCGCGATCCCGGCGACCGGGCAACTCGCGGTGTCCTGGAACACCGTCATCGGGACCGATACTGTGTCCCCGCTGATGGCTGCGGCGCCAGCCTGCACGCAGTTGAACCCGGCGTCCACGTAGGCCGCGCTGACGCCGTCGACGGCGCCGGCGACCGTGAACGACACCGCTGTCGGCGAGTACGTCAGCGCGAAGGTACCGCGAGCGGTCTGGCCGCCGGGGCCCTGCAGGGTGAGGCTGCCACGCCAGAAACCGGACTGAGCGTCCAGGACCTCGATGTAGTAGGTCATCAACCCGTTCACGCCGTTGTCGTACACGTATGGCCGCTGCTCAACGCTGGCGAACATCAGCGAGTCGTACGTGGGTGGTGTGGAGTCGGCCAGCTCCGTGGCGGCGAGGTTCGCGTGGAATCGTGAAAGCCCCGCGCCCGTCAGTGTTAGCGTGTCGCCCTGGTTATCCTGCGCGGTCACCTTGGTGACCACCCACCGGGCGGTCGCGGCGTTGGCGTACTGGGGCACGGCGAACTCGTACGAGAAGCTGGCGTCCTGGACCGTGCCCGTCGGACTGCCCTGAACGCCTCCGGTGAGCGCACCGGTCAGGTCATAGGCGCCCTCATAGGGCGTGCCGACATAAGTTCCAGGCCGGGCTGCCAGCCATCTGGATGTACACGGCTCCGGCGACGTCGGTCGCGCTCGGATTCGAATCCGTCACCGTCCAGTTCAGGTCCACCGTGGCCGTGCCGCTGGTCGCGTCAACGTTGGACTGGGCGAAGCTGAGCCCGGTGACCTTCAAGCTTCCCGGTACCGCGGCCTTCGTCTTAACCGTGTGCGCAGCCCCGGGTCTTGCGGTGTGCGCCTAGGCAGGAGCAGCCCCAGATCCGATTGCGATTAGCGCCGTTGCCGCGGCTCCGGAGACCAGCAGTAAAACCCTTCTGTAGATCGACATGACGCGCCAACTCCCCGTTGTGACTTGATGCGCAGAACATGCTGTCAGTTGCCATTGATAGGCGGGCCAATTATGGCATTGCGGGCTAGCGCGCGATTAGCGCGTTGTAGCACGTTGTAGCAGCTGGGCGACACGCCATCCGAGCTCGCACCTAATCGCGTTGCTGGAAGAACCGTGCTGCTGCGCGGAAGGCCAGGTTGACGCCAGCGTCTGATCGGCCGGAGGGTCGCACATGGCAGCCCGGCCGGTTCTCCCGACGAAGCGCGGGCCGGCCGGGCTCTCCCGGAAGGATCAGAACGTGAGCGAGCATCTCGGCGTGGTCAGCCCAGGGCGTGTCGCCGTAGTGACTGGAGCGGCGAGCGGGATCGGGCTCGGTCTGTCCGAACGGTTCGCGGCCGAGGGCATGAGCGTCGTCATGGCCGACGTCGAGGAGCCGGTGCTGCTCGAGGCGGCGGCCAGGCTGTCCGGCCACGGGGCCTCGGTGCTTCCGGTGGTGACCGACGTGTCCAGCCTGGAGCAGGTCGAGGCGCTGCGCGACGAGGCGGTCCGGGAGTTCGGCGCTGTGCACCTGCTGTGCAACAACGCCGGCGTGGGCGGCCCGACCGGGCGGCTGTGGCTGGTCCCGGACGGCGACTGGAAATGGGTGCTCGGCGTCAACCTGGGCGGCGTGATCAATGGCGTCCGGGCGTTCGTCCCGTTGCTGCTGGAGCAGGACGCCGCGCACATTGTGAACACGGCGTCGATCTTCGGGGTGTTCGCCGGGGCGCTCGGCCCTTACGGCATCTCCAAGCACGCGATCGTCGCGCTCACCGAGACGCTGTACGCCGACCTGCGCGCCCTCGGCCTCGACCAGAAGCTGGGTGTGTCCGTGCTGTGCCCGGGGGCAGTCCAGACGAATTTCGGCAGCTCAGCGCGCAACCGGCCAGCTGAAGCCGGGCCAGCGCTCGAGCGTGACGACGCCGAGCGCGCGCGGGCCGAGCAGTTCAGCCAGCTCGCTGTCGGCGGAAAGGAACCGGCCGAGGTGGCCGGGATCGTGGTTGACGGGATACGTGAGGGCCGGTTCTACATCCTGACCTCAGCCAACCGCGATGAGGCGGTCCGCCGCCGCGCCGAGGAGATCCTCTCCGGCTCACGGCCTGCCCCGCCGTTCCCGTGATGTTGCCTCAGCGGTGTTTCTCCCGTGATGTTTGCCTCGTGATGATGTCTAGTAATGAAGTTTGAGTTCGGCGTGCTCGGGCCGCTAGTGGTTCGCAGCAGCGGGAGTGAGCTGGCGGTGCCCCGGGGGCGGGTGCGCGCGCTGCTGGCGGCGCTGCTGCTGGAGGCGGACCGGGTGGTGTCGGCCGATGCGCTGATCGAGGTACTGTGGCCGGCCGAGCCACCGCCATCGGCAGCAGTGCTGGTCCGTCACTACATCTGGCTACTGCGGCAGGCGCTGGGCGAGACCGGGGCGCAGCTGGTAGTCACCAACGCTCGCGGCTACCTGATCCGGGTTGGTGACGGGGAGCTGGACCTGGCCCGGTTCGAGCGTCTGCTGGCCGGGGCCCGTGCCCAGGCCGATAACCGGTGCTGGGACGAGGCAGCGGCGCAGGCGGCGCAGGCGCTGGCGTTGTGGCGCGGTGAGCCGCTGGCCGGGGTGGAGTCTGACACGCTCGCCGCGCGGGAGGTGCCGCGCCTGGCCGAGCTGCGGCTGCAGGCGACGGAGCTGCGGCTGGAAGCGGCGCTGCACCTGGGCGGGCATGCCGAGGCGGCGGCCGAGCTGGCTCGGCTGGCAGTAGCACATCCGCTGCGGGAACACGTACACGCGCTGCTCATGCTGGCCTGCTACAGGTGCGGCCGGCAGGCTGATGCGCTGGCCGCCTACCGGCAGGTACGCGCACGGCTGGTGGAGGAACTGGGCACCGAGCCCGGGATCGAGCTGCAGCACATCCACCAGCGGATCCTGGCAGCGGACCCGATTCTGGACTTGCCCGGGCCGGCGGCGCAGGCGATGACCAGCCCGGCGGCAGGGGTGCCGCGGCAGCTTCCGGCGGCAGTGGCGGGCTTCACTGGCCGCGGCCCGGAGCTGGCGACGCTGACCCAGATGCTAGGCCAGCAGTCTGGTGACAATGTGCCGGGGACGGTGGTCATCAGCGCGATCGGCGGCACAGCCGGGGTCGGCAAGACTGCCCTGGCATTGCACTGGGCCCACCAGGTCGCGCCCCGGTTCCCGGACGGCCAGCTGTATGTGAACCTGCGTGGTTTCGACGAGGCCAGGCACCCTGTTTCTCCCGGCGAGGCGACCCGTGCCTTCCTCAATGCCCTGGGCGTGCCGCCTGAGCACGTCCCACCCAGCCCGGAAGCCCAGGAGGGCCTGTACCGCAGCATGCTGGCGGACAAGCGGATGCTGATTCTGCTCGACAACGCCCGTGACGAGCAGCAGGTCCGGCCGCTGATCCCGGCCAGCCCGGACACCCTGGTGATCATCACCAGCCGGAGCCAGCTCAGCGGCCTGGCCGCCGCAGACGGGGCCCGG
Organism: uncultured Actinomycetota bacterium; assembly: GCA_963815375.1. GTDB lineage: Bacteria > Actinomycetota > Actinomycetes > Streptosporangiales > Streptosporangiaceae > JASHPR01. The sequence continues at coordinate 2,830,383 of CAWFGX010000001.1, read as the reverse complement.
CTGCTCACCCTGGGCGTCCTGACGCCCGATGAGGCCTGCCAGATGCTCACCACACGCCTCGGTGAGCGCCGGTCTGCGGCCGAGCCTGACGCTGTCAGCGAGATCGCCCGGCTGTGCGCGTGCCTGCCGCTCGCCCTGGCTGTCGCTGCCTCGTGCGCCGCCATCCGCCCAGGCTTCCCGCTGGCGGTCCTGGCCGATGAGCTGCGCGATGCCAGGAACCGCCTTGACGTCCTGGACGCTGGTGACCCCGGCTCATGTGTCCGCGCCGTGTTCTCCTGGTCCTACCGGCAGCTCACCGCGCACGCGGCGCGGATGTTCCGGCTGCTGGGCTTGCACCCCGGCCCGGAGGTCACCGTCCCGGTCGCCGCCAGCCTTGCCGCCACCGACCGGGCCCAGGCCCGCCGGCTGCTGGCCGAGCTTTCCCGCACTCACCTGATCGCCGAGCACTCCCCGGGCCGGTACGCCTTCCACGACCTGCTCCGCGCCTACGCTGCCGACCAGGCCCGCGCCACCGACAGCAGCACCAGCTGCCAAGACGCGACTGGCCGCGTCCTTGATCACTACCTGCACACTGCGCACAGCGCCGCCATCCTGATCAACCAGTCGCTCGATCCGATCATTGCCCTTCCGCCCCGCCCGGGCGTCTCACCGGAAGACCTGGCCGGCCATCAGGAGGCGGTGGCGTGGCTCGAAGCGGAGCAGCAGGCGCTCCTCGCCGCGATCACCGTCGCTGACTCGGCCGGGTTCGACGTCCACGCCTGGCAGATTCCGTGGACGATGGCGGACTTCCTGCACCGGCATTGTCGCTGGCAGCAGAAGGCCGCGATCCAGGCCACAGCCGTGGCGGCCGCGACGCGCCTGGCTGATAAGGCCGGCCAGGCAGCCTCTCTGCGTCACCGGGCCCAGGCGTTGACACAACTGGGCGATTACCGGCAGGCCCGGGCCGACTTCGCGGCCAGCCTCGAGCTGTACCAGCAACTCGGCGACCGTGTCGGTGAGGCCAGGGTCCAGCAGGCTCTCGCGGTGGCAGCGGACGGCCACGGCCGTTACGCCGAAGGGCTGAGCCACTGCGAGCGGGCGCTGCGCCTGTTCCAGGCAGCTGGTCACCGGCGGGGAGAGGTCTTGCTGCTGAATAACGTCGGCTGGATCCACGTCCGGCTCGGCGCCTACCAGCGGGCCCGGACGATCTGCCTGCAGGCCCTCACCCTGGCTGCTGAACTTGGCCTGTGCCACATCGAGGCACACATCGTGGACAGCCTCGGCTACGCCGAGCAGCGCCTGGGCAACCTCGCCGAGGCCAGCGCCTGCTATCTGCGCGCGCTCAGCAGCTTCCGCGAGTTCGGCAACCTGCCCGCTGAAGCGTGCGCGCTCACCCGTCTCGGCGACATCCGGCATGCTTCGGGCCAGCTTCCGCAGGCCCGTGAAGCATGGCAGCAGGCACTCGCGATCTTCGACGACCTGCGGCACCCCGACGCCAGCCAGGTTCGCGCCCGGCTGGCAGCCGCGAGCGGCTTCGGCTCCTGGAAAATCACGGCCACGGCTACCTCGCGCTAGCCAACTCCTTGCTGCCGCGAGGCGGCCTCCCGGGGTCCGGGGTCGTTCCCCGAACAGCACCGGCGGCCCGGCCTGGTTTTCAGGACCGGGCCGCCGGCCTTCCCGGGGGGCACGTGGGAGGTCGTCCCCCGGGCTAGCGGAGGGCCCCGGGGTGTCGTCCCCCGGAGCCAACACCGCGGTAGCTGCCGGTCAGCCGCTAGGCGAGCTCAGCCAGACGTTGGTCGGGTCGAACTCCTGGATCGCTGGCACGTACACGGCGTTGTGCACGTAGCTCGCGTGGTACAGCGGCTGCAGCGGCTGGGTGATCGGGTAGATCGCCGCTTCCTTCATGACATCCATATCGGCCTGGGCCCACAGGGAAGCAGCAGCGGACGCGCTGCCGTCGGAGGACGCCTGGTTGAACAGGCTGGTCACCGCGGGGTCGCTGAAGAACCCGAAGTCGCTGCCGGCCGGCGGGAAGGCCGACGAGCCGGCGAACAGCGGGCCGAACCAGGATGTGCCAGAGTCGCCGTACCAGTCCGGGCTCCAGCCAGCTAGCGCCAGGTCCCAGGTCCCATGCTGGGCAACGCTGGGAACCTCCATGTACTTCGTGTAGAAGTCCGCGTCCGGGACGCCGAGCAGCTTGACCGTGACGCCGATCTGAGAAAGGTTCGCCTGGATCGTCTGGGCCATCTTGCTCGACAGCGAACTTGACGGCCGGTACAGCAGCGTCAGCGTGAAGTGCGAGAGGCCTGCCGAGGCCAGCATCGACTTGGCCTTCGCCGGGTTGTACGGGTACGGGTCGTAGCTGGACGGCACATCCTGGGCACCGTTGGTGCCCGCCGGCAGGACGTGGGTCAGCGGCGGGCTCAGCACGGCGCCGTTGGCGTCCTGGACCAGGAAGCTGCGGTTGATCCCGTAACTGAGCGCCTGCCGGACCGCGACCTTGGACAGGGCGCCGCTGTTGTTCGGCGACACCGTGTTGAACCAGAGGAACGGGTTGCTGGCGTAGGTGGGACCGAGGTTGAAGTCCTTGCTCCCGGCCTTCATCTGGGTCACCAGGCCAGGCTCGGCCGCAGCAGGCGGGAAGCTGTCGAACTCCATGCCGCCCGTGGCCGAGTTGGTCTGCAGGATCTGCTGGTTGGTGGTCTGGTTGCCGGTCTCGGTCACCACGATCTGGTTGACGTAAGCCTTGCGGATCGGGTCAGACGAGGCATTCCAGGCCGGGTTGCGGACGAACACGATCTTCTTGGTCGGCGTGTAGCTCTCAACCTTGTACGGGCCGTCGGAGATCGTGTTCTGCGCCTCCTGCGAGCTGCCCGGAACGTAGTTCAGGGTCTGCTCCGGCGTTGGGTAGAACGGGTCGAGCGTGAGCTCGTCGGCGAAGTAGGACGCCGGGTGCACCAGATTGAAGGTGACCGTCTGGCCTGACGCGGTGACCCCGGAGATCTGGTGCGTGTCGATGTAGCTCTTGATCGCCGGGGCTGTCGGCGCGACGCTGGAGAAGCCCTGGCAGAACTGGGCCATGCCCACGATCAGGCCTTCGAAGTCCGGCAGGCCGCCAAATGGCTCCGCGGGGTTGCAGGACCGCTTAACGCCGATCAGCTCGTCAGCGCCGGTGACCGGGGTGAACGGGGTGGTGTCGAACTCAGCGCCGGAACGGATCGTGACCGTGTAGGTCTTCCCGCCATTGGAGATCACCGGCATCCCAGTGGCCAGGTCAGGCGCTGGCGCAGTGGTGTTGCCCGGGGTCGCGGGGTAGGCGTACAGGCCCCGGATCCACATCCGCTGTGCCAGCTCACCGATCGAGTAGTAGCTGATGTTCGGGTCCATAAAGTCGACGTCACCGACGCCGAGCAAGTTGAGCGTCCCGCCCTTCTGCGGGCTGCCCGTACCCGGGTTAAGTCCCTGCAAGCCGTTATTCAGGCTGACCGGGCCGCTGCTGGAACCGGAATTGCTTGTGCCGCACGCCGAGGCGACGAGAGTAAGCGCTGCCAGGCCGGCGACGGCCAGGAAGCTCCGCTTACGCGTCCGCATAGACACTCTCCTCCTCACACATTTCGCTGGGGCGTGTTGAGCAGGCCTGAGTGACAGCAGGCTCTGCCGCCCCGTGCCAGCCTGCCGCGCGGCCGTTGCATTCACGTCTAGGGCAGGTGTAGGACAACGGAAGGTGCTTTTCTTTCGGCGCGAGGAGGCGGCGATGACCCGGCGGGTGAACAGCGATCTGCTGCTGGTAGGGAGTCTGCCGGCGGACTCGACCGACTCGGCGCTGCGGTCTGCTGCCGGGTTCTTCAGTGACCTGGCGTTCGCGCTGCCAGATGGTGAGACAGGACTCCGGTCGAATTGGGTCAGTGACGAGCGCGAGCGGCTGGTTCGTGCGAATCCCGGCGTCATCGTCGTTCAGGAGACTGAATCACCGACTGGGCGGCCGCGGCACGCGTACGAGACCCCGGTATTCAGCATCCGGCCTGGGGTTACTGAACTGCACTGGGACACCTGGCCGCGCATCGACGACGCGATCGCTGGCTACCAGGCGTTCAGCGCCCTGCGCGCGGACGGGGTGATCCCAGCGCATCTGCGGTTCCAGGTGGGGCTCCCGTTCCCGTCCAGCGCCCTGAACGCGTTCAAGGCCAATTTCGCAGCTGACTACCCGATCGCTGAGCGCGCGTTCGAGGATCTGGTGGCCCGCGAGCTGCAGCGGCTGACCACCGCGATCCCGCACGGGGACCTGGCGATCCAGTGGGACCTGGCCTACGAGGTCCAGGACATCGAGCGAGTGCTTGCCTGGACCCCGGAAGGAGCATGGGAGCGCTTCGCCGGGCCGGTGACCCGGCTGACCAGGCTCATCCCGGAGGATGTCCTGGTCGGCTATCACTTCTGCTACGGGACGTTCCCGGAATGGCCGATGTACGAGGCTCGCGACCTGGCCGTGCTAGTGCGGATGGCGAACTTCGCGGTCGCCGAGTCCGGGCGCACCGTGGACTGGGTGCACCTGGCCGGGCCGCGGTATTTGCGCAGCGAGGACCGTTCCTTCTTCCGCCCGCTGGTGGACCTCGACCCGGGTGATGCGCGGGTCTTCCTCGGCATCATCCTGCCGATCGACGGCACCTCCGGGCTTGGGCGCCGGCACACGACCGCGTCGCGCTACCTTTCCGACTTCGGCGTCGCGATGTACTGCGGCTTCGGCCGCCAGCCCGGCGCGGACGGTACCGAGACCATGCGCGAGCACGCCCGCGTGGCCAAAAGCATCCGCGGCTGAAACCCGCCGCGCGGGAACGGGAGCCTGGTTACCGCGTTTTTCGAGAATCATTCAGAACGTTATCCAGTGGCGAGCGTCGGCCCCCTCCGGGCCATGGTGCGGAACGGGATCAGGGTGGCGCCCATGGTGAGCGCGGTCACCGCGGCGATGAGTACCGCCGCGGCACCTGGCGCGATGAAGGGCGCCCAGGTCCCGGTGACCGCCCTGGTGACCGCGAGCAGCGTGACCAGCCCGGCGGCCACTCCGGCGACGATGCCGGTGACCGCGACGAACAGCGCCTGCCAGCCGAACGTCGCGGCGACCTGCCCGCGGGTAGCGCCGACGCGGCCCAGCAGCATTATCAGGCGGCGTCTGCTGAACGTGGTCATGGCCAGCGTGTTCACCAGCGCGACCGCGGCCAGCAAGGCGATCACACCGAGGATGAGGTCGTTGGCGAAACTGTTCTGCGCGCTGGCCTGGTCGGACTGCTCGTTGTACACCAGCGGGCTCTGCACCCGGGTTCCCGGGTTCTCGGCCGTGAGCGTGGCCAGGTCATGGGCGCTGCCGCCGCTGACGAGAATCTCGGTGAACCCGGGCGCGGTCCCGGTGTGCCCGGCGGTCACGGCAGCCGGGATGAGCACGTCGCCAACGGCCAGCGAGCGGGAGTACACCGCACTGACGGTGGCCCGGTAAGGCGTTCCGTCGGGCAGGTACACGGTCACCCGGGAGCCCACGCGCACGCCCATCGCGCCGGCGCTTGCCTCCAGGGTGCTGACCGCGATCTGACCGGGCGCCAGCGTCGACAGACTGCCGGAAGCGACGCTCAGGTTGAGCACCTGGGTAAGCGGGCCGCCAGCCACGGTTTCGCCGTAGACCTGCTCCAGGCCGGGGTCGGTCGCGCCGACGGTGAGCGGGGCCAGGCCGGTGGCCGCGCTGACCCCGCGCAGGGCCTGGGCCTGCTGGAGGGTCGCGCTGGTAAGGCCGTTCCCAGACAGGACGTGGGTCGCTGTGACCGTCTCCGCCGCCTGGACGGCTGTCGCGTGCGCGATGGACTGGTTGGCGAAATAGACGCTGCCCACCATGGCGACGGCAAGAGCCACCGGGATAACGGCCGAGGCGGTGCGGCGCGGCTGCGCGGCGATAGCGGCCAGGGCCATCCGGGCCGCCGGGCCGCCGATGCGGCGCAGCGGCCTGGACAGGAAGGCCGTCAGCGCCACCAGCAGGGGCCCGAGCAGAGCGATCGCCACCATGCACGCAAGCAGCAGCGGCAGCGCCAGCGAGAGCTGGCCTTCCGGCTCCTTCTGGGACAGCAGGAATACAGTGAGCGTTCCGGCTCCCCCCGTGGCGCCCAGGCCGAGCAGCACCCGCACCGGGTGCGGCCACTTACGGTCGGTGCGGGATTCCCGCAGCGCCTGCGCTGGGCTCGTCCGGCCCGCGCGGCGGGCAGCGAACCACCCGCCCAGCGCAGCGGTGATTACGCTGGAACCGCAGGCGATCAGGAGCAGCCAGGGGCTGAGCCATGCCGTCGACCCGTCGGGAAGCAATTGGTGAGCGGCGAACGCCCGGGCGGCGAGCGCGCCGAGGGCCGCGCCCGACACGCAGCCAAGCGCGCCGCCGGCCACGCCGAGCAAGGCCAGCTCACCCAGGATCGCGCGCCGGACCTGCCCCCGGGTGGCGCCGAGCGCCCGGATCAGCGCGAACCTGCGCCAGCGCACACTCACAGACAGCGCAGCGGTGCCCGCCAGCACGAACAACCCGATCAGGATGAGCGGAGGAACGATTGCCCCGGCCAGTGCCTGCCCGTTTGCTCGCTCCACCGGGATGCTGAGGTTGGCCAGGTCACCGCGCGCCGCACCTGTCGCGATCGTGTACCCCGCACCGCCATGCAGCGCCGTGCGGATCCGCGCGGCGAGCACGCCGGGCGCAACACCGGGCCGCGCCGTCACCACGATCAGGTCCACCTCGCCGGGCCGGACCACCCCGCCAGGGAAGCCCGACTCGCCGACCGCGGATGCCACGCCCGGCACACGGGCGAGGCGCTGCGCCGTCGATGCGCTGACCCCGCGGTAGACCGGCAGCGGCATGCTCTCGGCCTGCGCATTCTGGCCGCTGCCGACCGTGACGTCCAGCTCGGTGCTGCCGGCCACGACGACGCTGGCGCTAGCCAGCCGCCCCGGGGGATCCGGGACGTGCGCACCGGCTACCGAGGCCGCGGCGACTGTCAGGGTGGCTGCGGTCGTCACCGCGACCAGCGTGCCGATCACCGGCCCGGGGTTGCGGCGCAGTCCAGCGATCATCCAGTGCTGGCCCCAGCGGTAGCCCAAGCCGCGCATCAGCCTCGCCCCCGCTCGCCCAGCTCGTTCAGCACCGCGGCGACCGTAGCGGGATCGGGAGCAGACAGCATGCGGTCCACCCGGCCTGCGTGCAGGAACACGGCCCGGTCGCAGAATCGCACCGCCTGCGGGTCGTGCGTGACGACCACGACGGTCGCCCCCTGCGCGGTCTCCCGCAGGAGGCCCAGCACTCCCGCCCCCGTGTGCGGGTCCAGCGCACCGGTCGGCTCGTCAGCGAAGATCACATCCGGGCGGGTAATCAGTGCGCGGGCAATCGCCGCGCGCTGCTGCTGGCCACCGGACAGTGCCGCAGGCAGCCGCCGGAGCTGGCCCGCGTCCAGTCCCACCCTGGATGCCGCGTGGCGGATGTGCCCCCGCTCCACCCGCCGGTGGTCCAGCCGGAGCGGCAGCGCGATGTTCTCTGCCACCGACAGCTCCGGCACGAGGTTGAGATCCTGGAACACGAAGCCGATCCGGCGCCGCCGCAGCACCGCCTGCCGCCGGCGTGACAGCCTGGTCAGATCCGCAGCGACCAGGCGGACGGTGCCGGAGGTCGGGCGCTCCAGCCCCGCCGCGCACTGCAGCAATGTCGACTTGCCCGATCCCGAGACGCCGAGCACGGCAGTGAACGATCCAGGTGGGAACGACACTGACACGCGGTCCAGCGCGATCACCGCTCCCCGGCCGCGGCCGTAGCGCTTCGTCACCTGGTCGAGCTCTACCATGGCCGTCTCCGCTCCGGTCGGACGGGCTGGCGCAGCAAACGTCGTGGTCATGACCAGCAGCGTGCCAGCGCGCCGGGGCCCGGCCAATGGAGGCTTCCCCCGGACCTGGCCGGAGGCTAGCCTCACCCCGGCGGCGCGGCCGGACCATCGGCCCTGGGCGTGAGCGCCTGGATGCTGGAGCATGGCGGTAGCCGCGCTGGCGCGCGGGGTAGGGATGCGAGCGGCCGCGTGCCGCAGGCGATCATCCCGGCGCGTCCCGCGGTGGTTCGTGCCGACTCCTACGAAAGCAAGGAACGCTATGGCCACCGTGACCCGCCGGCACAAGCTGACCGATACGCAGGCCCGCACGCTCGACCGGTACTGGCGGGCGGCCAACTATCTGTCCGTCGGGCAGATCTACCTGATGACCAACCCGCTGCTGACCGAGCCGCTGCTGCCGGAGCACATCAAGCCGCGGCTGCTCGGCCACTGGGGCACCGACCCGGGCCTGAACTTCATCTGGGCGCACCTCAACCGCGCGATCCTGGTCCACGACCAGCCGATGATGTACGTGATCGGCCCGGGGCACGGCGGCCCTGCTGTGCTGGCCAACACCTGGCTGGACGGCACCTACAGCGAGGTGTACCCGAGCGTGCCCCGGGACGCGGCCGGCATGCAGAAGCTGTTCAAGCAGTTCGCGTTCCCCGGCGGGGTGCCCAGCCATGTCGCACCGGAGACGCCGGGCGCGATACACGAGGGCGGCGAGCTCGGCTACTCGCTTTCGCACGCGCACGGCGCGGCGTTCGACAATCCGGGTCTGATCGTTGCCTGCGTCGTCGGCGACGGCGAGGCTGAGACCGGTCCGCTGGCGACGAGCTGGCACGCCAACAGGTTCCTGCATCCGGTGCGCGACGGCGCGGTGCTGCCGATCCTGCACCTGAACGGCTGGAAGATCGCCAATCCCACGGTGCTCGCGCGCATCCCGGACGCCGAGCTCACCGCGCTGCTGCGCGGGTATGGCTACGAGCCGAGGTATGTGACCGGCCGCGAATCGTCAATCATGCACCAGGAAATGGCGGCCACGATGGACGAGGTCATCGCGGCGATCCGGGAGATCCAGACCAGCGCACGCCAGAGGCCCAACGCCGAGCGGGGCGAGGCGCGCTGGCCCATGATCGTGCTCCGCTCGCCGAAAGGGTGGACCGGGCCCGTTGTGGTCGACGGCCTTCCGGTCGAGGGCACATGGCGGTCGCACCAGGTTCCGCTGGCCGAGACCCGCACCAACCCAGCGCACCTGCGCCAGCTCGAGGAGTGGATGCGGTCCTACCGCCCCGAGGAGCTGTTCGACGCCGACGGCAGGCCGGAGCAGGACCTGCTCGGCCTGGTCCCGCACGGCGACCGCCGCTTGGGCGCGAGCGCGCACGCGAACGGCGGCGTCCTCCTGCGCGACCTGATCATGCCGGATTTCCGCGACTATGCGGTGCCGGTTGACGCGCCCGGCAAGCACACGTCCGAGCCAACGCGGGTGCTCGGCGGCATGCTGCGCGACGTGATGGCGATGAACGAGGCGCAGCAGAACTTCCGCGTCTTCGGCCCGGACGAGACCGAGTCCAACCGGCTGGGCGCGGTGCTCGAGGTCACCGGCAAGACCTGGGAAGAGCGGACGATCGACGTCGACCAGCACCTGGCGCCCGACGGCCGGGTCATGGAGATCCTTTCCGAGCACACCTGCCAGGGCTGGCTTGAGGGCTACCTGCTGACCGGCAGGCACGGGCTGTTCTCCTGCTACGAGGCGTTCGCCCACATCGTGGATTCGATGTTCAACCAGCACGCGAAGTGGCTGGAGGTCAGCCGGAAGCTCCCGTGGCGGCGCCCGGTGGCGGCGCTGAACTACCTGCTCACCTCGCACGTCTGGCGCCAGGACCACAACGGGTTCACGCATCAGGACCCCGGTTTCATCGACCTCGTGATGAACAAGAAGCCCGAGGTGATCCGGGTCTATCTGCCCCCGGATGCCAACACGCTGCTGTCAGTCGCCGACCACTGCCTCCGCAGCCGCGATTACGTGAACGTGATCGTCTCCGGCAAGCAGCCGTCGCTCGACTGGCTGGACATGGACTCCGCGGTGCTGCACTGCACCCGCGGCGCCGGCATCTGGGAATGGGCCAGCAGCGACGTCCCCGGGGCTGAGCCCGACGTGGTGCTCGCCTGCGCCGGTGACGTGCCAACGCTGGAAGTTCTCGCAGCCACGGACCTGCTGCGCAAGCACCTGCCGCAGCTCCGTGTCCGGGTAGTGAACGTGGTCGACCTGATGCGGCTGCTGCCCGAGACCGACCACCCGCACGGGATGAGTGACGCCGAGTTCGACGCGCTGTTCACCACCGACCGGCCGGTGATCTTCGCCTACCACGGGTACCCGATGCTGATCCACCGGCTCACCTACAGCCGGACCGGGCACGACAATTTCCACGTACGCGGGTACAAGGAGGAGGGCACCACGACCACGCCGTTCGACATGGTAGTGATGAACGACATGGACCGGTTCCACCTGGTGATGGATGTGATCGACCGCGTTCCAGGTCTCGCCAACAGTGCGGCGTGGCTGCGCCAGGACATGGTGGATACCCGCACCCGGCACCATGCCTGGGTCCGTGAGCACGGTGAGGACCTGCCCGAGGTACAGAACTGGGTCTGGGGCGCCGCATCGGCATGACAGTGCCGTCCAGGGGGGACGACCCCCCTAACCCCCCCGCGCCGCCTCGCGGCGGCAAGACAGTCCTGGTCGTCAACGCCGGGTCGAGCAGCCTCAAGCTCAGCGTGCTCGGCCCGGCGGACGAGGTCGCCGCCTCGGTCACAGTCGACGAGTGGGACGGCAGCCCGGACCACCGCGAGGTCGCCGAGTTCCTGGGCGGGCAGACCGGCGTGGATGCCGTGGGCCACCGGGTAGTGCACGGGGGCACCCGGTTCACCAGTGCCGTAGTCATCGACGAGGCGGTCGTGGCGGCCATTGCCGACCTTGCCGACCTGGCGCCGCTGCACCAGCCGCGGGCACTGGCTGGCATCAGGGCCGCCCGCGCGGCGCTGCCGGGCGTGCCCCAGGTCGCCTGCTTCGACACCGCGTTCCACGCCGGGCTGCCACCAGCGGCAGCGACGTATGCCCTGCCCGCCGCGTGGAACCGGCGCTTCGGGCTGCGCCGGTTCGGTTTCCATGGGCTCTCGCACCAGTACGCAGCCGCCCGCTGCGAGCAACTGCTCCGGCGCGACGCCGGGCCCCCAGGCGCGCCGCTCCGCCTGGTCACCTGCCACCTGGGTGCGGGCGCCTCGCTCGCGGCCGTGCGCGGCGGCGCGTCGGTGGACACCACCATGGGCTTCACTCCGCTGGAAGGCCTGGTGATGGCGACTCGGTGCGGCAGCGTGGACCCGGGCCTGCTGGTCTGGCTGGTTCAGCAGGGCGGGCTCAGCGTGGCCGAGCTGTCCGAGGGCATGGAGCAGCAAGCCGGGCTGGCCGGGCTGGCGAACCTGCCTGGCGGCTCAGGCGACATGCGCGAAGTCCAGGCCGCGGCCGGCACCGGCAGCCCCAGCGCTCAGCTGGCGCTCGGCGTGTACACGCACCGGCTGCGGCGGGAGATCGCGGCCATGGCCGCTGCCATGGACGGGCTCGACGCCCTGGTGTTCACCGGCGGCATCGGCGAGCACGCGCCTCAGGTCAGAGCCGACGCAGCAGCCGGCCTCGGCTTCCTTGGCGTGGCTATTGATCCGGAACGAAACGCGGCCGCCACCGGAGAAGCAGATGCTGCCGGCGATGCGGACATCTCTGCTGCCGCGGCGCGGGTGCACACCATGGTGATCACCGCCCGCGAGGACATAGAGATCGCAAGGCAGACCCGCGCCACACTAAACGAGCCAGTGCGCTCATGACGCCCTTCGCCAACAGCAGCAAATGGTCCGTTCATGCTGCCAGCGCACAATGCCGCTTAGGGCCTGTCGAGTATTAACGCGCTGGTTTGGTCTTCGGTGTGAGGGTGATGCCGTGCTCTGATGCGTATGCGGTGAGATCGGCCAGAGTGGTGAGCGGGGGCGGCGGCGGGCTCGATGCTGTGGCCGGCCGCAGACCGGGATCCAGGTCAGCCAGGCGCTTGCGGCCACCGCCAAGCTTGCGGACCCGGCCCAGCGGCTCGGTGCCGGCCTCCAGCTCCCCGGCCCCCAGTGACACCGTGGCCTCCCGGACCCAGCGGCGCCGCCGGGATCCGGGAATCGCCGCTGGCTGATCAGCTCGACCCCGACGACTTCATCCCGCCAGGCACCCCGTGACTGTTTGGTGTTGCCACGCAACTGCCGCTGGTTCGAGGGCATCTCCGCGCCGCCCCAGCCCAGCCAGCACGCACTCCGATGGCACAAGCCAGCCCTAACCACCTACGGACGCTGCGGTGCCCGGCCACTACGTCCGGGGCCGACCCGCGAGGGAGTCGCGCAGCAAGTTGCTGATGCTCGCTTCGCCGTGAATGACACCCGGCTCCAGCGCGAGCACAAGGCCCGCGTACTCGTCCTGGAGGCGGGCCGGCTGCGCAGTGAGGAAGTCACGGTCTGCTGCGCAGGTCGATGTCACTGATAGTGAGGCTCCGCCCTCGCTGGATGCCGCCAGGACGGCCTGGTGCAGATCAGCCTGCCCGCAGGCGAAGAGACTACGCAAGTGATACATAATACCTTTAAAGATGCTTTATGCTACTCTGCGTCCCCGCACCGGCGGCAATGGAGGAAGGGTCTGGTCTTGGGAATGATCAAGCGGAGCCTGGGCATCGCCGCGGCTACGGTGCTCGCGGTGGCTGGCCTGAGTGCCGGGTCTGCCTCGGCGGCCACTCAGCCGGGCCCTGAGGCGGAAGTGGCCTGGCAGGCAGCTATAGCACAGGTCCCTGAGCCGGGTCACGGGTGCTACAGCGCCTCGTATCCCGCGCTGGCGTGGCACGCTGTCGCGTGCGTGGCCGCACCGGATGTGCCCTTTGTCCCGGCGCCGCCGTCTGGGTCAGCACGACACGCCGGGCCGCGGACAGTGGGTGACACTCACGACTTTTCGGCCCGGGTGCCGGGATTAATCTCCCGGGCGACGGGGACGTTCAGGCATGTGAGCCCGGGCATCACCGTGCAGGGCGCGGTCCTTGGCTCAGCCTCGATGGTGGACAACGGCTTCTCGCTTCAGCTCAACAGCCAGAACGTGACTGGCTCGCCCGCGTGCTCGGGGAGCAGCGATCCCTCGGGCTGCATAGCGTGGCAGCAGTTCCTGTATGCCTATGACGCGGGCAGCGCGCTGAGCGGTGGTAATCCCGGCAGCAGCTACATTTTCATGCAGTACTGGCTGATCAGCTATGGCTACACGTGCCCCTCGGGCTGGGCCTCGGACGGCCAGGGCGACTGCTACATCAACAGCCAGGCGGCCGAGGTGAACGCGGTGACGGCCAGCCAGCTCGCCACACTGCAGTTTTCGGGGACCGCCAAGGCCGGCGGCAATGACGGGGTGTCATTGTCGGTCGGCTCGGGGCAGGCAACTATGGTCACCGCCAGTGACAGCCGGATTGATCTGGCTAAGTACTGGACCACCACCGAGTGGGGCCTGTTCGGTGACGGTGATGGTGACGAGGCGTACTTCGGCGCGAATACGTCGCTGGAGCCGCAGACAGCCCTGACGGCCAGCAGCGGCGCTGCGGCACCCAAGTGCATTTATGCAGGCACCACCGGCGAGACAAACAACCTCAAACTGACCACGACACCGAAGCTCGCCAGCCAGTCCTCACCCACGTTCGCCACCAGGCAGACCAACGGCACAAGCAAAACCCCCAGCTGCGCGGTCGCCAGCTGAACCTCGACCCGGCTGGTGCCACCCCGTCCCAGGCGCGGCACCAGCCTGATCGGGTACCGCAGCCAGCCCGCCTGCCGTTCTGCGATTTCCGGACGGACATAAACCCTGGCCCGCCGTCGGCATGGCGGCCCTGACCCCAAGACCCCCAGCCGGGCACTGTTCGGGTGGGCGTTGGCCACAGGCCGAGTTCAGCGCCCTGTCGGCGTGGTCAAGGCTCTCCTCTGGCGAGTCGTCATCCGGATGCGGGTCTGGGTCGTGAAGCAGGGCGGCCGAGTAGGGCGAGGACGTCACCGGCGTGGTTCGCGCCGAGGCCGGCCTCGGCGCGGGTGCGCACCCTGGTGATCACTGCCCGTGGGGACATCGAGATCGCCAGGCAGGTGCGCACCGCGCTGAGCCGCCGCCAGTAGCTACGAGCTGGCCTTCCAGGTGTCTGTGAACGCCTTGCCACTGGAGTTCAGCGCTCCGGGCTGCGCCTCTGTCGTCCCGGACGAGTCGACCATCGTGATCGCGTCGTCAGTGAAGGACGAGATCGTGCCGGACTTCGACGCAGTCTTGACCGTCGCACCGCTCGGGCTCCAGCTCCCGAAGTCTGCCAGCGAGGAGACCCCGAACAGGGTGCTTGGTGCCTCGGCGATCCACTCTGCGCTGGAGTTTGCGCAATCAGAGCAGGTCTGGGTGGTCGTAAAGCTGTCGGCCGGGTGAGTCGAGTCGGTAACTGTCAGCTTGTAACTAGTACCGGTGCGCACAACCGTGGCAGTGATGGCATCACCCGGGCTCACCGAGCCGCCGACGATCTGGACGGAGTTGGTCGGGTACATCTCCCACCAGCTGTAGTTGTAGGCCGTGCCGAACAAGCACATGGTCATCGTGCCGTCCTGCTCCACCGAGTTGCTGCCGTCGCCGTCGATGCCGACCCAGAACGCGGCCAGGTCCCACAGACCGCAGGAAATCTTCGGCTCGGTCCACTTGGCGGTCACGGTGGTGAACCCCGTGCCGGAGTCGGCGTAACCGGACCAGTTCGTGCTATCGCTCGCGGCATTCGTGCCGCTGACAGCAGGGACGCTGAAATGGCCGGACGGGTGCTGCAGGAGCCCTCGGTGCTGACTCAGGTACTGCTCGAGGATGTTCTTAGCGGACTGCTGGGCCGCGGCGCTCGGCGTCACGCTGCCCGTGCTGGCACCAGCGGCCGGACCGAAGCCGATGAGCAGGCCGACAGCGGGGACACACGCCGTCAGGCAGCGGACGAGCAGCTTGGGATAACGGTGCATAAGGGGCTTGCCTCTCGCTCACTCACGGCCCGGGTGACTGTGAGTGAGCGAGATATTAACTTAAGTCATCCTGAATCAGGATTTATCCGGTATAACGATCTGGCCATTCCTGCGGCTGTGTGCAGCGCGATGCCTTTAAGAGCTGCGCATCCAGGTGTCGGTGAAGGCGCTCCCGTTGCTGCTCAGCGGTCCTGGCTGGGCCTCGACGTTGCCCGAGGAGTCGATCATGGTGACCGCGTCGTCGGTGAAGGCCGGGATGGCGCCGGACGTCGAGCCTGACGTTACCGTGGCGCTGTTCAGGCTCCAGGTCCCGAAATCTGCGAGCGCGGTCACGCTGGACAGGACCGTCGGTGCTTCAGCGATCCATTCGGCGCTGGCATTGGCGCAGCCCGAGCATGACTGAGTGGTGGAGAAGCTGTCACTCGGGTGGGTGGCGTCGGTAAGCGTGAGCGTGTAGCTGGTGCCGTTGCGGGTCACGGCTGCGGCGATGGCGTCTCCTGGCCGGACCGTGTAGCCAACCAACTGCATGGTGTTGGTCGGGTCCATCTCCCACCAGCTGAAGTAGTACGCGGTGCCAAAGAGGCATACGGCTGCCGTGCCGTCTTGCTCCACCGTGCTGCTGCCGTCGCCGTCGATGCCGACCCAGAACGAGGTGACCGTTGGCTGCCAGCCGCTGCAGGTCGCTGCTGGCTGCGTCCAGCGGCCTGTCACCGCGGAAACGCCGCTGCCTGTGTCGGCATAGCCCGACCAGTTAGTGCTTTGTGAGCTTGTCGCGGCGTTGGTTTGGGCGCTGACGCCCAGCGGGTGCAGGTGGCTGCGGACGAAGTGATCGAATCCGTGCTTCCCCGCCAGAAACTGCTGCACAGCGGTGCGGGCTGCCAGTGCTGCCGCGGTGCCTGGGGCGCTGCTGGTGCTGGCTCCGGCCGCAGGACTGAAGGCCACGAGGAGGCCGGCTGCCGGGATGCATGCCGCGAGGCAGCGGGCAATCAGCGGGGGAAGGCGGTGCATGAAGGGCCTGCCTCTCGTTCTCAGCCGGCCCTGCGGCCGCGTGAGCCAGAACATTAGCCCTTTTCCGCCCTCATCACGATTTATCCGGCGCAACCGTAATGGCCGCGTTATCAACTTGGACGAGTAGTCCCCGGGGCCGCAATCGCGGCCCCGGGGACTAAGGGGGAACCCTAGCTCGTCAGGCTGGTCAGGTGCTGCGCTCCCAGGTCACCTTGAACCAGTTGCCGGCGGTGCTCAGACCGCTGGGCTGGGCCTCGACGTTAGAAGAGGAGTCGGCCATGGTGATCTGGTCGTCGCTGAACGAACTGATGACGCCGGACTTGGTGACGTTGGTGACCTTGGCGTTGCGCATCTTGAACACGCCAAAGTTGGACAGCGGCTCCACGCCGGTGCTGCCGCTTGGTGCCTCAGCGATCCACTCGGCGCTGGAGTTGACACACGAGGTGCAGGACTGGGTGGTGGTGAAACTGTCCGACGGAGTGGTGGAGTCGGTGACCGTGAGGGTGTAGTTGGTGCCGCTGCGGCTTACCGAGGAGGTGATGGTGTCGCCTGGGTTCACGGTGTTGACCACCTGGACGGCGTTCGTCGGGAATAGCTCCCACCAGTCGAAGTAGAACGGGGTGCCACCATCGCACTCGATGATCGTCCCGTCCTGCTCCACCGAGTCGCTGCTGAAGCCGTCGATCCCGACCCAGAACGCGGCCAGCGACGTGCCCGACCCGCACGTGCCGGTCGGCTCGGTCCACGTCCCCGACACCTTAGTGAAAGGCTTGCCGAGGTCGGCGTAGCCCGACCAGTTGGTGCTCTGGACCTTGGTCAGTGCGTGGATAGCGCTGGAGCCCGCGCTCGACTTCGCGCTCGCCAGGCCGCTGTCGTTCTTCCAGCTGTCCATGCCGCGCCAGTTTCTGAGCATGTGCTGCAGCTGCGACTTGGCGGAAGCGAGGGCCTGGGCTGTGTAGTGCCCGTGAGTATGGGTGACGTTGGCTGTACTGGCGCCGGCGGCCGGGCCGAGGGCCATGAGCAGGCCAAGCACGGGCACGCCGACCGCCGCGCAGCGGCCGAGTGCCTTGGGAAGACCTTGCATCAGGGGGATGCCTCTCGTTCGTCGCGGCCCTGGGGAGACCGCTGGTATCCGGAATTGTAACTTTATGACCCTCTCATTACCATTAATCGGCAGAAATCAGTCCGCGGCATCAGCATCCGTCGTATGGTGACCAGTTGCCCTGACCGCCTGCGGCCAGGGCGTTCGCGAACACCTGGTTCTGCTCGGCGACGCTGGCGTTACCGAAGTCAGCAGGGTTGCCGCCGTATTCGGCCCACGTCGACGCGCTGAACTGGTACAGGCCGTAATGGCCGGTCGAGTTCATGATCTGCGCCTGACCGCCGGACTCCGGGGACACCACGCACTGGCCGAACGCCCCGCCGGGCACCCGGCCCATGTACGTGCCGCCCCAGCCCGACTGGGCGACTACCGGCTGCGTGCTCGCATGCTGGGGGACATAGGTGGCGGCAGGCTGCGCCGCGGGTGCGAGCTGGCCGGGCGGGCTCGGTATATGAGCGGGCTGGGCCGGGATAGTCAGCACCTGCCCGGCCTCGTCGCGTCGTGCGGCCGCAGGGTGAATACGTCGGCGCCCGTCGCGGGCCCGGGTGCATGCTGGGATAAGAGAACGGCCGCAACAACGGCTGCCAGGGTGGGCGCTGCGGCCGCAGCGGCGCCGGGGGCTGGACTCGGGAGCCGGATGCGAGACGGCTTTCTGTGACGGCCCACGGGACTCCTCTCCGGGCACAGGCGCGGCCGCTACCGGACCTATGGCGGCCAGGCTTTGGGAGCGCACGCCTTTTATGCCGAGCTTAGCGAGAACCGCCTATACCTATCCTGTAAATCCGTCATGACGGTTTAAACAGCTGCGAGTTTGCTAAAAT
The DNA here is from genome assembly GCA_963815375.1 of uncultured Actinomycetota bacterium. Taxonomy (GTDB): domain Bacteria; phylum Actinomycetota; class Actinomycetes; order Streptosporangiales; family Streptosporangiaceae; genus JASHPR01. The sequence goes on along the minus strand of CAWFGX010000001.1, from coordinate 2,812,525 downwards.
GTGCTTCACCAAGATCGCATGCCCCGGAATTGACCCTTTTGCCGACATTAGGCCGCGGCACTTCTCGATCCGCAAATGTGGCCTGCGCGGCGCCCCCCTCCAGCGCACGCAGCAGCACTAGCCCCGCACGTACTGTGGGGTGATGCCGCAGCCGGACAAGCCAACCGCAGAGCAGCTGGAGGAGGCCGAGGCCACCTGGCGGGTTGCCGCCGAGGCCGGGGACCCAGACGCCATGAACCTGCTCGGCGCGCTACTGGCCCAACGGGGCAGTCCCGACGCTGGCGAGGCCTGGCTTCGCCAGGCCGCGGCTGCCGGGTCCGACGGTGCGCGATTCAATCTCGGCTGGCTTCTGGAACAGCGCGGCGACCCGGTCGGAGCCGAGGCGTCCTACAGGCTGGCGGCCGAGCACGGCGATGCGCAGGCCATGAACGCGCTCGGCAACCTGCTCCGCGCGCGGGGCGAAGAGAGTAACGCCCAGGCGTGCTGGCAATGGGCCGCTGATCACGGCGACACCAATGCCATGAACGCGATGGGCATTGCCCTGGGCCAGAGGGGTTATGCCACCCAGGCCCAGGACTGGCACCGTCGCGCCGCCGAAGCCGGGCACCCGGACGCCATGTACCGCGTGGCGCATGCGCTGTATTCCGCCGGTGACCACCCGGCCGCCGAGCAGTGGTGGTCGGCCGCATCCAGCGCCGGCGATGCGCGCGCGATGAACGCGCTCGGGACGCTGCTCGAACAGCGCGGCGACCTGGACCACGCCGAGGTCATGTACCGGGCCGCAATCGCGGCAGGCAGCGAGCGGGCGGCAGCGAACCTCGCGGGCCTCACGCGGCTCAGGGGGATGCGGCCCAGCGAAGAGTGAACTGGGTCAGCGTGTAGCCGAAGGCGTTGACAGTCGGCTGGATGAAGTTGTCCCGGATCGTCTCTTCCGCCTCAGACTCAGTGGTCGCGATGAGCGGCTGCGTGACCTGCGGCGAGTGCACCGCCTTGGAGAACGCGATCTGCTGGGCCTGGGCGTACAGCACCGACTCAGGGAACTGAGGCTTGAGGACCACGCCGCAGCCGAGTCCCGGATAAGTCCAGCTGTGCTGGGTGGAGATCGGCTTCGACGGGATGTTGTCGATCGTGACGTCGTGCACGGACTGCGGGAGCTGCGGTGCCGGGAGCACCATGGTGACCGCTACCTGACCAGGCTTGCCAGCGGCCGGGGTGCTGAGGACCTGAAGCCGGTAGTGGCCGGTCGCCGGTGCCCACCAGGACGGGCCCGGGTTCAGGTCGACGGTCGCCGAAGCGTAGGCGACCGCGTAGAACGTGCTGGAGTACCAGCACGGCCACGGGCCGATGCTCTTGGAGACGGTATGGGTGAAATAGAAGTCGAAACTCGCCTTGCCGAGCGCCGGATGCGAGATTCCCTGGATCTTCTGCAGCACCCACGGACCCAGGTCGGTGTTGGTCGTCGTGCCCGCGCTGATCGTCTGCCACGGCCAGGCCAACTTGACGCTGGGAAAGTGCACGTTGACGCCTACCAGGTGCAAGGCTGCCGACAGCGCCGTCACGGCCAGGAAGGCGATCACCTTCCGGAACACCAGCGCGGCCACGACCAGGACGGCGGCAACAGTGGCCCGCCGCATGATGCGGCGACGTCGCGAGCGGGGGTCCGGACCGGGTGGCTGTGACTGGCCGGGCGCGCTGTCGAGGCCGGTGAGCTGGTATCTGTCGTTCGGGATAGTCGGAACGTCCAAGCGGGAGCCGGCCGGATAGCGGGCTGTCTGCGGCGCCGCCCGTTGCGGGATCGTCGGCCGGCTCATGGCGAGCATGCCGGCCAGCAAGAGCAGGATGCGGGTCACCGTCTTCCTCATTTCTAGGCGGTTGCGTGGTATCTCAGGCACAGCGCGGCTGGCACGGCCCCGAAGCGAAGGCGGAATCGGGTGCCGGGCTTGTCCGGCGCGTTCGGCTCGCTAATGTCGGGCCAGTGCATAGTGAGATGCCGCTCGGTCAGGCCCGCGACCGAATACGGGAACTCCATCGCCGACGTGTGATGGAGCTTGAGCAGCCCGCCCCAGCGGAACGCCGCGAATGCATTAGCCAGGTCACGAACTGAAAGGTCGCCCGGCTGAGTCAGGTCGATTCCGTAAACGGCCCTCGCCAGCCGGACCAGGTCGTCTGCGCACTGCTCCAGGGCCTCCGACTTCGTCCGGTAGACGGTGCCGTCAGGGTTGGGTGTCCCGAGCTTCTCGCCGTACACAGGCGAGTGATCGGACCTGGCTTCGCACTCCATCCAGTCGCAGACCGCCAGCAGCTCCCACGGGATGCCGACGAAACTGGCCACGTCCCGGTACAGCTGCTCGCCGACGGCCAGCGGGACCTTGGCCAGCGCGACAAATGAGTTCTTGACCTGCATGGGGATCTGCACGACGTACGGGGTCGCGCGTCGGGCCGGAGCGGCGCCGCGGGCTGGCCGAACCGCGGCGCCCGCCATCGAGGGCCGGAACGCGCCACCAGCGACCGCGGGCCGGAACGCCGCCGTCAGCGTGGCGGGTGCAGGCGCCCGGGCTGCGGGCATCCGCCGGGCCGCGGCGGCCGTGGGCCGCGGCGTCGGGGCCGGCGGGGTCTTGCTCGTCTTGGGGTGCGGGGACGCCGGCCGCGAGCGGGACGGCGAAGCAGTGGCCGTCCGGGAGGCCGTCGGCGCAGGCCGGGCCCGTGAGGTCGGCGTTGGCGTTGCCCGGACGCGCGAGGGCTTGGGCGAAGCGGCCGGGGCTGGAGTTTTGGCCGGGGCAGTGGCCGGCGTCGCGTCGTACTGGTAAAGGTCGTAGTCGCTCATGAGACTGATGAGCTTGCTGCCGTACGTCGGATCGGTCGCGTAAACGCCGGTCAGCGCATTAGCGAAGGCATTCGCGTCCAGCCCGTCGGACATGGCCCGCTTGTAGTAGCCGCTGGTCGCCAGCAGCCGGCCGTGATCGGCGATGCTCTCGGAGAAGTTGTTGTACACCCGGAACAATGCGACCGTGTTGATCCACTGGCCGTTCTCGTATTCCTGCGTCGGCAGCGGGTCGCTGCCCGCGGGGCCACGGCCTTTCATACCGAACAGGTTGTGGTCCTTGGCGGCCAGGTAGCTCTTGCCCCATCCGGATTCCAGGATGGCCTGCGCGATCGTCACAGCGGCGGGGACGCCGTACTCCTGCTGCGTTGCCTTGGCGCCAGGCGTTACCTCGGCGATGAACGCCTGCTCGTCGCTCGTCTCGCTGACCGGCGCCGATGCGGGCGGCTGCTGCCCGCTGCCTGTCGGCGTCGTCGGCGCGGTTGCCGGCGTGCCGGACGAGGGCTCGGGCGTACCCGGCACGCCGGGAATGGACGCCGACGAGTTCGCCTGTGACGTCGATGGCGAGGCGGAGCCCGACGGCGGGTCCGGCGCAGCCGGTGCGGCCGTGCCCGCAGGCGGCTGCGACGTGCCACCGACCCCCGGAATGGCGGCTGAGCCGGACGATCCCGCGGTGGCCGTCGGTCCCCCGGCTGCCCCTCCGGACGCAGGGTGGAGCTGAGTGGCTGGCGGGGCCGTGCCGCTTGCCGGCGGCGTCTGGCGCTGCGGCGCAGCGCCGCCAGCGGCTGACGCCGGCGCGGAGTCCGGGATTCCCGGGACCGCCGCTGAGCCGCGGGACGGCCCGGATGCGGCCGAGGCCGAGCCAGCTGCGGCAGCGCCCGGAATGGCCGCCGACGGCTGGTCAGACTGACCGCCGGCGGGCGCCTGAGCGCCAGCCGGCGCGCCCGGAATGGCGGGCGCCTGCGACCCGGCCTGACTGCCAGAAGGGACGCCGGGAATGGCTGGCGACGTCGAGGCAGGCTGGTGCCCGCCGCCATGCGCCGCTGACTGCCCGGCGCTCGCCGAACCTGAGCCGCTGCCGCTCGCTGATCCCGTTCCGCCGCCGCTGGCTGCGCCGGACGCGGCGGCCAGGTCTCCGTTGTTGACGAACCCGGCGACGCCTTGCGCGGCAAGCGGGCCGGAGTACTCGTGCGCGTTCACGGAGTAGTTCGGCAGCGAGTCGCCGCCGATAGTGGACAGGACGCCGTCGGCGTACCCGGTCACTACCTCCACGTGCCCGTCGAACAGAACCCAGTCACCGGGCTGCGGCTGGTATCCGTCACCCAGCGGGTGCCACCGCCCGTGTGCCTGAGCGTCCTGCTGGATGGACACGATGCCCAGCGAATCCGGGTTCGGTTCGACGCGGACATCGGCCCAGGTATGCAGCGGCCATGGATAGGTTGAGCCGCCGGTCACCCAGCTCTGCTGGTCGACGACCTGGGCGCCCAGTTCCAGCGTCAGGCTGGCGAACGCCGCGCACGACTCTCCGTGATCGGCTCCGTCAGCGCTGACGTGCTGCCAGATGATGGCCTCCATCTCGGATGGCGTCTTGCCCTTGGCCATCTGGAGGTAGTACTTGGCGACGTTGACAATGGCTGAACGAAGCGCGGCGTCATTCGAGGGCGCCGATGCCTGCCCAGGCTGGGCCAGGCGCTCGAGGGCGACGAGCCGGAACGGCACGCTGCTCGGCGACGTCATGTCTGCATGCGCACCAGGAACGAAGGACATGCCCGTGATCGTCCCGCCAGCGCTGAGGCTGACCAGCGCGGTCAGCTGCTGCCACGTCGGTTTGCGGACGGTCGTCACGAGATCACCTTCTTTCCCGGTGCGAGAGCGGCCCCCCGGCCGTGATGCCCGGGTGGCCGATGAGAGCTGTCCGGTCAGGCTTGCAGTTGCCTCAAGTGCCGGAGAATTGCCTGGACCTGCGGGTTCCCCGGATTGTCCGCGTTCTCGAACAGCACGGCCGCGTCCTGAGCCGCCTCAGGCGTGGCGCCGACGATCCACTTCTGGTACACGTCGGACACGAGAGCGGCCTGCCCGGCCACGCTGATCACAGGCCGGGCGCACAGGACAGGGAAACCCTGCCTGGAGGTCACCGCCGCCGAACCCGTGTACCGGACACAGTTCGCGGGAGTGGCCTCGAGCCCGGGCTGCACAACCGCGGTGCCGTTGGAGGCGGTGACGGTGGCGCCACCGATGATGCTGTTGATCGCCCGAGCAGCGACCTCCAGGCTGTCGACGGGGTTCAGCGGGTTGTACGGGGAGTGCAGGTTCAGCGACCAGGCGACCTGACCACCCTCAGCCGGCGTGATCGGCTCCAGACCCTCCCGGCCGCTGACAGGGTCGGAGAAGCTGGCGTTGTCGTCGCTCGTGATTAATGCGAAGACCCAGAGGACCTGCCGCGTGGCCGTCCCGCAGGCGAAGTTGACCTGATCGGGCTCGGACTTCACGTCGGGGTTCTGGCAGGCCCGGGCTGTCTCTGCCTGGACCGTCGCCACACTGGCCGGCCACGACGCCCCGCCAGCGGTCAGCACGATGACGACGATCGTGATGGCCAGGATCGCCGCCGCGGCTGCCGCGATGATCACCACCATCCGCCGGTGATGGTGCTGGCCCCGGTGATATGTGCTGCGCCTGCCGTGGCTCAGGAGTTCCTCGGTGCGACGGTCGTCAGGATCCACGAATCCGTCGGTGTCAGGGTCGTCACCGTCGTGCCCGGGCGCCAGAGCGCTGAGCAGCGACGACGCATCACCGTGATGGTGGCGGCCAGCGGCGCGGCGGCCGCGGCAGCGTGCGTCCTTGACCTGTCCGGCCGCTGCCTCGCGAGCGGGCGCGGCCAGCTCGGACTCCAGAGTCATCCGAACGCTGTCGAGCTTGCGTTCGAGTTCCTCGCTCTCGGTCCGGAGATCAGCGATGCGCTGAACTTTGCTGTGATAATCGGAACGTGCTCCCATGTTCACCCCCTAGTCAAGGACGTGAACCTTATTAGAACACATGTTCCCACTGGTTGGGAAGGTTTCGATAGAACAGACGTTCGGATCGATCCCAACAACGGTAGCGCCGGAACGAGCGGAACGGCAGGGATCGGCGAGCCTGCCGGCGATCAGGAGGCCGTCTGAGCCCTCGGCGCCGACGCCCAGGCGCCCCGTCTCGTGGCTCACGATAGCGCTCAGGGCCAACGTCCGCACCAGGCGTAACACAGCCGTGGTGAGAGTTCAGCACCCGTGTCCGGCCGGGCGCAAGCTCCAGACACGCGGGCGCCCCGCCCCGGCTAGGGGCAGGGCGCCGGCAGCGTCCGGGAAGGGATTGCTAGCGCCAGAGCGACTGGCAGGGGATCTTGTCGCGGTCGCAGCGGTAGGAGTACTTCTCGGCGATCTCGGTGATCTCCTTGAGCAGGCTGTCCTCAAGCGTCACCGGCTTCAGGCCCAGCTCAAGGAACTGCTTGTTCTCGACGAACAGGTCGTTCTCGGCCGCCTCGTTGCGGGGGTTCTCGACGTAGTCGATCTCTGCGCCCGTCATCCCAGCGACGATCTTGGCCAGGTCGCGGACGCGGTGCGTCTCGGTCATCTGGTTGAGGATCTTCACTCGCTCGTCGCGCGCAGGCGGGTTGTCGATCGCCAGCTCGATGCAGCGCACGGTGTCGCGGATGTGAATGAATGCGCGGGTCTGACCGCCGGTGCCGTGCACCGTGAGTGGGTAGCCGACCGCTGCCTGCATGAGAAAGCGGTTGAGCACGGTCCCATAGTCGCCGTCGTAGTCGAACCGGTTGATGAGCCGCTCGTCCCGCGCTGTCTGGTCGGTCTGTGTACCCCAGACGATGCCCTGGTGCAGGTCGGTGACCCGGACTTTGTCGTTCTTGTTGTAGAAGGCGAATAGCAGCTGATCCTGCGTCTTCGTCATGTGGTAGATGCTGCCCGGATTGGCAGGATAGAGAATTTCCTGCTGAATAGTCCGGCCCTCGTCGGTGTGCACATCCACCTTCAGGTAACCCTCAGGAATGCGCATGCCCGCCGTGCCGTAGCCGTAGACGCCCATCGTGCCCAAGTGGACGACATGAGCGTCAACGCCGGCCTTGACGACGGCCGCCAGCACGTTGTTGGTCGCGTTGAGGTTGTTGCTGACTGTGTAGCGCTTGTGCCAGGAGCTCTTCATGGAGTACGGGGCTGCGCGCTGCTCAGCGAAGTGCACGATCGCATCCGGCTGCAAATCCTGGATGACGGACAGCATCCGGTGGTAATTCTCCGCGACATCGAAGCGGTGCCAGGCAATGTCTTTGCCGCTGACATCTTTCCAGGCACTCAGCCGAACACTCATCGCGGAAATAGGCGTCAGTGAGCTAACCTCAAGCTCATTGTCAATGTTGCGCCGGGATAGGTTGTCGACGATAACAACGTCATTCCCCTTGTCCGACAAGTACAGCGCGGTCGGCCATCCGCAGAAGCCGTCACCGCCAAGCACGAGAATGCGCAATGTACGTCCTCCTCATCCGTCGACGCGACTGCCGCGTGCTCGGGCTGCTCCGCCACGGTCAGAGGCTCAGCACTTCAGGCGCTGCTGCTGGCCCCTGTCTCCCCAAGGCCGTACCGTAGCTCGGCAGAGACGGAGCACGAACCTACCAGACGGTAGCGCCGCCGAGGTCGCTAATTCAAATAGTGCTCATTATGGAAATTAAAGTATTAACGATAGGAATAGTAGAGATACGCGATCTAAACAAATCTTTACTCACAGTTAACACCCTGATCGGCCCTGGTAAACGGCCTGGCGCTTGCCGCCACTGGCCACCATTCCGTGAAGGTCAGACATACCACGCCGCTGATAGCGTTAGCGGTCGTGGCGGGAGTGCTGGCCGACGCCCCGGCCTGGATGATGACACGGGCGGCACTATCGTCCATGCTCGCTGCCCCGGGTATCGGCTGCCGCCTGCGGCAGCAGCGAGTGTACGAGGTGCTGCGTCCGGGTCAGCAGCCACTCGGCGGAATGACCACTGTTCCGGTCATGACCTTCTCCGCGATCGCGGGGCTGCGCGGTGCACTGGATGACGGCCAGCTTCCGGCCGGGACCCGCGCGGTGCTGTACGACCCCGAGGCCTGGCCGTTCACGCCGCTTGCGGAGCAGCGCGACCCGGTACGGGCGGCGGCGCAGGCCGCCGGGCTGGCCCGCGCCCGCGGCCTCAAGCTGATCGTGGCCCCGGCACTGAACCTGACGACAGTAATGAAGCCGGGCAGCGGGGTACCCCGCTGGCAAGCGTTCCTTGACCTTGGCCTCGCCTGCTCCATGGCCAGCGTTGCCGACGCGGTCGAACTGCAGGCACAGAGCCTCGAACGAGACGCCAGCACGTACGCGGCCTTCGTCGCCGCGGCGGCCGCTCAGGCCCGCGCTGCTGACGCGGCGGTGGACGTGCTCGCCGGGCTGTCTACCAATCCCCCGGGCGCTGCGGTCACCAGCCACCAGCTCGCTGCCGCCATCCAGGCAAGCCAGCCGCTGGTGGATGGCTACTGGCTGAACATTCCCGGACGGGGCCCGCGCTGCCCGACCTGCAACCCGCCCCGGCCCGACATCGGGGCCGGCGTCCTCGGCAAAGTGCTAGGAACAATGCCGTGACCGACCTGGCAGCCGACCCAGCCGCGGTGCTGCGGCGCGTGTTCGGCTACGGCTCGTTTCGCGGCAGGCAGCAGGAGATCATCGAGCACGTCGCCGGCGGCGGCGACGCTCTCGTGCTGATGCCGACCGGTGGCGGCAAGTCGCTGTGCTATCAGATCCCCGCGCTGCTGCGCCCCGGTGCCGGTGTGGTCGTCTCACCGCTCATTGCGCTGATGCAGGACCAGGTCGACGCGCTGCGGGCGCTCGGGGTACGGGCTGCGTTCCTCAACTCGGCGCAGGACCTCCGGCAGCGCAGGCAGGTCGAGGCCGATTTCCGGTCCGGCCAGCTTGACCTGCTCTACCTGGCACCGGAGCGGCTGCGCTCCGAGGCGACGATGCAGCTCCTCGGTCACGGCGCGATCTCGCTGTTCGCGATCGACGAGGCGCACTGTGTGGCGCAGTGGGGGCACGACTTCCGGCCCGACTACCTCGCCCTGTCCGCGCTGCACCAGCGCTGGCCGGCGGTGCCCCGTGTCGCGCTGACCGCGACCGCCACCCAGGCGACGCGGGCCGAGATTACCGAGCGGCTCAATCTCGGCGAGGCGCGGCACTTCGTGTCGAGCTTCGACCGCCCGAACATCCGTTACCGGATCGCGCCAAAGGACGAGCCGCGGCGGCAGCTGCTCGACCTGCTGCGCACCGAGCACCCAGGCGACGCGGGCATCGTGTACTGCCTGTCACGGGCGTCGGTGGACGCGACCGCGGACCTCCTGGCCCGCAATGGCTTCCAGGCCCTGCCGTACCATGCCGGGCTCGACGCGGGCACCCGCACCGCGAACCAGGCACGCTTCCTCCGTGAGGACGGCATGATCATGGTGGCCACAATCGCGTTCGGCATGGGCATCGACAAGCCGGACGTGCGGTTCGTCGCCCACCTCGACCTGCCGCGGTCAGTCGAGGGCTATTACCAGGAGACCGGCCGGGCAGGCCGTGATGGCCTCCCTTCGACCGCCTGGATGGCTTACGGGCTGGCCGACGTCGTGTCCCTGCGCAAGATGATCGATTCCTCGGACGGCGACGCCGCGCACCGCCGCCGCCTGGCCGCCCACCTCGACGCCATGCTCGCGCTGTGCGAGACGACCGAGTGCCGGCGGGCGGTGATGCTGCGCTACTTCGGCGAGCAGGCAGATGGATCCTGCGACAACTGCGACACCTGCGTGACGCCGCCGCAGGCGCTGGACGGCACCGAGTCCGCGCAGATGCTGCTATCCGCCGTGTACCGGCTGGCCCGGGAGCGCGGGCAGAAGTTCGGTGCTGGCCACGTCATCGACATCCTGCGCGGCAACCCGACGGCGCGGGTCACCCAGTTCGGTCATGACTCGCTGAAGCCGTTTGGCGTCGGGAAGGATCTGAACGATTCCCAGTGGCGGGCCGTCGCGCGCCAGTTGCTCGCGCAAGGGCTGCTCGCGGTCGAGGGCGACTACGGGACACTCGTTCTGACCGACGCCAGCAGCGACGTTCTGTTCAACGGACGGAGGGTCCGCCTCCGCCACGACCCGCCGCGCGCGCCTAAAGCGCGCGGCGCGAAGTCCCGCGCCGCCGCGCTCACGCCGTCCGGCTCGGCCGCCACCGACGGGTCAGCCGAGCTGACACCGGAAGCCGCGGCGGTTTTCGAGAAGCTGCGCGGCTGGCGCGCTGGCGCTGCCCGGGAGCAGAGCGTGCCCGCGTACGTCATCTTCCACGACGCGACGCTGCGGCAGATCGCCGCGCAGCAACCGTCCACACTCGCCGGACTCGCCGCGGTCAACGGCGTCGGCGAAGCCAAACTGGCCCGCCACGGCCAGCAGATCCTGGACCTGCTGTGCGGCCTGCCCGCCGGCACCGAGTCCGCAGAACCTGGTCCCGCGTGACGAGCGCCCGAATCCCGCTTTCAGTTAGCGTGGACCCAAACCCACTCCAGAAGTGGGTCTTGGTCCACGATCATGAAAGCCCGCACCGGGAGGCGGTTCGGACGGGTCTTCCGGCGGGTGAACCGCCATTCGCTCTCGCTGCTGTTAGCGGGACACCGCCTGCTTGACCAGCGTGCGGCCAAAGTCCCACATGAGGCCGCTGCCGCGGTGGGCGTCGTCCATGACGTCGGTGAAGCCGTCCACGAACAGCTTGATCTCGTCGCCCCCGATGGTCAGCGGCGGGATGAGCTTGATGACCTCCATGTTGTCGCCGGCCACCTGGGTCAGGATGCCGTGCCGCTGGAACAGCGCGACGACGACCATCTGCGCGAACAGCCCGACCCTCGCCTTCTGCAGCATGGCCCAGCCAGGACGCAGTTTGAGCGACGCGGGCTTGCCGAACTCGATGCCGATCATCAGCCCGCGCCCGCGGACCTCGGCGAGCATGTCGTACTTCTCGACCATGGATCCGAGGGCGTCGCGGAGCGCGTGCCCGGTCCGCTCAGCGTTGCTGATCAGCTGCTCGTCCTCGATCACCGAGAGCGCGGCGAGGCCGGCCGTCATCGCTGCGGCGTTCTCGGCGAACGTCGAGATGTTGACCATCATCCGGTCCATCGACGAGTAGACCTTGTCGAAGATCCAGCCCTTCGCGAGCGTGGCGCCAATCGGGACCACCCCGCCGGACAGCGCCTTGGCTACGGTCACGATGTCCGGCTCCACGTCCTCGTGCTGGTAGGCGAAGAACCGGCCGGTCCGGCCGACGCCCGACTGCACCTCGTCGCAGATCAGCAGCGCGCCGTGGTCGTGCAGCAGCTTGCGCGCGGCGCCGAGAAAGCCCTCCGGCGCCATCCAGACGCCCTTGCCCTGGATGGGCTCGATGATCATTGCCGCGACGCCGCCCTTGCGCAGCTCGGCCTCGAGAACACCGAGGTCGCCGAGCGGGATCATGGTGTCAGGCAGCAGCGGGTCGAAGCCGCGCCGGAAGTCCACCGCGCCGTTGACCGACAGCGAGCCTGCGGTCAGTCCGTGGAAAGCGTGATCGCAGTACAGGATCCGCGGCCTGCCGGTCGCGTACCTGGCGAACTTCAGCGCGGTCTCGTTGGCCTCGGAGCCACTGTTGCAGAAGTGCAGCCGGTCCATGCCGGGCGCCTTGGCCAGCAGCTTCTCGGCGAGCAAGCCGGCCAGCAGCGGGCAGTCGAACTGGACCATGTCGGCGAGCTCGGCGTCGAGCACGTCCTGCACCGCCTTGCGGACCACCGGGTGGTTGCGGCCCACGCCGAAGACGCCGAAGCCGGCCAGGAAGTCCGCGTAGCGGTTCCCGTCGCGGTCGTACAGGTAGGTACCCTCGGCTCGCTCGTAGATCTTGTCGAAGCCGATTGTGTGCAGCACTCGCTGCTGCACTGGGTTGAGGTAGCGGGAGTGCAGCTGGTAACCCTCGCCGCGCCGTTTTTCGAGCAGAGATGCCAGATCGAATCCCATGGCGATCAGTCTCCCGGTCCCCGGCGGGCCGCTGGCCCAGCCGGCTCGGACAAATGATGTCAAAGCTCTGTCGTTAGCCTGGCAGAAAAAAGCCGAGCCGGGACCCGAGCGGGCAATAACGGCTGACTGCGGCCACAATAAGCGCTGCCGCCGCAGCGGCCGCGCTCAGGGTGTCTCATCAGGCCAGCGGCGTCAGCGCATCCGCGAGCGGGGTGAGGATGTCTGGGGGCGCGCCCAGCGGGAGGTTCATGATTGCCAGGTCGGCTCCGGCGTCGCGGTAGGCGGCGGCCAGCTCGGCCGCGGCCGCCACTGACGAGCCGGGGTCCATCCGGACGTTGACCGAGCAGGTGATCTCAGCTGGATCGCGCCCGAGTTGCTCGCAGTGCTCGACGAGCGTCTGCTTCAGACTGCTCCACTCCTCGGGGCTCTGGGAGATCGCGTTCCACTGCTGCGCCCAGCGGGCCGCGGTGCGCAGCGTCCGGGTCCGGCCACGGCCGCCTATGGTGATCGGCGGATGCGGGCGCTGCACTGGCTTGGGCTCGCAGCGCGCCTCGGTGAGGTGCAGGTACTTGCCCTCGAACGTGGTCGTGGTGTCGCTGAGCAGCCGGACGATCACCTCGACGCCCTCGTCGAACCGGTCGAAGCGCTCGCGCAGCGGCGGCAGGTCGATGCCGTAGGCGTCGCACTCAAGCTGGTTCCAGCCCGCGCCGACGCCGATCTCCAGCCGTCCCTCGGAGATGATGTCCACGGTCGCGGCCATGTTCGCCAGCACCGCCGGGTGCCGGTAGATCATGCCGGTTACCTGGCAGCCGAGCCGGATCCGCCGGGTGCCCTGGGCCATGGCGGCCAGCATTGTCCAGCCCTCCAGGTTCGGGCCGGTGAGGTCGCCCGTCAGCGGGTAGAAGTGATCCCAGTTCCAGGCCGACTCGAACAGCTCAACCTCGTCGGCTGCCTGCCATACGTCGCGGATCTGCGCCCACGTCGTGTGCTCGGGTCGCGTCTTGATCGCGAAACGCACGTCCGACCTCCTCCGCTAGCGGTTCCTGCCCTCCGAGGCCCCCGGCGGACAACGTTACGCTGACGAGAGTGAGCACGGTGAGCGCAGCAGGGGGTTCCGGCCGGCCGTCCCCTCATATCAACAGGGACACCGAGCGACAGCAGGTGCCCGCGCCGATGCGCCGCGACGTCCGGCTGCTCGGTGACCTCCTCGGCGAGGTGCTCAGCGAGTCAGACGGCCCCGACCTGCTGGAGGATGTCGAGCGGCTGAGGCACGCCGTCATCGCCGAACGGCACTCGCCGTCCACCCCTGCGTCCGCGGGCGGCGAAGCGCCGGATGACACAGCCGAGCGCATCGTTGCTGCCTGGCCGCTGGCGCGGGCCGAGGCGGTCGCGCACGCGTTCACCGTGTACTTCCACCTGGCCAACCTGGCCGAAGAGCACCAGCGGATCCGCACGCTGCGCGAACGCGACACCGGGGGCGAGCCGGTACGCGAGTCGCTGGCCGCCGCGGTCGCAGCGATCCGGGCGGAGCCGGGGCCACAGCGCCTTGCCGATCTGCTGGGCAGCCTGCGGGTGCACCCGGTGCTCACCGCCCATCCCACCGAGGCCCGCCGCCGCGCGGTCACCGAGGCGCTGCGACGCATCGGCGCGCTGCTCAGCAGGCTGGACGATGAGTCACTCGGCGCCAGCGAGCATGCCGAGGCGCGGCGCCGGCTCAAGGAGGAGATCGAGCTGCTCTGGCGGACCTCGGCCCTGCGCGCCGCGGCGATGCAGCCGCTCGATGAGGTCCGCGCCGCGATCGCCGCGTTCGACGAGACGCTGTTCCAGGTCGTCCCCGCGCTGTACCGCTCCCTGGATACCGCACTGAACGGGGAGTCAGGCCGGTCCCCGGCGCAAGCGCCGGCCTTCCTGCGCCTTGGCAGCTGGGTCGGGGCAGACCGGGACGGGAACCCGTTCGTGACCGCAGACGTGACTAAGCAGGCCGCTGCCATCCAAGCCGACCATGTGCTGCGCGCCCTGGAGAACGCGACCGAGAGAATCGGCCGGGCGCTCACCGTGCAGGTCGCGACCCTATCCGAGATACCGGGCCTGCAGCTGGCGCTAACGGCAGCGCAGGCAGCCCACCCGGTCCTGGTCGGCGAGATCATGGCCCGGTCGCCGGAGGAACCGTTCCGTGCCTTTCTCCTGTATGCGGCCCGCCGCCTCCGCGCGACGCGGACGCGGCTGGGCGGTCCCGCGTCTGCCGCGGCCGCACCCGGCGCGGCGGACCTGCCGCCGGTTCCGCTCGCCTATGCGGGGCCGCAGGAGTTCATCGCCGATCTGCGCCTTGTCCAGGTTGAACTGGCCGCGGCCGGAGCCGCACGGCAGGCATTTGGTGAGCTGCAGCATCTGATATGGCAGGCGGAGACGTTCGGCTTCCATCTAGCCGAGCTCGAAGTCCGGCAGCACAGCGCCGTGCACGCGCGGGCACTGGCCGAGCTCGACAGCGGAGGCCCGCTGTCGGAGCAGACAGATGAGGTTGCCGAGACGTTCCGCGCGATTGCCTGGCTGCAGCATCAGTTCGGGCCCGATGCCTGCCGCCGCTACGTGATCAGCTTCACAAGATCTGCTGACGATGTGCTCACCGTCTACGAGCTGGCCCGGCGATTCGCGGACGGCGGACGGGTACCGGAACTCGACGTTGTGCCGCTGTTCGAGAGCGGCGCTGACCTGGACAATGCGACCAAGGTCCTCGATGACATGCTGGGGCTCCGGCCGGTCGCCGACCGGATCGCCGCCACAGGCAGGCGCATGGAGGTCATGCTCGGCTACTCGGACTCGGCCAAGGAACTAGGCCCGGTCAGCGCGACGCTGCGGCTGTCCGCAGCGCAGCAGCGGCTGGCCAGGTGGGCGGCGGAGAACGACATCCAGCTGACGCTGTTCCACGGCCGCGGGGGCGCGCTCGGCCGCGGGGGTGGCCCTGCAGGGCGGGCGGTGCTGGCACAGCCGCCGGGCTCGGTCAGCAGCCGGTTCAAGGTCACCGAGCAGGGCGAGGTGATCTTCGCTAGGTACGGGCACCCGGTGATAGCACAGCGGCACCTGGAGCAGGTCACCTCGGCTGTGCTGGTCGCGTCAGCTGATGCCGGCCCGGCGGGACGCGAACCCGGTCCGGCCCTGCGGCAGGTCGCCGAGCTTCTGGACGCGGGCGCGCTCAGCGCGTACAGGTCCCTGGTCGAGACCGACGGCTTCGCACAGTGGTTCGCGCAGGTCAGCCCGCTCGCGGAGATCAGCGCCCTGCGGATAGGGTCCCGGCCCGCCCGGCGCAGTGCGGCCGCTGGCCTGGACGACCTGCGGGCGATTCCGTGGGTGTTTGCCTGGGCGCAGACGCGAGTGAATCTTCCTGGCTGGTTCGGGCTCGGCAGCGGGCTCGCGGCCGCCGCGGAGGGCGGCCTCACCGCGCTGCAGGATGCCTACCGGGACTGGCCGCTGCTCGGCGTCCTGCTCGACAACGCCGAGATGAGCCTGGCCAAGACCGACCGGCGCATCGCCGAGCGTTATCTCACGCTGGGCGGCCGGGATGACCTCACAGCGGCCGTCCTGAGCGAGTACGACCTGACCAGCAGGCTGGTACTGGAGGTCACCGGGCACGACAGGCTCCTGGCCAACCGGCAGGTGCTGTCGCGTGCGGTTACGCTGCGCGACCCGTACGTCGATGCCTTGTCGCACCTGCAGCTTCGGGCGCTCGCGGCGATCCGCAGCGGCGATCCGCGGCGCGACCGCCTGGAGCGGCTCCTGCTGCTCACGGTCAACGGAGTGGCCGCCGGCCTGCAGAACACCGGGTAATGGCCGGTAGGGTTCGGTTCGTGGCTAACGACTGGCGAGTAACCATAACGCTGAGCGACCCCTCCCATGCCGGGCGGCTGGCGGTGGCACTGCACGACCACGAAGTCGAGGAGGACGCACGCCGCCGGCTCGGCGGCCGCGTGGTGACCAGCGTCGAGGGAGACCGGCTGTTCCTGTACGCCGGCACCGAGAACGCCGCGCGGGAGGCCGAGCAGGTGGTCACTCAGGTTCTGGCGCGCCACGGCCTGAAAGCGGGTGGCACAGTCATCGAGCGGTGGCACCCGGACGAGGAGGAATGGCAGAACCCCAGCGCGGCGATGCCGCAGACCGACGCAGAACGCCAGGCCGAGCACGAGCGCCTGGAGCAGGAGGAGACGCAGCAGTC
Organism: uncultured Actinomycetota bacterium; assembly: GCA_963815375.1. GTDB lineage: Bacteria > Actinomycetota > Actinomycetes > Streptosporangiales > Streptosporangiaceae > JASHPR01. Next base: position 2,796,450 of record CAWFGX010000001.1, on the reverse strand, counting down.
CCTGAAGACCGGGCACGCTCTGTGGGAAGTGCGCATCGCGCTGACTTCGCATCATGAGACCGTCGAGCTGGCCCGGCGGCTGCAGTCAGAGGGCCGATCCGTGATCCGCCGCTGGACGCTGCTCGTCCTCGGCGCCAACGACGAAGACGACGCCCACGCGATGGCTCAGGAGATCTCGAAAGAGGCTCCCGCGGACGCCAAGGTGACCATCGCGGAGCAAGGGCCACTGCTGGCGTTCGTGCCGGTCGGGCCGTTCGGAGTCTGGAGCTAGGTCTGCGGGTGAATCAGCAAGCGCCAGGAGCGGCACAGCGGGAGGCGTGGCGGCAGCGGCAGCTCCCGCCAGTGGAGAAGGTCAGACCGGGCGTGTGGTCGGTGCCGGTGCCGATACCCGACAGCCCGCTTCGCTACGTACTGTGCTACGTCATCGAGCACCGCTCCGGTGTGGTCATGGTCGACCCAGGGTGGAACCACCCCGACGGCTGGCAGGCCCTGGTGTCGGGCCTGGCCGCCTGCGAGATAGAGATGTCAGCAGTGACGGCTGTCGTTATCACGCACGTGCACCCCGACCACCATGGCCTGTCCGGCGCCGTCCGCGAGGCCTCCGGGGCGTGGATCGGCATGCACGAGCGTGAGGACCAGCTGGTCGCAAGGATCAACGAGGAGGCCGGAAGCGGCGGCGTGCGCCAGCGCCAGTGGGACCAGTATCAGCGCTGGTGCGGGGCTCCGGAGGAGCACATAAGGGACCTCGCCGCGGCGCGGTCGATGCGGCCGCGGGCCATGGTGCGCGCGGACCGGACCATCGGGCCCGGCGAGCTGATTGACGTCCCGGGGCTGCGGCTGCGCGCGGTGTTCACCCCGGGCCACTCCGCAGGGCACCTGTGCCTGCATGACGAAGATCGTGACCTGCTGCTTACCGGCGACCACGTGCTGCCGCGAATCACGCCCAACGTCTCCGCCTACGACGCGCAGACCCGCCCGCTGGACGACTACCTCCGGTCTCTGGATGCACTGCGCGGGCTGCAGCCCGGTGAGGTACTGCCCGCGCACGAGTACCGGTTCACCGACCTGGACGCACGGCTCGTCGCCCTGGCCGACCATCATGCTCAGCGGCTCAAGGAGGTCGAGCAGGTGCTCGCCGGCACCGCTGACGGGCTTTCGACCTGGCAGGTGGCCGAGCGGGTCACCTGGTCGCGTGGCTGGGATCAGCTCTCCGGCTTCCCCCGTCAGGCAGCACTGGGCGAGGTCATGGCGCACCTGCGCCACCTGGAGGACGCCGGGACCGCGCGGTGCACCGACGTCGACGGCGTCGGCCTCTGGCGCCCGGCTGTGCCGCAGTAAGCCAAGCGCCGGGTCAGCGGTAGGCGGAAATGCCGAGCCGGATCGCCACGGCGAGACCGCAGACGCCGATGCCGGCGCGCAGGCCCTGAGCGGGCAGGCGGCGCACCAGCGCCGGGCCGAGCAAGCCGCCGATCAGGAAGCCAGCTGCCAGCGGCGCGGCGGCTTCCCACCGGACCGGCCCGAACACCGCGAAGATCAGCGCCGCGGCGCCATTGGCTGGCCAGGAGATGGCGTTCTTTACCGCGTTCAGCCTGGGCAGTGGCTGGTCGAGCATTGCGGTCAGGACCGCAAGCAGGATGATGCCCGCGGCGGCACCGAAGTAGCCCACGTAGACGGCCACAGCAGCGAGGGCCGCGCGCAGCGGCAGGCTGTGCTCACCGCCGGGCCGAGCCACCAGCCCGGCCACCCTGGTCTGCACGATCAGCAGCAGCGAGGCGACACCGATCAGCGCGGGCGCCACGTGCTGGAACGCCGTCGCCGGCGTCAGCAGCAAAAGCACTGCGCCTGCCGCCCCGCCGATCGCGGTCAGCACGCCCAGGCGCCAGACCAGGCTGGCCTGCCCGGCGAGTTCCTGGCGCGATCCGGCCACCGCTCCGGCACCGGTCAGCACGAGGGCCACCGTGTTCGTCATGTTCGCGCTGACCGGCGGTATCCCGAGCGCCAGCAGCACCGGATAGGAGACCAGCGAGGCCACGCTCGCAACCGTGCTGGCCACCCCGGCCAGCGTGCCAGCGGCCAGCAGTACCACGATCGCGACCGGGCTCACGACCCCATTCCTGACCACACTCCTGAAACCTTGGTGTCACGTGAAACATGGCCCTGGCTCGGCGCCCTAGCCATTCAATAGCACGATGAACTGCGGGATTTGCCTGCGTCGCTACTTCTGTGATCGGCAAAGCCGACGACGCGGTCGGGCTACCCTGTCGGAACCGGACCCCGACGGGAGGTGAGCGCAGTGGCTGCTCCGATGGTGACCAAGCCGACCGGCAACAGCCTGCAGCGGCTGGCCGAACAATCCTGGGCCAGGCTTGGCAGCGGGTCGGTGCTGCACTACGAGGGCGGGCAGTGGACCGGGGATCAGCTCGCCGACCGCGTCCGCCGGGTCGCCGATGGCCTGCAGGAAGCGGGCCTGCGCCCGGGCGAGCGCGTCGTGGTCTGCATGGCCAACTGTCCCGAGGTCAGCATCAGCTACGCCGCCATCTGGCGGTCGGGGGCCGTGACCACGCCAGTGCTGTTCCTGCTGAGCGAGGCCGAGCTGCGGCACGTGCTGAGCGACAGCGGGGCCGCCCTGGTCATCACCACACCGGAGTTCCTGCCGAAGGTGCGCGCAGCCGCCGCGGGCCTGGACACCGTGCGGGGCGTCGTGATCGTGGGCGAGCACCCGGCCGCGCCCAAGGCCGGCGCCGAAGCGGGCACTGTCCCCGAACCGCCATTGCTGCCGTTCGCCGAGCTGGAGGCTGCGCCGCCAGGGGCTCTGGTCGAGTCAGACCCGTCAGCGCTGGCTGCGCTTCTGTACACGGGCGGGACCACCGGGCGTTCCAAGGGAGTGATGATCAGCCACGACGCGCTGTCCGCTGCTGCGTGGGCGGCGACGGCCACATCCCACAACGAGGCGCTGAATTCCGCGCTGCTGCCGTTGCCGCTGTCCCACGTCTACGGGCTCATGGTGAGCGTGATGAGCCTGCACGCGCCGACCCCGGGCAGCTCGGTGCTGATGCGCTGGTTCGACCCGGCCGGGTGGCTTCAGCTCGCGCAGCAGCACAAGGTCAACGTCAGCCCGCTGGTGCCTTCGATGCTGCGGATGCTGCTGGACCAGCCGCTCGAGGACTACGACCTGTCCGCCCTGGCCCGGCTGACCAGCGGCAGCGCGCCGCTGCCCGCGCAGGTGGTGGAGGACTTTGGCGGGCGGCTGCCGAACGTGGAGATCGCTGAGGGCTACGGCTGCACCGAGACCGCCGCGATCATCTCAACCTCGCCGCTCGGCGAGGCACGGCTCGGCAGCGTCGGCCGGCCAGCACCCGGTGTCGAGGTCCGGATCGAGCAGCCAGACGGGTCGGCTGCGGCACCCGGAAGCGACGGCGAGATCTGCGTGCGCGGCCCGGTGCTGATGAGCGGGTACTGGCACGCGGAGCAGGAGACCGCGCAGGTGATGCGCGGCGGCTGGCTGCACACCGGCGACGTCGGCCGGCTCGATGAGGACGGCTACCTCTACATCGTCGACCGGATCAAGGACGTGATCATCCGCGGCGGCTACAACGTGTACCCGCGCGATATCGAGGACGTACTTGTGCAGCATCCTGGTGTCGTGGCGGCCGCGGTGGTCGGCCGGCCGGATGAGAAATACGGCGAGGAGGTCGTCGCGTTCGTCCAGCTGCGCGCCGGTGCCACGGCCGATCCGGCGGAACTTCTCGAGTTCACCCGCGGCCGGGTGTCCGCGGTGAAGTACCCGCGCGAGGTCCGCGTCGTCGACGCGATCCCGCTGACAAGCGTTCTGAAGACTGATCGCAAACGGCTGCGCGCGATTGTCGCTGACGGCTAGCCGGATCCGCCGTCAGCGGCGGCCGGCGCAGCGACGCTGAGCAGCGACGCCCGGACCTCCAGCGCCCCGTCCGGCGAGGCCTGCCGTACCTGGAACACCACGGCCGGGTCGGCCTCGGTGCCGTCAGCGCGGGCGAACCAGAACTCGTCGCTGCAGCGGGCGGTACGGTGCCGCACCGGGGGCCCGAACGGGCCGGCCGACGCCGCCATCGACTGGAACACCCCGTGCTCGTTCAGGGCCCGGAGCGTGGCCCGCCGCGGGCGCCACAGTGGCCGGTGACAGAACGGCGTGCGCCACGGCTTGCGCGCACTCAGCAGCACGCAGGCTGCGCCCCCGGTGAGCGCGCCCGCATCAAACCAGGCCCGGCCGAACGCAGCGGCGCCGCCACGCGCCGCGACCGCACCCACAACGCCGGCGCTGAGCACCATCGCGCTGCGGGCCAGCTCGGCCCATGAGATCGTCCCCGCGGCCGGCCCCGCTGGCGTCCGCCACTCGATGCACCCGCACCCGCCGGGCACCCGCCTGACCCGCACGTAGACCAGCAGGACACAGAACGCTGCGCCCAGCCCGGCCATAACCAGCGCTGCGGGCCGCACCCCCGCGAACACGGCCAGGCCGGCCGCGCACTCGGCGCAGCCAGCGCACGTCTCCGCGGGCCGCCAGAACCGCGGCGGCACCCGCAGCGCGCGCAGGATGGCCGGGCCACCGGCCACCCCGCGCGCGCCGCGGTACAGCTTGCTGGCGCCAGCCACGGCGAGCAGCACGCCGCAGCTGGCGACCCAGCCGACCAGGAACATCACAGCGCGGCCGCTATGCCTTCGCGACGACCGCGAAGCAGAACGACGGGGTGTTGAAGCCCGGCGCGCCGACGTCCAAGTCGACAGCTGCTGACAGCCCGCAGACACCCTCTTCCCGGTACTGCCAGAGCTTCGTCGGCACCTTTGATTTGGAGTACGACGAGCACTCCTCCGCGTCCCATGCCGGCGGATTCGCCAGGCCGTTGCAGACCTCCGGCACCGGAGTCCACACCGCAGTGGGGACGGCCAGCCCCCGTGCGGCGGCGAACGTGGAGCAGTTGGGAGACGGCGCGCTCGGCGTGCAGTAGACGCACGCATACAGCGGGTACGTCTTGAGGTTGGCGAAGTTGTAGTTCGCGATGTACACCGCCCAGCCGTCGAGGTAGTCCAGGCTCAGCAACGTGCTGTACTCCTGGTCAAGCCAGCAGTACAGGTGGTTGTTCGACGGCAGCTTCAGCGGCCCTACCGCGTTCCACGCGCTGAGCATGGACGCGGCGAAGGACTGCGCGTCGGCCAGGCCCTCAGCAGACGACCCGGCAAGCCGGGACTGGAAGGGAGAGCTGATGCAGCCGACAGCACGGCCGCCACTGTCCCACGCGGCGATGCATTCCGAGACTGGGTCGCTGGAGAAGATGTCGGCGGCCGGTGACGGGGTGAAGTAGCGGAGCCAGAACGCGGGGTCCCGGCCCTCTTCATTGTGGGCTGATACGTAGACGTCCTGTATGGTCGCAGCACAGTCATATCCGGACATCGTTCGGTGTCCTCCGGGAAGGTCGATGGTGAGGCGGCTGGCGCCGGGGATCAGAAAGCCGCTGCTACCTGAATGCTGGTGCTCGCAGTGCTGAGCGGTTCAAGGGCGGGCGAGAAGTACGCGAGGCTCGGGTTCGCTGGGGCCACGGCGAGCAGGTTGCCGCTGGGCAGCAGGTACAGCCCGGTGTAGGTGGTGCCCTTGCTGTAGGACGCCGACAGCTTGCCGGTGGCCACGTCGTAGGCGGCCAGCCCTGCGGCCTTCGCGCCGCCGAGGACGTAGAGCGTCTGGCCCGACGCCGACAGCACAGCCTTGCTGGCCGGCCCGCCTCCTGGCACCGCGGGCGCCGGGAAGTCAATCTGGTGCTTCACCCGGAACGAGTCCGCCGGATCGGCGATGACGGCCCGGCCCATGGCCGGCTTGGTCAGGAACACCGTGCCGTCCGGCCGGGTGGACATCGTGACCGCGCCCGGCCTGGCCATGCTGGCACTCAGCGCGCTGATCGTCGTCTGGGTCACCGTGCCGGTCTTCGCCGACGCGACTTGCACGGTACGGCCGTTGACGAACCGCGCCACGTCACCGCTTGCCAGCGTCACTACCGGCTCGCTCTGCGGCCACGGGGCCGGGGCGGGCACCGACAGCCTGGCCGTGCCCGAGCCGAGCTGGAACAGGCTGACCGTAGGCACCGGCGGCGCCACCAGCCGGCGCTTGTCCTCGGGGACAGGCTGCGGCTCGGCGGTGGTCCACAGGAACAGGTCGGAGGAGTTGGCCGCCGCTGTGTGCAACGCCAGAGCCGGCGCGTTGTTCAGCTCGAACGGGCCGGCGAACGCGCCGGTACTGGTGTCGAAGTACGCCAGTGCGTGGTGCGACACCCAGGTCACAGCCTGGAAGTGCACAGCGGCGCCTGTGTTCGGGTCGGTCTTGACGGCTGGCTGGCTGTCAGTGGGCTCGGTGATACCCAGCACCACCGCGATCACTGACGTTCCGGCCGCGAAGACCGGCGTGGCGATGATGGAGGTGCCATCCGGGATGCCGCCGACGGTCAGTGTGCCCTGCTTCTCGATCGCTGCTGTGGCCGAGTTCACCAGGGTCAGCGTGACAGTCTGGCCACCGGTCACGCTGTTGATCGTGATCAGCGCGATGGAGGTCTGGTCTGGTGACAGGACTGGGGCAGCGCCGAGTTTGAGGGCCACTGGTGTCGCCTGCGGCACCGACTTCCCCTTGGACGCCGGAGTAACCGCCGGGGCGATCAGCCCGCCTGGTGACGGGGCTTGCGGCAGCGTGCCGTAGAGCAGTACATACCGCTGGCCCGCCGGAGCTATCTGCGACGGGGGTGTGGCAGATGCTTGCCTGCCCGCGAGCGACAGGTCAGGCAGGGCAATGAGGGCGCCGGCACCGAGTCCGCCGGCCAGCATCTCGCGCCTGCTGAAAGCTAACAGTGTGCTCGCAGGCCCACGCCGGGGTCCGCTTCGGGTAGCTGTGCTAGCCCGCTTTCGAGGACGCATTTGCGGCCACTCCCCTTCAATCTCGACAAATAGATGTAAAGCCGCATAAATCATCCCGCTCCGCTGACCGATCATGCTAGCGCCGGTGGCGCGTGTCAAGCGGTATCAAGAACGACGACCATGATTCCTATCGTCGCCCTAGCCCCGCACGGCGTCCCGCTAGCGTCGGCCGGGCCAGGCATAGTCTGGCGAGACTGGCAACGCTGTGGGCGCGATATCGCAAAAAGGTCATCTAAAAAACGCACACTCTCGGTAAAGTCCCAGGTCATTCGCATACGAATACGGCCAGCGGTGTCCGCTGGCCGTATTCCTGGTGTGGCTGGGGTTACCAGGAACCTCCCTGGCCAGCGCCGGCGCCCGCGTACGAGCGCGGCGCTGGCATCGGCTGCACGTGAGCCTTCACGACCAGCGTCTTTGCGGCGTGGTCACCCACACGCTGCCGGTAGCGGGAGCAAAGGATCGTGATCAGGCCGACGAGGCCCCAGATCAGGGTGTCAACGATCAGCAGGATCCCGCGGATGAACAGTTGCGCCATGCTTGCGCGGCCGCCGTCCTTGCTGATGATCCGCAGGCCCAGAAGCTGCATGCCGAACGACTGCCCGCCCGCGCGGTACGGCCGGAACACCCAGTACCAGAAGTACCAGGCGGCGTCTATCAACGCTCCTATGAGCACCAGGACCGCGTTCGTCGCACCGGTGCCACGGTCGAGTGCCCACAGAATCACTGAAGCGACGGCCCCGGTGATGAGGTAGTCGATGATGTACTGGACGACCCGCCGACCGGTCACCCGGGTGTCACTCTCCAGGACGGGCGAAGGTGACCTGCCGGGCGTCTCACCCCACCCGGGCCCTCCCGGCCGCTGCCCGTCGTCGAATTGCTGCCGGCCTTGGTCCTGCTGCCGGCGGTAGTCCTGCTGCTGGCTGCCGGCCTGCTGCTGGCTGCCGGCCTGCTGCTGGCTGCCGGCCTGACCGGCTGCCCCGGCATCCCACGGCTGGCCACCCTCAGGCATGCCCATGTGAACCCCCCCGATGACGCCCCGATCCCCCCGGACCGCCGCGGCCGTCAGATACCTCGTCCGGCCAGCCGCATGCAGCGTTCCTTCTTAGATACCCACAGTCAATTACTGGACACTTATAGTCAAGTCTTCCGCGCTGCCTGACCCTCGCCGGCGCCTTCTGCCTGCGCAAGTTCCTTGACGAGCCAGAACGCATCAACGGTCCCGACTCCGGACGTGAGGTCGTAGCCAGGGCGGGCCGTGAAGCCGCGCACGCTGTGCAGTGCCCCGTTCTGCCGGAACGACACGGTGTTGTTCCCGGAGACCACGTCCACGATGCCCTGTGCGCGGTGCGCAGAAAGCTCGTACAGGTAAGGGTTGATCACGCCGAGCGGGTGCCCGGCCACCTGGTCGGCCAGCGCCACGATCCCGGCGAACTCCGGAGTCGCCTCACTCGTCCCGCAGCTCGGGTACCACCCGGGCCGCTGTCCGCCGAAGCTCTGGTAGGTGTCGACCGACCCGTCGCATGCACCGCTCATTGAGATGTCGGGGACTCCGCGCTTGTCGCCAACGACGCTTCGCACCCCAGCCTGGAAGCCGGGCCGACCGAAGATCACCGAGAGCCCGCCCCCTCCGGCCAGCGGGTCGGGGCCACTGTTACCTGCGACGAGCTGGTCGGCCGCCCGGTTGTATGTGTCGTTCCAGGCCGACGGCGCGGCAGCGTCACTTCCGGCGCCGCTCAGGTGCAGCTGGATGCCGCCGACACCGGTCACCAGCGGGTCGCTGTCCGGCCACGATGTCACCGGGCCGAGGTAATAGCTGGTCTCGTTGAACTTCAGGTCTGCGGCACCGCTGTCACCGGACGCCGCCAGCACCGTGACGCCGTGGGCCGCGGCTTCGGTGTAAGCGCCACGCAGGCTGAGCAGCGACCGGCGGGACGGGAACGTCTGCTCGGTTGCGCTGAAGCTCTGGCTGATCACACCGCCGAGGTGGTGGCTGATCACGTACTTCTCGGCCTTGACGATCTGCGGGAAACCGGTCGTGCCCTCGTTCTCCGAGGTCGGGGTCTCGACCAGCAGAATCGCCGCACCCGGGGCGATCGTGTGCGCGTATTCGACGTCCAGGTCTGTCTCCCCGGCCCATCCCTCGCGGTCGGACGTCGGCCGGTACGCCGGGACCTTCCCGGCCGGCTGGATGACCTTCAGCGACGGCGGCGGCGGAAGGCCGGCGGCTGTGTCGAAGACGCTCAGGTCGTGCGCCACCGTCGGCGATCCGAACGAGTCCACGATGACGACCGTCTGCCCGTGACCGGTGATCCCCTCCTGGTAGAGCCGGGGGAGGTCGAAGGCCTGCTGCAGCTGCCCGGGCTGGTAGCAGGCGACATGGTAGCGCTGCTCGCAGAACCCTGTGGTCGGCGGTGCCGGCACCGCTGCTGTCACGGCGTGGATCGCGCCCGGCGTGATCCTCACACCTGCCCCGGCCGGGGCGGACGCGGCGCTTGCCGAGCCTGCGGCGCCGCCGACAGCAGCTGCGAGCACCAGCGACCCAGCGGCAGCTGCCGCCGAGCGGGCAAGGCGCATGCAGCCTCCCTGGGGCGAAAGGTGGCGGCCACACCGGTCCGGAGCACCGCGACAGCGTCGCCGCGATCAGCGGTACGCCACGCTTGCGCTGGATGTCTGCCGCGCACACTATGTTATGGATAGGCGGCCACAACTGCCTGATCCCAGCTGTCGGCAGATCCCGCCTAGTAAGCCCGGGGTAGCGTGGCTGGCAGTGCCGGACCGGAGGGTCACGATGAAGCTGAAGCTGGACCTGCACGATATCTACAACCGCGGCCAGGACATCGACCGCGCGCTGCGGGACATCATCGACGAAGCCGTCAGGACGAAGGCGCCGCTGGTGGAAATCATCCCAGGCAAGGGCTCGGGCCAGCTCAAGAAGCATGTGCTCCGGTTCCTGCAGCAGCGGGAGATAAAGGCGCTATATGCCAGGGTTGAGAAGGACTCGAAGAACTTCGGTCGGCTTTTTGTCCATTTCCGCTGGTAACAGTTTCCGCAGCCCCTAGAACGCCCGCCGGTGGTCAGCGAGCATCGGCCCCGCAGTCACGACCGCTCTCGCCCGGCGTGCGGCCGCTGTCGCCGCCACGATCGCACCGCGTCCGACCGGCGTCTCGGCGAGCCGGCGCGGCGGCTTGCGATGACGCGGAGACGGGGACGGATAATCCCACACCTCTGGCTTTCCGAAATTCCCGACATTGGCCGATTCCCAGGCGAATCCCATTCGTGCCCCCCCGTGGCCGCGCTCCGCAATGGAACGGACACGCTACCCTCGCTTTCCCTTCCTAATGATTTCACGGTCGCTTGCGTACTTGCGCACCGACATGCCGGTCAGTATTACAACAGTCTCCTCGAGGTCAGGGCCTGGGCATATTCCGGGTATATTCGGTGGTACTCCCGAAATGCCATGTAGCCGGAATTGCCAGATGGGCGCCCTTTCCTCCTGCTGGCGGCTCGCGGCCGCACCCATTACGACGGCATTGCTCAAACGACCAGGCGGATAAAGCTCCGACTGAGCCGAGGCTCAACGGGGGCTCGGCATGTCTCGCGCTTACGCTAAGAGACGGCGCCCAGTCGCGGGCCGTCAGGCAGGACGCGCCCTTTGGCCGGGCATGTTGCGCCGCAGACGGAATGGGGGGTGACGAACGTGAATGCGGCCGAATATCCGGTTCCCCAGCCAGTGGTAGGGCGTGGTGCGCTGTTCGTGGAGCACCGGCTGAGGACCCCGCAGGTATCAGAGTCGGCTTACATCGCGCCAACTGCCGTGCTGGCCGGAGATGTCACCGTAGGCCCGCACAGTCGCGTGCTGTTCGGCGCTGTGATCACTGCTGAAGGCGGCCCGGTGGAGATCGGGCGGAACTGCATAGTCATGGAGAACGCGGTCGTCCGGGGCGTGCCCGGCCAGGAGACGCGCATCGGTGACGGGGTCCTGGTTGGCCCGCATGCTCACCTCACCGGCTGCGTGATCGACGGCGGCTCGCGGATCGCGACCGGGGCCACGGTGTTCAACGGTGCCCGGATCGAAACCGGCGCGGAGGTCGAGTTCAATGCGGTGGTCTACGTCAACACTGTCGTCCCGGCCCGCACGGAGGTACCGATGGGCTGGTTCGCCGGCGGACAGCCCGCCGAACTGGTGGCACCGGGAGACTGGGACCGCATCCGTGCCATCATGGGCCCGCTGGACTATCCGGGCACAGTCTTCGGGATGGGTGCCAGCTCACTGATGCCCGACATTGCCCGCCGGTACGCCCGCGGGCTGGCCTTGCATCACCAAGATCATATTGTCCCCGACGAGCGTCACATGCTCGCCCAGGAGGACGCGCGCTAGCTGTCGGCACACGCCCGCGCGCGGTGCCAGCGGTCCCGTCCTCGTCGTTGCCTGCCTGGTGTAAGAGCGCGCCCAATGACCCGGCCGCTGGAGGACGAGGGATGGGTGCGTCGTTCAGCTGCCGGTCAACGTCGACGAGAATGGCGTCGTCTTCGATCTTGCATGCGTAAACCGGGATGGGGCCGCAGGCAAACACACCGACGGCCTCGCCGGTGGTCAGGTCGTAGCGAGATGCGTGGGCGGCGCAGACCAGCGTGTCATCGTCCTGGACAGTGCCCTCGTGAAGGGGTTGCTGCTGGTGGGTGCAGGTGTTGTGGATCGCCCTGACGTCGTCATCATCGAGGCGGATGAGGCAGATCGGTTCGCGGAGATCCTCAACGAGCATGGTGTCGCCGACTTCAAGGTCGTCGAGGTTCGCGACGACTACGAACGTCATCGTTGTGTCCTTCCATTCGCGGTCCGCCGCGGTGTCGGCTGGCTGCCGCGCACCTCAATCCAGCCGTTGCGGATTCGGGTGGGGAGCACAGGCTGCGGCTGGCTTGCCGGGCCGCGGCGGACGCAGCCGTTCGCGAGCGCGAAGCGTGACCCGTGCAGCGGGCATGTCACGGTCAGGTCTGCGACTGCGCCGCGGCTGAGCAGGCCACCGGCGTGACTGCAGATGTTGTCGATGGCGTAGAGGCGCCCGCGGTGGCGGTAGATCATGATCTGACGGCCTTCGGCCTCCACGGCGGTCGGAGAGTCGTCAGGCAGGTCGGCCTCCGGCAGCGCACGGGCCCACCGGCGGGGCCCGGTGGTCCACGCCACGCGGTTGACCATTACGCCTCTGGTGAAGACGAGATGACCGCCGAGGTAGCCGGCCGCTGCTGTGACCGTGAGGCTGGCCGCGGCCAGAGCGCGCGCGGTGCTGCGGTGGCCTGCCATCCGGGTGCCTAGGGAGGCACCTTGAAGCCCAAAGGCCACCGTGTTGAGGAGGCCGTGAAAGAGGCCGACCCGGCGGTCCTGATCGTCGCTGACGGTCCAGTCGGTCAGGCCTGTCAGGGCGGTAGCGCCCGCGGCGAGGATGCCGGCCGCGCTGAGCACGCCGGCGGCGTCGAATCCGCGCCGGGGAGCTGGGTCACGATCCGTAGCGTCCAGCATCGCGACGCCTGCCCACAGCCCAATGGGCAGATCGCTGAGGGCCGGGTGAAGCGGATGGCCGGCCCATCGGCCGCCGTGCAGCAGCTCAAGGGCAAGATTGTCTTGGTGCCGTTCGCGGACTGGCCCCAGCACGCCGGTCAGCCAGTCGCTCACGGTCCGGAGCCAGCCGAGCCGGTCGACCCAAGCCGCCAAATCGCTGTGCCAGGATACGAACCGGGTGGCGGCGAACGCGGAACTGACAGCCGGCCCGGCCTGGTGACCAGCTGCAGGCGGACCGCCGCCCTGGCCGCTGCCTGTTTGCATCGGGTTCCTCCAGCATGGCGTCGGCTTGTGGCTCGATCCTGCAAAGAATCTTCCAGGTCCTCGCCACACTCTGCCCGTCTCACCTTGCTGCACATGCCCGGCGGGAATCGCCTCCTAAACTGGCCGGCTGCACTGACCTCGACTCGGATGGGCGTCAGCGCACGGCGATCGCCGATCATCAAGTGACAGGGTCGAGCCGCCCGAAACGGAGGATCTGCACACCTTCGGGAGCGTTCGGACGGCTGGCCGGTTAGTTTCCGGCGAAGCGCGGGCGCTGCTTCTGCAGGAACGCCGCGACGCCCGCGGCGAAGTCGTCCGATCGGCCAAGCTCCTGCTGAATCCCGGCCTCGAACTCGAGCTGGTGCTCCATCCGCTCGAACAGCCAGTTGTTGAGCTGGCGCTTGATGCCCGCGTAGGACCGGGTCGGGCCGTCGGCGAGCCGCGCGATGAGCTCGTCGGCGCGAGCGGCGAATTCCTCGTCCGGCCAGACGCGGTTGATCAGGCCCCAGTCCAGCGCCTGTTTCGCGCCAATCCGCTCACCGAGCATCGCCATCTCGGCCGCGCGGGTGAATCCGACCCGCGCGGGCACGAACAGCGACGAGCCACCGTCAGGCACCAGGCCGATGTTCACGAATGCGAGCAGGAAATAGCCGGACTCGGCGGCGACGACCAGGTCGGCAGCGAGCGCCAGCGAGAGGCCGATACCGGCCGCGGCGCCATGCACCGCGCTGACCACGGGCTTGGGCATCTGGCGGACCGTGCGAATGATGGGGTGGTAGCGCTCGGTCAGCCTGCTGCCGAGATCCGGCGGCCCAGATTGTTCGGCAAGACTGGGGTCGAGGTCCGCGCCGCTGGAGAACGCCCTGCCCGCACCGCTGAGGAGCACTGCGCGCACGGCCGCGTCCGCCGCCACGTCGTTCAGGGCAGCGAGAAGGTCGCCGCTCAGCTGGTCATTCCAGGCGTTCAGGCTCCCGGGGCGGTTCAGTTCAAGCTTCACGGCGCCGCCGCGCCGGTAATGGTTGACGGTTTCGTACTCGTGGGCAAGCTCGTAGTCACTCACGCCAGCCATCATCCACCACAGCGAGGCGAGTTTCCCCGGCCCATGCGATAAGAACCGTCCTGGTAAACCGGGCCAGACCATGCGCTGTCAGCGCGTCAGCCGGCCGAGCGCCTGCTCGGCCCGGCGCTGACCCGCCCGCAGCCGACGTGCCTGTGCCCTGGTGTCTGCGAGCCGGAGGCGGGCCTCGGCGAGCTGCTCCTCAAGCAGCCGGACGGCCTCCTCCTGCTTGTGCTCCGCTGCTGTCGCCGCTGCGGCGGCACGGTCCGCCTCGGCTGCCTCGCGTTCGGCCGCGGCAAGGGCGTCCTGGCGACGACGGCGCTCGGCCTCAGCAAGGGCATCTTGGCGGCGGCGCTCGCGCTGCGCCGCGGATAGCCCGGTTTTCTCGGCACCCCGGGCGGCCGCCCGGGGACCTGACCCGCGATCCTGGCGGTCCGCAGCCCCGCCGCCCTTGCGGCCAGCCCTGGGCGTGGCCGGCCGATCCGGCTCCGACGTCACGAGCGTCAGCACCCCGGCAGCACCGAATCCCTCCCGGTGCACGGCCCGTTCCAGGGTCCCCGCCGCGAGCTTCTCTGCGACCTGCGGGTCGGCCACCGCGGCGCTGAGGGTCGCCGCCACCTCGTCCCGCAGCGCGGCCGACGGTGAGCGCTGCCCGGATGCGGCCAGCGCCTGTCGCACCAGGCCGTCGACGAGCTGGTGGCGACGCCGCGACAGCTCCCTGATGGCTTCCCCGTCTGTGGATCGCTGCGCGACCCGCAGTTCTCCGCCCAGTCTGGCTAGCTCGGCGACTGCCCCGGGCGCGGAACGGGCTAGCTGGTTGATGACCCAGGCCGACCGGGTTGGCTTGCGAAGCGCAGCGATCCGCTTCGCCGCCGCCGTGTCACCGGCTGTCCGCGCTGCGGCGGCGAGATCGCCACGCCGGCCGACGAACTCGTCCGGGTCGGCGGAGTACAGCTCGGTGACGGCCGCCGCGAGCATGTCAGCACCTGTCACGCATCCATCCTGCCGTACTCGCCGGGCCCGGCCGCCAGACAGCTGTGGTCATAGAGCCAGCGCAAGCGGGTAGCGGTGAAGGCGGCATGCTGCTTTTCGTGACGCCACGGGTTCGCTCTGAACGGGCACTGGGCCTTCTGCTTGCGGCGGCTGGCTGCGCCGCAGCGGCCGCCGCCGTGATCGCTGATCCCGCTGCGGCGCGTTCTGCCGCTGCCCAGGACTGGCCGCCGTTCGTTCTGGTTACCGGGCTGCTGCTGGTCGGGCTGGTCGCCGACGGGGACGGCCTGTTCGCGGCCGCCGGCTACCAGGCCGCCAGGATGGCGCCCAGCCCCGGCATCCTGTTCGCCGGCGCAGCCGTGCTGGTCGGCCTGGTAAGCGCCACGCTGAACCTGGACACCTCGGTCGCGTTCCTGACGCCCGTCCTGGTGTATACAGCGCGCAGCCGGGGCGCCGGAGAGGCCCCGCTGCTGTACGGATGCCTGCTGCTGTCCAACGCTGGATCGCTGCTGCTGCCCGGATCGAACCTGACCAACCTCATCGTGCTCGGCCACCTGCACCTCAGCGGGGCCCGGTTTCTGGCCCGGATGTGGCTGCCGTGGCTGGCGGCGCTTGCCGTGACAGCCGCCGTCGTCGCGGTCGCCGAGCGTCACTCGCTGCGGGGGCGCTCCGATGTCCACAGCCCGCCGGTCCTGGTCTGGTCCCGCCGGCCTTCTCCATCACCTTGGCAGCTGGGCAACTGCCGCAGTGGCCGCTGTCACCTCGGTACTCGTCAACAACCTGCCCGCGGCCTCGCTGCTAGCCGCGCGGACGCCAGCCCACCCGTTCGCGCTGCTCGTCGGCCTGAACCTGGGACCGAACCTGTTCGTGACCGGCTCGCTGGCCTGGATCCTGTGGCTGCGATCCGCCCGCGCAGCAGGCGCCCGGCCATCGGTCGCCAGGGCGTCTCGCGTTGGCGCCATAGCAGTGCCGCTGTCGATGGCCGCCGCTCTCGGCGCGCTCATGCTGACCGGCTCTCTCTGATCCGCACGCTGCGGGAAGGCAGTCAGTCAGGGCAGGCGGGAACGGGCCAGCATCTCGGCTGCGCCGCGAACGACGCAGCGCAGCGGATCGTCAACGACCAGCGCCGGGATGCCCGCGGCCGCCTCGATTCTGGCGGCAAGGCCCGGCAGCAGCGCCCCGCCTCCAGAGAGGCGGATCTTGCCCTGGACGACGTCCTCGGCAAGGTTCGCTGGGATGTCAGACAGCATCGACTCCACCGAGTCAGCGATCGCCGCGACCGGATGCGCAAGCGCCACAGCGACCATCGACGCCGGGACGTGCACCACACGGGGGGTCCGGCGGGCGAGGTCGATCCCGACCGCCTCCATGATCCCGGTCGTGCCGTCACCAAGCCCCAGTGTGACCTTGAGGTTCCTGGCAGCGTTGCGGCCGAGCAGCAGCCCAAACTCGGTCTTAGCCGCTTGCATGATCGCCTCATCCATAGCGTTTCCGCCGATCCGCAGCGACCTGGCCCGCACCACGTGCCCTCCTGCGAGCAGTGCCGCCTCGGTCGTGCCGCCGCCGATGTCCACGATGAAGGCACCGCCGCCTTCGGCGACGTCGAAACCGGCGCCGGCAGCCGCGGCTACTGGCTCGTCGACGAGGCGCACAGTACAGCGCGGCCGCAGCGCCTCCACCGCCGCCGCCAGAGATCGCCGTTCCACCCAGGTAGCGCCGCTCGGCACGCAGACCACGGTCGCCGGACGCCGCAGACCACGGCGCAACCGGGCTTTGCGCACGAAAGCCTGCAGCATGGCTGAAGCGGCGTCCAGGTCCGCGACCACGCCGTCCTGCAGAGGGTGCAGAACCTCAATGTCCTGCGGTTCTTTCCCGGTCAGCTCGTCAGCGGCCCGGCCGACCGCGACCACCCGCCCCGACTCCCTGGCCAGGGCGATCGCCGATGGCTCCTCGACGACTATCCCGCGGTCGGCGATGTGCACCAGCGTGTTGACCGTCCCCAGGTCAATCGCTACACAAGCCCGTAATCTCATGGCATCCGTCCTCTGCGGCGAAATGCCGGTTCGCGCTACAAGTATGCTTCCCGGCACAAAGCCCCGGCCACTCGGCATACCCTGCGAGCCGCTGCCTAGAATCTGGTAGCTTATGCCGTCCCGCGGGATTCCGCCGCACTGACGGCCGCTGCCCAGAATGCGCTACCTTATGCCGGCCCTGCGGCTGCCGCCGTATCTCGCCACTGCAGCCGGTAGACGACGTGCGGCCGCACCCGGTGCCCTTCTGGCACCGCCGGGTGCTCGAAGTTGCCATACCGCGTCATCCCCAGCCGCTGCATCACCGCCTGCGACGGCGTGTTCAGGACGGCGGTCATCGACCAGATCTCATCCAGGCCGATCGCGCGGAATCCGATGTCGACGGCGGCGGTGGCCGCCTCAGTGGCGTAGCCGTGGTGCCACGCATGCTGGGCCAGCCGCCACCCCACCTCCATGCCGCCCGCCCCTGGTACGCCCTCGGGCATCGGGTTCAGGCCGGTGAAGCCGATGAACTCGGCGGTCGCGCCGATCTCGAGGGCCCACAACCCGAACCCCTGGCGCTCGAAGCGGTCCTGCTATCACATCGACGCTCGCATCACTCGCTGCCCGGTCCAGCGTCGCCGGGAAGTAGCGCATCAGCTCGGGGTCGGCATTCATCGCTGCGTAAGGGTCCCGGTCGCTGTCCCGCCAACGGCGCATTACCAGCCGTTCAGTGTGGATAGTGTCGAATCGCCGCAGCACGCCAGCAGCATAACGGCGGCCGCGCTGGCGGCACCGGCTGTCGTCCCGCCATCGCCGACCGCGGTCGCTGCGCGCCGCACCGCCCAGCCTGGGAACTTGCCGAGCGTGTTACATCTATGTTTCGATTGTGTTACGCACAGGGCGGTTATGTTACGGGCGTCAGGGAAGTGCGTCTGACATGAACAGAATGGCGTCCACGACGAAGTGGACGAGGCTTAAGCGGCGTCTGGGTCTGGACCACAACCCGTTGCGCCGGCGCTCGGATCTGGTCGCGGGGTGGCTGCTGCCTGCCGTGCTCGCGGCGGTGCTCCTCCTCGGCCCGCTGGTGGCCATAGTTGCCGGGCGCTGGGCGCGGACGGACGATGCGGCGGCATGGCGGGCACAGCAGTCGTGGCATCACGTCCCGGCTGTGCTGCTGCAAAGCACGCCGGGGCCGATGTTCGGTGATAGTGGCGCGAACTCCTGGACCGTCTGGACGCGTGCGCTGTGGACGGTCAACGGCCAGCGGCACATCGGCACGGTACCGGCTGTCTCCGGCACCAGGGCAGGCACCACTGTCCCGGTGTGGCTGGACCAGGCCGGAAAGCCGCGCCTGCCGCTGTCAGCGGGCGCGGCCAGCGACCGTGTCATCACCGCATCGGCGATGGCGGTCGCCGCCCTGGCGCTGCTCCTGGCCACCATCGCCGTCATCGGCCACCGGGTGCTCAACCGGCGCCGGCTCGCGAGCTGGGAGGCTGCGTGGATGTCGGTGGGCCCGCAGTGGAGCGGGCACAGGTAGCGGCCCGGCGGGTCAGAATTCGTTCTTGAGCCGGTCGATCTCGCGGGCCCGCTCGCGCAGCTGCGCATAGGCGGGTCGCTCACGGATGCGGGCCAGCGTCCAGCGCACCGCCTCCGCACGGCTGCTCGCGATGCCCGCTGTAATCAGGGCGTCCAGCGTCTCCAGGTCAACCGGCCCGAGCCGCGCCATCACCGGGGTGAGGTCGCCCGCGGCCATGTCACCCTGGCGTCTGGCCCCCAGGAACAGCGCCGGGCCGTCACCGGTGTCCCCGCTTGCCCGGAACTCCAGCCTCCCGACCTCAGGAAGGTGCGCCGACAGGTCGCGCCGGAACTCCCTGATGGCAGTGTTGTGCTGATCGTCGAACGCGTGCACTGCGTGCTCGCGGGCCTCGCATCCCTCAGCAGCCGGGATCGTCAGCCGGACCAGCAGCTCACCCGGCTCGATCACCGGGTCGTCGCCATACTGCAGCACGCTGACGTCCTGCACCGCGTCACCGAAGCGCTTGTGCGCTTCCTCAGCGATCTTGCTCTGGACTCGCTGCACCGATTCGCTGTCCATGGCCGCCTCCCTGCAAGCCCCGGGCGTGTCTGCCCGGCATTCGCCGCAACTCAGAAATAGTTCCTCGCGTTACTAACGCAACGAAATGTAACACGACGTTGCTCACGCCCGCCGCGGTGGCCGTCACTGGCTTCGGCTAGCCTGGTTCGCCGGGGCCAGAACGGGCGAGGCTGAGGAGATCGCTGGGTTGGCAATCGTGACGCTGATCCTGTGGGTGATCACCGCAAGCGCGGGCATCTCCCTGCTGAGCACGGGCGGCGCGGCCCGGCGGTTCGCTGCCAGGGCGGCGCAGCCGGCCGGCACGCCGGTCAGCGCACCCCCGGCCGCCGCTGCCGCGGTCACGACACCGCAGGCAGCTGGCATATCAACCGCGCCGGTCCCGGCCAGGATCGGGGCACTCCCGCGGACCGCTGACGGGAAGCCGCCGCCGGTTCCCCGGGTCAGGGTCGAAACGCCGCCGGGCGAGCATCCGCTGCTGGAGTTCTGTCACCCGGCGCTCGCGCTCACTGGCCTTGCCTGCTGGCTCATGTTCGTGTTCGTGCACTACCGGCCGTTGGCCTGGATCTCTTTCGGCATTCTGCTTGTGACCCTTGGCCTCGGGCTCAGCTGGCTGAGCCGGAACGGCTCCGATGCCAGACGGCATCCGAACGCCGCCTGGCGGTTCCCGCCACGGCTGGTCGCTGCGCACGGGCTGGCAGCCGCGGTTGCGATCGCGCTCACGGTCCTCACGGCGCTGACGGCGAGCCGAGGCTGAGCCGCGGCTCGCCGTCACAGTCAGGGAGTGTCGATAAGCACGTTGTTCGCGGTAGCGGATACCTGGGTGGCTCCGCTGGCTACAACGACCGGGGCTGCGGTATCGGCCGTGTTCCCGTTGCCGACCTGCCCGGCGTAGTTCGCGCCCCACGCGTAGACCGTTCCGTCCGCCGTTATGCCATAGTCGGTACCCGATCCCGAGGCCAGGCTCTGGTAGGCGACGCCGGGGGGCGGATAGACGCGCACGGGAGATGCCTGGGCCTGGGTGTTCCCGTCATCGAGCTGGTAGGCGAAGTTGGCGCCCCAGGACCACAGCGTGCCGTTCGACAGCAGCACCAGCGTCTGCCCGTTGGCCCAGATGGAGCCGCCCAGTGCGAGCTGGACGACTGGCGCGGGCAGGTTCACATGTACCGGGACATCGGAGCTCCCGCCGATCTCCCCGCCGCCCAGCTGGCCGTACCGGTTGTAACCCCAGTCGAAGTACTGCCCGTCGGACAGCAGTGCCCCGGCATTGTCGAACGAGGCCACCACCTTGACGGCGTGCGAGCCGAGGCCGGCCACCTTCACTGCCACCATGCTCGCGGCCGTGCTGCCGTCGCCGAGGTCGCCGTTGAGGTTGTCGCCGCAGGAGTAGACAGTGCCGCCGACGTTATACAGCGCGTGGGCATCGGCACCGGCCAGGCTGGTCACGTCCGACAACGGGACCTGCACCGGGGCGGTGTACATTTTCTTGTTCCCCACGCAGAACTCGCCACCGCTATTGTCGCCCCAGGCCCAGGGATGCCCGTGGGTGTCGATGGCCAGGGCGGAGTCGTAGGGCATGGCATCAGTGGCCAGCGATGAAATCTTCACCCCGCGCGGGAAACGCACGAGCACGGGAGTCTCGAACGAGTTCTCGGTAGTCCCGTTGCCGAGCTGGCCTTGCGTGCCCATCCCCCAGGCATAGACGCTGCCGTTGGTGAGCAGCGCGTACTCGGTCGAGTTCGAGGTACCGACCTCGGCCACGGTGCCGGGCAGCTTCACGCTGACCGGAGACGTATGCAGGTCGTAGAAGCCGTTACTGCCACCGAAGAACGACCCCCAGTGCTCCACCGTGGACGTGACCGGTGACGTGGCCCTGGTACCCGGCTCCTGGTGCAGGGTCGCGTCCGCGGTCCGCTGGGCGGCCGGATGGCCTGACGTGCAGCCCGCAGCGACAAGCGCTGCCGCGAGCAAGCCGGCCGCGAACAATGGCGGCTTCCTCGCCACGGCTTGCGCCAGCCCGAAGGTTATGTTCATGGGGGGGACACTATTCGGTGGAAGCTAACGGGCGTATGACGGTCGGCACATTCGGCCCCGATGCCCTGAGCTGGGCTGCGTTCACGCGCCCCGCAAAGTAACGACCTGCGCGAAGTCAACGCGGCGGATGATCCACTGCGGCCGGTCATCGACGGGCTTATCGCGATCGGGGGCCGCGAGCGGGACAAAGCGGCTCCGGTAATCGCGAGTCGACGGACGGCCGAGGGCCACCCAGCGGCCGACGATGTCAAGCAGCCGGTCGAGCAGCGCTGGCCCTCCGGGCCCATCCCACCCGATCCGGCCCTCGCGCACGCTGATAGCCGCACTGGAACCGTCGTCGGCCAGGCTCAGCATGTAGGCCGCCCGGGTGTCCTCCAGGGCAACCAGGTAGGCCAGGTCCTCCGAACGCGTCCAGTCAGGACCGTCGTCGCCGGCGACGGCCTGCAGCTCAGCCGCCAGCCATTCTGGGATGGACGCCCGCTGAACGTCCGGGCCCGGGCCCAGCCGGCCAGCTCGCGGCCAGGGCGAGTGCCCGGCCTGACGGCCCTGGATGGCCACGAACCCGGCGCCTCCGACAACGAACCCTGTTACCTCGCCCGGCGACGAGTCGATCCTGGTCAGCGGATGCAGGCCACCGTGCTGCAGCGGCAGCAGGCAGAAGCCGCCAGAGGCGAGCTGGTCCAGCCAGGCCCGCGCCACGTCAACGCAGCCAACCGTGGCGATGACCCGGTCGAACGGGGCGTAGCCGGGGGCGCCGAAGTACCCGTCAGCAGCGACCAGCCGGACGCCTGGGTAGCCGACCGCAGCCATCCGGGCCGACGTCTCCGCGACCAGCTCGGCGTCGATATCCACCGAGGTCACCGAGCCGCCCGGACCGACCAGTTCGGACAGCAGGGCCGCGTTGTAGCCGCTTCCAGCGCCGATCTCCAGGATGCTCATTCCCGGCTCGATCTCCAGCAGCTCCAGCATCGAGCCGACGACCCGCGGCGCGGACACCGTGCTCGTCACCCCAGCGCCCGCAGTGCGGCCGCTGGCCCGCGGGTCGCGGCGGATCGCGAGAGCCCTGTCGATGTTGTAGACAAGCCGGAGCACGTCGTCCCCGTCGTCTGCGACGTGCCACTCCCGCACGTCGTCCGGGTTCCCGCGTTTCACTCCGGGCGGGACGGACCAGAAACGGGGAATGAAATCCTCCCGCGGCACCCGGCTCATTGCACCAAGCACGACCGGATCGCTCACCGCGCCGGCCGCGGTCAGCTTCTCGACCATGCCGCGGCGAGCCTGCGCTGAGCGGTCGTCCCGGCCGCTGCCCGGTCCGGGCACGTCGCCTCGGCTGTCACCAGCTGCGGTCACGCCGCTCCGGCGCCCCACAGCTCACGCGAAGCCAGCCGGGCTCCCTCGGCGAGCGCCGCCAGCTTGGCCCACTGAATCTCCGGATGAACACGATGGATGAACGATCCCTGGGCGAACCCACAGTCGGTCCCGGCCAGCACGTTCTCGCGTCCCACGACAGCGGCCAGGCGGGTCAGCCGCTGCGCGACCAGCTCGGGATGCTCCACGACGCTGGTGTGGTGCGTGACCACACCCGGGATCAGCTTCTTGCCGTCGGGGAGCTTCACGTCCTCCCATACCCGCCACTCGTGCTCGTGCCGTGGGTTCGCCTGCTCGATCGCGTAGGCGCCAGCGTTCACGGCGAGCACCAGGTCCACCACGTCGGCCAGCGGCGGGTCGAACGCGTGCGGCCCGTGCCAGCTTCCGAAGCACACGTGGTAGCGGACCTGTTCCTCAGGGAGACCGCTGAGAGCGTGATTGAGTCCCCGGACGCGCAGCTCCGCCCACTTCCGGTAGTCCTCGATCGTGCCGCCGCGGGACAGGATCGTGTCGCACTCGTGCATCAGCACAGCGTCGTCGACCTGGAGCATCAGGCCGCTGGCGACAATCGCCTGGTACTCCTCCCTGAGCACGTCGGCGAGAGCGTACACGAACTCCTCATCACCGGAGTAGAACTCATTGGACAGCCAGTAGGCGCTAGCCGGGGCCACGACCGGCAGGAACCCGGTCACTCCGTCATGCAGGTCAAGCGCTGACTTCAGGTTCGCGATATCCCGGTCGATCGCTGTCCGGTCGTAGCGCAGCGGCCCGGTACCACCCATTCCACCGCGCGCCCGGCCGGCGCCTGGTCCGTCGGCGGGCCACCGCCGGCCGCTGCGCTGCTGGCGCGCGTCGCGGCCTCGTCGAGCGCGTCCAGCTCGGCGTAGGCACCGGGGAATGCCTGGCGGTCGCGGCTGGCGGGCAGGATGCTGGCGCCCTCGAGCTGCATCGGGCGGGTTTCGAGGCCGCTTACCCGCTCGTACAGATAGGTGATCCAGCTCGCCTTGCCCATCTCGCCGTCGTCGACGACGTCGATCCCCGCCCCGGCCTGGCGGTCCACGACGTCGGCAACCGAGGCGCGAAGGCAGGCGGCATAGGCGTCCTGATCGACATCCCTGCCACTTTCCCTGGCCGCGAGGAACGACAGCAGTTCGGGCGGCCGGATCAGGCTGCCGGTATGCGTTGCCAGGATTCTGCCCACCGCTCTCCCTTCGTCGGGTCAGCGCTGGCCTCCAGTGTCCCCTAGCAGCGGTCGGGATTGGCCTCAGTGTCAGCAATCGTGCCGGCAAAGCGCGCCCGCAGTTCAGCCCAGTGCGGCCGCCACCGGACCCGGAGCCGGATCAGGCACCGTCATCGGCGGTTGCCGCCGGGCGCGGCCACCCAGCGCGTCAGTTGCTACAGCAAGGGTTTGAACGCCCAGACGCCGGTGGCCTGGGGCGGCACGCTGACGCCGTCGAGGGTCTCGAATGAGGTTCCGGCACCGACGTAGATGCTGCTCCCGGCGATGGCGGCGGCCGATGACGGGGCCGCTCCGATCGGGAACGCAAACAGCGGAGCGCCGGTGTTGGCGTTGTACGCCAGGATGCTCAGCGCGAGGGACTGCGGCGCGAACACCACCCCGTTCGTGTATGACGTGGCCGCGTACGTCGGGACCGAGGCCGACTTCCAGTCGACAGTTCCTGTCGCCGCGTCCACCGCGGTCAGCTCCAGCAGCCGGGATGGACTGGCAGCCAGGCTGAGATCAGGGCACACCGGGAGCAGCGGCAGGTCGGCCAGGACGGCCTCGGGGCACGCCTGGACGTTGGGCGGCTCCTGCACTCCGTCGTAGGACAGCGGCAGGGGTATCGCCGAGTCGAAGAACACCGCGGCCTTGCCGTTAGCAGCCCCGAGCGACGGGGAGCCGATGTAGCCGCCGACCGAGCCGATGAGCGCCGGGCTCAGCTGTCCGGGCTGGGCGATCTGGTTCGACCACACCACCGCGCCGGTGGCCTCGCACAGCCCGTAGGTGTAGCCGTCCTTAGCACCCTCGATGACGAGCGATGTCGTACCGCCAGTACTCGCGCACGCCGTGGACTTCACGTTCGCCGACGGGACAGCGGCCAGCAGGGCGCTGCCGCCGAAGTCGTCATCGCCCCCGTCCGGCTCGGCTGGCCCGGTGTCGTAGATGTTGTACGGCTGGATGAAGCTCCATGCCCGGACGCCGGATACCGGGTCGACCGCGAACACGCCCTGGTTGTACTCGTAGTCACCGTGCGCCTCAGCGGTGGCCGGGTCCGGGCTGGCTGCGCAGTTGCTGATCCCGAACACGGCCAGCCCATCGGCAGAAGCCTGGCCGCTGGTGGTGACCTGCCTCGCGGACCAGCCCGCTGGCGGCGTTCCGGATCCCTCGAATGTGTTGTCGCCGGCCGGGTCGACGAACGACGTGTCGAGCGCAGGCGAGGACCATACGTCGCCGCACGCGTCGGCGTATGTGGTCGAGTTGGGCGCGATGCCTGGGACGTTGGCCGAGGTGCAGTATGTGGTGTCGGCCGCACCATCACCGCAGCTCAGGGTGAGGGCATCGGAACCGCCGAACTCAGTCGGGTAGAGGGTGGCGTCCCGTTCCGGCTCGTATTTCCACAGCAGGGCCCCGGTCTCGGCGTTGAACGCCATCAGCCCGGTGACCGCGATTCCGGGCGCGCCGTTGTCGTCGTTGCCGACCAGCACCTCCGGCGGGCTCACTGCGGTGTCGACCACGGGCGAGGACTCGACCTCGATGGCGCTGGTGGGATCGCCCGGATCGGTGTCCTGCGCCCACTGGCACTGGCCGGTGCTGGCGTTCAGGGCGAACACCGAACCGCCCGCGCCCACGTACACGGTGGGGGTGCCGTTCACGGTTGTCACAGCAGCTGAGGACGTGATCTCGCCGAAGCCGCCGGTGTGCGCGGTGGCATATGGATCAGTCTGATCGATGAAGCAGTTCTGCGCCGACGTCGCGCTGAAACTCCACTCCTGGGCACCGGTCGACTGATTGATGGCGTAGAACGCGCCGGTAGAGTCCCCGACATAGACGGTTCCGTTTACCACGGCTGGGGTGGCCGTGACTTCTCCCTTGGTGGAGAAGAACCACGCCGGCAGCAGCGTAGAAGCATTGGAAGTGCTGATCGACGAGCAGGCGTCGGCCGAATGGGTCGGGTCGGCCTGGTACATGGGCCAGGTGTCCGAGCCGGTGTTACAGGTCAGGCCGGTCGAGCCGGCCGCGGCAGCCGTGCTAGCCGGGCCTGCGGCCACAATGGCCAGTGCCACCGGCAGCAGGGCCGCGCTCAAGGCGGCGGTGGTTCTCCGCGTGACGCGCCGCGACAGGACATTTGCCATGATTCCCCCCAAGCACGTAAACCGGAGTTAATTCACCTCTTTGAGCTACTATCAGTTTCTCAGAGTAGTTACCAACGTTCTCGGTGTTTATGCAAGCAGCAAGGAATTCTGGCAGCGTCCCGAAGCCGCGACCCGCAAAGCTGCGGCAGCGACGTCGATCTCGCCCGCTCGCGTACGGCTGAGCCGCAGTAGCGCGGGTGCTGGCCGCGAAGCCGTCGGATCAGTGCGCGCGGGTGCGCTCGACAGCGGCGTCAAGGAGCGGCCCGAGTTCCTGCGCCACCGTCGTCAGGGCGTTTGGGCTGCGCTCGGCCCGGGCGATGAGGATCGCGCCCTCCAGGGCGCTGACCATGAGCGTGGCCAGTGCTTGGGCGCGTCGTTGAGGCACTCCCATCGCTGTGAGCGCCTCTGTGACCGGCCACCGCCAGCAGGCGAAAGCCTCGGCCGCGGCGGCCCTGGTGGATTCCGCGGCCTGGGCACTGTCCACCGTGGCCGCAGCGACAGGGCAGCCAGCCAGCGCGCCAGCTGCTGACAGCTCGTCCGTCCACTGCCGCGCCATAGCGGCGAACAGTGCGCTCGGCGACGGTTCGTCCAGTGCCGCCAGGAAGCGGGATACGCGCGCGGCGGCGTACTGCCCGGCCCAGACGACCGCCTCGTTCACGACCTGCTCCTTGCCGCCGGGGAAGTAATGCTGCAGCGAGCCGCGCGGAGCGTGCGCCTGTGCGGCCACCTCGCGCATACCGGCAGCGGCAACGCCACCGTGCCGCAAGAGCTGGGCCGCGCTGAAGACCATCCGCTCGCGGGGCCCCCTGTCCGCTGTGACCATGGCCCGCCTTCCGTCTCGTCGTCCTGCCAATCATTATGACCGCCGTCATAGCTGTCCGTTATTATGACATCCGTCATACCCGTCGGACTGGAGGTGCCGGACCGTGGCCGAGGATCTGGCCGGATTCATCGGCCTGGGGGTGATGGGGCAGCCTATGGCCCTCCGGCTGGCGCGCGCGGGGACTCCGCTGGTCGTCTGGAACCGTACTGCCACTCGCTGCGAGCCGCTGCACGAGGCCGGGGCGTCGGTAGCAGCCACCCCGGCGGAGGTCTTCCGGCGGGCCCGGACCGTTGTTCTCATGCTCGCTGACGACACCGCGATCGACGCTGTGCTGGGCCGCGGCAGGCGACGGTTCGCCAGGCAACTGCCGGGACGGACTGTCGTCCACATGGGTACCACCTCGGCCGGTTACTCGCACGCTCTGGAGGCGGACATACACCGGGCGGGCGGCCGCTACGTTGAGGCGCCCGTCTCTGGCTCGCGCGGCCCCGCGGAGGAGGGCCGGCTGGTGGGCATGCTCGCCGGCGAGGAGGCACCGGTCGCCGAGGTGCGTCGCTTGCTGGCACCGCTCTGCCGCCAGACCTTCACCTGCGGTGCCGTCCCTGGCGCGCTGCTGATGAAGCTCGCGGTCAATATCTTCCTCATCACCCAGGTCACTGGCCTGGCCGAGGCCTTCCATTTCGCCGACCGGCACGGCCTGGACCGCCGCCGCTTCCTGGAGGTGCTCGATGCCGGGCCAATGGCCAGCGCCGTCTCCCGGACGAAGGCGGCCAAGCTGCTGACGCGCGACTTCAGGGTCCAGGCAGCCATTCTGGACGTACTGAAGAACAACCGCCTGATCGCCGAGCAGGCCCGGTCCAGCAGCCTTGCCTCCCCCCTCCTGGACGTCTGCCACGCCCTGTACGGCGAAACGGCCGCGCTAGGCCATGGGGACGCAGACATGACCGCCGTGCTCTATGCCATCGAGGCCCGAACGGACGCGGGACAGACAGACGACTGACGCATCGATGATCAACGCGCCCCGAACCCTAGCCGTGGGTTCGGGGCGTCGTCGATGCCTGTCTTCGGTCACCAAGCGTGACCGTCATTGACGGATGCTGTGTTACATAACGCTGGTTGGCACGTTGCTGGCTTCGGCTGTTTGCACTGGTTGTGGTGCGGTGGGCTCGACTCGCTGGGGCAGGAACACGGTCAGGGCGGTGACCAGGGCCAGGATCTTGGACAGTGCATTGAGTGTGACCGGACCTGGGGCAGAGGGGTAGCTGAAGCCGAGCAGGCCCCAGCCGGCGAACAGCACCAGCGTTCCCGCGAAGCACCACAGTGTGGCTCTGTGCAGCCGCGCGACTGGTGACAGCGAGAGGAGTGCCAGGGTGGTGAGGCCGGTCAGGATCAGCGGCCCGAACAGCAACGGCCGGTACAGGCCGGGATCGATGACCGGATGGGTCCTGGGCATGATGACAAGGTCGAACGGGATCTCGAAGATCCACGGCGCGGCGGCGGCGCCGATCACCGCGCTGCCGAACGCGACACGCCCGCCTCTGGTTTTGTGCGCCAGGGCTATGACTGCGAACACCACGACGACGCCGATCAGAGTGATGGGCGTGATCGGATCTGACCGCGCGGTGTGCACATACCCGGCCCGGGTGGTCTGCGTGATGTACACCGATACGCACACCAGGAGCGCCGCGATGGACAGCACCCAGGCCGCGAGCATCATGATTACTGCTGTCCGGCCAGGCCTGGGCAGCCGCACTGGCAGCGGCAGCCTGAATCCCGCGTAGGCAACCGCCGCCGCTGCCGTCATCAGAACAGCGATCAGCACGATCTCGGCGGTGCCGCTGTAGATAACCCAGGGGCTAGATCCAGCCATGGTGGCCTCCTCATCGAGGTGCCTGTACGCCCAGTCGTGATCAGGCGTGCCGGCCAATCCGATCACTCGCTAAAGTGATATCACTTTGATATAAGATTTGTCAATGCTGCGGTAGTGCGCAAGCAGTTACGCCAGATCGATGCCGCCGACGGCGCCCAGGCCCCGCGACCAGGCCCCGCGACCAGGCCCGCGACCAGGCCCGCGAAGTCGAACGCTCGCCCACCGGTCTTACGGTGTGGTCATGACCATCGACGTCCGTCCCGCGACCGCAGACCGGTGGAGCGACGTCGTCACGGTGTTCGGCCGGCGCGGCGAGGACCCGCAATGGTGCTGGTGTCAGCGCTTCCTCGGCTCTGACACGGGCCGACGGCCGCTGACAGAAGCGGCGCCGGACAATCGCGGCGCGCTGCATTACGAGATCACGCGCGCAGCCGTGCCACCGGGCCTCATCGCGTACGTCGATGATCGCCCCGCCGGATGGACCCGGATAGGGCCGCGTTCCAGCTTCCCCGGCGTCACGGGCAACAAAGCTCTCGCCCGAGTGCTGACCGAGGACGACGCGGGAGTGTGGTGGGTCACGTGCTTCGCGGTCGGCAGACGCTACCGGGGATCTGGGGTCGGCGCGGCTCTTCTGGGAGCTGCTGTCGAGTTCGCACAACAGCATGGCGCTGCGGCTGTTGAGGGGCATCCTGTCGACGTCGCCGGTCTCAAGGCATCCCGTGTGGCTGCGTCTGCCCTCTTTACCGGGACCAAGGCGATGTTCGCCGCGGCGGGCTTTGTTGAGGTAGCTCGCACGTATCCGACGCGGCCAGTGATGAGACTCCCGATCCGGCCACGGCACTGAGAGCAGGCATGCGGATAGACGAGGTTCCTCCCGTTGACGTGCGCGGGCCACTGGTGGCGCAACGAGGGCGGCTGCTGAGCTTGCTCACCTCGCTCAGCGATGCGCAATGGGCCGCGCCCACGGCCGCACCGCAGTGGTCAGTGAAGGACATCGCCTTGCACTTGCTCGATGTGGACCTCAGCTGGCTTGCCCGCGACCGCGATCGCGACCACACCGGGGTCATTGCCGTGCCTTCCCGCCATGAGGAGTTCGTCGGCGGGCTGGCCCAGCGAAATCAGCGGTGGGTCGAAGGCGCCCGGGCACTGAGCCCACGGCTGGTCACCGACCTGCTCCAGTGGTCAGGCGAGCAGCTTGATGGCTATCTCGGCACGGTCGATCTCACCCGCCCAGGCTCCGTCTACTGGGCCGGTGAGGTGCCGCTGTGGTTCGACCTGGCCCGCGAGTTCACCGAGCGCTGGGTGCACTACCAGCAGATCCGGGAGGCTGCCCAGCCGGCCGGACATGATCACCAGCAGGACGACTACCTGCCCCTGGTGGTGCGCACGTTCATCTGGGGCTTCCCGCACCAGTACCAGTCGCCGGCGCCAGCTGGCACCACCATCGCCCTGAAGATTGCCGACATCGGCGGTTGGACGCTGACCAGGACCGCGAACGGATGGACCCTCGATGAAGGCCGGGGCGCCTCACCGGCAGCCAGCCTGCAGATGACGGGTGACGCCGCCTGGCGTCTGCTCACCGGCGCCCGCTACGACACGCGTCAGGTGCAGCTTTCGGGCGAGCCAGCGCTGGCCGAGCCACTCCTCCACGTCCGCGGGATCATCGTCTAGCGCACGTCCATGTCCGGCCCACAGGCGGCGGCCAGAGCCATACCGAGTGTGTTTGCGTCACCGTTGACTGGCGGAGGATGGTGCCGGGTCTCTGCCCGGTACTAGGGTCCTTGCCATGGAAACGCGGGTTGCGTGGGTCGCCCGGGCGTGGCTCCCGTATCTGCTGGCAGGCATCCTCTGGGTGACAGTGGGTGCGGTGGTCCTCGGTGAGCCGCGAGGACTTGGGCTCGTATTCATCGGTCTCGTCTGCCTTGCCTTCGGTGTGTACGGAGCGGGATGGCGCCTGTCGCACGGATACAGCCTTATCCGCCTTCTTCCAGCGCGCTCTTCACGCCGGGGCTAAGCCATTCGGGCTGCCAAACTGACGGTGATCGGTCGGCCGACCGTTGCCGAATACCCGGCAGCGCTAGCTCGCAGCCCGCCTCACCGTTGGGCCCCGGCCGGCCTTGACGCTTGCGTCGGCGGTATCGCTGACCGGTGGCTGGCGGTGGCTCCACGCCAGATCGATGCCCTGGGTAGCGCACCACAACTCGTTCCCGGGCTGGAACTGGCCGGCACGGCGGTAGCGGGTGTTGAGGCGTCGTAGATGCCTGCCGACCTGGCGCACCCACTGTCCGCCGGTAGCTAGTTCGCGCTGCCGGGCCCAGCCGGTACACTCGGGGTCTGCTGCGCTCGTAGCTCAACGGATAGAGCATCTGACTACGGATCAGAAGGTTGGGGGTTCGAGTCCCTCCGAGCGCGCCCAGTTCAGAGCTTATGCGTCCAGGTCCGCAGGACACGCCAGCGCGGGTCATCCGTGCTGATCGCGCTAGCCAGGCCGCCTGGTCCTCGCCACACTTCGGTTCCTGCCGCTCGTACCGTCCGCTGCCGCTCCCTTCCCCCCGTTGGCAGGCCTCGGGCATAGTGCCGCAATGTCCGTTTCGGTCAATGCCGGGTGAGTCCGAGTTTGGTCAGGGTCCGGGTGCTTGCTCTATGGCTGAGCTAAATCGGCGTTGTGCGCCGGTCGCGATAATGAGCGTGTGATCCGGAGGGGTTCTACGCGGTGGTGCCAGCGCTCACATCCTGTTGTAAGGACCCGGTGAACTGAGCTGCGACCGCAGAAACACAGGAGTCCGCGCCGCGGGACGCCTCCCCGGTCAGGAAGCGTGCCGTCCTGGTGTCGCGCCAGCCCAGGAGGTGAAGCACCCGGCCTATCCCGACCATCTCCCCCTGTACGCGCACAGTGATGTCGGTTGCCTCTCCCGCTTGTTCGACCGTGACGCACTCCTGCAGTTCCCAGCGGAGGGGTATCGTACTCAAGCGCGGCCCGGTAAGAAAGGCACGATGCACCCGGTCAACCCTGTACTCCTGGATAGCGACGTCCTCGCTGATGTAACGCTGCCGCACGTTCCCTCGCCTAAACCACAGGTACTCGAAACGCAGCCCGCCGTTTGGCAGACGGGCAACGCTCGGCTCGTCAATATGCTCCTGCGCTTCGACTTGCCGCAGCCACTCCCGCTCACGTCGGTCCGAATCGGTCAGCCACGCGATGACCTGGGAATCCTCGGCCGGCACCCGCAGCCGCCGCACTGCGACACATTGGCGCAATCCTGGAAAAACGCCCATGCGGATTAGTGTCGCAGAACGGCCGGTTATGTGCACCAAGACCAGCTACCAGTGTCAGAGTGTTCGCCAGGGCCCCGGCATTGTGGCGTGGTGTCTGTTTCTTATGGGAACTGAGTCCCAGGATGACCAGGGTCCGAGTGGCGTTGACCTGTACAGAGAGCTGATCGGCAGCCTGCGGCAGGACGCCGCCAATACCCAGGAGCGCCTGGCCGTGATCGACTCACGCAACGGCACTGCCGATCAGCACCGGACTACGGCAACCTTTGGCACTCAGTCGAGACAGAACTCGTTGCCCTCGATGTCCTGCATCACGAGGCACGACTCGTTGACGCCATCGGCACGCAGTAGTCGCACGCGTACCGCGCCGAGCGCGGCCAGTCGTGCGCATTCGGCCTCAAGCGCGGCCACGCGCTCTTCACCCACGAGCCCGGTGCCGACCCGCACGTCAAGATGCAGTCGATTCTTGACGACCTTGCCTTCGGGAACGCGCTGGAAGAACAGTCGCGGGCCCACACCTGAGGGATCAATGCATGCGAACCATGAACCCTGAACCTCAGGCGGCAGCGAGCGATCGGCATCGTCCCAAGTAGCGAACTCTTCCGGTGGCGGCGGTACGACGTACCCCAGCACCTCGCACCAGAAACGGGCGACGCGCACAGGTTCTGCGCAGTCGAAGGTGACTTGGAATTGCTTGACCGACGCCATCAGCCAACCATAGAGGCGCGGGGCAACCTGCGTCACTGAACCTGTGCCGTTGCGTGGGTCAACGAGCACCAGGACCCGCCGGGCTGGGGTACGCGGCCGGCCGCGCTCGCTGTGCTCGAAGCTGCCCGTCACTACCTGCTGCACTCGAACCAGTTGTACCCCCGTGACCGCGATCCCTGGTCCGCTCCTCGGCTCTGCTAGCGTTTTGAGCTGCACCTGGGGGGAGGTGCCGTGTCCAAACGAACGCTGGACGGCCCTGTCGGCCTCGTCGGCACGGGCTACATCGGTCATCTGTTCGCACAGCAGTTCGCCCTCGCCGACTGCGAGGTCCGCGCCTGGTCACCCGCTACGTCGGTACATACGCTGCACGACCGCTTGCGCCAGAGCGTTTCAACACTGGCTGAGATCGGTGCCGTCGAGCCCTCGGCTGTCGACGCGGTACTGGCCCGCGTGTCCGCACACGACGACCTCGGCACGACTCTGGCTCCCTGCGCCGCAGTCATGGAGTCGATCGTCGAGGACGCCGAGATCAAGTCGGCATGCTACCGCGATATAGAGGCGGTGATCGGCCGCGACGTCCCCTTGTGGAGCTCGACATCCAGCTTTCCGATGACGCGGCTCGCCGCGGGCATGACCCACCCGGAACGAGCCATCGTCGTCCATCCCGTCCAGACGCAGCTGATCATCTTCGTTGAGGTCGTCGCCGGAGAACGGACGAGCGAGCAGACAGTCGCTACCACGATGGGTTTCTGCCAAGACGTTGGCCTGCGAACGGTCCGTGTACGCAAGGAGATCCCCGGCTTCCTGTGGAACCGGGTGTGGTTCGCATTGCTGCGCGAGATGCTGCACCTAGTGGACGTCGGCGCCGCCGATCCGCTCGAGCTCGACACGCTTGTTCAGACCACGCTGCGTGCCTTCATCCCGGTGTTCGGACCGCTGCAGATGACCGATCTCATCGGCCACGACACGTTGCGGGACATCTCCGACGCGCTCTATCCGGAACTTGCGACCGATCGAACCACGTCGACGACCATCGAACAGCACGTCGCCGAAGGACGCCTCGGCGTCAAGAGCGGCCGGGGCTTCTACAACGACAACGACCAGCGAGTTGCTGACCTCACGGACAAGCTCTACAGGATCGCCCGTCAGCTTGGCTGTGATTTAGCAGGTGCGCTTAGCACAGCGCCTGATCTGTTCGCTAATAGCTACTGATGCACGTTCGCTTGCCGCGACGGTGATGATCTTGCGCAAGGCCGGCAGTTCGAGTCGCTCCGAGCGCGCTAATGTGAGAGGCCCCACCGATCCCGGCAAGGGTCTCGTCATGATCGATCTGGGTCCGCCCGGCGATTCAGATCCAGGTGAGTTGCTGGTAGCAGACCTGTGAGAGCTCGCTGAGGTCGTACGGATGCACTCCAGCCTGCTGGTACTGGGTCGCTGTTGACCACGACAGCAGGTGCTCGCTGCCGGTCCAGTCGGCCGCCCAGTACCCCCAGCATTGAGGGTTGCCGCGCAACGTCGACGCGGAGCCGTACGGGTAGACGGGGAAGCCCGCCCACTCAAGCACTTCGGCGAACGCGCTCACATAAGCGGGATCCTGATAGGTCTCAAGGTCGAGCGCGACTGGACTGCCCTGGCCGGCTCCGCGGGCCGGCACGCCGACAGCCTTGAGCGCCTGGATGGCTGCCCAGCCGTCCGAGGTGCCGTCCTGTGCGCTGTTGTCCGCGGTGCGCGTCCAGATCGGAAGCTTGCGCCAGCCGCCGAAGTACCCCCACTCCGCTTCGGTCCATACGTGCGGGGTGTCCCCGCCGATGTAGCCGGCGACAGCGACGTAACCATCAGGCATTTTCGTGACGCCTGCAGCGGTCGGGTTGCTCACGTCGATCATGAAATAGCTCACGATGCTCTCTCCAAGAGAAGACGATCTTGCAAGCTGAACGGGGGCGGGTGGGCTAGTCCGTTGCGTGCCGTTCACGCACGGGCGCCTTATTCGCTGCTCGTTTTTCGCGTCTGCTAACGCATATGTGCACCTGCAGTGAACCCGGCATGACC
This sequence comes from uncultured Actinomycetota bacterium, assembly GCA_963815375.1. Taxonomy (GTDB): domain Bacteria; phylum Actinomycetota; class Actinomycetes; order Streptosporangiales; family Streptosporangiaceae; genus JASHPR01. The sequence continues at coordinate 2,762,075 of CAWFGX010000001.1, read as the reverse complement.
GTAAGCGTGTCCGCGATCACCCAGCCGGCCACGCCAGCGTAGCCGAGGACATAGACCGGGGCCATTGGTTCTGCAACGGTCAGTTCGGGCAATAACCTGTATGCGGTCCGACGACGTGGTCTGGCACCAGAGATCGCTAGCCGGCGCGGGTCGACCATTGGCCGCCCAGGCAGCAGCAGTTCCGACGGCGACACCGACGACAGTGCCGGCGAGATGGAGGATTGGCTGCTGCCAGGCGTCATCGCGATCTTCCTGGATTTGATCGAAGAGTGGCCGGGATGACAACGTGGCGCGTGTGGCTGTTCAACTGGTCCGCGCTCAGCGGCTTTACGGTGGCGTCCCCTATGCGTACGCCTCGGTCGCCCCGCCCGGCTCCCTGGTCTTCACGGCAGGTGCCTGCCCGATCGACGAGAACGACGCGATCGTCGGCGCGGGCGATGCCGTGCGCCAGGCCCGGCAGGCCATGGCGAACCTGACTGAGGCGCTCGCGGCGGCAGGCGCACGTCTCACCGACGTGCTGAAGACAACGGTGTATGTCGTGTCCGCCGATCCCTCTGAGCTTGCGGCAGCCTGGGATGTCGTGCGGGCCGCGTTCGGCGATCATGACACGCCGAGCACGCTGATCGGTGTCACAGCTCTCGGATACGCGGGCCAGCTCGTCGAGATCGAGGCGGTCGCGGTAGCGGGCCGTCCCGCCGGCTCTGCTCAGACATGACGACAGGCGCTGACTGCTGCGCGACCGCTCGTTGTGCTGCTGGCCGGGCTTACCGGCTCTGGCAAGACAGTCCTTGCCTGGGCGGCGGATGATAGGCCGGTGACGCCCGAGCCGGTCAAGGACTTCGACTTTCACCCTGATGAGGACGAAGTACGCGTGTTCACCGCTGAGCCAGCCGGGGTCTTGCGCTTCAGCAGCAACGTCTACGTCTGCGCGGCCAGCTACGGCGACTCAGTGCTGTGGCACTACGCGTTCGCCTGGCACTGGTTCAAGATCAACCTCACCACTGACGCAGCCGGGCAGATCGTTGAAACCGGCGGCGGCGAGCCGGGCGGCCGGTTCGCCTTCAACTGTGATATCGCAACCCCAATGCGCCGCCACGGCAATGCGGTCTTCGCTGTCGATCTGTTCGCCGACATTCTGGTACGCGCCGATGCGGCCAGCTACCGCGTATGCGACCTGGACGAGTTCCGCCAGGCAAGCCGCGACGGGTTGATCTTGCCCGGGGAAGCGGACGGCGCTGCGCGGGGACTAGCTGAGCTGGCTGCCATCATCGAGCGCGGGGATCTGCTGGCGTTCTTGTCGCGGGCTTGCCCGATCGGCCCGCTGCAGCCGCCAGCTGCGGCTCCGGTCGGCCATGTTCTGCTCTCGCGGGTTCCGATGCTGGATCTAGGAGCCAGGGCCGCCTCGCTGCGCCGCGCCGAAACGCCAGACGTGCCTCTGTCACCATGACCGTAACGATGCTCAGATCCTGGCCATGTCTGTGAACCGGCTGTAGTGCCCCTGAAATGCCACAGTCACTGTCGCCGTGGGGCCATTACGGTGCTTGGCGACGATGAAGTCTGCCTCGCCGGCGCGCGGTGACTCAGGCTCATACGCATCCTCGCGGTGCAGGAGTATCACAACGTCGCTGTCCTGCTCGATCGATCCTGACTCACGCAAATCAGCCAGAAGCGGACGTTTGTCGCTGCGCTGTTCCGGGCCGCGGTTGAGCTGTGCTACGGCGACGACCGGGACGTCGAGCTCCTTCGCCAGGAGCTTCAGCGAGCGGGACATATCTGAGACTTCCTGCTGCCTGTTCTCGACGCGCCTCGGGGACGTCATCAGCTGCAGGTAGTCGATGATCACAAGGCGCAGGTCGTGCCGCTGCTTAAGGCGGCGGCACTTCGCCCTGATCTCCATCATGGACATGTTCGGCGAGTCGTCGATGAACAGCGGGGCATCGACGACTTCGCTCATCCGGCGGGCCAGCCTGGCCCAGTCATCCTCGCTCAGGTGACCGGTCCGCATCGCCTGCAACTGCACCTGGGCCTCAGCCGAGAGCAGCCGCATGGTGATCTCGTTGCGGCTCATCTCCAGACTGAAGATCACCGCCGTGAGCCCCGCCCTGATCGAAGCCGCGCGCGCTAGGTCGAGCGCGAGCGTGGATTTCCCGAGGGCGGGCCTCGCGGCTATCACGATCATCTGGCCGGGGTGCAGGCCATTGGTGAGAGCGTCCAGGTCGGCGAATCCGGTAGGCACCCCCGTGAGGGCTCCGCCACGGCTGCCGATCGCCTCGATCTCGTTGAGGGCACCAGGCATGATCTCGGACAGCGGCATGTAGTCCTCGGCGACCCGCCTGTCGGTCACCGCGTATATCTCGGCCTCGGCCCGGTCGACGATTTCGTCGGCCTCGCCGTCACCCGAGTATCCGAGCTGGACGATGCGGGTGCCTGCTTCCACGAGGCGGCGCAGGATCGCGCGCTCGCGCACGATCCGCGCGTAGTAGCCCGCGTTCGCGGCAGTGGGCACGCTGGCCATAAGCGTGTGCAGGTATGGCGCCCCGCCGACGCGGGCGAGCTCCTTTTGCTTGGTGAGCTCGTTCGCGACGGTCACAGCGTCGACGGGCTCGCCGCGGCCGTACAGGTCGAGGATGATCTCATGCACAATCTGATGTGCCGGCCGGTAGTGGTCCTGCGGCCGGATCACTTCGAGCACGTCGGAGATCGCGTCTTTGGACATCAGCATCCCGCCAAGGACGCATTGCTCTGCCGCCAGGTCGTGCGGGGGGGTCCGCTCGAATTCCTCACCGCGCGGCGCTATCTCCGCGACGCTCATCCTGTGTCACCTCCCCCTGCGGTGCGCCATTCCCGCCGCCCCTGCGATGGCCCGGGGACTGCCGATACTCCGGTTCTACCGGATGGCTCGGACAGTCTTGCGGCAGCGCCCGCTGACGTCCAGCGCTACTGTGCACAGCCCTGTGGACAGCCTGTGCAGACACGCCGCGAGTACTGTGCGCAGCCTGGGGACGGCCTTGTGGATATTGCCCGCCGGTCCACCGCGTGACGGGGCCTTCCTGCGGTTATGTCATCCACTGGCTGTGGGCGGAAAAAAGTCGCACACCGAATGGCCGTCCACAATGGCGCGAAGTTATCCACATAGGAATTTGACGTCCGACGTTACATGTGAGACTCCCCGCGTCTCCGGGGCCGAAGAATGGCGCACGGCCGGAACGCGCCGGCTGACGCGGCAACCGGGCTGCTTGTCGCCGGCTACACCCGGGCACGCAGCAAACCCAGCCGACCTGCTCTCCGGACAAGGCAAGGCCGAACCCTAGCTGGACACGGGCGGAGTGCGCTCAGGCCATATGGCCGAACCCCAGCCATCACCCCGACCCAGGTAACCGGCCTTGGGCGGGTGATGAATGTGACCTTGGTGCAGTCGGGTGTGCACTGGTCCCACATTCATAAAAAGCTCGGGCCCGCCGGGAGGCGCGCAAAAAGCAGTAACAGGCATGAAGCGCCCAGTGGGCTTGCGCCCCGGGCAGCCGCGGGCAGCCAGTGCTTGTCGCCTGCCCGGTGCCCTGGGCGGTGACGGGTGATCCGCGTCAGCCGAGCGCCGGCAACCGGCGATCATGGTCAAGCGGCGTGCGGGGCGGCGGCCGGTCTGACCGGAACCGAGGTACGCCATCCCGATCATGACGAGGCGGCGTACGGGGCCTCGGAGTTCTGGTGCGGCTACGCGGCTGTTCGCACGGCATCTGAGCGCCGAGTCCACTAGAATTCGAGTATGTGTTCGAGTACAAGCGCCCAGCTGAACCGGGTGTGCCTGGCCATCGAGGAACTCGCTGACCGCTCGGCGGGCGGCGACGGCACTCTGGCGGAGCACAGGCATGCCGAAGACGGCGGAGGGGCGGACGAGCACATCACCGCGCGTCTGGCGGCTGTCTGGGAGATGGTCGCCGATGCCGACCCCGAGCTGGCCAGGCGGCTGCCCGGCTACATGATCTGAGACCGGTGCAAGCCGCCGGGCCGTGGCCCGGGGAACTCAGGCGCCGACGACGTCGACGTCCAGGGTGGCAGTTAGCTCGGGGTGCAGCCTGACTGTCACCTGGTGCGCGCCGACAGTCTTGATCGGATTCTTGATGTCGATCCTGCGCCGGTCCAGCTCCGGACCGCCCGCGGCCTTCACGGCCGCTGCGATGTCCGCCGGCGACACGGAACCGAAGAGCCTGCCGCCGCCGCCCGCGCGGGTCTGCAGCTGTACCTGGAGCGAGGCCAGCCTGCCTGCGGCTTCCTTTGCGTCGTCCAGCCCCCTGATCTCGCGGGCGGACCTAGCCCGCCGAATCAGGTCGACCTGCTTCTCCGCACCGCGGGTCCAGCGCATCGCGAGCCCGCGCGGTACCAGGTAGTTGCGGCCGTAGCCGCCGGCCACCTCGACGACGTCTCCCGGACCGCCGAGACCCGTGACCTCCTGGGTCAGGATGAGCTTCATGGGCATGCCGCTCATTGAGTAGCCTCCCTCTGGCTCATCGTGGCGTGCTTGTGTACGGCAGCAGCGCCATCTCCCGCGCGTTCTTGACCGCGGTGGCGACGTCGCGCTGGTGCCGGGTGCAGTTGCCGGAGACCCGCCGGGCCCGGATCTTGCTGCGGTCGGAGATGAACTTCCGCAGCAACCCGGTGTCCTTGTAGTCCACGCGGGCGATCTTCTCCTGGCAGAACAGGCAGACCTTCTTCTTTGGCTTACGTATTGGTGGTTTGGCCATCGTGGTGCTCCTTGGCAGAGCCCCGCCTGCGGCGGGGATGGTCGAATCGAATAACTAATCGAACAACTAGGGGGGTCAGAACGGCGGCTCGTCGGAGAAACCGTCACCACCGCCGCCACCACCGCCGGCATCAGATGCCCACGGGTCGTCGGCCGGGCGCCCGCCGCCCCCACCATACCCGGACTGGCCGCCTCCCCCGGACTGCCCGCCGCCGAAGCCGCCGCCGCCGCCGGTAGACCGGGTGGACTTGGTGACCTTAGCGGAGGCGTTACGCAGCGAAGGCCCGACCTCGTCCACCTCGATCTCGTAGACCGTGCGCTTCTCGCCTTCCTTGGTCTCGTAAGAGCGCTGCCGAAGCCGCCCGTACACGATGACCCGCATCCCGCGCTGCAGCGACTCGGCGACGTTCTCCGCCGCCTGCCGCCAGACGTTGCAGGACAGGAACAGCGAATCGCCGTCCTTCCACTCACCGGTGGCGTTGTCCCGGAACCTCGGGGTGGAGGCCACACGGAAGTTGGCCACTGCCTGGCCGGTCGGGGTGTAGCGCAGCTGCGGGTCGTCGACCAGGTTGCCGGCGATGGTTATCTGCGTGTCGCCTGCCATCGGGTCCTCCCTCGGGAGTCTTACTTCTTGTGGTCGGGCCGGACGATCTTCGTCCGCAGAACCGCCTCGTTCAGGTTTAGCTGGCGGTCGAGCTCCCTGACGGTGTCCGGCTCAGACGTCAGGTCAATGACGGTGTATATGCCCTCGGACTTCTTCTGGATGTCATAGGCGAGCCGCCGCTTGCCCCAGATGTCCACCTTGTCCACGGTGCCGCCCGCGGAGGTGACGACCTGCAGGAACTGGTCGAGCGACGGCTGGATGGTCCGCTCCTCGAGCGCTGAGTCGAGGATGACCATCATCTCGTAGTGGCGCATGCGCTTGCTCCGCCTCCTCTGGACTATGCGGCTACGGTCTTTCCGTAGCAGGAGGAACCGCGCGCTGCCCCTTGTGGGAGGCCTGCGCGGCCGCGCCAGCTTACCAGCAGCCACTGACAACCCGTGCCGACCTGGCCGCGGGGCCGGGAGGCGCGGGGCTGTCCCGGCCGCGGGGCCGCGGGATGAGGGACCGTGCGCGGCGGCAGGCCGCGGGGCTGTCCCGGCCGCGGAGGCCCGCGCGGCCAGTGAACCGGAACGCGCCGCAGCAACAGAATCGGGCGCCGCTAACATTGGCGTGGATCAGCGAACCACGGGGCTCACCATGTCATGCTGTCGAGGAGGTCAGGGCCATGCCTGAGGCCGTCAACAGCGAGCCCAAAGCTCGCCAGCCGCGCGTCTCGCTGAACAGTGACGGCGAGCGCCACCCGATGCAGAACGCACTGACCGTGTTTGTGTTCGTCATCGGAATCGCGGCGCTTGCTGTCGGGTTCATCGTGCGCACTCACCTGGCCGGCACGGTGCTCGGCATTGCTGGATTCGTCATCGGCTTGTACGCGCAGATGATCTCCAGCACGCGCGGGCAACGGGTCTTCATCATGGCCGGCATCATCGCCGCGTTCGTCGGAATGGGCCTGTCGATCGCGCACGGCGGTTTCGGCTGAGCTACCCGAGCCGCCCAGGAGTCGGCTGAGCTACCTGAGCTGCCCAGGAGTTAACCACCCCCACCACCGCCACCACCGCGCCCTCCGCCGCCTCCACCCTGGTTGGGCGGCGGGCTAAAGCTATTCGACGGCGATGGGGACGGTGACGGGGACGGGGATGGTGATGGCGACGGGCAGTTGCTGTTCCCGTTCCCATTTCCGTTGCCGTTCCCCAATCCGAAGCCGCCCTGACCGGGGCACTGGGTCTGGTTTGGGTTCGGCTGCGATGGCTGTGGCTTGGGCTGCTGGTTCTTCTGGGGAACCTGCACCCACTTGGTGAACTGGCTCCCGTAACTGGGCGTCGGCAACTGCTCTATCGGGAGGCTGCTGAACTCGTTGTCCATATAGGCCCGCCAGATGGCGGCCGGCCAGGCTCCGCCGTATCCGCCAGTCGCGTTACCACCTATTGCCGGCAGGCCGTTGAGCGACTGGCTCTGGTTGTCGGTGAACATCCCGACGGCCAGCGAGTACTGCGGGATCGCCCCGATGAAGAACGCCGACTGCGCCTGGTCGGTGGTTCCGGTCTTGCCGATCGTCGGCCGGTTGGGCTCGAGCACTGCTTCCGGATACGCGGTCCCGCCGGGAGAGGTGTCGGCCGACAACGCGTAGTCCACGTCGGCCGCCTGGGCCTGGCTGAGTACTGGGCGGTGCGTCAGCCGCAGCGGGATCGAGGTGCCATCGGGCTCGGTCATCGAGGCGATCACGTGCGGAGTGACGTACTCACCGCCGTTGGCCAGTGTGGCGAAGGTGGTTGCCTGCTCCTCGACCGTCAGCGAAGCAATACCGAGCGCTATACCGACCTCACCCTCCTTCGTGTCCAGTCCGGACTCGACCGTGTTCACGCCGAACTGCTGAGCCATCTTGACCGTGTTCGCGGTGCCTGCCCGGTGGATGAGATCCTCGAATGCCGGGTCCGACGACGTCGCCGCGGCGACCTGGACGCTCAGCGGGCCGCCGTTCTCGCCGGCGATGTTGACCGGGTAATAGCTCGCCGGGCAGCCATCGTTCGGCAGCGACGTCGAATACGTCGGCGGCGCGGTTGACAGCTGCGTCGGGTCGGTATCCGGCGGGATGCACATCGGCTCCATGGCGTTCAGCACGCTGTTCTGCACGTCCATGCCCTCAGACACCGCGGTGGCCAGCACGTACGGCTTGAACGAGGAACCGACCTGGTTACGGCTCTGCAGAGCCATGTCGTAGTTGTTGGCGGAGAAGTCCGGCCCGCTGTACATGGCCAGGATCGCCCCTGTCCCTGGCTGTTCCAGCACGGCCCCGATGTTGGCGTAGCTCGGCAGTGCCGTGCCGTCGTTGGCCATCTGCTGCTTTTCCTGGTTGACCGCGGTGTACAGCCCGCTCATCAGGGTCGGGTTGAACGTGGTGGTGATCTTCAGGCCCTTGCCGTCGAGGTAGCTCTGGACCGATTTCGCGGGGACGCCGTAGAGCTGCTCCATTTCATGTTCCACGGCCTGCATGATGTAGCCCTTGTAACCGGTCCAGCCACTCCCGATCTGGTTGTTGTTCGCCACCGTGGGGAACTTCTGCGCGTTCGCCTGCTGCTGGGTGATCACGCCGTCCCTGACCATGTTGCCGAGCACGTAGTGCCAGCGGGCAACCAGCGCGGTATAGCCTGCCCCGGCGCTCGGGTTGGGGTTGAAGAAACTCGGCTGGTTCGGCATGGCCGCGAGCATGGCGGCCTGAGACAGCGTGAGGCTACTCGCGGGCTCGCCAAAGTAGGTCTCCGACGCCGCTGACACGCCGTAGGCGTTATCGCCGAACGGCACCATGTTCAGGTACTGGGTCAGGATCCAGTCTTTGGACTTCTCGTGCGAGAGCTTGATCGCTACGAAGATCTCTTTGATCTTGCGGCTGAGCGTCTGCTTGGTGCCGATCGTGGAGTAGTAGTTCCTGACGAACTGCTGGGTGAGCGTGGACCCGCCCTGAGCGTAGTCACCACCCTTGAGGTCGGTGTACGTAGCTCGCATGATGCCAGTGGGAGAGATCCCGCCCTCGGTGTAGAACCGGCGGTCCTCGGCCGAGACCATGGCGTTCTTCATCACAGCCGGGATCTGGTTCGACGCCAGCACCTGCCGGTCGATGCCGCCGGCGGTGAAGGCGCCGACCTCAGTGCCGTTGCTGTAGTAGACGGTCGACGACTGCTGCAAGGCCGCCTCGGACGCAGCGGTGGGAACCTGGGTCTGGGCGTAGGCGAACATGGTCCCGGCTATGGCGAGGATTATGAACCCGCCGGCCATCCCGGCCGCGACCAGGACCGCCTTCTTCAAGGTCCAGCGCCGCCACCAGCTGCCCTTGCGCTTGGTCCGCGATCCGCCGTCCCAGCCGTCGCCGCCGTTACCGGCGTAGTCGCCAGCCTGCCGTGTGCCGCGAGTGCGAGTGCCCGTGAACCGGGAGGTGGCCCGGTCCCTCAGGGCAGTGAGACCCCCCGTGGTGCGGCCATTACGGTATCCCCTGACGTCGCGGTAGCTATCGCCGTCCGCATAGCCGTCATCGGCGTAACCACCGGACGCGTAGCCATCCGGGCCGTACCCGTTGCCCGAGGTGCCTCCTCCCAGGCCAAGCTTGGACCTCAGGTCGTTGCCAACCTGCGAGCCACGGCTCCTGCTGCCGCTGCCCGCCCGGCGCCCGCCGTCGTACCTGTCATACTGCGCGCCGCCGTTGCGCGAGTCTGGCCGCCGGGCGTCCCGGCTGTAGCCCGCACTCCCGTTGCCCCCGCCACGGCCGGACGTCGCGCTGCCATTGCCGCCGGACCGGCCGTTGCCAGCGCTCCCGTTTCCTCCACTGCGGTCGTATCCCCGCTGCCCGTTTCCTCCGGAACGGCTGTACCCGTCGCGCCCGTAGCCGTCGGGCGAGCGGTACCCGTCACGGGACCTGGACCCGCGGGATGATCCGTCGCCGGCCGAACGGCCGCCCGAGTCTGGGTAACGGCCATTCCCCTGGCCTGTCGCCGAACGGCCGTTACCGCCGGAGGGCTGGCTGTTGCGAGCGTCGGGGCCATAGGGATCCCCGTAGCCGGAAGCGCGAGCGCCGTGCCGGCCTTCGCGGGGGGGACCTTGTCCGTAGCTTCGCGGAGAGTCTGGGTTACTCACACGTCCTCGCTGGTGGGGGGGTGGGCTCGCAAGCGCGACGATCCCGTCATTCCCTAAGGTACCTGGCGGTAGCTCCCGTCCCGGCACATATCGCGAGTCACACGCATGACGCCAGCGCAGGCGCGCATATGTAGTCGTGAAGCCTGCGGCCTGCTCCCTACGTCCTCTCAGTCACCGGCACGGGCGCGCCGGCTGCGCCGGGTCTGCGGCTCGCCTGTGCCGAGGACGTAGGACGACGCAAGGTGGTTCCAGGCACAACTCTGACAGACCTCGACCACGTAGACCCGGAACTCCGCGTATTCCGTAGCCATTTCGGCCAACTCGACGGATCGCTTCACGCGTCCCTCGTACCGGCCCAGTTCGTCTCCGTAGACGTACGTGACGTGGGTGAGCTTGACCTTTTTGCAGATGGGGCAGGCCGCGTCGGTGGGCTCGCCGTGGAATTTGGCGGCCCGCAGCAAGTACGGATGGGCGTCGCAGACGTCGGTAACCGTGGTGCGCCCGGCGAAGACGGACGCGAGCGTGGCCCGCCGCGCGAGCGCGTAGTCCACGACGAGGCGTCTCATGCCCGACAGGTTACGACGGAACAGGGCCCACGCCGAGCCCTGGCCTGCGGGCCGTCGTCCGTCTGCCGGATTCGCCCCGGTCCGGCCACGTTGGGCTTGCGCCGCGATTAGTGGTCGCCTATCTTGTCGATGTATCGGCTCGATACATCGACCTGACACACCAGGCGCCCTGAGCCGTGGTGTGGATGCTAGACCAGCGAGCAGCGGGAGGGCGCGGGGTTCATGAGCAGTCAGCGGGCGAGCGTGCTCGAGTTGGCCGTGCTCGGGCTGCTGCACGAAACCCCCATGCACGGCTACGAGCTGCGCAAGCGACTCAACTCCGTGCTGGGCGCCTTCCGCGCCTTCAGCTACGGGTCGCTGTACCCGTGCCTGAAGGACCTACTCCGGCAGGGCCTCATTGCCGAGGACGTCCAGCCGGGGGCAGCGAAACCACTCTCCGGCCGCAAGTCGAAGATCGTGTACCGGCTGACTGCCGAAGGGAAGGAGCGGCTGCAGGACCTGCTGGGCCAGGCTGGTCCCGCGGCCTGGGACGACGACGGGTTCGGAGTGCACTTTGCCTTCTTCGGACTGACTCAGGCTGATATCAGGCTGCGAATTCTCGAAGGCAGGCGCAGCAGGCTCGAGGAGCGGCTGGACAGCGTCCGCGCCGCCATGTCGCGGACCCGGGAACGGCTGGACCGCTACACGCTTGAACTGCAGCAGCACGGTCTTGAGTCGGTGGAACGGGAAGTCCGCTGGCTCAACGAGCTGATCGCTTCAGAACGGGAGTCCCCTCCAAGGCCTGGATGGGACGCCGACGGTCATACGGGAAGCAGTGACGCCAGCAACACGCGCTGACGCCTGCACGACACTGCGGCCCGCGGCGCGAGGACACCATCGCCGCGCGGCATGAGATAAGGAGCAGTCCGAATGGGTTCGGTTCGGGTAGCCATCGTTGGGACCGGGAACTGCGCAAGCTCCCTGGTCCAGGGCGTTGAGTACTACAAGGATGCCGATCCGCGCAGCCGGGTACCTGGGCTCATGCACGTCCAGTTCGGTCCGTATCACATACGGGACGTCGAGATCGTCGCCGCGTTCGACGTGGATGCCAAGAAGGTCGGGCGTGACGTCGCTGAGGCCATCACGGCGAGCGAGAACAACACGATCAAGATCTGCGACGTGCCTCCGCTGGGTGTGACGGTGCAGCGCGGGCCGACCATGGACGGGCTCGGCGAGTACTACCGCCAGGTCATATCCGAGTCGGACGAGCAGCCGGCGGACGTGGCGCAGGCGCTCCGGGACTGCGGCGCCGACGTGCTCGTTTCCTACCTGCCTGTGGGCTCCGAGCAGGCCGACCGGTACTACGCGCAATGCGCGATCGACGCTGGCGTCGCGTTCGTAAACGCGCTGCCCGTCTTCATCGCCTCCGACCCTGAGTGGGCACAGAAGTTCACCGAGGCTGGGGTGCCGATCGTCGGTGACGACATCAAGTCCCAGGTCGGCGCAACAATCACACACCGGGTGATGGCGAAGCTGTTCGAGGACCGCGGCGTGGAACTGCTGCGCACCTACCAGCTCAACGTCGGCGGGAACATGGATTTCATGAACATGCTGGAGCGCTCCCGGCTCCAGTCGAAGAAGATCTCCAAGACGCAGTCAGTCACCTCGCAGATCCCGCATGAGATGGAGCGGGCCTCTGTGCACATCGGCCCGTCTGACCACGTGCCGTGGCTGGATGACAGGAAGGTCGCGTTCGTCAGGCTGGAGGGCAAGGCCTTCGGCGATGTTCCGCTGAACATGGAGTACCGGCTCGAGGTGTGGGACTCGCCCAACTCGGCCGGTGTGATCATTGACGCCATCCGCGCCGCCAAGATCGCGCGGGACCGCGGAATCGGCGGGCCGGTCCTGTCTGCCTCCTCGTACTTCATGAAGTCCCCGCCCGAGCAGTACGGCGACGACGTGGCCCGGGACATGGTGGAGAAGTTCATCCGGGGTGAGGTAGAGCGCTGAGCGCCTGCCGCTAGCCGGTCACGCCGGATCAGTCCCTGGGGCGCTGAACGCCCCCAGGGATGACCGGCACGAACGGCGCTAGGCTGGCAGCGTGTCCCCCCAGATGGCGGGAGAGCAGCGGCGTGTGTCGCCGCTTCAGTGGATCGTCAGGTCGGCATTTGTCCGCGATCTGCGCACGGTGCTGGCCGAGCGGAATTTCCGGCGGCTGTTCACGGTCCGGCTGGTATCGCAGACCGGGGACGGGATTGTTACTGCGGGCGTCGGGACGTATGTGTTCTTCAATGCCTCGACGTTCCCAAACCCGGCCGCGGCCGCGTCGGCGTTCACCGTCTTGTATGTGCCGTACTCGCTGATCGGGCCGTTCGCCGGGGTGCTCATCGACCGGTGGTCCCGGCGTCAGATCCTGGCCTTGTCGGCTCTGGTCCGGTCGGTGTTCGTGGCGGCGACAGCGGCGGTCATGGCCACCGGCAGCAGGGGCGCGCTGCTGTACGTGTGCGTCCTGCTGGTGCTGGGCGTCAACCGGTTCTTCCTGGCCTCGCTGTCGGCGGCGCTCCCGCACACGGTTCCCGAGGACAAGCTGGTGATGGCCAACTCTGTGTCGCCTACGGCGGGCGGCATCATGAGCGCGATCGGCGGCATCGTGGCGCTCGGCCTGAACGCGGCCACCGGCGACTCCGAGCGCGGAGCCGCGATCACCCTGCTGGTCGCTGGCGTCTGCTACGTGGCCGCCAGCCTCGTCGCGCTGACGATGCCCAGGGACCTGCTCGGCCCGGTGCGCGAGCCAGGCGCCTCGCCTCGAGGGCGGCTGCGCCGCGAACTCGGAAATGTCGTGTCCCAGTTCGTTTCGGGTGCCCGGTACGCCGCCTCCCGCCGGGGGCCCGCGAGCGCCCTGGGTGCTACCGGTGCAGGCAAGCTCCTGTTCGGGATCCTCTTCGTCATGGCGATCCTGCTGTACCGGAACTACTTCTACCGGTCAAGCGCCACGGTGGCCGAGAGTCACTTCCTGACGCTGGTCACACTGTCGGCGATCGGGTACGGCTGCGCGGTGCTGGTGATCCCGGCCGTCACCAGACGGCTGAGCAAGCGGGCCTGCATCACGCTGCTGCTGGCCGCCAGCGCGGTGGTCACCGGCGTGCTGGGCGAGACCTTCAACCAGGTCGCCTACCTGGCGTGGGGTTTCCTGATCTACCTGGCCTCGCAGGGCGTGGCGATCTGCGCTACCACGGTCCTGCAGGAGGAGGTCGAGGACGCCTATCGCGGCCGGATCTTCTCCTTTTATGACGTGATGTCCAACATCCCGCTCGCGGCGGGAGCACTGCTGAGTGTGCTGTTCCTGCCGCTCAACGGCAGGTCCTCAGCGGTCGTCGGGGTAGTGGCGGCTGGCTATGCGTTCTTCGCCGTCGGCTACTGGCTTTATAGCCGTCAGCCCGCAGGCGGCGCTCCCGAGGCGCCTCCGGCGAGCCCTTCGCGCGCGGCCCAGGCCAGCAGCTCCTGAGTGGCCCGCTCCTGGCCAAGCGGGCCATGCTCGATTCGGAGTTCCAGCAGGTAGTTGCGTGCCTTGCCGACCAGCGGGCCGGGCGCGAGACCGAGGATCTTCATGATCTCGTCTCCGTCCAGGTCCGGCCGCATGCTCTCCAGTTCCTCGCGCTCAGCCAGTTCGGCGATCCGCTGCTCCAGGCTGTCGTAGGCACGGGCCAGCCGCTCCGCCTTGGCCTTGTTCCTCGTCGTGCAGTCCGCCCTGGTGAGGGCGTGCAGCCGGGACAGCAGCGGGCCGGCATCCCGGACGTAGCGGCGCACTGCCGAGTCAGTCCAGCCGCCAGCGCCGTAGCCGTGAAACCGCAGGTGCAGCTCGACCAGGCGGGATACGTCCGCCACGACGCTGGAGGAGAAACGCAGGGCGTTCAGCCGGGCCCGGGCAAGCTGAGCGCCGACCACCTCGTGATGGTGGAAGGCCACCCTGCCGCCGGGCAGCCTGCCGCGCGTCTTCGGCTTGCCGATGTCGTGCAGCAGCGCGGCGAGCCGCAGCACGAGATCCTGCTCCAGGCCGTACCTGGGTTCCAGGTCGATGGCCTGATCCAGGACCGTCAGCGAGTGCAGGTACACGTCCTTGTGCCGGAAGTGCTCGTCCTGCTCGAGCCGGAGCCGGGGCACCTCGGGCAGCACCTGCTCGGCTACACCGGTGTCCACGAGCAGCGCGACGCCCCGCCTCGGCCCGCCAGCCAGCGGTGAGGTCAGCAGCTTGGTCAGCTCGGCGGAGACTCGCTCGGCCGAGACGATCTCCAGGCGCGGCGCCAGCTCGCCCATCGCGCGCCGTAGCCCGGGGGTCACGGTGAAACCGAGCTGTGCGGCGAACCGAGCCGCCCGCATGATCCGCAGCGGGTCATCGTTCAGTGAATCTTCGGGTTTACCTGGCGTCCGCAGCACCTTGTCCCGCAGATCACGAAGTCCGGAGAACGGGTCCACGACCTCATAACCGGGCAGCCGCGCAGCCATCGCGTTAACGGTGAAGTCGCGCCGGGACAGGTCCTCGGTCAGTGAGCTGCCGTACTCGACCGCGGGCTTGCGCGACTTGGCGGGGTACCGCTCGCTCCGGTAGGTGGTGATCTCGAAGACACGGCCGTTCTTGGTCAGCCCGACTGTGCCGAACTCGATGCCGATCGTCCACACCTGGTCCGCCCACCCGCGGAGGATCTCGAGCACCCGCGCGGGCGGGGCGTCGGTGGTCAGGTCCAGGTCACCGGGGCTGCGGCCGAGGAACACGTCCCTGACCGGGCCGCCGACCAGCGCGAGCTCGTGCCCGCTGCTGGCAAACAAGGCGCCGAGCTCGCGCGCGGAAGCCGGGATCGCCGAGTCCAGCAGGCCAGCGGCGGCCTTGCGCTGCTGCGGTGCCAGCCCGGGACGGCGACCTCCCGGAGCCGGCCGCGCGTCTAGCCCGGGGGGGCGACCCCCCGGAGCCTCCGGCGATTCAAAATCCCCGGGATACTGTGGCGTGGAATCCGGCACGGGCATTGAGGGTAGGTCCTGCGCGTAGGCTTTGGGAAACCCGGGCAGCGCGGAGGGAGACCATGCGAGACGCGCCGCACCACCCGGCTCGCGCACCCCGTATTGCCAGCACTATGTTGCCAGCACCGGAGTGGCCGGCACCATCGGGCCGAACACCTCAGAACGGTCCGCCGACGGCAATAGCATGTCCGCCATGCCTCGTCCGCTGCTGACCGGCGCGGCTGCCACGGCGATAGCCGCATGGGCCCTGGCCCTGTCCGGCCTGGCTCTGCCTGGCAGCGCGGCAGCAAGCACAGCAGGCGCGCAGCAGCCCCAGGGGCCGTCCCCGGTGTCGGTCGCGATCACGTCGATGAACCCGGCGTACGCCCAGCCAGGCCAGACGGTGACCGTGTCGGGCACCGTGACGAATACATCCACGGGCCCTATCTCGGGACTGGCGGTCCAGCTCCAGTCGTCGAGCAGGCATTTCGAGAGCAGGGGTGAGCTGCTGGACTACGCGGACGGTAATTTCTCCGACGACGAGTCGGGCGTGAGCAACGCGATCGCGGAGCTGCCCGGGACGCTGGCCCCGCACGCGACAATGAAGTGGTCGGTGCAGCTGAACCCCGCTGATGCGGCGATCAGCGGCTCGTTCGGCGTCTACCCGCTGGCCGCGCAGGTCTACAGCGCCGACTTCACCGCGCTGGCCAGCAGCCGGACCTTCCTGCCGTTCTGGCCTGGGACCAAGGACCAGGATCCGTCGGCCCAGCAGATCGCCTGGATCTGGCCGCTGATCGATCAGCCGCGCCAGGCCCAGTGCCCGGGGCTGCTGAACAATGGCCTGGCAGCCAGCCTGGCCAGCGGCGGGAGACTGGAGGGCCTGCTCCAAGCGGGCACCCAGTATGCCAGCAGCGCTCACCTGACCTGGGCGATCGACCCGGCACTGCTCGCCAACGTGTCGACGATGACCTCGCCATACCAGGTCGACAGCGCGGGGTGCCGTCCCACCACGCATCCCGCCAGCCAGGCGGCAACGGACTGGCTGACGGAGCTCAAGCTGGCGACGGGCCAGCAGCCTGTGTTCGTGACGCCGTACGACGACGCCGACATCGCGGCGCTGACCCGCGACAACATGAGCGCCGACGTCACCCGGGCGTACACGCAGGGCAGAGCGGTCGCCAGCCGGGTGCTGGACCGCAACTTCAGCTCTGGTCTAGGCGGGGGCACCGCCACCATGAACGGAACGGCGTGGCCGACCGGCGGGATCGCCAGCTACAGCGTCCTGGAGAACCTTGCGGCAAAGAGCATCGGGATCAATACCGTCGTGCTCGACAGCTCGACGATGCCGCCCACGGTCACGCAGACGTATACGCCGAGCGCGCAGGCGTCCACCCCGAGCGGCGTGGGCCCGGACCTCAACGTCCTGCTCTCCGACGACACGATCACGGGGGTCCTCGATACGGCGAATTCCCCGTCCGCCTCGGCGGCGACGGCCTTCTCCGCCTCTCAGCGGTACCTGGCCGAAACCGCGATGATCGCCGCCGAGGCGCCGAACCTGAGCCGGTCGATCGTCGTCGCCCCGCCGCGCAACTGGGACCCGCCGGCCGGCCTGGCCAGTGAGCTGCTGTCGGAGACCGTCCGCGCTCCGTGGCTCCGGACGACAAGCCTCAGCCAGCTGGCAACCGAGAAGAATCCGACCGGCGAAGTTCCCCGCGAGGCTCCGCCGCTGACCACGACCAGCAACGGCGAGCTGCCGACGACGCTGCTGCAGCAAGCTGGCCAGCTGGACCAGCAGGCAGCGCTGCTGCAGAGCGTCCAGGCCACCCCGGACGCCACGTACAACAACGCCCTGGACAGCGCTGTGATGGCGGTCGAGTCCAGCGCATGGCGTGGCGGCGGCACCGCACTCGCAACAGGCCAGACTCTGGCTCAGCAGATCGGAACGTATTTCTCCGGGCAGCAGCACAAGCTGACGATCATCGGCGCGCCCCGGTACACGCTGGGTGGCCAAACCGGGGTGGTACCGGTATCGGTCTCAAACGGGCTGGGGTTCCCCGTCCGGGTTGGGCTGCAGGCCACCGGCCCCAGCGGCCGCGTCAAGGTCAAAGAGTCGCACCGCACGATCGTCGTGCCCGCAGGCCAGCAGGAGATCATAAAGCTGCAGGTCACGGCCACGGGTGACGGCTCGGCCACGCTGCAGCTGAACCTGGTCAACCAGGCTGGCACACCGCTGGGCGCGACGTCCCCCATCATCGTCCAGGCCACGCACTACGGTGACCTGGCCCTTGTGATCATCGCCACGGCACTTGGTGTGTTCCTGCTGACCGCGGCGGCCAGGGCGCTCAGGCGGAGCCTGCGCCGGCCTCAGGCAGGCGGGCCGGAGCCGCCCACGTCATTCCCGGATATGGATTCAGAACGCTACGGCGACGGGCAGCACACGCAGGAAGCAGACCCTGACCAGCGCGGCTTGCCCAATGGGTCGGACGAAGCGGATAGCGTCATGTCTGACGGCCGGGGCACCGGGCAGATGTCTGGGCAGACTCGCGACGACGACCGAGCGGAGGGAACAGATGACTACGCCTGGGCACCGGGCCAGGCCGAACGCCGCTGACAGCGGCCGCCGTCCCCCCGGCGCGGGCCTCCCCCCAGGCAACGGTTCCCAGGCGGACGATGACGTCGGACCAGCCGGGGGCCAGTATCCGGGCTATGACGACCCGGGCTATGAAGGCCCCGCCTACGAGCCTGTAACAGGCCAGTTCCCGGTCTACGGCCCGCTGGACGCGGACTACACCATGACGCTGCCGGTGCTTCCCGGGCGTGCCTGGCCCAGCTACAGTCCCGGCGACGACGGTCACCGCGGCCAGCAACGACGCGGCAGCGAACACCCCGGTTACGAGCCCCGCAGCGATGGGCGCTCAGGTCAGGCGCCGGGCACCGACTACTACGCTGACCGGCGGCCCACCGCGGCCGAGCCGCCGGGTAGCCAGTACCCGCCGGACGGCCAGTACCCGCCGTACCCCACCTATGGGCCGCCGAGCTCGCGGCCCCCGAGCCACCGGCCAGACACCGGCCAGTACCGCGGCTACCCTTCCCCCGAACAGGCCGACCCGCGTTACCAGCGCCCGGACAGCCAGCACCCCGGCTACCAGCCCCCGGGCGACTACTACGAGGGCCAGCCGCCGGGCAGCGACTACTACGCCGGCCACGGCCCCCCGCAGTATGCCGACGCCGACCCCGGCTACCAGCAGCCGGGCAGCCAGTACCCCGGCGGCTACGGGCCTCCAGCGGATGTCGCAGAGCCGGAACCAGGGGCCTGGGACGCAGGCGCAGGCACGCGGGGCAGGCACGCCGCCGGCCCCGGCAGTGCCGGGCCCGCCCAGGCGGACTGGGACAGCCGAACCCAGGCCGAGCCCACCTGGAGTCCGCAGACCCAGCCCGAAGCCACGTGGGGCAGGCAAACCCAGCCGGAAGCCACCTGGGCTCCGCCAGCCGAGCCAGACGGCGCCCAGGCCTACTGGGATCCTTCGGGCTACCCGCCTTCCGGGGACGCCGGTACGCGGGGAGCCGACGCTGGCGCCTGGACGGCCACCGCAGGCCAGGCAGCGCAGCCGTGGACAGTCCGGCCTCAAGCGCCAGGTGCCGGCTACGGCGGACGGCCCCCTGGCGCGCCGCCCGGAACCACGCGCGAGGCCGCGGCACCCGGCCCGGCAGGTGCCAGCCTGCTGCGCTCGAGCAGCACCATGGCCATGGGCACGGTCGCCTCCCGGGTCACCGGCTTCGTCCGTTCGGCTGTTCTCATCTATGCCCTCGGCACTGGCTTTCTCGGCGATTCCTACAACATCTCCAACACGCTGCCGAACGTTGTGTACCAGTTCGCGCTCGGCGGGATCTTCACCAGCGTGGTGGTCCCGCTGCTGGTCAATGCCGCGAAACGGAACTCCGACCGCGGGGAGGCCTATGACCAGCGGATCTTCACACTGGGCGTGCTGGCCCTCGGCGGCGTCACCATAGTCGCAACCGCGCTGGCGTGGCCAATCAGCGCGGTGTACGCCAGCGGCCTCCACAACCCCACGGCCTACCACCTGACCGTGATCCTGGCCTACTTCTTCATCCCGCAGATCTTCTTCTACGGGGTCAGCTCGCTGGCCGGGGCGGTCCTGAACGCGCGTGGCAGCTTCGCGGCACCGATGTGGACCCCGGTGATCAACAACGTAGTCGTGATCCTGGTCGGCCTGATGTTCATAGCGACCGCAGGCGTGAGCCAGACCCGGGTCGGCATCTCGGGCAGCGAGGTCTTGCTACTGGGCGTCGGCACGACGCTTGGCATCGTGCTGCAGACTGCCGCGATGATCCCGTCGCTGCGCCGGGTCGGGTTCCACTGGCGCCCCAGGTATGACTTCCGGCGGGCCGAGGTCTCCGAGATCGGCCGGATGAGCGGCTGGATGTTCGGCTACGTGCTGACCACGCAGATCGGCTTCCTGGTCACGACCGTGATAGCCAACAACGCGGGATCCAAGCACGACCCCGGCGCCGGGTTCGCCGCCTACAGCAACGCCTACATGCTGTTCCAGCTGCCGTACGCGATCGTCGGGATCTCGGTGATCACCGCAATGCTGCCCCGGATGAGCGCGCACGCGGCCGAGAGACGGTACCGCAACGTCGCCGCCGACTTCTCCACCGCCACCCGGCTCGCCTCGGTCATCGTTATCCCGGCATCCCTGATCCTGGCCGTACTTGGCGGGCCACTCGCCGAGGGTTTGTTCGGGTACGGCAGCACGTCGGCGGCCAATGCCCGCTACATCGGCGAGATCTTCGCAATATTCTCGCTTGGGCTCCTCCCGTACATGCTGTTCCAGCTGCTGCTGCGGGTCTTCTACGCGATGCACGACAGCCGAACGCCCGCCACGATCGGCTTGGTCACGATGACGATCAACATCGTGACCAACCTGATCGCACTGGCTGTGCTCCCGCCGCAGCACGTCGTCGCGGGCCTTGGGGCCGGCTTCGGGGTCGCGAACCTGGTCGGAAGCGTGATCGCGTGGCGGAAGATCGGCGGGCGCATCGGCGGCCTTGATGACGAGCGGATCCGCTCCAGCCTGATCCGAATGTACGTGGCGGCTATCCCGGGCGCCATCTTCGCGATCGCCGTCTCTTTCATGGTCAGCGCGATCATTCCCGGGGGGAAGTTCGGCGCCCTGCTTACCGTCGTCGTCGGCGGCAGCGGCGCGCTGCTGATGTACGTGGTATTCGCGAAAGCTGCCGGGGTCGCCGAGCTCACCGACCTCACCGCTACGATCCGGGCGAGGCTGCGCTGAACCGTCGAAGTGGTGTCGTCCGTGATAACGGTTTGCGAAGGTGGCTCGTGCGTGACTGCCGGGGGCCGATCGGGCCGCCTAGCATGTTGTGCAGGATGATGGGTCATGATGTGCAGACCAGTTCATCAAAGGGGCCAGAAGGGAGGCTCGGGAGGCGGCTCCGCTCGTCACACGCATGAGCACGTTCACGTCTGAACCGGGAACTCGGCTCGGCGGCCGCTACCGACTCGAGGACCGAGTCGCCGCCGCCGGCGGCTGGGCTGCGTGGAAGGCGATCGATGAGACGCTTGCCCGCGCCGTCACCGTGCTCACGTTCGCGCCCGCCTTCCCGCGCCTGCGCGAGGTCGTTACAGCCGCGCGCGCAGCCAGCAGGCTCAGTGACCCGCGGTTCGCTCAGGTGTTCGATGTTGAGGACGACTGGGACCACGCCTACATCGTGGCCGAGTGGGCAGCTGGGGATACCCTGGATGACCTGATCTCTTCGGGCCCGCTCGAGGCGCCGCGCGGCGCGCGGATCGTGGCCGAAGCAGCGCAGGCGATCGCGCTAGCGCACGCCGTCGGCCTTGCCCACCTGTGCCTGGTGCCGAGTTCGGTGCGCTGGACCCCTGGCGGCGGTGTGAAGATCACAGGCCTCGGCATCAACGCCGCGCTGTCGGGCGCGTCAGCGGAGAACCCGGCGGCCGCCGACACCGAGCGGCTCGGCATGCTGCTCTACGCGACGCTGACCGGGTGCTGGCCGGGCCCCGACTGTCCTACCCTCCCGCCAGCTCCGGACGCCGACGGGATTCTCCGCTCCCCACGGCAGGTGCGGGCGGGCGTGCCCGCCGCCCTGGACCAGATAACCAACCGTGCACTGCAGTTGCGGGACTCCGGTAATGACAGCCCGATCACTTCGCCTGCCGAGCTGGCGTCGGCCCTGCTCGCGGCGATCCCGCCGGAAATGATCCCGCAGGCACCGCAGCGGACGCGGGCCGACACCCACCGCATGGCCCGGCGACCCGAGCCGGACCCGGACTACTGGTCCCCGGACGAGCAAGACGACGACCGCGATTACCTGCCGCCGGACGGGCGGCCGGACTACGACGGGCCGCGGGTGTATGGCGTACCTTCGCGCAGCGGCCCGCACCGGGCCCGGGGCATTGTTATCGCCGCCCTCGCGGTGGCCGTGCTCGCTGGCGTCATCGTCGGCGCCGTGCACCTGCTCGGCGGTCATGGGGGGACACCTTCATCAGGGCAGTCGCACCCACCCTCTTCTCCGACGACCGCCGCGAGCACGAGCGTGCTGGTACCGCAAAGCGCGCAGGCGCTGGACGACACCAACGTGGACGCGAACTTCGCGATCGACAACAACCCGACCACGGACTGGACAACGCAGTTTTACGACAACAACGCGGTGTTCGGCGGCCTGAAGACCGGGTCGGGCCTGATCCTGAACATGGGCCATGCGGTCAGGCTGAGTTCGGTGACGGTGACGTTCGGGCCGGAACCCGGCGCCAACGTGCAGATCAGGCTCGGCACTCCGGCAGGGCAGGTGCCGCCGCCGAGCAGCTCCCCAAGCACCGGCCAGGCGTGGGCCGACTCCATGACCACAGTGTCCCAGCAAAACAACGTGGCCGCCGGGTCGGTCACGTTCAGTGTGAACAGCCAAGCCAGCGGGCAGTATGTGCTGATCTGGTTCACCAAGCTGCCGCCGCTGCAGGGCTCGCCCAATAAGTACGAGGCGGACATTTTCAACGTGGTTGTGAAGGGTTCGAGCTGATTACTCGCGGCCCGCGATAGTCGGGGGCACGACGGGAGGACAGCTACGGAACACCATGAGGCCGGTTTTACGCGCGCGGGCGGCGCGCTGCCGGGACCGCGCGCCGCCGCGGACGACAAGCCACCCGACGCGGAGTTGCTCCGCCGGCACGTGGCTGGCGATCCTGAGGCGTTCGGCCAGCTGTTCCTCCGCCACCGCGAAAGGCTATGGGCGGTGGCGGTCCGCACGATGTCAGATCCGGAAGAGGCCGCAGACGCGCTGCAGGACGCGATGATCTCAGCGTTCCGCAGGGCCGGGAGCTTCCGGGGCGACTCGGCCGTCACCACATGGCTGCACCGGATTGTCGTCAATGCCTGCCTTGACCGGATGCGGCGCCGGGCTGCCCGGCCCGTCACCGACGGGGCGGACGAGCGGACCCTGGACAACCTTGCTGCCAGTCGCGCAGCTCCTGACCCCTTATCGGACGCGGACGTCTCACTGGACGTGATGGCCGCGCTGCGAATGCTTCCTCCGGGCCAGCAGGCGGCGCTGGTACTGGTCGACATGCTCGGCTACTCAGTAGCCGACGCCGCCCAGATCCTCAGCGTGTCCGAGGGCACCATAAAGAGCCGCTGTGCCCGGGGGCGAGCCCGGCTCCTGCCGCGGCTTGGGCACCTGCGGCGGCAGGCCGCGCAGCAGGGCCCCAGATCGGCCGGTGACGGGGCTGCCGGGAACCGATCGGTGACCGGACACGTCCTACCTGCGCGGGAAGGGGGTGAGGAGCCGAGGTGACGCGTCATGCCGACGCTGAGGAACTTGCGAGGTTCCGCGAGGGCGATCTGGGCCGGTGGCGGTCATGGCGGGTCCGCTCGCACCTGAAGGGGTGCGCCCGCTGCCGTGAGCTGGACTCCGAGCTCGCCGAGATTCCCGCGCTGCTCGCGAGCGTCAGCGAGCCGCCCATCCCCGAGCACGTGACGGCCATGATCCAGGGCGCGCTGGCGCACGAGGCGACGCTGCGGGCCACCGCGGAAGCCGAAGGCAGCGAGTCAGCCGCTTCAGCACCGGCCAGCGCGGCACCAGCAACCACGGGGCCGGAAGCTACGGGAGCGGATGGCAGAGGTGCCGGACGGCGGCGTGAGCGGAACTGGCGGCTGCCGCAGCTACCCGCGGCGGGCTGGCCCTTTGCCCTGCGCGCTGCCGCGGCCGCGGCGGCGGTCGTCGTGCTCGCGGCCGGCGGCCTTGAGATCGCCCAGCACTCTGGCGGCTCCTCGTCGCCGTCGACGGCGTCGGGCGGGTCCCGTGGACAGCCAGCAGCAGCCCCGTTCAGTAACGCGCGGAACATCCGGAACGGGCCTGCCCTGTCCTACACCCATGCCGGGCAGCCGGCCCGCATTACGGCGATCAGCACCAACACCGACTTCACGCACGGCAAGCTGACCAGCCAGGTCTCCCAGCTGGTCAAATCCCGCTCCTCGGCTAGTGCCCAGGGCGCACCGGCGAACACGTCACCCGGGCCGGCTGCCGGGACGAATGGGGCGACGGGAACGTTCGGAAACTTTTCAGTGGCAAACCTTGACGGCTGCCTGAACCGGATCGCCGCCGGGAACCTGGTGATCATCGTTGACGTCACCCGCTACCAGGGGTCGCCAGCCACCGTGATTGTCACCGAGGTGTCGGCCCCGGGCCCGATGCAGGTCTGGGTGGTCGGGACCGGATGCACGGCATCGGGCAGCGATACGCTGGCGCACACCCAGCTCGCCAGCGGGAGCTGAACCGCGCGCGGGAATCTCCCGGGCCCCGGATCGGTTTGCTCTGCTGCATGGTCTTCAGGAGGCTGTCCGAAGTGACCGATGTTCGGGACGTCATTATCATCGGGTCTGGCCCGGCCGGGTACACGGCCGCGCTGTACGCCGCCCGGGCGCGGCTCCACCCGCTGATGTTCGAGGGTTCAGTGACGTCCGGTGGCGCGCTGATGAACACCACGGACGTGGAGAATTTCCCCGGCTTCCCCGACGGGGTGCTCGGTCCTGACCTGATGGATGCCATCCGCAAGCAGGCCGAGCGCTTCGGGGCGGAACTGGTCGCCGACGACGTGACCGAGGTTGACCTCGAGGCGAGCCCGAAGGTCATCAAGGTCCACGGTGGCAGTTACCTGGCCAGGACGGTGATCATCGCGACGGGCTCGGGCTACCGCGAGCTCGATGTCCCCGGAGAGAAGCTGCTGTCCGGTCACGGCGTCTCCTGGTGCGCGACCTGCGACGGGTTCTTCTTCCGGGAGCAGGACATCGCGGTCGTCGGTGGCGGCGACTCAGCGATGGAGGAGGCCACGTTCCTGACCCGGTTCGCACGCTCGGTGACAGTGATCCACCGGCGGGACTCGCTGCGGGCATCGAAGATCATGCAAGACCGCGCGATGGCCAACCCGAAGATCGAGTTCGCCTGGAACAGCGAGATCGCGGAGGTCCTCGGTGAGGACCGGGTCACCGGAGTGCGGCTCCGGGACACAAAGACCGGTGCCGAGCGAACGCTGGCGGTCACAGGCGTCTTCGTGGCGATCGGTCACGATCCGCGCAGCGAGCTGTTCAAGGGCAAACTTGCCACTGACCCCGACGGGTACCTGCTCGTCGAGCATCCGTCGACCAGGACCGGCGTCGACGGCGTGTTCGCAGCTGGCGACGTCGTTGACCGCACCTACCGGCAGGCGGTAACCGCAGCGGGCACCGGCTGTGCGGCGGCCCTGGACGCGGAGAGGTGGCTGGCCGACCACGAATCCTGACCGCTGGCCACAGCCAGAGCCTGCCCTGTGCACGAGGGCCCGTGCCGGGGCACTGACAAGGATCATGTTCATTACAGGGAGGAAACCCGCACCGTGGGCGCAACGAAGGAAGTAACGGACGCCACCTTCGACGCTGACGTTCTGAAGAACGCCAAGCCTGTCGTCGTGGACTACTGGGCCGAGTGGTGCGGCCCGTGCCGTCAGGTCGCTCCAGTCCTGGAAGAGATCGCGAGCGAGCACGCGGACAAGATCGATGTCGTCAAGCTGAACGTTGACAAGAACCCCAACACGGCCCAGCGCTACCGGATCCTGAACATCCCGACGCTGGGCGTGTTCTCCGGTGGCGAGGTCGTCAAGGAGATCGTCGGTGCCCGGCCCAAGTCGGCACTGCTCCGGGAACTCGCCGAGTTCATCGACCAGGACTGACGCAAGCCGGCGAGCCAAGCTCGCCGCTGGCCCGGGCCTGACCAGGCGGTACCAGTATGTACAGGTGAGGCCGGGCTCACGTGGTGTGCCCGGCCTGACCTGCCTCTGCCCGGTTATCCGGGCAGGCTGTTGGCCCACATGCTGGTCCACGTCACGTACTGCTGGACCGTGCCCGGCGCGTACACCAGGCCGGGCTGGGGAACGAGGAACTCGTCGGCCAGCAGCATCCCAGTCGACGGGTCAACGATGATCATGAGCTGGAACGGGTTGT
Organism: uncultured Actinomycetota bacterium; assembly: GCA_963815375.1. Lineage (GTDB taxonomy): Bacteria > Actinomycetota > Actinomycetes > Streptosporangiales > Streptosporangiaceae > JASHPR01. Next base: position 2,736,551 of record CAWFGX010000001.1, on the reverse strand, counting down.
CGGCCCAGATCGCGGTGCCAGTCCGCCCGAGCGGGTCCTTCACGCCCGGCTGCATCCGCACACCCTTGATGCTGGCCAGCACCTGAAGGTCCGCGGCTCGCACCGCCGGGCTGATCGGGTCCAGCAGCAGAATACGTGCCTGCATAAAGAGATCCTGATTTACGCCGCTCGCGTTGCCCGGGCGTCGCCCGAGGGCGGTTGCCAGCAGGTATGCGCGCAGTTTCGCCGGATCCGACGGCGCCGCGGAAGCTGGCGAGCGGCCTGGGTCGCCGGGCTTGCTGCTGGGTTCGCGGGCGCCAGGCTGGTCCGGGATGACTGCTCCCTTTGCATACCAGCCCTGCCACTCTGGTGAGCCGGCTTGCCGCCACGCGGCAGCATCGCGCGAGGTTGCGGGCTGCGCACCCAGTTCCTGGACGTAGCCGCCGACGATGCCGGTGCTGGAGCTGCCGGGCTGCTGGCAGGCTTCCGCCACCTGCCGGTCGAGGATCGAGTAGCGGTAGTCCGATGACGGGCTGGCCGGCTGTCCCTGTCCCGGTGGTGTGAGCTCCATGCCACCAGGGCCGATCGCGTCTAGCTGCGCCGAAACTGACTGGTTGCACCAGTAGCGGCCCGTGGTTACCGGGGCCTGGGCCACCCGGGTCGCTGTAGCCAGGAGGAAGGCCCGGGCGGAGTGCCCGCTGAACGTGCCCAGTGGCCGCTGCTCGGTGGTAACCAGCCCGCCCGTGGTGCTCGCCGCGCTGGGACTGCCGGAGTAGGTACCGTCGGCAGGCAACGACACGACGGCTACCGCCGCCGCGGTGCCGACTGCCGCTGCCCCGGCTGTAAGAACCAGCGCCCAGCGCCGCCACGGCCGGACGGGCGTCGCCCGGTTCATCAGCCGCAGCCGCGCGGCGGCGGTAACTCCCGGGCCCGGCGGCGGTGGCGGCACCAGCAGTGTGCGCACCATCGTGATCTCATCCATGTCCTGCTCTCCCGTCTGCTTCTGCCTGCCGTTCATATGCTTTGCTCCTCGTGCTGTCCGGCCGGGTTACTACCGCCCAGGGCTGCACGTAGCTGCCGCCGGACGCGGCTCAGCCGTGACGCGACAGTCCCCTGCGGGATTCCGAGCGCCTCGGCGACCTCCGGATAGCCGAAGTCAGCAAGCGCCACCAGCAGCAGCACGTCCCTGTCGCCCGGGGACAGCCCGGCCAGGGCAGACGCCAGCAGGGGCCGGGTGGCGGCGGCGCTAAGCCGGTCAGTCAGCCGCTCTTCCTCTTCCTCCCAGCCGGGCTGTGCCTCGGCCCGGGACAGTGCCCGGAAGTAGCGCCCCTCCTGCCGCCTGTGCGAGCTGATCATGTTGGTGGCAATGCCGTACAGCCATGGGCGGGCACAGTTCCTCGCCACGTCGTAGCGCTGGCGCTGGGTGAACGCCGTAAGGAAAACGTCTGCGGCCAGGTCGTCGGCGGCTCTGCCGCCGACACGGCGGGCCAGATACTGGTGGATCTCGGCGAAGTGGCGGTCGAAGATGGCAGCAAACGCGTCCGGCTGATCCCATGATTGCTCGATGACCGCGGCGTCGCTCTCCAGCGGACTCGCGCGATCGGTTATCAGGCTCAAGCGCTCACGTCCTTCGGGTGGGGGTAAGGTCACCCGGTACTTGTCCGGAGCGGCCGCATCCCTTCACGCGCAGGATGAGGCGGGCATGCACGCATGCCCGCCTCATCAACTCAGATGGTGAAAGATCCTGCTATGCCAGGCGCAGCGCCCGTTCTGGCGTCATCGAGCCCAGCAGCCGTTCCAGCGCAACCTCGACGTCTTCCCGCCATGAGAGCGCTGTCTTCAGCTCCAGCCGCAGCCGTGGGTAGCGCGCGTGCGGGCGGACGGTCTTGAACCCCACCGCAAGCAGGTAGTCCGCCGGCACCATGCAGGCCGGGCCGCTCCACTTCAGGTCACCGAAGGCCTCGATGGCCTTGACGCCCCGGCGGGTCATGTCCTTGGCCACACCTTGCACCAGCATCCGGGCGAGTCCCCCGCCCGCGAACTCGTCGAGGATGTGGGCGGTCATGAGCAGGACCGCATCGGCGCTTACCGGACTCGTCGCGAAGGCGGCCGACCGCGGCACGTACTGCGGCGGCGCGTACAAGATGTAACCGGCTGCCACGCTGTCGACATAGGCGATCTTGCCGCAGCTACCCCATTCCAGCAGCACCGAGGACACCCAGGACTCCTTCTCCAGGCCTGGGTCTCCCTCCTCGTGCGCCCGGGCATAGCCGACTGGGTCGAGTTCCCAGAAGACGCATCGGCGGCACCTGATCGGAAGATCGCTGATGTTGTCCAGGGTGATGTTGGCGAGCCGGCGCGACACGGGCACCCCTGAGATTCGGCAGTTACTCTCGGCACAGGCCACCGGAGGGCACTCGGCCGCTTTCCCCCGCTCGCTCTCCTCGCCCGTACAACACAGCATCGTACCCAACTGTGGCCGCCGGATAGCGGCGGTCCGTGCCGAGCGAGCCAAAGGAGCGCGGCGCCTCAGCTCCGGAGGCGAGCGAGGCCCAAAATAGAGATTGATTCACGTGAAACATCGCTCACGCGCTACGTGTGTGCGTCCACCCGGGTGCCATGGTCGTCACGATCCGCTCCAAGTCCTCCACCGAGGCGAACTCCACGACGATCTTGCCCTTGCGTTTGCCCAGCTCTACTCGCACCCGCGTGTCGAAGGCATCGGAAAGCCTGTCCGCTAGGTCGAGCAGCGCTGGTGCGACAGGCTTGGGCCGGGTCTGGTGCTGACGCGGCGCCTTGTTCTCCTCGACGCGGAAGGCCACGATCTCCTCGACCGCGCGAACCGAGAGACCTTCGGCCACGATCCGGTTCGCCAGCTCCTCCTGGGCCTGCAGATCATCGACAGCGAGAAGTGCCCGGGCGTGCCCGGCGCTCAGCACTCCGGCAGCGACGCGCTTCTGTACCCTGGCCGGCAGGTTCAGCAGCCGGATCGTGTTGGAAATGTGCGGCCGCGACCTGCCTATCTTCCGCGCCAGCTCCTCGTGCGTGGCGGAGAAGTCGTCGAGGAGCTGCTGGTAGGCGGCGGCCTCCTCGAGAGGGTTGAGCTGTTCGCGGTGCAAGTTCTCGATCAGAGCGTTCCGGAGCAGGTCGTCGTCGGACGTCTCGCGGACAATCGCAGGGATCTGCCGCAGGCCCGCCATCTGGCACGCTCGCCATCGGCGCTCGCCCATGACGATCTCGTACCGGCCGGGCATGATCTGACGGACCACGACGGGCTGAAGGAGCCCTACCGCACCGATGGACGCGGCGAGCTCCTCCAGGGCCTCCTCATCGAAGACCTGCCGGGGCTGGCGCGGGTTGGGCGTTATCGAGTCGACTGGGATCTCGTCGAAGTAGGCGCCAAGGTCGTCAGGCTGGAGGCCGGCCGGGGATGCCGGATGGGCCCCGCCGTCCACAGCCGTGGGCGCGGTCGGGATCAGCGCTCCGAGCCCTCTGCCCAGTCCGCGCCGTTGCTGAGGCATCGCCTCTGTCCTCGCTTCCGGCTCGCGCATCGCGGTGCGCCAGCCATTTCTAACCTGCCGCCAAACTTCCGGGAGTTGCCATACGCCATCCTGCCAGGTGCCCGCTCGGAAGCGAACGCCATCGGAAAGAGCCGCTCGCTGCCTGCCAGCAGGCGGCCCGCCCCGGCCGCAGCCGTAAGCACTGCCTGCCCAAGCCCGGGACCCACGCGTCTCCCGTCAACGCCTACAACGCGGCGATCATGACTGCCGCCAGCGGCAGGAGTTGGCCGCCTCCCCGACTCCCTCGCGCCCGCGCCCGCGCGCTGCGCCGAGCCGACGTGGGTTACCTGGGGCCCGGCGCGAAGGCGGACCTGGTGATGCTCGACGCGCCGTCACACGCCTACCTCGCCTACCGCCCCGGCGTCCCGCTCATCGCCGCCGTCTGGCGCTCCGGGCTCCTCGCCGCGGGTACCCGGCCCATGATCGCGGAAATCTAGCAGCGCGCTCGATGATCACGGAGTGCCGCCGTCACATGGCGCACCCAGACTTCCATGATCAAGAAATGAGCTTCCAGCCGGCCATATACACGACGGCTCCGACAAGCGGGCGTGCTGCGTCCACAGTCACGGGGCGGTCCGGGCCGGTGTCCACCATGCACACCGGGGCACCGGCCAGGCGGCAGCTGCGGGTTCAGCATGGGGCACATGCCACGTGAATTGCCTTCAGCCTGCAGACAGCTCGCCGGGTTGCAGTGCGGCGTCATCTCGCGCCAGCAGGCCGTCCAGGGCGGGATGGACCCGGACGTCATCGACAGGCTGCTGCGCAGCGGCCGGTGGCAGCGCCTGCAGCCAGGGTCGTACGCCATTTTCACAGGCCCGCCGCCTCGGGAGGCCCTCCTGTGGGCGGCGCTCCACCGCGCCGGGTCTGACAGCCGAACCGATGCTGTGCCCGAGCGAGCCAAAGGGGCGCGGTGCCGCGCTGTACCGAGGAGCGACAGACGCCGCACGCCGAGCGAGCCAGAGGGGCGCGCCGTTGTCCTGTACTGAGGAGCGAGGGGAGCCGGAGGCGACCCGAGCGACGAGGGAAGGACAACGGGCCCCAGCGCCCCGGAGGCGAGCGAAGCGGAAAACCCAGCCCCGGAGGCGAGCGAAGCGGAAAACCCAGCCCCGGAGGCGAGCGAAGCGGAAAACCCAGCCCCGGAGGCGAGCGAAGCGGAAAACCCAGCCCCGGAGGCGAGCGAGGCGAAGAACCCAGCCCGGAAGTCAGCCCCTGGCGGCCTTGGGCGCCTTGCGGTGGACCATCTCCCTGGCGGCCTCGAGATACGCGACCGCCCCGCTGGAACCGGGATCGTAGGTGATGACGGACTGCCCGTAGCTCGGTGCCTCGGATACGCGGACGCTGCGCGGGATGATCGTCCCCAGGACGATCTCCCCGAAGTGGTCGCGGACCTCATCTGCCACCTGGGAGGCAAGCCTGGTACGCGCGTCGAACATCGTGAGCAGGATCGTGGAGATCGCGAGGTCGGGATTGAGGTGGCTGCGCACGAGGTCGACAGTTCGCAGCAGCTGCTCCAGCCCCTCCAGAGCGTAGTACTCGCACTGGATCGGTATGAGTACCTCTTCCGCTGCCACGAGGGCGTTCACCGTCAGCAGCCCCAGCGATGGCGGGCAGTCGATGAAGATGTAGTCGAGGTTGGAGTAGTCGAACGCGCCCAGAGCCTTGGTCAGGCGGGACTCTCTCGCCACCTGCGGGACGAGTTCGATCTCGGCACCCGCGAGATCGATCGTCGCTGGCGCACAGTACAGCTGCGGGATGCCCGCCGCCTCCTTGACGACACCGGACAGCGGCTGGCCGTCGACCAGAACGTTGTAGACGGACGCGATCCCGGAATGATGGTCGACATCCAGCGCCGTCGAGGCATTCCCCTGCGGATCCAGGTCGACGACGAGCACCCTCAGACCGTGCAGCGACATGCAGGCAGCCAGGTTGACCGCTGTCGTCGTCTTGCCCACGCCACCCTTCTGGTTGGCGATCGTGACAATCCGGCACTCGTCCGGGCGTGGCCAGGCTCCCGAGCCAGTCCTGGCCGACAGCGCAGCCCGTGCAGCCCGTGCGATGGGCGTGTCGTAGCCCGCCTCCGCGCCTGACTGCATCACGGCGCTGCCGCCCTGACCCGTGGCCGCGGCCCGGCCGGCGGGCCCCGGCGCTGGCGGCGGCCCAGGCTGCCCCGTGGCGGGCGGTACTGTGCCCGGCGGTACCGTCGCCGGCGGTGCCGACGGTGCTTGCGGCGCGCGCCCAGTCTGCGCGTCCCGTGAGACTGCTTGTGGCGAGCGCCCGGGCTGGCTGATGCCTGGCCCGGTCGCGTGGTCCGCACCTGACGTCGGACGGCCGACACTCTCGCCTGCGCGACCGCCGGGGGCCACGTTCATCGAATCCTCCCGCGCGGCTGCGGCTCGGTCATCATGTTGCCCAGCCTCTGTTTCACGTGAAACTGTCACTAGCGAGGGCCAGCCGAGGCCGTCTGGACCGGCGCGCTCGGGCTGGCCGGGCCAGCCGAGGCCCGCCCAAGCCGCGCCACCCGCAGCGGCAGACGCTCCTGCCGCTGCGTATCCCTGCGCTGCCCGTTCGCGCCTCATCACAGTGCCCCATGCACGGTGCTCGTCCCGGGAGCACTCGTCCCAGCGGCGCCGACCCCTTGACCGTACCGCAGCCTGCCGGCAAAGCACACGCGAGCGCGGCCGACAGGGGCCCGGGAGCCGGCGGCCAGCCGCCCCGACCCCGCACAGGAGGCGCTCACTGCCTGGCCGCAATGCCGCCGGGTGATCGCTGCCGCCACAATTCTCGTCTCCCGCCGCTTTCCCGCGCTGGCTATCTCCGGGCCACCCGGTGCGCAGCCGACCGACCGCGGGCCGGCTACCCCCTGAACCGGCCGCAGGGCGCGACCCGGCGGTCATCCGCACCACGACTACCGGAGGACTGACCTTACCGCTGCCGGCCCGCACGACCGCGACATCGCGCGCCCCCGCGCGTCGCAGCTCGGGTCCGGCCCGCTCCACTTCCCCTGCCGCTCCGGCGCCCTTGATCGCCAGGACCAGCCCACCGGGCCGCACCAGTCTGAGCGCCAGCCCGGCCAGCCGGTCCATAGGGGCAACAGCCCTCGCCGTTGCCACGTCCGCAGTGAGCGTGCCCGCAGCGTCCTCAGCCCGGCTGCGGCAGACGGCAGTATTGCTCAGGCCGAGCAGCGCCGTGCACTCCTCCAGGAAGGACACGCGCCGCAACATCGGCTCGAGCAGCACGACCCGCACATCGGGAAGCAGCATCGCCAGCACAATGCCAGGCAGCCCCGCTCCGGAGCCGATGTCCACGAGCGAGCACGGGTGCGGCACGAGCTCGGCTACCGCGGCGCAGTTCATGAGGTGCCTGTCCCACAAGCGTGCCACCTCGCGCGGCCCGAGAAGACCCCGCTGTACGCCCGGGCCTGCCAGCAGTTCGGCGTACTGCTCGGCCAGTCCCAGCGACGAGCCGAACAGTGCCCGGGCATCTGGCGGCGCTGGCGGCGCCAGCCTCACGCCTTCTGGGCCCGGCCGACCGGGCGCGGGACGCCACCTCCCCTGGTACTCAGCCAGGAAGAACGACCACCCGGCGGTCTGGCTCCTCGCCCTCGGACTCGCTCCGCAGCCCCGCCGCCGCGACCGCGTCGTGCACGATCTTGCGCTCGAACGGGTTCATCGCCCACAGCTTCTTGGGCACCCCGGTCTTCTTGACCTCGGCGGCCGCGTCCCGGCCGGTCTCCGCCAGCTCAGTGCGCCGCCGCAGCCGGTACCCGCCGACATCGATCATGATCCTGGTGCGCCAGCCTGTCTGCCGGTGGACGGCGAGCCGCGTCAGCTCCTGCAGTGCCTCCAGGACTTCGCCTCTCGACCCGACCAGCTCATCGAGCGTTGCACCCACCACCGAGACCAGGGCGCGGTCTCCTTCGACGTCCATGTCGATATCGCCGTCCAGATCGGCGACATCCAGCAGCCCCTCGATGTAGTCCGCTGCTATCTCGCCCTCGAGCTCCAGGTCCCCGACTTCCGTCCCCGCGTCTGCCTCGGCACCGGCCGCTGACTCCGCGCTGTCATCGCCAGCCAGGTCGCCATCCTCAGTCTCCTGCGCCTGACCATCCGCAGCGCCGTCATCAGCCACGACCGCCTCATCCAGCGCTTCGTCCTCAAGCGCCTCAGCCGCTGTGGCCTCGTGCGGCTCGGTGACCGCACTCTCCCCTTGGCTCACGAACCCGACCCTCCTACCTCGGGGACTGACCTGTGTCTACACAACCAGGGCAGCCTAGCGCTTGCCTGAACGCTTGCTCCGCGATTGCCGCTGCGGCTGCTGCCTGACGATCTTAACCTCGGGCTCAGCCGGCTCCGGTTCCGGTTCAGCGCGGCCCCGGCCCAGCCGGCGCAGCAGACCACCGCCGTTCGCCGACGCGCCGACTGAGGCAGACACACTCTGCTGCCCGTCACGCCCCGCGCTCGGCCGCGAACTCTGGCCGCCCTGCCGCTGCCCACCCTGAGTACTGCGGGCTGCCTGGCTGTTCCCGGCACCCCGGGCCGCCTGGCCGCTTGCGACACCCTGACGCTGAGCACCCTTTTGTGCCGTGCCGCTGACCGAGGGCTTGCCGCCCGCGTTCCCGGCCGACTGGCTTGAGCGCTTTGACGTGCTGGTCGCCGTCTTCCCGGTCAGCGCCGGCGCTGACGCCGCGCCCGCAACCGCGACCGGTGCGCCGTTGGCCGTCTTCGGCTGCGGGTACTTGCGGAACATCACCCACTGCTGCCCCAGCGTCCACACGTTCGTGGTCACCCAGTAGAGCACCAGCCCGAACTGCCAGTACAGGCCCGACAGCGCGAACAGCGGCATGATGTACTGCATCAGCTTCTGCGACGACGCCATTGGGTTGTCGGGCGTGGCCGCTGGCATCATGCCGCGCTTCATGCTCTGCCGGATAGTCAGGTACGTCGTGGTCATGCTGATCATCACGGCGACGAAGATGACGATCTTGGCTTCCACCGGGACGTGCAGCCCGTCGGTGAACAGGACCTTGTCCCCCACCTTGGCGCCGAGGATCTTCGCCTTCTGGGCGCTTTCCACCATCCCCAATGTCAGCCCGTACTTGGGCGGACCGTGCGTCCACTCCGTGATTGCCTTCAGCACGCTGAACAGCGCGAAGAACAACGGAAGCTGCAGCACGACAGGCAGGCACCCCATCAGCGGGTTGACGCCCGCCTGCTGGTACAGCTTCATCGTCTCCTGCTGGAGAGTCTGCTTGTCGTCCTTGTACTTCTTGCGGAGCGCCTGCATCTCTGGCGCGAGCGCGCTCATCGCCCGCGTGGTGTGCATCTGCTTGATGAACAGCGGCACCATGATGAGCCGCATGATGACCACGAGGATGATGATCGAGAAAGCCCAGGTCCATCCGCTGGACGCGCCGAGCAGGGGGCTCAGGAAGTAGTAGATCTGCTTGAGCACCCAGGCGACAAGCTCATAGAGGTAATTCAGCGGGTTGCCCACCGGCTAGCTCCTCGCGATCTGGTCGGGCACGTGCGGCCCCTCCGGTGCTGCCGCGCCGGGCACTGTCGAATCGAGCACTGGCGGCGGCACTGTCGGATCCGGCCCGGATGCGGCGGCCGTCCGCCGCGGTGCCGGGACCGGGTCCAGGCCCCCCGGGTGGAACGGGTGGCAGCGGCTCAGCCGCCGCACCGCCAGCCATGAACCGCGCAGTGCGCCGTGCCGCTGCACAGCCTCCAGGGCGTAGGCGCTGCACGACGGATAAAACCGGCACCTGGGCCCGAGCAGCGGGCTGACAAACCGCCGGTAGGCGTTCAGGAGCACAACGAGACCGCGCGCGCCGGCTGATATCCGCCGCCCGGTCTCGCGTTCGGCTTCCCTCGTCACCACTGTGCTTGTCACGGACGTTGCGCCCCACCCTGCCGCCGAAGCAAAGTCTTGAGTACCAGGTCAAGTTCGGCGGCGAGATCCGCCTGGCGTGCGGTCGCGGCCTGGGGATTGGCGCGCACCACCAACAGGCTACCTTCAGGAAGAAACCCGAGATACCCACGGGCTACATGCCTCAGCCGGCGCCGCACCTTGTTGCGCACCACCGCGCCTCCCACAGCCCGGCTCACCACAAACCCGATCCTGGCGGGCTCACCGCCGCCCGGCTTATACGGTGCGACCTTCGGGACCAGCAAGTGGCCAGACACCAGGGAACGCCCGGCGCGGCTGCCATCCCGTACCGCCCGCGAGAACTCCGAACTCCGCCGCATCCGTGACGCAGCGGGAAGCACCGCAGGTCACCTCCTTGCCAGGGCCGCGTGTTCCGGACGCCCGGCGGGAACCGCCTGTGCCACACGCGAGTACCGGTCAGGCACTTACCTTGGCGCGCCCCTTGCGGCGCCGCGCGGCGAGAATCGCGCGCCCGGCGCGGGTCCGCATGCGGAGCCGGAACCCGTGCGTCTTCGCGCGGCGGCGGTTATTCGGCTGGAACGTACGCTTGCTCACTGGGAACTCCAGGTACACGGGGCAGGTCGGGGTGACCACGATGCCGGCCCGCACGGTCGTGCGAGCGCCGGCTGTCCGCGCACAGTACCGTTTGCGCACAGTGCCGTTTGCCCACAGGCGGATTCCGCACATGCGAAACTGGGCCCCCGCGCGGGCGGCCGACTAAAGAACGGTACGCGGCGGTCCGCCAGCGGTCAAACCCGCCCTGGATCGGCCGCCTCGCCCCGGCCTGAGACCCTTGCGGATCTCACCAGCACTTACGTAACACTTGCCGTTTGCCAAACGAGCGCCGAACCCGCCCCCTAGGCTGTGGACAGCGGTCCCGGGCGCGGGGATCCGGGATCAGACGGTCGCCGACTTCCGAGCTCCCGTCGACCGCAGGGGAGGCAGTCGCACTCCAGTCACGCTGAAGTGCACATACACATCCTGTGGATAAACCTGTTGATCACATATGGGGGCGCGAGGTGAACGGTCAATGAGCGAAGCAGACCTCGCGGATGTCTGGGCCCGGTCTCTGAACGAGCTCGCCGAGATGCAGATCGAGCCCGCCCACCGAGCGTGGCTGCAGCTGACCCGGCCGCTCGGGCTGGTCGAGAACACCGCACTGATCGCCACGCCCAATGAGTTTGTCAAGGAGCAGCTCGAAACCAGGCTCCGGGCCCTGATCACCAACACGCTGTCCCGGGAACTCGGCCGGAACATACAGCTCGCCGTGACCGTCGATCCGACCGCCACGGCGGCCGTGTCAGCCGACGCGGGCCGCCGCCCGGCCGGCCCGCGACCGCCAGCTGCGCTGCTCGACGACCCGCTCCCGGATCCGCTCGCCGATGCTGACACGGGCCCGCTGCCGGTCATCACCGCCGACGCCGGTTTCAGCACACCCGACAACAGCACAGCCGACAACAGCACGATCCACAGCACGCAGAACGGGGACCTGACCACCGGCCCTGACGGCAGGCTCGGCCATGTGGACTCCCAGGGCGCCGGACCCGGGCGCCTGGGAGCCGGCGCGCCGCGGCCGGCTCCCGCTGGGTTCCCGCCCAGCGCGCTTCCCGGCGTGTCCAGCCCCGCTCAGGCGCGGCTGAACCCCAGGTACCGGTTCGAGACGTTCGTCATCGGGTCGAGCAACCGGTTTGCCCATGCCGCCGCCGTTGCCGTCGCCGAGGCTCCGGCCAAGGCGTACAACCCGCTGTTCATCTACGGCGACTCGGGGCTGGGGAAAACCCATCTGCTGCACGCCATCGGCCACTACGCACAGAGCCTCTACCAGGGCATCCGGGTGCGGTACGTGACCTCGGAGGAATTCACCAACGACTTCATCAACATGATCAGGGACGGCAAGCAGGACGGGTTCCGGCGCCGCTACCGCGACGTGGACGTGCTGCTCGTGGACGACATCCAGTTCCTGGAGAACAAGGAAGGGACCCAGGAGGAGTTCTTCCACACGTTCAACACGCTGCACAACGCCAGCAAGCAGATCGTCATTTCGAGCGACCGCATGCCGAGGCGCCTGGTCACGCTGGAGGACCGCCTGGTGAGCCGGTTCGAGTGGGGCCTGCTGACCGACGTTCAGCCGCCGGAGCTCGAGACCCGGATCGCCATCTTGCGGAAGAAGGCAGCCCAGGACCGGCTCAACGCACCGCCCGACGCTCTCGAATACATCGCCAGCCGGATCACGACGAACATCCGGGAACTCGAGGGCGCACTGATCAGGGTCACCGCGTTCGCGAGCCTCAACCGCCAGTCCGTCGACCTGCAGCTCGCCGAGTTCGTCCTCAAGGACCTCATTCCCGACGCCCAGGGCCGCGAGATCACCGCGGCGACCATCATGGGCCAGACTGCCTCCTACTTCGGCCTGTCCATCGATGACCTGTGTGGCACCTCACGGTCGCGGGTCCTGGTCACTGCGCGGCAGATCGCCATGTACCTGTGCCGCGAGCTGACCGATCTGTCGCTGCCGAAGATCGGCCAGCAGTTCGGCGGCCGCGACCACACCACCGTGATGCACGCGGAGAAGAAGATCCGGTCACTGATGGCCGAGCGCCGGTCGATCTACAACCAGGTCACCGAACTCACTAACCGGATCAAACAGCAGGCGCTGTCCGGGTGAACGCGAGATGGACCCTGTCATGCTGGGACGTGCTGGCATAATCGGCGCACACAGGCTGTGGATAAACATGTGGACAGGCTCGGACACCCGGAGGAAAACTTCCTTTGACCGGGGGGTAACCGTGAGCCGTCGGCCGGCCGACTCGCGGGTGTCCACAGCACGGCGAGCCCTCGCCCCGACCCAGCCACATGCCTTGTGGACGTTATCCGGGCCGACGGCCTGCGGCGGCGCCGGATATCCACAGAATCCACCGACCCTACGACGACTGCTTCCTGATCTGTATCTAGGCAAACAGAATCAGGTAGGCACAGCGAACGGAGGAATCTTCCAGTGAAGATCCGCGTCGATCGTGACGTCCTCGCCGAGGCAGTGGCCTGGACCGCCCGCGCCCTCCCCGCCCGACCCACTGTGCCGGTACTCGCCGGGATGCGGCTGAACGCCGCGAGCGAGCTCACCCTTTCCAGCTTCGACTACGACGTCTCGGCCCAGGCGGTAGTGCCGGTGGAAGCCGAAGAGGAGGGAAGCGCCCTGGTCTCGGGCCGGCTGCTGGCCGAGATCAGCCGAAGCCTCCCGGCCCGGCCGGTGCAGATCACGTCCGACGGCGGCAAAGCGGTCCTGACCTGCGGCAGCGCCACGTTCACGCTGCTGACGATGCCCGAGGACGAGTACCCGGCGCTCCCTGAGATGCCGGAGTCGGCCGGGTCGGTGGGCAGCGACGCGTTCGCGTCCGCGGTGAGCCAGTCGGCGATCGCCGCTGGCCGCGACGACACACTGCCTGCGCTGACCGGGATCAGGATCGAGATCGAAAACGACACGCTGACGCTGATCTCGACCGACCGCTACCGGCTGGCAGTCCGGGAGCTGCGGTGGACACCGGCACGGCCGGGCCTGTCGGCCGCGGTGCTGGTCCCGGCCCGGGCCCTGGCTGAGACCGCACGCTCGCTCACGTCAGGCGCTGAAGTATCCATCGCGCTTGCGCTGCCGGGCGAAGGCGGCGAGCAGGAGGGCTACGGCATCGGCGCCGGGGATACCGGGATGATCGGTTTCGAGGGCGGCGGCCGCCGGACGACGACGAGGCTGCTCGGCGGGGAGTTCCCGCGCACGGCGGCGCTGATACCCACGCAAGTCTCATCGACCGCAGAGCTGCCGACCTCTGTGCTGATCGAGGCCGTGAAGCGGGTTGCCCTGGTCGCTGAGCGCAACACGGCAGTGCGGCTGGCGTTCTCCCCGGGCCAGCTGGTGCTGGAGGCCGGGGCTAGCGAGGAGGCTCAGGCAGTGGAGGTGCTTGAGGCGGGATACGACGGCGAGGAGCTGTCGATCGCGTTCAATCCCCAGTTCCTGCTTGACGGCCTGGCGGCGCTGGACTCGGACACGGCGAGGATGTCGTTCACGGAGGCAGGCAAGCCAGCCCTGATCACCGGCAAGCCAGCGCCCGAGGGCCAGTCTGACTACCGCTACCTGCTCATGCCCATCCGCCTCGGCAGCTAGCGCGCTGCAGCCGGTCAGGGGAACTTGCCTGCGCCACGGGAAGGGAAGTCTCCGAGACCGCCTGCCACTACTGGGCTCCGGCGCTGACTAATGTCGTTATCTGTGCACCTGACCAGGCTGGCGCTGACCGACTTCCGCAACTACACCGCGGTCGACCTGCGGCTGGCTCCGGGCGTGTCCACCTTCACCGGCGGTAACGGGCAGGGCAAGACCAACCTGCTCGAGGCCGTCGCGTACATCGCGACCTTCGGCAGCCACCGGGTCGCCACCGACGTCCCGCTGATCCGCCAGGGCGCGGAGCGCGCGATTCTCCGGGCCGCTGTGTCCACGGGGCCGCCCGACGTCCCGGCTGGGCCGGATGGCCCGCCGGCGGTCCCGGACGGGGGCTCGCCTGGCCATCGGTCGGGCCCGTCCCGGGAGACCCTGGTCGAGATCGAGGTCAACCCAGGCCGGGCAAACCGGGTCCGGCTGAACCGGGCCCCGCTGCCCCGGCCCCGGGAGGCGCTCGGAACACTCCGCTGCGTGCTGTTCGCGCCGGAAGACCTCGCCGTGGTCAAGGGTGACCCCGACAACCGGCGGCGCTACCTGGACGACTTGCTCGTCGCGACCAGGCCGCGGTTCGCCGGGATCAGGGCCGACTACGAGCGGGCTGTCCGGCAGCGGACAGCGCTGCTGAAGTCGGCCAGGGCGCAGCGAGCCAGCGCCAGCGCGCGTTCCCGAGGGTCGTCCGCCGGGCTCGCGCGGAGTTCCGGGGGGTCGCCCCCCCAGGCCGACATTGCGCCAAGCGCCCTGGACGTGTGGGACGAGCACCTGGTCAGGCTAGGTGCCGAGCTGACAGAGGGCAGGCTCGGCCTGGTGGCCGCGATCGGCCCGCTGGTCGCCAAGGCGTATGCCGCCGTAGGTGGCGAGGGTGACCTGGTAACGATGAGCTACCGGCAGGCCGGGCGCCCAGATGTGCCGGTGGCCGCTCCGTCCGACCGGGAGGCCCTCGCCGAGGGGCTGCGCGAGGCGCTGGCCCGGGCCCGCCGGGCCGAGCTCGAGCGGGGCGTCTGCCTTGTCGGCCCGCACCGTGACCAGCTCGAGCTGACCATCGGGGAGATGCCTGCCCGCGGGTACGCCAGCCACGGCGAGTCGTGGTCACTGGCGCTGGCGCTGCGCATCGGCGCGTACGACCTGCTGGGCTCAGGCGGTGACGATCCGGTGCTGCTCCTGGACGACGTGTTCGCCGAGCTGGACGACGGCCGCCGGGAACGCCTAGCCGAGCTAGTCGGCAGCGCCGAGCAGGTCCTCGTCACCGCTGCCGTGCCCGCCGACGTGCCCGCGCGCCTGGCCGGCCGCAGGTATCAGGTCAGCGCCGGGGAGGTCCGCGATGCCAGCTGATGGTGCTGCCGACCGGGCCCGGCGGGCGCGCGAGGCCCTGGCGCGGGCGAAGACTGACGCGCGGACACGGGGGAACCGTCCC
This sequence comes from uncultured Actinomycetota bacterium, assembly GCA_963815375.1. Lineage (GTDB taxonomy): Bacteria > Actinomycetota > Actinomycetes > Streptosporangiales > Streptosporangiaceae > JASHPR01. The sequence goes on along the minus strand of CAWFGX010000001.1, from coordinate 2,721,469 downwards.
GCATCACCAGAGGCCTTCGTTTCAGAACGTTCAGCCGCCCCCGAGCCGTCTGCGTCGCGCTCGCCCGGCGGAGCGACTGCCAGCGACCCCCCGCCGCGCCGGCGCAGGCCACGCCGGGACGACCCAGAGCGGCTGGGCGCCGCGATTGAGGGCCTGATCAACTCACAGGGATGGCAGGAGCCAGCCGCCGGCGGCTCGGTCTCCGGGCGCTGGGCCGAGATTGTCGGTGCTGACCTGGCCGCGCACACCCGCCCGGACCGCCTCGCGGACGGCGAGCTAACCGTGTTCGCCGACTCCACGGCGTGGGCGACGCAGCTGCGGCTGCTGGCGCCCCAGCTGGTCCACAGGCTGAACGCTGAGCTCGGCAGCGGGGCAGTCCGCCAGGTCCGGGTGCGCGGACCGGCGTCCGCGGCTGGCCCGTCCCGTCCGGGTCAGTGGCGGGTGCGCGGCTCCCGCGGCCCGCGCGACACCTATGGCTGAAGGCGGCATATAAGGGCGCATACCGCCCAGGACGGCGTCGGCGGCGATTCCGGCGATGTACGGTGCCCCCGGGGCGTCCCCAGACTCCTGCAGACGGCTGATCAGGAAGGTACTCGCAGGTAAACTAGTAACTGAACCAGGAGGGGGGCGCGGGGGTTGTCCCCCACGGGACAGCGCCGGGTCGCTTGTCCCGTTCAGGAGGAGTATTTCGCTTTGTCGTACGACGCAGCTTCGATCACGGTCTTGGAAGGCCTTGACCCCGTCCGCAAGCGCCCCGGCATGTACATCGGCTCCACCGGGGAGCGCGGACTGCATCACCTTGTCTACGAGGTCGTTGACAACGCGGTCGACGAGGCGCTCGCAGGCTTCTGCGACGGGATCGATGTCACGTTGCTGGCCGACGGCGGAGTCAGGGTCATCGACAACGGGCGCGGCATCCCGGTGGATAACCACCCGGTAGAGAACCGCCCAGCTGTCGAGGTCGTGCTGACCACCCTGCACGCCGGCGGCAAGTTCGACAGCCAGTCGTACGCGGTCTCCGGAGGCCTGCACGGCGTTGGCGTGTCAGTGGTCAACGCGCTGTCGATCCGGCTCGAGGTCGAGATCCGCAAGGACGGGTACGTCTGGCGGCAGTCCTACGCTGTGGGCGAGCCCACCGGCCCGCTGCAGCGGGGTGAGCCAACCGACGAGACCGGCACCACGATCACGTTCTGGCCCGACGACAGCATCTTCGAGACCACTGTCTGGTCCTTCGAGACACTGTCGCGCCGGATGCAGGAGTACGCGTTCCTGAACCGCGGGCTGGCGATCACCCTCACTGACGAGCGGCCCGACCACATCAACGGTCAGCCGAACTCCGTCACGTACATGTACCAGGGCGGTATCGCCGACTTTGTCCGATACCTGAACGCTTCCAAAGAGCCGGTGCACGATACGGTTATCGAGTTCGGGGACGAAGCGCCGGGGATCTCCGCCGAGATCGCTATGCAGTGGACCGGGTCGTTCTCTGAGTCGGTGCATACCTTCGCGAACACGATCAACACGGGCGAAGGTGGCACGCACGAGGAAGGGTTCCGTGCGGCGCTCACCGGGATCATGAACAGGTATGCCCGGGAGCAGAAGCTGGTCAAGGAGAAGGACGAGCCGCTGACCGGCGATGATGTCCGCGAGGGCCTGACGGCGATCGTGCACGTAAAGCTCTCCGAGCCGCAATTCGAGGGCCAGACCAAGACCAAGCTCGGCAACACCGAGGCCCGGTCCTTCGTCCTGAAGGTCTGCAACGATCACCTGCGGGACTGGTTCGACCGCAACCCGGGCGAGGCCAAGGCGATCGTGATCAAGGCCACCCAGGCGGCCAGGGCCAGGATCGCGGCCCGCCAGGCCAGAGACCTGACCCGTAAGGGCCTGAGCGGCAGCTCAGGGCTGCCAGGAAAGCTGTCTGACTGCCAATCCGGCGACCCGGAGATCTGTGAGATCTACGTGGTCGAGGGCGACTCGGCCGGCGGCTCGGCCAAGGGCGGGCGGGACCCCCTGTTCCAGGCGATCCTGCCGCTCCGCGGCAAGATCCTCAACGTCGAGAAGGCCCGGATCGACCGCGTCCTGAAGAACACGGAGGTCCAGGCGATGATCACGGCCCTGGGCACCGGGATCCACGACGAGTTCGACATCAGCAAGCTGCGCTACTACAAGATCATTCTGATGGCCGATGCCGATGTCGACGGCCAGCACATCACCACGCTCCTGCTCACGCTCCTGTTCCGCTTCATGAAACCGCTGATCGAGGCCGGGCACGTCTACCTGGCGCAGCCCCCGCTGTACAAGATCAAGTGGGACGGAAAGGGCGTGACGCCCGGGTATGCCTACTCCGACCGGGAGCGGGACGCGGTGATCGAGGCCGGCATGGCCCAGGGCCGGAAGGACCCACGCCCGCGCGAGGCCGTGCAGCGGTACAAGGGTCTGGGCGAGATGAACGCCAAGGAGCTGTGGGAGACCACGATGGACCCGGCCCGCCGGGTGCTGCGGCAGATCACGGTCGACGATGCTGCCCAGGCCGACGAGCTGTTCACCGTGCTGATGGGTGAGGACGTCGAGGCCAGGCGCTCGTTCATCCAGCGCAATGCCAAGGACGTCAGGTTCCTCGACATCTGACCGCACTCGCGCCGGATCCGTGATCGCGGGGATCCGGCAGTCTCCGTTATGTCCGATTGACCGTGATCATGGAAGTGAGATGCAGCAGTGACCGACGTTAATGCCCCGGCCCCGCCTGAGGGGCATGACCGCACCGAGCCGGTCGACATCCTGGTCGAGATGCAGCGCAGCTACATCGACTACGCGATGTCAGTGATCGTGGGCCGGGCCCTGCCCGACGTGCGCGACGGGCTCAAGCCGGTGCACGTCCGGATCCTCTACGGGATGTACGACGGCGGGTTCCGGCCCGACCGTGCGTTCTCCAAGTGCGCCCGGGTGGTCGGCGAGGTCATGGGTACCTACCACCCGCACGGCGACGCGGCGATCTACGACGCGCTGGTGCGCCTGGCGCAGCCGTGGGCGATGCGGATGCCGCTGGTAGACCCGCAGGGCAACTTCGGCTCGCCCGGCGACGACCCCCCGGCGGCTATGCGCTACACCGAGTGCCGGCTGGCCCCGCTGGCCATGGAGATGCTGCGGGACATCGACAAGGAGACTGTCGACTTCCGGCCGAACTACGACGGCCGCTCGGCCGAGCCCGTGGTGCTGCCGGCCCGGTTCCCCAACCTGCTCATCAACGGCTCGGAAGGGATCGCGGTCGGCATGGCCACCAAGATCCCGCCGCACAACCTGCGCGAGGTGGCCACCGGTGTCCAGTGGTACCTGGACAACTTCGACGCCTCAGATACCGAGCTGCTGGACGCGCTGATGGACCGGGTCAAGGGGCCGGACTTCCCCACCCGTGGCCTGATCGTCGGGCGCCGCGGCATCCTTGACGCCTACCGCACCGGCCGCGGGTCGATCACTATGCGGGCGGTCGCGGACATGGAGGAGGACCGCAAGGGCCGCCAGTGCCTGGTGGTCACCGAGCTGCCGTATCAGGTGAACCCGCAGAACCTGGCCAAGAAGATCGATGAGCTGGCCAAGGAAGGCCGGGTCAGCGGCATCGCGGACGTCCGGGACGAAACCAGCGACCGGACCGGCCAGCGCCTCGTCATCGTTCTGAAACGAGACGCGGTGGCCAAGGTCGTGCTGAACAACCTCTACAAGCACACCCAGCTTCAGGACACCTTCGGCGCGAACATGCTCGCGCTGGTCGACGGCGTGCCGCGGACGCTGCGGCTGGACCAGATGGTCCGGCACTGGGTGACGCACCAGATCGAGGTGATCGTCCGCCGCACCCGGTACCTGCTGCGCAAGGCGCAGGAACGGGCTCACATCCTGAGCGCGCTGCTGAAGGCCATTGACCGGATCGATGAGGTCATCGCGCTGATCAGGGGCAGCGAGTCGGCGGCCGCGGCGCAGCAGGGCCTGATGGACCTGCTGGAGATCGACGAGATCCAGGCCCGGGCGATCCTGGACATGCAACTGCGCAGGCTCGCCGCCCTGGAGCGGCAGCAGCTGGTCGATGAGTACGACGAGCTGATGGCGCAGATCGCCGACTACGAGGCCATTCTGGCGTCGCCGGAGCGGCAGCGGGAGATCGTCGGGACCGAGCTTGGCGAGATCGTGGCCAGGTACGGCGACGACCGGCGCACTGAGATCATCGCCTGGGATGGCGACGTGTCCGAGGCCGACCTGATCGCCGAGGAAGACGTGGTCGTCACGATCACCCGCGGTGGATACGCCAAGCGCACCAAGACCGACCAGTACCGGGCGCAGCGCCGGGGCGGCAAAGGGGTACGCGGGGCTCAGCTTCGCACCGACGACATCGTCGAGCACTTCTTCGTGACCACCACGCACAACTGGATCCTGTTCTTTACCAACAAGGGACGGGTCTACCGGGCCAAGGCCTATGAGCTGCCGGAGGCGGCCCGCGACGCCCGCGGGCAGCACGTGGCCAACCTGCTCGCCTTCCAGCCGGACGAGCGGATCGCCGAGGTGCTCGCGCTGCCGGACTACACCGTGGCGCCCTACCTGGTGCTTGCTACCTCGTCCGGGCTGGTCAAGAAGTCGGCGCTGACTGACTTCGACTCACCGCGAGCGGGCGGCATCATCGCCATCAACCTGCGTGAGGACGACGAAGTGATCGCCGCCCGGCTGGTCTCGGCCGAGGAGGACCTGCTGCTTGTCAGTAACCAGGCCCAGTCGATCAGGTTCCATGCGAACGACGAGGCGCTGCGGCCGATGGGCCGGGCCACCTCGGGCGTGATCGGGATGCGGTTCGGCGAGGGCGACCGGCTGCTCGGCATGCACGTGGTCCGCGAGGGCGCTGACGTCCTCGTCGCCACCGGCGGCGGCTTTGCCAAACGGACCCCGGTCGACCAGTACCCAGTGCAGGGCCGCGGCGGCCGCGGCGTGCTGACGGCCAGGATCGTCGAGGCCCGCGGCGAGCTCATCGGGGTGCTGATGGTGCTGCCGGAGGACGAGATCTTCGCCATCACTTCGGCCGGCGGTGTGATCAGGACGGCTGCTGCCGAGGTCAAGCAGTCGGGCAGGCAGACCATGGGAGTCCGGCTGGTGAACCTCGCCTCCGGGCAGAGCCTGGTGGCGATCGCCCGCAACGAGGAGTCGCTCGACGGCAACGGCGGCCCGGGCTCCGAGGTTGGTGGCGAGGTGGCAGGGTAGCGGGGAACCATGCCGATCACGGAGGGCTCGGGTGACCAGGATCGCCCTGATCTGCGTGGATATGTTCCGGGATCAGGGCAACCTGGTGGGGGGCTGCGGCGTTCTAGTGATGTGAGCGGGGAAAGCGGTCCGGGTGAACCGGACCCGCGCAGCGCATCTGCGGATACCCTCATGGCAGGAAATCACCCTGAGGAGGACGCGGTGGATCAGCGTGCGGAGCCATCAGCATGGTTCGGCAACGGATCGGCCCCCAGGTCCGCAGAACCCCCGTCGCCCCAGGTGAGGACGGGTACCCAGGCCGACGGCGCGGACGCGCCGCCTGCCGAGCACGCACCATCCCGCAGCCCGCAGGCCGGCGTCGGCCCGGACGGGCTGGGCGGTTCGTATCCAGGCGGTGCGGCGCAGGCGCGAGGAACCTCCTACGCTGGTGTGGCGGGACCAGCAACTCCTTACCAGGCCAGCGGGGGTATGCCTGGGCCGCAGCAGGCATCGGGGACAGTGGGAGCACCGGGGGCACCAATGACAGCAGGGGACGACGGCCTTTCGCAGTACCAGCGCCCGCCGGCACCGCCCTATCCCGCGCAGTTGCCTCCACCGCCGCCCACGACCGGCGTGGCCGCCAAGGTCACGGCTCAGCTCGCCGCACTGACCAAGCCCAGGCCCAAGCCGACGATGCCTCCTCAGCCGCAGAGGCCAACGCCGACCACTCACTCGCCGCGGGTTACCGTAGCCAGCAGGCCCGCGGCCAGGAACACGGCGCCAACGCGCCGGGCGCAGCTGGTCCTGTCCCGGATCGAGCCCTGGTCGGTCATGAAGTTCAGCTTCCTGGTATCGCTGGTCGGCTGGGTTGTGCTGTTCGTCGCCGTCGCAGCGCTCTACTACGTGCTGAGCAAGCTCGGTGTTTTCAGCTCGATCCAGTCGACGATCTCGAACGTGACCTCAAGCAAGGGTTCCTCCGGAGCGGACTCCGGCGGCCAGTGGTTCTCCTTCTCCCGGGTCATCGGCTACACAATGCTGATCGGGGCCATCAACGTTGTCCTGATCACTGCCCTGGCCACCGTCGGCGCCGTTATCTATAACCTGGTCACCCACCTTGCCGGAGGCATCGAGGTCACGCTGAAGGAGAGCGACTGACCGAAGTCCCTTCCGCGTGCGGTAACCTAAGCCGGCGTATCAGGCTTACGGCGCTGCGGCGCCCCGGGCGTGTAGCTCAGTCGGTTAGAGCGCTTCCCTGATAAGGAAGAGGCCGGAGGTTCAAGTCCTCCCACGCCCACCCAGGTCACAGGGGCCGGAATCGCCGGTCGCCGGCCCTCTAGAAGGAGATTCGCAGACGCATCACCCAGCGCCACTTGGCGATGCGACGGTCGCGGACGAACCCGAACTCCTCAAACAAGGTTTCCGGTCCCGTATGCAGGTAGGCGCCACGTTGCGGGTCACGTCCATCCACCTGCTCGGGGTAGGCCTCGACCAAGCCTCCGCCAGCATGCGTTATCGCAGCCAGCGCCGCCGCAACTCCAGCCCGCGCCACGCCCGTGCGGCGAGATCCGGCGCCGGTGAACAAGCAGCCGATCCGCCAGTCAGGCAGCCCGGCCAGGCCCTTCTGGTAGGCCTTGGGGTTCTTGATGCTGGCCACCTCGGCCGGTCGCCCGTACTGACACCAGCCCACGCACCGGCCGCCTTGATAGACAAGCATCTGGTGGACGGTGCCGTTAGTCACGTGAGCGAGTTTGGCCTCGCGGTTGCCCTCTGCGGTGCTGTTTTTGCCGATGCCCCCGGGATGAAAGCCGATGCACCAGCAACCACCCCAGACACCGTTGTTCGCCTCAACCAGTGCAGCGAAGTCAGCCCAGGTATCAAGCGTGAGCAGCCGGGTCGAGTACTGGGTGGCAGCCGATGTCACAGTCCTCTGTCCCTCCTACTGCCGCCCTGGGCTAGGCCTACGTACCCACAGTATGTTGATCACCACGTGCCACGTGGGTAGGCACACAGTATGAATCTTGGTGCGATCAAGGCGGCCGAGAGGACCGATCTGTTCGCGTGCGCCCTCGCGACGGCGCACAACGCGCTGGGGCTGCTGCACGACGCAGAGATACTAGCCCGGTCGGGATCCTTGGCCCGGGCGTACTCCCTCGCGGCGCTTGTGGTCGAAGAATGCGGCAAGGCCACTTGTCTGTGTGCCCTATCGGTGCTGCCTAAGAGCCTGAGGGAGCAGGCACCCGTGGGGCGGTTGCTCGAATGGCATCAGCTGAAGCAGGCCGGAGGACTGCTGATCGCCGTCGTGACGATTGAGGTGCCCGGTCTGGCGGCGAAGCTCGCCGCCATGCCCGCTGAGCAAGCGAGGGAGATCGTGAGCGGCCTGACCGCGCCCGCGGAGGAGGCGGACCGGCTCAAGCGGCGTGGCCTGTATGTAGATATGGACCGGACCGGGCGGATTCGTGAGCCGTCGGAGATCACCGAAGCCGAGGTCGCCAGCCAGCTCGGCCGGGCCCGGCAAGCCGCCCATTCGGCCGCGTTGCTGCTCGGCCCGGAGGCGCGAGCCCGGCTCGCGAACCCGCCCGCGGAGGTGATCGAGCTGGCCCGGGCGATGGTCAGCGCTCTCATGCAAGCCGGGAATGCCCGGACTCCCGACGCCGCCGTCGATGTCATGCTGACCGCGGTCAGCGAGCTCCATGACGGCTTGGCGGCGAAGGACACGCAGTGACGCCGTTCATGAGGCCCGGCGCCTTGCCCTCTCGGGCGGATCGAGTCTGACGACCCGGGGCCGGCTCGGCGCGTAAGTCAGCCCGACGCGCTGGCCAGGCCGGTATTGCTGCTGGTCACGGTGGCTGACCACGACCTTGGCTGTGGCCGGTTCGCCGTCGCAGTTGTACTGGACCCTGACCCAGAAAGTCGTGCTGCCCAGGCCGTCGCTGTCGCGGCCCACATCGAGGACGCGCCCGATCGCACGCCGACCGGTTGTCTGGATCAGCCTGTCCCGGCGGCGCCGGAATGCCGATGATGTCAGGGCACTCACGGCGATCACCACGATGGGTGCCCCGATTATCCAGAGGTAGAAACTGGCCACGCTCACCTCGGGTGGGCACGCCCGCTCGCGCTGCGCCCGCGCCCATTAGAGCCAATGGTGTCACATTTTTGGCTGCCGAAGAATGAGCCCTTTTCTCAGGACGCGGCGTATCTTGCCAGAAGGTCTGGGGTGAATGGCGGGTTGCGGTGGGTGAGCAGGCGAGGGAAATAGAGCCGGACGGAGGTAATCCCGTCCCCAGTGTGGGTCTGCACAACGTCAGCGAGCTGGCGGGTTAGCCACAGGCCGCGCTGACTGTACCGGTGCTCTGCGGGCGGCCGGTAGCCGGCCGTGGCCGGAAGCGGAATGCCGCCGCGGTCATCGATCTGCACCACAAGGGTGTCGTGGTGATGCCAGCTATGCACCTGCACCGGAGATTCGCCGTGAATGAGGCCGTTAGTGGCGACCTCACTGACAGCCAGCACCACGTCATTGGCCGCGGCCGGGGCGAATCCGTGCCGGCGGGCCCAGTCGCGAAGCTGGGCGCGCAGCAGGGGAAGCGTGCCTAGATCGCTGAGGCTGATGTACCATTCCACCGCGGCGGGCAGTGGCAAGGGCAGTTCGTTACGGCCGGCGAGATACTCTCCTGGGCGCACGTACCCGGGGCCGGGTTCCCAGCCGGCCGGGCCGAGTTCGTGGTAGTGCAGGCTGCGCACGTTCTCGATGACCAGGGTGGGGTGGCGTCGGGCATCCCACAGACAGGTCACGTCGCAGCCGTAGTGGGCATAAGTCTCGTTGCACATAGCCTCGTAGGCCAGATAGGCGGCGGCCCGGTCGACCGCGCCCGACTCGTCGACGTCGCTGGCCACGTCGGGCTCCGCAAATACGTGAATTCTCCGCCCGGCAGCGTTCGCTGCGGCCAGAAAGCGGCGGAAGCTTTCGTAGGCGAACCCCAGGCGCTGGTAAAACGCGCTGACGTCGCCCCACTGCAGATCCTCGGCCTCCGCGCCTAGTTCCTCACCTAGCAGCCGGGCAGTCTCATCAGCGACCGCCACGAATACTCCATCGGCGTCCTCCAGCGCCTGGCGTACGGCAGGCGCCAAGACCTCCCGCACGCTCTGGTCGGAGTCAATGATCAGGGCGCTGTGCAGGAAACCAGGCGTGGCAGGCGATCGGCTGTCAGCTACCATCAGGCGGTCCATCCCTCACGGTCGTCGTGCTGGCCCACGGTGTTGACCTGCCAGCCGTCCAAGTCAGCGACACCGCACAGCTCGATCACACGTGCCACCGCCGGCGGGCTGCAAAGACGCAGCTCAAGCCCTTGTGCCCGGGCGGCACCGCGCGCGGCCAGCAGTGCCCGCACGCCGCTTGCACCGCAGAACTCAACACCGGACAGATCAAGCTGCTCGATTCCGGCCAGCACCTCGGACACGAGCCGGTCAGCCACGGCATCAGCGGTCATGACATCCAGAGCGCCCGTGACCCGCAGCACTGGCCCATCCCGGCGCGCCGACCACAACGCCGCCTCCGGCCGTTCGAACGGACTGTTCACCCGCTAGGCCCCCTCACGGTTCCAGGCCCGATACCCCACGTGATTGATCTGGAAACTGACCCCGGGAACGCACACTGCAACCCACGCTAAAGCACGTGCACCAGCACGCGATACGTCCGGGGCAGGGGCCGCACTGTGGGACTATCCCTGGTCGCGCGCCATCCGAGGTGCAGCTGCGGTTCTGCGGCTAGCGGACGGTCGCGAGCAGGTGGGGGCCAATGCCGAGCAGTTCGGGGACCCGCTCGAGCGCGCGGGCGGTTTCCAGCACGACGCGGCGATCCTCAGCAGTGGCGAGACGCTCAGCCAGGTCCGGCAGCAGGAACGCTGGGCCCTCCACGCTGACCAGGTCGACAACCCGGAAGCCTGCGGCGGTGATTTCCGCTCGCAGCTGGCCGGGCCGGTGTGTGTAACCGCAGAACGAGCCCGGGAAGAGCGGCGTCAGCCGCCCGGTGCGCTCCGTGGTGGCAAGCAGGGCCTCCGCCTCGGAGAAACGCACATAGAGCCGCTCGCGGAGCATGCCGTCCATACGCCCGGCCCACCGGGAAATCGCTGACGCGAAGACCGAACCGCCCCGACGGACCACCCTGCGCGCCTCGGCCAGCGCCTGCAGCCGGTCCCGGCGCCGGTCCAGGTGATACAGGGGGCCGAGCAGCAGCACCGCGTCGACGCTCTCGCTGGCGAGGTCCAGCTCGCGGGCGTCGGCCACCGCCGAGTCAATCCGCAGGCTCGCGCTGGCGGCCTGCCGGACCAGCTCAACATGCAAGGCCATCAGGTCACGGTGAATCACCTGGTAGCCCAGCTCGGCCAGCCAGAGCGCGTAACGCCCCGGACCTCCGCCGATATCCGCCACTATCGCTGGCGGTGGTGGCAGGTGCCGGCTGATGATCTCCTTGGAACGCTCGAACTCCAGAGGTCCGTGCCCCTGAGCGAGCCGATCCCATTCGAGACCGAGGTCGTAGTGCTCGCGTAGCGCTGTGAGCCTCAGATCCCCAGGCATGGTTCATCATCGCCGCCGTGTCCGGGTCGGCGCATCCTGATATTTGCGTGATCACCAGCACCCCAGGCCAATGCGGTGCGCACCCAGGGGATTACGCAGAGACACGTGCTGGTGTCCCGCCGCTCTGGCATCATCGATGCGTGAGCAGCCTAGGCCTCGAAAACCTTGCCCGGACCGCCTACGAAGCCCACCGCGGCAGCCAGCCCGACTCACTGCCACCGTGGGAGGAAGCCCCTGAGCAGGAGCAGCAGGCCTGGAAGGCTGCTGTTGCGGCGGTCGCCGGGCAGACCGGAACCACGCTCACCGACGCCGGGCCGTTGCCGAAGCCGTCACTGCAGGTCGAGATCGGCGACCGTCGGCAGACCTTCCAGTCCGAGTTCACCGCGGGTCGCCAAGGCTCGCTGCCCATCACCGACGACTACGCCTCCAACCAGCATGCCCGGTTCCAGATCGCCCACGACAGCTGGTACGTCAAGGACCTGGGGTCGACCAACGGCACCTGGCTCAATGGCCGCCGGATCCACGCAGCCCAGAGGCTGCGAAAGGGCGACAAGATCAAGATCGGGCGCACCGTCGTGACCGTCGTCTCGGCGTGACCGCAGATCCGGTCTCCTTGTAACGACGTGCTCCTGACCGCACGCCCGTGACCGCACGGCTCTGACGCTGCCCCGGACCGGCTACGGAGGGTGTCACCAGCAGTCACCGAGGGTATTGACCCGGGCGTCGAATGGATGATGGCGCGGGCCGCCATAGGTAGTAATGCGAGCGAACGCGAAAGAACATGAGCAATTACCGCAATCAAGAATTCAAGCCAGGCCGCCGGAGCGTAGGCAGAGCGCGGCACCGCTTGCCGCGGTGGGCGGCGCACGGCGGCGCACTGGCCGGCGTTGGCGCTGTCCTGATCGCGGCGGCCGCGGCCGGGTGCTCTTCGACCTCGTCGGCACCGTCATCATCGTCGACCGCTGCGGCTGGCGGTTCCTCAGGCGGGCAGTGCTTGGTCACGCAAGTCGCCGACGACGTTCTGCCCTCGGTGGTGACGATCTCGGCAACGGGTTCGGGCGGAAGTGGCACAGGGTCCGGAGAGGTCATCAACACCGACGGTGACATCCTCACCAACAACCACGTCATCGCGGGCGCCGCCACCGGAGGCTCGGTCTCGGTCATGTTCTCCGACGGCAGCAGCGAGGCCGCGACCATCGTCGGCCGCGATCCGCTGACAGACCTGGCCGTCCTCAAGGTCGCGGCACCGAAGGGCCTGAAGCCGATCAAGTTCGGGTCCTCGCAGTCGGTGCAGGTCGGTCAGCCTGTGGTCGTGCTCGGTGCGCCGCTTGGCCTGTCGGGCACAGTGACCTCGGGTATCGTCAGCGCCCTGAACCGGACTGTTGAGGTACCCGCCGAGAACGACTCGTCGGCACTGCTGGTGTCGGCGGTGCAGACCGACGCGGCGATCAACCCGGGCAACAGCGGGGGCGCGATGGTCAACTGCTCGAGCCAGCTCATCGGCGTACCGTCGGCGGGCGCCAGCGTTCCGTCTTCGTCGGGCGAGTCGTCGGGCGGGAGCATCGGCCTGGGCTTCGCCATCCCGGTGGATCTCGCCAAGACGATCTCCAGTGAGATCATCGACACTGGCACCGTAACCCACGGGTTCTTCGGTGTGCAGACGCAGCCGATCCTTCCTCAGGCGGCTGCGCAGGGCGGAGTCCCGGAAGGCCTCTACGTGGCCGGCGTGGTCGCCGGCGGCCCGGCCGCCCAGGCGGGACTGCAGACCGGGGACGTGATCACCAAGATCGACGGAGAGCCGGCCACGACCAACGTCCAGCTGCAGGAGCTGACGCTGACTAAGAAGCCAGGAGAGAAGGTCCCGCTGGACTACTGGCGGAACGGCAAGACCAGCAGCACGACGGTCACGCTCGGCACCCAGCCCTAGCGCCACCCTGCTCAGGCCCGGTCCGCTTGCTGCCCGTGCTCGTTACCCGCCCGCGTGGCGGCATGGGCTGAGCGCGCTGCCTGGCTAAGATCCGAGCTTATGGCGGCCGATCCGGTCAACCCTCATCCGGTGCCGTCGCAGCCTCCCTCGGTACCCAGCCAGGCGCTCGCCACGCTGCTCGGGCAGGGGATCACCTGGGGTGACGCCGCGGACTGGCTCCCGGCGCTGCCTCCGAACTCGGTGGACCTGTGGTTCACCAGCCCTCCCTATGCCGATGCCCGCGCCTACTCCCGCATTGATCCTGAACGCTACGGTGAGTGGTTCCTCACCTACAGCGAAGCCATGCTGCGGGCGGCCAAAAACACCGGCTGGCTGGTGCTCAACATCAAGAACCGTATCGCCCACAGCGGGCCGTACCAGGGCCAGCGCCACCCCTACGTCTACGAGCTCGTCCTGGCCCTGCAGCAGCAAGGATGGCGGTGGCTGGAGACCTACATATGGTCCAAGCCGAACGCGGTTCCCGGCCGGTTCGGCCCGCGGACCAAGGACAGCTTCGAGTATGTCTACGCGTTCGCCCGGGGCGCCCGGCCCTACTTCGACCTGGACGCCCTGCGCGTCCCGTACAAGACCGCGCCCGAGGAGATCGAGCGGCGCAAGCTCGACCGGCTGGGCCGGCGTAACACCGGCGCCGGGTTCGGGCGTGACCGGACCACGACGTACCTGCGCGGGGGCGCCGACCCGGGCAACGTGGTGTGCGTGCCGCAGACCTACAACCAGTACAAGGGCGCCGGAGGTCATACTGCCGCGATGCCCGAGGGCCTGGCCGAGTTCTTCGTCCGCGCGTGCTCGCCGGTAGGCGGCGTGGTGATCGACCCGTTCGCGGGCTCTGGGACGACTGCGGTGGCAGCCCGCCGTCTGGGCCGGCGCGCTGGCGGCCTGGAGATCCACGAGGCCTTCGTCGACACCGCCCGCCAGCGCCTGCACGCCGCGAGCCCGCCCGCCAGCACCTCAGACACGGCGAGCGCGCCCGTGGACGAAGGTTTGGGGCGTAATAACGCCACCACGGCCACTACCATCGGAAGCCCGAGAGTTCAGGACTTCTGAGGGTCCGTGCGCCTCGACGGGGGTGGGTTCGCCGACTCGGGTGATTCATGGGTGACTTCGCCGTCCTCGGCCGGTCTGTGCAGCGCGGGCGGTGCAGGAGCCGCAGCCCGCTGGTGGTGATCAGCACGGCGCTGCCTTCGTTAGGCGGCGGCCTGGCGGGCAAGGCCAGGTGGCCGGTTGGACTGCAGACGGGGCGGAAGCCGGTGACCGGCTGATCGCCGTAGCCGAGGAGGCGAGCACATCTTCAGGGCATCCCGCCAGCCTGTTGGCAATGCTGGTTACGCTGGCGCGGGTAAACGACCACATGCTCGCGGTCTTGGACAGGTCGCCGCACGGCGCTGCCGTGGTGACGTTGCTGGACGACACTGTCGGGCAACTCTCAGAGTGGTGCAGAGGGCCTGTGATGCTGGACGATATGCCTGCTTTGCGTGATGCGGTGGGAGCCTACCGGGCGGCGGCAGCGGCCTTCGGCATCCCCTGGCTCGACGAGGGCGGCCAGGGCGGCAGCCCGCCTCTGGGCGCGCTGCGCCAGGTCTTCGACGTCGACCACATCGCCGAACAGGTGATCTGGCTTAAGTCGGAGCTGGGCCGGTATGACCGGGTCTTGCCGGACGGCGCGTACGTAGACCCATGGCCAGCCGACCCGCGCGACATGCTGTGGGACCAGGAATTCATGACGGGAGTCCCGTTCCACTGGCGGCATCAGCTGCCGCTGGCCGTCCACGATGACATCCGCTTCATGTTCGTGCTCGCCGGCGAGCACGAGGGGGAGATCTGGCGCTACCAAATCGACGTTGACGAGAAGAACCCGGTGCGCGCCGCCCCCAGCCTGGCCATGATGTTCACCGAGTGGACCAAAGGGTTCGCGGCCAGCGCGTACTGCCGCGAGTCATGGGTCGCGTGGCTGTTTGTCGCCGGCGATGACGGCCCGGCCGGTGATCCGGGCGACGCGCTTTTGCAGCGAGGGCTCGACCCCTTCGCCTTCCCGGTGCACCTGTCAGTGGTAAACCATGAGGACCTGATCAGGGCGCGGCAGCGGGAATGCGGGGTGGACCTGAAGCGCGCCGATAATTTCGGCTGCCTGCAGGAGCTGCACGACGTCATCCGCGCCGCGTACGAGTCCCTGCCAGACCTGACAGCTGATGGTCCCGGCTGACTACCGGGCATGCTGCGTCCTGGCACCTTCATCAACGATTCGAGACTGCCACCACTCGTCATCATCATCCGGGCTTAGGGAGGCCGGGTACAGGCAGCGGGACACCACCAGGGTCACGATGGGCAGACTCCCCGCCATCTGGCCAAGCGTCAAGGCGTTCTGGGCCAGGCTAACGGCGCTGCGGGCAGCGCATCGCGCCCATTGCGGCAACGCCCCGCCGCCGCCGCACCCGGACAGCGCGGCCTGAGCTGGCCGTTCCGGATCGCTGCGTGGTACCGGCCGTATCGCCGAGCCACAGCACGCTGGCTTCAGCAAACACGACCAAGGCTCGGGATTACTGAACGCTGCACTGAATTGCTGACACTGTTTCAGGATCTGCCGGCGGCCCGCCGAGGACACTCGCTGACCAGCTGAGCTGCGGAAAAGCCTCACCAGTCATTTCGATGGCCGACAGCGAGCTGTCGGCAGATCCAGCAAAGCCAGAGTTCGCGATATCTGACCGGATCGAGGCTGATTACCGGGTGCGGGTTCAGGCAGCTCGCGGCTGCCGGTGCGGCTTCACAGACTGTGAGCGCGGCGGACGTCTTCGAGGAGAGCGTGATAGTCGTTGCGGCTGAAAGTGACGGCGGCGGCGTAAAGCGCCTGGAGCGCGGCATCCAGCGGATTGGGGCCGGCCGGGTCGAACAGCGCCGGTACATCCGTAACGGACCACAGCACAGTCGCCGTCGACGAACCCAGCGCGTTGCTGCCGCGAACCTGCCGCACGCTGTCGAGAACCTGCCGCAATAGCTCCCAGTTATCGAAGGGCGCCGGCAGCTGCTGTCCTTGGTCCAGAGCCCGCAATGCGGGAGCCACCCAGTCGAGATCGGCGACCCCGGCGACCTCATAGGCCCGGCGAGCCGCCCAGCGCGCGATCGAGCGCTGCGTGTCCGGGCTGGCCGCGGCGATGGCTTCAGCTAGTCCGATGTCGAGCCGGGCCATGGCCCGGGCATTACCTGCCACCGCGCGGACCCGGTCGCTCGGCAGCCGCCCATCCCAGTACCTCAGCTCCGCAGCTAGCCGATCCTGCTCCTGCCGCTGCTGCTCCTCTCGCCGCTGCTCCTGCCGCTGCTGCTCCGCCAGCTGCTCCTGCCGCTCAGCCTCAGCCGTCTCCTCGGGGGTCAGCGGCAGCGGAGGCTCGAAGCCGCGAAACACGCCGTCATCGTCGACGGCTTCGGCGAACGCTTCCCATTCCATATTTGCGATGCTGAGGTTGTTCTCCACACCCCACAGCTCGGACGGGATGCAGCGGAACGGCGTCCGGTCCGCGATCTCGGGGAACTCCGCCACGGAAAGGATCTTGTCGTCGAGGTCCACGACCAGGATCGGATGCTCCGGCGACGCGAACGTGATGCCGTCAGCGATGAACAGCACGCACGGCCCTGTGTCGTCCACGGGGGCTGCGGCCTTGACGGTCTCCCAGGTCGCGCCGGCCCACCGGGGATCGCTGACCGGCGCAACGTTTGCGCTGAATCCGTCCGGCTGGTCTTCGTCCGGCCAGTACTCCCGGGTCGCCTCGTCTTGTACCTGGTCCCAGGCGTCATCATCGGCGAAATCCGTGCGCACCAGGTCCGAGAACATGGGCATGCACGGCAGTATCCCATCGCCGGACCACACACGCCTTGCCGTCGGTGATCACGCGGGACACTACCGCGACTCCAGGCCCGCCGCAGCGCCACGCACCACGTCGACTTCAGGAATCACGAATCTGGCTCGCAATTGTCGAAGATCGCACCGGAATCCCGACGTAGATTCAGGATTGCAGCAGCGCCACGCCGACAGGAGTTTCCCGCCACCTGAGCTGCTACAAGGGGCGATCGGGTTCAGCGAGGCCTAGAACGAACTGTCGGCAGATCCAGCACGCGGATCAGCGGTCCTCCGGGCTTGTGGATAAGCTCAGGGCCCGATCAGGGCGGATCGGGCGGCCCTGGATGGCACGCCAGACGCTGGCTGGCGTCAGCGGCATATCCGCGTGGGTGACCCCGAACGGGGCGAGCGCGTCGACCACAGAGTTCACCACGGCGGCCGGGGATCCGACAGTGGCGGACTCACCGATGCCCTTCGCGCCGATCGGGTGGTGCGGCGATGGCGAGACGGTCTCGCCCAGCTCGGGGGACGGGCACTCCAGCGACGTGGGCAGCAGGTAGTCCATGAAGGATCCGCTGAGGCAGTTGCCTAGCTCGTCGAACATGACGGCCTGCATGAGCGCGATGCCGATGCCGTCGGCGATGCCGCGGTGCACCTGTCCGTCGACGATCACCGGGTTGATCCGCACGCCACAGTCGTCCACGGCGATGAACCGGCGCACCCGCACCTCACCGGTGGCCGGGTCGACGTCTGTCACGCAGATGTACGCGCCGAACGGGAAGGTCAGGTTCGGCGGGTTGTACACAGCCGATGCGTCCAGATGCCCCTCAACGTCGGCAGGCAGCTCGAGTGCCCCGTGGGCAGCCATCGCGATTTCGGCTATGCCGCGGGCCTGGCTGGGATCCCCGCGCACCCGCCACTTGCCGTCCGCCCACTCCAGGTCCTCGGCGGACACCTCCAGCATCGCCGCGGCGACAATGCGGGCCCGGTCACGCACCTTGCGGGCGGCGACGACGGCTGCCGCGCCAGATACCGACGTGGACCGGGAACCGTAGGTCCCGAGGCCGAACGGCGTCCGGTCCGTATCGCCGTGCACAACCTCGACCTCATCGGGTGACAGACCGAGTTCGTGAGCCACGATCTGCGCGAACGTGGTCTCGTGTCCCTGGCCCTGGGTCTGTACCGAGATGCTCAGCACTGCCGTGCCAGTGGGATGCACGCGCAGGTCGGCGCCATCGGCCATGCCGAGGCCGACTATGTCCATGGTGCCGCGCGGCCCGGCGCCGGCCGCCTCGGTGAAGAAGCTCAGGCCTATGCCCATGTACTCGCCGCGGGACCGCCGCTGCGCCTGCTCGCGGCGCAGTTCGTCGTAGCCAGCCATGTCGAGGGCCAGCCGCAGGGCGCGCGGGTAGTCGCCCGAGTCGTACTGCCACCCGGTCGGGCAGGTGTACGGGAACTGCTCGGGCCGCAGCAGGTTGTGCATCCGCAGGTCCGCCGGATCCATCCGCAGCTCGCGCGCCAGCATGTCGGTCAGCCGTTCGACCAGGTAGACGGCCTCGGTGACCCGGAACGAGCATGAATAGGCAACACCACCCGGCGCCTTGTTCGTGTAAGCGCCGGTCACCTCGCAGAACGCCGCCTGCACGTCATAGGAGCCTGTGAAGATGTGGAAAAAGCCGGCCGGGAACTTCGACGGCTGGGCCGCAGCGCTGAACGCCCCGTGATCGGCCAGCACCTTTGCCCGCAAGCCAAGGATCTTGCCCTCAGCGGTCGCGGCGATCTCGCCGTGCATGTGATAGTCACGCGCGAACGTGGTGGACATCAGGCTCTCGGACCTGTCCTCCGTCCACTTCACGGGTCTGCCGGTCAGGATCGACGCGGCGACCGCGCACAGGTAGCCGGGGTAGACAGGAACCTTGCTGCCGAATCCGCCGCCGATATCCGGTGACACCACCCGGATCTTGTGCTCCGGCAGCCCGGTCACCATCGCGAGCAGCGTGCGGTGCACGTGCGGCGCCTGTGAGGTAGACCACAAGGTCAGCTGCCCGGTGACCGCGTTCATGTCAGCGACGATCCCGCAGGTCTCCAGCGGAGCGGGATGGGAACGGGGATAGATCATGTCGCAGCTGACCACGACGTCGGCCCGGGCGAACACCGCATCGGTCGCGGCCTGGTCGCCCGCGGTCCAGTCGAAGACCTTGTTGCTGGTCTGGCCCTTCAGGTCGTCCCTGACCAGCGGTGCGTCATCGTCGAGCGCCGTCGTGACGTCGATCACCGGCGGCAGCAGCTCGTAGTCCACGGCGATGAGCTCGAGGGCGTCACGGGCGGAGTACCTGTCCTGGGCGACTACGAACGCGATCTCCTGGCCCTGGAAGCGGACCTTGTCGGTGGCCAGCACCGCCTGCACGTCGCCGGCCAGGGTGGGCATCCAGGCCAGGCCGCGCTCGGCCAGGTCCTCGCCGGTGATGACGGCCTCGACCTTTGGGTGGGCCCGTGCGGCGGCGGCGTCGACCGAGACGATCCTGGCATGGGCGGCAGGACTGCGCAGGATTGCGCCGTGCAGCATCCCGGGCAGCGTGATGTCGTCAACGAAGGTGCCAAGGCCTCGGATGAACCGGGCGTCCTCCTTGCGGGCGACCGGGCCGTAGGCCCCGTTCCCCGCTGGATGACCGTCGCTGCTAACTGTCCTCACCCCTGTCGTGCTTGGCCGCCCACAGGACCGACCTGACGATGTTCTCGTATCCGGTGCAGCGGCAGATCTGGCCGGAGATAGCCTCGCGCACCTCCGCCTCGGACGGATCGGGGTTGCGGTCGAGCAGCCAGCGCGCGGTCATCATCATGCCCGGCGTGCAGAACCCGCACTGCAGTCCGTGGCACGCGGCAAAGCCCTCCTGCACTGGGTCGAGTGCGCCGCCGCGGGCGAGGCCCTCGACGGTCGTGACCCGCCGGCCGTCGGCCATCACCGCCAGCATCGTGCAGGACTTCAGCGGCATGTCGTCGAGCCAGACCACACAGGCGCCACAGTTCGACGTGTCGCACCCCCAGTGCGAGCCGGTCAGCCCCAGGTCGTCGCGCAGGAAGTGAATGAGCAGCAGGCGCGGCTCGATGTCGCGCGCATACTCGGTCCCGTTGACGGTCACGGTGAGCCTCATGGCGCCTGCCCGCGGGCCCGGGACGCGGCAACGCGCAGCGCGCGGACCGTGAGTTCCCGCGCGAGGTGCCGCTTGTAGTCGGCCGGGCCGCGCTGGTCGGTGACCGGCTGGCAGTGCTCGGCGGCGATCTCGCCCGCCCTGGCCAGGGTCTGGTCGCTGGCCGGCTGGCCGCGCAGGAACGCCTCGGCCTCGGTGGCCGCGAAGTGCCTGGCGCCGAGCGCGGCCAGCCCGATACCGGCATCAGCGATAACCTCGCCGTCCAGCCAGACTGCCGCTCCGGCCGCTCCCACCGGCCAGTCTCCGGCTCGGCGCGACACTTTCTGGTACCCGCTGCCACCGCCGGGCCGGATGGGCAGCCTGATCTCCGTGAGCATCTCCCCGGGCTCGATCACGGTCTCGTAGGGGCCGGTGTGAAACTCCCGTGCCGACACCTCGCGGCTGCCGCCCGGGCGGCGGATGACCATGGTGCTTTTCATAGCCGCGAACGCCGCGGACAGGTCCTCGGAGGGATCGGCCTGGCAGAGCGAGCCGCCCACCGTGCCCCAGAGCCGGACGACAGGGTCCGCGATCACTCGCTCCGCGTCATGCAAGAGGGCGAAGTGCTCGCCCGCTACCTCGGACTCCAGCAGCTCAGCGTGGCTGGTGAGAGTGCCGATCCGGAGTTCCTGCCCAGCAAGGCTGATGTAGCGGAGGTCGGTGAGCGCGTTAATGTCGACGAGGACGTGAGGCTGAACCAGGCGCAGCTTCATCATCGGGATCAGGCTGTGTCCGCCCGCCAAGATCCTGGCCTGCGGCCCGTACCTGGCCAGCAGCGCCAGCGCGTGCTCCACGCTTGCGGCCTTCTCGTACTCGACCTGCGCGGGGACCTGCACACCAACCTCCTGTGGCCCCGCCGTAGTCCCTGTCCCGTCCGGGGCCGCCGGTCCCGAGTGTACGAAGGCGCCGGGCACCCGCGAGATAGCGCACACTGGACAGTGCGATGACACTAACGCAGCTCAACGCGTTCGTCCTGGTAGCTCGCCTGGGCTCGGTCACTGCTGCCGCCAGCGCGCTTGGAGTCAGCGAGCCTGCCGTATCGCAGGCCCTCACAGCGCTTCGCCAGCATCTGGGAGACCAGCTGATCGCCCGTGGCCCTGCTGGGATGACCCTCACACCCGGCGGGTCCCGGCTGCTCGCCACGGCATCCCAGATCGTGGTGCTCGGTGCCGAGGCGCACGCCGCAGTGCGTGCCGCCCGGGGCGCACCAGAGCAGCTCCGGACGGTCGCGACGTCGACATTCGCTGAGTTCGTTGCCGGGCCGCTGGCCGAGGCCTTCACCCGGTGGTCCCCGCGGCCGGTTGAGGTCTCCACCGGCGTCGCCATCTCCGGCGAGCAGGCCGTCCTGGTCGCGAACAAGCTCGCCGACGTTGCGTTCGGACCAGACGTCAGCGGCGAGCAGCCGATGCCGGTCGTCAGCGAACCCATCTTCAAGTACCGGCTGGCCGTTGTGACCGCCGGGCAGGCCAGACTGCGCGGGCCGGCCAGGCAGTGGCGGTGGCTGATCGACCCGTCCGGCACTGACCCACGCAGCGAGACGGCGAGACTCCTGGCGCGGATTGGCATCCCGGAGCGCAACATCGGCGTCATGCCCAGCCAGACGGCTGCCTGGGCGGCGGCTGCAGACGGCGCTGGCGTCGCGCCCGCCATCGAGCATCTGGTATCGCATCAGCTCCGCCGCGGTGAGCTGTCCCTGGTTGACCTGCCCGGGCTGCCGGTGGAGGCGTGCTGGTACGTCACGTTGCCGGAGCGAGACCGCCGGAGCGCCACCGCAGACGCGCTGCGGCGGTTCCTCAGCACGCCTGCGGCCATGCACCTGATGCTGTCGCCGGCCGCCGGTGTGCCGCCGTCCCGGTTCAAGCCACCGGTGTATGTCACGATATGGAGCTAAATCTACCTCTTTCGTACCCATTCGCAGGCAATGTCAGCAACACCAAGTTAAGCGAGAGCTTATTCGGCTGTTGCTGCCCCTGCTCAGCACGGCCAAGATACGAGAAACAGATCTTGCGCCATCTGCCCCTCCCGGGTGGCACAGCCGTAGCAGGGAGAGTGCTCATGCGCATTGAGTCCAGCGGACACAGTAAGGATAATCCACGCATTTACGAGCTGATAGAGCACGCGCCCAAGACGGGTAAGAGTCCAACCGTCTGGGCCTGGCCCCAGCTCGTCGACTACCTCAAGGTCGCAGGCCAGCCGGTATCTGGCCCCTGGCCGCCGCACCAGGAGCCGCGGCCCGACCCCGATTACGAGTCGGGGCCTGTCGCGGTCCCCGATCCGCAGTCGCAAGCCGCCCCGCGGCCGCAGCGCGCCGAGTCCGGGGCTACGGCCGTCGGGCCCGGTGGCTCCGACGCACCTCCGGACGACCGTGGCACCACGGCCTGACCTGCAGTTTCAGTTACTCAGCCAGACCGGAGGAAGCGAATGTATCCGTCGCGGTTCCGCTATGAGGCACCGCAGTCCCTGGACGAGGCGATCCGCCTGCTCCATGAGGGCGGCGACGACGCCAAGGTGCTGGCTGGAGGCCAGAGTCTCGTCCCGCTGATGAAGCTGCGATTCGCATCGCCGGAACTCGTGATCGACATCAACAACCTGCCCGGCCTTGCCTACCACCGGGCCGACCCTGACGGGACGCTCCGGATCGGGGCGCTGTGCCGGCACGCGGACCTTGAGCACTCGGCCCTGCTGCCGGCCGGCCAGCCGACCATGGCCGCTGCGGCGCCACTCATCGCTGACCCGATCGTGCGTAACAGGGGCACGCTCGTCGGGTCGCTCTGCCACGCGGACCCGCAGGGAGACTGGGCGTCGGTCATGCTCTCGCTCGGCGGCACGGTCGTCGCGCAGGGTCCTGGCGGACGGCGCGAGATCCCCGTGGCCGACTTCGTGCTCGGGCCATTCGAGAACGCGCTCGAGCCAGACGAAATCGCGGTCGAGGCGATCGTCCCGCCAGCCACGGGCGTCCGCGCGGGCGGCTACCTCAAGCTGGAGCGCCGTGTCGGCGACTTCGCCACGGTCGGCACCGCGGTCTCGATCGAGACCACGGGAGAGGTCGTGAGCAGGGCGGGAATCGCACTGACCGGAGTCGGCGGATCAACGATCGCGGCAACAGCCGCAGCCGATTCGCTTGTCGGCCGGCCGCTGAGCCCGGACGCGATCAGCCACGCAGCCGATCTCGCGGCCGAGGCGGCGCAGCCGCGGAGCGATCACCGGGGCAGCGCCGAGTACAAGCGGCACATGGTGCGGACGTTCGTCCAGCGCATCCTCAGCAGCGCCGGCCATGCGGCGGAAAGGGCGGCCTGACATGACTATCAACGTCGAGAGCGACGACGAGGCCGTCGGCCAGGTACCGATGCGGCGGATCAGGTTCACCATCAACGGCCAGAGGAAGGTCGCCGAAATCGAGCCCAGGCTGCTGCTTTCCCACCTGATCCGCCGGGGCGTCGGTCTCACCGGCACGCACATGGGCTGCGACACGACCAACTGCGGCGCGTGCACCGTCCTCGTTGACGGCCAGGCGGTGAAGTCGTGCACGATGCTGGCTGTCCAGGCGGACGGCCGCACGGTCGAGACTGTCGAGGGCCTGAGCACGGCCAGCGAGCTGCACCCGCTGCAGGAGGGCTTCCGTGAGGAGCACGGCCTCCAATGCGGGTTCTGCACGCCGGGCATGATGATGGCCGCGAAAGCCCTGCTGGACCGCAATCCCGACCCGACCGAAGAGGACGTGCGGTGGGCGCTGTCAGGCAACCTCTGCCGCTGCACCGGGTACCAGAACATCGTCAAGTCCGTGCTGTGGGCGGCCGGCAAGCTGCGGTCGCAGTCCGCTGGCCAGTCCGCCGAGTAGCGCAGGACGGAAGGTAAAAGATGTCGCAGGCAGTAGACGAAATCAAGATCGGCGGTATCGGCGCGAGCCGCAAGCGGGTGGAGGACGACCGGTTCATCCGCGGGAAGGGAAACTACACCGACGACATCGTGCTGCCGGGCATGCTTCACATGGAGATCCTCCGCAGTCCGCTGGCTCACGCGCGCATCAAGTCCATCGACGCCAGCAAGGCATGGGACATACCGGGCGTGCACCTGGTCCTGACCGGCGACATGATGGCCACCCGCAACCTGGCCTGGATGCCGACCCTGTCCTATGACACCCAGGCGGTCCTGGCCACTGACAAGGTGCGGTTCCAGGGCCAGGAGGTGGCCTGCGTCATCGCTGACGACCCCTACGTCGCCAAGGACGCGTGTGAGGCCATCGAGGTCGAATACGAGCCGCTGCCGGCCATCGTCAGCCCGCAGCAGGCCCTGGCCGACGGGGCGCCGGTGATCCGCGACGACAAGGAGAACCAGGCGGACAACGTCATCTACACCTGGGAAGTCGGCGACGCAGCCGGGACCGACCGCGCGTTTGAGCAGGCCGACGTCGTCTCACGGCTGCGGCTGCACTACCCGCGCTCGCATCCCAGCCCGATCGAGTGCTGCGGGTCGATCGCGGACTTCAACCGGGCCACGTCGAAGCTCACCGTGTACATGACGACGCAGGCGCCGCACATCATCCGGGCCGCGGTCGCGATGGTCGCCGAACTGCCCGAGCACATGATCCGGATCATCTCCCCGGACATAGGCGGCGGGTTCGGGAACAAGGTGCCGGTCTATCCCGGATATGTCTGCTCGATCCTGGCCTCGATCCTGCTGGAGCGGCCGGTGAAGTGGATCGAGGACAAGACGGGCAACCTGATCTCTACTGGGTTCGCCCGCGACATCTACCTCGACGGCGAGATGGCACTGCGCCGCGACGGCAAGATCCTCGGGGTCAGGATGCGCTGCGACGCCGACCACGGGGCGTTCTTCTCCGACGCGCAGCCGAGCAAGTTCAAGATCGGCTTGATGCACTCGGCGTTCGCCGCCTACGACATACCAGCGGCCCACCTGCGGGCCCGGGGCACCTACACCAACAAGGCGCCCGGAGGGGTGGCCTACCGGTGCTCGTTCCGTGTCACCGAGGCCATGTTCTTCCAGGAGCGCATGGTCCAGGCCGCAGCTGACGACCTGCGCATGGACCAGGCGGCTTTCCGCCGGATGAACTTCGTGGCCGACGACGACTTCCCGCACCGGACAGCGTTCGGATTCCTGACCGATTCAGGGCAGTACGCCAAGTGCCTTGATGTCGCCCTGAAGGCGGTCGACTACGACGCCTTCCGGGAGCAGCAGGCCGATGCCAGGAAGCGGGGACGGCTGCTGGGCCTTGGCATTTCCACGATGACCGAGCCGCTCGGCGCGGGCAACAGCCGTGAGTACGACATCCTCGGTATCAAGATGTTCGACTCTGCCGAGCTCAAGGTGCACATGACCGGCAAGGCGATCGTGCGGACGGGTGCCCGCACGCAAGGTCAGGGCCACGAGACCACCTGGGCGCAGATCGTCGCGCACGAGCTCGGCATCCCGGCGGCGGACGTGGTGGTGGAGGAGGGGGACACCGACACTGCCCCGTTCGGCATGGGCACCTACGCCTCCCGGAGCACCCCGGTGGCTGGGGCCGCTGTGGCCATGGTGGCCAGGAAGATCCGCGCCAAGGCCCGGAAACTGGCGGCGCACCTGCTCGAGGTCTCAGAGGAGGACGTCGAGTGGGAACTTGGCCGGTTCTACGTCCGCAGCGCGCCAGACCGCGGGGTCACGATCCAGGAATGCGCGATGGCGGCCTACAGCAACATGCCCGACGGCATGGAACCGGGCCTTGAGAACACCGCCTTCTACGACCCGCCGAACCTGACCTGGCCTTTCGCCGTGTACATCGTCACTGTGGAGGTGGATCCGGACACCGGCGTATGGGATGTGCTGAATACAGTCGCGGTCGACGACTGCGGGGTCCGGATCAACCCGATGATCGTCGAGGGCCAGATCATGGGGGGCCTCACCGAGGCCTACGCGATGTCGAACATGCAGTTCATCACGTTCGACACTGAGGGCAACTGCGTCGGCTCCAACTACATGGATTACCTGCTGCCCACAGCCTGGGAGACACCCGGGTTCGAGCTGCACAGCGAAGTTGTCACCCCGTGCCCGCATCACCCGCTTGGTGCCAAGGGCATCGGCGAGTGCGCAGCCGTCGGCGGGCCTGCCGCGTTCGTGAACGCGGTGATCGACGCACTGTCAGGTACCGGGGTACGCAACATCGACATGCCGTTGCTGCCCGACCGGGTCTGGGAAGCGATCACCTACCGGCGGGACGTGTCCGGCGCCCCGCCCGTCCGGACGGACTAGGCACCATGGTCGCCATCGACAGTTGGGCAGTGCTCGAGCAGGCCGCCGGGCTCGCGCGGCGCGGCGAGAGGTTCGCGCTGGCAACCGTCGTCTGGCGGCAGGGACCGTCGTCGAGCAAGCAGGGCTCGCGAGCGATTATCACCGCGGATGGTGAGCTGCGCGGGTGGATCGGCGGCGCGTGCGCGGAGCCCGCCGTCATCCGCGAGGCCCGGCAGGTCATCGAGACCGGCGCCGCCCGGCTGCTGCTGCTCGGCAGCCCGGACCAGTTCGGCGGCGCCGTGCCCGAGGGGATGACTATCGTGCCGATCTCCTGTCACAGCGAGGGGGCGCTCGAGGTGTACATCGAGCCTGTGCTGCCTGCTCCGCACCTGGTGGTCGTGGGTAAGTCGCCGATGGCGCAGACGCTGGCCGGGCTCGCGACAGCCTTGGGCTGGCACGCCGACCTGATCGCCGACCACGAATTCGGCGCTGCGGACGTGGACGAGAAATCCATGGTGGTGATCGCCACCCAGGGCCACAACGACGAGGGTGTACTCGAGCGCGCGGTCGCTGCCAGGCCCGCGTACGTCGGCCTGGTCGGCTCGCAGAAGCGGGGCGCCGCGGTGCTCGGTTACCTCGCCGACCGCGGAGTGCCCGCAGATCAGCTCGACCGGGTCAGGGTGCCAGCCGGGCTTGACCTGGGCAGCACGTCGCATCCGGAGATCGCGGTCGCCATCCTGGCCGAGCTCGTCCAGCTCCGCGCCTCAGGCGCGGTCCCGAGCGGCCCAGCCCCCGAAACCGCGAGCCGCCAGCAGACCTTGCGGGGGGTCCGGGGGGTCGTTCCCCCGGGTCAGCACAGCCAGGCGATCGACCCTGTCTGCGGGATGACGGTCGTCGCTGGCCCGGAGAGCCTGCCTCTGGAGCACGACGGAGTCACCTACTACTTCTGCGCCAGCGGCTGCCGCCAGACGTTCGAGCGCGACCCGTCCGCCTACCTGAACGCTGCCAGGTGAAAGAGAGTCCCGATGCTGATCAAGAACGGGTTCGAGGTCGCTCAGCCAGTCGACAAGGTCTGGCAGTTCTTCCAGAACATCCCGCAGGTCGCCGCTTGCCTGCCGGGCACCGAGCTGACCGAGGACCTGGGCGATGACCGGTACAAAGGGCGGGTTGCGGTCCGGATGGGCCCTGTCCGGCTGCAGTTCGCTGGCACCGCTGAGATTACAGAACGGGACGAGGCCGCCCGGAGCATGGTTGTGAACGCCTCCGGCGCTGAGGAAAGGGGCCGGGGCCAGGCCAGCATGGTGGTGACCGCGAAGCTTGAGCGGGCCGGGCGGGGCACCCGGGTGGATGTCACCCAGGACCTGCAGCTCGCAGGGGCCGCCGCCCAGTATGGCCGTGGCATGATCTCCGATGTCACGGCCGTGCTGATGCGCGACTTCTCGGCCAACCTGCAGGACCGGATCGAGCGGACCGAGCGAGGCGAGTCGCCGGAGCAGATCGCCGCGTCGGCCGCGAGCCCCGCACGGGGCTTCACCCTTGCCCTGCGGGCCGCCCGAATGGCCCTCACCCGCGTCTTCCGCCGGTTCTTCCTGCCCTACCAGGCCGCGAGCTGAGGAGGAACGACCATGGTCCTGTGGTGGATCGGCAACGCGATCCTGCTTGTAGTGATACTGCCCGTCGTCATCTACCTGCTGAACCGGGTGCTCGCCGCGCTGGAGCGGATCCGTGGCGCCTGCGACGACATTCTCGCCGGGGGCGGGGCGCTGGTCGGGGAGCTGAACGGGGTACCCGGCGCCCTGGCCGAAACCGACGAGACCGTCAAGGAAATCTCGGTCGGTGCCGTCCGGTACGCCGGGTCCGTCGCCAAGCTTCTCGGATGAGCTGAAGGGAGACAGATCATGCCAGCAGCTGCGTGGGCGACACTGATCATCGCCGCGCTGATCATCGCGATCACGGCCGTCGGCTTGCTGCGGGTGGTGCTGCACCTGCGGGCGATCCGCGCGACGCTGGTCGCCACGACCGGCGGAGTGCAGGCGGTCGCCCAGCTGACCAGCACCGTGCCAGAGCGGCTGACCTCGGTCAACGCGAGCCTGAAGCCCGTCAGGGACTTCTGCGAGACGGTCTGACGCGCCATGGACGCACACGCGAACAAGCTTGCCTACCTGGCCGCCTCGGCCAGCGGCGCCGGTCATTTCAGCTCCTTCGGCTGGATCCTCGGCTACATCATCGGCGGCGTGGTGCTGCTGGCCGTCGTCGCACTGGTAGTGCCGATCCTGCTGCTCGCGCGCTCGATCGGCAACGAGGCGCCGAAGATCGACGGCGCCCTCGCCGACGCGGTACACAACACGGCACCGCTGGCCGCGCTGCGCACCACCATCGAGCACGCCACGATCATCATCGGCGGGCTGCAGCGCGGCCGCGAGCGGCTCGGAGGTTAGCCATGCACACACTGGCCATGAATTCCAGCGAGCACACCTGGTGGACGGTCACGATCATTGTCGGATTCGTGGTGGTCGTCGCCGTCGCTGCGCTGCTCAGCCTGCTGATCTACTTCGTGAAGATCATCGACCGCCGGGTTGTCAGCATCGGCAGCACGCTGAACGCCGCCGAGGCCAACACCGCGGACGCCGCTCTGATCCCGCAGGTCGCTAATGGGGTGGAGGCAGTCCTGGCCGAAGGGCTGAAGCACCACCTGTTCCTCGGCCGCGTGCTAGGGAAGGTGAAATCTTGACCGCGCTGGTTGTCCTGACGATCGTTGTCATTGCCCTGCTGATCGCGGGCCTGGCGTTCTACTTGTTCTGGGCTGGGACCCTGCTCAACCGCATCGCCGGGAACCTGGAAGGGGCGGCCGACACCGTCCGCACTATCGTCGGCCACGCCGAGCTGATCGGCCCAGGCGTCGGCCACATCAATGAGACCGGGGGCGTGGTGGCGGGTGCGCTGCCGCTGCTGTACGGGATGGCCGAGGAGATCGTGACCGACGTCACCCCGCTGCCTGAGCGGCCGGCCGAGCCGGAGCCAGCGCGCCCGGCCTCGGGCACGCGCCGGTCCCGGCTGCACGAAGCCGTCGGCTATGTCCCGCGCGCTTAGCAGCGGCTAGGGCCTCGGAGGCTGGACCGGGCCACGCCGCGCGACCGGGGCTGTAGTCGGCGCTGAGTACTCCCCGATCCACTGGTCCTTCCACGCGTGGTCGTACTGGTCGTCGTTACAGCCCGGCTGGTAGACGGCTGTCAGCTCGCGGGCTATCTGCTCGCGGTGTGCCCTCGTCCCGCCTGGCACCTCAAAGGTGCAGATGTAGACCTTCCACTTCGAACCCGTCCGCTTGATCCAGCAGGGCGACCGGGGGTGCCGGAACGGGAACCGCTCTTCAGAGAGGTCATCGGCGTGGCCGACGTAGATGACGGCGTAGTGCTCTGGCTTGGCTTCGGGATCGGGCTTGTAGAGGATCGCGTACACCGCGGCAGCCTGCGGCGCGGTCCAGCCGGCGAGCAGGCGCGGGCCCTCGAACGGGTAGCCAGCGAGCGAGCCGAGCCTGATCACTCCGGGCCTTCCTTGTTCTCGGCCTCGCTGATCGCATCGGTGCGGACAATCGGGCCATCCGGAAGCCGGGCGGCCGCGGCGGCGGCCCGGAATACAGCGGTGGCTTTGCCCACGGCGTCGTCGCGGCTATCCGCTTCGACCACCAGCTGAGCGCCGTACCTGCTGCTGCCGATCCCGGTGGCGATGCCGTCGCTGCCAGCCACCGCGTCCGCCAGCTCGACCACATCCTCGCGGGACAGGACACGGCCAGCCTCAGCCTCCAGGCCGACACTCCATCTCACGACCAGCTCCTCATCCAGCCGCAGCCCGCCAGCTACCCCTCAAGCCTCGGGGCTCGTCAGTTCACGGTCGGCAGCATCTCGGCCAACTGCTCCAGGCTCGCTAGGTCGTGACCAGAAAGCAAGAGGTCGATGTGCGGCGCGGCCACGATCATGCCGACGGTGCTCGGCCGGAATCCCGGGTCGTCGCCCTTGTGCGGGTTCAGCCAGACAACCCGGTAACACAGCCGCGACAGCCGCTCCATCGCCGCTGCGAGCACCTCCGGATCGCCCCGATCCAGCCCGTCCGAGCAGATGACGACGACGCCGCCCCGGCAAAGGCCGCCCCGGGCCCAGCGCTTGACGAAGGCGTCGAGCGACTGCCCGATCCTGGTCCCGCCGTCCCAGTCGACCACGGCCTGGGCAGCCTGCTCCAGGGCGGCGTCGGGCTGCTTGTGCGCGAGCGCCCGGGTGATCCGGGTGAGCCGGGTCCCGAAACAGAACACCTCGACCCTGTCCGACGCCCGCCGGGCGGAGTGCGCGAACTGCAGCAGGTGCCGGGAGTAGTCGGCCATCGACCCGGACACGTCGAGGACCAGCACCAGCGGGCGCAGCCGCGTCCTGCGCCGCCGGAAGAACAGCTCGGCTGGCTCACCGTGCATCCGCATCGAAGCCCTGATGGTCGCCCGCACGTCCGGCGCCCGGCCGGATCGGGCGGGCGCGGTCCTGCGGGTGCGACGACGGGGCGGGGTCAGCCGGATCCTGGCCAGAATCCGGCGCAGCGCCGCCAGCTCCTCAGGCGTGCACGCGGCGAACGACCGGTGCTTCAGTGCCTCCACATCAGAGGCCATCCAGCCCAGGACGGGCTGCTCAGCATCCTGCTCGGGCCCCGGCTCGGTGCCGGGCATGACCAGCGGCGGCTGCGCGTCGGCCGCCGCTCTGGCTCGCAGCAGGAGCGGGCTGGCCTGCGGTGAGCCCTCGTCCAGGAAAAACCGGCGGAACACCTCGTCGTAGGCGCCGATGTCCTCCCTGCGGCTGACCAGCGTGACCCGCCCGGCCCAGTACAGGTCGGCCAGGTCCGAAGGATCGAGCGGCTGCATCGCGGAGCAGTAGGCCAGCACGTCGCCTGTGCCCACGGTGACCCCGGCGGCCCGCAGCTCGCGCGCGAAGCTGACAAACAGCCCGGCGAACAGGGGCCGCTCAGTCACCGGACGTTATCTCCGCCAGGTTCTCCCGCACGAGATCGAGGTCGTCGCGGTCTTTGATCACCGCGCCGAGTGTGTCGTCGGCCGCCTCGGGGGTCAGCTCGGTCTCACCGAGAAAGCGCAAGGTCCGGACCCAGTCGATGGTCTCGGCCACGCCTGGCGGCTTGACCAGGTCAAGCTCCCGCAGCCGGTGCACGGCGCTGACAACCTTCCTGGTGAGCTGCTCGGCGGCGTCCGGCTCGCGGACCAGGACGATCTCCACCTCGCGCTCCGCGGTCGGGTACCCGATCCAGTGATACAGGCAGCGCCTGCGCAGCGCGTCATGCAGTTCCCTGGTCCGGTTGGAGGTCAGTATCACGGCTGGAGGCGACTGCGCCGTGATGGTGCCGATCTCCGGGATGCTGATCTGGAAGTCGGAGAGCACTTCCAGCAGGAACGCCTCGAACTCATCGTCGGCGCGGTCGATCTCGTCGATCAGCAGGACGGCCTCGCCGCCAGCCTTCACGGCCTCGAGCAACGGCCGCTCCAGCAGGAACTTCGGTCCGAACAGCCTGTCGACGGCCTGGTCATCGGTTACCTGACGTTCTGACAGCGCCCGGATCTGGAGCATCTGCCTGGCGTAGTCCCACTCGTAGAGCGCCTGGCTGGTGTCGATGCCCTCGTAGCACTGCAGCCGGATCAGTTTGCGGCCGAAAGTGCCCGCCAGCACTTTGGCCACCTCGGTCTTCCCGACGCCGACTTCCCCCTCCAGCAGCACCGGCCGGTGCAGCGACAGCGAGACAAGCAGGGCGGTGGCCAGCCCGCGATCCGCCAGGTAACCACCCCGCCGCAGGCCAGCCGTCAGCTCGGCGACAGTACTGGGATACTCCACCGAGCCGATCTCCTCGACGTCAGGTACCAAGGATCAGCGAGAATCGGCCGGCCCCAGGACCAGGTCACGTACGCTGCCGCCGGAACGGGTCAGCTTGCCCTCGCGTTCCAGCCTGGCTCGCCACGCCGCTCCGAGGTCAGCACCCTCCCCGTCGGCGAAGTCATCGAAGCCCACCCCGGCGTCAGCCATCCGCTTGCAGGACTTCTCGCCGCTGGAATCGTCGAGGCTGGCCGCCGTCTGACCCTGGCTGCGCCACACCTCGCGCAGCACTTCCAGCGCCTCCGCGTGCTCCGCCTCCATATCGGACATCCCTCCAGCTAGAAAGGCTATACGACAACCTAACTCTGCCGAGCCGCCTCCAGCGGACAGGATTAAGCGATCTCTTATCCGGCGATCCGATCTTCACCGTCACCTGTCCGCCGATGATCCGCCGCTGTGGATGCATGCGGGCCTTGTCAGCGACCAGGCCGCCACGTGGCCAGTCAGGCAGGCCGGGCTGACTGGCCGGCGTATCGGGTAGCCAGATTCAATAGTTTTTGCCCTTTTGCCCGCTTCGTCTCGTTCATGGCTTCGACCAGCCTGCTGATTCTCCGGTCGCTATTTAACCCAGAATGCCTGGATTATCTCTTGGTTTGGGATGTCCTTAAATCTTCATGAAAAGTTTCTTAATAAGGGTCTAGAGTGTTTTCGGCCGACCTTTACGGTCATCCGGATTGACCACCGTCGCTGGGAGGCTGACGCCCGGTGCTGACCATTGGCGACAGTCGTCCAACCCAGAAAGGCAAACCATGACCATCACGCCGACTGCCACCGGACTGGCCGCGAGCCTCGCGAGCGCTCAAGCTGACCTGCTGGCCGACCTGGCGCGGCATCCGTTCGTGCTGGCGCTAGCGGACGGGACCCTGGCTGACCCGCCGCTCATCGCCTGGGCCCAGCAATGCCGCCTGTTCTGCCTCCAGGAACGGCGGGCACTCATGGTGCTCCGCTCATACCAGCCGGCCGCGGACCTTGACGGGGTGCTCGCCCAGCTCGTCGACGACACCGAGCGCGAACCCAGGCAGCTCGCAGAGACGCTCGCCGAGCTTGGATCCCCGGTAGCCGAGGATCTCTGGCCAGCTTGCCTTGGCTACTCCTCGTACATGGTGATGTCCGCGCATCAGGGCCTGCTGCCCGGGCTGACCGCGGTCTACGCGTGTGAGCGCTCTTACCTCGACACCTGGACGGCGGTGTTGCCCGCGGTACCGGCGGACGCGCGCTGGCGTGACTGGGTTGACAACTGGACCAGTGATGGGTTCCGCGCTCTGGTCGGGACGCTCGGTGGCTGCCTGGATGACCTGGCGGGCGAGGTATCGCCGCAGATGCAGACGCGGCTCGAGCAGGTCTTCAGGGACGTGGCGCTGTGGGAGCTGGCGTTCTGGGAGATGAACTGGCGCCAGCAGGGCTGGCCCACCAGCGGGCCCGCGGCCGCGGACGGGCAGAGATGACCGCCGAGAGCAGCCCCGAGCTGGCCGTCTTTGAAGGCAGGCGGCCCACCCACAGCGGGGACACGGCGGTGGAAACCCAGGGAATGGCGCCGATACCGGAGGACCAGCGCTACGGCGGCACCTGGCGCATGATGACCGTGTGGTTCACCCCGAACATGGAGCTTTCGGGCGTGTTCATCGGCACCCTGGCCGTGGTGTTCGGGCTCGGGTTCCAGCTGGGCCTCATCGCCATCATCGTCGGGACGGTCATCGGCACTGTGCCGGTGGCGCTGCTGAGCACCTGGGGGCCGAAGACCGGCACCGGGCAGGTGCCACTGGCCAGGATGCCGTTCGGCAGGAGCATTGTGCTGCCGGGGGCCGTGCAGTGGCTGTCGGCGATCGGGTGGATCTCGCTGGGATGCCTGTTCGGCGCGCAGGGTGCTCAGCTCCTCTTCCACATCCCGTTCTGGGTCGGTGCCCTGATCGTGCTCATTGCGACCGGCGCCATCAGCATCTTCGGGTACGAGCTGGTGCACCAGGCCGAGAGGTGGGGCGGGGCGGTGATGATCCTGCTGTTTGCTCTGCTCACAGTGCGGATCTTCCAGCACCATGTCGCGCTCCCGCACAATACGGTCCACGGTTCCGCCCTGGCGGCGGCGTTCGTGCTGATGGTGACCGTCGCGCTGTCTGGGGCGTTCTCCTGGGCCTCCTACGGCTCGGACTACAGCCGTTACCTGAAGCCGACGTCCTCTACCACTAGCGTCTTCTGGTTCAGCATGGCGGGCATGATCGCGTCTTACGTGTGGGTGATGACCATCGGGCTTGCCGCGGCGAGCGTCCTGGGGAATCAGACGGCAGGCGGCGTGCGCACGCTGATGGGCGGCGGGTTCATCGGCGTGCTCGCCCTTATCGCGATCGTGTTCGCAGCGATCGTGTCCTCCTCGATGAATGACTACAGCGCATCCCTGGCGTTTCAGGCCCTCGGCGCAAGGATCAGGCGGCCCTTCATCTCCGTCGTCGTGATGGTGCTGGCGCTGGCCGGCGTGCTGTGGATGAACTCGGGCAGCACATCCACCCGTTTCGAGAACATTCTCCTTTTCACCGGGTACTGGCTGTCGCCGTTCTGCGCCATCGTGATGATCGACTGGCACTACAACAAGGGCAAATATAAGCCCTCATTCCTGCGCACGGCCCTGGCCTGGCGGAACCTAGCCAGCGGATGGCCCGCCCTCGTTTCGTTCGCTGTGGGGTTCGGCGTCATGGTTCCCTTCATGGATACCTCGATCGTAGTGGGGCCGGTCTCCCATGCGCTGAAGGGCGCTGACATCGCGTTCTATGTTGGGTTCGTTGTCACCGGAGTCCTCTACTTCGTGCTCCGCCGGTTCGCCCGGCCGCCGGCCGGGTCGATCGCGACGGCCGCCGTGGAGACACAGTCCGCTGACTCTGCCGCTGAGCCGTCGGCGCCCGGCAGCGCGGGCTGACCGGGCTGCCTTCGGCACGCATTCCACGCTTCGGTGCATGGAGGCTCCCCAGCGCCCCGCTCAGCAGGGGAGGAGCCTCCAGTGCCGGAGGGCGCGCTAGCGCTTGGGGTGGCGGCCGGCCGGTGAAGAACCAGGTCACGGTCCAGGCAGCGGTGGGTCTGACGCATGATGTAGGAATGCGGTACTTCTGTGACCCCCTGGGCTGGCACCGCGGATGAGCGGGCTGGAAGAGCAGCTTCCTGATGTCGCCTCGCTGCTGGACGCGCTGGACGTCGAGGATTACCTGGCCGACCCGCCGCTCGGCACCGCACTGTTCCTGGCAGCGCGGATGGGCCAGCCGCTGCTGCTCGAGGGGGAACCTGGGGTCGGCAAAACCGAGGCGGCGAAGGCGCTCGCCGGGGCCATCAGGACGCCGCTGATACGGCTGCAGTGCTACGAGGGGCTGACCTCGGCCGAGGCGCTCTATGAATGGAACTACCCCCGGCAGCTGCTCGCCATCCGGCTGGCCGAGGCACGGGGCGAGACGCCCCGCGAGGCCGATCTGTTCGGACCGG
Organism: uncultured Actinomycetota bacterium; assembly: GCA_963815375.1. Lineage (GTDB taxonomy): Bacteria > Actinomycetota > Actinomycetes > Streptosporangiales > Streptosporangiaceae > JASHPR01. The sequence continues at coordinate 2,686,087 of CAWFGX010000001.1, read as the reverse complement.
AGTACCTGCTCGCCCGTCCGCTGCTGGCCGCGATCGAGCACCCCGGCCCGCGGCCGGCGGTGCTGCTGATCGACGAGGTCGACCGGGGCGATGACGAGTTCGAGGCGTTCCTGTTCGAGTTGCTGGCCGAGTCCTCGGTGACGATTCCCGAGCTTGGCACCCGGCGGGCGGCGTTCCCGCCCGTGGTGGTGCTGACCTCGAACCGGACCAGGGACCTGCACGACGCCCTGAAACGGCGGTGCCTGTACCACTGGATCGACTATCCCGGCATCGAGCGGGTGGCGGCGATCATCCGGCGGCGGGTACCTATAGCGGCGGCGCCGCTTGCGGGCCAGGTCGCAGACGCGATTTCCCGGCTGCGGGGCCTGGACCTGGCCAAGCCACCGGGAGTGGCCGAGGCTGTCAGCTGGACGGCGGCACTGCACACGCTCGGCGCCGAGAAGCTCGACGAGGAGACCGCGGAGAAGACAGCCGGGGCGGCGCTGAAGTACGCCGAGGACCTCCAGACAGCGCGCGCGAACGGATTCGGGGCGCTGGTCGCCGACGATGCCTAATCGGGGGGCCTGGGCCGGTCGTCCCCCCGGGCGAGCACTGAGACGCCAGATGCGGAGCTGGCGGATGCGCAGCCGGGACAGCCTGGTCGGGCTGTAGTGGCCGGCGACGGGGACCTGGCCGAGGTCGCTGCGAGATTCGGGGCCGAGCTGCGGCGTGCCGGGCTGCCGGTCGGGCCGGGCCGCAGCGAGCGGTTCGCGGCCGCGGTCACGATCGCGCGGCCGCAGACCCCGGACGCGCTGTTCCGCTGCGCGCTGGCGACGCTGGTGGCCAGCCGGGACGAAATCGCCATCCTGCGCGCTGTGTTCAGTCAGGTCTTCGGCGGCCTGGCCGACCCGGCCGACCAGAGCGGGGATCAGAACTCGCCGCCGGTGCCCGGGCGTCCCCCTGCGGCCGACGACCTGCTGGCCCGGGCCGCCCAGGCGGCGCGGTCTCACATCGCCGAGACCCGACCGTCCGGGACACCAGACGCCACCGGCGACGGGACCGACCCACCCGGCCTTGACCGGGAGATAGAGCACCGCTACCTGGGCAGCACCGTCGAGCGGCTGGCCGCTAAAGACTTCGCCGATCTGTCAGAACCCGAGCTGGCGCTGCTCGCAGGGCTGATGCGCAGCATCACTCTGGCCGTGCCGCTGCGCCGGTCGCGCCGCCAGCGGCGCCGGCCGCGGGGTCCTCGAACCGACATGCGATCGACCCTCCGGCTGGCCAGGCGGACCGGCGGTTATGCGTTCAGGCTTATCTCACGCGCACCATCCCGGCGGCCGCGGAAACTCGTGGTGCTCTGCGACATCTCCGGATCGATGGAACCCTACGCCCGGGCCATGATCCAGCTTTTGTACTGCGCGGCCGGCGGGGCCCACGCCGAGGTGTTCACGTTCGCGACCCGGCTGACCCGGCTCACGCCGGAGCTGTCGCGGTCGCTGCCAGCTGCGGCGCTGCGGCGAGCCGGGCAGGCCGCGCCCGACTGGCTGGGCGGGACCAAGATCGGCGCCTCAATCAAGGAGTTCAATGACCTCTACGGCCGCCGCGGCATGGCCCGCGGTGCGGTCGTGGTGATCATCTCCGATGGCTGGGACACCGGCGACCCGGAGGTGCTGCGCCGCGAGATGGAGCGGCTGTCTCTGGTCGCCTACCGCATCGTGTGGGTGAACCCGCGCACGAAGAGCGCTAGCTATCAGCCGCTCGCCGCGGGCATGGCCGCCGCGTGGCCGCACTGCGACGCCGTTGTCAGCGCGCACACGCTGAAGGCACTCGACCAGCTTGCTGAGGCGGTCGCCGACCCCGTGCGCCGCCGCGCCGCTGTGCTGGCCCCGGAGGGCCGAAGGCCCGCGGTCCTGCCAGCCCATTGACCATCAGTAAGCAAAACCGCCGTGATAAGTTAGCGGGGCACTCGAACATAATGGTCATCTAAGGATGAAATGGCTCAGATCGCCTTTGACGTGGCGGGCATCCAGCACCAGTCCACTGAGGCTCACGGACTCGCGGGTAACCTCAGTTCACTCCGGCAGGAGTGGATGGCTACTACTGCTGATGCGGCATCAGCTCTGGGCATGAACGAACTCGTTACCGCCTTCGACTCGATGCGCCGGGCATGGGCGGGGCAATTCGAGGTCTGCGCCGATGCCGTGTCCGCCATCGGTGATCGCCTCGCCCTCACAGCCGCCGGTTACGACAATGCGGAAACGTCCAATACCGACAACGTACGGTCGGTGGGGCGGTGACTTGGGGCGTTGCCGGCCTATGACCAGATATCGACGATCATCCACCGGTTGGAGCAGCTGTACGGGCTGGTCAATCCGGTCTCGCTGGCCCAGGCGATCAACCAGGTCATCATCGAAGTCGCCGAGCCGCTGCCCGGTAACGTCGACGGGCTCAGGGCGCTGGCACAAGCCTGCACCGCGACCGCTCGCGGCACAGGCCACGTTGGCAGCGAGCTTTACGCGATCGCCGGAGTGAAGCTGCCTGAAGTCTGGCAGGGCGATGCTGGACTGACAGCAGCCGATGTCGTCGCAGACACCGGCCAGCTGGTCGGACTGGCCGGGCCAGCCTTAAACGCGGCAGCCTCGGCGATAGACGCCTATGCCAGCACACTGAGCGAGCTCGACCGACGCCGCAGCGATCTCCTGCGGCAGGTGCGCGAGGCGGCGCGCAAAGGCCCGAACCTGGACGTGTTCGGCTTTGACATTCCGCTCGATCCGTTTGCCCTGGCACGCTGGGTTGACTCGATACTCGACCTGGCCTATCGCTTGATTGGCATGTACAACAACCTCCAGGATGCCGCCAGTACGCTAGCCGGACAGTTCGCCGACGCGGCGTCCAGTGCGACTGCTGGCGCTGCGTTCGATGCCGGGATGAAACCGGACGAAGCGCTCGTCCTCAGCACGGCGACAGCCAACGGGGTGAGCCTGCTGGGAAGTGCGCAGCTCACCCGCTTCACGGAGCTGATGACGACGATGTCCGCTGCCGACCGGGCCAGGCTGGAGGCGACCCTGCGCGCGGCGAAATCGCCCGCGCAGGAGGCGTACATAGCCATGGCGCTAGCTGCGGGGCACTCGCTCAGCCAGGTCGTTACCTTCGCCGGCCAGATACGCGGCAAGTCAGACACGTGGCTGGCCAGTCACCTCAGCCTGGGCAGCACCGGGACAGAGCTCAGCTATGACAACACGATCCTCAAGCAGATGACCGACACCGAATGCGGATCGACTTCGATTGTCGCCGCACGGCTGCTGACCGACCCCATATTCGCGTACTCACTGACGACCGGCGCGAACGGCAAGGACCTGACCGGCGCGCAGTTCCTCGCCCGGGTCACGGCCGTGGAGGCGCAGACGCACGCCGCGACCAACAGCGTCTGGCCGCAGGCCCTGGGGACAACCCCTTGGGGCGTGGCCAGCGCGATGAGTTCCGGCGCGGGAGACGGTTCCGGATACCAGGTGCACTTGGTTGACGACACCGACCCCCGGAGCGCGTTTCCTGCCCTGCAGCAAGCGATCAGCGCGGTTGATGCGGGCGATCCCGTACCGGTGCTGCTGGCACCGACGCTTGGCGGCCTTGTGCACGGTTCGCCGCTGCACTATGTGCTCATCACCGCGCACAGTGGCGACCAGCTCAGCATCTACGATCCTTCGGGCGGGAGCATCACCCTGGTTCCCGACAGTGACTTCCTCAACGGGACCATGCAGGCAGTCGACTCAGCCGCGCCGATCGTGAACGCGGTGATCATGCCTCGCGGCTGAGGCGGACGTCATGTCTTGTGGTCGGGCAGCCGGCGGTTTGTGGTCTTGTCGCGCGGGCGGCGCTGGACGGATATGCCTCCGAACACGCAGGCGCCGTGCAGCCTGAGAAGGGGGGCGTCGGACGAGCCGGAGGCGTCGTCGTCGCCCGGGACATCGCGGCCGCCGAAGACCGCCACGCCGGAGTCGGTCACCAGCATCTCCGGCGGGACTGTGATCGAGGCCCCGCCGAAAACTGACACCACGCGCAGGTCGATCACCCGTCCGGGCAGCACCGCCTCGCGCAGGTCAATGTTGGCTCCGCCGAACACGGTCACGACAGAGCTCTCAGCCGGGACCCGCCAGGTGCCCCTCCGCGAGGCGCCGGCGAACACCGCGACAATCGAGGCACCCCGAGGGGCGGGAAGCGAGGCGGCGGCTACCGGTACCGGTACCGGCGCTTCACCCGGTGCGGGAAGATCCTGGATCAGCGGAACGAGCTCGGCCTGGGTCTTCGCGGCGTAGATGGAGTCGAGCCGCTCGGAATGCTCCTCCGGAGTCAGCCTCCCCTCGGCCAGGGCGTCATTGAGTACGGAGGCGGCCCGGTCACGGTCGGCGTCGGACGCCCGGAGCAGCGGGCGTGAGTCGAAGGCCTGGGGGTCCACCCGGATATTGTCGGCCTGCCAGCGCGTCCGGACCAGAGCAGGGCACCGTCAGGAGCACCGGGTGCCGTTCACGGCGAAGGTAGCAGGTGCAGTGTCGTTGGAGGTGTACGTGCCGGTGAATCCGACAGTGACCGACGCTTGCGGCGAGATCGTCGCGTCGTAGGATTCACTGTCGGCCGTGACCGCCTCCCCAGACTGGGTATACGAGGCGTTCCACATCGTGCTGATCTGCTGATCGCCAGGGAAGGTCCAGGTGAGCACCCACGAGCCCATCGTGCTCGTGCCTGCGTTGCCCAGCGTGACCTGCGCCTGGAAGCCGCCAGTCCAGGAGTTGACCAGCGAGTACGTGGCCGAGCAGGAGAGCGGTCCGGGCGGGCCCGACGGTGACGGCGATGGTGACGGCGACGGACTCGGCGACGGCGATGGAGATGGAGATGGTGTCGGAGTTGGCGTCGCCGTCGGTGTCGGGGTCGGCGACGGGCCAGCGCCGGCAAAGAACGTGGCCGGGCTGGCGAACTGCGATGTCCGGTTCTGGCCGTCGATGGCCTCGACCACATAGGCGAATGCGGTCTGGCCTGTCAGCCCCGTCAGCGTGTATGAAGGCTTCGTGGTCGTCGCGACAAGCCCGGTACCCGGTGTGAGCTCGTATACCCGGTACCCGCTGATCGCGCTGGTCCCCGCCGTGGACGGCGACCAGGTCAGCGTCGCACCGGTGCCGCTCACCGCACTCACCACCGGCGTGCCCGGCGTGGACGGCGGCACCGAGTACCCAGCGGCGGCAACGGACGTGTCCGGCGACGTGATCAACGTGGCGATGTTCGAGGCTGCCGACGCGCTGCCCTGGTTGTCCACGGCCGTGACGTAGTACCCGTACGGCGAGGTCCGGCTCGCGTTCAGCCCAGTCACGGAGTACGACGTCGAGGTCGTGGTGCCGACCAGACTGCCCGCCGAGGTGTACAAGTCGTAACCGGCGATCGGGCTGGAGCCTGCGGTCGAGGCGGTCCAGGACAGCGTCGCACCGGTCGAGGTGACAGAACTCGCGGTCAGCCCACCCGGCGCCGACGGCGGCGTCCATGAAGACGGCGGAGCGCCCCACACCAGCGTGTTGCCGGAGTACAGGGTGATGTCGCTGAGCGTGACCGGGGTCGCGCCCGTCGTGGCTGGGATGCCCTGGAACGACCAGTCTTCCGCCGGGTTGTGCGCCGACGGGAACGTGATCCGGAACTGCACCTGCGCCTGGTAATCGTCATTGGCGTAGTCGTCCTCACCGACCGGCTCGATGTTGAGGTTGGCGCAGGAGACCTGGATGTAATACGTAGAGCCCGAATACTGGAACGGCCCGGTCGGCGTCTCGCACTGGCTGTACGACGACGACAGCGTGATCTGGCTCGCAGTCTCGCCGGCATCAAGCGTGAAGTAGTAACGGAAGCTGGCGTCCGGCATCTGCCGGGCCGGCCAGGCTGACTGGTTGTTGACCAGCGCCTTGATCTCTATGAAGTTCGAGCCCGAGTTATTGATCGCGGCCTGCATGTACATCTGCGGGCCGTCCGGTGTCTCCGGCGGCGGGAAATCAGGAATCGGGGTGCCGCCGTACTGCTGCGTCAGCGCGGCAAGGTCACCGGAGAACAGCGCGTTGTAGTCCACCGCGCCTTCGGTCTCCTGGTAGTTGGATCGCTGGTCGGTGTACTGGTCGTTAGCCGCGTCCGGTCCGCCCACCAGCAGGCCGTAATCGAGATGCCTGGTCTGCGCGGGCACCGACAGGTTGTCATCCCACGAGTCATGCGCGGTTGAGTTGTGCGGGTACTGCGACCATGCGCTGTTCGCCCCGTCGTTGGTAAAGCCGACCTCGTAGCTCATGTTGCTGGGGTTCTGGCCGAGCATGTAATTGATCTGCTGCATGGCGAAGTTGTGATAAGCGGCGGCCCGGGTCGGGTCGAGATTGTTCGCGGTCAGGTAGCTGCTGAATTCCAGCGCGAGGTATGCCGCGTTCGCCGCGTAGCGAAGCGAGCCCCAGTTCGACAGGAACGCCTCCCCGCCCGGCGAGTAGCTGACTTCCGTTCCGTCAAATCCTGTCGTCCACCAGTCCAGGTTGTCTTCGGCGTCGGTAATGTACTGCTGCTGGCCAGTCAGCTGCGCCATCCAGATGTAGTCGGCGAAGCTGTCGTCATCCCACTCGACCGTCCAGTTGTACTCGTGCAGCGTCGACTGCGAGGCCAGTGGCATGTTCGCGAAGTCCGTTTCGGCCTTCGTCAGCCAGCTTGCGGTGCCGGTCGCCTTGTAGAGCCAGATCTCCGCTGCGACCAGCTGGGTCCAGTACCCGCTGTAGGAGGTGTAGTAGCTCTGCGCCTCGGTGATGCAGTTCGAGTAGTCACCCAGGTAGGTGTCGGCGAACGTGAACAGGGACTCGGCCTGCGACAGCAGTTCGGCTGAGTACTTCGGGTCCGAGGTCTTGAACACGATCGAGGAGGAAGCGAGCGCCGCCGATGCCTGGCCGGCCAGGTCGGAACCAGCGCAGGACGCGGTGATCGCGTAGGACGGGCGGACCGTCGGGTTGGTCTCCGCCGGGCCCCAGTACTGGTGATCCACTGACGGGTTGGCGACCTGCCCGTAGAACGTATCGGGGCCGGTGTAGGCGGACAGGATGTAGTCGTCGCCCCAGCGCAGGTTCTCTGTCGCGACCTGAGTCTGGCCCGCGTCGGCGTACCCCAGCGGGTAGTCGAGCAGGCTCCAGGCGAGCATGTTCATCGCCCACGCCTCGGGCAGCCCGAACTTCACCAGGTCCCCGGCGTCGTGGTAGCCACCGGTCAGGTTCACCCCGTTGTCCGAGCCATCGGACAGGTCGGAGTCGCCCCGCCAGTCCACCTCGTTGTCCGGCGGGAGCTGGCCGGAACGCTGCGCTTCGTAGAAGAACATCGAGTCCTGCAGCGCCTCGGCGTAGTCGAAGACGCCGGTCGTCGACGGTGCCGCGTGCGCCGGACGCGCGGTCGCGACGAGTGCCACCAGGCCCAGTGCGGTCGCCGTCCCGAGCGCGACGGCCTGGCGGCGGCTGAGGTAGCGGCTGAGGTAGCGGCTGAGGTAACGGCGGAATGGCCAGCGGGTTTTCATCATCTGCTGTCTCCTCTTCGGCCTGAACCTACGAGCGGCACCGGCGGCGTCAACGCCGGCGATCACAGCGCGACCCACCGCCAGCCGCTGACCAGGCAGGACGGACCGAGGGCATGGGGACACGGATGAAACTTCCACGGCCGTGGCGCGCGGCCACGGCCGGTTCCAGGCCGGGTGAGCTGTCATATCAGCGCATGACAGCGCTGGCAGAACGGCTGATGCCGCTGCTGCGACCAGCGCGGCCGGTACGGGACCTGCGGGGCAGCGCTGGCTGCAGCCCCTTGATTTCGGCGCCTGCGGACGTACGATCGCCGCGACTGAACCGGTATAGCGAGGTCGCTTGCCCGCACCCGCGCAGGAGCACCCATGTCCAGGCCACATCAGCGTTTAAGCAGAGCAATCTTGGCACTCGTGCTGGGCGGGGCGACGGTCACCACCGCGGCCCTGCTCACGGCCAGTCCAGCGCCAGCAGACACCGGGGCTTCGTGCAGCGCGGCGTTCACGGTCGCCTGGCAGACGCCGTCCAATAGCCCGCCTGACTTCGGGGCGACGGTCACTGTCACCAACAACGCGTCGTATGCGATCAGCACCTGGACGATCACCTGGTCGTTCACGGCAGGCCAGACAGTGGTGGCCGGCAGCGCGTACAGCGCGAACGTGAGCCAGAGCGGCACCACCGTGACGGCGACCGGCATCGCGGGCGACAACGCCAGCCTGGCGGCAGGCGCGAGCACCACCTTCGGCTTCGATGGCGACTACAACGGCACCTCGAACCCGGTGCCAGCGCTCACATGCTCGGGACCGAGCGAGGGCACAGGCAGCGCAACGCTCTCCGGATCGCTCGAGCCTCTCGGCGTGAACACAGCAGCGTGGGACACGAACTTCACCGACCCGGCGATCGCCAGCGACCTGTCGGCCGCCAGCACCGGGCTCATCCGCTACCCCGGCGGCTCCTGGGCCGATCAGTACCTCTGGGAGCCGAACACCGTCAGCGGCTCCGTCCAGCCGGTCGACTTTGCCCAGTACTCGAGCCAGGTCGACGCGGTGAGCGGAGGACAGAAGTTCGTCACGGTCGACTACGGCTCCGACACCCCGCAGGACGCGGCCGCCTGGGTCACCCAGTCGGAGACCTCAGGCCAGGGCGTCTCGCTGTGGGAGATCGGGAACGAGGAATACGGCTCCTGGGAAACCGACACCCATGCCAACCCGCATACGCCAGCGTCCTACGCCAGCAACGGGCTGACCTACATGCAGGCCATGAAGGCGGTCAGCCCCAGCGCCCAGGTCTGTTACGACTACGGGATGGACGGGAACCTCGCCCCTGGCTCAGGGGTCGCGAACTACCAGCAATGGAATGACACGATCCTGTCCGCCGACGCCGCCGACATCAACTGCGCCGACGTGCACTGGTACCCAATCAACGGAACGCCCACCGAGAGCGTGCAGTCGATCATGGCGCTGGTCGACAACATCCCGGCCGCCGCCGCGGAGATCCACACCGCGCTGTCCACGTACGACCCGAGCGCGTACTTCGTCGTTGGCGAGACCAACATGTCCCAGACCGCGAACGCCTGGAATGAGGAGCCGGTCGGAGCGCTGTACGCCGCGGCCAACGCGATGGAGTGGCTGTCGTTCGGCGCGCAGTCCGTGGACTGGTGGGACGTGCATAACTACGGCAGCCCCACCGCGGACTTCGGCATGTTCTCCTCTGGCAGCAGCGGCGAGCCTGCTGTTGACACCCCGTACGCGCCCTATTACGGCTACCAGCTGGCGGCCAAGCTCGCGGTGAAGGGCGCGAAGGTCGGCACGATGCTGGTATCCACGCCGAACATCTACGCTTACTACTCCCAGCTGCCTGGCGGCTCCTACGACGTCATGCTGGTCAACGCCGACCCCTCAAACTCGTACTCGATCAGCACGTCCAGCCTGGGCTTCACGAGCTCGACTGAGACCGAGTACACCTACGACAGCGCCAACCCGGCCATCGCCTCCGGCAACGCGTCCGGCAGCAGCGTCTCGGTGCCCGCCGAGTCCGTCGTGGTGCTGTCGGGGACCGGCGCTCCCTCGCCCGCGCCGACCCCGACCCCCACGCCGACTCCCACTGCTACCCCGAGCCCCACCCCCACTCCCACCCCGACACCCAGCCCCACGCCCACCGCTAGCCCCGGCCCGGCAGGCTGCGCGGCAACCTGGTCGGTCGTCAACTCCTGGTCCGGCGGATTCCAGCTCGGATTCACCGTGACCAACTCGGGAACGGCGGCGACGAAGAGCTGGGATGTCAGCTACTCGTGGCCGGGCTCGCAGACGATCTCGCAGATATGGAACGCGGACGAGACCCAGTCCGGCGCTGCCGTGAGCGCGACCAACCTCAGCTATAACGGGGCGATTCAGGCTGGCGCCTCGGCCACCTTTGGCCTGCTCGGCTCCGGGACGGCGCCGAGCTCGCTGCCGAACCTGCAATGCAGTGCCAGCTGACTCACCCCTCCGGGTGACCCTGGGCCCGGTCAGCTGACAGCCAGCTGACCGGGCTCAGCAGGTGGCCGGCGCGGCCAGAACGTTGTAAGCGTCGAGGTCGTAGTCGTAGCCCTTGGCGACGGGGCCGTCGCTGGCGGGGTCACCCGCGTCGTCAACCAGGATGCCGTCCTGGCTAAGCGCGTAGCTGATGTAGCCGTGGTGCAGCTTGTAGATCAGGTCCTGGCTGCCGACGTCGTACCGGGCCACTGCCGTGGCGTCGTTGCAGCTGAAGTCCCCGAGCGCGGTCATCGTGACCCGGCTGCCGGTCACGTTCATCCAGCCCTCGTACACATACAGCGCTGAGCTGCGAAGGCCGGAAGAATCCGTCGAGTCGAATTCGTGGCCCATGCAGCACTCGCCCTGCTCCGGGCTGGTGGTGTTGTCCGCGATGTGCGCTGTGACCGTAGCGCCGCTGGATGTCCCGGTGACCGAGCTCGTGACGGTCAGGTCGAACGTGTCCGAGGCCAGCTGGTTCCAGATGCCCATCGGGTCGGTGGCGGGGTGGCCCATCCAGACAAATGGCTGATCGATCGCTGCGTCGGCGGCCGAGCCTACGGTGGCATAGCAGCCGCCCGCGTTGGTGAGACCGGCGGCGTCCAGTTCGGCCGTGAACGTGGCGTCGTTGAAGTCCGTCAGCATTGCGTTCCACGTTGCGGGACCGAAGAACTGGATAGCAGCGAGCTCGACGTCGACGTATCCGTCCTGGTAGTTCGGGTTGTTGGTCTTGCTGAAGTCCCCGAACCCGCAGATCCCCGACGAGAAGTTGTTGGCGTCGTTGTAGGTGTAATTGCCCGCGTATCCCATCGCCGCCTCCAGCAGGGCGACCTTGTCCTGCTCAGCCGCTGACAGCTGGCTCCAGGCCGGACCGTTCCTGAGCAGCAGCAGGGCCTCGGCGACAGGAGCGTGCGCCCAGCCTTCCAGGCCACCGTCGGCATCTGGCTCGTTCCCGCCCGCGACGAGGCTGGCGACCTGGGCGAGGAGCGCGCTGTCCACGGTCGTGCCGTCGGAGGCCGTCGCTCCGGGGTCTTCCTTGTCGACCAGGGCCAGGTAGTAGAGCACCTTGGCCTCCCGGATGTCCGTGGGGCTGGTGCCCGGACGGGGATCGGACGAGGTCGGCGCCCCAAACGCGATGAGCGGCGCTGCCACCGCAGCGTCGATGTCCGCCTGGGTGAAGCTTGTGCTGCCGCCGGTGCCGGACCCCGCGCCGTTGCCAGTGCAGCCGATGCTGGCCGGGGCGGCGTTTGCCCCGCTGTAACTGAAATTCGCGCCGACCGTCGTGCTTGCGCCCGCCGCGAGGGTGCCATTCCAGCTGGCGCTGGTCACCGTGACGGTCTCGCCGCTCTGGCTCCAGTTGCCGTCCCAGCCGGTGGTGAGCTGCTGGTTGCCCGAGTAGGCGTACTGCAGCGCCCAGGCTGTGACCGCCGAAGCCGAGTTCGTGATCGTGATGGACACCGAGAACCCGGTGCTCCACTGGCTCGTCACGGTGTAGGTGGCTGAGCAAGTGCTTGCCGCGACTGCGGCCGGCGCCGCCAAGGTGGCCGCAAGGCCGCTGCATCCAAGCACCAGCGCCGCGATTGCGCCGGCTCCACGCCGAAGGCTGAGACTCATGCCGGCCACCGTACGTACCATTTCCTGCCGGACACAGACTGGTGTGCAAACGCACAGGTCCGGCCTTCGGGAAAACCCGAAAATTTCACAGAACGCACCCGCCGGCGCTCCGCGGAATATGTGCGCGTGGTCGCGGTCGAATATGAGTTGAAGGCTCAGCGGGGCAACGGGCTATTGTCGGGCAGCCAGCGAATCGCGTGTGGTGACGCTGGAGACAGGCGCCCGAGAGCAGGGGGAGGCAAGCGGGGTGGGCCACATCGAGGCGGCGCACGTCGGCCACGCCCTTCCTGACGGGCGGGTGCTCCTTGAGGACGCGTCCTTCCGGGTCGGCGACGGGATGGTCGCGGCGCTGGTCGGCCCCAACGGGGCGGGCAAGACAACGCTTATGCGGCTGGTGACCGGGGACCTCCCGGTGCAGTCGGGATCGGTAACCTCCAGCGGCGGCATCGGTGTCATGCGCCAGTTCGTCGGCAGCATCCGTGACGACTCGACAGTTCGTGACCTGCTGCTGTCTATAGCAGCGCCCCGGGTGCGGACGGCCGCGGCCCGGCTGGACGCCGCGGAACTCGAGATGATGGAGCGCGACGACGAGCCCACCCAGCTCCGTTACGCGGCCGCGCTGGCCGAGTGGGGCGACGCCGGCGGCTACGAGGCGGAGGTGCACTGGGATTCCTGCTGCACCGCCGCCCTTGGCCCCGGATACGAGCAGTGCCGCTGGCGCGAGGTGCGGAGCCTGTCCGGCGGCGAGCAGAAGCGTCTCGTGCTCGAGTCCCTGCTGCGCGACCGCACCGAGGTACTGCTGCTCGATGAGCCGGACAACTACCTGGATGTCCCAGGCAAGCTCTGGCTGGAGCAGCAGCTAGCCGCCACGGCCAAGACAGTGCTGCTGGTCAGCCATGACCGGGAGCTTCTTGCCAACTGCGCCGAGCGGATCATCACCGTAGAGGACCGTCACGTATGGGTCCATGGCGGTGGGTTCGCGACGTATGCCCAGGCCCGGCAGGACCGCAACGAGCGCCTCGATGAACTGCGCCGGCGCTGGGACGAAGAGCACGAGAAGCTGAAGGAGCTGGTACGCATGTACCGGCAGAAGGCCTCGTACAACGCGGACATGGCATCGCGCCTGCACGCAGCCGAGACCAGGTTGCGTAAGTTCGAGGAGGCTGGGCCGCCCGAGCTGGCGCCGCGGGAGCAGAACGTGCGGATGCGGCTGCGCGGCGGGCGGACCGGCAAGCGCGCGGTGATCTGCGAGAACCTCGAGCTGACCGGGCTGATGCAGCCGTTCGACCTCGAGGTCTGGTACGGCGAGCGGGTGGCCGTGCTCGGCTCGAACGGCTCGGGTAAGTCGCACTTTCTGCGGCTGCTGGCCGAGGAGCCGGTAGAGCATTCCGGCACGGCTAGGCTCGGGGCGCGAGTCCAGCCCGGGCTCTTCGCGCAGACGCACTCACGGCCCGACCTGGAGGGCCGGACCCCGCGCGAGATCCTGATGATCTCGCACGCGATGCTGCCTAACGAAGCTATGGCCGCGCTGTCGAGGTATGAACTCCAGGGCACCGCGCTGCAGCCGTTCGGAACCCTGTCCGGTGGGCAGCAGGCCAGGCTGCAGATCCTGCTACTTGAGCTGGCGGGATCAACCCTGCTTCTGCTCGACGAGCCCACCGACAACCTCGATCTGGCCAGCGCCGAGGCCCTCCAGAATGGGCTGGAGTCCTACTCGGGCACGGTGCTAGCCGCCACGCACGACCGCTGGTTTGCCCGCTCGTTCGACCGCTTTGTCGTCTTCGGGTCGGGGGGCGGCATCTACGAGGCTGCGGAGCCGGTGTGGGATGAGGCCCGGGTGGACCGGCCGCGCTGACCTGGAGGCTTGCTAGGCTTCAGAAGATCCTAGGGAACCGGCCGTCAGCAGGGCCGGTACCGAGGCAGTCAAGGTAAAGGGGTGCGCCGCCGTGAAGAAGCTCCTCCTGTTGGCCCTCGTTGCTGTCGGCATCCTCGCCGTGTGGCGCAAGGTCCAGGCCGACCGGGCCGAACTTGACCTGTGGACCGAGGCCACAACGGACGAGGACTAGCACCCGCCTGCCAGGGTTGCCGTGGCAGCACACATTTTCGGTCAGGCGGGCGGCGCGCTGCCGGTTACTCTCGTGTGCTGCGGCTTCGTTGGGACGGTCGTCAACGACGGTGGCATGATCGACCGTGCGTTCGCCGAGGCGATCGCCACCCAAGGGGTTGTACCTGGCACCGCCGCCTATGCCAGGTGCATGGCCCTGGTGCACCACACGAGGGGGCAAGCAGCGGCCGACGTGCTGCAGGTTCTCTTCCCCGACAGCGAGGTGCGTGGCCAGGCGGCGCAACTGGTGTTTGACCGGTCCTGCCTGGACGCGATCGCCCGGACGGCCCCCACCCCGATCCCGGGAGCCGATGCTGCAATTGACCAGCTGGCCGCTGCGGGTATCCGGGTATGCCTGATCTCCGGCTTCTCCCGCCGCGTCCTCACCGCGATGCTCGATGCGCTCGGCTGGTGGGACCGCGTCGACCTGGCCATCGGTCCCGATGACGTGCAGCGAGGTCTTCCCTGGCCCGATCTTGTGCTGCACGCGATGCTCCAGGCCGGAGTGACCGATGTGCGCGAGACAGCCGTCGCCCAGAGCACCGAGAGCGGCGTGCTGAGCGGGTTCCGCTCCGGTGCCGGGATCGTCGCCGGCATCCTGACCGGGCCGCATACTGGTGACCGGCTGGCGCGCGCGGGCGCGACTCACCTGCTTCCCAGCATCGCGGAGTTCCCGGATCTGGTCCTGGCGGTCGGCGATCAGAAGCCTGCTTCCGCGACCCCGGTCCACCCGATGTCACCGGTCACGGTGGAATACCGCGCTGCGGACGGCGGAGGGCTAGCCCCGCCCTAGTGTGACCACTCTTCGTCACCGAACCGGCGGGAATGCTCGCGAACGAAGGTCGCCGCCCGGTCGCGCAGGACCTGTCGCACCGAGACGGGTGCATACCCGTAGGTCTCGCAACTGGTGACGGTGAGCGGCCCCGCCACCCCCTCTGAGGCAAAGCTCCCGCCCGGATAACCGCGCCGCGACTGCTGGCGCCGCCCCGACTTCGCATGTCGTGGACGGTACGCCGACCGGAGGCCGAACTCCTCGTCGTCGGGATCCCGGCCCCTTGTGGCCCACTGCGTCCCCATCACCCGAGCCCCTCTCCCCCTAAAACCCAACTCAGCCCTGCCGGGAGCGGTGCGGGTGACGCTTCCCTTGGCCAACATCGCGCGGCGTACGTCCGGGACAGTCCCGGAACATCGCCTCCGTACATCAAAGACCATCCGGTCACGGTGTGAGACCTCATCGTCTCAGATCGTTACGTAGATGCGAGCCTAGCTATTGACTGCCCTACTAGACAAGTGGCCCCGGACCGCTATCCTTCCCCGCGCTCCGCAGGTTGCCCCGCTGCTACAGGTACTCTGAGACGGCCGCACTGGACGTCGGGGCTATAGCTCAGCTGGAAGAGCACCTGCTTTGCAAGCAGGGGGTCAGGGGTTCGAGTCCCCTTAGCTCCACTTAGCGAATTTGATGGTCTGACCAGGTCAGACGCTCCTCGCGTTCCTTCTCATTTTAGCCGCTGGGTGCGGTGTTTTAGGGGGTTGGGAGGAATTTGGGAGATCATCTTCTCCCTGTTGCCTCGGGCCGTGCAGTGTCGGCGGGTGCCGCCAACCACCCTTCCGTGACCCACAACTCGGCGCTGCGGCGACACCGGCCGCCCGTTCGACGCCCGCTCCCGCGTCCGTTTTGGCGGTCAGCAGTTCGTCGAGAAGTGGCACCGGCGAGCGCGGGTTGAGCGCGGCGCGTTCTTGGAGGGCTTCCTGCCAGCGGGCCTGGAGCGCCTGCGTCAGCTCGGCGCGCATGCGCTCGGAGACGTGGGTGTAGAGGCCGCGCATGCCGGGCACCTGGTGGCCGAGACGCTGCTCGGCCAGGATCTCGGGCGTGCCTTCCTCGGCCATCCAGGTCCTGTGGCTGTGCCTTAGTCCATGTGGAGTTAGGCCGGGCTTGATCGGCAGCCAGCAGGCGAGCGGAGTGTCTTCGGGGATGATCGCGATGCCGTGGCCGCGGGGCGGTTCGTAGCCGGTGGTGTTGGTGGCCGGGGGCCAGGCGGCGATCGGCGTGCCGGGCCAGGTGGTCGTCTGCTCGGCGATGACCAGGCGGCCGGGAGCGCCTGAAATCGGCAGGTGCCGCCCGTCGCACGCGGGCCGGAACACCCGGCGGCAGTAGTTGCTGCGCCGGTAATGGCCGCCGTCCGGCCCGAGGAACACATACCGGCCGCTGCCCTCATGCTGGCTGGCGCAACTGCATGGCTGGCGGGGATGTTCCTTGACCTGGCTGGCGAGCAGCTCCGCCAGAAAGGGCGGCAGGTCGACGGGCAGGTTTGGCTCCCAGTCAGGGCTGCGGTAGGAGTCGTCCTTGGGCGGGGTGCGGTAGAACCTGCTCTTCAGCTCGCGCAGCTGCCATTCGACGTGGATCTCCTGCGGTCGGGCGTACTGGTGCTCCAGGCCGATCACCTCGCCCCACCGCAGCCCGGTGTAGCCGATCGTGACGATCATCGTGAAGTCCTCGTCCCGCCCGGTGAGCAGCGCCGCCCTCTCGGCGATCAGCAGGACCTGGAGTGGGGTCGCCCAGGCGCGCTGCGGAGCCCGTTGCAGCCTGCGCCCTGTCCGGCGGCCGCGGTTGCGCCGCCGCAGCGCGGGGTTGTACGGGATCAGTGGCGGCTTGGTGCTCGCGGCGTCGCCCAGCATCGTGCCAAGCAGAGTGCGCGCGGCCCGGGCGGTCCGCGGCGTGATGCCTTCCTCGGCGGGGAGCGCTTGCTCCCACTTGGTGATCTCCTCAGTGCTGAGATCGCTCAGCGCGGTGTCGCCCCAGGCTGGGCGAATGAACCTGCGGATCAAGTACTCGCGGTTGTCGGCCGTGCTGATGCTGACATCCTCTAGTGCCAGCCACCGGTCGATCCACTCGCCGACCGTCAGCTTCCCCGCGTTCGGATCAGTCCACCGGCCCTCGCGGATCCGGGCTTCCTGGTCACGTCCCCAGTTGAGCGCGGCGACCTTGGTCTCGAACCCGGACTCGCTGGTCTCAGTCCCGTCCGGCAGCTTGTACTTGACCCGCCACGGCTGCCGGCTCTTCCCGCGCTTCTCCGCGTACGCCATGTCCGTCGGCCCTTGGCTAGGAGTGGTAGGTGTCTCTGGCCCTGCTTCTGGGCAGGCGAGAGGTGACCGGCTGCCGCGATCCGACCCGCATGATCTCGGCGATATCGTCGTCGCTGAAACGCAGGTGCTTGCCGACGAACGTGCACGGAATCAATCGCGCGGACGCCTTGGTCTTAAGCCACGACTCGCGCACCTTGAGAATTCCGGCCGCCTCCGCGACCGTATGCAGCTCACCCGTCATCTGCCATCCCACCTTGGACTAGCACCGGAACGCCTCCTCGTCGCCCGGTGCCATTCACCTGGCACGATGCGACGATGAGTCAAGTTAGCCCAATAGTGCGCAGACATGTCAAACGCGATGAACGCACTTATAGGTGGTCCGCTTGTACCAATTAAGTCGGGAGTGGTCCGGTCCGGTTCACATGCGTTCGCCGGGTGCCGGGAAATACGGCAGACTTATTAGGAATCGGACCGTGATCGCACGTCATAAAGCTGGTCCGGTGCGGACCGAAATGGACGGCACCGGACCGGCAACCCAGCGCACGGTCACCGTGTGTCCGTCGGCTGCTCGCCCAGCGTTGCGGCGAGCGCACCCAGAGTCCATGGTCGGCATGGCGAACGGTGCTGACATTCGAGCCTGACCACAGTGGTGAGGCTGATCCGGGCCTGATCGGCCAGCGCCCTCTACCAGAGGCCGCGCTGGCGGCGTAAATGGCGAAACCGCGGCGCGCAGCAGCGCTAGGTCCGGTGCTTGGAGGTTCGCGTCAGCATCGTGGCCAGGTTGTTGAAGCTATCCCCACCGATCAGGCATGGTTCTTCACTTCCCGGTGGCTGGCCGGGAGAGCATCCGCAACCTCCACGTAATTGCACGCCAGCCTGCCGACGGGGACTGGTTTAGGTGGGATGTGCCGGATGGCCCTTTGTAAGGGCTCTGGCCTGCCCGGCCTCCGCATGCTCGAACGCTGGCTCCATTTCATCAAGGTCTCTCTGCGTCAGTCCGTGAGACTCGGCGACATGACGCCAGCTTGCTGCCGCTCGCGTGACCTCGGCGAGAATGTCTAGCGCCTGGCTTGCGTCTAGGCGGAAGAAGCCAGCGACGCTCAAGAGGGTCTGCACGCTCGCGCGCACGTCATCGAAGTCGATGGCGGTGCTGAGGTCCTTCGGGCCAGGGTCGGGATTGGGATTGAGATCGAACGCAGGGGACAGGGACCACGATTCGGCGTGCTCGTGCAGGAACCCGTGGTTGCGCAGGTGGTCGTCGGTGTTGGAGATCAGGACGGAGAAGGCCATTCGCCGCCAGAGCTGGCGCAGGTCTGAGGTAGCCGCCGGGGACCGCTCCTCGATCACTGCAGCGATTTCGAGGTAGCTCCGTTGGTCGCCGTCACTGGCCTCAAGCATGGTCATCGCGCTGGCGTAGCCAATGCGCGCCGTTCCGCGCCGATCGAACCGGTCGACGATGAGCACGTTCCGGTCCCCTATGCGGATCAACTGCGAGTTGGGGACCGCCACTCCAGCATCCTGGGCCAGGTCAAGTGCCACCTTCTCCCACGCCATGACGTTCCAGGTGTCCGAGCCCTGGCTTGGGAACTTCGCAATCGCAACGCGGCCCTCAGCGTCCAGGACATGTGCCTTCGGACGTGCGCCACCCAGGGAGCTGCCGGCCCGCAGCAACCGCCGGAGGTCGTCGTAGTCGGCGGTGTCCCGCTCGACGCGCGCGGCGATGTCCAGCAGTGCGGGAAGATCGGTCAGGACAGGAACGCCGGAGTCCTCGGTCGCGAGGAACGGTCCTTGGTCGCCGAGCCGGAAGCGCAGCGCTCCCTGGCGCAGGTCGTCTCGCACGCCCAGCAGCAGGTCAACCTCGCCTATCGAACGCGGCGTTGTTCCCGCAGCCTTGGCCCGAGCCCGCTCGGCGCGGCGTATCAATGTCCGGCCCCACCGGTCCGGCAGGGTGTCCGCGAACGCCCCGAACAGTGCATGACCTGCAGGTGTCTGCAGAGTTCCGGTAACCAGGGGCAGCGCCGGGTCGAGGGCGTAGGCGTGAGGGCTGGCAAGGAATCTGTTGTCGTAAACGAAGCTCGTCGACTCGACTCCCCGGTGGCGGTGGTAGTACATCCGGCCGGCCAGGACATTTTCATCACCCACCGCGATGAAAACGGACACCTCGTCGCTCACGGCTTTCGCTCCGGTTTCGGTCGGCGCACCCGCTCCGGCAGCGCTTCCTCAGATCGGAGACGGCCCACGTCGGTCGCGTACGGGTCGAGCGCGGCGACCAGCGAGTCCAGCACGCCTAGCGCCCGGGCGATCCGCAGCATGCTTTCCAGGCTGGCACCCTCGCCATTTTCGATGCGCATAACGGTGTGCCGGGACAGCCCCGCCCGGTCCGCGACCTGGGCTGCGGTCAGCCTACGCAGGCGCCGCCAGGTGGCAAGCTGCTCGCCGATACGCCGCTGGCCGTTAGCCACCGCAACGGGTGTCGCCGACACAGCCATGTGGCTCCTAAAGTCAATCTTCTGCGACTCTAACCAGCCTAGAGTCGCATATCTGCTACCTACTAGGCTAGCTCGGCCTCACTGACACAGGAGGCAGCCGATGCCGATAGGTCCCGTAGCCGCAACGCCCAGGCTGGTGGCGCAGCTATGGAATCGTCCAGGGTGCCAGTGCGCTCCAGCGACGCCACCAGGGGCCTCTGGTACCCGCGTGTACCTAATCCTGCCCACCACCACGATGCGTGGACAGGATTAGGTACATATGAGGAGGTGTTTGCCACCGCAGATGGCGATGCGGCGCATGCAAGCCATCACTCCAAGGCGGGTGTCAACCTAGCGGCCCGGGTAGCTCCCTACGGGCTGGGACGCAGAACTCGCGGTAGGCGTCGGCGAGTTGCGTGGCTTCAGCTGGCCCGGCCTGCGTGACGGCTTGCACGACCTCGCGGGCCCGCCAGTAGTTCGACGGCACGAGACGGCCCGAGGTGATGGCCTGCAACGCGATCCCGGCGGCCTCGTCCGGTTTGTCGACAGCCAGCAGCGCGAGCGATAGGTCGATGCGTGCCGACGCGGCGCGCCGGGGCCTCGGCGGCCCGTCGATGGAGGACTCAAGACGTTCGAGTACCAGCCGGGCTATCCGCTCGCCGGCCGGGTCGCCGAGCCACGACAGCGTAGTCGCCGTGTACGCCGCGGACTTGGCTGGGTCATAGCGGTAGTGGTGCTCGGGCTGCGTCGGCATCGGCAGCGGCGAGACGAGGGCCTCGACACGACTTAGCGCGGCATATGCATCGGGCCGGGCCGAGTCACCGAGCCGGGCCAGGACGCGGCCTTCCTGGGCGGTGGCCTGTATCGCGGCGCTGCTGCCGGACGGCGCAGCGGCCTGGGCGTCGCGGGCCAGCTCAGCAGCGGCCGGGTAGTCACCGATGGTGAGGAGCTGCCAGGCACGGGTTTCCAGGCACCACGCGGCCAGCTCGGCGTGCCCAGTCTCGCGGGCCAGCTGTGCGGCCGTGCGCAGCCGCGCCGCGGCCGCGTCCCACCAGCGCAGGTCGATCGCGCACGTGGCGGCGAGCAGGGACAGCCAGCCGCCTGCGACCAGCAAGCGCCGGTGCTCGGCGAGGGTCTTGCGAGCGTTGAGCAGCCGGGCAACGTAGCCAAGGTGGCGGCGCACCCGGCTGAGGAGTTCGGCGGGCGGGGTTCCTGGGTAGGCGACTGCCAGCGCCTCGACGGCCTGTTCGATCCGGTCCAGGGTGGCGGTGCCGACGTCGCTGGCCGCGACGAGCCGCTCCAATTCCCACGCCTCGGACTCGTCATCTCCGGCGTGCATTGCCGCGGAGGCGAGCGGCTTGTCGGTGATCATGTCGGCTAAGGCCCCGTCGGCGCCGAGCAGCCGGTCGAGTGCCTCGGCCAGTTGCCGCGAGCCTGGTTTGAGCCCGCTGATCACCTTGCTCAGGTAGCTCGGGTCGTAGTGGGTCAGCCTGGCCGCCTGGCGCAGTGACATGCCCCGCTCATCGAGCAGCCGGGCAACCTCGCTGCCGAATTCGGTCACTGCCTACCAATCTACGTGGAGTGGTGTTGACCGGTCGGAAGCCCACAGGTCAACGACTTCACGATACGCCGGGCCTGCAGTTGGCTACCTGTGATCAGTCCTGTGCACGCCAGCGGCCTCAGTCGGGGCGGTCCTTACGCGGGGCCAATGAAGCGGTCGCCACCAAAACTCCCATGCCAGCGACCGGGAACTGACATCGATCCGCATTAGGTCCCAAAGGAGTTTCTCTTGAGTGCTAGCCCGGGTGGGAGCGCATCGCGATCCCCGATCGGCTACCCGTGGCCCGCCGCAGGTGGGCTGCAGCGCATGGGCCCCGGGTTAGGTAAGCCAGTCCGCGAACTCCCTATGGCGTGACGGGCCTCCTGCCGTGCCGTCGCTTCATCGCGCGGGAGAGGCCAGCGCCGGTGAGTGGCCGAAGCGAAGCTTCCTGGAACTGGGTGCGTTACCCAGTGCGATTCCGTGCGCCCGGCTCCATGCCCGGCAGTTGACGTGGGAATGGGGACTAGACGTACTAAGTGCCAAGGTCGAGCTGCTCGTCTCCGAGCTGGTCACCAACGCGGTGCAGGCATCCAGGTCACTGCCACAGCCTGTGCCAGTCAGGCTATGGCTGCTGATGGGCACCAACCGGATCCTGATCCTGGTCTGGGACGCCACCGAGCAAGTGCCGGTTCGCATGGACGCTAACGCTGACAGAGAAGGCGGCCGGGGACTGCTGCTTGTTGAGGTCATGAGCAGCCAGTGGCACTGGTACAGCACCCCCGAGCTGCGCGGCAAGATCGTCTGGGCACTCGTCACGACAGTCGAGGACGAGTGGAGTCCAGCTGATGAGCGATAACTCCGGCGCTATCTCACCCGAGTTGCTGCCCCGCCCCGGTGAGGTCGCGCTGCTGACCGCCATCGATGCGGCTCTTGACGTCCCAGCCGACCAGCTGCCCCGCCGGGTTACGCTCGTCCGGCGCTACATCGGCGCCGCGCTGGCTGCGGTTCCCGGGAGCCGCCGGGCAACGTTTCTGGTGATCGCACAGATGCTCGCGCGAGACCTCAACCAGGACCCTCCGACTGACGGCGACGGTCATCGCTCGCAGTGATGACCGCCGCCGCTGGCTGCCGGGCAACGGTGCCGATCTGGCCGTGACCAGGCGAGGGTCGGCTTTGTGATCAGCGGGTCGGGCCGCGTGTCTTACGTGGATTATGGGCAGCCGGGCGGTGTGGCCCCGCCGTGCCTGGCATCGAGGAGGGACGCGGAATGAGCCGCAGCGCGGGGGCATCCATCCGTGCCTGCTGAGCTGCCGTGAGTGGCCGTCCCCGGAGCGATTCGCGGGACCGCGCTGTGATGTGACTGTGTGCGGTCTTCAACTGCTCGGCTGTCTGGCGGGCGGCGGCGGCCTGGGCGGCGTGGCGTTGCGCTGAACGCAGCTCGGCGACAGCCTCGGCGAGCGCGGCGAGCCGGGTGACCAGCGTCACTAGCGTCAGTGTGCTGTCGTCGGTGACGGCGGCGGTCGTGGCGAGTAGCCGTGCGGCCTGGCGCAGGCTGTTGCCGATCGGCGTCGGACGGGGAATCCGCCCGTATGGAGCGCGGGCAGCGCGGTCGTAACTGTCGGCGGCCTGGCGGAGCACCCGGCTGCCGAGCGCTGCGGCGGCCACGTGCAGGGTGTCGGCGGCCGCCCAGGCGGCATCGGCCGCGGCGGCCGGGTTGGTTGCCGTGAGTGACGCGGATCTGCGTGGCCGCGCTCCTGACGGCCTTCGCGGCCTGCTCCCAGATAGCGTCCCGCTCTCCGGACGTAAACCGCCCTGCCGGTCCGCTACGGGATGGTTCCCAGCGGCGGCGCAGCTTGGGCCAGGTCAGGTCGGCGGCGAGCTTCCCGCCGCTGAACCATACTGGGCCGCCGCGCTGAGTGGCGTCGCTCGGCAGGGCGACGGCGTAGCCGGTGACCTCGGCCGGATTGCGCGTGCTCATCCGCTTGCGGACCAGCACCCCGGCACGATCGAGGCGGGCGAAGAACTCCTGCTCGCTCGACGCCCCTGCGGCGGCGGTGCTGACCGCGCGCCTGAGCGTGACCCGTGGTGGTTCTGACCATCCGCGCCGCCGGGTCTTCTCATGCTCGGCGCGGGTAGGGCGGCGGGCCGCGGTCCGGTCACCGGGAGCCGTACGCCGCAGTCCGTAACGTTCCTCGGCGGCCCGGCAGGCCTCGCGGACCCGGTACCGCTCGTTCGACAGCCTGGGCTTGCCGCCGTCCTGGCGGGCCAGCATCGCCACGATATGGATGTGGTCACCGCCGTGGCGCACGGCGACCCAGCGGACCGCGTCGTCCTCCTGCGCCGTAGGGTGCGAGCCCGGTGCGGTGCATCACGTCACCGGCGATCTGCGCCCACTCCTCGTCGGACAGGAGCCTGTCTTCCGGCGCCGCGCGGACCGCGCAGTGCCAGACCGGGCGGGCGAACCCGCGCGGCCCGAGCGCGGCGTGCGGCTGCTGCAGCAGCCCGCAGAGCTTGCGGAAGTCGCGGCGGCCGTCGGAGCGCAGCGGCGGTTCCAGCTCGGCCGGGTGCCGCCATCCGGCGATCAGGTGCGGGTCGATGTGTTCCTCGCGCCGTCCCGGGCCGAACAGGTAGTAGATCAGCCCGGCGACCCGCTCCCCGCGCGGATCGCTGATCTTCGCGATCACCGGAGCTTGCGGCGGATCTCCTCGGCCGCCGCGTCCAGCCGTTCCGCCCGGCGCAGGCACGCCGCCGCGTACGGGAGCAGGTCCCCGGAACGCTGCCCGGTCGCGTTCAGCTTCGCCACCGCCTGGTTCAGGTTCACCCCGATCCGCCGCACCAGCCCAGCCGCGCGGATGAACTCGCCGAGGGCTTCGCGAAGCGGAGAATCCGCCGGACACGCCACGCCCCGGGCGACAGACAGCGCCGCCTCCGCCGCATATGCGCCCCGCGCCAGCCCTGCCCGTGCAGCCGCCGCCTCCAGATCACCGAACTCTTCCTCGGTCAGGGAGAACTCCACCCGCCGCGGCCGCTTAGCCGACTGACGCGTCCGGCGGCCGGGCGGCACCCCGCCCACGCGTCCGTCAGTTTCATGCGCCGTCATTTCCTGCTCCCGCTGCCGCTGAGTGCCTTTTAATCTCAGCGAGTGGTCGCCGAAATCACCCTGCGGCTTCCAAGTCTCACTTTGTGAGCCACCATAATCTCTGGATCGCGCCCGATCCAGAGATATCCCGGGTTTATGCACATCTTGCTTCGTTTTCCGTGGCGCAAGCATTCACCAACCGAGTTAGATGGCAAACGATAGTGCTCAACGGCTTAAAGAAGAGGCCGACACAAATCGACATTCTGTTCGGTCAAGTGATCGAACTGTCTATCGGCTACCAGAGAACCCCGACATGACCCGCTGCTTTGTGAAGTCCCCTTTACGGAATTGAACCGAAGACGTGCTCCTTACCATGCTAGTTAGCCGATTGCCGAAAAGGACACACAGGCGCTATGAATGAATTGTGCAAACCCATGGAGTATCGATAAGTAATAGCTAAATGCCGTATTCCTGGAGCAGGTAGACGAAATTCTGGAGCATCGAGACGACGTCATCGGGCAGCGGATCGCTGTTGAAATGCATAAGACTGTTCCGGACCTGGGCTATTTCTTCAAGACGGGCACAAAATATCTTGCGGTCGAGTGACCAGCCGAGATTGGTCCAACAATCGGGGTTTTCGAAGATCCGCTGATAGTCGCCCATAGTTAGCTGGTCACAGGTGCTCAGGCTCCGCAAGCCATCACGGTCACACAGAGGCGTGACGGTTTTCATCGTGAAGGTAGCGTCAATGATCCGCCGTAGGCTCTGATCGATCCGACCTATCATGAAGAACGGCGAGGCCATCTGACCATAGGCCTCCACCACGTCCGCAAGGGTCACGATGCCTTTTACCGTCCTGTCCCCACCGCGGACAAAGACGAATTCCTGACTCCGGATCACAGGCAGCAAACCGATGAGGTCGGTTGTGTAAGGCACGTCGGACGGTTTGATGATCGCAGCAGACAGCTTGGCCCCGGGATTGGCGTTGCGCGCCCGGGCGATAGATTTCCAGCTTACTGCACCCTTGAGGTCCCTGGGATTGGTCATTACGGCCAACTGCGAGTAGTCATTGGTGAGCATCAACGTGATGGCCTGTTCGAAGGTCGCGTCTGGCGTGACCGCGCAGACTTTCCGTGAAGCCGATGGGAGGTTGCCGATGGTCAGCCCATGGTCCCAGGCGCTTTCGTCTTCGTTCTCAGTGACTTCAGCGGGAGGGGAAACCGTCGCGTTTACGGATATATCCGCTGGGGCTGTCAACCCCACTTCACCGGCTGTTACCTGGGTAATCAATACGATGGCGACCGTGTCGTCCAGGGTAACGGCACGGAAATCGGGTGTCGTGGTCATGCCGTTGTTACCCAGGTCAGCATCGACCCGCTCGTTGACGCCGAAGTCGCGGCCTCGGGCACCCCAGATGCCGATCAACTCGCGGACTGTCATCCGATGAGGCGAGCGGGACTCCGCCGCCTCCTTCGCCGAAGAGAGAAACTCATCTTGTCTGGCTTCAAGATCTTGGTCTCGTCGGCGGGACCTCACGTACGGCTTCCTGGATCAATCGCAGGCGCAGACTGTGAAGTAGTTGATCGTCAGTCGCCGTGCGCCAGGCGTGCCAGCCATCCACGCTTTTCCCGGAAAGCTCCTTGATCGCCCCGGAAGGGCTCCTGATCTCACGGCCGTCTGGCAACTGGAGCTGGCCAGTCTCTGTCACCGTAACCTGGAGGGAGTCCCCCACCTGCGGTCGGTCGTAAGCGAGGATCGCCCCTGGTTCCAGCAGGCTAGCATTGACAAGATCGCTGATCCTTACGCGCCGACCGCGAAATAGATGTTCCCTGCGGCCCTGAGTCCCGTCATCAGCGTCGCTCACGCCCTGCTCCTCCTCGACTGGCCTAACGCCGCATATCTTCTGAGTGAGATCCTCGGGTCCCGGCTGCGAACCTGGATTGCCGCAGCGCGCGTGGCGTGACTGCCCGCGCAGCGCCTTGTGTACTTCCTGTGCCGACATCACGGTGTTCAGGATGACCAGCGTAAACGCCCCGGGCCTGTGCAGGTCCGCGACCGCAGGCTGGCCGCCCGTGTCGGCGCTGCGCCGCGGCGCGCGCTCCGGGTCGCGTCCCGCCTGACCACGAGTTCCCCTGCCCGCTCCGCCAAATGATCGCCAGTACCTCGTCCGAGCGGGGTGCTGCGTCGTCCAGGACTCTTTGCGGGGCCGCGGCCGACATGCAGATCAGATCGAAAGGCTCGGCGGTCCCGAAATGCCAGGTGAATGCGGCGAACTGCCGCAAGATCGTGGCGGACTCGGGGCTCGGTTGCACCTCGTCGATTGTCCTGTGCGCGCCGTTGGGACAAGTGCGAAGTCGACCGGGTAGATGGGCCGCCTCGACCTGGTCGGCCAACTCCGGTTTCTCCAGCGATTGCCCAGCCAGGCCGGCGACCTGCTCGACCAGGCCGCGTTGCGGCAAGGGATAGATCGGTCGCCGTGGTCGTTTCCGGGTCAGGGCCGGACACGCATCGATAGCCGGGCCAGCGCAATCTCGCTACTCCTGATGCCGCCCGATGTCTGGGCTACTATAGGCAGCCCATCGCGCGTGAGTTGGGCCGGAACTGTGCGGCACATATCCAGTCGCTCGCCGGAAGAGCTCGCCGAAGGGTTCCACGCTCGTGGTACGCGTTCGTCAGTCGGCAGGTAGAGTCGGCAGCGCTGTTAATGGCTTGCTGGTGGTTTGTGAGGTGTTCCCGTGCCCGAGTCCGCCACTTGTTCTTCCTGAGTGAGAGGATGACCTGACGCTCCGCGGAGATCTGGAGGAGGAGGGCCATGATCGCCTTCGTTCTCGCGGCGTCGGCGTGCACTGTGACATCGTCGAGGATCAGCGGACAGGTGTCGTGGCCCTTGGTCAGGTGGTCGGCTAGCGCGATCCGAAGTAGCAGGTGATCTGGTCGGCGGTTCCGTAAGAGAGGCGTTCCGCCGGCCGCCAGCGGCGCGTGTCGCTGCAGACCTGGACCTGCAGCGTGGCGGTATCGACGATCACATCGGTGTACCGGCCATCTGTGATTTCCGGCAGCCACTTCCTGAGTGTGGTCGCGAGAACAGGCGCGATGTCCCGGTGCACCCGGTCCTGCGCCCTGGCCAGGAACTGGCGGGTGAGCGACAGCGTCTCTTGCAGGCGCCTGACCCGGCCCAGCTGGGCCTCGGCTGCCGCCAGGGCCTCCTCGGCCTCGGCGACGCTCGGTACTGAAGCCGCGTACCGGCGCAGGCCCCCAGGCTGTCGTCGGCCGCCCGGACGCTAGCGCCGGTGGCTTCCTGGTGGAGCGCTGCGAGCCGGTCCGGGGCGGCGGCCGAGTCGGCTGCCGCGAGAAGGGCGGGATCCGCGCAGACCGCCGAGCTGAGCGGCCCGATGGCGCGCGTTTCCCGCTTCTTGCGTGAGCTCGTTCGGCGAGCGGCCGTTCAGCAGTGCCTCCAGGTCGGCGGCTTGCTGCCGGGCCTTGTCCGCCCCCGCCGTGGCTTCGGAGCGCTGCTCCAGCCACTTCTCCACGGCAGCGGCGGTCTCGGTCGGCCCGGCGGGCAGCCTGCACGCCGCGGCAGCGTCGGCCACCACAGCCGCTGCGGCCTGACGTTCCTGGCGGTCTGTGTCGGCCCGGCGCTCTTGCTGCTGTCGCGCCTCGAGTTGCGCGGCCAGGTCCGCTCTCCTGCTGCCTTGCCGTGCCTGACCGGCCCGGTGCTGGCATGCCTGCCGATACTCGGTGACCGCGACCGTCAGGTCGCTGGGCGCGAACGACGCCGCAAGGTGGCCACGGGCTGACAGGGAACGCAGCAGTTCGGCAGCGGCGGTCCGGACCTCATTTTGCAGCCTGGCAACACGCTCCCGCCACCCAGCTAGGTCGGTCCGGTGTCCAGCAGCCCTGGCCCGATCAGCCACTGCCTGGCGGATGACACCGGGGTGCGAGTCGAGGCCCAGCTGTCGGCACAGCTGGGCGGCCGCGTCACGGCGGTGCATTGCATCAGCGGCCTGCTGTCTGATGGCGCCGATCTTTGCTTGTGCCTCAGCGTGACCTTGTTGCGCCGTGGCGGCGGACGCGCCGTGGCGGCGGGCGATGCCGATGGCGGCCAGCGCAACCGCGAGGAGGGACACCCCAGCGCCTGCGCCCGCGCTTCGGCTGACCAGCAAGGCAACGGCGACAACGGCAGCCACCCCTGCCGCCCCGAGCAACCCAGCGGCCACCTTGCCGCGATTTCTCGCGGCATCGATATCACGGTGCGCCGCTTCTGCCGCGACTTCCAACGCGGGATCGATGCTTGGAACCGGGGTCTCAAGTGCGTGGGAGAGATCCAGGAGTTCCTGGTCGGATGCGCTGGCGGCCACGGCCGGAGTGTGTGGAACGGGCGGCCGGTCGGCCCCAAGCTGGGCGAGTCTGGCTTCGGCGCGCTCCAGCGCTGCCTGCGCCTGCGCCCACGCTGCCATGCACTTCGGTATCGCCCTCGGGCATCGGCGGTAGCGCGTCGATCTCCGCCTGAAGCTGCGCTGCCGCCGGACCCGTCAGCGTCGGCTCCGGCGGCCGGGCCTGCGAGCGGACCACCGCCTGGGCGGCGCGCCGCGCAAGAGCATCGTCCTCCGCAGCGGGCGCGGGCGGTGTGTCGCCAAGCGCCGCACGGAGTTCCCTGACACGGCTCACCTTGCGCTCCAGCTCGTCGGCTTGGTGCCGGGCAGCGGCTGCCTCGTGCGCCCGGACCTGCGCCTGCGCTGACTCGGCCTCGCCCCGGAAACTATCAGCCTGCTCGGCCAGACGAAGGTATTCGTCGTGGGCTTGCCGGGCAGCCTCCAGGCGATCGCGGTCATCCTGAACCGCATCGATCGCCCCGGCGCACCCCGTTGGTGGAGCTGACCCACTCGCGGCCGACTCGCTCGCGTTCAAACTCATCTATGAGGCTCAATGCCGTTGCCGCTGTCGAGTCGCCGCCCGCAGTATCAGCGGCCCGCTGCAGGTGACTCTGCAAGCCGTCTGCGCTGGCGAGCACGCGCAGCATCTGCGCCTGCTCCACGCAGGCCGTGGCCATGAACGAAAACCGGTCCAGGCCGAGCCAGCGTGCTCCGTCCGGTGACCCGTCGTTCATTACCTCGGACGAGACGTCCGTGCCGACATCCAGGTCCTTGGCGTAGCAGTCGACTTTGCCCGCGAGATCCTGGCGCAGCTCGATCCGGCGGCCGCCATCGAGGACGATCTTCCCGCTGACCAGCCAGTCACCGCCGTCCCATGGCTTATGCAAGTCGATGAACGACTGTTCCTCCCGCCGGGGCGCGCCACGCCCGCGGCGCAGGCCGCACAGCGCAGCGTAGATCACCGCATGCCAGCTGGACTTGGCGGACTCGTTGTCGCCAGCGATGATGGTCATGCCGTCCACGAAATCCAGCGTCTCGCCGCTGAGCGGGCCGAACGCGTGGGCAGTTACCTTCCGGATCCGCATCACGCCACCTCAAGCTCGCTGCCCCGGCAGGCGAGCGCACGCAGCCCGGTCACCAGCACGCGGCGGCGCTGGTCGACGTCTAGCTCAGCGGAGCCCAGGACGTCGCGGACGAACTGTCCGCGCACCGTCGGCTCGCTCTTCAGCTGCTCCAGGTCATAGACCGGGAACACCCGGCCGAGCCGCACCACCAGCGCATCCAGATGCGGCACGGGAAGGGACTCTACGTCCTGCAGCCGCAAATCCACATCCGGGCCAATCTCACCAGCCAGGGTGACCCGCACGACCCCGGCCAGACCATCGACCACCTCCAGGACCCGGCCGCCAACCTGACCCGAGTGCGTGGTTCCGGTCAGATCCACAGTGACATCTGACACCGTGGACACCGCCACGCGATGCCGCTCGCGGGTGACTGACCCGTCGACAGCCAGATCGAAGAGCACCGCACCCCGCTCTCCGGTCTCCCCGAACGTCAGCGGGTCCGGGTTTCCGGGGTAGGTATACCGGTCGGCGTCCCTGGGCGCGTGGAAGTGCCCAAGTAACGCGTGGTCCAGGCCAGCCTGAGGAATCTGAGCCGCTCGGAACGGCGCATGCGGGATCTTCCCGTCACCCTGGAACACCAGGTCGCCCTGTTCGGACCCGTGGAACAAGGCCAGGTGAATCCCGGCCCTGTCAACACGGAAGCCATCAAGGAAGCCAGACGTGTTGGCCGGGGCTCGGTGCGCAGCCCCCCACAGCGTGACCCCGTCGGTGAGCTCAACAGGCGTGAGCTGAGCCTGGTCGAAAACGTGAACGTTGGATGTCCAGGTCACCTGCTGATAGAGACTCGCCGGGCCCAGCCAGTCATGGTTGCCCGGAGCGATGAACACGCGCAGCGGCGCAACCTCAGCTAACGACGATCGCAGGACTCGGCCGTGTCCCGGGTGAACATGTCCTGCTCGTAAAGGTCGCCGCCGCAGAACAACGCGTCTGCGCCGAGGTCCGCGGCCAGGCGGCAGATCCGCGTCAGGGTCTCCCGAAGCGCCTTCCGCCTCGACCGCGCGACATCGGCGGGCGCCCAGCAGAACGGGGTGTCCAGGTGGAGATCGGCGAAATGCAGCAGCTTCATGCTTGCCGCCCGGTGTGATCGGGAGTGCTGAGTTCCACGGACTGCCTCGTTTCTCGGAGCGGCTTCATCAAGCGCTGATCATGTAGCGGGCAAGGCGAGTGAGCATGGACCGGTTGACTTCCCAGCCGTCGGCGAACCTGGCCGGGACGTTCAGGAACACAGGCTCGGTGGAACTGCAGCCGAGCAGTTCCCGGACACCAGCCCCTGGGGATACCCGCAGCGCCATGACCGCCAACAGCACGGTCGGGACCGATGTTCGGCAGTCGGCCGTCAGACGAGTCGGGCGGCCAGGAAGGGTCAACTTGACGGTAGGACGACCGTGAGCAGCCAGCAGGCGGCAGCGATCTGGATGGTGGATTCAAGCCAGCTGCAACAGGCAGCGCGAGCAGTTGGAACGAAATTCCTGAGACCGCGGGTTCACGGTTGCGGTACATGCAATGGACGGCGCACCAGATCAGCACTGCCGTCATGCCTATGACGGGAAGGCCGACATGACCCGATGCCAGAACGCTTCTCACTGTCAGCCACACAAGGATCAGGAAGGTCCACTTGAAGATCACGCGCAAGGCGTCGCCTGTGACATGGAACCGCTGGTTGTAGCGACGGCCAACCTGGACCCAGCGGCCCATTGCGACCCCTTCCGTTATCTCCAGATATTGGACGCGAGTCGGCGAAGGCCGGGTTACTTGCAAGCCTGTTGAAGCTTGATGGCACCGGCGCCGCTGCCGCGAGAACGGCTCCGTGCGTGCTCGGGGACTGGTCACAGAAGGTGCACGTTATAAGCCCCGGCTAACGGTCGGCTGGCTGGCGGGCCGAGGTCGGCGGTGCAGCAGGCCCTTCAAATGCTCGTCTTGAGGCTGATCACCAAGGAGAGCTGCGCTGGCACCTGAGCAGTTACGCATATTCATTCGGATCTTGTCCGCCGGGTAGGTGCTGAGCCAACTGAAGTGCCGGTTGCTGGCCTGGGCGACGGCTCGGGCCTGCGCGGCGCGCTCGGCAGCGAAGGTCCGCTCCACCTCGGCGAACAGCCCTAGGAGCAGAACAGCCCAAGGAGCAGAACAGCATCTGGTCAGCCGTCCCGGTCGACGGTCGCGCCGCTTCCTGTCGGCCCAGGTCCCCTCGGCGAGGATACCTGCGGCGGCCAGGCGAGTTGGCGTTCCAGGCTCTGGATCTTGAGCGGGCTGGCGGTTAGCTGATCAGTGTGGGGAAGGGAGCGACTGTGAGCATCTCGGCGAGGTTGCTGACCGAGAAGACGCGGCCGTCGCAGTCGCGAATCACCGGTCCCAGGGTGTCGTTAACGCGCATCCAGCCAAGGCCGCCGAGCACTGCCACTAGCGGGATACCGCCAAGTCGACGGGACTCCTCGTGCAATCGTTCGAACCGCAGGGCCTTGTCGCGGGCGGTCCCACCATCGTTGGCGCCTTTACACTCCAGCATCGCCCGGAGATTGTCAGCGTGGTCGAACACGACGAAGTCCGGCGCGGGACGCACCTGAACCTCGAACCGCTCTTCGATCTCGGCCTGGTTGTGCGGGCCGGTGCGAATGAACGGGATCCCGTGCTCGGTGAACAGCGCATCGACGGCGTCTTCGATCAGGTTGCCACGTAGTTCGGAGGTAGCATCGAGAACCTGACGGAACGCGCCGCCGTAATGCCGCTGGTGCAGGAAAACGCCATAGGGGACTCCTTGTGCTGCGTACTGGCGAACACTGCTCCAACCGTCAACCGTGTCCGGCTTGTCCTGCTTGGACTTGAGGTTCCCGGGCGGGTGACCGAATAAGGTCCCGCGCATGACCTGGTCCAACGTTTCCGCGGCGACCCGGGCCTGATCGTAGGACGTTGTGCCGCCGGTCCGCTCCATGGAGTCCACCTTGCCGGCAGACAGAGGAGCGAGCCCCAGAGTTCCCGCGACGATCGCGGTGGCGCCGGCAAACTCGTTCCGCAGCAGGCCGGTGATCACGCGCAGCGGCAGGAGCACGATCGGCTCAGCCTGGATCGCAATTGCAAGGTCGGTGACCATCACCCTGGTGAAGCCGCCCGTGGCCTGCTCCGCTTTGGCGTAGGCGTCCTCGAAATGCGGAAGCTCGTAGAAGTCCTGGACTGGAACATAGGCATAGTCAGGTGCCAAATGCCTCACGTATAGCTGCCGCGCGACCTGCGCGTAGATCTCGGGGTGCTCGTCGGTGCCATGCCGGGCAGGGATCTGCCGCAGCCGGGCAACCCGCTGATCCCAGGTCTGCGCGCTCACGATCCGCTCAACAGTGTCTTCCATCGCTGACATCTGGGGTATCCGGGGAGCCGTCAGCGAGCCAGCTCGATCAGGACCGGCGTGTCGTCTGGCTCGCCACGCAGGAGACGCTCATGGGCGGCCGAGACGAACGTTTCGTGGATTTCCAGGCCGCCAGCGCGGCGCCCGAGACGGCGGGCCACCACCGATGTCGTGCCCGAGCCAGCGAAGGGGTCAATCACCACCCTGCCAGACGGCGAGCACGCCTTGATGAAGAACTCGGCTAGGCCCTCAGGCATTGCTGCGGTGTGCCCGCCGGCTCCGCGGTGCTGGTTGTAGGTCTGCGGGACAGAGACCACATTGCCTGGGTCGGCGCCACCATGAAGGTAGGTCTTGGTGCGGTCGCGCCCGAAGCCCGCCTCCGTGTTCCGGCGGCCCAGTCGGTCCAGCTTGCGCCGCTCGATCTCATCCAGCGCCGTCTTGTACGGCACGCGCACAGCGTCCAGGTCAAAGTAAGGTTTGTCCTTCGCGAACGCGTACACGTACTCAAAACTGTCCTTGGTCCGGGGGCCGAACCGCCCGGGGACCGCGTTGGGCTTGGACCAGATGTAGGTCTCCAGCCACCGCCAGCCCTGCTCCTGCAGCGCGAGCACCAGTTGGTACACATATGGGTGCCGCTGGCCCCGCAGCGCCCCGCTGCTGGCCACCCGGTTCTTGATGTTGACCACCAGCCATCCAGTGTCCGTCGTTGCCGCCAGCATGTACTTGCTGAACGGCAGAAACCACTCCACATAATGGTCCGGGTGGATCCGGCTGTAGGCTCGGGCGTCCGCATACGGCGGGCTGGTGAACCACAAATCGACCGACGCCTCCGGCAGCACCTGCAGCCACTCAGCGCTATCACCCCATGTCACGCCTTCGCCAAGCAGCCTGATCAGAGCCGCCTCACCAGTAACGGGAGGGCTTGGCGGCTCCTTTGGGAGCATCTGTATCCCCATGTCACGAGCATGGTAGCCGTGACTTACGACAGAGTCCGGGCACGGACGACGACAGAGCAGCATCACAGCGAACGGCCCAACCCAGCGGCATCGAACCAACGCGACGGCTTCAGGACGTCACCGAAAGGTGGCGCCCAGGATAGTTACTGTCAGGCTGACAAAAACTTACGTTCAATCCGTGGCCGACGACGACAAATGGGTGCCGCCGAACGTACTACTCGCCGTCGACTTGGTGATCTTGACGTTGCGGCGGGCAAGCCTGAATGTGCTGCTCATCGAGCGAGGCGTCGATCCGTACCTGGGCAGCATGGCACTGCCTGGCGGTTTTCTCCGCGATGCAGCAGAGGGTATCGAGGCGGCGGCTCGCCGCGAGCTCGCGGAAGAGGCTGACCTTGACGCGGGCGACCTGCATCTGGAGCAGATCGGCGTGTATGGCGCGCCTGGCCGGGATCCGCGCGGTCGCGTCGTGTCCGTTGCCTACCTGGCGATTTCGCCGCGGCTGCCGGAGCCCGTCGCGGGTACGGACGCAGCCGGAGCGTGCTGGATGCCAGTTAACGACGTGCTGTCCGGTCGTGTCCGGCTGGCGTTCGACCACCAGCGCATCGTGGCCGATGGCGTAGAGAGGGCAAGGTCGAAGCTCGAATACTCCGCGCTCGCGACCGTGTTCTGCGGGCCGACCTTCACGCTTGCCGAGCTCAAGCAGGTCTACGAAGCGGTCTGGGGCGTCTGCCTCGACCCACGGAACTTCTACAGGAAGATCCAGGGCACCCGGGACTTCGTGGTCGCGATCGGCCCTAACAGGAAAGCGGAAACCGGGCGTCCCGCACGGCTGTTCCGGGCCGGGCCCGGGACGGTGCTGCACCCACCGATGCTCCGCTCCAACAGCCAGCGACACACAGGTCCGGAACACGAAAAGGGAGCAGGGCAATGAACTCGAACCACGTGGTCATCCTCACCGCGCTGAGCCTGGAATACGACGAAGTGCGCGCCAGGCTGTCTCGATGTTCACGGCCCGGCCTCATCCGGCCGGCACCCGGTTCGAAGTCGGCCGCCTGGGCGATCAGGGCTGCCGGATGGCATTAGCGCTGACCGGCAAGGGGAACCATCCCGCGGCGGTGTTAACCGAGCGCGCGATCACGGAGTTCTCCCCGGTGGCGGTGATCTTCGCGGGGGTGGCCGGGGCGCTACAGGCGCATGTGGCGCTCGGTGACGTAGTGATCGCGACACACGTCTACGCCTATCACGGCGCTACCAGCGAGGATGACGGCGCCAAGGCCCGCCCTCGCGCCTGGGAGATATCACACAAGGCTGACCAGGCCGCGCGGCATGTCGTCCGCGACGGCCGATGGACCCAGCGGTTGCCCGTTGCCCGCGGACTTCCCGATGTGCATTTCGGGCCGATCGCCGCCGGCGAGGTAGTCCAGGATTCGGCGATCTCGGCCGAAGCGCGCTGGATTCGTCAGCACTACAACGACGCGCTCGCCATCGAGATGGAACCGCCGGTGTCGCCCAGGCCGGTCACCTGAACGACTCGCTCCCGGTCGCGGTCGTGCGTGGCATCAGCGACCGCGCCGACGGCACCAAGACCGCCTCCGACCACGCCGGATGGCAGCCGAGAGCAGTTGCTGGAGCAGCTGCGTTCGCGCTCGCGCTGGCGGCAGAACTGGGCAGCGGCCCAGTTCCAGAGCAGCAGCGCGGAATGAGCGCCGACCAGCCTGCCGCCGGCGACGCGACCAATCTCGCCACCGGGCATGCAAGGGTCGGAGTTCAGGCCGGGCAGATCTTCGGTGGCCTACGCATCGGATCCGACGACGTGCCGCACGGTGACGTGCTTGCGCAACTCGCGGAATTGCGCGCCCAGCTCGCCCGGGCCTACGAGGCAGGGCAGCTCGATGCGGACGTCCGCGTGGCGGCTGAAGCAGAGCTCGAGGTGGCAACCGAGGCCGCCACGGACGGACAAGGAAGACGGCTCGTGGTAGCGCTTAAACGGCTGTATGGGCTGATCAGAGACGTGTCCGAACTGGCCGCGAGGCTGGCGGCGATCATTTCGGCCGTGAAGGCCATCACATGACAACAGTGACGAACCTCGCGGCGGACTCGGCCACCGTCGGTGTCCAGGCGGAGACGATCCACGGCGACGTCAGCGTGTATGTGATCCGGCCGGGCGCCACTGCCAAGGAAAGGTACGACGTCGCCGTCAACTACCTCAACGGCGGAGTGCCGTCGAAGGCCCTTGACCTCATCGAGGAGGCCATAGCGGACGGTCACGACACGAGCGAGGTCCGTTTCTACTGCTGCTAGCGCTGATAAGCGGACGGACATCGCGCCAGCTTTCCGCAGAGGACAACTCCAGGCTAGACGCGCTCAGGCGGCATCCAGTCGTCAGCAGGAACGATCCATGGGCACAGGGCGTCCAGGTCGTTCTGAGGCTGGTCGACTCACTCCGGGCACCCAGGGCTGATCCCTGGCCCATCATCACGGAATTCGACCGTCTTGGCTCATGCCAGCGACAGCCGATACTCCGGCACCTCGACGCGTTCCTCAAGGGACCACTGGCGAACGAGATGTGGAAGCGCGAACTCCGCACCGCGAAGTCGAACAGGACCGCCGGAGACAGGGAAAGCCGCGTCTGGATGTTCTTCGAGCCAGCGCCCGCTCACCCGCGGGTTCTCCCTCCAGTACCCGAGACGACGACCCTAAGTGCACGCGCCGCTGCCTTCGCCGCGGCTGCCGTATTGCTCATCGCACTCGGCTATATCGGCTGGGACCAGCTGATTCACGGCAGCGTCTGGGGGCTCATCGGTTACCTTGCCGTCTGCGCTGGAGGCTACATCAGCTGGCCCAGATGGCTGGACAGAAGCTGGAAGATGCAGCGACAGGCACATTATGCGCGCTTGAGCATCCCGGCACCGAGGGCAGCGGCACCGGCACGCGGTTTTGCCAGCGGAGTAGACCATATGTTTGAGCATTACTTCCAGACATGGGTGCCGCACGGAACGGATCGGCCGGAATGGCTTGCAGCCACCGCCGGAGTCCGCAGACACTTTCGAGACGAGATTGTCGAGATATACCGAGAGTCACGTACCAAGGCCGAGGAGCTGCGCTGGCTGATCCGGCACGAGGTCACCGAGGTAGAGCGCAAATGGCGCAACGGAACACTCTTCGCCTCCAGCGACCAGTACAGCATCCGACCTGCTGCCACGAGAATCCTCGTTACTGGTGTCGGCGTCCTGGCACTTGGCAGCCTCCTCGTCATCAGCGCCGTAGTACGAGACGATCCAGTTGCCGGCACCGTCGCCCTTATCGCGGCGGTGATGTTTGGTTACCTCGCCGGGCGCAGCTGGCTGAACATCATCCTGGAGCGAAGGCGCGCCGCCGCCGACGCGGAGGAGAGCCGATACAAACTCGCGCGGCGGGAGGCTGCCTTTGCGCAGTGGCAGGACAAGCTCTCGGCCAAGCCAAGCGACCAGGAGATGGCCATGTGGCTGGACTGTGACAAAAAGATCCTGCTCGACTGGGCGAGCCGCCACTACGACATCACCAGAAGCGATCTGATCTCGCACGCGTTCCTGGAGACGCCCGCTGCATCCTACAAACGTGCCCGGGTCAAAAACGGCCCGTGGCGATACACCCGATACAAGATTCTGGTCTTCTTGCTGACCGAGGACGGGATACGGCAGATGGCCTTCGACCTCAATACCGACGATGGCGAGTCCCAGCAGCGGGAACGGAAAAGCTACCGCTACGAGGCGGTCGCTTCCGTCCAGGTCGCTGTGGCGAACGACTACCGGCAGACGTTCGACCTGTATCTGGTCAGCGGACAGCCGATCAGCTTCCGTGTAGCCGATCCCAGCACCCTATGGTTGCCCGACGAAGACAACGAAGCGCAATCCAAAGCGACCCAGGACGCGACGGGGCTCCGGAACACCCTCCGCGTCCTTGAGGGAGTCGCCGCCGAGGGAAAGGTCTGGATTGCTCGCGAAGTCCAGGCGCAAGAGGGCTGAAATGCCTAGTTGCTATGGATCGTCGGCCTTGTACTGTTCCCCGCGGCTCGCCATCTAGCCAGCGAGCGCGCCGCGGACGAGGCTGTCGTAGGTGTCGGTCACCCGTTCCAGCGCTACGCCCAGCGAGCGCGCGAAGGCATCCAGCTGGTCTTGGATGGCCGTTGGGTGATCAGCGGCCATTAGGACCTTCTTCACCTCGAAGAACGATCCTGCATGCTCGACGTTGTCCACGCATAGCGCGACGTCGCCCAGCGTGGCTGTTCTGCGGGTTTTCACGATCCGGACGGTCGGCACGAACCCCATGGCGAGGACCGCCTGGTGCATCTGGGCTCGGTCGGCCACGGCGGTTTCGTGCTCGGCGCACGCCATCTCGTTGTCCAGCGGCGTCTTCACTGTGAACAGGCAGCGGCCATCCTCGCTGCGTAGCCGGGCGAACGCGATCCCGGTCTTGGGCTGTCCGTAGGCCCAGCCTCGCGGGGCGTACGCCTGATCGTCCTGGCGTCCTGGCTGCGATAACACCGCTCCACGTTGGGTCAGTGCACGTTCTAGCGCGGACATGTCACAGACCCGGTACTTGACTTCGATCTCCCGCATTTCTTCGGTACCACGCCCATCGTCGGTCCCGTGTGAACTCCGGCAGCGTAGCGCTGTCCGGACCGCTCGGACGACCAGCCACGCAGAGGCACTGTCAACCCGAGCCCGTGCTGGCGGCCATGGCCGACGTGACACTCGCGGCAGCCTCGGCCACGCGGTGACGGGCCTAGCGGCGGGAGGTCTTGTCGAATATGACCGCGAGCTTGCGTTCCGATAGTGGCTTGCCCTGATCCAGGCTCGTGCGGCAGGCGGCTGCATCCGTCCAGCGTGCCGAGGCCTTCCGGACCCCATGCCGTGTCGGCGGCAGTGCGCGGTCACCGGCACGCACATTCCGCCCGTGCTGCAGGCCGCGCATGTCCGCCCGGTGACCGAGGGCGGTGAGCACCGGCTCGACAACGGCCTGCTGCTCCGGTCGGATGTGCACACCATGTTCGACCGTGGCTATCTGGGCGTGGACCCCAGGTACGGGCTCGTGGTGAGCCCGCGGCTGCGTGAGGAGTTCGGCAACGGCGAGCATTTCTACGCCAAGGCAGGCCAGGTCATCGAGCTACCAGCGCGCCGGGCTGACCAGCCGAACCGCGAGTTCCTGGAGTGGCACCTCGACGAGGTCTTCAAGGCATCCTGAGGTATGGCGGGCTACCACGAGAGCAGGAAATCCAGCCTCGCCGACGGGAGCGGCTTAGGCGGAAGGCGTCGGGTGACCCTTTGTACTTAATCCTACCCAGCGCAGCTATGCTTGGATAGGATTCGGTACAGCGGAGGAGGTGGTCGCTATCGCGGAGCCTGAAATACCAGCGACGTTCACGTTCGCGGAGGCGGCAGGCCACGGTCTGTCGCGGCGCAGGCTTCAGCGCCTGCAGGCTACGGGCGCGGTTGAGCGAATCGGGCACGGCCTGTACCGGCGAACTGACGAGGAGCCGGCTGACTACGACTTGATCGAGATCGCGGCGAAGGCCCGCCAGCCGACGCTGTGCCTGCTGTCGGCGCTGGCCTGGCATGAACTGACGGACATCATCCCCGCCGCCCATGACATTGCGATACCCCGCGGTGCGTGGGACGCCCGTCGTGTCTGCGCCGGTGCACTGGCATAAGTTCGACCCCGCCACATTCGAGGTGGGGCGGGGCAGGATGCAACTGGACGATACGTACATGCTCGGCCTATACGACGCACCTCGCAGTATTGTCGACGCGTTCCGGCTGCGACGTGCTGTGGGGCCAGAGGTCGCCAACGAGGCATTGCGGCGCTGGCTGCGCCAGGGGGGCACGCCAGCTGATCTGATGCGGCTCACCCGGTTCTTTCCGACGGCGAGGCCATCTTTGCTTCACGCACTGCAGGTGCTGCTCTGACAGGAGCGCCATCGCGACAGAAGTCTTCTGCGGCTAAGCGGCCGACACGATGAGATGAGGACGATATCGCCAGGCCCACCAAAGACACTGTCAGCGGGCGAGCTTTCCTGGCATTGCAGAGGCAGGCCAGGGCCGAAGGGCGCACGACCGCTGAGTACCTGAGGCTGTACGCCCTCGAAGGGTTCCTGCTTCGGCTGGCTCAGTCACGACTCAGAAACAGGTTCGTGCTGAAAGGCGGGGTGCTGCTCGCCGCGTACGGGCTTCGACGGCCGACGGCCGACATCGACGGCGCCGCGCTGCAGACCGCGAACGAGGCGGAGGGCATCAGGCAGTTCGTCGCCGACGTAGCCGGCACGGCGCTGCCAGCCGAACTGGATGATGGCCTTACGTTCGACCTGAGCAACGTGACCGCTGAGGCAATCCGGGAAGAGGACAAGTACAGCGGCGTACGGGTCCGGCTGGTCTCGCGGCTGGCGAGCGCGCGGGAACCTTTTCATGTCGATGTCAGCATCGGTGACCCGATCTGGCCGGAACCGGCTGAGATCTCCTTGCCCCGCCTGCTCGGGCAAGAACCGATCCAGCTGCGTGGCTACCCGATGGAGATGGTCCTCGCCGAGAAGATCGTTACTTCGCTGGAGCGCGGCTCGGCGAGCACCCGGTGGCGAGACTTCGGCGACATCTTCGTGCTGACCGGCCGCTGCTCCTTCAGGGCGGCAGAAGTGCGGCAAGCTCTCCAGGCTGTCGCAGACCATCGGCAGGTCGAACTGGCCAGCCTCGATGATGCGCTCGACGGATATGCCGAGATCGGCCAGCCAAGGTGGGCATCATGGCGGCGCAAGCTCCAGCTCACCGAAACGCTCCCCGAAGACTTCGGCCACGCTCTCGAGTCTCTGAAGGCCTTAGCAAACCCGGTCATCACCGGCTCTGTCACGGGCCTGGCAACCTGGGATCCCGACCAGCGCGCTTGGAACCGCGAAGGCTAGCCGTCTCCCTCCTGGCTGTCCCTGACTCGGTCCGGTAGCTTGATGGCCGACTCGACGACGCAGGGAGCCATTGACGTGTCGGCCAGGGACAGCATGCCGGATCTCTCGTGGCTTGCCGACTCGCCTATCTTCATCGACAGTCAGCAGATCAGTGCCTTCTACGACGCTGTCGTCGGACCAGCGTTCCGGACCGTCGAGCTGCAGATCTCGGAGGGCCGGACTGGGCAGCTGGAGAAATCAGCCAGCGCCCGGCTAGGCGTTGGGCTGCCTGCGTTATTTCCCTGGCTGAAGCTCGATGCTGACGTGGACGCCGGGAGGGTGACCACAAGCGGCCGGCAGGAGGGCAGCAACATCATCTTGCAGCCGGTCGAGAGCGCCGCCCGGCAACTGGTGGAACTGTCATTGCACTACCTGGTAAACCAGCCAACCCGTATCTGCCTGGTAGACCAGAAGCACCCGCTTCCCAGTTCAGGTGCCATTGCCGCGAGCCCGCGGATGATCGCGTTCGTCGATGCCGGTCCCGGTACCAAGTTCCTGCCCCAAGCTGCCGAGCTCAACGATGGGCGAGTAGTCACGTTCTTCGGCCCGCTGGTTGAGAAACTGAAGCGCGATGGTGGCACGCTACCTGTGGGCTACCCGGAGAGCACTTCCACGGATATGCGCAGGCTCCAACGCGACGCTTACTGGAACTGGTTCGCTGACCACTGGAACGCCGATAAGGCGGTTAAGGTCATCGAGGACGTCATAGGTGACGGAGGCCTGCCCGCTGGATCGACTACCGCACAACACTCGACACCGGTGAGACGCTTCACCTTCACGTGGTTGCCCGCGGCGACTACGACACCGGCGTATTTGCCTACAACCTCATCCGGCGTGGACAGCGGTACGGACTCAGGATCGTTGGCAGCCTCAAGTCGCAGCCCGCCCTGAACGTCCTTGCTATCTATGACAAA
The DNA here is from genome assembly GCA_963815375.1 of uncultured Actinomycetota bacterium. Taxonomy (GTDB): domain Bacteria; phylum Actinomycetota; class Actinomycetes; order Streptosporangiales; family Streptosporangiaceae; genus JASHPR01. The sequence goes on along the minus strand of CAWFGX010000001.1, from coordinate 2,644,485 downwards.
TAAGCCGGTGTCGTCGCGTGTCCACGAGGAGTGACGGGCGAACAACCGCCCGAATCGTCCGCAGTGGGCAAGCAGTCAGATGAGACAGCGGCCTACCGGCTGTCCTCCATGGCAGACACGAGGTCCTGGCGAGCCTCGGCTATGCGGTGGCGGGCCCAGCGGCGGGAGGTCTTGCCGAACATTGCCGCGAGCTTGCGCTCGGATAGCGGCCTGCCGGTGCCGAGACTGGCCCGGTAGGCGGCCACTGCTGCCGCATCGATGTTCTCGCCAGCGCTGGCGGCTACGCCCGCAATGGGCCAGTCGGTCGTTTCCTGGTTCGCGGACCGGTACGCCTGGTCCGGTCTGGCCCAGCCTGGTCCGCTGGTCCGGTCCGCGGCTCCGGCTGGTGCGACGCAGCGGTCGTTGTGGCCGCCCGGCATGGCGTGATTACCCCGTGCGCCGTCATGCTCCGGGCCAACCGCGTCCGGCATCGGCACAAGCCGCAGTTCGTGGACTAGGTGGTCCGCTGGCTCGCCTTGCTGGTTCGCGGCTGGTTCGCGGGCCGCAACGCCAGCAGCGGCGGTCCGGACGAGCCAGAGCAGTAGCTCATAGCTGCCGACCAGGCTGGCCGCGGGCCAGGCCGCCACTGCGGCGCCGATCGGGCCGTTGGGCCAGCCGTGGGCCACGTTCGCCGCCAGGGTCGCCACGATGCCCATGGCCAGGAGCCACCGGGCCAGCGCCGGTACGGCGAGTTGGTGCCGGGCCGCGTACAAGACCACCATCGAGGATGCGTACACCAGCCCGTCGATCGTGGCCGGTTCCAGCCGCGCGGTCACGCCGCTTTCGCCGTGGGCGCGGACGACCTCGTAGGCATGCCAGTACGACACGTACGCGGCGATGCCCGCCACGCCGAGGACTGCGACTGCGGTCGAGATCCGGATAGCCCGGTCGGCGGCGCTCACCGCCGTCCCCTTGATGTCCGGGTCCGGGGAGCTGTCGGCGGGCTGGAAGGGCGCGGCCCGGTGACCAGGGAAGCGCCGCCCGTTCCGAACGGCCGCACCTGGTAGCCGAGCGCCTTGAGCACGCTGGCGAGCGCGCGGTTCATGGCCTGCTGGGTGTCCTGGTGTTCGCGGCCGCGATCCCAGTCCAGGGCGAGCAGGTTATGGGTGGTCCATGACACGGCGATGCCGCCCTGGCCGTCGGGGTTGTGGTGGCTTGGGACTGGGAGCAGGCACACTCCGCCCAGCCGGTACCGCGGATGATGCGGCGCGCAGTTGTGCAAGGTAAGTCCGGCCTCGGTCAGCGCTTCGGCCACATCGCGTGCCAGCGGCGCGTATCGGCCGTCCGCAGGCCGGGGATTGCCCATACCGTTAGCCAGGCAGGCACGAGCCTCGGCCAGTTCCTCCCGTTCGGCGAGCGCCCGTAGTGGGCGCAAGTCCGGCGGCTGAAAGCAGTCGTCGTTGCCTTGTTCGAGCTGGCGGGACTGGTCCTCGGACATGCTGCTCCTCCTTGATCAACTGGGAGGAATTTGGGAGGTCATCTTGCGGATGACCCGTTCCAAAGCACTCCCAACCGAATTGAAGAGGAGCCTCTGACCTGGCCTTTTGCGAATCGGCTAGGTCGGTATGCGGCCTTTGTCGCATTTTGCAAACAGGGGGTCAGGGATTCGAGTCCCCTTAGCTCCACAGGTCAGAAGAATAATTCGAACGTTCGAGTCGCGAGTACAGCAGGAAAGTACAGGGGCGGTACCCGCTCGACCGCTGGCGCGGACGTTAGGGCCGGCACTTCCGGGCGTGTACGAGCTGCGGGCCCAGGCAGCACATTCCGGGCGCGGAAGCCAGCTTCGTGCCGCTGACCTGGAATTGTCTGTTTGCTCTGGTCGCTTAGGATTGGCCGTGGCGGCGTGCTGAGGATCTATGGCCTGGTGGTCTTGTGGCTGACTTTTGCCGCCTCTATAAAGGGTCAGCCGGCACTCCGTGTTACCCAGATAGATCTTCTGATGATGATTCAAGGCTCCGCAGCACCTGGTGACCGTGCTGCTCGCCAAGCGCGGCAATCTATGCGCCGGCGGCCTCAAAGATCCGTAAGCCAGGCGGCGTGAGTATCGCTGCGAGCGCGAAAGCCGCAGGTGACGATGACTGGCGGGCGGCGGTCAGCAAAGCCCCGGACTGCAGGTGAGCCCCAGGATCGGTGACTCGGCAGGCGGAAGGTGTCCGCAGCGTACTGATCCGCTGAACAAATTTAGTATGATTTTGTTCAGCGCAGGGGAGGTGGGAGATGTCCGTCGCGAGCGAGTATGACCATGCCGAGCATGTCGTCACCGATGTTGCTCTCTTGCAGGACATGGCCGCGGGGAGGCTTGATGGGGAACAGGTAAGGGAGGCGGCTGAGGTTTTGCTTGCTCACCGGCGGCATGACCTGCCCAGCGTGTCGGTTGCGGTGGCCGCCCGCCTGCTCGGGGTCTCCCGGACAACAGTCGAGTCGTGGCTGCAGGCGGGCGTCCTTATCCCAGCTTCGGCAAAGCGGCGGCGTCACGAGGTCACCATCGACAGTCTGGTCCGTCTGCAAGTCCTGCTTGAGGAACTGCGGCGGCTGGGCAAGAGCCGCGAGCTTCGCGATTACGTATGGTGGTCTGCCCAGGACGCCAGTGACTACGCAGATGGCAAGCTCGCCGAGGCGCTGTGCCAACTGCGCGCGGGAGAACTCGGCGATGAGTATGCGCCCTCAGAAGAAGATCTCAGCTGGGCACGCCGCCAGCTCGGTGACGGGGCCGCAGAGGAGGAAAACTGACGGTCGCGACTGTGCCGGCCCAGCTCGCCCGCGAGCAGATCGCTTCCATGAGGGGCAAAGCCAAGGCTTCGCTGATATTAGCTGTTGACGACATACGTCGGCGCGGATGCGCAGCTGCTGGTGTGCGGCTGGCGGGTGAGCAGCTTTCGGCCATTTGCAGACTGGATCTGTATGGCGCATGGCGGCTGCTGACCACCTTCGAAGCGCCGGACCGGTGCATCCTGCTGCTTGTCGCAGAGCACACCCGCTCAGCCAGCCCCTACCAGCTGCTCTATGACGCGCTCGGTATCCAGCCGAGCCGCCGCTTCAGGCCACCGAGCCAAGATCACGAAAGATCCAGGTTAGAGTCTGTGCCTGGCCCAGACGCTGACTTTGAGGCACTGGACGCACGCGGCTGGGCTAGTCGGCTTGAACGTTGACGTTGCCCCGGGATTCGGGGTGATGGGTGGAGGGCCGGACGGGGAGGGAGGATTGGTTGGACACCACCCTGGAGGAAGCGCTCGCGCCTGTCCTATCTGACCTGGAAAGGTCGGCTTCGGTGCTCCCCGACGTTCGGGACGAGCCATGGTCCGCAACCGCGGAGCAGGTCACAGCGATGCTGTACAGCGCCGACGGCTCAGGTCAGGGCATATCCGCGCGACCCGCCGATGCGCTCGCGGAACGGATTGCATCGGTCGCCGACCAGGTCCAGGAGTGGGTCGTTGAGGAGCTTTGCAGTATCGCACGTCCAACGAACTGGCCACAGTGCCCGCAGCATCCGCACTCCCATCCGCTGACCGCAGTCGAGCAGGGGGGCCGGGCAGTGTGGGCGTGCCCGAAGACAGCAGGCGTTATATGCGCGATAGGCCAACTCGATAATACGGCTGGATAGCGCCAAGACCGATGCGCGTAGGGCGGCAAAAGCGGATATCGAGATCCGGTCTCAGTCCGAGTCGATGGTCCAGACATCGATGGGTGGCGCCCGGTGTCTCGCCGCTATGTGGCAGCGCTTTGCTCGCTTCGAGGTGATCTACCGTGTCGTCAGCGGGGTTGCGGCGTTCCCTGGAAGGCACGAACCTGGGACGGGCTTGCGTCGCTGCGCCCCGCAATCGCCAGGTAGCCGCGATTGGACGATCGCGGGCGCTGCGGCGCGCTTAGTTCCCGCCGAGAAACGTCACGATGACGCCGACATCTGCATAGGGAAACGGGCCTCTGCCGAGGTGGCCGAGCGTATTGAAGAATTTCGAGATGCTCACCATGAGGCCGTACTTCCCGCGCACCTTGCTCTGCACCGCGTCGAAATCTGGCCCTGAGGTGACCAGCTGAACTGTGCCCTCGACGGGCGTGCTACCGACTTTTACTTTGCCCCGAATGTCGGACGGCTGCAGGGTAACGCGTTGATTGTTCCGCAGTCGTTTGTACTTGCCCGATGCGGACGAAGTCAAGAAGCCGACCCGGCCGGCCTCAAGCGGCACGATCCAGGTCGCGGTCGGCACTGCCGTGCCTGACTTGCGGAATGTCGTCGTAGCGACGTACTTCTCATCGCCGATGTCCATGCCACAGATCGTAGAGCGCGCAGCCGGGCACGGTGGCCAGTCACAGGCAGCGCGCCATCGTCACATCGTGCAAGCGGGCGGGTGGCCGGACCAGGTTGGCCGCCGGACGCAGCGCCGCGAGCCGGGTGCAGCATGTGCGGATCTGGTTGACCGCGCCGTGCGTGAGCGCGGTCAGGTTGGCTTACTCCGCAGCCAGTCCTGAGTCATCCGGTGCCGGTCCAGTCCCACGGCCGCGCGCTCGTCTAGCTCACCGCCGACCTGCACTCCGATCGCCCGCAGGTCGGCGTTCACCGCATCATCACGACCGCGGGCAACGTGGTAGCCGGGCTGCAAGTCCGCGTCAGTCTCGCAGGTACCCGACGGGCCATACAGCAGCTCGCCGTCGGTCCAGGCGATGGCCTCCTTGACGCCCGGCCCGCCAAAGGTCTCGCTAATCAGGTACAAGGCTGTGCGGCCCGCTGACATGGTCCGCGCCAGGGCGGCAACGGGCGGGCGCAGTGCCCAGCCGACCGGGATGCCGTCATCGCCGACGGCGGCACGATCAAGCGGTCGGGCAACCTCGCGGGTGACTGGCAGCATTGTCAGCCCGCCGGGAAGCTGCACGAACGTGCCGCCAGCAACGGCCGGCACCGGGCTGGAGCCAGTCAGGATGATGGCTTCGATCGCAGATGCCATGGCCATCATGCTCTCAGCTGGGCAGGGATCGGCACTTCGACACCAGTCCGAGTCCCGACTGCACGCGGCAATAGCCGATGTTGTATGGCACCCTGTGCCGGTGAGCGCGGCGGCTGAGCATGACATGATCGTGGGAGTGTCTCGATCACTGCTCGTGGTGGGCTGGAGCTGGCCAGTACATGGCCTGAGGCACCCTCCGGAGGGTGGTACGTCGGGCTGGTACGTATGGTCTGGCGAGCTGTCCAGCGCACCCGACTTCTTCGTGCCGTTGCACGCGAGCCATCTTGCGGAAAGGCTTCCCGAGGTCGGGGCTTACCTGGCCCTTCCTCCGGGTTCCCGTTTCTTGATCGCCCCCGGTCACGAAGACGTGTGGACGGACGAGTCCCTGCTCGAGGTCGGCCGTTAGCGCCTGCGGGCACCGTTCCGACAGTGGCAATAGCGCATGCCGAACGCCGTCGCTGATGGGACGATCATTGGCGTGGATACAAGGCCGCTGACTCAGCGTGAGCGAGCGGTGCTTGAGGCGCTGCTGGCCGTTGACTTTGAGGACGTCGAAACCCTGCGGCGCCAGGCGGCGGGAGTGGTCGTCGTCGGCACGTGCGGCTGCGGGTGCCCGTCCATCGACTTCCAGCATGGACGCGGCGCCGGGATGGCCATAAGAGTCAATGCGGGCGTTCGGGGCTCCCATGACGGTCTGTTCCTTTACACGATCGAGGACCCTCAGCAGGGGGAAGTTCTCGGCGGCAGCGTGGGGGTGGGCAGCGACGCGCCCGTTATGTTCCCTCCCGTGACTGGTGGCCGATCAATCAGACATCCGACGCCGGCCACTCGCAACGGGATTTCTCGGCGGGCGGGCAGAGCGGCGTGCCCGCTCATCGGCAGGACAGCGTGTTGACGATGAGCCAGAACGACCTCATTTGTTCCCTCAGCTCATGATCATGACGTCTCCGATGGGTATGCGCACCCAAAAGCCAATACGTCCTGACTGGTGAATTCGCACCTGGGAGCCGGTCACGACGGGTTCAGCGGACCGGTGGATCCGGCGGACAACGACTGGTTGCGTAACCTTGCTGCCGCTGATCGCGGCGACAGTCTCCTGCCTGCATATGCACATGCTGGTCGAGCTGCATGGCCAGCCTGCCTGGGTGGCTGCGCTAACGCCGTTCTCGGTCGACGGCATGATCGTGGCAGCGTCGACCACGTTGCTGGCCGATTCACGTGCGGGGGAGGGCGGCGGCGTGCTGCCCTGGGCACTGCTGGTTGTCGGCAGTCCAGCGAGCCTGGCCGCAACGTCGCCGTCGTCGAGCCGACAGCAATCGGCGGGTGATCGCGGCCTGGCCGTCGTGACCCTCGGGCTGCGTGGCCCTGGCGCCCGCCGCGGCCGAGCTTCTTCCCAGGGCGGGGGACCCAGTGCCGGGACGTCCAGGACGTGGCTAGCGGCGATCGTCATAGCCGGTCACGGGGTGCTCGCGGCGTCCACGATGCTCATAGTGCTGCTCGCCGCCCTGGGCCCGGCCGCAACCTGACGTCGGGCGTGCGCTGGCGCGTGGGCTCGGTCCCATCACGCATGGCCGGAAACCGGTCCGTCTGGTTAGCCTGTGCTCGCAGCAAGCTTGATATCGCAATCGTCAGGTCATGGCGCGTACCGAGGCAGAGCCAGGCTCGCCACACATGGCAGCGAGGTCGCCGTATCGCCGCTTCGCAGTTCATGCGTTCGGTCGATCACGCGGGCGGGAAGTGCACCGTGACCGTGAGTCCGCCGCCAGGGCGTGGCCGCACGTCGAGGCGGGCGTCGTGGGCCGTGGCGATGGCGCGGACGATCGACAGGCCGAGCCCGTGGCCGTCGGGGTGACGGGTACGGTCGGCGATGAGCCGGGCAAAGGGCTGGAGTAGCTGGCTGGCCTGGCCGGCGGGCACGTGCGGGCCGGTGTTGGCGACGGTCAGGACCGCATGGTCGCCCCTGTTCGCTGTGCACACCACCACGCATCCGCCCGGCGCGTTGTACCTGATCGCGTTGTCGATCAGGTTTGCCGCCATCCGTTCGGCCAGGTCCGGGTGGCCACGAACGACGGCGCGGCCGGCTGAGACGTCCAGGTGCAGCCCCTGGCGTCCGGCCTGCTCGCAGTGCGGCGCAAGCGCTCGCCTGGCCGTTTCGGCCAGGTCGAACCGCTCCCGCCGGTCAAGGCCCCGCTCGCTGGTGGCGAGGGTCAGCAGGGCGTCGACGAGCCTTTCCTGCTGTTCGCCCGCTGCCAGCAGTTCCTCGCACGTGACACGGAGATCGTCCACACCAGCGGCAGGGTCGGCGAGAGCCACCTCCAGCAGTGCCCGGCTGAGCGTGAGCGGCGTCCGGAGCTCGTGCGAGGCGCTGGCGACGAACCGGCGCTGCGCCTCGAAAGCTGTCTCGAGGCGGGCCAGCAGGCCGTCGATGGTGTCGGCCAGATCCTTGACTTCGTCGCTGGGTCCGGGCAGGTCGAGCCGTTCGTTGAGATTGCGCTCGGTTATCTGCTGGGTCGCGGTCTGCATGGCCCGCAGCGGTCGCAGCACGCGTCCTGCGGTGAGCCAGCCCAGCGCGATGGCCAGGACCGTCATGATGGCAAGCGCGATGCCTGAATTGGCGAGGAGATGATGAAGATCACGCGCGTGCTGGGCAGCATTCTCGTGGCTGAGCTGGCGGACGAGCTGCCTTTGCGCGGCGGTGGGGGTGCCTCTGCTCAGCCGCGCGGTGTGCCGCCCATCCGACGGGCCCGTGGCAGCGATCATCGTTCCGCCCCTGCCCTGTGACACCAGCGTGGTGGGGGTGCTGTCCATCAGGACGTAGGTGACGCCGAGCAGCCCGGCGCCTGCGGCAAGGAAGAGCAGGCTGTACAGGGCGGTCAGGCGGAACCGAAGGGTGCACCGCCGCAGCCGCAGCGCGGCGGCCACCCGGGGAAGCGGTCCAGCCGGCTGGGTGCCCATCAGATCCGGTAACCGCCCGGGGCCACGGTCTGGATGACCTGCGGCTCGCCGAGCTTGGCGCGCAGCCGGCTGATGGTCACCTTGACCGTGCCTGTGAACGGGTCGGCCATCTCATCCCACACCTGCTCGAGCAGGTCGCCGACTGTGAGAACACGACCATGGGCTGCGAGCAGGCGCTCCAGGACCGCGAATTCCTTTGGGCTGAGCGCTAGTTCCCGGCCGCCCCGGGTAGCGATCCGGCGGCCGGAGTCAAGGACCAGGTCCCCGTGGACCAGGGTCGGCGGCTGGGCCGGTGTGGCGCGGCGGGCGAGTGCCTGGATTCTGGCTACCAGCTCGGCGAAGGCGAACGGCTTCGGCAGATAGTCGTCGGCGCCGAGGCCAAGGCCTGCCACCCGGTCGCTGACCGACCGCGCCGCTGTCAGCATCAGCACCCTGCTGTTGCCGGGTCCGGCGACGATCTCGCGGCACACATCGTCACCGTGGATTCCTGGCAGGTCACGGTCCAGGACGACGACGTCATAGGCGGTCCCGTTGAGGTGATCGATGGCGTCCTGCCCGTCGAACGCGATATCGACCGCCATTCCCTCCCGGCGCAGGCCACGGCACAGGGTCGTGGCCAGCTTTGCGTGATCTTCCACCAGCAGCACCCTCATCGGACCTTCCTCCGGCCTTACCGTCCCGCTCCTACTGTCGCCGACCCGCGGTTACAGGGTGGTAACAGCGGTACCGCCCTGTAACCGCCTGCTCCGTAGTGTCCGAGCCGACCACAGGCCAGCACGACGGGAGTACGACATGGAACAAGCACCAACCGGAGTGACGGGGAACGGGTGGATGCGCCCGCCGAGGACAACGGGCTGGCGCCAGGTGCCGCTGCTCGCCGTACTCGCTGTTCTCGCCGTCCTGCTCATGGCGTGCGGCAGCCAGAGCGATCCGGGTTCCGGATCCGGGCCCGGGTCGCAAGGGCAAGCCAGCTCCTCGCCGGGGCAGTCACAGAGCGGCGCTGTGGCGTTCGCGCAGTGCGTGCGCTCGCATGGTGTGCCGGATTTCCCGGACCCGCAGAACGGCCATTTCCTGATCAGCGGGGCCGACCAGAACAACCCGAACTTCAATTCAGCGGTCCAGGCCTGCCAGCATCTGCTGGGCCCCGGTGGTGTCAGCAGCGGAGGAGGGTCGAACAACGCGGCGCTGCTCAGCTTCGCCCAGTGCATGCAGACCCATGGCGTGCCGCAGTTCCCTGACCCCACAGCCAACGGCGGGATCGGGCTGCCGTCAGGGGTCGACCCGAACAGCCAGCAGTTCCAGAAGGCATGGCAGGAATGCCAGTCGAAGCTGCCAGGCAACCTGCAGGGGCAGCAGCCGTGAGTGCCCCGGTGCAGGACGTGGCCGGACCGGCCGCGGTCTCGCCATCAGCGCGGGAAGCGCGTCCCGGCCGGCGGGCCAGGAAACTCGCGCTGCTGATCGCGTTCGCCGTCATCGCGGGCGGTGCCACGGCCGGTGCCGCCCGGCTATTCCGGTCCCCGCCAGCTGCCCCGCCGTCCGGTCAAGACGCGACCTCGCTGGCCACGGTGACCAGGCAAGCGCTGTCGTCGCAGACGACGGTGAACGGGACGCTGGGCTACGCAGGCAGCTTCACCGCCGTGATCCCGGCCGCCGCGTCGGGCACCGGTTCACCGTCCGGTGGCCAGGGTGAGGCCACTGGTACGTTCACGGCCCTGCCGGCTGTCGGACAGGTGGTGCGGCAGGGGCAGAGCGCCTACTCCGTGAGCGGGTCGCCGGTGGTCCTGCTCTACGGTTCCGTCCCCGCCTACCGCAGCCTGTCGGAGGGCATGAGCGGGACCGACGTGCTGCAGCTCAACAGCGATCTGGTAGCGCTAGGCGACGCCGCGCGATCCGTACTCGACCCCAGCTCCAGTTACTTCGGCGCGGCCACAGCGGCGGCACTGGGCAACCTTCAGTCCAGCCTTGGGCTGTCCCAGACCGGCAACCTCCCGCTCGGCCAGGCGATGTTCGCACCTACGGCGATCAAGGTCAGCAGCGTGAATGCGATGCTCGGCGCCCCCGCGCAGCCCGGAGCGGTCGTGCTGCAGGCCACCTCCACGGCCAGGCAGGTCACCGCCCAGGTCGACGCGACCCAGCAGCCCGAGGTCACACCTGGCGCTCAGGTCTCAATTGTCCTGCCGGGCGGCAGCACCAGTCCAGGCGTGGTGACATCCGTGGGGACCGTCGCCAGCGTCCCGTCGGGCAGCGGTAACGGATCCGGCTCCGGCGGCTCTGGCGACTCAGGCAGCTCCAGCTCGGATACCTCGGGCAGCTCGAACAGCAGTGCCGCGACGGTCAACGTCGGTATCCAGCTCGGCGACCCGGCCGCCGCTGGAACCCTCGACCAGGCCCCGGTGCAGGTCAGTATCACCAATGCCACTGTCCACGACGCTGTCGCGGTGCCGGTCGACGCTCTCCTGGCTCAGCCAGGCGGCTACGCGGTCGAGGTCGCAGGCGCCAGGGGCGCCCGTCACCTGGTTCCGGTGTCGCTCGGGCTCTTTGACGACGCCGCCGGCCTGGTGCAGGTCCGCGGCCGCGGCCTGTCGCAAGGCCAGCGGGTGGTGGTCCCGCAGATATGACCAGCCACAACGGCTGCGTTCCAGCCGCAGTCCAGCTCGACTCTGTTACGAAGATCTACCCCGGGCAGCCGGCGGTTGCGGCGCTGCGGGGCGTGAGCTTCAGCGTCGGCGCGGGTGAGTTCGTGGCCATCGTCGGCCCCTCGGGTTCAGGCAAGACCACGCTGCTCCATCTGATGGGCACGCTTGACCGGCCTACCACCGGGACGGTGCGGGTGACCGGGACCGATGTGGCCGCCCTCGGCGACCGCCAGGTCGCGTTCCTGCGGGCTACCCGGATCGGGTTCGTCTTCCAGCAGTTCTTCCTGGCCGAGCACCAGACCGTTCTGGACAATGTGGCCGACGGGCTGCTCTACGCCGGGATTCGCCAGAACGAACGCCGGTGGCGCGCCATGGACGCCCTCACCGTCGTCGGCCTGGACGCGCGCGCCAGCGCGCGGCCCACCGAGCTGTCCGGTGGCCAGCGTCAGCGGGTCGCTATCGCCCGGGCACTGGCAGGCGAGCCGGCCATCATCCTCGCCGACGAACCCACCGGCAACCTCGACCAGGCCACAGGCCAGGCCATCCTGGCGCTGTTCGAGGCTCTCAACGACCGCGGCGCCACCATCGTGCTGATCACCCACGACACCGGCATCGCGCATCGCGTGCCCCGCCGCGTCGAGATGCTCGACGGGCGCGTCGTCGCCGACACCATGCCCGGCCGGCCAGCCGCCTGCGCCACGCCGAGCCCGCCGGCCACCGCCGGCATGCCCCAGCCAGTGGAGCGCCGATGAGCGTGAGTGCACCCACCATCGTTCCGCGTCAAATTTCATTGGCAGACCTGCTGCGGCAGTCCAGCGTCGGCCTGCGCACCCGCAGGCTTCGGGCCGCGCTGTCCGCGCTCGGCATCGCCATCGGGGTGGCCGCCATCGTGGCCGTGCTCGGGCTGTCCGCGTCGTCCCAGGCCGGGCTGCTGGCCGAGATCGACCGCCTGGGCACCAATATGCTCACGGTCACCGACGGCACGACCCTGTTCGGTCAGGCCGCCGAGCTGCCTGTGCAGGCGCCGGCCATGGTCGGGCGGGTCGCAGGGGTCACCGCGGTTCAGGACACCGCGTACGTCAGCAACGTCAGCGTCTTCCGCAGCCCGCTGATCCCCTCGATCGACACCAACGCGCTGACCGTCCAGGCAGCCAGCCTGGGCTTGCTGGGGGCCATCGGCGACACCCTCGCCCAAGGCAGCTTCCTCAACTCGGCGACCGCGAGGGAGCCGGCCGCCGTGCTTGGCGCGGTCGCCGCGCAGCGGCTGGGCATCGACCGGGTGTTCCCGGGAGAGCGGGTCTGGCTCGGCGGCCAGTGGTTCTACGTCGCCGGGATACTCAACCCCGCCGTGCTCGCCCCTGACATCGACACCTCGGTCCTCGTCGGCTACCCGGCCGCTGAGATTTACCTCGGCGCCGACGGGCATCCCTCGACGATCTACGTGCGCGCGCAGACCAGCCAGGTCAGCCAGGTCCAGGCGCTGCTGGCCGCGGCCGCGAACCCGGAGGCACCCGACCAGGCCGACGTGAGCCAGCCGTCGCAGGCGCTGGTCGCCCGCGCGGACGCGCAAAGCGCGCTCAACAGCCTGTTCCTCGGCCTCGGCGCGGTAGCGCTGCTCGTCGGGGCCATCGGCGTCGCGAACATCATGGTCATCTCGGTCCTGGAACGCCGCTCCGAGATCGGGCTGCGGCGCGCGCTGGGCGCGACCAAGGGCCACATCCGCGTCCAGTTCCTCTGCGAAGCCATCCTGCTCGCTATCGCCGGGGGCGCGGCTGGCGTCACGGTCGGCGCGCTTGCCACCGCGATCTACGCATCGGCTCGGGGCTGGGCTGTGGTCATACCGGCGATCGCCTGGGGGGGCGGGATCGGAGCCGCACTCGCGATCGGCGCTGTCGCGGGGCTGCTGCCCGCGCTCCGCGCCGCCCGCATGTCACCGACCCGCGCTCTGTGGGCCATGTGAAACCGACAGCACGAGCAGAACGGAGATTGGATCATGCCCCAGGATCAGTCAGCGCAGCAACGAGGGCTGCTCGCATACGAGAAGTACGTGGCGGAGCAGGCCGCCAGTGATCAGTTTTCCGGCACGATCCTCGTCGCCCGTGGCGGTCGCCCGGTGCTCTCCCGGTCCTACGGGATGGCCGACAAGGCACTCGGCATCCCCAACGGGCCGGACACGATCTTCGGCCTCGCCTCGATGGGCAAGATCTTCACCGGCATCGCCGCCTGCCAGCTCGCGGCGATGGGGAAGCTCGATTTCTACGCCACCCTGGGCACCTACCTGGACGGCTTCCCGGCACAGATCGCTGGTGCCGTGACCGTCCACCAGATGTTCACCCACACCTCTGGCATGGGCAACTACCAGAGCAGTCCGGCCTGGCAGCAGGAGGCGAAGACCTGGGCGACGCCGGAGCAGGAGTTCGACGACACCATGGCGGTCATCCGCCAGAGCCCACTGCTGTTCGCGCCCGGTGCCGCGTATGGCTATAGCAACAGCGGTTACTACACCCTGGGCGCGATCGTGGCGCAGGTGTCCGGGATGGCGTTTGGTGACTACGTCCGGGCCCGTATCTTCGGCCCCGCCGGGATGACGAGCACGAACTACTACACGACCGCGCAGGAAAGATCCAGCCCCGATATCGCCCACGCCTACGGCCCCGCTCAGCCCGATGGCAGCCGCGTCGACCTGACCACAGCGCCCGGGCAGATCATCGACACCGGCGGCGGGGGCGGGGCCGGCGGCGGCTCGTCGTCAGCACCCGACCTGCTCAGGCTCGCACTCGCGCTGCGCGACGGCACGCTGATGAACGCCGCCTACACGGAAGTCGTCACGCACGGCAAATACGCGCTCTCCGCCAGCGACCTGTCCGATCAGCCGCCCAGCCAGGTCATCATGTCCGGCTACGGCTTCGAGGAACGCATCGCCGGCGGGCACCGGATCTTCGGGCACGGCGGCGCAGCTCCCGAGCCCGGCGGCATAGCGGTCGACCTCAGCATCTATGCCGACCTGGACTGGGTGGCGGTGCTGCTCAGCAACTACTACGTCAACACCGTTCCCTACCTGCAACTCGAAGACCAGGCCATCACCGCGCAGCGGAGCACGTCGTGACGCCGCCAGCGGCCGGCCGGGTGTCGCGGCGTTCCGCCCTCGGGCTGATCGGGCTCGCCTCCATCGCCGCGGGCAGCCGGCGTGCCTCCCGCCGCGGCACCTCCCGCAGCGCCGCGGCTGCGGGCCTGAGCGCCACCATCGAGCAGATCATCGGCCAGCCTCAGTTCCAGGGCGCTCAGTGGGGAATGGAGTTCTGCCGACTTCGCGGCGCGAACCCGGTCTACTCGATCGCCGGCGACCAGGTGTTCGTGCCAGCGTCCGCGGCCAAGGTCTTCACCGAGGGCACGGTGTTCTCGACGCTGGGGCCGGGGTACCGCTTCCGCACGCCGGTCTACGGCACCGGACCGGTCACCGGCGGTGTGCTGAACGGGGACCTTGTGCTGGTGGCCAGCGGCGACCTGCTGCTGTCAAACCGCGTCCAGCCCGACGGCACGTTAGCTCTTCCCATACCAGACCATTCCTACGACATGCCGGACACCGTTCCGGTTCCCGGCGACCCGCTGCGGCCACTGCGCGAACTCGCCCGCCAGGTCGCCGCCAGCGGCATCACAAGCGTGAGCGGCTCCGTAGTCATCGACACCTCACTGTTCGCCCAGTTGCAGACCAGTATCGGCGTCAGCGCCGCCGGGCTCGTCACGATCTCGCCCGTGATGATCAACGACAACATTGTCGATGTCACGGTCACTCCGGGCAGCCAGCCAGGCGCGCCAGGGGCACTGTACGTATCCCCGCAGACCGGCTACGTCCAGATCGTCAGCCAGGTGACGACCGTTCCCGCCTCCGATCCGGCGCCAGCGCCGCTTAGCTTCGCCAGTGACGTCACCAACCCGGACGGCACCCACACCGTGGTTCTCACCGGCGATATCCCCGTGAACACCCCGCACCTGTACCGCGCCTACTACGTTCCCGAGCCGGCCCGTTTCGCCGCGATGGCGTTCGCCCAGACGCTGCGGGATGCCGGCATCGAGGCCCAGGCCGGCATCCCGGGGACGGCACCGCCGTATGTCCCTCGCGGCCTGCTGGCCGAGCACGTGTCGCCGCCGGTGTTCGAAGAGATAAAGGTCATGCTCAAGACCAGCTCGAATGTGCATACCGCCATGTGGGAGTACGTGGACGGGGCGATCGCCGGCCACGACAGCGCCGACCCAACCGCCGCCTACGGCCAGCTCATGGCCAGGCTGTTCCAGGAAGCCGGGCTCGACCCCAGCCCGCCCGGCTACACCCCCGCGTTCTTCGTGAAGTTCCTGGCGTACATGGCGCGGCAGCCGTATTTCCCGCTCTACCGTGACGCGCTCCCGATCATGGGAAAGGACGGGGACCTGGCGACCGTTGAGGTCGGCTCGCCGGCCGCGGGCCATGTGTACGCGAAGACCGGGACCGGTCTTGGCGGCACCGCCAGCAGCCCGCTGATTGACAAGGCGCTCGCCGGCTACATCCGGCCTCCTGACGGGTGCTGGATCGCCTTCGCGGAATTTATGGACATGGGCATTTCGTCGCCCGCTGCCCTCATGCCCGTCGCCGACACAGTTGGCGAAGCGATGGGGGCAATCGCCGCCGCCGTCTACAAGTACTCGTAGCGACCGGCCCGTCCTCAAGCTCAGTCCCATGGTGAGCGTCCTGGCCACCTTTGTGTGGTCTTCCATCAGCCCCCGATCGGACGTTCCTTCCGGCTTGACGCGAGCCCACTGTGGTTCCGTGTGCGGTTACAGCGGCGTAACAGCATTACCGCCGTGTAACCGCTTGCTCCGTAGCCTTCCAGCCAATGACGGGCCAGTGGAAACAGGAGCACGAAATGGAAATGGGTCCGCACCTAAACCAGTCCCCCTCGGACGCTCGCCTTTGCCTAGCCGCCCTCACGTCCGTCTCTGCCGGTCCGCGATTGCCTGGCAGCCTCACCATTGCCTGCCCACCTCAGCGTTCTGCCCATACTCTCGGAAGGAAGATCATGCCATGACCGCATACACACCTCGCGACGATAACCGGCCGTCCCGGCGCACGGCGCTTGGCCTACTGGGCGCCTCCACGCTCGCCGCGGCCGCGCTCGCCGCCCCGGGTGCCGCCCACGCCAGCGCCTTCACCGCGTCCGCCGGCCCCGGCGGTCCGGTGCCACCGGGCCTGCGCCCGGGCGGAGAGCTGGACCACCTCGTGCGCGAGCAAGCAGCTCAGGATCAGTTCTCCGGGAACTTCCTGCTCGCCTACCGCGGCCGACCGGTGCTGGCCAGGTCCTACGGGATGGCCGTCAGGGAACTGTCGGTACCTAACACGCCGGACACCCTGTTCGCCCTCGCGTCAGTCACCAAGACCATGACCGCCACTGCGGTCATGCAGCTTGTGCAGCAGGGGAAACTCTCGCTCTGGGATACTCTCGGGACTTACCTGACCGGCTTCCCGGCGGAGATCGCGAACACCGTCACTCTGCACCAGATGCTCACCATGACTTCCGGTCTGAGCAACTACTACGTAGGCACCGACTGGGAGACCGTGCAAGCAACGTGGACCACGGCCGACCAGGTACTCAATGGCACAATGGAGTTCATACGCGAGCAGGCGCTGCTGTTCATCCCCGGCACAGGGTATTCCTACAGCAACTCAGGGTTCGTCGTGCTCGGCGCGATCGTGCAGCAGGTATCCGGGCAGCCCTACTGGGACTACATGCGACAGAACGTCTTCGCCCGGGCCGGCATGACCCGCACCGACTTCTACACCTTGCCGGAACTGCTTGCCCTTGACGCCCACCACCAGGTCGCGCATCCCTACTCCACGCAGAGAACCGGCAGCACCCGCGTCGACGTATTCGGGAACGCTGGCTTCATCGGCCTCCCGGACGGAGCCGGCGGCCCGTATACCACCGTTAGCGACATGCTCAGCTACGCGATGAGCGTCCAAAGTGGGACGCTGGTCGACTCAGCCTTCGCTCGATTGCTGTGGAATGGCAAGGTGCCGGTCGAAGACGGGGTCGGCGGCACTTTGCCACCAGGTATAACAACGCCACCCTGGCAAGCTTGGTTCAGCGCATACGGATTCGGAGATGCGATTTACAACAACCAGCACGTGGTCGGGCACGCTGGCGGGGGCCCAGGTATAGCGACCAACCTTGACATCTACCCCGACCTCGACTGGGTAGCGGTCATCCTGGAAAACTACGACCTTACTCCGTTCGGGACAACACCAGACGTCATGCCGATCGTGGAGCTGGAGCGGCAGCTCATCACCCAGCAGGCACGATAGCTGGCCGGCACCGCCAGCGCCGGGCGTCAACGCGCGCTTCTGCTGCGAACCGGGCCGAGTGCGGCGCAACACGAGAGATCGATGACCGCCACTTTCGGGGAGGTGGACGACGCCCTGACCCATCTCAGGCTCGCTGGCGTCTTCGACGGGATCGCCGCCCTGCTAATCGGAGCGCCTGCCAACTGGCCGCACGCAGACGCCCCGGACGTCGACGTGGACGAGCTGATTCTCCGCTGCGTCGGGGGCGGGTTTCCCGTCGTCACGAATGTCGGATTCGGTCATCAGCCCAGAAGGATCCAGTTCCCCATCGGCTGCCGGGTCGAGCTCGACACCCAGGGCGGGCAGCCGGTGCTGCGCTACCTTGAGGACCTCGTGCATGATCACCCGGACCCTGCCTGAACGGCTCAGCGGTTACCGGGCGCGGCGGGGCAGCGGCGCGGGGTCTACGCGCGGGTTGCGGATGTGCTCGAAGACGACGCTGGTACGGACATCGGCAACCTCGGGCCGCTGGGTGAGGTGGTCGATGACGAAGCCATACAGGTCCTGGTTGCCGGCGACGGCGACGTGCAGGAGGAAGTCCTCGTAGCCGGTGACGACGAAGACGCCGAGGGTCTCGGGTAGTTCCGCGGCCCAGTCGCGGAAGGCCTCGAGCACCTGGCGCTTGGGCGGGCGGATCCGGATGGCGATCAGGGCCTGGACCGGCCGCCCGATCAGGGCGAGGTCGATATCGAGCAGGGCCCCGCGGATGATGCCGCGCTGGCGCAGGCCGCGGGTGCGGTCCAGCGCGGTGGTACGGGCGACGCCGACGGCAGCGGCGATGTCGCGGTTGGTGCGCCGTGCGTCGGCCTGCAGTTCCCGCAGGATGGCCGTATCAAGTTCGTCCACGTCTGCCATTGAACGCTCCCTGCCGTACAGGATCCGGACTAGCTGCAGCTACTTCGCATCTATGCATACCATCCAGCCGACGGATCGTACGAAAGGATGGACCCGAAGATGACTGTTGCCGCTGACACTTCCCGGCTGGGCTACACGCCCGAGGAGATCGTCACCAGCGAGCCGACCCGGTCGGCGAAGTATAAGTGGGCGGTCGTCGTCGACAGCAGTGTCCCGGCCGGGCGGATGGTGAATGGTGTGGCGTGCGTGGCTGCCGCCACCGGGGCGTTCGTCGACGGGCTGATCGCCCACGGCGGCCCGGACGCTTCCGGGCACGCCCATCCAGGCCTGCCCTGGGCGGGGTGCACGATCCTTGGCGGCAGTCCCGAGGAGATCGCCACGGTGCGCGCCCGGGCGGCGGCCAGCCAGGACGTGCTGCTCGTCGACATGCCGACCGCCGCGCAAGCGCACCGGGTCTACGACCACTACCTCGCTGAGCTCGCCCGCACCGACCCTAGAGATCTCGCCGTCTGCGCCTTCAGCGTGATAGGCCCCCGAAACCGGATCGACAAGATCACCAGGAAGCTGGCCCTGCTGCGGTGACGCCCGCCAGCATGCCAGACGCGCGCCGCGCGCCGCCTCCCGGTCAGCCGGTCACGGTGGTATTCGGACGGCCCCGGTTCTCCGCCGGCTACAGGTAGAGCGATGTCGCCGCTGCCTGGGATTCGCAGCCCCGCCGTCCTGGCACTGGGTGTCAGTACTGCGGTGGATACTGCCCGGTATGGCGAGATTTGAGGACCAGGACCTGACCGATGCCGAATTTCGTGAGTGCGACTTGACCCGCGCCCGTCTGATCGGGGTGGTGATGCAGGACGCTGTGATCGACGGGCTGGTCAGGAACCTGGTCGTTAACGGAGTCGAGGTGACGTCGTACGTGGAGGCCGAGCTTGACCGGCGGCATCCAGTGCGGCTGCTGATCCGCTCGGCCGATCCGGCCGGCCTGCGGGAAGCCTTCGGGCAGCTTCGGGCGGACTGGGCTGCGACGCTCGGGCGGCTCCGGGGGATGCCCAGGGGTTCGGAGAACCAGCGTGCCGGCGGCGAGTGGTCGGCGGTGGAGACTCTGCGCCATCTGGTGTTCGTGCACGACTCGTGGTTCCGCCGCTGCTGCCTGGGGTCGGCCGGGCCGTTCACCGCGATCGGGCTGGCGTCCGAGCTCGTTCCCGACCAGGAGGAGCAGGGCCTGGATCGGGCGGCGGCCCCGAGCCTCGACGAGGTGCTGGCCGCGCGCGGCGAGCAGGGCGCCGAGCTAGAGCGCTGGCTGTCGGCCGTTACGCCCGATGAGCTGTCGGCGCCAGCGCCCGTGCCAGCGGGCCGGGGCTGGCCGCCGTACGCCAGGGGCAAGTCGGTGCTCGAGTGCGTGCACGTGGTGCTGGACGAGGAGTGGGCGCACCACGGCTTCTGCGTGCGCGACCTCGATCTGCTCGGGTGCCCCTCGCCAAGTGCTGTGCCGGAGCAGGAACCCTCAGGCGGACGTTAGGCGGGAGTACCCGCGCAGGCGGCATCCCGCTGCAGGGCTGGCTCAAAGAGCGAAGCTTCCTCAACCCTGACAACCCGCCCCTGCGGCCCTGAACCGTGGCCCCGCTGGGACGATTATGGTGCACGCAGACCTAATCTGCCTGCCGCAGCTGATGAGCGGCGAACAAGCGCTGGCCGCGCAGATCGGCGGCTCATTGCGTGTTCTCCTTAAGTATCTTGGTCACCCAGCGTGATGCTGACCGCCGATGAGCCCAGCGGCACCGTCAGAGGACGTGACCCCAGGAGGCGTTCACCGACGGTCAGCCTGCGCGCTCAACGCGCCATGAGCGCGCGATTGCCCGCACAAGGCATCCACGTATATTTATGCAGCCTGCCGCCCAGTACGTGCCGGTGCCGAGGTCGCGTACACCCTGCGCGTGGGCAGGAGGCTGCCTCGTTTGCCCAGGACTGCCGCCAGATCGGCACTGGTTCCCGGAGGCTTTCTCGCCGGGACGGCCGCGACCGGTTCCGCTGGGTTCCTGCGGAGCGCATTTTTCTGACGGCCGCCAAACGCCGGATTACCCGCCTTCCTGCGGGCGGTTTCTCCCACGACCGGCCCCAGCCAGTCCCGAGCCGCCGCCAGCATGCCTCGCATCACGACGCCCGGCCGCCGGAGAGGGCATGATCCTGAACTTCTTCTCGCTCTAGTCGGCCTTGCCGTCCGCAATTTGCGGGCGGTGTCCCCGACCCGTGGGTCTGCCGCGAGGTCCAGGGCGCCGAGCGGGTGGGGAGGCAGCTGGCCTTGCAAGAGGTTTGACCAGGTGGCCGGAGAACTGAAAGCGTGACAGGGATGAATGAACACTCGCGTGCCGGCGCCGCGCCCTGGGCCGGGCGCGGCTCTGTGTTCAGCCAGGCCGGCCTGGCCCCGCCGGTGGCCTGGGCCACTCCGCATGATCTGGATCGGCTGCGCGCCAGCCACAGACGCAGACAGCCGGGCAAACCGCTGGTGGAGACCAGCGTGGCTTCGCCACGGCTGGGCGATGAGCTGCTCGCGCGGCTTGTGTCCTACGGCACGCCGCAGGAGATTGACCGGGGCGATGTCCTGTTCGGTCCGGGTGACGAAGATGCGGATCTGATCGTGGTCGCCCGGGGTTCGGTGGAGGTTGTCCGGACGGCGACCGCTAACGTGCCTGCCGCGACCGTCGCGGTGGTGGATGCGGGCGGCTTTGTTGGGGAGCTGAATCTGCTGACCGGGCAGAACGTGTACCTCTTGTGCCGGGCGCGGGAGGCCGGGACAGTACACCGGGTGCCGCCGGTGCGGCTGCGGCAGCTTATGGCCACCGACGTCGAACTGTCCGACATTGTGTTCAGGGCGCTGATCGCCCGCCGGGAGCTGCTGCAGCGCAGCACCGCGGCCCTGGCGGTGGAGATCGTCGGCGGCGCCCGGTCTGCGGCGGCGCTGGCGCTGCGGACGTATGCCGGCCGGCAGCGTCTGATCCACCTATGGTTCGATGCCGGCACCCCTGCGGGCCGGGCCATGATGGAGTCCTCTGGCCTGACCGAGGACGACTTGCCTGCTGTCGTCATGCCCGGTACCACGCTGAAACAGGCCACGCCGGGCGGCCTGGCTGAGAGGCTGGGCCTTAGCTACCGTCGTTCCTCCACCAAGCCGGCTGACGTCACGATCGTCGGCGCTGGCCCGGCCGGCCTGGCGGCCGCAGTCTACGGGGCGTCCGAGGGCCTGGACACCGTGCTGCTGGACGCCGTCGGCACCGGCGGCCAGGCCGCGGCCAGCTCCCGGATCGAGAACTACTTCGGCTTCCCGTTTGGCCTGGCCGGCGCCGATCTGACCGGTCTGGCCGTGCTCCAGGCGCTGAAGTTCGGTGCCCAGCTGGCCAGCCCCTGCGAGGCGGTGAAGCTCGGCACCGACCGGAACGGCGACCTGCTCCGCCTGCACCTGCAAGGCGGGGAAGTCATTGACAGCAAAGCCATCGTCATCGCGACCGGCGCCCGCTACCGGGCGCTGCCGCTGGAGCGCTGGCCTGACTTCGAGGGCGCCGGCATCTACTACGCAGCCACCGAACTGGAAGCGCGGGGGTGCATGGGCAGCCCGGTCACGGTGGTCGGCGGCGCGAACTCCGCGGGTCAGGCGGCGCTGTACCTGGCCGGGCGAGGCAGCACAGTCTCGCTGGTCGTCCGCGGCCCGGATATCGCAGCTGAGATGTCGGCCTATCTCGCCGACCGGCTGCGCGCCCATCCGCGGGTGACAGTGCGATGCCGCAGCGAGGTTACCCGGCTGGATGGCGGCGACTTCCTCGAGGAAGTCAGCATCACCGACCGGACGACCGACAGCACGCAAGCCCAGCTGTGCTCGGGCTTGTTCTGCTTCATCGGCGCCGAACCCGCCACAAGCTGGCTGACCGGGATCGCTACCGGGGACGATGGGTTCATCCGCACCGACGTTCAGCTGAACGACGACGACCTCGGGCCGGCCTGGGCCACGCTGAAACGGCGGCCGCTTCCGTTCGAGACCAGCATCCCAGGCGTGTTCGCGGTCGGCGACGTCCACTCCGGCTCGATGAAACGCATCGCCGCAGCTACCGGCGAGGGCGCCAGCGCGATCGCCTCAGTCCACAAGGCAATCAGCACGCTCGTCTAGAAGCTGCGAACCTCACGTACGCACGGCAGCTGACATCCGCCAGATGTCCGCTGCTGCCCATAACCTGCAGACCCCGGGACCGATGCCCGCCGCATCATTGGCGCGATCCTGGGTCGCCCAGAAGCGGCAGATGAGTGAGTCCAAGGTCGCGAGTTGGACCGTATGCTTATGCAAGATCACTGGCGCGTCTTCAACTGATCTGGACGATCGGTGCACGGACTGGGCCAGGAGAACTCGCTCGGGTGAGTCCAGACAGGCTGCTCAGAACAGTCAGGGTTCGAGATCGGCCACTCCTCGGCCGCTGAGCACGTCGAACGGCACCGAGGCCTGGTCGTGCACGATCTGCCAGGCGCCGTCGAGCTTCCGGAAGCAGAACGTGACCCGGACCCAGATGCCCTTGGTCGCCGTCCCATTCATCAGCGTGCCATGGAGACGGCCGAAGCAATGCCCGAACGCAACGTCATCGCCCACTGCGACGCTCAGGCCGCGCACCTCGTAGTCCGGGTCCCGGAAGACCGCAAAGACGTTCGCCCAGTTCTTCAGCTTCGCTTCGACCCCGACATGCTGCAGCGGCGGCTCGACGTCGAAGGACACGACGTCTGCCGCGTAGATCGGCCGCAGGCCCTCCAGATCCTTGCCCCGGACTCCCTCGGCGATCCTGGCCACCTGCTGCTTGATCTGGGCCTCGTCCGCCTCGCGTTGGGTATACACCGCTGACATTCCTTCCCGTCGGCCTGCCGTCTCAGCTTCTCATCACCACTACCACCAGGAGGCGCGCGACAGGGCGGGCCGGCCGTGAGCACGCGTCCCGAAAGTTCACCGGGCTACTGCCGCTGGCATCCATCTGTGGCCGCTCGATCGAGCCACCCGGCATAGGCTGAGCAGGAACTACCTTGAGGCGCTGCTAGCGCAGAGGGGAGCGGCAGCCGATGACAGCTGATCGTCCATCGAGCGCCCCGCCAGACCTGCGCGAGCGGATTGCCCGGCGGTTCTTCCGGGTAGTCAACCCGCTCGCCCGCCGGATGATCCGCGCCGGGGTGCCGACGGGCGCACCGAACATCCTCCTGATTGTGCGCGGGCGCCGGTCGGATATTGAGCGCACAACGCCGGTCGCGCTGCTGGACTTCGACGGGCACTCGTATGTCCAGGCGACCTACGGAGCGACGGGCTGGGCCCGAAACCTTCGGGCGGCCGGCGAGGCGACCATAATCTATCCTGGTGGCCGTAGCTGTCCGGTTCACGCCATCGAGGTTCCATCCGATGAAGCTGCAGCGATTCTTCGGCGCGTGCTCGAGCCATACCGCCAGTCGGGCTTCGTGCGCAGGCTGCTCGGCTCGCGCGTTAGGCCGCCCGTCGCCCTTCAACGCCGATACCGCATACGAATCGACGACACCCCGCAGGATTACCTCGCCGAAGCTCGGCGCCACCCGCTGTTCGAACTGCGACCCGCGTAACGACCACAGCAAGCTATTCGCCTTCACCGGCCCCGTGGCGCGCCATGGTGGGCTCGGCGTCCGAGGCCGGACAGCTGCTCAAGATGCCGAGAACCTCGACAGCGACGGCGTCACTGAGCAGCCGGATTGACGAGAACCAGCTCTCCACTTTGGCCGTGCCAGCACGCCTTTCTTGATCGTTTCTGTCACCGCGCGTGACGATGCTGCCGCGAAGCCTCGTTTTGCGACCGCCTTACGGCGATGAGACCTGCGAGACTGATGGATCGGCGCAACAGCCGATCAGCGGCATGAGCGCATACCCGTCGTTTGGATCAGCGATGATGCTTCCCGTGGCCGCGCCGCACTGTGCCGGCGTGAGCAACTGGAGGGACGAGGACCTGATCGACAAGTTTCGCCACGGCTCTTAGCGGCCCGAATCTGGAGTCTCACCGGCAGCCATCGCAGCACAAGACCTCGCTTGAGTAGCGCGCAGCTCCGGTACGTACATCTCCTGCCGACTCGCTGCCTCGCCTGCTTTCGCGCCCTCACGGCCGGCACCGCCCCTGCTTCGCGGCTGGCTGCTCCGGCTCCTGCTCGCAGTAGCCGCCGGGCCGGAACACCCGGCGGCAGTAGTTGCTGCGCCGGTAATGGCCGCCGTCCGGCTCAAGGAACACGAACCGGCTGGGAGCGGTATGTGTCTCTGACGCTGCTTCGAGGCAGGCGTGGGGTGACCGGCTGCCGCGATCCGGCCCGCATGATCTCGGCAATATCGTCGTCGCTGAAGCGCAGGTGCTTGCCGACGAACGTGCACGGAATCAATCGTGCGGATGCCTTGGTCTTAAGCCATGACTCGCGCACGTTGAGAATTCCGGCCGCCTCCGCGACCGTATGCAGCTCAACCGCCATCTGCCATCCCGCCTTAACTTGCGCCGGAACATCCCCTGCCGCCATCTGGCACCTCTCTAGGCCGTTCACCTGGGAGGATCTGCCATCGGTACGCCAAGTTAAGCCAATAGCACTCACGTGTGTCAAATAAGATGACCGAAATAAAGATGGTCCGCCTGTACCAATTAGTCCGCAGCTGGTTCGCTATAGCTCACCTGGGTTCAGCCGGTGCCGCATCGTCCCCATGAGAAATTCTGGGCCGGGATAAAAGAGCTGACCCATAATGGCGGTCCGGCTGTGGTCCGTAATGGTCCGCAACCGCGTTCCCGGTCCAGATGATCCGTCCCGCGAATCCGCCGCGCTCTCCGGCTTTCGCCGCCCGCAGGCTCTCCAGCTGCCGCCGGTCGGTGCCCGCCTGCTCGGCCAGGGCGTAGACCACTTCCAGGATGTCGGCGAGTTCCTCGGGATCGCTGTCAGAGGCGAGGAACTCCTCGACCTCCTCGCGGAGCTTGTCCCGCAGCCGGATGCCGTATTCCTCCGCGTCGGCGGTATAGATCACCGGCTCAAGGCCCTTGGCCCGGAGGATCTGCGGGATCTTGTCGCGAACGAGCTTGCCCTGACTCACCAAGACCTCTCGCCGTCCGTGTTCCTTCGCGCCCGGCCATCAGCGCCCGATCCTGGGAGCATAAGCGTCCGGGTCTGTGGACACCCGGATAGCCCGGTGATCCCGGGCCGCCCGAGCGGCCGGCAGTGGTCAGGTTCCTCATTCCGGCTCAAGGGCCGGATCGAGGTCTCAATAGCTAGCTGGCTGTCGGGCGCGGGCAGCAGCTGTTCTTCGCGGATGTAGACGTTGACCGGGTGCTGCACGTTGCGCGGCGAGGGCGGCGGGTTCCAAACTGCAAACGCCCGGCGCTGATCGGGCGTTGGCCCACGGCATCGCTCTGCCGGACGGGGCGCCTATTAGGCCGCGCTCCCCGGCATCGTCTCTCGGGAGTCTGTAACCGCCGTGCAACCGGCAGCACGGTAGGACTTTCCTCCAGCAAGCGATACGCCAAGCTAAGGAGGTTCACATGGACGAAGGATGGACTGCAGGATCTGGCTCCTGCCGTCACGGCGCGGTGATGCTGGGGCGGCGTGGGTTCCTGGCTACAGTCGCAGCCGTGACCGGCGGCGCGATAGCAGCCGCACCGGTTGGTACCGCGCGAGCCGCGGCCGCGGAGACGAGCACCGCGCAGCGTGCCCGGCTCCGGCTGGCGCTGCCGGCGCCTTCG
This sequence comes from uncultured Actinomycetota bacterium, assembly GCA_963815375.1. Lineage (GTDB taxonomy): Bacteria > Actinomycetota > Actinomycetes > Streptosporangiales > Streptosporangiaceae > JASHPR01. The sequence goes on along the minus strand of CAWFGX010000001.1, from coordinate 2,618,945 downwards.
GGGCCGTACGCGGTGGGTACGGTCGCGCTGCACTTGGTCGATAACTCCCGCCAGGACCCCTTCCTGTCCACACCCCGCCCGCGGGAACTGATGATCAGCCTGTGGTACCCAGCCCTCAGGCAAAAGTTGGCTGCATCCCGTCGGGGGGTCGTCCCGTGGATACCACCAGCCGTTGACGCCCTGCTCCTTGCCCAGCTCATCCCCCAGCCTCTGGTGCCGGTGACCCTGCCAGGCGGAGTCACCGTGTATGAACCCGGCCCGCCGGTTTCAATCTCGCTGAACGGCGTTGGCCTCCCGGTCACGGCCGCCCGCCTGGGCGTCCCAGTCGCGCCGCTCCCCGGAGGCTGTCCGGTGCTGCTGTACTCACCCGGTGAGCAGGTAGACCGCGAGTTCGGCACCACCCAGGCCGAAGATCTGGCTAGCCACGGCTACATCGTCGCGAGCATCGACCACACCTACGAGGCCCCCGAGGTCGTCTTTCCCGGCGGACGGATCGCGGTACAAGTGAACCCGCAGCCTTCGCAGACCACCGTGCTGACTACGCGGATCGCCGATGCACAGTTCGTACTCGATTCCATGGCGGCGCTCGCGGGCGGGACCAACCCTGACGCCGAACACCGCCCGCTCCCCGCCGGCCTGGCTGACGCCCTGGACCTGTCGAAGACCGGCATGTTCGGTCACTCGCTGGGCGGCGACACCGCAGCGCAGGTGATGGCGGTCGACGGCCGGGTCGTCGCCGGCCTCGACCTCGACGGCACCATTGAGCCTGCCGTACCCTTCACACCTCCGCAGATCGACCAGCTCGCCACCGAAGTCGCCCAAAAACTCAACGGCCGACCGTTCATGTTCCTGTGCAGCGCGGGCGTCACCCCGTTCAAGACACCAGGAAAGCCCGAAGCGGCTGGCATCCCCGGCTTCTGGCAAGGTCTCAGCGGCTGGCGGCTGTTCTTGTCGATGAACGACTCCGCGCACTTCACCTATACCGACTACGAGGCCTTCCTCAGCCAGCTGACTGCAGCCGGCATCATTACTGCCACCCAGGCCAGCGAAGTCGTGACCCCGTACATCGGCACCATTGCTCCCGCCCAGGCCATCGCAGCCCAGCGAGCCTACATCGGGGCGTTCTTCGACCTGCAACTACGTCATCACAACAGCCACCTGCTCGACGGCCCATCGGGCAGGTACCCGGAGATCGAATTTGTAGCGTCCAGTTCGTAGCGTCCATTAGGGACGCTGAAGCGGTAATTATTGTGATCCGCTTGTCCGGCAGTCGTGCCACCGGGTCCCGCCCAGACGTGAACCACTAGACCGCGCGCCAGGGTGACAAGCCTGCGGCACGCCTTCATCACAGCCGCCTCGGACACCGGGGTGCCGCTGCGGGATGTGCAGGAAGCCACGTCGCACGCTGATCCGCAGCTTGGGCAAGGCTTGCTTGTACTGCTGGGTCATTCTGAGGTGCGTCGTGGCTGCTGTTGCCAGGATCTGAACGAGCAGGTAGAGATCACGGCGCAGCGTGCCTCGTCCGCCCAATCCAGCAAGCGACCAGCCTCGCTGACTTGAGGGCACGGGTAGCCGGGCTGGGAGCACCGGATGTGCCGCCGATGCTTACGTGCACTTGCCCGGCCAACGGGAGCCGCCACACGGCGAGGTCCGCCGGTACGCCTAACAACAACCACGAGACATCACGAAGGAAGAGCAGATATGACCCAGACGACCCAGCTGCACGGACAACCTGACGCGCCAGCGCCCACAAGCCCACGGAAATCGCAAGCGTCCAAGCGGTGGATCATCGTCCTAGACGGACAGCGGCTTCGCATTTACCCGGTTGACCCCGGCGCTGCTAACCGCCATCGATGCAGCTCTCGACGTCCCAGCCGGCCAGCTGCCCACTGCGTAGCGCTCTCATGGCCTGCCCATGCGCACCGCCCGGATATCCGCCCTGCGCCAGCTCATCCTCCAGGCCCCCGCCCCCGTCATCGCCGACGCCCTCGGCTTCCACCACACCACCACAACCCGCCAGCACATAAACGCAGGCGGCCCCTGGAGCCACTGCGCAGGGCAGCGGCTGCACCCGCCGGTAGCCCCCCTCCCGGCCGCACCCCAGCCAGCACCCAGCGCGGTCACGGAACCGCGCGCCCCATGTCCTAGCGTTACAGCCATGACCACGCGCCCCTTCGAGATCATCTGCGAGATCGAGCCCCCGACCCGGCCCGACCTCACACACGCCCGTCACCAGATCGGCGTGCTCAGCGCGATCACCGGCACCTTCCTCATCCCCGACAACCACATCGGCCGCGCCACAGTCTCCAGCATCGCGGTCGCGCACGAGGTCCAGGCCATGGGCGGGCACAGCATCGCCTGCATCAACTCGCGGGACCGCAACCTGCTCGGATTCCGCCGCGACCTGCTCACCGCCGCCGCCTACGGCGTCGGGCAATTCCTGTTCGTCTACGGCGACAAGCCCGGCTCGGGCGGGCGGACCAGCGAACTGACCGTCCGCTCCATGATCGACGAAGCCCGCACCAGCACCGCCGCAGACCCCGCCTTCGCCGGGGTGCCCCCCTGGCGGATCGGCGTCGCCGCCGCGCTGCGCCCCCTGCCCCAGTGGAAGCAAACTGCGGACTTCATCTTCACCCAGATCAGCTACTCGGCAGAGGCGCAGCTGCGGTGGCGCGACGCCAACCCCGTTGACGTCCCCGTCTACGCCGGCGTCATGGTCCTCGCCAGCGCGGCCATGGCCCAGCGCCTGGGTGCCACCATCCCCGACATCCAGATCCCCGGCTGGCTCACCAGCAAAGTCGCAGCCGACAAGATGGCCGGCGTCGACGCAGCATGCGAACAGATCATCCAACTCCGCGACAGCGGCGCCTTCAACGGCGTGCACCTAGTGCCCGTGCAGCGCTACCGGGAGATATCCGCGCGCCTGGAGACCCTCACCTAAGACCCGGCGCCAAGCACACCCGTGCGCTGCTGAACGCGGCAGCCCAGGCTCCCGAAACCCCGGCCAGAGCGAAAATAGCCATCGCCGGGACCGCCAGCCGCAGGCCCATTACATGCGGTAGCTCGAACCAGGACGCGCCCGTGGCTAGCGCCTCCTCGCCTTCCCGGGATGGCGGCGGGTGATGGTGCGGCGAAGTCCCACATCGCGTCATCGCTGAACGCGGGCAGCGCCACTTCGGCCGGGCCGTAGACCTGCGGCGCGAACGCGGGCATCGCCATCGACGCCAGCACGACGGGGACCACTATGACCGGGACGAACAGCCGGTCGATGGTGTGCTCATGCAGCAGTTAGCCGCGGGCGGCACCGCGGCGGACCAGCGCATTGCTCGGTCGCATCCTGGCAGGTCAACGGCAGTCGGCGGCGGGCGGGAATGAACGGAACCCTAGATCGGCTGTAGAGCGTGGTCGTAGTTGTCTTGCGTGCTCGCGTAATCTGCACGCTCGCAGTCAGTGTTGTAGCGGGCGCCCCCTTCAGGGATCTGGAGAAGTCGCGTCGAGAACCGGCCCGGGTGCCGCACCGTGCGGACCCGAATCCAGGCCCTTAGGGAGCGACATGGCACAGGGAACCGTCAAGTGGTTGAACGGGGAGAAGGGCTACGGCTTCATCGCCCCCCAGGCCACCCACGTCCGCACCGCCTGAGCCAGGGCAGGCCAAGCCTGCAGAATCAGCAAAGTTAGGCGTGGGCTGGCCCTCCTGGTGGCGTCGGCCCATGTCATGTCCGTCGCAAGGGGCAATCCGTCGCGACGGTGGCCGAGCTCGATGTCAGCACTATCGCTGCGACATGGCAAGTGGCAGAAAGTCGCCGCCGCGCTGAATGAGCCCCGGCCGGGCCACGCTGTCGTAACGTGACCGAGGGCGCAAGCCAGTGCGGGAGTAATAGGTGCTTTTCAAGCAAGGTGATTGTTCATGACCGGGGACAACAGCGGCAGTGCGGGCGGCTTCGCCAGCCTGGCGGTGGCCCCGGAGCTGTGCCAGGCGCTCTCCGGCCTCGGTTATGAGGAGCCGACACCGATTCAGCAGGCCGCCATCCCGCCACTGCTCGCGGGCCGTGACCTGGTCGGTCAGGCCGCGACCGGGACCGGGAAGACCGCCGCCTTCGCACTTCCCGCACTCCAGCGAGTCCTCGCCGACGGCGGGCGGGCAGAGCCGCTGGCCCTGATACTTGTCCCCACGCGCGAGCTGGCGATGCAGGTCGCCGAGGCGATGCTCAGTTACGGCCGCAACATCGGCGCGCGGGTGCTGCCGGTCTATGGCGGCGAGCCGATTGGGCGGCAGCTGGGGGCGCTCAGGCGCGGCGTTGACGTGGTAGTGGCGACGCCAGGGCGCGCGCTCGACCACATTAACCGGGGAACGCTCAAGCTGACAGGCCTTGCGGCGGTCGTACTCGATGAGGCGGACGAAATGCTCGACATGGGCTTCGCCGAGGACATCGAGGAGATCCTCGGTCACACCCCGGAGAGCCGGCAGACCGCGCTGTTCTCGGCGACGATACCGCCGAGGATCGACGGCATGGTGCGCCGTCACCTGCGCAATCCGGTGCGGATCGAGCTCGGCCGCCGGACGGCGTCGGCGCCACCCGAGAGCCTGCTGGTGCGGGAGACTGCCTACCTCGTGCCGCGCGGGCACAAGCCTGCCGCTCTCGGACGCGTGCTCGATCTGGAAACGCCCGCAGCCGCGGTCGTCTTCTGCCGCACCAGGGAGGACGTGGACAAGCTGACCGAAACCCTGAACGGTCTGGGCCATCGCGCCGAGGCGCTGCACGGCGGGATGGACCAGCCGCAGCGTGACCGGGTCATGAATCGGCTCCGCGGCGGGAGCCTTGGTCTTCTCCTGGCCACCGACGTGGCCGCCCGCGGCCTCGATGTCGAGCAGCTCACGCACGTGGTGAACTACGACGTGCCGAGCGCGGCCGACTCATATGTGCATCGCATCGGGCGTGTCGGCCGGGCAGGCCGCGAAGGTGCCGCCGTCACCCTGGTCGAACCGCGCGAGCACAAGATGCTCAAAGCCATTGAGCGGGCGACCGGGCATCCGATCACGGTCGAGAAACTGCCGACGGCCGCGGACCTGCGCGCCAGGCGCCTGGAGCTGACGCGCACGGCCCTCCGGGATAGCCTGCTCAAAGACGATCTTGATGCCTTCCGCGACGTCGTGGAGCCGCTCGGCGCGGAATTCGACCTTTTCGAGGTGGCGCTCGCCGCGGTCAAGCTGGCGCATGAAACGAGCAGAACTCGTGGCGAGGACGAAGAGCTTCCCGCGGTTGAGCTGCCGTCGGCGGATGACCGCCCTGACCGCCGCCGGGCCACCACCGGGCGCGATCAGCGGCATGGTCGTCCTGCTGCTCGGGACACGACCCGCCTGTTCGTAGGGACGGGCCGTTCTTCCGGAGTCCGGCCACAGGACCTTGTCGGCGCCATCACAAGCGAGTCGCATCTCTCCGGCAGGGACATCGGCGCGATCGAGATCGCGGATCGCTTCTCCCTCGTCGAGGTCCCCGAATCAGCCGCCGACGACGTGGTCGCCGCGCTCCGGCACGTCAGCGTCAGGGGCCAGAGGACAACCATTCGCCGCGAACGTTATGGCGCGCGGAAGTCCGGCCCCTGGGGCGGGTCCGCCAGCGCAGTTCCCGGCCGGCTGTCACCAAAGGCGGGACGGTCGGTATAACCGGTTAGTCTCATCGGGCATGGCCGTGAGCGATCTTCCGAGTTCTCTTGGCCTAAAGACGCTTGAGGCGTGGGCCGGAGCGGGACGGGTCATACGTGCCGCTGAGTGCGTGGGCGGAGGCGGCCTCAGACTAGACGATCATGGTCTTGGCGGGGGACTGCGGTAGAGATGCCGACGCTGATACTGGCAGTCGGCCGAGGGGTACCGGCTAAGGCCGCGTTATCGGTGCGCGCATCGCTGCCACTAGTTGCTGGGCGGCACGGCACAGGACGATCAGATACGGGCGCGGCCGACCTCTGCACCAGCCGACGGCGCCAGGCCAGACGTGGATGGTGCGAATACTCGGGCCAGAGGGCCTGGGCCAAGCCCCGGGTCATGCGCCAGCGCAGGAAGCGCGCGAGGGGATACAGAATGCCGTGGTGCGCCGACAGTTCGTATCTGGCAGCCGGTTGCAGGTCAAGAATCAGATTCTCCCGGATCGACTCCACCTCGTGCACGCTGCCGCAGTTATGGCATAGGTAGGCGACGTCTGTCACAGGGCTCCTGCCCGAAACAATGGCTCGAGTGTGCAGGCGGTCAGACAAAGAAAACTCCGGGCCCTTAGCTACAGTCGCGACTTTCCGCTGCTGTAGCTGCCGGGGTCCGGAGCAACACCCCGACACTACGCCGCGGCAGAAGCCGGGGCAAGCCGACGCAGATCGTGAACCTGCGCCTGAGCACGCCGCACGCTGGAAGCGACCACATGCCGACCGGCTCCCCGAGCCTGCTGGGGCTGGCGGTATCAGAGTTTGGTCAGCTTGGCGTACGGCGTCGTAATCCGCATGCGGCACGAACCGAAGTCCACGACCAGGGTGGCGTCGGCCTCGACGCTGATGACCCGGCCGAGGCCGTACTTGTCGTGGGTAACCTGATCCTGCTCGGCGAACTGCTCAGCAGGCGGAGCGGCGGTTGGCGGCGCGAAGGGGCTGGTGGGCAGGTGGCGCCGGGTCGCGGCGCGGGCTGGTTTCATCACTACTAGTATGCGCCTGCTGGCAGTGTCCGCCGGCGCGGGTGACGAAGCAAAGCACTGGCGCGGGCTCTGCCGGGCCAGCGCTTATCACTGAACGTGACCGGCTTCTCGGTCGCCATGGCGCCGGGTCGCCGACTCGGTGCGCGCGCCACGGCCGGCGCAAGGAACTGCCGGTCCAGGGAATAGCCCGGACCCATGTCGTGCTCTCGCGAGTGCTGGCGTGTTGCCAAAGCGAGGCCGCAAGGCACGACATATCGGATCTTTACGGCGCTGTCTGCCCGTGATCCGGGGCAGGCAACCCGTTTGAGGACGAATAGCGCCTCCTTGTGGCAGCCGAGTCGATGTGGCTGGTGGAGGCGCCATGATTCAGCTTGCGCGTCCAGACCTCGCGCGCAGCCAATCAGGACGAGATCACCTGTGCCCAGGCCCGGCCTCGGCCAGTAATGAAGCGTTGCCGGCCGATCGCTCCGGCCTTGTGCGGGCTGGCCCGGCAGTCCCTGGCTGGGTGGTGGCCACAGCCTTGCTGACGCCTGTTGTTCTGGTCGGGGGCTGGCTGATTGCCGGGGCGCTTCAGCCGGCCTCTTACAGCCCGATGCGGGACACGATCAGCGTGCTGGCTGGTCACTCGGGAACCGACCGATGGGTGATGACTGCGGCCCTGCTGCTGGTGGGCAGCTCTCAAATCGCGACCGGCGCTGGTCTGACTGGCGTCCGCATGCCTGCGCGCGTCCTGCTGATCCTGACTGGCCTTTCTACGCTCGGCATCGCCGCCACTCCCGAGTCGGCCACGGGCCCGACGTCGCGCCACCTCGCCTTCGCCGTGGGCTGTGTCGTCGCGACAGCGGTCTGGCCGGCATTTGTCGCCACGCGCGCGCCGGTCCGATCGTGGATCCTGAGTGCCTACTGCTGCGCCGCGGTGACCGTGGTCTTCGCCGGGTTGTCGTTCTGGCTACTGATGGCAGCACGAGACGGCAGTAACGTTGGCCTGGCCGAGCGGCTGACGTCGGCGGTTCAGGGCCTGTTTCCGCTTGTCGTCGCGCTCACATTGCGGCACACCGCACGGGACGCAGCCAGGGACAACGCGGCCAAGAGCGGTCCCAGTTACTGGCAGGCGGTTTACGTCGGCAGGCCGAATGCCCCGTCGCCGTCGATAGGGAGGTCAGCGCCATCAGCGTCCAGACCGGCCGCTCGGCGAGAGATCTGGCCTTCGACCGTGACTAGGGGTGACGGAACGCCTGATCAGCGTTCGAGGCGAGGGGTCCGTCAGCTCGAGCGGTGAGTGGCATCTGGAGCGAGCGGCTCGGGCGGGCCCGCGACGGGTTGTGGGACATCCCCTCCGCTGTCTGTCGCGTTCCCCTGGGGGGTTCGCACGCCCCGTCGGAGTTCCAGGCGTGGTATGAGCCAGGACGCGAGGAATGCGATGAAGCCGATCGGCGCCGCAATAATGAAGACGGTCTGGATTGACTCGGCGTAGGCGGCGGCCAGGCCTTGCTGGAGCGCCGGGGATAGCGTGTGCAAGAGGGCCGGGGTGACGCCTGAGGTTGTGAACCCGCTCGGCGGCTTAGCGCTGTGCAGGTGTCTGGCCAGGTTGCCGACGAGCACGTTGGAGAAGATCGCGCCGAAGATCGCGGTGCCGAAGGATCCGCCGATGGACCGGAAAAATGTCGCTCCTGAGGTGGCGACCCCGAGCTCGGAGTACGGCACGGCGTTCTGCACGATGAGCACGAGTACCTGCATCACGCAGCCGAGGCCTACTCCGAGCACGAACATGTACAGCGCTGTGATGGACGAGCTCGTGTCTGCTCCGATACGCGACAAGAGCAGGAGCCCGACGGTCATCAGACCAGTCCCAATAATCGGGAAGGCGCGGTAGCGGCCGGTCTTGCTGATGATCAGCCCCGATGCCGTGGAAAACACGACCATGCCGGCGAGCAGGGGCAGCAGCCGCAGACCAGAGATCGTCGGCGATTCGCCGTGCACGATCTGGAAGAAAACCGGCAGGTACACGATGGCACCGAACATCGCGAAGCCGACGATGAAGCCCACAGCGCTGGTGACCGAGAACGCCCGGATCGAAAACAGGTGCAGGGGCAGCACCGGCTCGACGGCACGCCGCTCCACGAAGACGAAGATCGCGACCAGCACGCCACCGGCAGCACCAAGAGCGATGATCGTCACCGAGCCCCACGGGTAGGTCGTGCCACCAAGGCTTGTGAACAGCACGAGACAGCTCGCGGCGAGGATGAGGACGGCCGTCCCGACATAGTCGATGACGTGGTGAACCCGGCGCAGCCGACCCGGAACCTGGATGGCCACGACGGCGAGCGCTACGGCGCCGATCGGGACGTTGATGTAGAAGATCCAGCGCCAGGACAGCTGCTCCACGAAGACGCCGCCCAGCAGCGGCCCGATGATGCTCGCCACGCCGAACACGGCACCGAACAGGCCCTGGTAGCGGCCGCGCTCACGGGGAGAGACCACGTCCCCGACGATCGCCTGGGTGCCGACCATCAGCCCGCCACCGCCCAGACCCTGCACCGCCCGGAAAGCGATGAGCTCGATCATGCTGCGGCTGAGGCCCGAGAAGATCGAGCCGGCCAGGAAGATGATGATCGCCGCCTGGAAGAAGCCCTTCCGGCCGTACTGGTCGCCGAGCTTTCCCCATAGCGGTGTGGAGACGGTCGCCGCCAGCAGATAGGCGACGACGATCCAGGACAGGTGCGAGGCGCCATGCAGGTCGGCGACGATCGTCGGCAGCGCCGTCGAGACGATGGTCTGATCCAGAGCCGCCAGGAACATCCCCAGCATCAAGGCGCCGATGATCACGAGTACGCGGCGGCGGCTGAGACCAGTCACTGGCCCGTCGGCCGCAGAGACGCCGCTGGTCTGCCTGGCCGGGTCTCTTCTCACGGTCGTCTCCCGCGCACTCTGCGAACATGTACTGGCCTGATCCGTTCAGTCTGTCATGTGGACCTGGCGACTCGCTCAGACAGACGCGACCCCCGGTACCTGGCCAATCAGAACGATTCCGGTTCTGAAGTCATTGTGCCGATCCTGGACGGCGGACGCGTGGCAGGCACTCTGGACGTGGAAAGCGACCGCACTGGTGCCTTTGGCGGCTCCTCCATCGTGATTTACGAGCGCCTGGCCGACGCGCTGCGCCCACTGTGGGACCAGTCTTTCCTCCGAAGCTGACCAGCTGGGAGCGTTCACGATTTCCGCTCCTTCGCCTTGTTGATCACTGCCCGTAGCGCATCCTCGAAGATGTCCGGGTGAGCGCGCTGAAGCAGCACTAGCGCGCTTGCGCCGCCTTTCAGCGCGGACGGGCGAGGCCCGCGGTGGACGACCTGTGCAAGGGCTTCTGGCCCGAAAGACGACTCGATCCTGGTGCGCACGGCGTCGAGATCGATCCCGATAGCGGCCAGCGCGTCCCGGTCCAGGCCGCCGAACAGCACCGCTCCCGGCCCGGCCCTGCGGGCGATCTCCTCCGCGACGTCTTCCATCGTGACACCGTGTTTGTGCAAGACGGCGCGCGCCGGTCGCGGGTCGCGTCCTGCGTAAAGAGCCGAGACCAGGACGGTCATGAGATGCTCGCCGCTGACGTAGCCACGGGTGAGCCTGCACGCGTGTCCCAGGGCGCGGGCGATAGCGGTGCGGGTGTCCCGGGTCCTGTACCTGGGCATTACCGGCTCCCGATCCGCTTGCCGTGCTTACGGTGCACGGTCTGCTTGGTGACGCCCAGCCGCCCGGCGATGTCCTGCCAGGACCACCCGAGCTTCCGCGCGTTCTCGACCTGGACGATCTCCAGCCGCTCGGTGAGCGCTCGCAGGGACGCCACAGCGCGCAGCCCGACATCAGGATCGGTGCTGGCGGCGCTCTGGGCGATTTCGAGTGCGGATTCCATGAGCGTCAGCATATGCTGACGGAAATCTTCGTGTCAACATATGCTGACGGCCTTGACCCTGATTGCCGAAGGAGCAAGGGGCTCGTGCGGCGTCTCGGGCTGGTCGTTCAGGCCCCCTGGGCAGCCTGGCTGATCACGGCGGCCACGACAGCCGGACGTGAGACAAACACGGCGTGGCTGCCGGGGGTCTCGGTTACGGTCGCCTTGGCTCGCTCCGACATGGCGCGCTGGGCGGCAGGCGGGATCATGTGGTCGTCTGTGGCGACCAGGTACCAGGACGGCTTGCTGCGCCAGGCAGGCTCGGTGACCGCCCCGCCCAGCGCGTCCACACCCGCCGGGACCTGGGAGTCGGCCATGAACGCGGCCAGTTTCTCGGGCACATCGGCGGCGAAGGCCGCGGCGAACTTGTCCCGGTCCAGGAACAGGAGCCCATTGACCGGCGGCAGGATCGGCGGTACCGGCGCGCCGGGGGGCGGGTCGGCGATCAGCGAGCTGACCGACTCCCCCGTGTCGGGCGCGAACGCGGTGACGTAGACGAGCGCGGCGACATTGGGGTGGTTGCCGGCCTCGGTGATGACGACTCCGCCGTAGGAGTGGCCAACCAGCACGGCTGGGCCGTCGAGGCTGTCGATGACCTGGTGGGTGGCGGCGACGTCGCCGCCCAGGGTGAGGGTGGGGTTCTGCACGACGGCTACCCGGTAACCGTCGGCGGTGAGGTGATCGTAGACGCCCTGCCAGCCCGATCCGTCCACGAAGTTTCCGTGCACGAGCACGATGTTCTTGATTGCCATGGTTGCTCCTGACTCTGGCGGGACAGGCCCTGACGCCCGTCCCGGTGAGCTCAAAGTCAACTAGCGGGGAATCGGCGGCACCACGCAGAGCAGCACGCAGAAGTACCCGCGCCAGGACTGTGCCGGGGACGGCTCCGGCGGGGTCAGGGTGCCGGGGTCATCGCGACGCGCCGCTCTTGGCCGCCAGCTCCAGCGCCTAGGCCGCGTACCTCAGCATGGCCTGCGGGTCGCTCGGCGGGATCCAGTGAACCCAGCCATGAGGTCACCCTCGCCGTCAGTGCCTCACGTTCGGCTGGGGATTCCTCCTCCTCGAGCCGCGTGCGAGCGAACAGGCGGACCAGGTCGTGGAACCGGTATAGTCCCGCGCCGGCGTCCAGCAGCAGACCGAGGTCGACGAGCTCGTCCAGAGCATCCCAGGCGACCGCCACCGCCACCTCGCCAGCGACCGCGGCCAGGGCCGCATCGAAGTCGCGGCCCGGTACCACGGCCAGCCGCCGGAATACCCGCCGGGCGGCGTCTGCGAGCTGGTCGTACGACATCCAGAACGCGGTTGCGATCTTCAGATCACCGGCCTTGAACTGATCCAGGCGGTGTTCCTCGTCCGCCAGCCGGGCCGCGAGGTCGGCCGCACCCCAGCCGGGCCGGCTGACCAGCCGGTTCCCGATGATCCGCAGCGCCAGCGGCATGCCCTCGCACAACTCGGCAAGCTGGTTGAGCGCCGATTCCTCGTCGCGGGCGGCACGCTGGCCCAGAATCCCGGTCAGCAGCTCGGTGGCCTCCGGCAGCGAAAGGGGACCAAGGGCGAGCCGGCGTACACCTTCCAGGCCAGCCAGCAGCCGCTTGCTAGTGATCAGCGCCCGGCTCGCGCCGTCTCCCGGCAGCAGCGGGCGCACCTGTTCCTCCGACCCGGCATTGTCCAGGACGACCAGCGCCTGCCTGTCGCGCAGCAGCGACCGGTACACCGAAGCACGCTCCGGGACATCCCCCGGGATCTGCTCTTCCGCGACACCGAGCGCGCGAAGCAGCAGCCGCAACGCGGCGGCGGCGGCCGCGGGCCGCGGGGACATGCCGAGCAGGTCAAGGAAGAAAACCCCGCCGGGGAAGCTCGGTCGCAGGGCGTGGGCTGCCCGGATGGCGAGCGTGGTCTTCCCCATGCCCCCCGAGCCGGTGATGAGCCCGATCACGCCGGCACCCGGTGCACTCTCGGCATATACCAGCTCGCTCATCCAGACCAGTTCCGCGGTCCGGCCGGTGAAGTCGTCAACCAGCCGGGGCAGTTCACACAGGCCGGCTGGGCGCGTCCAGTGATCCCGCAGCCTGCCATCACGCGCCAGCTCGACAAGCTGCTTGCGGTCATCCCCTTCCAGGGCAAGCGCGTCTGCCAAAGCAGTGACAGTCCGGTGCTGAGGTCCCTTGCTTCGCCCGCGCTCCATATCCGACAAGGTCCTGGCACTGACCCCGGACACCTCGGCCAACTGCTCAAGCGTCAGCCGCGCCGCGCGCCGGTGACCGCGCAGCACCTCCCCGAAACCCAGATGTCTAGTGATGCGAAAACCATACATAACGAGCTGGGGGCTGGGCGTCAGCGGAAGGTGGCCCGGGCGGCAGGCTCAGTTCAGGTAGTAGCCAGCCAGGTCGGCGATTAGGTTGACGGTGCCGAAGCTGTTGTAGAAGTCGACCTTTCCGTCGGCGCCGACCGGCACCACCACCAGGTTCGGGATGGTCTTCCCTGGAGTGAAGTTGAGGTTGGAGGCCACCGGGCGGGTGGCGCCGTCGGGGTAGACGGTGACGAAACTGCTGGCCGACGGCGTGGTCGCGGTCACGTTCAGCACCACCGCCTTCACTCCAGACGAGGGCACCCCGGCCACCCCGGTCACCTGCAGGCTGATCGCCTGCCCCGGCCCCACCGGCCCGGAATGCCCGCCGGTGCCGTTGCGGGTATCCAGCAGGCGCACCGGGCCGGCCGCTGTAAACGACGACCCGCCGTTACTCGTGTAGTAGCCGGCCAGGTCGGCGATCAGGTTCACGGTGCCCACTTGGTTGTACAAGTCGACCGTCCCAAAAGCGCCGACTGGCACTACCACCAGGTTCGGGATCGTCTCTCCGGCAGTGAAGTTGAGGTTGGAGGCCACCGGGCGGGTGGTGCCGTCCGGGAAGACGGTGACGAAACTGCTGGTCGACGGGCTGGTTGCGGTCACGTTCAGCACCACTGCGGTCACCCCGGAGTCGGGCACCCCAGCTACCCCGGTCACCTGCAGGTGGACTGACTGCCCCGGCCCTACCGGCCCGGAAGGCGCGCCGGTGCCGTTGCGGGTATCCAGCACCCGAACCGGCCCGTCCGCAACATACGACGAACCGCCGCTGTTGCTGTAGTAGCCGGCCAGGTCGGCGATCAGGTTCACGGTGCCCGCCTGGTTGTACAAGTCGATTTTCCCGTCAGCGCCGACCGGCACAGTCACCAGGTTCGGGATGGTTTCCCCCGTGGTGAAGTTGAGGTTGGAGGCCACCGGGCGGGTGGTGCCGTCGGGGTAGACGGTGACGAAACTGCTGGTCGTCGGGCTGGTCGCGGTCACGTTCAGCACCACTGCGGTCACCCCGGACGAGGGCACCCCGGCCACCCCGGTTATCTGCAGGCTAATTGCCTGCCCCGCACCCACCGGCCCGGAATGGCCGCCGGTGCCGTTACGGGTATCCAGCACCCGCACCGGGCCCAGGGGCGTGTAGAGGGGCCCGGTCGGCTGCACGTTCAGCGTGAACGACTGGGCTACGCTCCCGACGGTGCTGCTCGCCGTGATCTGGATCGGGTAGCTGCCGCCGGTGCCAGCCGCCGGCGTCCCCGACAGAACTCCGGACGAGCTGAACGTTACCCCGCTGGGCAGCGCGCCGGTCTCAGTGAGCGCGGGTGCGGGAGACCCGGTGGCGGCCACGGTGAAGCTGCCTGCCGTCCCCTCGGTGAAGGTCGCCTGATCGGCGGAGGTGACTCCTGGGTACCCGGCGCTCAGCTGCAGTTCAGCAGTTGCGGTGCCCCAGTCCCCGGACGCGGCATCAGACGGGGCGTACTCACCGGCTACCCACACAGCGCCCGCCACCGACGGATCCGGGGCGGCGGCGGAGTAATCTCCCCACCGGGCATCCGTGCCACCGTTGTAAGACGCCAGGCCGGCCTGGATCGTCGTCGGCGCAGTGAACGAGGCGACCGACGACGCGGGAGACACAACCGCGTAGGCGCCGGGATCAAGCGTCGGGGACGACGCCGTATAGGCGACGAACAGGTTTCCGGAGCTGTCGAGGCTCACGGCCGGGTAGTAGTCGTCGAGGCCATTCGCCGCAAGGTCGAAATCCTGAGTCAGCGACGGCGCAGACCCCGACGTGTTCACCTCGTCCAGTCGCATGCAGTCTCGGGTGGCAGAGTCGCCGCCCGGCGTGCACGCGTCGGTCAAGCTTGTCCACAGCACGTTGTCCTGCCAGACGGCGGACAGCATACGGTCGTCGTTCTGAGTGTCGTTCGTGGTGCCGCCCGGCTGGCGCGGGTCTGGCGGCGCGGTCGTGGTCGCAATTGGCAGGTCAGTCTCGGTCAGCGTCACGGTGGCATCTGGGTTGCCGCTAAGGGCGATGACCCCAAGTGTCGGCGTGGCGGTGGAACCGATTATGTCGCTGCTCGCGTTGTTGACGGTCATGTAGCAGATCTCTGTCGAGGACAGCGACTGAGCCGGCACCAGCCGGAACTCGTCGGCGGTCGTGAACGACGCGGTGGCGGGCTCCGTACCGGCTTCAAGCGCCGCCTTCTGCAGTGCCAGGACCTGCGCGCCCTCGTAGGTGAGGCCAGCGCTACTGCTGCTGTACTCGTTCCAGGCCATCACGACCTTGTCATCGCATACGCCGATCATCGGCTGGTCGGTGATTACTCCGACGTTGTTCTGGACAGTGGAGACGAGCCAGGCTCCGGTGGGATCCGACGTTTGCGAGGTTGCGACATAGGTCTGGCTGTCATTGTTTTCGTCGACCGACCAGCCGCTGATGAACCAACGGCCGGACTGGTTGTCGTACAGCACCCTGGGGTCGGTGAAGATGAACCCTGAGGGGACACCAAAGAAGGGGTTCAGGTCTTTGTCCTCAACCAGCGAACCCGTCTTGGACCATACCGACAGGCTGTCGTTCACGACCTCTACCAGGTCCGTCGGACCTGCGGCCACCTGGGTGTCCGGCGGCTGGAAACCCTCATCGGCTTGCCCGAATGCGTTCACCTGGGTGCTGAGGTTCATTACCGGGAAGTCTTCAGTCGGGGTAACGCTGGCCGACTGCACGCCCGCGAGGACCCTGACGCCGCTGCGCCGCCCGCCGCTGCGGACAGCCGCCGCACGGGCCGCCGCGGTGCGGCTGGCGCTGAAGTAATGGAACGGTGGCACCAGGTGTGGGTGGTGTCCGGCCGTTGCGTTGCTGATCGCCTTGAGGTTCACGTGCCTGGGCGCGGCTATAGTGACCGGCCGGCTTGCCCAGTGAGCGGTTAATACCGCGCCCTGCGCGGTAGCCCGCGCTCCTGTCGCCATGGGCACGAGCGCGACGCCAGCCGCCAGCGCAACAGATCCTGCGAACACGACCACAAGCCGCTTCACGACGGCCTCCCCGTGAGTATCCCGGCGCTGAGCGAGTCCCGCGCTCGCAGACTGGCGCCGCTGCTCCGCGACAGAGCGAGACAAGGGTCTCGCAGAATGCCGCACCTATCAATAGATAGCGGGCATGACCTACATGTCTGACAATCAACCCTCTAGGTGCGGCGGAGGGCAGCCCGGGCCTTGAAGCCTGGCATTGTGGTTACAGGGCTACCGTGGCCAGGTGGTCTGCCGAGCCGCCGCGCCACTCTATGGCCAGGAGGGTCGCGTCGTCGGCGGTGGTGCCCCCGCGTGCTCGCGTCAGGGAATGCGACAGTTTCCGGACCATCCTCTGCACGGTGTCACCGGCGCTCCCGGCGTGCTCCACGAAGCTGATGAAGCGCTCCTGGCCGAACTGGTTCTCGCCGGGCCGGTGTGCTTCGGTGACACCGTCGGTGAAGAACAGCACCCGGTCGCCGCGCCCGATTTGTTCCTCGCTGATATGCGGTGTGTCGCCGCCGAATCCAACCGGGAGGGTTCCCGGGCCTTCCAGGGCCTTAATGACCCGGTGGCCGCGGATCAGCAGCGGGGCCGGGTGGCCGGCATTGACCCACTGCAGGCGGCCCGTGGCGATGTCCAGGCGCATCATCTGGGCCGTGACGAACTGGTCGGGCCCGAACTGCCCGTCGACGGCGGCGTCCATCAGCCCATACAAGTCGGCGAGCCCGACGCTCGCCCGCCTGGCATGCCGGTAGGCGCTGATGGCGAGCGTCGCGAGCATGGCAGCGTTCAGGCCATGACCCATCGCGTCGACGACGGCCAGGTGCACGATGTTCTCGTCGATCGCGTAGTCGAGACTGTCGCCAGCGACGTCGTAAGCGGGCTCGAGGATCCCGGCCAGCGCGAACTGCGGGGTGACCATGCTCAGCGGAGGCAGCAGCGCCCACTGGATTTCCGCGGCCAGGCTCATCGGCATGCTGCGCCGCGACTGGAAGAACTGGTCGGTGTAACTGTCCTTGGTGACGATCATGTCTGCGACCAGGCCCGCGAGCCGCCGCAGCAGCCGCCGGTCATGGTCATCGACGGCGCCGAGGGTGAGGGCCAGCACCCCCACCTCGTCGCTGCCGTCCAGCAGCGGCAGAAACATCCGCACACCGCCCGGGTACGGATGCTCGACAACGGTCGCGCTGAGGAACGCCTGGCCAGCCAGGGATTCGTCGATGAGCGCAGGCTCCCCGACCGTGAGGCCTCTGCCCGGCAGCGGCCTGAGCACCCGCTGACCATAGTCTTGCAACAGGATGGAGACTTCCGTGCCGCCGATCCTGCTCGCCTCCTCCGCCACCAGGGGGGCGATCAAGTGCGGAGGCATCTCGTGAGCCCGGTCCAGCAGCGCACCCAGCAGCCGCTCGCCAAATCCCTCCGACCGGTCAACCACCACCCTGCGGGTCTGCCGCTCGCGTCCCCTCATACGGTCGCATGTTCCCCTGACGGGAGGCTCCACACGCGCCGGGTTCGCCGTGGGCAGCGCACCGCGCCGCCAGCGGCCTGTCGGCTAGCTCGGCAGGCCCGGCGCGACGTCACCGGCGATCTGCAGCGCGACCTGACACGACTGCGCGGTCGTGTTGATCCCGGCCGTCACGACCGCCTCGGACTGTGTGGTCGCCTGAATCGAGATAGCGCAGGTGCCGTCTCCCTGATAGCCAGCGACTTGCCGCGCGGGGCGGCCACGGACGGTCAGCTTAGAGGGCTGTCCCTGCACCGGCGGCGCGGTGTCGTAGGTGGAGTAAGCATCCCCTTTCAGGGTCAGCTCTAGCTCGCCCACGCCGTTCGTCGGGGTCCAGGAGCAGATGTTTCCGCCGAGGAGGCTGTCGCTGATTGGCGTACCGGGGAAGAGCCCAGCCTGGCTGGTGCTTGCCTGGCTGAGCAGGCTGCAGGGATCGGCACCCACCCACCAGTTGGCAGGGGTGGTGTGGGTGGGCCGCGGCTTGCTGACAGTGCCGCCCGAGCAGCTCACCATGCCGGGCACCACCACGGGCGGCGACGGCGCAGATAAGGAGCCTGTAAACGGCTGGCGTCATAACATCGAGCCTTCCTTCTGCATTCCGTTTCAAGCGGCGATGCCGCTCCGCCTCTCGCGTATCTACCGTAGAGACGGCCCATCGGGCAATCCGGCACGGAAAAGTTCCAGGAATATGGGACGGACGGTGACCCGGCCGTCCCTGACGTCGAACCAATGGGAAAACCCAGCGAAGGAGTACGAGATGACCAGCAACGCAACCGGGGGCAACCGCCTCCTGGCCACCCTGGGAACCGCGGGTGGCAAGGGCGTCGTGACCGTGAGGGACAGCTTCGACGCCGATATCCAGACCGTGTGGGCCGCAATCACTGATCCCTCGCGCCTGGCCATCTGGTGGGGCGAGATCGAGGGAGACCTGCGCCTGGGCGGCGAGTATCACGCGCATGTCTTCGCCAGTGGATGGGACGGCACCGGGCGCGTGGACGAGTGCGAGGCCCCGCGCCGGCTGAAGGTGCTGACCAGGGAACCGGACCAGCCTGAGGAACAGTCCATCGAGGTCACGCTGGACGCCGGCGGCGGCAAGACCACCCTGGTCTGGGAGGCACGGGGCATGCCCGTGGCCTATCTCGCCGGCTACGCGGCGGGAATTCAGGTCCACGTCGAAGATCTCGGCGCCTACCTCGCCGGGCGGGAGCGCTGCGACGCCGGTGCGCGCATGGGCGAGCTTTTCCCTGCCTACGAGCCCCTGGCCGCGAAGATCAACAGCGACGAGGAAGCCGGACAGGACTAGGAAGCCGGGACGGTCAGCCTGGCGGTGATCGCCGGGGCCGCCTGGCGCAGCCACGCCTCGGCGCGCGGCAGCTCGTCCTTGGCGCCGTTCTCCCATAGCTTGCGGAACACCGGGTCCAACTCGGCCGAGGCGCGAGAATCCTCGTGATAGCGGCCCGCCAAGTCGACGGCGAACGGCCCCAGCTCCGCGCGGTGCCGCGCAGTCATGCCGTAGGCGTCCGCGAACACCGCCACCCGGCGGGGGATGTCGGCGCCGGTGAACGCGGGCGCCCGGTCCCTCGGGTCGCGCAGCGGCGCCCAGTACCACAACGCGTTCGCGATGTCGTAAAGCCGGGTGGTCGGATGGGCCAGGTCGAAGTCGATCAGCGCGACGGGCAGCCCGTCGCGGAAGACCACGTTGCCCGGGTAGTAGTCGCAGTGGCTGACCAGCTCACTCCGTTCGGTGATCGGGCGGCCCAGGTTGGCCGGAGTCCGGCCCCACACCGCGTCCGGCGGCGGCACCCACCCGGCCGAAGCCTCGTGCAGCGCC
The DNA here is from genome assembly GCA_963815375.1 of uncultured Actinomycetota bacterium. Lineage (GTDB taxonomy): Bacteria > Actinomycetota > Actinomycetes > Streptosporangiales > Streptosporangiaceae > JASHPR01. Next base: position 2,599,652 of record CAWFGX010000001.1, on the reverse strand, counting down.
CGGATCAGCCGGGCCAGGGCGACGAGCACGTCGTCGCCTGCCGTCTCCGCCGGCAGCGGGTTGCGCGGCACGTCACCGGGGACGAACGACAGCATCTCGCGCCCCTGCTCGTCGATGCCGAACGGAAGCGGGGCGCCGGTGAACCCGGCGTCGCGCAGGTGGGCCAGGTACGCCTGCACGGTCAGGCTGAACGGCCGCAGCGGCCGCCGCACCGTGTCACCTATGCGCACGATCCCCTGGGTGACGCCATCCCCGGTCAGCGGCTCGCCTTCGCTCACACCGCGGCAGCCTAGCTAACTCGGTCCGGTCTGCCAGGTCTGCCCGGCGGCGCGGACGAGGACTTCATTGAGGCCGCCCGCCGAATTGCCAGCCGTGCACCTCGATGTCGGCGTAACTGTCCGGGGTCAGGATGGCACGTGCCTTGTCCGGGTCCGGTGCCCGGAGCAGGACCGCCGTACCCAGCCAGGCGGCGCCGTTGTCGGACAGCAGAGGCCCGTACGCGATCAGATCGTCCCGTCCCGGCGGGACGGCAAGATCGGCGGCCTGCCCGGCGCCGAGACCGAGTACCAGGTACCGGTTGCCGTCCTCCGGACCACCGGGGAAGTCCCACATGGTGCGTCCCAGCAGGCTGCGCCACCTGCGCAGCAGCACATCCCGGTACACGCCGGCCTGGTAATTCGGCTCGTCGAAGGCGAACGCGCGGGCGGCGGCGGGATCAGGCAGGTCGACGATATGCACGCTGCCGGTGGGCGTGCCGCCGCCTCCGGCTAGCGTCGGGCCCCGGGCGATCATCTCCGGCGCGTACCGGTCCATGTAGGACCAGTGCTGTTCCACCAGTTCCTCGCGCAAGGTCAGAGAGCGGGGCCGGTCGCGGTGGTAGCAGAAGAACTCCACGCCCACAGTCTTGACCATCACACCGGTGACCGGCACCTGCGGCGGTACACCGTCAGCCGCGACCCCTCGCCCGTCGGAGGCGCGGGCCCGTACCACTTCATCGCGGAACTCGACTGGGACGACCTGGCCTCACTCCAGCGGGACTTCGCTTCTTCGGTGGGCCAGGAGGCTGGCCGGGACGTCGAGGAACTCGAGAAGCTGTGCCCAGGGATCGAAAGCATGATCTTCGAGCTGCAGGACCTGTAGGAGAGTGCCGCTGCTCGGCTGCGAGCTGATAGGTACACCAGGGTCGGTCCCCCGAACGCGGCGTGCCGCCTCAGGCAGGTTTGCCTGAGGACGGCCGGTCAGACGTGTACCTGGTAGTGGAGGTGAACGACTCCGCTCCGGAAGCGGCGCTCGTCCAGGAGCCCGAGCTGAGCGCGAACGTCGTCCGGCAGTGCGCGCTTCCCGCCACCGACGACGACCGGGCAGAGGAACAGGTGGAACTCGTCGACCACGCCTGCAGCCATCGCCTCGCCAGCGAGCTGCGCACCGCCGACCGTGATGTCGCGGGCCGAGGACGCCTTGAGCTGCCTGATCGCTGCCGGGTCGAAATCGCGCTCGATCCGCGTCCGTGCACTCGATAGCGCCTGAAGCGTCCGGGAGTACACGACCTTTTCGGCGGCTCGCCAGATCTGCGCGAAGTCCCTGGTCACCGAGGGCTGGTCGCCGCCGCTACTCACGGTCTCCCAGACCGCCATCGTCTCGTACATCCGGCGCCCATAGAGGTAGGTGCCGACCGGCCGCTCCAGGTCATTGACGAACGCGAACACTTCCTCATCGGGCTCCCCCCAGTCGAACCTGCCCTGCTTGTCCTCGATACATCCGTCGGCCGATGCGATCGCCGAGTAGATCAGCCTGGCCATGTCAGCTCCCCGAGGCGTCAGAGTGCGGTGAGAACAACGGGGCCGTCCTCGGTGACGGCGATGGTGTGCTCGCTGTGGGCGGCCCTGGTCCCGCTGGCAGTCCGGAGGGTCCATCCGTCGGGGTCGGTGACGTACTCGTCGGTGCCGCCCGAGATCAGCATCGGCTCGATGGCGATGACCAGGCCTGGCCGGAGCCGGTAGCCACGGCCTGCTTTGCCTTCGTTGGGCACGAACGGGTCCTCGTGCATCGCCCGTCCGACACCGTGTCCCCCGTGGTGCTCGAGAAGGCCGTAGCCGGCCTTGCGGGCCGCGGTCCCGATGGCCTCGCCCACGTCGCCGAGCTGGTGTCCTGGCTGGGCGGCCGCGATACCCCGGGCCAGGGCGGCGTCGGTGGCGGCGATCAGCTCAGCGTCGCCAGGGCGCGGCGTTCCGACGATGAAGCTAATCGCGGCGTCGCCGCACCAGCCGCGTACGAACGCCCCGCAGTCGATGCTCACCAGATCGCCGTCAGCCAGGCGTGTCCGGTCTGGTATCCCGTGTACGACAGCGTCGTTGATGCTGGCACAGATCACGCCAGGGAACGGGGTCGGTGCCCATGACGGGTGATAGTCCAGGAAAGCCGGGGTCGCTCCAGCCTTCTTGATGACCGCCGCGGCCATCTGATCGAGCTCGTCCAGCGTGACGCCAGCAGCCGCGCTGCCGCGGACCGCCGCCAGCGCCTCAGCCGTAACCCGGCCTGCCTCGCGCAGCAGGCCGATCTCTTCGGACGTCTTGAGCTCAACCACGTTCCTCATTACTCCCTCGTACGGGCCTTTCCCGTCAGCCCGAGCCCACGCGCGATTCCCGCACAATCAGAGGTTCGGTGCCGTGGTACTTTACTTCGCCGCGTTCTGATCAGGCGCATCTTGCACCGTGCCAGAGATGACCGAAGTGACGACCGCCTCGAGGGCCGCGGCTGCTGGCGGGCCGGTTTCCCGGTCGGCGAACAGCAAATGCCCGGTACCGATCAGCGTCGGAGCAAGGACGTCGACGTCGGCAGAGGGCGTGACACGGCCTAGTTCCTGCTCCGCCCGGAGGTACGAGGCGATCATGGCCACGGCTTCGGTAACGAGCGGCACGCCAGCCCCGGCCCCCCGGGCCCGGCGCAGGCGAACCCGCAGATCATCCCGGAACGTGATCAGGGCGATGATCGCTACGGCGACCGAGCTGAACAGGTCTGTGAGCGCAACGGTCAGGTTCCCGGCGACGGTGCCGGTCCCGGCCCAGGCCCGCAGGGCCGCTTCCTGGCTGTCGAGCCGGGCGATGCGGTCGAGAACGAGCTCAGCCAGGAATGCGTCGAAATCAGCGAAATGCCGGTGCAGGACTCCCTTGGCGACGTCGGCTTCGCTGGTGACCGCCCGGCTGGTCAGCGCCGCAGGCCCGTCGCGGAGCAGGACCCGCTCGGCCGCGCTGAACAGCTGCTCCCGCGGATCGCGAAGGGCAATTCCTGTTGGCACCGCGCGTCTCCTCGCTGCCGGGCCATGACCGGATCCGAACCAGTTGCCGAGTGGGCATGCGCCCACTAAGGTGGGCGCATGCCCACTATACAGCCGGAACAATCACCTGATTCCGCAGCCCAGCCTCATCAAGCCAGGCACGTAGCGGAGTCGTTCGGCTCGGATGCCGGGCGCTACGACCGGGCGCGGCCCGACTATCCCGGCGCTCTGGTAGAGCGAATCCTCGCCGCCAGTCCGGGCCGCGACGTTCTCGACGTCGGCTGCGGGACCGGCATCGCCGCCCGGCAGTTCCTGGCGGCAGGCTGCCAGGTGCTCGGGGTCGATCCTGACGCGCGTATGGCCGACCTGGCCCGGCAGGACGGGCTCGCGGTCGAGGTGGCGAAGTTCGAGGACTGGGACCCAGCAGGCCGCGCATTCGACGTAGTGATCGCCGGGCAGGCCTGGCACTGGGTGGACCCTGTCGCCGGCCCGGCCCGGGCCGCGCAGGCGCTGCGCCCAGGCGGACGGCTGGCGTTGTTCTGGAACGCGTTCCAGCCCCCGCCCAGCCTGGGTGAAGCCTTCGCCAAGGTCTACGCGCAAGTCCTGGCCGACCCCCGGTCCAATTTCTGGAATAGCCGCATCATCGACATGTACGAGCGGGGGTGCGCCAAGGCGGCTGACGGGATACGGGAGGCCGGCGGGTTTGGCGAACCGGCACAGTGGCGGTTCGACTGGGAGCGGCCTTACACCCGCGACGAGTGGCTGGACCAGGTGCCGACGTTCGGCGGCCACAGCCTGATCCCGCCGGCGAAGCTTGACGAGATGCTGGCAGGCATCGCCGCTGCGATCGACGCGGAGGGCGGCAGCTTCACGATGAGCTACGCGACCGTGGCCGTCACCGCGGCCCGGCAGCCGTCACAGACTTCAGACACAGAACGGGGCTAAACAGCCGGCCTGGTGACGTTGTAGTAGAGGTGAGTGACGCCGTTCCCCTGGGTGATCTCCGGATCGCCCAGCTCGACCGGCGCGGTGCCAAGAGGCCCGAACAGGCGGATCCCGTCGCCGAGCAGCACCGGAACGATCTTGGTCTGGATCCGGTCCACCATGCCCAGGCTCAGGCACTGCTGAATGATGCTCGGGCTGCCCAGAGCGATCACCTTGTCCCCGGCTATTTCTCCCGCCCTGGCCATGGCGCTTTCAATCCCGGTGGTGTCGAAGAACACCGTCGAGTCCTCCCGCGGCCGGCCGCCAGGGACCTGATGTGTCACAACGATCACCGGAGCGCCCGTCGGGTGATGGCCACCCCATCCGCCGGCAAGGTCGAACGTCCGCCGGCCGTAGACGATCACGCCGACGCCACTGGTGTCCTGCCGGTCGCCGGCCGGAGCAGGCTGCGGCTTGGCGTACCAGGAGAACACGTGATCGACCCCGTCGGAGCGATCAGCGACGAACCCGTCCAGCGATACGGACATATCAGCAACTACCACTGCCATCGGTCTCTCCCGCGTCTGATCAGCGAACTCTGCCAACTATGACTGGCGGCCGGCGCCGAACTCAGCGGCCCGGACCGGTCAGCCGCTGGTGACGAAGATGCAGAACGGGTGCCCGTCCAGATCGGCGAAGACCCAGAGCGGCTCGTCCTCGTCCTTCGACCGGTCGAGCAGGACCGTGGCTCCGAGATCGAGCGCCCGCCGATGCTGGACGGCCAGGTCCGCTTCGGTCGGGACCCACAAGTCCAGGTGCAGCTGCTGGGGTACCGCCCCATCCGGCCAGGTAGCCCTGCGCAGCTCCGTTACCTGCTGAAACGCCACGCGGGGCACGTCGGCGTGGTCACGCAGCACCAGCCAGTCGTGACCCTTCTCATCGGGCTCGCCGTCCGGCGGAGGCTCGTCACCCGGGCGGTAGGAGAAGCCGAGCAGCTTCCGGTAAAACTCGGCCAGGGCCCTTGCGTCGGTGGTGTCCAGCACGACCTGCCGCAGTGACGGGAACTGCTGGGTGCCGTCCACAAGCCACCTCCGGCATGCCGTCGTCGTGTCTTCGCCGATGCTATGACCCCGGTCCGACAGTGCCGCCTCGCGCCGTGGGACATAGCGTCGTGGGCGCCTGGCTGTTGCTGTTGCAACAGCGCGGGCACCATGACCGCCCTGCCGATGCCCCGGAACCCCAGCAGGGGGCCCACGCCGCGCCTGCCAGCGACCGGCAACCCCAGCAGGGGGCCCACGCCGCGCCTGCCAGCGACCGGCAACCACAGCAGGGGGCCCGCGGCGTGGCTGCCGGAATCCTCACCCGTGCCGCCTCAGCCCGCAGGCGCAGCCTCTCCGACCAGAGGATGAGACTGGAGCGTGCAAGTGTGGATCTGAGGCTGTCGACGCTGGGAGGCGCCGCGCCTACGGTCACAGACATGACGTGCTGCGAGGCGTCAATCTCTGCCCACCCGGCCGCGGTGCCATGCTGCATTCATGGCCGGGACTCGCGGTCTTCCGCCGCGCTGACGCTCCGGAGGCGAGACACGTGAACGCAGTCAACCGCTCCGTCAGCCAGGATGGCCGGATCGCGGGCGCCGTGGCCAGGGCCGCGGCCTGGCTCACCGTTGACGACGCCGAGCACACCGGATCAGCCGGCACCGACCAGCTGCCCGCCGGAGCGCACACTGCGGCCCGGGGCTCCAGAGTCACGGCCGGACTGGCGCTGACGCAGCGGGTGCAGGCGGTGAGAAGCCGCGCCAGCTTGCTGGCCCGCTCGCACCCGGCCGTCGCGGACACGGTGCTGGCGGCAGCCATGCTGGGCGTCGGCCTCATGGCGGCTACTCAGGGTGTCCACCACGCCGGCCCGGCTACGTGGGCATTTGCGGTCGCCGTTGTCGTGCCGATCATCTGGCGGCGCCGTTACCCGGCTGGCGTGTTCGCTGTCACGTTCGCGGCGTCGGTTGCCGGGTGGTCGGTTGCGGAACTCCTCGCGGCGCGGCTGCTCGACGGGTACGTCTTGCTCGTCTGCCTGTACACGGTGGCCCGGCACTCGCCGCGCCGGGTCGCGGTCGTCGCTGCCGCGACGCTCGAGGCCGGAGTCGCCGGGATAACCCTCGGCGGCGGCTGGATCCAGTCCTTCGTCTATGTGACCGGCATGGTGGCAGCGGCGTTCTTCCTCGGAACCAGCCTGCGCAATCGGCATGAGTACCTCACGGCCCTGGTGGAACGGGCCAGGCGGCTGGAGATCGAGCGCGATCAGCAAGCCAGGATCGCCGCTGCTGCCGAGCGGGCGAACATCGCCAGGGAGATGCACGACATCGTTGCGCACAGCCTGGCTGTGATCATCACGATGGCCGACGCGGCCGGCGCCAAGCGCCGGTCAGACCCTGAGCGCGCCGGAGCAGCGATGGAGCAGGTGGCTGAGACCGCCCGGCAGGCACTTGGTGAGACCCGCCGGCTGCTTGGGGTGCTCCGCGCCGATGGGGCTGGCAGCGGCAACGCCCCGCTGCCCGGCCTCGCGCAGCTCGATGCCCTGCTGGGGCAGGTCCGGGTGACCGGCCTGCGGGCTGAGCTGACGGTGACCGGCCGGAGGTTCCCGGTTCCAGAAGGTCTCCAGATCGCCACTTACCGTATCGTTCAGGAAGCTCTGACCAATACCCTCAAGCACGCCACCAGCGCGACCTGCGTGCGGGTGCGGCTGCGTTACGCCGAGCCCGTGATCGAGATCGAAGCGGCCGACGATGGCGAGCCGCGCGCTGGCGCCCGAAGTGAGGGGCTGACTCCCGGCCATGGCCTGGCCGGGATGTCCGAGCGGGCCGCCCTCTACGACGGCACGGCCACCGCCGGGCCGCGGCCGGACGGCGGCTGGAGGGTTTCGGCGCGGCTGCGCGTGACCGGGCCGGCGGTCGGCCCGCCGCTGCCGGCGCTCGAATCGGCGGATTCCCAGCTGATGCCTGCGATGCCATGACCGTCCGGGTGCTGCTCGCCGACGACCAGGAGCTGATCCGGCGGGGCTTCCGCATGATCCTGGAGGAGCAGCCGGACATCACGGTGGTCGGTGAGGCCGCCGACGGCGACCAGGCGGTCCGGCTCACCAGGGAACTAAGCCCGGACGTGGTGGTCATGGACGTGCGGATGCCGGGCACTGACGGGATCGAGGCGACCCGGCGCATCACGGCGGAGTCCGCCCCGGCCCGGATCCTCGTGCTCACAACGTTCGACCTGGACGAGTACGCGTTCACCGCCCTGCGCTACGGCGCCAGCGGGTTCCTGCTCAAAGATGCCCGGCCGGCCGAGCTGGCCGACGCCATCCGTTCGGTCGCAACCGGGGACGCGGTTGTCGCGCCGAGCGTCACGCGCCGGCTGCTGGACCACTTCGCCGGGCAGCTTCCTGATCTCCGCGGCGGCAGCGGGGCGGCGGCGAGCCCGGAGCTGGACCGCCTGACCGAGCGGGAGCGGGAGGTGCTGACGCGGGTCGCCGAGGGCCTGTCCAACGCCGAGATCGCCGCGGTCCTGGTCGTCACCGAGGCAACGGTCAAGAGCCACATCGGCCGGATACTCGGCAAGCTCGGGCTGCGGGACCGGGTGCAGGCCGTGGTGTTCGCCTACCAGGTGGGCCTGGCGAGCCCGGGGCGCCCCGGCCGGGCTTAAGCCCGGCCGCGCCGCTGCGGTATAACCTTCGTTCCATGGGCACCGAAGAGAGTGCGCCTGACGGGGCGACGCCGCCCAGCCAGGACGCGCCTGACGGGGAAACCTCGGCCGGCGAGGACGTGCCTGGCCGAGAAACCCCAGCCAGCGAAGAGGCCGCGGCCCATCCGGCCGCGGCAGAGGAGACCACGCCCGGGGCGGAGGCCACGGACGGCGGCGAGACGACAGACGGCCCGCAGGCCTCGGCCAGCGGGGAGACGGCGCGCGAGCTTGCCGAGGCAGGCGCCGAGGCGCTCATCGAAGCGGCGTTCCGTACCGGCGACTTCGCGAGGGCACGGGAGCTGCTAGAGAAAGCGCGGGACGCCGCGGCCGCCAGCGACGACCAGGAGACCAGCGCGTTCGCGACCGAGCGGCTTGGCACGCTGGCCCACTACGAGAACATCACGAAGCTCATCGCGGGCGGCGAGGTGCCGGCTCCTGATGCCGAGGCAGAAGAGAAACTGTTCCGCCAGTCACTGACCCTCTCCGAGGAGCTCGGCGACCAGGCGGGCACGGCGCGGTCAGCGTTCGGGGTGGGCCTGGTGTTCCAGGTGCTGCGCAGCGACTGGCCGACGGCGATGTCCTATTACTGGCAGGCCCTGGACCTCTCCCCGGCACTGGAGGCGAGCGGCGACCTGCACGCGCGTTCGGAGATCCACCGGCACCTCGGGTTCTACTACCACTACGAGGACGCCAGCCCCGGCGAGGCAGTGCGGCACCTGCAAGTCTCCCTCGACCTGCGGGAGGAGATCGGCGATCCGCGGCTGGTCCCCAGCGCGCTGGTCGCGCTTGGCGAGGCCGAGCTGGCCGCGGGCAACAACGAGCGCGCGGTCGAACTGCTGACCCGCGCAGTTGCGGCGGCGCGGGAAGCCGAGCTGCTCCAGCACCGGGTCGAGGACGCCGAGCGGGCTCTGCGCGAGGCGCAGGCCGCCGCATCCGGCACCGCCACCACCGACGGCACTGCCACTGACGGCGGTACCGACGGCGATGTCGACGCGGACCAGCCTGACGGATCAGCCTGATGGATCAGCCTGATGGAGAGGCCTAGGCCGAGGCTGCCTCGCTGCCGGGTTCGACCGGCTTGTTCTCGGCGCCCTCCTTCGGGGCAGCCGGCGGCTCGGCGCGCCGGCGGATGTCCCTGAGACTGTCCCGCAGCACGAGCCAGAGATCACTCAGGCTGGCGCTGGCCGGCAGGCTGCCCTGGATCGTGCCAGGCGGGTCGGCCTGGTCACCCAGGGTCCCTAGCGCAGCCTGGCCGAGCGCGACGATCGCCCGGTCGGTCGCTTCGATCGTGAGCTTGTCCTCGTCAACACGGATGATCATCTGTCGTCGGCCGGCCTCTTCGGGAAGCTCGTCGCTCGTGCCGGTGACGTCGACTCCGCGCAGCGCCTCCTTAGCCTGGTCCAGGTTCACGCCGAGGCCGCTCAGCACCTGGGCGGCGGCAGTACGGGAATCGCTGAGCGCGCCAAGTATCAGGTGGTGCGAGCCGATCGGCTGCTCCCCGGCCAGGCGGGCAGCCTCGGTCAGGCTGGCCTTAGCGGCTGGCGTGGCGGGCGGTTCCGCCAACTCGAACGGCTCCCCTTCTGGCCTGGCGCCCTCAAGCATCCGGCGCAGCCGCCGGCTGCCCCTGCTAGTGCTGGCTGCCTGCAGCAGGTCGAGCACTGCCAAGCGAACCTTCACCGGGTCGGCGTGCTTCTTCAGGATCTGAGCGCCCACACCCTCGCCCTCCTGGATCACGCCGAGCAGGATGTGCTCAGTGCCGATGTAGTCGTGGTGGAGGTCCAGGGCCTCGCGAAGGGAGAGCTCGAGGATCTTCTTCGCGCGGGGCGTGAACGGGATGTGCCCCTTGGGGGCCTTCTCGCCCATGCCCACCATGGCCCTGACCTCGTCCCGGATGCGGTCAGGCCGCATCTCGAAGCGGTCGAGAGCGTGGGCGGCGAGGCTTTCACGCTCGTCGAGCAGCGCTAGCAGGATGTGCTCGGTGCCGATGTAGTTGTGCTGGAGGCCGCGGGCCTCCTCCTGGGCGCGTACGACAACGCGGCGGGCCCGGTCGGTGAATCGCTCGAACATGAGCACTACGGTGCATGGTACTTTTAACCATGTCAATACCATGCTAATAATAAGGCGTGTGTGTTGTAGATCTGAGGAGCGACGCATGGACTGGGAAGACCGGCTCGACGCGTGGGAACTCGAGCTCCAGCTCGGCGCTCAGCTCGAGGGGTCTGAGTGGGTAACGCTGGAACGGGCGGCCGCCGACACTGGCGCCTCCCGCGCTGCGCTCCGTACCTGGTACCGGAGCGGGCAGATTCCGTCCCGGCTGGTCGACGGTCCGCACGGCCCTCAGCGGCTGGTGCCGCTGGACCTGGTCGCTGCCCGAGCGGTGGCCTCGCCGCGGCTGCGCCGCACCGCAGAGCGGCGGCTCGCTGACGAGGCCCAGATCGAGATCCTCCGGCACCGGGTCGACCAGCTCGAGCTCCGGCTGGCCACGCTCGAGCGACGGCTGCCGCCGGAGCAGGAGTAGCTGGCAGACTATGCCCGTGATTCCCCCCGTGCCCAAGTTTGAGTTCGGCACCGACGGCCCGTCGCTCATCCTTGTAGGGGTGGACGGCTCGCGGACGTCCCTGCGCGCGGCGGCCTACGCGGCCGGGCTCGCGCGCAGGCAGGGATCGCGCCTGCTCGTGGTCTACGTCACCCAGCTGCGGTCGGCCGCCGGCGCAGCCCCAGGCGCGGTTGCTGCGATGACGGAGGCGCAGACGCAGGAGGCCAGCGAGCTCGAGCGGGAGTTCCGGGACCGGGCCGGGCTGATCGGCCTGGAGCTGGAGTTCCGCACAGTGTTCGGGGACCCGCTGACAGAGCTGACCCGTATCGCAAAGGAGACGATGGCCGACGCGGTTGTCGTCGGCGCGTCCGAGCACGCCGGGCACAAGATCATCGGATCACTGGCGACCCGGCTCGTGCGGCACGGCCGGTGGCCGGTGACCGTGGTGCCGTAGCACTGTCTCCCGGCCGTGGCTCGCGTGCGCGGCATGGCTGGCGTGCTCGTCCGGGTTCCCGCCCATCATCTTCAGCATCGGCCAGCCACCGGACCGGAAGAAGCGCACCAGCAGCGCGGCCGCTAGCAGCAGGAAAACGATATTCAGAACGGTTGTGTAGTTCCACTCGATGCCGGTAGCGCCCACCCTGGCGGCGCGCTCCGATGGGATCAGTCCCAGGCCGCCGAACAGGAACTCCACCAGATACCCGGCCACGACCATCGCGGCGTAGAACGCCGCGAGGATCACCAGCATCATCCTGGTGCCGTAGTACCTGCGGTAGATGACCAGGATCGGGATGATGATCAGGTCGGCGAAGATGAACGCCACCACGCCGCCGAAGCTGATCCCGCCGTTCCACAGCACTCCGGCCAGCGGCACATTGCCGATCGAGCAGACGAAGCTGAGCAGAGAGATGACCGGGCCGATCAACGGTCCCCAGGCCCTGGCGGCCAGCGGGTGACTGGCAAGGAACAAGTGCTGCCAGAAGCTGTCAGGCACCCAGGCGCCGACCGCCCCGGCGATGAGCAGGCCGACGACAACGTCCCGTATGACCGCTGCCCAGTCCATGACGAAGATGTGGCTGACCGCCGTGTAACCCTCCCGGCTCAGCAGCCGTCGCCAGAAGCTGACCGGACGGTCTCCCGGGGGGTCGGGCAAGCTCATGTCCATGGCCGCGTGTCCCTCCATCGACCCGGCAAGCCCGCGATCGGCCTGCCGACGGGCCGCTTCGATCAGCTGGGAACGGATGAACAGGCGGAACAGCACGGCCACGATGACGATCATGATGGCCCCGCCTGCGAACTCGGCCACGGTGAACTGCCAGGAGATCAGCAGCGCGAGGATGATGCCCAGCTCGATCACCAGGTTGGTACTCGCGATCTCGAAGACCATCGCGGAGGTAAAGCTGGCACCCTTGCGGAACAGTGACCGCGCCAGGGCCACCGCCGCGTAGGAGCAGGAAGACGACGCGGCGCCGAGCCCGGCGGCGAGCACCAGCGTGCGTGGCCTGTCGTCGCCAAGCCGCCGGGTGATCGTCTGCCGGCGCACGACCGCCTGGACGATGGCCGACAGCGCGAAGCCGAGGATCAGCGACCAGGTGATCTCCCAGGTCATCGACCCCGCCACGGCCAGAGCGTGGACGAGCGCGTCACCGAGCCGCATGCGCAGCCTCCTTAGCGGCGATCGTCAGCAGCTGCCGCAGGCAGTGCTCGAGCAACTGATGCGGGAAACCGTCGCTCAGCCGGTAGCACAGCATGCGGCCCTCTCTGCGGAAGCTGACCAGGCCCGCCAGACGGAGCATCTTCAGCCCGTAGGACACCTGGTCCTCGGTGACGTCGAGGGCGAGCGCGAGGTCGCCCACGCACAGTTCGTCGGCGCTCACCAGCGCAAACAGGATCCGTGAGCGCACCGGGTCGGCCAGTATGCCGAGCAGCCCGGCCAGCCGCCCGGCATCGGCCTCCGACAGCAGCCCAGCCCGAGCTGCGGCTACCCTCTCGGCATTCACAGGATGCTCGTGGTCACGCGTTGCCACACGCCCTCCGTTCATCCGATCGTCACGCGGTGCCGAACGTCCCTGGCGCTCGTCCTCTGGTCACGCGGTTCCAGATGTTCCTGGCGTTCGTCGTCACGCGGTATCCCTGAGGTTCCCCCCTGATTCCGCTGTCCACGCGGCCGCAAGCGCTCCTCCGTTCATCCGCAAGGATACACGGATATACGGATGTCCCTGGAACCAGGGGCAGTGCAAGGCGAGGCCAGTGGCCCGGATTGGCAGACGAATGGGGCGAATGGTGAACTGGAATGGCAAATCAGGAAACTATTCAATCCTGGAAACCTTCTTGGCAAAGACGGCGCCGCGTGCCAGGCTTACAATTGCTCTCGCAACTACGATTGTAATTAGAGGACTTTTGGGAGAAATGCGTCATGCCCATGACGCGAAGAAGGCGGTCACCCGCGCACGCGGCTCGCCTGCCCGTGTGGGAACGGCTGGTGATCACCCTTGTGCTCCTGGTCATGGCTGGGGCCGACGTCGCTGCCGTGGTGGCCTTGAGCGATCAGCATCAGCCGGCGAGTCAGCGTGTCGCGACCCGGAGCGTCAGCCCGCGCCCCGCGCGGCACAGAGCGGCTAGTGGCGGCGGCAGTACGGCGGCAACTGGCAGCCCGACCAGGCTCAAGCAGCCGCCCGCGGCCGGGACACAGCCGAAGCCAGTCCCGACTCCGGCGCCTGCTGGCCCGGCCAGTCCGTCGGCCCAGGGGCCGGCCATCGCGCCGACGCCAGAGCCACCAAGCGCGCGGGACATGCCAAGGACCCAGATCGCGTCACTGCGCGCCAGCCACTAGCCGTCCTTATGAGTCCGGTCCCGGCCGCGGATGGGGGCGCGCCTGGTTCCCCAGGTCGAGGGCGGCTGATGCTGGCCGTGGCCAGCGCGGGCCGGGCCGGTCAGACGGGCCGGGCCGGTCAGACGGGCCGGGCCGATCAGGCCGGCCGGGCCGATCAGGCCGGCCGGACCGGACGATATACGGGTTCCCACATCATCGAGCGGATCTGGGTTCGCGGGTCCGCGTCCAGCCGGGCCGTTGACACGTCCTCCGCTACGGCCGCCTGGGCCACCGCGGCTGCGACCGCGATCGAGGTTTCGCGCAGCGCTTCCACACGTGGCAGCAGCGGAGCTCCAGGGGTCGCGGTGTCGACGAGCCGGGACACCGCATGAGCTGCGGCAGCCAGCATGCCGTCGGTCACCCGGTTCGCCCGGGCCGCGATGACGCCCAGCCCGAGACCTGGGAAGACCAGCGCGTTGTTAGCCTGGCCGATCTCGTACCGGACGCCGCGGTAATCAACCGGCGGGAAAGGGCTGCCGGTAGCGACCAGGGCCCGTCCCTCGGTCCAGGCGATCAGGTCGGCAGGCACGGCCTCGGACAGCGAGGTCGGGTTGGACATCGGAAGGATGACCGGCCGGGCGCAGTGCGCCGCCATGTCCCGGACAACTGGCTCGGTGAACGACCCTGCGACCGTTGACGTTCCGATCAGGATCGTCGGGCGCACCCGGTGCACCACCTCGGCCAGCCCGATCCCGCCAGACGCGCCACCGCACTGCCAGCCGGCGACCTCGGCGGCCTGCCGCGCGTACGGGCGCTGCGCCGGGCCCAGACCTGGGATGGCATCGGTCAGCAGGCCGGGCCGGTCAATGGCCCAGAACCGCGCCCTGGCCTGGTCCTCTGGCAGCCCGTCGGCGGTCATCGCCGCCGACAGCTGGTCGGCGATACCGGTCCCGGCAGTGCCCGCGCCGAAGATCACGATCCGGTGATCGGCCAGCCCGACCCCGGTGGCGCGCACGGCGGCCAGGACGGCGGCGAGGTTGACGGCTCCGGTGCCCTGGATGTCGTCGTTGAACGACAGCGTCTGGCCGCGGTAGCGGTCCAGGAGCCGCCGGGCGTTGGTCACCGCGATGTCCTCCCAGTGCAGCAGTGCCTCGGGGAACAGCCGGGTCACCGCGGACACGAACGCGTCGAGGAACCGGTCGTAGTCGGCCACGGGCACCCGCGGATGCCGGTTGCCGATGTACAGCGGGTCGTCCAGCAGGCTCTGGCGGTCAGTGCCCACGTCGAGCATCACCGGAAGCGCCCGGTTAGGGTCGATGCCGGCCGCTGCGGTGTACACGGCGAGCTTGCCGACGGCTATGTGGATCCCGCCGACCCCCCAGTCGCCGATGCCGAGGATCGCCCCGGCGTCTGTGGCCACGATCAGGTCCACGTCCTCAGGCCCAAGGCCGGGTGCGCGCAGCGAGGTCTCGATCAGATCGGGCTGGCCAACGGACAGGTAGACCCCGCGCGGGCGGCGGTACTCGTGGCTGTAGTGCTCGATCGCCTGGCCGACGGTCGGGGTGTAGACGATCGGCAGCATCTCGGTCAGATAGCGGGTCAGCAGCTGGTAGTAGAGCACCTCGTTCCTGTCGTGCACCTCGTTCATGAGAACGTTGCGGGCCAGGTCGGTGGTCTGCCGCTGGTACTGCGCGTACACCCGGGACACCTGGCCGTCCAGCGTGATGTGACCGGACGGGATCAGCCCGGTGACGCCGAGCTCACGTCGCTCGTCCTCGCTGAACGCGGTTCCCTTGTTGATCCTGGGGTCGGCGAGGACCTGCCGTCCGCGCAGCGTCGTGTGCCAGGCACCCTCTTCCCCTGTCCACACCGTCGGCTTCATCACATGGCCTGGCTACGGCGGATCTGGCCGAAGGGCGGGGCGTTCCCTTCGCGGGCGCCGCAGCTCCCAGGCGCCGAAGGCACACAGTGCGACAGCCGCGATCACCGCGCCGAGCCGGACCCATCGCGTCAGGTCGTACCCAATAAAGGAGGCCAGGTGAATCAGCCACAGCGGGTGCCGCCCGGTCGAGGCGCCGGTCGCCACCGCCAGGGCCGCAGGCACCGCGCGGATTAGCATCAGCCAGTCCAGCCGGGACGCGGTGTACACGGCCATGAGGCAGAACGCGACAGCGTCGTACCAGGGCCGCTGCAGCGGGTAGACGAGCAACCACGCGATCGTCACTACGAGGGCTGGCCGGACAGCCGGTAGCTGCGCTGGCCCCGGCGGCAGCCGCCAGGCCAGTAGCCCGGCTGCGATCAGGAACCCGGCGATGGCGAACAACTCGAGCCCAACAGGCTCCTTGGTGTATCCGAACGGCGGATAGAACAGGCGCCAGAAGCTGTCGAAGGTCACCAGGCCGTTTCCGACCGTCCACAGGTCGGCGAGCGCGGTTCGGCCGGCGATCAGGTACCCAGTGCCCAGGACCAGGAAGGCTCCCGCGGCAACCGCCACCAGGTCCCGGGCTGACCGCCGCACCGCCCAGGCCAGGCCCAGCCCAAGCGGGAACAGCGGGGCCTTGACCGCCACCGCCGCGCCCACCAGCAGCCCGGCTCCCAGTGCCCGGGCCATGCCCACCCTGGCGCGCGGCGACGCCGTGGCCGTCTTGGCCAGGAGGATGCCGAGTATCCCCAGGGCGGCGCCAAGCCCGTCTGCGTGCGCGCCGCCCACGACTGCCCAGAGCATCAGCGGGTTGACCGTCCACAGCAGGTGCGCCCGTGCGCGGGCGCGAGGGTCGCCTCGGAGCAGCCGGTCCAGGGCCAGGGCAACCGCGCCGAACGATGCCGCGAATGCAAGCTTCAGCCACAGGATGATCGAGGCGATGTTGGTGCCGCCCAGCTCGGCGGCTCCCCAGTTCACCGCCGTCGCCACCGGGCCGTAGAGCGAGGGATCCTTGGCCCAGTTTCTGGTCGTCTGCAGCCCGATCGGATCGCCGGTCGCGCGCAGCTCCCTCGGCGTCATGATGTAGGGGTTGTGGCCCACAACGGCGATCCGGCCGTAGGCCGCGTAGCTCAGACTGTCGGTGGAGCCGCCGGGTGGCAGTACCGTCAGCACCGCGACCGCGGCAACCGCAGCGCCCAGCAGAAGGCGCATGCGCGGCCGGGCACCGCGCTGGACCGCCACTAGGCCACAGCAGACCCCGGCCCCGCCGAGGATGATCGCGCAGTAGATCATCACCGTGACGGTGGTAGCTCCAGGGTGCAGGGCCAGCCACAGCGGCGGTACTGGCCAGGTCCGCGGGATCTTCGGGACTACCGTGCTTGGCCCGGCCACCAGGACCGTCACTATGAGCAGCAACGAGACTGTCATTGCTGCGGCGGCGGCCCAGCCGAGAACGCGCGTGCGCGGGTCCGCCGGAGCTGCCTTTACCGCATGGCCGGCTCCTGGCCCGGCAGTGCCTGCTATCGGCCCGGCCCTGGGCCCGGCAGGCCGTACCGTCGGGTCAGCGTCTGACGCGTCGGCCGTCTCCTCAGCGGACGACCTGGCGGTTGCCGTTGCAGCGCCGGTGGCTTCCGGTTTCTGCATACTGGCCGCGCCCGTCCCCTCTGCGCCACAGGCGCTGAGCCTGAAGAACATCTATCAGCCGAAATTACCCGGTAAACCTAGCCGATCGCCCAACTGCTGTAGTCCCTTGACCCGCTCATTACTGAACGGCCCGACGAGGCCACACGTCTCGTGGACAGGCTCACGTGCTGACATCGTGCAGTTGTGCATTACCCCAGAGTGCCCGGACCGTGCCGATGGTGTCTGCCTCTGCTGGGGTCTTGTCCGGCCGGTACCGCACCACTCTGGCGAAGCGCAGGGCCACTCCGCCCGGATAGCGCGGGCTCGCCTGGACGCCGTCGAACGCGATCTCCACCACGAGTTCGGGGCGGACGCGCACGGTGCCGTAGGCTGCCGCGCGGTCCTCGCCCTCCGGCAGACGCTGCGCCGGTTCGGCCAGCTCCAGGAGCCTGGTCGTCTGCCAGGCGAGCATCTCGTCGGTCAGGCCCTTGAAGGTTTTGCCCAGCATCACCAGATCGCCGGTATCGGGGTCGCGCGCGCCGAGGTGCAGGTTGGACAGAACGCCGCGGCGGCGCCCGTGCCCCCACTCGGCAGCGAGGATGACCAGGTCCAGCGTGTGCCGGGGTTTGACCTTGATCCACTCGCCGCCACGGCGGCCGGCCCGGTACGGCGAGTCCAGGGACTTCAGGACCACTCCTTCGTGTCCGCGGGCGACCGCGCCAGCCATGAACTCGCTCGCCTCCAAAGGGTCCGCCGTGACGATCCGCGGAATCAGCAGCGTCTCCGGCACCACCTCAGCCAGCAGGCGGTGCCGCTCAGCCGCTGGCTCGTCGATCAGGTCGGCGCCGTTCAGGTGCAGTACGTCGAACAGGAAGGCCGTGAGCGGGGTAGCCGCACGCTGCCGCGCCACGTCGGCATGACTCGCGGTTCGCGCGGCGGTGACCTGGAACGGGCGCGGGCGCCCGTCCGCTGCCAGGGCCACGGCCTCGCCGTCGAGCACCATCGAGTCCACCGGGAAGGCCAGGGCTGCCTCGACGATCTCAGGGACCCGCGCGGTGATGTCATCAAGCGTGCGGGTGAACACCGAGATATGGCTGCCGCTGCGGTGCACCTGGATCCTGATGCCATCGATCTTCCACTCGGCTGCAGCCGGGCTGATCCGGGTGAGCGCAGCGGTAATGTCGGGTGCCGCGGCCGCGAGCATCGGGTGAACGGGCCGTCCCACGCGCAGCGTGATGTGGCGCAGAGCCGCGAGCGCCCGCTGCGCTCGCTCGCCGTCAACACCGCTGGGCCCGGCGGTGCTGTCCGCCGGGCTGCCATCCGCACTGGTGCCTGCTGGCGGTGTGCCTGCCAGCGCGGCCAGCGCGACCTCCGGCAGCGAGCCGCCCAGCTGGTGCGCCCGCCGGACCTCCTCGGCCGGCACACCAGCCGCCCTGGCCACAGCGTCGGTCATCACGCCCTCGAGCGCGCCCTGGCGGAGATCACCGGAGAGCAACCGGACCAGGAACTCCTGCTCGGCGGCTCCGGCGCGGGTGAACAGCCCGGCGAGCAGCCTGCGCCGCTCGGCCTGGGACCCCGCGCCTGTTACCGCCCCTATGGACTCGAACGCGGCGTTGACATCGGTCAGCGTCAGCGGCGAGCTGGCCGGTGGCCCTGCTGGCGGGTTGCCCGGTCGCTGCGCCGCCTCGGGAGCCGCAGACCGCCGCAGCAGCTCGCTCAGAGCCGCGTAGCCGACACCGATCTGGCCCTGGAGCAATTCGCCGGACAGGAACGCCACGGCCGCAGGTACCTCACCGGGTGGAACGCGGCCCAGCAGGGCCGCGATCCGCCCGATCTTTGCGTTGCGGGCACGCGTGGCCGCCACTGCGGCGGACGCCTCCACGAGCTCGTTCAGCTGCACACAGACGATTCTGCCTGCAGTTTCTGCCTGCTGGGCCCCTGAGCGGGCGCGCTGCCGTCAGCTCAGGAGGTCTGCGGGCGGCTGTCGATCACGCCGTCGCCGTCGCGCTGCGTGCCGCCGGTGGCCTGGGTAGCGCCGCCGGGGTGGGTCGCTGAGGGCATGCCGCTCTCGTCGGTGACCTGATCCTCAGCGGGCGTGTCGCCCTGTCGCTTGAGGATCACCGCTGCGGCAGCACTGGCTGCGGCGGCGAGCATCGCGCCAGCGGCCACCAGCCGCGGCCAGAGACGGCGCCGCCGCTGCGGAGGTGGCTGGGTGTCCAGCCGGTGCGAGGCCTCGACAAGGGCAGCCGACACACTCGGCGCGATCTTGTCACGCACCGCCAGTCCCGCCTGCTCGACGCGTGGTGCGGCCCATGAGCGCGCCATGCGCACCTGCGGTTCGGCCCAGGAGCGTGCGCCCTCTACCCGCGGCCGCGCCCAGCGGGCGGCTCCTTCAACGCCCTGCCTCGCCGCCTGCCCGGCATTCCTGGCCATCGGCACAACCTGCTGCGTGATCGGCGTCACCTGCTGTGTTGCAGCGCCCAGTACCTGGCTCGCGCGCCCATTGGCGCGAGACTCGCCCTTCTTGCTGGTAAGCGACACATCAACCTCCAAATGTCGTTGCAACACACACTTCCCCTGCGATCGCCGATCAATCACATGCGGTGGCGGGTACTGGGCTCACCGGGTGGGGAAGCCCGCTGGCCTGGGGTGGCGCGACTGGGCTCGCGAGCAGGGAACGGCCCGGTCTGGGGGTGACGGGGCTGGCGGTGCCGGAGGCTACCAGGGAGACCGGCTGACTTGCCGGGGGTGGCCGGAGCAATAGGCTGGCCGTGCGAGGATTCTTTCCATGACTGACATGCTCACTGCGACGCTGCGGACAAACCAGGGAACCGTCAGGCTCCGTCTCTTCCCTGACCATGCGCCGAAGACGGTGCGGAACTTCGTCGATCTCGCTGAGGGGTCGCGGGACTGGACCGACCCGAGGACCCGGCTGGGTACCAGGGGAAGACTCTACGACGGGACCGTTTTCCACCGCGTCATACCCAGGTTCATGATCCAGGGCGGGGACCCGCTCGGCACCGGGACCGGCGGCCCCGGCTACAAGTTCGATGACGAGATCCACCCGGACCTGCGGTTCGACCGCCCGTATCTGCTCGCGATGGCGAACGCGGGCCCCGGCACCAACGGGTCGCAGTTCTTCATCACGGTGGCGCCGACGCCTCATCTCAACGGCAAGCACACCATCTTCGGTGAAGTCATCGACGGCAGCGACGTGGTCGACCGGATTAGCAACGTGCAGACGGGCGGGAACGACCGCCCGGTCGCGGATGTCGTGCTCGAGTCGGTAGAGATCGAGCGCGACGGCTCAGCGGGATAAGAAGGAGAACGCCGTGGCCGCTCCCCCTGGCCCGGGCACGACCCCGAGCACACAGATCCCGACCTGCTACCGGCACCCGGGCCGCGAGACGTACGTGTCCTGCGTCCGGT
The DNA here is from genome assembly GCA_963815375.1 of uncultured Actinomycetota bacterium. GTDB lineage: Bacteria > Actinomycetota > Actinomycetes > Streptosporangiales > Streptosporangiaceae > JASHPR01. The sequence goes on along the minus strand of CAWFGX010000001.1, from coordinate 2,579,402 downwards.
GCGGTCGGCACGCGTGCCCGGACTGCCTGCGCTCGGCGGCGGTTGGCCAGCAATGTGTCGAGTGCGTACGGGAGGGAAACCGGGGCACGCGCCGGGCCGCCACCGTGTTCGGCGGCCGGCCTGCCGCCAGCGCGGTGGTGACCTGGGTCCTCGTCGCGGTCAACGTCCTCTTTTACCTGGTCGTGCTCTTTGACGCTAACGTCGGGAACGACCTGGGCATGCTGGGCATTGGGCGGTTCACGATCAACGGCCCGCTGGCCGGCGTGGCCGAGGGCCAGTGGTACAGGCTGATCACGGGTGCGTTCGTCGCCCCGAGCGGTCTCGGGTTCCTGGACATCGCCTTCAACATGTGGGCACTGATCGTGGTCGGCCCGGCGCTGGAGCGGCTGCTCGGGCACGTGCGCTATCTCGCGGTCTACCTGGTCAGCGCTGTCGGCGGCTCGGTGGCGCTGCTCCTCGTCGCACCCTACGAGCTGGCGCTGGGCGCGTCCGGGGCCATCTTCGGCCTGTTCGGTGCGTGGTTCGTGGTCTCCAGGCGGCTGCGCCTTGACGTCCGGTGGATCCTCGCCCTGCTGGTGCTGAACTTCGTCATCGGGTTCGTGGGGCACAACTTCATCGCGTGGCAGGCGCACGTGGGCGGCCTCATCATCGGCGGGCTGCTGACCGCCGCCTATGCTTACGCGCCGCGGGCCCAGCGGGCCCTGATCCAGAGCGGGGCGACCGTGCTGCTCGTGGCCATTCTGGTCGTTGCCGTGATCGCGCGCGACCATCAGCTCGCCAGTGCTGCCGTGGGCTGAGCCGGGCAGCCGGTTACGCACAGCCTGTGGACAGCGACTGTGGACCGAATGACAGGTCTGTTATTCAGCGCCAGCGTGTGGCGAGCGTCAGACCGCAGATAATCACGACGAAGCCGATGACCAGGTTCCAGTCGCCGAGCGCGCTCTGCCCGGGAATGGTGCCGCCGCTGACGTAGAACACCGCGATCCAGGCCAGGCCAAGCAGGAGACACACTAGCATCGCCGGAACTATCCAGCGAGGGCCGGACTTCGACTTGACTGCTCTTGGCGGCGGGGTGTAGACCGCCTTGCTTCGCGTACGGGACTTGGGCACTGTCGTCTCCTGATCGACTCTCACCGCTGGCGCACGGGACAGGCGGGCGCGGCGCGCGGGCCCGTCCGGTTAAGCCTAGTTCCTCTCCGGTGCACCCGCGCAGCCGCTTCGGCGGGCTTAGAACCCTGGCGACGTACTCGTCGGCGTCGGCGACGCTGACGAGCTCGGCGACGGCGTCGACTGCTGGACAACGAAGATGGTCACCGAGGAGTTCGGGGGAAGTACGGTCCCCGCGACCGGGGTCGTCTTGCACACCGTGCCCGGCTGGAACCCGCCCGCGTCCCCGGGGCTGCAGGTGGCCGTGTTGACGCCGAACCCGGCATTGGCCAGGTCCGACTGAGCCTGCTGCTGGCTCTCGCCGACCACTCCGGGGACCTTGCTGCCGCCGTTGGAGAAGAAGAGCGTGATAGAGCTGCCCTTCGATACCTGGGTGCCAGCCGACGGGTTCTCGCTCAGTACCGTGTTCACAGGCTGCGTGCTCGCTTGCCCGGTCTGGGTGACCTGGAAGCCCTCGGCCTGCAGGGTGGCCGTCGCCGCGTTTATGTTCTGGTTGACAACGTTGGGGACCCTGAGCGCAGCTGGCCCGGTCGAGACGAGCAGCGTCACCAGCGTGTTTTTCGGCACGTTGTTCCCGCTTGCCGGGCTGGTGCTGATCACGTCACCCTTGGTCACCGAGCTGGACGGCTGCTGCTGGACCCGGGAGAGCAGATGCGCGTTGGCGATATCCTGCTCGGCTGTCGCCTGTGAAAGTCCGACCACGTCGGGAACGGCGTAGCTGCTGCCGCCAGCGGAGACGTAGTCGAACCCGTAGATCAAGCCCGCGATGATGGCCGCGGCCACGAGCACACCCACGACCCACGGCCACTTCTTGCGGCCGCCGCTACCGGGACGCTCTTCCTCCGGCCCGTAGTCATAGGGCGGGATCGCGCTGGTGGGGCTAGCGACCTGGGTGGCCCCCATGCGCCGCGTGCCCTGGTAGTTGTTGGCCCGTGTTGGCGCGGCGATCGGCATGCCCTGGAGCGCTCGCTGGATGTCGCTGCGCATCTCCCCGGCCGACTGGTAACGGTCCGCCGGGCTCTTGGCCATAGCCTTGAGCACGATGGAATCCGCCCACTGCGGGATCTCCGGGTCGAGCCGTGATGGCGGGATCGGGTTCTCCCGGACGTGCTGGTAGGCGATGGCCACCGGCGAGTCGCCGGTGAACGGCGGTCGGCCGAGCAGCAGCTCGTACAGCAGGCAGCCGGTCGAGTAGAGGTCGCTGCGGGCGTCCACCCGCTCGCCCCGGGCCTGTTCTGGTGACAGGTACTGCGCCGTGCCGATGACCTGCGCCGTCTGTGTCATCGTGGCCTGGGCGTCACTGACCGCCCTGGCGATGCCGAAGTCCATGACCTTGACGTCGCCGGCCCTGGTCAGCATCACGTTGCCCGGTTTGATGTCCCGGTGCACGATGCCGTTGCGGTGGCTGTAGTCGAGCGCCCGCAGCACCCCGTCGGTGATCTCGAGGGCACGCTCAGGCAGCAGCCGCCGGTCGTCCCTGAGCAGGTCGCGCAGGGTCCGGCCGTCCACGTACTCCATCACGATGTACGGCACCGGAGTGTGGCCGATCATGTCCTCGCCGGTGTCATACACCGCCACGATGCTCGGGTGGTTGAGCGACGCGGCGGACTGGGCCTCGCGCCGGAACCGGGCCTGGAAGGTCTGGTCCCGCGCCAGGTCCTCGCGGAGGGTCTTCACCGCGACGATGCGGTCAAGACGGATATCGCGGGCGCGGAACACCTCGGCCATGCCGCCGCGCCCGACGATGCCGTCGAGCTCGTAGCGGCCACCGAGAAGCCGCGGCTGAGTCATGTCTCGCACTGTCCGTTACCGTCCTGCGTCGTGGTTGTGGTGGGTCCGCCCGGTCACTACTGCACTCCCAGGTAGGCCTGGATGATCTTGACGGCGATCGGGGCCGCGGCGTCGGCGCCGAAGCCGCCGCCCTGGACTATGACGCCGACGGCGATCTTCGGGTCGTTAGCGGGCGCATAGCACGTGAAGACCGCGTCGTTGAGGCCGCTGTTGTTGATGCCGTTCTGCGCGGTGCCAGTCTTCCCGGCAATCTCGACGCCGGCGACTGAAGGATTAGCGGTCGCGTACGCGGTGCCCGCCGGGTTCGTGGTCACCTGGACCATCATCTGGCCGATCTCGCCGGCCACCTGCGAGGTGACAGCCTGCGACAGCGGCGACGGCGTGGTGCCCGCGATCTGCTGCAGGTCTGGCGCCTGGACCGCTTTGAGCAGATACGGCTTCATCAGGGTGCCGTGGTTGGCGATCGCCGCCGCGTCCATGGCCTCCTGCAGCGGGGTCACCGTGTCGTTGTACTGGCCGATCGCGGACATTCCAGTGAATGAAGCGTCACTGAGCAGAGGCATCTGGCTCGGCGACACGCTCATCGGAATCTGCAGCGAGGAGCTGTTCCAGCCGAACTTCTCGGCGTTGGACTTCAGCGTCGTACTGCCGAGGCCGATGCCGAGCTTGGCGAACGCCGTGTCGCACGACAGCCAGAACGCCTCGATGATCTGCGGCTGGCCGTCGCCGCAGGTCTCGTCGCCGTCGTTGTTGAGCAGGTTGCCGTTGGGGAGCACGAGCGGTTGCGGTGCCGGGATCGTGGTCTGCGTGTTCGCCACCTGACCGGTGGAGAAGGCCGCGGCACTCGTTATGATCTTGAACGTTGAACCGGGCGGGTATGTGGCGTTGATAGCCCGGTTCAGCAGCGGCTGCGCTGGATCGCTCAAGAGCTGCTTGTCGGCCTGGTTGAGCTTGGCGCCGTTCTCTGTCGTCAGCGCGTTCGGGTCGTAGGACGGCACAGAAGCCATCGCCAGAATCGCGCCTGTGCTTGGGTCGATGGCTACCGCGGCCGCATCGTGCCCGCCGTCGTTCATCAGCGCCGTGTACGCCGCCTGCTGCGCCTTCGGGCTGATCGTCAGCATCACCGTGGCGCCCTGCCTGGGCTTGCCCGACAGCATGCTGATCAGGTTGTGCACGGTCAGGCTCGGGGCGGTGCCCGCCAGGTACTTCTGGTAGGCGGCCTCGGTCCCCGTCGCCCCGAATATCGAGTCGTAGCCGGTCACCGGGGCGTACACCGGGCCCGCCGGGTAGGACCGCTGGAAGGTGGGCTGAGACGTGCTGCTGCCCTTGACCGGCAGCGACTCCGCGATCGGGGTCTGGCCGCCGTCGCCGGTCGCGACGATCGAGCCGCGCTGGTAGGTGAACTGCTGGTCGAAGGTCCTGACGTTGCCGGGCTTGCTCGCCAGGCTGCTGGACTCGAACGCCTGCACATAGTTGACGTTGATCAGCAAGAGCACGAACATGGCCAGGCTGGCCAGCGAGATCCGTTTCAGGGCGCGGTTCATCCGGCACGCACCACCTGCGTCATGCCCTCTTCCTGGATCGACTGCGGGGCCGGCTTGCGCGCGGTGTCGCTGATCCGCATCAGCAGTGCGATCAGCGCCCACGTGGCCAGCAGCGAGGATCCTCCCTGGGACAGGAACGGGGTCGTGATGCCAGTCAGCGGGATCAGGTTGGTCACCCCGCCCACGATGATGAACACCTGCAGCGCGATCACGAACGACAGCGCGCCGCCGAGCAGCTTCGCGAACGGGTCCTTGACCGCCATCGCGGCGCGCAGCCCCCGCTGCACCATCAGCCCGAAGAGCAGCAGCAGGGCCATGAGGCCGGTGAGCCCCAGTTCCTCACCGAACGCGGTCATGATGAAGTCGCTCTGCACCAGCGGGGTGTAGAACGGCTGGCCGTGGCCGAGGCCGCTGCCCAGCACCCCGCCAGAGCCCAGGCCCTCGAGACCCTGGACCGTCTGGTAGCCGTTGTTGGTCGGGTTCGACCCGGCGAACGGGTGCAGCCAGACATCGAACCGCACGCCGACGTGGCCGATCAGCTTGCTGGACAGGTATGCCCCGCCGACGAACAGCAGGACACCGATCAGCAGCCAGGAGGTGCGCTGGGTCGCGATGTAGATCACGACCACGAACAAGCCGAAGAACAGTGCAGAAGTCCCGATGTCACTCTCGGCGAACAGCACCAGCAGACTGACGCCCCAGGCGATCAGCACCGGGCCGAGGTCGCGCGCCCGGGGCAGGTCGATGCCGAGGAACCGGCGGCCCGCCAGCGCGAGCACGTCCCGCTTGGCGACCAGGTAGCCAGAAAAGAACACGGCCAGCGCGAGCTCGCCGAACTGCTCCGGCTGGATCGTGAACCCCCCAATGCCGACCTGGATCTTGGCGCCGGTGCCGGCGACCTCGCTGTTCGGCATCCCCGGAATCGCCGGGATGGCGATGAGGATCAGCCCGGCCAGCCCGAGGATGTACGTATAGCGCTGCAGCACCCGGGTGTCCCGGACGAATACCAGCACGGCAACGAACGCGGCGACGCCCAGCGCGCTGTACATGACCTGGGAAACCGTGGCTGACGAGCTCAGCGTGCTGATCTCGATGCCCGGGTTGCCGCCCCGGCCGGACTGCTGCAGCCGGTAGATCATGACGATCCCCAGGCCGTTCATCAGTGCGGCCAGCGGCAGCAGCAGCGGGTCGGACCATGGCGCGAGCCGCCGGACCGCCAGGTGGGCGATGCCCACGATGACCGCGAAAGCCAGGCCGTACCCGAACAGGCCGGCTGGCAGTCTCCCGTTCAGGCCAAAACCGACACAGGCGTACGCGAACAGCACCACCGCGACGGCGAAAGCGAGCATCACCAGCTCGGTGCTGCGCCGGCCCCGCGGCATCGCGACCGCAGACTCGGCCGAGGGCCGGGCCGCGGACGCGCTGGAGATCGCCGTCACCCTGCCGCCTCCTGCGCGGGGCAGCCGGCCGGCGCCGCTGGCGCAGGCTTGTAGGCCGGGGTCACGGTGCGCGTCACCGGCTTGCCGCCCACAGTCGTCGTCGTGGTTTGCGGCTTGGGCCGGTGCGCTAGCCAGAAGTTGTAGGCAATGCGGTACCCCTGGCACACGTAGGCCTGGCGGATGGTGCTGACGGTCTTCTTCGCGTCGGCCAGGCTGGTCGGGGTGGTCGTGGCCCGGACGGTCTGCACGTAGCTGGTCGGCACCCCGGACAGCGGGATGCCGGTCTTCTGGTACACGCTGGACAGGTTCAGGCCGAGGACCTTCTGGTCGACGCCGCGGTAGATGATCACCTGCTTGCCGTCGGTGCCGACGTAGTACTGGTCCTGCGTGTAGCGCCAGGCGGCGTAGGCGCCGCCGACGATCACCAGCAGCAGCACCACCAGGACGCTCGTGACCAGCGGCCAGCGGCGGCGGGCCGGCCGCCTGCCAACCTCCTCGGCCTCGTCCTCGTCCTGGGCGCCGCCGTGCCGGCCCTGCGGGCTGCCCGGCTCTGCGGCCGCCATCCCTGTGCGGGTCAGCATGTGGGCCCGCACCGCCGGGCTGTCGGCGCGCATCCGGGGCCGGCCGTCGCCGTTCGACGCCGCGCCGACCACCATGGTCATCTGCCCCGTCTGTGGCTCGGAGTCATCCTCCGGCACGACATCGGCGACGATGCAGGTGATGTTGTCGGGGCCACCGCCGCGCAGCGCAAGGTTGATCAGCTGCTCCACAGCCTGGTTGCGGTCGGCGATCTGGGTCAGCGTCTCCAGCAGCGTGTCCTCGCTGGTCACCACGTCGGACAGGCCGTCGGAGCAGAGCAGGTACCGGTCACCGGGCCTGGCCTCGAGCACGGACAGGTCAGGCTCGGAGTCGGTGCCGCTCTGCAGCGCGCGCATCACCAGCGAGCGGCTCGGGTGTGTGGCGGCCTGGGCCGGGCTGAGCCTGCCTTCGTCGACCATCGACTGGACCAGCGTGTGGTCGTGCGTGATCTGGTGCAGTTCGCCGTCGCGGAGCAGGTAGGCGCGGGAGTCGCCGATGTGGCAGATGGCGACCGAGGCCCCGTCCCACAGCAGCGCGGTAAGTGTCGTGCCCATGCCTGCGACGCTGGGGTCCTCGACGCTCATCTGCTGCATGGTGGAGGCGGCCGCGGCGACGGCGCTGGCGAGCGCGTCGAGCGGCCGGTCCAGCGGCGTCTCGGTGTCCAGGCCCTCGATCGCGGCGATCGCGACCGCGCTGGCAACCTCGCCCGCGGCGTGGCCACCCATGCCGTCGGCGATCGCGAGCAAGTGCGGGCCCGCGTAGGCCGAGTCCTCATTCCCCTCACGGAGGAGGCCGACGTCTGAGCGGACCGCGTAGCGGAGTGCAAGTCTCATCTGCGCAGTTCCAGTACGGTCTTGCCAATGCGGATCGGCACGCCGACCGGTACCGGGGTGGGCTCGGTCACCTTCTGGCGGTCGAGGTAGGTGCCGTTGGTCGAGCCGAGGTCTTCAACAATCCACTGGCCATCTTGCGGAAACAGTCGGGCATGACGGGTGGAAGCGTAGTCATCGTTGAGCACCAATGTGGCATCATTCGCGCGGCCGATCGTGATCTGCTGGTTCTCCAGACCCAGGCTGGTGCCTGCCAGCGCGCCGGCGGTCACAAGCAGTTGCTGCGGTGCCGGTCCCATACCCAGGCTCGGCCCCCCGCTCCGGTAGGCGCGCGGCTGTCGGGTCGGCGGTGCCGGGCGCGGGGGCCGCTGTGCCTTGCGGGCCTGCCGCCGGGACGGTGCGCCGGAGCCGAACAGGTCAGTCCGGACCACGCCTACTGCGGCGATCACGAACAGCCACAAGACCGCGAGGAACGCGAGCTTGATGAGCGTGAGGGTGAGCGTAGTCATCGGGTCATGCCTAGTAGCTGCCATCCCGGCGGAAGACGAGAGTAGTGCGGCCCAGCGTGACCCGCGTGCCGTCGGTCAGCGTCACCCGCCGCACCGGCTTGCCGTTCACAAAGGTGCCGTTGGTGGAGCCGAGGTCGACCAGGACCACCTCTGAGTCCTCAACCCGCAGCTCCGCGTGGTGGCGCGAGACGCCAGGGTCAACCAGCCGCAGGTCGCAGTCGGTGCCCCGGCCCAGGATGGTCAGCGGCGCGCTGAGCTCGTATGTCCGCTGCATGTTACCGTCCACGCCCGGCTCAGGCCCGGAGACCAGCAGGCGCGGTGTCCCGTTGAAACCGCCGCCCGCCGGGCGCGGTAGATCGCTGACCGGGTTGCGGATCTCGCCGTCCTCGACGGTGGTGCCCCGGATCACGCCGGAGCGGATCCGGAACATGCCAGTGTTGAGGTCGGGCACGCCCTCGAAGCGCATCCGCACCGGCCCGACAAAGGAGTAGCCCTGCTCCTTCGCATGGTCGCGGGCCAGGGTGGACAACTCGATGCCGAGGTTGTCGGCGTAAACCTCCAGGCGCTCGTAGTCGCTCTCGGCAAGCTCCACGACGAAGTCGTTGGGGACCAGCGTCCTGCCCTGGGCGACGATCGCAGCACGGTCGTCCATTTCGCGCTGCACCGCGCTGGCGATCTCCACTGGCTGCAGCTCCGACTTGAACGCACGTGCGAAGGCACCCTCTACCATCCCCTCGAGCCTGTGCTCGAAGCGCTGCAGAACACCCACCGGGTACCTCCTCTCCCTCCTCGCTCCTGCTCGCATCCGATCGTATCGGCGACATGAGGCTGCTTGCGGACGTGCTAACCTGTCTCCCTGCCCAGGGCGAGTGGCGGAACGGCAGACGCGCACGGTTCAGGTCCGTGTGTCCTAACGGATGTGAGGGTTCAAATCCCTCCTCGCCCACACCGCCGTGCCTGCTCGTCTGACCCTCGCGGCTGGCTAGTCAAGCCGTGGCTGCCTCGCCGAAGCTTAAAGCGCCGCGGGCACTTCCTGCCACCCGAGCTCCCCGCACCGGCACCGGAAGCCAGGTCTGAGCTGGGCTAATTACCCAGATCATCGGGCAGAATCGAAGTTGTGCCAGAACTACCCGAAGTGCAGGCTCTCGTTGCCGACCTACGTGAACGCGCCGCCGGCCGGCTGATCGACCGAGTGGACGCGGCCGAGGTCTCCGTGCTCAAGACCTACGACCCGCCCCTGTCCGCTCTCAGCGGCCGGGCGGTTACCGGCGCGCAGCGCCGTGGCAAGTTCCTGGACCTGGTGACCGGCGATCCGGGCGGGCAGGCACCGGCGCCGGAACTGCACTTGGTGATCCACCTGGCCCGTGCCGGCTGGCTGCGCTGGCGGGAGAGCCTGCCCGAGCAGCCGCCGAGGCCGGGCAAGGGCCCGCTGGCGCTCCGGCTCCGGTTCGCCGACAGCGCCGGGTTCGATCTCACCGAGGCAGGCACCCGCAAGCGGCTCGCCGTCTACCTGGTGGCCGACCCGGCCCTGGTCCCGGGAATCGCGTCGCTGGGGCCCGATCCGCTGGACCCGGCGTTCACCTCGGACGCGCTGGCCGCCATCCTGGCCGGGCGCAGGACGCAGATCAAGGGCGTGCTCCGGGACCAGAGCATCATCGCAGGCATCGGCAACGCCTACTCCGACGAGGTGCTGCACGCGGCGCGGATGTCGCCGTTCCGGCTCGCCGCCAGCCTCACCCCGGACGAGGTCGCCGAGCTGCACAAGGTGATCGTCGGCACGCTAACCGAAGCGGTCTCGCGCTCCGAGGGCCTGGCGCCCAGCGACCTCAAGGCGGAGAAGAAGTCGGGCCTGCGGGTCCACGGCCGGGCAGGCCAGCCGTGCTCAGTGTGCGGGGACACCGTCCGCGAGGTCTCGTTCGCCGACTCGGCGCTGCAGTACTGCCCTACCTGCCAGACCGGGGGCAAGCCGCTGGCCGACCGGCGGATGTCCCGCCTGCTCAAATAGTGGCGGCTAGCCCAGCACCTGGCCCAGCCTCGCCCACAGGGAGAAGTCGCACCCGCCGTCGCGGATCGTCGTGTTCACCCGGCGGCCGAAGTAGGTCCCCTGGATGACCGCCACCTTGGAGCTGGCGAGGATCATCGGGCACTCCAGGCCCTTGGGCTGGGGAGCGACCACCGGGTCGCCTGTGCGGAGCAGGTCTGCGCACGCCGCCGCGGGGTCCGGGTGAGTGCCGCCGGCCGGGTCGCACGTCAGCGTCCAGTGCTGCGCCGGGCTGCCGGGAGTGCCGGACACGGTAACGCTGAGGGACACCCTGGGGATTATCGGGTCGTTGGCCGAAGCCGACTGCGTAGCGCTGCCGCACGCCGCGGCAGCCACTAGGCACGCTGCGGCGGGCAGGACGCGGGGGGCATAAGCCCGAACCATGGACAAGTTCATGCCCCGTTGGACGTGCGCGAAGCGCGCCAGGTTCCGGCCTGGCCTGCTCCAGCGCGATTCGGTACCGGTTGCACCGCCGCAGTGGGAACATGAGGCCGTGGCGCTGAAGCTGGCCGTGGCCAGCGCCCGGGACCGGGCGCGCATCGACGCGACCGCCCGGGCGGTCATCGAGTCCGCCGCCGATGCGATTGTCGCTTTCGGCCTGGACCGGACAGTCATGCTGTGGAACCCGGCGGCGGAGCGGATGTTCGGCTGGAGTGCGTCTGAGGTCGTCGGCCTGCAGCTGCAGTTCATCCCGGAGGAGCTGAAGGCCGAGCACAGCGCGGTGCTCACCCGGGTCGCGAGCGGCGGCCAGGTGTCGTTCGCGACCCGGCGGCTGCGCAAGAATGGCGAGCCTGTCGACGTGCGGATCGACGCCAGCGCGCTGATTGCCGCTACGGGCGAGATGACCGGCTGGGTCTGCGTCTGCCACCAGGTAGCAGGCGACGAGGCCGTCCGGCACTACATGGCCGAGCGGGCCCGGGTGGTCCGCCGCCTCGGTGACGTGGTCGCTGACATGAACGCGCAGCTGGACCTGTCGGCCGTGCTTGACCGGATCGCGGCTAGCCTCCGGGAGCTGACCAGGGCCGACGCCGGCGGGTTCGTGCTGATCGAAGACGGCAGGCTGCGGCTGGTCAGCGTCGACGGCCTGCCCGCTGATCTCCGCGGCCGCACCGCCGACCTGGCCAGCAGCACGGTCGGCGAGCTGATGCGCTCGGGCAAGACGGTCATGATGGCCACAGGCGAGGCCGGGCATTTCGCTGACACCATCTGGTCGGCGCTGCCCGGGCTGCACACGATCGCGCTGAGCCTGTCGCACGTGGGCGGCCGCCCCTACGGCGCGCTGTACGCGCTCTACAGCCGGCGCAAGACCGGCCACATGGACCTGGAGCTGCTTGAGCTGCTGGCCGGCCACGCCAGCGTGGCGCTGTCAAACGTCACGGCGTTCGAGGAGGTCGTCAGGCAGCGGGCGCACGAGCGCGCGGTCATCGACGCCAGCGCCGACGGAATCGCTGTCCTGGACGCGGCCGGGCTGGTCCGGCAGTGGAACCCGGCGGCGCATGAGCTGACCGGGGTCCCGGTGGCCGTGGCGATGGGCAGGCTGCCGCCGTTCCCGCTGCCCGAACCGGGCGCCAAGCTCACTCACAAGCTGCCCAGCGGCCGCTGGCTCGATGTGCTGTGCACCGGGGTGGAGGGCCGCAACGAGCGGGTGCTCGACTTCCGGGACGTCACAGCGGCCAAGGAGCTGGAGGAGGCCAAGGACCTGTTCCTGGCCACCACAAGCCATGAGCTGCGGACCCCGATCACCGTGGTGCAGGGCTTCGCGAGCACCCTGTCCAGCCGCTGGGACAAGCTGTCCGACGCCGACCGGCGCAGCGCGGTCCAGACGATCGCGGACCGGGCCGGCGCGCTGGCGAGGCTGGTCGAGCAGCTGCTGCTGGGCTCGCGGGCGGGCGGGGAGCAGCTGGCGGTGAGCAGCGCCCCGTTTGAGCTTGGCGCGCTGCTGCGGGGGGCGGCCGTCGCGTTCCGGCCGCTGTCGGAGCGGCACACGCTGGTGGCTGACATTCCCGACGGCCTGCCGATGGCTCTCGGCGATCCGACGGCGACCGACATCATCGTGGGCCAGCTGCTCGAGAACGCGTTCAAATACTCGCCCGATGGCGGCACCGTCGCTGTCGGGGCCGGGCAGGCTGACGGCGGGATCGAGGTCACCGTCCGTGACCAGGGGATCGGCATCCCGCCAGCCGACCGCGAACGGGTCTTCGAGCGCTTCGTGCAGGCCGGGGAAACCGGGGACCGGCGCCGGTTCGGCGGCATCGGCCTGGGCCTGTTTATCGTGCGCCGGCTGGCCCGGGCCCAGGGCGGCGACGTGACCGTCGGCGACGGCGCTGAGGGCCCGCCAGGCGCTGGCAGGCGCGGCACGACCATGCGGCTGTGGCTTCCCGTGGCTGTGCCGGAATCGGCGGGAATGCCGCCCGGGGGGCCGTCCCGGGCCAGCGAGCCCCCGCTGCCGTCAGAGGCGGGCCGGCGGGTCAGGTCTTAGCCGGGACCCGGGAGTGGGTGCGCCGCCCGGTCGCCGGGTCACGCTCCACTGGGGCGCCGCCTGATGCAGCTATGTAAGCGTCGACGATCTCGATGACGTTCTCGCCCTGGGCGACGATTTTGCCCTGCTCCATCCAGATCACCCGGTTGCAGGTCAGCTCGACCTCCTCCAGGTTGTGCGCGACCAGGAAGACAGTGCCCGCTGCCTGGCGCAGCTCCTGGATCCTGGCGTGGCTCCTGACCCGGAACTCCGCGTCGCCGGTGGCCAGTGCCTCGTCGACGAGCAGGATGTCCTGTTCCTTCGAGGCCGCGATCGCGAACCGCAGCCGTGAGCCCATGCCGGTGGAGTAGGTCTTCATCGACAGGTCGATGAAGTCTCCGACTCCGGAAAACTCCACGATGCTCTCGAACTTCTCCTTGATCTCCTTCTTGGTCATGCCCATCGCCAGGCAGCAGATGACGACGTTGCGCTCGCCGGTCAGGTCCTCGAGCATGGCCGCGTTGACGCCGAGCAGCGCGGCGCTGCCGGCCGTGTAGACGTTTCCCTTCTCGGGAGGGAGCAGCCCGGCCACGGCCCGCAGCAGCGTGCTCTTGCCGGAACCGTTGCGGCCGATGACCCCCACGGCGTCCCCGCGGTAGGCGATGAACGAGACCCCGCGGATCGCGTGGACTTCCCGGATCGACCGCCTTCTCTTGCGGCCGACGATCCGCAGCAGCGCTGTGGCCGCGGTGCCCCGGTCGCCGCCCGCGCCGTAGACGCGGTAGACAACGTGCAGGTCGTCAACGATCACCATCGGCTCAGCCGCGGCCATAGTGCGCCTCCGCACGCCAGAAGAACCAGAACCCGACTACCAGGGCGAGCGCTGCCCAGGCTATCCCGTAGATCCAGTAGTGGTTCGGGTTGGTCGCCGCGTGGCAGTAGGCGCTCCAGTCCAGCGGGGTCTTGTTGCGCTGCCAGGTCTCGCATTTCGCCTGGTTGTAGGGCTGGGCGCCCGGCTGGCTCTGCCGCTGCGTGACCAGCAGGGATTCGCGCATCAGCGTTATGTAGATCGCCGCCGGGTTGACCTGCAGGATCGTCTTGATCTTGCCCGAGACGTCGAGGGTGCTGATCTGGAACAGCACGCCGGACACATAGAGCCAGGTCCGCATAAGGAACGGGAGCAGCTGGCTGAAGTCGTTGACATTGGACCCCAGCCTGGCGCTTGCCAGCCCGCAGCCGACGTTGAACGCGGTCTGCAGCGCAAGCACGGGGATGGCCAGCAGCCAGTACCAGGTGATCCCCTCACCGGTGAACAGCAGGATCACAGCCAGCACCAGGAGCGAGAGCGTCATCTGCTCTAGCTCGATCATCACGTAGCCGAGCGGGAGCGCCGCGCGCGGGAAGCGCAGCGCCCGGATCAGGTGCAGGTTCTCGGTGACCACGGTCGAGGTCGTGATGAACGAGCGCTGGGTGAAGTTGAACACGAACACGCCGCAGATCAGGAAGTCCAGGTAGTTCGGGACGCCCCGGTTGAGGTGCAGCAGCAGGCCGAAGATCAGGAAATAGACCCCGGCGTTCAGCAGCGGGGTGAGTATCTGCCACAGCTGGCCGAGCTTGGCCTGGGTGTACATGGCGATGTTGCGCGCGGTGGCGAAGGCCAGGATGAAGTGCCGGCGCTGCCACAGGCTGTGGATGTAGACGGGCACGCGCGGCCGCTCGGCGCTGGGCCGCAGCTTGTGTTCGGCGGCTATCTCGGCTAGCGGAGTCTCGGGCAGGGCCGCAGTCGCGACCCCGCTGATGCCACCGCTCCCGTTGAGGGTGTCGCTGGCTGCGAGCTGCCCTGGTGCGGCCAGGCGCCTGTCGTTGCTCACCCGGCGGTCACCCCAGCACTCACTTCAGCTTTCACCCCAGCTCCACTGTCGAGTTCATTCTGTCGCCTGGATTTCCGTGCGCTCACGCTGGCTGTCAACGGGCGACTGTACCCGGTTCACCCCGCCGGCCGCCGCCAGGCACGGTCAGCTCAGGACACGGGCCGGTAGACCGAGGCACCGTCCGCGCGGTAGTCGAACCGGAATCCGGTCACCGCCAGATAGTGCTTCGCGACGGGATTATTGGTCCAGACGATCACCCAGCCGATGCCCAGCTGCCGAGCGTTCGCGCGGGCCGCGGCCAGCTGAGCGGCGGTAGCGTGCAGCACCACGGGCTTGCCTGGGATGAAGTTCTGCGTGGTTATGAGCAGCCGGTAGAAAGGCTGCCGCCGGATCTTGCTGATCGTGGCGGCCGGGACCCAGGAGGTGTAGGAAATCGCCCGGGGGTGGCCGTCGGCAGTTGCCAGGACCAGGGCCTGGGGCGCGAACAGCCCTCCGTACAGCGGGATCCCGCCACGGAGCCCGAACGGGACGTCGACGACCACCGACCGGGAATGGTCGGCGGCGATCGGACCGTCCAGGGCCGGGAGCGCGGTCGGCATCTCCATGGTGCCGGTGCCACCCCAGCCAGCCTCGAGCACGGCGAGTGCCGTCACGACCGCGAGCACAGGCACCAGGACGGCCTTCCGGCGGACGTGGCGCCATAGCCAGTCCACGGCGCCGCCTGCCAGCAGCGCCGCGCCAACGAGCCCGAGCAGCGCGAACCGGTCAGCCTCCCGCAGGTCGGCCAGCAGCGGTATTCGCATCAGCCAGGTGTAGGGCATCACCAGCGATACCCGCTCGCCGTTCCACATGCTGGCGACCGGCGTGTACTGCGTGCCGCCGATCCACAGCGCCGGGCCGAGCGCCAGCCACGCGCAGCCCAGCCACAGCGCGGCGAGCAGCCGGGCACTGCGGCGGCGCCAGCAGGCGGCCAGGCCGGCCAGCGCGAGTACGGTCAGCACCACGCCGAACATCGGCATTCCCTCGCCGGTGCTCCCGGCGCTGCGCGCCGTGGCCGAAGCCAGGCCGGTCAGCCCGAAGTTCGCGAGCCGCGGCGAGGGCGCGAACAGGTACGCCAGCCCTACGCCGTACCTGCTGCCGGTGTGGGCCAGCAGGTGCGCGTTCGCGGTCGCCCCGCCGCTGAACGCCTGCTGCGCCATGGCCACGAGCTGCGGGCTGGCCACGATCAGCGCGGCAGCGGCGGCAACTGCTGCGCTGGCCAGCCGGGCCCGTCCCGGCCTGCCCGCCAGCGAGGGCAGCAGGACCAGAACCGCCAGCAGCAGCGCAACGACCGCGGACTCCTGGTTGACCAGCACGCTCGCGCCCAGCACCACACCCAGGATCAGGCCGCGGCGGATGCCCGGCGCGCGGCGCAGCCGGACTGCGGCCTCCAGGGTCGCTGGCAGGAACAGCGTGCCCAGCGCGATGTTCAGGTGGAACCAGTCCTGCCAGGACAGCATCGACGACAGTCCGAACAGCGCCCCGGCGGCGATCGCCCCGGGCGCGGCCAGCCACAACCGGGCGGCCCGGTACATCAGGTAACAGGCCAGCCCCGGCGCGACGATGGTCAGCAGGCTGAACGAGGCGCTGGGGCCGAAAGCCAGGGTGACCGGGGTCATGATCAGCCCGGCCAGCGGGATTGTGGTATCGAACCCGAGCTGGATGCCGGCCGGGGCGGCCATGTTGGGAGTGAACCACGGGTTGCCAAGGTGAACGATCTGGTGCGCGGTCCACCACAGGTCCCACACGTAGCCCGCGGGGTCGCGGTTCTTCGGAAGCCTGCCGAGCCACAGGAAACTGGCCCGGGGCCAGGTCAGCGCGATCCCGGCGGCCAGGTAGATGAGGAACAGCGCCAGGTGCCTGGCCGCCGGCCGGGACGCGAGCACCCGCGCCCCCCGGGCGCGTGACGAACGGGGGGATTCCCCAGGGCTAGCGGTGCCCGGCTCGGTGGACGCCGGCGGGTCTGGCCTGCTGCCGTCGGTGCCGCCAGAAACGAGCTGGCCACGATTGCTGTGGCCTGCACGGTTCATGGGCTCACCCGTCTAAATGTCTGTCCGGCAGGGCAGCCAATGATATCGGCTTGCCTGCGGAGCGAGAGCGATCACGGCTGCCATGCGTAACCCGGACGGGAACGGGTGATACTTCCCCGGGGGGCAGGCGGCAGCCGGACTGCGGGGGGTCCGGGGCCGTCCCCTCGTGGGGTACTGCGGGGGTAATCGTGGCATACACGCACGGCGCGGACAGCGAGGTCGGCAGGCTCACCACGGTGCTACTGCACCGCCCCGGGCTGGAACTCCGCCGGATCACGCCACGCACTGGCGGACGGCTGCTGTTCGGCGCGCTGCCGTGGGTGGGCCGCGCCCAGCAGGAGCACGACAGCCTGGCGCGCGTCCTGCGGGAGCACGGCGTTGAAGTGCTGTACCTGACCGAGCTGCTGCAAGACGCGCTGGAATACCAGCCAGCGAGGAAAGAGGCGATCGAGTCCGCGCTGCGCTGCGCCGCCCTCGGCGACGAGCTCAGGTCGCTGGTCCGCCGCCACCTGGACCGGCTGGACCCGGAGGCGCTCGCGCAGGCGCTGATCGCGGGACTGACCCCCGACGAGCTGAGGATCGGCCGCGGCGTGGTCTTCGAGCTCCTCGACCGGTGCGATTTTGTCGTCGATCCGCTGCCTAACCTCACGTTCTGCAGAGATTCGAGTCTTTGGATCGGGGACCGCTCGGCGGTCACCAGCCTGGCCGCGCCGCGGCGGCGCCGGGAATCCGAGCTGGTCGCGGTGGTCTACGCGCATCACCCGAGGTTCGCAGGCACCAAGTGCCTGTACGGTCCCGGGCTCGAGCACGTCGAGGGGGGCGACGTGCTGCTGCTGGCGCCGAGCGTGATCGCGGTGGGCGCGGGCGAGCGGACCACTCCGGCCGGCGTTGAGCGCCTGGCCCGGCGGGTGTTCGATGCCGGCCTCGCGCATACCGTGCTCGTCGTGCCGCTCGTGCAGCGCGGGCACTCGCCGCGCCCGGTCAGCGCCGCGAACCTGGACCGCGCTGTGCACCTGGACACGGTCTGCACGGTAGTTGACGTCGACACGGTGGTCATGAACCCGAGGCTCGCGTTCAGCCTGACCGCGCACACAATCACGCCATGCCAGGACGGCCTGCGCGTCTCCCGCCCGCAGCCGTTCCTCGAGGCCGCGGCGCAGGCGATGGGCATCGAGCAGCTCAAGGTGATCGAGACTGGCCTCGATCCCGTGACCGCGCACGGCCGACAGTGGGACGACGGGGGCAATGCGCTGGCGATTGACCGCAGGCTGGTCGTCTGTCATGAGCGCAACGTGGAGACCAACGCGCGGCTCGAGGCGGCCGGAATCCGGGTCATCCCAGTGCCAGCCAGCGAGCTGGGCACGCGACGCGGCGGCCCGCGCTGCCTGACATGTCCTGTGGCGAGGGACCCGGCGGCGTCCGCGGGCTGACCGCGAAGTGGCCAACCGTACATGTTAACAGAGAGAGTCCTTGTATGTACTCTCGGTTACCATCTGGTCCCCGGCGCCCGGTCACGGTAAGGTGCGGGACGTGGAGCTTAAGGTCTCGACCCGGTCTCAGGGCGGTCGCATCATCATGTCGCTCGGCGGCGAGATCGACCTCTACACAGCGCCGCGGCTGCACGGCGAGCTGGCCAGCGTGCTGGCGGCTGAAGGCCCGGCGCAGATTGTCGTGGACATGTCTGGAGTCGAGTTCTGCGACTCGACCGGGATGAACGTTTTGCTCGGCGCCCACCGCCGGGCCCGCGAGCAGGGTGGCGATCTGGAGCTTGCCGCTCCGCGCGCCACCGTCCGCAAGATCTTGCAGGTGACCGGGCTGGAGACGGTCTTCACTGTGCTCGATGACCCGGCGACGGTGGTCGGCCAGTAGCTGCGCGGCTTCCGCGCCCGGACGTGCACCCCCCGGGCGTGCACCCCCGGGCGTGCACCCCCGGACCTAGGATCGCAGGCATGCTGCCGTCCAGTGGCGATGTCGCCGTGGTCATCCCAGCCCGGAACGAGTCTGACCGGATCGGCGCGACCGTGAAAGGGGCGGCCAGCCTTCCCGGGGTGGCCATAGTCCTGGTGGTCGACGACGGGTCGAGGGACCGGACGGCCGCTGCCGCTGAGGCTGCTGGGGCGACAGTGGTGCGGCACGCCCGTAACCGCGGCAAGGCGGCGGCCATGGAAACCGGGGCTGAGGCGGTCAGGCTGCTCGAAGCGGCCGGGCCGGGGGGCGCCGGGGGCCCTCCGGACACGCCGCGGACTCCGCGCCACCTGCTGTTCCTCGATGCTGACCTGGCCGAGACCGCGGCCAGGGCGGCTCCGCTCATCGAGCCGGTCCGGTCCGGCCAGGCCGACATGACGATCGCTGTGTTCAGCGAGCGGGTCAGGCAAGGTGGTCACGGCTTGGTGATACGGCTGGCCGGGTCAGGTATCGACCGGGCGGCTGGCTGGCACCCGGCCCAGCCGCTGAACGGGCAGCGCTGCCTCACCCGTGCCGCGTTCGAGGCCGCCCGCCCGCTCGCGCCGGGGTTCGGCGCGGAGACCGGGCTGACCATCGACCTGCTGCACGCAGGGCTGCGGGTGGTCGAGGTCGAGGTTCCGCTCGCGCACCGCGCGACCGGAACCGACTGGCACTCTCAGCTGCACCGAGCGCGGCAGTTGGCCGACGTGGCCCGAGCGCTGGCGGCCAGGTCGGCTCTGGTCTCTCCGCGGCGGCGGTCCGGCTAGCCGGTTACAGGTAGGGCCCGGAAGCGCGCTGCTGCTGACGCTCGTCGTCCTCTCCGGGAACCGGCGGCATCGGCCCGGGCATCATGCCCGCTGGCAGCGCCCGGCGCATCTGCTCCAGCTGCGCCCTGGCCGCCATCTGCTGCGCGAACAGGGTGGTCTGGATGCCGTGGAACAGGCCTTCCAGCCAGCCGACCAGCTGGGCCTGGGCCACACGCAGCTCGGCCTCGCTCGGTATCTCGTCCTCGGCGAACGGCAGCGAGAGCCGCTCAAGTTCCTCGACAAGCTCTGGCGCGAGCCCGCTCTCGAGCTCCGAAATTGAGCTCTTGTGGATCTCCTTGAGCCTGGCCCTGCTCTTCTCGTCCAGCGGCGCCGCCCTGACCTCCTCCAGCAGCTGCCTGATCATGCTGCCGACCCGCATCACCTTGGCAGGCTGCTCGACCATCTCTGTCACCGGGCGGTCGCCGGAAGCCTCCGGAGAGTCGGACTCAACGGCCATGCCATCCGGTCCGACCACGACCACCCTGGGGCGATCTTGAGATTCGGGGTTCGTCTGGTCACTCATGTGCCTAGTCTGTCCGAGACCGCGGGTCCGCCGCGCATCAGGGGCGGACCGCCAGCAGGATCTTGCCGATGTGCGATCCCGTTTCCATCAGCTCGTGCGCCTGCCGCACCTCGGCCAGCGGCAGAACCCGGTCCACGACAGGACGGACGCGCCCGGCGGCGATCAGCGGCCAGACATGCTCGCCCGCCGCGGCCACGATCGCCGCCTTCTCCGCGACCGGGCGGGCGCGCAGCGACGTCGCGTGCACGCTGGCCCGCCTGCGCACCAGCTGGCCGAGGTCGAGCTCACCCCGGCTGCCGCCCTGGGTTCCGATCACCACCAGACGGCCCTCAGTGGCCAGTGCCAGCACGTTCCGCTGCAGGTACACGCCGCCCATGATGTCGAGGATCACGTCGGCGCCACTCCCGCCGGTGAAGTCGCTGACCGCCGCGACGAAGTCCTCCCCGGTGTAATTGATCGCCAGGTCGGCGCCGAGTTCACGGCAGCGCTCGAGCTTCTCCGGCGATCCCGCGGTGCAGGCCACCCGCGCCCCGTGCGCTTTGGCCAGCTGAATGGCCATCGTTCCGATGCCGCTCGCGCCGCCGTGCACCAGCAGGGTCTCCCCAGGCGCCAGGGCCGCGCGCTGGAAGACGTTGGCGTAGACCGTGCAGGCCACCTCGGGAAGCCCGGCAGCGTCGGTCAGCGTCACGCCGCTGGGCACCGGCAGCACCTGGCCGGCTGGCACCGCCACCTTCTCCGCGTAGCCGCCGCCTGCAAGCAGCGCGCAGACCTCGTCGCCCACGTGCAGGCCGGCGTCGCCGATGCCGGGGCCAATCGCGGCGATCCGGCCCGAGCACTCCAGCCCGGGATAGGGCGGCGCTCCAGGCGGGGGCGGGTACAGGCCCCACCGCTGCGCCAGGTCAGCCCTGTTCAGCCCGGCAGCCGCCACGTCGATCAGGACTTCACCCGCGCCGGCCACCGGGTCCGGAACCTCGGTCAGCCGCAGCACATCCGGCCCTCCGGGCTCGGAGATGACGACCGCGCGCACTCTGGCTCCCTCCCGATCGAAATGCGGTGGCTATCCCGGAGACTGCCGCCTGTCCTAGTCTTATGTCGGCTTTACACGGGCAGCCCTTCCATGCTGACGGAAGGTTAGGGGAACGACGTGGCCGACGACGATAAGGACAGCGTGGCACAAGGCGAGCAGGACTCGTCTGACAACGGCAAGCCGGCCGCGACGGCCGGGGAGCCCTCGTCAGCGACCACTGCCAAGTTGCACGCGGTCGGCAAGCGCCCTGGCCCGGCGCCCGAGCCGGAGCAGCAGGAGGCCAGCGACGACGCTCCCGCGTCTGACAGCAAGGACGAGGCAGCGTCCGCGCCATTAGGAGATGCGGCTGAGCCGGCCGCTCAGGAAGTCGGACAGGACACAGCAAAGCTCTCGCTCCGTGACGTGGTGCCCAACCCTTACGGTCCGCCGGACCAGTCCAGCCATCCGGGCCCGCCCGGCCGTTACGAGCCGCCTGGGCAGTCCGGGCAGCCCGGCGGGGCCAGTCCCTACGGCGGCGACGATGTCTTCCGCAAGTACCGGCCAGCGGGCCCCTATGGCGGACCCGCTGCCAGCACGCCGGCGCCGTCTGCTGCTGACATCCCGGGGCAGGCAGCCGCGAATGAGCCCGATTCCTCCACTGGCCAGCAGGGCAGCCCCGGTGCGGTGCCCGACGACCGGAACCCGCCGCCCCAGCCACCCGGCCGGTACGGTCCCGCGGCCCCATACCGGCCGCCGGACCAGTATTCAGGCATGCCGTACCCGGCTTACGGTGCCGATCCGTACGGCCCGCCCGAGGATTACAACCCTGCGGACCCTTACGGGCCGCCGGATCCTTACACGCCAGGAACATACAGCTCTGCCTACCTCTACGGCGCCGACCCGTTCAGGCAGGCCGAAGCAACGGGCCAGCAGGCCCCATCGCTGTACGGCCCGCCGAGCCAGTCCAGTTCGCGCCAGCAGGGGCCGCCAGCCGCCCCCCCGCCGCCGCCCGCGGCCGCCCGGCCTTACCCGCCAGGCGCAGCCCCGCCAGCGCCGTCCGGTGGCCCGCCCGAAGCCCCGCCGCCGCCCAGGCCGCCGTCCGGGGGTCCTCCGTTTCCCCCGGCTCCGGCCCCGGGTTCCTACCGGATACCCGCGCCGCCGGGCGGCCGCGGTCCCGGCGGTCCGGTGCCACCCCAGCCGCCCGCCAGCGGCCGCCCCGGCTCCCGGGGTTCCGGCGGCATGCACGCTGCGGGCGCTGTGCCCCAGCCGGATGCCAACGGATCCGCAGATGCCACCGGGGGCCTAACTCAGGAGTACCTGCTGCCAGGGCGCAGGCGGGCCCCTGACCCGGGCTGGCGCCGCGTTGTCTACCACGCGACAGGCGGCGTGATGCGGGTGCCGTCGTCATCGGCAGAGCTGCGGCGCCGGGACATGATCAACCGTGCCCGGACGCCAGTCGCCGGCGGCCACCACCGGGTCGCCATCCTCAGCCTCAAGGGCGGCGTCGGCAAGACCACCACCACGGTGGGGCTTGGAGCCACGCTCGCGTCCCTGCGCGGCGACAGGGTCATCGCGGTCGACGCGAACCCGGACCGCGGCACCCTGTCCGACAAGGTCCGGCTTGAAACGGCCGCGACAGTCCGCGACCTGCTCAACGAGCGGGGGAACATCAGGCGCTACGCCGACGTGCGGACGTTCACCTCGCAGGCGTCGAGCAGACTCGAAGTGCTCGCGTCCGATCGTGACCCCGGCATCTCGGTGGCCTTCAGCGACCAGGACTACACCCTGGTCGCCGGGGTGCTCGAGCACTATTACTCCATCTGCCTGACCGACTGCGGAACCGGGCTGCTGCACTCGGCCATGTCCGCGGTGCTCCGCATGGCCGACCAGATCATCCTGGTCAGCACGCCGTCGGTGGACGGCGCGCGGAGCGCGAGCGCGACGCTGGACTGGCTGGCCGCTCACTCCTACGGCGACCTGGTCCGTAACGGCGTGGTCGTGCTGTCCGCTGTGCGCCCGCGCAGCCGCAGCAGCGTCGACCTGGGCCGGCTGGAGGAGCACTTCGCTGGCCGGTGCCGCGCCGTGGTCCGGATCCCGTACGATCCCCACCTCGAGGAAGGCGCCGAGGTCGAGCTGGACCTGCTGAACCGGGCCACGGCCGACGCGTATCTCACGCTCGCCGCCGTGGTCGGCGACGGGCTCGCCACGCCAGCGAGGTCGAGGCGGTCCTGAGTGGAGGACACCTGGCGGGCCCGGGACATGCCCGTGCTGAGCGCGGCCATCGAGCTGCTGGAGCGCAGCTACATGGTCACGGTCAGCGACATCGCTGCGCGGACCAGCCTCGACCAGGCGGCGGTGGCCAGGTCGCTGGACGCGCTGCACCCGACTCATGTCGATTTTCGCAAAACGGAAACCGGCGGCGACCCCACGTTCTGGTACGTGCTCAAGGTGACGCCGGAAGGCCGCAGGGTGGTGGGCCAGTGGCCTTCGGCCGAAGGATTCGTCGACCATCTCGTCCAGACGTTCCGCGATGCGGCCGCCAGCGAGCAGGACCCTGAGCGGCAGTACCAGCTCAGCCAGGTAGCTGGCCTGCTTGGCGACTCCGTCCGCGACGTCGCGCTCCAGGCGGCCACGGCGATCGTCGGGCCGAGCCCGGCCACACCAGCCGGCAGGCCGGCAATCAGCGAATCGCACCCGTAAGCCGGCTCGGCGCGGGTACGGAAGGCCGCGGAGGGCCAGTGCGGGCAGGCGGGTTGCTGCCTGTCAGGATGGGCTGGTGGCAGCAGTCACCGCGGGGGTATCGGTGAGGTGCGTACAGCTCGGCGGATAGCGGCTCGCGATGGCCGGGCCGACCGGGGCGGGCAGCTTCCCCCGGAGGCCATGGTCACGTTCGCGGCTGAGCGCAGGGCGGCGGCCATCGACGAGGTCTTCGCCGCTCTCGACCGTGAGCTCATTGGCCTGGTGCCGGTGAAGAAGCGAGTTGAGGAGATCGGGTCGCTGCTGCTCGTGGACCGGGTCCGGCGGAAGTTCGGCCTCACGGCGCCCAGGCCCAACCTGCATATGTGCTTCACCGGGGCACCGGGAACCGGGAAGACCACCGTGGGCCTGCTGATGTCTGACCTGCTGCACCGGCTCGGCTACCTGCAGAACGGGCACCTGGTGCACGCCATGCGCAACGACCTGGTCGGGGAGTACGTCGGGCAGACCGCACCGAAGACCAAGCGGGTTCTCGACCGGGCCATGGGCGGAGTGCTGTTCATCGACGAGGCGTCAGCGCTCTACCAGCCTGACAACAGCAAGGATTTCGGCCAGGAGGCCATCGAGATCCTGCTGCAGGTGATGGAGAACGAGCGGGACAAGTTCATCGTGATCCTGGCCGGCTACTCCGACCGCATGGAAACGTTCTTCCAGTCCAACCCAGGACTGAGATCCCGGATCGCCCACCACCTCGACTTCGCCGACTACAGCCTGGACGAGCTTGTCGCTATTGGGCGGCTGATGCTGGAACGCGCGAGCTACTACCTCTCGGGTGAGGCGGAGGCCGCGTTTCGTCACTGGGTGATGCGGCGCATGCAGGAACCGCTGTTCGCCAACGCCCGCACCGTTCGCAACGACCTGGAGCGGGCCCGGCTGCGCCACGCCTACCGCCTCGCCTCGGACCAGCACCACACCTGGACCCGCGATGACCTTATGCGCCTCGAGTCCGAGGACATCCATTCCGGTAACCCCTATGTAGCCTGAGCGGCCGTCCCGCCAGGCGGCTGGTCTCCGGCGGGCGGTCCCGGCGCTGGCCGGTACAGCCCGAGCAGCAGACCGTACCGGGGGTGGCCGTCTCCGTCGTCGGCGTGTTCGGACAGGTCACGCAGCGTTTCTGTGAGCTGCTCCACGTGCTCGGCAGATAGCCGCAGCGAGCGCAGGATCATGAACGGGTCAGGCTCGGCCGCGGCGATCTCGGCCGCCAGCGCACGGAACGCGGCCTCCGTGGCAGCAGGGTCGTCATAAGCCAGCTTGCCGAAGGTGCGCCGGTAATACTGCTCGGTCCCGCCGCGCACCGTCCGGGTGCCAGCTTGCCGGACCAGGCCTGCGCCCGCGAGGACCTTCAGGTGATGCGCAATGTTGCCCTTGTTGCTCCCCAGCGCAGTGGCGAGCTGGCTGATCGTCGCCTCGCCCCGTCCCAGGGTGAACAGCAGCCGGTGACGCATCGGATGGCCGAGTGCCTTGAACTGCTCGGGCGTGGCCACGGTGATGGCCTCGTCCTCCTCCATGAGGAAAGAGTTTACATCTCTTGACGCTAAATCAAGAGTTTGGTTTTCTTAACACTATGAACGCAAACATGACTCAGGACGAGGCCGACCCCGCCGACGTCGTCAGCAAGGTCCGCGAACTGGTCGAAGCTCACTACGTCTTTCCGGACGTCGCCGCTACGGTGTCCGGTGTGCTGGCCGAAGGGCTGGCTGGCGGCCGGTATCCATCCGAAGCGGCCTCGCTAGCCGAGGCCGTCACCGCTGACCTGCAGTCGGTCAACGGGGACAAGCACCTCCGGCTGCTCTACCACGATGAGGTCCTCGCCGAGCGCGCGCCGGGCGACGACTCTGAGGAGGCCGCCTTTTTTGCCCGGTGGGCGGACCAGGTCTGCGGGGGCGTGGCCGCCGTGCAGCGCCTCGCGGGCAACGTCGGCTACCTCGACCTGCAGCCAGTCCTGTTCCCTGTCGCGATCTGCGGCGAGGCTGTTACCGCAGCGATGAGCCTGGTCGCCGCCACTGACGCACTGATCATCGACCTGCGGCAGTGCCTGGGTGGCGAGCCCGGCATGACCGTCTTCCTGGCCAGCTACCTGTGGAACCACGAACCGGTCCAGCTCAGCGGCCACCGGCATCGCCTGGACAGCGCGCCCCAGCAAGCGTGGACGCTGCCGTACGTGCCTGGCCGGCGCTTCGGCAAGGCTAAGCCCGTCTACATGCTGACGAGCGCGACCACGTTCTCAGGCGGCGAGCATCTCAGCTACGACTTGCAGCAGATCGGCCGGGCGACCGTGGTCGGCGAGCGTAGCCGTGGCGGCGCCAATGCCCGCGAGGGCTTCCCCGTTCACCCCCATCTCGAGGCAACGATCTCCGTCGCCGAGTCAGTCAGCCCAATCACCGGCGGCAGCTGGGAGGGCACCGGCGTCACGCCCAACATCGAGACCACAGCCGGCCAGGCCCGCGACACTGCCTACAGGCTCGCTCTGGAGGCCGTGATCGCCGCCGGCGGTCCCACGGCGGCCGAGGCCCGCCGGGCGCTGGCCACCAGCAGGCACGGACTAGTCAGTCAGCCAGCGCGAACCGCGATACCCGGATACTCGAGGACAAGGCCGCTGGGGTCGTAAACGAGGCGGCAGCTGAAATCGAAGGCCGGGGCCGCATAGTCGTACCGCTGATGCGCACCGTCGTCACTGACCCGCACGTATGTCTGGTCCAGGCGCTCAACGGTCAGGCCCGCCGCGGGGACGTACGCGGCGGGAGCGTCAGCGCGGGCGCCCGTCGCCAGCTGCAGCCGGTGCACGGGCAGGGCGTTGGTCACCGCCGACGATTCCAGGTCGACATCCATGCAGCCGTCAAGGTGATGGGCCCGTTCACCGTCGATGCGCCATAGCCCGGCCCCATCGGACTCAAGAAGGGTCTGACGTGGCCCGCTTGCCGTCCTTCCCGTGACGCTTGCGCTTCGGGTGACCCAGGCTTCATCGAGCTCGACGCTGTAGGTGACGACCCAGGTCTCGCCGTCTTCGATCGCAGCCGTGGTCCCGTCGATGCGCCAGCCAGCGTCCCGGGCCTGGAAGTATGCGACCTCGAAGCCCGCGCGGGCACCGTTGTGCTGCCAGCATGCCGTTGCAGGCGGGCGGCTGAAGGACACCTGAGGAGTCTGGCACTTGCCCGAATGGTGGTCAGGTCCAGCCAGTGGGCACTGACGCGGTTTTAGTCACGTCCGGCTTTCCGGGCCACCGCTCCGGCCGCAACTTGCTTCCGTAACCCCACCGCAGCGCCACGCAGCGCCCGAAACTCGTCTTCGAACGACGTGGTCGGGCCCTTCATGCTGCTCTGGCAACAGCAATCTTCCACCCACGCGGTGCGAGAGTGGCGAGGGTCACTTCACCGGCCCTGGGGATGTCGGGCTCGCCGTCATGTGACGTTCCTGGGCGTGCTCAGCGCTGCACAAAGTGGAGACCCCGCGGCAGCTGCCCGCCGCGGGGTCTTGCCCTGTCCCGGGGGGCCGGGGAGGCACTGAAAACAGGGTTGGCGAACGCAGGCGGGCGATGGCCCTGCCGAGCCCAGGGTGTGCGGAAAGTGAGGCGATTCGCGCTCGTACGCCGCGTGTTTCGTGTCCGATCGTCCGGTTCAGTTTGACGGAGTGTCCGGAGTATGGCACTGTACGTGTCGAAGCTGTCGATGGGGTATTCATACATCTTTAGGCGTTATCTTCGTATATAGGCAGCGGAGATGCCTCTTGACTCTCTTCTTACCCGAGGGCCACCACCATGCGCTTGCGTCACACGTCCATCCGCCTCCGGATGTTCCTGCTCGTCTCGGTCCCGCTGCTTGCCCTGGTCGGGGTCTACGCGTACGCGGTCGTGGGCCAGTTCGGCACGGCGGTCGGCCTGGCCAACGCCGGGAAGGTCACCGGCACGACCATCACGCCTCTTACCAGCGTGAATATCGCGCTCAACGCCGAGCGCAGCGGTGCGATCGGTTACCTGCTGACCCCGTCCAGCCAGGCCATGTCCGCCTACAGGCAGGACGAGGCCGCGACCGACCGCCAGTTCGCCGTCATGGAGACCGCCACCAAGTCTGGGCCGGTCACGGCCAACGCGACTGAGCTGGAGAAGGCGGCAGCGGCCACGTTCATCAAGGACGACAAGGGCCCGCTCCAGGCGCTGCGCGGCAAGGTCGCCAGCAACAGCATCGGCCGGACCGCCGCGATTAACGCCTACAGCGCGATCATGGCCGACGGAATCCGGGTCGGCGAGCAGGCTATTCAGCAGACCTACGTGAGCCAGTCGCTGGCCACAACGGCGCGGCAGGAGGTGAACCTGTACGCGGCCGACATGCTCGCCGTGGAGGAAAACGACATCTACTCGGCCGACATGGCGGCCGGGTCGATGCCCGCAGCCGACAAAACGGAGTTCGCCCAGCTCGCAGCCCTGCGGCGGTACCTAGTCCAGGACGCGGCGCCGCAGCTTGACGCCGAGGCCAGCGGCCTGCTGCGCGAGGAAGTGCCGGCCTCGCTGACGGCAGCTCTGACCAGCCAGGAGAATGCGATCATCAGTGCGCCCGGCGCCAGTTCCCGGCCGCCGGTTCCGCTGACCCTCTGGCAGGGTACTGCCGGGACCTACGCCAGCCATCTCTATGTCGTCCTGACAAAGAGCCCAGCTGCGATTCAGGCGCGGGTGACCTCCTCGGCCCGCAGCGCCCTGACCGTCCTCATCGTGGCCGCAAGCGTGGGCCTGGCGGCGGTCATCGCGTCTATCGTCTTCTCGCTCCTCATGGGCCGCCGCCTGCTACGCCGGCTGGACGGCTTGCGCCAGTCGGCCCTGGAACTGGCCCGGGACCGGCTCCCGGCCGCCATGGCTCGGCTCCGGAACGGAGACACGGTTGACGTTGACGCCGAGACGCCGTCGGCCGGGGCCAGCGCGGATGAGATCGACCAGGTGCGGGAGGCGTTCAACACAGTGCACCGCGCCGCCGTTCAGGCCGCAGTGGAAGAGGCGAACACGCGCCGCGGCGTCAGCTCCGTCTTCCGCAACATGGCCCGGCGTAACCAGGCGCTGCTGCACCGTCAGCTCGGCCTGCTCGACAACATGGAACGACGGGCCGAGGAGCCGGAACAGCTGGAGGACCTGTTCCGCATCGACCACCTCACCACTCGCATGCGCCGCCACGCTGAGGGCCTGATCGTCTTGTCCGGCGAGTCTCCCGGGCGTAGCTGGAGTCAGCCGGTTCCGTTCATCGATGTGCTGCGGGCCGCAGTGGCCGAGGTCGAGGACTACGCCCGGATCCGGGTCGAAGTCCGGTCGAAGGCAAGCCTGAACGGGCCCGCGGTGGCCGACGTCGTCCACCTGCTCGCCGAGCTCATGGAGAACGCGACGTCGTTCTCGCCGCCGAACACCGTGGTCCGGGTCCAGGGCGAGCTTGTAGGCCGCGGGTTCGCCGTCGAAATCGAGGACCGTGGCCTCGGCATTGCCGAAGAGCGGCTGGAAGAGATCAACCGCGACCTTGCCAGCCTTCCCGCGTTCGATCTGGCGGGCAGCGACAGGCTGGGGCTGTTTGTTACCGGGCGCCTGGCGCACCGGCACGCGATCAAGGTCACCCTCCGCTCGTCGGTCTACGGCGGCACGAGCGCCATCGTGATCATCCCTACCAGCCTGGTGGTCACAGGCGACAGTCAGATCCCGGTGCACGAGGCGACCGGGCGGGCCTTGGAGCCAATCGCGGCAGCCGCGCTGAGCAGCGTCAACGGCCACGGTGCCAACGGCCACGGTGCCAACGGCCATAGTGGCAACGGCCATAGTGGCAACGGCCATAGTGCCAACGACCGCATGGGCAACGGGCGCGGCGCGACTGCCGATTCCCGCAACCCGCGGCACGCCGCATCCGCGAACGCCTCCAGCATGCCGCAAGAGGACGGTCAATCAGACTGGCGGACGCAGCAGACCCTGGCCAACAGGCAGGCTGCTGACTCCGTCAGGACTGGGCAGGTCATAGCCGGCGCCACCGAGCTGGTGAGCGGCTCGGACGCTCGAACGCGCCCAACCGGCCAGCAGGACGGCGAACTGCCTGTGCGGGTCCGGCAGGAGAGCATGGCGCCGCAGCTCCGTGACCGGGACGTGACCGACAGCGGGGTGTTCCCGGCGGTGCCCGGCTCGGCCGATGCGCTCCGGAGCACGATGTCCACGATGCAGCGCGGGTGGGAACGCGGCCGGTCCGCGACTGCCGGACCGTCGGCAGATGCCGATCCAGGCGCAGCATCGGCCGAGCCGAACCATGCCGATGAGGACGGCGAGTGAGCACTGGGCCGACCGGCCAGTTCACCGCGCTAAAAGCAGGAGGGCTGAACATGCGCCAACCAGGACAACTCGACTGGCTTCTCGATGATCTCGTAGCTCGAGTCGCGAAGGTCACCAAGGCAGTGATCTTGTCCCGGGACGGGCTAGCGATCGGGGCGTCAGGCGGGCTGACTCGCGAGGACTGCGAGTACATGTGTGCTGCTGCCGCTGGGCTGCAGAGCCTGGCCCGCGGCACGAGCCAGCAACTCGGCACGGGGGCAGTGCGGCAGACCATCGTCGAGATGGAATCGGCGTTCCTGTTCGTGATGGCGGCCGGTGAGGGCAGCTGCCTGGCTGCGCTGGCCGAACAGGGAGCAGACGTCGGAATGGTCGCCTACGAGATGGCCCTCCTGGTCACACGGGTGGGTGAGCACCTGGCTGTGGGCCGCCGGCCGACGCCCGCGCAGCCGACGCTGGCGTGACAGCGGTGCAGCCGTCCGGTGGCGAGTGGCTGGACCAGGACGCTGGTCCAATCGTCCGCCCGTATGCGCTCACCGGAGGCCTGACCCGCCCGTCCGGCCAGCGGCTGGACCTCCTCGACATGGTCCGCGCGGTCCGCTGGGCCACCGAGCATCTGCCGCATATGAGCCCTGAGCAGGCCGAATTGCTGCAGAGCTGCCAGATGCCAGCTCCGCTCGCCGACCTCGCGGCCGACCTGGACCTGCCTATCGGCGTCATCCGCATCCTGGTCTCCGACCTGCGGGAGCGCGGCCTGGTCACGATCCACCGGGCACAGCCAGCCGGTTTCACCGATCTGAAGATCCTCCAGGAGGTGGTCGATGGCCTACGACGTCTATGACGGTGAGGTGGTGGGCGCGAAAGCGCCGATAACGATCAAGATCCTCATCGCGGGCGGGTTCGGCGCCGGGAAGACCACGCTAGTCGGGTCGGTCAGCGAGATCCGGCCCCTGCGGACCGAGGAGACGCTGAGTGACCGCAGCGAGCAGGTCGACTCGCTCTACGGGATAGAGCAGAAGTCGACGACGACGGTCGCCATGGACTTCGGCCGCATCACCATCCGGGACGATCTCGTCGTCTATCTCTTCGGCACGCCGGGCCAGCGGCGTTTCTGGTACATGTGGGATGACCTGGCCTGCGGTGCCCTCGGTGCCGTGGTTATGGCGGACGAGCGGCGGCTCGCCGACTGCTTTCCGTCCGTCGATTACTTCGAGAGCAACGCGATTCCCTTCATCATCGCCGTGAACTGCTTCGACGGCGCGCAGCGCCACTCGCTGGAATCGATCACCCAGGCCCTGAACCTGGCCGGCCGTGTGCCGGTCATAGCGTGCGACGCCCGCCGCCGCGAGTCCTGCCGGAATGTTCTCGTGACGCTGGCCGAGCACGCGATCACGCGGCACGGCGAGCGGTCGGCTTCGCAAGGCCAGCTCATCAGCCAGTAACCAGCGATGCCGGCCGCCGCATCTGACGCTGAGATCGGGCTCAGCGGTACACGAAGCCGTGTTGCGCCGCGGGCTGGCCGCCGCCCGTGTTCTCGCTGTAGACGACGAAACCGCCGTCGAAGGCGGACAGTACCTCCTGCCTGTCATATCCGCAGGCAGGAGACTTGTTTGCGCTGGTGTGTGCGGAGGGTCAGGGATTCGAACCCTGGAGGACGATCGCTCGCCCTAGCGGTTTTCAAGACCGCCGCCATCGGCCACTAGGCGAACCCTCCTGGCCGCGGACTCGGCTGGGCCGCCTGGTCCGCTGCTGGTCCGCAGTTTACAAGTGCTGAGGCCGTCTCTGGCGTCGCCACAGGATCACGGCGCTGGGCGTGGACGGGCGGGCCTCCGGGCTACGCTGAGCCGGTGGCCGATACGGCAGACGCTCTACCTGTGCGCCGCGCCGCCCGGGTGGTTCTGCTGGATCCCGATGACCGGGTGCTGCTGATGCGGTACGACGATCAGCCGCCGAACGGCCGCCACTGGTCGACGCCGGGCGGAGGGCTGAACGAGTCCGAGGACTACCCGGAGGCTGCGCTCCGGGAGCTCGCCGAGGAAACCGGGTGGACCGACATCGCGCTACTCGGCGAGGTGCTCCGGCACACGCGCACGATGGTGGCTGGCGGCCGGACGGTGCGCCAGTACGAGCGTCTGTACCTGGCCCGGACCAGCCAGCCCTGCCGCGAAATCACTGGCGTGGAGGCGATGCACGAGTCCGACGGAATCGCCGCGTGGCGCTGGTGGACGCTGGCTGAGCTGGACTCGACGGCAGAGACGGTCTGGCCGACAGAGCTCACTCGCATTATCCGGGCAGCGCAGCCGGATAACCGGGAATCGTCTCAGCCGCGGTGACGGCGCAGATTGCCGGCTAACGCGATCAGGACGGCTCCGCCGCCCTCGCTGCAGCAACCGCCCCTGAGCTGAGTAGGCTCGCGTCCGGAGGAGGTTGCATGCTGCGCCAGTTCGGCCTGTCGGCGGTGTTCACCGTCTGGCAGTTCGCGCCGGTTGTCACCGGCGTTGTTGCTGTCGCCGGCGGGCTGTACCTGTGGGGGGTAGTACGGGTCGCGCGGCGGCACCCAGCCGGGCGCTGGCCGGCCTGGCGGACCGGCATGTTCCTCGGCGGGCTCGCGGTGGTGGTGCTCGCGACCGAGAGCGGCATCGGCTCCTACGACGACGTGCTGTTCTGGGACCACATGGTGCAGCACCTGATGCTGGTCATGGTCGCGCCGGTACTGCTGATCTTCGGCCAGCCGATCACGCTGCTGCTGCACGCGAGCCGGAATCCGCTGCACACCTGGGTCAAGCGGATCGTGCGGTCCCGGGTTGCCAGCTTCCTCACCTGGCCAGTCTTCGGCTGCCTGGCCTACGCGGTCGCGATCCTGGGGGCGCACCTGACCGGGTTCGCGAACCTGGTGGAGAGCAACCAGGTAGTCCACAACGTCGAGCACGCCGGGTTCCTGGTGATCGGCTACCTGTTCTTCCTGCCCATCCTCGGCCGCGAGCCCATCCGCTGGCGGCTCAGCTACCCGGTCCGTTTCGTCATCCTGGTCCTGATCATGCCGGTGGACACCGTCACCGGGCTGGCGCTGGGCTACGGCTCACCGAGCTCCCCAGGCATCCCGACAGGCCCCCGCCCGGCCTGGGCGCCAGCTCCGGTGCAGGACCTGCATCTGGGCGGCGCGCTGATGTGGATCGGTGGCGACGGCCTGATGTTCGCGCTGATGATGCTGGTGTTCCTGATGTGGAGCACCGACCGCCGGGCGGTCACGAGCGGCCACGGCTGGCTTGAGGCTGCCCGCCGGGCCAGCCTTGGCAATCTCGTCACCGCCCACACGGAGCCTGATCGTGCCAGCGTGGCCGGGGCAGATGGCGGTGACCAGGCGGAGGCTTCGCGGGCTGGCGCTGGCACCCTCTGGGAGGGGCGTGGCGGGATCGACGACGACGAGCACCTCGCCGCCTACAACGCCTTCCTGGCCCGGCTTAACGAGGCCGAATCCGGCCGGAGGCATTAATAGCCTGCTCATTACTAAACGTTAACCGTTTCTTACGCTCCGGATATGAATCCGCACAGTAACGTCTCCGTTACAGCGGAGGGATGCGGGCTGGGACCTCCCGCGTTCGCTGGTACCCGCGTAGCAGCGCCAACACATATCTGGTTTTTTCAATGGGGAGCAAGATCATGTTAAGAATTCATCGTTTCATCCGCCGAGCGGCGCCTGCCGCAGTGGCGGCCGCGGCTCTGGCGGCCGGGCTGGGGATGGCGGCTCCGGCATCAGCGGCACCGGCGGGCTTTCCCTCGCCGTTCATCGGCCAATTCTTCAAGCTTAAGAACATCGCGTCCACCGTCCCGGCGAACGGGGACGTCAACCCGTACGGCGTGGCCGTGGTACCCACTAGCATCAACAGGCTGTACCAGGGCGACGTCCTGGTCTCCAATTTCAACAACTTCAACAATCTGCAGGGCACCGGGTCGACGATCGTCGAGGTGTCCCCGTCCGGCCACCAGACGCTGTTCGCGCAGATCAGCGCAACCAACTTGCCCGGCCCATGCCCCGGCGGCGTGGGCCTGACCACGGCGCTCGCGATCCTTCCCGGCGGCTGGGTGGTCGTGGGCACCACCCCGTCCATGGACGGGACCGTCGCTACGTCCGGGGCTGGCTGCCTGATCGTGCTCGACAGCCACGGCAATGTCCGCGAGACCATCGCGGGCAAGGGCATCAACGGCCCGTGGGACATGACCACGTTCAGCTCCGGCAACCTGGCCCAGCTGTTCGTGACCAACGTGCTCAACGGGACCGCTGCAGCCAACGGTGCGGTCGTGCACCGCGGCACGGTGCTGCGACTGCTGGTCAAGCTGTTCCCCAACAGTCCGCCGCGGCTCATCAGGGTAACGACGATCGGCTCTGGCTTCTTCGAGCAGAGCAGCTCGACAGCGTTCGTGATAGGGCCCACTGGAGTCGGCCTGGGCCGCAACGGCACGCTCTATGTCGCTGACACCGGGCTAAACCGGATCACCGGCATCCCGAACGCGATCACCCGCATGGTCAGCGCGGGCACCGGATTCCGGGTGACGTCGGGCGGCAGGCTGAACGCCCCACTGGGCCTGGCCATCGCACCGAATGGTGACATCCTCACGGTCAACGGCGGTGACGGCTTCATCGTTGAGACCACGCCAGGCGGTCACCAGGTGGCCAGCTTCCTGCTGGACAACTCCGGGACGCCGCCAGGCGCGGGCGCCCTGTTCGGTTTGGCCGTGGCACCGTTCGGCAGCGGCGTCTACTACGTGGACAACGCGACCAACTTCCTGCGGCTGCTGCACTGAACCCTTCCGGGCCGCGCCGGGGGCTCTCCTTGCCCCCGGCGCGGCCCGGCGGTTTCGCTGCCTGCCGCTGCCGCACGGGTTCGCGCTGGCCGCCGCCGCGCCCCGCGACACGCCGGCAGCGTTTTCTACCTGAATCTAAGAAAGACGCTAGATCGGCCAATAAGCTCCCAGAACGTGGATCCGGTGCGTAACCCGTATGCCCCGGGCGCGGGCCAGCGCCCGCCCGAGCTCGCTGGCCGCGACCGCGAGATCGCCCAGTTCGAGGTGGTGCTCGAGCGCGTGGCCCGCGGTCGGCCGGAACGCAGCATGGTGCTCACCGGGCTGCGCGGAGTCGGCAAGACCGTGTTGCTGAACGCGTTCCGCTCCATGGCCATGCAGCGGCTGTGGGGCACGGGGAAGATAGAGGCAAGGCCCGACCAGTCGATCCGCAGGCCGGTCGCGTCGGCGCTGCACATGGCAGTGCGTGAGCTGGCGCCCCGGCACCGGGCGCCGGACCGGATCGACGACTTCCTCGGCGTGCTCAAGGCGTTCACGATCCGGGACCCGGCCGCGCCCAAGGGGTCGTCAGTGGCACAGCTGGGCATCGATGTACCCGCCACACGAGGCCGCGCCGATTCCGGGGACCTTGAGATCGACCTCACCGAGCTGCTGACCGACGCGGCCTCGGTCGCGGCAGACCTGTCCGTCGGCATCGCGCTGTTCGTTGACGAAATGCAGGATGTGCCCACGCCCGACATCTCGGCCCTGTGCGCTGCCTGCCACGAGCTATCGCAGAACGGCGGCCCCCTGATCGTGGTCGGTGCCGGGCTGCCGCACCTTCCCTCGGTGCTGTCGGCGAGCAAGAGCTACTCAGAGAGGCTTTTCCGGTACGTGCGGATCGACCGCCTGGACCGGGAGGCCGCCGACTTCGCGCTGCTAGCCCCGGCCCAGCGGGAGGGCGCCGACTTCGAGCCCGAGGCGCTCAACGCGCTGTACGCGGCGGCAGACGGGTACCCGTATTTCGTTCAGGCCTATGGAAAGGTCACCTGGGACGTCGCGGCAGCCAGCCCGGTAACCGCAAGGGACGTCGCGGTAGCCAGCCCGGTCGCAGCCGACGAGCTCGCCGTGGGGTTTTTCGGCAGCCGGTACGAGAGGGCCACTCCCGCTGAGCGCGAGTACATGCGCGCGATGGCGCTGCTTGGCGACGAGCCGGTGCCGACGGCCCAGATCGCTGAGCAGCTGGGCCGCAAGCCGTCCAGCGTCTCTCCAGCGCGCGACAGCCTCATAAAGAAGGGCCTCATCTACAGCTCGGAGCGCGGCCTGATCGCGTTCACCGTGCCGCACTTCGGGCGCTTCCTGCGCACTCAGCCGTCCTGACGAGGGACCTGCTTGAGTGGTCTCCGCGCTCGCTCTGCGAAATTCTTGCCGCGTCTAGCGTTAACGCTAGAAATTCTTAGACAACGGCAGAACGACCAGTCGCGGCCGGGATGCGGCGAAGGTTGGGGGATGTCTCGCCACGCCATCCGGGCGCTACTGGCCACTCCAGCACCGCTCCCGTCGCGGCGTCGATCAGGGCGGCGTGAACCACAGGCCGGTGCCGCCGCATAGAGACGGCAAATACCACCTCGGCGGGCTTGTCGTCAGCCCGGGCCGGGTACACGACATACCGCCAGCAGAGCTCCCGCCACGTGTCCATGGGCACATTGGCGGTGATCACGCCCCGCCGCCGGCGAAATACCGCGCTCTTGCGCAGCGCGGCCAGCGTCCGGGCGGCAGGCACCCGGCGCAGCTCGCACGGCTCGGAGTAGCCGAGCCGCACCAGCGCCTCACCAAGCTCAGGAGAGAGCGCGGAAATCAGGGCCAGCTCCACGGTGAGCCCGAGCAGGATGATGGCCACGTCGGTGCCCGAGCGCTCCAGGCGCAGCGGGGGCAGCCCGACCGTGACCATCGCGGCACCGGCCAGCAGCGCTGACCTCGTCAGGGTGCGCGCGCCGACAGGGGCCATGCTGAGGTCGCCGAAACACCCGCATCCGGTGACCGGATGGTTGCCGCGAAGCTCGACCAGGGCGACGGTGGCCACGAGGAACAGCAGGCATGTCGCCAGCCGCGCAGCGTTCGCGGGCTGGCCGCGTACGAGCCCGGCGGCGGTGAGGACCAGCGCCGCCCCGCAGGTCAGCTCGACCACGCTGATCACGATCGCGATCGGGCGCCGCAGCGGCATGGGGAACAATGCCGTCGGGCCGAGGCCGGCATCCATCGTGCCGACGCGGAGCACCCGCGCAAACTTGGCTACTGATGCGCTCAGCAGGATCGCCGCAAGCAGCGGAACCTGTACCTCCCTGAGCCCCAGCAGCGCGTCACCCATTGTCGTCAGCGGCCAATCGTCATCGTCGCGTTAAAGCAGCCTCGCTCCAGCTCGCCGCCGAGTGTGATGAAGCTGGCCAGCGTCAGATCGGCTATCCGGCCTCGGGGAGACGTCCCGCAGGTGACGCACCGGTCGTTGAACAGCCGGGCGACGGCTGCGCACCCGGTGACCGGGAGCGCCCGTGAGCTTCCGTTGCAGTCGTTGCGGATCAGCACCTGGCTGCCTATTGCCAGATAAGGCAGGCGGGCCACCCCGGGCGGGATACCGCCGACCGGGTTCTCGGCGCATCCGGCCTCGGGGTCCAGCGCTGGGTAGGTCACGCCCAGCAGTCCGAGCGGCTCCTCGAACGGCTCATGCCAGGTCGCCGACCCGCTGATGGTGCTTGCAGGCCGGCCGGTCACCATTGCCGGAGCTGGGAGCTGACTGACCGGATAGACCGGCTGCGAGGTCGCCGGTATGTGTGCCTCGACTGCGCCGCGGCCTCGGACGCCGATTACGTCGATCAGGTAGCCGGGTTCCAGGTTCGGGAACCTGACCTGGATCCGGCCGTCGGCCCGTGGCGGGATCGTCACCACCTGGCGTGGCTTTGTCGCTCCCTCGTCGACGAGCAAACTGTCGGCGTCGCGGTCGACGATCGTGCCGGTCACGCGGCCGATGTTGGCCCAGATCCGGTCGGCTACGTCGCGCAGCGGGGGGCGCAGCCGCACCACGGCGTGGTCGCCGGGCCGCAGCGCGGCCGGGTCGGTCGGGCTGCCGCGCCAGGCTGTCGCATCGGCGGAGAGCGTGATCCGTGACTCGCCCTCTTCGCTGGCAAGAACAAGCACGTGCGGGCTGATGTCGCGGACTATGCCGAAAGCGGTCCGCGGCGCCTGGCCTGCCGCGGGGAACGGGACGGTGGCCGGGTCCCCGGTGTCGGCGGCGGCGGGCCCAGTCCCAGCCGGCGCCGTCGCGTCCGCCGCACTCTGCTCCTGGAACACCGCGGCCTTCAGCTGCTGCCGGCGAGAGGCGCTCACGCCCGAAGCCGTGCCCGCGATGCGATCGCAGCACAGGCGCGGGCGGACGTCGAGCATCGGACCTCCCTGCCGGCAGCGAGTGTGGACCCAATGACCATGCGTACCCGCGAGGCCCCGCGTCAAGTGGTTCATCCGTATTCCTGGGCCGGGTCATACAGATACCTCCACAAGGCGAGGGTCTGCGGAGCGTGTTCACCCGGGTGCGGAAGGTGATTGACCGGCTATCACTACAGAATGCGACGCGCCACCACGCACAGTAGCTGACTACGAAGTGTGTTCAATGGGTACCGTTGAGTATGTGAGCCAGACCGAAGCCGAGTTCGACGACCCCGGCTTCCGCGAGTACGTGACAGCGCGCAGCAGGTCGTTGCTGCGTACCGCGTACCTGCTCACCGGGAACCGTGCCGACGCCGAGGACCTGGTGCAGGCAGCGCTCGCAAAGACTTACCTGGCCTGGGACCGGATCGAGGACAGGGGAGCGCTGGACGGGTACGTCCGCCGCGCCATGGTCAACACTCACATCTCCTGGTGGCGCCGGCGCAGGGTGGAGGAGTACCCCACCGATGTGATACCGGACCAGGCGGTCGCGGACCACTCGGTCGCCGCCGACCTGCACGACACGCTCGTTCGTGCCCTCGACCGGCTGCCTCAGCGGATGCGCACCGCGGTAATGCTGCGCTACTTCGAAGACATGACCGAGGCCGAAATCGCCAGCGTCCTCGGCGTGACCCTAGGGACCGTCAAGAGCACGGTCTCCCGGGCCGTCGCCAGGCTCCGCATCGACGCCGAGCTCCTGTCCGAGTGACCTGTCCTCAGCTGACCCCCGCTTAGTGACGTTTCGCTGCTGGCATGGCACTATCCACCCATTAGGGGAGGCCCGGCCCGGGCGGGAACTGCTGGAGGTGAGCCGTGCGCAGCACGATGATGGATGTCCCGCTGACGGTGACATCGCTGATGCGGTACGGCACATCGGTCTACGGCGACCGTGAGGTGGTGACCTGCACCGAGGACGGCACCCGGCGGCAGAACTACGCCGCGACCGGCGCCAGGGCCGCACGGCTGGCCTGGGCACTGCGGAGCCTGGGGGTGGACGGCGACCAGCGGGTGGCGACGCTGCTGTGGAACAACGCCGAGCACCTGGAGGCCTACCTGGCCATCCCGTCCATGGGCGCGGTGCTCCACACGCTGAACCTGCGGCTCGATCCCGAGGTGATCGGCTACATCGCGACGCACGCGGGCGACGAGGTGGTGATCGTCGACGCCACGCTGATACCGCTGCTGGCCAGAGTGCTGCCGCACGCGCCGACGGTGCGCCACGTCATCGTCACAGGCCCGGAAGGAGCAGCAGCTGCCGACGGGATCGACGCTGGAGGGCGGTCCCTGCACTCCTACGCGGACCTGCTGGCAGCCCAGCCCGACTCGTTCGCCTGGCCAGATCTTGACGAGCGGTCCGCGGCAGCGATGTGCTACACCAGCGGCACGACGGGCCGTCCCAAGGGCGTCGTCTACAGCCACCGGTCGTCGTACCTGCACTCGATGGGCGTCTGCCTCGGCAACACGTTTGCCTTGTCCGAGCAGGACAAAGTCCTCCCGGTAGTGCCGATGTTCCACGCGAATGCCTGGGGGTTCCCGTACGCAGCGGTGATGTCGGGCGCCGACCTGATCATGCCGGACCGGTTCCTCCAGCCTGCGCCGCTGGTCGCTCTGATTGAGGCAGAACGTCCGACGGTGGCCGCCGCCGTGCCAACGATCTGGACGATGCTGCTTACTCATGTGCGCTCCCACGGCGGGGACCTGTCCTCGCTGCGGGTAGTGCCGTGCGGCGGCTCTGCCGTCCCGCACGCTCTCCAGGAGGCTTACGAGAAAGAGCTCGGAGTACGGGTCGTTCAGGCCTGGGGAATGACAGAGACCTCGCCGCTCGGGAGCGTGGCGCACCCACCTGCGGGGACTCCGGAGGCGCAGTCGTGGCGCTATCGCGACACCGCAGGCCGGGTCATGTCCGCTCTCGAGGCCAGGCTGGTGGGCGCGGACGGCACGGTGCTGCCGCACGACGGCGAGGCAGTCGGCGAGATCGAGGTCCGCGGCCCGTGGGTGACCGGGGCGTACTACAAGGACGACGACCCGGCGAAGTTCCGCGACGGCTGGCTGCGAACCGGCGACGTCGGGACCATAGACCGGCTCGGGTTCATCACGCTCACCGACAGGGCGAAGGACGTGATCAAGTCCGGTGGTGAGTGGATCTCGTCGATGGACCTGGAGAACAAGCTGATGAGCCACCCGGCCGTCGCAGAGGCCGCGGTGATAGGGGTTCCAGACGAGACCTGGGGCGAGCGGCCGCTGGCCGCCGTGGTGCTCGCCGAGGGCGCGTCAGCGACGGCCGAGGAACTGCGGGCGTTCCTGTCCGAGCGGGTGCCGCGGTGGCAGCTGCCCGAGCGCTGGTCGTTCATCAGCGAAGTGCCCAAGACCAGCGTGGGCAAGTTCGCCAAGACCAGGATGCGCGAGGCGTATGCCCTGGGCGACTACGAGATCATCGAGCAGCGCTAAGCGGCACAGGACGACGCCCAGACCTGGCGGGCAGTGCACCAGAGTGCTTTGCCGGCGCTCGCGAGGTAGCTGTACCCTGGGGCGGACCCATCGGGTCGCAGGAGGCTTCGCCTAGTCCGGTCTATGGCGCCGCACTGCTAATGCGGTTAGGGTTCACGCCCTTCCGGGGTTCAAATCCCCGAGCCTCCGCCCTCTGAGCAGGGTTCCCCAGATGACGCATCATCGGGGAGCCCTGCTTTCCTGTCCGGGCCCTCGCGCTACATCACGCTAACAGCGTGCTACAGGCACGGGGCAAGCTCGGTACTCCACGTGCACTGTTTCCTGACTCAGTAGCCGACCGTGGCGGCGCCTACCCCTGCCACAGCGCAGGGACCAGCACTCGGGAGAGGACATCGAGTATGCGCAGAAGAAGCACGATACTGAGTACCCTCATCTGCGGGCTCGCGATGGTAGCCACGCTCGGGACTGCCGGGGCTGCGCAAGCCGCCACCCAGTCCCAGTCCGTTCGGCCCGCCAGCAGCGCCCAGTCGTCGAACTGCTTCACCCTTCTTCGTTACAACGATGAGAGCAGCGATCACATCACAAGCGGCTATCTGTACTTCAGTGGCAGTTTGGGAAGGCAACTCTGCCAGGCACGGGTTTCCCTCAACAACACTGACGTCGAAATATTCGTCAACGGAACCGGTGATTGCCTCGCTCTAAATGCAAGTACTAATCCGCCCACTGTTTACGAGCATGTTCCAAGCGGATGCAGCACCGGCACGGTTAACTATCTCCAGTGGAAGTTTATCTCTCTAAAGAGAAAGGATCGGAACGGTCACCAGGTATACGCGCTCCAGAGTCAGTACGTACCTTCCGGCAAGACGGCCCAGTGCCTTTATGACAATATAGAGACAAAGCCAGCGGAGACCGGTGCATGCGCCTCAACGGGCACGAATCACTTCCTCTGGTTCGGCTACGCACCAGTACCGTGATGGCCGTTTAGCTCGGCTTCCGGCGTACCCGGGCAGTGGGTGGATGGTTTCGTCGTTCCTTGTCTACGGGCCGGTGCACCATCCACTGTCCGGGCGCCCAGATTGCGGCCCAGCCCTGACCCGATCGGGGCCGTCCGACTTACGGGGAGGTGACCGGCGACTTCACTGTCGGCGTTGCGCGCATATCAGCTCACCATCGACTCCGGATGGTCGATGGGCGTGGCCGCGCCGGACGGGTTGCCCTCAGTCATCAGCGATCAGGCAGACGCGTACCTCAAGGCCAGCGCGGGTATTCAGAACGTCGCCTTCGACCTGGATCAGGTAGCGACGAACAAGCTCCCGGCCGCCTGGAAAGGCGCCGTGGCGGAGACCGCGAGCGAGGCTGTCGGAGCCCTGTCCGATGAGTCCGACACCGCCGCCCAGGCCCTCAGCCAGGCAGGCCAGGCCCTGTCGGTCTGGGCGGGCAACCTGCAGACCGCGCAGCGCAACGACCACGCGGGACGCGCCCTTCTCCAGTCGGCGAAGGGGCGCCTAGGCCCCCTCGGCGGACTGTTCACACCCTTCGTAGAATTTACCGACCCGACTGGTTTCGCGATAGCCGTGGACGAGGCGCGCGCCGGTATCGCATCGATGGTGAACGCCGCTGGCCTGGCACAGAATTCAGGCGAGGCGACCGCCGCTATCCTGAACCAGCTCGCCAGCCAGGCCGGGGCGGAGCGCGTTGATGCCGACGGGCTGGATCCCTTGGACGCGGTGGTGCTGGCAAACGAGCAGATCGCTTATTCCGATGGCGGCGGTGACATCCTCACCGCCGCCCAGCTGACCCGCGCCTCGCAGCACCTGTCGCCGGACCTTGCCGATGGCAGCTACGCCGGTGCGCAGTGGATCTACTGGCCGTCACAAACGGGCTCCTACCTGACATACTCCCAGGCAAACATCGGCGACTGTGTGGCCGCTTCCAACGTGGTCGCGCTGGCTAACATCGATCTGGTTTACATGCTGAAGCTGACAACAGGCGACCAGCCGTGGGTTCCGGGCTCGGATAGCCAGCTGGCGTTGGTTAGCCGTCTGCAAGCCGCGTACATCTCCCAGTACCAGCAAGGTCAGCGCGCCGACGGGGACCCTGGCGTTTACCCGCAGGTCGACGGTGGGCTATACGAGGCAGGGACAAACGCGCTGGCGAACTCCAACCTCGCCACGGCCACCGGAACTCCGTACCATTACCTGCCGCTGAACGGCATCAGCGACAACCAGGCAGCCCTCCCGGCGATCGAGAAGGCGGTTGACTCGGGCCAGCCCGTCCCGCTCGGCATCGACAGCCCAGGCGCACCCACTGGCCATGAGGTGGTGATCATCGGCGCCAGCGGCAACCGGCTCGAGGTGTACAACCCCTGGGGCTCCACCTGCTGGATCACCACTCAGCAGTTCGTCAACAACCAGCTCACCGGCGTCGCGCCGGGCGCTAAGCCGGCGCTGCCGATCGCTACCTCGGTCGAAATGCCCTCCTCATGAACACCCGGCTGGCCCCGGGCCAGGAGGCACCCGAGCCGACCAGCGGCAGTGAGCAGGTGGCGGTCAGGCTGGACTCCGAGCTAGCGGGCCTGGACGTCGCGGCGGCAATCAGCAAAGGCCTCGGCACCGACGCCCACACCCGTCATGCTCTGTTCACCGAGGCGGCTATCGCCGCGGCCATCGAAGCCGAGGCGCTGGGGGTCGGGCCGTATCCCGTGGGATTCCTGGCCAGGGTGGTGCGCGCCGGGGGGGTGACCGCCGCGCTCCGGCTTCCTGAGCCGCTGGTCGGCGCGGAGCCTGGCGCGCTGGCCCGCTGCTGGCTGGAGGCTGCGCTGGCCGCCGGGACCGGAGTGAATCAGGACCAGGTGTTCGCCCGGTGGCTGGAAATGGTGGCGACGTTGCTGGCGGTGCGCCGGCGTGCTGCGGCATCGCGGCCGGGAGGAGCGCCTCCCGGTGCGTAAAGCTGGCCTGGTCATCCTCGGCTGCGTGGTCACGGTCGCGGCCTGCGGCGGGTCGTCACCGCCCCCGGCGACGGTCGCCTCGCTGCCGATCATGGGATACTCGCTGCACACAGTGACCCTCAAGCCGAAGCTGGCCCGGGTTGCCGCAGGCCACGAGTTCTCCGTCGTCGCCGACGCGACCGACGGCCCCATGGTGTGGAGACTGACCTCAGCCGGCCTGCCCGCCATCGTCGAAGCAAAGGGAAGTTCACCGGTCGGCTCGTGCGGGAACCCGCCGAAAACGGGATGCGCGCTGCCCGTGCGGTACACGTTCCTAGCCCGGGCGCGGGGCAACACCACGATCCTGTGGACGGAGTACGCGATCGGCTGCCCGGGGCAGCCCGCGCGCGCGTGCCCGGCTGTCATCCAGCCCGTCCGCGTCATCGTTACGTGACCGCGCTCAGCACCCATGTCGCTTCCGCGAGACTCGCCGTTCACCAGCCAGCCATTCTGGTTTAATGACACGACTCCACGGAGGTCACCATGCCGGCCCAGGGACCAATGCCCGATGACGGGTTCAGTGTTGACCCGGCGCTGCTGGGCGGTGCGGCCGGCCAGATCGGCAAGGCCTACGACGACCTGACCACAGCGATTGCCCAGTACTCCGGTCAGGACTCGCCATCCCCTGCCGACTTCGGCAGCGAGGTCGGCAGTGCCTGGTCAAACTTTGACGACGCGTGGGCGCAGGAACTGAAGGTCCTGGGCCTCGCGCTCACAGAGCTGACCAGCAAGGTTCACTCCGCCGCAGCCGGCTACTCCGGTGCAGAATCGAGCAATACCCACGCCGTCGCGAAGCTCGCCGGCTGACCGGTGAGCTCACTGGCGGCACTGCAGGAGTGCCAGTCGCTGCTCGACTCGGCCTGGTCCATATTTGAAAGCGGTGTGCTGGTCGGCGCCATTGATGCCGCCCTGGCCGTGGCCGCCCCGGACGGGTCACCCGAGGCGATCAGCGAGCAGGGCAACGTCTACGTCCGGACAAGCTCGGCCTGCAAAACCGTCGCGCTGGAGCTAAGAGACGTGGCGAGGAACAAGCTTCCTGCCGCCTGGCGAGGTGCGGTGGCCGAGACGGCGAGCGAGGCCGTCGGCGCCCTGTCAGCCGAGTCCTCCACCGCCTCATCGGCTCTCTGGCAGGCCGGTGAGGCGCTGGTGAACTGGGCCGACAACTTGCTGCGGGCTCAGCGCGGCGATCGCAGCGGACGGGCCGCCCTCCAGTCGGCTAAGAGCCGGCTCGGGCCTCTGGGAGGACTGTTCTCCGAGATCATCGAGGTCTTCGACCGGAGCCGCTTCGAGGCCGCTGTAAAGGAGGCGCGAGCCGGGATCGCGGTGATGGTGGACGCGGCGAGCCTGGCGCAGACGTCCGGTGAAGCTGCGGCCGCCATCCTGAATCAGCTGGCTGATCAGGCCAGGGCCGAGCGCGTCGACGCCGAGGGGCTCGATCCGCTGGACGCTGTGGTGCTGGCCACCGAGAAGAACGACGGGTCAGACGGCGGCGGTGACATCCTCTCCGCGGCCGAGCTGACCCGGGCGTCAGAGCTGCTGAACCGCCTGTCGCCTGCGCAGCGAGCGCAGTTCGAGGCGCTGCAGGCGAACGCCAAGTCCCCCCAGGAGGCGGCGTACCTGATGAAGGCGCTCGCCGCAGGCAAC
This sequence comes from uncultured Actinomycetota bacterium, assembly GCA_963815375.1. Classification (GTDB taxonomy): domain Bacteria; phylum Actinomycetota; class Actinomycetes; order Streptosporangiales; family Streptosporangiaceae; genus JASHPR01. Next base: position 2,534,457 of record CAWFGX010000001.1, on the reverse strand, counting down.
TCCCTTGCGGCCATCGAGCGGTTCGACGCGCTCATCCATCCCTACGGGAACAACCCCGCCTGGCTGTCGCAGCACCTCTCACCCGACCTGACCGACGACGCTTACGACGGTCAGGACCAGGTGTACTGGACCCCCGGACAGGGCTGGTATGACACGCTCTCGCAGGCCAACGTCAATGACTGCGTGGCCGCCTCTACCGTCATCGCGCAGGCCAACCTTGATCCAGTCTTCATGCTGAAGCTGACCACCGGGGACCAGCCAGAGGTTCAGGGCTCGGACGGCCTGACAACTTTTGTTAACCGCCTGCACCGGGCGTTTATCTCCCAGTATCAGGAGGGCCAGCGTGCCGACGGCCATGCGCACGTGTATCCCAAGGTCAACGGCGGGCTCGGGAGCACAGGAGAAAACCTGCTCGCGAACTCCGATCTGGGCCCGGCAACTGGCACTCCGTACCACTTCGTCTCGCTGAATGGCACCGGTGACAACGCGGCAGTCCTCCCGCAGATCGAGAAGGCAGCCGATTCTGGCCAGCCGGTCCCGCTCAACGTCACCGACGGAAAGGACCGTCACCAGCTGGTGATCATCGGCGCGAGCGGCGGCCAGCTCGAGATCTACAACCCGTGGGGCTACACGGAATATGTGACTGTGCAGCAGTTCGTCAGCAACCACCTCGGCCCCGCCACGAACATGCAAGAGGCGATGCCGACGGCCTTCGCGGTCGAGCTGCCGTCATCCTGAACCGCCGGGCACATGGCGGTCGGCTTACGACAACTCAGCGCGGCGGACCTCGACCCGTCCACGCCCGGCGAGGAACACGCCGAACCCGAGAATCATGGCGTCGCCGGGAACCTCCGCGGTCACCTCGTACGTGGTCCAGCCCTCGGTGCCAGCTACAGCTGTGAAGCGGATCCCTGGGTAACTGCGCGGATCAGCGGTTATCGGGATCTGCTGATGCGGCATCGTCTCGGACACCACCCGCAGGAACAGCCCGGCGTGACCGGAGACGTCCTCGGTGCTCAGCTGCGCGCGGAAGGTGACGGCGCGGCCGCGGTAGTCGTCCGCGAAGATCTCCTGGCCCAGGATCGCGCGCCCGTACGGATCGGCCACGGCCGAGGAGAGGACCGCCGAGCCGTCTCCGGCGGCACAGGAGTAGTCCCTCCAGTGCGCCCCGCTGGCCTCGCGGAGGAATGTGCCCCCCAGGCTCCAGCAGTTCAGCCCGTCGCCGAAGCTCAGGTTGCGCGGCTCGTAACGCCGCCGCTTGCGGGCCGCCGGGCTGGCGCCCGCGAGGCCGACCGCTGCCGACTCGCGCTCCAGGAACGGCCCGAGCAGGTCGTCGCCGGCTACCGCCACGCCGAGCCGTTCCATCAGCGCGTCAGCGACGCGGACCGGTGCGCCCGCTGCTGCCGCGAGTGCCAGCCCGTCCGAGAGGCGCGAGGTGACCTGCTGCTTGCCGCCGGTCCCGGCGATCTCGATCCGCGCCGCCGTAACCTCCGGGCCCAGCTCATCGACGTCCACGCCGGTCACCGACGCGCGGGCAGCGCGCAGCAGCGCCATAGTGGCCTCCTCCGGCGGGGTGCGTTCCTCCGGCGGGAGCTCGTCGGCGTCGTCGGGCCCCCCCGGGCCTGCACCCCGCTGTTCGTGCAGCCGCCAGAGCGAGCGGCCGTCGCTAGCGTTCAGCCATATCGGCAGCGCCCTGTGCGCGGCGTCGTCGGCGAGCACCACGAGGACGTGGCTGGTTGACAGCCTGCCGGGCCGCGGCTCGGCGTGTGCGATGCGGACGGGCGTCATGTGTTCCTCCCCTGCGGCGGCATATGCCGGAACGAGATCGGGACGGTGCGCGGTGATGTAGTCGCGCAGCCGCCGGCGGGCCTTGTGCAGGCTGGCCTTGGCCGCCCCGGCTGACTCGCTGATCTCTCCCACCGGCAGGTCGGCGTAGTAGAACAGGGTGACAGCACGCCGCTGCCCGGCAGGCAGGTCGGCGACGGCCGCGCGAAGCGCGTCAGCGCGGTCGAGGTCGTCGGCTGAGGGAAGGCCGTCCGCCGACACCGGGTGCAGCGGCTCGGGCCACTCGGCAACCAGTTCCACCGGTGCGCGGCGGCGGATGCCCCGGCAGACGTTGAGCACGATGCCACCCAGCCACGCGGCGAACAGGTCCGGGTCGCGCAGCCGGCCCAGGGCGACGAACGCCTGCAGGAACGACTCCTGCACCAGGTCGTCCAGCTCCTGCCGGTCGCGGCACAGCCGGGACGCGCGGGCACGGACCATCGGCCGATGCCGCTCAACGAGCAGCCGGAAGGCGACCTCGTCACCCGCCCGGGCGAGCCGGGCCAGGTCGCCGTCGCCGACCGGCTGCTGATCAGGCACCGCGGGTCAGCTCGGTGCCGCGCATCCTGACCCGGCCGCGGCCGCCCAAGAAGACGCCGAACGTGATGACATCGGTGTGGCCGGGCACTTCCGCGCTGATCTCCCGCCAGGCCCAGCCGGTGCTGCCGGATGCTTCCGGGCTACGGCGGGTATCGTCGCGGTCGACCGGCTGGTGCGGCCCGCCCGAGTGGAACCGCAGGAACAGCCCGGCTTGACCAGCCGCCCCCTCGGTGTCCAGCTCACCGCGGAATGTGATGGTGGCGCCAAGGTAGTCGTCGGCGAAGATCGTCTGCCCGAGCTCGGCCGAGCCGTGCGGCTGCGGCACGGCCGACCACAGCACCGCAGCTCCGCTGTCCGCCGAGCAGGCGTAGTCCTGCCTGCGGCTGGGCGCGTCCTGGCGCAGGAAACTGCCATCCAGATCCCATCTGTCCAGGCCGTCGGCGAACGCCAGGTTGCGCGGCTCGAAACGCCAGCGGCTGCCGCCACGCAACGCCACTGGCCTGGCCGCAGCCGGAGGCAGGAACTGGCCCGGAAGGTCGTCGCCGCGCAGCGGCTGGGCTAGCCGGTCCACGACCGCGCTGGCCACCTTGACCGGTGCGCCGGTCACCGCCGCGAGCGTCAGCCCGTACCCGGGAAAGGCCGTAACGTGCCGGGTGCCGCCGGGACCTGCGATAGCGATCCGGGCCGAGGTGCCCGCGGGGCCTGGGTCATCGGAACCGGGCCCGGTCACGTCGATCTCGACGGCGGTCACCGTTGCCCCGGCTGCCTGCAGCAGCCGGCCAGCGGTCTCCTCAGGAACCCCGGCCAGCCCGGAGCCGGTGTCTGCCCCGCCAGGCCCTGATGCCTGGCCGCCTGGGCTGGCCGAGCTGCCGAGGAGCCGCCACAGCGAGCCGCCATCAGGCACGGTCAGCCACACCGGCATCGCCCGGCCGCCCGAGTCGTCGGCGAGCACCACCAGGAACCGGCCGATCCTGAACGTGCCGTCGGGCAGTCGCCCAGGCCGCGGCTCAACATGCGCTATACGGACGTCCGTCACGGCCGTGTCTTCGTTGCCCACACCCCTTAAGTGTGCGGCGGCAGCCCCGTGGTTACCCGCCGACCGCACGGGTGGTCTAGGGCTCCAGTGCGGCAGCCCAGCTGGCCGGGTAGCCGGAGGGAAGCACGCCGAAGCCGGACTGGCTGTAGTTGGGCGCGGCTGGCGCCCCCAGCTTCTGCAGCAGGACATCGAAGTTGAGCCCGACCTCGGTCGGGAACGGCCCGCCGCCGCTGATGCCGCCCGCGGCGGGGAGCTGAGACTCCGCCGAGGTGCCGCCCGGCTGCGCCCACCCGGTCTCGATCCCGGCGCTGCCGTTGAACATGTTCGCGATCACGGTCGACGACGTGACATGCTGGCCGACGCTCACGGCCGGCTGGACATCCTCAGCCACGTACACCTCCAGGCCCGCTGCGGGCCCGCTGGTCAGCTGATAGGTGATCCACCCTCCGCCCGGCCACCCGGGTGAGTCGCTCGTCGCGTTCGTGATGACCGCGCTGCCGAGCGCGTAGACGGGCCCGCTCCCGCCGAAGTCGACCCCCATGTCGACCCGTTCTGGTAGCAGGCCGCTGACGCTTCGGAACGGGTTGCTGTAGACCGATTGCGATGTGCCTGACTGCCCAGTGCCTGACTGAGCCGCGGGCTGCGTGGCCGCGGCCGGAGCGGCGTGCGGCACCGCCGTGCTGCTGGGGGCTGCCCTGGATGGCGACGGTGTGGCCTTCGGGCTGCGGCTCGCCGAGGGCGACGTGCTGGCGATCCGGTCTCGCCGCGGCTGGCTCGTAGCCAGGCCGGCCGCGCCAGCCTGGTACATCGCCGCCGGGCGGGCCGACCCGGGCAGGTGGCGCACAGCCTGCACGGCGGGGACGGCAATGACGGCCGCGCCGACCGTCGCGGCGATGCCGATCTGAGCGGGACGGCTGCGCAGCACAGCCGTGACCGCGGATGGCTTCCTCTGCCGCCGGTGCCGCGCGCGCCCGGCGGGGCTGGCGGACGGGCTGGACGAGGGCCGGGGCGGCTTCCGGTGCCGGGCAGATGTGGGGGACACGGCTGGGCCTTCGGTCGGGCGCAGGATCGCGCTCCGTTTCCACCGGGCTCCGGCACGGGCGGGTCCGGCCGGCGCGTGCGGGCGCCGTGCGGTTCAGGGCGACGGGATCACAGACAGGTGACCGCCGCGCACGCTAGGTGCTGTTGGCACACCATCGTGCAACGCAAACGGGCACGGCGATGGCGAAACCAGGCGAAAGGTACGCGTGACTTAAGTCACACATGGTGATCGCGGGACGGACGAAGCTAGTGGTGCACGCCCGCGCCAGAGTGCGGCAGGGGCTGGCCGCTCAGATGCGCCGGCCTCGCTTTCGCCAGCGAGTCCCCAGCGGCCAGGCTGCGGGTCATCCATTCCAGCATCGGTGTCAGCAGTGCCCGCCATGTGAACATCGTGTGCCCGCCGCCGGGCACGATCTGCAGCGTTATGCCGGGCTGGCGAATCTGCACCAGCTGCTCGAAGACCTCCGCACTCTTCATGTCGCCAGCGTCTCCGCTGCCAACGCCGATGAAGAACTGCGGGATCCTGGTACCCGGTGGCAGCGCGCTGATCAGGTCAACCGGGGTGTTCTCGCGGCGCGCGGCGGTATCCGGCCCGAACGGGCTCACTAGGCGGGGCGGGTTGGCGAGCTGGTTGTCGTCTGGCGAAAAGTACCCGCTGAGGACACCGGAGTAGCCAAAGTGGTTGTTGTACCGCAGGGCAAGGTTTGCGGCGCAGAACCCGCCCTCGGAATATCCGGCGATGCCCCACTCGGGGCCCGGCGGCTGCACCCGCAGTGTCCGCGAGATGTCCTCGGGAAGGTCGTCGGCCAGGTAGGCCGCATCCAGCGGGCCGTGATACTGGTTGAGGCACTGCAGCGAGATGCCCCGGCCGCCATTCGCGTCCGGCATGACCAGAACGGCAGGCTTCCCCTCGCCGGTGTTGGTGAGGCTCTGCATCATGGCAGTCACTCCAGCGACCGTGATCCAGTCCTGCGGGGTGCCGGGAAAGCCGTGCAGCAGCTCGATGGCCGGGAAGCGGTAGTCGCGGTAGGCGGACTGGAAATACTGCGGTGGCAGGTAGACGTACACATTGCGGGTAATGCCGCTGAGCTGGCCGTATATGGTGGTGTGGAAGGTATAGCCCTGCTGTGCGGCCACCGCCACGTCGATCTCCTGGCCGAGGAACGTGCTGAACCGGTTACTGGCGCCGGCCGCCGTCGCCGGCAGATCGGGCGCTTGGGTGCTCTGGCCGAACACGTCGGTGATCGCGGCGTTCCAGCTCTGGTAGTAATCTTCGTACTTGTTGACGGCCGCCACCCCGAACGCCATCGCCGGGACGAAGGCCAGGCAGGCAGCGAGGATGCGGAAGACGACCTGCTTCGCCACGGCCAGCCAGCAGATCAGGGCGCCGAACGCCACGACCAGCAGCAGGAAGAACGTCGTGCTTTGGGGTCCTAGCAATAGACGCTCCCGAAGCCAGCTCTTTCCTAGTACACGCTTGGCACCATAAGAACGGCGCACGCGGCCCGAGGGTTGCCGTGGCGCGCCTGATGCGCCCGACGTACCCCGTGACGCGCCCGTCAATACGTGGCGGCTGCCTTTTGATGCGCCTGGTATGCGCAGACGGCGCCCCGGCGGCCTTGCGGTGGAGGTGGGATTTGAACCCACGGAAGGGTTGCCCCTTCACACGCTTTCGAGGCGTGCGCCCTCGGCCACTAGGCGACTCCACCGCCGACGATCGTACCCGACGCTGCCGGCGCGGCCGCATGTGAGCGATTCTGGCCGGCCTAGCGGCGCTTGCTGAAGAACTCGCGCAGCAGCCGCGCGCAGTCCTCCTCAAGAATCCCGCCGATGACCTCGACCCGATGGGAGAGGCGCCGGTCGCGCAGCACGTCCCACAGTGATCCGGCGGCACCCTCGCGGGGGTCGGCGGCGCCGTAGACCAGGCGGTCCAGCCGGGCCGCGACCGCCGCTCCCGCGCACATGGTGCACGGCTCAAGCGTCACCATGAGCGTGAGGCCGTCCAGCCGCCACCGGCCCAGCGCCGCCGCTGCCTGCCTGATGGCCACGATCTCGGCGTGTGCCGTGGGATCGCGGTCTGCCTCACGGCGGTTGCGCCCGGCGCCGAGCACGGTGCCCGCGTCGTCCAGCACCACCGCACCGACCGGGACATCTGGATCTTCGCCCCCAGCGGACCCGCCCGCAGCCTGGCCAAGCGCCAGGCGCATCCCGGGCTCGAGCGATGACAGGTAGCCCGAGGTGCCGCCGGTCACGGGAGGCCAGACCGCGGGCCCAGAGCACCGTCGAGCGCGCGCTCAAGCGCGGGGCCGAACCCCAGCCTGCGCGCGATGCTTTCCAGAGCCTCGGACGGGTACATGTCCAGGTCGCCGGAGATCGCGCCGAGTTCCATCTCGTCGATGCCGAGGTCGGCGAAGATCGACAGGTCGCCGACCGGGAGCACCTGGTCGACGTCATCGTCCTCATCGGGCACCGGAATGTCGAGGTAGTCGAGGACCTGGCGGGCAAGCGGCCAATAGCCCGAAGCGGTGAGATCGGACAGGAACACCGATGCGTGGCTGCCGATGACGCGCAGGGCGACAAAGAAGTCATCGCCGACCGCGGCCAGGCCAATGGTGCCGCCAAGGCTTGGCTGCTGACGCAGAGCCTGGATGAGCCCTTCCAGGCTCTCGGCCAGGGCAGGCGGCAGCAGTTCCGCCTCCCAGACGTCGTCCTCCCGGTAGACGATGACGGCGAAATCGGCACTGGTCACTTCGGTCATCGTCACCCCAGCAGTGCGTCTTCCAGCATTCTCGCTGGGCATCGTGTCAGATTCCCTGGCCCGGCGTTGCCTGGTCGGCGGCTCGCGATGCCTGGTTGTGATCTTCCGGGTGGCGGCGGGTCCGCAGAACACCCCAGCGAGGTCGATCAAGCCAATACCGGGCATAACAGAAACATCGTCCGGGAGGACGCACGAGGCCGGCGCGGGATGTGCCACAACCGGCCACTGGTCCACTACAGTGGTAGTGATCACTGGATGATCATCATTGGTTAGCAGATTGCCCTAAGCTATCGTGGGAATATATGGCCCCGACGGACACGGCGCATTGCGCATCGCAGCGAGAAGTTGGGAGGTGAGCGGGATGCTGAAAAAGATCATCACCTGGGGCGTCGTCATCTTCGTCGTGTACTTCCTCGCCACCGAGCCCAGTACTTCGGCGAACTTCGTGCATAGCTGGTTCACCGCCGTGAAGGATGTTGGTACCTCGCTGTCCCGGTTCGTGACTTCCCTCTGAGGCAGGATGGTACCCACGCGGGGCTCGGGGTCGGCAGGGCCCGCATCGGTCAGCAAGTACCTACTGCCAAACGAGCAGCAGGTGATTACGGTCCGCCGCCATCCTGCTCTCCTGCTCGGTCCCAGCCTGCTGACACTCGCCGGGCTGCTCGCTGCGGCCGTCCTCAGCGCCACCGTCCTGCAGAAGTACGGCGTGCTCGCCGTTGTGGTGTGGCTCGCCTGGCTTGGGCTTTTCATCCGACTGGTCTGGAAGGCCATCAACTGGGCGGTCGACTACTTCGTGGTCACCTCGCACCGGATCTTGTTTACTTCCGGGGTGTTGACCAGGAAAGTCGCGATGATGCCGCTGACGAAGGTGACCGACATGAGCTTCCAGCGGTCGTTCGCCGGCCGCCTGCTCGGTTACGGAGAGTTCATCGTCGAGTCGGCCGGCCAGGACCAGGCGCTCAGAACAATCGACCATATTCCGTACCCTGAGCAGCTTTATTTAGAGGTTTGTGGGATGCTCTTCGGCAGCGACGACCCGGAGGGCGCGAGCGAGCAAGACCCCGCAGACGACTGAGTTCTCCGTATCGTCCCCTTCCCCGGGGTTTCTGCGGCCGGACGACATGCGTCCGGCCGCAGAAGCCTGCCCGAATCACCCCGCTGGTACTCAGGCCGTGACCAGCGCGATTCCCGCGGCGGCCAGCACGAGCCCGGCCTGCCGCAGCCAGCCCATCCGCTCGCCCAGGACAAGGCGCGCGAGCAGCACGGTCACCCCGGGGTACAGCGAGGTCAGGACGACCGCGATGCCAAAAAGCCCGGCCTGGGTCGCGAGCGCGTAGCAGACGTTCGCGCCGGAGTCGGCCAGCCCAGCGCTGAGGGCAGCCAGGAACGTCCGGGCGTCCGGGCGCCAGCCAACCGGGTAGATGCGCATCACTGCTGCGGCCGCCACGACAATCAGCGTTTCGGCCAGACGGGCTGCAGCCACGGGCCAGAGGCCGCCGGACTCTCCGCCGTTGCGGATGAACAGAAAGAACATCCCGAACGCTAGGCCCGCCGCGATCCCGTAACAGATGCCCCGCATGGCCGAGTGGCGGGCCTGCGGCCCTCCACCGCTGCCGTTCCAGCTGACCAGGACGACCGCGGCGATGCAGGCCAGCACCCCGGCATAGACTCGCGGGCCGGGTCGCTCGCCTGCCACGACCGCCGCCGTGACCGGGAGCACCGTCGAGACCAGCGCTGAGACTGGCGCGACCACGCCCATCGGCCCGGCGGCCAGGCCAGCGTAAAACACTATGAAGCCGACGCCGCCAACGATGCCCGCACAGACTCCCCAGGCGATGCCCGCAAGCCGCGGCGGCCCTCCGGCCAGCAGCGCGGCCGGTATAGCCACCGCCGTTCCCGCCGTGATCGACACTGTGAGCACGGCGAGGACGTGCACCCGCCGGGAGGCGGCACCGCCAAGAAAGTCGGCGCTGCCGTAGAGTATCGCCGCGGTCAGCGCGAAGACTGTGACCATGTGATAGCCCGGGAGATGCTCTCGGTCGGAATAGTGCTCTTCCTATTCCAATATACCGACCGAGGGTGCACCTGGGCGAAGGGGACCGCGGTGCAGGAGCCTAACGATCTCAGCGGGGCACTCGCCCGCGTCCTGCAGCTGCTGCGGGCAGAGCGCAGCTGGTCCCTGGATCAGCTCGCGCTCAGGTCCGGCGTCAGCAAGGGTGTGCTGGTCGCACTGGAGCAGGGGCGGTCCAACCCGAACCTGGCTACCCTGGCCCGGATCGCTGACGCGTACGGGGTGCCGGTCACGAGGCTCGTCGCGATACCCGACGAGCCTGTGGTCAGGGTAACCGGCCCGGGCCAGGAGCGGGTGCTCTGGAACGGCGAGGCCGGCGGGACCGGCACGATCGTCGCCGCGACCGAGCCGCCCTGGGCCGCGGAGCTGTGGCGCTGGTCGCTGAACGCAGGCGAGGGCTTCGGTGGCGACGCGCACGCACCCGCCACCAGGGAGCTGATCTGGGTGGAGTCGGGCACGGTGACGCTGACAGTAGCGGGTCGGGCCTACCAGGTGGGCCCGGGCCAGAGCGCCCGGTTTCCGGGCGGCCTGCCGCATTCTTACGCCAACGACGGCACCGAGCCAGTGCGTATGACGATGATCGTCGTCGTCCCCCCGGCCCTGGCCTGACGACGGCGAACGTGGAACGCCGGCTGCCCCGCCCCGGGACCGGGCGGAGCAGCCGGCCGTCTGGCTAGCGGGTACCCGCTAGATGTCGGAGCAGAGCAGCGGCCGGAAGGCAATGGTCGGCTGCCCGCCGGAAAGGATCGTGTTGCTGTCGCCCTGGTGGATGTTGAGGTACATGCCACTGGCCGGGATCGGGGAGGTTACGCCGGTGATTACCCGGGTCTCGTTCACGACCTGGCCCTGGCTGTTCGCCATCAGGTCCATCAGCATGTACTGAACAGAGCCCTGGCTGGCGCAGCTGCCGAGGTGGATGTGAGCGGCGTGGGCGCCGGGTGTGAGACCCCTGGCGCTGACGGTAACGGTCAGCGACTGCGCCGCCGGGTCGTAGGCGAGGGTGGCCGTCCCCGACAGGGTCTGGTAGCTGGCGCCGTCGCCCGTGTTATCCAGCGCCCGGATGATCATCTGCGACCCATTGCCGGAGTCGCCGCCGGCCGGGGCCGTCGCCGCGACCTGCTCGCTGTCGACGCCGCCGTCGTCCATCGCGCCATTGAGGATCACTACTCGGCTCCCGGCCGGGACCGCGCCGGTGTAGCTGCTGGTCAGCGTGGTATCGGCCTGGCCGGCGCTGTTAGCGGTCAGCGCCGCGAACTGGGCGAGCACTGAGCCCCCAGCGCGCAGTTCGACCGCGTGCGAGGAACCCGGCGTGAGCCCGGTGATGTTCACCTGAGCGGTCAGGCCCTGGCCGTCCTGGCCGAGTTCGACGGTGCCGGCCGGCATTGGCCGCAGGCTCACGGTCGTGACCTGCATGCCGGAGCTCCCCATGCTCGGGGTCGGTGACGGGGTGGAGCCGGGCATTCCAGTGGGCATCGCCGACGCCGATGGGGTGGGCTGCGGGGCCGGGCCGGGCATCATGCCGGGAGTGGCCAGGAAGCCGTCTGTGTTCCCGGCGCTGTCGGTGTAGAAGCCGACAAGGTCTCCGTGGTCGTCGACGCCGTTGACGGTGGTGGTGCCGACCCCATCCGGGTCATCCACGGTGATGAAGCCCACGCGCTGGGTCCAGGTGAACCCGTGCGTGGCCGCGGAGCTGCCGGAGCCCACCGTGTAGCTGCCGACCACCTCGCCGTGGTCGCTGACGCCCAGCGCCATCGTCTGAGACGCCCCGGGGAAGGCGAGATCGGTGAAGTGACGGCCGTCAGAGACGAATCCGTCGGTGGCACCGGAGGTGGTTGCGTAGAACCCGGCGATGTTGCCGGAGTCGCTGATCGCCGCGGCGGTCAGGCCGCCCCCGTCGGGTGCCTGGACCGGGGTGAACCTGCCGGTCCGGAGGTTGTAGGTGTAGCCGTGGTTGGCACCCTGGCCGTCGGTGTAGAAGCCTGCGGCCACGCCGCTGTCATTGACCCCGAGCAGCTGGTTGACCGGCGGCGTCGCGTTGTCGCCGGTCGGGAAGTTCACCTCGGTGAAGCGGCCGTCCCGCTCGTAAAAGCCGAAGTTGTCGTTGACCTGGCTGGCGTTGTTCTGGTCCGAGAAGAATCCGACTGTGACACCGGAGTTGTTAAGGCCGGTGACCTGCGTCTGAACTGAGCCAGGGTAGTTCTCGCTGACGTAGCCACTGTGGCGAAGCAGGTAGCCCTTATTCGGGTGACCAGCCGCCCCCGAGCCGAAGTAGCCCGCGATCGTGCCGTTGTCGCTGATCCCCAAAAGCTGGTTGAACGTGAGGTCGGCGCTGTTGTCAAGCTTGGTGAAGCGGTAACCGAAATGGTGGTCGCTGACGGTGGTAGCGGGGCCGGAATCGCCGGTCAGCGCCCCGGCCGCCGTGACAAGCGCAAGGCACCCCCCGATGATCACTCCGGATGCCCCTGCTGCCAGGCCAATACGCCACCCGCGGCTGCGACGCCAGGCAGCGCGAACGGTAGACGTCGCGGCCGGCTCGCTGCTATCGTTCTCGAAGCGCATAGTCGGTCCTTTCTGCAATGTGCCCATGGTTGTGGCCTGGGATTGGCTCATCGGCGGCGGTTTTGGGATGCGAGCCCTGCCGCAATCCGATGGAGTGACCGTTCCTGTCGAGGGGAACGGCTGCAGAAGCCGTTAATGCTCAGCGATTGCTTGTGATCGTTGTCACGTTCGCGACCTGAACCTCAGCAGCTCATTAGACGTTGCGCGAACATTGCCGGATGCGACCGATCCGTTCGGCATCCGGCCACGCGCCCATCTGACCACCGGCCGGCGCGGGCGTCCCTCCCCGCCAGGGCCAGGCTGACCACCGGCCGGCGCGGGCGTCCCCTCCCCGCCCGCGACGGCCGATGGCCCGCCGCAGCCCCCGTCTATGCGACGCGCGGGTGTCAACCTGACTGTGGCCGTTAGATGATCACCCCAGCAGGGTCCACAGCACGTCTGCAATTTCACGTAGTTCAATTACGTAACGGATGCGGCATAGCTACTGTTGCTCCCAAGCCGTTGCCCAGCCCGTCTGCCCGCGGGACACCACGCACGCGGAGTGAACCTGTCTTGACGAGCCCCCCAGACCTGGACGGCGGGCGGCCCCGGCTGATAGGCCGGGCCGGTGAGAAGCGTCTGCTGTGGCGCGCCCTGGACCGGCTGGCGGCCAGCTGCGGCGCCGTTGTCGAGCTGACCGGCGACCCGGGCATTGGCAAGACCCGGCTGCTCACCGAGCTCGGCCAGGAGGCAAGCCGCCGCGGCTTCGACGTGCTCCGGGGGAACGCCACCGAATTCGAGCGGGATCTGCCGTTCGGTGTCTTCGTCAGCGCCCTGGCCGACCGGTACCGCCGCCCTGGGCCCGACACCGCGGCGGGCTCAGCAACCGAGCCTCTGGCTGCGCTGCTTCATGGCGAAGGCGCGCACGGCTCGGGAGCGGAACGGTTCCGGGTCTATGCCGCCGTCCGTGAGCTGCTGTCTGGCTGGGCCGGTGATGGCCTCGTTCTGATTCTTGATGACATGCACTGGGCCGATCCGGGCGCGATCGAGCTTGCGGAGTATCTGGTCCGCAGGCCGCCCGACGCAGCGCTGCTGATCGTCCTCGCCCTGCGCGGCAGGCAGGCCGCGGCGCGGCTGGCGGGCACGCTTGCCAGCGGGATCGAGCTTGGCACCGTCGCGCGGATCGAGCTCGGCCCGCTGTCGCGGGCCGAGTCAGCGGAGCTCGCCGGCCCGGGCTTGACGACCTGACGCTCCAGCTCATCTGTTCCGAGAGCGGGGGCAACCCGCTGTACCTGCTCACCGCGGCCGCGGCGAGCCGGGCCGGGCACCCCGCTGCCGCGGCTGCTCCCAGCCGCGCGCCGAACCCCCTCGAGGCTGTCCTGCTGGCTGAGCTGGCCCCGCTGACCTCGGCCGAGGCGACAGTCGCCGCCGCAGGCGCGGTCATCGGCGAGCAGTTCAGCATCGACGCGCTGCGACCGGTCGCGGCGGTCAGCGCCCGGGACGTCACGGCCGCCGTAGGCGTCCTGACCCGCAGGGACATACTGCGGCCGGTGGCCACGCGTCCGGCGATGCTGACGTTCCGCCATCCGGTGCTCCGGCAGGTCATCTACCAGGGCGCGGAACCCGCCTGGCGGGCAGCGGCGCACCGGCGCGCCCTGGCTGAGCTGGCTCGCCGCGGCGCGCCAGCGGCAGAGCTCGCACATCATGTGGCCGCGTCGCCCGGTGGGGGACTGCCGGACGATCTGGACGTCCTGCTGACCGCGGCGACGGCGGCGATGAGCTCAGCGCCGGGCACCGCGGCGCACTGGCTGCGGGTAGCGCTGGAGATGCTGCCCGACGACGCGGCTCATGCCGGCCGGCGGCTGGAGATCCTGCTGATGCTGACCCGGGCGCTCGGGGTCGCAGGCCGGCTCGCCGAGAGCCGTGAGCTGATGCACGAGATCCTCCGGCTGGTCCCGCTGGAGCCGCCGGGCCCGCGGGTGGCGGCTGTGGCGTTCTGCGCCCGGATGGAGCGGCTGCTGGCCCGCTACCCGGAGGCACGGGCGCTGCTGGAGACCGAGCTGAGCAGTCCGCGAGCCGCGGAGACGGGCGAGGGCGTGACGCTGGCCATCGAGTACGGCGCGCTGGCGGTGCTGTCTGCGACATTCCCGTCCGCTCGGGACACTCTGCTGCGTGCGGTGCAGAGCGCGCGGCAGCGTGGCGACCGGCTAGGCGAGGCACACGCGCTCGCCTGCAGCGCCCTGGGCGAGGTGTACGAGGGCAACGTTCCGGTCGCGGCCCGGGCGGCAGACACAGCTGCGGGGCTCGTGGACCAGATGACCGACAGCGAGCTGTCAGCCGAGCCCGAGAGCCTGGCCGTGCTCGGCTGGGCCGAGCTGTTCCTGGAGAGATGCCCGGATGCGGGCAGACACCTTGGCCGCGGGATAGCGATCAGCAGGCACAGCGGGCACTTTGATGTCCTGCCGCACCTGCTGCTCGGGCAGGGCCTGCTTGCCTGCTGGTGCGGGCCGCTCGACCGGGCGATCACCCTGTCCGAGGAAGCCGAGGAGATCGCCAGGCACATCGACAGCCGTGACGTTCTCGGCTTCGCGCTGGGCCTGCGTTCGCTCGCGCTCGTCTGGGCGGGCGGTCCGGACAGCGCCAAGCGGGCCGCCGACCTGGCCGAGCAAGCGATAGCGACCGTTCCGCCGGAGAGCGCGTGGTGGGCGAGGACGGTCGCGACGGTCCGGGCGGCGGCCCTGCTGATGGGCGGTGACCCGCAAGGGTGCATCCGCGCGATGGCGGCGGCCGCGGGCAGCAGGCTCTCCCTCATCCAGCCATCCATACGGCCGATCTACCTGGACATGCTGACTGGAGCCTCGATCATGTCCGGCGATCACGTCACAGCGCGCGAGTGGTCGCAACGGGCCGGTGCCGAAGCGCACCGGCTTGGTCTCGCCGGGCAGCAGGGATACGCCCTGCGCAGCCGCGGCTACCTGCTGGCAGCCAGCGGGCGCCACGACCGCGCCGCCGCGTGTATGGAGGAAGCGGCTGACCTGCTTGGGTCGGCCGGGCTGCGGGTCGGCCAGGCCTGGGCACTGGTGATGGCAGCGTCGAGCGCCGATAAAGCCGGCCGTCCGGACGCAGCAGCCGCCCTGGCAAGCGAGGCGCGCTCGCTCGCCCAGACGGTGGCCTCGCTGACGATCCTCAACTCGGCGGACGCAACCCTGCAGCGCCTGGCCACCCGCCCGGCCGAACCGGACACCGCCGATCCGCTGGCCGGCCTCACCGGCCGCGAACGCGAGGTCGCGCGCCTCGCCGCCACCGGCCTGAGCAGCCGGGAGATCGCCGCCGAGCTGTCGGTCAGCCCGCGCACCGTCGACACGCACCTGTCCCGGGTCTACCGCAAGCTGGGTCTGGCCTCGCGCGCGGCGCTCGCCAGCCACGTCGCCGGCCGGCAAAGGCCCGGGTCACCGTCCGGCACGTAGATTACGGCTCCGCGTCACTCCGTCCGGGCCGCCATCCGTCCGGAGGGTCCTCGCCGGCCCGGCCGTCGACTGCCTCGCGAAGCAGGTCAGCATGCCCGGTGTGGCGGCCATACTCCTCGATCAGGTCGCACAGCAGCCGACGCAGGCTGGCATGGCCGCCGTCAGGCCAAGAGAGCTGGACTGGCTGGCCGAGCCCGCCGTCGGCCAGCGCTGCCGTTAGCCGTGCGCGGGAACGCTCGACCGCGCGGTCCCACAGCGCGTACAGCTCGTCGGGGCTGTCGTCGCCGGCGGAATCGAACTCCCAGTCGCTGCTGCCGTCCCAGCCGGTGGAATCCCATGGCGTGCCGACCGGCTCGCCGCGGAGTTTGGTGGTGAACGTGTAGTCCTCGACGGCCGCGAGGTGCTTGAGCAGGCCGCCGAGCGTCATCGAGGAGGCGCCGACGCGCGTCTGCAGCCCAGCCGGGTCAAGGTCGTCGGCCTTCCAGCGGAACGTTGCGCGCAGCCGGTCCAGCGCACCGGTGAGATGCTCGGTCTCTGTCCCGGCGAGAGGCGGTTCCCACGGGCCGTCGCTGTCAGTCATGACGTCACGCTAGCCCTCGCCGCTGACACTCCGCGGCCACAGCACACCGCTCTATGCCGCAGGTGGTGACCTGCGTGTGCTGCCTGCGGCCCGACGGCTCAGGGGCTGGCGGCCGCGCGGGCCTCGGTGAGCACGTCGGCGATCGGCCAGGCCCGGGCCGCGGCCGCCCGTACGTCGTCGTACTCAGGCTGGACCGTGACCACCCGGCCGCCCAAGTGGCCGCGCTTGACGCTGATCTCTTCGCCGCCGACGCGGACGCCGACCTGGTCGCGGCGCAGCGAACGCCGCTGCACCGCGGAGACCCGCAGGCCGAGAGTTGTCGTCAGCTCGAAAACGGCGCGGCAGACCGCATCGACCCGGTCGGCGTCAGTGACCGCGCTGAGCACATGACCTGGGCGGCCTTTGCGCATCAGCGCAGGTGTGCACCACGCGTCGGCGGCGCCGACGCCGCGGAGCGCCTCCAGAACGTCCGGCCACAGCCTCGGGTCAAGGTCGTCGACTGTCGCGTCGATCCGGCACATGTCGGTGAGCGTCCAGTCGGCCGCTGGGGTCGCCTCGCCGATCAGGACACGCAGCACGTTCGGGTGTCCTTGCGGGTCGGCGCTCCCGGCGCCAGTGCCCGCCGCCAGCGGGACGCAGTCGGGCACCGGCCCCCAGTTGGTGGCCAGCGTGGCCAGCAGGGCTGCGCCGGTCGGCGTGCACAGTTCCATCTGTGAAGGGTGGCCCCGCAGCGGCGCGGCGGCCTCGATGAGCAGTTCGAGCGTGGCGGGTGCCGGGATCGGCAGCGGCCCGTGCCCGGCCCCGGCCGGCGCACTCCCGGGCGGCACACTCCCGGGCGGCACACTCCCGGGCGGCGCAGTACCGGCCTGCACAGTCCCGGAACCAACAGCCACCGGGGACACAACCCGCACAGCCGGGCCCAGCAGGTCCAGGCTGTGCAGCGCGACCGCGCAGCCGGCCACATCTGCGATCGCATCGAGCGCACCGACCTCGTGAAAATGCACAGCGGAGACGTCGGTGCCGTGTACCCGGGCCTCGGCCCGGGCCAGCCGCTCGAACACGGCCACGGCGAACTCCCGCACCTCGCCGGCCAGCCCGGCGGCCGACAGAAGCGTGATGATCTCGGCCAGGCCGCGCGGTACCTGGCTGGGCGGAGCCTGGACGGTGGCCAGCGCGGCCCGCAGGCCGTGACGGCGCACTGGGGTCAGCGTCACGTCCAGCGGCTCGGTGCCGATCCCGCGCAGCCCGGCCCGCACCGCTGCCAGGTCGGCGCCCGCGTCCAGCAGCGCCGCGAGCAGCATGTCGCCGGCTGCCCCGTTGCTGGCATCGACCCACAGGCTCTTCACGCGCTGTCCTTCGGGCTGTGCTTGCTCTGAGCCTCCGGGGCGCCCCTTTGGCCCGCGGTGGCGATAGCGCGGGCGATGCGCGCGGCGGCGACTCCGGCGCCGAATCCGTTATCCACGTTGACCGTGACCACACCGGGAGCACAACTGTTCAGCGTCGCCAGCCATGCGGTGAGCCCGTCCAGGTGCCAGCCATAGCCCACGCTGGTCGGCACCGCGATCAGCGGCAGCCCGGTCAGGCCGCCGAGAACTGAGACCAGCGCGGCCTCCATGCCCGCTACCGCCACGATCGCGTCGGCGGCTGCTATCCGGTCGGTCTGGGCGAGCAGCCGGTGCAGCCCGGCGACTCCGACGTCGGTGATCACGTCCGGGCCTGAGCCGAACACAGAGATCGTGGCCGCGCACTCGCGCACGACCGGCAGGTCGGCCGTGCCTGCTGCCACCACAGCGACCCGCCCGCGGGGTGGCGGGAGCGGCCCGGCCACCGCGAGCCTCCCCACGTCGTCGATCTTGGCCTCGGGGATCTCAGCCGCGCAGGCTGCCATCGCATCGCCGGATAGCCGGGTGGCGAGGATAGCCCGCTCGGGATGGGCTTCCCGCAGCGCCCGCAGGGCGGCGACGACCTGGCCCGGCTGCTTGCCACCGCCGAACACCACCTCGGGATCCCCGGTGCGCGCGGCCCGGTCGATGTCCAGCCGGGCAAAGCCCAGGTCGGCGACGCCGGCGCGTGCTCCGCGCCCAGCGCCGTGCGATATCGTCATACTTCCTCGCAGTAGCGATTGGGGCTTACGGTGACGGATCAGGATGAGGCGGCATCCCTCGATGCGCTCGCCGGGCGGCTGCTGGCGGAATTCGCTGGTTATGGCCGGTCGCTCGTGGCGTTCTCCGGGGGTGTCGATTCTAGTGTCGCGCTCGCGGCGGCGGTCCGGGCGCTCGGCCCTGCTGACGTGGCGGCGTTCACCGCGGTGTCACCGGCGCTGGCGGCGGGCGAGCTCGCCGCCGCTCGCGCGCTGGCTGCCGACCTCGGCGTCACCCACCACACGAGGCTGACCGGCGAGCTGGAGGTGGACGGCTACCGGGGCAACGGCCCACGGCGGTGTTACTTCTGCAAGAGCGTGCTGCTGGAGACTGCCGGTGCACTCGCTGCCGAGCAGGGCTTCGCGACAATCGTCACCGGTACCAATGCCTCGGACGTGACAGCGGGGTTCCGCCCCGGTATCCGGGCCGCGGCCGAGCGCGGGGCCCGGACCCCACTGGCCGACCTCGGCATCGGCAAGGGCTCGGTCCGCGCGATCGCCCGGCTGTGGGGGCTGCGGACCTGGGACAAGCCCGCGGCGCCATGCCTGTCCAGCCGCGTGGCTTACGGCGTGCCGGTGACGGCAGGCCGGCTGGCCCGGATCGAGCGGGCCGAGGATGCTGTGCGCACCCGCCTGCGTGCGAGCGGCCGGGCAGTTACCGACCTGCGCGTGCGCGACCTCGGGAACACGGTACGGATCGAAATCGACGCCGGGGCCGTGGACCAGGCCCGCGGCGACGCTGGCATCCTCGCGGCCATACGTTCCAGCGGCTTCGGCAGCGAGCCGGTGGACGTGCAAGCTTTCCGTTCCGGTTCCCTGAACGAGCTTCTGGACGACCCGCAGAGCTGGCGCACCGCGTGACGGCCCGGGTTACGCTGTCGGTGAGTCACTCCGGCGCAACTGACATCCGCGCGTCCGGCGGATGCGCAAGCCCGAACCGGCTGGAGGGCTGATGCCAGACCAGCAGGAGCTCCGCCCGTCCGAGAAGCTGCACGCGGCGCACGTGCTGCTCACCGGCGGCACTGGCTTCCTCGGCCAGGCCACTCTGGAGAAGCTCCTCTCCGCCTACCCAGGCGCCCGCGTGTCGGTGCTGATCCGGGAGCGTCGTGGCGTCCCGGCTGCCCGCCGCCTGGAGTCCCTGATGCTCAAGCCAGTGTTCCGGTCCTGGCGGGAGCGCATCGGGGAGGACGAGTTCCAGCGGGAGTTCAGCGAGCGGGTCAGCCTGATCGAGGGCGATCTCGGTGACGTGACCCTTCCCGGTGACATCGACGTGGTCATCCACGCGGCGTCCACGGTGTCGTTCGACCGCCCGATCGACGAGGCCTTCGCGACCAACGTCTCCGGCGTCGTCGCTCTGTACCAGGCGCTGGCCGACGCCGGAGCTGACCCCCACGTTGTGCACGTCTCCACGGCGTACGTGGCCGGCATGCGCAAGGGCGTGGTGCCGGAAGCGTCGCTTGAGCACGCGATCGACTGGCATGCCGAGCTGGCCAGTGCCCGCGTCATCCGCGCCGACGTGGAGCGTGACTCGCGGCGCCCCGAAACTTTGCGCAAGCTGGCCGCCCGGGCTCGCGGCCAGCACGGCAAGGCGGGCTCGCAGTCCGTCGCCGCAGCCGCCGAGGAGGCGCGCGAGGAATGGGTCGCCAAGCGGCTGGTGGACTACGGCCGGGCCCGGGCCCAGAGCCTTGGCTGGCCGGATGTGTACACGTTCACCAAGGCGCTCGGCGAGCGGGCGGCCGAGGAGCTGTGGGCTGGCCAGGGGCACCGGCTGTCGGTGGTCCGCCCGGCCATCGTGGAGAGCTCGCTGCGCCATCCCTACCCGGGCTGGATCGACGGGTTCAAGATGGCCGAGCCGCTGATCATCGCCTACGGGCAGGGGATCCTTCCGGAGTTCCCTGGCATACCGGACAGCGTCATCGACATCATCCCGGTCGATCTGGTCGTCAACGCGATGCTCGCGGTCGCCGCGGCCCCGCCGGAGGCGGGCAGGCCCGCGTACTTCCACGTCGGCTCGGGCACGCGGAACCCGCTGGCGTTCCGTGACCTTTATGAGAATGTCCGCGAGTACTTCCGCCGGCACCCCTTGCCCGCCGGGGACCGTGGCCACGTGCGCGTGCCATCCTGGCGGTTCCCAGGAGCCCCGCAGGTCCAGTTCATGCTGCGCAGCGCCGAGCGAGCGAACACCATGGCCGAGCGGGCGCTGCAGCGGATGCCGGGCACGGAGCGGACCCAGGAGTGGATGACATCGGTCCACCGGCAGCGCACCAACCTGGAATTCCTGCGGCGGTACTCCGACCTCTACGAGGCATACACGCAGGCCCAGGTCGTCTACGACGACAGCAAGACCCTTGCCCTGCACCGCAGGCTCGCCCCTGACCTGACCGCCGAACACGGGTTCGACCCGGCTGTCATCGACTGGCCCTGCTACTTCCAGGAGATCCACACGCCCGCCGTGACGGAGCTGGTGCGTATTCAGCGCCCCGGCAGCGGGCGATCCGCCTTGCTGCGCGCGCCTTCTGATCTTCCTGAACGGACCGACGTCGCTGCTGTCTTCGACCTCGAGGGCACCCTGGTCGCCTCGAATCTCGTCGAGTCGTATCTGTGGGCCCGGCTGAGCACGCTGCCGCGGTCCCGCTGGGGCGGCGAGCTGACGGCGCTCGCCCGCTCGCTGCCGCGGTACCTGCGGGATGAGCGGCGGGACCGGGGCGACTTCATCCGCGCGTTCCTCCGCCGCTACGCAGGCGCGGGCGAGCACGAGTTGCAGGCGCTCGCCGACGACGTGCTCGGCGACGCGCTGCTGCAGCGGGCCCTGCCCGAGGCGGTCCGCCAGGTCCGCAGGCACCGGGCGGCCGGGCACCGGACGATCCTGATCACCGGTGCCATCGACGTGCTGGTCCGGCCATTGGAGTCGCTGTTCGACGAGGTGGTCGCGTCGCGGATGCACGCGGCCGGAGGCGTGCTCACCGGCCACCTCCAGGAGCCGCCGCTGGTCGACGAGGCCCGGGCAGCCTGGATGACGCGCCACGCCGCCAGCGAAGGCCTGGACCTGACGGGCTGCTACGCCTACGGCGACAGCTACTCCGACCGGCCGCTGCTCGAGCTTGTCGGCCACCCGGTCGCCGTCAACCCGGACCCGGCGCTGTACGCCCACGCCCGGCGCAAGCGGTGGGCGATCGAGAACTGGGGCGCTCACGCCCGCGGCGCCACTGACGTCATGATCGACACGCTGGCGGTGAAGCGGCCGTGATCCTTGCGCTGGAGTACCACCGGTCGCCGGGCCGCTACCTGACCGCCCGCGGCCTGACCGCTGTCAACGCCGGGCGCTGGATGACGGGGGCTGTCAGCAGCAACCTGTCGCCGCTCCGCCTGGTCAACCGGGAGGCGCCCCAGCTCCCCGGGGCCGGGTGGACCCGGGTGGCGCCGATGCTGTCGGGCATCTGCGGATCGGACCTCGCGCTGCTGACCGGCCGGGCCTCACCGTACCTGGGGCCGCTGACCTCGATGCCGTTCGTGCCCGGTCACGAGGTCGTCGGCGAGACCCTGGACGACCTTCCGCAGCTCCCGAAGGGCACCCGGGTCGTGCTCGACCCGGTGCTGTCATGCGCCCCGCGCGGCACGCCGCCGTGCCGCTGGTGCGCCGAGGGCGACCAGAACCGCTGTGACCACATCACGACCGGCGCGCTCTCGGCCGGGCTGCAGACAGGCTTCTGCGGGGACACCGGCGGCGGCTGGAGCTGGCAGTTCGTAGCACACGCCGACCAGCTGCACCCGGTGCCGGACGAGCTGCCGAACGAGCGGGCGATCCTGGCCGAGCCGCTGGCCTGTGCTGTCCACTCGGTGCGCCGGGTCGAGGTGCCCCCTGGTGCCTCGGTCGTGATCGTCGGAGCCGGCACCGTCGGGCTGCTCACGCTGCTTGCCGTGCGCGAGCTCACCCCAGCGGGCCCGGTGTACCTGATGGCCAAGCACGCGCACCAGCGCTCGCGGGCCAAGGAACTGGAGGCAACGGCGCTGATCGACCCCGGCCGCGGGGTCCGCGCGCTGCGGCGGGTCACCACCGCGCGGATGCACGTCCCCGAGCGCGGCACCGGCTTTCTGCTCGGCGGCGTGGACCTGGCGTTTGAGTGCAGCGGTACTCCCGGGGGGCTGAACACAGCGCTGCGGCTGGTCCGGGCCGGCGGCACGGTCGTCGTGTCCGGCATGCCAGCCGGCGGCGTGGACCTCACCCCGCTCTGGTATCGCGAGCTGCAGCTGATCGGCGCGTACGCGTCCCGTTCTGGATCCCATCCTGAGAACGCGGACAAGGCCGACTTCGACACGGCGATCAGGCTGGCGGGCTCGTCGGTACTGGACGGCTACGTGGACACCCGATATCCGCTCGGCCGGTGGCGCGAGGCGCTGAACCACGCGGCCAACGCGGGCCAGCTTGGCACGGTCAAGGTGGCGTTCGACCTGACCAGGCGGTGACAGGAGGCAGCATGAGCAGGCCAGGATTCGTGCTTGAGGTCGACGAGCGGACCCCGCCGCTGCTCGTCCACCAGGGCGAGGGCTTCCGGCTGGAGCCACTGCCGCTGGGGTCGCGGGTCATCTACCCGCCGGACTCGCTGCCGGGCATCAAGATGGTGGACGCGGCGATCCAGCGGGCGCTGCTGCACCCGGTAGGCATCGAGCCGCTCCCCGAGCTGCTCAAGCCGGGGATGCGGCTGACGATCGTGTTCGATGACATCTCCCTGCCGCTGCCGCCGATGCGCTCGCCTGACATCAGGCAGCGGGTCATCGAGCAGGTCCTCGAGGTCGCCGCCGCGGCAGGCGTCGACGATGTCGAGCTGATCGCCGCGAACTCGCTGCACCGCCGGATGACGCCAGCCGAGCTGCGGCACGCCGTCGGCGACCGGGTGTTCCGCGCGTTCTACCCCGATCACCTGCGCAATCACGACGCGGAGGACCGGCGCAACCTCGTTGACCTGGGCAAGACACCGCACGGCGAGGACGTCGAGATCAACCGGCGCGCGGTCGAGAGCGACCTGGTCGTGTACGTGAACATCACGCTTACCGCGATGAGCGGCGGCCCGAAGTCGGTGTCTGTCGGCCTGGCCAGCTACCGCAGCCTGCGGCATCACCACAACGTGCACACACTGCGGGAGTCCCGGTCATTCAACGACCCGCCGCACTCGGCGATGCACCACTCCTACGACCGGATGGCCGACCTGATCGACTCGCGGATCAAGGTCTTCCAGATCGAGACCACGCTCAACAACGACGTGTTCCCGCAGGCCATGCGGTTCCTCAACAAGCGGGAGTGGGAGTGGAGCCTGCCCGACCAGGCCAGCTACCTCGCCGTGCGCCGGGCGAACGGCCTGCTGCGGCCGGCCGCCCGGCACCGCATCTGGCAGTCCACGCTCTCGCCGTACGGGGTCACCGCGGTCAACGCGGGCGCGCCGAGCGCCGTGCACCCTAAGACCCTCGCCAGCCTCCACAGGCAGCAGCTCACCGAGGTCGACGGCCAGGCCGACGTCGCGATCTTCGGGCTTCCCTACATCTGCCCGTACAACGTCAACTCGATCATGAACCCGATCCTGGTCATGTCGCTGGGCCTGGGGTACTTCTTCAACCTTTACCGCGGGAAGCCGATCGTCCGCGAGGGCGGGGTGGCGATCTTCTACCATCCGGTGCCCGACGAGTTCCACCCGGTGCATCACCCCAGCTACATCGACTTCTTCGAGGAGATCCTCACCGAGACGACCGACCCGCTGGTGATCGAGGCCAAGTACGAGCAGCAGTTCGCCACCGACCCCTGGTACATCCAGCTCTACCGCAAGAGCTACGCCTACCACGGCGTGCACCCCTTTTACATGTGGTACTGGGGTGCGCACGCGATGGACCACCTGTCTGACGTGATCTTCGTGGGCGGTAACCGGAAGACCACCGGCCGGATGGGTTTCCGCAGCGCGACCACGCTCGCCGACGCGCTGGAAATGGTCAGCCCGGTGGTGGGCACCAGCCCGAGCATCTCCTATCTGCATGCGCCGCCGATGGTGCTGGCGGACGTGCGATGAGGCGCCGCGCGGCGGCGTCCCGACGCGCGCGCTCGGGAAAGCAGTGAGGGGAGGCGGTCATGGGATCACGCAAGGGCGCCCGCTCAGCGCGGCTTGGCATGCTGAACGGCGCCTCCGGATGGCGGCCGCCGGGCATGGCGCTGCGCGATGAGCTGCGGCTGCTGCATCACGGCCGCGACTGGCGTGGCCGGTCGACGGCGCCGCGGTCGGCTGAGCCGTGGGTTCCCGAGGTAGCGGATCGCGAGTTCTCCACCGCCTGGGCGCGGACCAGGCTGGCGGTGGCTGTGCGGGCCGGCCTTACCCGCAGGCTGCTGCGGGGGGTGGTCTGGGGCCAGACCGACACCGTGGTGGAGGGCACCAGTTACCTCGACGAGCTGCGCGGCCCCGCGCTTTTCATAGCCAACCACTCCAGCCACCTGGACACCCCGCTGATCCTCGGCAGCCTGCCGAAGCGGTTTGGCGACCGGGTCGCGGTCGGCGCTGCCGCCGACTACTTCTTCGACACCCGGTGGCGCGCGGTCACGACAGCCCTGCTCTTCAACGCGTTCCCAGTGGAGAGGTACGGCTCGCGCCGCCTCCGCAGCCTGGCCTCTGACCTGATCGACGAGGGATGGAGCCTGCTGATCTTCCCCGAAGGCACCCGGTCTGAGGACGGCTGGATGAGTCCCTTCCGGATCGGCACCGCGTACCTGGCCGTGGGCAAGAACATCCCCGTGGTCCCGATCGCGATCTGCGGCGCGTACGCGGCGATGCCCCGCGGCCGGAACTGGCCACAGCCTGGCCGGCCCCGGATCACGGTCCGGTACGGCCGCCCGCTGCGTCCGGCCGAGGGCGAGAAGGCCAGCGACTTCCGGCGGCGGATGGCCGAGGCAGTGGCCCGCCTGGCCGCCGAAGAGCAGCTTGGCTGGTACCGGGCTCTGCGGGCGGCCGCAGCCAGCACTCTCGACGTCCCCGGTTACCGGTCCGCGCTCCCGGCCGCCGCTGCCCCGGCCGCCATCACCGGCCCCGCCGAGCCCGCAGCCGCTTCAGCCGGCGCTGCCGCGGCTCAGCCCGACGCCGTCGCTGAGGATCGTGCCGGTTCTGCGAAGCGTGAGGCTGCCGCCAACGGGGCCCTCGTGCCTGTCACCAGCGGGGCTCTCATGCCGGTCGCGGCCGGTGCGGGCGCGCTGGCGCCGCGCGACCAGGAGATGGCGCGCTGGCGCCGGATCTGGACGGCGACCGCCCCAGCGCCCAGAAAGCCAGTCCGCAGGGTCTGGCGCTAGCCAGGGCGGGCTGTCCGCCCGAACTCGTACCCCACCATTAACGAATCATCGGGCCCGCACGGGCCAGGCGGCTGTGAACCCGAACCCGGCTTCCGGGCAATGACAGGTCGAGGGCCGCGAGAACCGAACTCGCGGCGCAAGCACGCATCCCCGGGAGCATTTGATGGGCGTCCATTTCCGCATGCCCCAAGCGCGGAGCACGGGTTCGGCAGCTGTGCCGGCAGCGAGGGCGATGATCGGCTGCGTACCGGTCTTAGGTGTCGTCGTCCTGGGAGCAGCCCTGATGGCGCTGCCCGGGAGCCCCGCGGCAGCCCGGGTGATTCATCCGGCCCCAGCAGCCGGGCCACCAAGAACAGACTCCGCAGCCAGGTCGGCTGGCCCAGCCGACGCGGGCTCCAGCAGCGACCTCTACGTCGACAACGCCTCTGGATGCTCCGACACCGGCAGCGGAACCGAGGCTCAGCCATTCTGCACGATCGCCGCGGCCGCGGCGATTGTCCAGCCTGGGCAGACCGTGATCGTCGAGCCGGGGGCATACGACCCGACGACGATCTCGGTGTCCGGGACCTCGTCGGCGCCGATTACGTTCCTCGCGGCGGACACAGGCGACGGTACCGTCGCCAGCATTGGCCTCGATTCGGAGGTCAGTGCCAACGCTCTTGCCGTCGAAGACTCGCAGAACGTCGTGATCAGCGGATTTGCCGTCGAAGGCTACAACGGTGGTGACGGGATCCTCGTTGATAACTCCTCGGACATCACCATCAACGGCGGCGCAGCGACAAGCAGTAACTACAGCAATGCTTCGTATGCCGCGATCGGGGTCGAGGCTTCGACCAACGTCACGATCAGCCGGCTAGCCGTCACCAGCCTCTTCCTCGGCGTCTTCATCAGCAACGACACCGGGGCCGTCGTTACCGCCAACACCGTCGACATGACCGGACCGGGCCCCGCGGTAGAGATGGAGGCTTCGCCGGGCACTGACATCACCGGCAACACGATCGTTACACCCTGCAGTACCGCTGTCGTGGTGAACAATGCCCCGGCGAACGTCCCCCCGCCGACACCGATCACATACCTGGAGAACAACATCGTGGAGACGGCCGGCGACCCGGCCCATGCCACGCCATGCAGCAACCCCGAGGAAGCTATTGCGTTCTCGGTCGCCGGGGCGTCCGTTCCTCAGACCGTGGCCAACTACAACCTGATCGACCCAGCCAGCGGCGGGCCCTTGTACAGCTGGGGCGGAACCAGCTACACCAGCCTCGCCTCTTTCACGGCCGCAACTGGTCAGGGCGCGAACGATGTCGCGGCCAGCCCAGGGCTCAGCGATCCGCCGCAGTCCTATCCCATCTTCTGGTATCCCCCGTCGGCCGCGTCGCCTGCCATCGATTCCGCCGACGCGAATGCTCCTGGCGAACTGCCGACCGACCAGCTAGGCGACCCTCGCGCCGATGACCCGGCGGTGCCTAACACCGGCACCGGGCCCGGCTACTACGACCGCGGCGCTGTGGAAGTCATAGGGGGGATCACCTCTGGCAACCTGACCGCCCAGCCAGATCCGGCCGGAGGGCCGCTCGACGTAACGGCAACGATGACGCCGATGACATCGACGTGGACCACCAACGGGCCGATCGGGACCAATGAGTTCGTCTTCAGCGACGGATCGCTGCCGGCCCTTACCAGCGAATCCACCATTAGTCACGTGTTCAGCACGGCTGGTGAAGAACAAGTCACCATCCACCAGAGCTCAGCCGGCTACCTCTGGGCTGACCCTTCCGGCCTCTACGTTTCCGAGTCCGCAGTTGTGGTCGCCGGGGCGAACTACACGCCGGTGACACCGACCCGGATACTGGACACTCGATCCGGGATCGGCGCCGCCAAGGGAGCGATTGCCCCCGGCGCTGATCTGACGCTGCCAATCGGCAGCATCGGCCAGGTCAGCGCATCCGACATCAGCGCGATCGTCGCGAACGTCACCGTGACAGGCCCAACCGCCGAAGGATGGCTGAGTGTCTATCCCGGCGCGTCTACCGCGCTGACCGGAACCTCCAACATCAACTTCGCAGCGAATCAGACCATCGCCGACCTGGTAACCGTTCAGCCCAGCGGCGGAGACATCTCCTTCCACAACGGCAGCACAGGCACGGTCCAGGTCTTCGCCGACCTTCAGGGCTACTACAGCAACAGCGGGTCCGGGTTCCAGGGCTTGACGCCGACCCGGGTGCTCGACACCCGCAGCAAGATCGGCACCACAGCCGCCGGGCCAGTTGCCGCACACGGCACAGTGCGGCTGAACCTGTCCGGGAAGGTGCCCGCCGGGGTCACAGCCGCGGTGATGAACCTGACCGTGACCCAGCCCAAGGACGACGGGGTGATCGTCGCTTACGCCGACGGCCAGCCTCTGCCGGGGACCTCGAACCTGAATTTCGTCCCCGGCCAGACCATCCCTAACCAGGTCGTCGTCCCGCTCACCAGCGACGTTGCTGATTTCTACAACGACTCAACCGGGACCGTCCAGCTCATCGCTGACCTCAACGGCTATTACTCCTCCGGGGGACCGGACAGCCTTGTCCCGTACGGGCCAGTCCGGATCGTCGACACTCGCGATGGCACCGGCGTCACCCATGCTGGCGCCGTTCCGGCGGACAGCACGCTCCCGCTGGACCCCGATCTGCTCTGCCCGGGCAACTTCCCCTGCCCAGTAGCCACCGGCGCCGTGCTCAACGTCACCGTTACCGAGCCGCAGGCTGCCGGAGCCCTTGTCGTCTACCCGGACACCGGGGCTGTTCCCGGCACCTCCAGCGTGAATTTCTCAGCCGGGGAGACGATCGCGAACCTGGTGACGGTGCAGGCCGCCGCCGGCGGCGGGATCGGCATCTACAACCTCAGCAGCGGCTCGGTCCAGATCCTGGTCGACCAGCAGGGGTACTTCATCGACCAGCAGTGAGACGTGATCACGACGGGAGCCCGGCGTCCAGATCCCGGAGGGGTTCCAAGGCGGGCCTCGCGCACACCCCACGTTCAGACCCGATTACGCCCGTCACGCTGATCGGCGTGTGCGTCCTGTAATCCTGCCCAGGACCTATCCCGTCATCGATCCTGGGCTGTACCGGGTGCTGCTGTTCGGGCCGCTGATCCTGACCGGCATCACGACGGTGGCGTTGCTCTCGCTGTCACCGGCCGTGCGGCTGCAGCGGGCAACACTGTGGTGCTTCGCTGGAGTGCTGGCGCTGTTCGCCGGCTGGGGCCTGTTCGGCTTCAGCTATCCGTCTGCTCCCGGCCCGGTCACGCTAAACGTCCTGTCCAAGATCCTGGCCCTCGCCCCTGCCCTGACCCTGTTCCTGCCCCAGCGAGCCCGGTCCGAGGCACAAGAGCGGCCTCAGGCAGAAGCAGCCAGCGGCGCGCCCGCCGACGCGATCTAACGCCGGACAGTCAGGTGTCGAGCAGACCGCGGGCAGTGGTCACGATGTTCTCGGTGGCGATGCCGGCCGCCTGCATGAGCTCTCCTGGCGTGCCGGAGCCGGGGAGGCCCCGCACCGCCAGGTGCGCGATGCTGACCCGGTGGCCAGCGTCGCTGAAGGCCTCAAGGACAGCGCTGCCTATGCCGCCCTCCGGGTAGTGGTCCTCGACGACCACTATCCGGTCGGCGGTTGCCGCTGCCGCCGCGAGCAGCGCCTTGGTGTCGACGGGCTTGACCGAGTACA
Organism: uncultured Actinomycetota bacterium; assembly: GCA_963815375.1. Classification (GTDB taxonomy): domain Bacteria; phylum Actinomycetota; class Actinomycetes; order Streptosporangiales; family Streptosporangiaceae; genus JASHPR01. The sequence continues at coordinate 2,505,443 of CAWFGX010000001.1, read as the reverse complement.
GGTCGATCACCCGGGCGCTGACGCCTTCCTCGGCGAGCTGGTCCGCTGCGGCCAGGCAGTTGTGCAGCGTCACCCCGGCGCCGATCAGCGTCACCTGATCATCAGGGCTGGACCGCACGAGCTTGGACCCGCCCACTCCGAACTGCTCGTCCGGGCCGTAGAGCACCGGGTATGAGCCGCGGGTCGTGCGCATGTAGACGACGCCGTCGTGATTGGCCATCTCCTGGACCAGGTACGCGGCGCTGGCCGCGTCGCTCGGGTACAGCACTGTCGACCCGTGGACGGCCCGCAGCATCGCCAGGTCCTCCAGTGCCATCTGCGACGGGCCGTCGGCGCCGATCTCGACGCCCGCGTGGGAGCCGGACAGCCTGATGTTCGCCTGGGAGATCGCCGACATGCGGATGAAGTCGAAGGCGCGGGTGAAGAATGCGGCGAACGTCGCGGCGAACGGGACGTAACCGCGGACGGAGAACCCGACTGCGGCCGCGACGAGCTGCTGCTCGGCGATGAACATCTCGAAGTAGCGTTCTGGATACTTCTTGGCGAACTCCTCGGCGTGGGTGGAGTTGCCCACCTCGCCGTCGAGCACGACGACGTCCGGCCGCGCGCCCAGAGCCGCGAGCGCCTGGCCGAACGCCAGCCGGGTGGCGACCTTCGTTCCCAGCTCATAGCGGGGCAGAGATACCTCGCCGCTCGGGCGCGTGCGCGGGGAGCCGTCCTCGGGCTTGGGGCTGCTGACGGTTATGTGGCGCTCTCCGCCCAGCTCGACGATGGCCCGCTCGGCCATCTCGGCGGGCAGCGGCGTGCCGTGCCAGCCCTCACGGTCCTCGACCTCGCTGAACCCGCGGCCCTTGCGGGTGCGCGCCAGGATCACGCTAGGCCGATCCAAGTCGCCGGCCTTGGACAGGGCCTTGTCGATCTCGCCGAGGTCGTGCCCGTCGATCGGGATCGCATGACAGCCGAACGCCTCGACCCGCCGTGCGTAGGAGTCAAGATCCCAGCCCAGCTCGGTCGGCCCGCGCTGGCCCAGGCGGTTCACGTCGACGATCGCGGTGAGGTTGCTGAGGCGGTAGTAGGAGGCCTTGTCGAACGCCTCCCAGATCGACCCCTCGGCCAGCTCGCTGTCACCGCAGAGCACCCAGATGCGGTACGGCAGCTCGTCGAGGTAGCGGCCGGCCAGGGCGACGCCGACCCCGTCCGGTAGCCCCTGGCCGAGCGAGCCGGTGGCCACGTCGACCCACGGCAGCACCGGGGTCGGGTGGCCCTCCAGCCGCGAGCCGAACCGCCGGTAGCCGCTCATCAGCTCATCGTCGGTGATCACACCGGCGGCCTTGAACATCGAGTAGAGGAGCGGGGACGCGTGCCCCTTGGAGAAGATCAGGTGGTCGTTGGCCGGGTTGTCGGGCCGCTGCCAGTCATAGCGCAGATGACGGGTCATCAGCACGGCCATCAGGTCCGCGGCTGACATGCTCGACGTTGGGTGGCCGGAACCCGCAGCTGTGCTGCAGCGAATCGAGTCGACGCGCAGCTGCTGGGCGAGCTCGCGGATGTCGTCCAAGGTTTCCACGGTCATGACAGCCTCCTCCCCCGAACCATGCCGATTATCCCAGACGCCAGGCGGCGAGCGTCTGCCCCCCGCTCCGCTCTTCGTTACTTGTTAACCGATTGGCTGCCCGCCAGCAGCCGGTCTAACGTGTGTTCCGATATCGCGGCCGTGTAGCCGGAGGAGAACCATGCCTGTCAGCCTGCCCTTAGTAGCCGCGTCGGCGCCCTCCGGCTCGTCAGTCGGCATAGCTGTCGTCATCAGCCTGGCGGTGCTGGCCCTCATCCTGTGGCGCCAGCTGCAGGTACGGCGGGCATCGCCCACCCTGCTCCTGCCCGCCATCCTCATCGTGCTCGGCGTGGCCAGCCTGGCCACCATGTCGAAGGACTCCACCACCCGGCTGACCTTGGGCGATATCGGCATCCTGCTGGCCCTGCTCGTCGGTGACGCTGTGGGCCTCGGCGCGCTGCGGGCCTGGACCGTCAAGCTGTGGCGAGAAGGTACCGATGTGCTGCGCCAGGGCACCTGGGTCACCGTCGGCCTCTGGCTGGTCGGCATCGCCATCCACGAGGTCGTTGACCTCGTGGCGCATATCCCGTCGTCCAGCCTGCTGCTGTATCTCGGCGTGACTCTGCTGGCCCAGCAGCTCGTGCTGCAGACCCGGGTCAACCGCATGGCCCAGGAGCCCGGCAACGTGACCACTGGCCCGCCCGCCACGCCGGCCAGCCAGGGCTGAACGACGTCGTCGTCGCGCTGACCCGGCGCAACTCCTGACCGCGTGGGCGGGTCTATAGGCTCGCCCGGTGGACATCGTTCAGGCGGCGCAGCGGATTGCCGATGACGTGCTGTTCCCGGCCGCGCTGGATACCGACGCCAGCGACGTCGTTCCGCGCGAGCGGCTCGACGCCCTCGCCGCCGCCGGGCTCTACGGCGTCGCGGCACCAGCGGACGCAGGCGGCCTGGGCGCCGACTTCGCCACGGTCTGTGCCGTGCAGGAGGCGCTGGCGAGTGGCTGCCTGACCACGGCGTTCGTGTGGGCACAGCACAACGGCCTGGTCCGCGCTGTGGCTACGGCGGGTAACCAGGATCTGAGCGCTCGCTGGCTCGGCCCGCTCGCGCGCGGCGAGATCCGGGCCGGCCTCGCGCTCGGCGGGGCCCTGCCAGAACCCACTTTGACAGCAGAACGCTGCGGCGACGGGTACCTGTTGCAGGGTGCCTCACCGTTCGTGTCCGGCTGGGGCCGGATCGACGTCGTCCACGTGGCTGCCCGGTCCGGTGACGGCGAGATCGTCTGGCTGATCGCCGACGCCGCTGAGGGGCCATCGGTGCACACCGAGCGGCTCCGCCTGGCTGCGCTCAACGCGACAGCGACCGTGCGGGTTACCTTCGACCGGCTGCCGGTCGCCGCCGACCGGGTCACCGGCAAGCACCCCGCGGGCGACCACGCAGCGCCCGAGGTCCTGCGGTTGCACGCCGCGCTCGCGCTCGGTGTCGCCGCGCGCTGCTGCCGGCTGCTGGGGACCACGTCGCTGGATACCGAGCTAGCGTCGCTGCGCGCAGAACTCGGCCTGCTCGGCCCGGGCACGGCGGCCGCCCGCGCCTCCGCTGGTGAGCTGGCCCTGCGGGCGGCCGCGGCGCTGATGACAGCGGAGGGCAGCCGCTCGCTGCTGGTCGCCGCCCATGGTCAGCGTCTCGCCCGCGAGGCTTTGTTCGCGCTCGTCTACGCCCTGCGCCCGGCGTCCCGGGCCGCGCTCCTGGCCACCCTCGGCGCCCCGGAGCGCCGGTAGCACCGCGTCCAGCGCCACCGTTCACAAACTGCCAGGCACTCCTGCTAAGCCTCGTCTGGCGGCTGATCGCGGGACAAGCGCTTGCCCAAGCTCACGGTCTCATCGACCACGTAGCCGAGATGCTGGTAGAAGCCGACAGCGTGGCTGTTGGAGGTGCGTACCTGCAGGTTGACCTTGGGACAGCCACGGAGCGCGAGCCGCCGCTCGGCCTCGGCCATCAGCATCGTTCCGAAACCTTTTCCCTGGTGTCCCGGATCGACGGCGAGGTAGTTCACCCACCCGCGGTGACCGTCGTAACCAGCCATGACCGACCCGGCGACCCGGCCGTCGAGCTCAAGCACGAGCAGACCGCCGGCGGAGTGCGCGAGCTTGCGCTGGATGTCGCGGTCAGGGTGGTTCCACGGCCTGAGCAGCCCGCACTCCGCCCACAGGCGGACCAGCGCGTCGCGGTCGGATGCCTGGTAGGCGCGGAGAACCGGCCTAGACGGGCTCAATGCGCTTGACCGCGCGGGTCGCTATGTAGCCGGGCATGAACCGCGCCGTGGCGTCGGCGTGGTGGGGAGCCTCCACCAGGTGCGTGATGGTGAAGCCGGCGGCGAGCTGGCCGCCGATCTGGGTGGTCAGCGAGTGGCTGTACTCGATCGGGCCGTCCCCGTAAGCCCCGCGCCGCTCGGCCTCGGGCAGGTCGAGGCTACTGAACGGGAGCGGGTGGCGGACCACAAGCTCGCCCCGCTCGTCCAGCGCGCTGACGTCGAAAATGAAGAGGTCGGGATTCATGAAACCGGTCAGAAGCGTGCCGCGGCGCCGCAGTACCCGGAAGGCCTCACGCCAGACCGGTGCCAGGTCTGGGCAGAACACATTCGACACCGGGTTCAGGATCAGGCTGAAGCTCGCATCCGGGAACGCACTGAGATCGCGCATGTCGCCGAGCACGGTGCGCAGCGCCAGGCCGTCCCGGGCCGCTACCTCTTCGTCGCGCGCCAGCTGGCGCGGCGAGTTGTCGAACACGGTCACCTGTGCGCCCGCCGCAGCCAGTACCGGACCCTGCTGCCCGCCGCCCGAGGCGAGGCAGAGCACGTCGAGGCCGTCCATCGTGGCCGGGAACCAGTCGCGTGGTACCGGCTCGTGCCCGATGAGGACCACCGACCAGTCGCCGGCCCGTGCCCGCGCGATGACGTCCGGTCCCACCGGCCGGGTCCACTCGCTGCCGCTGGTCACCTCGCGGTCCCAGGCGGCACGGTTGTGCGCCACCGGATCGAGCTGGTCAGTCACCGCGCCAGTCTAGGCAGCACCGCCCGGTGCATGCAGAGCTTGCTGGTGTGCGGCGATGATCGCATCCGCGCTTTTCCTGATGTCGTCGCTGGACGTGGTCCATCCGGAGACGCTGATCCGCATGGCTGGCCGGTGCTGCCAGGTGGTCGGCCCGCACCAGCACGTGCCGTCCCGCTGGACCGCGGCCACGAGACCCAGCGTCAGGTCGTCGGTGGCCGCCCGCACAAGCACCTGGTTGAGCACGACGTCGTTGAGCACCTCCAGGCCAGCGTCGCTCAGGCAGGAGGCCATTGTCTGGGCATAATCGCAGGTCCTGGTGATGAGGTCGGTCACGCCCTGCCAGCCGAGCGTGCGGAGCACCGCCCATACCTCGATCTGGCGGGCCCGCTGCGAGGCCTGGGGTGTGTGATGCATGGCTTCGAATGCCTCGCCCGCAGGCAGGTAACCGGCAGCCGCGGCGAAGCTGCGGCGCAGATCCTCCGGTCGCCGGACCAGGACGATGCCGCAGTCGTAGGGCACGTTGAGCCATTTGTGCGCGTCGGTGGCCCAGGAGTCGGCACCGTCCAGGCCACGGGTCAGGTGGGCCCGTGACGGGTCGGCCAGTGCCCACAGCCCGAAGGCCCCGTCGACGTGCACCCAGGCGCCGCGCTCGCGGGCCCACGTGACAATATCCGGGAACGGGTCGAACGCACCGGTGTTCACCTCCCCGGCCTGCGCGCAGATGACGGCCGGCCCCAGTACGTCCGCGGGAAGGCGGTCGGGCCGCATCCGACCCTCGTTATCAGCCGGGACCCGGTGCACCCTGTCACGCCCGAGCCCAACCAGCCCGACAGCCCGGATCAGTGTGGAGTGGGCATTCTCTCCGACAATCACGGTCAGCTCTGGTGCCCCGAACAGCCCGTCAGCCTGCACGTCCCAGCCTGGGCCAGCTGGTGATCACGGGCAGCCGCGAGGGCCGCGGTATTGGCCATCGCCCCGCCGGTCACGAAGGCCGCGGCGCTCCCGGTCGGCAGGCCGAGCAGTTCTGTTAGCCACCGGGTCACAACCTCATGCAGGCGCGCGGCAACCGGCGACATCACCGGCAGGGCCGCGTTCTGGTCCCACGCTGCCGCCAGCCAGTTGGCGCTCACCGCGGCCGGATGAGAGCCCCCGATGACGAAGCCGAAATAGCGGCCACCCGCGCTGGCGACCGTGGCCGGAGATCCTGCCTCGTCCAGCAGTGCGAGCGTGGCGGCCGCGTCGCCCCCCGAATCCGGCAGCGGCTCGTCGAAGCGCGCAAGCCCGGCCAGCGCCGCGCTGCCCGGTGCGACCGGACGGTGGTCCAGGCCCGCCAGGTATCGCGTTGCCCGCTTCGCCGCGTCAGCCAGCAGCCTGCCAACCTCAGCACTGTCCAGCTCAGACATGGCCACATTCTGGCAGGGCAGGCAGCTCTGGTCCGTGAAGCGCAGATCCAGATCGCCCGGTGCCCGGTACCGATGCGGGCGTCTGCCGCCCTGGTTACTGAAGCGGGCCGGGGTATGCGGCCTCGGCTTCGGCAGCCAGCTTGCCAGTCCGGCGGCGGATCAGAAGTATCGCGGCCACGATCGCGATGACGGCCGCACCGATAAAGATCCAGTTGATGAAGCCCGTGGCCTGCTGCAAGGCGTGGCCGGCAAAGTAGGCGCCAAAGGTATAGATAGCGGCCCAGATGATTCCGCCGCTGGCATTGGCGGGCAGAAACCGGCGCCAGCGCATCTGGCTGGTTCCGGCGAGGAACGCCGCGTAGGTGCGCAGCACGGATACGAACCGGCCGAAGAACACGACCTTGGTGCCGTGCCGGTCGAACAGGTAGCGGGCAATCTTCAGCTTCTGCTCATCAAGGTGGACCTTGGGTCCGTAGCGGCGGGCCAGCCGGTAACCGCCCTTGTCTCCGATCCAGTAGCCGATGTTGTCCCCGATGATCGCCGCCGCCGAGGCCACGAGGAAGATCAGCCAGGGGTTCAGGCGGTGCGTGTGGCCGGCGTAGATGCCGGCGGTGACCACAGCGGTCTCCCCTGGCAGCGGTACTCCCAGGCTTTCTGCGGCCACTATGACGAAGACGGCGAGGTAGCCGTAGGTGTCGATGAGGTGGCTGATGCTCACACTGGGTCACCGTGCTCGCGGGCCGCGCAGACTTGTTCGGCGAACGGGTCCAGGGCTTTCGCGCACTTGCTGAGCCGGCGTCCGGCCAGCGGCGCGCTCAGGGCGCCGGACAGGTCATTCGTCCGGATCGCCCGGTGATAGCGGCGCAGCCGCTCCAGACTCTGCTCCTCATTATCGGATTCAGCTTGGTCCGGCTACCTTACCTGCGAGCCCGCCGCCAGCTTCCTGCACTCCAGGTATGCCGATCGTCACCACCACCAGCGAAGCGATGCCGGCCCGGTACTCAGTGACCGTACGATCTTGCCCCGTGGGTCGGCGAATCCCTCATAGAGTTGTGCAGGCGGAAGCTGGCCGAGGCTCCATGCTCTCGATCAGGCTCTCACCGACGCGCGTGATGTTCGAGGCGCGCCAGGATGGGGTATAGCGCCCCGCGACCTGGGTGTCATTTTCAGTATGTGTGTCTTGCTCAAGCGACGCTGGGACGTGGTGGGATGAAGCGCCTGCGCCGATCTGGCTCCGATTCTGGTGCGAGTGATCTGCCGGACGAGGCCGGCGCGCCTCCGGGTGAGGCGGCTTCGCCTCCGGGTGAGGCGGCTTCACCTACAGATGAGGCTGGCTCACCGGGGGATTCGGCGTCCGCCGTCCGGGGCGCGCAGCGGAGAGATCAGCTGGGCAGGACTGCGATCAGGCGCCGGCGCAGGCGGCGGCGACGCCGGCGCATCTTGATCGCGGCGCCCTTTGTCATTTTGCTGTCATGGGCACTTGTTTCGTATTCGGTCTGGATGGTGCAGCCTACGAGCATGGCGCTGGGCGCGCGAAGCACTGAGTGGGTCAGACAAGATGTACCTCTCGGTAACTGGATGGTCGACAATGGCGAGCACATCTACTACACACTGAACGCGCCGAAGAAGGGCGGCCCGCAGCTGAAAAGCCTGCCGAAGGTCGGGGTGAACCCGGCGCGAATCAGCCATCCGAAAGCCGCGAAGACGCCAGCTTTGCCGGCGCAGACGCCACCGCAAATCCAGCTAGTCTTTCCGCACCCGCTACCGGGCGAAGGGGTCTGGGAACCGACGGGGCCGCCGATTGACGGTGGCCCACCGGTGCTGGTGACGACTTTCCGTACTGAGACCGACTATCCGCAGTTCGTCGCCTATGCCGCGTGGTTTGACCATACGAGGACCCAGATCGGGTACTACCCCGGCCGTTACGAGCCGCCGAACGCCGCCGTACGCGGGCCGATGATGGTCCCGGTCGATCAGCGATCGCGGCTGCTTGCGACTTTCAACGGCGGCTTCACCTATACAGACGGCAGTAATGGCTCGGCCGACAACGGCCTGACGAACGAACCGCTGAAGGACGGTAACGCCACGCTCATCGGCTATAGCGACGGTCGCATCGATATCGTCAACTGGAACGGCGGCCCGAACCCAGGGCCAGGTGTCGCGTGGGCCCGCCAGAGCCTGGCCCCGATCGTCTGGAACGGGCAACTGAACCCGCAGTTGAACGACGACCCGAACAGCCCCCAGTGGGGGTACACGCTCGGTGGCGTCACCCGCGTCTGGCGAAGCGCCGTCGGCATCGACGCTAACGGCAACCTGATCTACGTTGCCGCCGACAACCAGACGGTGATCACCATCGCGCAGATCCTCCAGCGCGTCGGCGCGGTGCGGGGGATGGAGTTCGACATCAATCCTGAATGGCACACGCTGATTACCTACACCCACGGACCAAGCGGACTGGTCCCGACTATGGTCGGGCCCAACCCGAATCAGTCGTCCACCCGCTACCTCGTCCCCGACGATCGTGACTTCTTTGCCGTCTACGAACCCGTGGCCGGTCCGGTTACCGTCCCGTTCGGCTAGAGACGCCGCCGCGGGAAGCCGCACATCGCTGCCAGTGTCGTTGATCGTTTCTTGCTGTATGCGTCGGCCTGGGTGGATCGTTGTGCTGATTCATGGGCGTTGCCGAGTGCGACCAGCGGACGCGACTGACAGTGCTGCTGCACGCGCCGGCCAGTGGCCCCGGGGGAAGCCACTGGCCAGCGGCTTGAGCTGAACGCCGACGCGAGCGTGGCCGCGCTTTCCACGACAACCACGACGCGACCGCCCGCACTCCGGCCGGGATCCTCTTGTGAAAATGTTCACAAGGACTGGGGGGACGGGTCCTTGCTGTACCTCCGGCCCTCGTGCGGTCCTCATCCGGCGTTCTCCCAGGAACAACAACCGCAGTCACGTCAGCCTGACCGTCCTGACGCATCCATAACAGAATCCATGCGCTCCCCTTACGCAGACGCGACGAGGTTTAGGCAGACCTCAAACGCGCGTTCTCGGCATCGCTGCGTCCATGTCGCTGCTCACGGTCACGCAACGCTCGGCTTAACACTTCTGGTCACTGACCACATGACCGCTGAACACGCCACCCGAGCCTTCATAGCGACGGGGATGCTCCAGTCTGGCGATGTGGCCGCGTGGGTCGGCACCGTGAGCGGCCTGGCGGCAAACGGCGAGGGAAGCTGCGCAGGAGCTGGCCGTCATGGTGCCGTCGGCTGACTTCAGGTTCGGGCGGGCTGATACCGAGAGCCAGGGCACAACCCGGCCGTCGCCGTTTGGCTAGACCATGGGTCGTTTCACCCGGTTTCCGGCCTGGTTCACCTCGGGATTGCTGTAGAACTACTCCGGGAATCATTGCGGATACTGCGGTTGTTGCGGATAATGCGGCTGGGGAAGGCGGCACACATGGCGGGTATCCCAATCAGCTCGATCAGGCCGGGAGATGTAGACGCGGCGGTCGCCGCGCGCGCGGCTCGGCGCATCAAGGACTACCTGGCAAATCATTCCGACGACCTCATCGAAGTCCTCGCAGAGACTGGCGACGCCGATGCTCTCGTCGTCCCGCGGCCTGCTGCGACCATGCTCGCTCAGGTCCTGAGCTTGCTGGCAAAGGGCCAGGGCGTCCAAATCATGCCAGACAGGGCGATGCTCACCACCCAGCAGGCAGCCGACACGCTGAATGTGTCCAGGCCGTACCTGATCAAGTTGCTCGAAGCGCAGGAGATCCCGTTCGAGATGGTCGGCACACATCGGCGCATCGCCTTCGCCGAACTCCTCAAGTACAAGCGACGGGACGACCAGCGGCGTCGGGTCGTCCTCGACGAGCTGGCCGCACTCAGCGAGGAACTCGGCGAGGACTGAGCAAGTGGCTTTCATCGTCGTCTACGACGCCAACGTGCTGTACCCCAACACGCTGCGCGACCTCCACATCCGTGTTGCCCTGGCCGGGCTCGTGCAGGCCAAATGGACTGGCCAGATCCTTGATGAGGCGCTCGGAGCGCTGAAAGATAACCGTCCGGACATCCAGCCGGAGAAGCTCAGCCGTCTCCGCGAGTTGATCAACAACGCGGTCCCAGACTGCCTGGTCACCGGCTACGAGCCTCTCATCGAGGGCCTGAAACTCCCAGACCCCAAAGACCGACACGTGCTCGCTGCGGCTATAAAAGCGGGCGCCCAAGTCATAGTGACGGCAAACCTACGCCACTTCCCGCACGAGTACCTGGCGCAGTGGAACGTAGAAGCCAAGTCTCCTGACGACTTCATCGTCGACCAGATCAGCATCGACAGCCGGGTTGTGTTCTCGTGCGTCCAGGAGATCGCCAATTCCCGCAAACTGCGGCCGGAGACCGCCGAGGATGTGCTCAGGCAGCTTGAGCGGGCAGGCCTGGTGGAATCCGTCGCAGCCTTGAGGTCACCTCCTTCGTGACGACTCCAGATCTTCGTGGAGGACATCCTCACGGACTGCGTCAGCGCGGATGTTCGGCCAGTGGGGCAGAAAGCGTCGGCGGCGTCGCGCCGGATGATCGCGGATGCCTCGGCTATCGCGGTGAGCGCAGTCGCCGCGGGTGCGCGGAGGCAACCCCGCCCTGCTGGCCTGAGCGCCGGTGCCGGACGAGGACGACATAGAGCCCTATGACGTCCCGGAGATCCAGCGGCTGCTGGAAACCGCCCCACGGCGCCGCAACAGCGCCCGGTGGGCGCTCGCCCTCGCGCTCGGCCTCCGCCAGGGCGAGGCGCTCGGACTGAAGTGGGAGGACGTGGACCTGGACAAGTGCACCATACGTATCTGCCGCAACCGCCTGCGCCCCAAGTACGCACACGGCTGCGGCGGCACCTGCGCGCGGAAGGCCGGATACTGCCCGCAGCGGTCGAATACGCGAGCGATCACTGGCAGGGTGAAATCCAAGGCCGGGCGGCGCACCATCGGTCTTCCGCCCCAGCTCGTCGCGCTGCTGGGCAAGAACCGCGCCGAACAGGACGCCGAACGCGCGGTGGCGCGGCAACTGTGGAGTGACGGCGGCTGGGTGTTCGCGACGCCCGCCGGCGAACCCCTCCACCCCAACACCGACTACCACGAGCGGAAGGACCTGCTCCGGGACGCCGGGCTGCGCGAGGCGCGGCTGCACGACGCACGCCACACCGCAGCGACCGTCCTGCTCATCTTGCGCCAGCCAGCGCCGACGGTGATGGCCCTGATGGGATGGTCCAGCGAGTCCATGGCGGCCCGCTACCAGCACGTCACCGACGCCATCCGGGCCGAGGTGGCCACCCAAGTCGGTGGCCTAATCTGGGAGGCAGGCGATGGAGGCCAGGACGTCACCATCCGGCGGGAGGCGATCGCTACAGTCCTGCCGCTCATCGAGGGCGCCATCGCCGACGGCAGAGGTGATGCTCAGCAGCTGACAGGCCTGCAGCAGCTCCTCGCCGAACTCCGCGCATCCCTGTCTGGCACCCGCCGCCAGGCTGCTGCGGAACCCCCAACTGAGACAGAAACTGAGACAAGGAGGCAGGCCGACTGATAACAGACAGTGGGTCTATTGACGTCGTAGCTGGTCAGGGGTGGCGGAGGATAGGAGATTCGAACTCCTGAGGGGTTGCCCCCAACACGCTTTCCAAGCGTGCGCCCTAGGCCACTAGGCGAATCCTCCGCGGGCAAGCCTACCGACACTGTCGGGAGTGCTGCGCCAGGATGGTGTTCAGAGCCGGGCGGCCGTGCCGACGACGGCAAGGGCGAGGGCGATCTTGGCCCTGAGGCCCATGTCGTCAACCTTTGGCCGGAAAGTGTGCCGGGCCGTCCGGGGCCTGCCGCGGCATGGCCAGTTGGCCGGGTGGATAGACTCAAGTGAGACCCTCCGCACGGCGTTACCCCCGCCAACTCCCCCAGGGCCGGAAGGCAGCAAGGGTACGCGGGCTCTGACGGGTGTGCGGGGGGTCCCTCCAGTCCCGGGTGCGGAGTTCCTCCGCTCCTGGTAAGGATGAAGGCTATGGCGGCAGGCGACATCCCCGGCGGTCTCCCCGCAGCTCCAGCGGCGCTCTACCGGAAGTACCGCCCGGCGACCTTCGCCGAGCTCAGGGGGCAGGAGCACATCTCCGAGCCGCTGAGCCAGGCACTGCGTAACGGGCGAGTGCACCACGCATACCTGTTCAGCGGGCCGCGCGGGTGCGGCAAGACATCGAGCGCGCGGATCCTCGCGCGGTCGCTCAACTGCGAGCAGGGCCCGACACCGGAGCCTTGCGGCAAGTGCCCGTCTTGTGTCGCCCTCGCGCCCTCCGGGCCCGGCAGCATCGACGTGATCGAGATCGACGCGGCATCGCACGGCGGCGTGGACGACGCGCGGGACCTGCGCGAGCGGGCGTTCTACGCGCCGGTCTCCAGCCGGTTCAAGATCTATATCGTCGACGAGGCGCACATGGTGACCCGCGAGGGTTTCAATGCGCTGCTGAAGCTCGTCGAGGAGCCGCCGCCGCACCTGAAGTTCGTCTTCGCCACGACCGAGCCGGAGAAGGTCATCGCGACGATCCGGTCGCGCACCCATCACTATGCGTTCCGGCTGATGCCGCCCACCGTTCTGCGTGGCCTGCTGGAGGACATCCTCGGCAGCGAGAACGTCAAGTACGAGCCAGCCGTGCTGCCCGTGGTGATCCGGGCGGCCGCGGGCTCGGCGCGCGACGCGCTCTCCGTGCTCGACCAGCTGCTAGCCGGATCGGGCGCGGAAGGGCTGACCTACGAGCGCGCGGCGACGCTGCTCGGCTACACCGACGACCGGCTGCTGGACGAGGTTGCCGAGGCATTCGCCGCCGGTGACGGCGCCGCGGTGTTCGGCGCCGTGGACCGGGTGGTCGAGCGCGGGCACGATCCGCGGAGGTTCGCGGCTGACCTGCTCGACCGGCTTCGCGATCTGATCATCCTGGCGGCGGTGCCGGACGCAGGCCAGACCGGGCTGCTCGACGTTCCTGCAGACAGGCTTGAACGCATGCGTGAGCAGGCGGCCTCGTTCGGTCAGGCTGGCCTGGCCCGGGCCGCGGGAACGATCAACGCCGGGCTGGTCGAGATGCGCGGGGCGGCGTCGCCGCGACTGCAGCTGGAGCTGATGTGCGCGCAGGTGCTGCTGCCTGGTGCGGGTGATTCCTCGGCCGGGGGGGCTGATCCGGCGGCGCTGCTGAGCCGGGTCGAGCGGCTGGAACGCCTTCTCGACCCGGCCCAAGCAGCACCCGCGATCCCGACCGCGCAGCGGGGAACAGCACCTGGCGCAGCTCCGGCAGAGCGCGGCCCGGGTGGTCGGAGCACGGTTGCCTCGGCGCCCCGGTCTCCGTCAGCACCGTCCGCACCCTCTTCGGCTCCTGCTTCCCCGGCGGTCGGCTCGCCCCCTTCCGCGCCGGACGCCTCCTCCTCTAAAGGCACTTCCTCTGGCGGTGGCTCTTCGCGGTCTGGCGCGGGCGCGCGCCCGGCGGACACCTCTTCCCCGCGCGCGGCGGCGGACGCGGATGCGGTGCGAGGGCGGTGGGGGGAGATCCTCGAGGCCGTTAAGCGGGAGCGCAGGGTGGCGTGGATGCTGCTCAGCAACGCGAGCGTGGACGGGCTGCAGGACGGGGTGCTCACGCTTCGGTTCGCCAGTGAGGGCGAGGCCAAGGGGTTCCTCGGCAGCGGGTTCGACGCCGATCTCAAGAGCGTGCTCACGGCCGTGCTCGGCATAACGCCCCAGATCAGGACGAGTTTGGCGGCAGCGGACGGGGGCCGGGCACCGGCCGGGATCGCGGCTGCGGGCGGTGGCGGCCCGCGGCCCGGCGGTGCTGGCGAAGGGCCTCGCGCGAGCGCGCCAGCGCCGGCCGGCAGTCGCCCGCGCCCGGGCAGCACGGGCGGTGGCGGCCCGCGTCAGGGCAGCACGGGCGGTGGCGGCCCGCGTCAGGGCAGCACGGGCCATGAGCGGGGGCCCGCGGCGGGTGCGGGGCGTGCTGGCGGGGCCGCCGACGGGGCTGAGTGGGCCGAGGACGACTCCGGTGACCGAGGGCCAGCGGGAGGGCTCGCGGGGGTAGACCTCATCCAGCGCGAGCTGGGCGGGCGGGTTATCGGTGAGATCAGCGAGCCCTGAAGCCACGCCGCCGACTGTGGCGTGGGGTGGTACCGGGGTGGCACGGGCAGGCCGTAGGCTCTGAAGACAACAGGCACCGCAGACCGACCACAGTGATGGGAACGGACGTGGACCCTAGCGGGCAGTTGGACATGCAGCAGTTGCTCGCGGCGGCGCAGCAGATGCAGAGCCAGCTTCTGGACGCTCAGCAGGAGCTGGCCGACGCCGAGGTGGAAGGGACCGCGGGCGGCGGGCTGGTGACGGCTGTCGTCAACGGGCAGGGCGAGCTGGTCGACCTTGAGATCTCGGCCGAGGCGATCGACGTGGCCGACCGCGAGGAGTCGGCGCAGACAATCGCCGACCTGGTGCTCGCCGCGGTCCGCGACGCCTACCAGGCCGCCAGCGAGCTGCAGCAGGAGAAGATGGGGCCGTTCGCCGCGGGCTTCGGCGGCGGCGGCGATCTTGGCATGCCGGGACTCCCCGGGATGCCCGGGATGCCCGGGATGCCCGGGATGCCTGGCGCGGGCGGCCAGCCCGGCGACCCCGAAGGCGAGCAATCCGGCGACCCCGAAGGCGAGCAATCCGGCGACCCCGAAGGCGAGCAATGAGACCGTCGCGGGAGCCCGGCAGGGGTTCCTGAGGTGTACGAAGGCGTTATCCAGGACCTCATCGACGAGCTCGGCCAGCTTCCCGGCATCGGGCCGAAGGGTGCCCAGCGCATCGCCTTCTACCTGGTCTCCACGGACCGCGAGGATGTCCGCCGCCTGGCCGCAGCGCTGCTCGAGGTGGTTGAGAAGGTCAGGTTCTGCCGGACGTGCGGCAACGTCGCACAGGACGATCAGTGCCAGATCTGCCGGGACCCGCGCCGCGATCCCACGGTGATCTGCGTCGTGGAGGAGCCCAAGGACGTCGCGGCGATCGAGAAGATCCGCGAGTTCCGCGGTCGCTACCACGTGCTCGGCGGCGCGATCAGCCCGATCGACGGGATCGGTCCCGACGACCTGCGGATCTCCCAGCTGATGACCAGGCTCGCCGACGGCACGGTCACGGAGCTGATCCTCGCGACCGATCCCAACCTCGAGGGCGAGGCGACCGCGGCGTACCTCGCCCGGCTGGTGAAGCCGATGGACCTGCGGGTGACCCGGCCCGCCAGCGGCCTGCCCGTGGGTGGCGAGCTCGAATACGCCGACGAGGTGACCCTGGGCCGCGCGTTCGAAGGACGGAGGCTGCTCGATGTCTAGCACAGCACCGCCCAGCGCCGGGGGTGAGGGCTGGCGGCCGCTCGCCGACCGGGTCGCGCGGCACGCCCAGGACTTCCTCGACGGCGTGACCGCGCTGGCCGGCGGGGAGGGCGCCGACGAGATGGTCCCGCTGCTGCTGCTCGAAGTCGCCCAGATCATGCTGGCCGGGGCGCAGCTCGGGGCGACCACCGATGTGATACCGAGGAGCAACGCCGAGCCCTATGTCGGGGCAGATCCCGATCTTGACCGGTTCCGGGCCGGACTCGCCGAGCGGCTGCGCAGCTGTGACGAGTACGCCGAGCTGTTCGACCCGTACCGGGACACCCAGGCGACGCAGTTCCGGCTCTCCGACGACCTCGCCGTGGTAGCCGCCGACCTGATACACGGACTCAAGCACTACGAGGCCGGGCGCGCGGCCGAGGCGCTGTGGTGGTGGCAGTACTCGTATGTGAACCACTGGGGAAATCATGGGGGTGCGGCGCTCCGGGCGCTGCATGCCGTGGTCGCGCATGCGAGGCTGGACGTAGCCGACGAGCCGGCGGTCACCTGAGCCACGGGGGATTCGCCAACGGCCCGACCGGCCGAAAATCGCTGTGAGTTGCCCCGGAGCCGGTGGATACACTCAAGGCGCCTGCAGGATCGGGCCGGACGGGAGGAGCGGCGCAAGCGTGGCACTGATGGTGCAGAAGTACGGCGGCTCCTCGGTCGCCGACGCAGACGGCATCAAGCGCGTGGCCCAGCGCATCGTCGCAACCCGCAAGGCGGGCAACAGCGTGGTTGTGGTCGTCTCGGCCATGGGCGACACCACCGACGAGCTGGTCGAGCTGGCCACCCAGGTGAGCCCGCTGCCGCCGGGCCGTGAGCTCGACATGCTGCTGACCGCGGGCGAGCGGATCTCGATGGCGCTGCTCGCGATGGCCATCGCCAACCTCGGCCTGGAAGGGCGCTCCTTCACAGGTTCCCAGGCAGGAGTGATCACCGACTCGGCGCACGGCCGGGCCCGGATCATCGACGTGACCCCGGGCCGGATCCGCAGCGCGCTCGACGAGGGCGCGATCCCGATCGTTGCCGGGTTCCAGGGCGTGTCGCAACAGGGCAAAGACATCACCACGCTGGGCCGCGGCGGGTCGGATACCACGGCGGTCGCGCTGGCCGCAGCCCTCGGTGCCGACGTCTGCGAGATCTACACCGACGTGGACGGGGTCTTCACGGCTGACCCGCGGATCGTGCCAGCAGCGCGGCAGATCCCGCGGATCAGTTACGAGGAAATGCTTGAGATGGCGGCGTGCGGCGCCAAGGTGCTGATGCTGCGCTGTGTGGAGTACGCGCGGCGGTATGACATCCCGATCCACGTCCGATCCTCGTTCAGCAACAAGACCGGAACATGGGTCACCTCAGGCGGGCAAGCGGAGGGCGAGCCGATGGAGCAGCCGATTATCTCGGGGGTCGCGGACGACCGGGACGAGGCGAAGATCACCGTCGTGGGAGTGCCGGACAAGGTCGGCGAGGCGGCGCGGATCTTCCGGGTCATCGCCAAGGCGTCGATCAACATCGACATGATCGTCCAGAACGTTTCCGCGGCCGCGACCGGGCGCACCGACATCTCGTTCACACTGCCGCGAGAGGACGGCCAGGCGGCCATGACGGCGCTGCGCAGGCTGCAGGACGAGGTGGGGTACGAATCACTGCTCTACGACGACAGGATCGGCAAGATCTCACTGATCGGGGCCGGGATGCGGTCGCATCCCGGGGTGAGCGCCACGTTCTTCGGCGCCCTGGCCGACGCGGGCGTGAACATCGAGATGATCTCGACGTCGGAGATCAGGATCTCAGTTGTGGTGGACGAAAGCGACATCGCCGCCGCGGTCGAGGCCGCACACCGGGCGTTCGGCCTGGAATCCAGTGTCGGCGAGGCCGTCATCTACGGAGGGAGCGGGCGGTGAGCGGGTTGAAGGCAGGCTACCGGCCCACGCTGGCGATCGTCGGAGCGACCGGCGCCGTCGGTACCGTGATGATCGACGTGGTGTCCACCAGGGACGACGTGTGGGGCGAGGTCAGGCTGATCGCTTCGGCGCGCTCGGCGGGCAGGCGACTGCGGGTCCGTGGCCAGGAAACCGAGGTAGTCGAGCTCTCCGAGGACGCCTTCGACGGCGTGGATCTGGCGATGTTCGACGTACCGGACGCCGTGTCCGCCCGGTGGGCCCCGGTGGCCGCGGCCCGCGGGGTCGTGGTCGTCGACAACTCCGGAGCGTTCCGGATGGATGACCAGGTGCCGCTGGTGGTACCCGAGATCAACCCCGGAAAGGCAGCGATCCGGCCCCGCGGCATCATCTCGGTCCCCAACTGCACCACGCTGGCGCTGATCGTCACGGTATCCGCGCTGCACCGGGCGTTCGGCCTGCAGGAGCTGGTCGTGTCGTCCTACCAGGCAGCGTCCGGGGCCGGGCAGGCGGGCATCGACACCGTCTACGCGCAGCTGGAGAAGCTGGCCGGCACCCGGACGCTCGGGCAGCGGGCCGGTGACCTGCGCGGGGCGGTCGGCGACTTCGGGCCGTTCCCGGCCCCGCTGGCCCTGAACGTGGTGCCGTGGGCGGGCTCGCTTCGCGACGCGGGCTGGTCGTCGGAGGAGATGAAGATCCGCAACGAGACGCGCAAGATCCTCGGCATGCCCCGGCTGAAAATATCGGCTACTTGCGTGAGGGTGCCCGTCATCACCGGCCACTCGGCCTCCGTTCACGCGATCTTCGACCGTGAGGTCAACCGCGAGGACGCTCAGGAGGTGCTCAGCGACGCGCCCGGCGTGGTCCTCTGCGACGATCCCGAGCTTGGCGAGTTCCCGACCCCGGCGGACGTTGTGGGCACCGACCCGACCTGGGTCGGCCGGGTGCGGCAGAGCCTCGACGATCCCAGGGCGGTTGACTTCTTCGTCTGCGGCGACAACCTCCGCAAGGGTGCGGCGCTGAACGCAGCCCAGATCGCCGAACTCCTGGTCCCGGAATTCGCCGCCCGCGCCTAGCGGACCGTCGCGAGTTCCGCTTCGGCCGGAGTGGCCGCCCCCGCTGCCGGTACTGTGTCCGTTCCCGGAGGGAAGTGGACCTCCACTTCGAGCCCGCCTCCGGGATGCGGGCGGGCCCGAAGTGCCGCGTCGTGCGCGTGGGCGATCGCCACGGTGATCGGCAGGCCCAGGCCGAGCCCGTCCCGGGCGGTGCGGCCCGCGGTCAGCCGCTGGAATGGCTGGAACAGCCGTTCTACCTCCTCCGGCGGAATGGACGGCCCGGAGTTGGTCACCGACAGGAACGCGCGGCCGTCGGCGGTTCCGGTGGTCAGCCAGGCCGAGCCGCCGGGGGCGTTGTGGCGCATCGCGTTGTCCACGAGGTTGACGATCAGCCGCTCGGCGAGGCGTGAGTCGCCGAGCATCATCGCGGGCTCGAGCACTGTGTGCAGGCGTATGCCGGCAGCGTCTGCCTCGTGCCACCGGGCAGCGATGACGTCGGCGGTAATGGCCCGCAGGTCCACTGGCTCGCGACGGTCCAGCCCGCGTTCGCTGCGAGCCAGGGTGAGCAGGGCCTCGATCAGCCGCTCCTGCTGCTGGCCGGCCGCGAGCACTCGCTGGCACGTGGCCCGCAGCGACTCGACAGTCGCCTGCGGGTCGGCCAGCGCGACCTCGATCATGGTCTGCTGCCGCGCCAGCGGTGTTCGCAGCTCGTGCGAGGCGTTGGCGACGAACTGCCGCTGCGCGCCGAACGCGGTCTCCAGCCGCGCGAGCAGGCCGTCGAACGTGTCCCCAAGCTCCTTGAGCTCGTCATCGGGCCCGGTCAGGGCGAGCCTGGCGTTCAGGCTGCTTGCCGAGATTGACCGGGCGGCAAAGGTGATCGTTCGCAGCGGCCGCAGTGCCCGGCCGGCCACCAGCCAGCCGAGGCCGACCGATGCCACAGTCATGATCCCAAGCGCGATCGCCGACTCGGTCAGCAGCTTGTTCAGCTCGGTGTCCTGCTGAGACGCCAGGCACTGCTGCACCTGACCCTGCAAGACCGTCGCGGCCTGCGTGCCGGGGCCGGCCACCGGGGCCGTCAGGGACAGCGGACTGGGGGCGCCAGACGAACTCTGCAGGCTGCCCGTGCTCAGCTTGCAGGCGGACCCGCCGCCAGAGCTCTGGAACGCGACAACTGTCTTCCCTGACTGGCCGCTCTCGATCTGCCTCTGGCCGATGTAGGCCGGCAGCCGGTGCGCGACGAGCAGGTAGGTGATGAACAACAGCGAGGCGCCGCAAACCAGGAACACCGTGCCATACAGCAGGGTCAGCCGCAGCCGCACCGTTCGTCGCGGCATCCCGCGCGTCCAGCGCGCCCAGTGCGTTACGACCCGGGCGGGCACACGGATCCCGTTCACGGCTGCGCCACCTGCCTCACTCTTTTATCCGGTAGCCGGCCTGGGCGATGGTCTCGATCACCGCCGGGTCGCCGAGCTTGCGCCTCAGCCGGCTAATCGTGACCTTCACCGACGAGGTGAACGGGTCAGCCATCTCGTCCCACACCCGCTCGAGCAGTTCCTCAGCGGAGACCACCCGGCCCCGTGCGGCTAGCAGCAGTTCCAGCGCGCCGAACTCCTTGGGGCCCAGTTCCAGAACCTCGCCGCGGCGGCTGGCTTCCCGCCGTGCCGGGTCGAGCCGCACGTCGCCGCACTCGAGCACCGGCGGCAGCGCGGGCTGGGCGCGGCGGAACAGCGCCCGGATCCTGGCGACCAGTTCGGCGAACGCGAACGGCTTGGTCAGGTAGTCGTCGGCGCCGATCCCGAGCCCGTCCACCCTGTCCTCGATCGTGGCCGCCGCGGTCAGCATGAGCACGCGGCTCCGGCATCCCTGGCGGACCAGGTGGCCGCAGAGGTCGTCGCCATGCACCCCGGGCAGGTCCCGGTCGAGCACGATCACGTCGTACCCGTACACCAGCGCGCGCTCCAGTCCGGCGTCACCATCGAACGCCAGGTCCACAGCCATGCGTTCCAGCCTCAGACCCGTGCCGATGGCCTCGGCGAGTTCACGGTCATCCTCGATCACCAGGACCCGCACGTGATCACCTCCACCGGCGGGAAGCCCGTCCATCGTCCCGGGACCGGCTGAGTGCTCTCTGGAAACTCACCGGATTCCGGCTGGACGCGCTGCCGGCCCTGTGCTGCGGATCATTCGCCGCGGCACTGATCACGGAAGGTTTCCGCCGCCCGGCTGCTGCGCCGGGTCCTGGATGGCGACCGCCGTGACCTTGCCCCCGTTCTGCGTGAGCTGAGCGCTGACCTGGTCACCGACCTTGATCCCGCTGATGCCGGAGACGTTGCCGGTGATCTTCGTCGAAGCCGTGACTGCCGCGGTGATACCGCGGCCACCGGGCCCGCCGATCGTGATCGACGTGCTGGTCACCGCGGTAACCTGGCCGCCGATGTACATCTGCGCGCCGCTGCCGGGAAGCGCTCCCGGACCCGGCGCGCCGTTGCCGCCCTGCTGGGCTGGAGCCTGCTGGGACGGCGAACTGGCCGCCGTGCTCGGCGAGGAGCTCGACAGGTCACGCGCGACGATCACGGCAGCGGCGCCGATCCCCGCTGCGGCCAGCACGGTGCCGACCATGGCAGCCACGCGGGCCGGCCGCCGCGGCGGCGGGGGTGGCGGCATGATCGGCCAGGACGGCGACAGTCCGGGCGCTCCGCCACCCCAGACGCCCCCGGACTGAGAGTGGCCGCCCGGGCCCCCGCCCCCGCCCGCCGGGCCGCTGGCGCCCTGCTCGTCTTCGTCGGGCCAGAGGTCGTCTGGCCACTTGTCGTCATCGTCGTCAAAGTCTTCGTCTCTGGCTGGCCGGACCGGCTCGGCTGACTCGCCCGGCCCCACCGATCCGCCCGGCCCCACCGATCCGCCCGGCCCCATCGACCCGCTGGGTCCCACCGGACCTGGAAAGCGCTGCGACACCGGATGCCTCCCTGCCTGGGTGCTAAGCCTCACTGGACTGGGCACCGCCCGGGCGGCCCCAGCGCGCCCACCCTCCCTCGGCGCCGGTTGCACCACGGTTACAGCGCTGGCCATCCAGACGACGGCGGCTGGTGTAACCGCCGTGCAACCGGGTGCCAGTCACCCTGATGGCAGATCCTGGCCGAGCCAGGTGACTATGACCGACGCCGCGCCGGCCGATCGCCGGCGCGGATCAGCCACATCGTCATCGGGAGAAACCAATGTTCTTCCTCGCATACCTGGGCCGAGAGTTGCGCCGCCGCATGCGCCAGGCCGTCTTCATCGCGCTCGGCCTGGCGCTCGGCGTTGGCTTGGTCGTCACCGTGGCCGCCGCATCGGCCGGGGTGAAGAAGGCACAGAACGACGTCCTGGCCAGCCTGTACGGGGTCGGCACCGACGTCACTGTGACCGGCGCGGCCCCAAGCCCGCCCAAGCCCGGCTCGCAGCCGAGCGGCAGCGGCGGCACGCAAATCTCGATTACCCCGAGCGGCGCGCAGATCTGCACCGACGGGAAGTGCGAGAACGCCGCCGGGCAGACGATCGACATGCTGGGCACGCAGTACTCGCCGATAAGCGCGTCGAAGGTGTCCAAGATAGCCAAACTGCACGACGTGACGGCAGCCGCCGGCGGGCTCACGCTCCAGGACAACACGGTCACGATCCCGAAGAACTTCGGCGCCGCTGGCGGCAGCGCACCCCCGGCGCCGAACAGCTTCACCGTGGACGGCGTGGACACCGGGCACACCACGCTCGGCCCGCTGAGTGCCGGAACGCTCACCTCCGGCCACTCGTTCACCGCAGCTGACTCCGACGCCGACGTGGCGGTCGTTGACTCCGGTTACGCCAAGTCAAACAACCTGAAGGTCGGCTCGACGGTCACGATCAAGCAGGTCAAGTTCACGGTCATCGGGATAGTCAGCCAGCCGCAGAGCAGCAGCGCGCCGGACGTGTACATCCCGCTGGCGCCAGCCCAGGCGATCGCCAACAGCCCGGGCACCACCAGCAACCTGAACGGCGACGTGAACACGATCTACGTGGCCGCGGCCAGCGCCTCTGACATCTCCACGGTGCAGAAAGAGATCTCCAAGCTGCTCCCCGGAACCACAGTGACCACCGCGAGCAGCCTGGCCAGCGAGATCACAGGCTCGGTATCCAGCGCCGCGACGCTAGCGAACGACCTGGGCAAGTGGCTGTCGGTGCTGGTGCTGATCGCCGCGTTCGCCGTGGCTAGCCTGCTGACGATGTCGGCGGTAGCCCGCCGCGTGCGCGAGTTCGGCACTCTCAAGGCCCTCGGCTGGCGGTCCCGGCGGATCATCGCCCAGGTCCTCGGCGAGTCGGTGGCCATGGGCATCGTCGGTGCCGCGGTCGGAGTCGGCCTCGGGTTCGCGGGCTCGGCGATCATCCAGAAGGTCGCGCCGCCTTTGTCCGCCACCATCCCGGGCCAGAACGGCGGACCGCTCCAGCAGTCCCAGTCGTCTGGTGGCGGTGCCGTCCGCACCATCGGCGGGGCCACATCGCACACCGTCTCAGTTCTGCTGTCGCCGTCGGTCACCCTCAGCGTGATCGTCCTCGCCGTGGTCCTGGCGTTGCTCGGCGGCCTGCTGGCTGGCTCGTTCGGAAGCTGGCGGATCGCGCGGCTGCGGCCCGCCGACGCGCTGAGCCGCGTGGCCTGACCCAACGACGAACAGGGAGACAACCGTGTACACACTGACCGGCGTGACCAAGCTGTTCCAGAAGGGTGGCCGCACGGTTCCAGCGGTCCGGGACCTGAACCTGGTAATCGGCGACGGCGAGTGGCTGGCTGTCCAGGGCCGTACCGGCCACGGCAAGTCGACGCTGCTGAACCTGCTCGGCGGCCTGGACCGGCCGACGGAGGGCACCGTGGAACTGGACGGCGCCAACCTCAGCGCGATGCGCGAGGCGCAGCTCACCCGGCGGCGGGCGGAGGCGATCGGTTTCGTGTTCCAGACCTTCAACCTGATCCCCACTCTGTCGGCAGCGGAGAACGTCGAGGCCGCGCTGATCCCGCTCGGGATCAGCAACTCGGGCCGCCGCCCCCGGGTGGCCGCGGCGCTGGAGTCGGTGGGCCTGGCCGACCGCGCCTCGCACCTGCCCTCCGAGCTGTCCGGCGGCCAGCAGCAGCGGGTCGCGATCGCCCGCGCCCTGGTGAAGGACCCTAAGGTGGTGCTCGCCGACGAGCCGACGGGCAACCTGGACGAGGACACCCGGGACGAGATCATCGGCCTGCTGGAGCGCCTGTGGCGTGAGCGCGGCCTCACCCTGGTGCTGGTCACGCACGACTCCTCGATCGCCCGCAGGGCCCAGCGCATCGGCGTGATGTCCAAGGGCCGCCTCACGATCCGCCAGGGCGCCGGCCTCGCCGCCAGTTCCACAGCCGCGGCCGTCCCGGAGCCGGCCCCTCGACCCGATTAATCACGGAATCATCCAGAACGTTTCCTGCCACCACCAGCTCCGGCGGTGCACCGCCTGGCGCTGATGGCCGTCCCACAGAGGGACCTGGGCATTGGAGCCCATCATGGTGATAGGAGCGGGGCTCGTGCTCGCGGTGGTAATCGTCATCGTCATTGTCGTGAGCCGGCACAAGGACTGATCCCTGTCCGCGGCATGGGCACCGTCCCAGGACAGTCAGTGCTGGCAGCGTTCTGTCATGAAATTGGTTTAGTCTGAGGCCGTGCGATGTTGACCTTGTCCTCGCGGCTGTGCCCGAGGACCTCCCAGCGGCCCGAGTCAGCTATGCAGACCGGAACACACTGGGAGGATCCATGGCAGACCATGTTCGGCGTGCGAGTCGCGACGACGCTGACGCGATCGGGCGCCTGCTCCACGCCTTCAACCGCGAATTCGGTGAGCCCGCGCCCGAGCCGGCCGCGCTGGCCGAACGCATGCTCCAGCTACTCGACGGCGGTGACACGCTCGTCCTGCTCGCCGGTGACGGCCCAGACGGGCTGGCCGTGCTCCGGTTCCGCGAGGCGATCTGGAGCACCGGCCTGGAGTGCTACCTGGCTGAGCTGTATGTCATACCGCCCCGCCGGGGCCAGGGCCTCGGGCGGGCGCTGATGGAGGCGGCTCTCAGCGAGGCCCGCGACCGGGGTGCGGACTCGATGGACATCGGCGTCGACGAGCCCGACCTTCCAGCCCGCAGCCTGTACGAGAGCCTCGGCTTCAGCAACAGGTCAGGAGGGGACGGCCCCCTTATGTACGTCTACGAACGCGACCTGTAACAGGCCGCGATGCCTGTGACCAATGGCCACGTCCGGCTCACCACGGCCGGACGTGGCCATTACCCCGTCAAGCCCAGAACCCAGCCTCGGGAGCCCGCCGCAGCTCAGTCGAAGGCCGCGCCGCCGAACTGAACAGCCAGGCAGCGCGGTCAAGCGGCATGGCCGCACAGGACGCGACCATTTACGAGATAGTCCTCCAGGCGTGATGGCGACCGCGGCCTCCGATCAGGGCCGGCGGTCGGCAAGGACGCAGAACTCGTTCCCCTCGGGGTCGGCAAGTACGATCCAGCTCACATCACCCTGGCCGACGTCAGCGTGCCGGGCACCTAGGTCGAGCAGGCGACGGACCTCTTCGTCTTGTTCCCTGTCGGCTGGACTGACGTCGAGGTGGAGCCTGTTCTTGACCGTCTTGACCTCGGGCACCTTCGCGAATGTCAGCGTCGGCGGCAGTGGGCCAAGGTGGTTCTTGCCTTCAGGCACCCTAGGGGAGCCGATTGTGACAATTCCGTCGTCTTCGTCTTGCACCTCGTAGTCAAGGACCGAGCACCAGAACCGGGCGAGACCGCCGGGATCGGCACAGTCGATCGCAAGTTCGGTGAACTTACTGGTCATGTCAGGACCTCCCAGTCAAGTAAAGGGTCCGCGAAAGGCCACACACGCTCCGTCTGTCGGTCCCGCCACTAGACCGGGAACCCCGAGAGTTCAGTCTTGCTGAAGGCGTCTCCGGCTTCTTTACCGGTGAGCCGGTCGCCGTCGCCCCCGAACTACGGCAGTTCCGCCTGTCTCCTGCAGCCTTGACCGCTGCCGGCTGCGGTCGACGGCCACGCCACGCGGATGGTTCTCGGTGCTGAGGAAGCCTTGGCTGACTGCGGTGCCGTTGAGGATGGCGGAGCCGATCGTGCCGGCGGTCTAGGGCAGGTTGTTGACCCGGGACAGCACCTCGCTGGCGCAGCCGCCGGAATGGTTGACCAGTACGAACGGCGCGACTATGGGCGCGCCTTGCCAGGCGGCGAGCGCGACGGTACTGCCCTGCTCGCGCTACATCACGCTAACTGCGTACTACCTGCACGGGGCAAGCTCAGTGCTCGACGTTCACTGCTACCTGACTCAGTGGCCGACCTTGGCGGCCTATCGCTGCAGCAGCGCAGGGTCGAGCATTCGAGAGAGGAACATCGCGTGTGCGCAGAATAAGCACGATACTGGGCACATTGATATGCGGGCTCGAAATGGTGGCAACGCTGGCGACTGCCGGCGCTGCGCAAGCCGCCACCCAGTCCCGGTCCGTTCAGGCTGACCGCCAACGTCTCCTACTTCAAAGCTTTCGGCCTCAATCGCTACAACGTTGTGGCGCATGACGTCATCGGGAGCAATGAGTATCTGTACTTCAGTGGCAAGTCGGAAACATTCCTGCCCCAGCTCTGGGGCCGCCGTTTCCGGGAGAGGAATGGAATATGCGCACAAGACTGGGGCTGATATCCGGGCTCCTCATGATTGCCGTCCTCGGGATACCCAGCGGCGCGCAGGCCGCCACCCGTTCTGCTCGGTCGACCCCTAGTATTTCCCCAACGACCTGCACTCACGGTTTTTTCCTTTACGCGTACCGCAACGGCGCAGCTGGCTACATCGGCGCTGGCGGCGACCTGCACTTCGACCTCAGCCACGGCCCCGGTGCTTTTTGCCAGGTGGCGATCACGGCCGGCAGCAAGAAAGTCGTCATATTCGATGAGGATGAAAATGGCAAGTGCCTGGCCCTCAACGCGACCACCGATGCCATCGACCTGGATAGCGCCAGCGTGTGCGAAAAGGCGACGGTCACCTATCTTCAGTGGACATTCATTGTTATATCGGGAGTAAAAAGCTTCGGCAATAAGGCATACGCGCTATAGAATCAGTACCCGACGCTGGACAAGCCGTGCTTTTATGACAATATCCAGACGGATCCTGCAATCTATGCATCCTGCAATCTCAAAAACAATTTTGAGCGGTTCGGGGATAATAACTGATGCGGCAAGGACTGTCGCGGTCACAGGATCGACTGGCGAGTCTTGTTTGCCTGATCACTTGCCGCGCCAGCCGTATGTCGTGCGGCGCACCTCGCGTCCGTGCTGGCCCGTCAGGGCGGGGGCCATCTCATCCTCGGTAATGGCTGCCTTGGCTGATGTCAGTCTCGCGCTAGTCACTCGATAGCGGTCAAAGGCTCCCCGCGACACGCGTGGGGAGCCTTTGACCTTCTGCTCTGTGGTCGGGGTGGCCGGATCTGAACCGGCGGCCTCTACGTCCCGACAGAGCAAGGCCCCTGTCTTACAGCAGATCCTGCTTCGGGCATGATGCAAGTGGATAGCTGATCAGGACTCTAGAGTGCGAGACCTTGAAGAGCAGGTTCCCCGGGGGGCGACAGTCAGTTGATGTCGAACTCGTTGCCCTCGGGGTCCTTCAGCGCGACCGCGTAGTGGTTAACGCCCTCCTCGAGTTCCTCGCTCAGGTCGCTGAGCAGCGTGGCGCCGAGATCACACAGCCGCAAGGCCTCGGCGTCCACGCGCTTCTTGCGGGTCTCGATCGGGAGGTCTCGGCCGCCGCTGGCGTGGATGTCGATGTGGAGCCGATTGCTAGTGGTCTTGCGGTCGGGCACGACCTGGATCCAGATGCGCGGTCCGGCACCATCCGGATCGATGATGCAGTCCGTCCCCCGCCCAAGCCAGGACTCGGGCAGTCCGATGTCGCGGCGCCAGTCGTCCCAGGTGGCGAAGCCGGCCGGCGGCGGCTCCAGCACGTAGCCCAGGGCCTCGGCCCAGAAGCGCGCCAGCGGCTCCGGGTGGCCGACGCAATTGATGACGAGCTGGTATCGGACAGCCATGGGTCTCCTCAAGTCAGGCCGCGGCGTCGCCGGACGGCCCGGCAAGTATGGCGGGAGCCTACGACAGTCCGGCGCGTCCAGAGCGGACCGTTTGTGACCGCCCGGCGGGCTGCACGGGCTCAGAAGAGGGTCGGCGGGCCGACCGGGACTGGCTCAGAGAGCGGTTCGACCTCGGGCACCCTGCCAGGTCTCCTCGCAGTCCGGCGCGTCGTATTTGACCTTGATATGGCCGCCGCGCGATCACGTTTCGGCCGCTTCCCCGGCCCTCTGTCAGTAGCTATTAGTGAGGCGGTCCGCGGCTGCTCATTCTCCAGTCAGCGGGAGTCAACGGGGTCCGCGCTCGTACGTGGTGATGTCATCTAAGCCAACCTGTAGGTGTAACTAGGCGTTGTATCGGGTGTAGGAGAGGGCCACGTTGACAGCCAGTTGTTGAAGGACACGCAGTCGTCAACCCATTGGGCGCGCCACGCCCCTGTTCTCGAAGGGTCTGAACGTATCCCCACAAGGTGTCGGCGTCCAACCATGTTCGCCTGTATGCGAGTTCGAGCAACTTGCAGGTGTCGACGGTCTTAACACCTTGTCCGGTGGCCCGGCGCGCAGCTTCGCAGCTCCCGGATCAGGCCGCCGGCCACATGCCGGACGTCCTCCACCGCCCACTTCCGCCCCCGCGGCGCGACCTGCCGGGCCACGCGATCAGCTCCCGGAGCCCCTCCCCGGATCAGCGAAACTGCGGCACCGAGTCCCCCGGCTTTTCCAAGATCATCTCCAGGATTTCTCCATAGAGCAGTTGCCGTTTGATCCGCTCGGCCCGCCGTTGACTGCCTTGGGCGAGATGCGGAAACGGTTACCGCTCGCGCCCTCGAGGATTTGGCTAGCCCAGGCTGCCATCATTGTGACTGAGAAGGTATGCGGCGAGGTGGTGATCTGCCGTGCTGACGCAGGAGCGGGCCGCGCGACTGGCCCAGCGGGCAGCGGACAGGCGCGGCGATGGCAGCCGTGGCTGGCGTGAACGACGCGCCTGGGCCGCCCTGATCAGGGCCGGTGACGCCGGCAGCCAGGCCGCTGCCGATGCGGTGTGGGACATGTGGCTGGCCAGCCCTGATGACGAGCGCTGGGAATTGCTGGTCAGGTGGCGCGGGCCGCAGCGGGCCGCTGAGGATGCTTGTGCGGCGGCGGTAGCGGACGGCGGTCAGAGCGCAGCCCATTTTTGCGCCCGTCATCAGCTCGTCCCCGCTGACCCGGTCGGCCGCGCGGTGTTTTACCAGCTAACGGGGCAGGCCTCGCAGCTGCGGGCGGCCGACCCGGACAGCTCGCTGCTGGCGCTGGGGTATGCCGCCGCAGCGGATGGCAGCAAGTCCCGGATGCGGGCCGCCATGGCCGCCAGCGGCGGGCTCGACCTGGTGCAGGTAGTGGCGCGCGGCGACCCCCGCGAGCACCTGGCAGCGATAACCGGCGAAGAGACCAGGTACTTGACCAGCCAGCTCGCAGCACGCAGGGACTGGGCTGGGCTGTGGCAGGTGGCCTCTAGCCTGCCAGTGCTCGATGCGGCCGCGCAGATGCGGAAGTTCGGCGACGGCTGGCAGCCCGCCGACCCTCGCGACCAGGTGCTGTTCCGCGCGCTGGCCACCGCGGACGCCCCAGAGCTTGCCCGGATCCGCGCCACGCTCGGCGATGCGCTCGTCGCCGTCGGCAGGACCCGGATCAGCGTCCCGGGCCTGAGGCCGCTCCCCGGCAACATCACCGAATCGAGCGGCGCGCTGACAGCTGACGGCCTGCGGCTGGCCGTACGGGCGGATCGCACCGACCGCCCGTCGGAGTGCGATATCGCCGTCGTCAGGGGGCTGCCAGGTCCCTGGGAGACCGCCACGGCGTCGGCCAGCATGGAGCTTTACCGGGCCAAGCTGGTCTACGGGCTCCACCTCATCTTCGCCGGGGACACGCCGATCGTCGTGCAAGGCGACGAGAGAAGGGGTGATGGCGTGCTCGCCCGGTGCGTGGACGGCACGGTGCGCCCGCTTCCGGCCCTGGACACGGGCACGTACTCCCCGTATGTCTACCGGGTGGCACCCTGGCTAGGACAGGCGGGCGGGTTTGTCGTCCTTGGCCAGCAGCACCTGGGTTTCCACCAGAGCGACGGGCTCCTGGTCGCCACTGCGCCGCTGCACGACCAGACCTGGACGAACGGCCCCAGCGGTGGCCAGTGCATCGCGGCCGAACCTGGTGGGCAGCTCGCGGTCACCGCACCTGGCGGGCTTGCCGTGTTCGACGCCTCGGACGTCAGGCAAACCACCCTGGTCGCCACCGCGCCGCTTCCGGGTGCCTGGAGCAGCGTGCACTACTGTGCCCCGGACCGCCTGAATCCCGGGAGTTCACATTTTCTGAAGGTGCTGTTCGCTGGGCTGGGCCGGGTGTTCAGCGAACTGCCAGCCGTCACAACGCTATTGGACGGGGAGCTGTCAGGGCAGGGGCAGTGCGGCGCGTACTGCTTCTGCCTGCAGCTTGAGGGCACGCCGCATCTGGTAGCCGGTATGCGCGGTGTTGCGGGCGATCTCGGTGCGCCGTTCGGTGCCGTCGGGCGCGGTGGAGAGCTGTGTGGTGGCGACGTATTCCTCGCCCATGTACCAGAGGACCAGGCTCGCCTCGATGGTCATGCCTCCTCGGTGGTAGCTGACGCGGACGATGGTTCCCGGGTATGTGCCGCGGCCGGCGTCTGGCCCGGCGAAGCCGTGCTGCTCCTTCAGGAAGTCCAGCTGCCTAGTTGCCTCGTCGGCGAACGTCTTCTCGCGGATGTCCACCTGCTGAGTATCTGCCGGCCCGGCGCCATCGGGTCGCGGCCGCTGCTACCGGTGCGCTGGCGTAGTCGCTGCGAGCTTGTCCAGCGCCCCGGTTTCGGCGCAGTAGCGGATGGCGGTGGGGTCGCTGATCCCGAAGAGGTGGGTGAGCCGGAGCGGGTCGCCGCCGCTGGTGTGGGCTTCGCCCAGCAGCCGGTCGGCGCGCAACTGGGCCGCGGTGATGCCCGCCTGGCGGACGGTGTCTTGAACGTAGCCGCGGCTGACGGGTTTGACGCCGCCGGCGGTGCTGCGGTTGATCAGCAAGTAGGGGTTGGCCGTGGTCGGCCAGCGCGTGTGGCGGGCCTGCAGCCAGGCGTGCAGGTATCCGGCGGTCAGCCGGTCCAGTGGCCGCGCCCGGCCGCTAATGAGCAGGGTGCTGGCGGCCGGGCCGACGGCGTCCAGGGTGAGGGCGCAGATCTGGGACGGCCGCAGCGCGTGCACTCCGGCCAGCAGCACGACGAGCTGCTCGGCCGGGCTCGTCGAGCGAGCTGAGCAGGCGCGCCCGCAGGGTGTCATCGAGCGGCAGCACCGGCGGTGGCTGAAGGGCGCGGCCGGTCAGCGGCGCGGCGGGGTTGGTGAACAGCATGCGCCGGGCTTTGAGCGTGGTGAACAGCGACCGCATCGCCGTCATGGCCAGCCGCCGTGTGGCGCCGGTGAGCTGTTCGAGCTGGGCGGTCAGGTCCTCGGTGGTGACCTCGCGCAGCGAGCCATAGTGCGCCGACCATGCTCGCCAGCGGGGTCTGCAGGACGCGCAGATACGCCTCGATCGTCCGCGGGTGCCGGGGGCGCCCGGCGCGGGCGCCGTGGCCGTGCAGCGCCTCGGTCCAGATCCGCACCTCGGCAGCGAACGGTTCGGGCAATGCGGCGAGCCGGCGTGCCATCCACTGCTCCCAGGCGGCGCGCGGGTTGGTGCGGGCCAGGCCCTCGTCGGTGAGGAACTCGGCGACCCGCAGCGCCACCCGGTGACGGCTGGTCAGGAACCGCCGCAGGTGCCCGGCGTCCCACGGCGGCGGGCCAAGTTCCTGCCTGCTGGTCAGCACGACGGCCAGCGCACGCCGGGCGCGTGCCAGGGTGCCCGGCGCCCAGCCGCGAGCCTGCCCGTAACCGGTCAAGGACGCAAGCAGCTGCCGGTCGGCGGGGGTAAGCGCGGGTCTGGGCCGGCGCTTTGGCTGCGGCGGGCGGAGGGCCCCGGCGGCGCGGCGCGCGGCCTGGCAGGACCGGCAGCCCCCCGCCGCCCCGATCGGCTGCTGGCGCCCGCAGTAGGGGCACAGCCCGATCGGGTGGCCCGAGCGGAACACGCGGCAGGCCTTGCACAGCCCGCTGGTCAGCCGGGTCACCTCCCCGCAGTCGCCGCACGCCCCGGTGGCCGCATCGAACCGGAACCGCCGCTTGCGCCGCGCCCGGTTGCCCACCCGCGCGGCGCGGCGCGCGGCCTGGCAGGACCGGCAGCCCCCGGCCGCCCCGATCGGCTGCTGGCGCCCACAGTAGGGGCAGGTGCCCAGCGGGTGCTTCCAACGGAACAGCCGGCAGGGGCTGCACAGCCCGCTGGTCAGCCGGGTCAGGTCTCCGCAGTCGCGGCAGGCGCCGATGGTCTGGTATCGCCGGGCGTGACAGGCGCGGCAGCATCCGGCCCACAGCCGCGCCACCTGCTTGCCGCACTCGGCGCAGACCCCGCCCGGGCCGCCGCCCGCCGCTTGCACCGTTCGCACCGGTCACCGAAGTAGACCGGCCGCTGCTGGTCGCAGCCGGGGCAGGTGACCAGCCGGGTCAGCGACAGCCGGTAACAACGGGCGCACAGCCCCGCGGCCAGATGCCGGCGCGTCTGCCCGCAGCCCGGACACGGCCGCACCGGGTGCTGGGCGCGGGCATAACAGCGCCTGCACAGCCCCGCCTTGGGGTGCCCCGCCCCGGTCGCCCCGCACGCGATGCAGGTGACCACCGGCCAGGTACTCGCGGTCATACCGGCGGCAGCGACCGGCCGCCCCGGCGTGACGGCGTGATCCCCGGTGCGGCCGCTGCCGCGGCAGTTGCGGGCGCCTCCCGGCTGGCTGGCCTGATCGCGGGATCGCGGACCAGCAGGTCACCGGGCTCGCAGCCGAGCACGGCGCAGATGACGTCTAGGTCATCGAGGCGAACCGAGATCGGCCGGCCCGACCACAGGTGCGACATCTTCCCGGCGGAGATCTCCAGGCCCGCTTCGGCGAGCAGCCGCCGCAGGTCCGAGGACCGCCAGATACCGCGCTGGGCGGCGGCCAGCCGCAGGTTCCAATCCATATCAGGCCTCCCTGAACCGGGCGGCGGCCCGCTCAGCCGCCTGCTGGTAGGCGTGTTCGATGGCCTCGTCGGCGACGTGAACGTAGCGGACTGTGGTGGACAGCCAGCGGTGACCCAAGAGCTGCTGGATCGCGGCCAGGCCGATGCCCTCGCCATACAGCCGCGACGCGCATGCGTGCCGCAGCACATGCGGCGTCAGCTTGGTCACCGGGCCGCGCAGGTGCCGGGCCGCGGCTTGCCCCAGCGCGGCGGCGAAGGTATCCCCGCCGATCGGCCCGCCGCGCTCGGAGGGGAACAGTACGGCGCGGGGCAGCTCCCAGTCGTCGCGGAACTCGCCGCGGACCTCGGTTACCCACCAGATCAGCAGCGGCCGGGCATCACCCAGCATGGGCACCATCCGCTCCCGGGGTCCCGAGCCGCGCGAGCCCTTGCCCAGCCGCACGTGGATCTTTCCCAGCGGGCCATGGCCGAAGTGCAGGTCCTCCAGCCGCAGCCCGCACAGCTCCCGCAGCCGCAACCCGACCTCCCCGGCCAGCCGGGCCATCGCGTAGTGCCGGGCGGCGGCCAGCCACTTGCGCGCCGTCGGCAGCTCACCACGCCAGGACGAGAAGAACGACGCCAGCGCCTCCGGGGACGGCGGGACCCGGACATGGAAGTCACCCGAGTGACGAGGCCGGTTGCACTCATCGATCGGCGAGGCGACCACCCGGCCGGTCAGCTCATGGATCTCGCCCCGGTAGCGGGCCTCCAGGAACCGGAAGAACAAGTCGATCGCCCCCGCCTTGCCGCGCCGGGTCTCGGGCGCCTGGTGCCGCTGCGCCTGGCCCAAGAACCGGTCCGCGTGCCCCGGCTCGACCTCCCACGCGAACACGCCCGCGTGCTCCAGGAACTGCTCGAGCGCGGTGATCTCGCCGCGGATCGTGCCGTCGGCGACGCCGTGGGCCAGCCGGGCCAGCACGTACTCGGCCATCAAGTGCTCCTGGTAGGCCTCGGCCTCGCCCGGCCCGCCCAGGGACCGCGGGGAGCGCAGGTCACGGACCACTCCCAGCGCCACAGAGTACCTCGGCTTCAGGAATCACGAACCCGGCTCGCAATTGCCGAGGACTGTACCGGAATACCGACGGGGATTCAGGGATCTGCGAGCGACACGCTGTCACGGGTTTCCTGCCACCTGACCTGCGCACAAGGCACGACCAGCGCCAGTGACAGCCAGAACGAACTGTCGGCAGGTCCAGCACTGGGCGGTCAACGTGAAGCGCCGGCTGGCTGAGCATGAGGCCGGGCGCGGCGCCCGGCTGTTAGCCGTCGTCAAGGCCGCGGGCATCAGCTGGGAGCTGGCCCGCATGTGGCCCGGCACCCGGGCGCGCGAGCGGCAGCTCAAACGCCAGGGCCGCGCCTCGCGGCACTGCCCGCTGTGCGGCATCACACCCCTGGCTGCCGGCCAACGCCGACGGGTCACTGTCACGCAGCCGCACCACCGACACCCAGAAACAAGCCGCCGGAGTGATGACCGCCGCCCTGCTCGCCGGGCACACCGCCCTGCGCAGCGGCCTGGTCACCGGCAAACCCGCCCGCCCAGTCCACCGCGGGCCGCTGGCTGATGACCCGTGGCTGCTGCCCCGCACGCCAGCCAGCCCGCCCGCAACGCCCATCCGATCATCTGGAGGAAACCCATGACAGGCCACGCTGCCCAGTTCCTGCTCGTCGCCGGTGCCGTGACCGGCGCTTGGGCCGCGGCCATCTTGCTTCTGGGGTGGCTGCTGTCCGTGGGCCGGTCACGGCGGTGACCATGCGTGGCCCGGCTGGCGCGACCTCCCCGTCGTCAGCTCGCCACCGTCCGAGCCTCGGCAGATCCTCGTCTGGAAGACGAAGATCCTCGCCTGCTATCCAGTGGAGTGGCTGGAGACTGGCGGCCCGGTCCGCACCCTCCGCGACCCGGTGGCGAGCCTGCCGGTGGCGGAGCGGACCCCATGGGGTGGTTACGACATCGGCGTCCTGGCCAACGAGGAGGCCATCGACGCGGTCGAGAGATTCCGGCACGACCCGCGGAACCCGTGACCGCTCATGTCGCGTCCAAGACGATATGAACAAGTTCGCCGGCGATCACGCCCTCGGCTGACGTCTTTGGTGCTTGCGGGACTGCTGGGGGGGTGCTGCAGCGCGTGCGCAGGAACCACCAGCAGCCACGTCTCCTATCAGGGACCCAGCAGCCACGTGTCCTACCAGGGATACGGCGGCACTGCGGTGGTCAGCGCGGATGGCCAGACGATCCTGGTCGGACCCTACATGTCGGGGGGCTGCGTGGCTGCCGTCACCGCCGTGGCCAGGCAGAGCACCACCAAGATCGCACTGTTCCTGCAGGCCGTGACAAAGCCTGGCGGGTGCCAGAACGGGATGAACGAAGCGGGTCTGGTGCCAGCACAGGACATCAGGCTGGCCCAGCCGCTGGCAAGCCGGAAGCTGGTGGACGGAGCTACCGGCGGGGTGATCGCATGGCTCAGCGCAAGGCTCATGCTGCGGCCGACTGCGCTGCCCGCCGGCTACCCGCCGACCGGCGTTGCCCCGGCGGTGACCTGGCCACGGGCGGGTAGCTCGGAGCCCGCCGGCATTTACCAGTTCTATAGCCTGCCGCACGGCGCGGACCCCCTGGAAATCGCGCAGAGCGCGGGCAGCCCGCAGGTGCCTGGCCCAGGGCCAGGCGGCTGGATCACGATCCGGGTCCGCGGGCAATCAGGGTGCGCCACCCGTAACGTGATCACCTGGCGGGAGAACGGCCTGACCGACTTTATCGTGGTCGGGGGCCTAGACGGCCCAGACGAGCCGCAGCTGCTGACCACACGGCAGCTCATCGCGATCGCCGACAGCGCGCCCGCAACACCGAGCCGCTGACGGTCGCGGGCTCCTGAGTCTTGCGGGGTTAGCCGGGCCTAGCCAGGGAACCGCTCGAAGGCCCACAGGTCGTGCGCCGGGCGGCCGCAGCCGCCGAGAAGTCAAGATCAACCTCAGGGAGATTCCGAACGACTTCGGGCTCCGCCGTTCGGACGTCCGACTCCGGGCTGGTGAGGAGTGTGATGAGGACGGTGGTGACCTCGGGCACATCCGGTTCCGACGACGCTGGCACTCGACATTGCTCCGGAGGAGCCATGACCGTTCCGAGCGTCGAGGACCTGCGTGAGGCGTGGATGGCGCCCCGTCCGCTCCCGCGACCGCGCGCTGCCCCCGGGAAGCAGCCGCTGACCTGACCGCCCAGGGGTACCGACCCCCGGCGGATTCTCCCGCGCCAGTGCTGGCCCACCCGGCCCGGCCGCGAGCACGCCTGCCTCATCTGGCGCCTTGCTGCCGCGCTCACAACACCCTTCGTCCCCTTGTGCAAGGAAGACATCTGCCATGACCACCAAGACCTTCTCCGCTCCCCGCCCGGGCCCCGTCACGCTGGCCGTGCACGCCGGTGCAGCGTTCCTGGAGGCGATCACCGGCCCGCAGATCACCAGCGCTGCCGCCTCGGTCACCGGCCCGGCCGCCGTCACCCGTGACACGCGCGCCGAGCTGTCCAGGGACACCTGGACCCTGACCCTGCCTCGTGACGACGCCCCGGCTGGGGCCACGGCTGTCTCGGGCGCCATCACCGTCACCCGGGCCGCCGGCGCGGTCGACGCGCAGACCACCAGCGGCGACGTGACCGTGCACACCATCGCCCCGGTCAGCGTCGGGGCGCACACCGTGTCCGGGGATGTGCGGGTCACCGCCGACACCGCGGTCACCCCGCTGGTCCAAGCCGGGTCGGTCAGCGGCCGGGTCACCTGCCCGCCCGCACACTGCCGGTGACCGCGATGGTGTGCCCGGTGTGCGGCGAGCCAGCCGTGCGCCGCCCACCGCGCTCATCTGTGCCGTGGCAGGCCCACGGGCTGGCCCGGCCGCAGTGGTCCCAGCAGGACGGGGAGCCGCTGTGCCCGGTCATCGGCCACGGCGGCTACCGGCCCGCCCAGCCAGTACCCGCCCCGCGCGCCCGGCGCGGAACCCGTGGCGGGCGGCAAGGACACCGGCGGTAACCGGCCAGCCGCCCAGCTGCGGCGGCTCGCGCCGCGCACGGAGCACCAGAACGCGCCATCTCAATGGGGCGAGCCGATAGCCGGCAGCGCAGAGCGCCAGCCCGGTCGCCACCCACGTCAGGACACCGGATCAGGAAGGCATATACATCATGAGCACCAACCCAGACCGGGCCGCCAGGGCCGTGCGTGGCATGCCCCGCTGGCCGCTGTTCCTGATCGGGGCCCCGGCTGCGGTCGCGGTGTGGTCGGGGTGGGTGGGGCTGGGCGGCCTGTGCGGCTTCGGCCCGATCCACCCGCTGCCCGGCATCGTGCCCGGCTTCCAGCTGAACACGGCGATCACTCTGCCGGTCGGCATCGAGGCCTACGGGTCGTACGCCCTCGGCGCGTGGCTGCGCTCATCAGAGGGCACCACAGCACGGTCGTTCGGCCGTAACTCGGCCATCGGCGCGCTGATCCTGGGCATGCTCGGCCAGGCCGTCTACCACATCCTCGCTGCGATGCACGCGACACGGACGCCGTGGCCGGTGGTGGTGTTCGTGTCGTGCCTGCCGGTGGTCTCGCTCGGGTTCGGCGCCGCACTCGCGCACCTGCTGTCCGCCGGGCCCGCCACCGTACCCCTGTCCCGGGGTGCACCCGGCACCGGCGGCGTACCCGTACCCGGCGCTGCGGCCCGGCCCGTACCCGTGGCACCCGGCAGCGCACCCGTACCCCTGACGCCGCTACCCCGGCCGCCGTCCCGTGACGGTGCGGCGGGTACGTCTGCTGCCCGCCCCGCAGGCAGAGAGACTGAGCCTGGCCTGCTCGAACAGTTCCGGGCTGAGCTGGCAGCCGGGGCGCCGCCGAGCATCCGCACCATCCGCTCACGGCTGCACGTCGGCCAGGAACGCGCCCAGCAGGTACAGGCCTCGCTGGCCGCGTACCTGGCCGGCCCGCCCCGTACCCGCCGCCGCTGACGGTGTACCCGGCAACGGTGTACCCGCGGCGGCCGGGAGCCGGCTGTGACCGCACCCGGCTGGGCGTACCGCCGGCGGGTACGGAGGCTGCTACGGCGGGTACGCCGCCGCCGCGGCTGCCGGGCCGCCGGCCACGACCACCTCGACGGGTTCGCCTGCATACGTCGCGCCGGCCGGTAGCTGAACCCGGCCAGGGAGATCTTGCCGTGCGCGTTCACCCACCGCGACACCCCCGCCGGGCCGCCTGGCGGCAGCGCCGGCGGCGCGGGCAGACGCTGATACCGACAGCGGAGTCGATCGGCGGTGACGGACCGGTCCGCCAGAGCAAACCGCTCAGCGGGCGGGCGGCCGCCACAGGACTGATGCGGGCGGGCGGTGTTGTACTCCATCACCCACTTATCCAGCGCGTCCTGCAGCTCAGGCACGGTGGCGAAGTTCCGTCCGCCGGCGCGTGAAGAACTCCGCCCGCATGGTCTTGTGCAGCCGCTCCACCTTCCCGGTGGTGGTCGGCGAGTACGGCGCGGTCAGCAGATGCCGGATCCCGTTATCAGCGCAGATCCGGTCGAACATCACCGGCCCCGCCCCGCGGCCGAACCGGCCGGTGAAGACCTTGCCGTTGTCGGTCAGGATCTGCGCGGGCACCCCGTGGCGCCGCAGCGCCCCGGTCAGCGCCTGGCACACCGGCCGCGCCGTCGCCCGCACCACCACCTTCGCACACACGATGAACCGGGAATGGTCATCAATACCGGTCACGACCTTGACCTCCAGCGCCACCGGCCAGATACACCCGGCCCACCACGTCCATCTGCCACAGCTCCATCGCCCGCCCGCGCTCCCACCGCCGGTAGTCCTCCCGCCGCCGCTTGCGCTTCTGCGGCCTCGACCAGCCCATGGCGCACCAGCGCCCGGTACACGCTCGACCGGCCCGGCAGCGGCACGATGCCCTCACGCTCCAGCTGCCAGCGGATCCGCGACGGCCCCCACCCCGGATGCTCCCGCCTCAGGGCCACCACCCGGGCCTCCACCGCGACAGGCATCTGATGCGGGCACGAATCCGGCTTCGGCGACCGGTCCGCCAGCCCGGCCAGACCGCCCTCATCCGCATACCGGCGCAGCCACTCATGCACCGTCTGCCGCGCCACCCCATACCGGCTACGCGACCACCGTCACCGGCACGCCCTCGTCCAGGACCTCCAGCACCGCCCGGTACCGCTGCTCTACGACACCCAGCTCCACCAGCACACCCGGCTCCCCTCCACCACAACCACCGATTGATCGCACCGAAGCGGACATGAAGATCAAAACCAGCGAACCAGCACGGAGTGTCGCCCACCTACCGGAACTACTGTCAGGCAGCTACCGGAACCGCGTCCGCAAACTGTCACCCGGGAACCGGAACTCAGGTGTCAAGCATCTACCGGGATCGCACACCCAAGATCTTCTCCAGGATTTCTCCAGCGAGCCCTGCAAGACGCGGACAGAGCCGTAGTCCTTTCGGGGACGCTGGCCCTGACCTCGCATTTTGTGGTCGGGGTGGCCGGATTTGAACCGGCGGCCTCTTCGTCCCGAACGAAGCGCGCTGCCAAGCTGCGCCACACCCCGGCGACCGCCCCCGCAGTCTAGCGGACGATCCCGGCCGGTGCTTTCAGCTATTCGGTGCCGCCCGCCGCTCGACCAGTGTCAGCAGTGAGGCCTCAGGGCGGCAGCAGAACCGGAACGGCGCCCACGGCGAGGTGCCCAGGCCTGCCGAGACGTGGAGGAAGGGGCGCGCTGGGTCAGCACCGAGGTCGCCAGCGGGATGCCGGCTCAGCCCCTTCGCCCGGGCGCGGTCGATGCCGCAGTTGGTCACCAGCGTTCCGAACCACGGCAGGCACACCTGTCCACCGTGGGTATGCCCGGCCAGCATCAGGTCATAGCCGTCGGCGGCGAACCGGTCCAGCACTGAGGGCTCCGGCGAGTGCAGCACGCCCAAGTGCAGGTCGGCGGCAGGGTCGGCAGGCCGGGCAATCTGGTCGTAGCGGTCCCGGCGGATGTGCGGGTCGTGCACGCCCGCCACCTCGATGTCCATGTCACCAGCCTTGAGCCGCCCGTGCTTGTTATTTGCGTCCATCCAGCCAGCCGCCGCCATGCCCGCACCGAGTTCCGCCCACGGCAGGTCGGGCAGGGTGCGCTGCCGGTAGCCGTCCGACGAGCTGGTCCACAGGTACCGGGTCGGGTTCTTCGGCATCGGGGAGTACAGATCGTTGGACCCGTAGACGAACACGCCTGGGCGGTCCAGCAGCGGCCCCAATGCCTCCAGGAACGGCAGCACGGACTCTGTATGGGCAATCGAGTCGCCCGTATTGACCACGAGGTCGGGCTCCAGAGCGTCCAGCGACCGGATCCACGACAGCAGCCGGTGGCGCCCGGGCGTCAGGTGCGCGTCGGAGATGTGCAGGATCCGCAGCGGCCTGGCTCCAGCGGGGAGCACGGGAACGTCGACGCGGCGCAGCGCGAACCAGTTGCGCTCGATGACTGACGCGTACCCAAACACACCAGCACCGATCGCCGCAGCCGTCCCGAGGAGAGCTTGTCGTCGCACCTACACATGGTGCCATGCGCCTCGACCTGATATGCCGCGCCGGAACCCTGCGTACGCCAGCGACGTCACCGTGCTGGGAGCGCCGTGATCGGCAGGGACCGGCCAGCAGCCGCCTGGAGAGCAGACCTGATGTCCCCGGCCACTTGCCGCGGCTGAGCCCGGATCTGGTGTGGCGTGAAGTGCAACACAATGATGCCGTGCGAGCTCATCCTCGCCCGCCTGCTCATCGTCCGCTCCCAGTCCTCAGGTGAGAGGTGCCACTCCCGCGAGTCGACCTCTGCGGCCACCCCTGCATCAGGCCACCAGCAGTCTGGTGCGCCGATAAAAGCGCCCCCAGCGAAGAGGCGCGCGTTGAACAAGGGCTCGGGCAGGCGCGACCGCTTTATCAGGTCTTTTAGGTCGGCCTCGGCTGTCGAGCGGATTCCGTCCGCGATCTCGCCCAGCACTAGGCGCAGTCGGGCGGATCTCCGCACGGGCCCTTGGTTGAGTTCGTCAGCCAGCCTCTCGGGCAAGCACTTACCCCGCTGGACCGCATCAGCTATGACCGCCCGGACGTCACGGAGGCTTGTTAACAAGCGCGTGGCGTCCGCCACTGCCCGAGCGGACGGAGCGTAGCGCACCGCTCCGTCGGTCATGACCGGGGAAGGCATCCGCGCGGTCCTGTGCAGCCGGACGAAGCCGCTGTCGCTACGTCGACGCTGAACTGGAACCAGCACGTCAATGAAGCCCGTGGCTGGTGTCCTGATCCCGTAGCGCCGCAGCGCCGCGGCGCCCGTGACTACGCTCGCGGGGCCCGCGTACAAGACCGCTGCCACGTGACGCTGGGCGACGGTGCTGGTTCCTGTTACAGCCAGGTAGACACCTGGCAGCAGGACCTGCCATGGTCCGCCGTCCCGTATTCGATGCCGCAGGGCCGCTTCGGTCATGCCCGCGGCTAACGCCTGGGACCGAGCGACGACACGGTGCTGGGTCGTCAGCAGCCCGTCGAGGGCGGCCCCGTTGGCACTAGATCCGTGCTCCATGCTCGGAGCTTCGCACGAGGGTCCGACAACCGTGGCGAGCTGCGCGCCATCCCAGCTCTCGGCGCGACGGGCCGTACCCCGAGCGACAGTGATGGTCCAACCACGTGGTCCAGGCAACAGTGATGGTCCAGCCATGCTGCTGGAGCCGGTGCCGGGCAACAGTGATGGTCCAGCCATGCTGCTGGAGCCGGTGCCGGGCAACAGTGATGGTCCAGCCATGCTGTTGGAGCCGGTGCGGGGCAACAGTGATGGTCCAGCCATGCTGTTCCGCGTGGCGCTAAGCCGGGGACGGGGTGCGGGTGGGTTAGCGCACGATGGCGACGGCGCAAATACGGCAGGATGTTTCTATGGCTGAGCTGAAAAAGCGGCTTCGCGCCGACCTCACCGCTGCGATGAAGGCGCGCGACGAGGTGCGGACGCGGACGCTGCGTATGGCCCTGACTTCTGTCACCAACGAGGAGGTGGCAGGAAAAACGTCCCGCGACCTCACCGACGACGAAGTGGTCAAGGTGCTCACCAGGGAGGCGAAGCGGCGCCGGGAGGCGGCAGAGGCGTTCGAAGGCGCGGGGCGCGCCGAGCAGGCAGCCTCTGAGCGTGCCGAGGGTGAGGTTCTCGCCGCGTACCTTCCAGCACAGCTCGACGATGCCGAGCTGACCGCGATCGTGGCCGAGGCGATCAGGGAGACCGGGGCCTCGGGCATGTCCGCATTGGGCCAGGTCATGAAGGTAGTCACGCCGCGCGTCGCCGGCCGGGCCGAGGGCGGCCGGGTGGCGGCCGAGGTCCGCCGGGTGCTGGCGGGCTGAGCCGAGGTCCGCCGGGCACAGGCGGGCTGAGCCGAGGTCCGCCGGGCACAGGCGGGCTGAGCCGAGGCGGCGGGCTGAGCCGAGGTCCGCCGGGTGCTGGCGGGCTGAGCCGAGGTCCGCCGGGCACAGGCAGGCTCAGCCGGGAGCGGGCCAAGCCGGGCCAAGCCAAGCGGGCCAAGCCAAGCCAAGCCGGGCCAAGCCAAGCCGGGCCTGGCCGGTCGGTGCGACGGGGGCTGTCGGCCGCGGCCGATGGCGCGGGATTAGCCAGCCGAGCGCGGGTCCGGGACTGGGGCCGGGCGCCGCCTTAGCCGGTTGGCGGGCCGCCGCCTCCGCCGCCTCCGCCTCCGCCGCCACCGGGCAGCGGCGGGAACGTGAAGGTCGGCGTCGGCTGGGGGTTGGGACCCTTACCCGGCTTCTTGGGATTCGGCGGCGAGTTGAAGCCGTTGCCCATTGACATGAACGGGCTGTTCCCGGGTACCCCGACGAAGCCGGCGGCCGGGGCACCCAGGTCAGCGTGCAGGAAGCTCATCTGCCAGGTCGCGCCCGGGGCGTTGTCGCCGAACATCTGTCCGGGACAGGTCAAGATTCCGCCGTTGGCAGCGTTCTCCCGGTAGCAGGCATTCTGCCCGAGCATCGCGCCCGTGGTGGTGGGGTGATTCGGATTGAAGACCGACACGTACCCGACTAGCCGCGGCGTGTACCCGGCGAACGCTGCGTAGAAGCCCCCGTTAGCGGTACCGGTCTTGCCGGCTGCGGGGACGCCCAGCGTACGGTTGTCCGCGGTAGCGCCCTGAGCGGTGAGAACGCCCTGAAGAACGAAGTTCGCAGCATCGGCGACGTCTGAGGACAGCACCCGGTGACAGCCAGCGGACTCCACTGGCAGCTGGGCTCCGCTGCTGCTGGTGATCTGGACGATCGGGATCGGAGAGCAGTAGATGCCGCGCGCGGCCACGGTCGCGTACGCGTCGGCCATGCCGAGCGGCGAGACCGGCACGGCGCCCAGCGTGAACGACGGGATGTTGTCAGCCGAGACGCCCTGGCCGAGCGCGGGATCCGACTTGAGCAGCGACACGCCGTTGGCGTAGGTCAGGCCCATGCTGGCCGCGGTCTGGACCACGTTGCACAAGCCCACCTTCTGCTCCAGGTGGGCGTAGAACACGTTGATCGACTGCGTGGTCCCGTTGTACAGCGTGAACGTGCCCTTGCCGGCGCCTTCCGCGTTTGCGACCTGGAACGGGGCCGTGGGGTTGCCCTGGCAGCTCTGGTACCCGTTGATGGTGGTCGGCGAGACGATCGCCTGGCTGTACCCGAACGGGACACCTTCCTTCAGAGCTGTGACCAGCGTGAAGATCTTGCTCGACGAGCCCGTCTGGACACCGACGCCGCCGCCGTACTGGCTCTGTACCGCGTAGTCAATGTTGGTCTGCCCGGGCCCGGTGCCGTAGGGGTAGTTCACGGCGATCGCCCGTATGTAACCGGTGCCCGGCGTGACCATTACCTCGGTGTCCACGTTCCCGCCGGGGTTGTTGGTGGCGTCGCCCGCTGGCTGCACCCAGCTCACCGCGTTCTGCGCCGCGGTCTGGTCCATCGGGTCCAGCGTTGTTTCGATCTTCAGGCCGCCGGTGCTGTTCATCGCCGTGTAGGCCTTGGCGTACGCCGGGTCTTTCAGCATGACGGCCATCACGTACTGGCAGAAGAACACCTCGTCCGAAGAGGAGGCACCGTTGCATCCCTGTTCCACCGGAATCGTGGACGGGTTAAGCCCCAGCGGCAGCTTCTCGGCGGCAGTAGCTTGCGCGTTCGTGATGTAGCCGAGCTGGGCCATGCGGGAGAGCACGACGTTGCGCCGCGCGATCGCGTCCTTGGAGTCGGTGAGCGGGTCAAACTGCGTTGGGTTCTCCACCAGCCCGGCCAGCATCGCTGCCTGCGGCAGGGTCAGGTCGGCCGCGCTGGTGCTGAAGTAGCGTTCCGCCGCCACCTGGATGCCGTAGGCGTTGTTGTTGAAGAACGCGACGTTCAGGTAAGCGGCCAGAAGCTGCTGCTTGGTCATCTCGTGCTCGACATCGGCAGCCATGCGCAGCTCGCGGATCTTACGTGTGCTCGTCTCCGCAGCCGCTGCGTCCTGCTGCGCCTTGGTGGTCGCGGTCAGGATGAGCGCGTTCTTGACGTACTGCTGCGCAAGCGTGGAGCCGCCCTGGGTCGCGTTACCGCTCAGGTCGTTGGTCAGGGCGCGGACGGTGCCGCGCAGATCGAACGCCCCGTGCAGGTAGAACCGGGAATCCTCGATCGCGACGATCGCGTTCCGCATCATCGGCGCTATCTGGTCGTAGTTGACCGGCACCCGGTAGATGTCGTTCGGGTAGTAGTACGCGATGAGGTTGCCGTCGGAGTCAAGGATCTCCGACCGTGAGGGCACCTGGCCGAGGCTGGGCACCGACATCGTGTTGAAAGTGTTGGCCGCGTTGCGGACCACGACCCCGGCAGCGCCGACGACAGGTACGAGCACTGCTGCGACGAGGAGCCCGGCGCCGACAGCTACAACCGCGAGCCAGGCTACGGCGCTCATGGCGAACAGCCCGGTGCGGCGTCCAGAGTTCAGCA
Source organism: uncultured Actinomycetota bacterium (assembly GCA_963815375.1). Taxonomy (GTDB): domain Bacteria; phylum Actinomycetota; class Actinomycetes; order Streptosporangiales; family Streptosporangiaceae; genus JASHPR01. Next base: position 2,460,881 of record CAWFGX010000001.1, on the reverse strand, counting down.
CCCAATCAGGTTACGCTGGCTCTCGTAATCACCGTACGCGAGAAAGAAAAGTGGATCTAGCGGCTAGCTGCTGGTAGCACGGCATGCCTGTGCGACACTGCCTCCGCGATCGCGTCCGCCTGGCCTGATTGGCTGGTCTCCGAGAGCGGCGAACAGCGTCCGGACTAGTCGCCTCTGCCCGCATAGCTCAGGAGGGCTATTTTAGAAATGGGCCCGGCGGGGTCTAGCGCGACGCGCCGGAGTTCCGTAAGTTACTCTTCCGCAACCTTCGATAGCGAGGCCCGGGGATCGCTATGTGCCCTGGACCGTAACCAAACGCCATCCGGCGTGACGACCCACGTGGGCGTGACGATCAGGAGGAGTGGGCCAGATGTGGATCACGGACTGGACCGCGCGTGCTGCGTGCAAAGGAACGGATCCTGACGAACTTTTCGTTCAGGGCGCGGCACAGAATCGGGCCAAACTGATCTGCAGAGGGTGTCCCGTCCGGACCGAGTGCCTCGCGGACGCACTCGACAACCGGATCGAGTTCGGAGTCTGGGGCGGCATGACCGAGCGTGAGCGGCGAGCACTGCTGCGCCGCCGCCCGGACGTCATCTCGTGGCGTGAACTTCTCGAGAGCGCGCGCAATCAGTACGAGCGCTCCGGAGACGAACTCGTCGCGAGCTGACCAGACCGGCTGCCGCCCAATGTGTGGCGCCGTCACTTCTCATCCAGTACTTCTGGGGGGATGATCCCCAGAATCACCGTGCCGTCGCTAGCCCTGGGGCATTGCTTCCCGGGATCCTGGCGCATGATCAAAGCTGTCCCCGACTACCCGCAGGCCGATGAGGTCGTGTACGTCATCAGGCTGAGCCGGTATCTCGGCGACAGGTACGTGCGGGTGCGCGGCCGTGAAATGCTGCGCGACGCGCCGCTCGGCCGCTGACTGCTGCATCCGCTCAGCGTGCAGCCGCAGGGCTGCGATCGCCAGCCCGTGTGGTCCGGCAGACGCTGACGACCCGTCGCCCATTCCTCTCTCGCTCAGGCCCTTATCGCCCAGCAGAGTCTCGGCGGCGGCCAGGCTTCGGGCGCCGGACAGCCGCGCGGCGGGCGAGCGGTGCACCTTGTTCAGGATCAGGCCCGCCAGCGGCATGCCCTCCTGGGCAAGCCGCTCTACGAAATACGAAGCCTCGCGCAGCGCGTCGGGCTCGGGCGCGGCGATCACCAGGAATGCCGTCCCCGGCGCGCGCAGCAGGCGGTAGGTGTACTCCGCCCGCTCCCGGAAGCCACCGAACATCGTGTCAAGCGCGGACACGAACGTCTGAACGTCCCTGAGGACCTGCGCGCCGAGAACCCGGGTCAGCACGCCGGTCACCGCCCCGGTCGCAGCGTTAAGGACCTTCAGGTACGCGCGCCCGCCGACCTTCGCCGGAACGACGAGCATCCGGATCAGCCGGCCGTCCAGGAACCGGCCGAGCCGCTGGGGCGCATCCAGGAAATCCAGTGCTGATCGGCTCGGTGGGGTGTCCACCACGATCAGGTCCCATTCGTCGGCGCGGCGCAGCTGGCCGAGCTTCTCCATGGCCATGTACTCCTGCGTGCCGGCGAAGCTGGATGACAGCGACTGGTAGAACGGGTTGGCGAGAATCTGGGCCGCGCGGTCCGGGTCGGCGTGTGCTTCGACGATCTCGTCGAAGGTCCGCTTCATGTCCAGCATCATTGCGTGCAGGCTCCCGCCCGGGACTGCCCGTGGCTCCCGGTCCGGCAGCGGAACCGGGCGCGGGGTGTTGTCCAGCGAGGACAGGCCCATCGACTGAGCCATCCGGCGTGCCGGGTCCACGGTGATCACGACCACATGCCTGCCGCGGTCCGCAGCGCGCAGGCCCACGGCCGCGGCCGTCGTGGTCTTGCCGACGCCCCCGGACCCGCAGCAGACGATCACGCGGGTCCGCCGGTCGTCGATCAGGCGGTCGACGTCCAGCAGCGGCGGCGCGGCCGCCTGGCCGGGCCGCTGGCCTCCTGGCCCGGTCATCAGGCGGCCCCCTGCTCGCGAAGCGCCGCCGCCAGCCGGTACAGCCCCGCGAGGTCGATGCCATCGGAGATCACCGGCAGGTCGTAGCGTGGCTGGCCCGGCTCGGCGAGCCGGTGCCGCTGCGATGTCTCGCGGGTGACCATGACAGCGTGCTCGGTCAGCTCGGCGGCCAGGTCAGCCGCGAGGCGCAGGCTGTCATCAATCCCGGCGGCCTTCAGGCCGAGCGCCAGTTCGTGCTCGTCGGCCGAGCCGGCCACTGCCGCGCTGAGCTGATCGGGCGTCAGCTCCACCGGACGCACCATGTTGACCATGATGCCGCCGACCTGTATGCCGCCCCCGGCCACGTCGCGCAGCTCAGCGATGCCGTCCAGAGTTTCCTGAACGGGCATTTCCTCCAGCGTCGTCACGAAATGAACTGCCGTTTCCGGGGAATGGATCACTTTCTGCACCGTATCGGCGTGATTGCGGATCGGGCCGACCCGGGCCAGCCCGGACACTTCGGACGTGACATTCAGGAACCTGGCGATACGGCCGGTCGGCGGAGCATCCATGACGACCGCGTCGTAGACGGGCCTGCCGGCAGACTTCCGGCGGACCGCCTCGGCCGCCTTGCCAGTCAGCAGGACGTCGCGCAGCCCAGGCGCGATCGTCGTCACGAAGTCCATGACGCCGAGCCTGGTCAGCGCCTTGCCGGCCTGCCGGAGGTTGTAGAACATCTCCAGGTACTCCAGCAGCGCTGACTCCGGGTCGGCCACGAGCGCGTATACCTCGCCGCCCGGCTGGGTCGCCGTCGCCGGGGCCACCGCGATCCTGCGTTCCGCATAAGGGAGTGGCGGGCAGTCGAAGACCTGGGCGATCCCCTGGCGGCCCTCAACCTCGATCAGCAGCACCCGCTTCCCGCCGGATGCCAGCGCCAGCGCGAGCGCGCTGGCAACGGTCGTCTTGCCGGTTCCGCCCTTCCCAGTGACGACATGCATCCGCACGCCGTCCCAGTCGGTGTCGCGTGTGCTCACGTGTTGGAGGCTATCCGCGCTCGCCTACCTGGTAATCCGTGGGCACTGTGATCCGGGGCTGCGCAGGCCGGCGGCGCGGCGCGGCAACGGTTCTTCCACCGGAGGGAAATGCTACTAGTCTGGAGGCGGAGCAACTGGCGTAACCGTGACCGACCGGAGAAGAGGTGGTGGTGATGGTTGCCGCCATAGTGATCCTCATCATTCTGATTGTGCTTCTGGGCAGCATTGGCGCCGGGCGCATGATCAAGATCGTCCAGCAGTATGAGCAGGGCATCATATATCGGTGGGGACGGGTGCTGCCTGGCACGCGCGGCCCGGGGCTGACGATTATCCGGCCTATCGGCGACCGGATGCAGAAAGTCAACATGCAGATCATCGCCATGGCGGTTCCGGCCCAGGAAGGCATCACCCGGGACAACGTCAGCGTCCGGGTGGACGCGGTGGTCTACTTCCGCGTGGTCGACCCGATTAAGGCGACCATCAACGTCCAGAACTACATGTTCGCGGTCTCGCAGCAGGCGCAGACCTCGCTCCGGTCGATTATCGGCCAGTCGGAGATGGACCAGCTTCTCGCCGAGCGGGAGACCGTGAACCGGGAGCTGCGCCGGATCATCGACGAGCCCACCGAGGGCCCGTGGGGCATCCGGGTCGAGCGGGTGGAGATCAAGGACGTCTCGCTTCCCGAGGGCATGAAGCGGTCGATGTCACGGCAGGCCGAAGCCGAGCGGGAGCGCCGCGCGCGGATCATCACCGCCGACGGTGAGTACCAGGCGTCCAAGCGCCTGGCCGCAGCGGCCAACGTCATGGCGCGCGACCCCGCCGCCCTCCAGCTGCGGCTGCTTCAGACGGTCGTCGAGGTCGCGGCGGAACGCAACAGCACCCTGGTCATGCCGGTCCCGGTCGAGCTGCTCAGGTTCTTCGACAAATTCTCGCCCACGGCGCAGCCGGGCAGCGGCGGCGAGCACGGCTCGCTGGCCGACTTCGGCGGCGACGACGTTGAGAAGGAAGAGGCGGAGATCGAGAGCGGGGCGTCGCTTGAGATCCCGGAAGTCCCCGCAATCCCTGAGCTGCCTCAGGACGTCGCGGCCGTCCCGGCCGTTGACGCCCCGGCTGTAGCCGACGGGGCGGCGGCGGACGAACCGGACGTTCCCGCACACGTGCCGGACCAGCCGACGATGCAGCTGCGCCAGACCGGCAAAACCGACTGAGCCACCGCCAGCTTGGATAGTCCGGGAGAACGCAGGCCAACTCCCGGGGAAGCCCGCCACCTCGCCAGGTGGCGGGCTTCCCGCTGGGTAGTCCTGCCATCACGCTGAGCGGGACGGTACGACGGCCGGTCTTGCCGTCACCCGGGCAGCGGGGTCCGCCGGGGGCAGTCCGTTCGTCGCGGCGCACCCGCAGGGCGGATCCTGCCGTCTGGCCAGGGAGACCTGTTCCGGCGTGCCGGGTTGCCCACTAGGGTTTCGGCTATGGCGAAGTGGGAGTACGCGACGGTTCCGCTGCTGGTACACGCGACCAAGCAGATCCTGGATAACTGGGGCGAGGACGGGTGGGAGCTCGTGGCGGTCATCCCCGGGCCCAATCCCGAGCAGCTCGTCGCCTACATGAAACGAGAGCGCACGTGAGTGCCGACGGCGACTCGCCAGACGACCGGCTTGCTGCGCTCGGGCTGACGCTGCCGACCGTGGCGAAGCCGGTTGCTGCTTACGTGCCGGCGGTTCGCACCGGCAACTACGTGTACACGGCGGGCCAGCTGCCGGTCGTGAACGGCGAGCTGACGGTAACCGGCAAGGTCGGCGCCGACGTCGGAGTCGCCGAGGCCAGTGCGCTCGCGCGGACCTGTGCGCTGAACGCGCTGGCCGCTGTCGCGTCGGTCACCGGCGGGCTCAGTGCTGTCCGTCGCATCGTCAAGGTGACCGGCTTCGTGGCGAGCGCACCGGACTTCACCCAGCAGGCCCAGGTGGTCAACGGCGCCAGCGAGCTGCTGATCGCCGTCTTCGGCGAGGCTGGCCGGCACGCCAGGAGCGCTGTCGGGATGGCGGTGCTGCCACTGGATGCCCCGGTTGAGGTCGAGCTCGTCGCAGAGGTTGCGGACTGAGTGCGTGACGGCCGGATTCAGCTTGGCGGCCTGCCTGGTGAGCGCGCCCTGGAAGTCCTCGCGGGCAGGCGCCCCGCCGCACCACCCCGTGACGCGGCGACGGTCATGCTGCTGCGGCCAGCGACGAGCGCAGGTCCGGGGGCTGGCGGGCAGCCCCGCGGCGACGGTTCCGCGGGGCTCGAGGTCTACATGCTGCGCCGCAAGGCCTCGATGGCGTTCGCGCCCGGAGCGTTTGTCTTCCCTGGCGGTTCTGTCGACACTCGCGACGCCGACCAGCAGGTCGCGTGGGAGGGACCAGCGCCCAGCGAGTGGGCGGAAGTACTCGACGCGCCGCCAGACCTGGCCCGCGCCCTAGTGTGCGCCGCAGTCCGGGAGACTTTCGAGGAGACCGGCGTGCTGCTGGCCGGGCCCGCAGCCGACTGCGCGGTGGCTGATACGGCAGGCGAAAGCTGGGAGGCCGACCGCCAGGCGCTGCTGGACCGGTCGCTGTCCCTGGCCGGGCTTCTGCGCGAGCGCGGGCTCGTGCTCCGGTCCGACCTGCTCCGGCCCTGGTCGCGCTGGATAACCCCAGAAGCCGAAGAACGCCGCTACGACACCAGGTTCTTCGTCGCTGCACTGCCTGAGCAGCAGCGCACCAGGGACGTCGGGGGCGAGGCGGACGACGTGGCCTGGGTCCGCCCGGCCGACGCAATCGCCATGGGGCGCAAGAAAGAGATCATGCTGATGCCGCCGACAGCAGTGACCCTGGCCGAGCTCGCAGCCTGCCGCGACGTGACAGCCGCGGTCACCGCGCCACGGGTGGTCCGGCCGCTGCAGCCGGAGATCAGCGTGACCGACGGCGTGGCCTGGCTGGCCCTCCCCCCCGGCCTGGACTATCCCCTGTGAGCGAGCCGGAGGCGCGCGCCCAAAAGCGCCCCGGAGGCGAGCGAACCGGAAACGCTGTGACCGCCCGGGCCCCTATCGACGGAACCGGGACCAGCCGGGCACGCTGCATCCTGGCGCCCAACCCGTCGCTGATGACGCTCGACGGCACCAACACCTGGCTGGTGGCGGAGCCTGGGTCGGCGGCGGCGATAGTGGTGGACCCCGGTCCCGACGACGCCGGGCACCTGGACCGGATCACCGCGGCGGCCGGGCAGGCGGGACAGCGGATCGAGCGGATCGTGCTCACGCACGGGCACGCCGACCACTCGGCCGGGGCCCGGCGGCTCGCCGAGCTCACCGGAGCCCCGGTGCTGGCCGTCGACCGGGCGCACCGGCGCCCCGGGGGGGTTTTGGGGGCTCGTCCCCCCGGACTAGCACAGGGTGACGACGGGCTCGGGCCCGGAGACACAGTGCTGGCCGGCGGCTGCGAGCTGACCGTGATCGAGACGCCAGGCCACACCCGCGACTCGGTGTGCCTGCTGCTGGAGGCGGACGGCGCGCTGCTGACCGGGGACACCGTGCTCGGCCGCGGCACCACGGTGATCGCGGACGACGGCAGCCTCAGTGACTACCTCCGCTCACTGGACCGGCTGCGCGCCCTGGCCGACAGGGCAGGACTGCGGGCGCTACTGCCCGGCCACGGGCCGATGCTCGCCGATCCGGCGGCCACGCTCGACTACTACATCGCTCATCGAGCAGAACGCCTGGCTGCGGTGGCGGCCGCACTCGACGCGGGGGCCACCGCGGTGCCTGACATCGTGGCCCGCGTGTACACGGACGTGGGCCAGGCGCTGTGGCCGTTTGCCGAGTGGTCGGTCCGGGCCACGCTGTCCTACCTGGCCGAGCGGGGTGAGCTGCCGCCTGGCGCTGCGGCGCCGGAGTGAGTTCAGCGTGTCAGCGGGCTCGCCGTCGCATCCGTTCTGGATCTATCAACAGAACTGACTTCGGGTGCAGCTGAATCCAGCCGCGCGCTACGAAGTCGGCGAGGGCCTTGTTGACGGTCTCCCGGGACGCGCCGACGAGCTGGGCCAGCTCCTCCTGGGTCAGGTCGTGGTTGACCTGCAGCCCGTCCTCCCGCTGGGTGCCGAAACGGGCCGCCAGGTCGAGCAGTGCCTTGGCCACCCGGCCGGGAACGTCAGTGAACACCAGGTCGGACATGACCTCGTTGGTGCGCCGTAGCCGCCGTGCCAGCGCGGCGAGCAGGTGCATGCCCACGTCGGGCCGCCCGGTCAGCCAGGTCCGCAGGTAGTCATGGGCCACCCCGGCGAGGCGGACGTCTGTGATCGCTGACGCGCTCATCGTCCGGGGCCGCGGGTCGAACAGCGACAGCTCGCCGAACATCTCGCCCGGGCCCATCACGCTGATCAGGTTCTCCCGGCCGTCCGCCGACGCCCGGGTGAGCTTGATCTTGCCCTCGAGCACTACATACAGCCGGTCTCCGTCGTCGCCTTCGTCGAACAGCCGCTCGCCCCGGCCAAGGCGGACCTCGACGGCCCCGGCCTGCAGCTCGCGCGTCGCATCATCGTCCAGGGCCTCGAACAGCGGGGCCCGCCTGAGCATGGCCTCAGCGTGTTCCACGGCACCTCCTCGCCTGCCTCCAGGCAATACTTACTCAGTGTCGCTCATGGGTGACCAAGCGCGCGACGCAGGACTCGATCTCTGCGAGCGCCTCGTCACGGCCTACCCACCGGGCGGCCTCGACTTGCTTCCCAGGCTCGAGCTCCTTGTAGACCTCGAAGAAATGCTTGATCTCCAGCCGATCGAACTCCGGGACATCCTCGATGTCGCGCAGGTGCGCCATCCGCGGGTCGGTAGCGGCCACGGTGAGGACTTTGTCGTCCCTGCCCTTCTCGTCCCGCATCCGGAACATGCCGATTGCCCGGCACCGGATCAGGCAGCCTGGGAACGTGGGTTCCTCGAGCAGAACGAGCGCGTCGAGCGGGTCGCCGTCGTCGGCCAGCGTGCCCTCAATAAACCCATAGTCAGCGGGGTATCGGGTAGACGTGAACAGCATCCTGTCGAGCCGGATCCTGCCGGTCTCGTGATCCATCTCGTACTTGTTACGCTGCCCTTTGGGTATCTCGACGGTCACGTCGAATTCCACAGTCGTGCCCTCCCGGCCCCAGTTGTGTGACGCTGCCGCCACATGTCTACCCGGGTCCGGCTCCGGCAGCGCGTTTCGACATCTAGCATTCCGCGAGTGAACGTGAGCACGCCGACAGGGAGCGGGTTCCCGCGGGCAGCATGGCTGTCGCTGGTTCTGCTCACCGCGTTCACGCTGATCGCCGCGCTCGCAGTGGCTCACCTGCTGCCGCGCCGCCTGGCGCTGTGGCAGCCGGCGTCGGTGGCCAGCGGCCGCGTTACCCGCCCTGGCCCGGTACTCGGCCCGGTGGGCGACCCGGCGGCCGGGCAGGCTGCCAGCAGCGCGGGCGTCAGCGCGGCACTGTCCGGCCTGCTCGGCTCGGCTGCTCTCGGCCCGCACGTCGGCGGGGTGGTCGCTGACCTTTCCACCGGGCAGGTCCTGTTCTCCCAGCAGTCCGGGACCGGATTCGCGCCGGCCTCCACGGCGAAGCTGGCCACCGCGGTCGCCGCGCTCGACGTGCTCGGCCCCAGCGCAACGCTCACCACGCGGGTCCTCGCCGGCCCCACCGCGTCGTCGATCATCCTGGCTGGCGGCGGCGACCCGACGCTGTCCGCCAGCCCTTACCCCGCGTCCAACTACCCGCAGCCGGCGTCGCTGGAGTCGCTGGCCGCGGCGACAGCGCAGGCACTCCGGGCCAAGGGCATCCAGACAGTGACGCTCGGCTACGACACGTCCCTGTTCACCGGGCCGGAGATGGCCCCGGGCTGGACACAGGGCTACGTCACAACGGGCAACGTCACCCCGATCGAGTCGCTGGAGGTGGACCAGGGCCGGCTGACCGCTGGCGGCCTCCCGGATGACGTGGATAACCAGGGAGTCAAGCGCTCGGAGACCCCGGCGGCGGACGCCGCGCACGCGTTCGCGTCGTTCCTGACCGGTGACGGGATCACGGTCAGCAGCGGGCCAGCGCCCCAGCAGGCCCCGGCCGGGAGCGCCAGGCTGGCCTCGGTCTCGTCACCGCCGCTGTCACAGATCGTCGGTCAGATGCTCACCGAGAGCAACAACGTGATCGCCGAGAACCTGGCCAGGCAGGTCGCGATCGCCACCGGGCAGCCCGCGTCGTTCGCTGGCGGGGCCGCGGCCGTGACCACGGTGCTCGCCCGGCTCGGCCTCGGCAGCGGCGTCAGCCTGGTCGACGGCAGCGGGCTGTCGCCGATGGACCGGATCACGCCCGGAACCCTGGTCCAGCTGATCCGGCTGGCCGGCGCGTCCGGCGAGCCCGGCCTGCGCGCGGTGATCACCGGCCTGCCTGTTGCCGGTTTCTCCGGCACCCTCGCCGCTGGTGGCAGCGTGTTCGGTGCCCTGGGGCAGCCAGCGCTCGGCGTAGTCCGGGCGAAGACCGGCAACCTGTCGACCGTGGTGGCGCTGGCCGGGATCGCGTACGCGCGGAACGGGCAGCTGTTCGCGTTCGCGTTCATGGCGGACCAGGTGCCCGCCGCCGGCCTCGTCCCAGGAGCCGACCAGCTGACCCGCGTGGCGACCGCGCTAGCGGCCTGCGGGTGCCAGTGACCCGGCCGTTATGCGCCTGTGGTTTACCCGCCCGTCACCAGGTGTGCGGTCGGCAACGTACGGTGGTGGTGTGAGCAGCGCACAGATGATCGACTGGAATGTCGCCACGTCCACAGGTGTGAGGTGGGCCCGGCCTGGCCCCCCGGTGAGCCTCCCCGAGGCCCGGAAGGTGATCGCGGAGTTGCGGAAGCTCGCCGCCGCGGTCCAGGAGCCGGTGCGCGAGGTCACTGGGCTGGCCGGCTCACCCGACGGCGGCCGGATCGCGGTCGTGGACCGGCCCGGCTGGATCCGCGCGAACGTCGACGGGTTCCGGGTGGTGCTCGACCCGCTGGTCGAGCACATGCAGCAGCGAGGGACGGCCCCGCCGGCCGGGTCGGTGATCACCGCGGTCGGCTCGCGGGTCACTGGCATGCAGGCTGGCCTGATCCTCGCCTACCTGGCAGGCCGGGTCCTCGGCCAGTACGAGCTGTTCCTGCCCCCTGACCCGGCCGCGCCCCAGACGGCGGCCGCCGAGGCGCCCGCTGGCCGGCTGACACTGGTGGCTCCCAACATCGTCATGGTGGAGCGCGAGCTCAAGGTCGACCCGCACGACTTCCGGCGCTGGGTGTGCCTGCACGAGGAGACGCACCGGACCCAGTTCACCTCGGTGAGCTGGCTCCGCCCGTACGTGCAGCAGCAGATGACCGAGTTCCTGCTGGCATCCGACCTGGACCCGGCGTCGATCCTGGACCGCCTGCGGTCAGCGGCCGACGCCGTGGCCGGGGCTGTCCGCGGCAACGGCGAGAGCCTGATCGAGGCGATCCAGAGCCCGCGCCAGCGGGAGATCCTGGACCGGCTGACAGCGGTGATGACACTGGTCGAGGGCCACGGGGACTATGTCATGGACGCGGTCGGCCCGAGCGTCGTGCCGTCCGTGGCCGAGATCCGGGCCAAGTTCTCCGCGCGGCGGGTCAGCGGCGGCCGGATCGAGCAGGCCATCCGCAGGATCCTCGGCATCGACCTGAAGAACAAGCAGTACGAGCAGGGGTCGCGCTTCGTCAAGACGGTCGTGGAGGAAGCGGGCATGGCGACGTTCAACAAGGTGTGGACCTCGCCGGAGACGCTGCCAACCATGGACGAGATCATCAGCCCGCTGTCCTGGCTGGCCCGGGTGGACAGCCAGCCGAGCCTCGGGCCGGCTGGCAACGGAGACGGCACCGGCTGAGCTGGCAGCCCGGAGTGACGAGCAATGGCCGGACCGCACCCCGCGGTCGCGCAGGTACGCCTGGCTGTGCGCCGGTGCCTATCGGCCCGTGTCGGTGAGCCCGGTGGTCTCGAGCCTGGTGACCTGGTGCTCGCGGCGTGCTCGGGCGGCGCCGACTCGCTAGCGCTAGCGGCCGCGCTGGCGTTCGAGGCGCCCCGGCTTGTGCTGCGTGCTGGCGGCGTGACTGTCGACCACGGGCTGCAGCAAGGATCGGCCGCGCAGGCGCAGTCGGCGGCCACGGCGATGGAAAAGCTGGGCCTGGACCCGGTCCTGAGCATCGGCGCTGCGGTCGCCGTGGCCGGGACGCCGGGCTACCCGGGCCCGGAGGCGGCGGCCCGCGTGGCCAGGTACCTGGCCCTGGAGCAAGCAGCCGTCGAGACCGGCGCCGCGGCGATTCTGCTCGGGCACACCAGCGATGACCAGGCCGAGACTGTGCTGCTCGGTCTGGCGCGCGGTTCCGGGGCGCGCTCGCTGTCCGGCATGCCCGAGCGCAGCGGCCGCTGCCTGCGCCCGCTGCTCGGGGTCAGCCGCGCCCAGACCCGGGCGGCCTGCGCAGCCCAGAGCCTCCAGGCGTGGGAGGACCCGCAGAACGCCGACCCGGCGTTCGCCCGGGCCCGGGTGCGGCAGCGGCTGATGCCAGCCCTGGAGGCCGAGCTCGGGCCGGGCGTCGCGGAGGCGCTGGCACGGAGCGCGCGCCAGCTCCGCGCTGACGCTGACTACCTGGATTCTCAAGCCAAAATCGCTGCCGAACGGATGGCGACGGGCCAGCCTGGCCTGCCGCTCGATGCGGTCGCCGCTTTGCCAGAGGCGATCCGGTCGCGAGTGCTCCGGGACGCGGCTGTCGCGGCGGGCTGCCCGCCAGGGGCGCTGACTGCGCGGCATGTGGCTGCGCTCGACGCGCTGGTGACCGGATGGCACGGGCAGCGCTGGACCGACTTGCCAGGCGGGGTACGCGGTCTGCGCCGGTATGGGAGGCTGCTGCTGCGCCGTGAACGGCGTGACCAGGGCGACGCGGGTGGCCCGGGTGACGAGGGGGGCTGGGAGGGGACGAGTGGACGCGGCTGACATGGGCGCGGACCTGCAGGGCGTGCTGATCACGCCGGAGCAGTTGCAGGAGCGCATCGCTGAACTGGCCGTTCAGATCGACGCGGATTACGCCGATCGCGAACTCCTGCTGGTGGGGGTGCTCAAGGGTGCCGTGATGGTGATGGCCGACCTCGCCCGCGCAATCCGGCTGCCGGTAAAGATGGACTGGATGGCGGTTTCCTCCTACGGCTCAGGCACCAAGTCATCCGGCGTTGTGCGCATTCTTAAGGACCTCGACACAGACATCACAGGTCGTCATGTGCTGGTCGTGGAGGACATCATCGATTCCGGCCTGACCCTGTCCTGGCTGATGCGCAACCTTCAGTCGCGCGGCCCGGCATCGCTGCGGGTCTGCGCGCTGCTCCGGAAGCCGGGCGCGGCGCAGATCGAGGTCGACGTGGCGTACACCGGCTTCGACATCGCCGATGCCTTTGTGATCGGCTACGGGCTCGACTACGCCGAGCGCTACCGGAACCTCCCGTTCATCGGCACCCTGGCACCACATGTGTACGGTGGCCAGGCTCCCGGCACACCAAAACGCGGCTCAGGGGAAGCCCCGGCGCAGCCGGCTGAGCCAGCGGTCGGCGCCGGCGGCTAGCCTCGGAAATGACTCGGCGCAGAGTCCGGTGCCGGCGCGGCGGAAACAACGCGGCGGCTCACCCAGGAAACACGGGCCTGAGCGGGAAACAAACAGCAGTGAAATGCGTTCACCCGGTTATGAAGGCCGGAGTGGCTGCCGCCGAGGGAGCGTCCGGCGTGCCAGCAACCGCCAACGCGGTGTACCGTCGAATATCCCCGTGTATCAGGCGGGCCCCGTGGTACAAGCACGTGGTACGAAACCGGCACCGAGGCCGCTCAGTCCGGCGGTGTCCGGGGCAGAGAGGAAACTGCGCATGGGCGCTGGGACATATTCCAGTCCCGCCGAGGGTCGGCGGGATCGTGAGGCTGGTCAGGAGGGTCGGCCCGCCCCCGGGCGAGGCCGCTAGCTGATGGACGTGAGGCGCTACTTCCGCGGGCCGCTCATCGTCGTCCTTGTCGTGATCTTTTGCTTGTTCTTCCTGATCCGCTGGGCCAGTGGCGGCACCACCTACAAGCCGGCCGACACCTCTCAGGTGGTCGGCCTGATCAACAGCGGTCAGGTGAAGGAAGCCACGCTGATCCAGTCCAGCCAGACGATCGAGATCACCACCGACAAGGGAGAGACGCTGCAGGCGTCCTGGGTCGGCAACCAGGGCCAGACGCTTGCTAACACCCTGCAGGCCAGCTACAAGGCCGGCAAGCTTCCTGAGGGCTACAGCGTTCAGGCCCCCAAGGGCAGCTCGATCTTTGACGACATCCTCAGTTACCTGCCGTTTGTCCTGATCCTGGTGCTCTTCTTCCTGTTCATGAACCAGATGCAGGGCGGCGGCTCCAGGGTCATGAACTTTGGCAAGTCCAAGGCGAAACTGATCACCAAGGACACGCCGAAGACGACTTTCGCTGATGTAGCCGGGGCCGATGAGGCCATCGAGGAACTGCAGGAGATCAAGGAGTTCCTGCAGAGTCCCGGGAAGTTCCAGGCCATTGGCGCGAAGATCCCCAAGGGCGTGCTGCTGTACGGCCCGCCGGGCACCGGCAAGACGCTGCTGGCGCGCGCCGTGGCCGGAGAGGCGGGGGTCCCGTTCTACTCGATCTCGGGTTCCGACTTCGTTGAGATGTTCGTCGGCGTCGGTGCCTCCCGGGTCCGTGACCTCTTCGAGCAGGCGAAGGCGAACGCGCCCGCGATCGTGTTCGTGGACGAGATCGACGCGGTGGGCCGCCACCGTGGGGCCGGCTTTGGCGGCGGCCATGACGAGCGCGAGCAGACCCTCAACCAGCTGCTCGTCGAGCTTGACGGGTTCGACACCAAGGGCGGGGTCATCGTGATCGCGGCGACGAACCGCCCGGACATCCTCGACCCGGCCCTGCTGCGCCCCGGCCGGTTCGACCGGCAGATCGTGGTGGCACAGCCGGACCTGGCTGGCCGCAAGGGCATCCTGCGGGTGCACGCGCGCGGCAAGCCGCTCGGCCCGGATGTCGAGCTCGACCTGATCGCCCGCCGGACACCCGGCTTCACCGGGGCTGACCTGGCTAACGTGATCAACGAGGGTGCGCTGCTCACCGCGCGGGCGAACCAGACCCAGATCGCGATGGCCTCGCTCGAGGAGGCGATCGACCGGGTGACGGCTGGCCCCAAGCGCAAGAGTGTGCTCCTGTCGGAGAAGGAACGGAAGATCATCGCCTACCACGAGGGCGGCCACGCCCTGGTGGGGCACGCCCTGCCGAATGCCGACCCGGTGCACAAGATCACGATCATCCCGCGCGGCCGGGCTCTCGGGTACACCGCCTCCGCCCCGGCGGAGGACAAGTTCCTGGTCAGCCGCGTCGAGATGATGGACCAGCTCGCGATGCTGCTCGGCGGCCGCACGGCCGAGGAGCTTGTCTTCCACGAGCCGACCACTGGCGCTGCCAACGACATCGACAAGGCGAGCCAGATCGCCCGCGGCATGATCACCGAGTACGGAATGAGCGAGCGGCTCGGTGCCCGCAAGTTCGGCTCGGGCGACAGCGAGCCGTTCCTCGGCCGCGAGATGTCGCATAGCCGGGACTACTCCGAGGAGATCGCCTCTGCCATCGACGAGGAGGTTCGCCGCCTCATCGAGTCAGCGCACGACGAGGCCTGGGAGATCCTGGTCCAGTACCGCGACGTGCTCGACAACCTCGTGCTGCAGCTCATGGAGCACGAGACCCTGGCGGCGCGCCAGGTTCTGGAGATCTTCAGTCCGGTCCGCCCGCGGGCCACGCGCGGCTCCTACACCGGCTATGGCAAGCGGGTGCCCTCGGACCGGCCGCCGGTGCTGACGCCCAAGGAGCTGGCCCTCACCCGCACGGACCGGTCTGAGCAGGGCAATGGGCAGGCGGTGAGCTCCAGCGGCGACGGCGCTCAGCAGGCACTGGGCCCGGGCGGCGCTGACGGCAGCGGCAGTGGCTCTGGCGGCTTCGGCTTCGGCGGCAGCGGGGATCTGGGTGGTACTGGCAGCCTCGGCTACGGGCTTCCGCACGGCCCGGAAGACGGCGGGCCAGGGACCTCGCCCCCCGGCGCGCCGCAGTGACGGAACAGTCAGAGCAGTCCGACGGGTCCGGTCCCGCGGGCGTCGATCAGGCGCGCATCGAGCACGCGGTCCGCGAGATCCTGCTGGCCATTGGCGAGAATCCGGACCGTGACGGGCTGGTTGAGACCCCAGCGCGGGTAGCCCGGGCCTACGCCGAGCAGTTCGCCGGGATGCGGCAGCGGCCCGAAGACGTTCTCACCACGCTGTTCGACGCTGACCACGAAGAGATGGTGCTCGTCCGCGACATCGAGCTCTACAGCACCTGCGAGCACCACCTGACGCCGTTTTTCGGGCTCGCCCACGTGGGCTATATCCCGAACGAAAAGGGGCAGATCACCGGCCTGTCGAAGCTGGCCAGACTGGTAGATGTCTACGCCAGGCGTCCTCAGGTTCAGGAACGGATGACCAGCCAGATAGCCGACGCGCTGATGGGCGTGCTCGAGCCGCGGGGTGTCATCGTTGTCATTGAGGCCGAGCACCTGTGCATGTCGATGCGCGGGGTGCGCAAGCCGGGAGCCAAGACCGTGACGTCCGCTGTCCGGGGAATCTTCCTGGACTCTGACCGGACCCGCGCCGAAGCGATGAGCCTGCTGCTGGGGCATCGCTGAAAATTTCCGGGGTAGGAGAACCACATACGTGCCCGGAAAGTCTCAAAGATGGCTGAGAGTAAGCACAGAGTACTGGCCGCGATCGCCTTATATCCTGGAGCAGTAACCCCTCAGGAGGTGGGCTCCTGTGTTACCGGGTTTGCCCGCATCCCGTGTTGGCGATGACTACCCTGGAGCCCCGTGTCCCGAGGGTCGATCTACTTGTCTGAGATGACTGACCGCGACGGGCCGGGTCCGACAGAGCCTGCACCAGAGTCCGAGCCTGGGCTAGAACGCGAGGCAGGACCCACGCCTGCAAGCGGCAACACTGAGGCAGAAAGCATGGGGCCGGACGCGCGGTCTCGCCCCGGGCTTCTTGCTGTCGCGGAGAAGGTCGCCGTCCAGGGACGGCACGGGCTGCCCGCTCCGCGGCCGCCGGACCGCAGGAATCAGCGAGCATGGGTGCCGGTGGTCGCCGCGCTGCTGTCGCTGCTGATCGGGCTGGTGTACATCGTCGAGGGTGCCAGGCCAGCGCTCTACACCCAGTACCGGCTGCACAAGCTCACCGAGTTCGCCCCGGGCCTGCTGGCCCAGCTGACCCGCACAGCCGACGTCATCGTTGGGCTCCTGCTGCTGATGCTGTCGCATGCCCTGCGCCGGCGGAAGCACCGTGCCTGGCAGGGAGTCATGCTGCTGCTGGTCGCTCAGGTCGTCCTGCACGCGCTGGTGCACGACCGGACTCATGCTGCGGTAGCCGAAACCGGTGCCGCTGTACTGCTGGTCGTGCTGTGGCTGTACCGGCGCGAGTTCTACGCGATCGGCGACCCCAGGACCCGCTGGCGCGCCGTGGGTGCGCTGGCCGGCCTCGCCGTGGCCGACGTGGTCATCGGCATGACGTACCTGTCGCTGGTCCATGGCCTGGCGGCCAACTACACGCCGGAGCAGCGGCTGCAGTCGGCCGTCTACGGCCTGGTCGGCTTCAACGGCCCGGTCAGCTTCAGGACCGAGACCCGCGGTGACTTCTTCGGGGTCCTGACCGGTGCCCTCGGCCTGTTCACCCTGATCGTCGTCGGCTACCTGTTCCTGCGGCCGGCCCGGCGCAAGGGGAGGCTCGGCGAACGTGACGCCAGCCGGATCCGGGACCTGCTGCAGAAGGAGGGGGAGCGGGACTCGCTCGGCTACTTCAGCCTGCGCCGGGACAAGAGCATCATCTGGTCTCCCACCGGGAAAGCCTGCATCGGCTACCGGGCGCTGTCCGGCGTCATGCTGGCCAGCGGCGACCCCATCGGCGATCCCGAGGCCTGGCCCGGCGCGATCCATGCCTTTCTTGACGAGGCCGCGCGGCACGCCTGGGTGCCTGCTGTGCTCGGCTGCAGCGAGCTAGGCGCCGAGGTCTGGTGCCGCGAGGGCGGCCTCTCGGCACTGGAATTCGGTGACGAGGCAGTAGTCAACGTCGCTGACTTCACGCTGCAGGGCCGGTGCATGCGGAACGTCAGGCAGATGGTGACGCGGGTAGCCAAGAGTGGATACACCGCCGACGTCCGCAGGGTTGGTGATATCCCGCACGCCGAGATTGAGCAGATGGTGCGCCAGGCTGACTCCTGGCGCGGAAACCCCACCGAGCGGGGATTTTCCATGGCGCTGGGCCGCATCGGCGGCCCCGGTGACGGAGACTGCGTGGTCGCCACCGCTACTCAGGCAGGCGTCCTGCACGCGATCCTGCATTTCGCGCCGTGGGGATCTGACGGGCTGTCGCTCGACCTGATGCGCCGCGACCGCTCGGTGCAGCCGGGCCTGAACGACTTCCTCATCGTGGAGGCCATCAAGAAGGCCCCGGACCTCGGGGTCAAGCGGGTGTCGCTGAACTTCGCGTTCTTCCGGGCCGCGCTGGCACGCGGCGAGCGGATCGGGGCCGGACCGGTGGTCCGGGCCTGGCGCGGCATACTGCTGTTCCTGTCCCGGTGGTTCCAGATCGAGTCGCTGTACAAGTTCAACGCCAAGTTCTGCCCTGAGTGGGTGCCGAGGTTCTTCGTCTATACCGGGACCAGGGACATGCCCAGGATTGGCCTGGCCGCTCTTGAGGCCGAGGCTTTCCTCGTCTGGCCTACCGTGGCGCTGCGCAGGCGGGCCCGAGTGCTCGCGCGCCGGCTTGGGCTCGGCCAGGTCGTCGCGACGGCACAGCGCCGGCGGTCTAGCGCCGCGGAATAGCCCGTAGATTGTCGCGTATGGCGGGTGAGGCGTGCGCGGCGGCAGCAACTGAGCGCGCGCACCCCGCCGGGCTGACTGGCCTCCCGGACGCCCGCCGGTGCCTGGTGATGGGGGTTATCAACGTCACCCCGGACTCGTTCTCCGACGGAGGAATCTGGTTCGAGACGAGTGCCGCGGTCTCGCACGGCCTTGCGCTCGCAGCCGAGGGAGCCGACATCATTGACGTCGGCGGCGAGTCCACCCGCCCGGGTGCAGAGCGGGTGGATCAGGAGGAGGAACTGCGCCGGGTCGGTCCGGTGATCTCCGAGCTCAGTGCAGCCGGGCTCGTTGTCAGCGTGGATACCATGCGGGCCGCAGTGGCGGAGAAGGCACTCCAGGCCGGTGCGCGCATGGTCAACGACGTCAGCGGCGGCCTGGCCGACCCGCAGATGACCGCGCTGGTCGCCACGGCACGTGTGCCTTACGTCGTCATGCACTGGCGCGGCTACAGCCGTGACATGCAGGAGCATGCCGTCTACACCGACGTGGTCCGTGAGGTCCGAGACGAGCTCAGGCAGCGGGTTGACGCGGCTGTCGCTGCCGGTGTGGACCCGTCCATGATCATCATCGACCCCGGGATCGGGTTCGCCAAGCTGCCCAGGCACAACTGGGAGCTCCTTACCAGGCTCGGCGAGATCGCCTGCCTCGGCGGCGGGCAGCCCTTTCCCCTGCTCGTCGGGACCTCCCGCAAAAGTTTCCTCGGCCGCCTGCTGGCTGACGCCGCCGGTGAGCCGCGCCCGGTGGAGCTCCGGGATGATGCCACAGTCGCGCTGTCCACGCTGGTCGCCGCCTCCGGAGCCTGGTGCGTACGGGTGCACGCGGTCGCGCCGAACGTGGACGCCGTGCGAGTCGCCGCGCGGTGGCTCGGAGCGAGGAGCACATGAGCCAGCCGATCTGGAGGCGAGCAGGCCGGTCGCCAGAAGCAGCGAGCTCTGACCGGATCACAGTGGCAGGCCTGCGCGCCTTCGGCCACCACGGCGTCTTCGATCACGAGCGCCAGTACGGCCAGGAGTTTGTCGTTGACGCCGTCCTCTGGCTGGACACCAGGCCTGCGGCGGCAGCCGACGACCTGACCCTTACGGTCGACTACGCCTACATTGCTAACAAGCTCGCGAGCATCATCTCTGGCGAGCCGGTGGCATTGATCGAGACGCTGGCCAGCCGGATCGCAGCCGCCTGCCTGTACGCGAGCCCGATGGTGCGCGAGGTGGAGATCACCGTCCACAAGCCGCAGGCGCCGATGTCGCACCCGTTCGGGGACGTAACGGTCACCATCCGCCGGGGCCGAACGTGAGCCCGCCCGCCGCGAAGGTCGTGCTGTCGCTCGGCAGCAACCTCGGCGATCGCATGGCTAACCTGCAGGCCGCTGTCGACTCCCTGTGTGCCGAACCGGGCCTGGACGACGTAGCCGTCTCGCCTGTCTACGAGACCGACCCCGTCGGCGGGCCCGCCCAGCCGGACTACCTGAACGCCGTCCTGGTGGCGCGTACATCGCTGCTCCCGCGCGCGGTCCTGGCCCGCGGGCAGGCGGCCGAGGCCGCCCTGGGCCGGGTCCGCGCTGAGCGCTGGGGGCCGCGGACCCTCGACGTCGACTTGATCGTCTACGGAGATCAGGTGAACTCCGACCCGGAGCTCACGCTGCCGCATCCGCACGCGCACGAGCGGGCGTTCGTGCTCGCTCCCTGGAACGACGTGGATCCCGACGCTGTGCTACCCGGCCGCGGCCGGGTAGCGGACCTGCTAACTGCCGTTGGCACCGACGCGATCCGGCCGTGCCCCGAGGCAAGGCTCCGGCCCGCGCCATGACTCCCACCCGTCCGCGCACGCTGGTCGCGGTGGCCATTGCCTGCGCGCTGGTGGCATGGCTGGTCATCCGGGCCAGCTTCGCCCAGGCCCCGCAGCTGCCGTGGACCGCCGCGCCCGCTCTGCTGCTGCTCGCGCTGGCCGAGGTGATTACTGGCCGGAACCTCAAGGCCAGGATCCAGGGCCGCGTGGATGGCAAGCCACTGGCGCCGATCGGCGTGGCCAGGGCAGCGGCGCTGGCCAAGGCAAGCTCCCTTGGCGGGACCGTGTTCGCTGGCCTGGCCGCCGGAGGCCTGATCTATACGCTGCGTTACACCAATCTGCCGGTCGCCCGGCACGACGCGGTTTCCGCCGGCATCACCCTGGCCGCGGCAATCATCCTGGTCGTAGCGGCGCTGTACCTTGAACACTGCTGCCGTGCGCCATCCAAGAACGGCCGGGACGACGACCACCGGGAGCAGTGACGGCCCGCGGATATGCTGATCGTCGCCGTCCGGTACCCGGCGAGGACTGGAACCATATGACTTCCTACGACAGCGTGCGGGGGGAGCCCGGCCAGCGCCGGCATCAGGACCCGGCACGCCGCGGGGAACGCGAGCACCCAGCCCGGCTCCGGGTCGGTGTCGTTGGCGCGGGGCGGGCCGGAACCGCGCTCGGGGCCGCGCTCGCGCGGGCCGGTCATGACGTCGTGGCGGCGTCAGCCGTGTCCGAGGCCTCCGTCCAGCGGATCCGCGCGCGCCTGCCCGGCGCCGCGATCCGGCAGCCTCACGAGGTGGCCGACGCGGCCGACCTCGTGCTGCTCACTGTTCCTGACGACGTCCTGCCCGGCCTGGTCGCTGGGCTAGCGGCGACCGGGGCACCGCTGCAGGGCCGCCTGCTCGCGCACGCCAGCGGCCGTCATGGCCTCGCCGTGCTCGACCCGGCGGTGCGCGCCGGGGCGCTGCCGCTAGCGCTGCACCCAGTGATGACGTTCACCGGGCGCCCGGACGACATCGACCGGCTGGCCGGGGTCTGCTTTGGGGTGACCGCGCCGGACCAGCTGCGCCCGGTTGCCGAGGCGCTGGTCGTGGAGATGGGCGGCGAGCCGGTGTTCATCGCCGAGGAGAACCGTGACCTCTACCACGCGGCGCTGGCCAGCGGGGCGAACCATCTGGTGACGCTCGTCGTGCAGTCCGCGGACATGCTCCGGACCGCAGGCGTCGCTGAGCCTGGGCGCATGCTTGGCCCGCTGCTGTTCGCGGCGCTCGACAACGCGCTCCGCCTCGGCGACGCGGCTCTGACCGGCCCGGTCGCACGCGGGGACGCCGAGACGGTGGCCGCTCACATCAGCGCGCTGCGCAGCGCCGCCCCGGAGGTGCTGCCCGCGTACCTGGCACTGGCGAGGCTCACCGCCGGCCGGGCGCTGTCCGCCGGGACGCTGAACGCGTCAGAAGCGGAGCGCCTGCTCGGTGTGCTCGGCGGGGCAGCGCGGTGACGGCCCCGGTCCTGGCCAGCACCAGGGCGGAGCTTGCCGCGGCGCGCCCAGGGCTCGTCAGCCCGGTCGTCCTGGTGCCGACCATGGGAGCCCTGCACCGGGGACACCGGGCGCTGCTGCGCCGGGCCAAGCAGGCTTCCGGCCCTGGCGGGAGCGTCGTGGTCTCGGTGTTCGTGAACCCGCTCCAGTTCGGGCCGAACGAGGACTATGGCCGCTACCCCCGGACCCTGGACGCCGACCTTGCGATCTGCGCGCAGGAGGGTGCCGACCTGGTGTTCGCGCCGGAGCGGGCCGCGATGTACCCGGCCGAGCCTGTGGTCCGGGTGGATCCCGGTCCCGTCGGTGAGGTGCTGGAGGGCGCCTTCCGGCCGGGCTTCTTCACCGGTGTGCTGACCGTGGTCCTGAAGCTGTTCAGCCTCGTGCGTCCCGATGTGGCGGTCTTCGGCCAGAAAGACGCTCAGCAGCTCGCCCTGGTCAGGCAGATGTCGGACGACCTGGACCTTGGTGTCAGGGTTGAGGGGGTGGCCATCGTTCGGGATCCTGATGGGCTGGCGGTTTCCAGCCGGAATGCCTACCTGTCGTCCGCTGAGCGGTCGGCGGCACTCGCGCTGCCGCGCGCACTGGACGCAGGCGTACGGGCAGCGGCAGCCGGGCCAGCCGCTGTGCGCGCCGCAGCCAGCGCCGTGCTGGACGAGGCGGCTGCTGGTGACCCTCCGGTGGTGAGCGACTACCTGGCCCTGGTGGACGCGGCCACGTTCACCGACGCTGGCGACGGTCATCGCGGCCCGGCGCTGCTGCTGGTCGCGGCCAGAGTGGGGACGACCAGGCTTATCGACAACGCGCCGCTGACCCTGAGCGGGCCGGCCGCACGATAGGCGGAGGTAGCGGCATGCTGCTGACGATTGACGTCGGGAACACCAACACCGTGCTTGGCGTGTTCGACGGCGAGGAGGTGGTCGAGCACTGGCGCATCGCCACCGACCCGATCAGGACCGCGGACGAGCTGGCGGTGACCCTGCGGGGGCTGCTCGGCCAGAGCGCGACGGTCAA
Source organism: uncultured Actinomycetota bacterium (assembly GCA_963815375.1). Classification (GTDB taxonomy): domain Bacteria; phylum Actinomycetota; class Actinomycetes; order Streptosporangiales; family Streptosporangiaceae; genus JASHPR01. Next base: position 2,438,559 of record CAWFGX010000001.1, on the reverse strand, counting down.
GGAGGGTGACATCCACGGCATCGCGCTGTGTTCGACCGTGCCGTCGGTACTGCACGAGATGCGAGAGACGTTCCGCCGCTACTACGCCGACGTCTCAGCGGTCATTGTGGAGCCCGGGATCAGGACCGGTGTGCCGGTGCGGACCGACAACCCGAAGGAGGTCGGCACTGACCGGATCATGAACGCGCTCGCGGCCGTGCACCTGTACGGCGGCCCGGCGATCGTGGTCGACTTCGGCACCTCGACGAACTTCGACGCGGTCAGCGAGCGGGGCGAGTTCGTCGGGGGGGCGCTCGCGCCGGGCATCGAGATCTCGGTGGACGCGCTGTCGCGCCGGGCCGCGCAGCTGCTCAAGGTCGAGCTGACCCGCCCGGCCCGCGTCATCGGGAAGAACACCGTCGAGTCGCTGCAGTCCGGGATCACGTTCGGGTTCGCCGGGCAGGTCGAGGGCATCGCCAGGCGGATGGCCGCCGAACTCGCTCCTGGCGACCCGGATTCGGTGACCGTCATCGCCACCGGCGGGCTCGCGCCGCTGGTCATGGACGAGGTAGAAGTGATCGACGAGTATGAGCCGTGGCTGACCCTGGTCGGCCTGCGCCTGGTCTACGAGCGCAATACCGGCGGAATCCGCGACCCGGCCTGACCGCTTTCCCCCGGTCCTGGCCGCTTTCCCCCGGTCCTGGCCGATGTGGCACTGGCCGTTTTCATGATCGTGGACCAAGACCCACTCTGGGAGTGGGTTTGAGTCCACGGTAATTGAAAGCGGGGTTCTGGTGCGTCCGGAACCATGCGAAAAGTGGTGCCGGAAGTCGGAACTAGCTGATCCGGTGTCCGAAATTGGGGTTGGTGGTGGTGGCGGCGGCTGGAGGCGTCGGGCAGTCGGGCAACTGCTTCGCTGTGGCAAGGGGACGGCCGGTAGCCTCGGGCAGGTGACGGACGATGATCAGACGACCGAGCGCGTGAGCACTCAGGTAGCCAGCGCAGAGCCGGCGCCGGCGCGAGCGCCCGCCTCGCCGGACCTGCCCGAGCAGATGCAGGTGCGGCTGGCCAAGGCCGATCGCATGCGCGGGTCGGGCATCGACCCGTACCCGGTCGGGTTCCCGCGGACGGCGACGATCGCCGAGGTCCGCGCAGCCCACCCGGACCTGAAGCCGGACACGGCGACCGGCGACCGGGTCGGCGTCACCGGGCGGGTCATGCTGTCGCGCAACAGTGGCAAGCTCTGCTTCGCCACGATCAGGGACGGCACCGGCGACATCCAGGTCATGATCTCCCTGAACCGCGCTGGACAGGACGCCCTGACTGCCTGGAAGCGCGATGTGGACCTCGGCGATCACATAGGCGCCGAGGGTGAGGTGATCTCCTCACGCACCGGGGAGCTGTCGGTGCTCGCCGACTCGTTCGCGATCACGGCCAAGGCGCTGCGTCCCCTGCCGGAGAAGCGGGCCGGGCTGACCGACCCCGAGGCCCGGGTGCGGCAGCGTTATGTCGACCTGATCATCAACCCGGCCGCGCGGCGGATGGCGGAGATGCGGGCGGCCGTGACCAGGTCGCTGCGCGAGGAGTTGCACGCGCGCGGTTTCCTTGAGGCCGAAACGCCGGTGCTGCAGGTGCTGCACGGCGGTGCGAACGCCCGGCCATTCGTCACCCGCAGCAACGCCTACGACATCGAGCTGTACCTGCGGATCGCGCTGGAGCTGTACCTGAAGCGCCTGGTGGTCGGCGGGATCGAGAAGGTCTACGAGATCGGCCGGATCTTCCGCAACGAGGGCGCTGACGCCACCCACAACCCCGAGTTCACGATGCTGGAGGCCTACGAGGCCTACGGGAACTACGAGACCATCGGAACACTGACCAGGGAGCTGATCCAGGCAGCCGCGCGGGAGGCGCTCGGTGACACGATCGTGCGCCGGCCGGACGGGTCCGAGCACGACATCGGCGGCGAATGGCAATGGGTGACCGTGCACGACGCGGTCTCCGCCGCGCTGGGCGAGGAGATTACCCCGGACACCAGCGAGCAGACGCTGCGCCAGCTGGCAGACAAGGCGGACATCCACCTCGAGCCGAAGTGGAACCGCGGCCAGGTGCTGCTCGAGATCTACGAGCACCTAGTGGAGGCCCGAACGGTCGAGCCCACGTTCTACCGCGACTTCCCGGTAGAGACCGCGCCGCTCACTCGTGAGCACAGGTCTGACCCGAGGCTGGCGGAGAAGTGGGACCTCGTTGCGTTCGGTGCCGAGATCGGCACCGGCTACTCCGAGCTTGTCGACCCAGTGGCCGAGCGCGCCCGGCTCACCGCGCAGTCGCTGCTTGCTGCTGGCGGCGACCCTGAGGCGATGCAGCTCGACGAGGACTTCCTGCGGGCGCTGGAGTTTGGCATGCCGCCGAGCGGCGGCATGGGCATGGGCACCGACCGGCTGCTGATCATGTTCACCGGGGCCAGCATCCGGGAGACGATCCTGTTCCCGCTGGTCCGGCCGGACTGAACGGCCGGACCAGCGGGACGCTTAGGCGACGATTTGGACCGCGCCGTCGAAGCTGCCCCAGAGAACCGGCTGGACTTGCACTACCTGGCCGGCGCTCGGCGCGTCCACCATCAGGTTGTTGCCGATATACATGCCGACGTGGCCCAGGTTGAAGAAGAACAGCAGGTCGCCAGGTGCGAGCTCGCTCGTCGGGATGTGCTCACCCTCGGTCCACTGATCGCCGGTGAAGTGCGCCAGGCTGATCCCGACGTGGGCGTAGGCCCACATCACCAGGCCCGAGCAGTCGTAGGCGTCCGGGCCAGCCGCTCCCCAGACGTACGGCTTGCCGAGCTGAGTCAGGGCCCACCTGAGCGCCTGTGCGCCGACCGAGTCGCCGGTGATCGCGACGGCCGGGTAATTGCCTGTCTGCTGGAAGATAGCCAGGGCCTGGGCGTACGCCTGGCTGTTCAGGATGTTCTCCTTGGCCTGGATCTGGCTGACCTTCGCTGCCATCTGCCCGGACAGCGCCTTTGCGTGGGCTTGCTCCTGGGTAGCCGTCTGCTGGGCCCGGGCCGCTGCCGCGGTGGCCCGTGACAGCAGGTTGACCGTGTTGGTCTGCTCATAGCTGAGCTGCAGGATGATCGACGACCTGTTGAGGAACTCCTGCGGGTTCGAACTTTGCAGCATCTCGATCGTCGGATTGACGGTGCCGTTCATGTAGCCCTCGGCAGCGATCTGGCTTACTGCGATGCGCCCGGTCTTGAGTGCCTGCTGATCGCGCGCTGCTGTCAGCCGGGCGGCCCCGGCCTCAGCCTGCGCCTGCTGAAGCTCGATCTGGAGGGCGTCGTACTGCTGGCCCAGGGTGTCGATCTGGTTGGACAAGGCGTTCGCCTGGGCGACGGTGGCGGACAAGCCGGTCGGCGTCCCGGTGGTCCGGGCGCTGGCGGCGCCGCCTGGCGCCACGATCGCTACCACCGACGCGGCAGCCGCCAGAGCTGCCGCGCGGCCCCAGGCCCCAGGTCGCCTGAGGCTGGAACGATTCCCCCGTGAATCGGTCATGCCTGACTTGCCGTGCGGCAAGAACTTCACGTGCGGTCTCCTCTCCTACGCCGCCAGCCGGGTCCACAACGGGCCAGGACCACAGAAGCCCTACGGCGGGCTACAGCCGAAACGGCCGCAGCCGACCGATTTACCCCGGGGGTTTATGCATCCCCGGCTCTCCCGGAACGCCATTCCGCATCCCGGGAACTCGGCGGGTCGTTGCGGCACGGCGGGGCGCGCCGCAACAGGGTGACAGCGATGCAGGTTAATCCAGGTGGGACATGGTGCACATAGGAAACGCCCAAATTCTTGCGCGTGGGGCGTGTGTCAATGCACCCCCCCAAGGGACATCCGTCAGCCCGAGGTGAAGCAAGGTGTACTTATTCGGTAACGCTGTGCCGGCTGCGGAATGAGCGCAGGCATGTTCCGATTACGATGATTCCCGGAGTTCCTCCCGGGTATGCCTGCGGTTCCTGCGGCGTGGGATGACAGCAGCCTAAGAAGAAGGCCCGGGGAAGAAGGCCCCCTCACGAGAAGGCACAGTGGATGGATTACACGGTCAGGCCGGCCCGGACCGGTGATGTCCGCGCGATCCGCGGGCTCGTCGACGCCAATGTCGCGTCTGGGCGGTTGCTGGACAAGGCCACTGTCACCCTCTACGAGGACATTCAGGAATTCGTGGTCGCGGAGCTAGCCGGCGGCGCGCGGGTAATCGGCTGTGGCGCGCTGCACGTGATGTGGGAAGACCTGGCCGAGATCCGCACGATCGCCGTGAACCAGAACTACCGGGGCGAGGGGGCCGGGTACCTCATCGTTGAGACGCTACTCGCCAGGGCCCGCGAGGTGGGGGTGAGCCGCGTGTTCGTGCTCACGTTCGCTGTGAAGTTCTTCGGGCGGCTCGGGTTCGAGGAGATCAGCGGGGACGCGGCCACTCCTGAGGTCTACGCCGAGCTGCTTCGCTCCTACGACGAGGGTGTCGCCGAGTTCCTTGACCTGGACCGGGTAAAGCCGAACACCCTCGGCAACACCCGGATGCTGCTGCGCCTGTGATTCGCTCGGCTCCGGGGTGCTGAACCCGTCGTCCTTCCCTCGTCGCTCGGGTCGCCTGCGGCTCCCCTCCCTCCTCAGTACAGGACAACGGCGCGCCCCTTCGCCTCACTCGCTAGAGCAGCCTGAGCTGCTTGCTGGCGGGGCGGGCGGCCTTGGCTGATGCCCGGGAGCGGTCGAGGAGTGCGGGGTCGATCGCGGCAAGGAAAGGCGAGGGGCCGGTGTCGCGGCTGCCGCCGTGCCACGCGCGGGAGGCCGCGCAGGTCAGGAACAGCCGTGCCCGGGCCCTGGTCATGCCGACGAACAGCAGCCGTCGCTCCTCGGCGAGCTCAGCGCTGGTCAGCGGCCCGCGGCCGGGCATCCGCAGCGGCAGCAGCTCCTTCTCACAGCCGGCCAGGAACACCACCTCGAACTCCAGGCCCTTGGCTGCGTGCAGGGTCAGCAGCGTCACGGCGTCGGCGCGCGGGTCGAGGGCGTCGACCTGGGCCCCGAGCGAGATCTCGGTGAGGAACCGCTCCAGGTCGTCGCCGCAGCGCCGGGCGAGCGGAGCGAGCAGTTCGCCCGCGGCCCGAACGTCCACGGCTGCCGCGGGCTCGCCGGAGCCGGGAGTGCCGTGCTTGCCCGTCCGGGCCACTAATGTCGCCGTCGCGCGACGCAGCCGCTCGGCGACGGCGCTGCCGTCCGCGCTCGCCGTGCCGGTGCCGTCAGCGCTTCCCGCTCTCGTGGCCCGGCTGTCCGTGCCGCCGGCCGAGGCACTGTCAGCCAGGCGCATCTCGGCGACGATCTGGCGGACCCCGGTCCGGCGCTCGAGCAGGTCGTGCGAGCTCTTCTGGAATTGCAGCCCGGCGCGTGTCAGCGCCTGGCCGAGCGGCTCGGCCTGCACGTCGGTTCTGTACAGCACAGCGACGTCGGAAAGGCTCAGGCCCTCATGGCCGTGCGGCCCGGCGCGGCCTGTGTCTAGTGAGTGGAAGGACCCCCCGCCGAGCAGGCGCTCTACTTCCCGCGCGATCCAGGCTGCCTCGGCGCGCTCATCGGATGCCTCATGGAAGCCGATCGGTGCCGCCGCGGCTAAGCCGCCCGGAGCTGGCCGCAGGATCCGTCCGGGGACGAGCGAGGATGGCGCAACGGCCTGCACAGCGGCGGTGACCAGAGGCGGACTGGACCGGTAATTCCGGGTGAGCTGCCGGACCGTTGCTCCGGGATAGTCGCTGCAGAAGCGGAGGAAGAGACTGACGTCGGAGCCGCGGAACCCGTAGATCGCCTGATCCGGATCCCCGATGACGGTCAGGCCCTGGCCGTTCCCGGCGAGCAGCCGCAGCAGCTGGTGCTGGGCCGCGTCGGCGTCCTGGTACTCGTCCACGCTGATCACTGGCCAGCGTTCGCGCAGCGCGGTCGTTATCGTGGGCTGGGCGGCGAGAAGTGCAGCGGACTGCTCGACGAGGCCGTCGAAGTCCACAAGGCCGCGGGCGGTCAGCGCGCCCACGAGCTGTTCCCGCGCGGCCGGGTCACCCGCCGCTTCGGCGATCAGCCTGCTGCCCTCTCGCGGTGACCCGGTGACCTCTGCCGCGACATCACGCCGCGCCTGGTCGTCAGCTACGAGGAAGTCCGCTGGCAGACCCGCCTGCTTGTGGTGCTCGCGCAGGATCGTCAGGCCCAGCCCGTGGAAGGTCGTGACGGTGATGTCCGCCTCCGCGCCCGCCGGCAGCAGCGCATCCAGCCGGGCCCGCATTTCGGCGGCGGCGCGCCGGGTAAAGGTGATCGCCAGGCCGGAGCGCGCCGGGTCCCTGGTGACCTGGCTGGCGATCCGGTGGGTCAGCGTGCGGGTCTTGCCGGTTCCTGGTCCGGCGATGATCATCAGCGGGCTCTCCGCGGCTGCGGCCGCTTGCTGGTCCGGGTCGAGCCCCCCGGACGGCAAGCCCTGGGGGCGCGCTGCCACGGCACCATTGCTGTGGCCACGGGCCCCGGCTAGCGATCGTTCTGAGTGCCCTGAAGCGTCGCCGTTCGCGCGACCCGCGGTGCCGGAGAACGTTCCGTTGGCTGGACCGGGACTGCTGATGCTGAAGAGCGCATCGGCCCGGGTCAGCTCTCCCGGGCCGAACAGGGCAACCACCCCGTACTCGCCGTCATATCCGGCCTCGCGCCGCACCTCGCCCCGGCGCAGCCGGGCGACCGCCTCAGCCAGCACGCTGCCGCCGACGCGGCGCAGATCGCTGATGTCGGCCCCGGTCAGGATGCCCAGCTCTGGACCGAGCGCGGCCACGAGCCGGCTGACCTCGGCGCTGACCTTCTTGCTTTTCGGTCCGGTGGAAATGATCTCGCCGACCACCTGCGGCAGCTGCACCAGATTGGTGAACCCGGCGGCGCCGGGCGGCCGGTAGCCCTCTGGGCGGTCGGTAAGCTCCGCGACCCGGTGCAGTACCCCGATCGTGAGCGCCTTGCCGCACTGGGGGCATGTGCCTTTGTGCTCCTTGCTCTGCGCCGGCTCAAACCGCACTCCGCATTTCCTGTGACCGTCGAGGTGGTACTTCCCTTCCTCGGGGAAGAACTCGATCGTGCCAGCGAGGCCGTCACCGGTTCGCAGGGCGTCTGCCATAGCGAAGTAATCGAGGCTGACGTCGAACGTCGTGGCCTCGCGACCGAGCATCGGCGGTGAATGCGCGTCCGAGTTGCTCACCAGGCGATAGCTGTCGAGTGACGAGCACCTCCAGTTCATCGGCGGATCCGAGGACAGCCCGGTCTCGATCGCGAATACCTGATCAGCGAGATCGCCGTAGCACTCGGCCACGAGATCGAAGCCCGATTTGGAACCCAGCACCGCAAACCAGGGCGTCCAAGCGTGCGCGGGAACGAGGTAGCAGCCTGGCCCGGCGTCGAGCGTGATCTCGAGCAGATGCCGCGAGTCCAGGCCGAGAATCGGGCGGCCATCGGAGGCCAGGTTGCCGATCTTCGATAGCTCGCGGGTGATGCGATCAGCCGCCTCGAATGTGGGCGCGTACAGAAGATGGTGCACTTTCCTGGTTCGCTCGCCGCGCCGGTAGATCGTGGATATCTCGGCAGAAAGCATGAACCGCACCGGGCCAGCGCAACTCGGCGGTGACGTGCGCACCAGCTTCTCCTCGGCCTCCTCGCCGAGCCGCAGTAATCCGGGCTCGGCCGGAACTAGCGACCGCCTCAGCTCATCCGCCCACCCAGGGTGCGTGAAGTCGCCTGTCCCGACCACGGTTATCCCCTTGCGGAGCGCCCACCAGGCGAGGTGGTCGAGGTCGCAGTCCCTGCTGCAGGCCCGGGAGAATCTTGAGTGGATGTGCAGATCGGCGTAAAACATGCGGCGGCGGCTCGCTCTCCCGTGGTTGTCTGCCTGCCTGAGGCCGGGTCTGATCTTCCCATGGGCCACTGACACAGCAGCCAGTTTCGCCACGCGCGACCGGCTCTGCCGGAGGGCTGACGTCCCGACCACCTGAGTGGATCGGCCAGAATGCCATGAGGGAAGAGTTCCGTTCCCGCCCAGGCGCGCCCGGCAGGCTGGCGGACTGCGCTCGGGGCGTCTGCCGCTGGACAAGGCGGGCATCTGGGCGGACATCTCAGTGACATCACGATGGGATCTCGGAACGCAGCGGAAAGGGGTGAGGTCTGGTGCTCAAGGACGTCGCGGTGCTTACGCCGCCTCTTCTCGTGTGCGCTGCATTCCTCATCGCGGTCGCAGCCTTCCTGCGTCATGAGATGGGCAGATCCCGAGCCCGTCGCGATGGCCACGCGTCTGGCGATATTTCAGGCAACGACACGATTCCTGATAGCGCTGGCAGCAGCTCACGTGGACGCGCTGATGATGCGGACGGTTCTGGACACGATTGACCGCAGCACTGGATCCGAGCCCGATTACGGAGCGTTACTGGCAACTTCCAGATTGCCGCCAGACTCGCTCATCTGGAACTCATCCCTGCGAATCCGCGCTACCCGAATTGGCATGCGCATGACTTATGGTATATGTTTTATCAACTCTCCAAAGAACCAGCTCAGCAGAAAGGCTGGCAACGATGGCACAGAAGGTGCAAGTGCTGCTCGTCGACGATCTCGATGGCGGTGAGGCGGCCGAGACCGTGGCGTTCAGCCTCGACGGCACGGCCTACGAGATCGACTTGAGTTCAGATAACGCTGTGAAGCTACGCAAAGATTTCGCTCAGTACATCGACCATGCGCGCAAGGGAACCGGCGGCAGCCGCCCCCGGCGCGGCCGCGCCCGGACTGGACCCGGCCGTGAGCGTAGTGCCGAGATCAGGGCTTGGGCCAAGCAGCGCGGGCACAAGGTGAGCGAACGCGGCCGAATTCCGGCCACGATCATCGCGGAGTACGAAGCATCGCATTAATCGCCCGGCGTTGCGGCGGGCAAGCGTAGCGCCGGGCGCGGTCCTCACGCGTTGCGCGGGCCTTGTGCCGGCGCGCCGTGCGGGCCGCGTCCCGGCTCGGACGGCAGCGGTAAAAAACGCCAGCTGCGTATCAGGCCTCAGGGCCGCGCAGCCGCACTGCCGGCGGCGCACCACCTTCTTCTCACGCGGTGCGCCGCTGGCCCTCGGTACGTCAGCGGGTCTGCGACTCGCTGGCTCGCCTTTTCTTCCCTCTCGCACTGGCCTGGCTCGCATCGATGGGTGCAGCTGCGCGGGCGGCCAGAGTCCGGCGTTCGCTTGCGGCGTAGCGGGGAACACTGCCTTCCTAGCCCGGGTTTTCTAGGGTGAACGGCAGGGTCTCTGGGAACGTTTTACACACGTGACATATTGCGTGCGAGGCGTTGTCCAGGGCACCGGCTACGATGCGGAGGATAGGGGCAACGTGCTCATGTGCCTCGCCGACCGCCCTGTGAGGGAGCGACGAGATGTTTGAGAGGTTTACCGACCGGGCGCGACGGGTCGTCGTCCTGGCTCAAGAAGAGGCCAGGATGCTAAACCACAACTACATCGGCACCGAGCACATCCTGCTCGGCCTCATCCACGAGGGTGAGGGCGTCGCCGCCAAGGCGCTCGAGTCGCTGGGCATCAGCCTGGAAGGGGTGCGCCAGCAGGTCGAGGAGATTATCGGCCAGGGCCAGCAGGCGCCGTCCGGGCACATCCCGTTCACCCCGCGGGCCAAGAAGGTGCTAGAGCTGTCGCTGCGCGAGGCTCTGCAGCTTGGCCACAACTACATCGGCACCGAGCACATCCTGCTCGGCCTGATCCGTGAGGGCGAGGGCGTTGCCGCCCAGGTGCTTGTGCGGCTGGGCGCGGACCTGAACCGGGTTCGGCAGCAGGTGATCCAGCTGCTGCACGGCTACCAGAACAAGGAGCCTGCCGCATCGGGCGCGCCGTCTGAGTCCGCCCCGTCGACCTCCCTGGTCCTGGACCAGTTCGGCCGAAACCTGACCGCCGCGGCCCGCGAGGGCAAACTCGATCCGGTGATCGGCCGGGAGAAGGAAATCGAGCGCGTGATGCAGGTGCTCTCCCGGCGGACCAAGAACAACCCGGTCCTGGTCGGTGAGCCTGGCGTCGGGAAGACGGCGGTCGTCGAGGGGCTCGCCCAGAAGATCGTCAAGAGCGAGGTCCCGGAGACCATCAAGGACAAGCAGCTGTACACCCTCGACCTGGGCGCGCTTGTGGCGGGCTCCAGGTACCGCGGTGATTTCGAGGAGCGGCTGAAGAAGGTCCTGAAGGAGATCCGGACCCGCGGCGACATCATCCTGTTCATCGACGAGATCCACACGCTGGTCGGCGCTGGCGCCGCTGAGGGTGCCATCGATGCTGCCTCGATCCTCAAGCCCATGCTGGCTCGAGGCGAGCTGCAGACGATCGGCGCGACCACGCTTGACGAGTACCGCAAGCACCTGGAGAAGGACGCCGCGCTCGAGCGCAGGTTCCAGCCGATTCAGGTGGCAGAGCCGACGATCTCGCACACGATCGAGATCCTGAAGGGCCTGCGCGACCGGTACGAGGCCCACCACCGCGTGTCGATCACCGACGACGCGCTGGTCGCGGCTGCGCAGCTGGCCGACCGCTACATCAGCGACCGGTTCCTCCCGGACAAGGCGATCGACCTGATCGACGAGGCCGGCTCCCGGATGCGGATCCGCCGCATGACCGCGCCGCCGGACCTGCGCGAGTTCGACGAGAAGATCGCCAACGTGCGCCGGGAGAAGGAGTCGGCCATCGACTCCCAGGACTTCGAGAAGGCGGCGGCGCTCCGCGACACGGAGAAGCAGCTGATCGACAAGAAGGGCAACCGGGAGAAGGAGTGGAAGGCCGGCGACATGGACGCGGTCGCCGAGGTGAACGAGGAGCTGATCGCCGAGGTTCTGGCGACCGCAACCGGCATCCCGGTCTTCAAGCTCACCGAGGAGGAGTCCCAGCGTCTCCTGCGCATGGAGGATGAGCTGCACCGCCGCGTGATCGGCCAGAACGAGGCCATCAAGTCGCTGTCGCAGGCAATCCGCCGTACCAGGGCCGGGCTCAAGGACCCCAAGCGGCCAGGCGGGTCGTTCATCTTCGCTGGCCCGTCCGGCGTCGGCAAGACCGAGCTCTCCAAGACGCTGGCCGAGTTCCTGTTCGGTGATGAGGACTCCCTGATCCAGCTGGACATGAGCGAGTACATGGAGAAGCACACGGTCTCGCGGCTGTTCGGCTCCCCGCCCGGCTACGTCGGGTACGAGGAAGGCGGCCAGCTCACCGAGAAGGTGCGCCGCAGGCCGTTCTCCGTGGTGCTGTTCGACGAGATCGAGAAGGCCCACCCGGACATCTTCAACTCGCTGCTGCAGATCCTGGAGGACGGGCGGCTGACCGACGCGCAGGGCCGGGTGATCGACTTCAAGAACACGGTGATCATCATGACCACCAACCTGGGCACCAAGGACATCTCCAAGGGCGTCTCGGTTGGCTTCGGCACCGCTGGCCAGTCGAAGGGCTCGTACGACCGGATGAAGGCCAAGGTCGCCGACGAGCTGAAGCAGCACTTCCGGCCTGAGTTCCTGAACCGCGTGGACGACACGATCGTGTTCCACCAGCTCAGCCAGGAGGAGATCTTCAGCATCGTGGACCTGATGATCGCCAAGGTCGACGACAGGCTGAAGGACCGCGACATGGGGATCGAGCTGCGGCCGGCCGCCAAGGCGCTGCTGGCCGAGCGCGGCTACGACCCGGTGCTGGGCGCCAGGCCGCTGCGCCGGACGATCCAGCGGGAGATCGAGGACAACCTGTCCGAGAAGATCCTGTTCGGCGAGCTGAAGGCAGGCCAGATCGTGATCGTCGACGCGGACGGTACCGGGCCCGAGGCTCAGTTCATGTTCAAGGGCGAGCCCAAGCCCAGCGCGGTTCCCGACGCGCCCCCGGCCGAGATCGAGACCCGGCCGGCCGCGACGGGAGTGTCGTCCAGCAGCACTGCCAGTGGTGCGGAAGGCCGGATGCGGGCGGAGTAAAGCCTGCAGCGGCTGGCGTGGTTAGTCAGGCCGGATCATGGCGGGGACGCTGAACGCTTTCCCCGCCATGACCGGCCTGACTTTTCTGTCTGTGGCGGCTGGGAACCACGCCCGCGGTCTGTTCTAGGCGTGGTCTGGGAGGCTGTACCGGCCGCCGGCCAGGGGGACGGCTAGGCCGTCGGCCACGAGGGTGGTCAGGGCTCTGGTGCGCTGCTCGGGGTCGGGCCAGGCACTGTCGAGGACGGCTGCTGGGAGTGGGCCATCGGCTTGGCGGAGGAGGGCCAGGAGGCGGCCGCGGCACTGGCGGTCGGTGCCGGTGTACCGCTGGGCCGGCGGCCGGGCTGGGGCTGAAGGCTTTCCGGCGCGGCGCCAGGCGCAGTGGGAGGCGACCGGGCAGTCCGGGCAGCGGGGGCGGGAGGCGGTGCAGACTAGGGCGCCCAGTTCCATGACGGCGACGGACCAGCGGGCAGCCTTAGGGGGATTGGCGGGGAGCAGGGATTCGGCTAGCGCGATTTCTGCGGCCGAGGTGGCTCGCGGGGGCTGGTCCTGGCCGCCGATGAGGCGGGCCAGGACGCGGCGCACGTTGGTGTCCAGGACCGCGTGGCGCTGGCGGAACGCGAAGCTGGCGACAGCGGCGGCCGTATAGCTGCCGATTCCTGGGAGGGCCCGCAGGGCTGGCACGGAGGACGGGACCTGGCCGGCGTGCTCCCGGGTCAGGATCGTGGCCGTCGCGTGGAGACGGAGGGCCCGGCGGGGGTATCCCAGGCGATCCCACTGCCGGACAGCATCGCCGGGTGGTGAGGCGGCGAGGGATGGCGGGGTCGGCCAGCGGGCCAGCCAGGCCGCGTGCGCTGGCAGCACGCGCGCGACCGGCGTCTGCTGGAGCATGATCTCGCTCACAAGCACCGACCATGGCGACGCGTCAGGAGACCGCCAGGGGAGATCCCGGGCATGGGTCGCGTACCAGCGCAGCACCGGCGCGGCATACCTGTTTGCCATGACGGACACGATCCTGGCACGCACAGCCGGCGGGTCGGCACCAGGTTCGGGCGTTGCGCTTGCATACTCAGCGTATGCCCAGCACTACGCTGCGCTATAAATCGGGCGATGACCGGCCGCCTGCGGCGGTCTACTGGCGCCGCCGGTTCGTGGCATTGCTCGCCGGGATCGCGGTTCTCGGGATGGTTGCCTGGGCCATATCCGGGGCACTGGGCGGAAGCTCGACCGGCAGCAACGCGGCCGACGTTGGCCACCTCTCGCACGGGCACTCGGGCCGCCCGGCACCCGGAGCGTCGAAAGGATCGAGCACCAGCACGTCAGCGATGGGCACCCAGGTGCCCGGCCAGTCGGCGGCCAGGTCGCCGGGACCTGGCAGTCCGGTCGCCGCCAGCTCCGGCCCGGGCAAGCCGGGGCCGGGCGCAGCCGCGGCCTCGCCCGGCGGCCCGCCATCGTGCACCCCCGGTGACGTCGTGATCAGCCTGTTCACCACCCAGGCCAGCTACGGTCAGGGCCAGCCGGCCGGGTTCGACGTGGACGTTGTGTCGACAGCGGCAACCACATGCTCGTTCAACGTCGGCCCTCGCTACCTGGCCCTGGTCGTCATGGCCGGCGGGCGGCGGGTCTGGGGCTCGGCGGACTGCGCACCCAGGGCTGGGTCGCTCCTGGCCGACTTGGCCAGGGGCGTTCCTACGGTCCTGCCAGTCTCCTGGGACCTGCAGACCTCGGCTCCGGGGTGCCCAGCGACAGCGCGGCAGGCGGGCGACGGCAGTTACACGGCGACCGCAGCCGACGGCAGCATCACCAGCAACCCGGTGACGTTCAAGCTGAGCTGACCGCGGTGCCGGGCGAGCGTGGCCGTCAGCTAGCGAACACCGCGGTGATCGCGTGGCGGATGTCCGGGGCCTCGGTGACACGGATCGTCCGGCGTTCGCCTGTCTCGGCGACTGCCTCCAGGGCGCGCCGGGGTACGGGGCCAGGCCGGGCCGAGTCGGCTGGCAGGCGCTCGGAGCCGGCCGGGACGATCGCGTGCCGGAACCCCATGCGCTCGGCCTCGGCTAGCCGGCGGGCGGTGCCGGTGATCCGGCGGATCTCTCCGGCCAGCCCTACCTCGCCGATCGCGATGAGCCCAGGTGGGACGCTGAGGTTGCTGGCCGCGCTGGTCAGGGCCAGCGCGATCGCGAGGTCCACGGACGGCTCGGTCAGCCGGACGCCGCCTACGGTCGCGGCGTAGACGTCGCTCCGGCCGATCTTCACGTTGGCCCGCCGCTGCAGCACGGCGACGACCATGCCGACGCGGGATGAGTCGAGGCCCGACGTCACCCGGCGCGGCAGATCAGCCGCGGGCTCGCAGATCAGAGTCTGCACCTCGGCCAGCAGCGGGCGCCGGCCCTCCAGTGTGACGGTCACGCACGTGCCCGGAACTGGCTCCTGCAGCCGGGACAGGAACAGCCCGCTCGGGTCGGGCAGTTCGGTCAGGCCGCTCTCGCCAAGCTCGAAGCAGCCGATCTCGTCGGTGGGGCCGTACCTGTTCTTCAGCGCGCGGACCATGCGCAGCTGTGCGTGCCTGTCCCCGTCGAAGGCCAGGACCACGTCCACCAGGTGCTCCAGCGAACGAGGCCCGGCGATCGACCCGTCCTTGGTCACGTGACCAACCAGCACCGTGGTCAGGGAGCGCTGCTTGGCCAGCGCGGTCAGCGCCGAGGTGACCTCGCGGACCTGGGTGACCCCGCCGGAAGCGCCGTCGACGCCGTCCACTGTGATCGTCTGCACCGAGTCGACGATGAGCAGCGACGGGTTCACCGCCTCTGTGTGCTCGAGCACCGCCCCGAAGTCGGTCTCCGCGGCCAGGTACAGGTTCTTGCTGACCGCCCCGATCCGGTCGGCGCGCAGCCGCACCTGCGCCGCTGATTCCTCCCCGGTCACATACAGCACCGGACCCTGCGCCGCTGCCAGGGCACCCGCCTCGAGCAGCAGCGTGGACTTGCCGACGCCGGGCTCCCCGGCGAGCAGGACCACAGCGCCAGGGACAAGCCCTCCGCCGAGCACCCGGTCAAGCTCCCCAAGACCGGTCGGCCGGGCGCGGGCCGCGGCCGCGTCAACGTCGGCGATCGGCACTGCCGGCGTGGCTGGCAGCCCCGCCTCCGCCCCGCTAGCCCGGCCCGGCCGGCCCGGACCCAGGCTGCCCCGCCCGGCCGCGCCACGGGCCTGGCTGAGCAGGCGCTCCCGGGCCGGGGCCCGGGACTCGACCACCGTGCCCCACTGCTGGCACTCACCGCACCGCCCGGCCCATCTCGTGCTCCGCCAGCCGCATTCCGAGCACTGGTAGAGCGCGGCCGGGGCCGCTGGCTTTCCCATGGACGCACCGTAGCGGCCGGTACTGACACTGCCCGGCGACGCCGCGCCGGGGTCAGCAACATGAATGGTGGCCGGACGACGTGAATGGCCCGCCCATGCCGCTGGGGGCAGCGGGATGGGCGCGGGCGCCGTGAGTGTTTACACCACAGCAGGTGTGGCGCCACGGCTCTGGGCTGCGATGTTTTTGGCCCTGGCGACGCATAAGCTGGCAGCAGCGGGATTACCGACCGTGAGCGCCGTCCGGCGCGCAGACAGGAGGTGCGAGGCTCCGTGGGCCAGGTAGAGCCGGTCCGCCGCGTGCAGGTGGCACTCTCCACGGCCTCGGTCTACCCGGAACGTGTGCCGGACGCCTTCGAGACCGCCGCGCGTCTTGGGTACGACGGCATCGAGGTCATGGTCACCATGGACCCGGTCAGCCAGGACCTCGATATTCTGCGGCGGCTGTCCGACTACCACAGCGTGCCTGTGCTCGCTGTGCACGCTCCGTGCCTGCTGCTCACCCAGCGGGTCTGGGGAACCGAGCCCTGGGGCAAGCTGAACCGCGCCCGGGAAGTGGCCGAGAAGCTCGGCTCCAAGGTCGTCGTGGTGCATCCGCCGTTCCGCTGGCAGCGCGACTATGTCCGGGATTTCGAGACGGGCATGACCGACCTGGCCGAGCAGACCGACGTGGTATTCGCGGTCGAGAACCTCTACCCGCCGTGGCGCACGCGCGGGTCCGAGATGTCCCTGTACGCGCCGAACTGGAACCCGGTCGAACTGGACACCCCGCACGCCACGCTGGACTTGTCACACACAGCGGTGTCTGGGTCTGATGCCATGGACATGGCCGCCCAGCTCGGCAGCAGGCTGGCGCATGTGCACATGGCCGACGGCTTCGGGCCGGGTCTGCCTGACGCGCACCTGATCCCTGGCCGCGGCCGCCAGCCCTGTGCCGAACTGCTCGCCCGGCTCGGGTCCACCGGGTATTCGGGGGTCGTGGTCGTCGAGGTCAACACCCGCCGCGCGCAGTCGAGGGAGGAGCGCCGGGCCGACCTGACCGAGGCCCTTTCGTTCACCCGCCGTCACCTGGCGGCTGCGACGGGTGTCACACGTCAAGAATCAGTGTGACCGGGCCGTCGTTCACCAGCGACACTTGCATGTCGGCACCGAACACCCCGGTCTGAACGCTGGCGCCGAGGCTCCGTAGCTCGTCGGCGAACGTGCTGACCAGCGGCTCAGCGACTTCCGCGGGTGCGGCAGCCTGCCAGCTCGGACGGCGCCCCTTCCTGGTGTCGGCGTACAGCGTGAACTGGCTGATCACCAGCAGCGGCGCGCCAGCGTCCGCGCACGACTGCTCGCCCCGCAGTATCCGCAGGTGGTAGATCTTCTTTGCCAGCGATGCGGCTGTTTGCGCGGTATCGGTATGGGTGATGCCGACAAGCACCACCAGGCCTGGTTCCGGGAGGACGCCGACGACTGACCCAGCCACGTCGACGCTAGCCCGGCTGGCACGCTGAACTACGGCTCGCACGGAAGGAATTCTGCCGCCAATGGACAACCCGCCCACCAATAACCCGGTGCTCGCTGAGGTCATGCGCTCGGGCCTGGCCGAGTCCTGGCACCGCGGCGCGCTCGTGGCCGTGGGTCCGGACGGCGCGGTGCTCCGCGCGGGCGCAGCGCCGATGCGGGCGGGCGCGGTGGACGTTCCCGTCTTTCCCCGGTCATCCAACAAGCCGATGCAGGCCTCCGCGATGCTGCGCTCCGGGCTCGGCCTGGACGGCAGGCTGCTCGCGCTGGCAGCGGCGAGCCACTCTGGTGAGGAATTTCACATAGCCGGAGTCCGCGAGATCCTGGCCGACGCAGGCCTGGGCGAGGACGCGCTGCTCTGCCCGCCGGCCCTGCCCTTGGACATGGAGGCTCAGTACGCCCTGCTGCGGGCGGGCGGCGGCCCGGACCGGGTGCACATGAACTGCTCGGGCAAGCACGCGGCCATGCTCGCTACCTGCGTGGCGGCAGGCTGGCCGACCGCCAGCTACACCCACCCCGGTCATCCGCTGCAAGCGGAGATCCGGCAGACGGTCGGGCGGCTGGCTGGCGAGCCGGTCGCAGCGACCGGCGTGGACGGATGCGGGGCCCCGCTGTTCGCGCTCTCGCTCACCGGCCTGGCCCGCGCGTTCAGCGCGCTGGTCCTGGCTGATCCCGCGTCTCCACAGCGGCGGGTCGCTGACGCCATGCGCGCCTATCCGGAGTGGATGTCGGGTACCCGCCGCGGCGAGCGCGTGGTGATGGAGAGCGTGCCCGGGCTGCTGATGAAGTCAGGCGCCGAAGGAGTCATGGCGCTCGCGCTGGCCGACGGCCGCGCCGCTGCGTTCAAGATCGACGACGGGGACGGGGCCCGGCGTGCGGTGATCCCAGTGGCCATCGCCGTGCTCCGGGCCATGGGCACTGCCATGACGGTGCCCGCGGAACTCGCCAGCACGCCCGTGCTCGGCGGCGGCCAGCCGGTAGGCGAGGTCCGCGCCGTGCTCCCGTTCTAGGGTCGGCCGGAGCCAGTTTGCAATTGCAAGCACCCCCGGGTGAGACTGGGAACATGAGCCCGGTGAACGTCGATGCGATCGGTTCTTACATCCGCGAACAGCGGGAGCAGGCCAAGATTTCGCTTCGCCAGCTGGCCCAGGCCGCGGGGATTTCCAATCCGTACCTGAGCCAGGTCGAGCGTGGTCTGCGCCGCCCGAGCGCCGACATCCTGCAGCAGATAGCCAAGGGGCTGCGGATCTCAGCGGAGGCGCTGTACGTCCAGGCGGGCATCCTGGATGACCGGCCGCCGGGCATTGGCGTGAGTGAGGCGGTGCTCGCCGATCCAGGGCTCAACGAGCGGCAGAAGCAGATGCTGCTCGAGGTCTACGAGTCGTTCCGCAAGGAGAACGCCGGCGAAACCCGGACGATCCTGGTCGGCGAGACCATCCCCCCCGATGACGAGCAGGAGCCCCCGAATGAGACCGCGCCCGAGCCCGGTCAGAACCAGGTAGCGTGACACCGTGTTCTATCAACACCCTGGTGCCCTTTCCATACTCGACTGGTTCTTCGAACTGCTGGCGATCGGAGCGCTGATCTTCGAGGGCTACGCATTCGTCGACGCGCTGCGCCGCCCCAAGCAGGCGTTCCTCGCGGCCAGCAAGCAGAGCAAGCCGCTGTGGCTGGTCATTACCGGCGTGGCCACGGTGATCGGCCTTGGTACCGCCGCTACAGCCAGCTGGCCAATCGGGATTCTGGCCGTGGCCGCGTTCGTGGCCGCTGCCATCTACCTCACTGACGTCAAGCCCAAGATCAAGGACTACCGCACCACCGGCAGTTCCGGGTCGCGCATGGGCCCATACGGACCGTGGTGATTGCGGGGGGGTCAAGGGGGGTCGTCCCCCCTGGCTAGCACAGTCTGGCGCACGCACCGGCTTGAGCTGGACGACCAGACCCTGCGGGAGTGGGACGCCACCGTCCTTGACTCGGCTCCTGACGGGATCGTGCTCGACCGCTCGGCGTTCTATCCCGGCGGTGGCGGGCAGCCACCCGACCATGGCGTGCTGCTGTGGGGCGGCGTGCAGACGCGAATCGACGGCGTCAGGAAGGGCGACGAGGAGTACCTGATCCCGGCCGAGAACGACCCGGTCCCGCGGCCGGGCACCGCGGTCCGGGGCGCGGTCGAGGACGCGAGGCGCACCGCGCTCATGCGCACTCACTCCGGGCTGCACGTGCTGTGCGGTGTGGTGTTCCGTGATTACGGCTCGCTGGTCACCGGCGGGAACATGGAGCCGTACGCCGCGCGCATGGATTTCGACCTGCCCGAGGTCCCTGAGGGGTTCAAGGATGCGGTGGAGGAGGCGTGCAACGCCGAGATCGCGGCCGGCCGGCGGATCGATGTGCGGGTGCTGGCCCGCGACGAGGCGTTCGCGCTCGGTGACATTATCCGCACCGCGAGCAATCTCATCCCGCCTGAGGTGACCGAGGTCCGCATCGTTGACATCGAGGGCCTGGATCAGCAGGCCGACGGCGGCACCCATGTGGCCTCGACCAGCCAGATCGGCCGGATCGAGGTGGTCAAGATGGAGAGCAAGGGCAAGGGTTTCCGCCGTCTGCGGGTCAAGATCACTGACTGACGGGACTAACGTCGCGTTCAGAGCGGAAGGGCGAGGACCGTTATCGGGACGGCCACGATCACGGTTGCGGCAACCCCAATCAAGACAAGGGTCAGAACGGATAGCCGCGGGGACGGCCGGAGCAGCCGGGAGACCCTGGCCGCCACCTGGCCGTCGGCCACTGCGAGCGCGCCGGCCGGCGGGCGCACCCCGCCAGCCGCACCTACCCTCAGCAGAGCGGTAGCGAGTTCCAGCGCGGGCAGGTGCCGCCGCGCCCGGTCGTCGGCCAGCATTTCGACCAGCAGCCCGACCGCGGCGTTCGCCTCGCAGGCCACACCGGTCCAGCGGAAAGCGCGCAGCAGCGCAGTGAACGGCAGCAGGACCAGGTCGTGACGCTCCCGAAGGTGAGCGCGCTCATGCGCGAGAACGGCCGCCAGTTCTGCCTGGTCAAGCAGGTCCAGGGCGCCCGCGCTGATCACGATCGTGGACCTCAGGCCGGGCACGCAGTATGCGGTGGCTGCCGGGTGATCCACTACCAGCGCACCGGGGACTTTCGGGTCGCCGTGTGCGAGCAGGCTCAGCAGTACGCGCTGCCGCCGCCGTGCGCGCACGACCGCGGCGAAAGCGGCCAGCAGGATCCAGCACAGCACACCGAGCAAGGCCAGGCCGGCCACGAGGGCGATAAGCCGCAGGCCCGTGGTCCCGGGCATCTGACCGCGCGCCGCTCCCCGCATCGCGCTGGCAGCCTGCGCGAGCGCACCACCAGCCACGCCAGCGCGCCGGCCAGCCGACGCCAGCCCCACCAGCGCGCCGACGGCCGCGAGCCCCCAGCCGAGCCCGAGCGCCTGCCAGAGGATGATGGCGGCAGCCGGCGACCTGCGCGGCCAGCGCGCGCTAGCGAGCGCCAGCGCGGCCACGACACACGTTGCCGCGAACACGCAGAGGACGAAGGCGGGGGCGAGCACGTGTGGTCACTCCCCGGTGGCCTCGCGGCTGTCGCCGAGGTCAGGAGTGGCACCGCGGCCGAGCGCCTCCAGGGCGCGCCGCAGCGACACGGCCTCGGTCTCGGAGACGCTGCGCGCGAACCGGGCCAGTGCCGCGTGCCGGTCACCGGTCTGCTCGAGCGCGCTCAGCATAAGTTCAGTCACGTACGCTTCCCTGGTCTCCGCCGCGCAGTAACGCCAGGCGCGGCCATCCCGCTTCCGCCGCGCGAACCCCTTCTTGGCCAGCCGGTCCAGGACCGTCATCACCGTAGTATGCGCGAGATCACGCTCGGTGAGAGCCTGGCTGACCTGCCGGACGGTGAGCGGGTCCCGGCTCTCCCAGAGAATATCCATGATCGCGCGCTCAAGCTCGCCAAGTCGGTTCACAAGGTCACTTTACCCGCGTGCTCCACGCCGGAATCGGCGCCCAGCGATGCGTCCAGTTTGCCGCCAGCATGGTTACGGCGCACTCCCATATGACCTTCAGCTGGGGTTAAGGATCGGCCAGCACACTGATCACAGTGGCCACGAGCGAGGAGGAAAGGGCTGCGCCCCACAACATTCCTGAGGCGGAAGGCAAGCACTGCCGGCGTGTTGCTGGGCGGCCTGCTGCTCGCGCTGGCCGCGCTGGCCGCAGCCGTATGGCAGCCGGTGCCGTCGGCGATGGCCACAAGTAAGCCGTTCAACGGGACTCCCGCGGTGGGCGCGCTGTTCTCGATGAACCACGGTCAGCTCGGCTCGCATTTCTGCACGGCAAGCGTGGTGGACAGCCCGGACCGCGACATGCTGGTTACCGCCGCGCACTGCGTTCAGGACTACTCGGCCACCGCGCCGAAGGGACTGGCTTTCGTTCCGGGCTACGACAACGGCACCGCTCCGTACGGGGTCTGGACGGTCACCAGGATTTTCGTCAATCAGGCATGGGCCTCAGGATCCGATCCTGATGATGACGTGGCGTTCCTGACCGTGGCGCAGCGCAGCGGCATCGCGGTCGAGAGCGTCACCGGTGCTGAGACCCTTGGCGTCGGCCAGCCAGCCTCGGGCGTGATGCGCGTGATCGGCTATCCGGAATCGGCGAATCAGCCGATCGCGTGTCAGAACCGGGTCGGCTCGCTGCGTACCCGTCAGCTGGAGTTCGACTGCCGCGGCTTCACCAGCGGCACGAGCGGCTCACCGTTCCTGGCCGACATGAACGCAGAGACCGGCGAGGGCACCGTGATCGGCGTGATCGGCGGGTACCAGCAGGGCGGCGACACGCCGGATGTCTCCTACGCGGCCACGTTCGACACTGACGTGCAGGCGCTGTACAACCAGGCGGTGGCCGCCAGTTAGAGCGGCCGTGGCTGCGGGCTGCGGCCGCGGAACGCGGTGACCTCGGTGTAGCCCGCCGCCCTCGCCATTGTGGTCAGGTCCTCGATCCGCCACGAGACATAGTCGACGTCGTGGCCGTCGGACGCTGTCGTGATCGGGACTCCGAGGTCACGGAACCTCTGCAGCAGCGCAGGGGCCGGGTATGCCTCCACAGCCCCGTGCCGCCGCCAGCCCGCCGAGTTCAGCTCCGCTGCGATGCCGCTTGCGCGCGCGGCCTCCGCGATCCGCTGGTGGAACTCGTCGGGCACTGGCGGGCGGTGACCGGAGATCTTCACCAGGTCGGGGTGCGCGAGCACGTCCACGGCCCCGGTGGCGGCGAGTTCCTCGACGGACCGGGTGTAGTCGTCCCAGACTCGCTCAACGCCCCGGCTGGCCCACTCCTGTTCGGCCACGGCCCAGCTGAGCTCGTTGACCAGCCAGGCGCCGATCCAGTGCACGCTGCCGAGCAGCACATCGAACGGGTAACCCTGCAGCAGGCTGGCGGTCTTCTCCATCTGGCCCGGGAAGTAATCCACCTCCATACCGATGACCACCGGCAGGCCCGCGTCCCTGGCCGCGAGGGCGGTCTCGACGTACTGGTCGAGGTCGGCACCCATTTCCTCATCCCAGTACCTGACCGTGGCTGCCCGTAGTTCAGGGTTCGGGTCCGTCTCCCACCAGCCCCTGAGCGCCGCGTCGAACTGGACGAAACGCGAGGTGTGCTCGGTGATCGCCAGCTCGGTCACTCCCAGGCCCGCCGCATGCTCGCAGTATTCGGCGATCTGCTCGACGCTCGCCCGCAGAGACAGGTTCGGCTTATGCCGCCACAGGTGCACGTGGTAATCGATCACGGTGCCTAGTGTGCCGCAGCAGGCTCTAATGGGCTGAGAGCGTGCTCCACTGCCGCGTTGCCAGGAAAGGAAGAGTGAATCATGTGGGTCATGCGGTCTGCAGCCTGCCTGGGGGCAGCGGCTGCTGTCTGCGCCGGACTCGCCGCATGTGGCGCCGGGAGCACCACGACGGGCAGCAGCGGCACCGTCGCGGCCAGCAGCACCAATGTGTCGTTCACGGTCGACGGAACTACGACGTACGGGACGCTGGACATCCCCGCCCACCGCAGCGGCCAGCGCCTGCCCGCTGCCCTGATCCTGGCCGGCAGTGGCCCGACCGACCGCAACGGCAACGATGCCGCCCTGGGGCTGCGCGCTGACAACCTGCAGTACATCGCGAACGTGCTCGCCGCGCAGGGCATCATGAGCCTGCGGTTCGACAAGTACTTCAGCGGCCAGACCGGAGCCGGCGCCCTGGCATCCGATCCTGGGTCGGCCACTGTGAACACCTTCCTGCGTCAGGCAGATGCGGCGTACGACCTCCTCCGTGGCCAGCCGGAGACCAGCACCAGCAAGATGCTGGTCGTTGGTCACAGCGAGGGCGGGATGTACGCGATGCTCGTCGCCCAGAGCGTCTCCCCGAAGCCTGCCGGGCTGGCGCTGATCGAGCCCCAGGACGAGCGGTTCCTCAACTTGCTTGAGCTGCAAATCGACGAACAGCTCAACGGCGCGGTCGCCCAGGGCAGCATGGCCGCCGTCACCGCGCAGCAGGACGCTGCGGAGATCACCCGCTCGATCAGCGAGTTCCGGGCCGGCCAGCAGGTAAGCCAGGCCGGGCTGTCACCGGTCGTGGTCCAGGCTCTGGCGTCAGAGCTGTTCACGCCGGGCAACCTGCCCTACACGCGCTCGGTTGACGCGATCTACCCGCCGACGCTGGCTTCGAAGGTGCAGAGCGGGACCCGGGTCCTGATCACCGACGGCACAGCGGATACCAACATCCCGCCGAGCACGATCGGCCCCCTGGCCCAGGCCCTGCACAGTGCCGGAACCACGGGGCCAGGCCTTGTCATGGTCCAGGGCATCGACCACGATTTGTTCCCAAGCCCCGCCACCACCGGCTCTGCCCTGGACCCCGGGGTCGTCTCCGCGATCACGAACTGGGCGCAGCCCTACTCCTCAAGCCCCTGATAACGATCCCGCCCCGAGACAGGAGAAAGCTATGGCAATCTTCGGCGACCGCGTGCTCCGCTGCAGCGATGGTCACCTGTTCGTCTCGCACGAAAGCTCACGCCTGTTCGGCTCTATTCACCTGGGCCCCATGCGCCTGATGCAATGCCCGGTGGACGGCAAGATGCGCATGTGCGGGAATGTCAGGGCCAAGAACCTGACCCCCGAGCAGCTTGCCGAGGCCCAGCGCTATCAGGCCTGACCTAAGAGCACGCGGCGGGCCCTGCGTGCTGCCCTGCCTGAGTCCGCCACGGCGGGTTCGGGGGCAGCCTGACCGCCGAAGACGGACACATCGGCCCGGACGGCCAGGGGTTACCTTTAGCTCATGGCAGTGCGGATCAGCCTGACGCTGGGAGATATCACCGAGCAGCAGGTCGATGCGGTGGTGAACGCGGCCAACTCCTCGCTGCTCGGCGGCGGGGGCGTAGACGGGGCGATTCACCGCCGCGGCGGGCCAGCGATTCTGGCCGCCTGCCAGGAGCTGCGGGCCGGCCATTACGGGCGTGGCCTGGCCGCCGGCCAGGCTGTCGCTACGACCGCGGGCAGGCTTCCCGCCCGCTGGGTGATCCACACCGTAGGCCCGGTGTGGTCGAAGACCGAGGATCGCTCCGCGGTTCTCGCCTCGTGCTACACGACATCGCTCCGGGTTGCTGACGAGCTGAATGCGCAGACGGTGGCGTTCCCCGCGGTGTCGACCGGCGTCTACCGGTGGCCGATGGCCGACGCGGCCCGGATCGCGGTTGACGCCGTGCGCGCTGCGGACACCCGGGTGGAGGAGGCACGGTTCGTGCTGTTCACGCCGGACGCACTGGGCGCGTTCGAGGCAGCCGTCGGCTGAACAGGAAGGCAAGGCAGAGTGAAGGTTCATGTGCTCCACGAGAACCCGGACTGGTTCGCGCCGATCGGTGCGGCGCTGGAGACAGCCGGGGTGGCGCACGAGCAGTGGCTGCTCGGGGACGGCGTACTCGACCTGGACCAGCCGCCCCCGCCTGGGGTGTTCTGGTCCCGGATGAGCGCGTCGTCGCACACCAGGGGGCACCCGTATGCCAAGGACCACGCGCGGGCGGTGCTGACCTGGCTCCAGGCGCACGGCCGCCGGGTGGTCAACGGCCGCCGAGCGCTTGAGCTCGAGGTGAGCAAGGCAGCCCAGCTTGCCGTGCTGCGGGCCGACGGATTCGACGTTCCGCGCACGCTGGCTGTTGCCGGGACTTCCGGCCTGCGGGCAGCAGCGAGGAAGCTCCCGGTGCCGTTCATCAGCAAACACAACCAGGGTGGCAAGGGTCTCGGGGTGCGCCTGTTCGCCAGCTACGACGAGTTCGATGCCTACCTGATGTCGAGCGAGTTCGCTGAGCCGGTCGACGGGATAACCGTGCTGCAGGAGTACCTGCGCGCGGCGCAGCCGTTCATCACCAGGTGCGAGATCGTCGGCGGCTCGTTCGTGTACGCGATCACAGCTGACACAGCGCGCGGGGGTTTCGAGCTGTGCCCGGCCGACGCGTGCGCGGTGGACGCGCCTGCTGGGCCAGCCAGCCTGTTCGCGCTGCGCGAGGGCTTTGAACACCCAATCATCGGCCGGTACCAGAACTTCGCCCGGCGCCGTGGGATCGAGATCGCCGGGTTCGAGTTCATCGAGACCGTGGACGGCCGGATGGTTACCTACGACGTGAACACGACCACGAACTACAACGCGCAGATCGAGGCGGCAGCTCCGCGCCCGGCGCTGCCGGCCGTGGCCGAATTCCTCGGGAAACTGCTGGCCGAGGAGTCTGCCGCACAAGCCAGCCAGCCCGGCCGCGCGACCGCGGTCCCAGCGGGACGGACCGCCTGATGCGGTTCGGGTACTGGATGCCGATCTTCGGCGGATGGCTGCGCAACGTCAGCGACGAGGGCATGACGATCGCCTGGCCCTACATCCGCGACCTGGCCGTCGACAGCGAACAGCAGGGCTTCGAGCTGACGCTCATCGCTGAATTGAATCTGAACGACATCAAGGGCCACCGCGCACCGTCGCTCGACTGCTGGGCACTGGCGCCTGCGGTGGCCGCGGTGACCCGCACGCTGGAGCTGATGCTCGCGGTCCGGCCCAACTACCACCTGCCGTCGCTGACAGCCAAGGCGCTGTCGACGCTGGACACGATCGCGCCGGGCAGGCTGTCGCTCAACGTGGTGTCGTCCTGGTGGAAGGACGAGGCGGCGCAGTACGGGGCGCCGTTCGACGTGCACGACGCGCGGTACGCGCGCACCCAGGAGTGGCTGGATGTCGTGTCCCGGCTGCTGACCGAGCAGACCGTGACCCACTCCGGCCCGCTCTACCAGCTCGACGGCACGGTGCTGGAACCCAAGCCGGCCCGCCCTCCCGCCGTTTACATGGGCGGTGAGTCGCCGAAGGCGAAAGAGGTGATCGTGGCCCAGGCGGACGCCTACGTAATGCACGGCGACGCACCCGAGGTCATCGCCGCGAAGGTCGCTGACCTGAACGAGAGGCGGGCGCGGGCGGGCAAGCCGCCGCTGGCGTTCGGAGTATCGGGCTTTGTCATCTGCCGCGACACCGAAGCCGAGGCTCAGGCCGAGCTCAACCGCATCCTCGACGTCCGTTCCTCCCCTGAGGCGTACGCCTCCTACCAGGACTTCGTTGAGGGTTCGCAGCTGGAGTCACGGGTCTCCGTTGAGGAGTACAGCGTGTCCAACCGCGGCCTGCGCAGCGGGCTGATCGGGACCCCTGGCCAGATCATTGACCGCCTCCGTGCCTACGAGCAGGCCGGGGTCGACCTGATGCTGCTGCAGTTCTCCCCGCAGCGTGAGGAGATGGCCCGCTTCGGCCGCGACGTGATCGCGAACTATTCCCGGCGGGGCTGACGGTCGTTACCCGAAGAACACGAAGGCCACATAGACGCCGAACGCCAGCAGCACGAGGCCGAGGAGCGTCGGCGCCAGGGCGTTCCGCGCTGCTGCACGCCGTCCAGCCGATGGCTCCGCTGGATCGGCCCCGGTAAAGCGAATGCCGGCGGTCAGGAACGCGAACGCCGCGAACGTGAGGAGCAGCACGACGAAGTACGCACTCGAGAAACCGTTGAACGTGCCCGTTCCGACGCTCCAGAACGTGCCAACAAGGCCGAGCAGACCGACAGCGGCGAACGCAACAAGAGGCAGCAGGATGCGGATGGTAGTGGCGCCCGCTGTGCGGTAATTTGCCAGATCGGGCCGGGCCGGGTCGTAGCGGATGCGCACCGTGTCGCCCACGTGCACGCCGGGCGCCATGTTCTGGGGCACGTCGATCTCGCGTCCGTCCACGGCACGGAACACCAGGTGCGCCTTGACAGTCCGCGTCGCCGAGGTTTCGATCCGGGTCACCTTCGCCTCGGTGGCCCGTCCGCGGAAAACCACCAGTATCCGGCGCCTCAAGAAGACCAGCAGCGACAGCGGCAGCGCGGCAATGGCCATGCCTATGATCGCGAACCCCGCCTCGGCTTCTAACGTGCTGACGCCACCGAGGACGGAGGTCAGGCTGGTCGCGGGTTCCGCGATCACGGCGTCTCAAGTCCTCCTACTTTGTGCCGTGCCTTCGCGATGACTGACTGACCGCGGTGGCGGCGGGGGCTATGGCAAGCCACAGGCCGATCGTCACGACCATCGAGGTCAGATAGCCAAATGGCCGGATACCGACGTCGTTGTGGACTATGCCGGCGAAGATCATCAAGATCCATGCGCTCACGAAAAACAACGGGCCAGCCGAGATAAGCCTGAAGAACGTGCCCATGATCATCCTCCTCCGGGTGGTCAGCATGATGTCACTCCGACCCATTCCCCCGCACCTGCCACGCAGGCCGGAGGCCAAGGGCCTGATCCGCCACGAGGCCGGCCCCGCTGGCACCCGGCCTGGAAACCGCGCTGAGATGCAGTCACGCGGTCTCGCGCCCGGCGAGAGGTTCCAGCCGCAGGCAGCCCTGAGCCGGCGCGCTTACCTGGCGGCGTGCTGGCCAGGCTCGTCGCGGCGGTGGTCCGCCAGTTGCTCCACGACCAGCCGGTAGAACTGGCGCGGGCGGCCGGGCTGCGGCGTCCTGTTCGGCGGCAGCGGCCAGGCTAGGCCCTCCTCGACCAGGATGTGCAGCAGTCGCCTGGCCGTGCGCGGCGTGACTGCGAGAAGCTGCCCGGCAGTCTCGGCGTCAACAACCATGCTGGCGTCGGACTCGGCCAGCTTCTCGGCCAGCCTGGACAGTGTGTCAAGGCTCCGCAGCCTGCGAGTGCCGGCCTCCGGCGGGCGGGGTGCCGGAACGGGGGAATGGCTCTGAGCGCCGCTCCCGATCCCACGGCCTGGCCCTCCTGGAGTGCGGCCGATGGCCGCGCGGGCGTGCGCTTCTGCTTCGGCGGCCGTGCGGCCCATGCCGATGCCTACCTCGATGTTGACGCCCAGATCGGTGCGGGCTCTTTCAGCGAAGGGCTGGACCCGGAACCCGTCCGTGGCCCGGACCAGAGAACCACGGGTCGCGATGATTAAGAAGCCATGGTCGCCCACTGGGCTGACCGCCGCATGAATCCGCTGTGCCTCCTGGACCAGGAACCTGTGCACGGTGAGCCGCAGTTCCTCGCGTGCCTGCCGCGGCGTCCGCCGTCCGCCATCCCTCAGCGCGGGTACCTCGACAAGAGCGAAAACCAGCTGCGACTCCCCGAGCCTGCGATTCTCGCCAAGCAGCGCCGCCTGCTCGAGAGCGGAGCGGATAGCACTGCCTGTAGGCTGGAGCGTATAAACAGGAATTTCGGCGGCCGACAACCGGAGAGCCACGGATTGCATGCAGGTAAAGGCAACAGAGGTCTCGTTCCGGCGCCAGAGTCGCTCATGGAACGAAGCCACGGCCGCTGGGGTGCCTGATTCCTCGCGTACATGGACGCCCGATGTCGCGGTGCCCAGTTCGGCGAAAGCCTCCTCGACATCCGCTCGGCTGAGCACGTCAACGCTTGACCGGGCCGGATCGGTATTGGCGTCCTTGCTGGCCCTCAGCAGCGCGGCATACAGTGCGCTTCCCCCAAGCGGGACGTACGTGGCCGGGCAGTTCAGCACTCCCGCGGCGCGGACGTAGTCGTACGGAACCCGGCTGGCCAAGAGACAGACGTCGATCTGGGCTCCGAGCCTGACCACCTGATCGGCGGCTTCCTGCTCGTCCCGGTAGGCGGCGGCGACGAGCCGCCGGGGCGGTCCCCCGTCGGGGGGCCCGAGTGTCCTCGCGCCGCCGGTCCTCCACCCGGCCGGCGCGCCCGAGAGCATGATCCTTTCCACCAACTCGTGTGGTCCGACGATTCCTATGGTGAGCTCGGGCTGAGCGCGACTGTACCCGCTCATGACGAGCCATATCCCTTCGTCGCCACCACGGCGGCGACAGCGGCCGGCCAGGTCCCCCCGTTAAGACTTGTGCGTAAGGCCACGGTTAACGTTCCCATCTACGGTCGGCTTCCCCCGATCTGAGAATGCCTCTTCTGTATTTCGTAACTCACAAAGAGGATCACTGGAAGAGCTCGGAGAGTTTATTATCGCCGCCAGAGCGGTTTCGGCATGCAACTCACGCTGAAACTTAGGAACTTTCCAGGCAGATGTCAGCGCCCAGAGTGCTGAGCCGTCCAGCGACCGAGGCGTGGCCGCGGTCAATCGGGTAGCCAGGTGAGACGCAGGTCTCACCTTCGGCGGCGAGACCCGCGAGGATCAGCGCGATCCCGGTGCGGAGGTCGTGCGCGGTGACATCGGCGCCTCTCAGCACTGACGGGCCGTGGACGACCGCGGCGTTGCCGGCCACTTCTACCTTCGCGCCCATCTTGTTGAGCTCGCCTGCGAGCGTGTAGCGCCCGTCGAAGATGGTTTCCCTGATGTAGCTGGTTCCGTCGGCCAGGCAGCTCAGCGCCATGATCGGCGACTGAAGGTCGGTCGCGTAACCCGGGAACGGGCTGGTGATCACGTTGATCGGACGGAGCGGGCGCTCCCTGCGGACCTGCAGGATCGCACCGTGAGTCGCGAACTCCACGCCCATCTGCTCGAGCTTCCAGCGCACGACGCCGAAATGGTCGAGGGACGCGCCGACGAGGCTCAGCTCGCCGCCGGTGATCGCTGCCGCCATCGCGAACACGGCGGCATCGACGCGGTCGGGCATCACCGTGTACTCGACCGCGGTCAGCTTGTCCACACCCTCGACGGTGATGAACCCGGTGCCGCCCCCTGAGATGCGCGCGCCCATCTTGGTCAGCAGGGCGATGGTGTCCAGCACCTCCGGCTCCTGAGCCGTGTTGTCGATCACCGTGATGCCAGGCGCCAGGCAGGCAGCCATGATCAGGTTCTCGGTGCCGGTGTGGGACGGGGTGTCTAGGTAGAGATGGGCCCCGCGCAGTTTCGAGGCCTTGATATGGATCGTGGTCTCGCGCTCGTCGACCGTGGCGCCAAGCCGGACGAAGCCACGGTAGTGGAAGTCAAGGTTGCGGCTGCCGAGGTTGCATCCCCCGACGCCCTCGAGCGTGGCCTCGCCGAGGCGGTGCAGCAGCGGCGGCACGAACACGACCGAGCCGCGGAACCTGCTGGCGATGTCAGCAGGCAGCACCGAGCTGGTCAGCTCCGACGCGTCGACCACCAGCGTCCGCTCGGCCTCGTGGAACCTGACCTGCGCGCCGACCGCCTGGGCCAGCTCGACGGCCCTGCGGACGTCCTCGATCACCGGCACATTCCGGAGAACCGTACGGCCCTTCTCCGCAAGCAGGGAGGCGGCGATCATCTTCAGGACCGCGTTCTTGGCTCCCTGCACAAAGACCGTTCCCTGCAGAGGCTGACCGCCACGTACGTGGTACGTGGTCTGAGGGCCAGTGGTCATGATGCGAGGACTCCCGTTCGTCGAGTAAGCGGCGTCGCCATCCCGGCCCGCCGACTGCACCTTTGGCGGCCACGGGCCAACCAAGACGGCAGGCCGCCCGAAAGGCAGCCTGAATGATGTGTCGTCCAGTATTCCACCGCTTTAGGCCCCCCCAGACCATGACGACGATGTTGCGTATCGTAACTGATGCGCGACCTTTCGTTATCGGTCGACGTCCTGAGTACTACTAACCCCAGCGCAGCCCGGTAATGCTTTGGTAAGCCTGCACGTAGGTGTCCCGCGTCCGCTCGACAACTTCTGGCGGCAACGGCGGTGGGGGGTGCCCGCTATGGCGGTCCCAGCCCGCCTCGGGCGAAGTGAGCCAGTCCCGCACGTACTGCTTGTCCAGCGCCGGCTGGCTCCGGCCCGGGGACCACAGGCTGGCGGGCCAGAACCGGGACGAGTCCGGTGTGAGTACCTCGTCAGCCAGCACAAGGCCGCCGCCGGCGTCGAAGCCGAGCTCAATCTTGGTATCGGCCACGATGACGCCGCGCGGCTCGGCGATCTCCGCGCCTCGCCGGTACACCTGCAGCGTGATCCGCTCGAGCTCGGCAGCGACGTCGGCACCGACGCTGTCCGCGACGACGCTCACCGGGACGTTCAGGTCGTGCTCACCGCGCGGTGCCTTGGTGGCCGGGGTGAAGACAGGCTGGGGAAGCCGGGATCCCTCGCTGAGCCCGGGCGGGAGCTCGTGGCCGCAGACCGCGCCGCTGGCGCGGTAGTCGGTGACCGCTGAGCCTGCGAGATAGCCGCGGGCCACGCACTCGAACGGCACCATCGACAGTTTCCTGCACGCCATCGCCCGCCCGGCGAACTCGGCCGGGACAGGGGCGTCCACCAGGTGGTTGGGCACGATGTCGGCGAGCTGCCCGAACCACCACAGCGAGAGCTGTGTGAGGATCTTCCCCTTGTCCGGGATCTCCGTCTGGAGAACCCAGTCGAACGCGGAGATCCGGTCTGTGGCCACGAGGAGCAGCACGCCGTCCGGCGTCTCATACAGCTCGCGGACCTTGCCCGAATACAGGTGATGCAGCCCCGGCATCACTCCAGTCGCTCCAGCCGCTCGAAGACGGCCCCGAGCCGCTCGACATACCGCTCCGGGCTGCAGATCTCGTCGAGCCTGGCCTCGTCCAGTAGCTGATCACGCTCAGCGGCATGCTTGCGCAGCGCGTCGCGGAATGGCGTTCTGCTCCGGTAAGCGTCCATGGCGGCTGCCTGCACCAGCGCGTAGGCGTCCTCGCGGGACATGCCTGCTGTGACCAGCTCGAGGAGCACCGCGGAGCTGTAGACCAGGCCGGAGGAGGATTCCAGGTTCTCCCGCATCCGCGCCGCGTCTACCCGCAGGCCTGTGACCAGCCACAAGGTCTCATCAAGCAGGCAGTCCGTCACGATCGCCGCATCGGGCAGGGCCACTCGTTCGGTCGAGGAATGAGAGATGTCACGCTCGTGCCACAGCGCGATGCCCTCCATCACCGGGATGACCTCGGCCCGGACGATGCGCGCCAGCCCGGAGATCCGTTCTGACCGGACCGGGTTCTGCTTGTGCGGCATCGCCGACGAGCCCTTCTGGCCCTGACCGAATGGCTCGGCTAGCTCGGCGATCTCGGTCTGCTGCCCGAGCCTGACCTCCAGCGCGACCGCCTCGCACACACTCGCGATCAGGGCCAGAACACTTACCCACGCGCTGATCCCGTCGCGCATCACGACCTGGGTGGCGACGTCCGCCGGTTTGAGCCCCAGCTCGGCCATGACCTGCGACTCGACCGACGGATCGATGTTGGAGTAGGTCCCGACCGCACCGGAGAGCTTCCCGACGGCCACGCCGTCACGGGCCAGCCGCAGCCGGTCCCGGCACCGTGCCATCGCGAAAGCGAAGTCGGCGACCCGGTGCCCCCAGACGTCAGGCTCGGCGTGGATGCCGTGGGTCCGTCCGACGCGCAGCGTCGCGCGGTGGGCCAGAGCGTGGTCGCGCAGGGCCGCTGTCAGCGCGGTGCATCCGGCCAGCACTAGGTCGGTTGCCTCGGTGAGCTGCAGCGCCAGCCCCGTGTCGACCAGGTCCGACGACGTCATTCCGAAATGAACGTAGGCGGCGGCCTCCCGTGGCGCCGTGTTGTCCGCCCACGCGGTCAGGAACGCGATGACGTCGTGGTCGGTAACCGCCTCGACCGCGCGCACGGCCTCGGGCGTGGGCGGGGGGGCGGCCCGTACAGGCGGCGCGCTGTCGGCGGGCACTGTGCCCGCCCGTGCGTGCGCCTCCAGTACCAGGGTCTCGACCCTGCACCAGAGCTCGTACTTGTGCGCCTCGCTCCAGACGCGGCCCATCTCGGGCCGGGTATACCGCTCGATCACCCCTCCATCCTGCCGCACCCGGTCAGCGGGCCGGACGGGCGGTGATCGGCAGGACAGGCCGGGCCCGGCCGGCGCTGAGGGCGTCAGCGATCGTCGCCGCCACAGCGGCGGGTTCCCGGCGGAACTGGGCCGGACTGAAGTGCAGCAGGAGAATGCCATGACGGATCATCGCGTCGTGGCGGCGCATGGTCTCCTCCCAGTCGGCCGGGCTCAGGTGCCATTCCCCGGAATCGACCTCCGCGGCGACCCCGGCGTCTGCCCAGCAGGCGTCGGGGCGGGCAATGAATACGCCGTCGGCAGTACGCAGGCGCGGGTTGAACATTGGCATCGGCAGCCCAGCTCGCTTAATCAGGTCCCGGAGTTCTCCTTCGGCAACTGAATGGATCCCTTCTCTCGCTTCGCCGAGCACCTGCCGCAGCAGCGCGGAATGTTGCCTGCCGCCCTCGCCGAGCTCAGAGGCCAGCGCACCGACTGAGCAGACGTGCCTCTGAATCGCGCCCGCGATCAGCGCACGCACCTCGGGCAGGTCGGTCATGCTCCGGGCGGCGTCGGCCAGCGCACGGGGCGCCAGTACATAAGACCTCCGGCCTTTCCGGATGACCCTGTCCGGCATCCGGGCGGTGCGGTGAATCGCGACGAAGGCCGCACTCGCTGGCCTTCGGCTGGCCGGCACCAGGACGTCGAATGTCGTCGGCTGCTCGTTGCTGATACCAAGTGCCCGCAGCGCGGCCGGGCCGGTCAGCACGCCTTCGGGCCCCGCGTGCAGGAGGGCGGCCATCTCCTTCTGGGTCACGGTGGGTTCGCCGGTCTGCGCGAGGTAGACGCCACCCAGCAGCCGCTGCCAGGGCCCGCCCGGCCTGATCCTGTGCTCGAGGGCAGCCCGGGTCATGCCGCTGGCAAGCGCCTGCGGCCGGGAAATGACCTGATCCTGCTCGTCCAAGATGGAGGCCAGCGACCCCGGTGTGGCCTGCATCCGTCGTTTCACCCGAAATCACTCCAAATCATCAAGCCATTATGAAGCCGTGCGCCAGCAAGAATGTACCTTGGTACATGCTATAACCGGACCAGAAGTACTTTCTCAGTGACGCCGGCGCCGTCGGACCGGTGCCCGAGGGGCAGAAGTAGACCGTGGGCCGGGTGAGGCCAGCTGTGCCGGGCTGATTCGGGCCGGGACAGTCAGGCTCGGGTGGTGGTGCGGCCCTCCAGCACCAGCAGCACCACCAGCACCAGCGTGACGACGGCTAGCTGTGCCTCGATCGCTACGAGGGCGCCGACCGCTGTCGTTGCCAGGACGACTACGGCAGCGGCGCACCGCAGCCGTGCCGATCCGAGCCGCAGCAGCAGGCGGATAGCCAGGTTGCCGCCCAGAAACAGGGCGCCGCCCACGGCCAGCGCGACGGCGGCGCTGACAGGGCCTGCGGCTGGTCGGCCCGAGTGGCCGATGGCTTGCTGAACTCCGGCGGCCATGGCCACCAGGCCCAGCAGCAGCGGGATGTTCCCGTAGAAGAGCGCGGACAGGGCGAGCCCGGTGCGCCGCTCGCTGCTTGATGCGGTCAGCACGCGCTCGATCCGCTCCTCCTCATTCCCGCCGAAGATCATCCACCACAGCGCGGCGGCAAGCGCGAGGCCGAGCACTGCCGCGGCGGCCAGCCTTGCGGTCTCCTGGCCGGTGCGGATGGCCCCGGCCCCGATCGCGGCGACCGACTCGCCGAGTGCGACGAGCAGCAGCGCGCTGTGCCGTTCCGAGAGGTGGCCCGGCCGGAGCTCGAACAGGCCCTTCGGGTGCACGATCAGCGGCGAGCCGAGCTGCACCGCCAGCGCCGCGATCCACAGTGCGTAGCCCGCCGGGCGCTCGGCCCCCGAAGGGTCGCGCATCAGGCCTGCGATGATCACGAGCGCGGCCGAGGCGAGATTGAACGGAACCACCCGGACGATGTTGGCGTTCACGCGGAAGTACAAGAACGCGTGCACCACTACCACTGCCAGATAGCCGAGCCCGAGTATTACGGCGCTGCCGCCGAACCCGTGCGGGATCGCGAGGCCGATGATCAGGAAGCCCGCCATCCCCAGCAGGAGCAGCAGCCGCTCGGCTGTATGCACCGGGGGCCGGGCATTCGTCAGCCAGGCGTAGCCCTCGTACATCCACCACAGCAGCCCGAAGATCAGCAGTACCTGCGCTGCGGCGGCCGCGGAGAACCGGGCGGCCAGCAGCGCGGTGAGCTGGGTGAGCGTGAACGCGAAGACCAGGTCGAAGAACAGTTCCAGCGTCGTCACCCGCAGTTGCGGCTCGCCGCCGGGCTGGTCGGGGCTCGCGGCCGCGAGCCCGGGGACCGGCTGGGGCGGCCCGTCCGCGCTCGGGGGTATATCCGCGGGATCGGGGTGTGACGGGCCCGGGTTCTCAGCGCCGCTGCCCCCGGCGCCGTCGCTCACGGCCGGGCCGGCGCCGACGCCGCAGCGCTTTCGGCGATATCCCGCCGGTACCAGCTGCCGCGCATCCTGATCTTGTCCGCAGCCGCGTAGGCGGCCGCCCGGGCAGCGGTCAGGTCCGCGCCGGTTCCGACGACGTCGAGCACCCGCCCGCCGGCGGACACCAGCAGGCCAGCCCCGGACAAGGCCGTCCCCGCGTGCAGCACGTAAGCGCCTGCTACCTGCTCTGCCTCGGCGACTCCTGAGATCTCGTCGCCGGCGGCAGGCGCACCCGGGTAGCCCTCGGCCGCGATCACCACCGTGACCGCCGCGCCCGGTGCCCAGCGCAGCGGGCCGGCCCGGGCCAGACCGCCCTGTACCGACGCCGACTGGAGCAGCCCGCCGAGCGGCGTGCCGAGCCGGTCGAGCACCACCTGCGTCTCTGGGTCGCCGAAGCGGGCGTTGAACTCCACCACCCGGATCCCGGTGGAGGTCAGGCTCAGGCCCGCGTACAGCAGCCCCGTGTATGACGTGCCGCGTTTGCGCAGCTCGTCGATTGCTGGCTGAATGACCGTCGCCATGACCTCGTCGGCAAGCCCGCTGGGCGCCCAGGGCAGCGGGGCGTAGGCCCCCATGCCGCCGGTATTCGGCCCGGCGTCGCCGTCGCCCGCCCGCTTGAAGTCCTGCGCCGGGAGCAGCGGCACCGCCGCCTGGCCGTCGGCCAGCGCGAACAGCGACACTTCGGGACCATCGAGGAACTCCTCGATCACGACGGTGCCGCAGCCACGGGCATGCGCGACGGCCTCCACCCGGTCGCTGGTCACCACAACGCCCTTGCCAGCCGCCAGGCCGTCGGCCTTCACCACATACGGCGGGCCGAACGCGTCCAGGGCCGCGCTGACCTCGCCGGCGGTCGTGCACGTCCGGGCCGCGGCGGTAGGTACCCCGGCCCCCGCCATGACCTGCTTGGCGAACGACTTTGAGCCCTCGATCATGGCGGCCTCGCGGCCTGGCCCGAAGCAGGCGATCCCGGCCTCGCGCACCGCGTCGGCCACACCGGCCACCAGCGGAGCCTCCGGGCCGATGACGACCAGGTCGGCTCCTGTACGTGCGGCCAGCGCGGTCACACTGGCCGGGTCGGTCGACATGACCTCGTGGACCGTCGCGACCGCGGCGATGCCAGGGTTTCCTGGTGCCGCGTGCAGCGCGGTTACGCCAGGGTCGCGTGCCAGTGCTCGGGCCAGGGCATGCTCCCGGCCGCCGGAGCCGATGACAAGGATCCGCACGCCGGCGAGCCTACCGGCCAGTGCCTGGCGCGGCAGGCGCCGGCTACAGCAGCGGGCGGAGCTGCAGGGTCTGGTCGCGGCGCGGGCCGACGCCGATGCCGGCCAGCGGGGCGCCGATCATGTCCTCGATCGCGCGCACGTAGGCCTGCGCGTTAGGAGGCAGGTCAGCGAACTCGTGCGCTGAGGAGAGATCCTCCCACCAGCCGTCCAGGTACTCGTAGACCGGCACCGCGTGATGAAAGTCGGTCTGCGTCATCGGGACCTCGTCATGCCTGGTCCCCGCGACGTCGTAGGCCACGCAGACCGGCACCTGCTCTAGCCCGGACAGTACGTCGAGCTTGGTCAGGAAGTAGTCGGTAATCCCGTTGACGCGAGTGGCATACCGGGCGATGACCGCGTCGAACCAGCCGGTGCGGCGCGGCCTGCCGGTCGTCACGCCGTACTCCTGGCCGTTCTTGCGCAGCCACTCGCCGCTGGCGTCGGTCAGTTCGGTGGGGAACGGGCCTGCGCCTACCCGGGTCGTGTAGGCCTTGACGATCCCGATCACCTTGGTGATCCGCGTCGGCCCCAGCCCAGAGCCCGCGCAGGCCCCGCCCGCCGTCGGCGACGACGAGGTCACGAACGGGTAGGTGCCGTGGTCCACGTCGAGCTGGGTGGCCTGGGCGCCCTCGAGCAGGACCACCTGGCCCTGTTCAAGCGCCTTGTTGAGGACCAGGCCGGTGTCGGCCACGTACCGCTGCAGCCGCTCGAAGTAACCCAGGTACTCCTTGGCTGCCGCTTCCGCGTCGATCCCGCGGCGGTTGTAGACCTTGGTGAGCACCTGGTTCTTCTCGCGCAGCACCAGCTCCAGCTTCTGGTACAAGATCCCCGGGTCGAGCATGTCCTGGACCCGGATTCCCGTCCGCCCAGCCTTGTCGCTGTAGGTGGGCCCGATACCGCGGCCGGTGGTGCCGATCCGGGCGCTGCCCAGGTAGCGTTCGGTGACCTTGTCCAGGGCAATGTGGTGCGGCATGATCAGGTGCGCGCTCGCTGAGATCAGCAGCTTGTCGCAGGAAACGCCGCGCGCCTCCAGCCCGTCGATCTCCGAAAGCAGCACGGCCGGGTCGATCACCACCCCGTTGCCGATCACGGGTATGGCCGTGCGTGACAGCACGCCGGCTGGCAGCAGGTGCAGCGCGTAGCTCTCGTCGCCGATTACGACCGTGTGCCCGGCGTTGTTCCCTCCCTGGTACCGGACAACGTAGTCGACATCGTCTCCGAGCAGGTCAGTTGCCTTGCCCTTGCCCTCGTCACCCCACTGCGCGCCAACGATCACGATGGCGGGCATCGCACCACGCCTTCCCGATGCAGCCAAAACCCCTGGCAGGGCTCTTGCGGCTCGCATGCTACCGGAAGGGTGCTGCTCACTCGTCCAGTAGCAGTCCGTAACCTTGCCCGGCCGGCCGCGGCCTGCTGGCGAATCAGCGCGGGCAGGTCCGCGTCACGGGCGCTGGGCCTCAGGCGCATCCGGTACCAGTCGGTGCCTACGGCGGGATTCCCTAGCGGTCCAGTGCCTCGGCAGCCTCGGCACTCGACTCGCGCAGGAACTGGCGGCACCGGTCGGCCTCGTCGTCCTCGCCGATAGCGGAGGCGGCGACGCCGAGCAGGTGAAGCGAAAGCAGGAAGCCGCGATTCGGCTCGTGCTCAAACGGGATCGGCCCATGACCCTTCCAGCCCGCCCGGCGCAGCTGATCCAGGCCGCGGTGGTAGCCGGTTCTGGCGTAGGCGTAGGCCGCGACCGGGTCGCCGGCGTCGACGGCGCGCTGGGCCAGCGCCGCCCAGGCTGCGCTGTAGCCGGGGAAGCGGCCGGCCACGCTGGCCGGGTCGTCAGCGTCCCGCAGCGCCGCGCTGGCGTCCGGGTTGTCGGGAAGGTAAACCGGCGGGGGTCCGCCGAACAGGTTCTCGTGCGTCATGTCAGCCATCTTGCCGCCCTGAGCAGCCATGGCGCAGGCCTGGTGCGCAGCCTGCTGCCAGGTATTTTGGCAAGATGACGGACAGCGCGATAACCGCGGCGGCCAGCGGCGTGTTCGCGCTCGGCCGCAGCGTCGCAGTAACCCGCCTGGCGTTCGGCGCGATGCGGATCACCGGGCCCGGCGTCTGGGGAGATCCTCCAGAGCGCGACGCCGCCATTCAGGTGCTGCGCCGCGCGGTCGATCTGGGTGTCGACCTTGTCGATACGGCCGATTCGTACGGTCCGTTCGTCAGCGAAGAACTCATCCGGGAGGCCCTGTACCCCTATCGCGGGGTGACCGTGGCAACCAAGGGCGGGCTGGTGCGCACCGGCCCGGGCCAGTGGGCTCCAGACGGCAGGCCCGAGCACCTCCGGCAGTGCGCGGAGATGAGCCTGCGCCGCCTCGGCCTGGACACGATCGATCTCTACCAGCTGCACTCCGTCGATCCGCGGGTCCCGGCGGCCGATCAGATAGGTGCCCTGGCCGGGCTGCGGAAAGAGGGCAAGATCCGCCACATCGGGTTGTGCGACGTGAGCATCGACGACATCAGCGAAGCCCGCCTGACCGCGCCAGTGGCCTCCGTTCAGAATCCTTATCATCTGGCCGACCGCCGGCATGAGGCGGTCCTGGACTACTGCGAGCGCGAGGGTCTTGGGTTCCTGCCGTGCTCCCCGCTCGGGCTGACCGGGGCGGGCCGGCGCGTACACAGCAACGGCCCGCTGGTGCGGCTGGCCCGGCAGACCGGCACCAGCACCGTCCAGCTCGCGCTGGCCTGGCTGCTGCGCCGGTCGCCGGTCATGCTGCCGCTTCCAGGGACCCGCTCGGTAGCCCACCTGGAGGAGAACGTCGCCGCCGCCGAACTGGAGCTCACTGACGAGGACTTCACTGCCCTGTCGGCTCTTGCTGAGCCCGGGCCGGGCTGACGCGCGCCGCGGTCAGCCCAGCTGCTTGCCAGCTGACATCAGGTCCTGGCAGGCCTGGACCACCCGGGCGGTCATCGACTCCTCGGCCGCCTTGCCCCAGGTACGCGGGTCGTACGCCTTCTTGACGCCGACGTCGCCGTCCACCCTGAGCACGCCGTCGTAGTTCTTGAACATGTGGCCAGCGACCGGCCGGGTGAACGCGTACTGGGTGTCGGTGTCCACGTTCATCTTGACCGCGCCGTACGAGATCGCCTCGCGGATCTCCTCCAGCGCTGAACCCGAGCCGCCGTGGAAGACCAGGTCGAACGGCCTGTCCTTGCCGTACTTGGCGCCAACAGCATCCTGGATCTCCTTCAGCACCTCCGGACGCAGCCTGACGTGGCCGGGCTTGTAGACGCCGTGGACGTTGCCGAAGGTGGCGGCGAGGATGTACCGGCCGTTCTCGCCGAGGCCTAGCGCCTCCGCGGTGGCCAGGGCGTCCTCCGGGGTGCTGTACAGCTTCTCGTTCATCTCGCCGGTGACGCCGTCCTCCTCGCCGCCGACAACGCCGATCTCCATTTCCATGATCACGCGCGCCTTCGCGCACTTCTCCAGGAGCTCGGCTGCGATCTGGAGGTTCTCGGCGAGTGGCACGGCGGATCCGTCCCACATGTGCGACTGGAACAGCGGCTGCTCGCCGTGCTCCACCCGCTCAGCAGAGATCTGGAGCAGCGGCCGCATGTACGCGTCCAGCTTGTCCTTGGGGCAGTGGTCGGTGTGCAGCGCGACGTGCACCGGGTATTTCGCGGCGACGGTTGTGGCGAAGTGAGCCAGTGCCACCGCGCCGGTCACCATGTCCTTGACCTCCTGGCCGGACAGGTACTCGGCGCCGCCGGTCGACACCTGGACGATCCCGTCGCTGTCGGCCTCGGCGAAGCCGCGGAGGGCCGCGTTCAGCGTCTGGCTGGACGTTACGTTGATCGCGGGGTAGGCAAAGCCGTGCTCTTTCGCACGGTCGAGCATCTGCGCGTACACCTCAGGGGTCGCGATGGGCATGACGGCCGCTCCCTCTCATTTTCGTTAGCACCTCAAGTATCCCGACGCGGGGAGTGACATCGCTTCTACCCCCCGGGTCGGGAGGGCTATCCCTGTGGGCTCAGGACACGCTGTGCTCAGGACAGGCCCAGGTCGGCTAGCTCGTAGGCAGCCCGGTAGAGCAGCCCGCGCTCGGTGACCCGCTGCCGTGCGCCGCGTTCTACAACCACGGCCACGCCGGTGACCTGCGCGCCGGCTTCCGTCAGCACATCCACGGCCGTCAGCACGGAATTTCCGGTGGTCGAGGTGTCCTCCACGGCCAGGACCCGCCGGCCGGCAACGTCAGGGCCCTCGATCCTGCGCTGCAGCCCGTGCTCCTTCTCCGTCTTGCGCACCACGAACGCGTCCAGGTGCCGGCCTGCCGCGGCGGCAGCGTGCATCATCGCGCTCGCGACCGGGTCGGCGCCGAGCGTCAGGCCGCCGACGGCTTCATAGTCCATGTCACTGGTCAGCGCGAGCATCACGCGGCCGGCAAGTGGCGCCGCACTGCCGTCGAGGAGGACCCGGCGCAGGTCGATGTACCAGCTCGCCCGCTGCCCCGATGACAGAACCACGTCGGCGTGAATTACCGCCTTGGCCCTGATGACGCTCAGCAGCTCGGCAAGGTCAGTCACGGCTGCCGAGCCTATCGGCTGCCGGGCACCGAGGCCCGCTAGTGCCCGGCAGCTTGTGATGTGAGCGTTATGTCACGACGGCGCCGCAGCGCTGGTAACGTCTCGCGTCGGAGGGAAGGGGCGTCACCGCGTGGATCGTTGCGCGCTATTTGTGGATGCTGGCTACGTCCTTGCCGACGGAGCCATGGCTGTCCACGGAACGCGCCAGCGCAGCTCT
Organism: uncultured Actinomycetota bacterium; assembly: GCA_963815375.1. Classification (GTDB taxonomy): domain Bacteria; phylum Actinomycetota; class Actinomycetes; order Streptosporangiales; family Streptosporangiaceae; genus JASHPR01. The sequence continues at coordinate 2,396,980 of CAWFGX010000001.1, read as the reverse complement.
GTTTCCTGGAATTATGCGGGCCTGGTAAAGCTACTCAGCGGCCTGGCGCGGGAGCGCACCGGCCTGCCGGTACTGCGCTGCTACTGGTATGAGGCACCCGTCGAGGGACGGTTCATCGCCGAGCACGACACGCTGGCCGACATCCCCGGCCTCAAGCTGCGGCTGGCCCGGATGCGCCCGGGCCGGCAGGACGGCGTCGAGGCTGAGATGCACCGGGACCTGACCACGCTGGCCAGGAACGGCGCGGTGGCCGACGCGGTCATCGCCAGCGGGCACGAAGACCTCGCCGGCGTCGTCGCCGAGGTCCAGGACCTCGGGATGCGGGTCATGCTCGTCCACATCACCGCAGACGGGAGCTGGACGGTCTCCAGGCCGCTGCGCCAGGAGTGCGATGACATCATCGACATCTCAGGTGCTCACCTGCGGCCGTTCGTGGACCTGATCTCCGGGGCTGAGCCAGCGGGCCACGACCGGCAGTACGCGAACGGCAGCTACCAGCACCACGGCGTGACGAACGGCCGGGCAGCGAGCGTCGCAGCAGTAACCCACCAGGCGCCGGCCGCGCTTCCGGCGCCGTCGTCACTGGCGTTCTACAACCCGCCGCAGACGCCGGAGTACGAGCCCGTAACCAATCAGCTTCAGAGCCGGGAGCAGGTACGGCAGAATTCAGCGCCCGCGCCGCGAGGCGACTCAGGCCAGCCTGCTCCCGCGCCGTTGCCAGCACAGCAGCATGCTCCAGCCCTGCAGGCCGGCCTCATGCCGCAGGCCACCGGACAGCAGACCACGCTGCAGCACAACGCGGGGCAGCAAACCAACGGGCAGCCGGCCACCGGACAGCAGCCCGCGGGCTCGCAAGCGCATGGAGCGCAGGCCTCCGTCCAGCAGAGCCTGGCGCAGCAGCCGCCGATGCAGCAAGCCCCGCTCCAGCAGGCCCCGGCGCAGCAGCCGGCCATGCAGCAAGCTCCGGTGCAGCAGTCCCCGGCGCTGGCTGCGCAGGCGTACAGCGCAGCACCGCCCGCTCCGGTGGGACAGGGCCAGCAGCAGGCTGCCCACCGTGCCAGTTCTGCTGTCAGTGTGCCGACCGCTACGGTCCTCTCGCCGGTCTCACCCACGCCAGCACCCGCCGCAGGCCAGGGTGGCGGCGCTCAGCAGCAGGGTCTGGCGCCCCAGGCGCACGGCCAGCCAGGTAGCGGGCGGAACGCCTACCGGTCCCAGGAGAGCGCTCCCGATCCCGGTCGGCAGGGCGGGGTGCCCGCTTCGCAAGCTCAGGTGCCCTATGCCGCGGCTCCCACCTTCCAGCCGCCATCCCATTCGCTGGGGCCACAGCAGCCTGGGCAGGGTCAGGACGGTCCCCGGCTCGTCGGGCCCGGTGGCCCGTACCCAGACGGCTCGGAGTCACCCAGGTTCGCCGAGCAAGCGGCCCGGTTTGCGGATCCCCGGTTCGCTGATGGGTCGGCCCGGTTTGCCGACTCGCGGTTCGCTGATGCCCAGGCACCGACCCGCTATGCCGACGGTACCGGGCACACCGGGTATCCCGATGGCCAGGCGCAGGGCCGGTTCGCAGAAGGCCCGGGCCACACCGGCTATCCCGACGCCTCAGCGCAGAACCGGTTCGGGGACAGCCAGGCGCAGAACCGGTTCGCCGAACGGCCGACGCAGGCCCAGTACCCGCCTGCCACTGTGTCTGTGTATTCGCAGCCCCAGCGCGAGCAGGGACCGTACGCCGGACAGCAGCCCGTTCCAGCCCCCGTGCCAGAACAGCAGCCGATGGGGGTCTCTCTGGCCGATGCCGTGCAGGCTGCGCATGCCGAGGGATTCGGCTTCGGCGACGCGGTGGCGCGCGATGCGCCGGCCCTGTGGCTCGAGGCCGTCCTGGCCCGCAAGCCGCGGATGCCGTCCGATCTCGAGGCCAGGCTGCTGCAGGGCTCGGCGCTGCCTATCGACTCGCTGCTGCATGACGAAGTGCGGCACTCACTCCGGCGGGGGTTCTGGGATGCACTTGAGCGCTCCCGCAGGTAGCCCTTCAGGGGCCGTCGCTATGACGGCGGCATCGTCTTGCAGTCTCACTGCCGTATCTGGGTACGTTAACTAACGTGCGTGTGCTAAGCCGCGAGGAATTCGACGCGATCGAATTCGAGGCCGCAGGCAGTGGCGATCATGTGGCTGCGGCCCGGCGGATGATACAGCTTGCTGAGACCGCCAAGCAGACCGAGTCGATGCCGCGCTCCGAGGCGTTCCTGCGGGCCGGGGAGCAGTGGCTGCTCGCAGATGACCCGGCGGCAGCAGAAAGCGGGTTCCGGCTCGCGATAGCCGACGGCGGCCCGGTCTTCTCCGATGCCCGGGTTCCGCTGGCCCGCGCGCTATTCCTGCTCGGCCGGTCCGCGGAGGCGCAGGCGCTGCTCGACCAGCTGAAGGCTGAGAGCCCGAGTGACCCGCGCATCTGTGATCTCGTCGCTGAACTGCTCGTCGAGATAGGCGATCTTGACGGCGCGCTGGACTGGGCGACTTCCGGGATAGACCAGTGCCTGCAGAACTCATCGGACCAGCCAGACGCAGCAAAGGCGGAGTTCCAGCTGCTGCTCCGCCTTCGCTTCCGGATCCGCAACGACCTCGGGCTCCCCGAGGACCGTTACGACGCGATGCTTGACGACGCCTGAACAGCCCGGATCAGACTCGGGCCGCCGCCGGTGTCCGGTCTGGACGCACGGTCAGGGAGTCAGACGCCTGATCCAGGTCAACGACCACCTGGTCACCATCGGTGATCTCGCCGGACAGCAGTGCCCGGGCTAGCTGGTCTCCGATCGCGGACTGGATCAGCCTGCGCAGCGGCCTGGCCCCGTAGACCGGGTCGAACCCGGTGACCGCCAGCCACTCCCGTGCGGCCGGCGTGACCGTGAGCGTAAGCCTCCGGTCCCCTAGCCGCTGCGCCAGCGTGGCCACCTGCAGATCCACGATCTCGGTCAGCTCTTCCGTTGTCAGGGCGTCGAAGATGATCACGTCGTCAAGACGGTTCAGGAACTCGGGCTTGAACGTCGTCCGGACAACAGACATGACCGCGTCCTGCTTCGCCCTCTCGTCGAGAGACGGGTCGGCGATGAACTGCGAACCCAGGTTGGAGGTCAGGATCAGGATCGTGTTCCGGAAGTCGACCGTTCGGCCCTGCCCGTCGGTGAGCCGGCCGTCGTCGAGCACCTGCAGCAGGATGTCGAAGACTTCCTGGTGCGCCTTTTCCACCTCGTCAAGCAGGATCACGCAGTACGGCCGCCGCCGCACGGCCTCGGTGAGCTGGCCGCCCTCCTCGTAGCCCACGTACCCGGGCGGCGCTCCGACCAGGCGCGCCACCGTGTGACGTTCGGAATACTCGCTCATGTCGATGCGAACCATCGCCCGCTCATCGTCGAACAGGAACTCCGCGAGCGCCTTTGCCAGCTCCGTCTTGCCGACGCCGGTCGGCCCGAGGAAGAGGAACGAGCCCGACGGCCGGTCAGGATCAGCGATGCCAGCGCGCGATCTGCGGACGGCGTCCGATACCGCCTGGACCGCCCTGGTCTGGCCGACGAGCCGCTTGCCGAGCTCGTATTCCATCCGCAGCAGCTTGCCGGTCTCGCCCTCGAGCAGTCGCCCGGCGGGTATGCCGGTCCACGAGGAGACAACGTCGGCGACGTCGTCCGGGCCGACTTCCTCCTTGACCATGGGCCCAGAGACCGGGATTCCGGGCCCGCCATCGCCTACGGCCGCTGCCTCGGCACTGGCGGTCACGGTGGCCGCCTCGATCTGCTGCTCCAGCACAGGGATCTCCCCGTACCGCAGCCGGGACGCTGTCTCGAAGTCCGCGTCGCGCTCGGCCCGCTCGGCCTGGCCTTTAAGATCGTCCAAACGCTTCTTCAGCTCGCCCACCCGGTTCAGGCCGGCCTTCTCCCGGTCCCAGCGGGCGATCAGCGCTGTCAGCTGTTCCTGCTTGTCGGCCATGTCGGCCCGGAGCCGCTCCAGCCGCTCCCGGCTGGACGGGTCGTTCTCCCGGGCCAGGGCCATCTCTTCCATCTTCATCCGGTCAACGGACCGCTGCAGCTCGTCGATCTCGACAGGCTGCGAGTCGATCTCCATGCGCAGCCGCGAGGCCGCCTCGTCGATCAGGTCGATCGCCTTGTCCGGCAGGAACCTGGCCGTGATGTACCGGTCCGACAGCGTAGCCGCTGCGACCAGCGCGGCGTCGGAGATCTGCACCTGGTGGTGCGCCTCGTAGCGGCCCTTGAGCCCGCGCAGGATCGCGATCGTGTCCTCCACCGACGGCTCGCCGACGAAGACCTGCTGGAACCGGCGCTCGAGGGCGGGGTCCTTCTCGATCCGCTGGCGGTACTCGTCCAGCGTGGTGGCGCCGACCATGCGCAGTTCGCCCCGCGCAAGCATGGGCTTGAGCATGTTGCCAGCGTCCATAGCGCCTTCAGCGGCACCCGCGCCGACGACCGTGTGCAGTTCGTCAATGAACGTGATGATCTGGCCGTCGCTCTTCTTGATCTCGCCGAGGACCGCCTTCAGCCGCTCCTCGAACTCACCGCGGTACTTGGCGCCAGCAACCATCGCGCCCAGGTCGAGCGCGACGACGCGCTTGCCGCGCAGTGACTCGGGCACGTCACCAGCGACGATCCGCTGGGCCAGCCCTTCGACCACGGCGGTCTTGCCGACGCCTGGTTCGCCGATCAGCACTGGGTTGTTTTTGGTGCGGCGGGACAGCACCTGGATAACGCGCCTGATCTCGGCGTCGCGGCCGATGACCGGGTCGAGCTGGCCCTCCCGCGCGCTGCGGGTCAGGTCGATGCCGTACTTCTCGAGGGCCTGGTAGGTGCCCTCGGGGTCCGGGCTTGTGACCCTCGCGCTGCCGCGCACCTTCTCAAAAGCGGCGAGCAGTTCGTCTGGTCCCGCGCCTGCCTCCCGCAGCACGGTGGCCGCCTGGCCGCCGTCGGCAGCCAGGCCTACGAGCAGGTGCTCGGTGGAGACGTACTCGTCGTTTATCTCCCTGGCCCGCTTCGCCGCCGTTGCCAGCGCCGCGAGCAGCGGCCGCGAGGTCTCCGGGGCGTTCAGCGTGGCCCCGGACGCGCGGGGCAGCCTGGCCAGCAGGTCGTTCGTGGTTCGCAGCACAGCTGCGGGGTCGGCGCCGACTGCCTGCAGCAGCGGTGCCGCTGTGCCGCCCTCCTGCCCGATCAGCGCGGCGAGCAGGTGCAGCCCGTCCACGTTCGGGTTTCCGGCAGCGGCAGCGTTTCTGACAGCTTCTGACACCGCCTCTTGGCTCTTGCGGGTCAGCTTGTCATCAGCCATCGTGGGTCTCCTGTAAAACTGTCTTTGACCGGGGGGACGACCCCCGTGATGCCCCCGAAGCGGCTGGCAGAGCGATAGGGGGGCGGGTAGGCGCCGGCCCAGTACCAGGCGGCTGGGGCTCGGCAGAGCCGGCGGGCTGCGGCCGGGCGGTCGTGGCGTCTGAGCGCCGGACCGGCACCAGCGCCGCGGCCTCGTTCCGGCTCCGGAGCAGGCCGGCCAGCCTGGCGGCAACAGCGCGGGTGGACTCGAGCTCGGCGCGGAGCTGAGCAATCTCGGCGAGCAGCTCGGCCAGCCGCGCCCGGCTGTGTTCCTCGGAGCGCTCCAGCTCCAGGATCCGCTTGATCCCGGAGAGATTGACGCCCTCCACCTGGGACAGGCGCTGAACCTCGCGCAGCGCGAGGATGTCGCGCAGCGAGTAACGTCGCCCGCGGCCGACGGCCCGGCCTGGAGAGACGAGGCCGAGCCGGTCGTAGGCACGCAGGGTCTGCGGGTGCAGCCCGGACAGCTGAGCCGCGACGGAAATGACGTACACGGGCATGTCGTCGGTCAGCTCGAAATTCAACGCCTCGCCTCCTTCCAGGGTCATCCAGCTGACGCCTGGCGAAGCAGCTCCGAGCGCGGGTCGTCGCCGGCCGTGAGCTTGCGGTACGTTTCGAGCGCCTCGCGAGCCTCGCCGTCGACCTTCGTCGGGACCTGGACGTTCACGGTCACCAGCAGGTCGCCCTTTGTTGAGTCCGGGCGCCGGACACCCCGGCCGGGCACCCGGAACGTACGGCCGTTCGGGGTACCCGGCGGGATCCGGAAGTTCACTGGCATCCCGTGGTGGGTCGGCACCTTGATCTCCGCGCCGAGCGTCGCCTCAGCGAACGTGACCGGCACAGTGACGGTCAGGTTGTGGCCGGACCGGCCGAACACCGGGTGCGGCTGTACATGCACGCGCACGTACAGGTCGCCGGCTGGGCCACCGCGCTCACCGGCGACGCCCTTGCCCGGGATCTTGACCCGCTGCCCGTCGCTGACCCCGGCCGGGATCCGCGCCTGGATCGTTCTCGTGCTCATCGCCCGTCCGCTGCCCATGCACGTGGCACACGGGTCGTCGACCACGAGACCGCGTCCGCGGCAGGTCTTGCAGGGCTCGGAGAACGCGAACGTGCCCAGGTTCCGGCTGGCCTGACCGGTGCCTTCGCAGCTCGGGCAGACCTTCGGGACGGTGCCGGCCTTAGCCCCGGTGCCCATGCAGGTCTTGCACGGCCCCTCACCGGCCAGCTGCAGCGATACGGTGGTGCCCTCGACCGCGTCGCTGAACGTCAGCGTCGCCTCGGTCTCGACGTCCGTGCCGCGCCGCGGCCGCTGCTGGGTCGTCGTCCGGCCGCCGCCGAACATGCCCCCCAGGATGTCGCCGAGGCGGCCGCTGCCTCCCGCACCGGTGCCGGCCGGCTGGCCGCCAAACAAGTCACCGAGGTCAAAACCGTAGCCGCCGCGGCCACCTGATGACCCGGGCATCCGGACCCCGCCGCCGAACAGCGAGCGGGCGTCGTCGTACTCCTTGCGCCGCTTGTCGTCCGACAGCACGTTGTAGGCCTCGGAGATCTCCTTGAAGCGCTCCTCAGCCGACGCGTCACCCTTGTTGGCGTCCGGATGGTATTTCCGGGCCAGCTTCCGGTACGCCTTCTTGATGTCGTCGGAGCTGGCGCTCTTGGTGACGCCAAGGACCTTGTAGTAGTCCTTCTCGAGGAAGTCCTTCGTGCTCAACAGGCCTCTTCTCGCAGCCTCTTAGTTTTTCCAGCCTCTTAGTCGGTGCCATCGGGACGGCTAGCGGACGGATCTCCGGCCGCGGGCCCGGAACCGCGGGCGTAGTCTTCATCGATTCCGTCGCCCGGCTCACCGTGCGCAGCTCCTGTTGCTTCCGGGTCCGCGGGCTCAGCAACAGCCACCCGCGCCGGGCGCAGGATCCTGTCGCCAACCTTGTAGCCCGGCTGCAGGATGCGGACGCACGTCGACTCGGTCACGTCCGGTGAGTAAGAGTGCATCAGCGCCTCGTGCAGCCGGGGATCGAACGGGTCCCCGTCCTCGCCGTAGGTGCCGAGCCCGAGCTTGGCGGCGGCCGATTCCAGGGACTCGGCAACCGACTTAAACCCGCCGGTCAGCTCCCCGTGTTCCCGGGCCCGGCCGATGTCATCGAGTACCGGGAGCAGTTCGGTGAGCACATTGGCCAGGGCCTGCTCCCGGACCGCCATTCGGTCCCGCTCGACGCGTTTCCGGTAGTTCGCGTACTCGGCCTGCAACCGCTGCAGGTCGGCTGTCCTCTCGGAAAGCGCGGCCGCCAGCATCTCGGACTGGGCGGTCAGCCCACTCACTCCACTGGCCTCCTCGTTACCGAAGTCTGGCTCGGGCGGCGGGGCAGCGGCCGCGCCCGAAGCGCCGCCGGTGGGGTTCCCCGCAGAGCCGCCCGGCTTGGACGACGCGTGCTTGCCTGGCCTGGGGCGGGCCGGCCCGCCGTGGGCCGGCCCGCGCTGTGATGTGTCACGGCCCTGGCCGGCCTGCGCCTCAGGGTCCCGAACCTGGCCGGTGACCGGGTCGATCCGCCTGCGGTCACGGATGACCGGGCCCTGGCTGTCCTCTTCGGAAGACCTCATCAGGCGGCGCCGCCCTCCTGACCCGGCCTGTCCTCGTCCACGATCTCGGCGTCAACGACGTCGTCGTCGCTGGTCTCGCCTGACTCGCCTGACTCGCCCTCCGCGCCACCGCCAGCCGTGTTGGCCTGCTGTGCCTGCGCGTAGATAGCGGTCCCCATCTTCTGGCTGACCTGCGCCGTGTTTTCGGTCGCAGTCCGGATCGCGTCGGTGTCGGTGCCCTCAAGAGCCTTCTTCAGCTCGGCCACTGACGCCTCGACCTCGGACTTGATGTCGCCAGGGATCTTCTCGGCGTTCTCGGTGAGGAACTTCTCAGTGGTGTAGGCGAGCGTCTCACCGCGGTTGCGGACCTCGGCCTCCTCGCGGCGCTGGCGGTCCTCCTCGGCGTACTTCTCGGCGTCCTCCACCATCCGCTCGATGTCTTCCTTGGACAGGGCCGAGCCGCCGGAGATCGTGACCGACTGCTGCTTGCCTGTGCCCAGGTCCTTGGCTGAGACGTTCACGATGCCGTTGGCGTCGATGTCGAACGTGACCTCGATCTGCGGCACGCCGCGCGGCGCCGGGGCGATGCCGGCCAGCTCGAACATGCCGAGCTTCTTGTTGCGCGCGGCAATCTCGCGCTCGCCCTGGAACACCTGGATCTGCACGGACGGCTGGTTGTCGTCGGCCGTGGTGAAGATCTCCGAGCGCTTGGTCGGGATCGTGGTGTTGCGCTCGATCAGCTTCGTGAAGATGCCGCCCTTGGTCTCGATGCCCAGCGACAGCGGGGTCACGTCGAGCAGCAGGACGTCCTTCACCTCGCCCCTGAGCACGCCAGCCTGCAGGCACGCGCCGACCGCCACGACCTCGTCGGGGTTGACGCCCTTGTTCGGCTCCTTGCCGCCGGTCAGCTCCTTGACCAGGTCGACCACGGCAGGCATACGGGTTGATCCGCCGACGAGCACCACGTGCTGGATGTCGCCGAGCTTCACCCCCGCGTCCTTGATCACCTGCTGGAACGGGCCCTTGCACCGGTCGAGCAGGTCGGAGGTCATCCGCTGGAACTCGGCCCGGGTGAGCTTGGCGTCCAGGTGCAGCGCACCCTGCTCGGAGTGAGTGATGTAGGGGACGTTGATCTGGGACTCGGTCGAGCTGGACAGCTCGATCTTGGTCCGCTCCGCGGTCTCCCGCAGCCGCTGCATCGCCATCTTGTCCTTGGACAGGTCGATGCCGTAGCTGTTCTTGAAGTCCTGGACCAGCCAGTCCACGATCCGCTGGTCCCAGTCGTCGCCACCGAGGTGGTTGTCGCCGCTGGTGGCCTTGACCTCGACCACGCCCTCGCCGACCTCGAGCAGGGACACGTCAAAGGTGCCGCCACCCAGGTCGAAGACCAGGATCGTGGCCTCGTTGTCCTTGTCCAGGTGATAGGCCAGGGCAGCCGACGTGGGCTCGTTGATGATGCGCAGCACGTTCAGGCCGGCGATCTGCCCGGCCTCCTTGGTGGCCTGCCGCTGAGCGTCGGAGAAGTATGCCGGCACGGTGATGACCGCGTCGGTGATCGTCTCGCCGAGGTACGACTCGGCGTCCCTCTTGAGCTTCTGCAGGATGAATGCGCTGATCTGCTGCGGCGTGAACTTCTTGCCGTCGATCGTGACGCTCCAGTTGGTGCCCATCTGCCGCTTGACCGAGCGGATCGTCCGGTCAACGTTGGTCACCGCCTGCCGCTTGGCAACCTCGCCGACCAGTACCTCCCCGTTCTTAGCGAACGCGACGACCGACGGTGTGGTCCGCGAGCCTTCTGCGTTCGCGATGACCGTGGGCTCGCCGCCCTCGAGAACGGCGACGACTGAGTTGGTCGTCCCAAGGTCGATGCCTACCGCTCGTGCCATAACTAAAGTCCTTGTTGGGTTGAGTGCCTAAGTTGAGCCTTGCGGACGCAAGTCTGCCACGCTGCGTTCAGCCCAGCAAATGACTTGAGTCTGTTGGGCTCAACTTTCTGGCAGCGACCGGTATTCCCCGAGGCTGCAGGAATCTTGCCGAGATCGATCACCGCGGTGGGCAGCATGGAGTGATCGTCGGCCCGCGACGGGCGGGCCTGCAAGCTCCGGGTATTTAGCTCTCTACCGTGAACGTCGGGAAGTTCGACTCAGATCCCTGGTTCTGCTGGTCACCTGAGTACACAGCCTGCACTGAGTACGTCCCTGGGGTCGCTGGTGCGGTGTATGCGCACGTCGCGGTGCTCGAGGTCATCGGGACACCGGAGTTGGAGCACGCAACGAAGAACTCGCCAGGGTTCGCGTTGGGCATGACAAAGAACTCAACCGTTCCGTCGGAGAGGTCACTACCCGCTTGGCCGCTCACTGTCGCTGTCAGCGTGACTACCTGTCCGGCGCTGACTTGGGCCGGGCTGACGGTGAGCGCCGTAGTGGTGGGTTGACCGACGTCCAAGCCCATCGTGCCCGAGCTCGATCCCTGGTACCGCCCGTAGCCGGAGTACCCGGCCGTGACGGTGTAGATGCCCTCGTCTGCAGCAGCAGGTGTGTAAGAGCAGGCCGCGACATTGTCGCGGGCAGCGGCGTTGTAAGTCAGCGAGGTACGCGAGCAGACGGGAATCGTGGCTGCGGGAGCGCCAGCGCCGGGCGAGGGCTGCGGGGAGAGGAAAAATGAGACGCTGCCGCCGCTGGAGAGGTTGTCCCCCGCCTGGTCGCTGACGATCGCCGTCAGCGCTACTGTCTGTCCAGGTGAGACCCTCCCAATGCTGGCTGTTAGGACGGTTGTCGTCGGCGTGGATGGGGCTGGACTGACTCCCGGGCCGGTGCCGCCCGGCGACCCGGGAGCACCCGCGGCGCTGGCTGCGCCCTTGCCCGCTGACTTCCCGCCTGCCTGCCCGGCCTGACCCTGGTTGGGCGCAAGCTTGGATGAGCCATTCCCTCGATGCACTGGATGGGACGCCTGATGCCGCGGGTGCCGGTGCGTGGGTGCGGGCTGGGACGGCTTCGGTGCCGGCGTCGCTGGGGGGCTGTATGCGGCAAGCAGGGACACCGTGACCGCGATCGCGGTCACGGCCGCCGCCGCGGCGAGAGGGGCCCAGAACCGGGTACGGGCGAAGGGCCTGAGCCAGGGCATGCGGCGCACCCACGACATGCGCCGTGAAGGCGCGAAGCTCTCGTCGGCAATGGCATCGAGCAGCCGGGCTCTGGCCGCCGTGGTCTCGGCGGACGACGGCCCACCACGATCGCTGCGGAAGTCGCGAAACAGGGTCAGCTCGTCCAGAGTCAGCTCATCCATAGCGCTCTCCAAGCAGTTCCTGCGGAGGCTCCTTCTCCAGCAGTTCCCGGACCTGACGCCGGGCCCGGTTCAGCCGCGAGCGGACGGTGCCAACCGGGATGCCAAGGGCCTCGGCCACTTCCGCGTAGGACATATCGGCCCAGCCGAATAGCATCAGCACCTCGCGGTCACGGTCGGCCATGCTGGCAAGGGTCTCGGCCAGCCGGGCGGTGGCCGCGGCGGCGTCGGCGCGGGCGTCGGCCATCGAGAACTCGGCCTGGGCGTCGGCGTCAGCCACCGGATCAGCGCCGTGACGGGCGTAGGCGGCAAGCTGCCGGCGCTGCTGGCGCTGGTGGCGGCGCAGCAGGTTGTGCGCGATGCCGTAAAGCCAGGGGCGGGCATCATCGCAATGGGTGCGATAGCTCCCGCGCCGCGCGAACGCGGTGACGAAGGTCTCCGCGGCCAGGTCGGCGGCGACGTCGGCGCCTGCCTGGCGCCGCAGGTAGCGGCACAGGCCGTCATAGTGACGGTCGAAGATCTCGGCGAACATCGACGGCTCCGCCAGCGAGCCGGCGATTAACTCGCCATCGGGCACGCCACTCCCCACCGCCACCTCCACGACGCGCTGCCTTCAGACTGTCATTGCCCGAAGCCGCGGCGCGGGTTCACGCGGCAGAGGCACGCTCAGGGGCCCGCCGGGTCAGGTTGCGCACCTCGGCGATGCCCAGCACGCAAACGGCGCTCGCCACGATCAGCACGCCGCCGCCGGCCAGCGTCGCGGTCAGGCCGACCAGCAGCGCGGCCGGGCCGGCCAGGATCGTGCCGAGTGGGCTGAGCGCGTACGAGCCCAGCGCGTCGTAGGAGGAGACGCGGGACAGCAGTCCCGCTGGAACCTGCTCCTGCAGGGCCGTGCTCCAGTTGACCTCGAACATCTCAATCCCGGCCCCGGCGATCAGGGCGGCGACAGCGACGAGGCCAGTGCTGAGCGGCACAGCCAGTGCCAGCAACGGCAGGGCCACGGCTGGGACGGCGAGGCTGGCCGCGAGCAGCAGCCGGGCAGGCCGGTAGCGGACCATGAGCGCGGCGCCAGCGACCGCCCCGGCGGAAAAGGCGGCCAGGATCAGCCCCCAGCTCGCCGCGCCGCCCAGCCGCCGGTCGGCGACCACAGGACCGAGGACGTTGAGTCCGCCCTGAAGCACGGCGTTGACCAGGCCGAACTGGACGACGATTACCCACAGCCAGCGCCGGGACGCGAACGCGTGCCATCCTTCGCGCAGCTCGGACCAGACGCCGGAACGGGGTGCGGGCGCAAGCGTGCCGAGGCGCATCCCGGCGCGCAGCGCCGAGGCCACGGCGTAGCTGGCGGAGTCGGCGACCAGCCCCCATCCCGGTCCCGTAACCCCTACGACGACTCCGCCGAGGGCCGCGCCGGCGATCTGGGCAGCGTTCAGGCCCAAACGCCGGATGGCGTTGGCCGAGGCGAGCTGGTCTGGTCGGACAGTTTGCGGCAGCAGTCCCTGGGCTGCGGGCAGGTAGAACCCGTTGGCGCTGCCGCGGGCCGCAGTGAGCGCCATCATCTCCCACAGGCGGGCGTGGCCGGTGATGACCAGCGTCGCGAACCCGGCCTGCGCCAGGCCCTGGACGAGGTTCGCGGCCACCATCACCTGCTGGCGCGGGACCCGGTCGGAGACAACCCCGCCAAAGAGCAAGAACGCGATCGTGGGCACCAGACCGGCTGCGGTGACGAACCCGACGTCGCTCGCTGAACCACCTGCGTGCAGTACCGCGAAAGGGACCGCCACCGCAGCCATTGAGGTCCCGGTCATGGACGTGACGTCGCAACCGACCAGCAGCCGGAAGTTCCGGCTGGCAAGTGCTCCACGCTGTGCTGGCCCGGGGGGACGACCCCCCGGAACCCCCCGCAGACGCCTCACCCGGACTCCTGATCCCTGGCCGCCGCGCCCGCCTCGAACAGCATCGCTGTGGCACTCACCTGCACGGATCCCTCGGTATGCGGTGCAGCGGCAGCGTCGTGCAGGTCGGTCATCGCCTTGGCGACCCTGGCCCTGACGTCCTCCCAGACGCCGGGGTCCACCCACAGCTCCGCATCAGCGAAGACCCGCCATGTGGTCGGCCCCTCGGCCAGCCGCCTGGTCAGCTCCTCGGTGACCGCCCGGATCGTGAGCTGCGGATCCTCCTGCTCCCACTGGGTCTGGCCGGCGAATCGCGACCGGTAGCGGCGCTCCTGGCCGCCCCGCACCGACCGTGTCTCCGCCACCTCCAGATAACCCGCGTCGGCGAGCTGGCGGACGTGGTAGCTGACCGCGGCGTGCTTCATGCTGAGCTCGCGCGCCAGCTCAGCGCTGGACATCGCGCGCGCGGTCAGCAGCGACAGGATCCGCAGCCGGACCGGATGGGACAGCGCCCGCAGCTGCCCCTGACGCCTGGCATCCGGGTTTCCAACCTCCAAACTCATGCTTGGGAGTATGGCGGGCGCGGCGCAAACTGTCAAACAGATCTTTGGGGGTTACGGCAGTGATGCCGGCGCAGACGCTCGCACTCCCGCCGCAATCTGACCGAGATCACGAGCTGCATCGCTCCCGTGGCCGCCGCCAGCACGGCTACGGCGGCCATCAGGCGCGCCGGCCCGGTCAGGAGAACGGCGGCGATCATGCTGAGCCCGGCTAACAGCAGTACCGCAGTGGCGGTAAACGACTCAGCGGCGGTCATCCTCGCCGGAGGCAGGGGACGGGCACCGTCGTCCCAGTCCCGCTCTTCACGCGCCATCACAGGGAGGGGGCCGCCTCACGGGCGGACGTCTGCACCGGCCACACCGCACCGCATCGGGCGCAGACCTGGCATGCGGCGATCGCGACGTGCTCGCGGGAGCCGCACTGCTCGCACCGCACGGGACCGGTGCGCTTACCCGCCGCCCCACTGCCCTGATCGTCTGCCACACCGTCTCCTCGAGTCTGGTCGCCTGCTAACAAAGATGCTCAATACGGCTGTTTGGCTGCATGTCGGAGCCAGCCGGTCTGAAAGGGCTGGTGGCTGAGCTACGGCGACGCCGATGCCGATGCTTTGGGCAGTGTGCAACCAGGCAGGGCGAACGGTGAGGCTGCCGAGCCTGCGGTTGATGGCACTGGTGCGGGAAGCTGACCCAGCGAGTTCACATAGCCAACGGCCAGGGCAACGAACCCGTCGGCACCATTTGGGCAATACGGCTTGCCTGGCACGTAATGTAGCGTCACAACGTCGTAACTGAGGACCGCGCCGGTAGCGGGATCGAAGAAGAGCGCCCGCCCCAAGTTCCCGTCAGTGAAGCCGTAAACGGCGGTTGCTGCCCGGCCAAGCGGATCATGCGTGGCTGAAACCAGCTCCAGCCCGGGCGCCATGGCCAGGGCGCGGTACAGCGCTGATCGCAGCGCAGGTGAGGCTGGATACTGCTCCAGCAGCCAGCCAATTTCGTCAAGCTCAGTGATCGCCTGCATCCCCCGGTTTTTGGACCCCGACATACTGGCGAAGTGAGCGAGCAGTCGGCTCGGGGACAGCGGGAGCCGCTGAATCTGTGGCCAGGTGAAATCCCTCTGGCCGGGGGTTATGCCGTTCCCGTCGTCAGTCCATCCGGAGCCCTGCCTGTTCATCCAGTAAGTCTCGACAGGGAGTCGCCGGACACCCGGCCCTGATGTTCCCACGATCATTTGCTGGATCACCGCTGCGAAGAAGGTGCCGTTTCCTGGCCGCTGGCGCGCGGCGGCGGCCGCGGCCTCGTCCAGGACCTGGGCCGCGCTGGGCTGTCCGGACGAGGGGATGGCCTTCGGCTGGCCGGACGGCGCGACGACACTCGCCGCGATCACGATCGCCGTCACCGCGGCCGCTGCCCCAATCGGCATCCAAATCCTCGGGCGGGCCAGGCGTCTGACAGCCGTCAGCCGGGTCGCGGCTGCGGGCGGACGCCAAGCGCCGGGCTGCGTGTCGTCGATCGCAGCCAGCAGCCGGCTCCTGGCCCCGGCGGACTCGCTGGCCGACGGTCCCGGTATGCCGTGGTAGACCTTCCGGACCAGATCCAGCTCATCCATGGTGTTCCCCCAGCAAAGTATCGAAAGGCTCGTTCTGGGCGAGCGGCCGCAGCTGCCGCCGCACCCGGTTCAGCCGGGAGCGGACTGTGCCGACCGGGATCTTCAGGGCGTCGGCTACCTCCGCGTAGGACAGCTCGGCCCAGGCGACGAGCAGCAGCACATCCCGGTCGCCAGGCCGCATCTGGGCCAGGACCTGCGCCAGCGGGGCCCGCGCTGCCGCAGCGTCTGCTCGCTCGTCGGCCAGGGCAAACGCGGCCAGTGCCCCGGGGTCGGCGGTCGGCTCGGCGGCGTGCCGGGCGTAGGCGGCGAGCTGGCGCTTCTCCCGCCGCAGGTGGTTGCGGAGCAGGTTGTGGGCGATGCCGTAGAGCCAGGGACGCACGTCGGTCCGCTCCGGCCGGTAGGCGGTGCGCCGCGCGAACGCGGTGACGAAGGTGTCAGCGGCCAGGTCAGCGGCCAGCGCGGCGCCGACACGGCCCCGGAGATAGCGGTACAGCCCGGCGTGATGGCGGTCGAAGATCTCGGCGAACAGCGCCGGCTCCGTCCGCGAGCGGGCGACTAATTCACTGTCGAGCCGGTCGGACGACAACGCCACCTCCCTCAGCTGCTTCCAGCCTGTACATGTACGAAGCCGGGGCGAGAGTTCACAGGCCCGCGCTGCTGGGGCGAATGGCCAGTCCTGCCTACGATGAAGAAGGCCCGAGGCCGTGCACGGCTGCCGGCCAATCCGGGTACGGTCGCACTACATCACAGACCCGGCGCTGGGCGGTGCGGCGATCTGCCAGCCGTGCCCGTCGTGCCGGAACGCGCGAAGGGACTCGCAGACCGGTGACAATGGGGCGCGACGGGCAGCTGCTCGGCTCCGACGCCGAGCCGCCAGGCCTGGGAGCTGCGGAGGTCGCCGATCCGGAGGCTGCTGGGCCGCCAGCGTCAGCCACCGCCCCTGCCCCGGAGGACGACGCCGCTGGACCGGAGGACGACGCTACGGCGCTGCCCGGCCGGGCCGTGCGGCCGGACCGGGTGCCGTGGCTGATCGCGCTGGCGGTCTTCGGTGCCTACCTGCCGATCTCGGTGTACCGGTACCTGCGCCTCGAGCCGACGTCGTGGGACCTTGGAATTTTCACTGAGTACGTCAAGCAGTACGCCCATCTGCACGCACCGATCGTGGACATCCGGGAAGCGGGCATCAACCTGCTCGGGGACCACTTCCACCCGATTGTCGCGCTGCTCGCACCGATCTTCCGCCTCTTCCCGTCCCCGGTCACGCTGCTCGTGGCGCAGGCGCTGCTGGCCGCGGTGTCGGTGGTACCAGTCAGCCGGGCGGCTGCCGACAAGCTCGGTACGGGCGCGGGCCGTGCCATCGGCGCTGCGTACGGGTTCTCCTGGGGCCTGCAGCAGATGGTCAACTTCGACTTCCACGAGATCGCGTTCGCCGTGCCGCTGCTGGCGTTCTCGCTGTCCGCGCTGATCCGGGGCCGGTACCGGGCCGCGGTCCTCTGGGCGCTGCCGCTAGTCCTGGTGAAAGAGGACCAGGGGTTCACGATCGCGGCGATCGGGATCATCATGATGCTGGTGTACCGGCGGCAGCGCGCCGGTCTGTTTCTCGCCGTATGGGGCCTTGCCTGGTCGCTGCTGGCGATCACCGTGATCATCCCGCACTTCAGCCCTACCCATCAGTACATGTACTGGGGCGACGTCAGAGCGGCCGGCGGCCACCTTTCCGTTACCGGCCTGATCAGCCAGCTTTTCGCCGGGCTGCCGACGAAGTTGCCGACGCTGGTCATGATCGTGCTGCCGACGGCGTTCATCGCCCTGCGCTCGCCGCTCGCGTTCGCGGCCGTGCCCAGCCTGCTGATCCGCTTCGTGGGGACCAACAGCAACTACTGGGGCACCGACTGGCACTACAACGCGACCGTGATGCCGATCGTGTTCATCGCCGCCGTCGACGCCATGGCCCGGATCCGCGCAGCGAAACAGGCGGAACCGGCGGGCAGACCGGGCGCGCTCGCCGTTGCCGCGGAACGCTACGGGGCGGCGATGATGGTCGCGATCGCCGCAGCCCTGGCGTTCCAGTTCCCGCTCAGCCAGCTGTGGACGCCGTCGACGTACACGATCGGCCAGCACGTGCATGCGGCCCAGGCGGCGATGGCGCTGGTGCCGGCCGGCGCGACGGTAGGGACCGACCTGGACCTGCTGGCGCCGCTCGCGGCCCGCACGGACACGTACTGGCTCGGTAACTCCAGCACCAACCCGGCCACGCAGTACGTGGTGTTCGACACCCAGAGCACCGACTATCAGCCGCCGCCGACCAACGTGCTCACGTTCGTCGAGTCCCTGAACCACGGCGCGGGCTACCGGCAGATTTTCGAGAGCGACGGCGTGTACGTGTTCGTCAGGACCAGCGGCGGATAGCCTGCGTCATCCGACTACCGCGGCCACGGCGCAGGAAGGAGAGTTCGTTGGCGCAGGTCCTGCCGGCGGCCGATCCGGCCCCGGCTGCGGCTGCGCGCAGCCCGCTGCCCCACCGGAGCCGCGCGACCGCAGTGATCCTGGCCTGCTTCCTGCTGGCCGCCGTGGTGGTCACCTCGCGCCTGTGGGCCGACCCGGCCTCGCGCACGGTCGCTGGTAACCCGAACGACGCCGACTTCTTCGCCTGGTGCCTCCGGTATATCGCCGCAGCGGTCTCGCACGGCCGGCTGCCCTCGCTGGTCACGGCGGCCATGAACGCGCCGCAGGGCATCAACCTGATGTGGAACACCTCCGTGCTGCTGCCGGGAATCGTGCTGACTCCGGTCACGCTGCTGGCCGGCCCGCAGGCGGCGCTGACGGTCCTGCTCACGGCCGGCTTCGCCGGGTCAGCGGCCAGCATGTTCGCGGTACTGCGCCGCTGGGATGTCGGCACCGGCCCGGCGGCGCTCGCCGGGGCTGTGTACGGGTTCTCCCCGGCCCTGCTTCAGGCGAGCACCGGCCACTACAACCTTCAGTTCGCGGTGCTGCCCCCGCTGATCATCCATGTGGGACTTCGTCTGGCCGTCCGCTCGCAGACCCCGGTGCGCGACGGCCTGGTCCTCGGCCTCCTGGTCACCGCCCAGCTGTTCACAGGGGAAGAGCTGCTGCTGCTCACCGCGATCGCCGGGATCCTTCTTGCTCTCGTCCTGGCCGTCGGCCGTCCGAGGGCAGTCCCGGGCCGGTGCATCCCGGTCGCAGCCGGCCTCGCGGTCGCCGCCGCGGTCACGCTACTGCTGTCCGGCTACGCGCTGTGGCGGCAGTTCCACGGCCCGCTGACGCAGCACGGCAGCGCGTTTACTCCCGACTTCTTTAAGAACGACGTCACGGGGTTCGTCACGCCGTCCAGCTATCTGCTGTTCCACAGCGCGGCCAGCGCGGCTGCCGCGGCGCGGTACCAGGGCGGCGCTCCGGAGTACCTCGGCTACCTGGGCTGGCCGCTGATCGTGGTCCTCGTGGTCGCCACCGTAACGTTCTGGAGGCTCGCCGCCGTACGCGCCAGCGCGGTGACCGTTGCGGTACTCGAGGTGCTGTCGCTTGGCGCCCATCCGCTGGTGAGCGGGATACTGCACGCGGGAGTCACGTTGCCGTGGCACTGGTTCGAGAACCTCCCGCTGGTCGGGACCGCGCTGCCGGACCGGATGTCGATCATCGCTGACGGTGCTGCGGCCGTCCTGCTGGCGTTCGCTCTCGACGCGGTGCTGGCCCGCCGCAGCCAGCTCAGCTCCGGCGTGGCTGACGCTGCCCTCGTTCCGGCCGCTGTCCCGGCTGGCTCCGGCGGGGCCGGCGATCCGCCGGCTCCTGTCCCGGCCCCGGAGGGCTCGCAGGCAGCCGCCCCCAGCCGCGCCGCGGCCTGGCGCTGGGCGGCCGCGCTGGCGACAGCCGTGGCGGTGCTCGCGTGCCTCCCGCTGGTGCCGCTGCCGCTCAAGCCGTCCAGCGCGGCCCCGGTTCCGGCTGGCTGGTCCGCCGCCTTTGCCGCGCTGCGGCTTCCCCCGGATGCCCGGGTGCTCGTCGTCCCGGTGCCGACCCCGACGCTGACCGACGCGCTGCGCTGGCAGGCGGACACCGGTGAGCCCGCCTCACTGAATGGCGGCTACTTCGTGGGACCAGCCTGGAACGGCCAGGCCTACATAGGCGGCAACGGGGTGACCGCTACGGCGAGATACCTCGACGCGCTGTGGTCCGGCGAGCCGGCCGGCCCGCCGCCAGCCACGAGCCAGGTACGAGCCGACATCGCGGGCTGGCAGCCGTCAGCGGTGGTGGCAGTGACCAGCCCCCAGTCCGCCCTCGGGCATTATCTGGAGGGAGTGTTCGGGCGCCCGGCGATCCGCACCGGAAGTCTGCTGGCCTGGCGGCTGTGACCAGCTAAGTTACCGGCCGGTAGGATCATGTGCGGCGTACGCTGAACGCCCCAGCATCAGGAGGTTTGCCGTGGCCCTGCGCATCATCGTCGGACTGGTCCTGACCGCGGCCGCTGCCGCGATCGCGGGGCACCGGCTGTGGTGGCTCTGGCGCGTCGGGCGGGCCGGCCAGCCCGCGCCGGAGCGCATCCAGGCGGTCCGGGAGCACCCAGGCCGGGACGCAGAGACCCAGCTCACCGAGGTATTCGGGCAGCGCAAGCTGCTGCAGTGGTCGGTGCCCGGCATAGCCCACTTCCTGACGTTCTGGGGCTTCATCATTCTCGTGCTGACGATCATCGAGGCCTACGGTGACCTGTTCAGCAAGATGTTCGCGATCCCCGGGATCGGGCACTGGGCCTGGGTCGGGTTTGCCGAGGATCTGTTCGCGGTGGCGGTCCTGGTAGGCATCGTCACGTTCGCCGTCATCCGGCTGCGCACGGACCCGAAGCGGGAAGGGCGCACGTCACGGTTCGCTGGGTCACACACTGGGGCCGCTTGGCTCGTTCTTGGACTCATTTTCCTTGTGATCGCAACGCTCCTGCTCTACCGGGGTGCACAGATCAACACGGGGGACTTCCCTTACGCTCATGGCGCGTTCGCGTCCCAGCTAGTAGGCCACTGGCTGGCGCCAGCCGGGCGCGGCGCGAACCAGGCGATCGAGACCGCGTTCATCCTGGCGCAGCTAGCGGTGATCCTCGGGTTCGGCGTGTTCCTCACCTACTCCAAGCACCTGCACATCGCGATCGCCCCGCTGAACGTGCTGTTCTCCCGCCGTCCGAACGGCCTTGGCGCGCTGCAGCCGATGCGCTCGAACGGCAAGGTGCTCGACTTTGAGGAAGCAGACCCGGACACCGACGTCTTCGGCCGGGGCAAGATCGAGGACTTCACCTGGAAGGGCCTGCTGGACATGGCCACCTGCACCGAGTGCGGGCGGTGCCAGTCGCAGTGCCCGGCCTGGGTGACCGGCAAGCCGCTGTCGCCGAAGATGCTGATCCTCGACCTGCGCGACCACGCGCTCGCTAAGGCCCCGTACCTGCTGGCATCCTCAGACGAAGCCAGAGAGCACCTGCCCGAGTCGGTGAAGGCCGAGGCCGGGCGGCCGCTGGTCGGCGACTCGTCAGTGAACGGCGTGATTGACCCCGACGTGCTGTGGTCCTGCACCAACTGCGGCGCCTGCGTGCACGAGTGCCCGGTCGACATCGAGCACATCGACCACATCACTGACATGCGGCGGCACCAGGTGCTCATCGAGTCCGCGTTCCCCACCGAGGCATCCGCGATGCTGAAGAACCTGGAGAACAAGGGTGACCCCTGGGGCATGGGCCAGGCCCGGCGGATGGAGTGGGCCGAGGGGCTGGACTTCGAGGTCCCGGTCGTCGAAGGCCCGATTTCCGGCGACGTCGAGTACCTGTTCTGGGTGGGCTGCGCCGGGGCGCTGGAGGACCGGGCGCGCAAGACCACCCGGGCGGTCGCCGAGCTGATGCACACAGCGGGCGTGTCGTTCGCGGTGCTGGGGCCGGCCGAGACCTGCACAGGCGACCCGGCGCGCCGGCTGGGCAACGAGTTCGTGTTCTCGATGCTCGCACAGCAGAACATCGAGACTCTGAACGAGGCTAAGGCGCGCAAGGTCGTGGCAAGCTGCCCGCACTGCTTCAACACTCTCGCGAACGAGTACCCGCAGCTCGGCGGGAACTACGAGGTGGTTCACCACACCCAGCTGCTGGCTCGGCTGGTGCAGGAGGGGAAACTCACGCCGGTAACTCCGGTTGAGGAGAAGGTCACCTACCACGACCCGTGCTTCCTCGGGAGACACAACCGCGTGTTCACCGCACCGCGCGAGATCATGGAACAGGTTCCCGGGGTCCAGGCGCAGGAGATGCACCGCTGCAAGGAGCGCGGGTTCTGCTGCGGCGCGGGCGGGGCCCGGATGTGGATGGAGGAGCGGATCGGCAAGCGGATCAATACCGAGCGGATCGACGAGGCGCTCGGCACGCAGCCGGACACGATCTCCACCGGATGCCCGTACTGCCTGGTCATGCTCGGTGACGCGGTCAGCGCGAAGAAGGCCTCTGGCGAGGCGAAGGACACCCTCGAGGTGGTGGACGTGGCCCAGCTGCTCGCCCGGTCGGTCCGCAAGCAAACGGAATGAGTTCCGCGCGCGCCGAGTCGTTCAGCGACGGCGTCTTCGCCGTCGCAATCACGGTGCTGGTGTTCAACCTGCTGCCGATCGGCAGCGGGGCGCTCACCTACCGGTCGCTGGCCTCGGCCTGGCCGCAGTACGCGGCCTATGTCGTCAGCTTCCTGACGATCGGCATCATGTGGATGAACCACCACACGCTGTTCGGCCACCTGAGCCGCATCGACCGGCCGTTGCTGGTGCTGAACCTGGTGCTGCTCATGGGCGTGGTCGCGATCCCGTTTCCCACGGCGCTCGTCGCCGAGCACCTGACCGGCCCCAGGGCCTCCGGCGGGTCCGTTGCGGCTGTGCTCTACGGGGTCGTCATGATCGTGATCTCACTGGCCTACAACGCGATCTGGGGGTACCTGATCCGGCACGCCGATGCTCTGGGATCAGCAGCAACGAGCCAGCAGCTGCGGGAAGCAATCCCCGGGTTCGGCGGCCGTACCTCACCGGGCATGAAGATCCCGCGGTGGAGCATCGGCCTGGTCGGCTATCTCGGCGGGACGCTGATCGCCGCGTTCGTGTCGCCCGGAGCCGCACTGGCGATTTACGGGCTGCTCGCGGTCTACTACCTCTTCAACCACCTGCCCGACCCGGCTGCCCTGGCGTCAGCGTCCTCCGCTGACACTGAGAGCTCAGATCCGCGCTACGACTGAAGTGCCTGCAACCGTTCTGAGCGTCCTGGCGGGTGATTGGCGCGCCCGCCGCCAGCGACGGCGGCGGGCATTTCAGACGTTATCGGCAATGCCATCTGTGTCCCCGACGGCGCGCCGGCGCCATGGGTGCCCGTGCCGATCGTCCGGCGCGAGTATCAGCGGGCTAGCCCCGGCAGCCAGACACCGACCCGGGTGCCGCGGCCGGGCCAGGACTCCAGGGTGGCGTGCCCGCCGTGGGCTCTGGCGATGGCCTGCACGATCGACAGGCCGAGGCCGCTTCCGGCGCCGCCCGAATGATCAGCGCTGTCCTGATGACCGCCGTCGGCCTCACCCCACTGGCCGGCACCCTCCGGCTGCCCGGCGCCATTGCCGCGCTCCGCGCCGCGGTGGAACCGGTCGAACGCCCTGGCGGCATCGTCGGGGGGCATGCCGGGCCCGGCGTCGGCTACCTCGATCAGAACGCCGCTGGGCACCAGGCCCAGCCTGACCGCTACCGGGGTTTCCGGCGGCGTGTGCGCCCGCACGTTACCGAGCAGGTTCGCGAGCACCTGGCGGATCCGTGCCTCGTCCACCATGGCAACCAGCTGCGGCGGGGCCTCGGCCCGCACGGGCCGTCCCGGCTCGACAGCGGCGGCGTCAGCCACGGCGTCGCGCACCAGGCCAGCCAGGTCGGTCTCGACCAGGTCCAGTGAGGAGGTGCGGTCCAGCCTGGCCAGCTCGAGAAGCTCGGCCACGAGCGTGCTCATCCGCCGCGCCTCCTGCTCGATCCGGCGCATGGCATTCGGCAGCTGATCCGGTCCGAGCGCGCCCTGCCGGTACAACTCGGCATAGCCGCGGATCGTGGTCAGAGGAGTGCGCAGCTCGTGCGAGGCGTCGGCGGCGAACTCGCGGACCTTCTGCTCGGAACGCAGCCGGGCGCTGAACGCCTGCTGGATCCGGTCGAGCATGGTGTTTATAGCCGAGCCGAGCCTGCCCACCTCCGTGTTCTGGTCCGAGTCTGCTACCCGCGCCGTCAGGTCGCCGCGCGATGTGATCTCGTTGGCGGTGCTTGCCATCTCGTCCAGCGGCTCCAGGCCGCGGCCTATCAGCCAGCTCCCGCCGATCGCGAGCAGCGCGAGCAGAGCGCCGCCAGTGATCAGCTCCGTGATGACCACGCCGCTGACCTGGCTGTCCGTCGCTTCAGGTGGCCGGGCCACGATGAGCACCAGCAGCTTGGCTGGAGGCGGGGTGACGCCCGCCAGCTTCACGGCGTCCGGCCCGATCCGCCGCTCGGCCGCGGCGAGATTCTGTCCCCCGGTCACCGGGATCGTGAACACCTTGCCCCGGTGCTCCAGGTATTCCTGGAGCGTCTGCTGGCCGAGGGCTTGCTGGAGGGCCTGCGAGAGCTGGCTCTGGGTGAGCAGCACGACCTGACCGGTCACTGGTGCGGCAACGGCAACCTCGTAGTCGCCGGGGTTCGCCGCTAGCTGCTGCGGGGTGCGCTGCACTTCGGTTCGCAGATCGGCGGTGACCTGGCCGCCAACCCGCTTGCTCAGGACCAGGGCCGTCACCCCGCCCATGATGAGCAGGAACAGGGCCGTGACACTGATCAGCAGGATGAGCATCCGGGCGCGCAGCGACATCCGGCGGGACCTGGTCGTCCCGGGAGGTGCGTGCGCGGCGGTCATGCCCCGGGTCCGGTGAGCCCCCGCTCCGGCGGCCGGAGGCTGTAGCCCACGCCGCGCTGGGTGTGGATCATCGGCGGCCCGAGCGGATCCAGCTTGCGCCGCAGGTAGCTGACGTAGGTTTCGACGATCTGGGATTCGCCGGCGTAGTCCCAGCCCCAGACGTTCTCCAGCAGCTGCGCCCGGGTGAGGACTCGCCCCTGATGCCGGATCAGGTACGCGAGCAGGCGGAACTCGGTGGGCGACAGCTCCACGGGAACTCCCGCCCGGTGCACGGTCCACCGCGCCTCATCAAGTTCCAGGTCCCCGGCGCGGAGGATGTCTTCGTCGCCCTCCTGCCCATCATGGGAGCTGCGGGATGCGCGGCGCAGCACGGCGCGGACCCGCGCCACCAGGGCCTCGACGGAGAACGGCTTCGTAACGTAGTCGTCGCCGCCGATGGCCAGGCCGGTGACGGTGTCCGATGAGGTGTCCCTGGCGGTCAGGAAGATCACAGGGACCTCGTTGCCCTGCGTCCGCAGCTTGCGGCAGACCTCGAAGCCGTCCATGTCCGGCAGCATCACGTCCAGGACGATCAGGTCAGGCCTGCCCGATTCGGCCAGGCGCAGCGCGTCTTTCCCCGTGGCCGCCGTTGTCACCGAGCAGCCATGGAACTTCAGCGCGACCTCGACGAGCTCACGGATGTTCAGCTCGTCGTCCACGACGAGCACCTGGGGGATCTTGCTGATCTCAGACATGGGCATCGGGCTCATTCTTACCTGCTATGCGCAGTGCGTCATCCGGGGCCTGTGCCCCGGATGACGCACTCGGTGAGGTACGTGTCAGCGTCAGCCGCTACGAACCGGACGCCGGGCTTGGCGACGGAGACGGTGTGGAGCCGGACGAGGCTTGCTGGACCGCGATCAGCCGGGCCTGGTACGCGCCGCTGACCACGGGACCTGCGGCGAAGACGTGCTCACCGGCGGTCAGCGCGCTGGTGCTGGCCTTCTTGCCGCCCTGGCGGATGACGGTGTTGCTCTGCTCCACCCAGGTCCAGGTCGTGCCGTCTGACGCCTTGACGACGACGTCGCTGCCGCTGACCGACTGGATGGCGCCGCGCTCATAAGCGAGGGTGGTGGTCCCTGTCTTGGTCTTGAACGTGAACTGGCCGTGGATACCGCCGATCAGGCGTATCCGGGCCAGCGGGCTCCGGCACAGCAACAGCACACGCGCGGCCGCCTTTGGGTGCCCAGCCGCTTTGAGCTTGGCCGCGCGGGACAGGCACGGGTGGCTCGCCGTGGTCGTTGAGGCGGCCGTCTGGGCGAACGTGCCGGCTGCGGCGGCGGATGACGGCGACGACGCCGTATTGATGATGTCGTTCAGCTGTGCCGCCTGCCCGGTCGGCCCGGCCGGGGTGGCGCTGCTGCTGAGTGCCGTTGCCGCGTAAGCACCGCCGCCTGCCAGCACCGCGACGAGCGCCAGCCCGGCACCCCACCACAGCGCCCGGCCGTGGCGGCGTGGCGGCTTCGGCGAGCTCGACGGGCTCGACGGGCTCGACGGGCCCAGCACCCGCCCGGAAAGCGGGGGAGCCTGGCCGGCCTGCTGGTCCCATGCCTGCCAGTTCGGCTGCCAGTTTTGTGCGCCCACCGGCCCGAGGTCCTGAGTTCGCATGTAGTCCTGCGGATCGCCGCCTGGCGGCACCTCATTGTCGTTCATGGCTTGAAGCATGCCGCGATGGCCTGGGACACCGGGCAGCAGTTGCTGGGAGCAGCCTGAGAACGGCGCTAGACCTGCCTCAGAACCGCGCCACAGGGCCTCCAAAGCGAGCGCCACGCCCACGCAGACGCGGTCCGAGCGGATGGGGCCTGATGGGCAGTCACTCCGGCCGGGTCAGCGCGGCGGGGCGTACCGCGCGGTCATGGGGGTCCGTCGGTGTCTGCCCGTGATGACTAGCCCGGCGTACATGTCGGCGGATCGGGGGCGCTGGCAGCCGCTGGGCGGCCGCCACTCAGCTACTGGTACGACTCCGGGTGGCACGAGGGACAGTCCGGCGAACAGTTCGGTGATCTGGGTGTGGGTGCGGGCGGTGATCTGGGCGGGGACCAGGCTGTTGTAGGCGGCGACGCCGGAAGTGACCTGTTCGGGTGCGATGTCGGCGGTCAGGTGTGAGATGGCGATGAAGCTGCCTGGTGCCAGGGCTTCGGCCAGTTCCTTGACGATTCCGGCCGGGCCGTCGGCGTCGCTGATGAAATGCAGCACCGCGACTAGAAGGACGGCGACAGGGCGGGTGAAGTCCAGCGTGTGCCTGGCTTCGCGCACGATCATGGCCGGGTCGCGCAGGTCAGCCTCAATGTAGCTGCAGGCGCCCTTGGGGTCGCTGGCTAGCAGTACCCGGGCGTGGGCCAGAACGAGAGGGTCGTTGTCCACGTAGGCGACGCGGCAGTGCGGGTCGATGGCCTGGGCTATCTCGTGAGTGTTGCCCGGTGCGGGCAGGCCGGGGCCGATGTCGAGGAACTGGCTGATGCGGCGTTCGGCAGTGAGGTAACGGACGGCGCGGGCCAGGAAGGCCCGGTTGGCTCGCGCGCCGGCGATGACTTGGGGGCGGCAGCGGGCGACGTTGCTGGCTGCCTGACGGTCGGCGGGGAAGTGGTCTTTGCCGCCGATCCAGTAGTTGTAGACGCGGGCCGGATGCGCCACATCCGGGGCAAACGGGGTCATGACCGGTCCTGGCAGGTGTTTCGGCAGTGTGCCGGGGCTGTCGCCGGCCGGGTGCGCCTTGGTGGTGCCGGGCAGCGGCGGGGATCTGCTGCAGCCGGGGGCGGGCAGATGTTGAGCGGGACGTCGTCCAGCTCGCCCGCCAGGATGCGCCTGCTGAGCTGTTCGCGGCGGGCCGTCAGGCAGGAGGGCGGGAGGTTCCTGTACCGGGCCATCGTCGGTGTGCCTTTCGCCGGAGGTAGCACGGAGTCTATGTCATCGCGCCATGGCGCGCTATGGCGCGATGACGTTAGAGGGCGTTCGCGCTGGTGTGGGTACGTTCGCCAGTGTGGCGACGATCGACTATGACTCTGCGGTCCCGCCCTACCGCCAGCTAGCCGAGCTACTGCGCGAGCAGATCCGTACCGGCGAGCTGGCGCCGGGAGCGATGGTGCCCTCAGTGAAACGGCTGCGCGGTGAGTATGGGGTGGCCGAGACCACCGCGCGCAAGGCAGTGGGGCTGCTGCGCGACGAGGGCCTCGTCGAGACCGTCACAGGCTGGGGTACGTTCGTCCGCAAGTGAAGCGGCACCTGCCGGCCATCCCCGCGCCCTTTGGCAGATCGCCCTATCACCCGACTAAAACCTCAGCCATGAAGCCGAACGGTTCTCCCTGGGGCCCGAAGAGCTACATGCGTTCGGGTACCGGGATGCCGAGAAGGTCAAGGCCGGTGAGCAGGACGCGCAAGGCCAGCGCACACAGCGCCAGCCTGCTGGCCCGGGTGGCCTCGTCGGGTGCGTCCAGGACAGGGCACTTCTCGTAGAACGTCGTGAACGCGCTGGCTGCCTCGAACACGAACCCGGCGAGCTTGTGCGGCTCAGCACCCTCGTCGACCTGGTGCACAGCCGCGCCGAAGCCGAGCAGTCGTAGTGATAGCGCCCGCTCGGCATTTTCGGTCAGCACGATCGGGCCAGCAGCGCTGGCCGGCTCGATGCCCGCCTTCCGGAAGATCGAGCGGATGCGCGCGGTGGCGTACTGCAGGTACGGGCCGGTGTTACCGGTCAGCGCGAGCATCCGGTCGAAGTCGAGCACATAGCCAGAGTCGCGGGCAACCGAAAGGTCGGCGTACTTCAGCGCGCCGATCCCGACCACTTCGGCGATCTGTTTGCGCAGCTCCGGGTCGTCGTAGCGGTCCTTGATGACCTCTTCGGCCCGCTCGATAGCCTCGTCGATCAGGTCGATCAGCTTGACTGAGGCGCCGGTGCGGCTGCGGAAGCGCTTGCGGTCGGCCCCTGTGACCAGGCCGATGACTGCGTGCTCGACGCTCACCGCGTCGGTCAGCCAGCCTGCCTGGCGGGCGACGGCGAACACCATGTCGAAATGCTGTGCCTGCTCCGCCCCGACCACGTAGATGATGCGGTTCGCATGAAGATCACGGATGCGGTAGCGGATCGCGGCGAGGTCTGTGGTGGCGTAGCCGTAGCCGCCGTCGGACTTGCGCAGGATCAGCGGCAGCGGCGAGCCATCGCGGCCGGTGAACCCGGGCGGGAAGGCGCAGAGCGCGCCATCGCTGATCACAGCGACGCCGTCAGCTTCCAGTTCGGCGCAGACGTCCGCGAGCATCGGGTTGTAGAAGCTCTCGGGGTAGAGATCGGCATCGGTGAGGGTCACGCCGAGCCTTGTGTAGACGGTGTTGTAGTACTTCTTGGAGTCGCCGACCAGCATGGTCCACAGGCGCAGTGTCTCTGGATCACCCGCCTGCAGTGCGACGACCCTGCGACGCGCGCGATCAGCGAACGACGGATCGGCCTTGAACTTAGCGTTGGCCGCCCGGTAGAACTCGTTGATCTCGCCCGCGGCAAGCTGCTCGTTCGCCGTTTCCTCGCCCACGTCGAGCAGGTGCTCGAGCAGGAGACCGAACTGGGTGCCCCAGTCGCCCAGGTGGTTCGCCCGGATCACCGTGTCGCTGAGGTACTCAAGGACGCGCACCACCGAGTCACCCACGATCGTGGTGCGCAAATGGCCGACGTGCATCTCCCGGGCGACGTTCGGCGCGGAGTAGTCGACCACGACCGTCTGCGGCGGGCTCGCGGCCGCGACGCCGAGTCGCGTGTCCGCGAGCTGGCCGGCCGCCTGAGCAGCGATCCATTCGTCGCGGAGGGTCAGGTTGATGAACCCGGGCCCGCTCACCTCGGCGGTGTCCAGCACTTCACTGCCTGCGAGGTGGCTGGACAGCTCGGCCGCGACGTCGCGCGGGGCGCGGCCCATCCGCTTGCCCAGTGACAGCGCGACGTTCGACTGGTAGTCGGCGAACTGCGACGGACGGATCAGCGGGTCGGCGCTTGCGTACTCAGGACCGAACGCGGCAGCGAGCGCACCAGTGATCAGCTGCGCCAGTGTCCGCTGCGGGTCAGTCATGGATCAACGTTATCGGATGGCAGCCATCTCAGGTCCGGCGCAGGAAGTGGCCGCTGCGCGGCGCGCCGAGCCGCTCCTTGATCTTCTCGGTGATCTGGCCCCGGGCCAGACTGGCGGCCAGCACGCAAGCAGCTGCGATGCCCCGCGCGGTGGACGCGCCGTGCGCGACTACCACGGTTCCCTCCAGGCCAAGCAGCGCCGCCCCGCCGTGGGTCTCGGCGTTCATGCGTTCGGCCAGCTCACGCAGCCCACGCCGCTGCACGCGCGCCCCGATCCTGGCCGTCCCGGAGCCGGCAAGGGCTTCCCGCAGCTGCGTGGCGAAGAACCCGGCGCTTCCCTCAAGCGTCTTCAATGCGACGTTCCCCGTGAAACCGTCCGTGACTATGACATCGACCTTGCCGGCCAGCAGGTCGCCGCCTTCCACGTTGCCGAAGAAGCTGAGCGGCACGCTGCCATGCGGGGGCTCGGCGTCGAGCAGCTCGTGAGCCCGCCGCGCCAGCTTGTTGCCTTTTCCCGGCTCGGCGCCGATAGTGAGCAGCCCGACCCGCGGCTCCTCGATGGAGTGGGCGACCTGCGCGTAGGCCACGCCCAGGTGGGCGAACTGAACCAGCATCTCCGGCCGTGGATCGGCGATCGCACCGGCGTCCAGCAGCAGGGTGGGCGTCGGCTGAGTCGGGAGGACAACCGCCAGCGCCGGGCGCAGCACCCCGGCCAGCGGCCGGAGCCGCAGCCTCGCCGTGGAGACGATGCCGCCGGTCGAGCCGGCCGACACGACCGCGTCGGCCTGGGCCCGGTGAACGAGCTGGCAGGCCACTGCGATGCTGGAACGCGGGCGGCGCCAGCCCGCGAGTGCGCCCTCGCTCATCGCGATCGCGTCCTCGGCCGTCACGATCGGGATCTCACCAATCGCGCCGTGCCTGGCGAGCAGCGGGCGCAGCTGGCCGGCGCGGCCGGTGAGCACGATAGACACGCCGTGGTCCCGGGACGCGGCGACCGCTCCGGAAACGATCTCGGCGGGCGCATGATCACCGCCCATGGCGTCCACCGCGATGACTCCGGTGCCCGGGCCTTCGCGCAGCATGCGGTCAGCTTCTCATCGCGAGCCCCTCCCGGCATCACCGGCATTGCCGGTAACCTGCTGCGGAACCGTTGACGTAGATCGCGGGGAACCCTAGGCGGCCCTGCGGTGTTCTCTAAGCAAGGAGCGCCATTCTGCGTCTGATGTTTCGGCTGTTTCGTCTGGGTCCGGCACATTGTGCCTGCGCCAGGGGGACCGCGACAGGCCGTGCCGGGCGGCCCGCACTAGGCGGGTGGCTGCGGAGGGAGATGTGCGTGGATGGACTTCGCCAGATGGAGCCCGGCTCGATGGTGCCGGGCCGACGGTTTCGCGCGTACACGGCCAAGCACCTGGATCAGCTGACCGAGCGGGCTGGGCTGGGAGCCGCCGACCGGCTCGCGGTCCGGGCTGTCGCAACGGTGCTGCCGTTCAGGGTCAACGAGTACGTCATCGAGAGCCTCATCGACTGGGATGCGGCTCCCGACGACCCGATCTACCGGCTGGTGTTCCCCCAGCCAGACATGCTCCCGCCGGGGGACGTCAACTGGATCGGCGGTCTGCTGGCGGGCGGAGCTCCCGAGGCTGAGGTTCGCGCGGCTGCGCATGCCGTGCGGGCGCGGCTCAACCCGCATCCGGCGGGCCAGCTAGCGCTCAACATCCCGGATCTCGGCGATGAACCTCTGCCCGGGGTGCAGCACAAGTACCCCGAGACCGTGCTGATCTTCCCCCGGCAAGGGCAGACCTGCCACGCGTACTGCACGTACTGCTTCCGGTGGGCGCAGTTCGTTGACGAGCCGGACCTGAAGATAGCGACCGACGACATGGTCCGGGTTTCGGCGTACCTCAGCGAGCATCGCGAGGTCACGGGCGTTCTCATCACTGGTGGCGATCCGATGATCATGGGCTCGGGCGTGCTGCGGCGCTACATCGAGCCGCTGCTCGATCCCGCGCTGGAGCACATCGAATCAGTCAGGATCGGGACAAAATCGCTGGGCTACTGGCCGCAGCGGTTCGTGAGTGACCCGGACGCCGACGACACGCTGCGGCTCTTCGAAGAGGTCACCGCCGCTGGCAAGACCCTGGCCGTGATGGCCCACTTCTCCCACCCCCGGGAGCTCGAGTCACCGCTGCTCGCCGAGGCGGTGCGCCGGATCCGCTCGTCGGGCGGTGTGATCCGGACCCAGGCGCCGCTGATCAGGTCCATCAACGATGATGCGCAGACCTGGGCGCATATGTGGCGTACCCAGGTGCGCATGGGCATGGTGCCCTACTACATGTTCGTGGAGCGGGACACAGGTCCTCAGGGGTACTTCGCAGTGCCGCTGGCCCGGGGCTACCAGCTCTTCCGCGATGCCTACGCCAGCGTCTCCGGGCTCTGCCGGACGGTGCGCGGGCCGTCGATGTCGGCGACCCCGGGCAAGGTCTGCGTGGACGGGATCGTCGATCTCGCAGGAGAGAAGGCCTTTGCGCTGCACATGATCCAGGCCCGCAACCCGGATCTGGTGGGAAAGCCGTTCTTTGCCCGGTTCGACCCGGCTGCGATCTGGCTGACCGACCTCGAGCCCTTGTTCGCTCCTCGCTTCCCGTTCGAGCCCGATCCTGACAAGTTCCCTGGCTTGTGGGAACAGGAGGCGCTGGCTTCCTGAGCCGCACCCGCCGCGGCGTGGCCCGACCGTGCGGTCACGCTGCTGGCGTGTGCGTTCCGGCTCTATTGTCCTGGCGTGACTGGAAACAAGAGCCAGGTCCAGGACAGTCCGGGGTCGGACACCAGCGACGACGTGGCCCGCCGCGCAGCGGCAAGCCGGGTGCTCGCCCGATCCGTTCTGGGGCGCCGGCTGCTGACGGGCTACTACGTGGCCGCGGCTGCAGCGCTGATCACGATCTGCGTGGTCGCCCGGGGTGTGGCCGGGTGGGCGATCGTGGCGGCGGTGGTGATCGGGTCGGCGCTGCTGGCATTGGTGCGCATCGCCAGCGCCGCGGCCCGCAAGCCGCTCCGGCAGGGCTGGCCGATGCTCGCCGCTGTGACGGGCTGGGGTAAGCCCCGAGCCCGGGGAAGCAGGGCCAACCGCCAGAGCCAGGACTACTTTCGCCCGCTTGACGGCGGGGCAGGGTTCACCTACGTGCTGGCACTGCTCGCGCTCGCGGGCCTCGCCGGGGTCCTCTACACGGTGTCAGCGGCTGCCGCGGCGACCTCGAACACTTCAGTGGACGTCGGCGCCTGCCACAGCACCGTGCGAGGCCCCGATGTCTGCGAGGCGCACTGGCGGGCTGGCGGCAGGACCTACGGCGGCACGATCATCTGGGCATCGACGAGCGACGCGGGGACTGTGATCGGCGGCCGGTGTGATCCAGCCGCCCCCGGAACCGTGTACAGCGCATCGTTCGTATGTGGACGCGACGTCGATCTACTCCATCGCCTTTTTTCTCGCGCTGGCGCCACTATCCGCCTTGCTTTATGTCAAAGCCGTGCGCCCGCAGCGCGCTAGGTACCTGAACGCTCTTGCAGCCGCAGGCGCCACCCGCTGAAGCGACGTTTCCGAACCCGGTTCGGGCCAGCGGACGGGTGCGTCAGTATGCTCCCGGACATGGAACTGAACGGAACCGCCGCAATAGTGTCTGGCGGCGCCAGCGGACTGGGCGAGGCCACCGCGCGGGCGTTCGCCGCCGCCGGGAGCCGGGTTGTCATCGCTGACCTGAACGAAGAGCGTGGCAAGACCGTGGCCGACGAGATCGGCGCGGAGTTTGCCCGGACTGACGTGTCCGATGAGCAGTCCGTACAGGCAGCGGTGGACGCCGCGACCTCTGCCGGGCCGCCGCTTCGCGTCGTGGTGAACTGCGCGGGCATCGGCTGGGCTGCACGCACTGTCGGCCGGGACGGCAGCCCGCATGACCTTGCCTCCTTCCGCAAGGTAATCGACATCAACCTGATCGGCACGTTCAACCTGATGCGGATCGGCGCCGCGGCGATCGCGAAGACCGATCCAGCCGACGCCGACGGTCAGCGTGGCGTGATTATCAACACCGCCTCGGTCGCCGGCATTGAGGGCCAGACCGGGCAGATCGCCTACTCGGCGTCCAAGGGCGGGATCATCGGCATGACCGTCCCTGCCGCCCGTGACCTCTCGGTGATCGGCGTGCGGGTGAACACGATCGCCCCCGGGATCATTGACACCCCGATCTACGGCACCGGGCCCGCCGCCGAGGAGTTCGCGGCCAGGCTGATCGCCCCTGTCGTCTTCCCGAAGCGGCTGGGCACGGCGGCGGAGTTCGCCCACCTGGTCCGGTCGCTGATCGAGAACGACTACATGAACGCCGAGGTCATCCGCTTTGACGCCGGCATACGGTTCCAGCCCAAGTGAGGCACTGATGGCCGACGCGGTTCTCACCGAAGTCGACGGCGGGGTCGCCGTCATCACGATCAACCGTCCCGAGGCACGCAACGCGATCAACGGGGAGGTTGCCCGCGGCATCGCGGCGGCGATGGAGAAGCTGGACGACGACCGCGACGTCCGGGTGCTGATCCTGACCGGTGCCGGGGGAACGTTCAGCGCCGGAATGGACCTGAAGGCCTTCCTGGCCGGTGAGACACCGGCCGTATCCGGACGCGGGTTCGCTGGCCTGGTCGAGCGGCCGCCAGCCAAGCCGCTGATCGCCGCGGTTGAGGGCTACGCGCTCGCCGGCGGTTTCGAGGTCGCGCTGAGCTGCGACCTGATCGTGGCCGCGGACACCGCGAAGTTCGGGCTGCCGGAGGTCCGGCGGGGTCTGGTGGCCAGCGCCGGCGGCCTGATCCGGCTGCCTCGCCGCGTTCCTTACCACCTGGCGATGGAGATCGCGCTGACCGGCGAGCACTTCCCGGCTGCCCGCCTGCACGAGGCCGGGCTGGTCAGCAGGCTGGTCGGCACGGGCGAGGCCCTGGCGGCTGCCCGCGAGCTGGCCGCTGTGCTCGTCAAGGGCGCCCCGCTGTCGCTGGTCTACAGCAAGAAGATCATCATCGAGTCGGCGGACTGGACCACGGACGAGGCGTTCGCCCGGCAGGGCGACCTGGTCGGGCGGGTGTTCACGTCCGGAGACGCCATGGAAGGCGCCGCCGCCTTCGCCGAGAAGCGGGAGCCCGTCTGGCGCGGCGAGTGACCCGCCCCCCGCGCACCGGGGGAAGCCTCCCGACGCATTAGGGACAGCCGCACCAGCCCGATGGCTGTTCCGGCACCTCCTGCGACGGTTTGCGGCGCGCCAAAACCGTACTTTTCATGATCTGGGTTGCTGAGGCGCGAATAGCACCTGTCAGCAACCCAGATCATGGAACCAGCCGATTCTGCGGGGCCCGGATCGCCGACGGGGGTGCGCGCTTCGCGGGACTGTGCTTGGGGGGCGCGCTCGGGCGCCTGGTGCGCTGCTCGCGGGACTGTGCTTGGGGGGTGCGCTCGGGCGCTTAGTGCGCCGGCTCTCGGGTCAGCCAGCCAGCCTGGTGCTACCCAGACATGGCCGGGGTGCGGCCAGGGGCGTACATGGCGAGCTTCCTGCGGAGCTTGGCCCGGCCGCGGTGCAGCCGGGACATCACAGTGCCTATGGGGATCCCCATCATCTCGGCGATCTCGCGGTACGGGTAGCCCTCGATGTCGGAGAGGTAGATCGGGACCCGGAAATCCTCCGGCAGCTCCCGCAGCGCGGCGAGGATGTCGGAGTCGGCGAGCCGCTCCAGCGCCTCTGCCTCGGCCGACGGAGCGGGCACGAACAGCGGGTCGGTGTCGACCTGCCAGTCCTCCTGGAATTCGGCGCCGAGGTCCATGGCGGGCTCACGGCGCCGCTTGCGGTAGCCGTTGATGAACGTGTTCGAGAGGATCTTGTACAGCCACCCCCGGAGGTTGGTGCCCGGCTGGAACTGGTGGAACGCGGTGTAGGCCTTGGTGACGGTCTCCTGCACGAGATCTTCGGCGTCGCTGGCGTTCTTCGTCATGCGCCATGCAGCCGGGTAGAGCTGGCCCATGACCGGCACAACGGCCTGCTCGAAGTCCGTGTTGCGGTCCTGGTCCGTCTGCCACATGTCAGTGCTCCCATCGGTCGGGTTAACCCGGCTGTCACTACTGGGACGCACACGGCTGCCGTAACGATGCGTGATCTGGGTAACACCGCGATACCGATGTGGGGTAACCCTGCGAGACCGACGCGGAAGGACCGCGCAGGCCGACTATCCAGGCGAAGCCGGCGGATCAGATCCAGCCGTGGTACCACATCCGCGACAGCCACGATGAGTACGGGATGACCTGGGCAGACAGCACCGGGTACATGTACCAGAAGTTCCACAGCACCGCGAGCAGGTACGCGCCGCTTATGACGGCGCCCATGGCCCGCCGCGCCGGGGCGGCAGCCGCCGGGCCGATGATCAGCCCAAGACACAATGTGATCGCCATGACCAGGAACGGGTCGAAGGTCACCGCGTAGAAGTAGAACTCGGTCCTGTGGTCGTGCAGCGAGAACCAGAACCACGGCAGCAAGCCAGCGGCGACGGCTACCAGAACCGCACTGGCCCGCCAGTCCCGGCGGGCCAGCCACCATATGAAGCAGGCCAGCAGGATCGGGATCGAGATGATCCAGATCGCCGGGGTGCCGATCGCCAGCACCTCCTGGGAGCAGTTCGGCACGCCACAGGTCTTCGGGGTGGTGTAGTAGAACGAGGTCGGCCTGGCCAGTACCAGCCAGCTCCACGGATACGACTTGTACGGATGGGTGGTTGTCAGGCCGAGCCCGAAGCTGAGCGCGTACTTGTTGTACTGGTACCAGGAGTCAACCGCCGACCAGACCGGTACGCGGTTGCCGTGCAGCGCCGCCCAGTTCCGGTCGTAGCCGTATGGCGAGGCGAACCATCCGCTCCACGAGGCCACGTAGGCGGCGAACGGCACGACCGCGAACGAGATCGGGAACCAGCTCGCGTCGCGTGTCAGGGCGCCGCGCCAGGGCAAGGCGAACCCAGCGGCGCGCCGAGCGCCGACATCCCAAGCAAAAGCAAGCAGCGCGAACGCGGGTATGTACCAGATCCCGTTCCACTTGGACGCGACGGACAGGCCGAGGCATAGGCCGGCGGCGACGCGCAGCCACCGGATGCCGAGCTGTGGGCCGGCATCGCCGGCCGTGCCGGCGGCCACGGCGGCAGCGATCCGGGCCCGCGAGCGGTCCCTGTCGATCACCAGGCAGCCGAACGCGGCCAGCACCCAGAACATCACGAAGATGTCCAGAATCGCGGTCCGGCTCATTACGAACTCGAGCCCGTCCAGGGCCAGCAGCAGTCCGGCGATGCAGCCGAGCAGCGTGGACCGGGTCATCCGGCGGGTGATCCTGGCCGTCATCAGGATCGCCAGCGAGCCGACGACAGCGACGGCGAACCGCCACCCGAACGGGGTCAGCCCGAACAGCCACTCCCCGACGGCGATCATGATCTTCCCGAGCGGCGGGTGCACGACCAGTTCCCCGCCGCTGGCCAGGATGTTGGTCTTGCCCTGGGTGAGCAGCGTGTCGGCGTTCTGGGCATGGTTGATCTCCACGCCGTGGTGGAGGATTCCCCACGCGTCGCCGACGTAGTAGGTCTCGTCAAAGACGACGGCCTTGGGGGTACCGAGCCGGTAGAAGCGCAGGAACGCACCGAACGCGGTCACGAGCAGAGGGCAGGCCCAGCCCCAGACCCGGCTGCCCACCATTGGCGGGACCAGCCGGTCTGTGAGCACGCGGCTCTTTATGTCCTTGGCCGTAGTTTGGGCCTCATATGCCGTCATCGACAGCCATCGTAGGTGTGGGAGCGCACTAGCGTGAGTCCTGATATGGAAGGCGCAACACTAACGCTAGCCGCTGTGCCAATCGGCCAGCCGGAAGACGGCTCGCCACGGCTTGCCGCAGCGCTGGGTGCGGCGCGAATTGTCGCGGCGGAAGACACCCGCCGGCTGCGCAGGCTCGCGGCGGCTCTTGGCGTACAGCTGACTGGCCGGGTTGTTTCCTACTACGACGATGTAGAGGTATCGAAGACTCCCGGGCTGCTGGCGGAACTGGAAGCTGGCCACGACGTCCTGCTCGTGACGGATGCGGGCATGCCCAGCGTCAGCGATCCGGGTTACCGGCTGGTCGCTGCTGCAGCCGGCGCCGGGATCCGGGTAACGGTGCTGCCGGGCCCGTCGGCGGTCACAGCTGCGCTGGCCGTCTCCGGGCTGCCATCCGACCGGTTCTGCTTCGAGGGGTTCCCGCCGCGCAGGCCGGGTGAGCAGGCGCGCAGGCTTGCTGAGCTCGCGGCCGAGCCGCGGACGATGGTCTTCTTCGAGTCACCGCGCCGGGTGGCCGCGACGCTGGCGGGACTGGCGGAGGCGTTCGGCGGGGGCCGGCCAGCGGTGGTGTGCCGTGAGCTGACCAAGACCCACGAGGAGGTCGTCCGCGGAACGCTCGCTGAGCTTACCGAGTGGGCGCAGGACGGCCCGCTCGGCGAGATCACCATCGTGGTGGCCGGGGCGCCAGCCCGCCGTGGTGCCACGCGGGCGGGCATCACGGCGGAGGAGGTGGCCGCGGCTGTAACGGCCGTGGCAGCCCGTGAGCAAGCCGGAGCCTCGCGCCGGGACGCGATCGCCGCGGTCGCCAGCGAGCAGGGACTGCCCCGGCGCGAGGTCTATGAGGCGGTCGTGCGGCAGCCCTCATAAGTGGTAACAGGTGCCGTTAAGCCTCATCGGGGGCCGGCATAGCGCCGTACCTTTGCGGAAAAGCTCACGCTGCCCGAGGTGCGGTCGCCTGTCGCGATGACCTCGGCCCAGTTGGTTTTGCTGGCCTGTTCCCTCGTGGCCAAGGCTGGCGCAAGATCGGCGCCCGGTCAGGTCCCGAAATCACGGGACAGCCAGCCCTGGCCGTGCCGTCACGCGGGGCGGAGCCCGCTGGCCCTAGGCTGGGCACATGTCCGCGACGAGCCGTCACATACTGACCGCGCCGGCCTGGCCGTACGCCAACGGACCCCGGCACATTGGGCACGTTTCCGGATTCGGGCTGCCCGCCGACATGTTCAGCCGCTACCAGCGGATGGCTGGCAACAAGGTACTCATGGTGAGCGGCACCGACGAGCACGGCACTCCGATCCAGGTCCAGGCGGACGCGGCCGGCGTCACCGCGCGGGAGCTTGCCGACCGCTACAACCGGGTCATCGTCGAGGACCTGACCGGCCTGGGCCTGTCGTACAACCTCTTCACGCGCACCACCACGCGCAACCACTACGCGGTCACGCAGGAGATCTTCAAGGGGCTCTACGACAATGGCTACATTTTCCTGCGCAAGACGAAGGGGGCGATCTCGCCATCGACCGGCCGGACCCTGCCTGACCGGTACATCGAGGGAACCTGCCCGATCTGCGGCTACCCGAGCGCGCGCGGGGACCAGTGCGACAACTGCGGTAACCAGCTCGACCCGGCCGACCTGATCAACCCGCGCTCGAAGATCAACGGTGAGGCGCCGGTCTTCGTGGAGACCGAGCACCTGTTCCTGGACCTGCCCGCGTTCGCCGACGCGCTCGGCACCTGGCTGCAGAGCAAGAGCGGGCTGTGGCGGCCGAACGTGCTGAAGTTCTCGCTGAACCTGCTCGACGACCTCAAGCCGCGCGCCTACACCCGGGACTTCGACTGGGGGGTCCCGGTGCCGCTTGAAGGCTGGAGGGACCGGCCGGACAAGAGGATCTACGTCTGGTTCGACGCGGTGGTCGGCTACCTGTCGGCGTCCATCGAGTGGGCGCGGCGGTCCGGCGATCCCGACGCCTGGCGGGCCTGGTGGCAGGATCCCGACGCCGAGTCCTACTACTTCATGGGCAAGGACAACATCGTCTTCCACGCCGAGATCTGGCCGGCCATGCTGCTGGGCTACAGCGGCAAGGGTGACAAGGGCGGCACGCCGGGCTCGCTCGGCGAGCTGAACCTGCCGACCGAAGTCGTCGCCAGCGAGTACCTGACGATGGAGGGCCGCAAGTTCTCCTCGTCCCGCTCGGTCGTGATCTACGTGCGCGACTTCCTGGAACGCTACGACGTGGACGCGCTGCGCTACTACATGGCCGTGGCCGGGCCGGAGAACCAGGACACCGACTTCACCTGGACTGAGTTCATCCGCCGCAACAATGACGAGCTCCTCGCCAACTGGGGCAACCTGGTGAACCGCACCGTGTCGTTCGCTGCGCGCAACATTGGCTCCGTGCCCGAGCCCGGCACGCTGACCACCACGGACACCGAGCTCGTGGCCAGGTCCCGGGAAGCGTTCCGTAATGTCGGAGAAGCGCTGGGCCGGTCAAGGTTCAAGCAGGCGGCCACCGAGGCCATGCGGACGATCGCTGAGGCCAACAAGTACCTCTCCGACCAGGCGCCGTGGAAGCTGCGCGAATCCGATCCCGAGCGGATGCGGACGATCCTGCATGTGGCGCTGCAGCTGGTCGACGACGGCAAGACGCTGCTGACCCCGTTCCTGCCACGCTCCTCGCAGCGGGTCTACGAAATGCTCGGCGGGACCGGAAGCTGGTCCGGTATGCCGCACATCCAGGAGGTCACCGAGGACGGCATCGAATACCCGGTGATCACTGGCGACTATGAGGAGACCGCGCGGTGGGAGCCCGTGCCGATCCGGCCGGGCACGCCGCTGCAGGTGCCGCAGCCACTGTTCGCCAAGCTCGACCCCAGCCTCGCCGACGAGGAGCTGGCCAGGCTGGAGAAAACGTGAGCGCGCTGCCAGAGGGCTTCCCTGAACCTTTGCCCGAGGACGCGCTGGACGCCCACACGCACCTCGACATGATCGAGCGGCCGCTGGACGAGATTCTGCACGACGCCTTTGCTGTGCGGATCGCCCGGATGGTGACGGTTGGGACCGACCTGGCTTCGTCGCAGTGGTCGGTGGACTGCGCCTCCGCTCACAGCGCCGTGTACGCCGCGGTGGCGGTGCACCCGAACGAGACCGCGCGGGCCGCTGCGTCCGCGGCACAGCGCGACGAGGTGCTCGCCGGGATCGCCGCGCTGGCCGCCCGCGACGAGGTCCGGGCGGTCGGCGAGACCGGGCTCGACTACTACCGCGACAGCGCGCCGCCCGAGCTGCAGCGGGAATGGTTCCGCGCGCACATCGAGATGGCCAAGCAGTCCGGCAAGGCGCTGATGATCCACGACCGGGACGCGCACGAGGACGTGCTGAAGATCCTCGAGGAAGACGGCCCGCCGGAGCGGGTGATCTTCCACTGCTTCTCCGGAGACGCGGAGATGGCCAGCCGCTGCGCGCAGGCCGGGTATGTG
The DNA here is from genome assembly GCA_963815375.1 of uncultured Actinomycetota bacterium. GTDB lineage: Bacteria > Actinomycetota > Actinomycetes > Streptosporangiales > Streptosporangiaceae > JASHPR01. The sequence goes on along the minus strand of CAWFGX010000001.1, from coordinate 2,356,386 downwards.
ATGAGCTTCGCCGGCAACGTGACGTTCCCCAGCGCCGGGCGGCTGCGCGAGGCTGCGGCCGCTGCGCCGGCCGGGCTGATCCTGGCCGAGACCGACGCCCCGTTCCTTACACCAGTGCCGCTACGGGGCCGGCCGAACCACCCGGCGCTGGTGGCGCACACGCTGCGCGCGCTCGCCGAGATCAAGCAGATCGGCGTGGCGACCCTGTGCGCCGCGGTCACAGCGACCGGCGAGCGCATGTTCGGCCCGTTCGAGCCCCCCGTCGAGCCGTGATGACGCCCTCGAGGACCAGCCAGGCCGTGGCGATGGTGCGGGCAGGCCTCCGGAGGCCGTCCTCGGCTGACGGCGACCCCGGTGCTCAGCAGCGGCTGTGCGCCGGGATGCGCAGCGCCGACATCAGCGGGCAGGTCGCCAGCCTCACTGCGCGGACGCGGTTCATCGACGAGCAGGCGGTCGCCGCCATCAGCGCCGGGACCCGCCAGGTCGTGATCCTCGGCGCTGGCTACGACGACCGTGCGCTGCGCTTTCGCACCGCCGGCGTACGCTTCTTCGAACTCGACCACCCGGCGACCCAGGCCGACAAAGCTCACAGGCTCCAGACAATGAACGCGGCCGGCCCGCCGGTCCTCGCGGCGGCGGACTTCGGCCGGGACGACGTCGGGGGCGTTCTGGCGGCCTGCGGTCACGACGCTGGCCAGCCGTCGCTGTTCATCTGCGAGGGCCTGCTGGTCTATCTCGACCAGCCGACCTGCCTCCGGCTGCTCTCCGCGCTGCGCGCCCGGGCGGCTACCGGAAGCACTCTGGCCGTCAGCCTCGTCATTCACCGTGACGGCCTGGACTCCGCCCGGGTGCTCGAAGTCGCCAACTCCCGGCGCCGTGTCGCCGGCAGCGAGCCGTTCCTGACGATCATGTCAGCCGCGGCGCACCTGGACCTGCTCGGTCAGGCCGGCTGGCTGGCAGCCGAGTCCGCCGATGCCGCTGCGCTCGGGACCGGCGCCGAACCAGGGCGGTCGCTGCTGGTCAGCGCGCATCCGGTGGGCGGCGCTGGCGCCGGGCCCAGTGCCGCCGGCTGAGACCCAGGCGAGCACTGCCTAGACCTCTGGCCAACAGTTCAGATTGATTTCCTGTCTCCTGGGCAGTGTTGACGGCCAGAGCTACCCCCCGGTAACATCCCCAGGTCACAGCAGATGGGCGGTAGGAGACGTGATGTCCGCTGAGCACAGTTCGTCCGGGTCGTCATTAATTCTGGGCCGGGTCAGGTGGAAGCGGGCTGCGATCACCCTCGTTCCCGCTGCCGTCATCGCGTTTGCTCTCATGGGGCTGACGAAAGCAGGGGCCATAGCGTCCAATATCTCGGTGTCCGGGCAGGAGTTCACGGTCACCTCGACTCAGCTAACCGGAACTGGCTTCGAGCAGTTCGGCTCGCAGGTTTCCAGTAGCTCAGGGAGCACCCAGCCGGTCGTGGTATCCGGGATCAGGTCGGCCACGCTGTCCAACCTGTGCCAGAGCGTGAAGGCCGGGCCGGTCACGATACGGCTGACCGCTGGCGGTAGCGGTACCCCGGTGTCCGCGGACAACCTCGTGGTTGACGCGAGCCAGCTCAACGGCAGCACCGCGACGTTCCACAACATCAGCATCGGCCAGGACGCGGGCACTCTCACCCAGGTGCCGGGCACCGCAGGTGCGAGCGGCGGGTTTGGCGAGCAGGCCGACTCGATCACGATCACCAACCTGGTCCAGCACACCTGGATGACAACCGCGGGCACGTTCACCTTGCCGAATCTGTCCGTCGGCTTCGGCGGCAACTGCCCCTAGCTATGGCATCGGACCAGACCCCGGAACCCTCCGTGGTGTCCGCCGTGCGCGGAAGGCTGGCTGGACTGCTGCCGCGGTCCCGGCGAGGACGCGACGGTGCGTCACCGGCGGTGTCCCGGGGCGGGTCCTCAGCCGGACCAGGTAACTTCCGCACGTCCTGGCGGAACTGGCGGCGCAGCCGCCCGTTCTGGGGCGGCCTGCTGCTGGTGCTCAGCGGCCTGGAGCTGATGGTCATCCCGCTCAGCGGCGTGCTCGCCCACGGGGCGATCAAGCTGACCATCTACGTCGGCATCGGCGGCGTCTTCGGCGTTCTGATCGGCGTGCTGCTGATCGTCTGCGGGGTACTGCTCTGCGTCAACCCGGCGCACCGCACGTTCTACGGCATCACGGGGGTGGTGCTCGGCATACTGTCGTTCCCCGCGTCGAACCTCGGCGGGTTCGTCATCGGCATGCTGCTCGCGATCGTGGGCGGGTCCCTCGCGTTCGCCTGGACCCCGCTGGAGCAAGCCCCGGCGACGGCGAAGCCCGACGCCGAGCTGCCCGAGTCTGGCGAGCAGGCCAAGCCCGCCGAGGAGCGCATGCCTCGGCGGATGGCTATCGCTGCGATGCCGCTGGTCATGGCGGCGGGCCTGCTGGGCTCGCCGGGCGCGAGTGCGTCAGCGGCCGCGCCGCAGCAGACCTGCATCCTGTGGGTCATCTGCTTCCCGAGCCCGAGCCCCAGCCCGACGCCGAGCCCGTCGCCGTCCGTCAGCCCGTCGCCGGGCAGCCTCGTGCCCGGTGGCTTGCTGCCGGGCGGCGCTCAGCCCAGCCCGAGCCCCAGCGCCTCACCCGGCCCGCAGAAGCGCACTTCGGGCACGCCCGGCCTGGTGGCCGCGACCGCCACGTCGGTGATCACGGCAGGCTCGGCGCAGCTGAGTGACTTCGCCTACCAGGGCGCCGCGACCTTGCCGACGGCGGCCGGCAGCGTCCAGGAGATGAAGTTCACCGCTGGGTCACTGACCTTGTCCGGCGGCGTGACCGCCACGGTCAGCCAGGACGGAGCGACCACCAGCACGACCAGCCCAGCGCTCGACTTCAGTGGCAGCGTCGTGCTCTACGCCACTCAGCTCTCCGGCTGCGAAGGCCCGCTGTGCGTCACCCTGACGCCGACCAATGTGGTTACCGAGCTGCTGAAACTGATTGGCCCGGTGACATCGCACGTGTCTCTCACGATGACCTCGGTGACCACCGACCAGCCGCTGGTCACGGCCGGCTCACTGCAGGCAAGCGGCCTGAGCATCGCCGTCGGCTAGCCGGGCGCCCGGACGGCATGGATGGAAATCCAGTGCCCACAGAACTGCGCCAGATTCCCGTTGGTCAATGCCCGCCCGCTCACTGAGTCCGCTCCTGGAACGGCTAGCGTTGCGCTGGTGAGCACGACGGAGGGTCCGCGGCTGCTGGGGCCCGCCGACATCAGGCAGATCGCGAACCGCCTTGAAATCCGGCCGTCCAAGCGCCTCGGCCAGAACTTCGTGATAGATCCGGGAACGCTACGGCGGATCACCGCCCTGGCCACGCTGAACCCGGACGACGTCGTGCTGGAGATCGGTCCCGGATTCGGCTCGCTCACGCTGCCGCTGCTGGCCGCGGCGGCGCGGGTGGTTGCCGTCGAGGTAGACCCAGTGCTCGCGGCCGAACTCCCGCACACCGTGGCCGGCCGCGCGCCGGAGCTGGCCGGGCGCCTGGAAGTGGTGACGGCCGACGCCGCCCGTCTGGCCGGCCTGCCCGGCGAGCTGCCGACGGCGCTGGTCGCCAACCTGCCCTACAACGTGGCCGTCCCGGTCGTGCTGCACCTGCTGGCCACGGTCCCGTCGCTGCGGCGCGGCCTGGTGATGGTGCAAGCCGAGGTCGCGGACCGGATGACGGCCCCGCCCGGCAGCCGGACCTACGGGGTGCCGTCGGCCAAGCTTGCCTGGTACGCGCAGGCCCGGCGGGCCGGAGCGGTGGCGCGGACAGTGTTCTGGCCGGTGCCACGGGTGGATTCCGGCCTGGTCGCGCTGACCCGGCGCGAGCCGCCGGCCAGGGCCAGCCGCGAGGAAACGTTCGCGGTGATCGACGCCGCGTTTGCCCAGCGGCGCAAAACGCTGCGTGCGGCGCTGGCTCCGTGGGCCGGATCCGCGGTCCGGGCCGAGCAGGTGCTCGCCGCGGCGAACGTCGACCCGGCGCTGCGCGGCGAGTCGCTCGGGGTGGCTGACTTCGCGCGGATTGCCCTTGCGAATCGGCAGGTGAAGGCGCCGGCTGAATCCGGCTGAGTTCGGCAGGCAGAACGAGGGGCCACATGGCGTCCAGGCCCGGCCGCCGCCCAGCCACCGCCGAACTTCGCGGCGAGGTATGTTCCAGGCAAATGACTGCCAAAAGAACTATTGCCTATTTTCCGCCATTCTGCATGCCTGATAGGCCTTAATCACTATTGTATCGGCCATCGGGAACCCAGATGGTCCCGCCCTTGAAAGAGGTCCGCGAGGTGAAAAGATTCTTCGCCCTTATTGCCTCAACCGTCGCATTCCTCGCCGTAGCAATCCCTGTCGCGAATGCCGCGCCTGCGGCCCCGGCTAACGCCTGCTCGGGGGGTGGTTACGCCCTGGTCAGCCTCAACACCGGTTACAGCTACAACCCCACGAGCAGCCCGCACACGCTGCAGTTCCACACCAGCGGCTCCGAGACCTATTACTGCAGGCCAGGGTCGTCGGGCTCGTATCAGTTCGAGCAGAACGGCACCAGCAGGTGCCTGTACCTGACCACGAGCAGCCGCACCATTACCGAAGGCGACTGCAGCAGCACGAATGCTCACTGGAATCTTATCCGCGACGGTACCCTCCTGGGCGCGCCGATTTATGAGATCCAGACCGACAACGCCAACCGGGCCTGCATCTACTTCACCGGGGAAGGCAGGAATGCCACGTACAATCCTTGCTCCGCGAGCAACAACAACGACAGGTTCGTGATCTAGCACCGTCTTTCGCCGTATGGCAGCTGTCGCTGGCCGTCCCTTCCGAGGCCCTGTTTCAGCCGGGACGGCCAGCGCGCGAGCGACTTCCCAAGCCCAGCGGCTGTCCGGGGTGACCGTCGCGGCAGGCCGGATGCGAGGATGCCGGTCGTGACGGACCCGGGTACGGTTGGCTGATCGTGACGCCCGTGACCATCCGGGTTCCCGCGAAGGTGAACCTGCAGCTCTCCGTGGGACCGCGCGGTGCCGACGGCTATCACGAGCTGGTGACGGTGTTTCACGCTGTGTCACTGTTCGACGAGGTGACGGTGTATCCGGCCAGCGAGCCCAGTGTGTCGGTGACCGGGGTGGACGCTCGCTTCGTTCCGGCCGGGCGCGCCAATCTCGCTGCGCGCGCCGTCCGGGCACTCGCCGCCGCCGGCCGGCCCCGGCCCGGTTCTGCCGCTGTGAAGATCGAGATCCGCAAGAAGATCCCGGTGGCCGCAGGCCTGGCCGGCGGGAGCGCGGACGCAGCCGCCGCCCTCGTCGCCTGCAACGAGCTGTGGCAGGCCGGCCTGAGCCAGGCTGAGCTCAGCCAGGTGGCTGCCGGCGTCGGCAGCGACGTCCCGTTCGCGCTGGCCGGCGGGACCATGATCGGCCAGGGCCGTGGTGAGCGCCTCACCGCCGCGCTCACCTCGGGGACCTACCACTGGGTGCTCGCGTTCGCGGCTGGCGGGCTGTCCACTCCCGAGGTCTACGCGGCGTGTGACCGGCTGCGCGCGGCGCCAGAGGGCGAAGCCGGAAGCGGGACGGCACCCCCGGCACTGAACACCGAGCTGATGGCGGCGTTGCGTTCCGGAAACCCGGCAAACGTTGGCCCGCTGCTCAGCAACGACCTGCAGCCAGCGGCGCTGTCGCTGCGCCCGGAACTGCGCCGGACCCTGACCGCCGGGCAGGAGCACGGGGCGCTTGGCGCGATCATCTCCGGCTCCGGGCCCACCTGCATGTTCCTCGCCGCCGATGCCCGCCGCGCCCGGGAGCTCGCGGTGTCCCTGACCGGCGCTGGGGTCTGCCGGTCGGTAGTCCGGGTGCAGGGGCCCGCTCCCGGCGCCGCGATCGTCGCAGCGGAACGCGGCTGAGCCATGCCGGACGCTCTGGTCACGCTTGAAGCTGCCGAGAAGGCCTACGGGCCCAGAGTGCTGCTGGACAAGGTGTCGCTCGGCGTGGCGGCCGGCGACCGGATCGGCGTCGTCGGCCGCAACGGGGCGGGCAAGACGACGCTGCTCGATGCGCTCGCAGGGCGGGCGAACCTGGATGGCGGACGGGCGACCCGGACCCGCGGGCTTGACCTCGGTTACCTGCCGCAGTCGCAGGCGCTGACCGGAACCATGCGGCAGATCGTCTTCGGCGCCCGGCCGGACCACGAGTGGGCCGCCGACGCGCGCGCCCGGTCGGTGGCCGCGGCTCTGCTCACGGGGATAAACCCTGATTCAGACACAGAACGGATGTCCGGTGGCGAGCGCCGCCGGACAGCGCTCGCCGCGCTGCTGCTTCAGCCTCATGACCTGCTGCTGCTGGACGAGCCAAGCAACCATCTCGACATCGCGGCTATCCGGTGGCTGGCGGCCCATCTGCGCGAGCACGTGCGGTCGTTCGTGGTGGTCACCCACGACCGCTGGTTCCTGGACGAGGTGACGATAAGGACCTGGGAGGTCGCCGACGGCCGGGTGCACGCTTACGACGGCGGGTACTCCGCGTACGTGCTGGCCAGGGCGGAGCGGGCGCGGCTAGCCGAGGCAGCCGACCAGCGCCGCCGCAACCTGGTGCGCAAGGAGCTGGCCTGGCTGCGCCGCGGCGCGGCCGCCAGGACCAGCAAGCCCAAGTTCCGCCTCGACGCAGCGGCCGCCCTGATCGCTGACGAGCCGCCGCCGCGGGACACCGTGGAACTGTCCCGGCTGGCCAGCGCGCGGCTGGGCAAGACCGTCCTGGAGATGGAGGACGTCAGCGTCACCGCCGGGGACCGTGCGCTGCTCAGCCACGTCACCTGGCAAGTCGGGCCGGGTGAGCGAGTCGGGGTGATCGGGGCGAACGGCACCGGCAAGACCACGCTGCTGCAGCTCCTGGCTGGAGCCGTCCCGGCGCAGCTAACCGTCAGCGGCCGCGTAATCCGTGGCAAGACCGTCCGGATCGGCCACCTCACGCAGGAGCCCGCCGTGGTGGATCCCAGCCTGCGGGCACTGGAGGCAGCTGAGCAGGTGCGCAATTCGGTCCGGCTCGGCAGCGTCGAGCTCTCGGCCAGCCAGCTGCTCGACCGTCTTGGCCTGCGCGGCGACCGGCAGTGGACCCCGGTCGCCGAGCTGTCCGGCGGCGAGCGGCGGCGGCTGCAGCTCATGCTGGTGCTGATGGGCGAGCCGAACGTGCTGCTGCTGGACGAGCCAACCAACGACCTGGACATCGACACGCTCAACGAACTGGAGGACATGCTCGACGGCTGGCCCGGCTCGATGATTGCGGTCAGTCACGACCAGTACTTCCTCGAGCGGGCGTGCGACCACGTAGTGACCCTGACCGGCGGTGGCCTGGCGTACCTGCCCGGCGGAGTCGAGGAGTACCTGACGAGGCAGGACCGCCAGCAGACCGAACCGTCCCCGGCCCCGGCAACACCGCCAGCCGGCGGCCAGGCCTCGCCAGCGGCACGGCAGCGGGCCGCCCGCAAGGAGCTAGCCAGACTGGAGCGCCAGCTCGACCGGGTATCTGGCCAGGAAGCCGAGCTCACTACGGCGCTGGCCGCCAGCGCCAGCGACTACACCAGGCTGATCGAGCTTGGCGCTGAGTTCCGCTCCGTTCAGCAGGAGAAGGCCGCCCTGGAGGACCGCTGGCTCACTGTCGCCGAGGAGTTTCCGTGACGGAGGAGATCAGGGAGATGCTGAACCCGCCAGGCCAGTACGCAGACGATCGGAACCTGCGGGCCCGGCAGCGCTTCTGGCAGCATCAGGACCCGCGCTTCGATGACGTGGGCTGGATCCTGGACCTGGCCGGGCTGTCGCCGGGAATGCGGGTGCTGGACGCCGGCTGCGGCAACGGCGCGTACCTGCGCGGTCTGCGGGACCGCCGGGTCACTGCTGTTGGCAGTGACCTGCATCGCCGTGACCAACGGCGCCCGGCATACCCGTTCACTGCGCGACCTGGTCGAGCGCGCGGTCCGTGCGGAAATACCGGGCTGGCAGATGTGCCCGGCGACCCACGCGTTCACCGCCGAGAACGCGGCAGCGCAGCTAGCCGCAGCGTTCAGGACCGTCACGTGCGTTCGCCCTGCCGCCGCTTCCCCAGTTGTTATCCGTGACGCGGCGGTGGCCGCCGACTACGTCGCCAGCCTGGCCACTCACTACCAGAACCAGACCGCCCGGCCGTGGGACGACGTTGCGCAGGACATCCGCCGGCACGTGCAGGCGATCATCGACGACGAGGGGGCTTTCGTTACTTCCGGCGACCTCGCCGCCTTCATATGCCGCTGACCGGCCCGCTCGCGCAGCCGCCAGTTTCGGCAACGCTCAGCACGGGAGAATGAAGGCATGGGAGCCCGGTCAGTCTGGTCCGTCGGGTCCGAGGACTCGATCCTGAGCATCGGCTCGAAAGGCTCGATCCTGTCGATCGGGTCGGTCGGCTCGATCCTGTCGGTCGGCTCGGCGGGCTCGATCCTGTCGGTCGGCTCGGCTGGGGCCGCGCTGTCGGCATACTCGGTTGGCTGTATAGCCAGCGCGTTCTCGATGCTGTCGGTGCTCTCCGACAAGTCGGTCCTGTCCTGGCGCTCGTCCAGGGCGACCCTGTCCCGGGGACGCCCCAGCCCGCGTTCTGAAACCTGATCTAAGCCGGGCTGGCGTCGAACGGGGCGAGCAGGATCCGCAGCAGCCCCGCGAGCTCGCGCTGCTGTTCTGCGTCGAGCCCAGCCAGGAGTTCGCGCTCGCCCTGCAGCAGGTCAGCTAGTGCCCCGTCGACGGTGTCCAGGCCCCGGGCGGTCAGCGTCACCAGGACGCCGCGCTTGTCTTGCGGGTCCGGGCGCCTGGCGACCAGCCCCGCGTCGGCCAGGCCGTCGATCCGGTTTGTCATCGTCCCCGAGGTCACCAGGGTTGCCCGAAGCAGGGCGCCCGGGCTGAGCTGGTATGGCGACCCCTGCCTGCGCAGTGCTGACAGCACGTCGAACTGCCAGGCCGCCAGGCCGTGCCGGGCGAACGCCGCGGTCCGCGCCCGGTCCAGGTGCCGGGCAAGCCTGGACACCCGGCTCAGCACCTGCAGCGGCTCGACGTCCAGGTCGGGACGCTCGGCCCGCCAGCGCTCCACGAGATCGTCGACCTCGTCCCGCAGATGCTCCCCGGCGCTGACATCTGGTCGTTGCCCGCGGACGCTCGGCTGCCCCATACTCGCGGAGCCTATCTCTTGACATCAAGATTTCGCCAGGTCTAGCGTTGCCCTGAAAGTATCTCGATGTCGAGAGATTCCGAGGGCGGCCATGTGGGACCCGGATCAGTACCAGCACTTCGGCGATGAGCGGTCGCGGCCGTTCTTTGACCTGCTCGCCCGCGTGGCCGCCAAGGATCCCGCGGTGGTCCTGGACCTCGGCTGCGGCCCGGGCACGCTGACAGCGGAGCTAGCCAGGCGCTGGCCCGGCGCTGAGGTCCGCGGGATCGACAGCTCCCCGCAGATGATCGAGGCGGCGCAGGCGCTGCCGGCCGGCAGCGGCGGGCGGCTCAGTTTCGCGCTCGGCGACGTCAGCGACTGGGAGCCGGACGGCCGCGTAGACGTGATCATTTCCAACGCGGTCCTGCAGTGGGTTCCGGACCACCTGTGCGTGCTCGCCCGATGGACAGGATTCCTGAACGAGAGCGGGTGGCTGGCCATCCAGGTCCCCGGCAACTTCGACCAGCCGAGCCACGTTGTGCTGCGCCAGATGATCAGCTCGCCTCGCTGGCAGCCGCTGCTCGGTGGTGTCCAGCTCAACCGGTCAGTCGCCAGCCCGGGCGAGTACCTGGACCTGCTCGCCAGCAAAGGGTTCGAGGTCGACGCGTGGGAGACGACCTACCTGCACGTGCTGCCCGGCGATGATCCCGTCGTGGACTGGTACAAGGGAACCGGCCTGCGCCCGGTCCTTTCCGCCCTGGAGTCCGGCGAGGCGGACGAGTTCCTGGCGGAGTACCGGGAGCGCATCGCCAGCGTCTACCCGGCGGCCCCCTACGGGACGCCGTTCCCGTTCCGCCGGGTCTTCGCGGTGGGCCATCGGGTCAGGTAGGCAACGGGCCCAGATTCACGGGGCCGGCAAGTCTGAGGGGGCCGGCAAGTCTGAGTCTGAAGATAATGAGAGCTCGCGGAGGCGGCGCTCGGCTTCGGCCGATATCCCGGGCTTGGGGTCGAGGCGGGACAGGCCGTTCCAGGCCAGGTTGATCAGGTGCGCGGCGACTTCCTCGCGCTTCGGGGTTCGCGCGTCCAGCCACCACTGGCCGGCGAACGTGACCATCCCGACCAGCATCTGGGCATACATGGGGGCCAGGTCAGGGTCGTGGCCCCTGTCCCTGAGCACGTCGGTCAGCGTGTACTCGACCTGGCTGGCAACGTCGCTGATCAGACTGGCGAACGTGCCCGAGCCCGACGAAGGGTTGTGGTCCCGCACCAGGATCCGGAACCCGTCAGAGTTGTCCTGGATGTACCGGAGCAGCTCGACCGCGGCGAACTCGAACTTCTCCATGCTGGGCTCGCCGTCAAGCAGGCGCATCGCCATGGCCAGGAAGCGTTCGACCTCGCGGTCGACGACGACCGCGTAGAGACCCTCCTTGCCACCGAAGTGCTCGTAGACGATCGGCTTGGAGACATCGGCCCGGGCGGCGATCTCCTCGATCGACGTGCCCTCCAGGCCACGCTCGGCGAACAGCTTGCGGCCGATGTCGAGCAGCTGCTCGCGCCGCTCCTTGCCTGTCATTCGCCTGCGGGCCGATCCCTGGGGCTGATTACTCACACCCCCATCATGGCAACCTCGCGGCGCCCGAGCGAGCCGACGAGATCACGCGCCTGGTCATCGAGCCGAGCCGGCGAGTCCGCCCGGCGGTGCGCCTGCCGGTCAGCCTGGCCTCGTCCGGCCAGCGGACGTCATAGACCCAGCCGAGTTTCTCGGCGACCCAGATGACCCTCGCCGCGATGTCGATCTGGCCCTTGAGCACACCGTGCCGAGCACAGGTTGGGTCGGCGTGGTGCAGGTTGTGCCACGATTCGCCGAACGACAGGATCGCCAGCCAGTTGACGTTGCGTGACTTGTCCCGTACGTCGAACTCCTCCTTGCCGAACGTGTGGCAGATGGAGTTGATAGACCAGGTCACATGGTGCAGGAACGCCACGCGCACCAGGCTCGCCCAGAAGAACGCGGTCAGCGCACCCTGCCACGACCACGACCACAGCCCGCCGATCAGGGCAGGTGCCAGCAGTGACGCAATGGTGAGCAGCGTGAACTGGCGGCTGACCGCGGCGATGTCGCGGTCAGCCAGCAAGTCCGGGACGAACTTCTCCTGGTTGGTGCGGTCCACGCCGAACAGCCAGCCGACGTGGGCGAAGGCCAGGCCCTTGGTCAGCGCCTTCCAGTCGGTGCCGAAACGCCACGGCGAGTGCGGGTCGCCCTCGGCGTCGCTGTACTTGTGGTGCCTGCGGTGATCGGCCACCCAGTTGAGGAGCGGCCCCTCGACCGCCATGTTCCCGGCGACCGCGAGCGCGATCTTGAACGGGCGGGTCGCCTTGAACGATCCGTGCGTGAAGTAGCGGTGGAAGCCCATCGCGATGCCGTTGCCGGTGATCTCGTAGAACACCACGGCGAGCACGACGTCCTGCCAGCTCAGCAAGCGCCAGATCCAGGCGAGCGGGATCGCTGCGAGCAGCGCGAGCAGCGGCACTCCGACGAAGATGCCGACAAGCACCCGCGAGCCGACGCTCTCGGGTTCCGGGGCCAGGTCCGGACGGGCTGCGGCGCGCTTAGGCCTCGGCGGGGCGAGCACAGGTGTGCCAGCCGTCGCAGCGTCTGCAGAAGTTGTCATGGCTGTCCTCCTCGACAGTGGAGGTCGCGGCCAGATGGATGAGCGCTCCCCGCATGACCGAGGTCTAGGGCCGATGCAGATACGCTTACGTAACCGTAACCTACGGTACCGTAAGTTGTGCAGATACCCAGCCAACTTCTTGGCAAACATCCGGTGACGCGCACCCCGCCGGGCGTCCCCGGCCTCGCCGTACCGCGCCCCCGCGGCCTATGAGCTACCCCGACGCACCCTTGCTCACACGGTCAATACCGGACCTAGCGCGTGGACACAGACAGCGGCGACGGGTCGAGCTGAGATCGGCGACCCCGCGTGCAGTCGACCGGTTGCCTCCACCTGTCGCCAAACGGACAGTTCCGGCGGCTGGATTCGAACCAGCATAAACAGGATTCAAAGTCCTGCGGGTTGCCAATTACCCTACGCCGGACTAATGCGACACTTTAGTTTGCCACACGCTACAAGCTTGACGATACCGAGTTCTGGGCAGAGAGCTCTGCCCTCAGCTCGTCCGGAGCCGATTCATCCGGCGAAGTGCCCGGCAGCCCTCAGCACACGGAAGCATCTCCAGCACCCTCCATGTCCGGCGAACCTGCCATAACTGCTGCAGCCCAGCCTTCGATCTTGCGGTACAGGTCAGCGCCGCGTCGCACGTCGATGCGGAGGCAGCCGTGATAGTCGTCCCCGGTGTTCTTCCGGACTGTCGTCGGCTTGTGCCGTTTGATGGTCGGCCGCCCGAACTGCGCGGGCTCAAGACCAGTGACATCTAGCCAGAATCGCTGTGCACTGTCGACGTCCGCGCTCTCATGGATGTATAGCCTGCAGATCAGCCTGTCGCGTCCGATGCCAGCGACGGCGAGGAAGCGCATGAAAAAACGTATGAGTGCTGGGTCGCTGTTGATGAACGCGATCCGGTCGATACGGTTGTAGGGCTTGTTCTTCGTTCCTTCACACCAGTAGGCGATCGCTCCGGCGATGAGAACTTCTCGATCGGTCAGGTTGCCAATCTCCCTAGCTGCGGCTGTCCGGACAGCCTGCCGGATGGCATCGCGGACCGGCCGTTCGGCGGCCCAGTACTGGCGCACGCCCTCCATAGATCGCTTGCGGCATTCCTCGTAGCTCAGGTTCTCGGGCAGCGGCATATCCCGGACCCATAGGGAGACCGAGCTCTTGGACACGCCGAGCTCAGCGACGATCTGCTCGTAGTCGAGGCCCTGCTCGCGCAGTGCCCTGGCCTTGGCTCGCAGGTCGTCCTTCGCGTTGGGGCGCCACGTCCACGGCGGCGGTGGCTCGCCCTTGAGCGCTTTGTTCAGAGTCTCATTGCTGCCGATGCCGAGGATCTGCTTGATCTCGCGGCGGGACTTGCCGGCCCGGCGCAGGGCTATGGCCTGAGCCCGTAACTGGGGGAATGCAGTTTTCTGGTCCATATTCGAATACTAGAGCGAGGGTCTGACAAAACGGCCTCAGTAATCTCGGAGCATCCCTGAAGCTTGCCTGTGATCAATGGCGCTACATTGCCGCGGGCTCCCAGCACGTACCTGTTTCTGGAACGTCACCCTCGTCGCACCCTAGTTGCGCGGATGCGTGCTGGTCAGGGGCTGTCGGCGGCTAGCGCGGCTGCGAAGCCCAGCATGGCCGCGCCGGTGGCGCCGTCCAGGGCCCGGCGGACGCGGCGTCGCATCAGCAGCGACCGGGCGTAGTGCATTCCCTGCACCAGCGCGAGGAGGTATCCGAGGCTAAGCACCGGAGTGCTCCAGGCCAGCAGCAGCGACCAGCCCAGGCCCGAGCCGTAGACCAGGAACTGCGGCAGCGCCGCGAGGTAGAACACGATGATCTTGGGGTTGGTGATGTTGGACAGGAAGCCCTGCCACCAGCCGACAGCCCGGCGCGGCCGGAGCGCGGCGGTCTGGCCGACGGCTGCGGGATCATCAGCGCGGTAGCGCCCGCGCACGGCTGAGACGACTGCCTGGGTGCCCAATGCTGCCAGGTAAGCAACGCCTGCCCACCTGATGGCCTGGAAGACCGGCTGGGCGCGCGTGATGAGCTCGGTAAGCCCTAGCGCTGCTGCCGTCCCCTGGATCATGCTGGCGAGTGCAACCCCTGCTGAAGCCCAGCGGCCCCGAGGCCGACCGCCTGCGAGCGTGTTCCTGGCCACCACAGCGAAATCGGGCCCTGGAATCAGGACCAGGACGACCACGAACGCCAGGAACTCTCCGTAGCGCGACCATGACACAGGCCAAACGTACGCGTTCGGGGGCCGGCAGGCGCTCGGTGACGGCGGCACGGCGGGGCGATAACCGGGATTCGGGCCACACAAGGTCACCGCACCGCCGCCCAGCGTGCAGACACCCCTGTGCTGCATGGTGATGCAGCACACAGATGGGTGCATGCCGGGTCAGGGAGCACAGCCTGGCGGTATCCTGCGTGAGTCGGGAGCGTGAACTGTCGGGGGATCCCGCCGGCGGCGTGCGCAGGCCACATTGAGCCTGGGTGGCTGCAGCGATAACCGAGGAGCCGAGCCGAGTGAGCGAAAGCGGTCCGGCCGCCGTAATCATCCTTGCGGCGGGTGAAGGCACCCGGATGAAGAACCAGACTCCGAAGGTGCTCAACGAGGTGTGCGGCCGGGCAATGCTGGGCCACGTCCTCGCCGCCGCCAGGGATCTCGCTCCCGAGCGTCTCATCGCGGTGATCGGGCACGGCCGGGGTCAGGTCGCCGCCTACCTCCGCGAGCACGCACCCGACGCTGAGATCGTCGTCCAGGAGCGCCGCGGCGGCACCGGTCACGCGGTGCGCACGGTCATCGAGGCCGTGGGGCTCGTCCACGGCGTCGTCGTGGTGACCTACGCCGACACCCCGCTGCTGCGCGCGAGCACGCTGGCCGACCTGGTGGCCGCCCACCGGTCACAGGAAGCCGCGGTCACCGTCCTCACCGCCAGCCTGAGCGAGCCGACCGGTTATGGCCGGATCATCCGCGAGGCCAGCGGGGGGTTCACCGGCATCATTGAGGAGTCGGACGCTAGCCCAGAGCAGCGCGCGATCACTGAGATCAACTCCGGCATGTACGCGTTCGACGGCGACCTGCTGGCCGACACCGTTAAGCGTGTCCCGACAGACAACGCCAAAGGCGAGGAGTACCTGACCGACGTCGTGTCGATCCTGCACGGCGACGGTTACCCGGTCGCGACGGCGGCGTGCGCGGATGCCGAGGAAGTCCTGGGCGTGAACGACCAGGCCCAGCTGGCCTGGGCGCGGCGGGTGCTGAACGAGCGGCTGCTCGGCGAGTGGATGAGCGCGGGCGTGACTATCGTCGACCCGGCGAGCACATGGATCGACGTGGGCGTGAAGCTGCAGCCTGGTGCGCGAATCGGCCCTGGGACGCAACTCGAGGGAAGTACTACAATCGCGGCGGGCGCGCGGGTGGGGCCCGGATGCCTGCTGCGCGACACGGAGGTCGCCGACGGCGCCACCGTGGTCAACTCGGTGTGCGAGTCCGCTGTGGTCGGCCCCGGCGTTACGGTAGGCCCGTTCGCGCACCTGAGCGGAGGGCGGGAGCAATGACGATCACCGGAATCACGGCGCCCAACGAGAAGCGGATGCTGCTGCTGTCCGGTCGCGCCTATCCCGACCTGACCGATGAGATAGCCGCGTGCCTGGGCATCGAGCCGACCCCCACCACGCTGTATGACTTCGCCAACGGAGAGATCTTCGTCCGGTTCCTGGAGTCGGTCCGCGGCTGCGACGCCTTCGTGCTGCAGAGCCACACGGCGCCGATCAACAAGTGGATCATGGAGCAGCTGATTATGGTCGACGCCCTGAAACGGGCATCGGCGAAACGGATCACGGTGGTCGCACCGTTCTTCGGTTATGCGCGCCAGGACAAGAAGAGCCGCGGCCGGGAGCCGATCTCGGCGCGGCTGATGGCCGACCTGTTCCTGACCGCTGGCGCTGACCGGATCATGGCGGTCGACCTGCACACCTCCCAGATCCAGGGCTTCTTCGACGGGCCGGTCGACCACCTGTTCGCGCTGCCGATCCTGGCCGATTACATCGGGAAACAGCTGGACTTGTCGCAGGTCACCGTGGTGGCGCCGGATGCCGGGCGGGTGCGTGTCTGCGAGCGGTGGACCGACAGGCTCGGCTGCCCGCTGGCGATCATCCACAAGCGCCGTGATCCCGACGTCGCCAACCGCGTGAAGATGCTCGAGGTGGTCGGCCAGGTGGCCGGCCGGACCTGCATCATCGTTGACGACATGATCGACACTGGCGCGACGATCGTGAACGCTGCTGACACCTTGTTCGACCAGGGCGCCGATCAGGTCATCGTCACCGCCACGCACGGGGTGCTGTCCGGCCCGGCCGTTGACGTGCTGAAGAATTCCCGGATCAGCGAGGTGATCGTCTGCAATACGCTGCCGATCACGCACGACAAGCAGTTCGACAAGCTCACCGTGCTCTCGATCGCGCCGCTGATCGCCCGCGCGATCAGCGAGGTCTTCAGCGACGGTTCGGTGACCAGCCTGTTCGACGGGCAGAGCTGACGCCTGCCGGCTAAGGAAAAGGACATGGGGGGGGTGACCGCTGGCCTCGCCCCCCATTACAAGGGAGGCCAGCAGCCACCCGCTTTCGCGCCCGCGGACTGCGCCCCCGCGGCTGTCAGTGGGCGCCGGCTCGGCTAGCTCCCGCTTGGTCGCCGACAAGCAGGCTCGCAGCCGATTGGTACCTGAGACTGCTCCAGCATGGCGTCGGGGCCTTTAGCGGCCATTGAGCGCCGATGAAGCGGAACCGAGTCACAGAACTCTCACGGGTGCGCCCCTGTGTGGCGCCGTGCCTTTACGTCATGGTTGAGTGATAATTGAGTAGTTCCGGCACCGCTGTTCGTTCCAGGCGTGATCGGGGATTATGGGCCTCAGTGAGAACGGCGGCGGCAATAGCAGGCCCGGACGGGGCGGCATGGAGCGGTTTCGGATACTGGGGCCGATCGAGGTCTGGGCTGACCAGGGCTGGACCGGGATCGGAGCGCCGAAGTGGCGCGCGCTCCTGGCCACACTGCTTCTTAACCCGGGGCAGGCGGTCTCCACCGGCCAGCTGATCGCCGAGCTCTGGGGCGACCAGCCGCCGGATCGGGCGTCGAACCTGGTCAGCGTCTATGTACTCGGCCTTCGCCGCCTGCTCGGCGACTCCGACCGCCGGGTGCTGATGACTACCCGCGCCCCCGGATACCAGCTCGTGCTCGGCCCGGGCGACCTGGACGCCGGGCGCTTCGAAGCACTGGTCGGCCAGGGCAGGCAGGCACACGCCGCTGGCAGTTTCCGTCGCGCCGCCGACGTCCTGGCCGAGGCGCTGGCACTGTGGCGGGGCCGCGCACTGTCCGACGTGCCGCCCTCTGAGCTCGTGACCGCCGAGGCCGGCCGGCTGGAGGAATCCCGCCTCACCGCGCTGGAGATGCGGATCGATGCGGATCTCGGCTGCGGTCAGCATGCGCAGCTCGTACCGGAGCTGCGCAGGCTGGTCTCTGATCACCCGCTGCGTGAGGGCCTGTGGGGCCTGCTGATCCGGGCGCTCGACGCTGCCGGCCGGCGCGCTGAGGCTCTCGCGGCCTACGGGCAGGCCCGGGAGGTGATCTCCGGCGAGCTCGGCGTCGATCCGGGCCCGGAGCTGCAGCGGCTCTTTCAGGTCATGCTCACCGCCGACGTTGTCACGCCGCCCGCTGATCCGGCTGTAGCACCCACACCACTGGGTTCACTGGGAAGTGTCCCGGCTCCACGCCAGTCGTCCGTCTCGCCGCGGCGGGTGCCGGCCCAGCTTCCTGCTGACGTCCCTGACTTCACCAACCGCGAGAGCCATCTCGACCAGCTGCTTGGCCTGGTGAGGGAGGCACAGGAGCGAGAGAAGCCGGCGATGGCTGTCGCGGTGGTAGCCGGCACGCCCGGCCTGGGCAAGACGGCGTTCGCCGTCCACGCCGCGCACGCTCTGCGGGAGGAATTCCCGGACGGCCAGCTCTACGTCAACTTGCTCGGCGGGAGCGATCAGCCCGCGCCGGCGGATGAGATTCTGGCCAGGTTCCTGAGGGACCTGGGGGTTGATGGTGCCCGGGTACCTGCGGACCCCGAAGAGCGGGCCGCGATGTACCGCACCAGGCTGGCGGGAAGGCGGACGCTCGTCCTGCTGGACGACGCCAGGCAGGCGGCTCAGGTCCGCCCGCTGCTTCCCGGCACCGGCTCGTGCGCCGTGATCGTGACTTCGCGCAACCGGCTCTCCGACCTGGCAGGCAGCAGCCTGGTCGACCTTGATGTTCTGGGCGATGGCGACGCCGCCGAGCTGTTCACCCGCATCATCGGAGCCAGCCGAGCCGAAGCCGAGCCTGGTGCAGTCCGCGAGGTTCTGGACATCTGCGCTGGCTTGCCACTGGCGATCAGAATCGCGGGCGCGCGCCTTTCGGCCCGCCGTGGCTGGAGCGTCCAGACGCTCGCAGGCCGGCTCTCCGACCAGCGTCACCGCATAGACGAGCTCGCCACCGGTGACCTGGCCGTCCGCGCCTGCTTCCAGGTGAGCTTCGATTCCCTGCCGCACCCAGAACGCAAGGACGAGGTTGACCCGGCGCACGCATTCCGCCTGCTGGGTCTGTGGCAGGGTTCCTCCATTGGATTGCAGGCCGCCGCCGCCGTTATGGCTCAGCCGGAACCGCAGGTCGCCGGGGCGCTGGAAGTCCTCGTTGACGCTCACCTGCTCGAATCCTCGACCCCGGACCGGTACCAGTTCCATGATCTGCTGCGCCACTTTGCTGCCGAACGAGCACAGGCCGATGAGCCGCCCGAGTCCGCGGCTGATGCTATGCGCCGGCTAATGGGCTGGTACCTGCATACCGCCGAGGCGGCCGCGAGCGTGGTCGCACCCAACCGGGAACGGGTGCCACTGGGGCCACCGGAGCCGGGTTACCATCCGCTGGCCTTTGCCAACGCGGCGCAAGCTCTCCGCTGGTGCGAGCTGGAGCGGGCCAACCTCGTCGCCGCAACGCGTCAGGCGGCCGCATATGGCCTGCACGACATCGCCTGGAAGCTGGCTGTGGCCGCTGCGGTGGGGTTCGATCGCCACGGGCACCGCACGGAGTGGCTCACCACTCACCAGGTTGCCCTGGCCAGCGTACGGGAACTCGGGGATAAGCGCGGCGAGGCCCGGGTGCTGAACAGTATCGGCATGGTCCTCAGCCTGCAGCGTAACGACGAGGCCCTTCGGTACTTCGGGCAGGCGACGGCCATGTACCGCGAGATAGGAGACAGCGCTGGCCAGGCCCAAGCCGCGAACAACCTCGGTTTTCATTACTGGCTGCTGGGCCGGCACGAGGAGGCGGCCGCGGAGTATCTGGTTGCTCTCGACCTGCAGCGTCAGGTGGGCCGCCGGTACGGCGAGTGCGTCACGCTCTGCAACCTCGGTGAGGCATACGTGGAACTCGGCCACTACGACGATGCCCGGGCCATGTCGCAGGAGGCGCTTGCGGCGGCCCGCGAGATCGACTCTGAGCGCCTTGAGGGGTACGCGGTGTACAACCTTGGCCGCGCTGACCTGGCCGAGGACCACATCGACGCAGCGACCGAGCTGCTCAGCAGGGCACAGCAACTCCACCGCGGAGTTGGCGACCGGCCCGGCGAGGCACAAGATCTGCAGTACCTGGGCGACGCCCACGCCCGGGCCGAGCGCCTGCCCGCAGCGGCCGAGGCCTTCGCGCGCGCCCGCGCCTTGTTCGAGGGGCTCGGCGAAGAAAAGCAGGCCGCCGACGTGCGCGCCCGGCTGGAACAGCTGGACCACGGCCGCTGATACGTCACACTCAGGCGAAAATAGGCCGGAAATACGCGGCATCTTCCCGACCATCTGGGCCAAACGTCGTTACGATGCCGAACGTTAGCGATTCGTGCGGGGACCTGGTTCGGATGAGCCGGGACGCGAAAGAAGGGGACACCAATGCCGCAGCAGGAGGTCAAGCCAGCTCCGCAGCAGGAGGCCAAGCCCGGCCCGCAGCAGGAGGCCAAGCCCGGCCCGCAGCAGGAGGCCAAGCCCGGCCCGCAGCAGGAGGCCAAGCCCGCTCCGCAGCAGGAGGCCAAGCCCGCTCCGCAGGACGAGTAGCAGACGAGCTAGACCCTAAGTCCCTGGCCGCCCGCCATGGTTCGGCGAGCAGCCAGGGACGTCCAGTGGGTGGCGCCGGGGAGGTGAGGCATGGCGCTCTTCGACCACACCGCCAGCCGCCTGGCGGAGCGCCCGGCTGTGCTGTTTTCGGCCGACCCGCCGGGTGATGCGGTTGCCGACCTGCTGAAGCGGTACGACCCTGAGGTCCGCCCGTTCCGGGACAGGCTCGTCTTCGGCAACGGCGTGCTGCTGTACGGACCGGTCGAGATCACGCCTGATATCGAGAGCAAGGCAAACCTGCCGCCGGGCTTCACTGTCGCGTACTACACCGGCGTCAGCGCCGGAGGGAAGAACCGCAGGTCAGAAGATCTGATAGCGCAGGACGCTGAACGGATGGTCCGCGGCCTGGCCACCAGGCTCGGCGGAACCGTCCACGACCAGCGGCCACCGATGGAACTCCGCCTGGAAGTGTCGGTGTTCAGTGCTCAGCCCCTGCCGGTCGAGCAGGTGATCGATGTCGTGCAGCCCTACGTCGACACCGGGAAGCTGATCATCGACACCGACACGGAAGCGGAGGAAGCGTACTTCCTCATCACCGAGGAATCCCCGGTGTTCTTCGTGATGTACTGGCCGCCGCGCCTGTCTCGCTCGAGAGTGGGCCAGCCGCCGCCGGCCGCCAGCGTGCTCCAGAGCAAGGAGCCCTTTCACTGGGACCTGCGGACCGCGAAACCCGTGGCCGCGGCGGGCCGTGAGGTGTACCTCAAGGTGGGCGAAGCGGCGCTGGCACTGGGCAACCGGACCGCGGGCATTGTCGTCGACACCTACGGCTTCCCGATCGACCGGGCCGAGGATCTCCTGCCGCCATGACCGCCGGGTCCTTGCCGCCACGGCACACGCTGCCGCGGGACTTCATAATCCCGGCACTGCCGGGGCTGGGCCTCACCTGGTATGACCGAGGGCCTCGGTACTGGGCTCGCCGGGTCGGGCTGTCGCTGATGTGGGTGATCGTTCTGGCCATCATCGGCGGCATCGACACCGGCCTGTTCAGCGCAATCCGTCAGTCGTCCCGGACCGGGTTCGATGTTTTCATAGCGATCGACGCGGTCCTGTCCGCTGCCGCGCTCGCCTGGGTCGCAGTCCGAACGGTGCAGCGCTGGAACCTGACCAAGCTGCCTGGGCGCGCTGCGCCACCGAACTTCCGGTTCGGGCATGGGTGGACTGGCCAGCTGCTCAGCAGCCTGGCACAGTTCGGATACTGGCTCCTGGTGCTGGTCGCCGCCGCCGCGCTGCTGGTCTGCCCTGGGCTGTTTATCGCCCTGTTCCTGTCCTCGCTGTTGCCCGAGACGCTGAGCGAACGGCGGACCCGGCTGTGGGTTGCGGATCAGCTGCGCGAACGAGGGTTGCTGGCTCAGACAGGGGGCTCGGCCTAGCTGATGTCGGTCTCCCACGGCGGCGTGTAGTCGCCGGGCTGGGGCGCGCGCCCGCCGCCGGGCGCCAGCAGTTCCACTAGCCGGGACGCCTCGCGCGATTCCACGACTACCGTGGCCAGTGAGGCGTCGGAGAAGGCGATCGCAAGTGTCTCCTGAGTGAACGTGAGTGCCTCCTTCTTGCGCCCGATGCCGGAGATCTGCGAGAGCGGCACGTCGAGCAGGGGCTCGAGAATTTTTCTCATCGTGAGCCGACGGGTGAAGATCGCCCGCTCACCCGTCACCACGCAGTACAGAACATCCCAGAACTTGCTGCCGTCCCGGACCGCGTGCACGAGCCGGTACCCGATCGATCCGCGGGCACCAGCGGCCTTCACGACGAATGGGCTGACTAATGGCTTGGGCTTGCCTCGGCTCCGCCTCGACCGCAGGGCGTCCATCGCTGTTTCAAACGGGAACAGAACGGTGGCGATCACCTGCGCGGCGCCATGAGGCTGAGCCGGCGGGCGGGCCCCCTCCAGCCAGTCGTTACCCAGTACTGGGAACGTCACGGAGATGCAGGCCAACGCCTGCTCGCCGGGCTTCAGCACCGCGTCGATCATCTCTTGGTAGAGCCTCGGGTACTTCACCAGATCCGACATCGCGACCGTTCTCGCCGTGCGGGAGGGAGGCTGAGATGGGGCCTAGGCCTGCGAGCTTGGCTGGATGCCGGCCGGACGCAGGCCGCGGCCGTCCACGACGTAGGCAGGCTGTCCATCGATCCAGATCTGATAGGTGGACGGACGGAATCCGGCGAACAGGAGCTTCCGCGTCTTGTCGATGACGATGGCGTGGCGCTCCGTCTGGCCAACGTTGAACTGGTAGCGGCGGGTCAGGCTGAAGTCTACGAACAACCTGCCGGTCTCCACCAGGTAGCCGTCGACGGTGATCTTGAGTTTGCCCCACATCGAGTTGTAGGAGAAATCCACCCGGTGCCGTTCAGCGTGCCCCACATCAAAGGAGAACTGATCGTGCACCGCGCATCTCCGTCTCGTCCGTGTCAGACCATCACGGCACAGTGTGAACCCGGTTGCCATCGACCGCCGCGGGTTTGGGTAAGTCGCCCGGCTGCCCTTGTGGCGCCGGCGCGGGCTGGCGGTCGGCTAGACTCCTGAGGATCAATCTGGCAGTACTAGAGGAGTCCTACCGTGCCTGAGGTACGCATCGCCGCCGAGCCGCGGACTGAGTTCGGCAAGGGGCCGGCTCGCAGGGACCGGCGCGCTGGGCGGGTCCCGGCTGTGCTGTACGGTCACGGGGCCGACCCGCGGCACGTCAACCTGCCCGGCCACGAGGTCCTGCTCGCGCTGCGCACGCCGAATGTGCTGATCAGGCTCGAAGGCCTGCCCGGGGGCAGCGAGCTCGCGCTGCCCAAGGCGGTCCAGCGGGACGCGATCAAGGGCAACGTGGAGCACGTCGACCTGCTCCTGGTCCGGCGGGGCGAGAAGGTCACCGTCGAGATCCCGGTCACGGTCATCGGTGAGTTGGTCCCGGGCGGGATGCTCGACCAGCAGCTCATCCAGATATCGGTGGACGCCGAGGCCACGCACATCCCGCCGGGCATCGAGGTAGACATCGAGGGGATGCCTGTCGGGACCGTCGTCAGCGCGGCGGACCTCAAACTGCCCACGGGCGTATCCCTGGACGAGGAGCCGGACGCCATGGTCCTGCGTGTGATCGCCGCCCCGACGGCCGAGCAGATGGAGGCCGAGATCGGCGAGGCCGCGCCCGAAGCCGCCGCGGCCGTTCCTGCCGCCCTGCCGCCCTCGGCCGAGGGCGAGTCGGGCCAGCCCGAGCAGCAGGGCTGACCCGGCCGCAGCCATTGCCTCATGGCCGATGAACGCTGGCTGGTCGCCGGCCTGGGTAACCCGGGCGCCGGTTACGCGGCCAACCGGCACAATTGCGGTTTCATGACGGCCGACGTGCTGGCTGGCCGGATGAACAACGGCCAGGGCGTGCGCTTCACCCGGGGCCGGTCCCGCTCCCTGGTCGCCAATGGGCAGCTGAGCGGCATTGCCGCCACGCTGGCCAAGCCGCAAACGTTCATGAACTTGTCCGGAGGACCGGTGGCCGCCGTGCGCATCTTCTACAAGGTCCCGGTGGATCAGACCGTGGTCGTGCACGACGAGCTTGACCTGCCATTCGGCGTGCTGCGGCTCAAGCAGGGCGGCGGTGACAACGGCCACAACGGCCTGCGGTCGGTGACCGCTGCTCTCGGCACGCGTGACTACCTGCGGGTCCGGATCGGGATAGGCCGGCCGCCCGGCCGGATGGACCCAGCCGACTTCGTTCTGCATGACTTCACGGCGGCCGAGCGCAAGGTGCTGCCGGAGGTGCTCGAACGCGCCGCCGACGCGGTCGAGCTGCTGCTCGCGCGCGGCCTGGCCGCGGCACAGAACGAGATCCACGCGGCCGCCGTGCCCGGACCGGGCTGAGAGGGAGCGCAGCAATGACACCACCAGCGGGCTCCGGCGACGACAGGCTCGCCGCCGATCTGGCCGACGGATCCGGGCGGCTGCTGCTCAAGCTGCGCGCCGCCGCCGACATGGAGCCGGGCGCGTTGCGGAACGAGGGTGACCGGCGCTCGCACGAGTTCCTCACCGCCGAGCTGGCCCGGCAGCGCCCTCATGACGCCGTGCTGTCCGAGGAGGGCGCCGACGACCAGGCCCGGCTGACGGCTGACCGGGTGTGGATTGTCGACCCGCTGGACGGCACCAGGGAGTTCGGCGAGGCCGGGCGAACCGACTGGGCCGTGCACGTTGCGCTGTGGGAGCGGGGCCAGCTGACCGCGGGCGCGGTCGCGCTGCCCGCCCAGGACACCATTTTGTGGACCGGGGGCGTGCTGCCTGGCCGCGACACTCCGCGGGCCCCGATAGAGCCCGGAGCGCTGCGCTTCCTGGTCAGCCGGACCAGGCCGCCGGAACTGGCCGAGCAGCTGGCCGCGCGCACCGGCGCCGAGCTGGTCCCGCTCGGCTCGGCCGGCGCCAAGGCAGCCGAGGTGATCCGCGGCGGCGCCGACGCGTACGTGCACAGCGGCGGGCAGTACGAGTGGGACTCGGCCGCGCCGGTGGCGGTCGCCAGGGCGGCCGGCCTGCACGCCTCCAGGATCGACGGCTCGATGCTGGCATACAACCAGGCTCCGCCGTCTGTGCCGGATATCCTGATCTGCCGGGCCGAACTTGCCGGCATGCTGCTCGGCGCGATCAGCTCGATACGGGGTCAGTGACGCTCCCGCTGCCCTTCCGTACCCGCCCGCCCAACCCTTCGGAGCCGCCGCCATGGCCACCCCGCGTTCGGACTACCAGCTGTCCCAGCTCGACGTACTCGAGGCCGAGTCGATCCATGTGATCCGCGAGGTCGCCGCCGAGTTCGAGCGGCCGGTGCTGCTGTTCTCCGGCGGCAAGGACTCGATAGTGATGCTGGCCCTGGCCGAGCGGGCATTCTGGCCGGCGCGGATCCCGTTTCCGGTGATGCACGTCGACACCGGGCACAACTTCGCCGAGGTCATCGAGTTCCGCGACCGGCGGGTCGAGGAGGCCGGGGCCCGGCTGGTCGTCGCCTCGGTCCAGGACTCGATCGACGCGGGCCGGGTGACCGAGGAAACAGGGCGCTGGGCCAGCCGCAACCGCCTGCAGACCACAAGCCTGCTCGACGCGATCGAGGAAAACCACTTCGACGCCGTATTCGGTGGCGCCCGCCGCGACGAGGAGAAGGCCAGGGCCAAGGAGCGGATCTTCTCGTTCCGTGACGAGTTCGGCCAGTGGGACCCGAAGAACCAGCGGCCGGAGCTGTGGAACCTTTACAACACGCGGATCCGCCGGGGAGAGCACATCCGGGTGTTCCCGCTGTCGAACTGGACCGAGCTCGACGTCTGGCACTACATCGCGCGCGAGAGCCTGGAGATCCCCTCCATCTACTTCGCCCACCAGCGGCAGGTCTTCGAGCGCGACGGCATCCTGCTCGCTGACACCGAGTTCGTGACCAAGGCCCCGGACGAGTCCGTGTTCGAGGCGAGTGTCCGCTACCGCACCGTCGGGGACATGACCTGCACTGGGGCTGTCGAGTCGACCGCGGCAACGATCGCTGAGGTGATCAGCGAGATAGCCGCTACCCGGATCACCGAACGTGGCCAGACCCGCGCCGACGACCGGACCAGCGAGGCCGCGATGGAGGACCGCAAGCGGGAAGGCTACTTCTGATGACGTATACCGGGGCGGGCCTGGAGGAGGGGGACAGGCATATGGACATGCTGCGGCTGGCCACCGCGGGCTCGGTGGACGACGGCAAGAGCACCCTGATCGGGCGCCTGCTGTACGACTCCAAGGCGATCTTCGAGGACCAGCTCGCTGCGGTGGAGCGGACCAGCAGGGAACGCGGCGAGGAGTACACCAACCTGGCCCTGCTGACCGACGGACTGCGCGCCGAGCGGGAGCAGGGCATCACGATCGACGTGGCCTACCGGTACTTCGCCACGCCGCGGCGCAAGTTCATCATTGCCGACACGCCGGGTCACATCCAGTACACGCGGAACATGGTCACCGGCGCGTCCACCGCTGACCTTGCGATCGTCCTCGTCGACGCCCGTAACGGCCTGACCGAGCAAAGCCGGCGGCACGCGTTTCTCGCCACGCTGCTGCGCGTCCCGCACCTGGTGCTCGCGGTCAACAAGATGGACCTGGTTGACTACGACGCCTCGGTGTTTGAACGCATAGCCGAGGAGTTCACCGCGTTCGCGGCGAAACTGGAGATCGGCGACCTGACGTTCATCCCGATCTCCGCGCTGCATGGCGACAACGTGGTGCTGCGATCGGCGACCATGCCGTGGTACGACGGCCCGTCGCTGCTGCACCACCTGGAGCACGTGCACATCGCCTCGGACCGGAACCTGATCGACGTCAGGTTCCCGGTCCAGTACGTGATCCGGCCGCAGCAGGCCACCGACCCCGGCCTGCACGACTACCGCGGCTACGCCGGCCAGGTAGCAGGCGGCGTGCTCAAGCCAGGCGACGAGGTGACCCACCTCCCGTCCGGGCTGACCACCACGATCGAGCGCATCGACACGCCGCGCGGCGCGGTCGCAGAGGCGTTCCCGCCCATGTCGGTGACCCTGCTGCTCGCGGACGACCTGGACATCTCCCGCGGGGACATGCTGTGCCGGCCGCACAACCAGCCCCCAGCCCAGCAGGACGTCGACGCCATGGTGTGCTGGATGAGCGACGTCCGGCAGCTAGCGCCGCGCAGTCGGCTGATCGTGAAGCACACCACGCGGACGGTCAAGGCGATCGTGCGCGACCTGCACTACCGGCTGGACGTGAACACTCTGCACCGGGACGAGTCGGCCACGCAGCTCGGGCTGAACGAGATCGGCCGGGTGTCGCTCCGGCTGACCCAGCCAGTGTTCTGCGACCCGTACGCGCGGAACCGGATGACCGGCGGCCTGATCCTTATCGACGAGGCGACCAATGTCACCGTGGGCGCTGCCGTGATCACCGACGCGCGGTAAGCCCGCGGTGCGGGCCGGTTTCCTCACCCAGACGTACTGGAAGACACTTTTGGTGGAGTTCGGGATGACCGCCTCCAGGCGGTACTGGGGGTCCGACTTCAGAGTCTTCGCCAGCACTTTGTCCACCGATGGCGTGGTCAGGAAGTTGTAGGACACCACCTGGAAGTACCCAGCCTTGATCGCGGCTGTGTAGCCAGCGTCACCGGTCAGGAACTTGCCGTTCTTGCCGGTGTAGTTGATGGAGAATGTCGACGTGAATTGGTCTGGCTGAGCATCTGGGTTTCCCAGCAGGTAGTAGATGGGCACCTCATCGACTTCTACTAGGTAGTGCGATCCCGGATGCGCATTGCGTGCGATGTCACGGACAAGCTGACTGGAATTCGGCCAGTCGGCATAGAGCTGGGTCGCCTGGGTCATGCCCAGGGTCAGCGCGGCGGCCCACACGGCGATCCCAATCAGCACCCTGCGATAGTGATCGCCGATGATCCGGGCAAGCCCGAGCCCGGCGATGGGCGCGGCGAAGAACAGGCCGAACCCGATGTGCTTCTGCAGGGCGACCAGCGTGTGCAGGTGAGCCTCGTCCGCCGGGGCCAGCAGCGCAGTGCCGGCCATCACCGCGCCGAGCGCCGCCCGCCGGATCCAGCCGCCCGGCGGCGCGATGATCTCGCCAGGCTCGTTCCGCGGTCGCAGTGCATACGCCACGGCACCGAAGACTGCGACCGCGAACGGTACGGCACCCCACAGCAGGCTGTCGTGCAGTACGCCTGACACAGGCGTGGTGCCCTGAGCACGCGCCGTGGTGCTGAACGTGATGCCCTGCCGGTAGGCCGGGCCCGCCAGGCGCAGCGCGGCAGCCAGCAGCCCGGCTACCACGAGGCCGAACGCTACGGGCCGCAGCAGTGCGCGTCGGCTCAGATACGGCAGCGCGGCGAGGGCGGCCAGTACCGCGATCGTGGGCACGAAGAGCGCAGAGGCGTACTTGGTAGCCACCGCGAGAGCGGCGACCGGTGCGGCGAGCAGGTATGCGGGCCAGCGCCAGGACGCCGTGCGTACGACGATCCACGTGGCCAGGGCCAGCAGGCAGAGCGCCGGAGCGTCAAAGGTGGCGAAGTTACCCAGGAAGATCGAGGACTCGGTGGCCGCGAAAAGCGCCGCGGCGCACACGGCGACCCGCTCGTTGAACAGCCTGCGGGTCAGCGCGTACAGCAGCGCTGTAGTGGCCAGCATCGCCAGCAGGCTGAGGTGCCTGGCCGCCGCCAGGCCACCGACTTTGTCGGCGAGCGCACCCAGCACCGGGTACAGGACCGGGGCGCCAGAGAACACCGAAGCGTAGTTGCCCTGCTGAGATACGCCATGCAGCCAGTGGAGCAACTCCATGTGCCCGGAGTACAGATACAGCGCCTCGTCCTCGAATGCGGTGTTGTGCATCCGCAGTGAAAGGACTGCCTGCAGGCACAGGATGGCAGCAAGCGCCGCACGGCAGAGCCAGGTCAGCCGGGTGGTAGCAGGCCTGGGGGACGACGGAACCGTCGGAGAGTCGCGCTTGCCCCACGGAAGGAACAGCACAAAGGTGCCCGTGGCCGGTTCCTCCAGGCCGGGAGCCAGCCGGCTGGCCTTGCCTGCAGGCCCAGGAGCCTTTGTTAGCGAGGGAAACATGACGGTCTCTACCGAGTCGGGCACTTGCGGCGGCTGCTCTTCCTTCGGTGTCCGCCGCTGCCTTGCGGTCGCGCGGTGGCGTGCTGGACCGGCGCGATGTCCCGATGAAGGCGTGTCCCGTGGCCGTGTGCTCATCGCCTGGGGTGAGCGACCTGGAGGTCCGCAATATGCTGGGCGGCCGCGATCAGGATCGTGACTGCGGCCCGGCGGGCGGTCACGGCTTCGTACCGACCTGGGGCTGGAGGAGGATGCGGCCCACGACGGCGAGGTCGAAGACGCCTAGGACCACCATCAGGATCATGTTGTACGGGTTCATCGTCATCATCCGCCACAGGCCCAGGCCCACCCAGGCTGCTGTGCTGCCCGTACTCCACCCGATGACGCCGATCCAGAAACGCCTCCTGCCGTCCTGCTTTTTGGCACCGGTCCCGGACGGCTGCCAGCCGCGCCGCTTGCCCCGCGCCGCGTCCCAGAAGGCGAACAGGTGTGCCCATCCGGAGATCACCCGGACTGACCACGCCTCAAGCCTGTAAGGCGAGCGATGCCACATCGGGTAAATCACGAAGGCATACACTATGATTGGCAATATAAAAACTATGTTGTGCAGCTGCATAACGTTCGGCACGAATATTAGGATCGTGATGCACAGAGCTGGAACAATAAAAGTAAAGACTGCAGTATAGATATAGTATACGAACCCGGAAATGTAGCACAGGCGGGTATAGAGCCGGAGCTTTGTGCGCCAGAACAGCCTGTCACCCATCAGGGTTATCGTGCCTGAGCACCAGCGATACTGCTGGTTGAGGAAGGCCAGGACGTTGTCCGGGCACGTCCCTGTCGACAGGGCAATGGGCAGGTAGCACAGCTGCCAGCCGAGCCGGAACAGGTCGAAGCCGGTGAGCAGGTCCTCGGAGTGCTCATTCAGCGACATGCCGCCGTTATCGTCCAGTGCGGCTCTCCGGTAGACCGCGCAGCTGCCAACGCAGGTGGCTCCGCCCTTCCTGGCCCGGGCAGTCTGGATCGATCGGTAGAACAATTCCTGGACCGCCCCGGCGCCGCGCTCGACCCATGTCTGCTCCTCCGAGACACGGAAGAACTGCGGCGTCTGCACAATGCCAATCCGGGGAAAGGCGTCCATGTAGGGGAGGGTCTCGTCGAGCAGGTCATGGCGCGGCGCGAAGTCTGCGTCAAGCAGCAGAACGAAGTCACCCTCAGAGATCTGGTAGCCGAACAGCAGGTTGCCGGACTTCTTCAGCCAGCCCCGGTCGGGCCGCACGGCATACGCGAAGCCGAATTCGCGGGCCATGTCCTTCAGCTCCGGGCTTGCGGAATCGTCCAGTACATACGCGGTGACATGGCCTCGGTAGCTGTGGATGAGCTGGTCCACGTACTTCCATGTGTTGCGCAGTACGTCCACTGGCTCGCCGCAGACGGGCAGGAAGATATCGACCGACGGGTACCGCCGTGGCCGCCAGCCGCCCAGAATCTGCCGGTGCTCATTCAGGTCGAAACCTCGGCTCAGCCCGTCGGTCAGCAGCGGGAGGCCGAACAGGGCCGTGCCGAGCAGCACGAACGGCAAGAACACCCAGAAGAACGGGTGCCGCTCCATGAGCTGCACCTGGCTGAGGGCCAGGGAAGGGAAACATAGCGCCGTGCAGAGGGTGAGCACCCAGGAGTGCCGCCTGACGTATGCGAATTTCTCGCTGTCAGTCGGCGGCATCGGCAGAAGGAGACCCGGGTCCTGCGCCGGCCGTGACGGAGCTCGGCTGGCCGGCTTCGCTTCCGTCGGTCGCTGCGGCGCCGTCACGTCTGGTGTGACGCTGGTCTTGCGGTGCCGGGGAGCCGTGGTCGGGCGCGCCTGACCCTGCCCATTGACGACGGTAGCCATCCGCAGATTCCTCTTGTATGACCCAGAAGTCAGCAAGCTCGGGCCAGCGCCACGTAGCGGCACGCACCAGGTGTTATCGGTGATCAGGTTAGAGCGATGAGGGCCATTGTAAGCCCCAAATCACTGAATTGCCGGGCTCGCCCTCAAGATCAGGCCCGGACCAGCGGCGTAGCTGTGGGCCTCACAAAGGTCCAGCCTGTGGGGGACCCCCAAGGAAGATCTGTCACGTGGAGGCACGTGCAGGGTCCGGCACGCGGAGCACCTCCACGGCGGCCGTCGGCCGGCTGTTCACGTGTGCGCTCTGGCGGCGTCCGCCAGCGCGCCATCGGGTCCCAGCACGTCGTGCCGGGCCGCGTCCCCGTGCCCACCTGGGATTTTTGCTCCGGCGGCGGGCTGGCTCGGATTGCCGGATTGGTCCGTAATCATTCGTTACCAGAAAAATTCTGCCTACGGCCAGATTCGATCATGGATGTCTGGCACTCTTTGAAAGCCTGCACCGGCCGGGCTCTCCCCGCATGCTCCGGCTTGTCATACGCGAGGACGCGTTCGCCCATGACCAAAGGGAGGCCTCGGGCCAGCAGTGGCGACCATCTCTGAGATCATCACGACGATGCGCGAGGTGGCCCCGGCGGGGCAGCAAGATCCCGACCCCGGCGTCCTCGGGGAACTGCGCGGCCTGACGCAGGCGCTCGCGGCGGCGAGGACGGGTGCTGCCGACGAGCACGCGCGCTTCCTGGCCCTGCGGCAGCGGGCCATCCCCGTACCCGACGCCGAGCTCTCGGCATGGCTCGGCGGGGCCACGGTGCTGGTGACCGGCGGGACCGGGTGCATTGGCTCGACACTGATGGCGCAGGTGGCTCGCTGGGCTCCCCGCCGGATCGTCAGCGTCAGCCGCGGCCTTACGCGCGGATACCCGCGGGTCGCCTCCGCCGAGTACACCCATGCTGACATCCGCGACACCGAAAGCCTGGCCGCCGTCTTCGCCGCCGTCCGGCCGGACGTGGTGTTCCACCTGGCCGCGCAGCGGGACCCGGGGCTGGCCGAGCATGAGGTCCACCGGACCGTCACCACCAACGTGCTGGGCACCAGCCACGTCCTCGCCGCAGCCGAGGACTCCGGCGTCTCGCGCGTGATCGTCGCCTCGACTGGCAAGGCCCTGCGGCCATACTCCCCGGAGGTGTACACAGCGACCAAGCGGGCCGTCGAGTGGCTGGTCGCTGACGCGGCGCGTCATGGCAGCGCCAGCTACGCGGCAGTCCGCTTTACCCACGCGGTCGACAACTCGATCATCTACGACCGGCTCGTCGGCTGGTGCCAGGACGGCGTCATCCGGCTGCACGACCCCGACATCATGTTCTACGCCCAGTCAGCGCTGGAAGCCGCGCAGCTGATGCTGGTCGCCGGGCTCAGCGCGCGCCGCGGCGAGCTGCGGGCTCACGCGATCACCGATCTGGGCTGGCCGGTGAGCCTCCTCGACCTCGCGCTGGGGGTGCTGGTCCGGACTGGGTCACGCGCGCCCGTTTACTTCAGCGGTTACGACGCTGGTTACGAGAGCATGCCGTTTCCTGGCCTCTATGACCCGCGGACCGCTGGCGACGTGAGCCCGTTGCTGAACGCCTTCGAGGCCCCCAGCGTGGCGCGCACGTGCAGCCCGGCGACAGACGAGTTCTCGGTGCTGTTCCCGGCGTGCCCGCGGGACCGTGTGCAGCTCCGGGAACTGCGAGAGGCCTGCAGCACCGGGCAGCCTGCACGGGTAAGGGAGGCGCTTGACGCGCTGTCCTGGTGGCTCCTCGACTCCATGCTGAACGTTGCCCCGCGGGACACGCTGGCCCGGATAGTCAGCCTGACAGCGCAGTTCGAGGCGCGGCTCAGTCCGGAGTACCAGAGGATCCTCGCCGCCCTGCGCCAGCACGCCGCGGCTGCCTAGCGCACGCCTGCCGTACCTCGCCGCTGGCGACGGCGATCTAATCGTGGTCACGCGGGGTATGGTCCGGTGCACATGCCGTGGCGAGGGAGATTTCGTGACTAGCTTCCATGATCTTGGTGATTTCGTCGCTATTCCGCGCGTGACCGCGCTACGCCTGTCGCCAGACGGGTCCTGGCTGGCCGCCGCCGTGCAGACGGCCGGCGCCGGCGAGCAGAAGAACAAATATGTCACCAGTATCTGGCGGATCAGCCCCGGAGCGGAAGGCGCCCCAGACGACGACGCGAAGCCGGTCCGGCTGACGCGCAGTGCGGAGGGCGAGGGAACGCCGGAGTTCCTGCCGGACGGCTCGCTGCTGTTCGCCTCCAAGCGTCCAGGCCCGCCAGCTGACCCTGATGGCGCCGCCGACGCGAGTGCCGACAAGCCAGCGCTCTGGCTTCTGCCCGCCAGCGGAGGCGAGGCCCGCAGGATCGCCGCCCCACCCGGCGGCGTGACCGGCATCGCCGTGGCGCGGGTCGTGAACACAGCCGGAGCAGCAGCCGTCGTCCTCGCCTCGCCTGTGCTCCCCGGTGCCAGCGGGCCGGACGAGGACGCCAAGCTGCGGAAGGCCCGCAAGGACGCCGGCGTCACCGCGATCCTGTATGAGTCCGGGCCGCTCCGGTACTGGGATCACGATCTCGGCCCCGACAGCCCGCGCCTGCTCGCGACCGAGATCGCCAGTGCGCAGGAGGACGCCGCCAGCCTGCGCGATCTCACACCCAGTCCGGGCCGGGCGCTGGACGAGAACTCCTGCGAGGTGGCCCCGGACGGCTCGTTCGTGGTCACCGGCTGGTCGGTGTGGGACGAGGCCGGCGGCAAAACAGACGAGATTCACGTCATCGACACGGCCACCGGGCAGCAGCGGGCCCTGCTGGCAGAACCTGGGCACGACTTCAGCTCTCCCCGAGTGTCCCCCGATGGCCGCCTGGTCGCCTGCAAGCGGGCGGTCCACGACAGCTATGACGCTCCCGGTGACGTCACCCTGGTCGTCGCACCCCTTGACGGCTCCGGCGGCGCCCGAGATCTGCTGCCGGGCCTGGACCGGCGGCCGCAGGAACTGGCCTGGGCAGCGGACTCAGGTTCGGTGTACTTCACAGCGGACGACCAGGGCCGGTGCCCGGTCTTCCGGGTCGGCCTGGCGGCCGGCGATGTCACCAGGCTGACTGGGGACTATGGCGCCTACGGCAGCCTGTGCCCCTCGCCCGACGGCCGGTTCCTCTACGCGCTGCTCTCGTCGGTGGACGAGCCGCCGACCCCGGTCCGGCTCGACGCAACGGCCGCACCGGGAGAGCCGGCCCGCCTGGCCAGCCCTGGGACCCCGCCTGAGCTTCCCGGGCGCCTGGAGGAACTGTTC
This sequence comes from uncultured Actinomycetota bacterium, assembly GCA_963815375.1. Classification (GTDB taxonomy): domain Bacteria; phylum Actinomycetota; class Actinomycetes; order Streptosporangiales; family Streptosporangiaceae; genus JASHPR01. Next base: position 2,322,600 of record CAWFGX010000001.1, on the reverse strand, counting down.
GCCACTGCTGACGACGGGGTTGCACTACGGGCCTGGCTGGTGCTGCCGGATGCGGCCACTGAGCAGCAGCCGGCCCCGCTGGTGCTCTGGGCGCATGGCGGGCCGGTGATGAGCTTCAACTCGTGGTCATGGCGCTGGAATCCGTGGCTCCTTGCGGCCAGGGGTTACGCGGTGCTGATGCCCGACCCTGCCCTGTCGACCGGATACGGCCACGACTTCATAGCGCGCGGTCACAGCCAGTGGGGCGGCCCGCCCTACACCGACCTCATGACGATCACCGATGCGGCAGTGGCCAGGCCTGACATTGACCAGGCGCGTACCGCCATGATGGGCGGGTCATACGGCGGCTACATGGCCAACTGGATGGCCGGGCATACGAGCAGGTTCCGCGCGATCGTCAGTCACGCCGGGCTGTGGGCGCTTGACCAGATGTTCGGTACCACCGACCTGCCGTCGCACTGGCGCAGGACGTTCGGGAACCCGGTCACGCAGCCGGAGCGGTACGAAGCCAGCTCCCCGGACCGTCACGCAGACAAGATCAGCACGCCCATGCTGGTGATTCACGGGGACAAGGACTACAGGGTCCCGGTCAGCGAGGCGCTGCGGCTGTGGTGGGACCTGCGGAGCCGGGCCGCCGATGTCACGTTCCTCTATTTCCCCGACGAGAACCACTGGATCCTCGCGCCCGGCCACGCGACCGTCTGGTACCAGACCGTGCTCGCCTTCCTTGCCCAGCACGTGCTCAGTGAGCAGTGGCGCCGCCCCGAACTGCTCTAGTCCCCGTGGTCGTCCGCGTCGAGGGGGGAGCCGGGTTATGTGTCACCGTGGACTCAAACCCACACAGAGGGTGGGTTTCAGTCCACGATCATGCAAAATCATCCAGCCAGCGCTCGCCCAGGGGTCGCTCAAGCGGCCGGGAGGGCGGTTGAGCGGGCTGGCGCGATGCGGGGAGTTCGGGGCGTCCCTTGGGCGAGTGCCAGGTAGGGGGTGCCAGGATGGGCGGGTGACCCGCGCGACCCTGGATAAGAGGCCGGGCGACGTCGCGGCGATGTTCGACGGCATCGCCGGGCGTTATGACCTGCTCAACGATGTGCTGTCGCTGGGCCAGGACCGGCTATGGCGGCGGGCGGTGGCGGCGGCGGTCGCCGCGGGGCCTGGCGACCTGGTGCTTGATATCGCTGCGGGGACGGGGACCTCGTCCCGGGCGCTCACTGGAGCCGGGGCCCGCTGCGTGGCGTGCGACTTCTCCCTGGGGATGCTGCGCGCGGGCAAGCGCGATGCAGGCGGCGCGGGCGGCGCGGGGAGGGTCAGCTTCGTGGCTGGTGACGGGCTGGCACTTCCGTTCCGGGACGGGGCCTTTGACGCGGTCACTGTCTCGTTCGGCCTGCGCAACATGGCCGATCCCAGGGCCGCCCTGGCTGAGATGCTCCGGGTAACCCGGCCCGGCGGCACCCTGCTTATCTGCGAGTTCAGCCACCTTCCCGGCCGCAGGCTGGACGCCTTCTACTCCAGGTACCTGGCCGCGGCACTGCCGCTGGTGGCGCGCAGGCTGTCCGGCAGCGGCGATGCTTACAAGTACCTGGCCGAGTCGATCGCTGACTGGCCGGCCCGCAGCGAGCTGGCACGGTGGATCGCCGCCGCCGGGTGGCGATCCGTGCGCTGGCGGAACCTGACCATGGGCGTGGTCGCCCTGCATCGGGCGCAGCGGCCGGACGCCGGTTCCGGGTTGCCCGCAGACACGGTCTAGACTGCTGTCGCAAGCACTTGTGAAGCCGTTCACAAGATAGTCAGGACAAGCCTCGTGACACTCCAAGCCCCCGTCACCGCCGAGCGGGAAGAGCCAACGCAGACGGCGGATGTCATCGTCGTCGGGGCCGGGCCGGCCGGATCGTCAGCAGCCTTCTACCTGGCTACGGCGGGCCTTGATGTCGTGGTCCTGGAGAAGAGCCAGTTCCCGCGGGAGAAGGTCTGCGGCGACGGCCTGACCCCGCGCGCCGTGAAGGCGCTCACCGCCCTGGGCGTCCGGACCTCCGAGGACGACGGCTGGGTGCGGAACAAGGGCCTGCGCATCATCGGCGGGGGCGGCCGGATCGAGCTGCCGTGGCCCGATCTTTCTGACTATCCGTCGTTTGGCCTGGTCCGTTCCAGGCTTGATTTCGACGAGCTGCTGGCCCGCCATGCGGAGAAGGCCGGGGCGCGGCTGCTCGAGGGCGTGACCGTCACCGGCCCGGTGGTGGACGACCGCACCGGCAGGGTGGTCGGCGTCACCGCCCGGAGCGAGACTGAAGGTGAGCGTGAGTTCCGCTCCCGGGTCGTCATCGCCGCCGACGGCAACTCGTCACGGCTCGGGGTGGCGCTGGGCCTGAGGAAGCGCGACGACCGGCCGCTCGGTGTCGCGGTGCGGTCGTACTACACCAGCCCGCGTCATGATGACGATTACCTGGAGGCGTGGCTGGACCTCTGGGACGGCGGCAAGCTGCTGCCCGGCTACGGCTGGATCTTCGGCATGGGCGACGGCACCAGCAACGTCGGGGTCGGGCTGCTGAACACCTCGGAAGCCTTCGGCAACATCGACTACCGGGCGCTGCTGCGCCGCTGGCTCGCCGGGATGCCGGAAGAGTGGGGGTTCAGCGAGGAGAACCGGACGCAGCCGGTGCGCGGTGCCGCCCTGCCGATGGGTTTCAACCGCACCCCGCACTACACAAAGGGTGTGCTGCTTGCCGGTGACTCGGGCGGCATGGTCAACCCGTTCAACGGCGAGGGCATCGCCTACGCGCTGGAGGCCGGCGAGATCGCAGCGCGGGTCGTCACGCAGGCGCTGGCCAGGCCGACCGCGGCGAGCGCGGAAGCCGTGCTGCACAGCTACCCCCAGCAGCTGAAGGACGCCTGGGGCGGCTACTTCACCCTGGGGCGGACGTTCGTGCACCTGATTGGCCACCCGGCGTTCATGAGGTTCGCCACCAGGCACGGCGTAAAGCGGCCGTACGTGATGAGGTTCACGATGAAGCTCCTCGGTAACCTGACCGAGTCCCGGGGCGGTGACGCGGTCGATCGCGTCCTGAATGCGCTGTCTAAGATGACCCCGGCGGCCTGATGGCAGCCTGTCCCTATAAGGGGGTGATGAGGCGATGAGCCTGTATGTCCCGATCTTGGTGCTGGCGGCGCTGGCGGCGCTATTCGCGACTTTCTCGCTGGCCGCGGGCGCACTGGCAGGCCCCAGGAGGTGGAACCGGGCCAAGCTCGAGGCATACGAGTGCGGCATCGAGCCCACCCCGCACCTCGCCGGAGCCAAGTTCCCGGTGAAGTACTACATCACGGCGATGCTGTTCATCGTCTTCGACATCGAGATCATCTTCCTGTACCCCTGGGCTGTCGCGTATGACCGGCTCGGGGTGTTTGGCCTGATCGAGATGGTCACGTTCATCGTCACGGTGCTCGTCGCGTACGCCTATGTCTGGCGGCGCGGCGGTCTGGAATGGGACTAAGGGCGGGAGGGCTGGGCGAAAATGGGCGTAGAGGAGATACTGCCGAGCGGCTTTCTGCTGACCACGGTCGAGCAGGTGGCCGGCTACGCGCGCAAGAGCTCGGTCTGGCCGGCCACGTTCGGTCTGGCCTGCTGCGCTTTCGAGCTGTTCTCCGCGGGCGGGTCCCGGCATGACCTGGCCAGGTTCGGCATGGAGCGGGCCTCAGCCACGCCACGGCAGGCCGATCTGATGATCGTGGCCGGCCGCGTGAGCCAGAAGATGGCGCCGGTGCTGCGGCAGATCTACGACCAGATGTCCGAGCCCAAGTGGGTCATCTCGATGGGTGTCTGCGCGTCCAGCGGCGGCATGTTCAACAACTACTCGATCGTGCAGGGTGTGGATCACATCGTGCCTGTCGACATCTACCTGCCCGGCTGCCCGCCACGGCCGGAGATGCTGCTGGACTCGATCGTCAAGCTCCACGACAAGATCCAGAATATGAAGCTCGGCGTGAACCGCGAGAAGCAGATCACCGAACTGGAGCAGGCGCGGCTGCGCCGGCTGCCGCTGGTGCCCAGCCTCAGCGGGGCGGTGCCTGGAACGGGCGGGGCCGGGCCCGCCGGGGCCGGCACTACAGGCGCGACGGCCAGGACTGTGACCCCGGCAGACAGCACCACCGGGACGGCGAGCACGTGACCGAGACCAGCCAGCCAAGCCAGCCGCCTCAGGCGAGCCAGCCCAGCCAGGTAGCACGGGCGGCGGATCCGGCGGCACCCGAGTCGCCAGAGCTTGCGGGCCAGCAGCGGCTGTCCGAGGACGTCGTGCGGACTGGCATGTTCGGGGTCACCGGGACCTCGGACACCTCCGGGTACGGCGGGCTCAAGGTGCGGCAACAGCCGCCGGTTTCCAGCCCGCGGCCGTACGGCTCGTACTTCGACGACGTCGCCGACACCCTGGAGGCCACGCTGGGCCAGTCGGGGCTGAGCATCGGCGACGCGGTGGAGCGAGTCGTCGTCGACCGCGGGGAACTGACATTCCACGTCCGCCGCGAGCACCTGCTGTCGGTCGCGCAGCGGATGCGGGACGACCCAGCGCTGGCGTTCGTGGTGTGCACCGGGGTATCCGGCGTGCACTACCCGCTCGACGAGGGCCGCGAGCTGCACGCCGTCTACCACCTGCTGTCGATCACCCACAACAGGCGGGTGCGGCTGGAAGTGTCGGCCCCCGACAGCGACCCGCACATTCCCTCCGCGGTCAGCGTTTACCCCAGCAACAACTGGCACGAGCGCGAGACCTGGGATTTCTTCGGGATTATCTTCGACGGGCACCCGGCGCTGACCAGGATCGAGATGCCCGACGACTGGCGCGGCCACCCGCAGCGGAAGGACTACCCGCTGGGCGGGATCCCGGTCGAGTACCGCGGCGCCACCGTGCCGCCACCGGACGAGCGAAGGAGCTACCAATGAGCGCCTCCGCGGGGGGATCTGGGGGGTCGTCCCCCCGGGCTGGAACCGCGGGCGGACCCGCCGCCGCGGGAGAGGCCGGCACCTCGGAAACAGGCGCGGAGGGGCGCGTCTACAACGTCGCCGGGCAGGACTGGGACGACCTGATCGCGGCGGTCAGCGACTCGCCCGGCCGCTCGGGCGAGGAGCGCATCGTCGTCAACATGGGCCCGCAGCACCCGTCCACGCACGGCGTGCTGCGGATAGTGCTGACCCTGGACGGCGAGACCGTCACCGAGTTGCGACCCGTCATCGGCTACCTGCACACCGGCATCGAAAAGAACCTGGAGTACCGCACCTGGACCCAGGGCGTTACGTTCGTCACCAGGGCCGACTACCTGATGCCGATCTTCAACGAGACCGCGTACTGCCTGGCGGTCGAGCGGCTGCTGGGCATCGAGGACCGGATCCCCGAGCGCGCGAGAGTAATCCGGGTGCTGCTGATGGAGCTGAACCGGATCTCCTCCCACATCGGCGGGATCGGCCCGCTCGGCCTGGAACTCGGTGCCAGCACGGTGTTCATCTACGGGATGCGCATGCGGGAGAAGGTGCTCGACCTCTTCGAGCTGATCACCGGCCTGCGGATGAACCACGGCTTCATCAGGCCCGGCGGGGTAGCGCAGGACCTGCCGCCTGGTGCGATCGAGAAACTCCGTGAGTTCCTCGCCGTGATGCCCCGGGAGACTGGCGAGATACGAGCGCTGTTCGACGCCAGCCCGTTCTTCATCGCCAGGACCAAGGGCATCGGGTACCTGGACCTGACCGGCTGCATGGCGCTCGGCGTCACCGGCCCGATGCTGCGCAGCACCGGCCTGCCCTGGGACCTGCGCAAGAGCCAGCCGTACTGCGGCTACGAGAGCTACGAGTTCGATGTGCCGGTGGCAGACACCTGTGACGCCTATGGCCGGTACCTGGTCCGGATGGACGAGATCGACCAGTCACTGCGGATCATCGAGCAGTGTGTGGACCGGCTGGCCGGGGCGCGCCCGGCGCACGACCCGGTGATGATCGAGGACGCCAAGATTGGCTGGCCAGCCCGGCTGGCCCTTGGCCCAGACGGCCTCGGCCCGTCGCCCGACCACATCGCCCACATCATGGGCCAGTCCATGGAGGCGCTCATTCACCACTTCAAGCTGGTCACCGAGGGGTTCCGGGTGCCAGCCGGCCAGGCGTACGCCGCGATCGAGTCGCCTCGCGGCGAGCTCGGCGCCCACGTGGTCAGCGACGGCGGGACCCGGCCGTTCCGGGTGCACCTGCGGGACCCCTCGTTCAACCACCTGCAGACACTGCCAGCGATGGCCGAGGGAGGGATGCTTGCCGACGTCATCCCGTGCGTGGCGAGCATCGACCCGGTACTCGGCGGGGTGGACAGGTAATGACGCCAGCTGACGAACTGAGGTCGAAGCTGGGCCCGGCCGCCGCGGAGATCATCGGCCGCTACCCGAAGCCGCGGTCCGCGCTGCTGTCCCTGCTGCATCTGGTGCAGTCCGAGGAGGGCTACGTCAGCGACGAGGGCATAGCGTTCTGCGCCGGGGAACTCGGGCTGACCGTGGCCGAGGTGGCCGCCGTAGCCTCGTTCTACACGATGCTGAAGCGCAAGCCGGCTGGCGAGTATCACGTCGGCGTCTGCACGAACTCGCTGTGCGCGGTGATGGGCGGCGATGCGATCTTCGCTGACCTGCAGGAACACCTGGGCGTCGGGAACGACCAGACGACACCGGACGGCAGGGTCAGCCTGGAGCACCTGGAGTGCAACGCTGCCTGCGACTACGCCCCGGTGGTGATGGTGAACTGGGAGTTCTTCGACAACATGACCCCGCAGTCGGCCCGGGACCTGGTTGACGGGCTGCTCTCGGGCGCGGACGTCGCGCCCACGCGCGGTGCCCCCCGGCTGTGCACCTGGCGGCAGGCATCGCGGATCCTGGCCGGGTTCCCCGACGACCAGGCCACCGGCGGCCACACAGCAGGCGACGCCAGCCTGGCGGGCCTGCGCGTCGCCAAGGAGCAGGGCTGGACGCCGGAGGATGCGAAATGAGCACGATTCTGACCCCGGCGCTGACCGCGCACTGGGACGAGCCGGACTCGTTCACGCTGGCGGCCTATCGCCGTGACGGCGGCTACGAGGCGCTGCCCATGGCCCTGGCCATGTCACCGGACCAGGTCATCCAGACCCTCAAGGACTCGGTGCTGCGCGGCCGAGGCGGCGCCGGCTTCCCCACCGGCAACAAGTGGGCCTTCATCCCGCAGGGCGACGGCAAACCCCACTACCTGGTGGTCAACGCGGATGAGTCGGAGCCAGGCGCCTGCAAGGACATGCCGACCCTGCTGGCCAACCCGCACGCGCTGATCGAGGGCATCATCATCGCCTCGTACGCGATCAGGGCCGACCGTGCGTTCATCTATGTCCGCGGCGAAGTGCTGCATGTGGTCCGCAGGCTGCACCACGCGGTGGCAGAGGCCCGCGAAGCTGGCTTCCTCGGCAGCAACATCCTCGGCTCAGGCTTCGACCTGGACGTCGTGGTGCACGCCGGCGCCGGCGCCTACATCTGTGGCGAGGAGACGGCGCTGCTGGACTCGCTTGAGGGAAAGCGCGGGCAGCCCCGGCTGAAGCCACCGTTCCCGGCGACGGCCGGCCTGTACGCGTGCCCCACCGTCGTCAACAACGTTGAGTCAATCGCCACGGTCCCCTGGATTTTGCTGAACGGGGCTGACGAGTTCGCCGCGCTGGGCACCGAGCGGTCCAAAGGGTTCGGGATCTTCTCGCTGTCTGGCCACGTCACCAGGTCCGGCCAGTACGAGGCACCGCTCGGCACGACCCTGCGCGAGCTGCTCGGCCTGGCCGGCGGCATCCGCTCCGGGCACCAGCTGAAGTTCTGGACGCCGGGCGGGTCGTCTACCCCGCTGTTCACCGACGAGCACCTGGACGTGCCGCTGGACTATGAGTCGGTGGCTAAGGCCGGGTCCATGCTCGGCACCCGGTCGATCCAGCTCTTCGACGAGACCGTCTGCGTGGTCCGGGTCGTGCTGCGGTGGATCGAGTTCTACCAGCATGAGTCGTGCGGCAAGTGCACGCCGTGCCGGGAGGGCAGCTACTGGGTCGTGCAGCTGCTCGACGACCTGGAGCACGGCAAGGGCAGCGAGGCCGACCTGGAGAAGCTGCTCGACATCTGCACGAACATCACCGGCCGGGCGTTCTGCGCCCTGGGCGACTCGATCGAGGCGCCGGTGAAGTCGTCGATCACGTACTTCCGCGACGAGTACATCGAGCACCTGCGGGCCGGGGGCTGCCCGTTCGATCCCGCGGCGTCGACCCTGTTCGCGATGGAGCCCGCCTGATGACTGTTTCCACGACAACTGGGTCGGCGCCGGCCGACGGCGTCTCTGTCACGATCGACGGCTTCGAGATCACTGTCCCCAAGGGGACGCTGATCATCCGCGCCGCCGAGCAGCTCGGCATCGAGATCCCGCGGTTCTGCGAGCACCCGCTGCTCAGCCCGGTCGGTGCCTGCCGGCAGTGCCTGGTGCACGTCGAGGGCCAGCCAAAGCCCCCGGCGTCGTGCACGACGGCCTGCACCGACGGCATGGTGGTGCACACCCAGCTGACCTCAGACGTCGCCGCGAAGGCGCAGCGCGGCATTATGGAGCTGCTGCTGGTCAACCACCCGCTCGACTGCCCCATGTGCGACAAGGGCGGCGAGTGCCCGCTGCAGAACCAGGCCATGTCCGCCGGACAGGGCGAGACAAGGTTCGACGGCCCTAAGCGCACCTGGCCCAAGCCGATCGCGCTGTCGGCACAGGTCCTGCTCGACCGGGAGCGCTGCATCCAGTGCACCCGCTGCACCAGGTTCGCCGATGAGATCGCCGGCGAGCCGCTGATCGACCTGTTCGACCGCGGCCCGCACGAGGAGGTCGGGATCGCCGAGGGCGCCCCGTTCGACTCCTACTTCTCCGGCAACACCGTGCAGATCTGCCCGGTCGGCGCGCTCACCGGCGCCTCGTACCGGTTCCGGGCCCGCCCGTTCGACCTGGTCTCCACGGCCAGCGTGTGTGAGCACTGCGCCTCAGGCTGCCGCCAGCGCACCGACCACCGGCGTGGAGCGGTGACCCGGCGGCTTGCTGGCAACGACCCGCAGGTCAACGAGGAATGGAACTGCGACAAGGGCCGCTGGGCGTTCACCTACGCCACGCAGCCGGACCGTCTGGTCAGCCCCCTTGTCCGTGACGCCGACGGAGTGCTCCGGCCGGCGTCCTGGCCGGAGGCCATAGCGATCGCCGCCGAAGGGCTGCTCGCCGCGCGCGGACGGGCCGGCGTGCTCACCGGGGGCCGGCTGACGCTGGAGGACGCCTACGCGTACGCCAAGTTCTCCCGGGTCGCGCTGGGCAGCAACGACATCGACATGCGGGCGAGGCCGCACTCGGCCGAGGAGACGCAGTTCCTGGCCGACAACGTCGCTGGCAGGCCGGCTGGCGTGACCTACGCCGACCTGCAGCGGGCCAGCACTGTGCTGCTGGCCGGGTTCGAGCCCCAGGACGAGTCGCCGATCGTGTTCCTCAGGCTGCGCAAGGCAGCAAGCGCCGGAACGCTGACGGTGTACTCGCTCGCCGCGCTGGCTGGCCGCGGGCTTCCGCTGCTGGGGGGCACCCTGCTGCCAACCGTGCCCGGTTACGAGGGTGACGCGCTGCGCCGCCTCGCCGACCCAGCCGGCCTGAACGAGGCGGCCAGCGCCGCGGCCCAGGCCCTGCGCCAGCCTGGTGCCGTGATCCTGGCTGGCGAGAGGCTGGGCGAGGTTCCCGGTGCCCTGTCGGCAGCGGCCAGGCTGGCTGAGGCGACTGGTGCCCGGCTCGCGTGGATACCGCGCCGGGCTGGCGAGCGGGGCGCGATCGACGCCGGGGCGCTGCCCACCGTTCTTCCCGGCGGCCGGCCCGTCACCGACCAGGCGGCCCGGGCTGAGGTCGCGCGGGCCTGGGCGGTGGCGTCGCTGCCAGGCAACCCGGGCCGAGACACCGCCCAGCTCCTCGCCGCAGCCGCGGCCGGCGATATCGACGCGCTGGTCGTCGCGGGCGTGGATCCCGCCGACCTGCCCGACCCGGAGGCTGCGCTCGAAGCGCTGGAGGCCACCTCGTTCCTGGTCAGCCTGGAGCTGCGGGCCGGCGCGGTGACCGACCGGGCCGACGTGGTACTCCCGGTAGCCGCTGTGGCCGAGAAGTCGGGGACGTTCGTGAACTGGGAAGGCAGGCCCGGTTCGTTCGGCCCCGCGCTCTCAGTGCCGGAGACCCGGACCGATCTGCAGGTGCTGGGCGCGCTGGCGGACCAGATGGATGTGCACCTCGGCCTCCCCGACGAGGCCGCCGCGCGCCGCGAGTTCGAAGCGCTGGCCGGCTCCGGCTCGCGCGCGGCCACGGCAACGCTCGCGGCAGGCGCCAGTGCCAGCAGCGCAGGGGGCGGTACCGCGGGGTCTGCCGAGCAGGCTCCGGAATCCCCGCAGCCGGTGCCGGGCCAGGCGGTCCTGGCTACCTGGCATAATCTGCTGGACGCGGGCCGGATGCAGGACGGCGAGCCGAACCTGGCCGGCACCGCCCGCGCAGCAGTCGCGCGGATGTCGGCGGCTACCGCGGCCGAGGTCGGCGCCGGCGATGGCGGTAAGGTCACTGTGGCCACCGAGCGCGGCGCTATCACCGTGCCCGCCGAGATCGCTGACATGCCGGACCGGGTCGTCTGGCTGCCCACCAACTCGGCAGGCTGCGCGGTCCGGGCACAGCTCGGCGCAGGCCACGGAAGCCTGGTCACCTTGAGGAGTGCAGAATGACAGCCCTGACCGCTCTGGCGGGCTCAGGCTCCATTCCTCGGGCACTGGCCGCGGGTCAACCTAACCTGTCTGACTTCGGGCACGACCCGTGGTGGCTGATCATCATCAAGGTGCTCGCAGTCTTCCTTCTGCTGCTGCTCGGCACGCTGTTCGCGATCTGGGCCGAGCGCCGGGTGCTCGCGTTCATGCAGAACCGCGTCGGGCCGAACCGGGCCGGGCCGTTCGGGCTGCTGCAGTCGCTGATGGATGGCATCAAGCTCGCGCTGATGGAAGACATCATCCCGCGCGGCGTGGACAAGGTGCTGTTCTGGCTGGCGCCAGCGATATCGGTGATCCCGGCGATGATCAGCTTCGCGATCATCCCGTGGGGCCCGGTCGTCTCGATCTTCGGGGTGCAGACCCCGCTGCAGCTCGCCGACCTGCCGGTGGCCGTGCTGCTGGTGCTAGCGATGAGCTCGTTGGGCGTGTACGGGATCGTGTTCGCGGGCTGGTCGGCCAATTCGCCCTACGCGCTGCTCGGCGGTCTCCGGTCGTCGGCCCAGGTGATCAGCTATGAGATCGCGATGGGCCTGTCGTTCGTCCCGGTGTTCCTGTACTCCGGGTCGCTGTCCACCACCGCGATCGTGGCTGCGCAGGCGCACGGAAACGAGTTCCACTGGTTCGGCGTGCCGCTGCACTACCCGTCGTGGTTCGCGATCCTGCTGCTGCCCTCGTTCCTGATCTACCTGATCACGATGGTCGGTGAGACCAACAGGCTGCCGTTCGACCTGCCCGAGGGTGAAGGCGAGCTGGTCGGCGGCTATCACACCGAATACTCATCGCTGAAGTTCGCGATGCTCCAGCTGGCCGAGTACTGCAGCGTAATCACGGTGTCCGGCCTGGCCACCACGCTGTTCCTGGGCGGCTGGGCCGCGCCGTGGCCGATCTCGGTCTGGTCAGGCGCCAACTCGGGCTGGTGGCCGCTGCTGTGGTTCCTGGGCAAGATCACCATCTTCGTGTTCGCCTTCTTCTGGCTCCGCGCCTCGCTGCCCAGGATCCGCTACGACCAGCTGATGCGGCTGGGCTGGAAGGTCCTCATCCCCGGCGCACTGGTGTGGACCCTGATGATCGCGACCATCCGGGTATGGCGCCGGCTGGGCGGCAGCCCCGGCATCTACGTTGTGGCCGGGCTGATCGTGGCCGGGCTGATGGCGGCGGCCTGGGCTGGCGATATGGCCGCGAGCACAAGGGCCAAGCGCGAGGCCGAGGAGGACACCGCCGAAGCCGAGGCCCAGGGCCAGGCCTATCCGGTCCCGCCGATGGACCTGCCGCACTACCACGGCGTCGGCGTGCTCACCGGGGAGGTCAGGGCACCGGTGTCTGGACCGACAGCGCCCGCGCCTGTGCCCGGGTCCGCCGGTGGCGCGGGGAAGGAGGTGACCGGTGTCTGACTTCGCCAAGCCGATCAAGGGGTTCGGCGTCACGTTCAAGCAGATGTTCCGGAAGGCCGACACGGTCCAGTACCCCGAGGAGAAGAAGCCGACCGCGCCGCGATTCCACGGCAGGCACCAGCTGAACCGGTGGCCGGATGGCCTGGAGAAGTGCATCGGGTGCGAGCTGTGCGCCTGGGCTTGCCCGGCCGACGCCATCTACGTGGAGGGCGCGGACAACACCGAGGACGAGCGGTACTCCCCGGGCGAGCGGTACGGCCGCGTCTACCAGATCAACTACCTCCGCTGCATCCTGTGCGGGCTGTGCATCGAGGCGTGCCCGACCCGCGCGCTGACCATGACCAACGACTACGAGCTCGCCGACGACAGCCGGGAGAGCCTGATCTGGACCAAGGAGCAGCTCGTCGCCCCGCTGGAGCCGAGCATGGAAGCCCCGCCGCACCCGATGCGCCTTGGCGAGACCGAGCGGGACTATTACCTGCTGGGCTCGTCCGGGGTCAGCGGCACGAGCGGAACGGCCCCCTCCTCCAGCAGCCAGCCCGGCGATGACGGCGATGACGGCGATGACGGCGGACGGGGCCAGCGGGGCGAGTCGATGAACCATCCCAACGTCCTCGCGCTCGGCATGGCGGCCGAGACCCAGAACCTCGTTTTCTGGGTACTCGCCGTGCTCTCGGTGGCCGCGGCCCTGGGCATGCTGCTGGCCCGGCGGGCCGTGCACTGCGCACTGCTGCTCGCTGTCGTCATGCTCTCGCTGGCTGTCATGTACGCGCTGCTCGGCGCGCCGTTCCTGGCGTTCGTCCAGGTGATCGTCTACACCGGCGCCGTGCTGATGCTGTTCCTGTTCGTGCTGATGATCGTCGGCGTGACCGCCCGGGACTCCCTGGTGGAGACGCTCAAGGGACAACGGGTCGCCGCCGGCTTCGTCGGAATCGGGATGCTCGTCCTGCTGATCCTGATCATCGGGAACGCGGCGATCGGCCCGGGGTCCCCGGCGGGAGCGAACTACTCAGCCTCCAACGTGCAGGGCATCGCCACGCTGATCTTCACCACGTACGTGTTCCCGTTCGAGGTGACCAGCGCGCTGCTGATCACAGCGGGGCTTGGCGCGATGGTGCTTGCCCACCGCGAGCGCATCACTCCCAAGCCAACCCAGCGGCAGCTGGCCCGGGAACGGGTGGCCACCGGGGACCCGGCGCCGCTGCCCGGCCCGGGAGTCTACGCGCGGCACGACGCCGTCGACATGCCCGCGCTGCTCCCCGACGGCTCGCAGTCCGAGCTGTCGGTCAGCCCGGTGATCTCCGGCCGTTCGCTGGAGGGGCCCGCCGGGCCCAGGTCACCGGAGATCGGCCCTGGTAACGGTGTCTCGAACCACGGTGTCTCCAACGGCACCCCCAACCACGGGGACTCTAACCACGGGGGTTCTAACAACCACGGGGCCGGCGAGCATGATCCCGAGGGGGCACGATGGTAAGCCCAGCGCACTTCGTCGCCCTGTCCGTGATCCTGTTCGTGATCGGCGGGGTGGGCCTGCTCGTACGCAGGAACGCCCTCGTCATCTTCATGTCCGTGGAGCTCATGCTGAACGCGGTGAACCTGGCCTTCGTCGCGTTCTCCAAGCTGCACGGCAACCTGGACGGCCAGGTGATCGCGTTCTTCGTCATGGTGGTGGCCGCCGCTGAGGTCGTAGTCGGCCTGGCCATCCTGATGGCGATCTTCCGTTCCCGCAGGTCTGCGTCTGTCGATGACGCGAACCTGCTCAAGTACTGACTAGATAGACGAGCAGAGGGGTAGCCAGTGACTGGCTCTGTTGCGGTCGCGCAATCGGCCGCGGCCATGACCAAGCTGACCACGATTACCGCGTCTGGCGTGCAGAGCGCCGCGTGGCTGCTGCTCGTCTTCCCGATCGCTGGCGCCGTCATCCTGCTGTTCGGCGGCAGGCGCACCAACTCATGGGGGCACCTGGTCGGCGTGGCCATGCCGGTTGCCGCCTTCATCTACGGGGTGATCGCGTACGTCGCGATGCTGGGCTACCCAGCGGCGCAGCGCAGCAGGGACGTGCATCTGTACACGTGGATCCTGGTCGCCCACTTCAACGTGAGCATCGGCCTGCTGCTCGACCCGCTGTCGATCGTCTTCGTGCTGCTGATCACCGGAGTCGGGTCGCTGATTCACATTTTCGCGGTCGGCTACATGTCGCACGACCCGGAACGGCGGCGGTTCTTCGGGTACATGAACCTGTTCGTGGCCGCGATGCTGCTGCTGGTGCTGTCCGACAACTACCTGGGCCTTTATGCGGGCTGGGAGGGCGTGGGCCTGGCCTCCTACCTGCTGATCGGCTTCTGGCAGTACAAGCCGAGCGCAGCGACAGCGGCGAAGAAAGCGTTCATCGCCAACCGGGTCGGCGACGCCGGGCTTTCCATAGCGATCATGCTGATGTTCGCGCAGTTCGGAACCGTGACGTTCGCCGGGGTCTTCGGCGCGGTTCCCAGTGCCAGCCGCGGGATCGCCACAGCGCTGGGCTTCCTGCTGCTGCTCGGCGCGTGCGGAAAGTCGGCGCAGCTTCCGCTGCAGTCCTGGCTGCTGGACGCCATGGAGGGCCCGACCCCGGTGTCGGCGCTTATCCACGCGGCCACGATGGTGACGGCCGGTGTTTACCTCATCGTCCGTTCTAACCCGATCTTCAACCTCACCCCGGACGCGAAGCTGGCCGTCGCGATCGTCGGCGCGGCCACCCTGCTGTTCGGCGCGATCATCGGCTGCGCCAAGGACGACATCAAGAAGGCCCTCGCTGGCTCGACGATGAGCCAGATCGGTTACATGATGCTCGCGGCAGGACTCGGCCCCGCGGGGTACGCGTTCGCGATCGCGCACCTGCTGGCCCACGGTTTCTTCAAGGCCGGGCTGTTCCTCGGCGCCGGGTCGGTGAAGCACGAGATGGACGACGAGGTCGACATGCGCCGCTTCGGCGGCCTGGCCAGGGTCATGCCGGTCACATTTGTCACGTTCGGCTTCGGCTACCTCGCGATCATCGGCGTCCCGCCGTTCTCCGGGTTCTTCACCAAGGACCCGATCATCGAGGCTGCGTTTGACAAGGGCGGCACCTCTGGCGCCCTCCTGGGCACCGCGGCGCTGCTCGGCGCGGGGATCACCGCGTTCTATATGACCCGGGTGATGTTCATGACCTTCGCCGGGACGCGCCGGTGGGAGGAGCGGATGCACCCGCACGAGGCGCCGCCGGTGATGACCGCGCCGATGATCGTGCTCGCACTCGGCTCGATCGCGGCCGGGGGACTGCTGATCGTGGACAACCGCCTGGTGAACTTCCTGGCCCCGGTGGTCGGCTCGCCGCCGGTGTCGCACGGGTTCCTCACCCCGGTCAGCGCCGGCGCGTTCGCGCTCGTGATCGTCGGCGCCGTGATCGCCTGGCTGATGTACGGAAGGGGCGAGGTTCCCGTCACAGCCCCGGCCGGCAGCTTCGTCACCGTCGCCGCGCGCAAGGACCTGTACGGCGACGCGTTCAACGAGTCGCTGCTGATGCGGCCTGGGCAGTGGCTGGCCCGGCTGTCGGTGTACTTCGACAACAGGGGCATCGACGGACTGGTGAACACCCTGGCCGCCGCCATGGGCGGCACGTCCGGGCGGGTGCGCCGGGTCGAGAACGGTTTCGTCCGCTCCTATGCGCTGCTGATGTTCCTCGGCGCGGCGCTGCTCGTGGGAGCCCTGCTTCTGGTGAGGGTGTAGGGAGAGCCCGATGAGCACATTCCCCTGGCTGACCGTTGCTGGCGCTGTCCCGCTCGTCGGCGCGATCGCTGTGGCGCTCACGCCCGGCCAGTCCGCGCCCGGCGGGCCAGAGGACCGCCTGGCCCGCGACCGGCTGGTCAAAGTCATCACGCTGGTGTTCACGCTGGCTACGCTGGCCGTCACGATCGCGATGGCGACGCAGTTCGACATCGGCGGCCCGCAGTTCCAGTTCACCCAGACCTACCAGTGGATCCCGCAGTTCGGCGTGCACTACGCGGTCGGCACCGACGGGATAGCCCTGGTCCTGCTGCTGATGACAACGGTGCTCATGCCGGTGGTCGTGCTGGCCTCGTGGAACGATGCCGAGGGCGGGTCGAGCCCGGCCGGCGCTACGCCGCCACGGCGCAGCGTGAAGACGTACTTCGCGCTGATGCTGGTGCTCGAGACCATGATGATCGGTGTCTTCGCCGCCACCGACGTGTTCCTGTTCTACGTGTTCTTCGAGGCCATGCTGATCCCGATGTACTTCATGATCGGGAGCTACGGGGTCGGCCAGCGGCAGTACGCCGCGGTCAAGTTCCTGCTGTACAGCCTGCTTGGCGGGCTGCTCATGCTGGTCGCCGTGATCGCGCTGTACGTCTACTCGGGCCATAACGGCCACCCGGGGACCTTCCTGTTCAGCCAGCTCGAGCATGTGACGCTGAGCCCGGCCACACAGAAGTGGCTGTTCCTCGGCTTCTTCATCGCGTTCGCGATCAAGGCGCCGCTGTGGCCGTTCCACACCTGGCTGCCCGACGCGGCCACCGCCGCGCAGCCCGGGGCGGCGGTACTGCTCGTGGGCGTGCTGGACAAGGTCGGCACGTTCGGCCTGATCCGCTACTGCCTGGACCTGTTCCCTGACGGCGCGCACTACTTCGCGCCGCTGGTGATCACCTTGTCGGTGATCGGGGTCCTCTACGCCGCGATCGTGGCGATCGGCCAGCGGGACCTCAAGCGCCTGATCGCCTACACCTCGGTGTCGCACATGGGCCTGATCACGCTGGGCATCTTCGCGATGACCAGTGAGGCCCAGGCGGGCGGCGTCCTGTACATGGTGAACCACGGGTTCGCCACCGGGGCGCTGTTCCTGATCGCTGGCTTCATGATCGCGAGGCGGCGCTCGCAGATGATCGCCGACTACGGCGGCGTGCAGAAGGTCGCCCCGGTGCTTGCCGGGCTGTTCCTGGTCGCAGGCCTGGCCGGCCTGTCACTGCCGGGCCTGTCGACGTTCGTCAGCGAGTTTCTCGTGCTCGTCGGCACTTTCACCAGGTATGAGGTGCCCGCGATCCTGGCCACGGTCGGCATCATCCTGGCCGCGATCTACATCCTGTGGATGTACCAGCGCACGATGACCGGGCCGGTGCGCGAGGAGGTCGCCGCGATGCCGGACCTCAAAGCGCGCGAGCTGTGGGCGGTAGGCCCGCTGATCGCGCTGGTCATCGTGCTGGGCGTGTACCCGAAGCCCGCCCTGGAGTGGATTAACCCGGCTGTGCAGCAGACCCTGTCGCAGGTGCACTCCACCGACCCGGTGCCGCCGCATCCCGGGACCACAAGCACCACAGGGACGACGGCGGCCAGGAACGCCTACGGAAAGGCGACATGCTCGTCGACCGTCGGCGGCAGCGGTGATGAAACCTACATCTGGACTGTCTGTAACTCGCAAGGGAGTACCCCGTGACCGCAACCCTCGCAGCGGCGGCCCCGGGTATCCCGGCGCCGCACATCGAGTACGGTCAGCTCTCCGCGATGCTGATCGTGTTCGGCGTCGCCGTTGCCGGGGTGCTGGTTGAGGCATTCGTTCCCAGAACGCTACGGCGACCGTTCCATCTGGTGCTGTCGCTCGGCGGCCTGGCCGCCGCTTTCATCGCGACCATCGTGGTCGCCGCCTCGAGCTCGGCCTTCAGCGGCGGCAGCCCAGGCCACATCGCCGCCGAGGGCGCGGTCGCCGTCGACAGGCCGACCCTGTTCATCCAGGGCACGATCCTGGTGCTGGCGTTCGTCAGCGTGCTGCTGATCTCCGAGTCCGCCGCGCACGAGGTGAGCCCGTTCGTGGCCCAGGCCGCGGCAGTGCCTGGCAGCCCGGAGGAGCGCGAGGGCCTGGAGGCCGGCTACGCGCACAGCGAGGTGTACCCGCTGGCCTTGTTCGCTGTCGGCGGCATGCTGCTGTTCCCGGCGGCCAACGACCTGCTCACGATGTTCGTCGCGCTCGAGGTGCTGTCGCTCCCGCTGTACCTGCTGTGCGGGCTGGCCCGGCGGCGGCGGCTGCTGTCGCAGGAAGCCGCGATGAAGTACTTCCTGCTCGGCTCGTTCTCGTCCGCGTTCTTCCTGTTCGGCGTCGCGATGCTGTACGGCTTCGCCGGGTCGGTGCGGCTGGCGGACATCGCGAGCGCGGCGTCCTCCAACACCAGCAGCTCCACGCTGCTGTACGCCGGGATCGCACTGCTCGGCATCGGGTTGTTCTTCAAGATCGGTGCCGTGCCGTTCCAGAGCTGGAAGCCGGACGTGTACCAGGGCGCGCCCACAGCGGTGACCGCGCTGATGGCCTCCTGCACGCTGGTGTCCGCGTTCGGCGCGCTGCTGCGGGTCTTCTATGTGGCATTCGGGCAGCTGACCTGGGACTGGCGGCCGGCCATGTGGGGCATCGCGATCCTCACCATGCTGGTCGGCTCGGTCGTCGCGATTACCCAGACCGACGTCAAGCGGCTGCTCGCGTACTCATCGATCGCCCAGGCTGGGTACGTGCTGACCGGCGTGGTCGCCGCCACGGCGGCCGGCCTGTCCAGCAGCCTGTTCTACCTGGCCGCCTACGGGATATCGATCATCGGGGCGTTCGGTATCGTCACTCTGGTCCGCGACCAGGCGGGCGAGGCCCTGCACCTGTCGCGCTGGGCCGGGCTTGGCAAGCGGTCACCGCTGGTCGCCGGGACGTTCGCCTTCTTCCTCATCGCTTTCGCCGGCATCCCGCTGACCAGCGGCTTCACCGGGAAGTTCGCGGTGTTCCAGGCTGCGATCGGCGGCGGGGCGCTGCCGCTCGTCATCGTCGGCGTGATCAGCAGCGCGATCCTCGCGTTCCCCTACGTGCGGGTGATCGTGCTGATGTTCTTCAGCGACCCCGCGCCGCAGGGGCCAGCGGTCGTCCGGCCGAGCATCTTCACCGGGACTGCTGTGGCGCTCGGTGCGGTCATCACCCTGGTGCTCGGCATCGTGCCGGGGCCGCTGCTCAGCCTGGCCAGCCACGCGGCGAATAATTTGTTTGTCCACTGAGTACCGATGCCGCCCGCCGCGGGCGCCGCAGGCGTCCCCCCTCGTGGCGCGGCGGGCACGCGCCGGATTACCCTGCCTTGGACGCACCGTGGTAGCGGCAAGGGCCTGCGCGACAGCGGATCCAGATCGGGGGCATCGCAGTGAGCACCGTGGTAACCGTCGAGCTGCCAGACGACGCGCTGGCGGCCGACGTCGTCGGCGGCCTCGCGATGGTGGAGGAAGGGCTGCGGGAGGCTGCCCACGCCAAGCACGAGCTGCTCGCCGATACGTCCGGCCATCTCATCAGCGCGGGCGGCAAGAGGTTCCGCGCCACGCTGCTCCTGCTGGCGGCGCAGTTCGGGAACCCGGCCGACGAGCGGGTCGTGCCTGCTGCTGTCGCGATCGAGCTCACCCACCTGGCGACGCTCTACCACGACGACGTGATGGACGAGGCGACGGTCCGCCGCGGGCTGGCGAGCGCGAACTCCCGCTGGGACAACACGGTTGCGATCCTGACCGGGGACTTCCTGTTCGCCCGCGCGTCGCAAATCCTCGCTGATCTCGGTCCCGACGCGGTCCGGATCCAGGCCGAGACGTTCACCCGCCTGGTCAGCGGCCAGATCGCCGAGACCATCGGTCCCCGGTCCGGCGAGGATCCGCTCGACCACTACATCGGCGTCGTCACCGACAAGACCGCGTCGCTGATTGCGACCTCCGGCCGGTTCGGCGCGATGTTCTCCGGCGCCCCGCCCGAGGTCACCCGCCGGATCACGCCAGCATGCGAGGCGCTCGGCATCGCTTACCAGCTCTGCGATGACATCCTGGACGTGGCGAGCGAGTCCGCTCAGTCTGGCAAGACCCCAGGGACCGACCTGCGGGAGGGCGTGCTGACCTTGCCGATGCTGCACGCCCTGCGCTCGGCGGGCCCGGGCGACACCAGGCTGGTCGAGCTGCTCAGCCGCGGCGAGCTGACCGATCCGGGGCTGCACGCCGAAGCGCTCGGGCTGCTCCGCGAGCACCAGGCCATGGAGCTGGCCCGAGCCGACACCCGGCGGTGGGCGGCGACCGCCCGGGAGCAGATACTGGCGCTGCCCGACGTTCCTGCCCGCGCAGCATTCGAAGCGCTCTGTGAGTTCGTGACCGAGCGCACAGGCTGATCTGCTGGCAGGCGCGCTAGCATCCTGCACTATGAGGACTACTGGGCGCAGTGCGAACATTTCAACGGCGCCTGAGCCGCCTCAGGATCTGAGCCCGGCGGGCGGCAGCGACCACGACCCTGGCGGTGGCGTCCCCATGAGGGACAGCGACTTCGTGCAGTCGCTGGACCGGGGCCTCGCGGTGATCAAGGCGTTCGGCCCCGATCGTGAGCGGCTGAGCCTGAGCGAGGTAGCCCGGGCAACGGGACTGACCCGGGCGGCCGCGCGGCGGTTCCTGCTGACGCTGGTCAAGCTGGGCTACGTCCGTAGCGACGGCCGTCAGTTCTCTTTGCGGCCGCGGGTGCTCGAGCTCGGCTATGCGTACCTGTCTGGCCTGACTCTGCCAGAGGTGGCAGCGCCCCACCTGGAGGAGCTCGTGGCCCAGCTGCGCGAGTCCTCGTCGATCTCGATCCTGGACGGGCACCAGATCGTCTATGTGGTCCGGGAACCGACCAGGCGGATCATGACGGTGGCGATCTCGGTAGGCACCCGGTTCCCGGCTCATGCGACGTCAATGGGCCGGGTGCTGCTCGCTGAGCTGACTGACGACAATCTCGACCGCTACCTCGCCGAAGCGAGATTCGAGGCGCTCACCGCCCGTACTGTCACCGACCCGGAAAGACTGCGCGAGATCGTGCGCGACGTCGCTCAGCAGGGATACGCGATCGTGGACCAGGAGCTCGAAGAGGGGCTTCGGGCAGTGGCCGCACCCATCCACGGGGCTCCAGACGTCGGTGTGGCGGCCATCAACGTATCCGCCCACGCGAGCAGGGTCAGCCTGGCCGCGATGCGCACCCAGATACTGCCGGTGCTGCTCGAGACTGCCCGCCAGATCGAGGCCGACCTGAAGGCACTGTCCTCGATCTGACGGCCTCGGTCACCCGCCGACGGCAGTAGCTGAGCTGTCAGGCGCGGTGCCGTGGTTGCGCTGGCGATCCCGCAGCCAGTACCCCACCGGGAACAGGCGCACGTTCAGGTGCTCGTCCACCAGCCCCCACAGACCACGGCGCGCGAACAGAGCCACGATGACCGCGACCAGGCCCAGGATGATCAGGTACCAGGCGTTGTACGACTGGAGCGTCTGCTGGAGCACCATGTACACGATCGTTCCTATGATCGGCCCCTCGATCGTGCCCAGCCCCCCGATGATCGTCGCGAACGCCATTTCCGCGGTCCACTGAACGCTGAACACCCCGCCCGGGCCGGTCGGCGACACCCCGAGCTGGCTGATCGCCAGGATGCCGCCGGCGGCGCCGCAGCCCGCTCCGGCCACCACGAATACCAGCAGCCGGGCCAGGCCGACCCGGGCGCCGGAGCTGCGGGCCGCTGTTTCGTCGTCGCGGACGGCGGTGAGCACCAGGCCGATCCGGCTGCGCAGCAGCAAGTAGACGGTGACCAGCGCCGCGACCGTCACGGCCAGCCCGGCCCAGTAGGTATACGCGGTGAGCAGGGGCCCGGTCATCCCGGACAGGGGAGGGAACGACTTGCCCGTCCCGCTGCCGATCGCGGAGAACCTCTCGATGATCAGCATGATGGTCGAGGCCATCACCCAGGTGGCGATCGCGAAGTACCCGCTGCGCAGCCGGGAGACCAGCCACCACATCGGCAGCGCCGCGATGCCGCAGCCGATCACGGTGAGCGGCAGCGCAGCGAACGGTGAACCGCCGTTGATGACGACGATCAGCACGACGTACGCGCCGAGTCCCAGGAACGCCTGCTGGCCCACCGAGACCAGGCCTGCGTATCCGGCGAGAAGGTTCCACATGCTCGCCAGCGTGAGCACGATGAACGCTTGCACCAGGATGCTCGTGGTGCCTGAGTACACGATGTAGGGAAACAGAGCGAACACGACCACGACGATCAGAGCGACCGCCCCGGTCCAGGCGACGTTCCGGCGCGACCGGGTCACGCGGTAACGCGCCGCGGTTGTTTCGAGCCCGTGGGGCGCTGTGTCGGCGGTCATGACTGTGCCCTCCGGGCGATGAGGCCTTGCGGGCGCAGTGCGAGCACCGCGAGGAACACGAGGTACCCGGCGAGGACCTCGTAGGAGATGTTGATCTGCGCGCCGACCGCCTGGGATACGCCCAGGACCACGCCGCCGAGCAGGGTGCCCCACAGGGAGCCGAGCCCGCCGATCACCACGGCGGCGAACGCGAACAGCAGGATCGTGTCGGTGCCGGTAGTCGGGTCGAGCTGGGAGTACATGCCGTAGGCGATGCCGGCCAGCCCCACGGTTCCGAACGCGAGCGCCGCCGCGATACCGAAGACGTGCCGGTAGTCGGCCCCGGCGAGCTGCGCGGCCTCCTTGTCGTCGGCCACGGCGCGGATCAGGCGGCCGTACTTGGACGTGGACAGGAAGTACTGCAGACCGAGCAGCACCACAACGGCGGTGGCGAAGATAACCAGGAGCAGGTAGGCGAAGTGGATCGAGCCAACCTTGAACGAGCCGGTTACCAGGCCAAGCCCGGCGCCGAGCCCGCGGCTGTTGGCGGTGAAGAACTGCAGCAGGCCGTTCTCGATCACTATCGACAGGCCGAAAGTGACCAGCAGCGTGGTGAGGACGCTGCGGTCGAGTGCGCTCTGGATGACTGTGCGCTGCAGCGCGTAGCCGAGCACCGCCATCACGGGCACCACGATGAGGAACGACCAGAGGACCGGGATGTGGGTGACCGCGACGATCCCGATCGCGACGTAGCCCGCGACGACCGCGAGGTCCCCGTGCGCGAGGTTCACGACCTTCATCACCCCGAACATCAGGGACAGCCCGCAGGCGAACAGCGCGTACAGCCCGCCGGTCAGGATTCCCTGGATGATGGCGTTGACCCAGGACATTAAGGTTCGCTCCCCTCGCTGGGTGCGCTGGCCTGCTCGGACCGGACCTCGCTGCCAAGCCCGAAGTAGGCGGCCTCGACCTCTCCGGCGGTGACGTCGGCGGGCCTGCCCTCCAGGGTGGTCCGTCCTTCCAGCAGGCACTGGATGTGCGATGCCACCCGCAGTGCCTGGCTCACGTCCTGCTCGACCAGCAGCACGGTGAGGCCGGTCGCCAGGATCTGCGGCAGCATGCCGTAGATACGCTGGACGACCACGGGTGCCAGGCCGAGCGAGAGTTCGTCGAGGAGCAGCACGCGGGGGTTGGCGACCAGAGCCCGTCCGATAGCGACCGCTTGCTGCTCGCCGCCGGACAGCAGCTCTGTGGGCTGCTTACGCCGCTCCCGCATCCAGTCGAACGTCTCGTACACACGCTCGATCGTCCACGGGCCCGGCCGCGCGAATGAGGCCCCGACCAGCAAATTTTCCTCGACGGTCATCGAGCCGAACAGCCGTCTGCCTTCAGGGACCATGGCGATGCCCTGTGTCGCCCGGCGCTCGGGCCGCATCCTGGTGACGTCCTTGCCGTCGAACACAACCGAGCCGCTGGTCGGGGTGTGCAGGCCGGCGATCGTGCGCAGCAACGTCGACTTGCCCGCACCGTTGGCGCCGATGATCGCGTAGACCTCGCCGGCGGACACTCGCAGCGAGATGTCGTCCAGAGCCCGGAGCTGCCCATGGTGCACGACCAGGTTCTGCACCTCCAGCAGCGCAGGCCCGCCACCCCGCTGTGCGCCGCCGGCCGCTCGCTCATGGGGCGCTCCGTTCCCCGTCAGTCTCCGCTTCCCCGGTCAGGGAGCCGCTGGCCAGCGCGGCGGTCACGTCGGTGCCGAGGAAGATCTCGCGGACTGCCTGATTGGCCAGGACCTCGGTGGGGTCGCCGTCGCCGACGAACGTGCCGCCGGACAGGCAGAGCAGCCTGCTCACGACGGGTGTGAGCGCGCGCACGACATGCTCGATCCAGATCACGGCGACGCCCTCGGCGTTGACGCCGCGGACGATCTCCACAAGCTGGGCGACCTCGGGATCGGTGAGGCCGCCCGCGACCTCGTCGAGCAGCAGCAGCGTGGGCCGTGTCGCCAGGGCGCGGGCCAGCTCCAGCCGCTTGCGCTGGAGCAGGCCGAGCCGGGCAGCTGGCACGTTGGCCTGGCCAGACATCCCGCAGCGGTCCAGCGCCTCGACCGCTGCCGCGTAGCTCTGCCGCCGCCGCAGCCCGGCGCCCTGCTGGGCAGCGATGAGCAGGTTCTCGAAGACGGTCATGTCCCCGAACGGCCGTGGCACCTGGTAGGTGCGGCCGATGCCGAGCCTGCACCGTGCCGCTGAGTCCAGCCTCGTGACCGTGCGCCCGGCGAACCGGACCTGGCCGGCCCCGGGTGCCAGGTCGCCGGAGATCAGGCCGAACAGGCTGGTCTTGCCAGCACCGTTCGGCCCGACGATCCCGACCGTGTCCCCAGGGCCGACAGCGAGCGACAGATCCTCGGCTATGACGACCCGGCCGAACCGTTTCGTCACCTGGTCTAGCTCGAGCAGCGGGCTGGTCATCCGCTCACGTGTTCGTTGGCTGCAGGTCAGCCGTGATCTTCGCGTCCGGCAGCAGCGTGTTGTCGACCACCTGCAGTTCCAGCGGGTACTTGGTCCCCTTCTGCCACTGCACGCCGGCCGGCGGGGTGATCGCCACACCCGGGGCTGGCCCGCCGGAGGCGAAGTCCAGCGGCCCGGCGAGCGCGTGCATGTTGACCTTGTGCAAGGCCGCGGCGACCTCGGCCTTGTCGTGCGGGTCGCTCACCGAGGTGAAAGCAGCATGGGCGACCTCGAACAGGGAGTAGTTGCTGAGGCTGGCGCTCCACTGGCCGTTAGTGCTCTCGTACTCGTTCGCGATCTTCTGGCAGGTCTCGCCAGTGAACGATGAAACCCACGGCAAGGTTGGCACCCACCACGTGTCGGTGGCGATGTTGTACGCCTCCGAGCCGAGCGCATAAGCATCAGACGGGAACAGCAGCACCTTCGCCACGGTAGCGAGCTTCGGCAGGAATCCCTGCTGGATCGACTGCTTCCACATGGTCGCGAAGTCGGGCGGCTCCGGCACGTTCGTGAAGAACTCGGCGTTGGCCGACTTGAACTGGGAGATCATCGAGGAGTAGTTCGTGGTCCCGTCCGGGTACGGCGAGGACATCTCGAACGTGTAGCCAGCGGCCTGGACGATCGGCGGGAAGACCTGGCGGAACGCGTCGCCGTCCGGATCGTTCGGGAATGCGGCGGCGACTACCTTGTCGGTGTTCAGCTGGGAGTGGATCCGGTCCCACATCGGGATGAACGCCTTGGCCAGGTGCTCAGCGCCGAAGAAGTACATGACCACGTACTTCGGCTTGAGTGTCGGCTGCGCCGGGTTCCCGCCGAGGTTGGCGTACCAGGACTCCCACGGGATGTTCGCGCAGACCAGCGGCACTCCCAGCGATTCGCACTGGGTGGCGACCGCGTTGACGGTCTCGGGCGTGGACGTCGCGAACAGCATGTCCACGTTGTCGCTCAGGATGGCCGTCCGGGCCAGGTTCCCAGCCCGGGTCGTGCTGGACTGGCTGTCGTAGGACTTGATCGTGACCGAGTACTTCTTGCCGCCGACCGTGAACCCGTCCTTGTACGGCCCGGTTTGCTTGATCTTGGAGGCTATCCAGTTGTCCGGGCCACCGAACCCGGCTATGTCACCGGTGAGCGGGTGGATCCACCCGATCGTG
Organism: uncultured Actinomycetota bacterium; assembly: GCA_963815375.1. Taxonomy (GTDB): domain Bacteria; phylum Actinomycetota; class Actinomycetes; order Streptosporangiales; family Streptosporangiaceae; genus JASHPR01. The sequence goes on along the minus strand of CAWFGX010000001.1, from coordinate 2,296,575 downwards.
ATCGTGCCAGAGCTGCTCGAGCCAGCACCTTTGATGCCGGAACCGCACGCCTGGAGCAGGCCGCCGGTCCCGACTGCGGCCGCGCCGAAGCCGGCCGCGCGGAGCAGGCTGCGCCGGCTCACGGTGCCCAGCGGGCTGGTTTTGTCAGCTATGGGAGTCTGGTCACTCATCCGTCATCGTCTCCTGAGGTCGCGTCGCGAAGACATCGACTGGTTCTGCGGGGAGACCGGCGGCCTCCCCTGGACGGGGCCTGGCTGCTAGGCGTGAGCGCTAACATCACCTGAACTCCGGAGTCCGGTCGCGGGCGCCGACGGACGAGACGCTCGTTCGCATCGCGAACGAGCGTGCATAATTTGAACTGCATGTCACCATGCCAGTCCCCGGGAGTCAACACTCGTTACGCAACCGTTGTCGCTGAGCGAGGCCAGGCTGAGGCTGGCCGGACGGGATGCCCGGTGGCGCTGGGCGGTTTCGAGGTGCCGCCGCCGGATCAAGTTCACTGGTAGCCAGGCGGCTGCGAAGCCAGGACGACGCCGTGAGGAGACAGCAGTGGGGCTATTCGGTTTCCGCAAGACAAAAATGGTCGCAGCGGACGAAGCGCTGCCCGGCAGATCCGAGCCAGTGCCGGTGCCCGACCGGCACGCGGTCCTCGGTACCCCGCTCAAGCCGCCGTACCCGCGTGGGACGGAGGTGGCCGATTTCGCGCTTGGCTGCTTCTGGGGGGCAGAGAAGCTGTTCTGGCAGATTCCGGGAGTGGTGACCACGGCCGTGGGCTACGAGGGCGGTCTCACGCCGAACCCGACGTACGAGGAGGTCTGCACCGGCCGGACGGGGCACGCCGAGACTGTTCGGGTGGTCTTCGACCCGTCAAAGGTCGGCTACGGCCAGCTGCTCAGGGCGTTCTTGCAGGCACATAACCCTACGCAGGGCATGCGCCAGGGCAACGACATCGGCACCCAGTACCGTTCTGTGATCTTCTATCGATCGCCGAAGCAGAAGATGGAGGCCGAGGATTCGCTCGCCGCCTACGCCAACCGGCTGCACGAGGCCGGGTACGCGGACGTCACCACCGAGATGATCCCGGGAGGCGAGTTCTACTTCGCCGAGGACTACCACCAGCAGTACCTGTATAAGGTCCCCGACGGCTACTGCCCTGACCACAGCACAGGCGTCTCCTGCCCGGCCGGGGCAGCTCAGGCTGAGAACTGACTGAGCTTGCCAGCGGCGGCCTGCCTGGCCCGCAGGGTCAGCCGGGCAGGACGGCTACGGCAGCAGGGAGCGCGGCCACCAGGAGCGTCAGCGCTGTCAGTCCGGCGCGGCACCAGGCGCGGCGGGCCGGGCCCGGAGCATCGAGCAGGCGCCGCACGCGGTCGGTGACCGCCCAGGTAGCAGCTCCGAGCGCTGCGGCCGGCACGGGCGTTCTGGTAGCCATCGCCAGCAGCGCAGCAACGACCGGGCCCCGGCCGCTGCGGCGCGCCGCCGCGTCGTCGGCGCACATCTCGGCCAGCCGTCTGACGCTCTCGTATCCCCGGGTGAACACCGGCACTCCGGGGAAACTGACGGCCAGGCCACGGCTGAGGGCTATCAGCACATGGTGACGTCCGGCCAGGTGCGCCCGCTCGTGGGCGAGCACCGCGGCGAGCTGCCCGGGGTCGAGCAGGGCCAGGGCCGCGGTGGTGAGCACGATCGTCGCCGGGCGGCCTGACACGCAGTATGCGGCGGGCTCGGGGGCGTCGAGAACCACCGCGGCCGCGTCGCCGGGCAGGCCGCGGCCGGTGATGCGGGCGGTCTGTGCATGCTCCCGGGTCTGCCGCGCCGCCCGCCGCACACCCCGGCCGTATCGCCAGCCCAGCACCGCCGCCGCCAGCGCCGCGCCACCTGCGGCCGAGCCGAGCGCAAGCTCGAACGCCGCGCTCTGGTATGCCGCTGGTGCGCATGTGTGCCCGGCTACCGACTGGCAGACGACTTCAGCCAGCCGGTTCCAGCCGTCGACCGCCGCCTGGGCCAGGAACTGCAGCGCCAGGATCGTTGAGGCCAGCGCACTGGCCATCGCGGTCAGCCACGCAGCCAGCCCCAGCCGTGCGCTGATGCCCTGGGCAGTCAGCCGCGACAGCAGCACCGGGACCTGCCACGCCACGACCATCGCGCAGCCGAACAGCAGCAGCGCCGTCCTCATCGGGGTGGCCGCTCTGACAGATTGCGCACAACCGCACGCAGCAGCTCGGATTCCTCGCCGTCCATCTGGGCGACGAAGTGGCTCAGCACCGCCTGGGTGTCGCCGCCGCCGTCCAGCGCCTCCCGCATCAGCCTGGCGCCGTACTCGGCGCGGCTGGCCGTGGCCGTGTAACGGTACGCTTTGCCGTCCTTGACCCGGGCCAGCCATCCCTTCCGGTGCAGGTTGTCCATGGTGGTCATCACCGTCGTGTAAGCGATCTCGCGGTCACGGCGCAGCTCGCCGAGCAGCTCGCGCACGGTGACCGGGCTGTCGTGATCCCAGATCTGGTTCATGATCACCGCTTCAAGGTCGCCAAACCCGCGCATGCCACCTCCTGGTCTCGGCGTCAGCATACGGCCCTTGCGCCACCAGATGCTACTATCTACGTACGTAGATAGTAGCTAAGCGCTGTTAGCGGAGCTCAGGTACCAGAGAGGCGGCCCGGCGGCGATGAGTAAGGCTCAGCAGCGGGAACGGGCACGGAACGCAAGAAAGAAAATAGCCGCACAGCGGGCCAGCGCCCGGCGGGCCCAGACCCGCAGGACGCTGCTGGTCACCGGCGTCAGCGTCGCGGTCGTGCTCGCCCTGGTGATTGCGATCGTCGCTGTTCACCTCACCCGCTCGCCCGCCCAGGCGGCACCCGCGTCGGCTGACCCAGCCGTTGCGCAGGAAGTGACGAGCGTCTCCGCTGCCACCTTCAACTCGGTGGGGACCGGAACGGCGACCGGGCTGAAGCAGCTGACCGGCCAGCCTGAGCTGACGCTCGGCGGTAAGCCGGAACTCCTCTACATGGGCGGCGAGTACTGCCCGTTCTGCGCTGCGGAGCGGTGGGCTCTCGCGGCGGCGCTCAGCCGCTTTGGCACGTTCTCCGGGCTGCACTTCATCCACTCCTCGCCGACCGATGTCTATCCCAGCACGCCGACGCTGACGTTCTACCAGTCGAGCTACAGCAGCAAGTACCTGGCATTCGTGCCGGTGGAGTGGTATGGCCAGGCGGCCGACCCCTCGACTCCGTTCGGGCATGTCTATCTGCAGCACCCGACGCAGCAGCAGACCGCTCTGTTCGCAAGATACGCCGGCGGCTCGGTCCCGTTCGTTGACGTCGGCAACCAGTACCTGGTGCCTCAGGCTCAGTACCTGCCTTCGGACCTGGCCGGCCTCAGCTGGGCGCAGGTGGCAGCGGCCATGCACGATCCGTCCAGCCGGGTGGCCCGGGACATCGACGGAGCGGCCAACATGATCACCGCAGCGATCTGCACGATGACCCACGGCCAGCCGTCCGGTGTCTGCACGTCCGCCGGGGTCGTGGCCGCACGCGGATCGATCTAGGCCTTGCGGTCTTCGACCGGAAGACCCAGGGCGGTGAGCACCTCGCCGAGGCTGGCGTAGCTGCCCCGGCCCGGAAGCGTCGCTACCAGGTCCTGCAGCCGCTGCTCGGCATGGTGAGCCACCAGGATCCTGAGCAGGTGCGCACGGGTTCCCGGGAACGCGGTGCGGTCCAGGTGGCGGGCCAGGTCGCTGCGCAGCTCGATGGCGTCCCGGTTCTCGACCCCGGCCAGCCCGGCGTCAGGGGAGCCCGCCAGTGCCCGGTCGGCGTCCGCTTCGTCCTCGTCCGGCATGTCGGGCTCGCGCCAGTCCTCCCCGCGGACCGCCCATCGCCGCTGCAGCTCGCTGCGGAACTCGCGCTTGAGCGCGTCGTCCTCGTGCCGCCCGTGAGTCGCGCTCTCCTGCTCGCTCATTCTTGGGCCCATTGCCAGCCGGCTGGGCCTGGAAACGTCCGCGCCGGGAAACGTCCGGACCAGAGAACGGGTGTCTGCCGCAGGCTCAGTGCTCCACGGGCAGGCCCAGGGCCGAGAGCAGCTCGGCCAGGCTGCCGAACGTGGCGTCGGCGGGCAGCGAAGCGATCAGGTCCTGCAGCCGCTGCTCGGCCTGGTGCTCAGCCAGAACCAGCGTCAGGCGCTCCGGTGTCCCGGGGAACGCCGTGCGGTCCAGGTGGCGGGCCAGGTCGCTGCGCAGCTCGATGGCGTCCCAGTCCTCCACCCCGGCCAGCTGTGCGCCCAGGGAGCCTTCCAGCGCCCGGTCAGCGTCCGGCTCGTCCTCGTCCGGCATGTCCGGTTCGCGCCAGTCCTCGCCGCGCGTCCACCGGCCTGCGTGCTCCTCGCGGCTGAATTCCTTCTTGAGCAGATCATCCTCTGCCGCCCCGTGCGTCCCGCTTTCCTGTTCACTCATCAGCGCACCTCGGCCCCTTCTCGCGACTGAGACACCCGCCTGCGCATGCGGGTTCAGGATTCATCGAACGTCCAGGCTACGATGCCAACGATGAGCACTGCACAGGTGCCGGCACGCGCGGCCGAACTGGCCGGCGGTCAGGCCGACGCCATCATTCACACTGAGGACCTGACCAAGGTCTACCCGGGCACTGACTTCACCGCCGTCGACAAGCTCAACCTCGACGTCGCCGCGGGGGAGATCTTCGGCCTGCTCGGCCCGAACGGCGCCGGCAAGACCACCACAGCGGGCATGCTGACCACACGCGTGGTGCCGACATCCGGGCGGGCGTTCCTGTCTGGCGTGGACGTGGCCGCACACCCGGCCCTGGCCAAGCAGCTCAGCGGCATCGTCTCGCAGCAGAACACCCTGGACCGGCAGCTCACCGTCTGGGAGAACCTGTATTTCCACGGCCGGCTGTTCGGGATGGGCGCCAGGGCGTCCCGGCGGACCGCTGACCAGCTGCTGGAGCAGTTCCAGCTCTCCCGGTGGGCCAAGGCGTCGGTGTACGCGCTGTCCGGCGGGATGGCGCAGCGGCTCATGGTGGCCCGCGCCATCTTCCACCGCCCGTCGGTGCTGTTTCTCGACGAGCCGACCGCGGGCCTGGACCCGCAGAGCCGGCTCGCTCTCTGGGACCTGCTCGGCGAGCTGCACAACGAGGGCCAGACGATCATGCTGACCACCCACTACATGGAGGAGGCCGACAGGCTCTGCCAGCGGGTCGCGATCATGGACCACGGCAAGATCCTCGCTCTCGACACCCCGGCCGAGCTCAAGCAGAGCGTCGGCGCGGACACCGTGGTAACGGCCAAGACGGCCGGCGACGCCGAGCAGCTCGCCGGGGTTCTTGCCCGTGATGTAGAGGGCGTTACCCGCACCCGCGCGGTGCCCGGCGGGGTCGAACTGCACGTGCGCGGCATCGACCGGGTGATCCCGCGCATCGTGGCCGCGGCCGAGCGCGGCGGGTTCGACCTCATCGACCTGTCGGTGTCGGAACCGAGCCTGGAAACCGTGTTCATCAACCTCACGGGCAAAGAACTGCGGGAGGACTGATGGCCGCACCAGCGACCGCGCAGGCGCCGCCCCAGGCCGGCCGGATCGGCGGCGGCCCCACCCGCTCGGTGGCCGCCGCGAGCTGGACCGCGCTCGGGGCCCTGCTGCTGCGGGATCTGGTAGTGCTGCGCAAGCACTTCTGGGAGTTCGTGCTGCGCACGATCATCCAGCCGTTCCTGCTCTGCTTCGTCTTCCTGTACGTGTTCCCCAAGATCGGCCAGGGCATCGGCGGGCACGGTGCCGCGGCGGAGTCGGCGTTCGCCACGATCCTGGTGCCCGGGGTGGTCGGGATCTCGGTCATGTTCCAGGGGGTGCAGTCCATCGCCCTCGCCATGGCCCAGGAGTTCGGCTTCACCCGGGAGATCGAGGACCGGGTGCAGGCTCCCTGCCCGATCTGGCTGGTCGCCGTCGCCAAAGTGCTCTCCGGAGCGGCGCAGGGCGTGCTGTCGGCGATCATCGTGCTGCCGATGGCCTCGGTTGTGCACGCGGCCGGGGTACACGCGCACCTGACCCTGCACTGGTGGATCATTGTCACGTTCGTGCCGCTCGCCTGTGTCGCCATGGGCGGCCTGGGCCTGGTGCTCGGCACCAGCTTCGAGCCGCGCAACATCGGGCTGATGTTCGGGTTCATCATCCTGCCGATCACGTTCCTCGGCGGCACGTACTACTCCTGGACCAGGCTCGCGCCGGTCACCGTGGGCGGGTGGCACTGGCTGCAGACGGTCGTGCTGATCAACCCGCTCATCTACGTGAACGAGGGGATGCGCGCCGCGTTCACCAGCGCGCCGCACATGCACCTGTACGTGATCTACCCGGTCGTGCTCGCGTTCGGTGTGCTGTTCCTGGGCCTCGGCTTGCGCAATTTCCGCCGCCGCGTGCTCTCCTGAGCCGCCGGGGGCTCCACCAGCCTCCCGACATTTCCCATAGTCATCACTATGGTCTATTATGCGTGGCCATTGGCGTTAACCTGGTGTTTACCGGCGGGATGACTATGTACGCCCGAGCAATTGCCGCACCATCGGGCCACCGGCAGGCGCGGCCCGGCGCATTAGCGATCGTGATCGGCGGCCTGCGCGGACACAGCACGCCAGTACAGCTCAGGCGCCTGCTCATCGCCCTGCTTGGGGCCACGATCCTGCTCTGGGTCAGCGCCACGGTGCTGCAGCGCGGCTTGCAGTCGACCACCCAGGCGGTCGGTGGCACTACTGCGGCCTACCTGGACGAGGTCCAGGCCCGCGCGGCCCTGTCCGACGCCGACCGGGCCGCGTGGCAGAGCTTCCGGTCCGGGGAGGCGACGTTCAACGGTCCGGGGCAGCAGTACCAGAACGACATCACGACCGCCGGTCAGGCACTCGAGCGGCTCGCCGCCCTTGAGGCGGGCAACAGATCGGACAGCTCACAGCTGCAGACGATCAGCGGTCAGCTCGTCAACTACGAGGGCCTGGTCGAGCAGGCGGACGCCGAGTACCGCAGGGACAGAGCCCTGGGCGCCAGCAGCGAAAACGACCTCGGGTTCGCCGACCTGTCGTACGCCTCCAGCTCGATGCGCGAGCAAGGCGGCCTCCTGTCCAGCATCAGCGGGCTCGCCGGCCCCGACCAGCAGACCCTGCGCGGCCAGATCACATCACCGTGGGGGAACCCGGCTCTGCTGCTGATCTTCGCCCTGACCGCTCTGGCCCTGCTCGCAAGCATCGCCGCCACCCAGATACTGGTGCAGCGGAAGTTCAAGCGCCTGGTCAGCCCGCCGCTGCTGCTCGCGGCGGCCCTGGCCGTCAGCTTGTCGGCGTGGGTGATCATCGCGACCCTGCACGAAGACTCCGCCTTCGCCGCTGCCCGGTCGTCGGCGCTCCCGGCCGTCACCAGCATGTGGCAAGTGCAGACCACGGCGGTGAGCGCCGAAGCGGCTGCGCTGGAGGCAGGTAGGTCAGGAACCGTCCGCGACCAGGCGTCAGGCGGCCTGAACGCGGCAGCGACCGCGAGGGCCACTGGCGTCCTGGACGCCGACCTGGCGTCGGCTGACGACGCCGAGGGCCTGACTGCCGGGATCCCCATCCTGGCTCTTGCGATCGGCGCGCTGGCCTTTCTCGGTCTCATGCCGCGCCTGGGCGAGTACCGTGGCACCGGTGACGACTAGGCGGCGCGGACTGCCGCTGCTGGCCGCGGCTTTGCTGCTGGCCGCCGTCGCCCTGCCGGGCTGCGAGGCTGCCTCGGCTGCCAGCGGGACGGTCACGGTGCTGGGCACGTGGACCGGTGACGAGCAGAGCGGCTTCGAGGCGATGATCCGCGGGTTCGAGCAGCAGACCGGTATCCAGGTCGATTACACCGGGACCCGTGACGCCAGCGCCGTCCTGTCCAGCGATCTGGAAGACGGGAATCCGCCGGACCTCGCGGTGCTGGCCACGCCGGGTTTGCTCAGCCAGTACGCGGCCGCGGGGACGCTGGTGCCGCTCGACAGCGCGCTGGGCTCGGTGCCGCTGGCCAGCCAGTACGGATCAGGCTGGCTCCGGCTGATGCAGGAGCCGGGGCCGTCCGGCACCCGCCACTACTACGCGATCATCGTCAAGGCGGCGCTGAAGAGCGTCATCTGGTATGACCCCAAGACACTCCCGCCCAGCGATCTGGCTGTGCTCACCTCACCCGGGCTGACCTGGCAGCAGCTCAGTTCCATGACTGCGAGCATGGCAGCGTCGGGGACCACCCCGTGGTGCGTAGGGCTGGAGGACAGCTCCGAGTCCGGGTGGCCAGGAACCGACTGGATCGAGGACATCCTGCTGCACCAGTCCGGCCCAGCGGTCTACGACCAGTGGGTCGCTGGCACGCTGCCGTGGACGTCGGCGCCGGTCGTGTCCGCGTGGCAAACGTTCGGCCAGATCGTTAACAACCCGGATATGGTCTACGGCGGCACGAACGCCGAGTTGCTCACCAACTACGGCAAGGCCGGGCAGCCGATGTTCGGCAGCCCGCCGCGGTGCTACCTGGACCACGAGGGATCGTTCATCACTGCCTTCTATACCCAGGACACCCTGGGCCCGTCCCCGGCCGACGGACATCCACAGCCCGGCAGGGACTTCAGCTTCGTACCGTTCCCGGCGCTGGCGCCCGCCGGACAGGGCGCCGAGGAGGTCGCCGGGGATCTGCTCGGGATGTTCCGGGATACCCAGGCCGCCCGCGAGCTGATCGCCTACCTGACGACACCCAAGGCGCAGGAAGCCTGGATCAGCAGGCCAGGCAGCGGGGCTATCTCCGCCAACAAGCTGGTCCCGCTGACTGACTACCCCGACCCAGTCTCCCGCGCGCTCGCAGACAACCTCACGCATGCCGACAACGTCCGCTTCGACGGCTCGGACTCCATGCCCCAGGTGATGGAGAACGCCTTCTACGCCGCGATCCTGGAGTACCTGGACCAGCCGAACCGGCTCGGCGTCATCCTGAGCAATCTCGACCAGGTGCGCAAGGCCGCGTACTAGCGCTCCATCCCGGCGCGCCGCTGACCGACAGCGGCGGCAAGCTCGGCCAGGACATCCGCGGTCGTGTCCCAGCCCATGCAGGCGTCCGTGACGCTCTGCCCGTAAGTGAGCGTTCCCGGGCGGGCAAGGTCCTGGCGGCCGGGGACCAGGAAGCTCTCGATCATCAGGCCCGCGATCCCCTGCTGCCCTCCGCTGATCTGGCCGGCGATCTCCCGCGCCACGCCAGCCTGCCGGACGTGGTCCTTGCCGCTGTTGTCGTGGCTGGCGTCGATCATCACAGTCCGCGCCATCCCGGCTAGCGCCACGCGGTCCAGCGCGGCGGCGACATGCTCGGGCTGGTAGTTAGGGCCGCCATGGCCGCCGCGCAGGATCACGTGCAAGTCAGGGTTGCCGGTGGTGGTGACCACCGCGGCCCGGCCAGATGCGTCCAGGCCGAAAAAGACATGTGACTGACCCGCGGTGCGGCACGCGTCGACGGCGACCTTAATGCTGCCGTTGGTGCCGTTCTTGAACCCGATGGGCATGGACAGCCCCGAAGCCAGCTGCCGGTGCACCTGGCTTTCCGTGGTCCGGGCGCCGATCGCTCCCCAGCTGACCGCATCCGCGATGTACTGCGGCGAGTTCGGGTCCAGGAACTCGCACCCGACCGGGAGGCCAAGGTCGAGCACGTCCAGCAGCAGGCGACGGGCGGTGCGCAGCCCGCGGTGCACGTCGTGGCTGCCGTCCAGGCCCGGGTCGTTGATCAGCCCTTTCCACCCGACCGTAGTCCGGGGTTTCTCGAAGTACACCCGCATGACCACGAAGAGCTCGTCGTGGTGCTCTGCGGCCGTCTTGGCCAGCCTTACCGCGTAGTCGACCGCCGCTTCCGGATCATGCACCGAACACGGGCCAACGACGACCAGGAGCCGGTCGTCGGCCCCGTTCAGGATGCTCCGAATTTCAGCTCGGGTACTGCGTACCGTCGCTGCCCGCGTTTCGCCCAGCGGCAGCTCAGAGAGCAGCTCGTTCGGCGCGATCAGCGGCTGGAAGCCTGCCACGTGCAGGTCGCTGGTGCCTGCCGGGAGATTCACGGCCTTCCCTTCCCGGCGGCCAGCCCGGGTCCCAGGCCAGCCGCCTTACATGACGAAGGGCAGAGACGAGGTCCCTGCCCGGCTGGCTCTGGGTGAGGTTTGCTGGTCAGCGCTTGGCCGCCGGCTCACCCAGAGCCAGCCCAAAGCGCCAATACCAGCGAGTCATGCGGATCATGGTACACGCACCGGTGCACGAGTGTGCAGGTCCACCGCCGCTCGCGGGAAACCACGGGCGTCCCGCCGCGCCCTGCGCCAGTCCGGGTGGGGCGGCTGGCGGTTATGGCCGGGCCAGGGCAGGTCCGGTGATCCAGGCGCGCTGCTGCGCGGCGAGCTGGCTGATCAGGGTGGCGGTGCCGTGGTGCTTGGCGATCTGCCAGTGTTGTTCCAGGATCGGGATGATCCACAGCCACCGCACGGGGTCGCCTGCGAACGTGAAGCCGGACAGGTCTGGCGGGCAGGGCCCGGTCAGCACGCCGGGTGAGTCGAGCAGCAGCACCGCGTCGCCGGCCCCGAGCGGGAACGCCGAGGGCTCGCCGTCCCAGCGGACGCAGTGGCCGGGCCCGAGCCAGGTGACCTGCTGCCAGGGGTAGGGCGCTAGCCAGCTGAGCGCCCGGGCCGCCTCAACGGACGGCAGGGTGGTGGCCACCGCGAGCTCGATCCTGGCGTGTCGGCCCGGCTCGACGGTCACCTGCTCGACCGCGGGCATCCGCTGGCAGCTCATGCCGACCGTCGACAGCACCGTGTACGGGCGGCGGCCCGTGGCGGGCCGTTCGGTCACCCTGATCAGGGGCTGCTGGCCAGCGGCGACGTCCCAGTACGGCCCGCCCGGGCCGACGCGCAGCGACAGGTGCCCGAGCAGGGCCTGCTGGACCTGGTCCCACCCGGCGGCCGACTGCCGCCACCGCCAGTAGGCCCCGGCGCGCTCCAGCCGGGCGGCCAGCCCTTGTATGGCATCATCGAGCGACCAGCCGTACGGCGTCCGGCCGATCACGTCGGTGCCGTACCCGGGAATGCCACGGTCGGCGTCGGCCCAGCCGGGGATCACAGCCGCCGGCCGCCCGTTCTCCAGGATCGCCACCCCGTCGCCCTCCTCGAGCCACAGAGCCTGCAGGGCGCCGGCCGCCAGCGGAGGTCGGCCGCCGGGATGCTTGGTGCACGCGGCGGGCATGAGCGGCGCCCACCCAGCGTCCAGCCGCTCCCAGTCAGGGGCCCGCGGTGCCGCCTGGTGGTTGGCGATCCACACAGCGGATTTGACCGAGGCCCCGTCATCCAGGTATGCGGCCGTGACCACGCCGTCGTACTCCACACGCACCCTGCGGCTGCCGTACGGACTCACGCTCTCCAGCAGGCTCACGGTCGCCGCCCGCACCCCCGGCCCCGCCGCCACCACAACAGCGCGCCCGGCGCCGGATGCGCCGCCTGCGTCCGGCCACGGTATCGGCCCCCTGGCCGCGCGGCGGCGGAATCTGATCATGACCGCCACTGAACCGTCAGCTACCAGCAGGTAGGCAGGGTAGGCGGCCGCGGTGGCCGTCAGCAGGTTACCTGGATCGCGGATCGCCACTGCGGCGAGGGACAGCAGCGCCCCGGCGGCGTACCCGGCATAGGTGAGCCAGGTTTCCTCATGAGGCTCCTGCCAGGCATGCACCATGGTCGGGATGTAGGCGATCACGTCGGTGGCGACGCTTGCCGTGACCGCGGCAGCGGGATCATGGGCCAGGGCCAGCAGGCTGAGCCCGGCCACGCCGCCGGCGCAGCAGATCAGGTCCAGCCGGATCGCCTTGCCGCGCGGCAGCGGCACCCTCACTGGCGGGTCCCGGTACCGGGCCGGGATCCGCAAGGCTAGCAGGGCGATGAGCCCGCATTCGGCTGAGCATGCCAGGGTGTAGCCGGCCGACGGCCACTGCCGTGCCGTCAGCGATGAGGCGCCGCCGATGGCCATGATCCCGGCCCAGATAGCCCAGGACACGGCCTGCGGCTTGGTGATCCCGCGCGTCGCCAGGGGGTTGCGGATGCCCCGGACCGTATCGCGGATGTACGGGACGCTGACCGCCATCGACAAGGTGACCCCGGCGATAATGGCGGCCAGGTAGGCCAGCGCGGCCAGTGCGGTCATGCGGCCCGCGCTCGCCAATGGCATGCCGCGGGCCGGGCCGCTGTGAGCGGGCTGCGCGGGAACCGACGGCTCGTCCGGCCGCCGCAGTCCAGCCGGTCGGCCGCGAGCGCGCGGCCCGGCGATCCTAGCTCGTGGCGGCGGGCCGGGTGATTGCGGCGGCCAGTGCCGTGACCGGCCGGCGCGGCCGTGCCGTGACCGCCGGCCGGCTCGACGGGGCGTACCCGGCAAGCCACTGCTCCAGCGTCATGTTCAGCAGTTCGGGCGGGCCGCCTGCCGGCACCGCGCTGCGCGCGATTTGCAGATAGGCAGCGGCTGCCATCGCGCATCCGACATGGCCGTCCGGGACAAGGGTGAAGTCGGCGCCGACAAAGATCTGGGCGAACAGGCGGCCTCGCTGGGCGCCGATCTCGGCGACTGACCGGGCAGCGGCCTTGAGCCGGGCCTGCTTGTACGAGGAGCTGACCCGGTCCGGCAGGGCGCGCGGGAGCTGCGGAGGCTGAGTTCCGCGTCCGCTGCCGGGGCTGACGCCGGGGAGCGCCCCGGCGGCAGCAGCCAGCCGCTCATAGTAGGCGGCTGGCGTGTCGGCAGCAGAGTCCTCCATGAAGAGCCGGGCCTGGCTGGAGTCGGCAGGGACGCCGATCCCGAGTGCAGCCGTGAGAACTGCCGGGCCCTCGGCCGTGACGTGCTTCATGGCGAACGGGACGAACGCTCCGTCTCGGATCTGCCACCGGTGCAGCAACGCCGCCGCTGCGTTCAGCGTCGGGTGCATGGCGTAGACCGGGATCATCTCGCCGTCGTGCCGTGGCACCGAGAAGAGATAGAAGTCATCCGGGCGTCCGGAGGGCAGCAAGTCGATGCCAGCGATCAGGCCGTCGTCCGGGCCGCAGAAACTGGAAACGGTCCAGGCATTGACCGGGCCGATCCCGGCCTGCACCTCAGCGAGGTCGAACCCGAGAATGGCGCTCAGCGCCCCCGTCAGCTCGGGCACCGCGAGCCGCTCGGCAGTGACCACGAATGGCGCGGCGACATACCCGCCGGTGAGCCGGTAGCCGTCGTGATGGTCTGGGTAGCGGCTGATCGCCTGGGTGATTACCTCGGCCGGATCGGGCCGCGTGGACACGGCCGGTTTATCGACAGTTAAGTCCATGCCCATAACCCCCCCAATCGGTATCCTAAACCTAAGAGCGTAACGTGCGGTCGGCCCGGCGGTCGGGAATCGCATACCAAGAGAGGTGTTTGACAGCCAGACCACCGGAATCTATGGCGACTTCGCGGAAACGGCACGATCCGGCGCGTCGGCTACCCCGGCCGCCGGAGCGGGGGGTAGCTCCCATTAGGCGGGGGTGCCGCTACGGCCGGCGCCGCCGCGGAACCGGGATACGCCTTCGACGATGCCGGGTCCGGCGAGAACCTCAAGGCCATGGCGGAACTCGCTGGCCATGGCGTCGCCGAAGGGCAGCGACAGGCTCTCGATCGCGGACAGCCGGTCGCTGCGCAGGCATTCCTGCGGCAGCGCGGCCAGCTCGCGGGCCAGCTTCTCGGCCGCGGCCCGGGCGCCGCCGACCGGGACCACGCGGTCGACAAGGCCGATCTGCAGGGCCTCCTCGGCGGTTACGGCCCGCCCGGTCATGATCATGTCCAGCGCCCGGCCCAGCCCGATGAGGCGCGGCAGCCGCACGGTCCCGCCGTCGATCAGCGGCACTCCCCAGCGGCGGCAGAACACGCCGAGCACCGCATCCTCCTGGGCCACCCGCAGGTCGCACCACAGAGCAAGTTCGAGGCCGCCGGCTGACGGCATGGCCGCAGATCGCCGCGATCACGGGCTTGGACAGGCGCATCCGGGTCGGGCCCATCGGCCCCGGGCCGTCGGCCTGGGTGCGATTGCCGTCCGGCGTGCCCGCGGCCTTGAGGTCAGCTCCGGCGCAGAACGTTCCGCCGGCGCCGAACAGCACAGCCACCGAGGCGTCCGGGTCGGCGTCGAAGTCTGCGAATGCCTCGGCGAGGGCCGCCGCGGTCGCGCCGTCGACAGCGTTGCGCACCTCGGGGCGGTCCAGGACGACCGTGGTGACCGGCCCGCTGCGCTCGACGGTGACCGGCCGGTGTGCCTGTGCCGGCGGCCCGGGCTCCGATGGGCCGGGCTCCGATGGCCCGGATCCGCCCGCGGCGCCAGCCCGGGAGGACACGGTGCGTCCTGGGGTCACCCCAGACCCCGATGGCCCAGATCCCCCCGAAGGCGGCACTGCTAGCCGACTTGCCAGGTGTCGTTCCCGGCCAGCAGCGCGGCGAGGTCGCCGTCGCCCTGGCGCTCCCGCGCGGCGTCGATCTGCTCGGCCATGAGGTCGTCGTAGGTCGCCCGCGGCACATGCCGGAACACGCCGATGGGCGTGTTCGCGAGGTCCGGGTCACTCAGCCGGGACAGCGCGAACGCGTACGACGGGTCGGCCACGTGAGTGTCGTGTGTAACCAGCGAGCCGGGGTCGGCGGCGGCGACGTCGACGGCCTCCAGCGATCCGTGGCTGCCGAACCTGAGCCCCTGCTTCTGGTCGGCTCCGAACCGGATTGACTCGCCGTCCTCCAGCCGGATCACGTTGAGCTCCCGCTGCCCGGGCTCGGTGACCGGCAGCCAGGCATCGTCGTTGTAGATCGGGCAGTTCTGGTAGATCTCGACGAAAGCGGCGCCGCGGTGATCCGCCGCGGCGCGCAGCACACCGGTCAGGTGCTTGCGGTCGGAGTCGATGGTCCGGGCCACAAAGCTCGCCTCCGCGCCCAGCGCCAGTGACAGGGGATTGAACGGGGTGTCCAGCGACCCGAACGGGGTCGACTTGGTCACCTTGCCCTGCTCCGAGGTCGGCGAATACTGGCCCTTGGTCAGGCCGTAGATCCGGTTGTTGAACAGAAGGATCTTGATGTTGATGTTGCGGCGCAGCGCATGGATCAGGTGGTTGCCGCCGATCGACAGTGCGTCGCCGTCACCGGTGATCACCCACACCGACAGGTCGGGGCGCGACGCGGCGAGGCCGGTGGCGATCGCGGGCGCGCGGCCGTGGATCGAGTGCATCCCGAAGCTGTCCACGTAGTACGGCAGCCGGGAGGAGCAGCCGATGCCGGAGATGATCACGAGGTTCTCGCGCGGGATGTTCAGCTCGGGCAGGAACCCCTGGAAGGCGGCCAGGATCGCGTAGTCGCCGCAGCCGGGGCACCAGCGCACCTCCTGGTCGGACTTGAAGTCCTTGACGGTTTGCTTCTCCTCGGCCGATGGCACGAGCGTGAGCGCCGCCGGCCGGTGCCCGTTTGGTGCACTGCCGTTTGGTGCACTGCCGTTTGGTGCACCGCCGTTGGCGTGGGGCTCAGACATTTGCGATCACATCCTGGATAACACCGGCCAGTTCCGCGGCCTTGAACGGCAGGCCGCGGACCCGGTTGTAGGAGATCACATCGACGAGGAAGCGCCCCCGGAGCAGCAGCGCGAGCTGGCCCAGGTTGATCTCGGGCACCAGCACCTTCTCGTAGCTGGCCAGCACCTCGCCGAGGTTGGCCGGGAACGGGGACAGGTGCCGCAGGTGCGCCTGGGCGACCGAGCCGCCACCGGTCCGGATCCGCCGGACGGCAGCCCCGATAGAGCCGTATGTCGAACCCCAGCCGAGTACCAGCACCTTCGCTTCGCCGTCCGGGTCGTCGACCTCGAGCCGGGGGATGTCGGCGGCGATCCCGTCGATCTTCGCCTGGCGCAGCCGGACCATCTTGTCGTGGTTGTCCGGGTCGTAGGAGATGTTGCCGGTGACGTCGGCCTTCTCGATGCCGCCGATGCGGTGCTCCAGGCCCGGCGTGCCGGGGATGGCCCACGGACGGGCGAGAGTCTTTGCATTGCGCTTGAACGCCAGGAAGGTGGGCTTGTCACCGTTGTCGGCCCACTCGCCGGGGCTGGAGAACGAGAACTCGTCGCGCAGCTTGGGCAGATCCGCGACGTCAGGGATGCGCCACGGCTCCGAGCCGTTCGCGAGGTAGCCGTCCGACAGGATGATCACTGGCGTGCGGTACTTGGTAGCGATCCGGACGGCTTCCAGCGCGATCGTGAAGCAGTCGCCGGGAGTGGCGGGCGCGACGATGGCGACCGGCGACTCCCCGTTCCGGCCGTAGAGCGCCATCAGCAGGTCGGCCTGCTCGGTCTTGGTCGGCATGCCGGTTGACGGGCCGGCCCGCTGGATGTCGCAGATGATCAGTGGCAGCTCCACCGACACCGCGAGCCCTACGGTTTCCTGCTTGAGCACCATGCCCGGCCCGGATGTGGTGCTGACCCCCAGGGCGCCGCCGAACGACGCGCCGAGCGCGGCGCCGATGCCGCTGATCTCGTCTTCGGCCTGGAACGTGCGGACCCCGAACCGCTTGTGCTTGGCCAGCTCGTGCAGGATGTCCGACGCCGGGGTGATCGGGTACGAGCCGAGGAAGAGCGGCAGCCCGGACCGCCTCGACGCGGTGACCAGACCCAGGGCGAGCGCGGTGTTGCCGGTGATGTTGCGGTAGGTGCCCGCGGCCAGGGTGGCCGGCTTGACCTCGTACTGGACCGAGAACTCTTCTGTGGTCTCGCCGTAGTTCCAGCCAGCCTGGAAAGCCGCCTTGTTCGCGTTCATAATGCCGGGCTTTGAAGCGAACCTGGACTCCAGGAACGTCATCGTGCCCTCGACCGGCCTGTTGTACAGCCAGGACAGCAGGCCCAGCGCGAACATGTTCTTGGCCCGCTCAGCGTCCTTCCTGCTGATCTCGTGACCCTCGAGCGCCTTGACCGTCACCGAGGTCAGCGGCAGCGCGTGCACCTGGTAGCCAGAGAGTGAGCCGTCCTCGAGCGGGTTGCTCTCGTACCCGACCTTGCTCAGGTTGCGCTTGGTGAACTCGTCGGTGTTGGCGATGATGTCGGCGCCGCGGGGCAGGTCGGCGATGTTGGCCTTGAGCGCCGCGGGGTTCATCGCCACGAGTACGTCCGGGGCATCGCCGGGCGTCATGATGTCGTGATCGGCGAAGTGCAGCTGGAAGCTCGACACCCCGGGCAGAGTGCCAGCGGGCGCCCTGATCTCGGCGGGGAAGTTCGGCAGCGTGGACAGGTCGTTGCCGAAGGCAGCGGTCTCCTGGGTGAACCGGTCGCCGGTGAGCTGCATGCCGTCGCCCGAGTCCCCGGCGAACCTGATGATGACACGATTGAGTTGCTGGACCTGCTTGGTCACAGTCGATGGCCTCCTCCGCGCGCCGAGGCCGGGTCATGCTGAGACTGCGGACGCGGTGACGGCGTGCAGCTTATGGGCGCCGCCCCCGCGCACACCCACTGTCCGTGGCCTGGTCTTCGACCTGGGCCTGAGGCGGCCGGGCGACACCGGGGCGATGAGGTTGGTTAAGTTAGTAACAAGTTACATCTTAGCTACGTTTCGTTTCCGCCGGGTCTGGTTACCCGCGGCTCGTGCGCCGCATGCTGCCCGTGAGAAACACCAGCGCCGCACTGGCGAAATTTCCGTTTAGGGCTGGCCAGGGGGCACTGCTCTCGGCGTCACCTAGCGGTAGTTGACGAACTGCAGCGCTAGGTCGAACTCCTTGCCCTTGAGCAGGCTGATGACCTCCTGCAGGTCGTCCTTCTTCTTGGACGACACGCGAAGCTCCTCGCCCTGCACCTGGGCCCGGATGCCCTTGGGCCCCTCGTCGCGGATGATCTTGGAGATCTTCCTCGAGTCATCCTGCGAGATGCCTTCCTTGAGCCCGACCGAGAGCCGGTACTCCTTGCCCGACGGCTTGGGGTCGCCCGGATCCAGGACCTTGAGCGACACCGACCGCTTCACCAGCTTGTCCTTGAACACGTCGAGCACGGCCTTGGCGCGCTCCTCACTGTTCGCCTTGATTTCCACGCCCTGGTCGCCGGACCAGGCGATAGACGCGCCCACGCCCCGGAAGTCGAACCGGGTGCCGATCTCCTTGGCCGCCTGGTTCAGCGCGTTGTCGACCTCATGACGGTCGATCTTGGACACTATGTCGAAAGAGGACTCGGATGCCACGGACCCAGGTTAGACGCATCAACCGTCCTGATGCTGACCAGGCGGGCTGGTTCGGCTATCCTTCACTGTGCCGTCGCGACAGACGGCGCATGGCAGGTTGCCCGAGTGGCCAAAGGGAGCGGTCTGTAAAACCGTCGGCTCAGCCTACGTTGGTTCGAACCCAACACCTGCCACCACCAGCGGAAACAGCCCGTGAGCTGGGTTTTCCCGGTCTCGCGGGCTGTTGCTTTTGGCCTGACGAGGTCCCGCTGAGTCCATGAGAGTCCCGCTGTGTCTAGCTGTGCACGGACATATAGCGGACAGCGTCCGCGATCATGAACCCCGCCGGGTGGTCGCCGTGGGCGGATCACTCGGGCCGAGAAGGCGGAAGAAGCGGTTCACCGAGCCGCTCGCTGTACGGGTTGTAGTAGCCATCCGCCGCGCTGACGGGCGGCGTGGGCACCGGCGATTCCTGGGTGTGGCCCACAGCATGGTCGCAGGATCCGCCGGACGGCGCGGCGCCCTTCTTGATCGCCGGGCGCGGCCTGAGCCTCCGCTGGCAGCGCGCCGCCGATCGGCTGGCTCGTCGCGTCATCTCGCCCAGGGCAGTAGGCCGCACTGGGTCCGGATGCGCGGTCGGCGGTGGCCAGGGACCGATCCGCTCCCAGCCGGCTGGTCCCGGATGTCCTGTGATGGACCTGACGTATACCTGCGACGACCTGGCGTGTACCTCGTCGGCCCGCGGAGCACCATGCACGCCTCGCTAGGCTCTCGCTCGAGCAGAGCAGTCGCCCCGCACCTTCGTGGTGCCCCGGTGCCTTGAATCGGCGCGGCGCATGGCGGCCCCGTCGCCCGGTGCCGGGGTTAGAGGCGGTTAGTCGGTCGGAGGCGGCAGCGCTTCGTCAAGCGCCGGAACGGCATCAGCCTCAGCGGTCTGCTGCACGGCCTGCCGGAGCGAGCGCAGACGCTGACGGCTGTCCCCGACGCACTTCAGCACCGTGTCGTCGTCGGCTGCAGATATCTGCTCCAGGCTCCTTAGCCCAGCCCCCATGAGATTCAGGTAGTTCTCACGGGTCAGGCCCGCGCCGGCGAGCGCTAGCGGGGCAAAGTGAGCCGGGATACCGAGTTCGAGCTGGACGGGCAGGAGGTTCGCGAGGCGGGCCAGGTCGGCGTTCGGACGGACGACTGCGGCTATGTCCAGCACCGCGCCGATGACGTCTTGCGTGCGGGAGGCGACCGCGCGGATCGGCCCGATGGCGTTCTTGTCGAAGTGGTGCTGCATGACGATGCGCTCGAGCTGCTCGGAGGGAACGCCGTTCATCCACAGCAAGCAGGAGACGGCCTTCTTGGCGCGGGCGGCTACGATCACGGGGGCACCGTCTCGGAGTGCCACCATGGCCTCGAAAGCGGTGGCTTCCGGCCTAGCTCGCCAGTGAAGGTCATGATCTCTTTATTCGCGCCCTTGATATTGACGCTCAGGCGGGTGGCGTCGAGTTCCGCCGTCAGCTGGGCCGTCGTGATGATCGTGGCCCGGTTGAGCTGCTGCGATTGGAGGCGGCGGAAGACCCCGGCCACGCGGGCGGCCGAGCGTACTGCCAGGCCGCTGTTCGCAACAACCTCACCTAGCTCGGTGAGGCGGCAGGCCGGCGCCGTTTTCGGCGACGAACTGCTGCTGCTGGAGGTCGGCCAGGACGGCGGCGATCCTCGCTGGCTCGAACGCGTCGCTGTTGCCCGCCAGGCGGTTCTGGTGGGCAGCGAGGCTGCTCGCCAGCACTGTGACCACGTCGTCCGGGGACAGGCCGCGGTCTGCGATCCGCTGGGAGGCCTCCGCGACCACGCGCAGGACCAGCGTGTAGATGTCGGCGCCCGGGTCGAGCAGGGTCGACCGTATGTTCTCCGGCGTGCCGTTGACGTACTGCGACCAGATCTGGATGGCGTCGCCGCGCGAGTAGGCCAGGACGACGGCGCGTCCCCGTTCCGTCAGGCCGAACCGCCCGGCCCGTCCGGCCATGTTCTTGTAATCGGCCACCCGGTAAGGCTGGAACGTGCTCGCACCCGTCCTGCGGCGCAGTTCCGGGATCACGACGGTTTCGGCGGGCATGTTGACGCCCTGGGCCAGCGTGGTGGTCGCTACCATGACGCGGATCGTGCTGTCCGGTGCCCGGTAAGCGTCTTCGATCAGACGGCGCTCGTCGCGGTCCAGGTCAGACACGTGGAAGGCAGTGCCGCCCCGAAGACAGTGGCGGAGTTCTGCGCTGGAGATACTCGGGTCGCCTGCGGGAAGTGCATCAAGTGCATCCAGGGCGGGAGGCAAGCCGAGGGCACCGGCGAGATACAGGGCGGCGCCGCGGGCGTCACCCCGGGTGGCCCGGATGACAATGACCTGCTGGCCTGCCTCGACGAGTTCCTTCACCAGCGGGATGAGCAGCGTGCGTGCCCGCGGTTGGCCCCACTGCGGCGGTATGAGCTGTTCGGTGTGCTCCGCGCCGTCCGCGTCGCGGTAGCGGTATGTGCCGTTGAGCTCTAGGACACCCTCGTCGAGGGGCACGGGCCGCTCAGTGCGGTGCAGCAGGTGCGCGTCCAGCCAGCTGTCCAGGCCGCCGAGGTCGCCGAGGACCGCGCTGAGCGCGATGAGCTGGGGCTCGATCCCCTGGGCCTTGCGGCTCTTGATGAGCGTCAGCAGGAATTCCAGCTCCGCGCCGCGGCCGGGATCCACCACGGTCTGGATCTCGTCGATCACGATGACGGAGGTGATGCGCAGCAGGTGCGGGCTGGCCAGCGCGAGCCGGCTGAACATTTCGTACGTGAGCACCGCGATGTCGAACTGGCCACGCAGGAGCGCCGTCACCTGGTCGCTGAAGTCGCCAGTCGCCCGGATGGTGCGCACACCGGTAGGGCCATACAGCCGCTCGAACTTCTCCTGCTGCTCGTTGACGAGTGCCTTGGTCGGCAGCAGGAAGACCGAGCGGCCGCCGTTCTGCGTGGCGCGGAGCGCGGCCAGTTCCCCGATCAGGGTCTTGCCGGATGATGTCGGCGACATGACGAGGACGTTGCGGCCCTCGAGCAGGCCGGCCTCGTTCACGGCGTCCTGCTGGAGCTGGTTTAGGCCGCTGAGGTGCTCCGCCCAGCGGTCCAGCACCGGCTCGGGAATGCCGTGGTTCCGCAGGCTCCGGATGTCCTCGGTGACCGGCTCCGGCGAACGCGGCGGGTAGAGCACCTCGTAGCGTGCCCCGGGGGCAAACACAGGCCAGGTGACCTCGCCGTCCCACTGCCCCCTGAGGGTCGGTTCCTGCTTCGCGGCGACGGTTCCGGAGGCGTGCCTTTGACCTGCTGCGTGACGTAGCGCAGCAGGTCAAGCAGGTTGATCTGCCCGTTGTGCGCGACGTCCCCGGGGCCGAGCAGGGCCTGCAGCAGGTGATAGGTCAGCAGGCCGTGCCCGAGCCGGGCGTCTTCGTACGCCGGCTGGTCGGCGGTCGAGGCCGTGAGGATAAGCCGCCCGGTGCCGGCCATCCGGTTGAGCAGCGCGTCGGTCGAGTTTGGCGCGCCGCGGGGCCTCAGCGGCACGTTGAGTACTTTGGCGCCGGCACCGCCGGAAAAGCAGCAATCCAGTACGACGAGCAGATGCCGGGCCGGTATCGCGCTTACGAGCGAGGTCAACTCCTCCAGCGGCAGCGCGGTGACCGGCAGATTGTCCAGGTCGCTGTCATAGGTGACGATCTCGTGGGTATTGCTGCCATGGCCGGAGAAGCCGATGACCACGACATCTTCTGCAGAGCTGGCCGTCTGCAGGTTCTGCAGTTCGCTGCGCAGCCGCGCGGTGGTGGCGTCTTCATCGGTTATGAGGCGGCAGTCAGTCCCGAGGTTGTCGGTGAACAGCGCGTGCAGGGCAGTAGCGTCGCGGACAGCTGATGCAAGAAAATCAATATCCGGAGAGTCGTACCGGTTCACGCCCATAAAAAGGCCGTGAAACTCCGCTTTTTGTCGATCTTCTGTGGCTGGGCCTTCCACCGCCGGCTGTTCCCCTGGCAAGCACTTATATTTTGCTTGCCTCGTCAGGGAAGCAAAATGAGGGTTGTCTTTAGCATGCCAACCACGCGCCGGGTAAGGCGCTGCACGACCCTGTTCGCCGGAACGCCAGCAGCCGTGACGGCAAACCCGGTCAGGTTCCCCCAGGGCGCCCGCTGCAGGTTATCACCAGCGTGACCGCGGTCCCGACGACGGCCGCGTGAGCCGGGCGCGCCCTCGTCGGGCGCGCATGCTGGCGCCGGCCCGTTCCGGCCGGAAAGGATGAAGTCGTGGCGGAGAACCCTGACGTGGTGTCGGCGCTGGCCGAGGTCCTGATCCGCCGCTGCGTCGGGCGTGTGGTGCCCGGTGACGGCGAGCTTGCCCGCACGCTCGCGCGCGAACTGGAGAATGACACCGAGGCCATTGAGCTGTTCGCGGTCGGGGCGGTCGATGCCTGGGCCGGATGGGCAGCTCGACCACGACACCATAAACCGGGTCGTCGAGCTGTGCCGCGGCCTGCTGCGGGCCGAACTGCCGGTGGAAGCGAGGGCCCTGGTGTGCGCGGCGCTGGGGCTTATCGCGGCCCGTGGCACGACCAGCCAGCCTGCGGTGGGATTTCGTCAACGTGGGGACGATAGCGAGGGCGGCCGAGCAGCACGAGCTGGCCTTCTGGGCCGCTCGCCGGGGCTGGACTTACCGCAGGCGCTGTCGCAATCGCATCGCACCCTGGCTCTGCTGACCGTCGCCGTGATCAGCCGAGACCCCGCCGTGGTCGCCGAGGCGTACGCTGCGGCCAGCAGCCTGGAGCCTGGGGACATTGCCGCGCGCGTAGCCCGGACCCTGGAGCCGACCCTGCGCGACAGCGGCGCCCATCTGGCCGCATGAGTGACCGGGCTGCGCGGCCGGTCGGCGCTGTTACAGGCGGTCATTGACGAGGACGCGCCCTATGCCGAGGTCGTGGAGGACGCGCTGCTCGACGTGCGGGCTCGCGGGTTCCACGTCCGCATGCAGTCTCGGCGCGGCACCGGGCGGGGACCTGCTACTGACGTTCACGCACGACAGCGGCACCGGGCTGGGGTTCACCGCGGGGAGCGCGGACGGCGGCTGCCCGCGCTCGTGCTGGCCGCGAGCCGGTTCCGCAGCGTCCCGGCCGCCGCGTGCTGGTCGTCGGCAGCACCGCCAACCGCCTACCCGCTGAACCTGCCGGCCGCGCTGATGCTCAACGGCGCGTCCACCGTCGTGGGCGGGCTGTGGCCGCTGCCCGCGGCCGACACCGCCGCTGTCGCCGCCTCCGTTGTCAGGGACATCGCCGATGGTACCGGGCTGCGCGCCGCGATCCGCCGCGCCCGCGCGCAGGCGCCGAGACGGTTATGTCGCGGTGGGGCCTGGCGGTCACGGCGGTCCCAGGTCGCCGTAGGCTCTGGCCAGCAGGGTCGACGGGGCCGGAAGGAGTGCCATGCCGCTGGCCGAGACCTACAAGGCCTACGCCAGGACGATCTGGGACAGGCTGTCCGCGCTGGCCACCTGGCAGCCGGACATGCCGCTGGCCGTGGGCGACGTGGTCACCCCGGGTCCGGGGGGCGTGGTCACGCGCGAGACCACCATCGCCAAGCTCGGCGTGCCACCCGAGCAGCTGACCCTGTCCCGCTCGGAAACTCGGCCTCGTGTCGTGAGCTGGGGTTTTGCTGAAGGATCGGGGCATCGCTGGGACCATCTCGGGATGCTGCTGTCCATCGTCTACCGCTTGGTGAGGTGCCTGTTCGGCCTGCTGGCGGTGCTTGTCCGGTCTGACCTGTCCAAGGACGCCGAGATGCTCGTGCTGCGCCACGAGAACCAGGTGCTGCGCCGTCAGCTGACTGGCCGTCTGCGGCGGGATCACGTCGACTGCCTGTGGCTTGCGGCGTTGTCGCGGCTGGTGAGCCGCCGCCGGTGGTCGGAGGTCTTCCCGGTCACCCCGGCCACGATCTTGCGCTGGCACCGTGACCTCATCGCCCGTAAGTGGGACTACGCCAGCCAGCACCGGCCAGGACGACCGTCCACCGGGACCTCGGTCAAGACGCTGATCATCCGGATGGCGCGGGAGAACCCGGCCTGGGGCCACCGGAGAATCCAAGGTGAGCTGGCGCGGCTCGGGCGTGCGATCGCCGCGTCCGCACTGTGGGAGATCCTGCATGCCGCAGGCATCGAGCCTGCGCCCCGCCGGGCTGGGCCAACCTGGCGGGAGTTCCTGACAGGCCAGGCCCACGCGATCATCGCGTGCGACTTCCTGGTGGTGGAAACGGTGCTGCTCAAGCGGTTGCACGTGCTGGTGTTCATCGAGCACGGCACCCGGAGGTTGCACCTGGCCGGGGTGACCGCACAACCGACCACGGCATGGGCGGTGCAGCAGGCCCGCAACCTCGCCATGGATCTGGACGACCGCCTCGGCACGATGCGGTTCCTGATTCACGATCGCGACCCGGTCTTCACCACTGCGTTCGGCGAGGTGTTCAGGTCCGAAGGACTGCGGATCATCACCACCTTGCCGAGGACGCCTCGGATGAACGCCACTTGCGAGCGCGTCATTGGAACCCTGCGCCGCGAGCTGCTGGACCGGACCTTGATCCTCGGTGACCGCCACCTGGACCTGATGCTCCGCGAGTACGTGACCCATTACAACGGCCACAGGCCGCACGCCAGTCCCGGCAGCAGCGGCCCCCGGACATCGAAACGCAGCCCAGCTGGGACGTAGCCGACCTGCCGTCTGTCCGCCGCCGAAGACCTGTCGTCACAGGGCTGATCAACGAATACCACCGCGCCGCGTAATCCCAGCTCAGGCCACGTAACTCAATATTCGAGCGGGACACGGTCCGCCCGTCAACCAGGGGAGGCGCGCCGCTAACTTGTCCCGGATGTCTTGAGACACCCTGTCCTCGATGTCCTGAACCTAGACACAACACCTGCCACCACCAGCCACAAACGGCCCGCTAGCTGCGTTGATGCGGGCTGCGCGGGCCGTTTTCTTCTTTGTCCCGTGGTGTGCCATCTCGTAGCGTTGTAGACCGTCATGTTGCGCTGTCCACGGACGCATAGCGGACGGCGTCAAAGCCGCCAGAACGGTCGGTGAAACCGTCGGCTTCCCACGGACGGCCACGGACGGGCCGTGCTGGCGGGTGCTCGGTCTTGACATGCGGCGCTGAGTTGAGCGTGCACCCGCTGTGCCCCGGCGCGCCCCCGGTAACTTCCCCAGGGCGGGGAGCGGCTGGTAGGCCGACGGCGGCGGCTTAATTCGTGCCGATCTTGCCGGGCTCCGGAGCCGGGGCGTTGGTTATGCAACTACGAAGTAGAACCGCGTCTGACGCGTGACGGCCTGCTGCAGGGTCTGGCGGAAGGCCTCAAGGCAGTGCGCGAGGTCGTCGGGGTCCTCCCCGCCAGCCGACGCCTGGTCTGGGGATGCAACCGCGGAAAGGACTAAATCCGGAGTCGCCACTGCATCAGCGGGGTCGCGCCACACGACCGGGAAGCCGGAGAGGTCTGGTATGTCCTGCGCCTCTTGGGCCAACTGCTCGATGACGTCGTCCGGCACGTCAGCGTGAGCGTCTAAGGCGGACAGCGGCTTGTGCCCCGCGGCTCTGGCGATTGTGTCCAGATCCTTGTAAGCACGCAACAGCATAGAGTCCTCATAGCTGAGACCGTGCTTGTGCCCATCTTCAAAGACCGGCCACAGGTCGACGCTCATGACCGTGGAGTGTAAGTGGCGGCGCGCTGACTCTAAGCCCAACTTGGCCGCGCCCGCCGCAGCATCCGACTCGAGGCTGACATCCGCGGGTGGATCAATTGAATGGAACAATCCCAGGACCTTCGTGTGGACCAAGTTCGCCGACGAGATTCTGGAAACGATCGCCGAGTACTGCCACCGCGTGAATGACCCGGACAGCAGGTGACACTCACGCGCGCGCGCCGCCTCCGGGATACTTCCCGCATGCAGCTCACCTTGCGGACCTGACAGTTTTGTCACCGGATAAAGTCGCCATCACGCTTGCCAACGAGACCAGCGCCCAAGTCACGTTCCGGTTCACTGCCGAGCAAGCCCACGGAGTCTGGGTTGCCAGCAGCGAGCCAGCGTTCAGCGCACGCTACCGGTGCGTCCCAGGCCCGGCGTTGCCACTATGGCCAGAACGGCTGACGTTAGCTGCCTTGCGGGCGGTCCGCGAACCGCTCCCCGACGCTGAGACGGCCGATCAGCTCAACGCTCAGGTTCGCGAGGAACTGCACAGGAAGCGGCCACCTACTGCCAACTGATTAGCGACTCAGGACGGTAGTACGCGCGCGACGCCGGATGGCTCTGGGACTGGCACCCGGTCGGCGCGGTCACTTTGCCAGGTGAATTGCCGGGCCTGCGGGGGTTCAGGGAGCCATGCCGTGACCGAGGGGATCACGCCTGGCTGCCGGTGCTTAGTCTGAGGCTGCTGATACTCCGGATCGTCGTCGTCCGGCCTGCCGCGTGTCGCTTGCCGTGACTGATCTTCGGATGCGCGATGATCGGTGCCGTCCGCAGAAGGGATGCCCCATGGCGAGGACGCCGATTAGGAAAGAATCGACGGCAAGCGCACTGATCCTCTCTCGCTTCGCAGAAGGCTGGCGGCTCTGTTTGATCATGCATCCGAGACTGCGAAAGCTGCTGCCTGCTGGTGGCCATGTCGAGCCTGACGAGACGACCGCTGAGGCAGCGCTACGCGAGGTGGAGGAGGAAACGGGGCTGCGCGTTCACCTGCTTGACGCGCCCGTGATGCCAGTGCCTGTCGGTACACCGCATGCCCCGGTCCCAGCGCCTTGGTGGATTCTGGAAATGCAGGTGCCGGCCGATCGTCACGAACCCCGGCCGCACGTGCACGTCGACTTCATCTATGTCGCGGTCACCGATCACCTCGCCTCGGGTCCGGCAGCGCATGAGACATTCTGGCTCAGCGCGGCCGAAGTCGCTGAGCACCCTGATGTGGTGGAAGATACGCGCCTGCTAGCCAAGGAGATTTTCGCCTCTATCGACGACATAGCGGCTGTCTCGCCGGTCGTGCTGGGAAGTATCACTGGTCTCGCCCGTTAGGCAAGTCGGGCCGGGTAGCCGTTATCGAGCGGCAGGGTCCTCGTAGTGGAGATGGCGAAGTTCGGCGAGCCAGGCGGCCGACTGGGCCACCGCGCGGTCGATGTCGGTGCAGCGCCGATCGATGACACGGAACCGGTCGGGTTGGTCAGCGGCGAGCAACTCGAATATCTCGGCAGCCTGACGGTGAATGATCCACTGCTCAGTGGTGAACCGCCGCCCATCGCGTTGCTCGGCGCGGCCAACCGCCGTGGCGACGTCGTCGACGATGA
Organism: uncultured Actinomycetota bacterium; assembly: GCA_963815375.1. Taxonomy (GTDB): domain Bacteria; phylum Actinomycetota; class Actinomycetes; order Streptosporangiales; family Streptosporangiaceae; genus JASHPR01. Next base: position 2,269,018 of record CAWFGX010000001.1, on the reverse strand, counting down.
GGATCGTGAGGTCTGGCAACGGTCGCCACTCAACTGCGAGGAGAGAATCGCGTGTGCCTCGGTGCGCGCGCGGTCAGGGTCATCCGGGTAGCTGACCAGGGACTGGTACACCGCGATGCTGTCGAGGCTGCGGCCTTCAACTACGGTCTGCCCCTGCCGCAGCAGCGGCAGGCACTCCTCGAAATCGAAGGTCTTCACCGCAAGCAGCAGCACTGTCTCGGTGCCAGGGTTTCCTGCGCGGAGAAAGTGCTCACCGCGGGCTTCGGCGAGCAGAGCGCGCAGGATCTCATGGCCGAGCGTGCTTGCGTCCGTGTTGATCCTCTTGGAGAACTCCTCGACTACCGTGATCGTCCCGGCCGAGGACAAGCGGCTAGTGAGGTAGGTTTTTCCGACTCCGCTGATGCCCTCCACACTGACAAGCGGGCCACGCGGTGCTGGCGGCATGGTGCTTGTCATGTAACTGGACTCGCGTCAGAACAGCGCATCTTGCTGCGGCCGGGTCGCGCGGGGCACGAGTGCGACGGCGGCAGTCGCTTGTGCAGGTCCGGGAAGAGGCCGGTTTCGTCGGCGTGGCTTATGAGGTACCGGAATACCTCGGCGGTGGCCCTAACATCTGGCATGGCGCGATGCCTGTCAGGTGGGCGCGGGATGGATAGATGCACCATGAGGTGGTCAAGGCCGTAGGAGATCAGGCCGGGCAGTGCGGCGCGGGCGAACTTCACCGTGTCGATTGCCGGGATGGCCGCCAGTTTGGGGCACTGCTCCCGATAGTCGTAGATCAGCCCCGCCTCGACATGCGCGTTGTGGGCGACCAGCAGGTATGGCGGGGTGGCGAGCCAAGCATCCAGGTCAGCGAGCACCGGCCCGGCCGTGCGGGCATTGGCCACATCGGCGGGCCGCAAGCCGTTCTCGCCAGTGTCTCGGGGAGTAACAGGAGCATGCGGGGGTGGCCGCATGAGCTCAGAGAACCTGGAGATCTCGGTGAGGCCCGTGCCAAAGTCACGGATGGCGAGTGCCGCGACTTCGATCGGCTCTGGCCGGTAGCCTTTGGGAGTGGTCGCCTCGAAATCGATCACGACGAACGTCGTTGCCTGGTACGCAGGATCTTGCGTCAAGCCCATCGGGCGATCTCCCTCGCAATAGTGTCCGCCATCGCACTGATGCGTTGTTCGTCATCGTGCTCGCTCAGCACGACCGCGAGTGCAGAGTCGACGAAATGTCCCGCTCGCGGGCAGGGATCGGGAGACAAATGAGCAAACACCGGTCGTTGATCATTCGCGACCAAGGCGAAGGAGCCGACGCTATTCGGCACGCCGGACAGGGCCAGCCGTCTGGCCAGATCGCGCGGGCGGGGCACGTCCAGAGTTGCCAACGGCGAGAAGCAGTTCCAGTCCTCGGAGTCGAGTGGATGGCGCCAGCCTAACGACGGAGTGTCAGCCAGGATTGAGACGAGGGTTGTCGCTTGCGCTCGCCGAAGGCTCAGCAGGTCCTCGAACCGGGCGAGGTTCCACCGGGCGAGCACGGCCTGGATCTCGGTCATGCGGTAGTTGTGGCCGAGTTCCGCCATGGCTATCCCGCCTGCGGGAGGAACCTGCCAGTGAGTGCGAAAGGCGCGACAGCGGTTCGCGAGATCCTCCTGGTCGGTCAGGATGAATCCGCCTTCTCCGCACCACAGCAGCTTGCCGTCCTTGAGGCTGAAGCACCCGATATCTCCGACGTTACCGAGAATCCGGCCGCCAACGCGGGTCCCGTGCGCCTGGCAGGCGTCCTCGACGACGCGGAGGTCGTGCTGTGCCGCGAAACTCGTCAGGCGTTCCGGGTCCGCGGCCCGTCCCCACATGTACACGGGCATGACCGCCCGCGTCCGGGCGGTCAGCTTCACATTTAGGTCGTCATAGTCGAAATCGGCCCCGGTTTCGTCACAGTCAACGAATACTGGCCGAGCGCCGGAATACAGGATCGGTGCCCACGGACATGACGACCGAGACGGCGGGAACCAGGACCTCATCTCCCGAACCGATCCGCAGAGCGGCAAAAGCGCAGTGCAGCGCCGCAGTCCCGCTGGACACGGCGACAGCGTGCCGGGCACCGAAACTGTGAGCCAGATCAGCTTCAAGCTGATCGACGTTGCCGCTGGCGGCAGGTGCAGGCATCGTGTGGAGAAGGCGGTCAAGATCATCAAGCAGTCCCCAAGGGGCGGCTGAATCGAGTCCAGTTCACAGCAGTTCCGCTCGGGGCGGCAGGAAGATGTCGAAGCCGGTAAGAGGCCACATGTTCACGCAGTCGCGGGAGAACAGCATGCAGTCCGCAGGGCAGCCCGGACGGGCCAGTCCGAACAGGCGGCTGGCGTCGCCGCCCCGGATGGTCCGTCGCCGCCACGGGGGCATGGCGGCGATCTTGAGATTTGACGGGCAGTCCCACAGGCTGCCGTCAGGTTCGATGAAGAACAGTGTGTGGCCGCCGAAACAGCCCGGCACGAACCCTGGTGCGTCGGTCTGGATCGTGGCCGCGAACGACGCGGCGTAGGAGCGATCCGGCAGGTCGATGGCCAGCCGGGCATCATACAAATCATCCCGAGCGCCTGCGGCCACCTCCGGGCATGGCTGGCCGCAGAGGGCAAGCTCGGGGTGGAAGGGGTGATCAGGAGCGAGCGAGATGGGCTGCGGCACGAAGTAATCCACGCCAAGAGCAGCTGCGAACCGACCTGTTGCGGTCACCTGGCGATGATATTACGGCGGGTTACCACCGTGTAGATGCCGACACGCGGGCGGGCCTGGCCAGGCGCGGGCCGCCAGCAGCCTGCTAATGCCGGTAACGACGTCGGCCTGGCCATGTCGGCCATTGCGAGCTGGCCGGTAGCGATCGTTCTCGGCGGGATCGGGAGAATCGAGGGATACCGACACCGCGTCCACGCCGAGTTCCATGATCCGCTCGGTGATGTCAGGCCGGTTGAGTGGGATGCCGTTGGTGCACAGCACTACCTGGACTCCTGCGGCCTTGATCATCCCGGCGACATAGAGGGTGTGCGGCCAGATCAGCGGCTCGCCGCCAGCGATGAGATCCGCTTGACCGCTGAGCCGCGAGCGTGGCAACGAATGCCTCGATGTCGGCAAGGGTGAGATCGCCGCGTGACAGGTGCGATAGCGTCCCTGCCCGAGTCGGCGGGCTGACTCGATGCTCTTCGATGGTGCCGAAATAACAGTAGGTGCAGCCGAGATTGCATGGCGATCGCAGCGCCCACAGTAACGTCACGTCGCGCATCGATTTTCCAGCCTGGAAAGCATGCCGCACGCATCTGGTCGGTGACTTCCTCGCCGTCCGATTGGCCGGTCGACTGATAACGACGAACCGGTGCGGGTGATGAGCAGCGACCCGGGCGTACAACTCGCTGGCTCGCGCGATAAGCGCCTTGTCGCCCGGCGGGACGATACGGTCCATTCGGTCCTGGAACCGGTCGATGCAGGTTTCCAGGTCGTCGGTCAGCAGCAGCGTCAGGTCTGGCATTGGGCACCAGTGCCCTGCCGTCGCGTAGATCCGCGATGGGCTGGAGAGTCGCCTCAAGCGTTGCGTCGACTCCGGCGAGTATGGCCGCCTGGTAGACGGCGACAGTGTCGACGCCGCGATCTTCCAGCACTATCTTTCCGGCGTCTCGCAGGTACTCGCCCAGCTCATGCTCACGGATCTTCAACGCAATCAGCGCGAGAGTCTCTGCCGTCGGGTGCCCGGTGCGAAGGAACGGATCACCTGCCGACGACAGCGCGCTGCCCGATTGACCCGGCCTGTGCCGGACTGGTCGGTGATCTCGTCGAGGACCACGCACCGGCCCCCAGTCGCGCGGCAAGCCCGTTGACCAGGTGCGACTTCCCGACTCCCTCGATTCCCTCGACACTCACCCACAAAGGTGGTCACCTTCACTCCCTGATGCAGACGTACATGACCTCGGGCCGCATGCCGGGCAATGCACTCGCCACCACCGGACCGAGGAAAGGCTCGGGAACGACGAGGCGCATCCGGTCATACCAGCGGGCCGCATCAAATCCGTATGCGTCCCGGATGACTGTTGACGCGTCAGCGGGTGCGGGCGGCAGCAGCCCCACCTGTCCTGCATCCGAAATTCGCAGTCGGTCAGGACGGGAACAAGCTCATCGTGGTTCCACTCATATACATGCACGCGATGCTGGAGTGGACGCGGCAGCCGTGCCGGGCGTATTCGGCGTGGACAGGAACAGCACTCCGCCAGGTTGCAGCGCCGCAGCGGTGCTGCGCAGGCTCGCGACGGCAAGTTCACGCGGCAGGTGCTCAAGCGCGGACGTGTACACGGCGACGTCAAAACGTGCCAGCTCCGGCCATGGCCTGGCGACATCGCACTCGATCAACTCGATGGGAAGCATCGGCCGCCGATGCGTTCGAGTCTGCGATCCGCCCACGAGCCTGATCCAGGTTCTCCGGCGCAATGTCGAGCCCTACGTAGCGTTCGATATGCGGGGCATACCGGATACAGAACCGGCAGCTGGAGGCCGCGCCCGCAGCAAACGTCGACCACTGCCGCAGCCCGCCGGACAGCGCTCGGCGATGAACAGTCGCTGGACGTAGTTCATGACCCCGGTGAGTTTCACCTCGCCCGTGAGCAGCGCGTCGTAGAAGTCATCCATCTGGTTGACCGAGTACGGGCCGATCATGGGCGTTCCTGGCCGGGTCTGATACCGGGAACCATCGACACGACTCGGCGCTGTGTCATTCACTGATGCTCCCATGGAAAGGTCACCCATCCTGCAAAGATATGGCCGACATAGGTGAGTTCTTCGGGCGGGGGAATGCGGGAGGCAAGGTCCCAGTTGACTGAATTGACGGTGAGCGCAGCGGTACGAACGCGGGATGCGCGAGCGCGCTCTACCAGGCCACGGCATGTGAGCATGGTGAGACCGGAGCCGACGATATCATCGACGATGAGCACATCCTGGCGAGACAAGTCACCGAGTGATCCTTGGTTGGTGACGGTTGGGCGAGGTGTCTTCGCGGAATCGACGCCGTCGCTGAGAGTGTGGGTGACCTCTATCGCACGCACCGTCCGTACGCCAAGCAGATGAGCAAGCTGGACCGCAGGAATCATTCCGCCACGGAGAACGCCTACCACTGTGTCGGGAGCGCCGTCGGCGCTCACCGCATTGCCGATCCTGGTCAGGTAGCGGGGTATGTCATGTGCCAGGTGACTGAGAAATTCGGGGCTTCGCTCAGCGGCCACGGGCGTTCTCCCAGAGCAGGGTGTGCAGCCGCGGGCTCAGGTGCCAGCCCCGGTCCAGCACCGGGGTCCGCGAGCTGGCGCATGCGGTTAAGCACCTGGCTGCTCGTGGTTCCCTCCGGCATCACCCAGATAAGCTCCTGAGGAATGCCGTGCAGGCATTGCATCTGGGCGATCTCGTCGAGGTCTGTCGTTGCGGTTACGACGAACTTGAATATGGCCTGGCCTGACGACACGAACTCGCGGATCGCCGTGGCGCAGATCCGCCGTTCGGCCGGTACGCCGCTGTTGGCCAGCTTCACGCTGACGTTAAACAGGCAGCCAGCGCCTGGCAGCGTCGCTGCCATCGGGGCAACAGTGCCGTTGGTCTCGATCTCGGTGCGACGGCCGGTCGCCTGGCACATGGCCGTGAGCCAGGCGGAGGCGGTCCTGCTGAGCAGGGTCTCCGCGCCGGTGACGACGACGAGACCGGGTCCGCGAGAAGTGACTTCGTCCCATACCTGCTCAGCGCTCATCCGCCGGGACCAGGAGCGCAGGTCGAACCGGGAGGCATCCCAGGTTTCGGGCGTGTCGCACCAGCTGCAGTTCAGGTTGCATCGCGATAGGCGGACGAAGACGGCCTGCTGCCCGGCTGACGGCCCCTCGCCCTGAAACGAGGGGCCGAAGACTTCCCTCACCAGCAGAGCATCCTGCGGCTGCGAATTCCGGCTGCCGCGTTCTTCGGGAAGACGTAGTCCGGGATTCAACGGGCACCGTCTATAGCTGCTCCGGGCCGGTACTCGGCCCAGCTACGCGGCGACTCCGACACGCGAACTGCCGTGACCAGCGGCCCGGCTGGCAGGTTGTCCAGGCACCAGCGGTACAAGTGCTCAGCGATGCGCTCGCATGTAGGCTGAACGGTCAGCGCCTGGTTGAGGTCGCGATGGTCCAATTTCGTCGCGATGTGATCGCCGAGGCTGTCAAGATCACCGAAGTCGCACACCATGTCAGCCAAATCGAGGTGATCGGATACTAGCTGGATCTCGACTGTATAAGTATGACCGTGAACCCGCGAGCATTTATGCCCGGGCGGTAAGCGGTCCAGGTGATGCGCCGCGAAAAGGTGAACCGCCTGCCGATGACGTAAGTCATGAAATTTCCTGGTTCCTCACCCGGCCGAAGCTGGTCTCAGTTGTTAACAGTGGCCAGGGCCCGCCATCGAGCCGCCTGCCAGTGATCCCGGCCTGGCATATCCGCGCTGCGAGCTTGGTTTCGTCCCGCACGGGCCGCGCGAATGGTACGTCCAGCATTCTACAGCTGCTCCTGGCCTAGCCTGATCGTTGAAGAGGGTTGTGATCATTATGGTTCCGGCACTCGGTCACGATCTCGCTTGCCTGTGTTCTATTCAGCCGCAGACGAATGAGTCGCGGCTATTTCCCCGGCTTACAGCCGCAGCCGGTAATTGGATGGCTGGCACGCTGGCTGCCGGTGACCTCGACAGGACAGCGACATAAGCGTCGCCGAACGTGGCGAACCCAGGTTCCTCGCTGAGCTGAAGGACGCGGTCCGGGACCGGCGGCCCTTCAGCCCTCGCACCGGCCTGCCCGGCATGGAGACCACCGAGGGCGAGATGATCACCTGGTATGAGCACGCCCGCGCCTGCGCCGAGGCCAAGTGGCCGAACCTGGCCCCGGTCTCCCTCCGGTCGGTGGCCGAGCCCCTGGTCACCGTCACCACCGCGCTGACCACCAGGGAGAAGGGTGCGCCCGAGGGCAAGGTGCTGCGACGCGCGCTGTTCGCCTGGGCGTTCAACCCCGCCACCCGCGACACCTGCCCGCCGCCGGAGATCACCGCCGCGCTGGACTGGGCCGAGCGCGCCTCGCTGCCCGTCGCCGAGCTGGAAGACACCGCGACCGTGCGGCTGGCGCTGGCCGCCTGCGCACAGACCCTGACTGGGAAGGCGGCGGCCGGTGCGACCCAGCGGCGCAAGCGGTCGGTGTTCTACAACGCCCTGGGCTATGCCGTCGAGCAGGGCCACCTTCCCTCTAACCCGGTCGACCGCATCCAGTGGACCACCCCCGCCGTCGCCCAGACCGTCGACCGGCGGGTGGTAGTCAGCCCTGCCCAGGCCAGGAGCCTCCTGGCTGCCGTCCAGGGGCTGTCTGACCGGGGAGCGCACCTGGAAGCGTTCTACGCCTGCCTGTACTACGCTGCGCTGCGCCCGTCGGAGGCTGTGATGCTCCGCGGGAGCGACCTGTACCTGCCGGCGAAGGGGTGGGGGAGGATCGTCCTGGCCGCCTCCGCCTCCCGAGCGGGAACGGCTTGGACCGATCACGGCACCGCCCGCCAGGAACGCGGCCTCAAGCACCGCGCCGCCCACGAGACCCGCGCCATCGCCATCCCGCCAGACCTCGCCAAGCTGCTGCGCGCCCACATCAAGAAGTACGGCACCACACCCGACGGGCGGATCTTCCAGACCACCAGGGCCGGCATCATCCAGGACTCGGCCTACAGCGCGGTATGGGCCGAGGCCCGCACCAGGGCCCTCACCGACGCGCAGTGCCGGTCACCGCTCGGCCGCCGCCCCTACGACCTGCGCCACGCAGCGGTCTCGCTGTGGCTGAACTCCGGGGTCCCAGCCACTGAGGTCGCACGCCGCGCCGGGCACGGCGTCGCCGTCCTGCTGAAGGTCTATGCCCACTGCATCGACGGGCAGGCCGACTCCGCCAACAAGCGAATCACCGACGCCCTGGACGGCACTGAGGACCCCGGGCCCGACGGGGACGCCGGGCAGAAGGCAGCCTGATCTGGCAATGAGTGCCCCGGCCCGGTCCGGGCCGGGGCACATCTCGTCGATCCCGTGTGTGACGCCCACGCCCTGGGACCGGAAAGCCTTGACGTTCGGTACGTTGAAGCCCATCTCGGGCGGCCCTCGCGTGCAGGCCTTTGTTGTGGTTCCCGACGTGCACGGATAGCGGTGGCTGAATTCGCCGGTCAGGTCTCGGCCTCAGCTGGTCGTTCCGGCCAGCCTGACTGTGCATTCCTTGTCCTCGGCACGGAACCCATCGATAATGGTCGCGAAGTGCGCGTCGAGCACAGGGTGACAATGTCCCGGTAACGTGCCGGACGATGAGCTCGTCGTCCGGAGTGTCGAATACTGCCGGGTTGAACCGTCCAGCGCAGCTGATCGCGCTGGCCCAGGTCAGCTCGGCGGTCCCCACGTACTTCCGCGGCTCGCACGCGCGGCCGCCGGAGTTCGTCCCTGGTTGGACCGCCGACAGCGGATTAGAGGCGCTGCTCAGCCCAGTGTCTGGCAGCCCGCAGGATACGCATGATTGCTTTTCGCAGCCGCTATAGTGCGCCTTGTGGACACTTCGGACGTGGTCGACCCAGATCAGCTTGATGATGCCGGGCGCCGCCTCCGGATGTATGGGTATCTCACGGCGAAAGAAGCGCGCCGCACGTACTTCGCCATCATGCGTGTGTTCTCAGCAACGCTGATGGCGGACCTGTCGGCTGCGGACGTCTCCAGCGCGCTGGCCTCCTTCGAGCGCGATGGGTGGATTGAGCCCGGCGAGTCTGCGATAGATCGGGTGCTGGGCCGCCTCACTCAGCTGACGAAGTGGGGGAACCTGGCGCCGGGCCGCAGGGAGACGAACGCCCGCTCGATCGCCGAGTTCTCCCATGGCAGTGTCCGCTATCAGGTCGACAAGCTGGCGTTACGGATACACCGGGACGCCGAGGAAGTGCTGGAGATCCCGCTGGGCGCGCGTGAGGTATCCAGGGAGATGCTTCCCGCCATCCAGCGCGGCCTGGAGGCCGTTCACGCTACCGTTGTGGCCTCGTTCGTGGCTGAGCAGAGGAGCGGCCCAGCGTCGGGGGAGGAGATGATGCTCCGCGATCGGGTTTCGGAGCAGGTAACCACCCTGTTCCTCCAGCATGGTGAGCTCGCCGACACCGTCCGCGACTTCTACGCCTACGTCGGGGAGGTGGTCGCGCGCCACGACCTGAACCCCCAGGAGATCGGCCTTCGCGGGCTGCTCGCCGAGTACATCCAGCTCGTCGTTGATGACGTGCTTCAGTACACGGGCCCATCACGGCTGCCCTGGCGCGGCTGCAGAATGGCTGCCCGAGGTCCTGCGCCTCCTCGCGCCCGTTACCGAGCTGGGGGACTCGGTTGAGCGCGCGCGGGGACGGTCGGCAACCGATTGGCAGGGGCTGGCGGACTGGTTCGTGAGCCGTCCTGGGAGGGTCAGCCAGGTCGAGGCCCTGCGAGACGCCACCGCCAAGGCGATCGGCTCGCTGCTGGCGAACGTGAAGCGCGCATCGGGAGGCGCGGGAATATCACCTGGCCAGCGGGGAGAGCTGATCAGCCTGGCCCGGCGGTTCGACGAGTCGACGGTCGACGGAGCGCACGCTCTTTACGCCGAGGCCTTCGGCCTGTGGCCTGCCCGCCACTGGCACCTGGCGCCCGAGACCGATGAGACGCTCCCCATCGTGCCATGGCGGGATGGGGCCAGAACAAGGATCGTGGTGCCGGTCTCAGGCCAGGGTGACAGAAGCGCGAAGGGGCGTACGTCCAGGATCGTCGAGGATCCCCTTGGCGAGCAGCTCGCGCTGGAGGAGGCCGAGCGGCAGGCCAGGCAGCTTGAGGCAGCGTATGCCGAGTTGCGAGCCGCAAGCGCACGGCTTGAGGAGGTCACGCTCTCCGCCGAGGCCCTAGCCGCCTTATACCACATCCTCCGCCGTGCCGTGGGCCAGCTCGACCAGGCTGAGGGCACTGGCGAGTTCGCTCATGCCCGCTCTCGGCTGCGCGTGCGCGTGCGCTCCCAGCCGGGGGCCGAGACTTGTATCCGAGCCGAGACGGGAACGCTCACCCTGGCCGATGCCGGCATCGACATGCTCGTCCTCTGACAGTCACGAAAGCCGGGGTGATGAGCGCATGACCAACCAGGCCCGGCCGCCTGATGTCTTCACTGACCTCTCACACGTTGACGCGGCGCAGGCAAGGCAGTGCGCGCGAGTGCTGCTCCGCAGGCCGCTGGTACGCCTGGACGGCCCTGACGGGCAGCTGCTGCCCGTGATGTACCGGTACCGGCACGTCCTGCAGGGGCTGTTCAGCAGCTATCTGGACTACCCGCTGCTCGTTGAGCGGCGTTTCGCGAGGCTCTACAAAAGGCTTGACGGCCAGCCTGGGCGGGGCATGAACGGGTTCACCCCGAGGACCTACGTGTACCTGACGCTGACGCTGGCCGCCCTCGTCGGAGTCGGCCGCCAGGTCCTTCTTTCCCAACTTGTCGCCGACGTCCGCGGGGCGGCAGCGGAAGCGGGAATCACAGTCAGCGAAGAGCTCGTGGAACTGCGCGCTCTGGCCAGCGCATTAAAGCACCTAGTGGGCCTCGGAGTGCTGGAGGAGACCGAAGGAACGGTCGCCTCCGTGACCCACGGACGCTCAGGCGAGGCCCTCATCACCATCAACTTGGAACTGCTGGGCCTGGTCATGGCCCGGGTCGGGCTAACTGGGCCACCTGAACCAGGCAACCTGTCACAAGGGCGACTGGCCGCCAGCGTGGATGATGGCATCCTGGCCCGGCGCCGCTGGTTGAGGACCCTGTCGTGCTGTACTGGGAACTTCCAGCCCGGCAGGCGGAATACCTGCGCGTCTACCAGCGACAGGAAGGGTTCTGGCTGAACAGGTACTTCGGCCTCCAGACCGAGGCGCGATCGGAGGGAATCGCCGTCGTTGATCCTGACGGTTACCTCACGGACCTGCCATTCCCTTCCGGGTCGACGGTAGCCCGGATGGCCCTGCTCACCCTGGCCCCGCTGATGGAGGCGGCAACGCCCGCGACGGACGGCCGCTACCTGGTGACGGACAGCCAGGTCGGGATGCCTGTGCAGGCCTGCGCGAGCGGTACCCAGTGGCGTGGGGGAAGGACGAAGTTTCCAACATGGAGAGGCTGGCCACGCGAGTGACCGACATGCTCGCGCAGGCCGGCCTGGCCTGCACGGCCGACGACAACAAGGTGCTCTTGTCCCCGGCGGCGAGCCGGTGGGAGCCCCAGGCCGAGGATAAGAAGGCCCCAGCCGAATCGCCTGCCAGGCCAGGCATCGAGCTCTCCCTGTTCGACGACGATGACGAGGGCTATGCGCTGTGACCGCGTCACGAGCATCCCGGTAGCGGCTGAACCGGGGTGGGATCCTCAACATCTGGCAGTTCGGCGAGCGAGTCTTCGACTTCAGCGATGGCCGAGTCATCCTCCAAGGCGCCAATGGCTCGGGCAAGTCAAGGACGCTGGAGCTCCTGCTCCCGCTGTGCCTCGATGGCGACCTGCGTCACCTGGGAGCTAAGGGATACGACAGCGTGAGCATCCGGCGGCTGATGCTCGACGACTATTCCGGGGACCGAACCGAATCGGCTACTCGTGGGTCGAGCTGCGCCGGGCCTCGGCTGACGGCGGCGAAGAGTTCCTCGCGTCCGGCGTCGGGGTAAAAGCGTCGCGGGCGACCCAGGACGTCGCCAGCTCGTGGCGGTTCATGACTTCGCTGCGGGTCGGCATCGACTTCGAGCTTGCGGGCACTGACAAGGTCCCGCTGGATCAGAAGGAACTCAGAGAGCGCATCGGCGCGGACGCCGTCATGGATGACCCGGGGCTGATGCAGCAGCGACTAGCCGCAGCCGTCTACGGTATCGAGGACATCCGGCGGTATGAGGACCTTCTTCACCTGCTGCGGACGCTGCGCAATCCCGACGTGGGGGTCAGGGCAGTCGAAGGGCAGCTCGAAGAGTACCTCAGCATGTCGCTGCCGCCCCTCGACCATGAGGTCACCAAGCGGCTAGCTATCCAGTTCCAGGACCTGGAGTCGATCCGGGAGAGCATGCGCCACCTTAGCGTGGCCCATGAAGCGCTTTCTGAGTTCCTCCTCACCTACCGGCAGTATGCAGCCCGAGTAACACGCGAACGCGCCGATGCTGTTTTCGCAGCGCGTACATCCCTCTCCGCGCACCTGGAAGCGGCGGAAGGGCGCGCGCGGGATATCGCCGAGGAGCGCACGACGCGCGATGCGGCACACGATGCCTTGAAGGAGTTGCAGGCCCTGACCAAGGCCCTGGAGGCTGAGGTCAGGGAACTGTCGGGAAGCCCGAGCACAGCGATATCAGTGCCCGGCGGCAGGTCGTGGACGCGCAGCGCGAATCGGCTGCCTCGGCCCTCAGCCAGGCGACCGCCCGTCGCGCCGCAGAAGACATGGCAGTCACGGCTGTGCGGTCGGCCCTTCAACATGTCGGGCAGGGCGCGCGGGCTGCGAACCGGGCCGCCGCTGCCGCCCAGGCGAGCTTTGGCAAGGCCGGCATGGCCCCGGCACTGCTTCCCACGCCGCCTGCCGACCCTGAGGCGCAGCTAAAGACGAGGACCGACCAGGTTCCGGTCGGCACCTCATCCGATGATCCGCATGCCGAGGTCACGCGCGTAGAGGTTCCTGTCCTTGACCTTGATGCGCTGGCGGACGGCATCCGTGCAACGCCGCACAGTCCGGAGCGAGCCCGTCAGGCAGCCGAGGAACACCGCGTCACCACCAGTCACCTGCAGCAGGTCGCCGAGAACCTGGACACGAGCACGACGCCGTCAACGCGCTCAGGACGCGGGCCGAAGGGGCCGCAACTGCAGCCGAGAGGGCGGCAGCGCGCCGTCGCGACGTCGCAGCGGAAGCAGCTGCAGAAGAATGGCACTGGCTGGACCAGCTTCGCGAATGGCTTGCCACTGCACCCGACAGCAGCGCGCTGGACGGAGAGCTAACCATCCTGCCAGTCGCCGCCGACCTGGTGACATCAGCCTGGCCAGGCGGATATCTTCCGAGGCCAGTGCCAGGACTGGGCCATGGCCACCGTACGCGACGCACAGGCCGCCCTCACAGTCGCGGGAGGCCAGCTTCAGGCCCTGGATGACGAGGGGGCGGCGCTCTCCGAAGAGCTGGACGCCCGTCGCGCGGGTGCTGACCTGGTGCCGCCATTGCCGCCTCTCAGCGCGTCTGACCGCTCCGACCGCCTCGGGGCGGCCTTCTTCCAGCTGGTCGACTTCAGCCCCTCCCTCACCGAGCCGGAACGCGCCGGCCTTGAAGCCGCCATGCAAGGCAGCGGGCTCCTCAACGCCTGGGTCTCCGCTGACGGGAAGGTCGCCGACCCGGACCTCCAGGATCTGATCGCCACCCCCGAGCCCTCGTCGCTGGGCGAGGAGGAAGACGAGACCCTGCTCGCCGCCCTGGTCCCTGTTCCCGGCCCCGGCTGCGCCGTGACCCCGGGCATCCTGACTCACGTGCTCGCCTCAGTGCGCCTCGCGGACAACCCGGCCACGTCGTCACTGGAGGACTCGTCTTGTCACGCACTGGCCGCTGGCGTGCCGGCACCCTCACAGGCGCCTGGCAGAAAGGACACGGCAGAGTACGTGGGTCCTGCGGCCCGCGAGGCCAGCCGCCTCCGCAGGATCGCAGTCCTCACCGCCCTCCTGGAAGAACTGCAGGACCAGGCGAGAACTGCAGCGACTCCGCTCGGAGGATGCCAAAGCGAGCCTGGCCGCCTGGGAGGACCACGTGCAGGGCATACCCCGCAACGGCCCCCGTCGCGGTCGCGCAGAGCCTGCTGGCAACGGCAGGGAAGCAGAGACCGAGGCTGAACGCATGGCCACGGACAGGGCCAAGGAGCACGCGGCGGCCGACGGAGCCTGGCAGGCAAAGCGCGGTGAGTTCACGCGCCGTGCCAGCGGGGCTGGCCTACCCGGGACCAGTTCGGCAATCGCCCAGCGGCTTGGGGAAGTCCGCCTCGCCACCGCCGCAGCTGTCGCGCTGACGTCCAGCCTGAATGACCAGTACCTTCCTGCGGTCACGCTGGCGGCCCAGCCCCTGACTGACTTCGCCACCGCGACCGGCGCCCGCCAGAAGGACGAAGCCGACGCGCTCACGCGACGCGATGCGTATATAGGAGCGGAACGGGCGCTGACGCTCCACATCGAGGCGCTCGGATTCGACAGCCAGGAATTCAACACGCGGCTGTCAGGACTCGAGGAAAGGCTCAACGCCGCGAACTCGGAGATCCCAGAGGTTCGAGAGAGGCACGAGCAAGCCAAGACAAACGTGACAAGGATCGAGACGCTGCAGCGTGCCGATCCTGCCACCGAGCGGGAAAAGCGGCAGGAACTCGCCGCGCACGAGGCCGGGTTCGATAGTGCCCTGGCGGCGGCGGGCCTTTGGGCGGCGGCGGCCGGCAGTGACCAGCCGCCGCCGACAGCTCGCGACGACGCCCTGCAGGCAGCCGCCAGCTGGTCAGCCGATACGAGCGAGGCGGATCTGATCAACTCCGTCCAGACGCTGCGCACTTCGCTCCCAGCTGGCTACGACGCCAGGGCGATCGAAAATGACGGGGTGCTGGCCATTCTGGTCAGAGACGGGGAAGGCAGCCATCCTGCGGCTCCGGCAGCAGCGCGCACAGCTCTTCGCCTTGCCGAGCACGAGGAGCAACTGGACGCGCGCTACCAGGAAATCTTCGAGAATTTCCTGCTCCGCGACCTCGCCGAGCGATTGCGCGAGCAGATCGATGCCGCCGACCACCTGTGCCAGGGTATGAACGCCATTCTTGTACGCGCCCAGTCCAGCCAGGGAATCCACGTTGAGCTGAGCTGGGACCCGTCACCGGCCCTCGACGACGCGACACGTGATGCCCTGGCCCTCGTCCGGACCTCCTTCACGACCCGCAGCCCGGACCAGGACGCCAGGCTCCGCGGCGCCCTGCGAGAGCTCATCGAAGCCGAGCGGGACAAGCACGACGCCCACTACGCCGAGGTACTGACGCGCGCGCTTGACTACCGGGACTGGTACACGTTCACCGTCCGGGTCCGGGACGCCGGACCAGACGGCCAGCCCAGGAGCCGTATGCTGCGCCGCCTGTCCTCTGGCGAGACGCGGGTGGTGTCGTACGTCACGCTCTTCGCCGCCGTCGCCGCCTTCTACGACACGCTCGACATGGCAGGCAGCACACCCCTGCGGCTCGTGCTGCTGGACGAGGCGTTCGAGCGCGTCGATGATCCCACCAAGACCCGTCTCCTGGAGCTCCTCGCGGACCTGGACATCGACTGGGTCATCACCTGGCCTGGCGGCTCCGCGCTGTCCCCGAAAATCGACCGCATGCACATCTACGACATCTTCAGGCCGACCGGCGCCCCCGGCATGGCCTTCGTCCACGCCACGTGGGACGGGATCGAGGGACAGCGCGGGCCGTGACCACTGACCGGCCGCCCGAGCAGGTCCGCCGCGCTCTTTCCCGCCCCGAGCTCAGGGCACTGTGGCAGCAGGCACGCAAGCAGCTTGAGCGCAACGGAGGGGAACCCTGCGGGTCGGTCACCGTCCAGGTCCCCGACCTCCGTACAGCCTCAGAGCTCGGGGCGGTCCTCGGCCGTCCCCTGGCCCGGCACGTCGGCCGCCGCACCCGCATCGACCTAGCGACGCTCGACCAGCGGCTGCGTAGTGGCGCGGCCCAGTGCAGCCTGGCCGACGCCGTCGCTATCGTGACCGGTCAGCCGCTTCTCCAGCGGCAGGCGGAACTCGCCGACAAGACCCGCGAGAACCAGGCGGCAGCAGCGGCGCTGCTCACCCTGATGAACGACATCCCGGAGTTGCGGGCCGAAAGGGAACTCCTGGCAGCAGCCCCGATAGGCCCAGTGGCGCGATCCCCCAGCGGGCAGCAGCGCCCGCACGACATCATGGTCGGTCTACGACGACTCCATCCGGGCGGCCTGCAAGTGGCAGGAAGCCCGGCATCAAGGACGCCGCCTCGCTGCAAAAGAGCTAGCAGGCGAAGCCTTCAGAGATACCAAGAAGTGGAACGACCAGCGCCGCTTCGCATTCTCCTACCTGGTGGGCCAGCCCTTCGACCAGGCGGTGGACGAGGCAGACATAGCGATCAGGCTGAGCGGTCCCCTCACCTGGGTATCCACCGACACCATCGCCGATGCCGCAGCAACTTACCCGTGGATCGCCGTCCCTGTGGAAGGGATAAGGAAGGTGGGGAAGATCACCTGCTCGGCACAGGGGATCTTCGTCGTCGAGAACTCAGAGGCATTCGAGAAAGTCTGCCTTCTCGATGACATCACCACGCGCTGGCTTTGCGTCTGGAACCAGGGGAACCCGAGCAAGAGGCTCATGCGATTCCTCGCAGACCTGAACCTGCCCATCGCGGCTTGGTGCGATCTCGACGCCTACGGGATCCGCATGATCCACAACATGGAGGGGGAAATCGGGAGAACCATACTGCCGGTCGGGATGTCGGTGGACTTGTGGCGCGCCGGCACCAAGCTCGACCAGAGTGACCAGCAACGGGCGAAGGCAAGGACCGTGGCATCCCGTATGGCAGCCGAGGGGCCCCCAGCGCTCCGTGACCTGGCGGTAGCAATAGCGGAGACCGGTGACTGCTGCGAACAGGAGACCCTCTACCGGCATGTCCTTCCCTCACTGCCCACGGCGCTCCAGCAGCTGGCATCCATGTGATCCCCCGAGGCGTTGGCGCCGCGACGGCGTATCCTTGTCGGTGCTGAGTGTCCAAGTTCGGCCTACAGCGCCGTGTGGGCCGAGGCCCGCTACGCCTGGCCTCCGCTCAGTAAAGGTCGCCGCTCGGCCCCCGCCCCTCCGACTTGCGCCACGCCGCCCTGTCACTGCGGCTGAACTCCGAGGTGCCCGCCACCAAGGCCGCCCACCGCGCCGGGCTGGTCGCGGTCCTGCTGAAGATCTATGCCCACTGCATCGACGGGCAGTCCGATGGCCACCACTGTGATGTCTCAAGACATCGAGGACACCGTGAACCTACGTGGGGTTCGCGGTGTTTTTCTTTGGCCAGCCGGATGGGCGGCCGGTGGGCTGGTAGTCGCGCTCGGGGTTGAGGATCAGTTCGCGGATGAGCTCGCCGGTGGCGGCGTTGATGACGCGGATGTCCAGGTCCTGGACGAGGAGCAGGACGCGGGTTCCGGCGTGGGCGCGCCCGATGCCGATGTGGTGGAGTTTTCCGTTGTGGCGGAGGGTGACGAGCCCGGTGGCGTCGATGCGATCGGTGCGGACGCGGTTGTGGGCGTCGGCTGAGCGGTCGCCTGGGCCGGCCTTGGGCCGGGCGACGTAGGCCGCTGCGGGGGTGGCGCGGCCTGGCAGGGAGCGGTGCGGCCGCTGCTCGTTGTAGATGCTGGCGAAGGTGTCCAGCAGGGACTGGAGCTCGGCGAGGGCGGAAGGCTGGTGCGGCTGGGCGCGGAGCCAGTTCTTCATGGTCTGCTGAAAGCGGCCGACTTTGCCCTGGGTCTGGGGGTGGTTCGGCTTGCCGTTCTTCTGAGTGATGCCGAGGCGGCGCAGCTCGTGCTCCAGGGCGTTGCGGCCGCCCTTGCCGCCTGAGAGGCGGGTGGTGAAGACCATGCGGTTGTCGGTCAGGGTGGAGGCCGGGACGCCGTGCCGCTCGCATGCTGCGCGGAAGGCCAGCAGCACGGCGGGCCCGGTGACCCGGTCGTGGGCGGTGACGGACAGGGCGTAGCGGGAGTGGTCGTCTAGCCAGGTCAGGATCTCGGTGTCCGTGCCGCCGGCGAGCGGGTAATGGGTGAAGTCGGACTGCCAGCACTCGTTCGGCATGTCTGCCTCGAACCGGATGCAGGACGACTTCGGCCGCTTGGCCGGGGCGGGAGTGACCAGCCCGGCCCGGGCTAGGTACCTGCTGACGGTCGCGGCCGACACCTTCACCTGGTGGTGGTGCTGCAGGTGCCAGGCGATGGTCTGCGGGCCGGCGTCCAGGCCCTGTCCGGCAAGGTCCTTGCGCAGCCGGATGATCAGGTCGGCCGCGTCGTCGCTGATCGCGGTCGGGGAGGTCTTCGGCCGCCGGGACCGCGGCTCGAACGCCGCCTCGCCCTCGGCCTGGTAGCGGGCCAGCAGCGCGCAGACCCAGGACCGGGCGACCCCGTAAGCCCGCGCGACCTCGCTGACCGGGCGCTTCTCGACAGTGACGGCGGTGATGACGAGCCTGGCCTTTGACATCCCGGCAGCGTCCAGTCGGTCGGCCCGTCAACCAGGGGAGGCGCGCCGCTAACTTGTCCCGGATGTCTTGAGACACCCTGTCCTCGATGTCCTGAACCTAGACACAACACCTGCCACGACCTAAAACCGCAGCTCAGAGGGGTACTCCGGTACCTCTCTTCTGTTTGTGACATGTCCCAGCGCCAGTCAGCCACCCGCGACCTCTCGGTATGCGGCCTGGACGATGTCGGCGGCTTCCTCGATGGCCCGTTGCCGGATGTCAGCATCGAGATCGGCCGGCGCGCATTCGGCGGCGTGCAGGCGAGTGGCCACCGAGGGGCGGCGCTCGATCGCGACGGTAGCGCCCCAGCGCCGGTAGAACAGCGTAACGGCGGACCCCGACCTAGGTACGGAACGCTGGGTCGGCTGACCCAAGTCCCGCCAGATGCCACGGGTTGCAGCCGTGAGCCGCTAGTCGCGGATTTACACGGGATGGCTGCGGCCTTGTTGAGCAGGTCAGATGGCCGGTATCAGTCGAATGAAGCGCTGCGTCGATGCGGCTTGTTGGCGATGCCTTCGCCGTCGTCCAGGCACTTGGCGTCGACGCGGAGCAGAACTTCGACACTGCGCACTGCACGGACTGGGCCTGAAGTTCGGGTTAACTCGTTGAGATCAGTCCAGGGCTAGCGGTGAAGACGTCATCCACCAGCAGGAACTCGAACGGGGCAGCAGGCCGTCGATCCGGACCAGGCCGCGTCAAGCCCCCGGGGAATCCAGGTTAGTCAGCCGCTGACGGCATACGTGCCGTGTCCGGTCTGCACGAGCCGGCCATTGAAGGTCAGAACCTCGCACCGGTCAGTGCCTTCCTGCGTGCGGAACCGGATGACGATCGTGTCCACGCCGAAGTACACGCTGACGAAGTCGAAATGCAGCCCAGGGTTGCGCCGCAGGGCCTCGGTCCAGTAGCGCCGCAGCGCTTCTTTCCCGCAGATCTCGCCGCCGCTGCCAGGTACCACCCGGGCGGCGAGCGGAGACGTGAAGACTGCGTCATCTGCGAAATCGCTCAGCACCGCCTCGACATCGCGGTCGTTCCAGGCCTTCACCCAGCGGCGCGCGAAAACCGCGGCCTCCTCCTGTCCCACGGGAAGATCTGGCAAGGACATATAGCCTCCAGCAGGAAGAAACCAGCATCCGCACCATCCCCAATGCGCCGAACAGCGGGCCGTAACTGTCGGGAAGGGCCGCGAGCCGGACGGCCGGTCACAACATGCCTCCCTTCGGCTCAGACCTCGGATCGAGGTCGATGCGGATAGTCAGCGGAGCCGAGGCCATCAGCCTGCCGATCGCCGCGTCCCACCGGTACGGCAGCGTCTGCGACCGCACGCCAGGATCATCGCCGGGAAGCACCACGGCGGTCCCGGCGCGCCATGCGCCACCGACCTTGACCCGCACCCTGGGCTTGGCCTGCAGGTTGCGGACGTAATCAGCCTGGGTTCCGTGCGCGGCGACCAGCCAGAAAGCATCGCCGTCCAGGCCATTTCCCACCGGGGTGTGCCGCACCAGCCCGGTACGGCGGCCGGTCGTCTCCAGCAGCGCGAACGCGCGGGGCGCGAAACCCGCGCGCAGCGCGAAGCGGATCAGCCGGTTGCTGACCCGCTCCAGTGTCGTCACCATCCGGTACTTCCGCGAGCGCACACCCCAAGTCCTACTGCAGGCGCCGCTCGCCGTGAATGTGAGATCGGCCACGCGGCTGGCGGCGCAGGCATACTGCCGTGTCGCCACCAGCAGCCTCACCGGCCGCGTTCGTGCTGACTGCGCCGGCTTGACTGGTACCGTGCGTGCCACTTAGTCACGACTGAAACAGTCCAGTTTCATGGCCCGCAAGCCTCATACCCTTCCGCCATCAGTGCTGCCCCTAGCACACGACAGCGGCAGGCCGCTGCGATGGCGCCTGCATCAAGGCCTCAAGCGCGCGATCTTGAACGGGCAACTGGCGCCCGGCGCCCGCCTCCCGTCCACCCGGGCGCGGCCGCCTCCCTTGGCATCGCCCGGGCAACTGTCGTCGAGGCATTCGACACACTCGCCGCCGAGGGCTGCATCGACCGCCGCCGCGGATCCGGCAGCTACGTCAGCCAGCAAGTCACCAACCTGCGGGCACCCACCCAGCCCGGCCAGGCCCGCGGCAACGACCCGCACCGGCTCCCCGCACTGCGAGCGCGCCAAGCGCTGGGCTCGTTGGCCCCACCGAGGTCCAACGGCCAGTCACGGGCCCTCACCGGCTAACCGGCCGTCAAGTAGGTTTAGGCGGGTGTCTCTTGCTCCATCCTGCTGGCGGGCGACAACCGGTGTCACGAGCCGGCCAGACGTTTCAAACCCTGCCATTGCGCGGCGCAGCAGCAGGGAGAAGGCGAGTAGAGCCAAGGCACACGTAGCCAGGCGGATAACGAGCCACACGGGCGAGGTCGGCAGTGCCCCGATCGCCAGAGTGACCGCCACGGCACCGCCGATCAGCGTGCGGAGCAGGACCGAGGCGCCGGGGACCTGCAGACCGGTTGTCACGGGCGGCCGGGTGAGCCGGGCAAGCAGGCCATAGGAGAGTGCCGTAGCGATAGCCGAGCCGGTGATGCCGAGGAAGGGAACCATCACCACGTTGAGGCCTATGTTCACCGCCGCTGCGACCAGCGTTGTCACGGCCGCCCGGCCAGTCCTCCCTTCGCTCATCAGCGCTCGCAGGTTGGAAAGGAACTGCCCGTAGGGAAACGTGCAGATGGCCACGATCGCGACAATCGGCGTCAGCTCCGCCGGATGGAACGAACTTGGAGCCCACAATCGCAGTACCACCGGGGCCCCGGCGGCGAGACCACAGACCACAGGGATCAACAGCAGGCTCATCATGTCGCGGCTGCTGGCCAGGAGCCGACATCGCGCCACTCGGTCTGCCATGGCGTAGATGCGCGGCATCCACGCCTGATTGACGAAGAGGAGAAGGATGAAGCCGAGACTGCCCACGTTGTAAGCGACGGAGTAGCGCCCGACAGCTACCGACCCGAGGATATGGCGAACGACTATTCGGTCTCCGGCGGCGAGAATGAAGCCACAGAGCTGCTGCGGCACCATGGGCAGGCCAAAATGGAACGTCTGGCCATAGCGGCGGATCACGGCCAGTGCCGACCAGTCCGGCGCCAGGGCTAGCAAGCCGGCAACGGCAGCCGCGCCCTGTCCGACGATCAGGCCGGAGAGGTAACTCGTAACGGTGGGGGCCCGCCAGTACAACAGCAGCACGCCGGCCGCTTGCGCTCCCACCGACTGCAGACCGGCGACGAAGATCGCCATCCTCAGCTTCTCTCTGGACCGGAGCACAGCGAGTGATGTCAAAGTCAGCGCGAAGCAGGCGGCCCACAATGCCGTCAAGCGCGCGTCCAGGACCCGGTCCAGGCCCACGGCGGGGCCCCACGCCGGTGCTGCGAGGACGAAGACAAGCGAAGCGGCTACCGCAAGGACGGCGGAGATGGCGAGTACCCCGCGAGACCGGCGGTCGCCGTCCTCTCCCGCGAATACCTTCTGCGCCGCGAAGGGGAGTCCGAAGCTAAAGGTCAGCCCCAGCAGCTGCGCCACCGCGACGGCGAGCGCCAACTGCCCAAACTCGCCTACCCCGAGGCGCCGGGTCAGGACAGGGGTCATCCCCGCGGCCAGGACCACCTGTAGGGCGGACACTCCCAGGTAGACGAAATCCCGAGTGAACATGGCACGCAGGGCGTTGGTTGCTGCCGGGTGCTCGCTGGGTACCGTCCGCGCTGCGTCATCACGCGTGTGGCGGCTGCGCTGTCGGCGGAGACCTGGGACTCGGCCCCAACCGCGACAATCGTGCCTTCCCAACGTTCTTTCCTCACTCTTGCAATAGGCACCCGGTCAAGCAAGTGCTCGCGTAACAGGCCGCCAAGCAGACGTCAGCTCTTCATGGCACTCCCGGCGAAATGCCGCACGCCGTTCGTCCAGCGCTCTCGGGTTTTGAGCCAGGAACACCCGGCGCGTAGTGTCGGCCGCACCCACCACGGCTGGCCCGGCAGGGGAGGCGGCCGGAAGACCTGACTCACGTTCGGCCCGCTTTTCAGCGCAGTCGCTAGTCGCTGACCGGCGCCAGCGTCGGCGGACCGATCGGGACCGGTCGGCTGGTGCAGGGACGCGGCCGCTGTCCCGATCTCGTCATTGAGCTGAACACCGAGGAAGGACAGACCCTCGCACAGAAGCTTCACCTGGTGCAGCGGATCTTCGAGCATCGAGTCAAAGTCGACTGTGACGACGGGCAACCCGGACGACGCCGCGACAGCCCGGCGGTTGTAGTCGTCCCAGACCGCGTAGCAATAAGAGGGCGGGAAGCCTTCTCGACGATGCAACGAGCGAATCACCGGGGCGGCATCCCGGACGACGAAGACGACGCAGAAGTCGTTGAGTACCTGCCGCCAGAGGGGAAGAGTCAGACAGATTCGCGGGTCCTTCCACAGCCACCGCTGCCCTTGGTAAACGTTGTTAAAGGTGGCCCGCATCACATGCCGGAGTTCTGTGGCGCGCCGTGACTGCAGCCATGAGCCAGGCATCAGCGGCATCGCGAATTCGAAGCCGCCGAAAGCGTCCAAGATCATATTGTTGACAGCGCACAGCTGGCGGCTCTCCCAGTGCCCGCTGGGGTTGTCTTTCGCTGAGTAAATGTCGTCCGCTCGGCCGAGAGGAACGCCCAGGAGGTTAACCACCCT
The DNA here is from genome assembly GCA_963815375.1 of uncultured Actinomycetota bacterium. Classification (GTDB taxonomy): domain Bacteria; phylum Actinomycetota; class Actinomycetes; order Streptosporangiales; family Streptosporangiaceae; genus JASHPR01. The sequence continues at coordinate 2,246,023 of CAWFGX010000001.1, read as the reverse complement.
GGTGACTGCCGATGTGCCGCTGCGGTGCATGCCAACGACTATGACCCCGCGTGTCATCTGAGAGGGGTCACCTCCTTTCACCGAGCGTGGCATCGCGCGGGGCCAACTCTCCATCGCCGGGCGGTGATCTCCGGCGTAGCCGCAGCGGGCCCGAGACCACCTGACGGCCGTACGAGCCGGCCAGGAAAACTGCAGTGATCGCGCCTAGCAGCAATCCGAGCGAGACTGGGCCGAGCCGAATGCCGCTGACGTCAAGAAGCAGCGAGGCACAGATGGCGAGCACGAGCGATACCGGCACCGCGACGGAGATAGACCGCGCGCCGGTGGCCTGCCCTAGCAGACGGAGCAGCGCATAGCCCGGGGCCAGCAACAATGCCGGCAGGACGACGAGCCGTGAGAGCCCGGGAAGGACCGGGGCGCACATCAGCAGGACCGCTCCGACGATGGCTAGGATTCCGGGGTCTCGTGCCACCTGCAGGCGGGTGCGCCATCCGCGCGGGAGCAGGCGGGTGCGCCATCCCCGCAGCACGTCATTGATCATTGGCATGGGATGGATACCACAAATAGTACGAGTGATAATTAATCTGATAGAGGCGATAATGCGCCGAGGAATACAATAGCCGCAGCCATGGCCAATGCGCCAGACGGGTGATGTTCTGCCCTGGCACCAGCCTAGGCTCGCCCGTGTAGAACAGAGGCGGGTTCACCGCGGTGTATTTCGCGTCGCGGATATCGATCGCCAGGTAGTCAACTTGACGATGCTGCAGGGCCGACATGAGAGACGGTGTTGGCGGGCGGCGGTTGTACCAGATGTTTGAGATCGACAGACCGGGGGGTCCCTGTATGGGGGTGACGGCGTCGGCATGAACTGTAAGTGCCAGCGCGGTGAAACGATCTGTCACCACGTGTGCTCGGGGACCCAGGTGCGTCTGAACCCAGTGCGCAAGGCTGAGGGTCTCGGGGGTGACGCTGAGGGTGTCAGAGCCGAACCTGTAAGGCCCGGGGAATCGATAGTCGATCGGTGTGCCTGCTGCGACGTTCCCGACGAGCAGCACGGCGAGTACGGCCGCGCCTGCGGTCGCTGCCGTGCGCTTCAGCCACGGCGTGAGCTTATCCATGTCGAACAAGATGCCGAGAGCTGCCGCCAGCAGAGCGACCCCGACGAACGTCGAGGCCCAGATACGGTGCGCTCCAGTAACCCCATCGCCGGTCAGCGCCAGCGGAAGACTCACCAGGTAGGCTGCTGTCACCACGAACGGCCATAGGAAGTTCGACCGGAGGTGGGGTCTCTGCAGCCAGCGGGCTACCGCAAGGATGAGCGCGACCACGATGATCATTGGCCCGGCTATTGCAGCGGCTCGTTCATAGCCAGGAGCGGTGGAATGGTTAAAGATCGTCCGCGCCGCACTACCCTTGGCGCCAGTGACGAAGGCGACAAGCTGTGATGCGGTGCCTGACACGCTCGGAAAGAGGTATGGCACCGTTCCTGGAGCGACGAAGACAACCCACAACCCGAAGCACGTCGCCAGCGTCAGCACCGGCATCCACCTGACGAACAAGCGACGCGAACCACCCTTGCGGTCGGCGAGCCCGCTGATCGGCTTGAGAAAGAGCGCACCCGCCAGGAGCAGGGCGACACCGGTCAGGCTGGTGAGATGGTGTGTCACCGTACAGCCGAAGCAGATCACCCCAATCAGTAGTGCCGCCGATAGGCTCCGTCTCCAGGTGCGGTCGCTCGATCGCTCGGCCGTCAGCGCTTCCACGTACAGGCGGACGATCGTCAGCATCAGCAGGATCGCAAGGGATTCGTAGGCGAACTGGACGTCCACGTAGACGAAACTTGGATTGGTGGCGTAGGCCAGGCCGGCCACCGCCGCCCACGGACTGGGCACTGGCAGGGCTCGCGCCAGGTAGTAGATCTGTACCGGTAGCAGGCAGTGCGCTACGGCAACCAGGGTCAGCGCCGAGTCCCATGGCGAAAGGCCCGTCAGCCAGTGGATCGTGGCCGCGGCGCTCTCCAACCCTGGGTACTGGGTTCCGATCGGTAGCAACGGCGTGAACTGGAAGAGCCGACCCGACGAGATGACGTTCTGCAGCAGGGCGAAGTGAGCGGTCTCATCCCAGTAGATCGGGCCACCGGGGCTCATCAAGAACTTCGGCAACACAGTGAAGAGCCCCAGCGTTCCCAGCCACAAAACCGTGTGAGGTCCCGATACCGCCCGCCACGCGACGGCCAGGTAGGCGAGCAGCATTCCGGCCCAGAAGATGAGATCGTAAGCCTGGATTTCGGCGTTCAGCGCTATGCGGTACGCCCATATCACCAGGGCGGCGCCGACGGCCACGAGACCGACTGCCGAGAGGTCCGCCAGTGGACCGCTCGGGAGCAGCGGGACCTTCGACGGTCTGTCTTCCCGGAGAAGAACAGGAACCGGACTTCGGGACAGGCGCATCAGTAAGCCGACTTACGAGACGTCGCCAATGGGATTGTCGCGTACTGCGCGGAAGCTGCTGAAACCGGCGTTTGACCACTCTTCGTGGGTCAACGTGTGCGTATGCAGCAAGCCGGTCCTCTTCAGGTGCGGCGGTTGATACGTCATGGTTATAACAGGTCCCCCGACGGCCTAATTCAAAAACTAGCATCCGCAATGTGCGCGTCAGGACTCAGGCTCCGACCCGGGGGTATCACCAGTGACGCCGCCGGAGACGGCGGCCACCTTCGCCCGGCGGGCGATCAAACCTCTCAAGCGCTGTCAGACATACGCGAAAGGAGCGTGCTTGAGTGGAGAAGGTCATCAATGACAACATCAGCCGGAAACTCGTCCCGGACCTGGCGGTGCTGCCGCTGGCGAACGAGACCTCATTGCATGGGTGACAACCGCGCGGGGAAGCTGCTGCGCAACGTGGAAGGCGCAGTTTACTGGGCGGCAGCCGCGCCGGTCCTGGCTCGCCTGCCTGCCGCCCTGGGCTACCGCATCGCATGCTTTCGCGGCGACTGGCTCTTCAGGTGCCAGGCCGGGAAGCGCGCCAAGCTGGCGCGCAACCTAGGGCTGGTGCTCGGGAATGAGCTGGGCGCGGCGGCGACGCAGCAGGTAACCCGCGACTGGTTCCGGTTCGCCTCCTGCACGGCGGTCGACGTGAAGCGGCTGCGGCGCAACGCGCGGCCGCTGCGGCGGCTGGTCGAGGTTCACGGACGGGAACACCTTGAGGCGGCGCTGGCGGCGGGCAAGGGAGCCATCCTTTGCTCCGCCCACTTCGGTTCCAACGACAGCGGCTTCTCCGTGCTGCACGCCAGCGGCATCCCGGTCACCACCATCGGGCGCCGGACCCACATCTACGCGGCCGACCTCTCACCCGTCGAGCGGCGGTTCTGGGAACGGGTTTACTCCAAGCCGGTGCGGCGCCACCGGCAGCGGCCGAACATCGAGCCATGGTCTGGTCGGCCCCAGGTCGCGGCGCTGGCAGCTGCCGTTCTCCGCGCTAACGAGGTGCTGACGATCTCGATCGACGCGCCGCCGCTCGGCAGTGACCGGGCCCGCGCCGTGGAGGTCCCCTTCCTCGCCCGTCGGACCCAGCTGCTGCCAGGCGTGGTGACCCTTGCTCGGCTGACCGGCGCGCCGGTGCTCATGGCTTTCCCGTACCGCAAGGCCGACTACCGCCATCAGGTGTGGGAGATCTCCGCGCCGGTGTCACTGGAGGGAGAAATCGCGACGGCGTTCGGGCGCTGCGCTGCCGAGGTGAGTGCTGCCATCCGGAGGAGCCCAGCCCAGTGGGACTTCTGGGACAGCACGAGCAGCCTTGCCGACCTCGGGCTGATCCCGCCGCAGCGCGACATGTCACCAGCCGCTGGCCGCCAGTGAGGATCTCGCTCGTCTCCCCAGGGTTCCCGCCACAACTCGGTGGCGTCGAAGTGGTTGTCGGATACCTGGCCGACGAGCTTTGCGGGCACGGCCATGAGGTGGCTGTCTACGCACAGCGACCCCGCGGCTCCTCGTTTCCGGATTCGCACGCCTACCCAGTGCGGCGGTTTGCCGACTGGACTGGCTCCCGGCAATTTCCGGTCGCGCCGGGGCTGGCCCGGGCGCTGTGGCGAGACAGAGGGCTGTTTGACGTCGTCCACGCGCACAGCTTCCATGCGGTGCCCGCGATGATGGCCGCGACCGTACCGAAGGTGCCGCTGGTGTTCACCCCGCACTTTCTTCCTGCCGGTGGCACCAGGCTGGCAGCATCCGTACATACCGCGTACGACCCGTTGGCAACGCTCTTGTTTCGCCGTGCCAGCAAGGTGACTTGCGTTTCCGAAGCGGAGGCAGAGCCACTGCTGCAGCGGTTTCCGTTCATAGCACCCCGGATGTCCGTCGTCCCGCTCGGAGCGGATATCCAGGGCCTGCTGGCGGCCCAGCCCTTCGACGCCGATGGTCCGATCGTCCTGGTCGCTGGACGCCTGGAGGCCTACAAGCGCGTGGACACGGCCATACGAGCATTCGCGCGCATGCGCGGTAAGGACGCACGACTAGTTATCTGCGGTACAGGTCCTCGCTGGCCGACGCTCAGGCGCCTTGTCCGGGAGCTGGGGATAGCGAGCAGGGTTACCTTCCGGGGCCAGGTCAGTCAGGAAGAGCTGCGTCGCTGGCAGCGCACAGCGACTGTAACGCTGAGCCTGTCGGCAATGGAGTGCTTCGGGCTGGTGCTGCTGGAGGCGGCCCTGGCGGGCAGCCGGGTGGTGGCTTCCGACATTCCTGCCCATGCCGAACTGGCGCACCGCGTGGGGCGCGTTGATGCCCGGATGGCTCTCGTAGTGCCAGATGCAGCAGCCGCGGCAGCGGCGCTGGATCTTCAGGTCGAGATGGGACGCCTACCAACGCTGCCGGACCTTAGCTTCGACTGGTCCGCGATGGCTCATCGATTTGAGGCGATTTACCGATCAGTGAGTTGATGTCGTGAGATTGATCGAGTTGACCGACCTGTACCCGCCGGCGATCGGAGGCCTGGAGCGCTCCGTCGCCCTGCTGTCCGAGGAGCTCGCCATCCGCGGCCACGAGGTGCACGTGGTGACGAGCGCGCTTCCGGGTGCCCCGGCGGTGGAGAGGTCTGCTGGGGTGACCGTGCACCGGCTTCCACTGCTGTACCAGAGGCTGGCACCGGGGCTCAGCCAAGATGTGGCCCGGCCGTTTCACCCGCCGGCTCCCGATCCGCTGTTCCAGCGCCTGCTGGCCGAGGTCGTCCAGGAGGTCAAGCCAGACGTCATTCACGCCCACGCGTGGAGCGTCTTCTCCTGTCTGGCCCGGACCTTCCCGCGGACGCCCGTCATGGTGACCGCCCATGACTACGGTCTGGTGTGTGCCAGAAGGTCACTGGTACACAGGTCGGGTACCCCGTGCCCCGGCCCGTCCTGGCGGCGGTGCGGGCCATGTGCCGGCGCCCAGTACGGCCTGGCCAAGGGCAATGTCCTCGCGGCCGTGTCCCTGTCCAGTATCCGCCTGCTCAAGAAGGTGGCCACGTTCACGGCGGTCAGCGACTACGTCGCCAACCGGCTGTCGCCCACCATCGGCCAGGTCGCTGGCCAAACGGTCCGCACCCTGCATTCCTTCGTGCCCGATGGCCTCTACGAGAGCGGCTGGCAGGCGGAGCGGCCAGAGTTCCTGCCCGGCCAAGACGGCTACCTCCTCTATGTCGGGCAGCTATCCCGGCATAAGGGCGTAGACATCCTCATCGATGCCTATCGACTACTCCCATCGCCCCCGCCGCTGGTAATGCTCGGAACGCCACACCCGACCTGTCCGGCGCCTGAGTCCCTCCCGGCTGGCGTCACGGTGCGGGCGAGCGTTCCGCACCCGAGCGTCATCGCTGCCATGGTGCGGGCGGCCTGCGTGGTAGTTCCGTCGGTATGGCCCGACCCGCTCCCTATGACGGTCAGCGAAGCGCAGAACTGCGGCGTCCCGGTGATCGCATCCGCGGTCGGTGGGATACCTGAGCAGGTCCTCGATGGGCAGACCGGCTTGCTGGTTCCGGCAGCCGACGCCCGGGCCCTGGCGGACCGACTCGCTGAGTTGCTCGCCAGCGGCGACCGGACCCGGGCGATGGGTCAAGCCGGGCGGCTGCACGGACGACGGTTCACCGCCGCATACGCGACCGGTCTGTTCGAGGAGGCACTGCTGACGACCTCGCAGACGGCCTGTTAGGCAGGCTCCGTCCGTGGAATGCTCCCTGTGGATGCTTCAGCGGCCTGCGCAGGGAGGGGGCCGATATTCGCCATCCGCGTATCGTTGGCGCAGCAGTAGCAGTGCTCCTCTTGGTCTCCCTGGCCGTGGCCGGGGTGGCCCGGCGTGCCCCGGATGGCTCTGCCAGGCAAACCCCGGCGGCCCGAATAAGCCCGGCGGTCGCGGCGAGCACGGTACAGGACCTCAAAGAAGTAAACTACTACCCGGCCGCCGACGGGTGGACGTACATGTGGTCCCGCTTCGACCCGACGGTGATCGACCGAGACTTCGCACGAATCCGCGCCCTGGACGGGAACACCGTGCGCATCTTCATCCAGCCATCCGTCTTCGGGTTCCCGGCCGTCTATCCGGTCATGGCGAGTCGCCTGTCCGAGGTGATCGGGCTGGCCGCGAAACACTCGCTGCGGGTTCACTTGACACTTTTCGACTTGTGGTCCAAATATACTGATATCGACGGCAGCCAGGAGTGGGTCGCCTCGCTCCTGTCGCGCTACCGAGACGATCGGCGTATAGCCGTCGTCGAACTGCACAATGAAATCGACCCGCAGAATCCTGCGGCCGTGGCCTGGGCGGTCAGGATGCTGCCGTACCTATCCACCATCATGCCCGGCACGTTGCGGACGGTGTCTACGGCGAGCGTGCCTCCCTGGGTTTTCGCCTTGTTCACCCGTGAGCTGAAGAATTCGCCGCCAGACTTCTGGGACTACCACTACTACGGTGCGCCGGGGGACGCCTACTCCTTGCTGGGCAGGATCAAGGCACTGGCGTCTCCGCGTCCGCTGTTCGTTGGAGAGACCGGTTACAGCACGGACGGAACGGAGGGAGACCAAACGGCGCAGGAGCAGGCACAGGCTGCCTATTACCGGGACGTCTTCACTGCGGCCGCAGCGTTGGGACTGCCTACCCCGGCGCCCTGGACCCTTAATGACTTCTATCCGAGAGCCATCCCGCCGGGCCGGACAGCGGGTCAGCCGGGCCAGTACGGCTATGGCTTGTTCCAGCTAAACGGCGCTCCGAAACTAGCCGCTGCTCTCGTGAAAATGGCGTTCTCCCGAAATAATCCCTGACTTTGTCACATCATAAACTTTCGTCGACCTTGAGACATTGACTACAAGTTGTCGGGCAGTAGCCGGTCGTTCTCGATGGGTTGGGTCACGCCAACTCGGCCACTCGCGGTAACGTACTGGTGACCGCACGTGCACACCGGGACCGGTCCCACCGTAGGATCAGAGCCCAGGAACCTGCGCACACCGGTGGGGAGCATGTGCGGAATTGCCGGCTGCCTAGCATTGGCCATCGACGCCGACCCCGACCAGGCCTGGGTGGCGAACGCGACTCAGCGTATCGCCCACCGTGGGCCTGATGACGAGGGCTTCTACCGCGACAACGATGTCGCTCTGGGCTACAAGCGGCTGGCCATCATCGACCTGTCGCAGGGTGGTCATCAGCCGATGCGGTCCGCCGACGGCCGCTACTGGATGGTCTTCAACGGCGAGATCTATAACTACGTCGAGCTGGGCGCCGAACTGCGGGAGCAGGGCGTGGTGCTGAGATCGAGCTGCGACTCCGAGGTCTTGCTCGAGACCTACGCCCGGGTCGGCAAGGACGTCGTGCACCGGCTCCGCGGCATGTTCGCGTTCGCCATCTGGGACAGCTGGACGCGCGAGCTGTTCTGTGCCCGGGACCAGTTCGGCATCAAGCCGTTCTACTACAGCGTTGACCCGGGGTTGCTGCCGTCGCTGAGCTTGCCAAGCAGCGGACGGCACGCGGCACCGTCGCCGGGGCTCGGCGCGGATGACCGTTTCCAGGGATCCGGCGCCGCTGCTGGCGGGCCCGTCCCGGATCACGGCGACGGCGTCCCGCCGTTCGGACCGGACGACTGGTACGACCCCCGTCGGCGGCCAGCGGGAGGCCGCCGGCGCGCAGCGGGCCGAGACGGCCATGCCAGCCTGGCCGACCGGGTTCCGAGACCACCGTCCGCGGTGGGCCGAGAGCGGATGCTGCGGTTCGCGTCCGAGCGCAAGGCCCTGGCCGACCCGGGCGAACTGCGCAACCTCGACCCCGACACGCTCCGCCGGTACCTGTCCTTCCAGTACGTCCCAGCGCCCAGCACCCTGACTCCACCGGTACAGGTGCTGCCGCCCGGCCACGGCATGATCGCCCGGCCCGGCGGGGCGCTGGACGTCTACCGCTACTGGCGCGCGGACCTGCGGCCAGCCAGGGCCCCCAGCGATGCCACGCCCCGCGCCATCCTGAATGTGATGCGCGACTCGATCGCCGTTCACCTGCGCAGCGACGCCCCGCTCGGCGCCTTCCTGTCCGGCGGAATCGACTCCGCCGCTATCTGCGCCCTGGCCGCCGAGCACCGGCCCGATCTGCTCACCTTCACGGTCGGGTTTGAGCGTGAAGGTTACAACGAGATCGACCGGGCCCAGGAGACGGCCGCCGCGATCGGGGTGAAATCGGTCCCGTATGTGATCAGCGCCGAGGAGTTCTTCCGTTGCCTGCCGCGGATCATCTGGCACCTCGACGACCCCATAGCGGACGCGTCGGCGGTGCCGCTCTGGTTCGTCGCCCGCGAGGCAGGCAAGCAGGTCAAGGTGGTGCTATCGGGAGAGGGCTCGGACGAGCTCTTCGGCGGCTATGCCATCTACTGCCAGCAGGGCGTGGTGCGGGCCGGCGAGCACCTACCCGGCTGGAGCCGCGCCCCGCTGCAGCGGGCCGCGGCGCTCATCCCGCCGGGGGTCAAGGGGAAGGGCCTGCTGGAGCGCACGTCCACCCCGCTGCGGCGCCGCTACATCGGCAACCCTGCTCGCGGCGATCTGGTCGCCGGGCCGGGCAGCTCCCGGCCGGGCAGCCCCTACGACGTGACCGACCCGGTATACGACCAGGCCGATGAGACCGAACTGGATGACGTCTCCACCATGCAGCTGGTGGATATCAACACCTGGCTGCCCGGCGACATCCTGCTCAAGGCCGACCGGATGACCATGGCGCACAGCCTTGAGCTGCGGGTTCCCTTCCTCGACCGGGAGGTGATGGCGGTCGCGGCCCGGCTGGCCCGGGAGGAGAAGATCGGGGCCGGGACCGAGAAGCGAGCCCTGCGCACGGCCATGCGCACGGTGCTCCCGAAGGCGGCCGTCGACCGCGCGAAGCTGGCATTCCCGGTCCCGGTCGGCCACTGGCTGAAGGGCGACGCCTACGGCTTCGCCGACCGGCTGCTCCGAGAGGCGCAGACCGGCCAGTGGGTGAACCGCGGGGCGGCGCTGGACCTGCTGCAAGCATTCCGGGCCGGCGATCCCGCCGTGAGCTGGCGCCACCCCTGGGTGCTCATCGTGTTCTCGCTCTGGCACCAGATCTACGTAGAGCGGGCCTACGACCCAATCGCACTCGGCTGGGAGAAGGCGCTGGGCGCCGGACACTGACCCGGCCGGGCAGGACCGCGGCCTGGTCAGCCGGTCATCGGGGCGGGCCTGTGGCCAGGCGCGCGGGGCGCGCGCTTGTTACGGAGCCGGCCCGGCCCGGGCGCGCGATCCTCATCCGTCCTCACTGCGGCGAGGGCGTTCCGTGCTGTCCACCACTGCTGGGCCTGGCCTTATTCAGGTCGTCTATCAACGCCCGGTACTCGGCCGAGGTACGGGCCCACGAGTGCGGGTCTGGGGAGCGCTGCCCACGCTGCGCCAGCAGCCGCGACAATGCTTGCCGCAGGGCCACGGCGTCGCGTGGTGGCACCAGGATCGCGCCGGGATACTGCCGGACCGCCTCAACCAGCCCCCCTACCGCGGTCGTTACTACCGGCAGGCCGGCGCTCATGGCGATATGTAGCGGCCCCGATGACGAGCAGCGATGGTATGGCAGCACGACAGCGTCGGCCTGGCTGAAGAACGTGGCTACCTCGGCGTCGGTCACGTAGCGGTCCACCCGCTCGATCAAATCCGAATGCGGGCTCCGGGCGATCGCCTCTTCGGGAGCTGTCCAACCCTCCCAGGTTTCGCCCACCACGCACAGGCGGAACCGGCCGGCCTGGTCACGGCCTAGCCCGCTGAACGCCGTCACCAGGTCCTCGACGCCCTTGAACGGCCGGACCACACCAAAATAGAGGAGCCGGAACGGAGCGTTGTCGGCCCCGGGTACAGCCTGCGAGCCATGCCCGGCCAGCTGGGCCTCCTGCGGCGCTGCTAGGCCGGTCAGGTGGTCATACGGCCCGTGCGGTATCACCCGCACCGGTGCGTCGCCCACCGTGAAGGCGGCCTTGATCGCGCGCAAGTCAAAGTCGGAGTGCACAACGTGTGCGTCCACTGTGGAAAGCAGCCGGGGCATGAGCGTCTGCACATAGCGGCGCGCGCCCGGCACCTGCGCTTCCCCTGTGTCCTGCGCTTCATGCCATTCCAGGATGACGCGCGCGCCGCGCCGAGCCGCATATCTAGCCAACCGGAGGTAGGTATGCAGGACAGCACCGGTCCACCACTCAAGAACGACCACAGTAGGCCGCTGCCGGTCAAGGTACCGGAGCGCCCGGGAGAGCGAACGGCCCCAGTACCAGTCCACCCCGTCATAGACGGGAATACGGGCCGGGTAGACAGCACCCTGCAGCTGAGCTCCGACCCGCTTGCCGCCTGGGTAAAGGTGCCGAGGGACGAGACGGCGCATGAGCAAGGTGCCGACTGGATACTCATCGGCGAGAGCGCAGGAGAGCCGGTAGGTGTAGTGGCTGATGCCGGATGCAAACCGCCAGCCCGAACCGATGACCACCACCCGATCTTGAGAACGGCGCTTGGGGGCACGGTCACCGGACAGGTGATCAACCCGCTGACCCGGGTCACCGACCTCAGCCGTCACGTTCCTGCCACAGGTTCCGCGATGCGTTGGTTGAACTCTTCAAGGGCGCTCAGGCTCTGCGACAGGCTGGCCTCGTCCGCTGTCACCGGTTCAATCTCGCCGTCGGCGAAACGGCTGTAGGCACCCAAGTCCAACAGGCCGTGCCCGCTGATGTTCACGAGGGCCACCAGCGCGGCTCCCTGGCGCGGGTGCCGCGACACGATGTCCATCATCCCGGCCACCGCGTGGGCGGCTTCAGGAGCGGGCAGAATGCCCTCTGCTTCGCAGAAGAGCATGCCGGCCCGGAACGCAGTCTGCTGATCGATGGCCATCGCCTCCAAGGAGCCGTCTGCGTACATGGCGCTCGTCAGCGGCCCGGCGCTGTGGTGCCGCAGTCCGCCCGCGTACACCGGTGGCGGCACGTAGCTGCTGCCAAGCGAGTAGACCTTGGTGACCGGGGTTGTGCCCAGGGCGTCGCTCAGGTCGTAGCGGTAGCGACCTCGCGTCAGCTTCGGGCACGCGGTGGACTCGACGGCGACGAGCCGAATTGACCTCCCGGAGTCGTTCGCCGCAGCTAGCAGGGGCAGTGCGATCCCGCCGAAGTTCGATCCGGCGCCCGTGCAGGCAATGACGCAATCTGGGAACTCGCCCAGCAAGGTCATCTGCGAGATGGCCTCCTGGCCGATGACGGTCTGGTGGAGCAGCACTGCGTTCTCGCCGCTCCCGACCGCAAACCGTGATTCGCTGTCCTCGCCCGCGAGTGCAAGAGCCTCCGCGTTGGCCGCTGCGAGGGTACCGGTCCCTGCCGGGTCCGCATCGAGCGCCCTCCGCCCGACTTCGGTCAGCTCGCTAGGGCTCTCATGGACGACCGCACCGAAAAGCCGCATCATCTCGCCGCGGATGGGCTTCTGACGCAAGGTGGATCTGACCATGAAGACCGTGCAGCCGAGGTTCATGCCCTGGCAGGCGTAGGCCAGAGCGGCCCCCCACTGGCCCGCGCCCGTGCCGGTGACGATCCGCTTCACGCCTGCCCGGGCATAGTAGTGGGCCTGCGCCAGGGCGCTGTTGAGCTTATGGCTCCCGGTGAGGTTGGCACCCTCGTATTTGTAGTAGATGCGCGCGTTGGCGCCTAGGCGCTCCTCCAGGCGCACTGCCCTGCGCAGTGGCGTCGGACGGTACTGCGCGTACAGGTCCAGGACCTCGTCGGGAATCGGTATGAACCGATCGGTCGTGTTGATCGACTGCCGTGCGAGCGACAACGGCTGCTGGAGCAGTACGCTCTGTCCGCCCGCTTTCACCTCTCCCGCCAGTCGTGATCTCGACACCGCGGAGGTCACGTACTGCGGCCGGTCGTGCAGGATGTTGAACCAGTGAGTGGGGAGCTGGGGATCTCGTGCCGCGCGGTTGTCAGCCATGCGCGGCCTCCTTTCCGGGCTCACGGGCGCGCAGGAAGGCGCAGATGGCGTTCACGCTGGCGAAGTTCTCCGGCAGCAGATCCACGTCATCCATCGTGATCCCGACCCGCTCTTCCAGGAAAACCACCAGCCTGAGCAGGCCCAGCGAATCGAGGATGCCGCTGTCCAGTAGCGGTGTGTCGTTCGCCAGCGGCAGCAGCGCCGGGTCCGGGACGAGTTCCTGGCTGATGTAATCGTTGATGACCGTCTCCACTACAGCACGCTCCTTCTCGTGTCTTTGCTAGCGCTTGTTCCCCCGGTCGGCTCCCGCCGGCTCCAGTTCGTGCTGCTCCTGTACGAGGCCGAGCCGATCGACCTTGCCGGTCGAGGTTCTCGGCAGCGCCCCGCGGAACTCGACTATGTCCGGCACCATGTAGCTCGGCAGCCACCCTCGGCAGTGGTCAAGCACCTTCCCGCGAGTGAGGTCGCCCGCGCCGTCCGCGGTGACGATCACCGCCCGGAGGCGGCTGCCGAGCAGCTCATCCGGCACCGGCAGCACCACTGCCTCCCGGATGGCCGGGTGCCGGTACAGCGTGGCTTCGACCTCCCCGAGCTCCACCCGGTAACCGCGAACCTTCACCATGCTGTCCCGGCGGCCCAGGAAGGCGAAGTTCCCTGCCGGTTCCAGGGTTACCAGGTCACCGGTCCGGTAAACGAGCTCGTCGTACTCTGGCCGGAACGGGTTCCGGACCAGGACCTGGCTGGTCTTGGCCGGCTGTGCCCAGTAACCGCGCATCACCGAGGGACCCCGCACGTACAGCTCGCCCGTCTCGCCGGGGCGGGACACCCGGCGGCCTTCGCTTGTCACCGCGAACACCTCGGTGTTCGAGCAGGCCTTTCCGATCGGGGTTGGCCTGTCGTCAGCCCAGCCCGCAGGCACCTCGAACGCGGTGCATACGTTGGTTTCGGTCGGCCCATACCAGTTGAGGTAGCGGGGGTGTGACAGCTGGGCTACCAGCCGGGCAAGGTGCTTGGGGGGAAATACCTCCCCCGCAAAGATCACCATCCGCAGGCCCGACAGGTCGAACTGGCGCAGGTTGCTGTAGCAGGCCAGCAGCGCAAGAACCGAAGGCACGGAGTACCAGACCGATATCCGTTCCGCTTCCAGCCATCTCGCGATCGAAACCGGGAAGGTGGCTGCTCCGTCCGAAACCACCGTCAGGCACGCGGCAGCCCGGCAGGTGGCGAAGATATCGAAGACCGACAGGTCGAAGTGCAGCGGCGCGGGGCTGCAGACACGGTCCTGCTCGCCGAGTCCCGCAGCGGTTGCCGCCCAGTCGACAAACGTGAGCGAGTTGCGATGGGAGACCATCACCCCCTTCGGACTGCCCGTCGATCCCGATGTGTACAGGATGTACGCGAGGTCGGTCTCGATCGCCCGTTCCCCGGCCAGCAGCCCTCCTGACTCCTCAGCCACCGCGGTCCACGGCACACTGCCCGCACCCTGGGCCGGGACACTGGCCGCCTCCTCGGGCTCCTGGCGGCCGGGAACGCCCACCGTTATCACACCGGGCTGCCGGGGAAAGGCGTCAGCCAAGGTGGCGGCCTGGGACGTCCGTGCCTCGTCCGCCACGATCACGGTGGCGCCGCAGTCCTGCACGATGTGGCTGAGCCGCCCGGAGGGTGCCTTCGGGTCGAGCGGCACATAGCAGGCTCCGGCCTTCAACGCCCCGTAGACCGCGATGACCGAGGCGGCCGACTTGGGGGCGAGGACTCCCACCCGCTCGCCGGGGGCCACGCCGAGGCGCAGCAGCACCCGGGCCAGCTTGCTGCTCAGCCGGTCCAGCTCCTGGTAGGTGAGCAGGCAGCCGTCCGACGCTATCGCCGGCCGCTGCGGATGCCGCGCCGCAGCCTCGGTCAGCAGCTGCTGCAGCAGATACGCCATCACGCTTCCTCTCCTGACTGCCCCGGTGGTGATGCCTCGCCTGCGTGGCTGGCTCAGAGCCCGAGCATCCCGGCGAGTACCACGCGCTGTATCTCCGACGTGCCCGAGTAGATCGTGCTGGCGACCGCATCCCGGAGATCCCGCTCAATCCCGGCGTCCTTCAGGTAACCCCAGGCCCCGTGGACCTGGATCGCGTCCTGGCTCGAGCGCACCCATGCCTCGCTGGTGAACAGCTTCGCGGCGGCCGCCTCCGCCGGGGCGGACCTGCCCTGCCTCTTCAGCCATGCCACCCGGTAGACCAGCGACCGCGCCGCCTCCAGCCGCACGTACATGTCGGCGAGCTTGCCGGACACGCCCTGGAACTTCCCGATGGGTTTGCCGAACTGCTCGCGTGATCGCGCGTACCCCGCACACGTCTCGAGCTGCCGGCGCATGGCGCCCACGATGCTGGCAAAAAGGCAGCTCCGCTCCCACTCCATGGACGAGTTGAAGATCGCCATGCCCGCCCCTTCCGGCCCCAGTCGGCTCTCCACGGGCACGAGGCAGCGGTGCATGGTTACCTCGCCCATCGGCGAGGTTCGCAGGCCCATCTTTTCGGATCTGCTGCTCACCGCGAGCCCCGGCGTCGCTGCGTCGACGAGGAAGGCGGAGATCCCGGGGAGTCCGGGCCGACTCGGGTCCGCGGCGTAGACCAGCAGTACGTCAGCGACAGGGGCGTTGGTGATGTACTGCTTGGTCCCTTCCAGGAGGTAGTGGTCACCGCGCCGCTCGGCGCGGGTTTGCATGTGCAGCGCGTCGGAGCCGGAGCCGGGCTCAGTCATCGCGTGCGCTCCGATGAGGTCCCCCGACACCATCCCGGGCAGGTACGCCTGCTGCTGGGCTGTGGTGCCAAAGGTCATCAGCGGCAGTTCGACGCTCCACATCTGCGCATTGAGCGAAAAGAGGAGCCCATTGTCATGGCACCCGTATCCCAGCGCCTCCATGACCAGGGCTGTCGTGAGGACGTCGGCGTCGGCCCCGCCCAGCTCGGCGGGAACAGGCAGGCCCTGGACCCCGAACTTGGCACACTTCCGCCACGCCTCCCGCGGAAACTCCCCAGCATCCTCGCGCTTCACCAGATCCTCATTGAGCTCCTGCCGCGCGAAGCCAGCCGCCGCCTCTGTCAGCTCGCGCTGCTCGGCGCTCAGCGAGAAGTCCATGACGCATCCCTGCGCGCCGGCTTGGCCTCACCGCCAGTGGTGGCCTTCGCGCGGTCGGGGAAGTCCTCAGCCACGGACTCGCGGCCCAGTTCTGACCACTGCACTGCCTGGTAGGAGCGAGGCGAAAGGTATTCGCTGAGTACCGTGCGCAGCACCCGCAGGCCATCAGACCACGCCCTCAGGTTCGACAGGCCATGCAGCCGACCGCGCTCAAAACTCGGCACCTCCGCCACCTTCAGCCCGGACCTGGCGGCCCTGATGTTGATCAGAGTTTCGACCTCGAAGCCGTCACTATTCACCTCGAGCCTCGGCAGGCAGCGGGTCCAGAACGCGTTGAAGCCGTAGCACAGGTCGGTGAACCTGGTCCGGAAGAGCACGTTCACCAGGCGCACGAGCGCGAGATTCCCTCCTTTGCGCAGCGCCGTGATGTCGGCCGAGCCACCCCCCGGCGCGAAGCGGCTGCCCTTCGCAAAGTCGGCCCCATGCCGCAGAGCCGCTATGAAACGGGGTATTTCTTCCGGCTTTGTTGAGCCATCAGCATCGAGCGTTACGATCACGTCGCCGCGGGCGGCGGCAAAGCCACACGCCAGCGCGTTCCCTTTACCATGTCCACCTTGGTAGATGACGCGTATGTCCGGGCGGAACCTCCTGGCTACCCAGACGGTGTCGTCATCGCTATGCCCATCGACCAGGATCACCTCGAAAATGTCGGTGGGCAGGTTCTCTAGTACGCTTGGAAGGTTGCTTGCTTCATTGAGGGCCGGCATTACTACGCTGACGTGAGGTGAGGCAGGAGCCGTAGCGGCGCCACCTGCCATTGGTGACAACGATTCCGGTGGCTTATTCACTATACTTACTTCCCGTTTTCCCCGTGTGCCTTTCGAGCCCGGAAGAGTTCGGTTAGTACTCGGCCTTCATTACTTGCCCGCACCGCGTGAGGGGCAGACGCCCGACAGCTGGGCTCCGCGGCAGCACAAGTACGCCTAAAGCAAATTCAGCCATCTATCTCCCCATACGGTGAGGCGATACCTGCTTTCTGGAAATTGTCCTGATCTGCACGGCCCGTCTGTTAAGGCGCAAAGCTTAGAGTTAACGGTGATCACTTCTAAATACGTGGTCACCGCAACAGTTTCGTTGAGTACCCCCCGCTGACAAGATGATGCTGCAGCTCGCGAATTTTCTGGGGCCACGTGTCCGGCAAGTCGACTTGCCGCAGAATATTTTCTGCGAGACTGGTTCCGGCGGCTTGGTCGGCTCGGAGCCCGCGTGCGGCGTCGGCGTGGAGAGCCCGGCATCGGCGGCTCGCAGGGGTAGGCTGAGCCTTGCTGACGGGGAGACCTTGCCTGTGGGGGACGGGGTCATGACGGGCGAGCACGGGGGCACGGGCCCGCTGACGCGTGGCCAGCGCGGGCAGGCGCGTGAGGAGCCAGGGTTGGCCCCAGTTGATGTGCCCGCCCAGCGGCCGCCGCGCCAGCCGGACATGACTGCGCCCGGACAGGAGCCGGGACCGCATCCAGTCAGGCAGGGCAGGCCGGTGCGGCGGCGAGTGCCGATGCTAAGCGCCCGGGGCTGGCCGCTGGCGGTCGTGCTTGCCGTCCAGGCTGCGCTGTCGGTGCGGCTGCTTTGGAGCAACACGGCTGAGATCGATGAGGGCTTTTACCTGAGCTCTGGTTACCTGGAGCTCAGCCACCTGTTCCGGCACGCGGCCATGCCTGACGTTGCCAGCTTCATGTCCGGGGCACCCGCCGTGTACCCGCCGTTGGGAGCGCTCGCCAACGACGTCGGCGGCCTGGCTGGTGCCAGGGCGCTCAGTCTCGTCTTCCTGCTGCTCGCCACTGTCCTGCTGCACGGCGTTTCCAGGAGACTGCTCGTCAGCCGGAGCGCGGCATTACTCGCTGCTGCCCTGTTTGGCTGGTTAGGCCCGACGCAGTTCCTCAGCTCGTACGCGACCTTCGATGCGATGTCCCTGACGCTGCTCGCGCTGGCCACGTGGGTCGGCGTCCGCGCGGCCGGATTGTCGCCGTCGGCAAGATTTGCGCTGGTCAGCGCGGCAGGGCTGACCATGGCTGTCGCAGACGCGGCCAAGTACGCGGCGGTGCTGTTCAATCCGGTGGTGGTGCTGATCGTGACGGCGGCAGCGTGGCGCGGGGCAGGCCGCCGGGTCGGCCTGGCCACGCTTGGCACGGTGGCGGCATCGGCGATGGTGCCGCTTGCAGCGGGCTATCAGTTCGCCGGCGCGGCCGTCCGGGCAGGTATTAGCTCGACCACCCTGGACCGGCCGCCGGGTTCTGACTCTGTACGGGCGGTGCTCGACCTGGCTGCCAGCTCCACCGGCATGATCGCCGTGCTGGCCATGCTCGGTGCCATCGTCCTGACGGCGCGCCGGCCTGGATGGCTGACGGTCACGCTGGGCTGGACGCTGGCAGCCGCGGAGTTCCTGGCTCCCGCCGAGCAGGCCAGGATTCACACGCTGGAAAGCCTGTTCAAGCATGTGGATTTTGGCGCGTGGTTCGCCTGCGTGCCAGCCGGCTACGTGCTGGCGCAACTGCCGGCCTGGCTCTCGCGGGGGCGCGGCGCTCACGCCCACGTTCGCACCGGCGCTTCACTGCCGCGGCCGCGCTGGCCTTCCTCAGCGGGCGCGGTGGCGGCATGTGTGGTCGTGCTGGCCAGCGGCGCGCTCGGCGTCCCTGCCGCGAACAGCCAGCGCGCCGCCTGGCCGGACACTAGTCAGATGATCACCGTTCTCGGCAGGCTGGTCCGGCCGGATGGCATCTACCTGATCGAAGATCCCTATGTCGTCACCTACTACCTGCACACGAAGGTGGCCTTCGACCACGTCATCGACACCTACGGCCTGTATTACACCGATCCGCAGACCCACCGCTCGATGGTCGGCATCCCGGCATGGGCGGACGCGATCAAGCACGCCTACTTCACCGCTATCGTGCTGAACTTCGACGACACGTACGCGACAGATCAGATGGTCCTTAGCTATATCAACCGCTTCCACACGTACAAGCTGGTCGACGTCGTCGGCTTCCGGGATTCCTATGGCGCCGGCGATTACCGAATCTGGCTGCGCAGGCCGCCGCGAGCGGCCAACGGCGCATCGGGTGCCCCTGGCGGATGACCTGCCGGTAGCTCGGCCGCTACCACCTGCTGCCGCCCTGCAGCGCATGCCAAGCGCCCTCAGCCGGATGCGGCCAGGCCCTGCCGGAAGGCGCCGATGCCGGCTGGGTCGTCCTCCAGCCGCCAGTCCTGATGGTAAATCCCGTCATCCTGGGCCTGGTCGAACCAGACGAGCCCGAGCAGGTGGTTGCTGCGGATGCCGCCGAAGATACCGGGGATGACCCGAGCCTGGCCTGCTACCGGTCCGACCGCTGTCTCGCTCAGCAGGATCGGCTTAGCGGTGAGTGCCTGCACCGCTGCGATCGTTGGCATGAACACGCTGCTGAATGTGTCGTCAGCCATTGTGAAGTAGCCGTCTATGCCGACCCAGTCGACATACGCATCGCCCGGCCAGTAGTCAGCCAGCGGACCCGCGCCCGGGTAGGTCACGTTGGCGGTCCAGAGCCAGGTCACGTTGGTCGCGCCGTAGCGGCGCAGCGAGCTAACGACATAGCGCCAGGCGGCGACATAGACGGTGGGCGGCAGGCGGGTCCATCCCCATGGGTACCAGTTGCCGTTCGCCTCGGGCGCGAAGCTCAGGATGACGGGGGAGCCAAAGTCGCGAAGCTGCTCCGCGTACGACTTGAGATACCAATCGTCCGAGCCGTCGGTGATGCTCGCCAGGCTGATGTCGGACGGCTCGAGCTGTATGAGCGGCTCCGCGCCATGCGCCCGCAGCATAGCTGCGAATGTCTCGGGGAACGGTGAACCCCAATCCGAGAACTGCAGGACAACATTGGGCTGGCGACCCACGGCATTTCCGAATTCGGCGATTTGCTGGTACGAAGACTCGTCGGACTCGAACACGCCTAGCACGAATGCTGCGGGCCCGTGACCACTGGCTAATGGCTTCGGCGTTGCTGGAGCTGGGGAGGTCGCGATCCCTTTCGGGGCTCCGTTACTACGTGCCGGCGGCTGAGCCCGGCCCGGGGCATGCCCGAAGAATCCGCAGCCCGCCAGCATAACCATGGCAGCAGCGATGACGGTGCTGCGAGTCGCCCAGCGACGAAGAACCTGTACTGATGAGTGCGCCCCAGGCAGCCATCCGGGACCATAATCACGAAGCACCGAGAAAGTACCTTAATTGCGGGCACGGCGGGCACGCCATGCTAGCCGGCGAATTGTCCCCCGCTCACTGGCGGAACAAGTCATTCCACGGTAGCAAACTATTCACTCAGAGGCGATGACGCAATGTCGTCGGTAGCTGGTGCTGCTCATGGCGGGGACGGGACCGGGCCCTCGCGGTTACGCGCGGTGACCGGGGCGATGACGGTAAGGGACGCGCCGACCAGGCTGGCGACCTGGGTCTGGGAAGGGTCGGCGGTCGGTCCGGCCGCGCCGCGCACGATGTCAAGGCGTGGGCGAGGCAGGTCCGGCAGGGATCCTTGCTCGCAGGTCGGCGTCGCCGGGCTGAGCAGGGTGTTGGCCACCGTCGGCATGTCGGTTCCGGGCGCAGCCTGGCCCTTGCTAGATTACAATCTGTTACGGCAGATGGCGGAAACGGCCCGACGGCAGGGCCAGGGGCAGGAGCCAAAGCGGGGGAGCCACTTTGCCATATGCTGCTTTTCGGTGCACCCCGAGGCTCATATGCAGATATCCACGAAGCCGCAGAGGGGTCCACTAGGGGTGAAAGGTCTTACCGCTGGCAGCGGAAACGATTCTCGCACGGTCTCATCTCCTGCTGGCGCGACTTTCGCGGGCTGGCCTGGGCCAGCTGCGGTCGGCTCCGAACACGCTGGATGGCAATCACGGCGGTCGTCCCGCTTTCACCGTTCGGCATCGGGCCGTCATCGAAGGGCCGGGCCAGTCGCGGTATCGGCGCTGCGTGAAGGCTCGGGCTATGCCGATGGAATGCAGGCAGGCCGTGTCGCGCTGGACGTTCTGCCATTGAGGAGAGTGCGTCCAAGTGCGACGGCGACGGTTCCGCAGGTCGCCCGGCCCGGGCATGGCCCGCCCGGCAGCAAGGAGTCGGCGCTCGTCGTTGCCCTAGTGCCCGCCCACAACGAGGAGGAGTCGGTCGCCTCGACAATCGAGTCGCTGCTATCGCAGCACCGCAGGCCGGATCGCATCGTAATTATCTGTGACAACTGCACCGACCGGACATTGGATGTGGTCAGCCAGTATCCGGTCACGGCGATGCGGAGCGTCGGAAACCCGCATGGCAAGTCCGGGGCGCTGAACCAGGGATGGCGCCGGTATGCAAAGGACGCAGACGTGGTGGTGTGCGCAGACGCCGACACGGTGCTCCCCCCAGACGCGGTGGAGAGCTGGATGGATGAAATGCGGCAAGGAATCGGGGGAATTTCCGCCCAGGTCGTGATGACCGGAGACGGCATTCTGGAACGAATGCAGCGGGCCGAATTCAGCAAGTCAGCTGAAATCGGGCTGAAGAAGGGGTTCGTGAGTGTCATCAGCGGCACCGGCTGCTGCTTCTCTGGTGAGGCACTCCGCGAGGTGTCCCGCGCCGCACCGGAGCAGGCACCGTGGTCGCACGCATCCATCACCGAGGACTTCTACCTCACCTACCAGATACGACTGGCAGGGTGGTGGACGATCATGTCGTCGTCCGTCCGGGCCCACACCGCAGCCATGCCCACGGTCCGCGCGCTCTGGCATCAGCGCATCAAATGGCACGTTGGCACGATCAATGACCTGATGTCCTTCGGCGTGAACAGGCTGACGTGGCGCGACTGGCTCAAGCAGGCCTACGGCATCATCCTCGTAG
The DNA here is from genome assembly GCA_963815375.1 of uncultured Actinomycetota bacterium. Lineage (GTDB taxonomy): Bacteria > Actinomycetota > Actinomycetes > Streptosporangiales > Streptosporangiaceae > JASHPR01. Next base: position 2,224,556 of record CAWFGX010000001.1, on the reverse strand, counting down.
TCTTCTGGGTGCTTTACCTGACAACGATCACGCTAAGTGCTCGTATTGGCACGCTGCACCTCACCTGGGTGGCGTTCGCCATCCCTGTGTTCTTCTCGGTGACTGAGGCCTGGCAGGCCAGGCTGGTGCATAGGCGGTCGCGGAAAGACATCCTGCTGGCCGCGAGCCTCATCCCGACTTATTTCTATGCCGTTCTGGTCATCGGGCTGCTCACGAGCAGCTGGCTGCGGGTGCTCGTGCTCAAGGCCTCGACCAACGGCCTGTGGGGCGCTCAGTACCATGCTGAGAGGAGATCTGCAGAGCTTTGAGAAGACGGTTAATAGTCGCCCGGCTCCTGGGAGTGCTGCTGGTAGTTTCGGTCGGGTCACTGATCGGCTCGGCGGCCAGCCAGATAGCCGCGGGCAGCGCTCCCGCAGTGATGACGGTAAGTTACCGCGGCGCCCAGGGTCCGTTCGTGCATAACGTGCAAAGCGTTCCGGTCCTCGTCTATCACGAGATAAATGACGGCTGCAGTGCTACCGCATTGGTCTGCCAGCCGCATGTGTACGGTGGCGCCTCCGATCCGGAGAGCGTCAGCACGGCGCAGTTTGCCGAGCAGATGAACCACCTGCACGGGGCCGGCTACCACACCGTGACGATGGCGCAGTACGTCGCATGGATACGTAATCAGAATGCCCCAATGCCCCGCAAGCCCATCTTGCTGATAGCCGACAATGGGATCGGCCCCTTCCTTGATGCCGCTCAGCCCATATTGCTGCGCTACAGGTACTACATGTCAGCGGCCATCGTCACCGGTTTCGCTGACGGCGCGTCCGGGCTATGCCCCGATCCGTCCCTTCAGCCTGGCTGCGGCACCCAGAACCGGGGCTGGGATCTGACCTGGCCGCAGCTGCGTGCACTCGGCCCGGAGTATAACTTCATACTGGAGGCGGGGCGGAGCGGCCATTTCCTGCAGGCATACGATCCACGCTGTCAGCAGTTCTACGCGTGCATGCTGCCCGGTGAGACCATGGCCGCATATGAGCGGCGCGTGGAGAACGAGAATAGGGACGGCCGCGGCGAGCTGAAGCAGCAGCTGAAGTCCCGCGTTAATACCCAAGCCTGGGTAGTCCCGTATAGTGACCTCGGTTATCAAGAATGCGCACAGGCTGATTGCACGCCGCAGGATTCGACCGGGCCCCACGGCTGGCTGGCAAACTGGGCAGCCGGGCAGTATCAGGTCATCTTCGTCGAGGACGCGTTTCGCAATGGCATAGCCAGGGAACGGTTCCGGATTGATGTCAACGGGTGGATGAACCTGGACTATTTCGTCGGCCTGATACAGGCTGACATCGATGCTGGCGACTTCAAGCACTAAGGACGGGGCTGATTACGGTGTCTTTTGGCGGGGCCGGGCTACTTCCGGTTCCGGGGATTGCGCCCGGTGCGACCATGGCCCTCACGATCATCCAGGCGATCCTGGTGGGCATCACGGCGCTCACAGTGGCGATGGTCCTGCACTCGATAGCGCCGCGCCGGGCCTGCTGGACCCGGGCTCATGGTCGGCATCGGATTCTGATGTCGCCGCGCCGCGCAGGGGCGAGTCTCGGCCAGGTCCAGGAACGCGATCCCGTGGTCGCCAGGAGCGGACACTGACCGGGTGGGGCGGCGCGGGGGTCGCGGACCGAGGATCCTAGTGCCGCGTCAGGTTGGGTTTGCTGGTTGACGGTGTGGCAGTGGTTGCGTGACGTTCGTCAGCGGGCCGGCTGTCCTGGAGGTCCGGCTGTGATGATCTTGCGGGCTTCGTCGGGGTGGCCTGGCGGTATCCAGCGTCCCCACCAGGTGGCTCCGGCGACGGCGAAGTCAGCGAGCTGGTCTGGGTTCCCGCTGACTTTGATGTCGTACCCGGCTACGTCGCGCCCGGTTGCGTGGATGAGGGCGGCGATGTCGCGGGCATCGGCGGGGTCCAGGGCTCGCTCCCGGTAGACGCAGGCGCCGTCCCATTGGGTCAGCCGATGGCGGACTGCGGGCTGGCGCAGGTCGCCGCCGGCCCAGATGGGGATTCTGGGCTGCTGCACGGGCGTGGCGGGCAGATGCAGCCCGTCGATGCGGTAATAGCGCCCGTGATGGTGGACTGCTGTCCCGGTCCACAGGGCGGTCAGGACTTGCAGGCCCTCGTCGAGCTGGGCCGCCCGCTGGGGTGCGGTCGGGGGCGTGCCGGCCGTGGTGATCGCCGGATCGCCGGCGGCCCCGGATCCGACGCCGAGGATCAGCCGGCCGCTGGACAGGTGATCAACGGCCACTGTCTGGGCGGCCAGCTCCCACGGCTGACGGCGGGGCAGCGGGGTCACGGTGGTACCCAGGCGGATCCGGGTGGTTGCTGCGGCGACGGCTGCCAGGCAGACCCATGGGTCGTAAGTGGGCAGCCCCCGGTAGGACAGGTAGTCCTCCAGGAAGAACGCGTCCCATCCTTCGGCTTCGGCGAGGGCGGCCAGCCCGGCCGGGTCCCGGCCGTCGCCGGCGGCGCCCAGGGTGATGCTGAATTTCACGCTGCGATGGTAGCGCCGCGCCCGCAGCGGGCCCGGGGTTGCCGGGGCGCGCCATCTGGTGTGCCCGCCAGTCGCGCCCACTAAGCCGGCGGCCGAACGTCTGCGGGTGCCTGAGATCGGCGATGACCTGTGCAAGCGGCTGGTGCGGATGCAGCAGGTAGTCGGTCAGGTGCCTTGGCCCGGTCGTGGAGATGGCACGTGGGCGAGCTTAGCTCGGACCGTATCGCCGTCGGGGTGGTGCAGGTCATCGAGGATGACCAGGGCCTGTGTCCAGGCCTGCTGGGCGGCGGCCAGGTCGCCGCCGTCGCGGTGCGCATCACCGGCGTATGCCAGCGTCACGGCCTTGTGGTAGGTATGACCCAGGTCGTCGAACAATTGCACCGCGCGCCGGTAGCAGTCGGCGGCCTCAGCATGGCGGCCGAGGTGCCGGTAGACGTAAGCCAGGCTGTCCAGCGCGGTCGGCAGGGCGTGCCTATGGCCGCCCTGCTGGTCGAATGCGACCGCCTGCTGACAGTAGGTCAGGGCCTGCCGGTAACGGCCAAGCCAGGCCAGCATCCAGCCGACATTGTTGAGCCCGTCGGCCAGCTCCGGCTTTGCCAGCGGGCCCGCGGTCCGGGCCAGCCGCAGGCCGAGCCGGTTACGGGCGAGCGCCTCACTGTAGCGGCCCTGGGATTCCAGCGCCCAGCCGGCGTACAGGTGGGCCCGTGCCTGCCCGGGGATATCGCCTGTCTCCTGCAGCAGCTGAAGCGCGCGGTCCAGGTACGTGAGTGCCTCATCAGGGCGGCCGGCCTGAGTCTGGGCGCTGGCGATGCCGCAATAGGCGATGGCCTGGGCGTGCCGGTCGCCCAGGCGGCGCGCGGCTGCCAGGGCGGTGCGCTGGGTGGCGGCCCAGTCGTGCCACTGGCTGCGGCGGTGGAAGAAGGTCTCCAGGCTGAAGGCAAGCTGCCAGGCGCAGGCATCGAAGCCGTGACCGGCGGCCAGGGTGACGGCCGCGACCAGCGCACGGTGCTCGGCGTCCAGCCAGGCCAGAGCCTGCCCGTGATCGGCCAGGTCATCCGGTGTCACGCCGGACCTCGGCGCGGCCAGGCCGGTCCCGCGCCGCATCGGGTTCAGCAGCCGGGCGGCCGCCGTGGCGGTGTGCAGATAGTAATCGAGCAGTCGGCCCAGCGCCGCCGGGCGGGCCGCAGCAGATCCGGTAGTGGCGGCCAGTTCGATGGCGTAGGCGTGCAGCAGGTCATGGTAGCCGAACCGGCCCGGGGCCTGCTCGGTGAGCAGTCCGGCGCGGGCCAGTTCCACCAGCAGGCGGCGGGCCCTCGCTGGCGTGGTCCCGGCCAGGCTGGCGGCGGCGCGCACGGTGAAATCGGTACCCGGATGCAGGCCTAGCAGCCGGAACTGCCGCGCCCCAGCCGGGCTGAGCTGCTCATAGGACCAGGAGAACACCCCGCGCGCGCTGCTAGCCAGATCCCCGGCATCCAGCCCGTCGAGCCGGCCCGGCTCGTCGCGCAGCTCGGCGGCCAGCCCGGCCAGCGAGAACTCGGGCCGGTCCGCGGCCCGGGCGCAGACTATCGCCAGCGCCAGCGGAAGCCGGGCGCTGAGCCCGATCAGCTCGCCCACCGCGCCTGGTTCGGCTGCCACCCGGTCCGCGCCCAGTCGGCCGGCCAGCAGCCGCGAGGCCTCATCCTGCGAAAGGACATCGAGGGTGAGCAGGTGAGCGCCTTCGCTGACGGCGAGCCCGCCCAGCGACGCACGGCTGGTTATCACCACCAGGCATCCAGGCGCGCCGGGCAGCAGCGCGCGTACCTGCTCTGCGTCCCGCGCATTATCCAGCACGATCAGCAGCCGCTTGCCCGCAACAATGCTGCGATACAGGCCCGCCCGGGCGTCAAGTCCGGGCGGCCAGCTCTCCGGTACCGCTCCCAGGGCGGCCAGGAACCCGCCGACCGCCTCCGCGACCGCCAGCGACGGGCCCGACGGCCCGAACGCGCGCAGGTCGGCATACAGCTGCCCGTCCGGGAACCTCGCGCTGACCCGGCGCGCCCAGTGCACCGCCAGCGCGGTCTTCCCGACCCCCGCGGTGCCCCCGATCGCCGCGATAACAACTGTCGCGCCTGCGGTCTGCTGGCTGGCCCGGTCGAGGAGCTCATCCAGCTTCTTCAGCTCCCGCTCTCGCCCCACGAACTGGGCCGCCACGGCCGGCAGTTGGCTCGGCCCGGTCAGCCCGGTCCCGGCGCACTCGCTCCCGCGGGCCAGGGCATTCAGCTCGCCGTGCTGCGCGTCGGTCAACTCCAGCGCCCCGGCCAGCAAGCGAACCGACCGCAGATAAGGCCGGGCGGACCGGTCCCGCTCCAAATCCCCGATCGCCCGCACGCTCACACCCGACCGGGCCGCCAGCTCCTCCTGCGTCATCCCGGCCGCCAGCCGGTGCCGGCGCAACACCCCTCCGAGGGTCCGCCGCACCAGCTGCGTCGGATCGATCGCCCGCCCCTTCCGCACGGCATCGGGACAAACGCGCACTTCACCTTGCTCACCGCACAATTTACCGACACGCGACGCCAGCACCAACTTTGCCAGGACTCTGCCAGCCCGTTGCCTGGCACTATCACGCCCCCCGCGCCAGCCTTACACCACCGAGAAAGGAATCACCATCGAGGAACCCGATACGCCCGGTCGCGCTGCCGACGGGCAGGGCGCCGACGAGCGGCACCGCATCAATCCCGCCAGCGCATGACAGGAAAGGAGGGACATGACCGAGTCCAGCATTAGCGTCGGCAGCCCCGCGGCAGGCCCGCCCCAGCCTGCGGCGGGTCCTGCCCGGGGCGGATCATGGCCGATGGCCGCGGGCGGGGTGGCCGTCAGCCTGTGGGGGCTGGCGCCAGTAGCCACCCGGGCCGCCGTCGCCTACCTCGCCCCGCTGCCGCTGTTGCTGCTCCGGCTGAGCGTGGCGGCGCTGGTGCTGCTGCCCTGGGCCGTGCCGGTGCTCCGCCGGCTGAGGTGGCGCTCCTTCGGCCGGCTCCTGGCCGCTGGCACCCTCGGGCTGATCGGCTACAACCTGGCGGTCACCATCGGGCTGCAATGGCTGCCCGCCTCCACAGCCGGCCTGCTGCTGGCGACCGAGCCGGTCTGGGTCATGATCTTGGGAAAGCTGTTCAACGCCGAACGCGCGGGCGCCACGGCCTGGCTGGGCAGCGCCGTCGCACTAGGCGGTGTTGCCGTGCTAGCCAGGCCGACGGCGCTGACCGGAGTGGGCGGGAGCCAGGCGCTCGCTGGGGCCGGGCTGGTGCTGGCCGGGACGCTGGCGTTCGGCGCCTACACGATCGTGCTCCGCCCGCTCAGCCAAGCTTATGGAGCGGTGGCGGCCACCGCCGCCTCCACGGTCGTGGGCGCGCTCCCCTACTTGGCCTTCGCCGGGATGCTTTCGGCACCCCAACTGGCCCACCTGCCCCCGGCGGTGTGGGGCGAACTGGCCTTCCTGGCCCTTGGCAGCACAGTAGCCGGAATGCTGCTGTGGAACCTGGCCGTGCTCTCGGGCGGCACGGCCCGCATCAGCTTGCTGCTCTACCTCGAGCCGGTGGTCAGTGTGGCCGGCGCGGCCGCCCTCCTGGGCGAGCGCATAACCCCGGACATGATCGGCGGCGGGCTGCTCATCCTGGCCGGCGTGACCGTCAGCTCCCTCACCCGCCGCACCCAAACCAACATCCCCGCGCCCCCGAGGAGGCCCACCACCCATGCCGACCCTTCCCTGGATCACCCCGAAACCCCCGCCACCGCACGACGGATCCGTCACGGTCATGGCCTCTCGTCTTGAGCTGCGCCGGCTGCGCGACGTCCCGTCGTTTCTGGCGGCCGCGTTGCGGATCAGGCGGCAGATGCTGGGCTCGCCCGGCATGCTTGGGGTGTCCCTGATCGCCAGTCCGGCGCGCCGGACGTTCTGGACCTTGTCGGCCTGGCAGGATCAGGCCTCACTGACAGCCGCAGTCGGCCGCCACCCGCACCGGGAGATCATGAAGCGGTTCCGGCCGCGGATGGCGGGCTCAAGCTTCGTCACCTGGACCGCCCAAGCCACGGCCCTGCCCATCGGATGGGACGACGCACTGCGGCGTCTCGACAACCCCGAAACCGTCCGCCGCCATGACCAAAGCGGCCGCACTGCCAGCGAGCACGGCACGTCGGCGAGCGGAAAGGACAGACCATGACCGGCCCGGACCTGGGCACCCAGGACGTGATCGACGCGCTTGACAGCTTCTACTGCTACAACATCGTGGCTGCCTTGTGGGCGGACGCGGTGGCCAACCGGCTGGAAGGCCTGGCGATCTACCTGCTCAGCGACGAGCTTCCCGAAGTCGCCGGACACGCGCGCGCCTCGGCCGCTCGCCTCGCCGAGTGGATCGGCGATCTCGGCGGCGCCATCACCGCCGATCCCCGGCAGCTGATCGACCGCGCACCTGGTGACATCGAGTTCGCCATCCCGGACTGCTCAGACCCGCGCGCCATCACCACCTATGCGCTGCAGCGCCTGGATATCATCATCGCCGCCTACCAGGCGTTCCTGGACAAGGTCCGGGGGCGAGATGACGTGAGCTTCGCGCTCGTGGTCGGCCTGCTGGCCGCCGAGACCCACCGGCGGGCCGACATCACCGCCGCCTTGGCTGGGCAGTGGTCAGCGGCATGACGACCCGGCAGCCGTGGCCATGGCCGCAGACGATGGACGCGCTGCAGGCCGCGCCGGCCTCACATCGCGTCCTGCTGGACAACGACCGGGTGCGGGTGCTGGAGGTGGTGATCGAGCCGGGAGCGTGCGAACCGGAGCACACGCACCAGGCGCCCGGCGTGATGATCGTCGATGAGCCGGCCCGGATCAGGTACTACGACGGCGGCGAACTGCGGCTTGAGTCCGAGGCGCTCTCTCGGTCCCAGCCCGGCATGCGGGTGCGCTGGATGAAGCCCGAGGGTCCGCACTCGGTGGAGAACATCGACCAGCGCCGCTACCACGCGATCCGCATCGAACTCAAGTAATCCCCAGAGCCTGCGGGGCTCGATTATTTGGATCTGGCCTTGTGGAGTGCCACAACTATGCCTGGCCTGTGAGCTGCAGCGATGCGCCACAGGTCAGCTGTAGGTCCGCGCGGGCTTCAGGCCACTGCGCAGATAGTTGAGTGCAAACCGGGCCACAGCGCGGCTAAGTTGCGCGCCATCGTCGGCGGATAGCGAAGAGCGGGCTCAGTAGGTGCCGAGGATGTCAACGACGAAGACCAGGGTGTCGGTGCCCTTGATCCCGGCTTCTGAGTTACCTTGTGTGCCGTAGCCGTCGGCGGGCGGCACCACGAGCAGCACCCGGCTGCCGACGCGCTTGCCCACAAGGCTGTCGTCCCACCCCTTGATGACCTGCCCGGCGCCAATCTGGAAACCAGCCGGCACGCCGCGCTTCCAGCTAGAGTCGAAGACCCCGCCGGTGCGCCAGATCACACCCTCATATTGCGCAACAAGCAGCTTGCCCTTTTTCACAACGGGCCCCGAACCCTGGATGAGGGTTTGGGACTGCAGCGTGGCCGGTGGCGAAGTTTGAGGTATGTGGACCGGCGGGGCGGTGCCGGGGGATGAGGTGCCGACCGTTGGCAGCCCCGTCCCATTGACCACCTCATGTGTGCCGTGCGCGCCGGCGGTCTTCTGGTATGAGCCAAGCACGTCCACAACGAGCACCAGGGTGTCTTTGCCGGAGACCCCAACCTGGCTGTTTCCGCTGGATCCGAAGCCGTCCTTCGGCGGGATGGTGATCAGCAGCCTGCTGCCGGCCCGGCTGCCTTCCAGGCTCTTGTCAAGCCCAGGGAGGGTGGACCCAACGCTCAGTGGCTGCGGCTGGCCGGTGGACAACGCGCTGATCTTCTTACTTGTTGTACCGCTCCAGCTGTATGCGGTGAGATCTGCAACGGCCAAGTCACCCTTGGCTACGGGCGCGCCGTGCCCGCTGATCAGCTGGTGCACCTGCAGGCTGGCTGGCGGGTTGATCTTGGGAATCGTGACCGCTGGCTTCGTGCCGAATGCTCCAGAGACCGCGATGGAGGGTGGCAGGTTCGCATAAATGAACCCGGTGACACCAAGCCCGGCCGCGAGCACCACCGCAATCGCAATCAGCAGCTGACGCCGCCTGCGGCGCTTGGCCAGCTGACGCCGGTAGGCCGCCAAGGCACGCCTACGGTCGCGCTTGCTCTTGCTGCGCGCCGCTGCGGCACGCTTGCGATCGAGCGCGCTCTGACTGCGCTGTCCAGCCGGTTCGGCGGGCCGCTCCTGCTCGTGGCCGCGATTGCTGTCGGCTTTCCTGCCTTCGACTGTCACCCAGAACTCCAACGAGGTGTGGCTGTGTGCACGAGCCACCCTGATCCGGGTGATCGGCTTATAACACCATAGGGGAACACCCGCTACTAACCCATGCCCTCGAGCGGCCAGGGTAGCGCTTCGTCCCTGGCCCCGTCGAGATGCATACTAGGCCGGCGCGGCCAGGGTGCTGCATGACATCGCTGCTCGTCTCGTGGACCAGCTGCCGGAGCTGCTGACTGCCTTCGATGGCGATGATTGTGCGAGGAGTACGGCCATTTTGGCAGCCGAGTAATTCAACGCGAAGCCCCGCCTCACCAGAGGTGCGGCTGGCGAGAGCGGAGCCTGTGCAACGACCCCTCGAACGCATCCAGCCTGGCCTGGATGATCTGGGTCTGGCCTGCATAGGCGCCGCCTGAAGCGTTCTGGTCGTCCATGGCTGAGCGCAGTGACTGCAGAATCTCGAGCGCGTCGGCAACCCGGGCCCGGTCTTCCGATTCGGGGGCCGTCGCTCGCAGCCGTTCCAGCTCCCGGGCAAGGTCACTGGAACGGTGCTGAATGTCGGGCCAGCGGCCGTCGCTGGCCTCAGCGGCCAGCCCTTCTGCCCGCAGAGCCGCGTTGATCTCCCGGTGGAGGGCCGATCCCTTTTCGCTCGCGTCGATGGCACCGGAAAGCCAGCCGCCGATGACCACGGAGCCGCGTCCGACATACCGCCCGACACGGCGTCTGACCAGTGCCAGAACGACGATGCTGACGAGAACAACAGCACCGATAAGAATCCAGAGCCAGGTGAACGATGACCCAAATCCGCCGCTCGACGGCGCGGAAGCGGTTACGAAGGACATCAGGAACCACGCTTTCCGTCACGCGACGCCGGGTCCAGTTCTCTCCCCTCATTGTGCAGCGGGAAGTACGGCAGCTCCAGGTGCCGCCCGGCCATGTTCCCGTTCGCCTGCGCTGCCAGGCTGCAGCGGCGGTTGCGGTCCGAGGGCTGTATCGGACTCGGATTCATTCGACGTCCCACGTGGTGCAGGGCTGGTCCTGATTCAGCCACACGTTGGCACCGTTGCCGCTGCTGCCCGCTTCCAGGCACTGGATCACGCCGTCGCCGGTAGTCCAGTAGTTGCTGAGCAGTTCGTTGCTCGAGGTGAGCACGAACACGGTCCCGTCGCTTCCGCCCAGGCCGTTGTTCACGGAGTTACAGCCCCCGAGGATCGCCAGTGCGCTGCTTCCGTTGCCGACGCAGTACGTGTTCCCGTATTTGCTGTAGTCGTACACCAGCTGCACGACCGTGCCGGTTCCTTTGGTGTCGTTGATGATCTGCTGATTGAGATTACAGCCTTGCAGCACGGTAATGGAGCCGTTGCACCGCCCGATGCCTTCGAGGCTGAAGTTCGCTCAGTCAGGATGTATGCCAATGGCGCCTCGAACGAAACCGGAATTCTCCCGGAAGTCCGGTCAGCCCGCCGGGAGCCTGCCCCGAATCACGTGCCCGCGGCCGGGCTGCGTGCTGCCAGCGGGAATGTTCCGCCAGGGCTGTCAACGACGCCCGAATTTTTCAGGCGGCGACGACAAGGACGGGTTCTTGACCCGCGAAAGCTGACGGGGCGGCATCTTGCCCTCAGGCTATGACTTCTGAGAAGAAGTCTTGATAGCAGAGATCATGACGGTCAGGCGGTAAAGAAAGCTTGATACCATATGGGGTCCTCGCTGAGATTACTGCACCCCCCGACCTTGAGGATCTTCCCGGACTGGTCGTATGTCAGGCACAGGGAAGGGTCCCACACGCTTATGAACGTCATGGGGGTGTTCAGGTCTGCAAAGTTTGTCCACTGCTGGTAGGTGGCATTTGGGTTGCATGCGGCCTCGATGACGATGTTCCCGGCGTTGTGGTCTAGCTGCATGCACAAGTGGGTATTGACCTGCTGGATTGTCCCGGAACCGCCGATGCCCGGGTAGTACCAGTTAGTCGTGCTGCCCGTCTCGGGAATCATCCCGATCGCATTCGGCCCATGCCCGTACGCGCAAATGGTGTTGGCACTCTGGTCCAAAATGCAGAGATAGGCAAATTGTGTCGCTGCCGAGGCTGTGCCCGTGCCGCCAACTCCAATGGCGGCAGCCGCTATTATGCTGGCAGCCGCCCCTGCGGCGATTCGGCCAAGTTTCATGTAGCGCCCTTCGGATGGCCCGGTACGAGGAATCAGGGCGCGTACTCGATGCGCATCCCGAGATCAGGAGCGCTGGATGTGCCTCCGGTCGTCTGCTCACCGACCGCCCAGGTGCCATTGCTGCCGGGAACGCCGGACACCTCCATGCCAAATTCAATTCGGCCGGCCGTGGGTCCCTGGGAGACTGTCCACGTGCCGCCCGAGTCGTACAGGTACGCTGACGTGCTGTTGTTGCTGCTGTACAGGCTGACGCCGATCCACTGCGGCTGGCCGGACTCGCCGGCCGACATGTTGCCTATGCCGTATTTCTTCGGCTGGAAGGCGGCGGGTACTGCGACCGTGGCCCACGACTTCCCGTTGTAGTGGACCAGCCAGTTATGGTCCGTGACATACGGGGCGTGAGTGCCCTCCCAGGATCCAGTCGCCCACAGCCCGCTCGACGGGGTGTCCAGGACAGAGTCGAGGCCCCCGCCGCGGCTGGCGGCGCCGGGCAGCGGCGGCGGCGATGCGGAGCGCCACGTCGTCCCGTTCCAGTGCAGCACCACAGGCGACGTGTTGTACAGGGCGGTGTTGGAGCTGCCTACCGCCCATCCGTCAGTGCCGCTCGCGAAACTCAGCCCGCCCATGAAGTCGGAGTTGCTCGCCCCGGTCTGGTAGGCCTGCCAGGCCGTCCCTGTCCACCGGAAGAACACACTCATGCTCAACCCTCCGTAGGCCCAGATCTGCCCTCCCGGCGCAGCGGCGAGCGACGGCAGGCGTAGCCCGGCAGGAAGGGGCACGCTCACCCACTGCGAGCCGCTCAGGCGGAAGATGAACTTGGAGCCGTCATCCTGTCCCGCGATCCAGACGTCACCGGCGGCAGACGCCACCACGCTGGTCAGGTTGACGCCCGCGGGGATCCCGCCCGTGCTCGCCAGCGACCATGCGTTGCCGTTCCAGTGCAGGATGAGCGGCTCAGGGGTGCTTTTCGGCGGAGACGACCAGCCAACCGCCCACGCGTCCTGTGAGCTCACGGCGGCCACCTGCGACAGCGAAGACGATCCGGGCACAGCTGGCAGCGTCATCTCCTGCCATGCAGGCGGCGCTGGGGCCGCAATGGCCGTCGGCCCCGCCTGGGCCGCGAAAGCGGGGCCATACCCTGCGGCCATGCCGACGGCTGCGACAGCCGTCAGGATGACGCCCCGACCGGGGAAGCGCATCGTTCCTCCATGCTCGCCGCTGACCGAACCGATCCCAGACTGATCTGTAGATATTTATCACGATTTAGCTGGATCTGGTCATGATCCGCAGCGGGCCGCCAGCGCAACGACCCTGCTCAATTACCGGCAGATGATTCGCTGTCAGGCTTCTGGCCGGCTCGGGAACGGTCCGCTGGCGGCACCTTGGCGTCCACCAGCGCGGTGGACCCGGCCGGACGAGCGGTGACGTCGTCGGACCGCTGGCGCAGCCGCTCCAGCGATTCGCTGTCACCGAGGGGGATGGCGGCCTCCAGACGGGAACTCTCCTGGACTTCGGGCAGGTCCATGACGGCATCGACCAGGCTCGCGCGGCTGCCGGGTGCGATGTGGCCGGATCTGGGGCGCAGCGTTGCCCGGGCGGTCCCCCCGGGCTCGGGCGGAGCCGACACCTCGGCGTCGGCAACTACACGATCGGCGTCCTCGACTTCGATGTGCCGGGATGCTTCGGGATCGGTCATGGGATGCCTCCTCGGGATAGGCCACGTCAGCGACGCCTTCGCGCCGGCTTCCCTGCGTAGCTCGCGCGGGCCGCGCCGGGAAAGGCAGCCCAATTCGAGATCGGCGCTGACCTTGGCGCTGAAACCGCGTCCTGGGTTCTAGTTGTCGCGGGCTGGTGCCGCGTCGCGGAGCCTGTCGATGGCCGCGGCCGCCAGGCCGACCCGACCGCGCCCGGCCAGCAGAACCCTGGCTGTTACCCAGCCACAGCGCATCCAAACCCCCGACTCCAGAGCACACCGGCTGCCAGGCTCGCGGGTGCGCGCCAGGTTCCTGCCAGACGTCGAGGATGCCAGGAAGCCTGGTTCGTGGACTGCCGAGCGCTTGTTGCCGGTGCGAACTCGGCGTAACCTGCGGACTATCGCACGGGGTTGTTCTGGTGCGTAAGCGAGATTGCGATCCAGCTGCTCTGGACCTCGGCGGCACTTGCCGGTTTGAAGTGAAGCAGGTGGTCTGCGTGATTCCCCGTCGCCGTCGGCGGGTTCCGCTTGCGGAGGTGTCAGTCCGCGAGCGCGACGGCGTGATCGTGGTAAGCCTGCGCGGCGAGCTGGATGTCGTGAGTCTTCCTGTCCTGCGGGCACATCTCAGTGGTATCCGGTGGCCGGAGCAGGCTCGCTGTGTCGTTGACCTTACCGGCCTGGCGTTTATCGACTGTGGCTGTGCCGGCGTGCTTGTCAGGCAGTGCGCGGAGATCAGGGCCCGGGGCGGCACTTTTACCCTGGCGGGCCCGCACGGCTCCGTGCTCAGGCTCCTGTCCGTCACCGGGCTGCTGACCTGGTTTGAGGTGGGTGGCGGTCGTGAGACAACGGCGCATATCCAGCGCCGGCGAGTTCATGACCACCTTCCTGTCGCTGTCCTCCCGCCTGGCCTTACGGCCCCGTGAGGCGACCCGGGGTTTGCCGGCTAAGGGCTGAGCCTTGCCGGGACAAGCGGTTAGAGCCGGCGGCCGCGACGCGTGCGGGCGGTCAGGTTACTGCCCCTGCGCTGGGCCTCCCCGGCTTGCAGAATCAAAGTCCCCGGCGCCATCCTGGGAGCCGTTGCCCGGCTGCGCATAGGCGCGCGATCCTCCCGCTGGCACGTTCTCGGGGTGGCCGTTGCCAGCTGACATCTGCCTGATTTTGAGGTACCGGGCGATGTCCTGGCGCTGGGAGGCAAGGACGAGTCCTGCGGCTAGCGGAATCAGCAACCACGACGCCTTGCGAATCACGGCGTATCCCCTCCCGTTCCCCGCTGCTTGGCTGGCTGGCGGCGCCGCAGCCGTGAGCGACACTTGCCGAACTCCCCTCACTGGCGGAGGGCAAACCAGCGAGCACGAATGGGATCGCCGTCGCGCCGTGCACCGCTACTCCTATCCCGTCCTATACCGGCTGCGGGACACCCAGGGCCGAGCCGCTCGCCCGGACGCGCCAGGGCGGCGGCGCGTCTCATTTCTGCGCTCGGTGCTGGTCCCGTGCTGGGGGCGGGAAGTCCGCGGTGGCGCTGTCGACGAAGCGGCGGGCGACGTCGGTAAGCCGCAGGTTGTTGTTCCTGGCGTAATCGCGCAGGAGCCCGAAGGCCTGGTCCATGTCGATGCTGAGGCGCTCGGCCAGTTTGCCTTTAGCCTGCTCGATGACCACCCGGCTGTTCAGCGCGGCCTGGAGCTGCTCGGCGGCGGTCTCGCTGCGGCGCACGTTCCGCTCCTGCAGCAGCCCGATCGTGGCGACGTCGGCGAGAGCCTGACCGATGCGCAAGCCCGCGGGATCGAGCGGGCACGGCTCGGAGAAGAACAGGTTCAGCGCGCCGATGCACTGATCCCGCAGCCGCATCGGCAGTGCCTCGACGCCGCGGAACCCGGCCAGCACGGCGGCGGCGGCGAACCGCGGCCATTGGTGGCCCGGCTTGGTCAGATCGGCGGCGGTAACGGGCTTCCCGGAGCGGAAGCAGTCCAGGCACGGGCCCTGGTCGTTCTGGAGCTGGAACAGCTCCATCAGCCCGGCTGCCTCGGTGGAGGCCGCCACCACCCGCACCTCACCGAGCGGGTCGGCGAGCACCACCCCAGCCGCGGACGCGGGCAGCAGCGCGACGCTGCGGTCGGCGAGCATGTGCAGGAAATCTATAACGTCGAAATCGGCGACCATGGTGTCGGCCAGTTCGACGAAGGTGTCGGAAAGCGGTTCGGCGTCCATCTGAGTCACCCTCTCGCCGCGGCAGGAAGATAGCTGACCGGCTGATCTGGCACAGCGGGCGTGTCATGGCTCGCCGTCCTGCACCGCGTCGGGATCCAACCGCAGGCGCCGGGCGACGATGTCACTGGCCACGTCGGCGAGCCGACGGTCCTGCGCATAAGCGTAAGCCCGGAGCCGGACAAACGCCTCAGCGGCGCTGACGCCGAGCTGTCCGGTGAGCATGCCGGTGGCCTGGTCGATCTCAGCTCGGTGCAGCGCCAGGTCAGGCGCCTGCACGGCGGTTGCCGCCTCGCCAGCTGCCCCGTCCGTACCATCGTGCGCGCCGTCGAGCAGAAGCAGCGTGGCCGCGTCGGCGAGGATGAGGCCATCCCCGATACGCGCGCTCGACAGCGGGCCGGGTGAGGTTCGGTACAGGCCCATCGCCCCGGCACGGATCGCCCCAATGACCAGCGGGAACGCGAAAACAGCCGCGGCGCCGAGCCGGCGTGCCTCCGCTGCGAACCCCGGCCACCGGCGCCCCCACTCCTTATCATCGAGGTCAGACGCCAGCACCGGCGCCGCGCTGGCCAGCACGTCGTGGCACGGTCCCTCACCCAGTACTAGCTGGAGCTCGGCGAGGTGCTCGCACACTGGATCTGTCACGCACATAAGGAAGTCCGGTCCCCCACGGCCGGCAGTGGTCACCCAGGCCCCGCTGACCTGCGCTGACGAGACGGCGACCGCGCACACGTCAGCCACCGACACCCGCTGGCCCTGCGCGCCAGCATGCGCGGCAACCAGCCCCCACACAATCTCGGACCGACGGGTAGTCATCCGCAGGTCCACCAGCGTGAAACCCGATCAAGGACGAGCCGGGCCGAGGTTGCCCAGCCGTGCCGGCAGCGCGGCGACGCGGGCATAAACACATACGACGCCGACTCGACGCGCACCACGGGGCTGCCCTCCTCCCAGAGCAGCCAGGCGGGGGCTCGACCCGACGGCAAATTACCAACGTGAACTACGAGACTACGCCCGAGTCGGCAATGGCGACCTGCGGCCGGCCCGGCGTCCGCGCCGGCCGGTCAGCGGGCAGCTACGGTGGCCTGGCACGCCTGTCGTCTGGACTCAGCGCAAACAACCGGCAGATCTGGTGTGATCTGAGGGCGCCGAGGTGAAGTGAGTGGAGTGATGGGCGTTACGCCGGGTAGCCGGATGTCGTGGTGACGGGCAGAGCGAGCGAGCCGGCCCGCCGGACCGGTCCCAGCGTCAAGGAGGCCGGGCCCGACGGGATGCTAACGGCTGGGCCCGACGAGATGCTTCCGGCTGGCGCAGCGGAGGGCTCCGGCCGGGTGCGCCGCCCGGCCGACTTGCTGTTCGCGGTGGTCTCGCTCGCGGTTGTCGCGGTGGTGCTCGGCTCTATCCGGACAGTTCCGCTCGGCAGCACGGAGCTGGCCGACGACGTGTCGACCTGGCTCCAGCACATCCCTCGCTGGCTGTCCTTCGCGGCCGAGGTGGTGTCGGGCGTTGCGTGTTTCGTCCTGGCGGTGGTCGCCCTGGTGGTGCTGGTCCGCGGCCAGTGGCGGGAGGTGCGCAACGCGGCTGCCGCTGGGTTCACCGGTGCCGCGGCGGCCGTTGCGGCGACGGCCGTCTGGCGGGCCGAAAACGGCGCGGTCGAACGGGCCGTACTCCACGGCAGCAATCCCTCGATCTTCGTGGTGGACACCGCGTTCGTCGCGTTCGTGGTCGGGACCGACCTGACCCGGCGTTCGCACTGGTCGCGCTTGTGGCCATACGCGGTTGCGGCGTTGCTGCTCAGCGGCCTGGCCGTGGACACACTGACTCCTTTCGCCGCGGTGATCGTGCTCTTCGGCGGGCTGGGGGCCGGGTGGCTGGTTCGGTGGCTGCTCGGCGCGGCGTCGGTCCTGCCGGGCCCGGCCGAACTCCTGGCCTGGCTCAGGAGTGAGGGCGCGGCAGTCCGCGAGCTGGCGCCGGACCGCCGCGCGCGGTTGGAAGGCACACTGAACGATGGCACCCGGGTTCAGGTGCGCATGTACGGCCGTGACACCCGGGGATCGGGCCTGCTGCGCCGGCTGTGGGCGCTGATACGGCTGCAGCCCGCGGCCGCGGGCCACATCGCGATGGGCTCACGCGCACAGCTCGAGCAGCTCGCGCTTGCCTGCACTCTGGCGCGGCAGGCCAGCGTGCCGTGCCCCTCGGTACTGCTCCTGCGCCAGATGCCCGGCGAGACGCTGGTGCTCCTGACCACCGTGCCGTCCGGGGCTCAGCTCGACAGCACCGTGACCGTCCCCGCCGCTGCATCGTTGTTCGCCTCGCTGCGCGCTCTGCACCAGACGGGCATCGCCCACCGCGACCTGCGGGCGGAGAACCTGTTCGTGTCGGAGAAGTCGGCGGGTTTCCGCTCGCTCGACGCGGCGGTGCCCGCCGCGAGTGAACTGGCCCGCCGCCTTGACCTGGCCCAGGCCCTGGTCACCGTGGCCCAGGCAGTCGGGCCGCCCGGCGCCATCCACGCACTGCGGGACGGGTACGGGAGCATCGACGACAGGGCCGTCGCGGCTGTCTTGCAACCGGTCGCCCTGGCACCCTGGGGATGGCGGGCGATGCGCGCCAACCAAGGAGCCATGAACCAAGTCCGGGACGAGCTATTCGGACACGGCAGCGCCGTGCCGACGGCGCGGCTCGAGCGCTTCCGCTGGCGTACCGTCGTCAGCGCGGTCGCCCTGACTGTCGCGGCCTACCTGCTGATCGGCCAGGTCTCCGGCGCGGACATCCTCGGCACGCTGAGTCACGCCAATCCCGGCTGGTTCGCGGTGGCGGTGCTCGCCTCGGCGGTCACCTACCTGGCGGCCGCCGAGAACCTGGCCGCGTTCGTGCCCAAGCGCCTCTCGCTCATCCGCGGCTTCGGCGTCCAGCTGTCCGCGGCGTTCGTCGGGCTGGCGATGCCGCCAACCGTCGGCCACGTGGCGGTCAACGCCCGCTATCTGCACCGCCAAGACGTCGACGAGGGCTCCATCGCGGCGGCGGTCACTTTGTCACAGGTGGTCAACGTCGTCACGACAGTGCTGCTGCTGATCGTCTTCGCGCTGCTCACCGGTTCCGGGCTGAGCCGGTTCAAGATCGCGCCCGGCATGAACGTGCTCATCGGCCTCGGCGCCATCGCCGCGGTCATTATCATCCTGGTAGCCGTGCCGCAGACCCGCGCCAGGCTAGCCGGAATCGTATGGCCGCACCTGCGCAGTGTCGGGCCTAGACTGCTCGACGCCATCGCCCACCCGCTGCGGCTCGCGATCAGCGCGGGCGCCAACCTCCTGCTCACCGCCGCCTACCTTGTAGCGTTCGTCGCTGCGCTGCGCGCCGTCGGCGCCCATCCGGCCATCCTGCCGGCCGCGACGGTCTACCTGGCGGGCAACGCCGTTGGATCCGCTGCCCCGACGCCCGGAGGGATCGGCGGCGTCGAAGCCGTTCTTGCGGCCGGGCTGACGGCTGTGGGAATACCCGCGCACGAGGCGCTGCCCGCAGTCCTCCTGTTCCGCGTGGCGACCTTCTGGCTGCCGATTCCCGTTGGCTGGGCGGTCTATATCCTGCTGCAGCGACGCGACATCCTTTAGCGCACTGACCGGTCAGGATCTCCGCACTCAAGCGCTACTTCCGCACGCAGTCCTTGACTACCCGGCGCTGGGGGTCGGGTGGGTGCTGGGTGGCACCTGGCAGGCTGCGGTGCTGGCGCTGGTGTGGGGAGGGCTGGTGCGCGCCTTCCTGCTGCAGCACGTGACCTGGAGTGTGAACTCGCTGTGCCATCTGCTCGGTAACCGGCCGTTTGCCACCCGCCGCTACGACCGTGCCACCAACCTGTGGCCGCTGGCTGTGCTGTCGCTGGGGGAGAGCTGGCACAACATGCACCACTCCGATCCAGCCTGCGCCCGGCACGGTGTTGACCGCGGCCAGGTCGACCTGTCAGCTGGGCTCATCCGGGTGTTCGAGCGCGTCGGCTGGGTCAGCGGCGTGCGGTGGCCCTGCCCGACCCGGCTCAGTGAGCGCAGGCGCAAGGCAGGCGATGGTGTCCTCGATGGCGGTTGACGTCGGCCAGCTCAAGGCGTGCTAGCCTGCACGTAGGTTGTTAGTCGAAGTTCGCGAACGTGTCACAGCGCCTGCGGATTCTGACAGCGGGCATGACGGATACGCGAAGACTGCAATATGGATGTCTTACCACTTCCGGAGGCATGAGCCTTCAAAAGTGCCCGGTCGCAGCAACCCGGGTTCTCTATACCGTGAACCCGAAGACCGTCACAGTTGGAGTAGTACATGCCTCAAGGCACCGTGAAGTGGTTCAACGCAGACAAGGGCTACGGTTTCATCGCCCCTGACGACGGCACCGCTGACGTGTTCGTCCACCACTCCGCCATTCAGGCCGACGGATTCCGCAGCCTGGAAGAGAACCAGCGGGTCGAGTTCACCGCTGGCCAGGGCAGCAAGGGCCCGCAGGCCGAGCAGGTCCATCCCCTCTGACCCGGTAAATACCGCGCGGCCGGGTGTCACAACCCGGCCGCGCGGTTCTACGGCCTGTCGGCTGCCGCTCCTACACGATCAGGGTGCCAGCGCCCGCAGCGACGGCTGCCCTGCTCGTTCGGCTCCAGCAGTGCTCGCGGGCGTTGATTGCCGATCGGTGCCTGTCGCGCCGGAGGTCAATCATGAGCGACTTTTACGGAATTCAGCCGGGGACCATCCCCCGCTTCGCCGAAGCCGGTGCCGGAAGGTTTATGAGCGTGCAGGGCTTGCCGGAACGCACCGTGCAGCACATGCTCGCGTTCATGGAAAAGCTGCGCGGCATGTACCGGGATGACGCGCTCGCGTTCGAGGTATGCGTCCGGCACGTCGCTTCGGCGATCGAGGACCAGCGCCGCGAAGAGGGTAAAACTGACCCGCGGCAGAACCCGGCCTCCTAATGTCCGGAGCTGCCGCGACGGCTTTAGCCTCCGCGGGTGCGGCTGAGGCTCGTCATAGGACGGCGCCGCGAGGAGCCACCTCGACCGTTGCGATGCCCCGGCCATAGAGCACGATGAGCCGGTCGCCGTGCCTGCAGCGCAGTACGCCGTTATCTTGCGCCAGGATCGAGATGATGCGCTCCAAGATCGCGTCCTGAGCGGCTCCAGCCTCGTCGTACATGACATCCAGGTGCTCGCCGCCAATGAGGCGGACGCGCAGCACGATCTCTGCCATGGCCACGCACCCTAGACCTTCGCCGGTCAGCGGCCAAGAAGTGCGGGCCGGATTCAGGGCCGCTGCCCCGCCTTCGGCCGATCAGCGACTCTCACTCCACTCTATGCCGTAACACATAACTAGTAATTATTTTCCAGAAACTCTGATATGCTTTTCGTCGTGAGCCGCATGGCAGCTGCTGCAAGATCTAAGCTCACCAGCCGCGAGTGGACCGTCGGAGGGCGTTGCTCGCGGGTTCGGCGGCCAGCCGCCAGGGGGACGCTCGTGAGCTAATCAGGGCCGGGGCGCATGTACGGCGCACGCGGCAGCTGTAAGGCAGGCTGCCCTGCCTCAATCTGATGGGAGAAACCATCATGAACTCTGTAACCACGTCCCATCCCAGCCTGGATCTTTCAGCCCGAACCTCGGGCAGCATCACCGTCGCCGAGCTGGCAGGCGAGCTCGACATTGCCAGCGCCCCGGCGCTGCGCGAGGAGCTGCTCAGCTTGCTCCAGCGCGGCTCCAGCCGGCT
The DNA here is from genome assembly GCA_963815375.1 of uncultured Actinomycetota bacterium. Lineage (GTDB taxonomy): Bacteria > Actinomycetota > Actinomycetes > Streptosporangiales > Streptosporangiaceae > JASHPR01. The sequence goes on along the minus strand of CAWFGX010000001.1, from coordinate 2,203,928 downwards.
TGTCATCGACCTGTCCAAGGTGAGTTTCTGTGATGCCAGCGGGCTGGCGGTGCTGGTGAGCACGGGGCGCCGGGCCAGGCTGCTGGGCGGTTTCCTGCGCCTGGCTGCGGTTTCGCCGCAGGTCAGCCGGGTGCTGCAGGTCACGGGACTGCGGCGGAATCTCGCGGATTTCCCGACTGTTCAGGCTGCTGCAGCCGGGGTGCGGGCTGTCCAGCACGGCAAGGCAGGCGCAGCCGCGCCCGCTCGGACTGCCGGAGCACGCCTGGGGCCCGCGAGCAGGCACACCGGGGCACCCCAGGTCCGGGCCGATGCTGGTGAGCTCCGGGAGGCGGTCGGTGCGGTGCTCACCCGCTCCGGCGCGTGGCATGATGCCGACTCCGGCCGCCGGTTCGCCCCGGCCCTGCGCGCGATGGCCCGCGCCTGTGACGGCACCGACGACGTGGCCCTGGACACGGCGGCGCGATCTCTGCTGGCCGCTCTCGCGCGCCACCCGCTTGCTTACTCGCCCGAAGTGGCTGCGACCGCAACCCGCCTGCGGCGGGTCCTCACCCTGCAACCCGGCCTTCCCCTATCTGGCACAGGGTCAGCCCCGCAAGGCTGACCAGCGAGGACCCTGGCCCGGCCGGATTGAGATTACGGTGCCTCCCCGGTCGTGCCGGGCGGGACCTTGTCGCCGGTGAGCAGGGCCAGAACCTCGCCCAGCGTGCGCTCCCGGGTGGTGGGCTCTGGCAGCGGGAGGTGCATCTGGATCTGGTAACGGTTGCGGCGACCGTCCTTCTGCTTGACGATGTAGCCGGCCTGGGTCAGATCCGTGACGATGCCGTAGACGCTGCGTTCGGTGATGTCGAGCCTGGCCGCTATATCGCGCAGACGGATGCCCGGGTCGTGTGCGATGCACAGCAGGACCCGGGCGTGGCTGGTGAGGAAGGTCCAGCTCGGCGCAGCCAACGGCCTCATCCAATCTCGGAAGTAATTTGCTAGTTTTACACTACTAGAGTAACGTCGCAAACAGGTTCCAGTTTCAGCCGCCGAGGCGGCTAGCTACCCGGGGTTACCGGAGGTGCAGGTGCACGGCCGGCCATCATGACCCGCTCTGCACATGTCCGCAATGGTGCCGCGTACCCGGCTGAGACAACTGGCGTTCTCGCAGGCCGCCGGGCCAGACCGCTGGTCCCGGCGGTTGTGAGGCCATCCGCGCCGAGAAGGCGCAGGCTCAGTTCTCAGCACGCCGAAATGGTCATGATTTACCCTGGCTCGTGGTGACAACGCTACGAGCGGTCCCGCCAGGGGTCTAGAGCGGCGCTAATGCGCGGCATCTTCACAGTCAGGATAGCGCGGGACGCCGGGCCTGACTAATCTGCGGAAGGCTGCCGCTCAGCCCGCCGAAGGCAAAAGGCAAGGTCACGAGGGCCGGGCTTGGGGCACAGCAGGCGCGACGTGTCAGTCAGCGCGGACCACGGTCAGGGCAGCCTGGTTGTGACGGGCCTGGTCGGACGCGGGATCCCAGTGCTCATGGCTGCGGCCGATCAGGGGCGAGGAGATGATGAAATCCGCGGTTGCCCGGTTGCAGGCAACCGGGATATTGCAGACGACTGCGACTCGTAGCAGGGCCTTGACGTCGGGGTCATGCGGATGCGGCTCCAGCGGATCCCAGAAGAAGACCAGCAGATCGATGTCGCCTTCCGCGATCCGGGCGCCGATCTGCTGGTCACCGCCGTAAGGGCCGCTGCGAAAGCAGGTGACCGGGAGTCCGAGCTGCTCCTCCAGCAGGTGACCGGTCGTCGCCGTCGCGAACAACTCGTGACCGGTGAGCAGATCCAGGTTGTATTCCGCCCATTCGAGCATGTCGCGCTTCTTATTGTCGTGCGCGATCAGGGCTATCCGCCGCCCGGCGGGCGCGGTCCCATGGAAAGGCATGTGAATCCCTCTCGAGTATTAGCTATCGGGGCTTTCAGCCGAGCGTGAGCCGTTCGATTAGCCGGCTGAGGTTGACAGTGGCGATGCGCACGGACGAGTCGCTGCAGCCATAGGGCAGCACGATTGTCGCGTCGTGCAGCATGGAGCCACAGGAGTACACGACGTTGGGAACGTAGCCTTCGCGTTCTGAGTCGTCGGCTGTCAGGAGCGGCTCGGGTAGCGCGCCGATCAGGTGCTCGGGCTCATCCAGGTCGAGGAGGATGGCGCCGATGGCGTACTCGCGCATGGGCCCGACGCCGTGCGTGAGGACGAGCCAGCCCGCCGGGGTCTCGATGGGCGAGCCGCAGTTGCCCAGCTGGATCAGTTCCCACGGGTGAGCTGGTGCCTGGACCGTGACGGCGTCCGACCAGCGATGGCCATCGTCTGAGTAGCCGATCGCGTTGCTTTCCCTGTCCCAGCGGGAGAGCGCGGCGTAGCGCCCGGCGATCCGCCGGGGAAACAGCGCCATGCCCTTGTTCCTGGCCGCGGGCCCCGAAAGCGGGGAGACGGTGAATGTCCGGAAGTCGGTGGTTTCCAGCAGATGCGGCGCGACCTGCGAGCCGTCGTACGCCGTGTAGGTCGCGTAGTAGACCGGGCCTTCACCGTCGTTGAAGCGAACGAATCTCGCGTCCTCCATGCCGTGGCTCTCGGCCGGGCCCGCCGGCCAGAGCACTCTCTCGGACAGAGCATGGTCTTCACCGAAGTCGACCGAGTAGGTGGAGGCCACCAGCCATCGCGCCCTGTCGGCCAGCGCCGCGGGATCTTCACGGGTCACGTGCTGTCCAGAGAGTTCCGCGAGCGCGGCGTCCAGCTCGGCGGCGGTGAAGCGCGACGGCAGCCGGGTCCAGAGGAATCGCGCGTTCTCGTCCGCATGACCGAGCTCGGCTAGTTTGTCGGCGAAGATTGCGCGATCGTAGGAGACGGGCCGGCGGCTGCCGGTGTCGAGGAAGCGCCCTGGCGGGTCTAGGCGGATGCCGGACTTGCCGCCTATGGTGCCGCTCCTGAACTCAATGCTCGAGAGGTGGCCTTCCCCGACTGCCCGCAGGCTCATGACGAAGCGGACTTCTCCAGGGAGACACCCCTTCTGGTCGGGGTGCTCCACGATCGACGGGTTGAACAGGGCCGCGGCCTCAAGTGCGTACTCCTGAGTGAAGTACGCTCCTATCAGCTGCCGTCGGGATGCCCCGACCCTGATCCCAGGGCCGAGCCGGTGTGCGACGAGCCGGAAGTTCTGCTCGAGGGTCTGGGCCAGATCGCGATGCCGGCCGGAGAACCGGGCCAGCGTGCGGGCCAGGGCAGTTTCTACCTCCTGCTCGCTCAGCTTGAGGACGCGGTCGATGACAGCCATCGCGCGCGACCCCCCTCGGATCAGGGTTTCCTGCCCGGGCACGAACAGGCGGCTGACCGTGCGAGCGGCATCGGGCCTGAGCCGGTGCTGAGTCCGGGTCAGCAGCGCGCCCTCAAGGCTGGCGTCGCTCATCGTGGCGACGTGGTCAGGCGGCGGCCCTGCTGCATCACGGAGATCATCGCGAGGGTTGACTCGGCGCCCTGGTTACGATTACGGCCGGTGGCGCTCAGTCCGTCGCAGCCCCCGCCGGTCTGCTCGTCGAGCATCCGGACCTTGGCATCGTTGTCCCCGAGGAACCAGGCCACGCTCATGCTGACGCCTGCCAGCCAGCTGCTGTCCTCAGTGACCGCTGCCGCGCGGGCGCACGCATCCGCCAGCGCGGCCACCTCGATCGGCTGCTGGTCGAACGCAGGCCGGGCCTCGCCCGCGCTCCAGCCGCCGACCGGCACCAGCGACAGGTGACCGTCTCGGGTCTCGCCGGCGAGCAGCCACTTCAGCATGTGCAGGCCGCTGCGCAGAACCGGGTCACGACCCAGCTTCCAGCCCGCGACGATGACGGCCTCGGCGATGGCCCCGTTCGCGTAGCTGAGCCTTGCTGCTGGCCACGGCCATGCTGCGTCCGCTGGCGTTTCGCCGATGACCGTGACGGCTGCATCAAGGAGCGTCAGCGCGCCGGAATGGCCGGGCCACCTGTCGAGTATCTCCGCCGCACCGAGTGCGGCGAACGCCATGGCGTGCGGCCACGGAGATGACACTTGTGCGCTACGGCCGAACCGGGCAAAGGACTCCTCACGGATTCCCTGGGTCGGCCCCCGTGCCGCAGCGGTGCCGAGGGCCCACAGGGCGCGGCCCCAGCAGTCCTCTGTTCCGGGCTGGTCGCGCCAGTGACGGTCGTAGCCGAGGCGGTTACGGAACTGCCCGTCTGCGGCCTGCGCTTGCCCGAGGAAGTAGAGGTAGCGGCGCCCGAGAGTAATGAGCTCCGGAGAGGGTGACGGCTCCCGGCACACCATGACGAGGCCGCGGGCAACGTCGTCGACACAGTAGCCATGCTCGCGCCGGGGCGCTATCCCCCTGGCATGCTCCAGGATCCCGATCTGGTCGGTCAGCCAGTACAGGTGCCGGAACGGCGCAACTGGGTGGCTCATGCCGCAGCCCCGGCCCGGACGGTGAGGGCAGACGTGAGTTCCCGGTAGGAGCGCGCGACCGCAGGCCACAGCAGTTGCGGTGCGAGGGCCGCCGAATGGTGGCTCATCCGCGCCGACAGGCCGGGCTCGGTGAGCACGCGGCGCAGCGCACCCGCGATGCTGGCCGGGTCCTGCCGCTCGACCAGTAGTCCCGCGCCGCCGCCCAGAAGTTCCACAGCATGCGGGAAGCAAGTCGACACGACCGGCAGGCCGGCGGTGACCGCTTCGATCAGGACCCCGGAGGTTACCTGTTCTGGCGAGTCATACGGCAGCAGCACAACGTCTGCGGAGCTGAGGAGATAGCTCAGGTCGCCCGGGGGCAGGAACCGCGAATCGAAGTGCACGCGGTCCACGACATCGCGAGCCCGTGCGCGCGCCTGGAGCGACTGCCGGTAGGTCTCTCCATCGCGGTCGAGTACGCGCGGATGGGTCTGGCCGGCTATCTGATAGTCGACTGCCAGCCCACAATCTCGGAGCAGGGCCATTGCATCGATCGCGTGCTCGATCCCCTTGCCCGGCCCCAGCAGCCCCCACGTCAGCACCCTGGCCAGCCCTGCTTTCCCGGTTGATGCGGGCGCAGCGCGGTTGTCGGCGGCGCCGTGCGGTATCACGTACACGTGCCCGGGTCGCGCCCCATAGATATCGAGCAGTCGCGCCCGGGCCGTCTGGGTCATCGTGACGACCGCGCTGGCGGTGGCAATGACCCGTTCGAGGATCATTCGCTGCCGGGGCATGGGGTGTGACAGCACCGTATGCAAGACCACGATGCTCGGTACGTACAGCGCCTCGAGCAGCGAGATGACATCCTGGCCGTCGGGCCCGCCGTAGATACCGTACTCATGCTGCACGATGACCACATCGAAGCCGTTAAGCACTTCGGCGGCAGCGGCCGCGCTGGCAGCGGAGCCGTTCACGAGATCATGCACGACCTCGTCGCCAGTGCGCGGGGCCGGCTCGTCGAGCACGCGGACGACGGCAACGTGATCGCCCGGCTGCGGCAGATGGGAGAGGAGCGCCGCGCTGAATGTCGCCAGCCCGCACTGCGTGGGCGGGTAGGTGCTGAGCATTGCGTACTTTGTCACGATGAACGGCTCCTTGTCGGCGCAGCCTGCGGCGCCAGCGAATCTTGGAGTGAAGCGGGCGCCGGGTGCGCTGTCATGTACGGGCTGGCCCTGGAGACAGTGGGGCCCACGCAGAATCGTTCAGTAAGGCCGTCATAGCGGGTCCGAGGCTAAGTCGAATGGCCTCGCGTGCCCGCCGACGTTCCGGGCAGTGGCTGAGCGTCCTCCGCGGCCTCGCGTAGCGGACGCGACCTCAGTCTAGCCGAGAACAGTCCGAGGACAGTCATGGCCGGACGTGGCCGTGCGCGCACGCTGATTCCCCTGCCAACCGCGATTCGCCGATCAGCGGGCAGGGCCGTGACATTGGCCGCCTGCTCATTCGAGGAGCTCCGACTCATACCTGCGGTAGATCGCTGCGTGCTCCGCCTGGTCGGCCTCGTGCAGCAAGCTGATCATCTCGTCCAGCCTGGCAGTCAGGATAATGATGTAACGCGAGGGGTCAGGCCCGGCGTTCCCGAAAGTATGTGCCACGCCCGCAGGCACGAGCACAGTGGAACCCGCACCTGCGATGAACTCGTCGCCTTCGAACCGGAACCGCAACGCCCCGGCTATCACATGCCACGCCTCGTCATCCGCCCGATGAACATGCAAAGGAGCGACTTCGCTCGCCAGCCCTTCAGCCGGCGCGTCCAGAATAACCAGCCTGTTTCCGCGCGCGGAGCCGCTGTCACCGCCGGGCTGGGCGGTGATGATCATCGGTCCTGGTGGCATCTTGTGGCCTGCCCTCTCATCTGCCGGCGTGGGTGGCCAAGGTCCAGCTGGCCGTCCTGGATCCACCACGGCGAGCATGGAAAAGCCTCTGGCTGTTTCCGCCGGACGGCCGGCGGAAACAGCCAGAGGGTCAGCCCCTCGTGCGCCATTGTCAGGTTGTTAGCTGCCGTTCCTGGCGGCTCCACTGGGGGTAAGCGCGCCGTGGCGCACGCTGATGCGTTTAGCCCGGGTCTCCTTGGGCTTGGGGTTGCGCTGCTGCCCGGGCCGCCAGTTATCGCGGCCGTTCAGCCGCAGCATCTCGTCCTGTGCCGTACCCAGATCCTCGAACAGGTCCCAGCTCATTATGGCTGTCATGTGGTTCCCCCCTGCTCTTGCCCAAGCCGGCGGCTTGGCGACCCCGGAAGAACACCGCTCGTATGAACACTATTTACTCCCGAGCTACACTGTTCACAGTAGAGTGAACAACGTGCACTGTCAAGTTCGGCACTGGATGGCATGACGAGTACATAGCGGGGTGACCATGCGGCGCGGCATTCTGTCCAGCCTTAGGCGGTTGCGGGCCTCAGTGTCCACGGAAGAACGCCGCTCCTGTGAGCATTACTGGCCTAGGAGCACGGCATTCACCTAAAGTGAACGGTGTTTAGTAGCGAGCCAGGCTATCCGGGAAGGCAGGCACATGGTGGACTCACAGGACCCAGCGCACGGCGGGGCAGGCACGCCCCTGCTCTGGTTCAGCCCGCCAGTCAGCGCCCGGAACCGCCAGCGGCGCGCGCTCAGCCGCGATCAGGTCGTAGCCGAGACCCTGGCGATCATCAGCAGCCAGGGAGTGCAGGCTCTCAGCATGCGCGGCCTCGCCGCCCGCCTCGGCGTGGTCCCCGGCGCCCTGTACCGGCATGTCCACAGCAAGGAGGAACTCTACGACCTAGCTCTCGACGCAGTGCTCGCCGAGGTCGACCCGCAGGTCGATGGCTCCCTGCCCTGGGCCACGCAGGTCACAGAACTCGCCCAGCGGCTGCGGGCTGCCCTCGAACGCCACCCCGGCCTCGCCGGCCTGCTGAAGACCCGCGATCCCCTCAGCCCCCATTCCCTCCCCCTGGCCGAGGCATTCCTCACGTCTCTGCGGGCTGCCGGGATGCCCGACCGCCAGACCGCCCTGGCCTTCCGCCTGATCTACGACTACATAGCCGGCTTCTCCCTCAGCGACCCCAGCTCCGCCGCCGAGCAACGCGTCAGGGACGCCACCACCCGGCACGAGCTACAGGCCTTCCTCCGGGCCCTGCCCGCCGACCGGTTCCCCGCACTCACCACCCTTGGCGAGCACGCCTGGGCCGACGACCGCGACGACCGCTTCATCGTCGGCCTGAGCACCATCATTGTCGGCCTGCAGGCCCTTTAGCCGGCAAGAGCTTTGCGATAAAGCCATTTCCTCCATTAACGTTCTCCCGGCCGGTACTCGCAGGATCCTGGCAAGATTGCCTGCGTTTTGCTTAATTCGGGTCGTGTGTGACAATGGGCAGAGGGCTGGGGGCATTTCGAACGCTGGCGGTCTGGCTGGCGCCGTCCTCGGTTCCGGTGACCCGGCGCGCCACGTGCCGAGGGTTGGGATGGCCGGGATGTTCGGCTTCAAGATCATCACCCAGTACGAACGAGGTATCGTCTTCCGTTTCGGCCGGGCGCTGCCCGGCATCCGCGAGCCGGGGCTGACCTGGGTCAACCCGTTCACTGACCGGCTCCGCAAGGTCAACATGCAGATCATCGCGGCGGCGGTGCCCGGCCAGGAGGCCATCAGCCGCGACAACGTCACCCTGCGCGTGGACGCCGTGGTCTACTACCGGGTCGTCGACCCGTTCAAGGCCATCATCAACGTGCAGGACTACACCTACGCCGTGTCCCAGGTCGCCCAGACCTCGCTGCGGTCGGTGATCGGCCAGAGCACCATGGACCAGCTGCTGTCCGAGCGCGACAAGGTCAATGCCTACCTCAAGGACGTCATCGACGAGCCCACCGAGCAGCCCTGGGGCGTCCGCGTGGAACGGGTCGAGGTCAAGGACGTCTCCCTGCCCGAGTCCATGAAGCGGTCGATGTCGCGGCAGGCCGAGGCTGAGCGGGAGCGCCGCGCGCGGATCATCAACGCTGACGGTGAGTACCAGGCATCCAGGAAGCTCGCCCAGGCCGCTGCCATCATGGCCGCCGATCCGGCTGCCCTGCAGCTGCGGCTGCTGCAGACCGTCGTCGAGGTCGCGGCCGAGAAGAACAGCACCCTCGTCATGCCCGTCCCGGTGGAACTGCTGCGCTTCTTCGACCGCGCGGCGATCGCGGGGAGCGGCCCGGCGCTGCCCCTGGCCGAGGACGCCGAGGATAGGGGCGCCCTGCCGGCCCAGGCGCCAGCGCCTCAAGTGACGTTGCCGGAAGCGCCGGCGGTTCCGGCACCGGCCAGCCTCGGGACCGGCACCGCCCAGAACGCGCCCCTCAATGCGAGCCTGAAAACAACAGCAGTCACCGCCTGAACTCCCAGCGCACGCCAACAACCGCGCCTAGCGTGGCCACTGCCGCCGGCCGGGGATATTCTTGGTGTAAGTACTCGCTGCGGTACTTGGCGCGTCTCATGACGCGGTTTGGCCGCCCCTGCTGCTCCGGACCCAGGCAGCACATGATTATCCGTGCATGGTGTGCGTCTTAGGAGTCCAGCAGTGCGATACCCCGAAGAATCAGTCACCCCGGGCGTGCTACCTGCGGGCTTGGCGCCCGCACAACCGTCTGAATCCGAGCGCGGCAGCGACTATGCGGCTCTCTCCCGGCAGGTCAGGCAGGCTGGGCTGCTGGAACGTCACCCCAGGTATTACCTCTGGAGGATTGCGGCGACCGCCGCGGCGCTGGCCGGCGGCTGGGCCGCCTTCATCCTGGTCGGCAACTCGTGGTGGCAGCTGGCGGTGGCTGTCTTCCTGGCCGTCGTGTACACCCAGATGGGCTTCCTCGGCCATGATGCCGGGCACCTGCAGATCTTCCGGTCCCGGCGGGCTAACTACGTCACCGGTATCCTGCACGGCAACCTCGCCATCGGACTGAGCTACGGCTGGTGGGTGCGAAAGCACAACCGTCATCACGCCCACCCCAACACCGAGCACGCCGACCCTGACATCGAGCCGGGCGTCCTGGCCTTCACCGCTGACCAGGCGCGGGCCAGCCGGGGGCCGGCGCGGCTGGCGTACCGGTATCAGGCCTACTTGTTCTTTCCGCTGCTGCTGATGGAAGCGCTGCAGCTGCATGTGGCGAGCATCCGGGCCCTGTTTGGCCGGTCATGCAGGCACCGGGCCTGGGAGGCGGCGCTGCTGGCCGCTCACTTCATCGGCTACCTGGTCGTGGTCTTCCTTGTGCTCTCCCCGGTCAAGGCTGTGGTGTTCGTCCTGGTGCAGCAGGGCCTGTTCGGCCTGTACCTGGGCTGCTCGTTCGCGCCTAACCACAAGGGGATGCCCATCCTGGCCGCCGATGACCGCAGTGATTTCCTACGGCGTCAAGTGCTGACGTCAAGGAACGTGCATGGCGGGCTGCTGACGGACTTCGCGCTGGGAGGCCTGAACTATCAGATCGAGCATCACCTGTTCCCCTCCATGCCACGTCGGAACCTGCGCCGGTCCCAGGCTCTGGTGGCGGCATTCTGCCAGCAGCGCGGCCTGCCGTACTGCCACAGCAGCCTGGTGGGTTCCTATGCCCAGGCGCTGCGCCACCTCGCAGCCAATGGCAGGATGACCCGCTCCAGCAAGAGTCCGCGGGAGATCATTTCTCCCGCTGCGACCCGTCGCGCAGGACCGGCTACCCCGTCCGTCAATCTCGACACCGACTGATGAGCCGGTTATGGGCAGGCCGAAGGGTCCGGGCGGGAGCGGCGCGGCGAACCTCCCATCGGTGCCACAGGATCGCTAGGAGGTGACGGAGGGGCCGGTGGCGCCACCGTGCTCGCGTTCGCGGGCATTCCCGCCGCAACCGTGCTCCCGGTAGCGGCCAGTGCCATGGCCAGCACGGTCGAGAAGCTTCTCGACGTTCTTCAGTCGAAGCATTGTCTTTTTGCCGTCCCGCCTTACTTGACCGACCCGACGTGATCAGCTTTCTTGATTTCAGAACGGAGGTGTTTACTTGCCTGAGTAACCGGTTTGATCACCAGGGTTTCGGTCTGCCCTGCCGGAAGCGTGACGGCAGCGCTGCTGAAGGTGGTGGTCTCGTTTTTCCAGACGTTGTAGCCGTCGGCCATGGACGCGTCGATCCCGAGCTGGGACAGCCTGAAGATGCCGCTCCCTGTGCCCGTGCCCAGGTTCGCGAAGAGGACCGCCGTGCCACCGTCGGCCTTCTTGAACACCGCTTCGATGTGCCCGCTGGTGACAGCTGTGGCCGGCTGTGACCCGCTCTGGTCGATCGCGATGATCTGCGGGTTTTTCAGTGCGGCCAGCTCGGCCGGGGTCAGCGTCGTCAGGTTCGTGGAGATGAGCAGCGGGCTGGCCTCTTCGGCCCAGACGGAGAGCTGGCTCTCCTCGTCAGTAAGCGACCAGCCGAATGGGTGTGCTGCGGGCGTGCCGGGTACCAGCATGTCCAGGTCGTTCCAGTGGCCGGGGCCGGCCATGGCGTGGAAGTGCAGGTCCGCGGAGAGATGGCCGAGGATCGTGTCCGATGCGGGGTCCGTCGGATTTTCGTCGGCCGCGACTCGCCACATGTTGGCGAACGTGGAGGAGGACTGGACGGCCTGCGTGAAGTCGGAGTGCCCCAGCGCGTAAATGGGCAGCTCCTCGCTGTAAACGACGTTGGGGTTGTCCGCGCGGAGATCTGTGCCGTACTGCTTGAACGCGGCGGTCAGCGAGCTGAGGGTGGTGCCGGCCGGGAGGCCGCCGCACTCGTCGATCTTCACGAAGTCAACGCCCCAGTCAGCGAATGTCTTGGCGTCTGGTGCGTAGTGGTTGTCTGACGCGGTGGTCCCTCCGCTGCCCGGGAGATCCTGGCACGTCCGGGTGCCGATGGCCTCGTAGATCCCGAACTTCAGGCCGAGCGAGTGGATCTGGCTGGCCAGCCATGGAATGCCGTGCGGGAACTTGGCCGCGTCCCAGGTCAGCGAGCCGTCGCTGGTGCGCGAGGACGCCATCCAGCCATCGTCAAGGTTCACGGTGTCGTAGCCCGCGGCGGCGAGCCCGCTGCTCACCAGGTCGTGGGCCTGCTCGAGCACCGCGCTTTCGGTTATCCCGGCACCGAACTGGTACCACGTGTTGTAGCCCATCACCGGGAGATGCCCGAACGCCGACGGGTCAGCTTGAGCAGCCGGCGCGGTCGCGGACATGGCAGCCGCGGCGGCGGTAATAAGCGACGCGGCAGCCACCGCGACGCGCTTCCTCCCGGTCAACCAGCACCTTCTCCCAGTCGGGTACCCGTAACTACGCCCTGATCGCGGGAAAGGCCCGCGATCAGGGCGGACATGTCATCAAAGCCTTGGCCAGCGCCCCGGCGGGTCGAGCAGTCTAACGTGGAGGCAGGAATGCCCTGAGCCATTTGATCTGGACGTTACCGGCAACCCCAATACCGAGAGTCCCGTTGTTGGCGCATTCGTTGGGGCCTTGCGGGTTGCTCTGGGTCTGATCGTCGCACGATCCCGTAGAGAATGTGATCCACATCGGGTTGTCCGTTTTGGCCGTAAGTGTTTCTGGAAGTGTCACGTATGGATGACCATCATAGAAGAGCTGGATCCGGTTTCCGCCGAAAGCGATATCCACGATGTGCCAGCCCGGCGCAATGTTAGCGCTAGTCGGCTGGACTACCTGATTGTTCCACGGTCCGGTCCCGATCGTGGAGTTGTTCGCCCCGTAGTGCCAGGTGACGTAGTTCGCGTTGTAATTGGCCTCTACGCTGTCGATCTCTCCGTCTTGCGGCCAGTCGTTCCCGTACATCCAGTAGGAAGACCAGTTTTCCCATGTCGAGAAATAGATGTCTGCTTCGTAGACGTACCCGTCCACGGTTGGGTACTCGTGGGGCGACTCGATCGACACACAGTTCCCCGGCTGGCCGTTGGTGCCGAGTTCTGCGTACCCGCTGCCGTTGATGAATACCTGGGATGGGTTGGGCGCGCAGTTACCGGGTGAATTGGCCGGAGCATTCCATTGGCTGGAGACCAGGTCACTCGGGTTCCACTGCTTGGCGAACGGGTGGTTTGCCAGAGCGGCTGGGTAGGGTACGGGGGCAGAAGCGTTCGCAACCTGGGTGCTCCCAGCCATTACGGACACCGTCGCTGCGAGTGCTATGGGAAGCGCGAGGGTAATGCGCCAGCGCGTCCTTTTATCTTTCATGAGAGTTCCTTTCTTTGCGATCAGGTATCGCCGCAGGCTGTGTAAGCCGAGGGATGCTGGACGGCCTGAAGCCAGGCACGCGCACTGGGGCAAGGCACCTAAAGCAGAGAACGCTTTCCAGTCCATGCTGATCCCTGAGCAACTGGCGGCTGTCCATAACACACAGCGAGCCGACGGCAAGACAGAGATCAGGCCAGACGGCTGACCCAACCCATCCATAACACTCATTAAGTGCGAATCATATGTTATGGTATCATCTCATTACATGTCAATGCCGGAGGTCAGGCGCTGATAGAGGCCAAAGCCAGCCGTAAGCGGTGGCTGCTGGTGGAGACGTTCAGCGGGGAAGGCCGTGAGCCGCCTGTCATCGCCAAGGGCCGGAACGCAATCTGGATGGTGCCGTTCGGGTCAGTGATGCGCAAGAGCCGTTACGCGGAGGAGGTACTGGCGCTGGTCCTCCGCGCCGCGAGCGAGGGTGCTCGGGATCGCCATCGGCGTCGCCGCCATCGTGGCCGTCCTGCCGGCCTGTGGCCTGCACTGCGCGCGGCCCGCATGTCACCTGCGCAGGCGCTGTGGAGCACGTGAGGAGCGCGCCCTTGGACCCGCTCAGGCGATGCCGATGCGGCCTGCCGTTCTCCTCGTGCTCATCACGTGCTTGACCAGGCTGACGAGAACCTTCCTGACGGACTCCCGGCTCCGCGCGTCGCACAGCACGATCGGTACCTCAGATCCCAGGCTCAGCGCGATCCTGACGTCGTCCGGCCTGAACTGGGGTGCACCGTCGAAGCAGTTGACGGCAATGATGAACGGAGTTCCGTTCCGCTCGAAGTAGTCGATCGAGGCGAAACTGTCCGCCACGCGCCGCGTATCGGCCATCACGACCGCACCGACTGCGCCGACGGACAGGTCGTCCCACATGAACCAGAAGCGCTCCTGCCCGGGCGTTCCGAACAGGTAGAGCACGAGATCGGACCGGAAGCTGATCCGGCCGAAGTCCATGGCCACCGTTGTCGTGGTCTTCGCGTTCACACCGTTGGTGTCGTCGATGCCGACGCTGCGCTCGCTGAGCGGTTCTTCGGTCCGCAGCGGCCTGATTTCACTGATCGCGCCGACCAGGGTGGTCTTTCCTACACCGAAACCCCCAGCGATGAGGATCTTGGCGGTCGACGGCACCACGGCCGGCGCGTTATCAGAGCGATTGAAGGCCATCGAGCACCATCCTCAGCAGGCGCTGGTCGGTTACGGGCTCCTTTTGCGTGGCGAGAACCTGGATCATCCCCAAACTGGCGAGGTCATCGAGCAGAACACGCACCACCCCGACGGGAAGGTCGATCTCGGACGTCAGGTCAACGACCGGGGTCGGGCGGCGGCAGAGGCTCAGGATCCGCCTGTGCTCGGGTCCAAGCCGGATATGCCTCGGCGCCCGCCCAGTGGTCGCGAGGATCACATCGATCAAGCCGAACGATTCCTCTCCACTGGGCCGTGTCCGTCCCTTGGTCACGGCATAAGGCCGGACCACCGGGCCAGCCTCCTGGTCGAACCAGCGATCCTCGTAGCCGTCGCGGGCGGTCACTCTGCGGCTATTTCGTCGTCAGGAAGTCTCGGCTCGGCGGCGAGATACCTGCCCATGCGCCGCACGAGCATCGAAATCTCGTAGGCGATCAAGCCCACATTCGGGTCCGCTGAGGTCAGCACGGCCAGGCAGGTCCCCTGGCCGGCCGCGATCACGAACAGGAACGCCTTTTCCATCTCGATGATGGTCTGCCGTACGTTGCCGCCGCGGAAATGCATGCCTGCTCCCCGAGCCAGGCTCTGCACGCCGGCGGCCAGGGCCGAGAGATGTTCGCCGTCCTCACGATTCAGGCCTCGTGATGACGCCACAACCAGGCCGTCGCTGGACAGGATGACCGCCTTCTCGACATGCTCGACCTGATTGACGAGGTTGTCGAGCAGCCAGCTCAGCTGTCCGGTCGTATCGGTCTGTGCCATCGCCAAGCCTCGCAATCAGTGGGATCCGTTACCGGGGGCGCCTTCGGGGTCATCGAGATCGTCCACGCGCCCCCGCTTCCATCCCTGCTGCATCGACGTCATCATGTTCTTGATCACCTCCGGCGGGCGCTCGCCGGCCTCCGGTTCCTCGGGCGGCGTGGCCTGCTTGCCAGCCACGCGGCGGGCCTGCAGCTGCGGGGCCAGGCTGGCCTGCGGAACCCGTATGGGCATCCCGAGGTGGCTGCCCGACGACACCGGGCCGTGCCGTCGGGCGTCGGCTGGCGAGCGTGACTGAGGAACGAAAGGCTGGCCGTCGTCGCCGTTCGCTCGCGGCCCGTCCGGCGGCGGCTCTTGCCGGCGTGTGGCCGCGGGCTCGAAGGCTCCGGGCCAGGTGGTCATCGGCGTAGCGACCCAGGGCGGCGGTGCAGGCCCTGTCGGCGCGGTAGGCGGCGGCAGCGCCGCCCGTGCCCGCGGCGCAGCCCGTTCCAGCTCCCCTGGCGCGTGCGGAGCGGTCCCGCGAGCCCTGGCCGGCCGCTCCACCGCACGGGCGCTCCCGCTGTCCATCATTAGGCGACCGGACATGGACGAGGCCACCCGGTGCCGTCCGCTCAGCCCAGGCGACGCCAGGTCGTCCGCCCGGCCGTCCGGCGGGAAAACCTGTGCCGCAGCGGCGCCGGGCGGCCTGCCGCGCTGATCAGCCTCTCGGCCGAGGTCTTCCTCCTCGCGCACGATCACGCCGAACGGCAGCAGGAGAACCGCCGTGATGCCCCCGTACACGGACGGGCGGAGCGAGACCCTGATGTTGTGCCTGGCCGCCAGCCTGGCAACGACGAACAGGCCGAGCTGGTGGCTGTCGGCGAGGTCGAACTCTGGTGGGCTGGCAAGGCGCTGGTTTATCTCGTCGAATTCGCCGGCGCTCAGGCCCAGGCCCCTGTCCTCGATCTCCGCGACGAGGCCCGCGCCCACCCGGTCGGCCCTGATCTCGATCCGCGTATTGGGCGGTGAGAACACGGTGGCGTTCTCGACCAGCTCGGCGACGAGGTGAATGACGTCGTTGACCACACTCCCCGCAACCAGGTCGCGTGATTCGCTGACCACATCCACCCGGACGTAGTCCTCGACCTCGGCCACTGCGGCGCGCAGGACGTCGACAACGGGGACAGGTTCGCGCCAGCCGCGGCCGGGTGTGGAGCCAGCCAGGATGATGAGGCCCTCGGCATGCCTGCGCATACGCGTGGTGAGGTGGTCGAGGCGGAAGAGGCCGGCCAGGGCCCCGGGCTCACTGGTCCGCCGCTCCATCGAATCCAGCATTGCCAGCTGCCGGTGCAGCAGGGACTGACTGCGCATGGAGATGTTCAGGAAGACCTGGTTGACTCCCTTGCGCATTCTCGCCTGCTCCACGGCGGCTGCGACGGCCGCGGTCTGCACCGTGGCGAACGACTCCGCGATCCGGGCGACCTCCCGGATAGTGCTGGTGTCCGGCGGCGGGGACTCCGCGAGCACATCCACGTCGTCTCCCCGCCGGAGCCGTTCGACGACCCGCGGCAACCGCTCCTGCGCCATGTCGCGCACGCTGCCGTCGAGCCGGGTGAGGTCTCTCGTGACCTTGCGGCCGAACCACACAAGCACGATGACTGAGACGAGGACGGCGAGCAGCCCGGCGCCTCCGGCGAGGATGGCCTCGGTGACTAGCCTGTCGCTGAGAGACGCGCTCATAGCGGCCAGACCGGTGCCGCTCTTGACTTCCGCGTTCTGCATTCCGGTCAGGTACGCCCCCGAGGCCGCCTGCCACGCGGCAGCATTTACCGGGACGGGCCCGCTGCTGCCCGCGCTGGCCGATATCTGGTCTTCCATCGCCTGGTAGTTCTGGTACTCAGGCGAGTTGTTAGTGCTGGCGTACCCGGCGCGCAGACTGGGACTCAGGAAGGCGAGGGCCTGGTTCATCAGCAGTCGACGGCTCGTCGCGCTGCTGGCGAACAGCTGACGGGCGGACGCGCTCATCTGGCCGCCGTCAGCCAGTGCCCCGCCCATGAGAGCGGCCTCCCGGCCGGCCATCTCGAGCGCATATGACCCGTCGGTCGCGCCAACCGAGTCCTGGGTCAGCGAGTTGCCTACGTTCTGGATCGACAATCGGTAAAAGCTGAACTGCGCGTCGATGATGCTGTCGTAAGCCTGGAACGCGGCCAGCGGGCTCATGGCGCCGGAATCGATGGCCGCCCGGATACTGCCGAGTTGCCCGAGTTGCGTGAACAGCGTGTTGAACGCGGACGTGGCGTCGGGAGAGAGCAAGCTGAGTTCGGGTTCGAGCGCCGATTTGGCCGACGTTACCGCGCTGTCCACGAGCTTTCTTGTGGCGAGCAGCGGCACCTCAGAGGATTTCCTGCCGCTGATCAGCCAGAGGTAGGACTCCTGGCGCTCAGCTGGCAGCCCCAGCTGAAGCGGCGCAACCCCGAAGGTGATGGCCGTGGCGCCTGAGTTGTAGTCGTGGTCGCTGATTGCGCCACGGACCGTGGTGCTGGCGGCGAAAGCCCATAGCGCGACCAGAGACGCCAGGGGCACGGCCAGCATGACCGACAGGAACAGACGGATGGGCCTCGAGCGGACAGGACGGCGGAGCTTCGTCATTACGCCTCACACGAATCGCGCGAGGAGGCGCGTGGCTGCCCGCCGGAACACCCACGACGTCAGGCTTCGCCGATGCCCATCCCGGCGGCCGCCGAGCCCCCCCGGCAAGACCGAGCCATCGAAACAGCAACTGGACTCAGCACCATAACACGGGTGCAAGTTAGAAAGTGTGCCCACTTGCGAAGATCGTGTGGCGAATCGGTCTGGATAGCCCTCTGGGGTGCTGAGGCACCCCAGAGGGCCGTTTGATCCTCTTTGTCGGACTTATTCTTATGGTCGCGGTGAACCCGCCAGCGGCCGGGCGGGCAGATTTACACTCATCCAGACCTGCTGCTGCCTGTGCCTCCGGCGCTTGGCGCGGCAGGCCGCTCAGTCCTGCACGCCGCGGTATCGGGTTTACCCGGCGATGAGCTAATCGGCGACGGTGGCGCGTGCCTGGCGGGCGGCTGCGACCAGATTGCGCAGCGCGGGCTCGGTCTCTGCGTAGCCGCGGGTCTTCAGCCCGCAGTCGGGATTGACCCAGAGGCGATCAGCCTGCACTGCCTTCAGGGCGAGTGACAGCGCCTCGGTCATCTCCGCGACATCCGGGACACGAGGGGAGTGGATGTCCCAGACACCGGGCCCGATGCCGCGCCCGAACCCGGCTGCGGTCAGGTCGGCGATGAACTCCATCCGGGAGCGCGCTGCCTCGATGCTCGTCACATCGGCGTCCAGCGCATCGATGGCGCCGATGATCTCACCGAACTCGCTGTAGCACATGTGCGTATGGATCTGGGTCGAATCGCCCGCGCCGGAAGTGGCCAGCTGGAATGCCCGCACGGCCCAGTCCAGGTACGCCTCCCGGCCGGCGTCACGCAGCGGCAGCAGTTCCCGCAGGGCGGGCTCGTCAACCTGGATGATGCGGATGCCGGCCGCCTCGAGATCCGCTATCTCGTCCCGCAGCGCGAGCGCGACCTGGCGGGCGGTGTCGCCCAGCGGCTGGTCGTCCCGGACGAAGGACCAGGCGAGCATGGTCACCGGCCCGGTCAGCATGCCCTTGACCGGATGGGCCGTCCGGGACTGCGCGTAGCGCGCCCAGCGGACCGTGATCGGCTCCGGGCGGCTGACGTCGCCGTGCAGGATGGGCGGCCGGACGTAGCGGGTTCCGTACGACTGAACCCAGCCGCTGGCGGTGGCGGCGAATCCGCCGAGGTGCTCGGAGAAGTACTGCACCATGTCGTTGCGCTCGGGCTCCCCGTGTACCAGCACGTCCAGGCCGATGTCTTCCTGCAGCGCGATCACGCGGTCAATCTCGGCGCGCATGATGGCGTCATAGGCGTCGCCGGTGATGCGCCCGGCCTTGTGGTCGGCGCGGGCCCGGCGGATCTGCTCCGTCTGCGGGAACGACCCGATCGTGGTGGTGGGCAGCAGCGGCAGGCCGTCTGCCTGCACTGCGCGGCGGCCGGCGTAAGCGCTGCGCGGCGAGCCGTCTCCCAGCGCGTCCAGCCTCGCCCTGACCTCGGCGTTCACCGCGGCAGCCGGTGTTTCCGCAGCGGCGAGCTGCGCGGAGATCACGTCGCGACCCTCGGTCAGTGCCCGGCCGAGCGCGACGACCTCGTCGACCTTCTGCCGGGCGAAGGCGAGCCGTCCGGCAAGCTCCGGTGGCAGGGAATCCTCTGCGTTCAGGTCAAGCGGCACGTGCAGCAGCGAGCACGATGAACTCACGGTTAGCTGACCAGCCAGGCCGAGCAGCGATGCGCACACCGACAGCGCACCGCGAAGATCGGCGCGCCACACGTTCCGGCCGTCGACCACACCGGCGACCAGGGTCTTGCCGGTTATCCCGCCGATCGCGGCCAGTGCTTCCCGGTTGCCCGGCCCGGCCACCAGGTCCAGGCCGATGGCCTCCACCGGGCTCGCCGCCAGCACCGGCAGCGCCTCGCCGATCTCGCCGAAGTAGGTGCTTACCAGCAGTGCGGGCCGGCGGTCCAGCGACCCGAGCCGGTCATAGGCATGACGCAGCGCCTCTAGGTCGGTGGCGGGGCGGTCCGCTGCTAGCACCGGCTCGTCCAGCTGGACCCACCCGGCGCCAGCCGTATGCAGGTTCCCGAGCACCTGCTCATATACCTCCAGCAGCCGGCCGAGCAGGACCAGCGGGCGGAAGCCCGGTTCGGTCGGCTTGGACAGCAGCAGGAACGACAGCGGGCCCAGCAGGACCGGCCGGGTCTCGATTCCCAGGGACCTTGCCTCCGCGTATTCCCGGACCGGCTTGTCTCCGGCCAGCCGCAACTCCGTTCCGGGCCCGAGCTCGGGTACCAGATAGTGATAGTTGGTGTCGAACCACTTGGTCAGTTCCAGCGGCGCGACCCCGTCGCTGCCGCGCGCCATCGCGAAGTACCTGTCCAGGCCGCCAAGCCCGGCGAACCGTTCAGGCACCGCATTGACCATGACGGCTGTGTCCAGCACCTGGTCATACAGCGAGAACGTGTTGGACGGGATGCCAGTCAGCCCGGCATCGCGCAGGGTTTCCCAGGTCTGCCTGCGCAGCGCGGCGCCAGTCGCCTCCAGGTCAGCCGCATCGCTCTGACCGGCCCAGAACGCCTCCGTTGCCCTCTTCAGCTCGCGTCGCGCGCCGATCCGCGGGTATCCAAGCACGGTCGTTTCCATGGAAATGTCCCCCTCGCCTAGCTACCAGCCATGACTCGCGGACAGGGCCATCCGCAGCAGCAGTATAGGCAGCGGCTTGTGTTAGACACCAAAAATAAGGCCTTCATTTCTGAGTGATTCCACAAACTTGACGGGCGCTGGACCGGGCGCACCGCCACTCGGGTGCGCGGGCGGGCTCAGCCGCCTTGACCACTTGCGCCAGCGGTGTCGTGGGCGTCTGACTGTTGCTGTTGCCACAGCGCGGGGCCCTTGACCGGCCTGCGGCTGCCGGGCAGCCACAGCAGGGGGCCCGCGCTGGGCCTGGTTGGGCCGCGCAGCCACAGCAGGGGGCCCGCGCTGGGCCTGGTTGGGCCGCGCAGCCACAGCAGGGGGCCCGCGCTGGGCCTGGCTCTGACTGCGGGCGAACCAAAAGTTGTCGCTCGGTCAGGCCTGGCTGGGGGGGCCAACCGGAATGGTGGCGGCGAATGTGGTGCCGCCTCCGGGCGGACTGGTGATCTCCAGATGGCCTCCGACCGCCTCGACGCGGTCGATGAGGCCGATGAGCCCCGAGCCGCGGGACGGGTCAGCGCCGCCCACGCCGTCGTCGCGGACCTGCAGCCGCAGGACGCCGTTGTCGAGGTCGACCTCGACCTGCGCTTCGCATGCGCGGGCGTGCTTGACCGCGTTCGTCAGAGCTTCAGACACGACGTAATAGACGGCCACCTCCACCCGCTCTGGCAGCCGCCCGCTGACCCGCACGCTGACCTTGACCGGGATCGTGGCGCGGCGCGCGAGCACCCGGAGCGCCTGGCCCTAGGCCGCCCCTCTCCAGGATCACGGGGTGCAGGCCCCGGGAGATCTCCCGCAGCTCGTCGATCACTTCGGTCAGCCCGTCCGCGGTACGGGACCATTGCTCTACGAGGTTCCTCTGCTCGGCCGGCACGCTGGCGTATGCGGTCCGTAGCTGAAGTGCCAGCGATATCAGCCGCTGCTGCGTCCCGTCGTGGAGGTCACGCTCGATGCGGCGACGGGTCTCATCCGCGGCCGCGACGACGCGTGCACGGGAGGCCCGGAGTTCGGCCGCCGTGCGGCGACGCTGCTCCTCGCTGGCTTCGAGCGAGTTAGCCATGCTGTTGAACGATCGCTGCAAACCGCCGACTTCTCCCGGGCCGGTCTCGGGCATGCGCACGGTCAGGTCCCCGCCTGCCACGCGGCCGGCCATCGCCGAGGCCTGGCGGACCGGCCGGACGACCGACCGGCTCAGGTAAGCGCCGGACAGCAGGATGAGCACGACCGATGCCAGCACGCTGCCGCTGGCCCCCGTGTACGCCCGGGTGGCGGTGGCGTTCGCGTGCTGCTGGCTGGCCACGTACAGGTGGTTCTCGTTGGTCATGAACTGCTCAAACTTGCTTCGGAGCAGGTCGACCTGGTGTTTGCCCTCTATTGTGACCGCCACGGTCCGGGCGGAGGCCGGGTCACGCTGCATGGCCGTTACCACCGGAACTGAGTAATTCCTGATGTACACGGTTCCCGCATCCACGATCTGCTGCGCTCGGTGGCCCTGCCCAGGATCCCCGGCCATGGCCAGTTGCTCCAGGCTGGTGGCCTGACGCATGAACTCCTGCTGGGCCTCGTGCCAAGGCGGGAGGAACTCGGGCGAGTCAGTCATGACGAAGCCGCGCTCCGTGGTCTCCACATCGATGGTGAGGCGCTCCAGGCGGTTCGCGGCGATAAGTACCTCCAGCGTGTGATTCGCGCGGGACTGAGAGTCGCGCAGCACACCGATCGCCGCCGCCAGCATGAAGAAGGCGGCACCGATAACCGCGGAGACGAGGAGGCTGACCACGACTGCGCGCCTGGCGAGGCTGCCCCCTTTGCGCCTGCCGTGCCTGGCTGCTGCCACCATCCCCCCTGCCTGTCTCGCTGAAGTGCGGAAACCGGCCGGTAACGTTGGCCAAGACTACCCGTAGCGAATCACGTGGCGATCAGGACATAGTGGGCGAATCAGACAAGCGTGTCGTCTTGGCAGATGATGACATCCTGCTCCGCGAAGGCGTAGCAAGCCTGCTTCAGGGGGCTGGGTTCGATGTCATCGGCCAGGCCCGGGATGCGCACGAGCTGCTGCAGCTGGTCGATGAGCACCGGCCGGACCTGGCCATCATCGACATCCGGATGCCCCCCGGCTACGTGGCCGAGGGCCTGGATGCCGCCCGCGAGATCCGCGAGCGGTTCCCGGCGACCGCGGTCCTGGTCCTGTCGGCGCACGCCGAGGTCGAGCAGGCGATGGAGCTGCTCGCGGCCGGCCAGGGCATTGGTTACCTGCTCAAGAGCCGTGTGACCGACATGACGGAGTTCGTGGAGACCGTCAGCAGGATCGCGCAAGGCGCCTGCGTGGTGGACCCGGCGCTGGTCCAGGAGCTCGTGGCGGCGCGCCGGCGCGACGACCCACTCGAGGGGCTCACCGAGCGCGAGCGTGAGGTGCTCGCGCTGGTCGCGGAGGGCCGCTCGAACGCTGGCATCGCGCACCGGCTGTGGATCACCGAGGGAACCGTGGAGAAGCACGTCCGCAGCATCCTGTCGCGGATGCGGCTCCCGGAGACAGAGGACGACCACCGCCGCGTTCTCGCGGTGCTCGCTTACCTGGAGTCGCGCTAAGGCCCGCCGGCGGCCGGGTGGCCGACGCTGTCGATGATGCTGCGGATCGCCGTCCCCGACAGGCCGACCTTGGGCATGAACGTTAGCGCTGGCGCGTCGGCGATCATGTCCTCGAAGTCGTCTGCGGGATAGGCGGAGATGAGTATCACGCGCGGACCAGGCGGGGCGCCCTGCTGGGACAGCACGCGGGCGACCTCAAAGCCGGTCTCGTCACCAAGGTCGACATCGAGAAGAACGACGTCCGGCTGCAGCTCACGGCAGGCGCTGCATGCCTGTGCCCCTGTCGACGCGACGCCAACCACGCTGATTCCCTGACCTTCCAGCAGGCTGCTCGCGGCCCGCGCGAAGTCAGGATTGTCGTCGACGATGACGCAGCGCACCGGCATGGGTCCAGGGTCGGTGATCAGGCAGTCCTGGGCATTGCCGCTAGCTGGAAGATCGGCCCTCTGGCCAGCATGCACCGGGGTTGGGTGCTAGCAGCGCAGACGCCGCAGCACGGGCGGGCCAGTATGGAGGGCACAACATGCACCGTTGTCTGGCACACCGGACGACGCGGACGTGAGAAATGAGCGGAGATGGATCTCGCGACGCCGAGTCCGGCGGACTATTTCTCGCCCGAGTTGATGCGCTTGCTCGCCACCGCACGGCGGATCATCGAGCAGCACGTCAACGACTGCGGGCGCTGCGCGGACTGCGGATCGGCCTGGCCGTGCCAGCGGGCTCAGCTCGCTGAGCACGCTCTGGCCGCGCTATAACACCCACCCCCCCGCCGGGCAGGGTCGGCGCTGCACCGGGACCGTCCCCCCCCAGGTTCCAGGTGATCACCAGTGCCGGCCCTGTCTTTATTTCCCACGGGCCCGAGCGAGCCGGCTGGCCCGTGAGGACGGCGCAGCGCCAGTCGTCAGTGCGCTGGCTCGCCTGGCCGGATGAGGCATCGTGCGGACTGTGCGTGGCCCGATCGCGGCCTTGCCGATCTGCTATGGGAGATGCACAACACGAGCCACCAGGCCGAGACCATCTGTCCCGAAGGTCTGTTCGGTCACTAGGGATGTACCAGGCGATGGGGATGACCTCGGGGCGGGTGGAGGGGTACTGTAGTGGTTTGTCGTTGAACACACATAACTAGCTGCGGAAACGGTTACTTTTCGTGAGCTTCACTGGTCTGCGGGCCCCTGTGCCCACGGCGCCTGAAATGGTCCCGCAGCCGAGCGGCACTCAGTACGCTTGCTGGCCGCCGCGATATACCCTAGCTTTGCATACGAGGGCACGTCTTACCATGCCAGGGCACGTCCGGGAGCGGGAGGACTCCCGGGCACGCCCGCACCGCGGTGATGTTCCGGCCGCGGACCTGGCTCGTCGCCGAACTGAGGAGATGACATGCCGGTCCGGGAAGACTGGATGGCAGGACTTGACCTCGCAGATCAGGAATCAATCGAGGAAGCCCTCTCCCTGGTACGGGATACCGACACTGACAGCGTCCTGGCTGGCTTGTCTGGGCTCACTGAGTGGCAGCGATTCTCGGTCGCGGCTCACTGCGCGTTCTCTCATGCCGCGGTCCTGGTCTGCCCGGACTCCACTGCCGAGCTGGTCGCCGGGTTGCGGGCCCAGGGCCTGTTCGTCGATGACCCTTCACCGAGCGTGGTGGTCCGGGAGCGGCTGAGCCGCCGGTACGGCGTGCCCCCCGGCGCGCTGAACGTCGCGATCGTGCACATCCATGTCCCGGAAGCTAGCGAGGGCGGCCGCATGGTCGAGCTTTTCTCGCTGGAGGCCCCGCCTGGCTCGGGACTGGCCGGGATCGTCGCCCGCGAGCGCCAAGAGCACAACGAGTCGCATCTCGGGCTGAACGTCGGCTCGAAGGATGAGGTGGCTGTGGCCGGGCTGCGGGCCCTCCTCGTCGATCAGGCCGGCATGGCAGCTGACGGCGGCGGCTACAACTCGGTCGAGGACTGCACCGTGCTGTATTTCCGCAGCACCGACTCTGACCACCAGGGCCCGCGCGCATACCCTCACCGTCGTCTGGAGCTGCGCCTGCCCGGACGCTGCGCCACGGCACTGGCCGCGCACGAGACAGCCACCCTCAACGATCCGGCCAGGCAACTGCTGGAGCTGATGACCGGAGCCTGGACAACCCAGGCGATCGCCGTGGCGGCGGAGCTGGGTCTGGCCGACCACCTTCCGGGGCCGGCCGCGGACGCCCCCCCGGTGCCTGTTGAGGAACTGGCCGGCCGGCTGGAGGCGGATCGAGACGGCCTCGGCCGCCTGCTGCGGTACCTCGCCTCGGTGGGGCTCGTCACTCCAGTCGGCGACTCCTACACACTTACCGCGCTCGGTGAGCCGCTGCGGCACGATACGCGCTCCTCGCTGCGGCCACTGGCGCAGATGTACGGCGGAGTGTTCTACGAGTCGTTCGGAGCGCTCGCCCATGCCGTCAAGACCGGACAGCAGGGTTTCGAGTGGCTCCTCGGACAAGGGCACTTCGAGTATTTCGCCCAGCGGCCGGCCCTGGCCGCGCTGTTCGACTCGGCGATGGCTGCCAGCGCGCCCATGTTCGACCCGGTCGCCAGCCTCGTCGACTTTTCCGATGCCAAGGTGGTAGTGGATATCGCGGGCGGCAACGGTGAATTGCTCGGCCGGCTTCTGCAGCACGCGCCTCATCTCCGCGGTGTGCTCTTCGAGCGGCCGCATGTGCTCCCGCGCGCGCGGCAGCGGCTCGCCGACGTCAGCTGCGACCACCGCTGCGACTTCGTGGCCGGTGACTTCACTGAGGGCGTACCAGAAGGCGGCGACATCTACATACTCTCGCGGATCCTGCACGACTGGGACGATCAGCAGTGCGCGGCGATCCTGCGCCGCTGCGCGGCGAGCATGCCCGAGGGTGCCCGGTTGCTGGTCGTGGAACGGCTGCTGCCCACCGACGGCACATCCTCCCTGGCAGTTCCGTGGGACCTGCACATGCTGTGCAACGTGGGCGGGCGAGAGCGGACCGCCGGGCACTACCAGCAGCTTCTGGAGGGAGCCGGCTTCAGCCTGGACTCGGTTACCCCCCTGCCGCTGGACGGCAACCTCCTCCAAGCCCGCCCGGCGAAAACCGCCTGACCTAGAGGATGAACGGAATCAGCATTTTGGTTGAACGCTTATAGGCGGGATAGGCGTCGGGGAAAAGCTGGGTCATGTAGCGCTCTTCGTTGACCGCGCTGTAGATGAAGTAGCCGCCCAGCAAGACAACCGCTGCCAGCCAGTACCAGCTCACCGCCAGCGCGGTGCCCACCATTCCAAGGATGATGCCGGAGTAAATGGGGTGCCGGACGCGTCCGTACGGGCCAGTCGTTACAAGCTCGGGGTTCTCCTTCTGGGACATCGGCATTCCCCAGTTCCGGCCAATGTAGACCCGGGCCCACACGGCCAGCGCCAGTCCCAGCACGAACACGGCGAGGCCGATGCCCTCCAGCCACGGGCCGTTGGACGTCGCGTGCCCTTTGAGAACTCGCAGGCGCACTAGGAGCAGCACGACGAGGACGAGCACCACCCGGATGCCCGCGAACTGGCCCCACCGGGTCCGCCCGGCCTTGACGGTGGCAGACGCCGCGAGCCAGTAGATCCAGAAGGCAACCCAGATGATGAGGATCGCGAGATCTACACCGGCCATGGCTGAACCTCCTGCTACATGAAGTTGCGCGTGTGCAGGGCTGATACCTCTGCCGCTTCATCAGGCCGGAACCCTAGCAGGACCAGCCGCCGCTGGCGCCCGGCGTCCATGTCCTGCTGGAGCACCTGGACAGCGTTCCAGCCTGCCTGGAGAGCCTGAGGAGTCCAGGCGTGAGCGGCAAGGATGACCAGTGAGTCGAAAACCTCCCGGCCCAGGCCTGCGGTGCTGGCCAGGGCATCGTGCCGGCGTTCTGCTGCCATGCGGAGCCTGCCAGCCAGCGGCGGGTCCGCCTCGATCGCGGATTTCAGGTGAGCCACGCCGAACGCCACATGCCGTCGCTCATCCCGCAGCGCCAGGCTTGCCACCTCCCGGGTGACCTGGTCCGGGGCATGGCGCGCGATGAAGGCCAGCAGGTCGAGGAAGCTGCCCTCGCCGAGCACTGAGAGCAGGAACGCGGCGATGCTGAAGTCTGGCTCGTCCAGCAGCGTCTGCAGCGACGCGCGTCCCCCAGCCGTGGAAACCCCGACCTCCGGCGACCGGAGCGTCGCGCGCCGGCTGAAGATCTCCACATGCCTGGCCTCGTCCGCGACCTGGACCGCGAGCACCTGCATGACCTCGCGGTAGTGCGGATGAAGCCGGGCAATGAACTTGGCCGGGATCTGCAGTGCGGCGTACTCGTTCTCCACCAGGTAGGTCATGACCTGGATGACCGCACCTTCTACCTCAGCGGGCAGGGAGAATGGCGCGTCCCATTGCACCGATGTGTCCGGATTCCATTGCCGTGCCGCCCCGTTCAGGTACAGCTGGCGGGCCGCGTCGGCCCACACCAGGTCCCGGTCAACGAGGTCAACGTGCAGCGCCGGGCCGCCCTGCTCGATCAGGGCGCCGCGCATAGCCAGCCCCCAGTGCACGTCGGCATGCGGCAGTACGCCGTCGGGGCCGGGCCGGCCAGCGCGCTCGGCCCGGTTCCAGCGCGCGTCACTGGCTGATCCCCTGACGACGACTGGGATGTCGCCACCCAGGTCGATGCTGTGGCCTTCGGAACGGCACCAGGCCGCCAGGTGCGTGCGCAGCGCCGGATGCCGCCCGTCAACCCGAAGCCGCCCGCCCTCCGGCAGGTCACGCAGGGCCCGCTGGACGATCAGGTACCCGCCCGTCGCCAGGTCGATGTCCTCAAGGGCGATATTCGGCTGCGAGGACATCGCCGTTTTCTCCGTAGAATCCCGACTCGTCGACCGCTGTCTCCAGATTCGCGTACCCGGTCACGCGCCCGGGGCACCAGACCTTGAGACCTTCCAGGTCGAGAAGCGGCCGGACCGCGGCATCGTCGTAGGACATGGCGAGCAGCAGCTCACGGAATCCGGACACTAGCCGCGGATCGGCACCGGGCCCGGTCGTCATGTTGCAGTGGTCGTAAAGACCTGTCTCCCCGATGATCCGCGTCGAGCCCCCTGGCAGCACTCCTTCGCGGGTGAACAGCAGGTGGCTGGCGTCGATCATGCAGGTGGCGTCGACCGCGCCGGCGATCAGCGCCCGGGCGGCGTCGCGCTCGCCGCCGACATGGTCGCCGTGCAGCCCGACGCCGACGTCGAACCGCCGCACCGTCAGGTTCTTCTCCGGCACCAGGCCGTGGTGCCGCAGCAGGGACAGCGGCAGCAGAGTGGCCTGCGGCGAATCGATCGCCCCGGTGGCGACGGTTTGGCCCTCCAGCTGCGACAGGTTCTCTATGCCCGAGTCTGCGCGGACGACCACCACCGACCGCAGATCGCGGTCGGTGTCCCTCATGACGAGGGCTTCCAGCTGGATTCCTGCCGCCCGGGCCAGCCGCTCGGCCCGGATCCAGGCCAGCGGCGAATTCCAGGCAGCGCCGATCCGGCCAGCGACGAGATCCTCGGATTGCCGCTCGTAATTGGAATACAGAACGTAATCGAACGGCAGACCGTGATTGAGGAAATGGCGCCGGAATCCGTTCCATATCGTGACGACTTTGGTGTCGTAGGCGACGGCGCCCATCAGCAGAGTCACGTCCCGCCCCTTCACATCAGCGGAAGGCCGCACAGAGCACGGCCTACGAAGTCGTGCAGCGCCTCGGTGGTCGGCGCCATGACCCGGGCAGCCCGCGCATCCCGGAAGAAGCGCTCGATGCCAAGATCGGCGCGGAACGCTGACCCGCCGCACACCGTCATGGCGGTATCGGTGACCGTGATGGCTGCCTCGGCT
Source organism: uncultured Actinomycetota bacterium (assembly GCA_963815375.1). Classification (GTDB taxonomy): domain Bacteria; phylum Actinomycetota; class Actinomycetes; order Streptosporangiales; family Streptosporangiaceae; genus JASHPR01. The sequence continues at coordinate 2,175,531 of CAWFGX010000001.1, read as the reverse complement.
GCTGCCGCCTTCACTTCCAGGAGACGCAGCTGCGCATCCTCGCGGCCGGACGTGAGCGCGGCGATGACATCCCCGAGCAGCACCCGCACCGAGTCAGCAGTGATCCGCATCCTCGCCAGGCCAGCCCGGGCAGCAGGCTGCTCGGCGAGCGTCGCGTCCAGGTGCTCCAGCCTGGTGCTTGTGAGGTGCTGGATGGTGCGGGCGATCACTGCCTCCATCAGCCCCATGCTGCAGGCGGCATTGAGCACGAGGAAATACGGCAGGACGGCGGTGAATGCGATATCAAGCCCGGTTCCGTCGTCACCCAGTATCGCTGTCCGCGGGACCCGGACCGAGCCCGCGGTCACCGGGCTGGACGCGTTGCCGCGCAATCCCAGGCCGTCGAACGCAGAGGGCACCGTCAGCCCCGGGGCGACCGAGGGCACCAGCCACAGGGTCATCGGCCCGGGACTGGACACCGGACGGCTCGACCATACGTAGCTGTCGGCCTGGCCAGCCGACGTGACCCAGCTCTTCTCGGCGTCCAGGATCACCGAGTCGCCGTCCGCCTGTGCTGTGCTCACCGGTGCCCAGAAGTGGCTGCGCGAGCCTTTCTCGGAAAAGGCCAGCGTGCTGAGGTGCTTCCCGGCGGCTATGTCGCTCAGCAGCGAATCCGGTCCGTGAGCCGCCAGCACCGCGGTCGCCGACAGGTGCATCATGAGGACCATGGAGGTGGACCCGCAGACACGGGCTACCTGCTCCACAGCATCGGCCGCCTCGGCTAGGCCGAGGCCGGCTCCCCCCACCGGGTGGGGACGGTCATGCCGAGGATCCCCGCCTGGCCAAGCGCGGTCAGCCCATCGCGAGGGAATTTTCCCTCGCGGTCGGTCTGGCGGGCGGCGGGCTCGATCACATCCGTGATCACCTTTGACAAGCTGTCCTGATAGGACATCGTCGCTCCCTGTGGACGTCAGCCTGGAAATGCCGGGGGGTTACCCGCCCCGTGATATCAGATGATCGGCTGTCTTCAGTGGTGACGACACGGTCCGGACGTTCCGGAGGTCACTCCTTGGCCAGCGCCTGCTCGAGCCAGGAACGCAGCGCCGGCGCGGGCAGAGCGCCTGCCTGGGAGGCGACGACGCGCGGCCCGCGCAGCACCATCAGCGTCGGCACCGCCCTGATGCCGAAGCGGGCCTGCAATCCGGGCGCCTGGTCCACATCGACCTTGACCAGCTTCACCCGCCCGGCGAGGTCCCTGGCGAGCTGCTCGAGTGCCGGGCTCACCATCCGGCAAGGGCCGCACCAGGGCGCCCACATGTCGACGAGCACCGGGATCTGAGCCTTCTCGGCAACCTCGGCGAAGCTGTCGTCGCCGGCGTCGACGATCCACGGCAGCGGCTTGTGGCAGTTGCCGCATCGCGGGGTACCGTCCGCGGCGGCGGGCACGCGGTTGCGCGTGCCGCAGTTCGGGCACTGGATGATCTGCGGCTGCATGGCGTCAGCTCCGGTTGTCGACAATCACGGTCAGCTCCTCGCCGGCCAGGCCGACCTTGATCACTGCCCCGTCGGTGGCATCTCCGGCGACCAGCGCGCGTGCGATCGGGGTTTCCACCTCGCGGGCGATGAACCGGCGCAGTGGCCGCGCGCCGTAGACCGGGTCGTATCCGCGGGCTGCGATGAACCGCAGAGCCTCGCCGCTGACCTCAAGCTCGATCTGGCCGTCGGCGAGACGGTCCCGCAGGTCGCTGAGCATCAGCCCGACGACCTGCTCGATCTCGCTCTGGCTGAGCGGCTTGAACAAGACGATGTCGTCAACCCTGTTCAGGAACTCGGGCCGGAACGCTGTTCGCAGCGAGCCCAGGACTCGCTCCCTGGCGTCAGGCTTGATCTCGCCGTCGGATGTCACGCCATCCAGCAGGTACTCCGACCCGATGTTCGAGGTCATGATGATGACGGTGTTGCGGAAGTCCACGGTGCGTCCCTGGGCGTCGGTGAGCCTGCCGTCGTCCAGGACCTGCAGCAGCGTGTTGAACACGTCCGGGTGCGCTTTCTCGATTTCGTCGAACAGCACCACAGAGTACGGCTTGCGCCTGACCGCCTCGGTGAGCTGGCCGCCCTCCTCGTAGCCTATGTAGCCGGGCGGGGCGCCGACCAGGCGGCTGACCGTGTGCCGCTCCTGGTACTCGCTCATGTCGAGGCGGACCATGTTGTCCTCGGTGTCGAACAGAGCCGCGGCGAGCGTCCTGGCCAGCTCGGTCTTGCCGACACCGGTGGGGCCAAGGAAGATGAACGAGCCGATGGGCTGGCGCGGGTTCTTGATGCCGGACCGGGCGCGGATGATCGCGTCGGCGACGGCCTGGACAGCCTCGTCCTGGCCGACGACCCGCTGGTGCAGCACCTGGTCGAGGCGCAGCAGCTTCTCCCGCTCGCCCTCGGTCAGCCGGCTGACCGGTATGCCGGTCCAGCTGGAGACGATCTGGGCGATCTCTTCCCCGGTGACTACCTGCCGGAGCAGTCGGCGGTTCCCCCTGGTGGCGAGGCTTTCCTCCTCCGCCCCGAGCCTGCGCTCCAGCTCGGGCAGCCGGCCGAGCCGCAGCTCCGCGGCCCGGTCCAGGTCGTAACGGCGCTCTGCCTGCTCGGCTTCCTGGCGCACGCTTTCCATCTCCGCGCGCAGCCCCTGCACCCGGCGCAGCGCGTGCCGCTCGGATTCCCACTGCGCGCGCATGGCGTCTGCCTCGGCGCGCAGGTCACCCAGCTCCTGACGCAGCTTGTCCAGACGGGCCTTGCTGGCCGGGTCGTCCTCCTCCTTGGCCAGCGCGGTCTCCTCGATCTCCAGCCGCATCACCCGCCGGGTGAGCTCGTCCAGCTCGGCGGGCATCGAGTCGATCTCGGTGCGCAGCATCGCGCACGCCTCGTCCACCAGGTCGATGGCCTTGTCCGGAAGGAACCGGTCGGTGATGTACCGGTGGCTGAGGTTGACGGCCGCGATCAGCGCGTTGTCGGCGATCTCAACGCCGTGAAATACCTCAAGCCGCTCCCGCAGGCCGCGCAAGATCGAGATCGCGTCCTCCACCGACGGCTCGTCGACCAGGACCGGCTGGAACCGCCGCTCCAGCGCGGCGTCCTTCTCGATGCGCTGCCGGTACTCCTCGACGGTGGTCGCGCCGATCATGTGCAGCTCGCCGCGGGCCAGCATCGGCTTGAGCATGTTGCCGGCGTCCAGCGCGCCCTCGGTAGCACCGGCTCCCACGACCGTGTGCAGCTCGTCAACGAACAGCAGGATCCGCCCGGCCGCCGCGGTGACCTCGGCGAGCACCGCCTTGAGTCGTTCCTCGAACTCGCCGCGGTACTTCGCGCCTGCGATCAGCGCGCCCAGGTCCAGGCTGAAGATCGTCCGGTCCCGCAGGCCCTCGGGAACGTCGCCGTTAGCGATCCGCTGCGCCAGGCCCTCCACGATCGCGGTCTTGCCGACCCCCGGGTCGCCGATCAGCACCGGGTTGTTCTTGGTCTTGCGGGACAGTATCTGCACCACGCGCCGGATCTCCGCGTCGCGGCCGATGACCGGGTCCAGCCGGCCAGCTGCGGCGTCGGCGACCAGGTCGCGGCCGTACTTGGCCAGCGCCTCGTAGGTGCCCTCCGGCGTGGCCGACGTTACCCGCTGGTTGCCGCGTACCGCTGTCAGCGCCTGCAGGAACTTGTCCCTGGTAAGACCTTCGTCCCGGAGCAGCCAGGCCGGTGCCTGCGGGCCTTCGTCCAGCAGCGCCATCGCCAGGTGCTCGACAGAGACATAGTCGTCCTTGAGCCGGCTGGCCTCCCGTTCGGCCGCGTCGAGCACCCGGGACAGGCGCTGCGAGACGAACACCTGACCGGGAGCCGCACCCGGGCCGCTGACCCGCGGGCGCTTGGACAGCTCGGCGTCGACATCCGCGCGCAGCCGGGCCGGATCGGCCCCTGCGGCCTCCAGCAGGTTCGGCACCAGGCCATCAGGCTGGTCCAGCAGCGCCTGCAGCAGGTGCTCGCCGTCGGCCTCGGTATGCCCGTAGCGCAGCGCCTTGGTCTGCGCGTCCTGCAGGGCTTCGGACGACTTCTGGGTCAGGCGGCTGGGGTCCACCGCGGGCCTCCTCCCTGGCCGGGCCGCCCCCTCTGAGCGGCCTCTAGCACCTCGATCCGGTCCAGCAGGTCCATGACCAGGCCCAGGGCCGCGTAGTTCAGTGCGAACGCGGCGCGCAGCCGCTGGATCCGGCCGACGGCCGTGAGCTGCGCAGGGGAGAACCACAGTGCCCCGGCCGCATCGCGCCGTGCGTCCAGCACCCCGGCCGCAGCAAGGCGGCGCACCAGGTCCGGATGCAGGCCCGTGGCCCGCGCGAACGTTTCGGTGTCCAGGCGGGCCGGGCGGGTCAGCGGGTAGCTCACCGCTGCCTCCTCGGGTCGAAACGGGATTCCGCTGCAAGCTGCTCGAACAGCTGGCGCTCGGAGTGCGACAGGCTGTGCGGCACCCTGATCACGGCCACCGCGTACAGATCACCCGGAGTGCCGCGGGGATTAGGGAGCCCCCGGCCGCGCAGCCGCAGCCGCCGGCCGCTGGAGGTGCCGCCCGGGACGTTCACCTTGGCCTCGCCGTCAGGCAAGTCGACGGCCACCGAGGTGCCCAGCGCCGCCTCCCACGGGGACAGCGGAAGGTCCATGTAGATGTCGCGGCCGTCAACCCGGTACCGCCGGTGCGGGGCGATCCGGACGACCAGGTAGAGGTCCCCGGGCGGGGCCCCGCCGCTGCCCTGGCCGCCCTGCCCGGCCAGCCGGATCCTGGTGCCGTCGGTGACCCCGGCCGGGATCGTGACGTCCAGAGTCCGGGTGCCGAGCGACACGCTGCGCTGGCCGCCCCGGAACGCTTCCTCGACGGTGACGTCGACCTCCGCCTCGTGATCGGCGCCCGGGAACCGCCCGAAGCCGCGTGTACGGCCGCCGAACAGCCCGCCGAGCAGGTCATCCAGGTCGACCCCGCCGCCGAACCCGGAGTCAAAGCCCGGTCCCTGGGCCCGGCCTGCCCCACTGGTCGCGCGGCGCCACGTGTCCGGGTCTACGTCATCGGGAACCTGCCGGAAGCTGGGGCCGAACGCGTCGTACCGCTTGCGCGTGTCGGGGTCTGACAGCACCGAGTAGGCCTCAGAGACGTCCTTGAACCGCTCCTCAGCGCCGGGGTCCTTGTTCAGGTCGGGGTGGTACTCGCGGGCAAGCTTCCGGTACGCCTGCTGAATGTCTTCCTGGCTGGCATTCCTGCTCACGCCCAGCACGTCGTAGAAATCCTGGCCGTCCGCCATCAGGGCTCTCCCGCGACGACCACCTGGGCTGGCCGCAGCTGATGATCGCCGGACCCGTACCCGGGCTGGATCACGTGGACCACGGTGCCTGGCGGTGCGTCGGTGCCCGGTACCGACCCGATCGCCTGATGCCGTGCCGGGTCGAAGGCCTCGCCGGTGTCGTCGCGGCGCGGGAAACCGAGCTCGGCCAGTACCCGCACCGCCTGGTCGCGGACTGCCTGCACGCCGTCCACGATGCTGGCCGGGTCCGCCTGCGCGTGCTCCAGTGCCCGGTCCAGATTGTCCACGACTGTCAGCCACCGCCGAGCCGCCGCTGCCTGCTCGTCCTCCCGGATCGACGCGATGTCCCGGGCGAACCGCTTGCGGAGGTTCTCCGCGTCCGCGAGCGCCCGCCGCCGCTGCTGGTCCAGGTCGCCGATCTGCGCCCGGAGGTCGGCGATGGTCGCGGCGCTGTCCTCATCCCCGGCCGGCTGGCCGCCGGGCCGGTCCTCAGGCGTCACTGCAGGCTGGCCATTGCCGTTGCCGGCGGCCTCGTTGCCTGGCCGGCTCCGCTCACTGCCGGGTGGTGTACTCGGCGTCGATGACGTCATCGTCGCCTCCGCTGCTGTCGCCGCCTGTCCCGCCGGTGCCCTGGCCACCGCCTGGCTCCTGTCCCGCCGGGCCCGCGCTGCCCAGGCTGTGGTAGACCTGCTGCAGCTCGCTGGTCAGCGACCGGAGCCGGTCCAGCGGAGCCTCTTGCCTGATCACTTCCCTCGCGTCCCCGACGAGCTGCTCCGCGCGCGCCTTCTCGTGGACAGCGACGCCGTCGCCGAGTTCCCGCAGGCGGCGTTCAACCTGGTAGGCGGCTGAGTCGACCTCGTTACGGGCATCGGTCACCTCGCGCAGGCGCTGGTCCTCGCCGCGGTTGCGCTCAGCGTCGGTGACCATCCGGTCCACCTCGGCCTTGTCCAGGTTCGAGCTCTCGCTGATCGTGATCCGCTGCTCGGCGCTGGTGTCCTTGTCCCGCGCTGAGACGTTCAGGATGCCATTGGCGTCGATGTCGAACGTCACCTCGATCTGCGGTTCTCCCCGCGGGGCGGGCCTGACGCCCTCCAGCCGGAACCGGCCCAGCACGCGGTTGTCGCCTGCCCGTTCCCGCTCGCCCTGCAAGATCACGACGTCGACCGCGCCCTGGTTGTCCTCTGCCGTGGAGAACACCTCGGTGCGCCGGGTCGGGATCGTGGTATTGCGCTCGATGACCTTGGTCATCACGCCGCCCAGCGTCTCGATGCCCAGCGACAGCGGCGTGACGTCCAGCAGCACGACGTCCCGCATCTCGCCCTTGAGCACCGACGCCTGGATCGCGGCGCCAACGGCGACCACCTCGTCCGGATTGACGGTCATGTTGGGGTCCTTGCCGCCGGTCAGCCGGCGGACCTCGGCCTGCACCGAGGGAGTGCGGGTCGCTCCGCCAACCAGGATCACCTCGTCGATGTCGGCATCGGTGAGCTTCGCGTCAGCCATCGCCTGCTTCACCGGTTCCGCCGTGCGTTCGACTAGGTCGGCGGTGAGCTGGTCGAAGGTTGAGCGCATCAGCGTGGTGTTGAGGTGCTTCGGCCCGGAGGCATCAGCGGTGATGAAGGGCAGGCTGATCGTGGTCTGGGTGACCGCGGACAGCTCGACCTTGGCCTTCTCCGCCGCCTCGAACAGCCGCTGCAGCGCCTGCGGGTCACGGCGCAGGTCGATCCCGTTGTCCCGCTGGAACTCATCGGCCAGGTGGTCCACGATCCGGCGGTCGAAGTCGTCGCCGCCAAGGTGGGTGTCACCTGAGGTGGCACGCACCTCGATCACGCCCTCGCTGATGTCCAGGATGGACACGTCGAATGTGCCGCCGCCCAGGTCGAATACCAGCACGGTCTCGTTCTGCTTCTTATCCAGGCCGTAGGCCAGCGCGGCGGCTGTTGGCTCGTTGACGATCCGCAGCACTTCAAGCCCGGCGATCCGGCCGGCGTCCTTGGTCGCCTGCCGCTGGGCGTCGTTGAAGTAGGCGGGGACCGTGATGACCGCCTCGGTCACCTTCTCGCCGAGGAACTTCGAGGCGTCATCGGTGAGCTTGCGCAGCACCTGGGCCGATATCTCCTCCGGCGCGTACTGCTTGCCGCGGATCTCGAACCGTACCGCTCCGTTTGGCCCCGCCACGACGTCGTAGGAGACCGCGTTGAGCTCGCTGGTCACCTCGTCGTAGCGGCGGCCGATGAACCGCTTCGCCGAGTAGATCGTGCCCTTCGGGTTCAGGATCGCCTGCCGGCGCGCGAGCTGTCCCACCAGCCGCTCACCTTGGTCGGTGTACGCCACCACCGACGGCGTGGTCCGCGACCCCTCGGCGTTCGGGATGACGGTTGGCTGCCCGGCCTCGGTCACCGCGATGACCGAGTTGGTTGTCCCAAGATCGATTCCGACTGCTCGTGCCATCTGTCTCTCCCCGCTGTGGCTGGGTGAACGTCGACGGTGCGCCGCCAGGGCGTACTGCACGTGGCCAGCGCCCCGGCCCGGGCAGCCCCCATCCTCAATCCGGTCGGCAGCAGCCGGAGGGGCTCGCCGTCGTCGGATGTGCCGCCCCAGGTCAGCGCCGATGCCCCGACGTCATGTCAGCTGGGGAAGTCGTGGTCCCCCAGTGGCGGGCATACCCCGCGTTACCCCGGGAACACCTGGCTCGCGATTTCCCGGCTGCTTGGTCCCGCGGGCTGGATTGCGGCCGGAACCAGCCAGCTAAGCTGCTCCCTGCCGCCGAGGCCATCCAGGCGGCGGAGCTCCTCGGGCAGCGCATCAGACTGGCTGGCGTGGGCCCTGGCCGCGGCCCGCTGGACCGCGCGGGCGGCGTCGGTCGCCGCCCCGAACTCGACGGCCCAGCCGCTGCTGGCGCCGGGCATCGTGCGGGCAGCGACCCGCACGCCAGCCGGCCCGGCTGCCAGGATCACGGCCTGGGCAGCCGATGCGTCGTCGGAGGTGCCTGCTGCCGGGTCCAGCACCAGGATCAGGTCGGGAGTTTGTTCGGCGATGGCGCGCCGTACCCGGTCGGTGAGATCCGCCATCGGGCAGCAGGACAGCCCGCCGTCGGGGAAGTCAGCAACCGCGACCGAGGAGACGCCGAGGAGCCACGACGCCAGCTGCAGCTCCCACGGCCGGACGGCCTCTCGCCGGCTGGAAGTGGAGTTGAAAACAGACGCTTCACCTCGGGTCAGGCTGAGCAACGTGACGCGGGCGCCCGCCTCGCCGAACGCATACAGCAGCCCGCCGAGGGCGGTCGACTCCACGCCGGGCCGAGCGGTTACGGCCAGGACAGTGCGAGTCCGAGGCAGGCCACTGGCTCGCGTGCGCTCAGGCACCCATCCTGCCTGGCTGGCGGCGGCGATGTACGGGTGAGTCATGGTGGCCGCTGAAGTCATCGTGTGATCCTCTCCTCGTCGGCTGGGGATCATTTCAGCCGGTCATCGTGAAACCGCAGCGCAACAGCCATGGAGACCGTGTGAACCCTGGGCCGGCCCCCCGCCGCAAGGTCCGGCGGCGGGACGTCCCGGCGGCCGGGCGAGCCCAGCGAGGAAGACCGGCCCAGCGTGATGACGCCGGCGATGGCGGCGGCTGCTCCGGCCAGCTGCAATGCCAGCCCGGCTGGGGAGCCGGCCAGCTGCTCGCCGAAGACCAGCGTCCCGATCACCACTGCGGAGAGCGGCTCGACTGTGTCGATGACCGGCAGGCTGGCCGACAGCGGGCCGGCCTTGTGCGTGCTGACTGACAGCAGCACGCCGGCGCCGCCGGCCGCCGCCAGCGCCCAGACCTGCCAGTGCCCGATGAGCTGGTCCAGCGAGTGCCCGCCGATGAACCTGGTCACGTTCAGCGTGAGCGCGGCGGCGAGGCCATAGATGATGGCGGCGGCCAGCGCGAGCAGGCTTGCCCGGGCGGCACCGCGGGTGCGTCCCGCAGCGGCGACAGCAACCGCCGACACCAGCCCGACCACGGCGAAAGCCAGAACCCAGTCGCGGACGGTGGCGTCCGAGCGGCCCGCCGACGGCGGGGACGCGGCCAGGAACGCGGCCACTCCACCGCCCGCCAGCAGACAGCCGGCGTAGTCCCTGGCCCGCATGCGCCGCCGGGACCACCGCGCCGCCAGCGGCAGCGCGAACAGCAGATCCGTGGCGGCTACCGGGGCCACGAGCGCCAGCGGGCCGAAGGCCAGGGCCAGGGCCTGGAAGCCGTAACCCGCCGCCGCGAGCGCATTGCCCGCCAGCCACATTCGCTGCCGGGCCAGGTAGGCGAGCAGCCGTACCGGCGTCCGGTCCGTGGCCGGCGCGAGCTGCGCCTGCCGGTACTGCAGGGCCACCCCGGTGCCGAAGAAGCCGCCAGCGGCCAGCCCGGCCAGCACGGCGATGACGGTTCCCGCTGGGCTGCTCATGACGTCAGTCCACTGGCTGGGTTCGTAACCGCGGTGAAGCTCATGTGGTGGCGATGTGGTGTCCACCTGCCGCAACGGCTGACCGGTCAGGCTTCACGGCGTCTCCATCGCCGGGGCACAACGGCTCCAGATCTGCCCGGTAGGACGGGTAACCACCCCGCATCACCCGTATGGAGGTACGCCATCGCCTTTCCCGTCTGGGCGTGGGCTGCGTTCGCCGCCTTCGTGCTGGCCATGCTGGCGCTGGACCTGTTTGTGCTGCGGCGCCGGGCCCACGAGGTCTCGCTGAAGGAAGCCGCAGCATGGAGCGGGATCTGGGTTGCGATCGGGCTGGGCTTCGCTGCGGTGCTGTGGGCCTGGCAGGGCGGCCACATCGCCCAGGCCTACCTGGCGGGCTACCTGATCGAGAAGAGCCTGTCGCTCGACAACGTGTTCGTCTTCGCTGTCATCTTCGCCTCGTTCGCCATCCCGGCCCGGTACCAGCACCGCGTGCTCATGTACGGCATCATTGGCGCGCTGTTCATGCGGGCCGTGTTCATCGTGGCCGGCGTCGAGCTGATCGAGACCTTCCATGTGGTCATCTACATCTTTGGCGCCACCTTGCTGTGGGCCGCATTCCGGATGCTGCGCGGCGGGAACGAACCCCGGCCCGAGGAGAGCCGCGTCCTGCGCCGGCTGCGGCGGATCCTGCCCGCCACGGACAGGTTGCACGGCCAGCGCTTCATCGTCCGGGACAACGGCAGGCTGCTGGCCACGCCGCTGCTGCTGGCCCTGATCGTGGTGGAGATCTCTGACGTGATCTTCGCCATCGACTCGATCCCGGCGGTGCTCGCCGTCACCACCAGCACGTTCGTGGTCTACACATCTAACGTGTTCGCGCTGCTAGGCATGCGGGCGCTGTACTTCCTGCTGGCCGGGGCGGCTGCCCGGTCCCGCTACCTGCAGCCTGGCCTGGCGGTCATCCTGTCGGCGGTCGCAGTCAAGCTGCTGCTCGCCGACGTGTACTCGTTCCCCGTCTGGACCTCGCTGGCGTTCATCGCCGTCGTGCTGGCCGTGGTCGCGGCCCTGTCCGTCCGCGACAACCGCCGGCGCGCGGCAGGGAATGCTGGCACTTCGACAAGGCGGCGCGCTTGGGCGAGAATTCCCGCATGTCAGCTCCGGCGACCTTGGTGAAGACTCTGGCCGGGGTCGTCGGCGAGGCGAACGTGCTGACCGGCGACGCCACCGCTGGCTATGCGATCGACTGGACGCGGCGGTTCTGCGGCAGTACCCCGGCAGTGGTGCGGCCAGGGTCCGGCGCACAGGTGCAGGCAGTGCTGGCCCTGTGCAACGACGCCGGCGTTGCCGTGGTCCCGCAGGGAGGCAACACCGGCCTGGTCGGCGGCGGAGTGCCGCTGCACGGGGAGGTGGTGCTGAGCCTGAGCCGGCTTCGGCAGCTCGGTCCGGTGGACCACGGTGCGGGCCAGGTCACTGCTGAGGCTGGCGTGACGCTGGACCGGCTGGCCGCGGCGCATCCTGATCTTGACTTCGGTGTGACGATCGCGAGCCGGGGTTCGGCGACCGTCGGGGGTGCGATCGCGACGAACGCGGGCGGGGTGCGGGTCCTGCGGTACGGGCACATGCGCTCGCAGTTGCGGGGCATCGAGGCTGTGCTGGCCGACGGCACGGTCATCAGCCATCTGTCTGGGCTGACCAAGGACAACACCGGCTACGACTACGGCTCCCTGATCACCGGCTCTGAGGGGACCCTGGCGGTCGTCACCCGGGCCCGGCTGCGGCTCGTCCCGCGCATGACCGATCCAGTGACGGCTATTACCGGCCTCGGTGACCTGCGGGAGGCGCACGAGCTTGCGCTCAGCGCGGTCAGGGCCGTGCGCGGGCTGGTGTCGGCCGAGTTCTTTACCAGCGCGGGGCTGGGCATCCTGCACGAGCAGGCCGGGATGCCGTATCCGCTGGACGGCCGCCCGCCGGTGTACGTGCTCCTGGAGGCGTCCGGTCCTGGTGCCTTCGAGGAGATGGCCGGTCTGATCGGGGACAGGCCGGCCGCGGTCGCAGAGTCTGAGTCGGACCGGGCCCGGCTGTGGGCCTACCGGGAACGCCATCCAGAGGCGGCAGGCTTCATCGGCGTGCCGATTAAGCTCGACGTCTCAGTCCCGGCGGCCAGCTGGGTCACGCTGGCCGAGTCGGTCGAAGGGGCCGTCAAAGAGGCTGACCCCTCGGCCACGGTTGTCATCTATGGGCATCTGGCCGATGGAAACGTTCATGTAAATATCGTGCCTGGCGCGGCCGCGGACGGCCGGCATGAGAACGCGGTGCTGACGCTCGTCGCATCGCTTGGCGGGTCGATTTCGGCCGAGCACGGAATCGGGGCGCTGAAATCACGCTGGCTGCCGCTGGTGCGGACAGAAGCCGAGAGAGAATTGTTCGCGCGCATCCGCCGGGCCTTTGACCCGCGCGGCATCCTGAATCCGCACGTGCTCCCGCGCTAGCCCGCCGAGCATGTGTTCATCGCCCGGGCGAACGCGTCCCCGCGGTCGCGGTAGTTGCGGAAATGGCCGAAGCTCGGGGCGGCAGGTGAGAGCAGGACGATGCCGTCCGGCTGGGCCCAGCGAAAGCCCTGACGCACGGCATCGTCGAGGTCGGCGCAGGCGACAGCCTCAACCTGGGCCGGCTGCTGCGCGGTGATCGCGGCAAGAATGCGCGGCCCGCTGTCGGGCAGTGTGAGGACAAGGGTGGGCAGCTCACGAGATCCGAGGCCGGTGGCAAGGGGCGCGTAGTCGATTCCGCGGTCCTGGCCCCCGGCGATCAGGGCAACCCGCTGCGCGCAGAACGCATCCATCGCCGCCAGTGTCGGCAGGACGTTGGTCGACAAACTGTCGTCGACGAAGGTGACGCCGCCGATCGAGCCGATGACCTGCATCCGGCTCGGGAGGTGCTCGAAGCCGGCCGCAGCGGCGAGCAGCGCGCCGTCGTCGCCTGCTTCCGGGACCCCGAGCGCCCGCAGGCAGGCCCTCGCGATCAGGGCGTTGCGTCTGCTGTGCGCGCCCAGCAAGCCAAGCGGCGCCATCCAGTCGGATTGCGGGTCATCGTCGGCATGGATCCACTCGACCCGCGGCCCCAGCAGCGACCGCCGGGCCAGCAGCAGATCGCTGTCGCCGTTGGCGACGGTCAGGTCGGCCCCTGGCTGAGTGCACGCGGACAGCTTGTCGCGGAAGTAGGCCTCGACTCCGCCGTGCCAGGGCAGGTGATCGGGGTGCAGCGACGTGACCGCCACGACAGGCGGCGAGGATGCCAGGTCAGTGGCCTGGTAGCTGGAGGTCTCGATGACCCAGTAGTCGTAGCCGGACTGGTCAAGCAGCGGGTCCCAGGGCGGCTTCCCGATGTTCCCGCCGGCCAGGCACCGGTAGCCGAGCCTGGTCAGCAGGTGCCCGGCGATCGCCGTCGTGCTGCTCTTGCCCTTGGTCCCGGTGACACAGACGACGCGGCTCAGGTCTGCCTCCTGCAGCCACAGGCCCAGCCCGCCAGCGACCGGTATGCCGCCGGCTTCGAGTTGCTGCAGGTCGGCCCGGGAGCGGCTGATCCCGGGGGCTTTCACGATCACGTCGCATCTGGCAAGCGCGTCGAATCCGCCATCGGCTGTGACCAGGACTGGGCGCCCGTCAGCTCCGGCCGGCTGTGGCAGGTCGTCCACGAGCACTGACTCGGCGCCGAGAGCAGCGAGTTTGCGGAGGTTCGCCAGGCCCTCCATGCCCAGGCCCCACACGCCGACGTGGCAGCCTCGCAGGTCAGACCAGGAGATCTTCGGTCGCATAGGCATCGGGGATGAAATGCTCGCCCATCGGCTGGAGCAGTGTGTCGGCTGGGGTGCCGGCCAGCCCGGTGTCAGTCAGCACGGGCAGCTCGCCCGCCAGTTGCTGCAGCAGCGGGGTGCCGGCCCGGTCGGGCCGCGCCGCGGCCAGCAGGGTGGCGGCCCGGCATTCGCCCACGTCGCCTACGCACTCGAACGGCTTGCTGACCGCCGACGTGCCGAGCAGTGTCCGGAACCGCCCGGCGAGCTCGGGGTCAGCCAGCGGCTCGCGCCCGCCGAAGATCTTGTCGAGCTCGGCAGCGGGCAGGAACGGGGCGAGAATCAGATCAATGAAACAGCATTTGTCGCAGTGGCCGCACCAGTAGGCAAGCCTGCGCGCGGGGTCCGCATAAAAGGCTTCGTTGCAGCTGCGGAATGTGCTGTGGTACTCGGTGAGCCGGGCGAACCGCCGGGCGACCCACAGTTCGCTGTACGGCCGGAGCGCGGAGAAATAGTTCAGCTCCCCCCGCAGGGCGACCGCGAGCACGCGGCGGAACCCTTCCTCGAACGCCGCGCTCTTGGAGTACTGGTGATTGATCGCCCGCCCGTCTGCTTCCAGAGTTGGGACCGACGCCGACCATTCATTGGACATGACCACGGTGTCACGACCGTCGAGAGCCGCGGCCATTACCGCGATCGCGCTGAGGATGCCGGTCACCGGGACGTGCCCGTTCCGGAAGCCGAGTTCCCGCGAGCGCAGAAGCTGTTCATCGATCTCGCGTTCCGCGCGGATGATCGGCAGGCCGGTGACGGCGGCGGGCCGTTCGATGGCGTCGAACCGGTCAGCCGGCCGGTTCACGATGAACAGCGCTGGATCGGCACGATGGCGCACCAGTTCAGTAGTGACGATCGAGTCGATGCCACCGCCGAACGGGACCAGCGGCCGGCCTGGTCCGGCCGGGCTGTTGGGTGACGGCCGGTCCGGTGCGGCTGGCTCGGGCCGTTCCGGGCCTTCGATCCTGAGCCCGGACAGGTCAAGCCCGTTGCGATAGGCGTACTCGCCCAGGCCGTCGAGGTAGAACTCTTGCAGGAACTTTCGTTCGGTACCGCTGACCGCGTGCTCGCCAAGGTCGATGACCGGCGGAGCTGCGATCTTGTAATACGAGACGCCGGCCAGCAGGAACACCAGCCGCGCGGCTTCACGGACCGCCTGTGACTCCCAGCGCCCCTGTGCCTGCCCGGCCGCGGTGAACGTGATCCTCTCCGCAAAAGACCGACCTTCGATGGAATACCTGCAGGTCAGCAGCTTCTGCGCCGGGTCAAGCTCAAAGGCTTGATAGCAGAACGGAGCCAGCGCGTTCACGCGCAGCCTCCTGGGCCCGAACCGGCGATATCCACGCCGCAACAGTACCCCCGCGTTTACGGGTATGCGGGCCTGCGGGTTCGGCTGCAATCACTCGCGCCGGTGACAGGGCAGTTCTCGCCCTACGGAGCCGCTGACGGAGAAGAAGGGTCAGGTGACGGGGAAAGGTCCGCTGTCGGTGAAGGGCCAGGTGTCGGCGAAGGCTGCGTCGGCGAAGGCTGCGTCGGAGAGTCGGTTGTCGGCGTGGGCGTGGGTGTCGGGGTAGGCGTTGGTGTCGGCGTGGGCGTGGGCGTCGGGGTGGGCGTGGGCTTCGGCGCGGGCGTGGGTGTCGGCGAAGATCCCTTGCCACCGGTTGGCGATGTGCCCGTCGAGCCCCCGCCGCCCAGGTTGTTGCGGCCTCCTTGCCCGGCGGATGACCCAGGCTGCTGGGTAGCCGACGGGTCCGGTGTGCCCCCACTGTTCTGCGGCGTAGGCGTTCCCGTTCCATCTGACGTCGGCGCAAGGGCTGCCGACTGCTGGTGGTGGCTAGCCGACGTCGGCGAAGTGCCGGGCCGTGTGACAGCCAAAGCAAGGAGCACGACGACGGCGGCCACGGTGACCCCGCCGATCCACAGCCATGACCGGGTGGCGCGCCGCGGCGGCCTGGACGCGTGCCGCGGTCCGTCCGGATCCAGCTCGGGCCGCTCCCATTCCGCCGGTCCCATCTGCTCATGGGCTGCGCCGGTCGCCGTCCAGGCTGGGCCGGCGTCCTCGGCGGACAAGTATTCTTCGGTCGCACTGCCGAGGAAGATCGGCGCTACGACGGTGCGCAGGGCGGCAGCGTCGACGTCGGCGAGTTCGGCCCAGACGGCGTCGCACTCATCGCACTGGCTCAGGTGCTCGGACACCGTCTCGTGGTCATGGCTTGAGGCAGCGTCCCCGACGAAGGAAGCCAGCAGCCGCAGTATCGGCTCGCATTCTGGCCGGGCACCGTCTTCGATCTGCAGCTGCACGTAGGCCTGTCGCAGTCCGTCCCAAGCCCGGTGGCGGAGCGTGGCGATTTCTCCCGGGTACAGCTCCAGGATCTGGCCAATATCGGCCGGGTTCGTCTGCTCGATCTCCGTGTGCCATAGCACCGTGATCCAGCGGTCGGGCAGGGACAGGAACGCCCGCGCGACCGGCGATGCCGCCAGGCCAGCCGCGGCTGGCTCGATCAGCGGCTCGCCCGGGTCGGACAGCCGGCGAGAGTCAGCAAATCCGCCAGTGCTCTGGGCGGGCGGCCAGTCATAGCTGACCCGCCGCAGCGCGGTCAGCAGATATGGCCGGAACGCGCCAGCCGGCCCGCCGCCGTCCAGCGTGACATCAAGGATCTGGTCGAGAGTCTCGGCCACCAGATCGTCGGCTTCCACGGCAGGCACGAGGCAGCGGGCAAGGCGGCGGGCAGCCTGAACGTGGCGACGGCACAGAAACTCGTATGCCTCGGTGTCGCCGTCTCGCACGACGTTGAGCAGTATGGCGTCATCTGCTGTGTAAGCATCGCGGGCGTCGTTGGTCACTTGGTCACTCCAGCCCCCGTCCGTCCAGTGTGGACGAAATAGTCCCTTATTTCACCACAGTAGGCGGGGCATTCGCGGCAAACCCGCCGATCCTAGTCGGCCACTGTCAGCACTGGACTCCGTTGCTCGACGGTTCGCTGGTCGACGAGCGCCCGCTGGCCGCGCTCGCCTGCACCAGATCCCCGCAGGACGCGGGAATGCTGACCGAGATGATGATCGCGGCATGCACGTCGCTGCCCTCAGCGGCGGGGCCGGTCTGGCAGCTGGCACCAGCGGCGGTTTTCCGGCATGTCCAGCCGGCACTGACGGCACCCTGGCCGCTCCACAGCGAGGTGCCTGGTGGCAGGGTGAGCGAGACCGTCAGGTCGCCAGCCGTAGCGGCGCCGCTGACGTTGATCCCGATGTCGACCTCATTGAACGCGCCCGGATTGGGATCGTCGGGCAAGTCGCTCAGGGTGATCGCCATCGTCAGTTCGGCCGGCGGCCCTGGAGCGGGGGATGACGTGGGCGAGCCGCCACCCCGGCCGGTGCCCGGATGCGCTGGCGATCCGGCTCCTGTCGTGGCCGTCGGACGGGCGCCTTTGGTGGCAGTTACCGGGATCGCTGACGCTCCATTTTGCTGCCTCTTATGAGCTGGCTGCCCGGTCGTCTTGGCCGGTGTGGGTGCAGCGGCTGCTTGCGCCGACTGGTTACGGTGCGGCGAGTTCGCCGGCGAGACTTGCCCAGCGAGCGTCAGAGCGAGCGCAGTGGCGCCCGCGGCAAGAGGCACGATGCCCGCTGCGGCCCACAGCATCCGTCGGGTTGCGCGCCGCGACTGCCCAGTGGGCGCCTTGGTGGCGGACGTCGCTGTCTCTGTTTCCGCCTGCTCACCGGCGGTTTCCACGGCAGCTGTGCTGGCTGCTGGGGCCTGCGCGTGCGGCAGGTAGGAGTCTGCCGCGCTGCCGAGAAAGACCGGGGCTGCCTGGCTCCGCAGCGCGATGTTCAGGTCGGTCAGATCGGTGTAAGCGGCGCGGCACTCATCACAGTGGCCAATATGCTCGGTCACCATTACCCGGTCGTGGTTTGAGGCAGTACCCCCGACGATGTCAGCGAGCCGTCTTACCACCGGCTGGCACTCCGGCCGGGCGACGTCGGAGATGAGCAACTGCAGGTAGGCCTGGCGCAGTCCCTTCCGAGCGCGGAATACGAGTGCCTCGGCTGCGTCCGGGCTGAGCCCGAGGATCTGCGTGATCTCCTCGGGGCTTGTCTCCTCGATCTTCGTATGCCAGAGCACCGCGATCCAGCGATCAGGCAGGGAACGGAACGCACGTACGATCAGGGACGCAGCCCGGTCGGCCATTCCTGGTTCGATGAACAGCTCGCCTGGGTCTGGCTGCTGGTCAGTGCCGGCGGGCTTCTTGGCCCGCTCTGCCTGCAGCAGGTCATAGCTGAGCCGCCGGACGGCTGTGAGCAGATACGGCCGGAACGCATCAGTCGGGCCGCCACCACGCAGCGTTATGTCACAAATCCAGGCCAAGGCCTCGGCCGCGACGCCGTCGGCCTCTTCCGCTGGCACGAGGCAACGGGCCAGGCGGCGGGCAGCCTGCTCGTGCCGCTGGCGAAGGACCTCGTACGCCTCAGCTTCCCCGGTGCGTACGAGGTTCAGCAGTATCGCATCATCTGCCGTGTAAGCGGCATAGGCGTCATCAGCCATGGTTATCCCGCTAGGGAGGCTATATCCAGCTAGACCTGAATCATCCCTGATTCCGGACCATGACAGGCATCATTCGCCTGTGCGGGCGCCGGGGCTGGGTGTCATCCCCACCGGCACTGGACTCCGTCGCCTGTCAGGGCGCCGGTCGAGACGCTCCCGCTGAGCGCGTTGAGGTAAGCCCGCGCACCACAGGCCTCGCCCAGATCCCAAACCCCGATGACGATGTCGGCATGCACCTGAGTGTTCGCGGCGATAGGCCCGGTCTGACAGGTCATCCCGAAGGAGGTCGACTGACAGCTCCAGCCGGAGCTGACGGCGCCAGGGCCGCTCCACAGCGAGGTGCCGGCTGGCAGGCTGACCGAGAGGCTAACGTCGCCAGTGGTCGTGCCGCCGCTGTTAGTGATCCCGAACGAGAGCTGATCGGTTTCGGTCTGACCGGTGTTGAGCGACGCGGCCATCGTCAGCGAGGCAGGCGACGCTGATGTGGGGCCAGGCGCCGGCGTGGCGGAGGGTGCCGGCGAGGATGGGTGGGGACCCTGGCCCGGAGGATGAGCTGACGGCGAGCTGGCCGCCCGCGGCGCGCCCGGTGAGCGGGTCGGCCGGCTGGCAGTCGATGGAATCGCCGTCGCGCCTTTCGCTTGAGGCTTATGAGCCGACGGTTCTGTGGTCGGCTGAGCGGCTGCCTGCAGCGGCTGGCCGCTGCGCATAATCGGAGGCGAACCCTGCCCGGTGAGCGTCACGGCAAGCGCTGCGGCGATCGCCGCTAGGGGGACGGTCCCGGCCGCAGTCAAAAGCAGCGGCCGGGATATATGCCGCGAACGCCGGGCGCGTTCCCCGGCTCCGAGTGCAGCCGCCTCCTGTCCTGTCTGTTCGGACGCAGGTTCCGCGGCGGCCGTGCTGGCTGCGGAGTCCTGCACGCGGGGCAGGTATGAGCCGGCCGCGCCGCCGAGAAAGACCCGGCCTGCCTGGCTGCGCAGCGCGATGTTGAGGTCGGTCAGATCGGTGTAGGCGGCGCGGCACTCACGGCATTGGCCGAGATGCTCGGTCACCATCGCCCGGTCCTGGCTCGAGGCAGTATCCCGCACGATGTCAGCAAGTCGCCTTGCCACCGGCTGGCACTCAGGCCGGGCCACATCGGAGATCAGCAGCTGCAGGTATGCCTTCCGCAGTCCTGTCCGGGCGCGCCGCTTGAGCGCCGCGACCTCATTGAGGCTAAGCCCCAGGATCTGCGTGATCTCGGGAGGGCTTGTCTCCTCGATCACGGTGTGCCACAGCACAGCGATCCAGCGGTCAGGCAAGGACCGGAAGGCCCGCACGATAAGCGACGTCGCCAGCTCAGCCATTCCTGGGTCAATGAGCAGCTCGCCCGGATCCGGCGTTTCTCCAAAGTCGGCAGGAACCTCGTCATGCTGCCCCGGCAGCGACTCGTAGCTGACCCGCCGCAAGGCGGTCAGCAGGTAAGGCCGGAATGCGTCGGTCGGCCCGTCACCGCGCAGCGTTGTGTTGAGTACCCGGGCGAAGGTCTCGGCTACAAGATCATCGACTTCTTCCGGTGGCACGAGGCACCGGGCCAGGCGGCGGGCAGCCTGCTCGTGCCGCTGGCGGAGGACCTCGTATGCTTCGGCTTCCCCGGTGCGGACGAGGTTCAGCAGTATCGCATCATCTGCCGTGTAAGCGGCATAGGCGTCATCAGTCATAGTTACCCGATAGGGAGGTTATATCCAGGTACATCTGAATCATCCATGATTCCGGGTCGTGGCAGGGGTCATTCACCTGTACAGATGCGCGAGTATCGGTGCGCGGCCCCACTGACCGCTCTCGTCGCCCCGCTGACCCGGCTGGCTCTGGGCACCTTCGGCCCATCCAGCCCCTCTGGCCACTCTGCCCCCCGTTGTCGTGCCCCACCGGTCCCCGTAGCCAGCTCACGCTGCTGTGAGCTGGGCGATATACACCGAATAATGACTTTTATCATGCGACTTTTAAAATAAGAATGTACCTCTGATCATGCCATAGCCGGACCATTCGTACATTCTAAACCGTGAGCGGCGCGCCGGGCCCGTCCGGCCTCCGCCTCCCGTGGTTACCGCTCTTCCGCGGTGATCCACTTCTGGGCGTCACTCGGCTCGGCGGCCTTGAGAACGCCGAGTGCTTCCTCGGCTGAGGAAGCCCGCTGGATGAGCTCCCGGCTGGACTCCTTGAGCAGACCGGTACTGACCATGCGGTCCAGTTGCGCGACGAGGGGTTCCCAGAAGGCATCGACGTCGAGGAGCGCGACTGGTTTGCTGTGCAGCCCTAGATGTGACCAGGTAGCGACCTCGGCCAGCTCCTCCAGGGTGCCCAGCCCGCCGGGCAGCGCGATGAACGCGTCTGACAGGTCGTACATGAGCTGCTTGCGCTCGTGCATCGACCGGACCTCGTGCAGCTCAGTCAGTCCGGTGTGACCGGTCTCGCGGGCGAACAGCCCGGCCGGAATGACGCCGGTGACCCGGCCGCCATGGGCGAGCGCAGCATCGGCGAGGTCGCCCATCAGGCCCGTGCTGCCAGCCCCGTAGACCAGCCCGATGCCACTGCTCGCCAGCAGCGAGCCGAGTGCCCGCGCGGCATCCCGGTAGCGGGCATCCGAAGGAGCCGACGACCCGCAGAAGACGCACACCGCCCGCAGAGCAACCACAAGCGGAACCTACCGGATCGGACGGGTCAGGAGCCGCCGCCACCGCCGTCGAAGGCACCGATCGCGCCGCCGCCCCCGGAGCCTCCGATACCGATGTCGCCAATGCCCGGGTCGCCGATGCCGGTGATGCCGCCAGTCGACCCGGTAGGTGCGACCGGCAGGGGTGCCGGTTGCGTTATGACCGGAGCCGGGGAGGGAGCGGGAATGGTCACCGGCACCGGCGTCGGCGTGGGGATGCCAACACCGGTCAGACCGCCCAGGCCACTGCTCGGTTCGATAGGCACCGGAACCGGGATCGGCGCCGGAGCAGGTTCCGGCGCTGGTACCGGTGCTGGTGCCGGCGCGGGTGCGGGTGCGGTGGTGCCGGTGGTGCTGCCCGACGGTGACGGTGCCGGCGCGGGGGCTGGGGCTGGGGTTGTGGTTCCGGTGGTGCTGCCCGACGGCGCGGGTGCCGGGGCGGGGGCTGGGGCTGGGGTTGTGGTTCCGGTGGTGCTGCCCGACGGTGACGGTGCCGGCGCGGGGGCTGGGGCTGGGGTTGTGGTTCCGGTGGTGCTGCCCGACGGCGCGGGTGCCGGGGCGGGGGCTGGGGCTGGGGTTGTGGTGCCGGTGGTGCTGCCCGACGGCGCGGGGGCTGGGGCTGGGGTTGTGGTTCCGGTGGTGCTGCCGGATGTTGGTGTGGCGGGGGGTGTGGTGGTTCCGGTGGTGCTGCCCGAGGTTGGTGTGGCCGGGGGTGTGGTGGTTCCGGTGGTGCTGCCGGATGCTGGTGTGGCCGGGGGTGTGGTGGTTCCGGTGGTGCTGCCGGATGCCGGTGTGGCCGGGGGTGTGGTGGTTCCGGTGGTGCTGCCCGAGGTTGGTGTGGCCGGGGGTGTGGTGGTTCCGGTGGTGCTGCCGGATGCGGGTGTGGCCGGGGGTGTGGTGGTTCCGGTGGTGCTGCCGGAGGTTGGTGTGGCCGGGGGTGTGGTGGTTCCGGTGGTGCTGCCGGATGCGGGTGTGGCCGGGGGTGTGGTGGTTCCGGCAGGCTGGGTGCCGTCCTGGGCCGGCGTGGTGGCGGGTGCCGGTGTGGTGGCGGGTGCCGGCGTGGTGGCGGCGGGCTGGGTGCTCTCCGCGGGTGGCGTTGTGGGGGTGACCCCGAAGCCCGAATCCGGGTTTGGTGTTGTAGATGCGACCTGGAAGCCCTGGTCCGGGTTTGTTGCTGGGGTAGCGACATTGAAGCCCGGGTCCAGGGAGTTCTGTCCCTGGTTCTGGTTCTGGTCCGGGGTCAGGTTCTGGTTTTGCTGGAGGTTCAGGTCAAGCATCGGGAACTGGAGCTGGAACGGGTTCGGGCCTTGGTCTTGCTGCTGCTGCTGCTGGGTGCTGGCGCCCTGCGGAGTCAAATTCTGGAACTGGCCGGTGATGATGTTGCCCATGTTCGGCAGCGCTGGGGAATCCGCGTTGAAGTAATCGTTGTGCGCCGCAGTGCCATTGCTTGGGCCGTTGCCCGAGTCGAATATTGTCGCGCCGAATGCCGGTGAGGCTGGGTCGGCGTCGTGTCCCACGCCCTGATTCGAACCCAGCCCTAGATAAGACGCTACATCTGCCCCCACAGTGGCCCAGTAGATGACGTCGTTGGTATTCCTGGTCGCGAACACCGACTCACCGGGGGCGGCTGATGGGTCTGGGTAGCGCAGACCGCCCGCGATGGCAGCCGCATCGGGCGCGTTCATGCCTGGGCTGCCGGCCGCGACCACCGTGTTTGTGTCAAGTCCGGTCCCAGTCTGCGCCGCCTCACCGACCACCACAGAGCCGTAGCTATGGCCGATCACCGTGGTGTTCAGGTTGAAGCCATTGACATTGGTGTCGTAGATACCGTCTTGGAAACTCTGCAGCGCTGGTGCGCCCGCTATCGCCGGGGCAGACAAGATAGCGGGGGCTACGCCCTGGGGCGAGTCGTAGTTGTACCAGGTAACCACGGAGGTCGCGGAACTGGGATCGGCGGTGTTAGCAGCGGAGACCAGGTTGGCCGCGTCTGAGAGATACGTCTGGACGCTACCAGCGCTCAGGTTCGTGTTGATGCCCGGCACCAGCGTCGCGACGTTGTCTGCCGTGTCGGGATTGTTAACGGCCACGATGAAGTGACCGAGCTGGTTGGTGTCGACGCCGAGCAGGTAATAGCCGCTCGCGTTGGGCGCCTCGTCAGGGGCGTTACTGGTGGGGAAGCCGTTTGTGTTGGGATTCCCAAGGAAATCGTTCAGCTTCTGGAGGCCACCCAGCTGTGCCTGCGCCGTGTTCAGCTGTGTCTGCAAGTCGCCCATCTGTGACTGCTGGAGATATATCCCGGCCATGCCGGTCTCGTCTCCGGGCAGCACTGGCGGCGGCGTGTTCGACAGCGCGCTCATCTGCGTCTGCAGGTTGCTGACCTGGGCCTGCGTCTGGTCCGTCAGCGTAGAGAGCACGTCGCGGTTGGCGTAGTCGCGCACCGCACTCGGAATGCCGTCGAGCGACCCGATCGCCTGCGGGCTGGCTGCGGTCACACTCTGCTGCTGGGCCTGCGTCAGCCCGGTCCACCACGAGTTGACCTGCGCCGGGGGCGTTCCCGCAGCCGGGACCGACGGCTGGCCAGTGGTGGTCGTCGGGCCCGATCCGGTCGCCGCCGGGGGAGCCGGCGGCTGGGTAGCCGCCGCGGGCTGGACCACAGAACCGACGACACCAGGAGTCTGAGGAGTGGCGGTCTGCGCGGCGGCTGCAGCGATAGGCAGGCCAAGCGCTAGCAGTGGCCCCGCCACCCCGGCGACAGCGATCTTGCGCGACAGCGGGCCAGCGGGGACAATCCGCGGCCTGCGGACGGAACGGCCCGCCCTGGGCGCGGCCTCGGCGGTGGCGTACTCGTGCCAGGGGGTGTGCTCGGCCACGGCGTCGACGAGATCACGAGCGGTGAGAACGGGCAGCAGGATCGCGCCCCCGTCTTCGTCCCAGTGCAGCACTCGCCAGTCCTGATCCTCAGGGACCCCGACGTAGGCGCGCAGCCCTAGTGACTCCAGCGTCTCCAGCAGGCCCTCTTCGTACGCGGCGACCACCTGAGGCCTGACCCCGCCGAAGCCAGCGGCTTGGCGCAGGTAATCCTGGCTGTCGGGCCCGGTCCCGAATCGGGAGGGGACCAGCGCCAGGGCGCCGTGGCCTTCTAGGGCCAGGCGGTCTTCCAGCGCCGCGGCCACAGCCAGGGCAAGCTTGCCGTCTCGGATGAGGACCAGGTAGGTCTGCTGCGTTAGAGACGTCTCTAGGGTCATCGTCATCGCCGGTCAGCCTCCGTCGGCGCTCGCCAAAAGGTGGTACGGCTCCAGAATCTTGCCGTTTGGGTAATGGCAGGGCAAACAGCACGCAGCCGTTTCGCGACGTCGGCGCATCACCGGCCGCGCCATTATGCTATGTTGCCGCGGCGCCGTTTGGGAACATTTCGTGGCGCCCGGCCGCGGTTTCTTTCCGACCATTCAGCCCATGGCGTCGTTCGGAAAGCCTATTTCACCGCCTGTCCGGATTTGCCGGACATGTACGCCACGTTACGGGCGTTTGGGATTGATTAGCGTGAGCCCGCTGAGGCCTGCGGCGAGGGCGGCGCGCACCGACGGCCGGCTTTCCAGGCGCCAGTCGACGCCGCTCTTGTCGTAGTCGAACCAGGCGAACCCGAGCACGTCGGGCTGCTGGGCCACGCCGCTGACCAGGTTCTGCGCGGCCGCGGCCGCATTCGGGCCGCTTTGCACCGCGGTCTCGGCGATGATGAACGGCTTGGCGGTGAAGGCTCTGATCTCCTGCATCGTTGGCCCGTACACGCTGTCAAAAGTGTCCGCGCCGGTGGCGCCGAAGTAGCCGGTGATCCCTACCCAGGTGACGTATGCGTCGCCCGGGTAATAGGCGCTGAGGTTTAGCTGCGGCTCGGCGTTGATGATGTTGGGATTCCACACCCAGATCACGTTGGTGGCACCCGCCGCGGCGAACAGGCGGTGAATCAGCTGCCACGCGGAGACGAACTGCGCGGCCGTTGTGCTGGTGGTGCCCCACGGGTACCAGTAGCCGTTGAACTCGTGCCCGAAGCTGATCGCGACCGGCGCGTTCACCGCGCGGACTCGCTCTGCGACGCTGGTGATGTAGCTGTTGCTGCGGCCGTCGGCGATCGCCGCGACGGTGGTGTTGTAGGGCTCCCAGATCATGTAGTACAGGGCCCCGTACGACCAGGCGTTGGCCACCGCCTGGGTATCCAGCGCGTCGTTCCAGGAGATGTACTCGCCGATCAGGTTCGGCCGGGCGCCCGCGCTGGCGGCGAAGGACTGCACAGGCCCGAGCGAGTCCGGTGCTCCGGGGGCCTCGACGCCGAAGAATTTCCCACCGCCCGCTGGGTCGAGCAGCCCCGAGATGTTGTACGGCCGGCTGGGCGCTGACGAGCCGGCGCTCGGCGACTCAGCGCCCGGTACGCCGTAGAGGGCAGACTGCCCGCAGGCGGCCAGCGCCGTCGCGAGCGCGACCCCGACCAGGAGCCGCGACCATGCCATGACGGTGCTCGCCCGTGCTGGACGCCGGCCCGGGGGAACCGGGGCCGGAGCGGTTCCTCTCGTCACAAATGGATGCTATGTGCCTCAGGCGACCAGGAGGGGCTCTCAGCGGCACTTCGCGCCGTGCCGGGGCCGCGGCCGCCGGTCACGTCGCTGGAGCCTGCGGGCCAGGCCGCGGCGCAGCGGCTCCTTCCAGCCGGTCGATGCGGGCACGCAGGTACCGCTTTTCCGCCGCGCTGGTCGTCCGCCGCGCGGCGGCGCGGAATGCGTCGGCCGCCGATCTGGGATCGCCTGCTATCTCCAGCAGGTGACCGCGGACCGCGTACAGCCGGTGGTGCTCCCGGATCCGGTCGTCGCTGTCAAGCGCGGCCAGCAGAGCCAGACCTGCCCGGGGACCGTGCACCATGGCCTCGGCGACCGCCTGGCTTAGCGTTGCCATCGGGTTCGGCGCGACCCGTTCCAGCACCTGATAGAGGGCCAGAACTTGGGGCCAGTCGGTTTCCTTCGCTGACACGGCCTCGTCGTGCACCGCCGCGATCGCCGCCTGGACCTGGTAAGCGCCGAGCGGCCCGGCGGCGAGCGCCTGCGTCACCAGCGAAACGCCCTCACCGATCTGCTCGGTGTCCCACCGGCCACGGTCCTGGTCGGCAAGATCGATCAGGTCGCCGCCCGCGGTGAGGCGGGCGGAGCGCCGGGCATCGGTGAGCAGCATCAGCGCGAGCAGGCCGGCCACCTCGCTGTCGGCCGGCCGCGAGCGGTGCAGCTGGCGGGTGAGCCGTATGGCCTGGCTGCTGAGCGTTTCAGCCTGGCTCGCTGCGGTCCCCGGTGATGCCGTGTAGCCCTCATTGAAGATCAGGTACAGCACGTGCATCACCGCGGCCAGCCGTGCCTCCAGCTCACCGGCCGGCGGCAGCGCGAATGTAGCGCCGGCGTCGCGGATGCGCTGTTTGGCGCGGCTGATGCGCTGCGCCATCGTCGCTTCAGGAACGAAGAACGCGCCAGCGACCTGCGCCGTGGTGAGCCCGCCGACGGCCCGCAGCGTCAGCGCGATCTGCGACGGTGGCGTGAGCGCCGGATGGCAGCACAACATCAGCAGCACGAGGGTGTCGTCGGTGTCAGCGCCGACGTCCTCGCCGGGAAGGCGAAGCAGCTCTGCCGGCGGCGCCCCGAACGCGAACCGCTCCTCACGACTTCGCCGTGACTGCTCCGACCGCACCAGGTCGATCAGCCGCCGAGTCGCCACCGTCACCAGCCACCCCCGCGGGCTGGCTGGCACGCCGCTGGCCGGCCAGCTCCCAGCCGCGTCGATCAGCGCCTCCTGCGCCGCGTCCTCGCACAGGTCGAACCACCCGTGCCGCCGGACCAGCGCGGCGAGAACCTGCGGCGCCAGCTCGCGCAGCAGGTCCTCGACGCTGCTGTCGCAGCTCACATCTCGTTCCCGGCCTCGTGCAGGATCGGCCACACCTCAACGGCGTTCTGCGAGGCGAAGGGCATCTGCGCCGCGATCTCCAGCGCCCGGGCCTCGTTCTCGACGTCGAGCAGGCAGAAGCTGGAGACGAACTCCTTGGCCTCTATATAGGGGCCGTCGGTCACAGCCGGGACCCCCTCGCGTACCCGCACGGTCTTCGCGGTGAGCTCGTCACCCAGACCGTAGGCGCCCAGCAGTTCGCCGGACTCGCTGTAGCGCTTGTTCACAGCGTCCTGCTGCGCGATGGCCTTCGCCGCCACGTCGGGCGGGAACGACTCCCACAGGTCCTTGTTGCCGTAGATGATCACGATGTACTTCATGATGGCCTCCTGTGCACCGGGCGCCACCGTTGGGCGCCTGTCGCAGGATGGTCGGAGCCGTCCCGCGGATCTCGACATGGCGCCGGCGTCTAGCTCTGTGCCCCGTCAGTCGAGTACGTGACCAGCGTCTGGTCCGGGTTGTCCGCGACCTGCAGCACGACATGGGAGTAGTCCAGCGGCCCCAGCCGCGGGTGACGCAGCTTCTTCGAGCCGCTGCCGTCAAGCGGCGTCACGTCGTGGCGGGGCCACCACTGGCGGACGTGATCGCTCTCCCGCTGCAGGTCATCGATCAGGGCCTGGATGTCCGGGTCGTGCGGGCAGCGCGCGGCGGCCAGCCGGAACCGGCCCAGCATCGCCCTGGCCTCAGCCTCCCACTCGAGGTACACCTCATGGGCGCCGGGCGACGTGAACATCCAGCGCACCAGGTTGCGCTCGCCAGGCACGCCCTGCCAGTCGCCGAACAGTTCCCGCGCGGCGGGATTGGCGGCCAGCACGTCCCAGCGGCGCCCCTTGACCAGGGTCGGGTACGGTTCCAGCCGCTGCACCAGGTCGGCCAGGCTCTGCCCGACGTGCTCCGGGGGCGCCGCTCCGGCTGCGCCGGTGCCGCCGCGTTCTTCCCGGTCACTGCCGTAAGCCAGAACATGGAGGTAGCGGCGCTCAGCCGCGGACATGCGCAGAGCCGCCGCCAGCGCGTCCAGCACCTGCGCCGACGGGCGCACCGGGCGCCCCTGCTCCAGGAACGTGTAGTAGGTCGGCGAGAGGTTCGCGAGCAGCGCGACTTCCTCGCGCCGCAGGCCAGGGGCGCGCCGTCGGCTGCCCGGTGGCAACCCGACGTCTCCGGGGGTCAGCCGCTCGCGGCGTGTCCGGAGCAGCTGACCCAGGCTCTGCGGGTCCCCGGCCGCTGTCATGCCGCCATCCTACTCATGCCATTACCAGTAACAGCCGACTCTGGTTACCAGCATCAGCGCGCGTAACCATGAACGCATGGCGATAACTACAGCAACGATCCAGGTTCCCGTGGCCGATGGCACCACGATGCCTGTCCATGTAACCCGTCCCGGTGATGGCGTCGCCCCGACCGGGGTGATCGTGGCGCACGAGCTGTTCGGCGTGAACCCGGACATCCGCAGCGTCACCGCTGACCTGGCCCAGGCCGGATATGTAGCGGTCGCGCCCGAGTTCTACCACCGGGACGCGCCGCCAGGCCGCTGGCTGGAGCGTGACGATGCCGGCCGCGAGGAGGGCTTCGGGTACTTGCACCGGCTGCAGCGCCAGCAGGCGCTCGACGACGTCGCGGCGTGCATTGGCTGGCTGCAGTCGCAGCCCGGGATCACACGGGTAGGGATCATCGGCTTCAGCGCCGGCGGGCACCTGGCCTATCTCGCGGCGTGCCGGCTCCCGGTCAGCGTTGCTGCCGTGCTGTACGGCGGCTGGCTGGCCTCAACTGACATCCCGATGGGCCAGCCCACACCAACGCTCGAGCTCACCTCAGGGATCAGCGGCAGGCTCCTGTACCTGGTCGGGGACGATGACTTCCTGATCGACACCGGCCAGCGCGGCCAGATCCGCGACGCCCTGCAGGCGGCTGGCGTCGATCACGAGGTGGTCTGCTACGCCGGTGCCGGGCACGCGTTCTTCTGGCCGGGTACCCCGCCCTACAACGCCAAGGCACGCGACGACGCCTGGGACAGGATCCTTGGCCTGCTCGGATCCTGACCCAGGCCGCCGTGTCTGTCTGGGGGGCGACCCCCGGAACCCCCCCGCGTGCGCGGCGGCCCGGCCCTGAAAACCAGGCCAGGCCGCCGTGTCTGTCCGGGGGGACGACCCCCGGAACCCCCCGCGTGCGCGGCGGCCCGGCCCTGAAAACCAGGCCAGGCCGCCGCGCGATCTCGCGGGAGTCAGCTGCACGCGGAACCGTTCAGCTGGAAGCTGGACGGCGCCGTATCGTTGCTGGTCCAGGTGCCCTGGAAGCCGACGGTGGTGTTGCCCCCTGGGGCGATGGTGCCGTTGTAGCTGGCGTTGGTGAGCGTCGCGTTCTCACCGGACTGGCTGGCAGTGCCGTTGAAATCACTGGTGATGTGCTGGTCGCCGGGGAAGGTGAACGTCAGCGTCCAGCCGCTGATCGTCGAGCTCCCGCTGTTGCTGATCACGACCTGGGCCACGAACCCGCCGGGCCACTGGCTGTTGGTCGTATAGGTCACCGCACAGGCGCCGCCGGGCGGTGGGCTCGATGGCGGTGGGCTCGATGGCGGTGGGGTTGAGGGAGGCGGGCTGCTCGGCGGCGTGCTGCCGTTGTTGAGACCGAAGAACTGGATCGCGTCCGCTTCCATCCCTTCGCCCTCGATCGGCAGCACGTGGCCAGCTCCGGCGATGCTGAACGCCTCGACCTGCGGGTTCGACGTGCTCCCGTACTCAGTCTCGGTCCAGTTCGTCTCTGGCGTGGTGGTGCTGACCGGGGTGGAGCTCACCCCGAGCACGTTCGTCCACTGCAGGATCTCCTGGCTGAGGTTCTCGTAGTTGAGCGTGGTGTCCGCGGTGCCGTGCCACAGCTGCATTCTCGGCCGCTGCCCGCTGTAGCCGGGATCCGCGTTGCGGGCGAGGTTGCCCCATGCCTGCGCGGTCATCGAGACCTGGCCGTCGGCGCAGGCGGAGTTCCAGCCGTCGACGGTGCCGGTGTAGAAGCAGTAATAAGGCACGCCCATGAACGCTGCGCCGGCCTTGAACACGTCCGGATAGTCAGCGAGCAGGACGTTGGTCATCATCGCGCCCGAGGACGCGCCGGTGACGTAGACCTGGTTCGCGTTGCCGCCGTAGTTCTGCTCGGCATAGGTGACCATGGACATGATGCCCACCGGGTCGCTGCCGCCATTCCTGGTCAGGGCCGCGCTGGAGGAAACGTCCCAGCAGCTGCCGCTCCTGGTAGCCGACGGGTAGATCACGATGAACCCGTACTCGTCCGCGAGCGAGGCGAACGCGGTGCTCGAGTAGAACTCCGGCCCGGAGCCCGTGCACTGGTGCAGCGCCACCAGGATCGGCGGGTTCGCCCGGACGCTGGCCGGCACGTAGATGTACATCTGCAAATTCGTCGGGTTGTTCCCGAAGTTCGTCACCTGAACCAGGGACGCGGCCTTGGCCGGCGCCACCTCGAGGACGGCAACCGCGCCGCCGGCCGCCAGCGTCAGTGCGCTGGCTGCTAAGACGCCCCTCATCCATGCCTTCATGGCCGTTCCTTCCTGGCTGCGCGCCTGAGATCTTTCGGGATGGCGTCTCCGAGAATTTCGGAGATATTTCGGAGTAGATGACAGGCCGCTGCGGCTGGCAATAGTCCAGGCCGGGATGACCTGCGGCACCAAGGCCGCAAGGCATCAGTCTGAAGTGAAGAAAAGCACTGCTCAGCGAGGTGCTGATCGGCTATTGGCCGGGGTAGCCGGACTGCTGCCGGCGGCCACCACATGGAAGCGAGGATCGGAAACTTTCACCTGAAGTGTGCCGACGGTCCCGTGCCTGATCGTGAGAGACGCTTGCGCGTCCTGGGGTTCCGCGTGGCGGCGGGACTCTACGGGACCTGGGCGATCAGGAGATGGTTTCCGTCGCTGTCCCGGAAGAAGAACATCGGGGGTACCCCGCCGTCGCCGCCCATCAGCTCGGCGTCCACGTCCACGCCCTTGCTCTTCAGCTCGGCGTGATCTGCCACGACATCCGGCGATTCCAGGGCGACGCCGGTCATGCGCCCGGGCTGGTACTGGCCCTGCGGCGGCACCAGGGCAACGGTCGCGCCGCCTCCAGGCGGGGCGACCTCGACCCAGCGGGAGCCCTCGCCGAACGGAACGTCGGCGGCCACCGTGAACCCGAGCATGTTGGTATAGAAGCTGATGGCCTTGTCCTGGTCGGCTACTGGGACCATCACCCGGCCCAGCTTTGTGATCTTCGGCATCGCTGCCCCCCTTCCGGCGCACGGTCTCTCAGCTCACTTACCGTGCTTAGTCAATCACGCTAAATGATTTACGGAACGAGTCTGCCGCTTAACAATCTTGAGCGCTTCCGAGAATGTACCTCTAGTCTGGCTATGGCGGGACCAAACGTACATGGATCAACGTCAGTGGAGCGATTTACCGCACCATCTGCCTCCTTGGCATCTCCTGCCACGGCAGAAAACTTCATGCCCGCTGATTGGGGCGCCTGCGGCTGATCGGGGCTGCGTTCACTGCCCGCGGGCGGCTGGGCCTGGCGGGCGCGGCTTACTGTCCTGCGGGCGACTGGATCTGGCCGCTGGCCGAGATCTGCGCGGCCCCGCTCCCGGCGAAGTCGTCCTGGGACAAGGAGTTGATCATGCTAATGGCCGAGTTACTCGGGTCCGGCTCCGGAGTTCCAGGCGAGACCAGCCTGATCGGCGAGATGCTGCCCTGCACGAACTGGCCGTCAGCGTTGAGCGTGACGTGCAGGATCGCACTCACCGAGGTTATCGAGTCCAGGCCGAGCGTGTCGTAACCAGCGAAGTTGCCGAGGCTATAGGCAATCAGGTGCCCGTTGTACCACTGAAATCCGCGCAGCACGTGCGGGCCCGAGCCCATGACCAGGTCGGCACCTGCGTCGATGACACCGTGGGTGAACGCTATCGAGTTGCCGCGGTCCTGGCCCAGGTAATACTCCTCGCCCGGCCGCACGTGCTGAGCGTCGTCTCCCTCGCCGCCGGCGTGCTCGATCACGATGACGACCTGGGCGTGCTGCCTGGCCTGCCGCACCAGGGCCTCGGCGGCCGGGATGTCGAGCATGTCCGCGTCGTAGGACCACGGCGCAAAGCCAAGGAGGGCGACCCTGATGCCGTTCTTGATGAGGTAGGTGATCTGGCCGGGGCGTCCCGTCCAGGCCAGGCCAGCCGAGGTCAGCGCGGCGTCCGTACTGGTCTCTCCGGCGGTTCCGGCATCGAGGGTGTGGTTGTTGGCCACGTTCACACCGGTGAAGCCGGCCTGCTGCAGTGCCCGGGCAGTGCTGGCCGGCGCCTCGAACTCGTAGCACTCGGTCTCGCCTTGTGTGCACTTCGACATCGGCAGGTCGCCCAGCGCAGTTTCCAGATTGCCCATTGTGATATCGCTGCGCAGGTCCGACTCGACGCCGGTGAGCAGTGACCCCGACCCGCCCGTCGGGTAGTCGCCCGGCGTGCCAAAGGTCATATCGCCGACCCAGGTGATGCTGACGGTCCCGGTCGGCTTCGTGACAGATGCCGCCGGGGTCGGCGCTTTGCTGGCAACTGATGCCCCGGCCAGCGCGCCCAGATGAGCGGCCGGCCGCGGCCTCGTGGCCAGCAGGCCAAATGTGCCTGCGATGGCGAGCAGGGCGGCCAGGGGCACGGCCCAGAACGCCTGCCGCCGCTCAGCGCGGCGCTCCTGCGCATCGCCCTGGGTGCCCTGGGAACTCAGCCTGAAGCGGGGAGCCGGCGACGCAGCGTGCCGCGGCCGAGAGCGGCCGGTATCCGGCTTGCGGGGCGACGGCGGAAGCTCCCCGCGCGGTGGGTTATCACTGGCTGCCACGGCACCTGACCCATCATCATGCTGGCCCCCTGGTGCCAGTGAGGCAGAGAATAAGCCCTAACGCCCAAAAATCTCCAGAGATGTGATAGAAGGCCGCGCCGCTCGGGTCTGCTCAGGCTACGGTGGTCTCGTCTCGGGGCTGTGTGCCAGCCGCCTGACCGTCGCCCGCCGTCACAGGAGATTCTCAGCTTCGACAGGTCAGCCATCAGGCCCTGTCGGGCGTCGGGCCCAGGCGGCCGTGACCAATTCGGGGTCACATTGCGCAGTCATGACACAGCCGTTACCCAGGGATCTCAGACTTTTCACACCAAAGCAATATTTTCTGCTACAGAATCAAGTACTCTGCCTTGTCGCGGGCTATCGCGATTGGCCTGCCCAGCAGCCAGAACTCGGATCCGGGGGCGGTGACAGACGGGGACCGCTAGGAACGGTGCCTGAGACGTCGCGGGAGAAGGGCGAGAGCAACGTGGAACGTTACGAGGACATGGACGGCGATGACCTCGACGGGCTCCAAGGCCTCCTCGGCCCGCGTCCCGGCGTGATCATACCGGGACGTCATGCGGACGGATCCCGTTCCGGCGGCAATGGCAATGGTCATGGTCACGACCGGCATCTAGCCGACATTGACCGGTACGGCCGTGACGGGTACGGCGTTGATGAAATGGAGCCGGACGACGTTGTTCCGGACGATTACGACTACCGGCGTCGGCACGCCACGCGCGGGTTCGACGATACCGACGAGATAGCACTGCGCACCAGCGGCGTGATCGCGGACGCCCCGCCCAGCAAGGTGGCCTACACGCAGCCGGGACAGGTGCAGTGGCCCCCGCCGCTGCGGCAGCCGGTGATCATCGACAAGGGTCGCGGCCCGAGGCTGGGGGGGCGTGCGCTGATAGCCGCGCTGATCGCCATCGTCGTGCTGGGCGGGATCGGCTACGCCGTGTTCGCGTCAACGCGGCCCGCGCCGCTCACGTCCCTGGCGGCGGAGGTCGCGAGCACAGGCCAGGTCGACCTGGGCTTCCCGAACTCTGGCGTCCTGTCCGCCGTGTACGTCCATCCCGGGCAGCACGTGAAGGCGCACCAGGTGATGGCCACGGAGATCGTGGCCGGCCTGACCGAGCAGGTCACGGCGGATCAGCAAGCGGTCACCACCGACCAGACCGATATCAGCCAGCTGAACGCGCTGATCACCAGCGCGCAGCAGGAGCTTGCGGCTGACAGCGCTAGCCAGCAGCAGACGGCGGCAGCGGGGGTCTCGTCGGCGGCCCAGGCGATCGAGCAGCACCGCGGCCGCGCGTCAGCAGACCAAACAGGCGTTCACAAACGAGGTCAACCAGGCCGAGACCCAGCTGAGCAGTGACAACGCGCTCTACGCGCAGACGTGCGGCAGCAACCCGAATGGCACTGGCATGAACCAGAGCCTCTGCACCGCGCTGGCGAACCAGGTCGTATCGGACCAGTCCGCGCTGACCTCGGCCCAGGCAAGCCGTGGCCGCGCAGCAGCAGGCGCAGGACGAGTGGACAGCCGTGCAGAACCGGACCCTCCAAGATCAGCAGGCGGCGCAGCAGGGACTGACCAACAACACGTCCTTCGAGCTGTCGCCGCTCGAAGTGGACCTGCAGAACGCCAAGAGTCAGCTCGCTCGCGACCAGGCCCAGCTCACCACCGATAAGGCCAGGACAACCGAGGGCACGCTGATCGCGCCCGAGACGGGCACAGTGGTCTCCATTGACGGCGCGATCGGCGAAGTCGTGTCGGGCGCCGGGGTGTCCGGCGGCAGCTTCAGCGGCGGCACCGTCAACGTCACGCCCGGCTTCCAGCTCTTCCCGTCGCAGCAGAGCAGCGCGGGATCGCAAGGGACCCCGCCAGTCGCGGTGCTCCAGGTCGGAGGACCTCTCCTGGTCAACGTCGTGGTGCCGGAGACGCAGATCGGGCTGGTGCACGTCGGCGCCAAGGTGACCATCACGCCGAAGGTGGCCGGTCCGCAAACCGTGCACGGCGTGGTGAGCCAGATCTTCCCCAACTCCATCGTGGCTGGCGGCGTGGTCAGCTATGAGGTTCAGGTGAAGATCGACAGCCGCGCCGGCCGGGCCGGCTGGCTGCCAGGGATGACGGCAACCGCCGACATCGGCAGGTAGCCGATGCGCCTGCTGCTGCTCATCGCTCTTGCAGCCGGCATCTCCGGTACTCTCGCCGGGCTCTTCCTCGCTGGCACCAAGGGTGACCGTGGCGACGGCTTTTCGCACATCGTGCTGCCGGACCCCAAATCCCGGATGCCACGGACCCTGATACTGATTGCCTCGGTGCTGACGGCGGGCTGCGTTCTGACCGCCGACGAAGGCCAGCTGGCTGTGGTCGCCCATGCCTGGATCGCCAGGCTGCTGGTCGCTGCCGGGATAGGCCCGGACCAGATAAGCACGTACGTGCCGGACGTGAACCCGCTGCCCGCGCTGCTGGTGATAGCCGCCCTGCTGCTGTTCAACGTTTTCCGGCCCGGCGGCGTGTACTCGCACGTCGTCGGCTTCGCGATCGCGATGCTTGCTGGTGTCGCGATCCTGTTCGGGGCCGGGGCCGTCGTCGGTTTCACGATCTGGCTTCACGCCCCGGCGATCGTCACCGTCTTCAGCGTGGACATAGCGGCGCTGTTCATCGGCCTGCTGGGATTCGTGGCCATTCTGTTCCGCACCAGCATGCTGCCCAAGCGCTACAGGTACAGAGCAGTCGTGTCAGCCCTGGGACCAGGGCTCATGATCTCGGGGCTCGTGCTCCTGGCCATCCTGATCGGCCTAGCGGGCTTCCGGCTGGTCGCCGGAGCGCTGAAGCCGGTATTCCCCGGGTCGGCGCTGGTGGTCTTCCTGGTGGCGCCGATGGCACTGATCTTCTTCCAGATGTCGTTGTTCATGTTCCGGCGCAAGGAGCGGCGCGGGACGCCAGTCGACCCCCGCCCTCCGATCGACGTCATTATGGCGGCCTGGAACGAAGAGGACCAGATCGAGGCGACGCTGGCCCGGATCCAGCAGGCGGCAGCCACCTACGGCGGCAAGGTCCGGATCATCCTCGCCGACGACGGTTCCACCGACCACACGGTGGCGCTGGCCATGGCGATGAACCGCCCAGAGGCTGCGGCCGAGGTCACGGTCCTGCGCTGCCCGCATCGGACCAAGGGCCCTACGCTCAACTCGGCCCTGAGGGCGGCCACGGCCGACATCGTGGTCCGGA
This sequence comes from uncultured Actinomycetota bacterium, assembly GCA_963815375.1. Classification (GTDB taxonomy): domain Bacteria; phylum Actinomycetota; class Actinomycetes; order Streptosporangiales; family Streptosporangiaceae; genus JASHPR01. The sequence continues at coordinate 2,139,700 of CAWFGX010000001.1, read as the reverse complement.
TCGACGCCGATATCATCGTCCGGCCGAATGTGTTCAACAACCTTCCTGGGTGGTTCGCCAATCCCAACATCGGCTGTGTGGGCGCCTTCGACCTGCCCAACCTCCAGCTCAAGGCCTGGTACACCAAGGGCCGCCTGTTCGAGTGCCTGTATACGTTCGGCTTCGCCCGGCTCGCCTACGAGCGACTGGACGCCAACAACATCCCCGGCACGTTCCTGGCGTTCCGGCGCGCCGTGGCTGTGGCGATCGGCGGCTTCGGCGAGGGGATGAACGGCGAGGACAGCGACCTGACCTTCAATTTCGGACGGCTCGGCCTGATGTCAATCATCGACCACGACATCATCATCTACGAGGACGTCCCGCAGACGCTGAAGGAGTTCATCAGCCAGCGCACCCGGTGGTCGCGGGCCTCGATCCACGTGGCATCGCGGCACCTGCCGCGCAACCTGAAGGAGTTCACCCCCCGCTACGCGATTCAGTACCGCTTCATCTACACCAAGCTCGCCGCGCTGATCCGGACCATCACTTTCGTCGAGGGCGTTGCCTTTGTCCTCAGCGACGGCAGGCCGGGCACCGTCATGGTCCGGGCACTCGTACTGCTCGCCGCTGGCTTCATCCCGCAGTATGTGATGTATGCGACCGTGACGGCCACGTACGGGTTCAAGCGCGAGATACCTTGGCTCTTCCTCATCTGGTTTCCGTTTACGATCGTGCGGAAGTTCAGCATGCTGAACGGGATGTACTCCATCCCGCCGTACCGGCGGCCCGGCCCCCCCGAGCCACTCCCGGCCGAGCATGCGGGCAGAGGAGTCGTGATGGTGAAGTGAGGACCCGGGCCAGCGCCGCGACGGTCCTCGCCGGCGCGCTGCTGATCGCAGTCGCGAGCTGCAGTTCGGCGACAACGTCCCGGCCCCAGTCTCAGGCTTCCGCATCGTCGCCTTCGTCCTCTACCTCGGTGTCGGCTCCGGTGAGCCCGGTATCAACCGGCACGCACTGGCTCATCGCGGCGTCCGCGGTCAGCAAGCTCGAAGGAATCGCCAGTTCGGCGACGGTGGAGAGCTACCTGGACGGCCCGCAGACCACGATCATCACTAGCAGCACGATCCCGTCAGACCTGTCCGGCTGGCAGGTGGCGTTCGCGTTTGATGCCAAGAGCCTGGCCGACATCCGGAGCGGCGTCGACGGTGGGCTCCCGTCCCGTATGTCCGAGATCCTCTACGACCCGGAGCACTGGTCCTTCACCCCCGTATCCGAGCAGCTGAATGTCGGGGCCTCCACCCAGCAGGCAGCGTCCATGGCGCACGCCGCGCGCCGGGAGCTGATCGTCGCGCCCGCGACCAACCTCGCAGAGCTCGGTGCGCCCGGACAGTCGGCGGCGACCGCGTTCATTCAAACCGATGATCTGGCCAAGGTGGCGACCAGCGCGAACGTAGTGGAGATCCAGGCGCAGGGCCTGGAGCGGAATTCTTCGCGCTACGCGGCGTATGTCGGCCAGGCGGTCAGCCAGATCCGGTCGGCCAACCCTAACGCGATGATCTACGCCGGACTGTCCACCAACCCGTCCGGCGGGCCGGTCACCGCTTCGGAACTGGTCTCCGCGGTCAGGCTCACCTCATCCGAGGTCAGCGGCTACTGGCTGAACATCCCCAGCCCCGGGAGCGCCTGCCCGGGATGCGGCCAGCCGGAGCCGCTGCTCGCGCTCGACCTGCTCGAGCAGCTCGCGCAGTAGCCGGCGCGTCACCGCCCTGCGGGCCGCCCGCCTCTCACCCACCCAAAGTCTGGACCGTCTGACGATGCCGGCTGGCGATGGGCCCGGCGCTGATAGCCTCGGGGCGGCAGCGAAGATGCTTGCTCGCCCCGGACGAGATGTGCGCCGTACCCGGCCCGCTAAGACGACGCACGCGGGAGGTGGCGGTGAGCGCTCAAATCAGCTTCCCCGACGGCGGCGGCACGACCCTCAACCTGGACGTCGCGTGGATTCACGGTTCAGAAGCGGCCAAGTACAACACTGATCCCGACATCCAGGTCCACGCCTGCAACGAACACACCTACATCCTGCGCCAGAACAAGGCGGTCCACTACGAGGCGCCGTTCATGTTCCTGCTCTTCGGCGGCTCCAGTGCCCTTCTGCTGGACACCGGTGCCACCGCGAGCCCGCAGTTCTTCCCGCTGCGCCGTACCGTTGATTCGATCATCGAAGGCTGGCTCGCCAGTCACCCACATCCGGACGACTACGAGCTGCTGGTTCTTCACACGCACTCGCACACTGACCACACCGCGGCTGATCGCCAGTTCTCCGGCCGGCCGAACACCGTCGTCATCGGGGCCAAGCGCGATCCCGCGTGGCACTACTTCGGCTTCACCGCCGAGGCCGAGGCAGTGGCTAGGGTTGATCTGGGCGGCCGGGTTCTAGACTGCCTCGCCACACCCGGGCACCACGAAGCCGCGGTCACCTACTACGACCGCTACACCCATGCCCTGTTCACCGGCGACACCATCTACCCAGGCCGTCTCTACGTCTTCAACTGGGCGGACTTCACCCGCTCCATCGACCGGCTCGTCAAGTGGTGCAGCGAGCGGCCAGTAACCTACCTGCTCGGCTGCCACATCGAGATGACGACGACCCCGGGAATGGACTACCCGGTCGGGTGCACCTACCAGCCAGACGAGACACCCGTCGAGCTCACCACAGAGCACCTCGACCAGATCCACAGCACGCTCAAGACCAGCAACTTCCAGCCTGGCCGCTACGTCCTGCCGCAGATGATCATCACTCCAGTTGGGTAACCAGGGCTGCCCGCGCGCGGCCGCCCCGTCGAACCCACGGTCGGTCGCCTGCAGCTCGCAGGCGCCAGTCAGGTAGCCCATGACATCTGCCACGGCAGCTGCTCGTCCCGCACTTGCATAACTGCCGGATAACAGTGGTGCTACTACGGCCACCTAGCTGGCATTGGCTTATTATCTTTATCTTTGCCCAGTTTTGACCTACCGCAAATCCATGCAAAGACCTCAAGCAGGAGCAGCCTCATGAGTCGTCGCGGGCTAACTGCGCGCGTTACCGTCATCGCCGGGGCTGCCGCCTGGTTGCTGGCCGTTTTAGGGCCGGCCGCCAGCGCCACCTCCGCCCGCCCAGCCGCTGGCGCGGCCAGGACCAGCCCCGCGGTCGCCTCCGGCGTCGCGGTCAGCCCGCAGCGGGCTGGCCTGGACGAGATGATGCTGTCCTACGGCTCGAACAACCTGATCGGGACGAGCTGGTGGCAGGCGGCAATAGCGCAGTCCACGCTGGAGACCTATCAGCAGGACACTGGCGACACCACCTACTACAGCGACATTGCCCAGACCTACAGCACCTACGTCGGCGATGATCCGCAGGGGCAGCCCGCGTTCGAGGACTCTTACCTGGACGACACCGGGTGGTGGGGACTGGCGTGGCTGCAGTTCTACACGATGACCGGCGACGCGTCGTACCTGCAGACCGCCGAGACTGACGCCAGCTACGTCCACCAGCAGTGGGACACCAATGCCAGCAGCTGCGGTGGGGTCGGCGGCGTTTACTGGGAGATCACGTCGTCGGGGGACATCGGCCGGGTCTCGATCTCTAATGAGGTGTTCCTTGAGCTCACCGCCTGGCTGTACAACGTCACCAAGAACTCGACGTACCTGAGCTGGGCCCAGGCGGAATGGGCGTGGCTGAGCGGGAGCGGGCTCATCACCAGCAGCAACCTGGTCTACGACGGGTTCAACGGCAACTGCCAGCAAAGCGGCACCTACTGGAGCTACAACCAGGGCGTGATCCTGGCCGGGCTGGCCCAGCTCTACGTGGCGACCGGGAACGCCAGCCTGCTCACCAAGGCGGAGGACATCGCGACCGCGGCGATCGGCAAGCTCGCTCCCAGCGGCGTGCTGAAAGACTCGTGCGAGCCGTCCGGCTGTGGCAACGACGGGGTCTCGTTCAAGGGCATCTTCGTCCGCGATCTGAGGATGATGGCCACCATCGCCGGGACCACCCAGTTCAACTCGTTCCTCGCGGCGCAGGCTGCTGCGGTCGAGGCCCACGACACGAACGGGAACAACCAGCTCGGGCTGTCCTGGTCCGGTCCCGCGCCCAGCCCGTGCCCGGCTGCGGTCACCAGCACCCAGCCGTGCAACTCCCAGACACAGGTGAGTGCCGAGGACGCGCTGGTAGCGGCCCTGGGCCCGACCGAGGCGCGCCCGGCGGCCGTGGCGAACCCTAACGGCACCGTCCGGGTGTTCGCGCTGGCCGCGGGCGGCGGCCTGACCGGAGGCAGCCTCGAGCAGGATTCGCTGGCCTCAGGCTCGTCGGCCTGGTCGGGGTTCACCAGCCTGGGCGGCGCCACGCCGTACGGCCCGTCGGCCGTGGCCGCTTCCAACGGCGACACGTGGGTATTCGTGATCGGCGCTAACGGCGTCCTGTACGCCGACCGGCTGCCCTCCGGATCGGCCACCTGGTCTGGATGGTCCTCCGCTGGCAGCCCGTCCGGCACTCACCTGGCCGGCGTCGGGACGGTCGTGCAGGACCACACCGGCGTCATCCGGGTCTTTGCCCGTGGCGTGAACGGGAGCCTGTACACCGACTCGCTGTCCGGCACCACCTGGTCCGGGTTCACAAACCTGGGCGGCGTCTGGCCGTACGACGTCGCGGCGCTGGTCGGGAAAGGCGGCTACGTCCACGTGTTCGCCGTCGGCACCACCGGCAACCTCTACCACGACCAGATGCTGCCGGGTAGCTCGTGGTCGGGCTGGAGCGACCTCGGTGGGCAGGTCACGGGTATCCCGGCCGTCACGCAGGACAGCGGCGGGACGATTCGCGCCTACGCCCGCCAGACACCAGCCGGCGGTCTGCTGGAGTATTACTCCGCGACGGGCAGCAGCTACCCGACCGACACTCACGGCGGTGCGTGGCCCTACGATGACGTCGCTGTGGCCGACACCGGGACGTACTCGGTCAGCGTGTTCGGGGTCGGCACGACCGGCAGCGCGTACTGGCAGTACCTCACGCCGACCCCGACGTGGTCGGGCTGGACGAACCTGGGCGGCAGCTTCACCGGCGTCCCGGCCACCCTCACGCTCAGCGACGGTGCCATCGACCTGTTCGCCGACTCCGCCGGCTCACTGCAGGTCAGGCAGGAGTCCGGCGGCACCTGGTCGGCCTGGACGAGCCTGGGTGGCAGTGTCTCCTGACCCGGGTGACCCGACCCAGGTGACCTGACCCGGCGGCTACCAGGCGGCAGCCGCATGGTGACCGGCCAGCGCAGCGTGGTGGTCTCTGCCGCTGGCTGGCTGCGGGTCGGCGTGCACCAGCGCGGCTGACAGCCGCGGCAGTGCGTGCAGCAGGTCGTGTTCCGCCGACACAGCGACCGCGTGCGCAGCCACCGCCGTCGTCGCTGGGCCGACCGTGATCTCGCACTCGGCGCGCAGCCGGTGACCGATCCACCGCAGCCGCACCTGGCCGACACCGAGCACCCCGGGCGTGGCCCGCAGCGTGCCCTCGGCCAGGCAGGTCAGCGCGGGATCGACCGCGTCCATCAGCCTGCGGTAGACGTCCCGCGCAGCCAGCCGCAGTACAGCGAGGATTGCCACGGTGATGATCAAGCCTGCGGCCGGGTCGGCCCAGCCCCAGCCGAGCGCGACACCGCCCGCGCCCAGCAGCACGGCCAGCGAGGTCAGCCCGTCCGCGCGGGCATGCATTCCGTCGGCGACCAGCGCCGCCGAGCCGATCCTGCGCCCTACCCGGATGCGGTACCCAGCGGCGACCTCGTTCCCGGCGAACCCGGCCAGCCCAGCAGCCGCGACCGCGGCCAGCCTGGTCACCTGGTGCGGATGGCCGAGTCTGCTCACCGCCTCCCATGCGGCCAGCGCTGAAGATGCGGCGATCAGCGCCACGATCAGCACCCCGGCCAGGTCCTCCGCCCGGCCGTAGCCATAGGTGTACCTGCGGCTTGGCGCGCGCCGCCCGGCGATGAACGCGACGCCGAGCGGAACCGCCGTGAGCGCGTCAGCCGCGTTGTGCAGCGTGTCGCCCAGCAGCGCCACCGACCCGGAGACGGCGGCGACCGCTCCCTGAGCCAGCGCGGTCGCGGCGAGCACCGCCAGCGAGATCCACAGCGCGCGCATTCCCTCGGCGCTGCCCTCAAGCACGGAATCCGCCATGTCCGCTGGGTCATGGGAATGCGGCCTCACCAGCCTCGCCAGCCCCCGGTGGTGCCGGTGCTCATGGCCGTGTCCCGTCGGGTGGGTCATGGTGTCCAGGCTGCCGGAAAAAGGGCGCTGCAGCACATCGACAAAAGCTACGAGCGCGCTGTTGCGACGCCCTCGCAGCCGCTGCGGCACGCTCGCGCCGCCGGCGTGGCGACCACGGCCCAGCGGCCCGTCCGCCTTCGGGGCACGCTGGCCCGTTGACTCCCGTTATGGGGCACTTGCCGAAAAATTGACGAGGTGGTCATCTATGATGCTTCCCGTCCCACTCGCATCGATCGTGGCCCGGGGCATTGGTGATCCATCCCAGCGTGGAAAGCGAGGCCGCCCGCCTGCTCTTGGTCGACGACGACCAGGAGCTGACCGGCATGCTTTCCGAAGTGCTGGCCGGTGAACGGTACATGGTCGATACCGCGCCCGACGGCCACCGGGGCATGCACCTCGCGCTCAGCCAGGACTACGACCTGCTGATCGTCGACCGGAAGATGCCCGCCATCGAGGGAAGCGACCTCGTGACCCGGCTGCGCAGGGCGGCAACATGCGGCCAGTCCTGATGCTCACAGCGCTCGGCGCGCTGGCGCGCAGATTCTCCGGCGCGTACCTGCGCGGAGACCTTCCGATGCATTCCACGGACAAGGCGGAGGAGAACACCTCGCATGAACTTCGTGCCGTATGACCAGCCGGTCCGTACCGCGATCATCGGGCTGGGCCGGATTTATGATCTGAACGTCCGCGGGTACCGGGCCAATCCGGACGCCGAGGTGGTGGCGCTCGTGGACCCCGATCCGCAGCGCCGTGCGGAGCGCCAGCCAGACTGGCCCGAGGCGGCCATGTTCGGGTCTGTCGCCGAACTGGCCGGCAGTGGGATCGCCGTCGACGCGGTCGAATCGCTGCTGCCCGCTGCGCTGCACGCGGACGGCGTGACCGAGATGCTTGACAACGGCTGGCATGTCAACGCGCAGAAGCCGATGTGCAACGACCTGACCAGCGCCCGTCGGATGCTGAAGGCGGCGGAGGCGAACGGCCGGATCCTGCGCGTGATGGACAACTACCTCTTCTACCAGCCGCTGCACCAGCTCAAGACCGTCATTGAGTCGGGCGAGATCGGCGACGTGGCCGGCTACCACATGAAGATGGTCGGCTCCGGCGCGGGCGGCTGGGACTTTCCGTGGAGTGCCTTCGAGTGGCAGATGGAGCAGATGAAGGCCGGCCGCGGGATCATGGTGTTCGACGACGGCTGGCATAAGCTGTCCGTGGCGCTGTGGCTGTTCGGCCCGGTGCGCGAGGTCCGTGCCTGGATCGGCACGACCACCTACGGCCCGGGCATCGCGGTCGACGCGCCGTCCATGATCGCCTGGGAGCACGAGAACGGGATCCGCGGCGCCTGGGACATAACCGTCGCGCCCGACATGCTGCTGCGCTCGGACTACTACACCAATGACGAGCGCTGGGAGGTGACCGGGAACCGGGGGTTCGCGCGGGTGAACCGGTGCACCGCACGCGGTATCCAGCAGCCGTCCCTGGAGGTCTACGCCGACGGGGTGATGCGCGGGTACCACGCGCTCGACGACGACTGGGCCAGCAGCTTCCGTGACTCGGGCCGTCACTGGCTGCGCTGGATGCGCACTGGCGAGGGGCCGCTGCTGTGGAGCGGCGAGGAGGCGGCGGAGGTGCTGAGGTTCGCGCTCGCCGCCTACGAGAGCAGTGCCGCCCGCGGCGCTGGCGTCGATCCCCGCGAGGTCAGCTAGGGCTGCTGGTCACCGAGATTGGGCGTCGGCTGGGGCTGTGTCACAGCCGACGTGCAGAATGGGCGCATGAGCGCCGACCTCGATGAGCTGCGCCGACTGCGCCGGGCCCGCGACCGGATGGACCGCGAGTACGCACAGCCGCTCGACGTCCCTGCGCTCGCCCGCACGGCGCTGATGTCGCCGGGCCACTTCAGCCGCCGTTTCCGCGAGGCGTACTCCGAGACGCCGTATTCCTATCTCATGACCCGGCGCATCGAGCGGGCGAAGGCGCTGCTCCGCCGCGGGGATCTGAGCGTGACGGATGTCTGCTTCGCCGTCGGCTGTACGAGCCTCGGCTCGTTCTCAAGCCGGTTCACTGAGCTCGTCGGCAAGACGCCTTCGGAGTACCGCGCCAACAACCACGACGAAATGCAAGTCATGCCCACCTGCCAGGCGATGGTGCTGACCCGGCCGCGCCGGGGCGCGCAGCAGAAAAGCAGTATCGGAGAAGCCTCGGTCACCGCCCCCGCGTAGCGTCGGTGCCATGACCCTTTCACTCAGCGGGGTGCACGTCATAGTCGACGACCCCGACGCAGCCGTCAGTTTCTACCGCGACACCCTCGGCCTGACAGTACGCAACCAGGTCGAACGCGATGGCTTCCGCTGGATCACCCTGTCCACAGACAGCCAGCCCGAGATCCAGATCGTGCTGTCGCAGCCGCACGCGGGCCGCTCCAAGGAAGACGGGGACGCCCTCGCGGCCCTGCTGGCCAAGGGTGTGCTGAGCATGATCCAGTTCCGCTCTGACAACCTCGACCAGACCTTCGACAAGATGGCGACAGCGTCCGGCATCGAGGTGCTGCAGGAGCCCGCAAGCCAGCCCTGGGGCGTCCGCGACGCCGCCGTGCGTGACCCGGCGGGCAACATGGTCCGGGTCGAGCAGAAATAGGCCAGGTCCTGACCCGTCAGGTGCCCCCGGCGAGCTCGATCAGCTCGTGCAGGTCGTGCGCGGCGTCCAGGGTGGAGCCGACAGCAAGGGCGAGGACGGCGAGAACGGCAACGAGCAGCAGCGGGTGCCGCCGCGGCGGCCCCGCGAGGAGGGCGGCCACACGGCGCGGGACCGGCCCGGTGCCGCGGAGGCTTGCCGCAATCGCCAGCGCGGTCGGTGGTGCCCCAGGGCGGGCCCGGGTGAGCAGCGCAGCCTTGCCGATCGTGCGCGCGACCAGGCGGCGGTCACCGGTGACGCGGGCCGCCTGCTCGTCGGCCCACCGCTCGGCGCTGAAGCGGACGGCGTCGGCCAGCGGGCGCAGCAGCGGGTTCGCCGCAGCGGCCAGCTGGGCGAGGACGACGAACAGGTGGTGGGCACCGGCCAGGTGAGCGCGCTCGTGGGCAAGCAGTACCTGCCGCTCGCGTGGGTCCAGCGCGTCGAGCATGCCCGCGGTCACCACGACCCGGCCGGGCAGGCCGGGCATCGCATAGGCGTCGGGCGTGGGGTCATCGACGACACACAGCTTCCTGCCCGACCACGGCAGGCAACGCGCAACCGACGCGGCGTCGGCGAGCGCGCGCCCACGGAAGATCGCCGCACGGACCGCTGCGGCCAGCGCGGCGGTCAGCATCAGGCAGGCGGCCACAGCTAGCGACACCGACGTCGGGTCATCCTTGCGCACCACGTGGGCCGACCAGTGACCGATCCAGGCCAGCAGCGGCACCTGCCCGAGAAGGGTCGCGGCCAGCAGGGCCAGCGCGATGCCGCTGGCTCCGGCCAGCACCAGGGCTGAGCCAGTCAGCAGCCACGTCGCGGTCCTCGGCTCCAGCCGCCCGGCGAGCCAGCGGGCCGATACCGCCGCCAGCAGCGGCAGAATGAGCGGCAGGTAGACGAGGCTATGCATGCCGGGTGTCTCCGCCGGATTCCGGCTCCTCGGCGAGGTCAGTTCCGAGCAGTTCGCGCAGCACCTGCTCGTCCCTGGCGGACAAGCCCTCGACGAAACTGGCGAGCACGCCGGCCCTGTCGCCCTCAGCGGCCAGCAGGCGCTGCATCCGCCGCCCGGCGAGCTGCGCCTCGTCTGCCGCTGCCTGGTAGGCATAGGCACGGCCGGTCCGGAAACGGTCGGCGATGCCCTGGTCATGCAGCCGGGACAGGATTGTGACGACCGTCGTGTAGGCGAGCGGCGAGCTCCCGCTGCCGGACAGCCGCTCCAGGACCTCGCCTGGAGTCAGCGGTCGCCCGGCCTGCCGCAGAATGTCCAGCACCAGCCCGGACAGCTCCCCAGCGCGGCGCCGCGGCCCGGTCGTCATCCGCTGACCTCCCAGATCGGCCTGTGCGTAGCGCTTACTCTAAGGCCTCCCCTCTCAGCGGAAGCTCAGGTAAGCGAGGCTGCCAGCGCCGGCGATGACGCAGTAGGCAGCGAACGGGTAGAGAGTCCGGGTGCGCAGGTAGCGGACCAGGAACCGGACGGAGAGGTACGCGCCGATTCCCGAGAGCAGGCTGCCGAGGAGGACCTGGCCCCGGATGCCGTTGCCCAGCGGGCCCATCAGGTCGCCGAGCTTGAGCGCGCCCGCCGCGAAGATGACCGGGGTGGCCAGCAGGAACGAGAACCTGGCGGCATCCTGGCGGGACAGCCCGCCGAACATGCCGACCACCATGCACACGCCGTCACGGCTGATCCCGGCCAGCAGCGCCATTACCTGGGCGGAGCCGATCAGCAGGACCCTGACCACGCCGGTCCCGGCCAGCCGCTGGTCGGCAGCAACGGCCTGCAAGACCTCAGCCTGGCGCGCGCCCCGCTGGCCGGAGGCATGCCTGCCCGCTGTCAGCCGCCCGTCCCCGGTGCCGACAGCCGCAGGTCCACCCGCCAGCGCTGTCTGCGGCTGTACCGCGGGTGACGGGGCGGCCCGGTACCGAACTGGCTGATGCTGGCCCTGAGGCTGCGGTGCAGACGCCTCTTCGGCCTGCTCGCGGTCGGCCCGCCGCGAGGCCGGCCGGCGGAACCGCTCGCCTGCGTAGAGGATCAGCCCGTTGGCGATCAGGAAATAGGCGGCGGTAATGGCGTGGCCAGTGATGACCCGGAAGAGGTGCTCGTACTTCAGCCCGGCCAGCCCGACCGGGATCGTGGCCAGGATGATCAGCCAGGCAAGTCTCTGCTCGGCCGACTGCAGCCGCCACCGCCTGGTCCCAGGTGCTGGCCGGAAGATCTGCCCGAGCGACGCGAAGAACCCGCCGATGATCCGCAGCCAGTCCCGCCAGAAGTAGATCACGAGCGCGATCGCGGTGGCCACGTGCATGCCGACGATGAACGCGAGGTACGGCGACTCGGAAGCGCCGACGTTCAGGTCCTTCGCCCAGCTGCCGCCGACGAGCGCCGGGATCAGAACGTTGTGCCCGATGCTGGACAGCGGGAATAGCTCGGTCACCCCCTGGATCAGGCCAACGACGGCAGCTTCCAGGTAGGTCAGGTGAGACACGGGCGGCACCTTTCCCGGCAGCCGTGGAAGTTCTACAGGATTTGTAGAATAACAGCTGCCGGGCGCCCGTTACCGCGTGATGACCGGAACCTAGGCCGCGGCCGATACGTGCGTGAACTCGCGGATCGCCTGCGCCAGCCGCGCGGGCTGGTCCAGCGGGATCAGTGTGTAGCTGTCGTCGACCTCGACCAGCCGCGCGTGCGGGAGGAGCCCGGCGAGCCGCCGGCCGTGCTCCGGCGGCATGACCCGGTCCTGGCGGGCCCAGACGATGAGGGCGGGGCCGGTGAACTCCGGCAGGCTCTCAGCCGCCCGGACCAGCATCTGCCGGTCAGCCGCGATGGAGCGCAGCACCCGGAGCGTGTCACGGCGGATCCCGGGCTCGTTCAGCACAGGCCGCACCCACCGGGCCGTGGCCGCGTCTCCCCGCAGCGTCAGCCAGCCGAACGCGACTGGCAGCCGCCGCACCGGCCGCAGCCGCATCTGCTGCATGAACATCCCGAACAACGCTGGCGGCAGCCTGCCCGCGGAAACCAGTGCCTTGCCGGTCAGCCCGGGCGGAATGTTGTCGAACGCGTCGCACGAGACGAGCACCGCCCGGCCGACGCTGGCGGCATCGCCTGCCATCATCAGCTGGACGAGGGCACCGCCGGTGTCGCTGCCGGCCAGGGTGACGTCGTGCAGGCCGAGGCGGTCGATGAACTCGCTGACCAGCCGTGCTATCCCGGGCAGCGACAGGTCCGCGTCAGCTCGCATGGCCTGACGATGGGCTCCGAGCGGCAGCGTCGGCACCACGCACCGGTGATCGGCGGAAAGGTCAGCGACTGGCCCCGCCCACAGCGATGAGTCCATCATCAGCCCGTGCAGCAGCACCAGCACCGGCCCGTCACCGCCGGAGTCCTCGTACTCGATCGTCCCGGCAGACAGCTCGACCTGGTTCACCGAACTGCTCCGCTCGATGGGCCTTTCCATCGCGACCTCCCGGTGATGACGAGGTCCGTCCCCGTGTATTAAGTGAACCACGTGGTTCGCAAACTGTCTAGCCCCCGGCAGCCTCCTCGCGCTCGAGCGCCCGGGTCAGGGCATCAAGCCCGGCCTCGACTCCTTCGGCATTCCCGCTGGCCAGCCAGTCAATAAGGAAGCCGCGCAGGGCCGCAAGCACCATCTCGGCGACCTCGGTCTTCCGCTGCTCGGGCCAGTCCGCCGGGCACAGCGACAGCAGCGCGGGCAGGTACTGCTGCGACGAGCCACGGCCGAGCGCGGCGTACCGCCCAGGGTTGTACATCATCAGCCCCATCGCCTGGTCCAGGACCCGGGATTCCTCGCCAAGCAGCGCGGGCCAGAGCGCACGCACCCGGCCTGCCAGCGTCCGCCGGTGCGGATCGGTAGCGGCGGAAACGAGCCCCCGCTCGATGCGCCGGTCGCGCAGCCGCAGGATCGCCTGGGTGAGGAGGTCGTCGGCACCGTCGAAGTAGTACAGGAGCACCTTGTGCGTGGTGCCGGCCGCGCGCGCGGCCCTCCGGAGCGAGAAGTCCACCAGCCCGTTGGCCGCGAGGTCGTTGCTGACCCGCTCCAGCAGCTCCTGGCGCCTCGCCTCACCGCGCGGCGACCCGGCCGACCGCCGGTAGCCTGGCCGGCGCCGTGAGCCCTCATTCGTGGTGACGTCCACACCGCAAGGATCCAACCTCGGCGCTGCGGCTGTGCACGCCGGCCCGGCTGCAGTCAGCTGTCCTGCCCGAGGACCTCGCACAGCCCGAACGCCCGGAACACCCGGGGATCGGCGAACACCACGTTGCGGGCGATCCCCTCGCCTGTCACGGTCAGCACCTGAAGCGTGTGCAGGTGATGGGTGCCGGCCTCGCCCGGGGAGTAGGCCGCGAGGGCAGGCTGGCCGTTCGCTCTCATCGGGATCATCCGCCAGCCGGCGCCCCGCATCCTGAAGACGCGCGCGATGAACTGGCCGTAGTCCGAGCGGCCGGCGTACCAGAGCGGTACCGGCGGCATCTCCATCACGGCGTCGTCGGTCAGGAGTGTGACCAGCGCATCCACGTCGGCGGCCTCGAACGCCCGGATGTAGCGCTCGACCGTCTGCCCGACCGCCGGGTCGTCCGGCCCGGTGAGCGTGTCCTCCCGTGGTGCTGCCGCGGCGAGCGCCGCGCGCGCCCGCTGCAGGGCGCTGTTCACCGCCGCCGCCGACGTGTCCAGCTGCTCGGCGACCTCAGCCGCACTGAACTCCAGTACCTCCCGGAGCACCAGCACGGCTCGCTGCCGAGGCGGCAGCAGCTGCATGGCCGCGACCAGCGCGAGCCGCACACTGTCGCGCTCCGCGGCCCGCTCCAGCGGGTCTTCCTGGTCTCGGCGCAGATAGCTGTCGGGCAGCGGCTGCAGCCACGGCACCTCGAAGTCTGGCACCAGCGGTGCGTCCGGGTCGTGGCTCGCCGCCCCGAGCCCGGACGGCAGCGGCCGCCGAGGCCGGCCCTCCAGCGCGGTCAGGCATGCGTTGGTCGCGATCCGGTACAGCCATGTGCGCAGCGACGCCCGGCTGGGGTCGTAGCGGTCACGGGCATTCCACGCCCGGATCAGCGTCTCCTGCAGGACGTCCTCAGCCTCGTCCACCGAGCCGAGCATGCGGTAGCAGTGCACCACCAGCTCGCGGCGGAACGGCGCAGTCGCCGCACCGAAGTCGGCATTCACTCCTGCGACGGTATCGGCAGAGCGGCGGGCGATGAGCCGGGCACCTCCCGGCGGTATGTACACCTGGCCGCGGGACAGCCCCGCGCAACCAGGCCAGAGGAGGACCGTCATGAACCGCATCATCGTCATCGAGTTCATAACCCTGGACGGCGTCGTCGAGGATCCCGACGGATCGGACGGGAAGGCGTTCGGAGGCTGGGCGTTCCGCTACGGCCCTGAGGCGGTGGCCGGGGACAAGTTCAGGATGGGCGCCCGTCTCGTCACCGGGACCCTGCTGCTTGGCCGCGGGACCTGGCAGAAGTTCACGAAGATCTGGCCCGGCCGGACCGATGACTTTTCAATGAAAATGAACGCTGCCCGCAAGCTGGTCGTGTCACGCACGCTGACCGACGTGAGCGCCTGGAACAACTCCTGGGTGCTGGACGGTGAGCTGATCAGCGAGGTGCAGCGGCTGCGCGGCGACAGCGACGTCATCGTCATCGGCAGCACCAGCATCGTGCACGCGCTGATGGAGCACGACCTGGTCGACGAGATCCGGCTGCTGGTCTTCCCGGCGGTGCCCGGCAGCGGCAGCCGGCTGTTCACCAGCGCGGCCGGTACCACCGGCCTGCGCCTGGCCTCGGCCGAGCAGAGCGGCGCAGCCGCGCTGCTGTGCTACGAGAAGGCCGCTGTCACGAGTTAGTGTCTGTGCTGACCCGGGCGAGCCGGCGGGAGAGGGCATCAGATGCAGCAGAACTTCGCGACGGTGCTGGAGACTGTGGCGGACGTGCGGGCCGGCCGGACGGTTATCACGCAGGGCGACCGCAGCCTGACCTGGCGCGAGCTGGACGAGCGGGCGTCGCGGCTGGCCGGGTACCTGGCCGGGCGCGGCGTCGGCACCGAGGACCGGGTGGCGATCGGGCTCTACAACGGCACCGAGTACCTGGAGAGCGTGTTCGCGGTGCTCAAGCTGCGGGCGATCCCGGTCAACGTGAACTACAGGTACCGGGCCGAGGAGATGCTGCACCTCTTCAGCGATGCCCGGGTGGCAGCGGTCATCTTCGACGCGTCGCTGGCCGAGCGCGTCGCCCAGGCGCAGTCAGCAGCGCCTGCCGTTCACACCCTGCTGCAGGTCGGCGAGGCGCCCGAGGAGACCGGTGGCGCGGTCTCCTACGAGCAGGCCATCGCGCAGAGCGCCCCATTTCCGCGGGCGGAACGGGGCGTGGACCACTGGCTCATGTACACCGGCGGCACCACAGGCACGCCCAAGGGCGTGCTCGTCACCCATACCTGGCTGTACCCCGTGGTCTGCGCCAACAGCTTCCGGCTCATCGGCGAGCCGGTCCCCGGCTCGCTCGACGAGCTGCGGGCCGTGACGCAGAGGCTGAGTGAGCACGGCGACGCGATCGTCACCCTGCCCGCGCCGCCGCTGATGCACGCGACCGGCATGTACACGACGCTGGGCGCGCTGGTCGCCAGCGGCCGCGTGGTGTTCCTGACCTCCCGTTCCTACGACCCGGACGAGCTCGCCGCGACCGTCGGCGCGCAGCGGGTTGACACGGTCTCAATCGTCGGCGATGTATTCGCGCTGCCGCTGGCTGACGCGCTCGACCGGGCCGCGGCCGAGGGCCGCCCGTACGACCTTTCCACCCTGCGGCGGATCCTCAGCGTCGGGGTCACCTGGAGCGCGGACGTCAAACGGCGGCTGCTCGCGCACGGCGACTTTGTCTGCCGCGACCTGATCGCCGCGTCCGAAGGCGGCCCGTTCGCGCTCAGCGAGACCAGGCGCGGCGAGAACGCGGTCACGGCGCGGTTCTCCCTGTTCCCGGGTGCGCGGGTCGTGGACGACGAGGGCCGCGACGTGGTCCCCGGCTCGGGCCAGGTCGGCATGCTCGCTGCCCCTGCCGACGACCAGATCCGGTACCTGGGCGACCAGAAGAAGACGCAGGAAACGTTCAGAATCTTTGGTGGGGAAAGGTGGGTGGTGACCGGCGACCTTGCTTCGCTGGAGACCGACGGATCGGTCACGTTCCACGGGCGAGGAAGCCGGGTCATCAACACTGGGGGCGAGAAGGTGTTCGCCGAGGAAGTGGAGCAGGTCCTCATCGAGCACCCGGCAGTGCGTGACGCGCTCGTTGTCGGGCTGCCCGACCAGCGCTGGGGGCACCGGGTGACCGCCGTTGTGGCGCCGGCCGGGAACGGCACGGTGACCGCTGAGGAGCTGGTGGCGCACGTCGCGAAGCGGCTCGCCGACTACAAGAAGCCGCGTGGCATTGTCTTCGTGCCCGAGGTGCAGCGCACCCCCTCCGGCAAGGCCGACCTGCGCTGGGCCCAGTCCGTCGCCGCCGCGCAGATCCCCCAGTCGTAGGCTGTCCCGCAGCCCGCCAACCTGATCACACGAGGAGCAGCAGATGACCGCAGGCGATGGCGCTGGCGCCGGCCAGCACAGGATCGTCGTGGGAGTAGACGGCTCAAAGCATTCCCGGGATGCTCTGCGCTGGGCCGCGCATCTCGCCCAGGTATTCGGCGCGCGGCTGGATGCCGTGATCGCATGGGAGTACCCGGCAGCGCTCGGCTGGTCGGTTGTGCCCGACGACTGGGATCCGGCGCAGGACACGGCCACGATTCTTCAGGAGACCGTGGCTGACGTTTTCGGTGACGAGCCTCCCGCCGGCCTGGAACTGCACGTCAAGGAAGGGGGTTCCGCCAAGGTCCTCATCGACGTCAGCCAGGGCGCGAATTTGCTGGTGGTAGGCAGCCGCGGCCACGGCGGTTTCACCGGGCTGCTGCTCGGCTCGGTCAGCGCGAACGTCGCTGAGCACGCCCCCTGCCCTGTGCTGATCATCCACGGCCACCAGGGGCCGCCACCACTGGCAGGGTGACGGGCGAACTGGGTGGCTGGATCACTGAGCAGCGGCTGACCGGCCTGCTGCTGCGCGGGTCAGGGGCCGCGGAGCCGGCTGACGTCGTCAGCCACCTGACCGCGATACAGGCCCAGGAGCACGGCCCGGCCCGGTGGTCGGTCGCGCAGCGAATGGTGGGTCACCCGCGCGCGGCAGCGATCGACCACGCCTTTGACGAGGGGCTGTTCTTGCGCACTCATGTGCTGCGGCCTACCTGGCATTACGTGGCAGCAGCCGACCTGCGGTGGCTGATTGGCCTGTCCGGCCCGCGCGTCGACGCTGGCAACGCCCGTTTGTACGAGCGCATTGGCCTGGACGCCAAGACCCTGGGCCAGTCGAATGACGTGATCGCCGAGGCAGTGGCCTTGGCGCCCCGGACCCGCAGCGAGCTTGCGGCGGTTCTCGACTCCCGCGGGCTCGCAGCCAGCGGCCTGCGGGCCACCTGCATGGTGATGCACGCCGAACTCAGCGCGGTGGTCTGCAGTGGGCCGATGCGTGGTAAGCAGCACACGTACGCTGCATTCGACCAGAGAGTCCCGGCCCGGCCGGGCCCTGACGGCGACGGGGCGCTCGCCGAGCTCGCCTGGCGGTACTTCTCGACTCGCGGCCCGGCCACGGTCCGCGATTTCTCGTGGTGGTCGGGAATCAGCGCCGGCGACGCCAGGCAGGCTCTGGAGATGGTGCGCCCGCGTCTGGTGTCGAGGGAGGATGGCGGCCGGAGCTACTGGCTCGCTGAGAAGAGCTTGGCACCGTCGCCGGCGTCGCGGGTCGACCTGGTGCAGTGCTACGACGAGCTGATCATCTCCTACAGCCAGACCCGGGATGTGCTGAGCAGCCCGCTCGCTTCGTTCAAGGTGCCCGGGGACATCGACGGCTTCCGTCACGTGCTGCTGATGGGCGGCCAGCTGCTTGGCCACTGGCGGGCCCGCACAGCCCGCGGTGTGAGCGAGGTGGAGACCCGGACAGCAGTTCCGCTGGACGCAGAGCAGCGATGCGAGCTCGCCCAGGCAGTCGAGGGCTACGGTCGGTTCACCCAGCCGGACTGACAGTCATTGCCTGCCGGACGGCTGTATTTGGCCTCCCCGGCGGCGACATCTTGCTCAATACTGTGAGTTATGGATCCGCTCGGCGTGCTGCCTGTGATCGCTGGGCTGTTCCTGCCGCACGTCGCCGCCCGGGCGGCGGCAGGGTTCGCCGGCGCTGCTGTCCGGGTGCGCACCGGGGAGCATGCCACGGGAGAGGTCATCGCCGCGACAGAGGTCAGGCAGCACTGGCTGCCAGCCGGGGCGTCGCTGGCCGACATCACGTTCCGCGTGCGCCTGGCCGACGGCACCAGCTACCTGGCGAGGTCACGCATCGGATTCACAGCTCCGGACCGGCGAGCGCGCATCGCACGACTGGGTGCCCTGCTGCCACTGCGGGTCAACCCCAAGGACAGGTCGCAGGTCAGGGTCGACGTCGCAGCCCTGGGTATCCCGGTCACAGCCGGCCCCTGATACCTCACCAGTCCGCGAGCCCATCGAACGGGCCACCATCTCAGCCCGACCTACCGGCCCAGTCGCCACATCTGCTACACCAGCCAAACCCACCACCCCAGCCCGCCCCCAGACCAGCCCGGCCGCCGATGAATGCCGATCTGCTGCACACCTGACTACACAAAAATCCCATCGATCACCACAGCCCACCCCGCGCTAGCCCCACGGCGCCGC
Organism: uncultured Actinomycetota bacterium; assembly: GCA_963815375.1. Taxonomy (GTDB): domain Bacteria; phylum Actinomycetota; class Actinomycetes; order Streptosporangiales; family Streptosporangiaceae; genus JASHPR01. Next base: position 2,121,010 of record CAWFGX010000001.1, on the reverse strand, counting down.
CACCCCCGCCCACGCCCAGCACTGACCCGGCCACCCACCCGCTAAATAGCAGAACTCTGATAGTAGAATTCTGCTATGCCTCGCGATGCGCTCGCCAACCCGGTCGTGCTGGCCGCACTCGGCGCGCTGCTGGAACGGCCCATGCACCCCTACCAGCTCGCCGGAGTGCTCGCCGAGCGCGGCGTCCCGGCTAACCGGGGATCGCTCTACGACACCCTGGAAGCCACCACCCGAGCCGGATGGACTGAGCCACGGCCAGTCCAGCGTGACGGGACCCGCCCGCAGCGAACCCCCTATGCCCTCACCCAGACCGGCCGGGCAGAGCTGGCCCGGCGGCTGGAGGCCCAGGTCCGCGAGCCCCGCCGGGAGTTCCCCGAATTCCTCGGCGCGGTCAGCCACCTCGGCGTACTCGGCCCGGAACGGGCGGCCGAGGCTCTGACCGAACGGGCCGGACGGCTCGGGGCGCTCATCGCCGACGGCCAGCGCCGCCTGGATGAGGCACTGGCCCAGAACGTGCCCCGCCTGTTCGTCATCGAGGCGGAGTACGCCCTGGCACTGCTGAACGCCGAGCGGGAATGGGTGCTCGCGCTGGCCGACGACATCACCAGCGGCCGGCTCGCCTGGCCGCGCCCGCCACGCCAGGACACCGAAAGGGAACGACAGTGAAAGACGGCACACCGAACGCGCTGACGTTCGGCATCTACCCCGGCAGCGCCGTCGGCGACACCGGACCGGCAGGACCGCCAGACCGGCCAGACAAGATCAGCCAGGCACTCGCCCAGCTCCAGGGCTCCCCAGGCCGTCCGTTCATCGTCCGGGCCTACGACGCCTACGCTGACCAGGGCGACTCCGCCCAAGCAACGATCCTGCAGACCCCGGCGGGGTACCGCCGCTACCTGGGCAGCGGGCGGATGCTCGACCTGGTCGCCCAGTACCACTCACGCTCCGGTGACATCGACGGCTACTGCGCGTTCATTGAGAAGCTCATCGACTGCCACGGCGAGCACATCGCCACCCTCCAGATCGGCGAGGAGCCCAACATCACCGGCAACCTCCTCCTCGACGGCGCCTACCCCCGCATCACCGAGGCGCTCATCGCCGGAGTCCGCGCCGCCAAGGACAAGGCCTGGCGCGGCGGGCATCCCGCCATGAAGGTCGGCTGCAACAGCTCACCGCTGCTCGGCCCGGACAGCACATTCTTTGCCGATCTCGCCCGGGCGGGCGGCGAACAGTTCGTCGCCGACCTGGACTACATCGGCCTCGATTTCTTCCCAGACGTGTTCCGCCCGATCGCGCCAGCCGGCCTCGCCGCCGCCGTCCAGGGCCTCCTGGAAGCCCACCGCCGCGACAACCTGGCGCCCGCCGGGCTCGGCCACCTTCCGCTCGTGATCACCGAGCACGGCTGGCCCACCGGGCCAGGCCGGACACCACAGCGCCAGGCCGAAGTCCTGCGCACCGTCATCGACGTGATAACCCGCAACGCCGAGGCACTCAACATCACCGGCTACATCCACCACACGCTGCGCGACGCCCGCTCCGCCGGATCCGGCCTCTTCTGCCAGTTCGGGCTCATGACCGACGACTACGCACACAAGCCCGCATTCCACGTCTACCGCGACCTAGTCGGGCGGGCCGCCGGTTAGCCACCGGGCCCCGCGCTGATAGAGCGCTGTCACCTCGGCACCTGTGAGCCCAGGCATGTCTGGCTTGACCTCGTAGCCCACGTTCTTCTGCAGGTAGGCCAGATGCCGGTAGCCCTCGGGGAAACGCTCCAGTTCGCCTTTGTCGAGCTCAACGCTCGCGGCGGGGTCGACAGGATCCAGACGATCTCTCTCGTAGATGGGCTGGCGCAGTACCAGGCCCCAGCGGCCCTCGCGGCGCTCAACGAAGTCGTAGAAGCGCCCGGTGCACACAACATCGCACGGCACCCCGTGGACAGGCGCCCGCTGGGAGATCGTCATCTTCGTCTGCGCGATGGCGCGATCACCCGACACGTCAATGGATGACCCGCCCAGGAAATGAAGTATCCGTACGCCGTGCACGAAACCCTGGCGGCTGACCGCTATGAACTCCTCGAACGGGCCCTGGAACCAGGTGGCCATCATCCGGCCGCCGGGGTGCCAGACGGTCCGGAAGCGATCCCAGTCACCCGCGTCACGCCACACTGCCCAGTTCTCGACCAGTTCCCGGATCGCCTGCCGGTCGGCTGCCTGGTCGGGCATCAGGGGCTGCCTGGCTGCTCGGCGTCTGTGAACGCGTCCATCACTATCGACTCTCCCCGGAACATCGGCGTCCTTCGGACCTGGCGCTCGATCGCCGACGCCGACATGGTGTAACCCAGGAACAGGAACAGTGAGAACGCCTGGATGAGGATCCAGATCCACGCGGAGTTGAAGAAGCCAAGGCTCCAGTCGTTCAGCGCGTGCAGCAGGGCCGCCATTGTCACGCCGAGTGCGACGAGCTCGAAGGCGCGCCGCCGGTAGTTCAGGGCCATTCCGATGAAGAACGCTGAGATCCCGGCCCAGATGGCGTGCTGGAATCCGTCCACGAATACACGCTCGGCAAACTCCAGGACAGCAAGAACCGCCTGGCTCGCGACGTTGGTGCCGTTGATGATTGAGATGTACTGGGACGTGTAGAGGGCCGCCTCGGCCACGCCGAAGGTCAGGCCCGCCAGGGTCCCTAGCCACATCCACATCCGGGCGTCCAGCTTGGTCTTCCGGACTATCAGCAGGTACATGCCCGTGCCGAGGACCGGGAGGGCCTTCGTTATCTCCTCGTTGAACCCGACAACTATGGCGGCGACAATCGATAGGGACTGGCCTGGTTTGGCGACCAGATCATTGATGAAGATCGTGATCAGATTCAGCCATATGAACGTCCACACGATGATCACGCCGCCGACCCACATCTCCAGTTTCCGGATCGGCCCAGGCCGGATCAGCCACCAGAACCCGATAGCCCACAGCGGCGCGACGTAGAGGCCGTACGCCCATCCCGGGGTGCTCAGGTTGGTCGCCGACTGGAACACCGCGATGAACACCAGCGGGAGCAGCGCGTAGGTGATGACCAGCAGGCGCAGGCCCTGATGCCAGCCGGGGTTGTGCAGCCAGCTCCGGATCGGGATCAGGATCCGGAGAGCTGCCCCAAAGTCCTGGTGCGCCTGCGCCTGCGGGGGGCCGCCGGGCCACATCCCAGGGCCCGGGCCGAACGGGGTGCCGGGTGGCCCGGCGTACTGCGAGCCGAAGCCGGGCATGGCGCCTTGCCCGGGACCGGGCCAGGCCGCACCCCCTGTCTGGGCGCCCGGCTCGACGTGCACGACTGGCCCGTTGGCGGATCCCAGAGTGAGGTCAGCCGGCTGGGTCACAGCGAACCGGGTGACGGGCTGACCACCCAGGAACGTCGGCGCCTGGCCGATGTTCTCGAACATCCAGCCACTGGGTGTCCAGCTCAGCCGTGCATGGCTGCGAGAGACCGAGGAGTACCCGACGACGATCTCGTTGTCGGTCCCGCGCCCGATCCGGACGGTCTGCCCGGGCGTGAAGACACGGCGGTTGCCGTCGAAAATGACGTGCAGCTGGCCAGCGCCTCCTGCGGGACCGGGCTGCACGGCGGACGGTGCCGGCGCCTGGTGCCAGAACTGCCAGCCCGGCGGGGGAGGCGGCCATCTCGGATCAGGCTGCCAGCCCGGCGGCGGCTCCCATCCGGCAGGCGGCGGCGGCCAGCCAGGCGGCGGGTTGAAAACCGGTCTGCCGCCGGGGTCGGCTTGCTGACCGGATACGCCCGTGTATGCCATTGCCCCGTCTCCTGCCCGTCCACGTTCGTCTTGCGGCGGGTTCCAGGGTAACGGGAATGCGGCTTGGCGGTCAGCGGTCAGCAGCCACCCTGCGGGCCGGCTCGGGCTGTCTGCCTTCTCTGGTCACGCGGCTGGCACGAGACCATTAGCCGATTCGATCTGGCAATGAGCAGCCGAATTAGTAATGAATGGCATGTGAACGATATTGCCGCCCCAGCTGACCAGGCGTAACGTCAGCCACCGGGTTTTATCCCAAAGCTGGATGAATCGGGTGAAGCATGGTGAGCTGGTTCAGCAGCGTTCTTCATGCAGTTAATCCAGTGCATCTGGTATCGGACGTCAGCCATGCCGTCGGGACCGCAGTGGCTGACGGCGCGCACGCAGCTGGCGGCCTGCTGACCGATGCCGGCCTGGACGGCGTGGCGAACCTGGTGGACAGTGCCGGGGACGACCTGGCGAACGCCCTGGGCGCGTCGGTCCCGGAGGCGCAGCTGTGGCAGACGACCAGCCCGACAGAGCTGATCCATGGCGACCCCTCAGCGCTACGGCAGACCGCTGACCAGCTGATGACGTTCGCCGGGGCGTTCGGGGAAACCGCGAAGGGGCTGGGTGCCATCGACACCGGTCACTGGACCGGAGCGGCTGCCGACGCGTTCCAGGCGAAGTTCGCCCCAGAGCCCGGGAAGTGGCAGAACGCCGCGACCGCGTGCCGCGAGACGGCGGGAGCGCTCAGGTCGTTCGCTGCCGCGGTGCAGTCGGCCCAGGCCGAGGCCCGCCATGCGATCACCCTGTACCAGCAGGGCAACACGGCTACTGAGAAGGCACAGTCCGCCCACGACACCAGCCTCGCCGCCTACGAGCACAACTCGGGCGTGTACCAGGCGAAGAAGGCCGGCGGCCAGAATCCGGGGCCGGCGCCGATGCCGCCAGGTGCGTTCGTCGATACCGGGGCCCCGCTGCGGTCGCAGGCGCAGCTTATTCTCGCCGCTGCGCGGACAGACCGGGACGAGGCCGGGATGGCGGCCGCCAGGACAGTGGTCGCAGCGACCGACTTGGCTCCGAAGGAGCCGGGGTTCTGGTCGCAACTCGGTGCTGACGCGCACGACCTGATCGAGGGAGACCTCCTCGGGACGGCCAGCCTGCTCAGCGGAGTGGTGTCAGGAACGGCCGACCTGGTGAAGTTCGCCCGGTCGCTGAACCCCTTCGACTTGTGGAACATGACCCACCTGGCCGAGTACGCCGAGGGGGTGTCGGCCACAGACGCGGGCCTTGGGCACGACATCATCCATCCCGGTGGTCTGGTCACCGGCACACTGGGGACGCCGCAGGCCTGGGAAACCGACCCGTTCCAGCAGTTCGGGCGCCTTCTGCCGGTCGCGGCGCTGACGCTGGCCACCGGCGGCGGGGGCGCAGCGGCCGACGCGGGCGCGGGCACCGCCTACGCGGCCGCGGCCGCTGAAGCCGGTACCGCCGATGCTGCCGAGGATGCGGCGGCGGGGGCGGCACGGGAATCGGACGCGGTGCCGAAGGCCGGTGACCCGGTCGACGTTGCGACCGGAGACGTGTTCCTGGGCCAGACCGATGTGGTGCTGCCGGGAGCGCTGCCGCTGGTTCTTCAGCGGGCGCACCGGTCCAGCTACCGTGGCGGGCGGTGGTTCGGCCGGTCCTGGGCCTCCACGCTGGATCAGCGGCTGGTCGTCGCCGGGCAGGCGGTGGCGTTCGCGATGGCGGACGGGGCGGTGCTCTGCTACCGACGTCCGAGTGACAGCGGCGACGGAGGGGAGCCGGTGCTCCCGGTGGCCGGGCAGCCGTATCCGCTGGCCCCCGACTCGGGCGGTTACACGGTGACCGACCCGCAGGCCGGGCTCTCGTGGCGGTTCGAGCCTCGGCCAGGGTTCGCCTTGTACCCCGATGGCGAGGGGGAGTTCCCGCTGGTGGCAGTGGCCGACCGGGCCGGGCACCACATCGCCTTCGGCTACAGCCCGGACGGTGCGCCGCAGACGGTCACCCACGACAGCGGCTACCAGGTCAAGATCGCGGTGGCGGGCAGCCGCGTCATCGGGATGGCGCTGGCCGGGGCGGCGCCCGGCGACGCGGACGTGCCTCTGCTCCAGTACACCTACGACGAGGCGGGGGACCTCACCGAAGTCATCAACTCCTCGGCCGCGCCGCTGCGGCTGCGCTATGACGAAGTGGGCCGGCTGACCGGGTGGGAGGATCGCAACGGCTGGTCATACACCTACGCCTACGACGACAGCGGCCGGTGCGTGCGTGGGGAGGGTCCCGGCGGCACGCTGAGCGGCACGTTCGGCTACGACAGGGAGAGCCTGGTCACCACGCACACCGACGCGACCGGAGCGGTGACCGTGTACGAGCTCACCGCCCGCGGCGAGGTGGCCGCGGTGACCGACCCGCTGGGGAACGTCACCCAGCTGGAGCACGACGAACGCGGAAGGGTGGTGTCGCGCACTGACCCGCTGGGCCGGGTCACCTGCTGGAGCTACGACGCGGCCGGCAACCTGACCGCGGTCACTCGCGCCGACGGCTTGCGGTCCACCGCCCAGTACAACGAGATGAATCTGCCTGTGCTGGTGACGTCGCCAAGCGGGGCAGCCTGGGAGCAGGACTACGACACCGCCGGGAACCTGGTCAAGGTGACCGGCCCGGACGGGGCTGTCACCCGCTACTCCTGGGACGAGCGCGGGCACATCGCCAGCGTCACGGACCCGGTCGGAGCGGTCACGTCGGTGACGTGTGACGCGGCTGGGCTTGTGGTCGTCATGACCGGCCCGGACGGCAGTACCACCCGGACGGAGCGAGATGGGTTCGGCCGCGCGACAGTGGTCACCGGTCCCCGCGGTGATGTGACCAGGCTGGCCTGGACCGTGGAAGGCCAACTGGCTCTGCGCGTGCTCCCCGACGGCGCTGCGGAACGCTTCGGCTACGACGGCGAGGGAAACCTGGTGGCCCACGTCGGCCCAGTCGCCGCTACGGACGCCGTGACCAGCGGCGAGGCTGGCAGCGGGCAGATCACGCCAGGGATCAGCCCTGGGATGACGGGCGTCACGAGGCTGGAGTACGGGTGCTTCGACACGCTGGTCGCGCGCGCCGGCCCGGACGGCAGCCGTACTGACCTCGGCTACGACCCCGAACTCCGGCTGACCAGTGTCACGATCTCGGGCGGCGGCACAGGCGGCACCGGTGGCCCTCGTGGCCGTACGACCCTGACCTGGCGGTACGAGTACGACGCGGCCGGACGCATGGTCGCCGAGACCGACTTCAACGGGGCTGCCACCAGGTATTCCTATGACCTGGCGGGACAGCTGACCGCGCAGGACGGTGCTGCCGGCCAGCATCTGAGCTTCTCGTACGACCTGGCCGGGAACCTGACTGAGCGCCACGCCGGTGATGCGGCCACCACCTTCGGCTACGACCCCGCAGGCCGCCTGGAGTGGGCCGCCGGCCCGGACGCGGTGATCGAGCTTCAGCGGGACGCGGCCGGGCGGGTCACAGCGGAGACCTGCAACGGCCGGACTGTCTGGTCGGTATACGACGCGGCTGGGCAGCGCGTCGCGCGGGCGACACCCTCCGGGGCCGTTACCCGATGGGACTACGACCTTGCAGGCCGGGCGGCCGCGCTGACGGCAGGCCGGGCGGAGCTGCGCTTCGGCTACGACGAGACTGGCCGGGAAACACTGCGGGTACTGCCTGGCGGGGCGAGGCTGGCCCAGGAATGGGACGCGGCCGGGCGACTGGCCAGCCAGGTCGTCACTGCGGGCGCCGGCGACGGCAGCGTGCTGCAACGCCGTGGTTACCGCTACCGGCCCGACGGCGCGCTGCGCGCCCTGGACGACATGCTGTGCGGGCCACGCCAGCTGACCCTGGACGCCGTCGGGCGCGTCACCAGGCTGTCCGGGCCGGACTGGGCCGAGAGCTACGCCTATGACCTGGCCGGGAACGTCATCGCGGCCGGCTGGCCCACCCCGCCCGGCCCCGCAGCGGCCTGGGCCGGCGTAATCGCCCAGGGTCTGCGGCAGTACAGCGGGACTGTGATCACGCGGGCAGGCGGGATCACCTTCCGGCACGACGCCAGCGGCCGCATCACCGCCCGGCAGCGGACGCGGATCTCCCGTAAGCCCGACACCTGGCGCTATCAGTGGGACGCCGATGACCAGCTCTCCGAGGTGACCACGCCGGACGGAACCACCTGGCGCTATCGTTACGACCCGCTGGGCCGGCGGATCGCCAAGCAGCGCCTGTGCGACGACGGTGCTGTTGCCGAGCGATGCGAATTCATCTGGGACGGCCCGGTCCTGGCCGAGCAGGCCACCTTCGCCAACCTCCTCCCGGGCCCGGCCCGGCCGGCGGGCGACAGCGACGGCGGGCAGTCGGCCGGCCATATCATCACCTGGGACTACGAGCCAGGTACGTTCATCCCGCTGACCCAGTCCGAGCGCTGGCGCCGTGCACCCCAGGACAAGGTTGACGACCGCTTCTACGCGATCGTCACCGACCTGGCGGGCGCGCCAGCCGAGCTGACAGCCGACGACGGCACGCTCGCGGGCTACCAGCAGCGCACGTTGTGGGGAACAACGGTGTGGCATCCCGGTGGCGCCTCCACCCCGCTGCGGTTCCCTGGCCAGTACGCCGACGACGAAACCGGCCTGCATTACAACAACCAGCGCTACTACGACCCGGCCACTGGCAGGTACCTCACACCGGACCCGATGGGCCTGGCGGCTGACTCCAACCCGCACGCCTACGTCGCCAATCCGACCGTGCTCGCCGACCCGTTTGGCCTCATGGCGTGCAACGGCAAACTGGACCCCCCCAACCAGATAAGCAGCATGCGCGGGCCGGTGTACGCCTGGGCACCCAAGGCAGCTACCAGAGAGCTGGCCGCTCAGTACGAGACAGAGGTGAGAGCCTACGTTGAGGGAAGCAACCGGGCACTGAAAGACGGGTACCTGAACCCGACCGGCCGTACGTCCACCAGCGGTGACCTGCGAGCAGCCGCGTCGAGGGACGCGGCCCGCGTGCGGGCCGCCGCGAGGAAGGCGGGCGATACCAGTTATGAGGGCATGCACGTCGGGCACGTACCGGACACGACGTGGAGTGGAAAGCCCCAGGGCTACGAGTACATGCCGCTCACCCCGAAGGTCAACATGAGCCTCGGTTACTGGTCACAGGCGTATCCCGAGGGATATGTGCCAACTAAATTCGTCTACGTCCCTTACCGAATGCGGTTTGGCTATCTCTATGGGCGGCTCTATGGAACCGGCTGACTGGAACGACCGGATCGGCGTTATGGCGCTGGTGAAGCAGAGGCTGGCCGAGGTCGACACAGAACGGCTCTGGGAATACCACCCGCCCCGTGCCGCCGCGTCCGAGGAGCGGCTCCAGGAGGTTGAGGCGCACCTCGGCGAGGCCCTTGACCCTTCCTACCGTGCCTTCCTGCGGCATGCCGACGGCTGGCCTGCCTTCTACCAGACCGTCGACTTGTTCGGGTCCGAGGATCTGCTGGGCGGCGAGCGGTTCCAGCATGCTGAGGAGATGCTGGGCTACCTCGAGGAGGAACAGTCTGCCGCGAGAGGGGGGCGCAGCGCACTGCTGCCGATCGCGGCCTCGCCAGTCGACCTCGACCTGTTCGTGATGACGCGACGGTCCTCCTCCGGTCCCGGCACCGTCATCTGGCTGGCGGGGTCGGAGATCGACCGGTATCCCAGCTTCGACCAGTACTTCCTGGCGATGATCGACTACAACCGCAACGAGATCCAGAACCTGCAGGCCCCTGCCAGCTGACAGCGGCCAGCCGGCAGCCGGGTTCACGGTTGCCAGCGGGCCGCTGCTGGCCTGCTCAAGCTTTGCGGCGGACGGAGTGGCTGAGCGGGTTGGAGTTCAGGACCTCGACCATCTCGCCGGGGCTCAGTTCGGGCTCCGGCAGGACGCTGGTGCTGGCGCGGGCCGGGCCCAGCGCGTCGAGGATGAGGGCCAGGTACCGGCGCCACACCCCGGGCCGCACATCCCTGGTGTACTCGGCGGCGGCTGCGAGCATGAACTCGATCAGCGGTATGTCGGTGGCCCCAAGGTCGGCGCGGACCCGGCCCTCGGCCTGCGCTCGCTTCAGCAGGCAGTCCACGGCAGGCCGCATCCGGTCCCTGGCGTACTCGATGCGGTCATGGCCCTGGGTGGCGGCGTACATCAGCAGCTGCCGCAGCCCGCGGTCGCCGGCGAGCATCCCGGCGGCCTGCTCCATGAACGTCACCAGCGCGACCCACGCGTCCGGCTCACCCTGAGCACGCTCGGCCAGTGCAACCAGCCCGTCGATGCGGTCGGTGAACAGAGCTTCGGCCAGGAACGCCTTTCCAGGGAACCGCCGGTAGACGGTTCCGACACCCACCCCCGCACGTCGAGCCACGTCGTCGAGGGTCGCCTCGAACCCCCGTTCCGTGAAAACTTCGGCAGCTGCCTCCAGGATGCGCTGCCTGTTCCGCTCAGCATCAGCGCGCAGCAGGCGTTCCGGCAGCGGGCCGCCTGCTGCGACCGCGCTAGCCTGCTGGTCCGGGGGGGCGACCCCCCGGAGCCCCCCGCGGTGCTCTTCCTCGGGCCGGGGCGGCTTCTCCGTTCCGCTCACCCCAGCATCGTAGCCCGAGTGGAGATGGCACCTCCGGTTCTGTTAGTCTCCAGGGCTGTAACCGGAGATGCTTTCTCCAGATGGGGGTACACATGGCCGCCAGCAGTGTTCCCGCCGGTGCCGCCACTGTCCAGTCAAGCCAGCCCGACCCGCGCCGCTGGCTCGTTCTGGCCGTCGTGGGGATTGCCCAGCTCATGATCGTTCTTGACCTCACGGTCATGAACATCGCGCTTCCTTCGGCGCAGCGGGCGCTCGGGTTCTCGACTGTCGACCGGCAGTGGGTGATCACCGCCTATTCGCTCGCGTTCGGCAGCCTGCTGCTGCTCGGCGGCAAGATCGGCGACCTCTTCGGCCGCAAGCCGGTCTTCCTGACCGGGCTGATCGGGTTCGCGCTGGCGTCGGCGGTCGGTGGCGCGTCGACCAGCTTCGCCATGCTCATCATCGCGCGCGCATGCCAGGGAGTGTTCGCCGCGATGCTGGCGCCTGCCGCGCTGTCGGTGCTCACGACGACGTTCAGCGACCCGAGGGAACGGGGCCGGGCGTTCGGCGTGTACGGCGCGATCGCCGGCGGTGGCGGACTCGTTGGCCTGCTGCTCGGGGGCGTGCTGACCGAGTACCTCAACTGGCGCTGGTGCCTGTATGTGAACCTGCTGTTCGCTATCGCGGCCGTGATCGGCGGGGCCCTGCTGCTGAGCCACCACCACAGGACGGGGCCGGTGCGGCTGGACCTGGCTGGGGTTGTGCTCGTGTCGGCGTCGATGTTCTGCCTGACGTACGGCTTCGCGAACGCGGCTACGCATAACTGGCACACGCCGTCGACGTGGGGGTTCCTGGTCGCCGGGGTAGTGCTGGTCGTCTCGTTCGCGGTCCGGCAGGCCCGCGCAGCGAGCCCGCTGCTGCCGCCACGGGTGGTGCTCGACCGCAACCGCGGCGGCGCCTACCTGGCGATCCTGATCGTCGGTGCCTCGATGTTCGGCCTCTTCCTCTTCCTCACCTACTACGAGCAGACAATCAAGGACTACTCACCGGTGGTCACTGGCCTGGCGTTCCTGCCGGCGATCGCGATGGTCATGACGTTTGCCCAGATCTCCAACATCGTGCTGATGCCGCGCATCGGGCCCAAGCTGCTGGTGGGTATCGGCATGCTGATCGCCGCCGGCGGCATGGCCTGGCTCACCAGGATCGGCGTGCACACCAGCTATGTCTCCAGCGTCCTCGGCCCACTGATGGTCAGCGGAGCGGGCATCGGCCTGTCGATGCCGCCGTCGATGAACACCGGGACGTTCGGGGTGGCGCGCCATGACGCCGGAGTCGCCTCAGCCACGCTGAACGTGGGCCAGCAGCTCGGCGGGTCGATAGGAACCGCCCTGCTCAATACCCTCGCGACGAGCGCGGCAGCCGCCTACGTGGCCGTCCACCTCACCCCCTCTGTCGCCGCATCGCCCTCGGCCCGCGCCGGGGTTGAGGCAGCTGCCGCGGTGCACGGGTACACGACCGGGTTCTGGTGGACTTCAGCGTTCTTCGCTGGAGGCGCGGTCATCTGCGGCAGCCTGATGCGTTGGGGGCCACTGTGGCGCCAGGCCGAGAAGACCGGGGAGCCAGAGATCGTGGCCGACCTCGCAGGACCGGCTGTCGCGACGGGCTCCAACGGAGCGCGGGCTGACGGCGTCCCGCCTGGCAGTGTCCCGGCTGATGGTGTTTCGGCTGGCACTGTTCCCGCTGGTGTCCAGGGCGCCGGGGACGCCGTGGCCGACCAGGGTAGCCAGGACCCGGAGCCGGGTCTTTAACCCCCCGGTACCCGCCTTATGACGCCGAGCCGCTTGCGCTTATCGGGTCAGCGCAGCCTCTTGGACCTTGAGACAGTCGTGCCTCCCCGAACCAGGAGAATGACTCCGCTGATCATCAGGCCATAGAAAACGACGCCACCCGATGATGCCGCGGCGGTGATGATAGTGAGCAGCAGGCCAAGCGCGAACACGCCGATGCCGAAGTAGATCAGCTTCATGCCGCGCTTGCGGGCGAGCTCGGCCAGGGACTGCCCGGGAAGCTGATTGATGGCGGCGAATCCCGGCTGGCCGGGGCCGGGCGGCATGCCCGGGTAGGGCTGCCCGCCGGGATAGGGCTGCGCGCCCGGGACGCCCGGGTAGCCGGTGTAGGGCTGCTGGCCCTGGTAAGGCTGGCCCTGATAAGGCTGCTGGCCCTGGTAGGGCTGCTGGCCCTGGTAGGGCTGCTGGCCCTGGTAGGGCTGCTGTCCTTGGTAGGGCTGCTGTCCTTGGTACGGCTGTGCGTCCTGGTAGGGCTGCCCGCCCTGGTAGCCGGGGTAGCCGCTGCCAGGCTGCGCGCCGCCGAACCCCGTCTCGCCGCCGCTCGTGCCCTGGCCGGTCTGGCCATACTGCGGGTCATAAGGCGTTGTCATGATGATGTCCCCTCGTCGCGGCGCGCTTGGCCGATCAGGATTGGTCGGTATCAGGTGGCAGGAGCACGACCACATCGTGGAGCGGCCGGGCCTCGTCGAGACTAATGATCGTCCTGGTTGCGCTCACGAACAGCTGGATGCCGCGGCCGTTCACGACACCCGCCCACCAGTACTCGGTGCGCACCGGGTCGGAGCGGTTGACGCCTCCGCGCAGGAAGGTGTCGCGAACGCACGGCTGGCCGCCCAGGAACACGTCGGGCTGCCAGTTGTCAACGGCCAGGTCGGGGAGCCTGCTCCGCAGGGCGGAAAGGCTGGCCATCGCGAACTCGTCGGTGGACTGCGTGACACGCCCTCGTGACACCAGCGCTGTGAGCTTCACCCAGTTCCGTGTGATCGTGATTTTCTCCTCAGCCGCGTTCGCATCGGCACCCGAGATCCGCACGATCGGCGTGATCACCGGCGGTGCGACCGGGTACAGCCCGACCTGGCCGATACTGCGCTCAAACCCCGCTGCTGTCTGAGGGACGCTCAGCGTCAGCGAGTAGGGCCCGATGATCGTGTACATCTGGATCACGGGCTGGCCCGCGGGCCGTTTGCCACGCTTCTTGGCGCAGACTATCCGGGACAGGCCGGTATACCCGGCAACCTCAGCAGGCGAGACCGGGCCGACGGTGTAGCCCCGCCGCCCCAGGCGCTTACGGGCGGATTCCGCGCGCTGGTGCACGTCCCCGCGCGCGGTCTCCACTATCGCTGTCAGCTGGCCGACCGTGAAGTGCAGCGCGACCGCGGCCGGATCGACATGCATTCCTGCCGGGCCTGCCTGCCCGGTGGGGCCGACAGCAGCCGGGGCGAACGCCACGAGTCCCAGCAGGTTCCGGAACGGGGAAGCCCGGCCGCCATCCGGATCCGGCATGCCATGCCGGGACGGCGCGTCCTGATCGCCAGGCGACCACGAGGGCGGAGCTGACATCTATGCTGAGCGGCTTCTGTGATCGGGTGGTCCGGTCCGGCAGGGCTGGCCCACGCCGCCCTTTGCGGTAAATGGCTTACTTTCAGGCCACGGTATCAAACCCCTCTGACAAACGCCCTGGCCATTCTCTTGTCACGGCTGGAGGCGCAGAGTGCGCGAACCGTGACGGGATTCACCATTGCGGCGCGCCTGGCAGGCTGAGGTCATGCGCTACATCATCATCGGGGGCGGCGCGATCGGCGGGACGGTCGGCGCCCGGCTGCTCAGCGCCGGGCACGAGGTCGTTCTGGTCGCCCGGGGGGCGCACTATGCCGCGCTGCGCGACCGGGGCCTGCGGTTCGCAACCCCGGAAGGCGTTGCCACGCTGCAGGTACCCGTCGTGTCCGGGCCGGCAGAGCTGTCGCTGCGAACCGACGACGTGCTGATCCTTGCGGTGAAGACGCAGGATTCAGCGGCGGCGCTCGATGCCTGGGCCTGGCAGCCGGTACCTGGAGGCGGTACCGCAGCGCACGAGCTGCCGGTCTTCTGTGCGCAGAATGGCGTGGCCAACGAGCGGTTCGCGCTGCGCCGCTTCCGCAACGTGTACGCGGTCTGTGTCTGGCTGCCAGCCACCCATTTGGAACCGGGTGTCATCGAGGCTCAGGGCACCCCGATGACCGGGCTGCTGCCGGTCGGGCGATACCCGGCCGGCGCCGACGAGACCGCTCGCACCGTGGCCACCGATCTGGCCCGCAGCACATTCCTGGCGCCAGTTTCCGATAACGTCATGCGCTACAAGTACCGCAAGCTACTGGGCAACCTCGCCAACGCAATCGAGGCGCTCTGCGGTCCGCTCTCAGCCGATGGCGAATACTCTGTGGCAGCCGCCGAACTGCGCAAACATGCGCGGGACGAGGGAAGGACCGTGCTTGCCGCGGCCGGAATCGACTACGCCAGCCCGGCCGAGCAGGCCGAGATGCGGGGCGACCAGGTCAGGGTCGAGCCGGTCGGCGGGGCGTACCGGAGAGGAGGATCGTCCTGGCAGAGCCTGACCCGCGGTACCGGGTCCATCGAGGCTGATTACCTGAACGGGGAGATCGTCCTGCTGGGCCGCGAGCACGGCATCCCGACGCCAGTGAATGAACTGCTGCAGCGGCTGGCCAACCAGTTCGCCCGGCAGCGTCGGGCGCCGGGCAGCATTACCGCCGCCGAGATGGGCGCGCTGATGTCACGAGGCCTGGCCGGGGACGCGGACCCCGAAGAACACAGTGGTGCCGCGGCGTCGGAAGCCTAGCCGTTCATACAGCCTGATAGCAGCGGTGTTGTCGGAGACGACATGCAGGAACGGCGTCTGCCCGCGGGCGCGGATGCCTGCGACGAGCGTCCGGACGAGCCGCATGGCGAAGCCCCGGCCGCGCCACTGCTCATCGGTGCAGACGGCGCTGATCTCGGTCCACCCTGGGGGGTTCATCCGCTCGCCTGCCATCGCGACCAGTGTCCCGCCGCTGCCGGGCGCGGTGCGGATTCCGAGGTAAACGCCGAGTTCCACGGTTCGCGGCAGGAACGGCCCTGGCCTGGTCCGCCTGGCCAGGTCGAGCATCTCCGGTACGTCAGCGCTGCCGAGTCGCACTATCGCGCGACCGTCCCCGGGACCGGCCCCGGCGCCCGCTCGCGGATCGGCCCCGGTGCTGACGAGCTGGACTCCCTCGAGGGTCTGTACAACCTCCCATCCGCCCGGCGGCCGAACCTGCACGCCGGCCAGCGCGACCAGTGCACCCGGTTCAGTCAGCGCAGCGAGATCGTCCCAGTCGCCAGCGCCCGGCTGGTCCGGGAGCGCTGCGAACGGGCTGACGTCGGCGGGGTAACGCAGCACCGCCCCGCGGCGCAGCGCGAAGCGCGCATGCGGCCCGGCAAGCGACGAACGGACCGGATTGTCGAGCGGGTGCGGCTGGGTCACTCCCCGACCTCGAGCACGATCTTCCCGCGGGCGTGACCCGCTTCAACCAGACGCAGCGCCTCGGGCGCGGCGTCGAACGGGAACGTGAGCGTGACGATCGGCCGCAGCGAGCCCGTCGCCACCATCAGCGCGACCGCGTCCAGCACAGCCCGGTTGCGGGCCCGGGCCACCGGCGAGCCGCCGAGCCTGGCCACCGTTTCCCGGTCCGCTGCGCTGATCAGCTTCGACCGGTCCTCGAGCACGCTGGCGATTTCTTCCAGCGCGGTGCCGCCGACCAGGTCGAAGATGCCATCAACGCCGTCGGGCGCCACGGCGGCGACCCGTTCCTTGACTCCCGGCCCCGGTTTGATGTGGGTTACCCGGAGCGACTCAACGAAGGCCTTCTTGCCGATGCTGGCGGTCCCGAGCACACGCAGGCCATCGCGCGCGGCGATCTGCGCTGCGGCCACGCCGACACCGCCGCCCACCCCGGTGATCAGCAACGCCGCGCCGCGCGGCAACCCGAGCTGGCGGATCCCGTCATAGGCGGTCGCTGCAGCGACCGGCAGCGTGGCCGCGTCCGTAAACGACACCTGCGGCGGCTTGTACGCGGTCTGGTCCACGGGAAGGAGCGTGTACTCAGCAAAGCCACCGGTCGCCGGGGTGCCGAAGACCGCAGAGCCGGGCGCGAACCCCTCAACGCCATCGCCAGCCTCCTCCACGGTGCCGGACACCTCGCGGCCGAACACCACGGGGAACTCCGTCCCCCCCATGGGGGTCCGGCCCTCGCGGCGCTTCCAGTCGGCTGGGTTCACCCCTGCGGCCCGCACCCTGACCAGCAACTCGCCGGGCCCCGGCGCCGGGCGGGGCCGGTCGATGAATTCCTCTACTTCCGGCCCGCCATTGGCCGTGAACGCATACACCTTCGGCATCCGATGCTCCTCGCTGGGCTTGCGGTCAGGCCGCTCCGCAAGCATCAAGCGCGATCGGTATTTAGCGATTCCCAGTCCCGGCATTTCCCTGCACATCTGTGCCTACGGCCTGCTGCACTGAGGTGAACCCGGCTTCGCGAACCCGACGAGCAAGACCAGCCTGAACGCTATGCGGCCACAACCCCCCGCCATAAACGAACCCGGTGTAGGCCTGCAACAGCGTCGCCCCGGCCTGGATGCGCTCCCACGCGTCACCGGAGTTCTCGATTCCTCCCGCGGCGACCAGCGTGAGGCGATCGCCAGCCCGGGCGCGTACCCGCCGCAGCACAACCAGTGCCCGCTCGTGGAGCGGGGGACCGGACAGGCCTCCGGGCCCCGCGGCCTCAATCTCGGCTGGGTCGCTGTCCAGGTGGTCGCGGGAGACCGTCGTGTTGGTCGCGATGATGCCGTCGAGGCCGAGCTCGATGGCCAGGTCGGCGATCGCGTCGATGTCGTCGTCGGCCAGGTCGGGAGCGATCTTCACCAGCAGCGGGACGTGACGGGCGCTTGCGGCGCCGAGGGCGTCGCGCACCGCAGTCAGGATCGGGCGCAACCGGCCTGCCGCCTGGAGGTCGCGCAGACCTGGTGTGTTAGGAGAGGAGACGTTGACGACCAGATAATCGGCGGCGCCACCGAGCAGCCTCGCGCTCGCGGCGTAGTCGGCGGCGGCGCCTGACTCCGGGACCGTCCCGGTCTTGCCGATGTTCGCACCGACCATGACGCCTTCGCTCCGGCGGGCACGAAGCCGTGCGGCGGCAGCCGCCGTGCCGTGGTTGTTGAAACCCAGCCGGTTGACCAGTGCCCGGTCTCGGGGCAGCCGGAACAGCCGCGGCCGTGGGTTACCCGGCTGTGGCTGCGCGGTCAGCGTTCCCACCTCGACGAACGCGAACCCCAGCGCGCCAAGTGCGTCGGGGTCGAGGGCGTCCTTGTCGAAGCCAGCGGCCAGGCCCAGCGGGCCGGGCAGGTCACGGCCGAGCGCCCGGACGCGGAGCACGGGGTCGCGCGGGGCGAGCAGCTTGCGCAGCAACCGGGCAACGCCGGGCACTGCCGCGGCCGCGCGGATCAGCGCGAACCCGATCCGGTGCGCGTCCTCGGCAGGCAGGCGGCCGAGCGCAGCCCGGAACAGCAGCCTGTACATAACAGCCCACGATCGCACGCGGGGCCTGGCCTGGAAGATCAGGACTGGCTGATCAGGAAGTCGCCCATCCGGGACAGGACGATGGTGGCGAACATCGCCCCGTTGCTCCACTGTCCGCGCTGCTCGCGGGTGCGGCGACGCATGTGGCCGCGCATGTCCTTGCTGTAGGCCTCCTGCACCTCCTTGGCCAGAACCGTCGCGGTCCCGAGCGCTGCCCACCCGGTGCCGGAGACGTCCGCGTCAGGAAAGAGTTCCTGCAGCAGCTCCAGTGTTTCCCCGCTCGCCTCGGCTATGTCCAGGCCGGGAGGGAGATCAGCCGAAGCCTGCTGCGTAAGCTCGGCCATTGCCGGCCGCAGGTCGGCCAGATCCCACCCCACCTCGGGGGACAGCTCCGAAGCCGGGCCAGCCGAATCCGAGTCGATGAGGGCCTTACCCACCATGCCAGCGTTCAGCATGACCGACCGCATTCCTGACTTCACCGCAGCGCTGGAGCTGCGGCGTTCGGGCTTGGGGGTCGTGGCGACCGCGATCAGCAGCAGGCCCCAGCCAACGTTCTGCATATCGTGCCCGGGAAGCTGGCCCGGCAGCCACCTGGCGATCGATGCCTGGTAACCGCTGGCCGGATTGCCCTCCAGTGCGTAATCCATGTCCAGGACGTGGCGGAGAGTGCTCATCCGTTCCGTGGGCACGATCTGGCTCATAAGGGTCACCTTAGGGCCGCAGGGGCAGCCAGCGCCCTTGACCGCTAATGGTTCCGCGTCGCGGAAGTAAGCTGGCTGCGGGCGCAGCAGCGGTCGTAACGTCGCTAGCAGCGAGTCAGTTCGCGTCCCGGAGTCCTGTGGAGACAGCAGCCGTGTTCGACAGCATCATCGATCCCACCATCGGCCCGGCCAACGGCCACGGCGTGTTCGCGCTGGCGGCCCGCCCGGACAGCCTGTCCGGCCTGAGGATCGGGCTCCTGGCCAATACCAAGCGCAATGCCGAGCAGTTCCTGGACGAGGTCGGCAGGATCCTGACCGAGGACTACGGTGCAGCGGCCGTCGTGGCGCGGAAGAAGCCTGACATCACCAACACGGCGCCCGAGCCGATCCTGGCGGATCTTCGCACCGGCAGCGACGTCGTGGTTGTCGGTGTCGGTGACTGCGGATCCTGCAGCGCCTCGGCAGTGGCCGACGGGATCGTGCTGGAGCAGGCCGGTGTCCCGGCCGTCGTCGTCACCACGGACGCGTTCACCGCGAGCGCTGACGCGATGGCCCGGGTGCGCGGCGTGCCTGGCTACAAGTACCTCACGGTCCCTCACCCGATGGCCAACCTGACCGAAGATGGCGTCCGGGATAAGGCCGGGGCTGCTGCTGCCGGGATCGTCGGGATGCTGACCAGCCACGCCATGGCTGCGTCCGCGTGACGGCGCCGCCCGCCGACTCCATAGACGCCGCCGACCCAGCAGAGCAGGCAAAGGCAGTCATCGAGTACTGCTATGAGCAGGGATGGACCGACGGGCTTCCGGTTGTGCCCGCTACCCGGCCTGGCGTCGAGGCGTTCCTGGCCACGACCGAGTTCCCCGAGGACGAGATCATCGGCTCCGCCCCTCACCTGGGCCGGAGCATCACCGTGGCGCAGGCGGCCGCGAACGCGATCATGGCCGGCTGCAAGCCGGAGTACTTCCCGGTGGTCCTCGCCGCGTGGCAGGCGCTGAACCTGGAGCGCTCGGTCCGTGGTGGCTGGCAGTCCACGAGTGGCCCGTCGCCGCTGATCATTGTGAACGGCCCGGTCCGGAAGCTCTTGGGCATTAACTGCGAGGGCGGCGTGTTCGGGCCCGGGTTCCGCGCCAACGCCACGATCGCCCGCTCGATCGGGCTGATCGTGCGCAACGGCTACGGGATCCGCCCGCACGAACTCGAGCAGGCGACCCAGGGGCTGCCCGGCCGGTGGTCGCTGTGCCTCGGCGAGAACGAGGAGGCCTCCCCATGGGAGCCGCTCAGCGTGGTCGGCGGGATCGAGCCGGGCGTCGACGCGGTGTCGGCGGTCCTGATCAGGACCTGCGAGTACGTGGACAACCGGGGCACTGACAGCCCGGAGGCCGTGCTCACTGACTTCGCCGACACGCTCGCGCGGATCGGCGCCTACCTCGGCGGCGGGCATTCCAGCGGCGGCATCGTGCTCGGTCCCGAGCACGCACAACTGTTCGGCCGGTACGGGTGGAGCCGGACCGACGTTCAGGAATGGCTGTTTGAGCGGGCCGTGCGCGACCGCGGCGACATGGCCGCGGCCGGCAAGGGCGACGGGCCGGTGGCCGACCCGGCAGCGGCCGGCACCCCATTCCGGATGCTGCCGTCGGCCAAGGACATCCCGCTCATCGTCGCCGGAGCTGCCAACGCCGCGATGTCCATGGTGTTCCGGCCGTTCGGCTGGTCGCCCTGGTCGGGCCGCTCGGTGCCGGTTGCCTGGGCTGGCGCCGCCGCGGGCACTGAGGTCACGACCGCGTCCGCAAGCTGAAGGGAAGCGTCGAGTGGAGATCTCGCTTGAGGGCAAGGTCGCGCTGGTGACCGGGGTCGGCCCGAACATCGGCAGCAGCGTCGCGCTAGCGCTGGCCCGGTACGGCGCCAAAGTCGCCTGCAACGACGTGGACGCCCGCGCGATCAAGGCGTGCATCGCGCGTATCGAGCGAAACGGCGGCGAGGCGATGGCCGCGCCCGGCGACGTGACCGACGAGGCGTCGGTGCAGCAGTACATCGGCGACGTGCTCGCCCGGTGGGGCCGCATCGATATCCTGGTCAACAACGCCGCGCTGCTCGGCGGCCGGGGCGTCCTCGACGAGACAGCGGAGGCTTTCGACCGGGCGGTGCGGGTCTCGGCGCTGGGCAACTTCCTGAACACCAAGCACGTGGGCCGCGCGATGGCAGAGCGCGGGATCAAGGGCTCGATCGTCTGCATCTCCTCGTCCAACGGGTGGTCCGGGACGCCGGGCGTCATCGCATACGCCTTCCACAAGGGCGGGGTGAACAACTTCGTCCGGGCCGCCGCCATGGACCTGGCGCCTTACGGCATCCGGGTCAACAGCTTCACCCCGACCGCGCCGAACCCGGACAACCCCGAACTGCTGGCCGAGCGGGCCCGGGCCGGGCTGCCTCCTGGCGGGATCCTGAGCCAGCGCCGTGGCGGCGGGCTCGGCGGCCCGGCCGGCGACGAGCCCTGGCGCCGGCCGACCCGCTGGGCCGGGGAGCGCTCGCCGATGGTTCCGATGGGGACGACCGGCACGCCGACCGACATCGGCCACGCCGTGGCCTGGCTGTGCTCGGACTACGCCAGGCTTATCACCGGCACCGACCTCGTCGTAGACGGCGGCGCGCGGGCCAGGAACTTCGCCTACTCCCCGGCCGCCGCCGGCGACCTGGCCGGCCCGGTCCCGCTGATCAACCTCGACGACACACCCCCGGCGGTCTAGGTCGCCCGCTCCTGCCACCGCCGATCTGTTCGGGCGCCCGTGTAGGGTCAGCCCGTGGCGAGCGAAGTGATCCCTGATCAGGCCACCTCTACGGCAGCGACATCGTCGTAATCGACGCGCGGTTTGGTGACGCGGTGAAGTTCGCGGAGAGGTTCTCGGTCCCGGTCCGCATCCACCTCACCCGCGTTCGCGGCCAGGGCGGCTGAAGGACTGGCGGGCGTGGTCGACCCGGTCCCTGACCACGCACTCCGTAATGTGGTCGTTGACCAGCCCCATCGCCTGCATGAACGCGTACACGGTGGTTGGCCCCACGAACTTCCAGCCTCGCTTCCGGAGATCCTTCGACAGGGCAACCGACTCGGCGGAGGTGGACACGGTTTGCGGCTCCGGAAGATCGCCGGCGTCGGGCTCGTACCGCCAGAGATAGGCTGCCAGCGAGCCTTCCTGCTCCACGAGATCCTCGGCGTGGCGGGCGTTGTTGATCACGGCCTCGATCTTTCCGCGGTGCCGGATGATTCCCGCGTCCTGGAGCAGGCGCTCGACGTCGTGTTCGGTGAACTCAGCGACTTTATGGAAGTCGAAGCCAGCGAAGGCGGCCCGGAAGTTCTCCCGCTTGAGCAGGATTGTGCGCCAGCTCAGCCCGGCCTGAAATCCCTCCAGGCTCAGTTTCTCGAACAGGCGGCGGTCGTCAGCGACCGGGAATCCCCACTCTGTGTCGTGATAGGCGAGGTACTCCGGGATGCCCAGGCTCCATGGGCACCTCGGCTCACCGTCCGGTCCGATCACTGGCGTGGTCATGGGCCCGGAGCCTAACGCACGGGTCGGACATAAGCCGGACGCCAGTCTGCGATGGCGTCTGGTCGGCTAGTACTCCAGCCAGGCCGGTAGGGTCGGCGGTCGTGCGGATACTTGTGCTGGGGGGAACGGCATTTATCGGCCGGGCGATCGTTGAGGACGCGCTCCACAGCGGCGCTGAGATCACCCTGTTCGGCCGGGGCAGGACCGGACCTGAGCTGTTCCCGGACCTGGTCCGGCTCATCGGCGACAGGGACACCGGCGACTACGCGGCGCTGCGCGGCAGGAGCTGGGATGCGGTCGTCGACGCCAGCGGCTACGTTCCGCGCCACGTCGGGCAAGCGATGGACGTGCTCGGTGACAACGTGGACAGGTACCTCTTTATCTCCAGCCACGCGGTGTACCAGCGGGACGGATTGCTGCCAGGAGCGACCGAAGACGCTCCGCGGCGGCCGTCAGTGCGGGACACCGAGAAGCTCACCGATGCGACCTACGGTCCCCTGAAGGTTGCCTGCGAGGACGATGTCGTCGCCCGGTACGGCGAGCGTGCGACGATCGTGAGGCCGGGGAAAGCAGCCGGGCCGCATGACCCGTCGGACATGTTCACATACTGGGTGCGGCGCGCCGCCCGAGGCGGGCGGGTGGCGCTGCCCGGCGAGCCCCAGCAGCCAGTACAGGTCATCGACTCGCGCGATCTCGCCCGCCTGGCCGTGCAGCTTATCGCCGATAACCGCCCGGGCGCGTTCCAGGCTGTAGGCCCGGCCGAGCGAGTCACGCTCGGGGGGCTCATCGAGACCTGCGCGCGGGCGGCGGGCACCCAGGTCGAGATCGTGCCGGTCCCGCCCGAGACGGCGAAGCCGTTCTTCCCGCTGGTCCGCACCAACTGGCCGTCGCAGCAGCGGAGCGCGGCGCGGGCCCGGGCGGCCGGGATGCCCGCCACCCCGCTTGGGATCACCGCTGCCGACGTGCTGGCCTGGGACCGCGCGCGCGGCGAGCCGCCGCTGGCGGAAGGCTTCTCCTTGGAGGAGGAGAATGAACTACTGGCGTGCGCCGGCGTCTAGCTCTCGGCGTTGTCGGACGATTGGCTTCCGGCGTTGTCCGGCGATTGGCTTCCGGCCTTGCCCGGCGGCGGATGAATGTCTAGTTGGTGTAGTGGGGTGTGCAGCAAAGCCACATTCACGGCTGCTGGGGGTCCGCTGAGGCAGAGCTGCCCAGGCGGAGGAGGCGGGCCGCGTTCTCTTTCATAATCAGCGGCCGGACCTCGGGCTTGATGTTCAGGTTCTCAAAGTCCTTGATCCACCGGTCTGGAGTGAGTGCAGGGAAGTCCGAGCCGAACAGCACCTTCTCGCGCAGCATGTTGTTGGCGTACTGCACCAGGATCGGCGGGAAGTACTTCGGCGACCAGCCGGACAGGTCGATGTAGACGCGCGGTTTGTGCGTCGCGACCGACAGCGCTTCCTCCTGCCACGGGAACGACGGGTGGGCCAGGACGATGTCCAGGTCCGGGAAGTCGACGGCGACGTCGTCGAGGTACAGCGGATTGGCATACTTCAGCCGGATCCCGCCGCCACCGCGTGTTCCGGCCCCGGCACCGGTCTGGCCCGTGTGGAACAGGGCCACGAGGCCGTGCTCCTGGATGACCTCGTAGAGCGGGTAGGCGATCCGGTCGTTGGGATAGAAGCCCTGGGCACTGGGGTGGAACTTGAACCCCCGGACGCCGTAATCCTCGGCCAGGCGCCGGGCCAGCCGAACCCCGGCAGCGCCGCGGGCGGGGTCAACGCTCCCGAACGGGATGATGACGTCAGCGTGCTCCGCGGCGAGCTCGGCGATCTCGAAGCTGTCTGGCACTGGGTCCTCGCCAGTGGCCGACATGCTGTCGATGGTGAACGCCACGCAGGCCATGTTCCGCTCGCGGTAATACTGAGCCAGCTCGGGAACCGTGTAGTGGCGCATCGACCCGATCCCGAAGTACGCGCCCATGGCCTCGTTGCCAGCGGGCTGCTCCTCGGCGCGCACCGAGCGGTGCACGTGGGTATGCACGTCGATTGCTGTGATGCTGCTGACGTCCACCGAGCGGCCGCGCGGCGGTCCACCCGACGCGCGCGCTCCAGAAGGTTCAGAAGGCACTGTCACATGTCCGTTCTTGTTGCGGGACGGGCGGGTCCTGTGCCGAGACTTTACTGCTAGACGGGCAGCATGCCCGGTTCCAGGTCTTCGGCGTAGTCGGCGGCGGTCCGCTCGCGGATGACCTCGGGCGGCACACTTGGCGCGCACTCCTTCAGCCGCAGCCGGCTGCCTTCTATGTGGAATACGGCCAGGTCGGTGTACACGCGGGTGACTACGCGCTTGCCGGTAAGCGGGAAGGTGCACTGCTCGACGATCTTCGGCCGCCCTTGCTTGTCGACGTGCTCCATCACGACCCAGACCTCGCGGGCGCCTGCGACGAGGTCCATCGCGCCGCCGACCGCCGGGTTCTTGCCGGGCACGTACCAGTTCGCCAGGTCGCCGTCGCCGGAAACCTGCAGCGCGCCCAGAACGGTCACGTCGAGATGCCCACCGCGGACGATCGCGAACGACGTGGCCGAGTCGACGATGGCAGCGCCGCTGGTCAGGCTCGCTGGCTGCTTGCCCGCATCAGTCAGGTCCGGGTCCTCCAGTTCGGGGGCTGGCGCCGGGCCGAGCCCGAGAATGCCGTTCTCGGCGTGCAGGATGACCTCGACATCGTCCGGGATGAACTGCGGAACCAGCAGCGGGATACCCACACCCAGGTTGACGACGTAGCCGTCGCGCAGGTCCCTGGCCAGCCGCTTAGCCATTTCTACCCGGGTGAGGCCGCGAACAGCGGCCGGGCCTGTGGTGGTCATGTCGACAGCTCCGCGATCGTTGGCTCCTTGGGTGACGTGTCGGACGCGAGCAGCACGTCATCCACGAACACGCCGGGCAGGTGGATGTCGTCTGGGTGCAGCTCGTCGACCTCGACGAGCTGCTGGATCTCCGCGAACGTCCGCCGCCCCGCCATGGCGGCCAGCGGATTGAAGTTCCTGGCGGACAGGCGGAACCGCAGGTTCCCCCTTCGGTCCCCCTGGAACGCCTTGACCAGGGCGAAATCCGCGACGATGCCGTACTCCAGCACGTGCTCACGGCCGCCGAAGTCGCGGGTCTCTCGCAGCGGCATGCACTCTGCGACGACCGGCTCGGCAGTGACGGGGTCAGCGGTGTACCGGAGCGGGAAGGTGCCGTCGGCCAGCATGGTGCCGGCCCCAGACGGAGTAAAGAACGCGGCGATGCCCGAACCCCCCGCGCGCAGCCGCTCGGCCAAGGTCCCTTGAGGAATCAGCTCCAGCTCCACCTTGCCGGCAAAGTACTCGTCGTAAAATTCCGGCAGCACCGGGAACGACGCGGTGAGCCGTCTGATCCGGCCCTCGGCCAGCATCCGGCCCACACCGGTGAAGTCGTCGCCGACATTGTTGACGATCAGGTGAAAGTCGCGCCGGTTCAGGTCGCAGAGTGCGTCGAGCAGCGTGTCGGGCCGTCCCGAGCTGCCGAAGCCCCCGACGGCTAGCGTCGCACCGGATGGCACAGCTTCGAGCGTGGACATTACGTCCACGCGGAGCTTGTCGATCACGATGGTTCCTTCCCCAGCCGACGTCGGGGAAGCTAACACGGCGAGATGCGGTCGGGGAACATGCTCTTCCGCGTCACAGAAGCCGCGACACGCTCCCGGGCATTGCCTTCCGGGCCGGGTAAGAAAGGTCTTCCGTGCAGCGAAAAACGTCTTTTCGCGCAAGCAAAACAGTTTCCGGGCGGCGAAGCCCCAGCCTCAGCTCAGGCGCGCTGACGCCCGGGCTCAGGCCGATGCGCTGACATGCGTTCCGTGATGCACGGCGGTCGGCGGCCACCCGGGCCGCCGCTGCGCTTTCGCTGCGAGCCGCTGCCCGGACTCAGGTGCCAGCCTGCGGGTGATCGCGCTCGACGCGCCGAGAAGCATGCTCGCCAGGGCCTGCGGCTGGGCCCGTTCCGTCTCCACCACCACACTGAGCGCCGCGGCCACCCCGCCGAACTGATCGTAGACGGGCACCGCCACCACCAGGTCGGGAAGCGTTATCTGCCCCCGGGCCACAGCGAAGCCAACCTGCCGGATCTGGGCAAGCTGGCGGCGCAGCTGAGCAGGGTCCGTGACGGTCAGGGGGGTGAAGCGCTCCAGCGGGCCCTGCAGGACCCGTTCCTGCAGATCCCGGTCGCCGAGCGCCAGCAGGACCAGGCCGGTGCCGGTGGCGTGCATCGGGTAGCGGTCACCAATGCGGCCGTTCGTCGGGTGCGTGGCGCAGGCACGGATCGTCTCGACGTAGACGACCTCGATGCCGTCCCGCACACCCAAGTGCACGTTGCCACGCGTGCGGTGATGCAACTCATCCAGGTAGGGGAACGCAGCCTCGCGCAGGCCCAGACCACGCGGTGAGAGCGCAGCCAGTTCCAGCATCCGCAGCCCGATGAAGTAACGGCCGCCCGGCCCGCGTTCCAGGGCTCCCCACTTGGCTAGCTCGCAGACCAGCCGATGTGCCGTGGAGAGACTCAGCCCGGCCCGCCGCGAGATCTCGCTGAGCGACAGCGCTGAGTGCTGAGGACCGAAGGCATCCAGCACTGCAAGCAGCCGTCCTGCCGCGTTCGTGCGTGCCGTGTCGGCGCCAGCCTCTTCCGGGGCATCGACAGGTTCGTGCATGCTCGACCCCCTTGTCGACCTTGCCGCGCAGGCTGGCGTGCCAGTTCACAAGCGGTTACCACAATGATGTAGCCACCAATGCTGACACGCTAGAGCCACTTCCGCAAGGAAACCGCCACATAGCACGTAAATCATGCGAAATGGCCGTACACTGTGTCCTTCGCGTGACCTGTGCGTGACACAAGTGCGCTGAGCATCGGGGGCTGGCCGCGGCTCGCCCGGAACCGGGCAGCCTTCGCGGCTACGAAGCAGCCTCGGCCCAGGAACGTTCCAGCGTCGCGGTGATGACCTCGGCAGGCTGCGCGCCCGAGATCCCGTAGCGGCGGTCGATGACGAAGAA
Organism: uncultured Actinomycetota bacterium; assembly: GCA_963815375.1. Lineage (GTDB taxonomy): Bacteria > Actinomycetota > Actinomycetes > Streptosporangiales > Streptosporangiaceae > JASHPR01. The sequence goes on along the minus strand of CAWFGX010000001.1, from coordinate 2,093,870 downwards.
CGGGACGCCGGTCACGCCGAGGGAATGGGCCATCGCCTCGTCAGTGTCGACGGCGTCGCCGTACTCATCGCTGTCGAGTACCCGCAGAACATCGTCCCGGTCCAGCCCCACCTCGGTGGCCAGGCTGGTCAGCGAGGAGTGGTCGAAGACCGACGTCTGCTCGCTGAAGTAGGCGCGGTGGAGTCGCTCGGCCAGCTCGGCCTGCAGCCCGTGCGCCTTGGCCAGGTGCAGCAGCCGGTGCGCATCGCGGGTGTTGCCGCTGTGCAGGCCCTCCATCGTGAACTTCAGGCCGTCCTGGGCGGCGCGCTCCTCCATCTGGCGTTGCGCATCCTTGGCCTGCTCCGGGCTCATCCGGTACTTGCTGGCGAGCCGCTCGACCGTCGGGGTGGTAACCCCCGGGGGCGCGGACGGGTCAAGCTCAAACGACCGGTACACGACCGTGACGTCGTCACGGTGCCCAAAAGATTCCAGCGCCCGCTCAAAGCGCCGCTTGCCCAGGTAGCACCACGGGCACACCACGTCAGACCAGATATCCACTTGCATACTTCGTCCAACGCTCCGCGCCCCCGGTTCCTTCCGCAGCGTCCCGCAGCGACCACGCTAACCATCACCTCGGCATCGACCGCGAGAATTCGAAAAGCGTCTCATCCCAGCCAGGCGCTCGCTGCGGATCCATTTCAGGCAGCTGGCCGCCAGCGCGCTCACCCATCACGTACGACGTCCCGAAGATGCCAGCAATAAGTGACTGCACTACATAATAAGGTGTGGTGTATTGGCCTGCGAGCCTCGCGACGAATTCTTCGAAGACGGACAATTCGATGACCACCTCGTCGGTGAACAGCTCGCCGAGCCCCGACGGAATGCCGAGGGCGGCCGCTACAGCGTCAGCCTGTAGCTTGAAAAGCCGCCCCGCTGTGCTAGCCGGCCACCAAACACTGGTACCGCCCACCGAGTACATAACGCTAATGAATTATCTCCTGAATAGGTAATAGTAATCGGTACGCCCGGGTGCGCTTGTTTCCAGCTGTTGACGGCCTGTTCGGTCGCTTGCTGGAGCTGCTGATTAGCGCCGAACGATCTTCAATTGCGGGGTTACGGCTGGTGACAGCTGGCGCGTCGTGCGGTGTGCCGGTGCCGTGAGGTATCCCCGATGGTGGCGGGCCGCAGGAGTGCCGTGTGCGGGTGCTTCTTGAATCGGCTGACGTCCACCGCTTTAGCGTCCTGGCCGACAACTACCAGTTCTGCCCCGCAAGACTTCCGGGTTCACGGGCAATGGATGCGAGCGCATGGCATGGACCCCGACCTCGCCCCGGCCGGATGGACCAGCGAGGCTGTCCACGTCCACCGAATCTGCGTCGAGCCCCACTCAATCGCGGTCGAAACCGCCCGAGACGATATGGTCGAAATGAGGCTGTGTTTCCATCCCGCTGAGCCGCAGCCCGGGTGAAGGATGCCGAACACGTTGTCGAGGCCGACATCGACCTGCCCGACCGCGATATCGTCGGCTACGGCATAGGCGATGATCTGGCCGGGTACCGCATATCAGCGTTGCGCAGGATAGCTACCGGGTACGCGTATTCTCCATCCCGTCCGGGCCTCTGGCCGCCGAAGCCAGCGAGACAGGATGCGGCTGCTACTTCATTTACCAGGTAGACCTATGCCAGCCAGCAAGCCAGTCCCTGTCACCGTGCTGAAGCAGGGGCCGGACCCGTGGGCTGGCTGAGCCAGAGCGCAGCGATCCGGTCCCAGTTTCTGCTGACACTGGCGCCCTGCGCCTGACTCAGGCACACGAGGCGGTCCTGCCCTGACGATCTCTAAGGGGCTGGGGTTACGGTTCGGCTGACGGCTGGTGGCGCGGTGCGGTGTATGCCGGGTTCATGAGGTATCGCGATGGCGGCGGGCTTGACGCTGGTGAGCGGGCTTGGGCCGGCTGATCCTCAGCACGGCGCGGGTACTCTCTCGCGGGGGGGCGTCACCAGGCGGCTGAGTATGCCGATCCGTCGTTATCGGCCGGCAACGGCAGTGGGGTGAAGGTGCTCCCGTCGAGCCTGCCGAATCCGGACATCTCTCCCTGCACTAGCAGGTAATTACCGGTGGGGTCTATCGCCAGCAGCCCGTCGCCGGTTGCCAGCATCTTGGTATACAGCACCTGTGTGATGGCCTTGGTGCTGAGGGAGACCACGACCACCCCGGTGGCGCCGTCGCTGGTCTCATTGATCTGCGCGATCGCCGTTGTGCCGCCAGGAGTCAGCAGGGCGGCCTGGTAGATGGTGCCGTTGGCGGTTATCTTCGGCAGGACAAGCCGCCCCGCCGCCAGGGTGGTTGCCGGAGCGGTGGTGTTCAGCACCCACAGGCCGGAGTCCCCGGTGCCTGGTGTCTCAAGGTTCCAGACCCCTAGCTCACTGTCCCCGTCCGCCCATGACACGGCTAGTGGCTGTCCGTTGTTGCCGGTGCTCCATGTCCGCTGGATGGCGCCGGTGGCCATCGACACGATCTCGACCGAGCCGGCGTTGGGCGTGTTGTTTTGCTCGATGGTGATCGCGAGCTCGCGGCCGTCCGGGCTCGCGGCCATGCCGTCCAGTTCTTCCGGTGCCGAAAGCGGCGGGACCGGCGAGGAGGTTATCTGTGCGGACCGGCCGCCGCCCGACACATGCAGCAGGTAGAACTGCGTGTAGAGCTGCGCGGTAAGCCCCCACGTTTCCGCGATGACGAAGGTCCTGTCGTTGCCGTCGGCGGTGACTCTGGTCGCCGCGGGGGTGATCTGCGACGCGTGCGGCAGCTGGGCCGTGCTGAGCGGATCCCCGGTCGCTGAGGCGCGGACTTCGACGTCGGGCTGGCCGTGGTCGATGACGACGTAGTACGGCGGCGCGCCATCGGGGGACCCGGCGGGCGTGCTGTGGCTGGGCGCGGGCGACGGGCTGGTGCTGGGCGACGCGAGCCCGCTGACCGAGGCCGTCCGGTGCGCCGCCAGCCACATGCCGCCGGCTGAGGACGGCGACTGCCGCGGCCGAGGCAGCGGCAGCCGTCAGCCGGCGCTGCGGTGTCCCTCCGGCGAGAACATGCCGGGCGCCGCGCGCCCGCTGCGGCATCGGGGCACGCCACCGGGACCTCTGGCCGACGGCTGCCCGGAAGATCGCGGCGCCGTCCAACCCGGCGCTGGACACTGGATCGGCCTGCTCGTGAAATGCCGCAGCAAGCCTGGCCTGCAGCTCCTCGTCGGTTATCATGCTGATCCCTTCCGCTGGGCGCTGAGCGGCAGCTGCGGCATCTCCTGCGCCTGCAGGGCAGAGCGCAGCCGCGCCAGCGCACGATGAGTCTGGGATTTGACGGTGCCGGGCGTGCAGCCCAGAACAGTGGCTGTCTCGTCGACCGAACGGTCCTCCCAGAACCGCAGCACGAGCACAGCGCGCTGGCGCGGTGGGAGCAGCCAGCAGGCTCGCAGCAGTTCCTGCCGGTCGAGCACGGCGGCTGCGGGATCGCCTGCGACAGGGGCTACCGGCAGGTCGACCAGCAGGGTCTCGGCACGGCGCCGCCTGGTCCGCCACCGGTCCCGGGCGAGGTTGACGAGCACCGCCCTGGTATAGCCCTCGGGTTGCTCGCGGGCGGCCTGCCAGCGCCTGGCCAAGCGCAGCAGCGCCATCTGGACCAGGTCCTCGGCGTCGTGCCGGTCCCCGGTCAGCAGAACGGCGAAGCCCAGCAGCCGGCCGCCATCGCGGCCGACGTAATCCTCGAACTCTGCCTCATCACCGCGTGGTAACCCCGGGCGTTCCCGCAGTCGTAGCTTCACGGAAGTAGTAACGCCCGTCGCGGCTGGCAGGTTGTCACACAATGACTGTGCATCTTTTGCGGCTCCGGGGCGCTGGACCTCCTTTGGAGCAGCGCTCCGCCAGCGACGGGCATTTCCTCAGGCCCGACCTTCCAAGGCACTCTTATGTACTGCTGGGTTGTCAGTGGCCAGGGCTAACCGGGGGAGCCAAGCGCACGAGACGCCCGGCCGACCGGACCTGCTGGCAGCTGACGCAGCGGCCGACGAGCTCGACCTGGTCCTGGTATGCCCCACCTTGCGCCGCCCTTTGCCGCCTGGGTTGCTCCGATGCACCCGGTAGATCAGCCGGGACCTGGACCGGGGCCTGACCGCGCTCAGTGCGGCCAGCGACCCCCGCTTCGATCAGCTCCGCTGCCTGTAACCGCACCTGCTAACGGCGCGCCTGCTCACCAGCATCCAGCCCGCCGCCATCGGGATACCCTCACGACGCGGGCACACCGCACACCGCACACCGCGCCCAGCCGTCCGCCGAACTCGTAACCTCCGCCATTAATGATCGGTAGTTCCGGATGCGACCAATCGCTGCGCTCAGCCGGAATGAGGGCGTTACCGCCGATGAAAGTGGTTCCCGTGGCGTTATTACGCCCAAAATCCTTCAACGACGCTTCCCTGGAGCACCGGGCCCGCCACCGGGGGTGGTGCCAGTGAGGCAGGATGGGGGCTTTGGGGCGGGCGGTGTCGGCGAGGTCGCCGGCTGCCGGGTAGTGGCGGGCGAGGTCGCCGGGCTGGTGGGCGGCGCGGATGAGGTCGGAGCCGCCGGTGAGGCGCTATCCGGGTTCCCGCCGGTAAGCGGATTGGTGGCGCAACCGTATTGTTCGCCGTGGGATATGGCGGTCAAGGTTGCCCTACCAGGGAGGCAGAATGCGAATCGGCGTGGTGCTCCCGCAGACGGAGATCGGCGGCGACGCCGGAGCGGTGCGGGCCTACGGGCAGCGGGTGGAGGAACTCGGGTACCGGCACGTGCTGGCCTATGACCACGTGGTGGGCGCAGACCCGGCGGTGCACAAGGGCTGGAGCGGTCCCTACGACGTGACAACCACGTTCCACGAGCCGTTTGTCCTGTTCGGCTTCCTGGCAGGCATTACGTCGCTGGAGCTGGTGACCGGCATCATCATCCTGCCGCAGCGCCAGACCGTGCTGGTCGCCAAGCAGGCCGCCGAGGTCGACCTGCTCACCGGTGGCCGGTTCCGGCTGGGCATCGGGCTGGGCTGGAACGCGGTCGAGTACGAGGCGCTCGCGCAGGACTTCTCCAACCGAGGCCGTCGCAGCGAAGAGCAGGTCGACCTGCTACGGCGGCTGTGGACCGAACCGTCAGTGACCTACCACGGCAGCTACCACACGGTGACCGGCGCCGGACTGGCACCGCTGCCGGTACAGCGGCCAATCCCGGTGTGGTTCGGCGCCCAGTCAGGGCCTGCGTACCGCCGCGCCGGGAGGCTCGCCGACGGCTGGTTCCCGCAGGTCCAGCCCGGCCCGCAGCTGGACGAGGCCCGCGCCGAGGTCGAGCGCGCTGCCGTCAAGGCCGGGCGGGACCCCGGCAGCATTGGCATGGAGGGCCGCGTGAGCTGGCACGGCGATCCCGGCCAGGTCGCTGAGCAGGCCCGCGCGTGGCATGAGGCGGGTGCCACCCACCTGTCGGTCAACACCATGCGCGCCGGCCTGCGCACCGTGGACGACCACCTCGCCGCGCTGGAGTCCGTCGCCCAGGCCGTCAAGCCGTTGGCCGGCTGATCCCGCTCGGCGAGAACCGGAGCATGTTGCCCGCTGGGTCGCGGAACGCGCAGTCACGGACGCCGTAAGGCTGGTCGACCGGCTCCTGCAGCACCCGGGCACCGGCCGCGCTGAGCCTCTCGAACGTCGCGTCGCAGTCGTCGGTCGCGAAGATGATCCCGCTCAGATAGCCATACGGCGTCTCGCCGTAGGCGGCACGGAACTGGCGAGCGAAATGCCTGGTCGACATCAGCGCCGTCCGGGCCAGTGCGTCCACGTCCAGCGGCCGCGCGTACTCGCGATCCATCTGATCGCGGGCCCGGCGCAAGTGCGCTAGGTCCTCGGGACTCACCCGGCCATCATGGCACCGCCTTGAAGGTCTGGTTTGCAGTCCGAGGGTGCTGCGCCCAACCGATCCCTCCTGCCGGCGTCTAAGGGTCTGAAGCAGCACGACAAGGAGGCTCGGGGGATCATGACCTTACTGCGGCGAGCAAGCTGGGCCCGTGTCGCGCTGGCCCTTGGCGCGACAGCGCTGGTGGGCTGTGCGGGAACGCCACACCCGCTCGCGCCGGCAGCCGCGACCACGCACCCTGTGCATTCGCCCTTGAGCTCACGAGAGGTGGAAGTCGATGTCAGCACCGAGGCCGTTGCATTCACCGGCGACCTGGCCACGGCCAGTGTCGGTGCAGTGGACGCCACGCTGGCGCAAGCCACGGTGGGCTTCGGCGATGGCTCTGATGAGGTAGTCACCCATTCTTGTGCCCGGCCTGCCCCGGCACTGACCGCCGGTCATGTGTATCACCAAGCCGGCACATTCACGATCACGGTGACAGCGGCGCGGTTCTGTGAGCCCGGAGTCAGCAGCAGCTTCGTCGCTCAAACCGGGCCTCCCCTGGTCGTCCTGCCCTCGGCGTCCGCGGCGAGCCTGTCGTGGCCGCCATGCACACAAGGGCCGGTGCAGATCTCTGTGGGGCCCGGCAACGCGGCCATCGGGCAGCTGGCACTGAAGTTCACGATCCGCAACATCTCCGGGACGGACTGCGCGATATTCGGCTACCCGGGTCTGGTGCTAGTCAGCCCCGACGGCAGCGTTCTTCAGAGCAACGAGCAGCGAGGCGGGGACGGTGGCATGTTCCCCGCCATCCCGCCGCACCTGGTCGCCCTCGCGGCGGGTGGCGCCGCTTCCTTCTACGTCGGCTATGCCACGACAGCGATGTACCAGTCCCCATCGGCGCCATGCGGAACCGCCCAGGACAAGGCCCGGACCTTCCTGCCGGGCTCGTACAGCTACACACTGGTTGGGCCCGCCGGGCTCTACATCATCGCGTGCGGCGACGACTTCACCATTTCTCCGGTGTTCCCCGGCCTGGGCCTCTACTGATCCTCGCGCACCACCGCCACGTTGCCGGGCGCTACGTCGAGCACGCCGGCCACCTGGCGGCCGGACAGCAGCTCCAGGCCGGTGACCAGAACCTGGGCAGCGTGGGCGGCGTGGTTGAGCACGAAAAGCCAGCTGCGGCCGTCGTCGCCGTGACGGCGCACGGCCTCGAGGCCGGGAGGGGCTCCGTCGGCGACAGGCATGACCCCGGCGCGGGACAGCACGCTTCCGATCAGGCGGTCCAGGCAGCTCTCATCGAGGCGTGTCGAGACATACCACGCGTCGCCGTCGCCGAACGAGTTCCTGGTGACCGCGGGAAGGCCCGCCAGCGGCCCGTCGGCGTAGCTCGTCACAACCTCGGCGCCGTCGGCGCGCAGCCGCTCGCTCCACGCCGTCCCCGTCTCGCCCCCCGACAGCGCCACCCGGGCGCCGCGGGCCAGGGGGCAGAACTCCTCGACCCGTATCCCGAAGACGTCCAGCAGGCCGCCGGGGGTTCCGCCGAGGCGAGCGTGGAGCCGGGAGTCGACGATAGCGCTGAAGAACGACATGACCAGGTGCCCGCCGCCTGCTACATAGCCGCACAGGTTGTCGATCCCCTCGTCCGAGATCAGGTACAGGGCTGGCGCGAGCACCACGGGATACCGCACCAGGTCACCATCCTGACGGACGAAGTCGATGACCACGCCTTGGCGCCACAGCGCTCCGTGAAAAGCCCGCACCTCATCGAGGTAGCTGAGATCGGCAGAGGTAAACCGGGTGTTCTCCATGGCCCACCAGGAATCCGGGTCCCAGATCACCGCGGCCTCAGCGCGGACCGTGCTGCCCGCCACCTCCGCCAGCCGCTCGGCCGCCTTTCCGAGCTCGGTGACCTCGCGGAAGATCCTGGTGTCAGCGCCCGCGTGCGGCACCATCGCTGCGTGGTGCATCTCAGCCCCGGCGGGCGAGGCGCGCCACTGGAAGAACAGCACGCTGTCCGAGCCGCGGGCGAGGTAACCGATGCTGTCGCGCAGCATCCGGCCCGGTTCCTTGGCGAGCACACGGTCGCGCTGGTAGATGAGGCTGGTCGCCTGCTCCATCAGGATCCACGGCCGGCCGCCCCCAAAGGAGCGCGCGCGATCGCTGCAGAACGCGATGTCGGCGTGGCCGTCAGGACCCGGTGAGCCCAGGTAATGATCGACCGAGACCACATCGACCTCGCTGCTCCACGCCCAGGCGTCCAGGACCTGATAGACGGGCAGCATGAGGTTGGTCGTCACCGGCACCGACGGGGTGTGCTGGCGGATCTCGTCCCGCTGGTCGCGGAAGGCGGCGAGCAGCTCGTCGGACCAGAAGCGGCGGTAGTCGAGCATCTGCGACGGGTTCACCAGCCACTGGGTCGCGCGCGGCGGCAGCACCTGCTCCCAGTCGTGATAGCGCTGGCTCCAGAACGCTGTGCCCCACGCGTCGTTCAGCTCGTCCAGGCCGTCGCGGTCAGTGGCGTAGCGGCGGCGCAGCCAGTCCCGGAAAGCCCGGGCAGCATGGTCGCACCAGCACATGGTGCCGTACTCGTTGTGCACGTGCCAGAGCGCGAGAGCGGGATGACCCGCATACCGGCGGGCCAGCTCACCAGCGATCCGGCGCGCCGCCTCCCGGTACGCGGGCGCCGCAGCGCAGTAGGTGTCGCGGCTGCCGGGCCCCAGCCTGGTCCTCTCCCGGGTCACGGGCATGGCGTCCGGGTGCGCGAGGGTGAACCACGGCGGCGGTGACGCGGTCGGAGTGGCCAGCACGACCCGCACGCGGTTTCTGTGCAGCCGGTCCAGTGTGCCGTCCAGCCAGCCGAACTCGTACCTGCCCTCCTCCGGTTCCAGCAGCGACCAGGAGAACACGCCGACGGTCGCGGTGTTGACCCGGGCCTCGCGCATCAGCCTGTCGTCCTCGGCCCATGTCCTGGCATCCCACTGCTCCGGGTTGTAGTCACCGCCGAACCACAGCCCGGCCGGCGTGACCGTCATCGCGACACGCCTGCGCGCAGCCACGCCACCCGCTGCGCCCCGTCCAGTACCAGGCACACGTCACCGATCGCGACGGCCTCGGCGGGCGGGCGCAGCTGCGCGGTCACCTCCGTCCAGGCGTAGCGGCCGCCGGTCGACGGCACAGTGAACTCAGCCAGCAGCTCGCCGGCGACCGGGTCGCCAAGGCGCAGCTCGGCGCGCGCGGTGCCCGGCTCCTCACGGGCGGCCCGCAGCGTGACAGCACATACCGACCCAAGGAAGCCGAGGTCGGTGTCGCGGAACACGACCCACCCACGTCCCGTGCCGGCCGGCGCAACCGCGTCGCCGTCTTCCTTGGTCGCGTCGACCAGGGTGATGTCCTGGCACTCGTCGAAATCCGCTGCTGCGACGACGCTGCCGAGGACTTGCCGCGGCAGCGGCTCCGGGCCCAGCACCCGCAGCTGTGCGGCAGCGGCGATGCTGGCGCTGGAGGAGCCGACCATGATCTCGTAGTCGCCTGGATCGACGGTCATCCGGTGCGCGGCTACGTCCCAGTACGCCAGAGACGCCACCGGCACTGGGACCGGCACGGCCTGGCACTCTCCCGGTTCCAGGCCCACCCGGGCGAACCCGGCGAGTGCGCGCAGCGGGCGCCGCCGCCGCGGGGCGACCGGACGGGCATAAACCTGGACCACCTCTACTCCAGGCCGGCTGCCGAGGTTGGTCACGTCCACGGTGACGGTCACCGTGTCATCGGCCGTGGCGGTCACGACTTCCGCGGGCTCCGCGCCGCCGCCAGTCTCGGCTACTTCCAGCCGCAGCCCCGAGTAACCGAACGTGGTGTAGCAGAGCCCATGGCCGAACGGGTAGAGCGGCCGGCCAGCGAAGTACAGGTAGGTGCGGCCCGAGGCGATGATGTCGTAATCCTGGAGGCTGGGCAGGTCGGCGTCGGATGCATACCACGTCTGCGGCAGCCGCCCCGACGGCGGGCTGGTGCCCAGCAGCACGTCGGCGATACCCCGGCCGGCTTCCTGGCCACCGTGGCCGGTCCACACGATCGCGGGCACGTGCTCGTCGGCCCAGCCGAGCGCGTACGGGTAGCTGCTCATGATCACGAGCACGGTCCGCGGGTTGGCCGCCAGCGCGGCCCGCACCAGGCGGTCCTGCCCTGGGGGCAGCGTAAGGGTCGTCCTGTCCTGGGCTTCCCGTCCGTTGATCAGCGGGTGGTTGCCGACGACGACCACGCACACGTCCGCGGCCGCGGCTGCCTGGGCAGCCGCTGCTGCGGCGTCGCGCACGACCCGCCAGCGCAGCGCCTGGGCACCGGCCGCGTCGGCTGAGGCCCTCATCGTCCCCGAGGACCCATCGAAAGTTACATAACGCGAGGTTGCGGCCGACCGCAGCACGACAAGCCGGCCTGTCTGGGCGAGCCCGCCGGGGGACTGGGCGGCCCCGAGCGAAGGCGGCGCCGGCTCGACCACGAAAGTCTCGCGCACCACCCAGCCATTTGGCTGCTCCGCGTCGGCGACGACCGTGCCGTCGTCGGTCACGGTCAGGTAGCGCCCGCATCCGACCGAGCGCAGGGTCACCACCGCGTTTCCGACTGTCCCGCTGCCCCAGTCGAAGACGTCGAACTGGCCGAGGTCGGCCTCGCCCGCGGTCAGCGCCACCCGGTCGGCTCCCTCCTCGACCGCGGTGACCGTGCCCCCGGCGTCAGCCAGCGCCGTCCGCAGGCCAGCAGCCACCGTGATCCGGTACGGCATCGTGCCGCTGTACCAGTCCTCGTACACGGCATCCGCCAGCGGCCCGACAACGGCCAGGTTCAGCCCGGCCGCCAGCGGAAGCAGCCCGCCATCGTTGCGCAGCAGCACGACTGCTTCGCCAGCCGCACGGCGGGCCAGCTCGCGGTGCGCCTGGCAGTCCAGAGCCGAATCACCGGCGGCAGCATGCGGGTCGGATTCGGGATCGAACTCACCCAGCCGCAGCCGGGTCAGCAGCAGCCGGCGCACCGCCCGGTCCACGTCGGCGATCGTGATGAGCCCGCGGTGCAGCGCCTCGGTGATCCGGCCGGTCGTCACGGCGGACACGGAACCCTGATCGGTGAAGCTGTCCACACCCGCTCGCAGCGCCGCCGCGTGACTCGCCGCGTGGTCGCCGAAGTAGTGCTCGGTGTCGACCAGGTTCGACGGCGCGTACGCATCGCTGCACACGATCAGCTCGTCAGCCGTCCAGGTTCGCACCAGCCGGTTCAGGTACGGCGAGACGTGGTTCGGCCTTCCGTTGACCAGGTTGTAGGAGGGCATCACGCCCACGGCGACGCCCGCCTCGATCGGCGCCCGGAACGGGGGCAGCTCGTATTCGTGCAGCACCCTCGGCCGGAGATCGGCGGACGCCGTGTCCCTGTCCGTCTCGCTGGGGTAGGCCAGGAAGTGCTTGAGCAGCGGGGCGGTGCGCCAGTAGACGGGGTGATCGCCTCGCAGCCCGGCGCAATAGGCCACGGCCATGCGGGCCGTCAGCAGCGGATCCTCGGAGTAGCCTTCCTCGTTCCTGCCCCAGCGCGGGTCGCGCAGCAGGTTGACCACTGGGGCCCAGACGTTCAGGCTCACAGACGGATCGCGCTGGTGCAGGGCCCGCATCTCGGCGCCGACCGCAGCGCCGACAGCGCGGAGCAGCTCTGGATCCCAGGTCGCGCCCAGGCCCACGGCCTGGGTAAACACAGTCGCAACACCGTTCCACGCCGCGCCGTGCAGCGCCTCGGTCCCGGTGCGGAAGGGCGCGATGCCCAGCCTGGGGACCCCAGGCGAGTGCTGGTGCAGCATCGCGACCTTCTCGGCCGCGGTCAGCTGGCTTAGCAGCTCGTCTGCCCGCCGCAGCAGGTCGTCGCACCGCTGCTCTGCCTGCTCTTGCGAGGTCTTAGCGGTCACGGCTCTCCCGCGGACGGGACTTCCGCGTTGCCAGCGCGTTGGTCATGTCCTGGATCGAAGCGCTTCGACAGTGGATTCAAGGCTAGGCCAGCCGCTGACAGCGGGCAAGGGTCAGTCATGGAGCTCACCTGCGCCTGCACGGGCTGCGTGGCCTGTGGCGAATTCTCCGGTTGCCTCTTGCCCGTGGTTAGTGCCTGTCGTACTCTCGGCGCAAACACTGTCGAAGCGCTTCGACAACTCGTATCGGCTATGCCGACCGCCTGATTACGCCGGACGAAAGGTCGCAGGAGATATGAGACCCGACAGGGCGCGTTTAGCCATGAACCGCAGATCCTTGAACCGCAGGTCTTTCCTGGGCGCGGCCGCTGTGACGGCTGGCGCCGCCGCCGGCGTGCCGCTGCTCGCCGGCTGCGGCACCTCAGCGTCAGGCACCCCGGGCGCGGCCAGTGCGAGCCAGCTGGCAAAAATCATGCCGGCCTATGTGCCGAGCAATCTGATCAAGCCAGATTTCCTCAGCGTGGACGGTTCAGAGCCTGGATATCTCAACTACCCGACCGACCTCGTGCGCTCGGTCAGCGGAGTGCCGGGCGCTGGTGGCAGCTACACAGCGATCACGCCGCTGTGGGCATCTATCCCGTCCCCCTCGGGCAACACGTACTACGAGGCTGTCAACAAGGCCCTTGGCGCCAGCCTCTCCATGCAGCCTGCCAACGGCGTCACGTACAGCACGATCCTGCCGCCGCTGTTCTCGGGCAGCAAGCTCCCGGACTGGATCCAGATCCCCACCTTCTGGACTGGGTCGCTGAACTTCGGCCAGGCCACTGCGGCCAAGCTCGCTGACCTGACCCCGTACGTGTCCGGCGACGACATCAAGAAGTACCCGAACCTGGCTGCGATCTTCCCGGCCGCGTGGCAGGCCGGGGTCTGGAACGACAAGATTTATGGCGTCCCGGTTTTCGCCAGCCAGTTCGCGGTGGCGTACTACCTGTACTACCGGGCGGACATCTTCGACAAGCTCGGCATCGGCACCCCGACGGTCAATTCAGTCGACGACCTGTACGACCTCGGCAAAGAGATCAACAACCCCTCAAAGAGGCAGTGGGCCTTCGACGATATCTGGGGCTACCTTTACCAGCCGTTCGGCATCACCACTTCCTGGACCACCAACTCCAAAGGCGACGTGATCACGCAGTGGGAGACGCCTGAGATCATCGATGCAATGGTCTGGGAGGCCAAGCTGGTCAAGGCCGGCCTGATGAACCCGGACTCGATCGCAGGCGACAGCGCCACTGCGAAGCAGCGCTTCTACAGCGGTGAGATGCTGATCACCGCCGACGGCCAGGGAGCCTGGGACGGGGCCGACGCGGTGTCAGGCACCGCCGCTGACAAGGGCTATGTGCGGATGGCGCTCCCGTTCTTCACCGCCAGCGGCAAAGGAACCCCGACGATCGCGCTGGCCAATGGCACATCCTGGCTGAGCTACCTGAACAAGAACCTGTCGCCGCGCCAGATCGAGGAACTGCTGCGGATTGCCAACTATCTCGCGGCGCCGTTCGGCTCCTACGAGTACACGCTGATCAACTTCGGCGTGCCGGATGCCGATTACACGATGACGAGTACCGGCCCGGTGCTGACATCGACCGGTAACACGCAGGTAGCGACCACCTACTCGTTCCTGGCCGGGCCGAACTCGGTCGACAACAATCCCGGCTGGCCCGACGTGACCAGGGCGTCGGCTGTCTTCGCGCAGAAGAACGCCAAGTACGGCTACAAACCCCTGTTCTACGACATGAACATCACCGTGCCAGCGAGTCTGTCGGCCGCCAACGCCATGACGCCGTTCAGCGGGAGCACGCCGATCCAGTACGAGGTCGTGCGCGGCCGCAGCACGGTCGCCGACTACAACGCCGCCGTCAAGGAGTGGCAGAACAGCGGCGGCAACGCGCTGAAGAGGTATTACGAATCCGTCCGGAACAAGTACGGCGACGCCTGACGGCCAGGCCGATGTCCGCGATCACCAAGCCCGGGAGCCGGGCCGGAGGGAGCGCTGCCCCCGCACCCGCCGGCCCGGCACCCCGGCCGGGGATGCCATGGCGGGCCCGGCTGCGCCGCGACAAGGCACTGATCATCATGTGCCTGCCAGCACTCGCGCTGCTCGGGGTGTTCGGCTACGCGCCCATGCTCGGCCTCGTGATGGCGTTCGAGGACTACGACCTGTATGACGGGTTCTTCCACAGCCCGTGGGCAGGCCTGGCCAACTTCCAGCAGCTGTTCACCGACCCCGGCTTCTGGCACGCGTTCACGAACACGCTCGTGCTGTTCTCGGTCCAGCTCCTGCTGTTCTTCCCGGTGCCGATCGCGCTGGCGATCCTGCTGGACAGCCTGCTCAGCAGGCGGCTGCGGTCGTTCATCCAGAGTGTGGTGACGCTGCCGCACTTCTTCTCGATGGTCATGGTCGTCACTATCTTCAACGAGATGCTCGGCGGCTCCGGGCTCCTCGACACGTTCCTGCGGTCGCATGGCGTGCAGAACCCGCCCAACATCATGACCGACGCGTCCACGTTCAAGTTCCTGGTCTCCGGCCAGCTCGTCTGGAAGGAGGCCGGCTGGTCGATGATCGTGTTCCTGGCTGCGCTGGCAGCGATCAGCCCCTCGCTGTACGAGGCGGCGGCGGTGGACGGGGCGGGCTGGTGGAGCAGGCTCTGGCACATCACGCTGCCCGGCCTGAAGCCGATCGCGATCCTGCTGCTGATCCTCCAGCTCGGCTACGCCCTGACCTTCGGCTTCGAGCAGATGCTGATCCAGCTGCCTGCCGTGGGGCCCGGGGCCGGCCAGGTGATCACCACGTTCTCCTACGAGAACGGCATCGTGAACGGCGACTTCAGCTATGGCGCCGCTGCGGGCCTTTTCCTGGGCGTGACCTCGGTGGTCCTCATCGTGGCCGCTAACAAGGTGGCCCACCTGTTCGGCGAAGACGGCCTCTACCGGAAGTGATGGCGCAGCCCATGGCAACGACGGTCCAGACGATCCCCGGTGGCCTGGCGGCTCAGCCGAGGCGGCACCGCGGCGACCCACGGCGGCCAATCTGGCAGGAGCGGCCGTCAGCGGCGGGACAGGGGGCCAAGGGCGGCACGATCGTCGTCATGCTGCTGCTGGTCCTGTTCCCGCTGTACGCGGTGGCGCTGACCAGCTTCTCCACCCAGGCGTCCATCAACATCGCCGGCGGCCTGGTAGTGATTCCGCACGGGCTGACGCTGAACGCCTACAAGCTGATCATCAACGGCGGCGTGGTCGGCCGGGCCCTGCTGATCAGCCTGGCGATCACCGCCGTCGGAACCGCTGTCTCCATGGCCGTGACCATCCTCGCCGCGTACGGCCTGTCACGGCGGGGCTCGTTCGGCCACCGGACGATCTTGTGGATCATGATGGCCACGATGTTCTTCAACGGCGGGATCATCCCGCTGTTCCTGGTCGTCTCCGCGCTCGGCGGCTACGACCAGTACTGGTCACTGATCCTGCCGAGCGCGGTGAGCGTGTTCAACATCATCGTGATGCGCGCGTTCTTCGCCAACACCGCTGCCGAAGTGATCGAGAGCGCACGTGTGGACGGCGCTAGCGACTGGACGATCCTGCGCCGCGTCGTACTGCCGATGTCGAAGGCGGTCACCGCGGTCGTCGCGCTGTTCTACGCGGTCGGCTACTGGAACTCGTGGTTCAACATCCTGCTGTTCATGCCGTCGGACAGTGTCAAATGGCCGCTGCAGATGGTCATGTACGACTACGTCACCGAGGGCATCACGATGCCGGGAAGCGGCACCTCCGGTGTCGGGCAGTACCTCGGCCACCAGCAGATCGCCCCGCTCTCGCTGCAGATGGCGGTCGTCGTGCTGACGGTGCTGCCAGTGCTGTTCGTCTACCCGTTCGTGCAGAAGCACTTCACCAAGGGAGTGCTGCTTGGCGCGATCAAGGGCTAGCTCGCGGGCCAGCGTTCCGAGAGGACACACCATGCATGCGTTACGTAAAAAAGGCGTGACAGGAGCCGTCCGCTTCGCTGCCCTGCCCGTTTTAGCGGCAACGGCCCTGCTGGCCGGCGTGCTGACGCCGTCAGCGGCCAGCACCGGCGGCGCGGTGCCCAGCGCGGCGTACTCCTGGCAGAACGTGCAGATCGTGGGCGGCGGGTTCGTGGACGGCCTGGTCTTCAGCCCGGCGCAGCGCGGCCTGGCCTACGCAAGGACCGACATCGGCGGCGCCTACCGCTGGGACGCCAGGACCCAGCGCTGGGTGCCGCTGATGGACTTCACCGGGTTCAGCGACTGGAACGAGCTCGGCGTGGAGTCCATCGCCGCCGACCCCGTCAACGCGGGCAAGGTCTGGGTGGCGGCCGGTGAGTACCCCGAGCCGTGGGCAGTCCCGCTGAACGGGGAAATCCTGCGGTCGGACAACCAGGGCCGTACCTGGCAGATCGCGGACCTGCCGATTCAGCTCGCCTCGAACGAGAACGGCCGGAACATGGGCGAGCGGCTCGCGGTCGACCCCAACGATGACAACGTCCTGTACCTGGCCTCGCCCGTCAACGGGCTGTGGCGCAGTACCGACAGCGGAGCCACCTGGTCCCAGGTGGCCAGCTTCCCGGTCACGAGCACTCCTGACGATGTCGGCCTGTCGTTCGTCACCTTCGGCCTGGCTGGAGGCCACCGCGGTCAGCCGACCAGGGACATCTTCGTCGGCAACGCCACTGGCAACGACCTGTACCAGAGCACCGACGCCGGCGCCACCTGGCAGCTGGTTTCCGGCCAGCCAGCCGGCATGGAGCCGCAGCACGGCGTGATGGCCTCCGACAGCACCTTCTACGTCGACTACGCCAACCAGCCGGGGCCGAACGGGATGACCGACGGCAGCGTGTGGAAGTACGACACGGTCACCGGCGCGTGGACCGACATCACGCCCGAGGTGCCCGGCACAGGCGGCAACCCGGCGTTAGGCTACGCCGGTCTCGCGGTCGACCCGGAGCATCCCGGCACGGTGATGGTGGCCACCAACGACCGCTGGTACCCGATCGACACCATCTTCCGCTCTACCGACGGCGGCGCCACGTGGGAGGACGTGGGCGCGGGCGCGCAGCTCGACATCTCCGCCTCGCCGTTCCTCGCGTGGGGGGCCACGCCGAAGTTCGGCTGGTGGATCGCGTCGGTCGCGATCGACCCGTTCGACTCGGGCCATGTGATCTTCGGGACCGGGGCGACCGTATTCGGCAGCGACGACGTGACCGCCGCCGATCACGGCGAGCCTACGAGATGGTCGTCAGCGGCGGCTGAGGGCATCGAGGAGACCGCGGTCCAGGACCTCGTGGTGCCGCCCGCCGGGCCATGCAAGCTGATCAGCGCGGTCTACGACCTGGGCGGGTTCTGCCATACGACGCTCGATCACTCCCCGGCGACCGGGATGATCGAGCCGATCCTCGGCAGCGGCACCTCTATCGGCGAGGCCGGCAGCGCCCCGCTGGACGTCGCCGAGGTCGGGTACTCCGGCGGTGACTGGTCCACCGATGGCGGCGCTGACTGGACAGCGATGATGCTGCCGCCGGGCAGCAGCGAGGGCGCGGGCGTGATCGCGGTCTCAGCCGACGGCTCGTCGGCCGTGTGGGCACCGGCGGACGCGGCCCCTGCCTACAGCACCGACGGCGGCCAGACCTGGACCGAGGTGTCAGGCCTGGTCCAGGGGCTGATGCCGGTCGCCGACCCGGTCATCCCCGGAGTCTTCTACGCCTTTGACCCGGCCAGCGGGACGCTGCTCGAGTCGGCCGACGGTGGGGCGACGTTCGCCGCTGTGACCACCGGCCTGCCAGCCGGAGTCGGCTCCGAGCAGTCGGGCAGCGCGCCCCAGCTGCACACGGTCCCCGGCCGGGCCGGTGACCTGTGGCTGACCGCGGGCAATGGGGTGCTCTACCACTCGGCCGACGGCGGGATGTCGTTCAGCGCGGTCGGCAGCGTCACGACAGTCGCGACACTCGGCTTCGGCAAGGCGGCGCCCGGGGCCCGTTACCCGGCCATCTACCTGACGGGGATCGTGGGCGGCACGCAGGGGGTCTTCCGCTCCACCGACGAGGGCGCGAGCTGGATCCGGATCAACAACGACTCTGACCAGTACGCCTGGGTCGGTCAGACGATCACCGGCAACCCAAACGTTTTCGGCCAGGTGTTCCTCGGCACCAACGGGCGCGGCATCCTCGTCGCCAACCCGGCGGGAGGTCGGTTCTAGGCCAGAACGCAGCCGCAGTTCCACGGACAGTTCCATAGGAAGGAGCGCACCGATGTCCCATCCGTCCCTCGCCCGTATCGCCGCCCGGCCCGCCGCGGCGTTAGCAGGCCTGTTAACCGTCGCGCTGGTGGCCGGGGTGACCCTGGCCGCACCGACCGCCGCGCAGGCCGCGACCACCTGCACGAGCGGCGCGTCGGAAGGCATGAACCCGTATTACATCCTCGATAACGAGTACAACGCCTCGCTGGCGACCTCGAGCAGCTGGCAGTGCGTGTGGAGCACCAGCCAGTCCGGCAGCACGATCGTCTGGGGCGCTGACTGGGACTGGGCGCACGCGTCGTCGTCCACGTCGTCGGACGTGCTCGCCTACCCCGCCGCCGTGCTTGGCTGGGAGTGGGGCTGGCAGTACTCCGACACCAAGCTGCCGGTTCAGCTGTCCTCGGGCACCTCGGTCTCCAGCAGCTGGAGCTACACGTTCACCCAGAACACCGCCAATACCTTCGACGTTTCGTACGACAACTGGCTGACCTCCAGCTCGGACCCGGGCGACAGCAACCCGCAGGCCGAGATGATGATCTGGCTTGACCACGGCGGCGGCGCCGGGCCGGCCGGGTCGCAGGTGGCGACGGTGAGCGTGGACGGCGCGTCCTGGAACCTGTACATGGACACCAACAACACCTGGCCGATCTACTCGTTCATGCGGACCTCGACGACCACGTCGTCGTCGCTGACCATCACCGACTTCGCCAAGGTGCTCACCGGCTCGTACGGGCTGAACAAGTCCTACTACCTGGCCAGCGTGCAGGCCGGTGTCGAGGTCTGGTCGGGCGAAGGGCAGATCGACTCCAACTCGTACTCGGTCACGGTCGGCTGACGCCGGCAGGCGGCCAACTCCAGAGGCAGACCGTGCACTGCGGAATCCGCGACACCCAGCCGGCCGCTGCCTGGCAGGACGCGTTCCTCGCAGGCAACGGCCGGCACGGTGCGATGGCGCACGGGCATAGCCGCGACGAGACCGTGATCGTGACCCACCACAGCCTGGTGGTCCCGAACGGCTCTGAAGAGCTGCTGCCGCCGCTGCTGGCGCCTCGCCTGGAGGCCGTGCGTGACCGGCTGCTCGCCGGGAAGTCGGCCGACGCCCTGGAGATGTTCTGCGCCGGCTGGCCGGAGAACCTGCCGCGGCCGTTCCACCCGGCCTGCGCGATCAGGCTGCGCCTGCGCGATTACAGCGCCAGGGACCCGGGCGAAGGCACGATCACGGGCTACCTGCGCACGGTGAGCTTCGGCTCCGGCCTGCTCACCACGTCCTGGCGGGACGGGGCGGGCTCCTGGCACAGGACCTGCTTCGTGTCACGGGCCAGGGACGTGATCGTGCAGCGGCTGCGGCTGCCGCCCGCGGCTGCCGCGGAGCTTGAGGTCGGCCACCAGGTGGGCCTGCCCGGCGCGCCGCCGGGACTGGCGGTGTCCTGGCAGGGACGGGTGTGCGGGCCGGGCAGCGCCGTGATCGGCGCCGGCGTGGAGTACCCGGTCCCGGCCGGACGGCGTCTGGGCCGGGGTCGCGGGCCCGGCGGGTACTGCATCGTCACCCGGATCGAGGCGCCCGGCGGCGAGTGCGCGCCGGAGTGCCCGGTGATCCGGGTGCGCGGCGCGCCTGCCGTGCTGCTGCTGACCCGGGTGGTCCCGGTTCCGCCCGGGGCAGATCCTGACGCGCACCTGGGCGCGCTGATCTGGGAGCTGAGCTGCCTGCCCGCCGACCACGATCAGCTGCTCGCCGAGCATGCCACGATGCACCGGCACGCGTTCGGGCAGACCCGGCTGGACCTGGGCGCCTCCGCTGCCGACCGCCGGCTTGGCATTGCCGGGCTGCTGCACCGTCAGGCCGCCGACCCGGGCAGCCCACTGCCCGCCCTGCTGGAGAAGCTCTTCGACTCAGGCCGCTACCTGCTGCTCAGCGCGAGCGGCACGCTTCCGCCGCGGCTTCCCGGTCTGTGGCAAGGCGACTGGCATTCCGCGTGGTCGGGTGCCATCGTGACCAATGCCAACCTCAGCCTCCAGCTCGCTGGCGCCGTCACCGCCGACGTCCCGGCGGCGGTCCACGCGCTAGCGGGCCTGATCGCCGCGCAGCTCGCGGACTGGCAGGTCAACGCCTCCCGCCTGTACGGCGCGCGCGGCATCCTGGCGCCCGCCGCCACCGACGGCAGCAGCGGCCTGAACTATCACTTCGCTCCGTCCTACCCGCACCACATGTGGACAGCAGGGGCCGACTGGCTGCTCGTCCCGCTGCTGGACTACGTGGATGCCACGGGCGACGAGCGCTTCCTGCGCGAGCAGGTGCTGCCCGCGCTGACCGAGCTTGCCCTGTTCTACGAGGACTTCCTGACCAGGGCCGACGATCGCGGCAACGTCGCGGTTGTGCCGTCGTACTCGCCCGAGAACCACCCCGTGGGCTGGACCGGGGCCGCAGTCAACGCCACGATGGACATCGCCGCAGCCAGGCACGCGCTGGCGGCCGCGGTCACCGCGTGCGCCCGGACCGGAACGCAGAACGGGCCCGGGGAAGGCATCGAGCGCTGGCAGGCTCTGCTCGGCCGGCTCCCTGAGTACCAGATCAACGACGATCGGGCCCTGGCCGAGTGGGCCTGGCCGCCGGGCGGCCCGCCGATCGGGGACAGCTACGACCACCGGCACGTCAGCCATCTGTACCCCGCCTGGCCGCTGCACCAGGTCACCGTCGACGACACCCCTGAGCTGGCAGCGGCGGCACTACGGGCGCTGCGGCTGCGGGGAGCCCAGGACGGGTCCGCGCACGGGTATCTGCATCAGGCGCTCGCAGCTGCCCGGCTGCGGGACGCGGACCTGGCCGGCCAGCGGCTGGCAGCGATCACCGGCGGGGGCTTCTTCTTCCGGTCGCTGATGAGCAGCCACTATCCCGGGCTACACGTCTACAACGCCGATGCCGCGTGCTGCCTGCCAGCGGTCCTGACCGAGATGCTGGTGGACTCGGTTCCGGCCCGCGACGGACGGCCGGCCCGCGTGGAGCTGCTGCCCGCCGTCCCTGGCTTCCTGCCCGCAGGCCGGCTGCGCGGTGCCCGGACGCTGGCCGGGGTGGGCCTCGACCTGACCTGGGACCTCGCGGCCCGCAAATGCCAGGCGGAGCTGTGCTCGCGGGCTGGCCAGCAGATTGAGCTGGCGTGGCGTGCGGCCGCTCGCTGCCAGGCCGATGCGGGCCGGGCCGGCAGGCTCCGGCCAGGTGTGTGGAGCCTGGAGCTTCCCGCGGAGGTGCCGGTTCGGGTCAGGATGGAGGCGGACAGGTGAAGCGCTTCACCTCGGTTCTGACCTTCAGGTCTGCTGATAGTGGCGGTGATATCGTGGAACAGCTGAACGCCGGTCACTCTGGTCGCCCCGTTATGTCGAAGCGCTTCGACAGCCTGACGATGGATCACCGGGGGAGCGAGGGGAGTAACACAATGGCGACGCTCGCCGACGTTGCCCGTCACGCCGGAGTCGCCGCCAGCACGGTCTCCTATGTGCTCAGTGGCAAGCGGTCAGTGTCCGCCGCCACGCGCCGCCGCGTCGAGCACAGCATCGCGCTGCTGAACTACCACCCGCACGCCGGGGCCAGGGCGCTGGCGAGCAGCCGCTCGAGCATCATCGCCCTCGTGGTCCCGCTCCGGAGTGACCTGTACGTGCCGGTGATGATGGAGATAGCCATCGCCGTTACCACGACCGCGCGCCGGTTCGGGCACGACGTCCTGCTGCTCACGAACGAGGAAGGCCCGGAGGGAATCCGCCGGGTCGCTGTCAGCGCCCGGGCCGATGCGATGATCCTCATGGACGTGAGCATGGACGACGACCGTATCCCCATGCTGCGTGACGTCGGAATCGACGCTGTGCTGATCGGCGTCCCCGCCGACGCCAGGGGCCTTGGCTGCGTCGACCTCGACTTCGCCGCGGCCGGCGAGCTGTGTGTCGACCACCTGGCCGACCTCGGTCACCGCGAAGTCGCCTTCCTCGGCGAGGCCGAGGCCGTGTACCAGCGCCGCAGCGGTTTCGCCGAGCGCACGCTGAACGGCGTCCTGTCCCGGGCTGCGGCCCGTGGCGTGCGGATGGTGCACCGCCCTTGCGAGGCCAGTCACGAGGCAGCGGCCGGCGCTGTCACCCGGATCCTGCAGGACAGGCCGCGCACCACCGGGCTGATCGTCCAGAACGAGGCGGTGATCGGGCCGGTCCTGAGCGTGCTGCGTGCCGCCGGGCGCACCGTTCCCGAGGACATGTCCGTGGTGGCGATCTGCCCTGACCA
Organism: uncultured Actinomycetota bacterium; assembly: GCA_963815375.1. Lineage (GTDB taxonomy): Bacteria > Actinomycetota > Actinomycetes > Streptosporangiales > Streptosporangiaceae > JASHPR01. Next base: position 2,071,504 of record CAWFGX010000001.1, on the reverse strand, counting down.
GGTGGCCGAGCAGACCTCGCCGCGGCTGTCCTCGGTGCGCATCCCGGCAGAGGACATGGGACGGCGGGCGGTCGAGATGCTGATGCGCCGGCTGGACGACGGCCGGGCCGGCGAGCTTGTGCTGCTCCCGCCAGAGCTCACCGCCCGCGCCAGCACCGCCCCGCTCGCCGTGAGTCGCTGATCCCGTGCCGGCCCGTAACGCATTACAGCTGCGTCATCGCAAGGAGCACTGTGAACAGGTTTCGTGAGCACGACACCACCCTCGAGTGCAGCTTCGGGCCGGAGGTGCTGCGTATAGAGCCATGGGGCACTGACGCGGTCCGGGTCCGCGCAGCGCTCGGGCCGGTCACGGAGGGGCTGCCGGGTGCGCTGCTCAGCCCGCCCGAGTCGCCGGACGCGCACATCAAGATCGAGGACGGGTCGGCTCAGCTCATCAGCGGCGCGCTCACGGTCACGGTCAGCGAGGGCGGCGACTTCAGGCAGCCGGTGCTGCTGTTCACCAGGTCAGGGACGGACCAGGAACTGATCGCCGAGGAGCCGCTCCACTTCTGGTGGCCGGGGCCCCGGCTGTTCACCGCCACCGGCAACGGCTACCACCGGATCGAGCAGCGGTTCCGCGCCTATCCCGGCGAGCGCCTGTACGGGCTCGGCCAGCACACGCACGGCCTGCTCGATCAGAAGGGTGCCGTGCTCGACCTGGTCCAGCGCAACGCCGAGGTGACGATCCCGTTCTTGCTGTCCAGCCGGGGCTACGGCCTGCTGTGGAACAGCCCGGCGATCGGCCGGGTCGAGCTCGCAGCGACCGGCACCCGGTGGGTCGCTGACAGCGCCCGCCAGATCGACTACTGGATCAGCGCTGGCTCGCCAGCGGACCTGCTCCACCGGTATGCAGACGCCACCGGGCACGCGCCCATGCTGCCCGAATGGGCGTCCGGATTCTGGCAGTGCAAGCTGCGCTACCGCACCCAGGATGAGCTGCTCGCTGTGGCGAGGGAGTACCGGCGGCGGGGGCTGCCGCTATCGGTCATCGTCAGCGACTACTTTCACTGGACCCACCTGGGCGACTGGAAGTTCGACCTGTCGGAGTGGCCTGACCCGGCCGGGATGGTTGCCGAGCTCAGCGAGATGGGCGTCCGGCTGATGGTGTCCGTGTGGCCGTCGGTGAGCCCGCTCAGCGAGAACTACCGCGAGATGGCTGATCGCGGCCTGCTGATCGGCACCGAGCACGGCCCGCTCGCCCACGCCGACTGGCCGGACAAGGGCGTGCCCGCGGACGTCGGCGTCGCGTTCTATGACGCCACCAACCCCGAGGCGCGCGAGTTCGTCTGGAACCGCATCAGCCAGAACTACCTCCAGCCCTACGGGATCGACGCCTGGTGGCTCGATGCCTGCGAGCCAGAGCTGCGGCCCGGGTTCCAGGCGAACCTGCGCTACCGGGCCGGCCCGGGCCTCGAAGTCGGCAACCTTTACCCGCGCGAGCATGCACGGGCCTTCTACGAGGGAATGCTGAGCGAGGGCAGGACCGAAGTGGTCAGCCTGGTCAGATCGGCGTGGGCCGGCAGCCAGCGGTATGGGGTGGCGCTGTGGTCCGGTGATATCGGCGCCGACTTCGCCGCGATGAGAGCCCAGATCAGGGCCGGCCTGAACGCCGCGATCAGCGGGCTGCCGTGGTGGACGACTGACATCGGAGGTTTCCACGGCGGCGATCCGGAGGATCCGGAGTTCCGTGAGCTGATCGTGCGCTGGTTCCAGTACGGCGCGTTCTGCCCGTTGTTCCGGCTGCACGGGTTCCGCGAGCCGAGGTCCGCGTTCGGGATCGGCCAGACCGGCGGCCCGAACGAGGTCTGGTCCTTCGGGCCTGAGGCGTTCGCCTGCATCCGTGACATGCTCCTGCTCAGGGAACGGCTGCGCCCGTATGTGATGGAGCAGATGCGCGTAGCCCACGCCGAAGGGCTGCCGCCGATGCGCCCGGTCTTCGTGGACTTTCCCGACGACCCGCTGGCATGGGAGTGCGAGGACACGTTCATGTTCGGGCCGGACTTGCTAGTCGCGCCTGTGACCAGGTACCGGGCCCGTGACCGTGAGCTGTACCTGCCTGCTGGCAGCCGCTGGTCAGACCCATGGACCGGCGACGCCTTCGACGGCGGGAGCACGGTCACCGCGGCCGCACCCCTCGCCCGCATCCCGCTGTTCCTGCGCGACGGCGCCCAGCTCCCGATCGTCCCTTGACTTAAAGTCAGCTTCAACTGGCAGGCTGGCAGGAAGAACAGTGGCTAGGGAGGTCGTAGTGGACTCGGCGCGCGAAGCCAGCCAGGACGGTGAGCCGGTCATAGCCTGCGCACTGACCGGTGAGGAGATGGGCGCCCAGGCGGAACGGTGGCTGCGGCTGGGGCAGGACGCTGGGCTCGGGCGCACCGAGACCGAGGACGGCCTCCGCATCCGGTTCCGTGACGACCCAGCAGTCGAGCGGGAACTGCGGGCGCTGGTCGCCGTGGAAAGCGTCTGCTGCTCATGGGCGCAATGGGACGTTCACCACGCCAGCGGCGAACTCGTCCTGCAGGTGCAAGCGCCGGGTGAGGGCGCCGCCGCCCTGCACGCTATGTTCCGCGCCGGGCCGGTCAGCGCGATCCGGCCATGATCGCGAACAGGCGCGTCGTCCCAGCCTGACTGAGCACGTCGAGGTGACCCGGGTCGTAGTACGCGTTCACGCCGTCCCAGTTGGCCCCGTACGTCGTGCCCTCCGCTGCCGGGCTGGCATCCCATAGCGCGGCCGCCTGGGCACTCGTGGCCCCGATCTGCAGCCATTGCCGGTTCCCGTCAGCGGCGGAGAGGTCCGCCGCAGCCTGCAGGTAGATGGCGTTGAACGGCGGGCCGGACGGGCCGGCCTGCTCCATCGAGCCGTCCGCCGGGCTGGCGAACGCCGCGCTCGCCGCTGATGCCAGCCGCTCAGCAGCCACCAGGTACTGCCGGTTTCCGGTCACTTGATACCAGAGCACGTCGGCCTGCAGCATCACGCCGGTGTCATAGGTGAACTGGATGTAGTCGGTGATCGTGGTGCCGGTGATCGTGTCGTAGTACAGGCCGTTCCCGGCCGGCCCGGCCTCCATGTTGGCGTTATCCCAGGCGTAGATGGTGTTCGCCCACTGCAGGTAGCTAGCCTGCCGGGTGGCCCGGTACAGCCGCAGCGCCGCCTGCAGGAAGTTCCCGGTGGCGACCTGCTCGACGCAGCCGCAGCCAGGGTAGAACTCCTCGCCGCCGCCGGGCTGCCACCCGGTTTCCAGGTACTCAAAGATGGTTTCCGAACGCTGCAGCAGCCCCTGGGCGTGGGTCTGCGCGTACTCGGTCATCATGTCGCCCAGGATCCATCCGTTGTCGTCGTAGTAGAACGTGCCGTCGGGCGGGCAGTCCTGGTAAGCGCCGACCGTGGGGTTGTAGTACTCGGCCAGGGCTTGCTTGGCCTCGGCGGTCAGGGCGGCATCGCTGAGGTCAAGACCTGCGGCGTACACCTGGCTCACCGGCCACACCGACGAGTAGCCGTCGGCGCAGGAGTCCTGGGTTCCCGGCGGCGAGTCGTACCTGCTGACCGACGGCTGCCACCAGCCAGGCGAGATGGCCGCCGCCGCTTGCCTGGCAAGCACTGCGTCGCTGAACTGCCCTGTATTGCTGGCGGGCAGGCCAGCCGTGGCCCACGCCAGCTCGTCGGCTGCCACCGGCCCGAAAGCGTGCGCGGCCGAGGACACGCCGAGGGTTGTCTGCAGCACGCGGCCGCGGCCATACCGCTGGGAGATCATCACAGGCACTTCCGTGCCTGCCGACTGTCCCTGAGCCAGCACCGTGTAGGTGCCAGCGGACGAGTAGTACGCCGGTGTTCCCGGCGACCAGCCGGACATCTCGGCGTCTGTCAGCTGGTAGGGCTGCTGGCGGACGCTCCCGGCCGCGCTGGTGAACGCCACCTGCTCGACCGGGCTGGGAGCGGTGGCAGTCTGCGCCGCCAGCGGCGCAGGCAGCGGCACGGCGATGGAGTCTCCCAGCGAGACCAGCCGGCCGCCCGCGTTCAGCCACGATGTCAGTGCTTTTTGGTTGTCTGTGAAGTACTGCAGCGGTGTCGGGCGGGCGCACAGGCCGCCGCTGCAGGCGTACGAGCCCCCCGCCGGGCCTGCGATGGCGTTGTCGCCGATGACGATGACCGCGTACCTGGACAGGTTGCTGAACAGGTCGGACAGGCCGTACAGGGTGCCGTCATTGTTGTCGCCGCTGCTCAGGTACCAGAAGATCCACGGCAGGTAGCCCTGGGTCAGCGCCTCGTACGCGGCGCTCATGGCCAGGCCGCTCTCGTTGCCGTTCGAGGTTCCGGTGATCACCGCGGCCCGGCGAGAGGCGAATGGCACCACCGGGTCGACAGTGCTGCGCTGAGTCTGTGTGATCGTCTGCCCGCCGGCCTGGACCGTAGCCTGATCCCACGTGGGGGGTAGGGAGGGGCTGGCCTGCGTGCCCAGCAGCGCGTTGCTGGCCAGCAGGTACAGCGCGGTGAGCTCAGGGTTGTCCTGCGCGCCGTTACAGGACGGACCGGACTGGAACCCGCCGGTCTGCAGCCCGACCGGCGGATGGTACTGGTCGCCGAACGACCCGTCCGGGCACTGCATGCGCAGGCCGGCGTTGTACTCCGAACCGGCGAGTTCCGGCAGGCCCGCGCGTGCAGCCGCCAGCACGTACAGGAACGTAGCCTGCGCGGAGACCCAGTCGTCGCCGTCATACCAGCCAGGCCCCGCCTTGACGCCCCACCCCGGGTAGGTCAGCGACAGTTCTGCCGCGCCTGCCACCTCGCGCTGCTCCAGCAGCGTCGTGCCAGAAGGGTCGAACAACGCGTTGGCGAAGTAGTCGGCGGTCTGCTCGTGCGCGATCCCGGTATTGGCCTCAAGCCCTGAGGCGGCCTGCTGCGCCGCGGCCGCCCAGGCCCCTGCGCTGGCCGTGTCACCCGCTGCTGCCGCGGAGGCGCTGGCGGCTCGAAGCCCGAGCGCTGCCTCGCCATCGGTGGTGGCCAGGTAAGGGCCGCCGCTCGGGCCTATCGCGCCGGTCGCCGGGTCCTGCTGCGCCAGCAGGTAGCCAGCGGCCGCGCGGATCGCCGCCCCGTTCGCCTGCAGGTACGCCGCCCCGGCGCCGAGCCTCGCGTGCTCGGCGATCGCCCACAGCGCGACGCCGGTCGCGCCGGGATCCTCGCCCCAGGACCCGTCGGCCTGCTGCTGCGTGAACAGCCAGCCGAGCGCGCTGGCTGCCCGGGCCGGGTCCCCAGTCAGGTCGAACGCCGCGGCCACCCACGCCTGAGCTTGCGGGTCCGCCGCGACCTCGCCGTTGGCTTGCAGCAGCCCGTCCAGGTTTGCCTCCGCCGCCTGGTACTGGGTGGCGTAGCTGGCCGGTGTGGAAGCCATTAACCGCTCCGCCGTACCGCCAAGCCCGCCGAAGTCTGGCCAGGCCGCGGCCGGACCGGAGCCCGCGCCTCGCGATGCGCTCGCCGGCCTGGCCGGCGCCGCAGGTGCCCGGGATGTGGCCACAGCAGGCGCCGCCGACAGCGCTGCTATGCCCATGACCGCGCACACAGTCCCTGCGATCCCCGCCGCCGCCCGGGCCGGGCGCGAGATGCGCTTGCCGTACGCGACGTTGTGGCCCATGACCGGTTCCGATCCGTGCGGGACGAAAGGGTTGATGACAACGTTGTCACAACGACCGCACGCCCGCAAGGTCCGGGAGACTGGCGGCATGCAGGTTTCGGTGGTGGTCGCGCAGCTCCCGGTGTGCTGGTCGGTGAAGCGCAATACGGAGACCGTGGTCGAGGCCGTCGGCAGGGTGGAAGCCGGCTCGGTCCTGGTCTTGCCCGAGTGCGTCCTGTCTGGCTACGACGATCAGCTGTCCGGGCTAGACGACCTTGACCCAGACGCGCTCGCGCAAGCCTGCGATGTCGTAGCGGACGCTGCCAGCCGCGCGAACGTGCATGTTCTGTGTGGCACCTTGCTCTTCGACGGCGGGCGCTGGTGGAATGCGGCGATCCATTTCCCGCCGGCTGGGCAGGCCCAGACCTACCGCAAAGTCAACCTGGCTACCCACGAACGTGGCCGGCTCGCGGCCGGGTCGGAGCTGCCTGTCATGCGGATGATGCTGCCCGGAGGCAGCATGCGGGCCGGTATTCAGCTGTGCCGGGAGATCCGGTTCCCCGAGCAGTGGAGCTGTCTGGCCCGCCAGGGCGCCGAGGTGCTGATCTACATGACGTACGCGGTCAATCCCCTGGTAGTTCCGGGCGTGTGGCGGGCGCACCTGGTCAGCAGAGCGGCCGAGACTGGGCGGTTCGTTCTGGCCGCCAACGTGGCCGGTGAGGATCAGCATTGCCCCAGCATGATCGTGTCACCGCGCGGCGAGGTGCTCGATGAGGCACCGCCCGGCGTGGCAGCAATGCTGCGCCGCCGGATCGATCTGGCCGGTATCAGCGACAGCTATCTGCGCCAGCAGCGCAGTGATGTCGTTCAGATGACCTACCGGCCTCCGGAACCAGCAGGGATGTCCTGACGGCGGGCTATTGCATCGGTGGCCCAGCCCTGCAAGGCGCAGGTGGGCCCCGCCACGGCCCTGCTCGCGGTTAAGAATGTACGGGTCATCCTGCTCTGACCTGACCAGAGGTGCATGGCGGCTGGGATAAAAGCCTCTAGTCGGGCGTATCGCTTAAGCCGAATGGCGCCCTGGACAGTGCGCCGGTCGCGCCAACAGTGTCGTGGGGCCCCCGCTGTTGCTGTTGCCCCAGCCCGGGCACCATGACCGTCCTGCCACCGCCCCGTAACCACAGCAGGGGCCCCGCGCCGGGCCTGCCGGCACCGCGGCAACCACAGCAGGGGCCCCGCGCTGGGCCTGCCGGCACCGCCGCAACCACAGCAGGGGCCCCGCGCTGGGCCTGCCGGCGGCCCGGCCTGCGGGCACCGCCGCAACGTCCGAGCCGGGTGAGGAAAGCAGCCCCGGCTAGCGGGCGAGGGAGCCCATGGGGTCCCAGGCGGGCAGGACGATCGGCTCGGTGTCGAGAGCCTGGCGCAGCTCCTCGGGGAGGGCGTCGCGGCGCGCGGCGACTTCGAACACGTACTCGTCGAACCACGAGTCGTTCATCGTGTAGAAGCCTTCCTTGCCCCGGTCGGAGCCCCAGCTGTTCTCCACCCGCCACTTGCGGGCCATGCCGTCGAGGACGTCCACCCCGGTGAACAGCATGGCGTGAGTCATCTCGGTCTCGTGATAGGCGAGGCGGTCGGCCTTGTCCAGGGTGAACGCGGTGTCGTAAACCGACGGAAGGTCGTAGAGGCTGGCATCCCAGATGCCGTACTCGTTGCTCATCATCTTGGCGACGTCGCACCCGAACCACACCGGCTCACCCGCCTGCAGGGCTGTCGCGGCGAGGTCCTTCATCAGCGGTATGCCGACGTTGAGGTAGGTGACCGGCGGGGCCCCGAGCACGTTGCCGAGGTACTCGACAGTGAAGGTCCGGCCGGGCGGGCTGGACGGGCGAGGGTCGTGGACCAGGCAGACGTAGTCGTCGATTGGCAGCTCGACATACCTGTCCGCGAACTCCTGCGGGGTGAGCAGGCCGTCGCGGTGGAACGCCCGGTCCTTGTCAGCCCACTGCCAGTCGATGCGCTCCGGCGGGGTGCCGAGGTGGATGCACAGCACCCGGTAGACGATCCGCAGCACCTCGGCCTTCTCAGCCCGCGCGGCGTCGGCGCCGCGGGCGGTCGCCGCGCGCACCGACCGGGCACCCTGGCGCAGCAGGTAGCGCAGCGCAGAGTTCATCCGTCCTGTGTCAGAGGAGCTCTGGGTCTCCGGCATGGACGTCTTTGGCACCAGGCCGTGCTTGTCCACCACAGCCACGAACATGTTCCACTGCCCGCCGTCGCCAGCCACCGACTCGAGCAGGAAGGCCACTGTGCGGTCGTCCAGATCGCGGTCGGCGGTCTCGATGATCGCCTCGAGGAAGTAGTTGGCCCGCTCGATCTTGTCCCAGAACATGACGAAGTTCTGCGAGAACTCGAAGTCCTTCAGGCCCATCGTCCGCATGGCGCCGGCGCGCAGCAGGTTAAGCCCGGCGAACATCCAGCAACGGCCGCTGCGCTGCTGGTTGGTGACCTTCCAGTCGTCGAGCAGGGTGGACATGGAGTGGTTGGTGGTGTTGATGACCTGGCGGTTGATGGCCACGTCGTCTATGGACACCCGGGTCACCGCGTTCTGCGCCAGACGGTAGGCAGGGCTCGCGGAAAAGTCCTTCCGCAGCAGCTCCAGGTCAGCTGTACTCAGCGCGGTGTCCATACTCAACGTCTCCCTCTGCGTCGGCCGTGAGCTTTATTTTTACGCACACCTGAGTCATTGCAAGCCGCGGACAGGACGCTGCCGCCTCGCCAGCGGTCGGCGGGGCGGCAGCTCTGCTGGCTCGGCTTGTCAGCCGTAGACGTGCTGAGCAGCGGTGATGGCGGCGCCGTCGGCAGCGGGGATGCCGCTCAGCGGGATGAACGGAAACTGCTTGACGGCCGACAGCTTCGGCATGCCGGACGGGCCGGCGTTACTGAGCACTGTGGAGTACTCGCCTTCCGAAGCGATGGCCTTCGCGGCCTGCGGGGTGTACATCCAGTCCTCGTACAGTTCAGCGGCCAGCGGGTCGGGTGCGCCCTTCACGATGCCCCCGTACAGGGTCACCGTGTAGTTGTCGGCCTTCAGCAGGTAGAACTGCACCGGAGCGCCGCCAGCCTTGGCCGCCTGGTAGAAGGCGTACGGCACGGCGATACCGAGGCCCTTGGCACCCTGCGCGACCGCGGTTAGCGGGCCGGTGATGTTGCTGGACGGAGATAGTTCCGGGTCCTGCGCCTTCAGGCCCGACAGCAGCCCGGAGTCGCCGGGCACCAGGGCAAGGTGCGCGAAGATGTCGTCCATCTCGCCGATGGCCGTCGGGTCGTACATGACCATCTTGTTCTTCCACTGCGGTGCCAGCAGGCCGGTCCAGGTCGTCGGGACCTGGCTGGCCTGGACCGAGCTGGTGTTGTAGACCATGCCGGACAGCCCGACGGTAAACCCGAAGAAGTTGTTGCCCGGGCCGTAGCTCTCTTCGGCCAGCTGCGAGGCTGGCGGCAGCGTCGTTGGCTTGTACGGCGTGAACCAGTCGTTGCTGATGTACGACAGCATGTCGGTGCTGCCGGTGTAGGCGATGTCATCGACGTGCTTGCCGCTGGACATCTCGGCGCTGAGCTTGGCAGTCATCGGCGGACCCACGACCGGGACACCGGTCACCGTGATGTCGGGGAAGGACTGCTTGAACGCCGTGTACATCGCCATATCGGTCCCGGCGCTCGGCCCGTAGACCACGACGGTCTTCTGCCCGGCGTTAACCGCCTTCTTGTAGAGCGCCTCCATCGCGCTGTAGTTGGTGGCTCCGCCGAGGGCTGACTGCAGGTTCGACGCAGACTTGCCGGTCGAGCTAGAGGTTGACGACGTGGTGGAACTGCCGCATCCGGCGGCGGCGACGGCCAGCCCGGCCGCTACGGCCAGCGCTGCCGTAGCGGTGAATGTCTGTCTGCGCTTCACGGTCTGCCTACCTTTCCGCATCAAAGCGAGCGTCATGCATGACGTCGACGATTGACTCGCCGCCGCGTATCGCGTCGGCCATGGCCGCCTCCCGGGCGGCGATCTTCTCGGCCAGCCCGACTACCTCGTCAGCGCGACCGCGGGGCACGAACACCACGCCGCTGGCGTCGGCGATGACCCAGTCGCCGGCCGTGACCGGCACGCCGCCGATCACGACAGGCTCCCGGCAGGATTCCTCAACGATCCGGCCGCGTGCCGTGACCGGCACCGCGGCCCGGGCGAAGAGCGGGAACGCCAGGGCGCGGGCCTCATCCACGTCGCGGCAGGCCCCGTCGACGATCACCCCGGCAACGCCGCGCCGGGTGGCGGCGAGCGACAGCAGCCCGCCCCACGCCGAGACGTCCAGCCGTCCGCGGTGGTCCACGACGATCACGTCACCGTGGGACGCTGTCGCGATCGCGGTCGCGCCCAGGTGCGGGCGAGGCCGGTCGTCGGACCGGGGGCCGACCCGCACGGTAATCACTGGTCCGGTTATCGGGGCGGCGGTCGGCACGAGCGGGGCGATGCCGGTCACCGCGCCCGGCAGCCCCAGGCGATCCAGGGCGTCCGACACCGCGCAGGCGTCCAGCCGGCCGAGCCGGGCGGACAGATCATCCCGCTGGCTGTCCTCGCCCGCCTTGGCGGCTGGGCCGGCACCCATCTGGTCCGGGACGGACTCTGGACCGGCAGTGTGTGTGCTCACGTGACCTCCTGGGCCTCGACAGATTCAGCGGCTGGCTGTGGCCGGGGCGTGGGGTCTCGTTCTGTGTCCTGCTCTAGGACAAGGACCGCGGCCTCGGCCCGGAAGCGCACCCACGCGCCGCTGCCGGTCTCCAGCAGGCTGCCCAGGGTGCCTGCCTCGGGTGCGCGGACCACGACCTCCGCGCCGGCCGCCTCGACCAGGTACTCGACGCGGCCGCCAGCGTACTGGCGGGAGCGGACCACTCCGGCGATAGCGCCGGAAGGCGCCTCGTCCCGGGCGGCCAGCGGGCCGATCTCGGTTTCGTCGGCCCGGGCCGCCAGCACCACGCCGGTCCCCGCCGCGGGCGCGATGCCCCGCGATGCCCACACCGGGCCGTCCCCTGACTGAACCATCACCGCGGTCGCGCCGTCACGCGTCTCGCTGACCGTGACCGGAAGAAGATTGTCGAAACCGATGAAGTCAGCGACGAACGGGGTGGCCGGCTCGGTGTAGATCTCCTCTGGCGTGCCGACCTGCTGGATGGTCCCGCCGCGGATGACCACGACGCGGTCGGAGAGGGCTATGGCCTCCTCCTGGTCGTGCGTGACGTAGATCGAGGTGCCGCCGGACCGGTCGTGCGCGTCGCGGATCTCCCGGCGCATGGACCGCCGCAGTTTCGCGTCGAGATTGGACAGCGGCTCGTCGAACAGGAGCACGCCGGGCCTGCCAACCATCGCGCGCGCCAGCGCCACCCGCTGCTGCTGCCCGCCGGACAGCTCGGTGACCGGCCGGTTCGCGAATTGCTCCATGCCGACGACCGAGAGGATCTCCATGACCGCCTGCTGCCGCTCCCGGCGGTCCCGCCGCCGTACCCGCAGCGGGTAAGCGACGTTGCCGAACACCGTCATGTGCGGCCAGAGCGCGTAGCTCTGGAACACCATCCCGATGTCACGACGGTTCGCGGGCAGGAACACCCGGCGCTCGGCGGAGGCAACCAGGCGCTCGCCGATGCGGATCTCGCCGCGCTCGGCGCGCTCAAGCCCGGCAATGCAGCGCAGCGTGGTCGTCTTCCCGCAGCCGCTCGGCCCGAGTAGTGTCACCAGCTCGCCCTCGCCCGCGCGCAGGCTGAACTCATCCAGCACGGTCACGTCGGCATAGGACTTCCGCAGTCCCACCAGCTCGACCGCGGACATCAGCGGCCCTCCCCTCTCCTTCCCGGCAAGCCGGCCAGGCGGTACCGCAGGCCTGGCAGGCGAACTGACCTGCCGGCCGCTCTCAGCCTGAGCACGGACCGGATGACAGCCGCCACCACCAGTGCGGCCGCGACGATGCCGATCAGCAGGCAGAACGTCGCTGCCGCCTGCGCTAGCGAGCCGTTGTTGAACTGGTTGTAGGCCAGCAGAGGGACCGTCTGGTTGTTCGGTGAGGCAAGCAGGATCGGGATGTCGAGGTTGCCAGAGGACACGATGCCGCAGATGAACCACGACACCACGAAGCTCGGCAGGATCAGGCGGAGCAGGATGCCGACGGTCGCGCGGAAGCCTGAGGCGCCAGCCGTCCGCGCGGCCTCTTCCAGGTCACGGGAGATCTGCCCGACCGGGCCGGTGATCGCCCGGCTGGCGATCGGCGTGGTCCCGACGATCAGTGCCAGCAGGACGATCCACTGTGTGGCATACAGCGACCGCAGCCCGGGCACCGACAGGTAGGCCCAGATCAGCCCGAGGCTGAGGGTGATCCCGGGAACTGCCCACAGCACCCAGATCGACAGGTCGGGCAGCCGCCGCAGCCGGGACGTAGACCGCTGGGCCACGAGCGCGACCCAGACGGCCAGGGCCGACGCGGTGAACCCGGCGACGATCGCGACCATCACCGTTGTCTGGAACGCCTGGCTGGTGCCTGACGTGTGCAGCACGTTGGAGTAGTTGTTCAGGGACAGGTGCGAGTAGACGCCGAAGTAAGACTCGAGCGAGCCCAGAACGAACTGGCCGAGCGGCAGCACCAGGGCCAGCAGCCCGTAGATCACGATCACCGCTGTTCCGAGCCACTTCCACCCGCCGATGTCGATACGCTCCCGCCGGCTGCTCTTGCCGGTCACAGTCGTGAAGCTGCGCCGTCCAAGCAGCCGCGACTGGATCGCGACCAGGATCAGCACCACGGCGACGAGCAGCAGCGCCAGCGTGCTGGCCCCGGCGTAGTTCGGCGGCGTGACGGCCTGGTAGTACCGGTAGATCTGGGTCGGCAGGACGTAGATCCCGGCTGGTTCACCGAGCAGCAGCGGGACCGTGAGCAGGCCCATGCCGAGCACGAACCCGAGGATCATGACACCGAGCACCGAAGGAGCCAGCGCGGGAAGTTCGATGAGGAAGAACGAACGCAGCCGGCCAGCGCCGCACACAAGCGACGCTTCCTCGTGGGAAGGATCGAGCGACAGGAACGGCCCCAGAAGCAGCAGGTACTCGGCGGCAGTCGCGCCGAGGACGCTGACGCCGATCATCCCGAACCACGACTGGACGTTGAGCGGAGCGACGCCGAAGACAGCGTGCAGTGCCTTGTCGACGAGGCCGACCGGCTGCTCGCCGAGCATCGCCCAGGACAGCGCGAAGAACAGTGGCGGTATCGAGAAGATCAGCACAGCCATCGGCGTGACGATCTGGCGCAGCGGGGTTGTCGTCCGAGCCACCGTCCAGGCCAGGTACACCGCGAGCGCGGTGGAGATCAGCACGGTGGAGCCGGACAGGATCAGCGAGTTCGCGAACGCGTGCCACACCGTGCCGCTCGACAGCGCGGCCGTGAACCCGGACACCGACCAGTGAGCGTGGCCAAAACCGGGCGGGGCAGTCCGGAAAGCACCGTAGGCGAGCATGACAACGGGCCAGACGAACAGGCCCAGGGAGAGCAGGCACAGGACGATCAGGCCGGGGGTCAGCCGCCGCCGGCGACCCGCGGCCCTCGCCCGGCTCGCGGGCGCCCCCAGATCGGTGGCCGCGGCCGACACGATTAGACCGTCTCCGACGGTTCCGAGGTCGGCTGTCCAGCCAGCCCGAACAGCACTTCGGCGTTGCCCTCGAACAGCTGGGCACGGTCGTTGTCGGAGAGCCAGCCGATCTCATCGATGAGCAGCCGGATGTCGTCGTACCAGCGGCCGGTCTCCGGGTCGCGCACCGAGCCGGTGCCGGGCTTCTCCGAGCCGAACAGGCACCGGTCCACGCCGACGGTGCGGATCAGCAGCTCGATCGCGTCCCGGGTGTACAGGCAGGTGTCGTACCAGAGGGTGCGGAGCCGGTCCTCGAAACGTTCGCCGCCCGGGGTGCGCGCTGCCGCTGGCTTGAACCGGCCCGCCTGGTACGGGATCGCGCCGCCGCCGTGCGAGATGATCAGCTTGAGCGAGGGGAAGTCCTTGTGCACGTCAGAGCTGAGCAGGCTCGCGACAGCGACCGTCTCCTCCAGGATGAAGTGCAGGCTGTAGCTCTCCCGGGCAGGCGGACGGCAGCCAGCCGAGTGGACCAGCGCCGGCACACCAAGTTCACAGAACGTCTCGTACAGCGGGTACCAGTACCGGTCGCCGAGCGGTGGTGGCGGAGGGCCCTGGCCCTCCATCGGGTCGGGGTTGATCAGCGCGCCGACGAAGCCGAGTTCGGTGACGCAGCGCCGCAGTTCCCCGGCCCATTGCGCCGGGCCCGTCGACGGTGACTGCGGCAGGCCGGCCATGCCGCGGAAGCGTTCCGGGTAGAGGCCGCAGACCCGGTAGATGACGTTGTTGGTCTCCTCGATGAACCACTGCACGATCTTCGCTGGTTCCTCGGAGTGCATCATCGTGTACGGGCGGGGCGAGATCAGCTGCAGGTCGATGCCTGCGGTGTCGAGGTGCTCCAGGTGAGAGATGCCGAACGCGCCTCCTGGCGTCTCGACGGCCTCCCGGAGCTGATCATCGCTCGCGGCCACGCGGCCGCGGCCGTGCGCCCCCCGGTGGGACAGCACGTTGGCCTTGTACGCGTAAAGAGAGTCGGGAGCGCTGACGTGGCCGTGGATGTCGATGATCATGTCGATGCCGCCCAGGTCGCGAAGGCCATGCCGACCCCGGTCCCGGCCGGGGAGCGGTAGGCGGGAATGTAGTCGAGGAGTTCGAACGAAAGGCCGCCCAGGGCGCCGCCGGCGGTGATCCAGTTGAGGGTCTCGGACGTTCCGGAGCGCAGCATGTCGGCCGGAAGCTGGCCGAGCGCGGCCCCGTCACCGCCGGCCAGGCCGTCCAGCACTGCGCGGTCGAGGTCCTCGAGGACAACGAAGTGGCTGAGGCCGCCGCTGGCGAACACCGCGACACGCGCGCTGCCGTCCCAGGACTCGATTCCCGCGCGCAGCGCCTCGCCGAGCCGCCAGCACCGGGCGGGGGACGGAACGTTCGGGGGGTAGTACGTGTTCAGCAGGACCGGCACAATCGGCACCTCGGGAGCGAGGCGCAGCCGCCGGCGCACGAACGTGAACGCATGGCCCAGGCTGCGCCCCTCTGGCTGCTCGGCCACCACGGTCACGTCGAAGTCGCGGCCGGTCAGGGCGGCCGCCAGGTGCCCGCTGAGCCCGGCCGCGACCAGGTAGCTGTCTGGCTCCTCGGCGTGCGCAGCCCAGTTGGCCTTCTGGATGTCCTTGGGGATGCGCGCGAAGTGCTCGGCGTCGGGCGGCAGGTCCCACAGCATCTCACCGGTGAACAGCCCGATCGCCGGGACGCCGCTGGCGCCGAACAGCTCGTGCTGGTCGTCCCCGACGATCACCACGGCGTCGGGCGCGGCCTGCGCCAGGCGCTGCGCCAGCGCCTCGACCGCCAGTTGGGCGCGATCGAACTTGTCCTGCCAGACCGGCGCCTCCAGCTCACCAGCCAGGGCCGGGTCAGCGTCGGCCAGCAGCTCGCCGTAGCTGTGGTAGCGGCCATCGCTGCCGAGGAGATGGGTATTGCGCTCGTCGCGGGCGGCGTGTTCCTTCCACCAGTCCGCCGAGGTGCTCATCTGAGGCGTGTGCGACGACGCAAGCCCCAGCACGATCTCAGCCACCCGCTCCTCCGGTTGTATGTCGGCAGCCGGGACTGTCCGGCGAACCGGTAACCCGGTAACAAGGCTCCCGTGAGCCGGTACCGGAACCGTAATGAGACGATTTCGGTTTCCGCAAGATTGCTTGATCTAGATTCTTCTCTACCGAATCTGGCCCGGTCAACGCGATCTGCGCCGGTCCGGCGGTCGTCGCCCACTCTCGGCTGCCAGCCCGCTGAGCCTTGGCTGCTGCTCACTCCCCGGTGCGGCCCCCGCTGGCGGGTCTGGTGACGAGGGCGGTACCCGCTTACTGTGGTGATGTGCGTCATCCAGTTCCGCCGCTTAGCTAGGGCGCCAGCGTGGCCGCCCCGGAACCCGACTATCCCTATCGGATAACGTAGATCCAGGCCAGTATCCCTTCTGGCCTGCGCAACCCCGGCCGAACGGAGCAAGCCCCTGACGATCCCAGCGCCGCCCGTTCCTCTGCATCTGGCCGTCGCGCTGGACGGCGCTGGCTGGCATCCCGCCGCCTGGCGTGAGCCGGACGTGCGCCCCGAAGAGCTGTTCACCGGCGGCTACTGGGCAGGTCTCGTCGCCGAGGCCGAGCGTGGCCTGATCGATTTCGTGACGATAGAGGATGGCCTCGGCCTGCAGTCCTCCCGCCGGCTCGAGCCGGACACGCGCACCGACCAGGTGCGCGGGCGCCTGGACGCGGTGCTGATCGCTGCGAGGGTAGCGCCTGTGACCAGCCACATCGGCCTGGTGCCAACCGCGATCGTCACGCACACAGAGCCGTTCCATATCTCCAAGGCGATCGCCACCCTGGATTACGCCAGCACCGGACGGGCCGGGGTGCGCATTCAGGTGACGGCGCGGCCGCACGAGGCGGCGCACTTCGGCCGGCGCAGCTTCCCAGAGCTTGACCTGGCTGACCCGGCCAGCCCGGCCGTGGCCCAGCTGACCGGCGATCTGTTCGAGGAGGCGGCCGACTACGTCGAGGTGATCCGGTGCCTCTGGGACAGCTGGGAGGACGACGCGGAGATCCGCGACGATGCGACCGGCCGTTTCGTCGACCGCGAGAAACTGCACTACATCGACTTCCGCGGGCAGTTCTTCAGCGTCCGCGGCCCGTCGATCACACCGCGGCCGCCGCAGGGCCAGCCGGTGGTCGCCGCGCTCGGCCATGCTGCAGTGCCGTACCGGCTGATCGCGCGCGCCGCTGACATCGGGTTCGTCACCCCGCGCGACGTGGCGCACGCCCGGGAGATCGTCGCCGAGGTCCGTGCCGCCCAGGATGCAGCCGGCCGCCGGGGCGACACGGTCCACGTCTTCGGCGACCTCGTGGTGTTCCTCGGCGACACCGGTGCGGCCGCTGCTGACCGCAAGGCCCGGCTGGACGAGCTAGCCGGACATGAGTACGCCAGCGACGCCACCGTGTTCACCGGCACCGCCGGGCAGCTGGCCGACCTGCTCCAGGACTGGCAGCAAGCAGGGCTGTCCGGCTTCCGGCTGCGCCCGGGCACCATCCCTGCGGACCTGGTGGCGATCACGCAGAGCCTCGTACCGGAGCTGCAGCGCCGCGACGCTTTCCGCCGCGAGTACCAGGCGCCGACGCTGCGCGGGCTGCTCGGTCTGCCGAGGCCGGCCAACCGCTACGCGACCACCTGAGCATCTACCGGAAGGACCAGAGGTACGGGAGGAGCCGCTGATGAATAGGCCGCTCAAGCAGATCCACCTTGCCGCGCACTTTCCCGGCGTCAACAACACCACGGTCTGGAGCGACCCCCGTTCAGGAAGCCATATCGAATTCAGCTCGTTCGCTCACTTCGCCCGCACTGCGGAACGCGGCAAGCTCGATTTCCTGTTCCTGGCCGAGGGGCTGCGGCTGCGTGAGCAGAGCGGCCTGATCTACGACCTCGACGTGGTCGGCCGGCCGGACACGTTCACGGTTCTGGCCGCGCTCGCGGCAGTCACCGACCGGCTCGGCCTGGCCGGCACGATCAACTCCACCTTCAACGAGCCGTACGAGGTCGCCAGGCAGTTCGCCAGCCTGGATCACCTGTCCGGCGGCCGGGCCGCGTGGAACGTGGTCACCTCCTGGGACGCGTTCACCGGTGAGAACTTCCGGCGCGGCGGGTTCCTGCCGCAGGACCAGAGGTACTCGCGGGCACGCGCGTTCCTGGAGACGGCCTGGGAGCTGTTCGACTCCTGGCATGGCGACGAGATCATCGCCGACGCTCGCGCCGGGGAGTTCCTCGCCGACCCGCAGCCGGGCACGTTCGAGCGGACCGACGAGCACTTTGACATCCGCGGGCAGTTCAACGTGCCCCGCAGCCCGCAGGGCCGCCCGGTCATCTTCCAGGCTGGTGACTCAGAGGAGGGGCGCGAGTTCGCGGCAGCCAGTGCTGACGCGATCTTCACCAGGCACGGCACGCTGGAGGACGGGCAGGCGTTCTACTCCGACGTCAAGGGCAGGCTCGCCCGCTACGGCCGGGCCCGGGGCGAGCTGCTTATCCTGCCGGCCGCGACGTTCGTGCTCGCCGGCACCGACGACGAGGCCGCCGAGCTCGCGCGTGAGGTTCGGCTGCAGCAGGTGAACGGGCAGACCGCGATCAAGTTCGCCGAGCAGCTGTGGAACCGGGACCTGTCCGGCTACGACCCGGACGGCCCGCTGCCCGAGATCGACCCGCTCCCGGGCGAGAACACGATTTCCCGCGGCCGGGCGAGCGTCCGGATGTACCGGGACCCGCTGGCGGTCGCCGCCCAGTGGCGGGCCAAGGCGGAAGCGGAGAGCCTGTCGATCCGGGAGCTGATCATCGAGGTCACCGGCAGGCAGACGTTCGTGGGCTGCGCGGCGACGATCGCCGGCTCGATCAGCAAACTGGTCCAGGCCGACGCCAGCGACGGGTTCATCCTGGTCCCGCACATCACGCCGGGCGGTCTGGACGAGTTCGTCGACACGGTTGTGCCGCTACTGCAGGAACGGGGCGTGTTCCGTACCGAGTACCAGGGGACTACGCTCCGCGATCACCTCGGCCTAGCGCCGCTGCCCCGCGCTGGAACCGGGAACGCGATCAGCCGGGCCGCTTCGTAAGGATGCCGGACATGGTCACCACGCCGCTCTCCGTGCTCGACCTCGTGCCGATCACCTTCGGCAGCACTGCCGAGCAGGCACTGCGCAACAGCATCGACCTGGCCCAGGCCGCCGAGCGCGTCGGCTACGCCCGGTACTGGTTCGCCGAGCACCACCTCAATCCCGGCGTGGCCGGGAGCTCCCCGGCGGTGGTCCTGGCCCTGACCGCCGCTGCGACCTCAACGATCCGGATCGGGTCCGGGGCGGTGCAGCTCGGTCACCGGACCGCGCTGTCCACAGTCGAGGAGTTCGGCCTCATCGACGCGCTGCATCCGGGCCGGCTCGACCTTGGCCTCGGCCGTTCCGACGGCCGCCCGCCCGACCGGAGCCGGGACAGGGCACCGGCTCGCGGGCCCGGCGAGCGGAGGCGGCTGCCGAACGGGCTGCTGATCCCGGAGCGGTACTCCGCGGCGCACCTGTTCGGCACTCCGCGGTTCCAGCTGCAGCGCAAGCTCCTGCAGCTCCCAGGGGCCGGGCCGCAGGATTACGACGAGCAGATCGCCGACATCCTTGCTCTGCTGCGCGGAAGCTACAAGTCGGCGGACGGGGTCGAGGCGCATGCCGTTCCCGGCGAGGATGCTGACGTCCAGGTGTGGATCCTGGGCAGCAGCGGCGGCCAGAGCGCCCAGGTAGCCGGGTCAAACGGGCTGCGGTTCGCGGCGAACTACCACATCAGCCCGGCCAGCGTGGTTGAGGCCGTGGACGCGTACCGGGCGGCGTTCCGGCCGTCGGCCGACCTCAGCCGGCCCTACATCACCGTCTCCGCCGACGTCGTGGTCGGTCCCGATGACGCGACCGCTCGCGAACTCGCGGCCGGCTACGGCCTGTGGGTGCGGAGCATCAGGAGCGGCGAGGGCGCCGTGGCGTTCCCGAGCCCGGACCAGGCCCGGGCGCACGTGTGGACCGAAGCGGACCGGGACCTGGTAGCCGACCGGGTGGACACCCAGTTCGTCGGTTCTCCCGGAACGGTCGCCGGCCACCTGGAGCGGCTGCGGGACGCCACCGGCGCCGACGAGCTGATCATCACCACAATCACCCACGACCATGGCGACCGGGTCCGCTCCTACCAGCTGCTCGCCGAGGAGTGGCAGCGCCGCTGACCGGTGTGCGCAGCGGTCAGGATGTGCTGGCTGTGCGCGCCACGACAAGCCAGCACCGCGGACTGCCGTCATCGCGCTGACCTAGAGCCGTCAGGGGGACTGTTGTCACGGTGAATCCGCACGCCGTCAGGTCGCTCCGGACCGCGGGCAGCGGGCAGGTGAGGTAGTACATGACGAACGGGGGACGCCACAGGGCATTGCGCACCCGCATGGCCAGGTCGAACCCGAGCAGTGCCCAGTACGAGATTGACGTGACGGGCTGCGGCGCGGCGATCGGGAAAGCGAAGACCCCGCCCGGCCGCAGCGCGCGGTGCACGGCGGCGAACAGCGCGGGCCGTTCGGCGGGCAGGAAGTGACCGAGCGCTCCGAAACTGACCGCCAGGTCAAAGGCGCCGGCGAAGGGCAGGGCCCGGACGTCAGCCAGTACCCACCTGGCGTCCGGGTACGCACCACGCGCCTGCGCGAGCATGCCAGCACTGAAATCGGCCCCTATGATCCGCCCTTGGCACAGGGACTTGAGGACCCCCATGCCAGCGCCGGTGCCGCAGCACACGTCCAGTCCCAGGCCGAACGGGCCGAGCGGGCGCAACGCGTCGACGGTCGCGTCAAGCACGCCATCGGGGGTTCGGAAAGGCGTGTGGTCGAACTTCGGCGCAAGCATGTCGTAGCCGTCATCGACCGAGGACAGCGCCTGCATAGCCAGCTCACGCAGAGACGGGCCTTCAGGCGAGAACACTGGCCAAGGGTACTTCCCCGGTGCCAGCCGCGTCGCCGGAGGCAGTGGCCGTTAGCCGGAGTCCCGGGCCACGGAGTCAAAGAACTGGCGCTGGAGCGGCGCGTAGATCAGCTCATGATCGCGCGGCAGCGAGGCCTTGATTGTCCGGGTCCTCTCGTCGGCCAGCACCTCGATCGCGCCCGCCTCGACAGCGTCGAAGGTCTGCTGAGCGACCGACTCCGGACTGATCTTGGGCCCGTCGACCCCGGCCGACATGTCGGTGTCGATGAAGCCTGCGTGCACGGCAACCACCAGCGTGCGCTGATGGGAGAGTTCCATCCGGATGCCGTTGGTCAGCGACAATTCCGCCGCCTTCGAAGCGCCGTACGAGGGATCAAGCGGGGAAGTGAAAAAGCTCGTCACCGACAGCATGTTGACGATCGCGCCGCCACCGCCCGCCGCCAGCACCGGTGCGAAGGCCCGGCACATGCTCAGCGTGCCGAAGTAGTTAGTCTCCATCTCCAGCCGGGCCGCGTCGAGGCTTGGCGCGTCGATGAACGGGCTCGCCTTCATCACCCCCGCGTTGTTGACCAGCAGGGTCACGTCCGCGCACTCCTGCGCCACCTGGGCGACGCGCTCCGGATCGGTGATGTCAAGTGCGAGCGGCGTCACACCGGGTTCGGTAACGGCAGCGGGATTGCGCGCCGCTCCGAATACCCTGGCCGCGCCCCTGCTGACGAGTTCCCGGGCGAACACCCGGCCGAGCCCGCGGTCGCTGCCGGTGACCAGGGCCACTGACCCGTCGATCTTCATAGCGTTCAGTCTAAAGTCGGCCCTGGCCAGGGCCATGATGGCCCACCGCGTTGAGGCCTACGCTCATATTTTGCGGAACGATGTCGAGAAGCGCCGGGCGGCTCCGCTCACCAGGTGAAGGGCCTCGACAGGCGCGGCCCACGACACCAGGAGACCACGATGCCGAAGTACCTGCTTCTCAAGCACTACCGGGGCACTCCCGAGCCATACCGTCCCGTGCCCCCGATCGACCAGTGGGCGCCAGAGGACGTGGAGGCGCACATGGCCTTCCTCAGGCACGTCAGCGAGCTGCTCGAGGAGAACGGTGAGTTCGTCGACGCGCAGGCGCTCACGCCGGCGCGCACCTGGGTGCGCTACGGCGGCCCGGACGCGGCGCCCGTCACCACCGACGGCCCGCTACCCGAGACCAGCGACCTGGTCGCAGGCTGGTACATGATCGACGTCGAGACCTACGAGCGCGCGGTCGAGCTCGCAGCGTACGTCTCCTCCGAGCCCGGTCCCGGCGGCGAGCCTCTGTACGAGTGGATCGACATCCGGGAGGTCATGTCCGAAGCGCCGTCGGAGGACTGACCCGGCGTGATCGACGAGCTGATGCAACGGCCGGACGAGGGCGCCCTGCGCGCCCTCGTCCCGCGGGTACTCGCGGGCCTCGTCCGCCGGGGCGAGGATTTCGACGCGGCCGAGGACGCTCTCCAGGAGGCGTTGCTGGAGGCGCTCCGGGTCTGGCCCGAGCACCCGCCGCTCGACCCACGCGCGTGGCTGGCCACGGTCGCGACGCGACGGCTCGTCGATGCCCGCCGCAGCGAGGTCGCCCGGCACCGCCGCGAGGAGACAACGTACGCGGAGCCGCGGCCGGCCACCACGGAGGAGGGCGACGACACCCTCTTCCTGCTCTTCTGCTGCTCTCACCCCGAGCTCGCGCCCGCGTCCCAGGTTGCGCTGACCCTGCGCGCCGTCGGCGGCCTCACCACCCGGGAGATCGCCGACGCCTTCTACGTCCCCGAGGCGACGATGGCGCAGCGGATCAGCCGGGCCAAGCGCACTCTGCGCGGGTGCCGCCTGAACCAGCCCGGTGACCTCGCCGTCGTGCTGCGCGTGCTCTATCTCGTCTACACCGCCGGTCACGCCGGCCGGGTGGACCTGGCCGGTGAGGCGATCCGGCTCGCCCGCCAGCTCACCCTGGCCACGGAGGAGCCCGAGGCACGCGGGCTGCTCGCGCTGATGCTCCTGAACCACGCCCGGCTCCCGGCGCGGCTTGATCCCGAGGGCCGGATCGTCACGCTCGACCGGCAGGACCGCGGCCTGTGGGACACGCGCGAGATCGCCGAGGGCGTGCGCATCCTGCAGGCCGCGCTCGCCATGCAGACGGAGGAACGGCGCCCGGGCCGCTACCAGGTCGAGGCCGCGATCGCTGCCCTGCACGACGACGCGGCGAGCGCCGAGGAGACCGACTGGCCGCAGATCCTGGCCTGGTACGACGACCTTGTGGCGCTTACCGGGGATCCAGTGCGCCAGGACCCGGCCGCGGTGCTCGGCCGCGCCGTCGCTGTCGGCCATGTCCTCGGTGCTGCCGCCGGACTGCGCGAGACGGACCGGCTGCGAGAGGTGATCGGCGAGCGGCACCGGTGGCACGCCGTGCGCGGGCATCTGCATGAGCTCGCAGGCGACCCGCTCGCCGCGGCCACGGCGTACGCCGAGGCCGCCCTCCGGACCGCGAACGTCGCCGAGCGCGACCACCTGGTCCGCCAGGCCGCCCGCACGCGAGCCGCTTCCGGCAATGGTGGCGCGGGCAGGGAACCATTGGCGGGCGAATGACCCCGCCAGCCGTCTGCGGAGCACATTCATCGAGTGGCCGCCCACCCCGCCGCTACGGCCTCCTACGGCGCGGGCGGCGGTGGTCACAGCATCTTCTGGAGTACTGCACCGGGTCGACCTACGTCTCGCCCAACCCGACCGCACCGACGATGAGAGCAGCTGCCTCGGGCTCACCAAGACCCCTGGCGCTCCAGGACCCGGTGACCCCTGGCTTTGACGAGGCAACTGGAATCGGTACCCCGAACTTCACCGGTCTGATCACTGGCGGAGCCACGGGGAGATAACCAGGACGCCAAGCAGGGAAATCAGCGTCAGATCCGGGCTGGTTACAGCCCGGATCCGACGCCGACCTAGCTGCCATATCTACCGCCTGCGGCGACCCCTGTAACTGGAGGACATTGCCACCGCGCCCTGGCCGGTCCCCGGGGTGGCGGCGTGCGTCACTGCGGCGGCTGGTGGCCTGACCGGCGCGAGCGGTACAGCAGGCGGGCCGGCGAGGGAACCCAGCAGCGCCGAGCCGGGAGTGACACTGGCAGCGAGCGGGCGAACGCCTGCTCGGCGCATGAGCTCGCGCACGTCGGCTGCCTGGGCCGGGCTCTGCACGGTGATCACCACACCGTCCGCGCCGGCCCGGGCGGTTCGGCCGGACCGGTGCAAGTAGGCCTTGTGGCCCGCGGGCGGGTCCGCATGGATGACCAGGTCGATACCGTCCACGTGGATGCCACGGGCCGCGATATCCGTCGCGACCAGGACCCGGGCCGCGCCGGAGGCGAACGAGGCCAGGTTCCGTTCCCGGGCAGTCTGGCCGAGGTCGCCGTGCAACTCGACCACGGACACACCCGCGCCGGCCAGCTGCCGGGTTAGCTTGTGCGCTCCGTACTTGGTGCGGGTGAACACCAGCGACCGGTTGTTGCCTCCAGTTAGCGCGGCGACCACGTTCACCCGGTCTCCCGGGTCCACGGTGAGGAGGTGATGGACCATTTCAGCGGGAGTGGCGGTGACCGAGTCCACCGAGTGAACCGCCGGGTCGCTGAGGAACCGGCGAACCAGGACATCCACTGCATTGTCCAAGGTGGCGGAGAACAGCATCCGCTGGCCCTCAGGCGGGGTGGCCTCCAGCAGCCGCCGCACCATCGGCAGAAAACCAAGGTCAGCCATCTGGTCTGCCTCATCCAGCACGGTGACCTCCACATCGCCCAGATGGCAGTGCCCCTGCTCGATGAGGTCGGCCAGCCGCCCGGGACAGGCGACCACGATGTCGACCCGGTTTCGCAGCGCTTCCACCTGCGGCTTCTGCCCCGTACCGCCGAAGATAGTGGCCACCGTCAGGCCCATCGCCTCGGCAAGTGGCGCCAGCACTGCCTGTACCTGGCTAGCCAGCTCCCGGGTGGGCACCAGGACCAGGCCGCGGGGGCGGCCCGCGCTGGTGTACCCGTCGGCCAGCGCGGCGGCCAGCGGAATCGAGAACCCGAGAGTCTTACCGGAACCGGTCCGGCCGCGGCCCAGGACGTCCCGCCCGGCCAGCGCATCCGGCAGCGTGGCCGCCTGGATCGGGAATGGTGTGGTGATGCCAGCGTCGGCCAGCACACCGGTCATGGGACCGGGGACGCCCAGTTCGGCGAAGCTTGGCTGAATGGTGGCTACCGCGGCCATGGGCCGGGCGGCTTTGGGCCGGGCGGCCTTGGTTTGGTGCGCCCGATCGTGGTTGGCCGAGGCGGACTGCTCCTGGCGGGCATTCTCGCCCGCGACAGAGGGTGCACGCTTCGCCCGGCCTCGGCGACGTCGGCGAGCATGCGGTATTTCGGTAAGCGCAAGGGTCAAGAGAATCTCTTTCGGATCTAGGTGGCCGCATTTTCGAAGGCCACCACCTGTGATCCGTGGAAACCAGCTCGCTCCGAGCGAGATACGACCGGCGCGCCCGGACGGCGACGCCTCGCGATGTGCCGCGGATCCCTACACTACCGCACGCCGGGACGACGCCGCTGCACAGCCACCGGCCGCCCGGCCAGGAGGCTGCGGCCAGGTCAATCCCGCAGCTTGCGGAGAATTCGGGCAAGGTGGGCCCGGTCGGCCTTGCTCAGCCGGTCGAAGGCCCGTTCGGCCTCTGTTCCGCGGGCGACGCGGATCGACTCAAGGACGCTGGCGCCATGCTCGGTCAGCTCGACCAGGGTTGCCCGCCGATCGCCAGGGTCGGGCTGCCGCTCGACCAGGCCGCGCGTTTGAAGGGCATCGACGACCTCGGTGGTCGAGCGCGCCGCGATGTGCAGATGGCCCGAAAGCTCCGACAGCCGCATCGCGCCGTGGCGCATGAGCACGCGCAGAGCCCGCAACTGGGAAGGGCTGATGTCCCAGGGAGCCAGGAAGTCCTGGGAGGTGTCGTGCAGCTGGCGCGCGACGGACCTGAATGCTTCCGACAGCGTTTCGTCACCGCCGGAGTCGCGTGCGCTCGTCGTCACCCGGTCTTGGGCCACCGGAATAGAGTACCAGTCTTTGCTGTTGTACCCTCAAATTGAGGTTACCTCAGCAATAGCGTTTTCTTCCGCGGCACGCGCACCCGAGCGCGAACCCAACCCGGCAGAATCGAGCACTTCTTGGTATCACCACCTACGAATCGGGACATCAGCCATGGTGGCCGGACTCGCGGCACAAAGACGGTCACGGCCGCGGAGAAGGCGCAGGCACGCGAGGTGTCGCTGCGCCGCATCGGGCGGCTTTTCACCCCTTACCGCTGGCAGATGGCACTCGTCACCCTCATCATCGCCGCCTCATCGATCGTCACCGTAGCCTCGCCGTTCCTGCTTCGCGCCATCATCGACACCGCCCTGCCGGACAAGAACCTGCGGCTGCTCGTCCTGCTGGTGGCCGGCATGATCGGCATCGCCGCCATCAGCTCGGGCTTCGGGGTATTCCAGACCTGGATCAGCACCAAGGTCGGCCAGCAGGTCATGCATGAGCTGCGCACCAGCGTGTTCGCCCACCTGCAGCGGCAGTCGATCGCCTTCTTCACCCGCACCCGCTCTGGCGAGGTCCAGTCCCGCATCAACAACGACATCGGCGGGATGGAGTCCGTAGTGACCTCGACCGCGACCTCTATAGCCTCCAACCTCACCACTGCGGTAGCCACCGCCGCCGCCATGGTCGCCATGTCGTGGCGGCTCTCACTCATCTCTCTGGTTGTCATGCCTCCGGCCATCTACCTGAGCCGCAAGGTTGCCCGCATGCGGCGGGCCATCACCACCGAGCAGCAGCGCGAACTGGCCAACCTCAACGTCAGCATCGAGGAAGGCCTGTCGATCAATGCCATCCAGCTGGCCAAGACCATGGGCAGCGGGCCGTCCCTGGTCCAGCGCTTCACCGCCTCCTCGATCCGCCTGATCGACCTGGAACTGCGCTCTCAGCTGGCCGGGCGTTGGCGGATGGCCTCGATGAGCGTCATCTTTGCCGCGATCCCCGCGGTCATCTACCTCGCGGCCGGCCTGCCGATGACCGCGGGAATCATGACCATCGGCACCCTGGTCGCCTTCACCACGCTGCAGAACAACCTCTTCCGGCCGATAACTGGCCTGCTCAGCACCGGCGTCTCCGTGATCAGCTCGCTGGCCTTGTTCGCCCGGATCTTCGAGTACCTGGACCTGCCGGTGGACATCGAGGATCCCGTCCATCCCGTCGAGATCGACCCGGCCGGGATCACCGGGCACATCCGCCTCAGCGGCGTCAGCTTTACCTACCCCGGCGCCGACCGGCCCGCCGTGACCGGCATCGACCTCGACGTGCCAGCCGGCAGCGCGCTCGCGCTGGTCGGCGAGACCGGATCTGGCAAGACCACCCTCGCCTCACTGATCGCCCGGCTGTATGACCCCACCAGCGGCAGCGTCCGTATCGACGGCGTCGACATCCGCGACATGAGACTCGCCGACCTGGCCGCCGTCGTTGGCGTCGTCAGCCAGGAGACCTACTTGCTGCACACCACGGTGCGGGAGAACCTGCGCTATGCCAGGCCCGACGCCACCGACGCCGAGATCGAGGACGCCGCGCGCGCGGCCCAGATCCACGACCTGATCGCCGGGCTTCCCGACGGCTACGACACCATGGTCGGCTCCCGCGGGCACCGTTTCTCCGGTGGCGAGAAACAGCGCATCGCCATCGCGCGGACGCTGTTGCGCAACCCGCGCGTGCTCGTGCTGGACGAGGCCACCAGCGCGCTGGACACCGAAACCGAACGCGCAGTCCAGAAGGCGTTCGATACCCTCGCCCAAGGGCGCACAACCATTACTATCGCCCACCGGCTTTCAACCGTGCGAAACGCTGACCAGATCGTCGTCTTGGACCATGGCCAGATCGCCGAAGCCGGCACCCACACCAGCCTTGTCGCCGACAAGGGCCGCTACGCTGACCTCGCCGCGTAGGCCGCTCTGGCCTGCCGGACTCGCACACGCGGCCGAGGATGGCGAGGTTAAGCGCCCGGCTCCCGCAACGATATCCCTACGGCTTCGGTCAAGGTGGGCGTCGTCCAGGATTGCGCTGCCCTGCTCTGCCAGGACCGGTAGGCTCGCGGTGGTAGCGGCGAGGCCGCGTCATAGCAGGCGAAAAAGGGACAGGAACTGATGGCAACAGGAACGGTAAAGTGGTTCAACGCGGACAAGGGCTTTGGTTTCATCGCTCCCGATGACGGGACCGCGGACGTGTTTGTCCACTTCTCGGCAATCGCGAGTTCTGGCTACAGGTCGCTGAATGAGAATCAGAAGGTCGAGTTCGACACGACCCAGGGGCAGAAGGGCCCGCAGGCGGAGAACGTACGTGCGCTCTGACGCATAACGCCCCGCGCGCTCCCGCAGCGCGCAGGCCAGAGTAGCCAGGCTGATCCGTCAGCGCCCGGCTCGGGGCCGGTGCGCATTCTGAGCCGGACGCTTGGCCTGACCTTCACGTGCTGGGGAGCGTGAGGGGTGCGGTCGTGTGCCCCGCTAGTTGTCACCGGCCCCGGAGGGCCAGTTCAACGAAGAAGGAATTCGCCATTCCAGCGCGCCACGGTCACCGTGATGCGCCTTCTGCCTAATTGAAACCTTTGCCGCTATCAAGCTAGTATGCTCCCGCCCTGCGCCGGGACCTGGGGTCGCGGTACCAGCGTTTGTCTGGCCGGTACAGCCTTGCTGCGCTGTATCGCTTATCGGCGTCAAGCGGAATTCGATCTTGGCTCACGGGGAGAGTGTCCGATGCGCTTGATTGCAGCGCTCGGCCCCTGGAACCGGCCGTCGGCCTTAGCCGTCGTGCGAGCTCGAGGCTGACGTGAACCTGCTGATTCTGGGTCCGCTCGAAGTGCGCGTGGATGGTTCGAGAACGCCTTAGCGTCGGCGGCCCGAACCTGCTGCGTCAGGTGATCCAGGGGTCGGCCCCCTCGCGCTCGGCCACATGACCAAGTCTCAGCATGCGGGGTTCTTTGCCGTCTCAAGGGGCGTAGGTTACTTTCGTATGACTTTTTGGGACTTGGACCGCCCCGGTCGTGCCCAGCTAGTGATGCTTTCATCCGTTTCGCCAGCTTTCGTGCGACTAGGGCGACAGTGCGTCCGGCTGGCCTGTCGCGGAGGATCGATGGCCGCCATGCGGTGAGCGGGGCCGGCATGTGCGGACGTCCGCGGTTGCCCCCTGCCCGGTCGTGCCACCAGGAGCCTTGAATGAGTTTCCAGAAGAAGGGACATATGTTCGATGGGCTTCGCAACAAGACTCGCCATTCATGCTTGCCGGTCTTATGCGTTAACAATCCTGGCGGTGGTCGCGTGCGGCCTGGCGGTATCCGCTCCGGCCAGTGCGTCGTCGTCTCCTTCGGCCAGTGCGTCGCCGTCTCCTTCGGCCAGTGCGTCGCCGTCTCCTTCGGCCAGTGCGTCGCCGTCTCCTTCGCCCACTGCCACGACAGCTCCCGCGGTGGAGGTCTGCGGTGAGGCGCCGGCGGTGGTCCGGCCCAGCAGCATGGTCTTGACGTGCGCTGATGACGGGGAGGTGGCCGCAAACCTGCACTGGACGAGCTGGTCAGCGGACCAGGCCACCGCGACAGGGACCGTCACCTGGCGTGCCTGCACCTCCTCGTGCGTCACCAGCACGCACAAGGACAGCGCCAGCGCCGACTACACCCTGTCTGATCCGGTGAGCGCGGCCGGAACAGGGCTCTTGTTCACCCGGCTGGAGATGCATGTGACCGGGTCTACGCCACAGGGGTTCCTGCGGGATCTGGCGTTTGACGAGGCCCCGGTGACCACGGCGGCTGCACCCTTGGCGCAGGCGCAGGCGACGCAGCAGGCACCCGGTATCCAGGCTGCGGCCAGAGGGACCCTGGGCTACGCCCAGATCGAGGGGTACTGGCTTTACGCCGGCGGCCCAGATGGCAGCGACGGCGGTCACACCGATGCCCAGGTGGCCGCGGCGATCACGGGCGCGGAGTCCTCATTCCTGCCCGGGATTATCCAGCCCGGCGTTGATTACTGCGGCCCGGGAGCCGACCGGGCGGGCTGGGGCCTGTGGCAGATCACCTGCGGGAACTCCGTGCCCAAGTACGGCACCGACTTCCAGATCCTCAACCCGTGGAACAACGCCGAGGAGGCGGTGTTCAAGTGCAAGCAGGACATGAGCGCCGGGTTCAACTGCTTTACCCCCTGGTCGACCTTTAACGACGGGGCGTACGGGAGCTTCCTTCAGGGCACAGCCCCGGACATGTCAATCGGCAACCCTGGCGAATACGTCCAGGTCAACGGCACGCCACCGGGGACCCCGTCCTCGCCGTCCCCCGCCCCAGGCAGCACCTACGGGCCGGCCATGCCCAACAGCAGCAAGCCGTCTTCGCAGGTGGGTGGCCCGGTGTTGTACGACCCTGACAGCGGCAACGTTGAGATCTACGCCGTCGGGACGGACGGTGCCCTGAACGAGCGTGCCTGGAACCGCAGCCATGGCTGGTCCAGCTGGTTCAATCTGGGCGGGTCGGTCGCCGGGACCCCGAGCGCGATCTATGACCCGGTGACGGGGAACCTTGAGGTGTATGTGCGCGGCGCCAGCGGGCCGCTGTACGAAAAGGCCTGGAATGCCAAGAAAGGCTGGACGGCCTGGATCGACCTGGGCGGCCGCTTCACCGGCAATCCCGCGGTCGCCTACGACTCGCTCAGCGGCAACCTGGAGGTTTACGCGGTCAGCACCGGCGGCGCCGTGAATGAGCGTTACTACGGCAACGGCAAATGGTCGGGCTGGGTCGACCTGGGCGGGTCGGTGACCGCCAGCCCCTCGGCCGTGTATGACCCGGTCAGCAAGCACTTTGACGTCTACGTCCGCGGCACTGGCGGGGCGCTGTATGAAAGGGCCTGGAGCCCAGGCGGCGGCTGGTCGGGATGGATCTACCTCAGCGGCGCCGTCACTGGCAACCCCGACGCCGTCTACGACTCGCTCAGCGGCAACCTGGAGGTTTACACGGTCGGCACCGGTGGCGCCGTCTATGAACGCGCCTTCAGCAAGGGCAGCTGGTCGGGCTGGTTCGACCTGAGCGGGTCGGCGACCGCCAGCCCCTCGGCCGTGTATGACCCGGTCAGCAAGCACATGGAGGTCTACGTCCGCGGCACTGGCGGGGCCCTGTACGAAAAGGCCTGGACCTCCAGCGGCGGCTGGTCGGCCTGGATCGACCTAGGCGACGCCGTCACCGGCAACCCCGACGCCGTCTACGACTCGCTCAGCGGCAACTTCGAGGTCTACGTGGTCGGCACCGGCGGCGCCGTGAATGAGCGTTACTACCACAACGGCAGGTGGTTGAGCTGGGTCGACCTGAGCGGGTCGGTCACCGGCCTCTAGGTCCTGGCACAGTACTGGTGGAAGGCGCGACCGGCCGGTGCGGGCGCTGGTGCCCGGCCCGGTCGCGCCGCCACGAGCCTACGTGCCCTGGCCTGCTTTGCTGGCCCCGTCGTCATGAGGTGGGGGCGCGACGTTGCCTGATGCCCGGTCGTGCCTGGCCCGGGGCTGGATCGCGGCGAACCGCTGGCCGGCGCGGTAGAGCTGGGACACGATCCGCGCCTTGACTTCGCTGGCCAGCGGGGTGTCCGGGCGGATGATCAGGTCGGCGAGCACCGGAATCAGCGGCGCGTACTTGCCGGCCAGCCTGCGCACGATCGGGCCGGTGTTGTGGACGAGCCCGACGCCGTTGTCGGTGAAGTCGGAGGCCTTGATCACCCGGGCCCAGGGGTTCGCCTCCAGGCTGGCGGCCACATGCTCGCGGTACTGCTGATGGGTGTCTGAGCCGGGCTGCCATTCCGGGTTGGTGACCGCTCCGACAAGCGCCGCCACCCGTTCCCCGAACTGCGCGGCGATCACAGCGAGCGCCTCGCGCTGGCCGCCGCCAGGGGCCAGGTCGGCGGCGTGGTCCTCAACCGCGTCGTGCAGCACCGCGGCGCAGATCACGTCGGCGTCGGTGACGTGGTAATAGCTGATGATCCGGATGGCGACGCGCAGCAGGTGGTTGACGTAGGGCTCGCGCTGCCGCCGGTCGGCCGCGTGCAGCCGGCCCGCGAGCTCGAGCGCCCGGCTGGCACGGAGCCGGTCTTCCGCGGGGAGCCGCTCAATCTCGGTGGCGAACCGCTCCCTCAGCCCGGCCTCACCGTGTACCTCGGTGATCGCGTGCAGCGGCATCAGCGCCAGCATCCCTCGCACGTCCGGGTCCACGGCGTCAGGTTACGGGCTCGCGCTGGCCGCGCGCGGCGTTCTGGTCAGGCGCCCGGCTCGGGCCAGCGGCTCCACATGCCCGGCGCGTCGTCGACCACGGCCACTGTGTGCTCGGTGATGGCCGGCAGAATGATCCCCTCCAGCTCGTCCTTCCACACCGGGCCGCCGTACAGGGTCTTGATCATGGTGTCCCGGCTGACTGCGTCGGGGAAGGCGCGCAGCCACGTGAACGTGTCCTCGTCCTCGGCCGAAGGGAACGGACCGACCACCTTGATGCCGATCTCGCGGTGCAGCGGGAACAGGCGGTCCCGCAGCAGCCCTATGATCTCGTCTCGCTGGCCCGGCCTGATGCGGTAGGTGCGGATCTCGATGACGGCTGTCACTGCGTGCTCCTTCGTTCAGGGGGCTGACCTGCCACCATGATCATGGCCGGTGCCCCGGCGATCACGCAATCAGCCTGCCGCGCCAGTCTCGATCTCGAAGCCGAGCGCGGCGGCCGCCTCGGCTGGCGGGCGGCCGGCCCAGAGCTCGGCGTACTTTTCGCCGGTGGAGAGCGACCGGGTCTCGACCCGGTCCAGGTAGAGGATCCCGCGCAGGTGGTCGACCTCGTGCTGGATGATCCGGGCCGACCACCCCCGCAGCACCCGGTCGACCGGCTGGCCGTGCTCGTCGAGCGCCTCGACCCGCACGGTGCGGTGCCGGGTGACCAGCCCGGTAAGCCCGGGCACGCTGAGGCACCCCTCGTAAAAACTTGCCGTGCCGTCCTCGTCAACTGGCAGCAGCACCGGATTGACGATCACCATGAACGGGAGTTCGGTGCGTTCCCGCGCGGCCTGCTCGCCGTCGGACAGGTGACCCCACCGCTCCGGACCGTCGTGCAGCACGGCGACCTGAACCGGCCGGCCTATCTGAGGCGCGGCCAGGCCCACCCCGGGGGCGGCCTCCATCGTCGCCCGCATCTGGGCGACGAGGCGGTGCATCTCGGCTGTGCCCAGGCTGGCCGGCTCGACCCGTTCAGCGAGACGGCGCAGCACCGGGTCGCCACACTCGACAATCGGAAGCACTTCGACTGCTGTCCGGTCGCTCACGGGTTAAAGGATCCCAGAGCCGGGTGCCGGGGTACTGCGCGGGGAGTAGCCGGCAATAGACACCGCGGGCGGATGCGCTCGTGACCAGGATGCGTAGGCTCCAAGCATGCGCACGGAACGCGGCCGGCGAAGGTTCTACGCGGCCGGATGGCTCATCTCGGCGGGCGTCATGGTCGTGACGGCCCGCGTGTGGCAGCTGCACGTTCGCGAAGTCGAGCAGCGCGCGGAAGAGGCGGAGCGGACAAAGGACGAAGCAGCCCAGCGCCGGGCGATGGAGGAGCGGCTGCGCATCGCCCGCGAGCTGCACGATTCTCTGACCCATAGCATCTCGGTGATCCAGGTTCAGGCCGGCGTGGCGGTACACCTCGCAGGCAAGCGCGGCGAGGATGTCCCGCCTGCGCTGCTGGCGATCCAGGAGGCGTGCACGGACGCCGGACGCGAACTTCGCGCGACGCTCGGCGCTCTGCGCAGCGAGGACGGCGACAGCAGCGGGCTCAGCCAGCTGGACAGCCTGGTGGCACGGGCGCGGGCGGCCGGGCTCCCGGTGACACTGACCGTGACCGGCGCCAAGCGGCCGCTCCCGCCCGAAGTGGACCAGGCTGCCTACCGGATCGTGCAGGAAGCGCTCACCAACGTCAGCCGTCACGCCGGGCATGCCTGCGCATCGGTTCACCTGCACTACACGCCAGAAATTTTCTCGGTCCAGGTCGACGACGACGGCAAGGGCAGCATCACCAGCAGCGTCACCCGGCCGTCAGGCCCCGGACTGGGCCTTGTCGGCATGCGGGAACGGGTGTCGGCGCTGGGCGGCCGGCTCCAGGCCGGACCGCAGGACGGCGGCGGCTTCCAGGTGCGCGCCGAACTCCCCGCTCGGGCGCTGTCGTGATCAGGATCCTGCTGGCCGACGACCAGGCGCTGATCCGCAGCGGCATCCGGTCGCTGCTCGAGGCGGAAGACGACATCGAGGTGGTCGCCGAGGCCGCCGACGGGCAGCGGGCTGTGGCACTGGCCGCCAGGCACCGGCCGGACATCGCGCTCCTGGACATTCAGATGCCCGGGCTTGACGGCCTTGAGGCCACTAGGCAGATCGTGGCGAACGAGCAGCTGGACAGCGTGCGCGTGGTGATCCTCACCAACTTCGGGCTCGACGAGTACATCTTCCGGGCCCTGCGGACGGGCGCGAGCGGGTTCCTGCTGAAAGACACCCAGCCGGCCGAGCTGCTTCAAGCGCTGCGGGTGGTCATGCGCGGAGACGCGCTGCTGTCCCCTTCGATCACCCGCCGCCTGATCAGCGAGTTCGTCGCCCGGCCGCCGGACGCGGTCGCGGTGGCAGGGATGGAAACCCTCACCAACAGGGAACGAGAGGTAGTGGCCCTGGTCGCGCACGGCCTGTCCAACGACGAGATCGCCGACGCCATAGTGCTCAGCCCAACCACCGCTAAGACCCACGTCAGCCGGGCGATGATCAAGCTCGGTGCCCGCGACCGGGCCCAGCTAGTCGTCTTCGCCTACCAGACCGGCCTGGTTACCCCGCGCGCAGCCGGGCAGGCCCCAGGCCATTAACCGTGCTGAGCTCGGCCGGCGAGCTGCGGCGGCACCGGATGGCGTCAGAACTCCAGGACCAGCCGGCCGCGGGTGCCGCCGGCCTGGAGGATCCGGTGCGCCTCGGGCGCCTGCGCGGCTGGCAGCGTCCGGGCCACGCGGAGCGTCACCTCACCGTCCTCCACCTGCTGCCGCAGCCGGTCGAGCTTGCCCTGCTCGCGGGCGTAATTGCGCACGCTCACCGGATGCCAGGTGATGCCGCGTGCCTGCTCTCCGGTAAACCCGCGCAGCGTGGCAATGCCACCACCGTCCCGGACTGCCGGGACCGCGAGCTCGTTCAGCAGCGCGGCGTCCACGACACCGTCGGCCCCCTCGGGAACGACCTCACGCACCCGCTCGGCGAATTCGTCGCCTCGGCGCACCACGACATCCGCGCCCAGATCCTTGACCAGCGTTTCGTCGGCCTCCGAGGCGTCGGCGATAACCCGCAGGCCGTCCGCCTTGCCCAGCTGCACCGCGTAACCGCCGACCGCACCGGCGGCGCCAGTGACCGCGAGGGTCTGGCCAGGCCGCAGCGCGAGCAGATCCAGCGCCTGCCGCGTGGTCAGCCCGTTCATCGGCAGCGTCGACGCCTCGGCGTCGCTGGCTCCGGCCGGCACCCGGGCAACCGACTCCGCTGGCACCACGAGCAGCTCGCTGTACGCACCGTGCGACCCGAGCGGCACCACAACCGCCATCACGTGGTCGCCCACCCGCAGGTTCGCAGAGACGCCTGCGCCGATCTGGTCGAGCGCCCCGGCAGCGTCCATGCCCGGGACATACGGCGGCGGGATGTCCTTCATCTGCGCCGCCCGCCTGCCGTCGCGTAGCCCGGTGTCGGTGGGGTTGACCGTAGCCGCGTGCACCCGGATGCGTACCTCACCGGGCCCGGCCTCGGGGTCGGGCAGCTCCACCACATGCAGTGCCTCCGGGCCGCCGAACTCTGTTACGCCCACAGCTATCACGGCTGTTTCCTCCCGACGAGCCTCCTGGCACTGCTCAACCGCCCGGCCCCGCCGGTATTCCGCCGGCTGGCGTGAAGCCAGGCTCATTGCCCGTGACCGTGCGGACCGGCGAGCCAGCCAGGAACGCCGCGACGTCCTCTACGACCTGGCCGTACATCGACCGGAACCCGGCCTCGCTGACGTAACCGAGGTGCGGCAGCAGGACGACGTTGTCGAGGGTGGTGAGTTCGTGCCCGGCCGGAAGAGGCTCGCGGTCGTAGACGTCCAGCCCGGCCCCGGCGATCGTCCCGGCGCGCAGCGCCGCGATCAGCGCCTGCTCGTCGACGATCGGCCCCCGCGAGGTGTTGATGAGCACGGCGGTGGGCTTCATCAGCGCCAGGTCGCTGGCGCCCAGCAGCCCCCGGGTCCGGTCGCTGAGCACCAGGTGGATCGACAGCACGTCCGATTCAGCGAGCAACTGCTGCCTGGATACCTTCCGTACGCCGAGCGCCTCCGCGCGATCGGCGGTCAGGTTCTGGCTCCAGGCCACGACGTTCATCCCGAACGCGCGCGCCGGGGCGACCATGGCGCTGCCGAGGTGCCCCAGCCCGGCGAGCCCGAGCGTGGCTCCGCCGAGTGTGGCCGGCACGCCGGCCTGCCACCGCCCGTCCCTCATCGCCCGGTCCTCGATGGTCACCCGCTTGCACACGGACAGGATGAGCGCCCAGGCGACCTCCGCGGTACTAGGGATGCCCGGGACGGGTGCTCCGCTGGGCCCGGCCGTGCCGGACACGACCACACCGCGTTCCTGCAGACAGGCGATGTCGACGGCAGCGTTCCGCATGCCTGTCGTGACGAGAAGCCGCAGCCTCGGCAGCGCCTCGAGCACCGCGCGGGGGAACCGCGTCCGCTCTCTCATCAAGACCAGAATCTCGAACGTTTCCAGGGTCCGCGCGAGCGAGTCCTGGCTGATCGGCTCCTGGAAAAAAGTGAGGTCCACGTCCGGGCCGAGGGACTGCCAGTCCGCGTACTCCCGGGCCCGTCCCTGGTAATCGTCGAGCACAGCCACTGTGGTCATGGCGGTGAGCCTATTCGCCGTTACCCGGGGCGGCCGCTTGGCCGCCGGGCGAGGCGGCCAGGCCTGCGAGCAGGTCGCGGAAGGCCATAGCCACCGCATGCCGCGTCTGCGCCGGCTCGGGCGATCCGGCGATCAGCATTGCGCCGCGGGTCATCGCGCCGA
Organism: uncultured Actinomycetota bacterium; assembly: GCA_963815375.1. Taxonomy (GTDB): domain Bacteria; phylum Actinomycetota; class Actinomycetes; order Streptosporangiales; family Streptosporangiaceae; genus JASHPR01. Next base: position 2,035,063 of record CAWFGX010000001.1, on the reverse strand, counting down.
GCATCAGCCGGGCGAGCGTCGCCGGGTCGTTGACGCGCAGCTTCCCGGATGCGGCCGCCGCCTCGAGGGCGGCGGAGATCGCCGCGAACGCGTACCGCTCGTCAAGCTCGGTGAAGCGCACCAGGCCGAGCACGGCCGGCGCGTCGATGATAATGATCCGCTGGATGTCGGGCTGCAGCACCGCATCCAGGAACGCCTCGGTGCCCAGAATCAGGAACTCGATCTCGTCAGACGCCCCCTCCGCCGCCAGGGCTGAGGCGGTGAGCAGCTCGGCATGCACCGCCTCGAAGACGGTCTCGAAGAGCGCCGCCTTGGTGGGGAAGTGGTGGTACAGCGCGCCGATCGTGACGCGGGCCTCGCGGGCCAGGTCGTCAACTGAGGTGTCAGCGAAGCCGTCGCGGCCGAACAGGTGGCGGCCGGCCGCAACAAGCGCGGCCCGGGTTTGCGCCACCTGCTCGGCGCGCAGGGATGACGGCTGGCCCGGGGGAGCCGGCCGGGCTGGGGCGTGCTCGCGTGGCGAGTTCTCGCGCGCTGCGGGCTCGCGTGCAGGCGGCGTCGGGTCTGGCATCTCCCCTGTATAGCCGCTGGCATCGTGCCGCACAGCCTCAGGCACTCCTTGCGCGCCGAACCCGTCACTCTGTAGAGTGATGCTATCTTACATAGCAGCATTATGCGTGCGGGAGGATGGTCATGAGCGACGCGATCGACGGCCTGCGGGCCGACAGGGAGGAACTGCTGAAGCTCTGTGCTGGGCTCAGCGACGGCGACTGGAAGGCGGCCAGTGGCTGCCAAGGGTGGTCGGTGCAGGACGTCGTCACCCACATGGGGGCGGGGTTCCAGGCCGTGGTCGATCCCACGGCGCTGCCTGACACCAGCGGCCTGCCCTTCGAGCGGGCGCAGGACGTCGTCGTGCAGGCGCGCCGGGGTCTCTCGCCAGCCGAGGTCCTGACCCATTACACCGAGACCAGCGAGAAGGCCATTGGCGTGCTGCGCGACCTCTCCACGGCCGATTTCGAGGTGCCGCTCGGGGATGCGGGCACCTACCACGCCTCGGCTCTGCCCGCGGCGTTCTGCTTCGATCACTACATTCACATCCGGGCGGACCTGTTCGCCCCGCGGGGACCACTGCCCGGGCCGCCGCCTGCGTCCGACGGCCTTCGCCTGGGCGGCGCTATCGACTGGATCGAGGCCGCCGTCGGCCAGCAGAACGGCGACCGCCTCGCGGCGCTCGTCAGCCCGGCCGAGATCGTGCTCAGCGGCGGCGACTCACGCACCCTGCGTTTCGGGCCCGACGGGCCGCCCGCGGCATCGGTGCGCTCGGGTGCCGACGACTTCGTGCGCTGGATCACGCAGAGGGCAGCATGGGAGGACCTGGGCGTCGATGCGTCCGGCGACGAGAACGCGCTCGCCGTGCTGCGCGGGCTCAGGGTCTTCTGAGCCCACGCTGGCCGTCATCACCCAGCCAGGGTGATGACGGCCATGACCTGCCGCCCGATGGTGAGAGGGACCGCATGCACTAGGCCTGGCGACGGCGCCCGGCCCTGAGCTCACGGAGGCGCAATGGCCACTCTCACCGCATGGAAGTTCCCCTCGCCGTACGGCGCCGAGGACGCGCTGGGCACGCTGGAGAAGCTGCAGAGCGAGGCGCTGATCCAGGTGCAGGACGCCGCCACGGTCAGCTGGGAGCCCGGCCGCAAGAAGCCGAAGACCCGCGAGATGCACTCCGCCAAGAGGGGCGGGGCGCTCGGCGGCGGGTTCTGGGGACTGCTGTTCGGCCTGATCTTCTTCGTGCCGATCCTCGGGCTGGCCATCGGGGCCGCGACCGGAGCCCTCTTCGGCTCGCTCGCCGACGTCGGCATCAGCGACTCGTTCATCAATACGGTCCGGGAGAAGGTCACGCCGGGAACCTCGGCGCTGTTCCTGCTCAGCTCGGACGCTGTCATGGACCGCGTCCGAAACGAGTTCCGCGACACCCAGGCCGAGCTGATCAGCACAAATCTGTCCGCTGACCAGGAGGCCAAGCTTCGCGAGGCATTCGCCTCGGAGGACTGACTCTCGTCCTCCAGTGCGCCATTGGAGAAGGCTGGGAGCCGCTATCCGCTAGTCTGTCCGCCGCCCGAACCGCCGTCGTTACCCCGGACTGCCGCCACCGCCGCTGTGATGACGCCCGTGCAACGGGGAGACCGCGGTGTCCAGGACCACTGTGGTGCCCTGCTGGACCTGACCGCTGGGCTCGACACCGAGCACTGTTCCCGGCTTCCGGTCCAGAGTGGGGACCAGCAGCACCTGCACGGTCAGGCCGAGCTGACGCACCTGCTGCGCCGCTTGCTGCACCGGCAGGCCGACGAGGCCAGGGCCGTTGACGTCGACCGTGTTCACGACGGGGACCGAGGGTGTCGGCGCCTGGGGCTGCTGGGAGGAGTGTGATGACGCGCCTGAGCCCTGGCTGGGCGGGCCACCGATGGCGCCGCGCGCCAGCACCCAGCCTCCGATGGCCGCTACGACCGCGATGGCGGCGACGGCCACCAGCGCTGGATGCCGCGAGCGCCGGGCCCTCCCACCGGCGGGCCGCACGCCAGCGGGCATCGCGCCGGCGCTCGTCGCCCGAACGTCCTGCAGCGTCGGCGGCTGTGTGTCGGCCAGCGCCCCGGGTGGCCCAGCCACCCACACGGCGGCCGGTTCCACCGTGTCGCCTGAGTGCTCTGGACCCAGCGGTACGGCACCCAGCGGTTCCGCGCCCGGCTGCGCCCCGGGCGGCAGCGCGCCCGCCTGCTGCGGCGCAAACGGAGGTGTCGCAAACGGAGGTGTGGCGAACGGAGGTGTGGCGAACGGCAGTGGCGCAAACGGCAGTGCGTCGCGGAGCCGGCGGGCCCGGGCTGCGACCTCGGCCGCCCTGGCCGGGCGGGCAGCCGGGTCTTTCGCGGTGAGCTGGGCGACGAGCGCGGCGACCGGACCGGGGACACTCGAGGGGAGCGGCGGCAGCGCGCGGCGCGAGTACGCGAGTGTGACCTGCACGGCGGTCCCGGTGAACGGCAGCGTCCCGGCGAGGCACTCATACGCCACCATGCCGAGCGCGTACAGATCGCAGGCCGGGCTGCCCGGCGAGCCGGATATGCGTTCGGGGGCCAGGTAGGCTGGCGTGCCGATCAGAGCGCCAGTACGGGTGAGCGGTGCCGAGCCCGCAGCGTGGGCGATACCGAAGTCGGTGATCTTCACAACGCCGCCCGGGGCGATCAGGATGTTGCCCGGCTTGATGTCCCGGTGCACCAGGCCAGCGGCATGCGCTGCCGCGAGCGCTGTTGCCGCCTGGGCGACGATGTCCATGACGCGGCCCGGCTGCAGTGGCCCGCGTGCCAGTATTTCGGTCAGTGACGGCCCGTTGACCAGCTCCATCACGATGAACGGCGATCGCTTGGGACCACCCTCGCCGTAGTCGTAAACGTGGGCGATCCCCGCATGTGACAGGGCAGCGGAATGCCGCGCCTCGGCGCGGAACCGGGTCAGCGTCTCGGCGTCCCCGGCAAACTCGGAACGCATCAGCTTGATGGCGACCGGGCGTCCCAGCACGGTGTCCTCACCGCGCCAGACCTCGCCCATGCCGCCGACGGCGATCTTGCTCTCCAGGCGGTACCGGTCAGCGAGCACCGCGTCACCCTGGGACACGGACATGGCACAAGACCCTACCGGGACCAGGTGAGAGATGTGTCAAGGTGCGATGAGAGGTCGGTGAGCCGCCCAGTCCCACGCCACCTCCGCGACGTCCGCGACGTCCGCCACGACCTCCGCTGCCTTCGCCGCTGTACCGCGTCTTCGCCGCCGCAGGCGCGCCAGCGAGGTCAAGTGCTCGTTCTGCGGCCAGCCACGTGCCGCTAGCCCGCGCCTGGTCGCCGGGCCGGGGGTGTACATCCGCGGCGAGTGCATCGGGCCGGCCCGCGAGATCCTCGCGGAGTGACCCGTGCCGGGTCGCCCGGCACCTGGTGCCCTGTGTCCGTGCCACAGAAACTTCCAGATGTCTGGGAGCTGCCCGCGTTTCGTTGACCGGCGCTGCCATCCGGCGGCATCGTCAGTGGACGGGTGATCCGCTGATGCCAGTGACACGGATGGAGCTCGAATGACTGGAGGCAGCGCCGGAGCCGGCCAGGCCGCGGGCCGGCGGCCTCGCGCGCCGCTGCCGCGCCGGAGCCGGAAGCGCTGGGCAGTGGCGGCTGGCGTCGCGCTGTGCTGGCTGGCCCTGGTCGTCATGACCGGCTCAATGATCACGGCGACCGTGATGGTGATAGCCCTGGGCGCGATCGGCGTGCTGGCCGTCCTGGGCCTGCGGGGGCTGGGCGTCACCTCCGATCACCCGTGGCTGCGGCGGATGGCGGAAAGGCCCTGGCGGGATGGGCAGGACGTGCTCCAGCTCGCCCTGCGGCACCTGCCAGACGTGTTCGTCGTGACGCCGAGCGGGAACGTGCTCGCGCCCGACCTTGTAGAGCTGCGGATGAACCCGGACGACCTGAGCTCGCTGAGTGAGCGGATGGAGCTCGGCCTGGTCGCCGTATGCGCCACCGAGGCATACGTCGACCAGGCCGCCGCCCGCGGCGCTCGCTTCCCCGGGCACTTCCGGCCCGAGGTTGGCGTCGTCGCCGACTCCGCGGTCCCGGCCGGCCGGTACCGCTTGCGCCAGGGGCTGCCGGTGAGCACCGGAGGTGCGTCCAGCGTGGGACTGTATGAGGTCCCATCGTTCGCGCTCGGCCCCACCAACCCGGCAGTGAGCGACCCGTACACCGGTTTTGTGGGTCACGACGGGAACACCCGGGTCAATGACGAGCCCAGCCAAGCCACAGCCGGGCCCGGTCCTGGCGGGTACGCGGTCGGCGTGGCAACGGTCCAGGTGAATGCCCCCGCCAGCCCGACCACGGTCAGCGAACCCGAACGCATCCCGGTTCCGCTGCTGCGGCTGGTCACAGGTGACTCTGCGACCGAGACCCGGATGCCAGGCGCCCGGGCCGGGCGGGGGGCCGTCGAGCTGGCGCTTCCAGACGTCCCCACGGTGTCACGGGAGCATGCCCGGTTCACCTACTCCGATGGCCAGTGGTGGATCGCCAACATGGGCCGCAACGGGCTCACCCTCAACGGCGTTCCCCTGACCGGGGAGCGTCCGCTCAGCGACGGCGACTCGATCAGGTGGGGAATGCGCCCAGACGCGCTGCTGTCGCGAGTCCAGATCGGCTGAGAGGCGCGGGCCGGGACCGCTCGCGGGGCCGGCCTCGTCCCGCGCCTCAACACGGGCCCGAAGCCCGGAGTGTCACAATGGGCATTTGAGGCAGGGTGAGACTCCGGTAGCCGCGCCTATGGCGCGCCGGTCAGAGGACGGGTGTCGGCTGAGTGGCGACTGGCCAGCTGTTCATCTGGTCACCTGCGCGCGCTGGGTGGGTGAGCTGCCCGCCTGACGAGATCACCTGGCTGGACCGCGAGCTGCTGAGCGACAACAAGGACCTGACGCTGCACCGGGCGCCGCGCTGTGCCGGCCTGCGCTACGTCCACCACCGGTGGGAGCTGTTCAGCCGCGATACGACCTACCGGGTGTACCTGGCACCTCTCTCCGGCCGCACAATCCCGGCCGCTGAGGCGGTGCACGGCGCAGCCAAGCACGTGCTGCCGGTGGCGCCAGCGCGCTACGAGGCCCTGCCGGTCGTGCTTGAGGCTGGGGCCTGGCTTGTCAGCGTCGGCGCCTGGGTCCTGCCGCTGCGGCTGGACGCCCCAGCCAGCCAGCTCGTCGATTCGGTCAAGCCGCGCACCGACAAGCAGCCGCCGACGCGGGACGGCAAGGTCCGGGTAAGTTCGCTGGCAGCCGCGGCCGGGCAGCCCGGTGAGGCGGCAGCCGCGCATGTCCGCAGTTACTTCGAGCGCAACGCCCTGGCGCGGATGGCCATGGCCTATTACTACCAGGAGTTCATCGAAGGACTGCCAGCACCGCAGCCCGTTCCGATGATGGACGTGGTCATCGCGCTGAACCTGAGCGGGGAGGGTGCGGTCTCCGACTACAAGAAGCTGCTCCAGGGCTTCATCTGGAAGGAACGCGGCCACGCGCGCGATCTCGCCGACTTCCTGCTCAGCAACGACCTGCTCACCCCCGCCGACCTCGACGAGGCCCGGAAGGCCGCCGCGGACAACGAGCGCAGCGGCGTCTGCGAGATGGCGCGCCAGCGCCTGCGTTATCGCCCGAAGGGCGCATAATCACGAGCCCAGGGCGCCCGCCGGGTCAGGGTTCTGCCGGCGGGCCCGGCTCGACGCAGAATTCGTTACCCTCCGGATCCTGCATCTCGGTGCTATGGCCGTGCCGCCGCAGCACGCTGGCGCCAAGCCCTTCCAGCCGGGCCACCTCGTCGTCGACGGCACCAGGGGCGCGCAGGTCGAAGTGCATCCGGTTCTTGGCCGTCTTGGGCTCGGGCACGCGGTTGAACCACATGTTCGGGCCGCCCCACCCTGCCGCCTCCACGAACGCCTTGTCGGCGGTGGAGTCCTCGTCCACGTCCGAGCCGAGGGCGGCGGCCCAGAACCTGGCGAGCGCCAGAGCGTCCGCGGCGTCGAAGGACACTGTCTTGATGAGGCTGGCCACGGGCAGGACGCTAGCGGCCCAGGGAGGCTGTGTCATCCGGGTATTAACCGCTTGACTCGGCGGCTGGCTGCCTGCGATGTTCCGGTCATGCCGGGGTTCGGTGTGCCCGAGCTGCTCGCAGCGACCGCACGCTGCGATGACGAGCTGCGCGGCTGGCTCGGGGAACTGCCGGCGATCGTGGCCGGCCTCGCAGACCGGTGGTCGCTGCGGGTCGGAGAGCCGTTCCAGCCGGGCGGCCAGTGCGCATGGGTGGCACCGGCAGGAGGCCGGGACGGCCGCGAGCTGGTGCTCAAGGTCGGCTTCCGGTTCCCCAGCGGCGAAGAACGGGATGAGGCAGCCGGGCTGCGGCTGTGGAACGGGAACGGAACCGTCTGGCTGCACGCCTCGCATCAGGCACAGGCATGGACCGCGCTGCTGCTGGAACGGTGCCTGCCAGGAACGCAGCTTGCCCGGGTCCTCCCGGAACCTGAGCAGGACCTGGTGGTTGCCCGGCTGCTGCGGCGGCTGTGGGAACAGTCGCCCGCGGGGGTGGCGTTCCGGCCCCTCAGCGAGATGTGCGCGCAGTGGGCCGACAGGTTCGAGGAGGAGTACCCGGGCACCGGCGACAGGATCGATCCCGGGCTCGCGCGTGAGGGCATCGCGATGTTCCGTGCCCTGCCAGGGACCGCTGACCGGCAGGCGCTGCTGTGCACCGACCTGCACGCTGAGAACATCCTGGCCGCCCGACGGGAGCCGTGGCTGGTCATCGATCCGAAGCCGTACGTCGGCGACCCCGCATACGACGTGCTGCAGTACATGATCAACTGCGATGACAGGCTCACAGCCGACCCGGCGGGGCTTGCGGCGCGGATGGCCGGGCTTGCCGGGCTCGACACAGGCCGGGTGCGGCTGTGGCTGTTCGCCAGGTGCGTGCAGGAGTCGCTCGGCTCGCCGCTGATGGGCCAGGTAGCCAAGCGGCTCGCGCCGGGCTAAACGGCAGACCCATCAGGGGCGGGCGCCGGGCGGGTCAATCGCAGCCGGAGATGAACCGGTACATGTACCAGCCTGGGTTCAGTGCTGGCGCCGCAATGAGCATCGCCGCGTGATCGCCGGATTGGCTGCTGCTGTCCGGGCCGTTGTACTGCACGGTGCACACGTAGTCTCCTTGCTGCCTCGGCGTGCACGACACGAGCTGCAGGTGGACATCTGACAAGCGCATGGCCTGCAACGACGTGAACGCTGGCGCGTCTGTCACCGTGTGCATGGCCGTTGTGTTGTCACTGTTATAGGCGTCGGCCAGGTAGGTCATCGCCGCCTGGGGAGTAGTGAAGTGCGGTCCGGTGTAGGCGGGTGCCGGGGCGGGGGCGGAATTCGTGGCCGGCGCCGGCGCGGCTGGCTGGTGGATGGTGCCGGCGCGGGCGTGCTGGTCGATGGTGCCGGCGCGAGTGGGCTGGGAGCTACGGTCGCCGTGGTCTGCTGCGGCCGGGCTCCGGTGGCGCTCGCCTGGTGCTGCGCCCCGGCGGCACAGCCTGATGCCAGAATCATCAACGTCGCCGCGACTGCAGCCGCGCCGGTCAGTCGGGAGTAGCCAGTGGGAAGGCGCATGGGGTCCCCCTTTGTCAGACGATGAAAAGACCTATGCGCCTGTTATGACTCCGCAGCAGCCTCGCCGGATTCGGGGAGACCTCCCCAGGCGGCCGTCAGCACCCGGGCTGGGAAGATGGCAGTGTGGAGGTGCTGACCAGCCGGCTTCTGTTGCGCCCTGCCGACCTGGGCCGAAGCCGTCAGTTCTATCGGGATGTGCTGGGCCTGGCGATCTACCGCGAGTTTGGGCCGCCGGCCGATCCTGGGGTGGTCTTCTTTCTGGGCCCGGGCTTTCTGGAGGTCTCCGGTCACTCAGACGGCAGCCCCGGCCATGCGATGATGCTCTGGCTCCAGGTGCGGGATATCAGTGCTGAGCATGAGCGGCTGACAGCGGCAGGCGTTCGCATCCTGCGTGAGCCTGTAACCGAGCCCTGGGGACTGGCCGAGATGTGGATAGAGGACCCGGACGGTGTTCGGATCGTCCTCGTCGAAGTCCCCGCTGACCACCCACTGCGCCGTGATCCGCGATCATCACCAGGCACTTGACCAGCACGCGCCCAGTCGCGGCAGAAGATGAGGGGCGCTTTCAGCCAGTGCCGGCGCTGCGCTGCGAGTGGGTCAGGGCTGGATGTTCTCCAGATCCTCCAGCAGGCCTGGGTGACTTGGCTCCCAGCCGAGTGTCTGCCGGGTGTAGGCGCTCGATGAGGGCTGGTCGGTCGCAAAGATGGGTCCCAGCGGGCCGAAGGTCTCCTGCGGTATCGCTTCGACCGGGAGCCCCAGCCGCCTGCCGATGACCGTGGCGATGTCGCGCACGGCGTCGCCCTCGTCACTGACGGCGTGCCACGCGGTCCCGGCCGGTGCCTTCTCCAGGACCAGCCGGAAGAGGACGGCCGCGTCAAGCGCGTGCACGGCCGGCCAGCGCTGGGTGCCATCGCCTGGGTAGCCCGACACTTTGCTGCGGCGGGCCATGTGGGTCAGCAGGCCGGCGAATCCGCCCCTGCCTTCGTTGTGGACCGTGCGCGGCATGCGGACGGCCGCGCTGCGGACTCCTTGTGAGGCCAGGTCCAGGGCCGCCGTGACAGAGCGGCTGCGGCCGCCGACCGGCCCGTTGGTCGGCAGCGGGTCGGCCTCGGTGGAGGCGCGGCCCGGGACGTAGGGCGTACCCGAGACTGTGATCAGGGGGCGGCCGCTGCCGGTGAGTTCCTCGCCCAGGGCTGCAAGCGCGGCGCCCTCCTCGGCGACCGCCGCAGCGACGGCGGCGGGGCTGCTGAAGTCGTTGGCGAAAGCCAGGTGGATCACCGCGTCGGCATCAGCGGCGCCGGCGCGGAGCACGCGCAGATCGGCGAGGTCGCCGCGAATGGTCTGTGCGCCGGCGGTCTGGAGGGCCGTCGCGGACGAGTCGGAACGGGCGAGGCCCAGGATGGTGTGGCCGTTGCCGAGCAGCTCGGCGACGACGGCGGTACCGATCAGCCCGGTGCCGCCGGTGACGAAGACCTGCATGAGGTTCTCCTCGGAAGTGACGGGAGCTTTGTCCCATCACTGTAGCAGGCGATGGGACAAAGGTCGCATCACCTAGGATGGGCTCATGGCCCGATGGGAACCTGGCGCGCGGGAGAGGATGGTCGTGGCTGCGGTGGACCTGTTCACCGAGCAGGGATACGACGCCACGACGGTCGCGCAGATCGCTGAGCGCGCCGGGGTCACCAAGAGCACCTTCTTCCGGCATTTCTCGGACAAGCGCGAGCTCCTCGTGGCCGGGCAAGAAGTGCTGAGCCGGCTGCTGGCCGAGGGGATCGCCGAGGCGCCGCAGATCGCCAGCCCGCTCGAGGCGGTCGCGGCCGGGCTCGAGCGGGCGTCGAGCGCGATGGGCCCGATGAACCGCGAGCTCGGCCCCCGCCTGAAGGCAGCGATCGCAGCCAGCACCGAGCTGCAGGAGCGCGACGCCCTCAAGAGCGTGGGCCTCGCAGCAGCAATGACCAATGCTCTCAAGGCACGGGGCGTGCCGGACCCGATCGCACACCTTGCAGGCGAGATGGGCGTCCTCGCGTTCAAACGGGGCTACTCCGAGTGGCTGGCGGCCCACGACGACACCGAGGGAGGACTTGCGCCCTACACCGCCACCGCCCTGGAAGACCTACGGGCAGCGAGTTCGTCGCTCAGCTGAGCAGATCTCACCCTCGGCACCTGTGCTGGTGTGCGTGCTCATGCGCCCAAGATCAGGATGAAAAACGTTCATTACGATGGGGCGCGTGTCTTCCTGGCTTACCCGTGTTGCGGCCCCGGTGCTGCGGCCGACTCAGGCGTCGGTGCGCGGGTTCGCGCTGGCCGCTGTGATCGCCAATGCCGTCATCATCGCCACCGGAGAGGCGGTCCGGCTTTCGTCGTCCGGGCTCGGCTGCCCGGACTGGCCGCAGTGCACGAAGACCAGCGTGGCCGCCGCGCACAGCACCGGGCAGACCACGCTGAACACCGCGATCGAGTTCGGCAACCGGCTGCTGAACTTCCCGCTCGCCGCGATCGCCGGCCTGGCGTTCATCGCCTGCCTGTGCTATAGGCCGGACGGGCAACGCCGCCGCGACCTGGTCTGGCTGTCGGCCGCGCTGCCGCTGGGCGTCGTCGTGCAGGCGGTGGTCGGCGGGCTCCTCGTGCTCAGCCGGCTGAACCCGGCCTTGGTGTCCCTGCATTACCTGCTGTCCTCGGCGATTCTGGCGGTCGCGGTTGTGCTGCACGTGCGGGTGTCAGAGGGCTCCGGGCCGGCGCGGCCCCTGGTCCGGACGGATCTGCGGGTGCAGGCGGCGCTGCTCGTGGGCGTCACGGCGCTGATGCTCGCGGCCGGCACCGTGGTGACCGGCACCGGGCCGCTGGCCGGCACGACAGTCGACGCGCACGGGCACCGCACGACGGTCCCGCGGTTCCACTTCTCGCTGGAGAACGTCACCCAGCTGCACGCCGACATCGGCTGGTTCATCGGCGCGCTAGCGGTCGCGCTGGTGATCGGGCTCCGGTTCTCCCCCGCGCCCCGGCAGGCGGTCCGCTTCGGCTGGCTGGTCCTCGTCGGACTGGGAATTCAGGGGATCATCGGCTACACGCAGTACTTCAACCACCTGCAGGCCGGCCTGGTCTGGGTGCACGTCGCCTCATCCGTCCTGCTATGGATCTTCGTACTGCGGCTGTACCTGGCCACCCGGGAACGGACCCCGCGTCCGGCCGAACCCACCGCCGCGCCCGCCGAGGGCTCTGCGGTCCGCGCCTGACGCCCGCATGCCTGCTCGCCGCTGAGGCCTGCGGCAATGGGACTATGACGTCATGGCGGCCAGGAAGACATTTGAGTCCGAGGTGTGCTGGCTGCTTGAAGAGCTGTGCGTTGAGCTCGGTTTCTGCGGCCAGACGGCTGAGTACGACATGCTGATGAACGCTCCGCCCCGCGATCTGGACGCATTCACCGACGCAGTCTTCGCCGCGGAAGGCATGGATCCGAGCCTGCATAAGCAACTTCGCCGCGCTGTGCGCAGCAAGATCGAGCGGCGGGCCGGTCATCTGCTGGATAGTCCGCCCGGCCGGAGCTGATTGTCGCTCGCATTCTGACTGGCAGGATGGGCCGATGGCGGATTCCGGTGATGTGGCCGAGCGGGCCCGGCAGCGTGACCTTGTCCGCCGCGGCTACGACATCATCTCGATGGCATACCGGAGCGACGATGGTGCCGCGGCCGCTTCGTCCGCCGAGGACGTGAGCCGTTATGCGGGCTGGACAGCTGAACTGGCTGGCCGGCTGCCATCCGGTGCCCGGGTCGTGGATCTGGGCTGCGGAGCGGGGATTCCGGCAACCCGTGAGCTGGCCGGCCACGGTCTGCGGGTGCTCGGCGTGGATTTCTCGGCCGTCCAGCTCCGCCGCGCTCACCAGTTCGTTCCCGCGGCCTGGTTCGTACAGGCTGACATGACAGCGTTGAGTCTGCGGCCTGGCAGCGTCGACGCCGTTGTTTCGTTCTACGCCCTGATCCACGTACCGCTCGCTGACCAGCAGGCACTGTTCCCCCGCGTGCGCGAGTGGATCCGCCCGGGCGGTTATTTCCTGGCTATTGTCGGGGCCCGCAGATGGAGTGGAACCGAGCCCTACCTCGGCGCCGACATGTTCTGGGATCACGCGGACACCGGTTCCTATCTGCGCTGGCTGCCAGCAGCTCAGCTCACCCCCATCTGGTACCGCCACATCCCCGAAGGCGACAGCGGGCACAGCCTCATCCTGGCCCAGGCAACCTAAAACGCACTGGCGGCTCCCTGCTGGCGGCAGAAGCGAGCGATCGCGACCACGGGCACAGGGCCCCGCTGGCGGCGGCCAGCGGGGCGCTGTCGTGTCCCCGATCTGCGCGGCTACCGCCACGCGGTGACGTCAGAGCCCCGAACCAGGCGGCGGCGCTGCCTGCACCGGCCCTACATTCATGAAGACCAGCCCGCTGCGCGTGCACGCAGCGATCGGGTACGGGATCACCTTGGACGCGAACTGGTTCGGCGGGTAGACACGCAGGCCCGCAGCGAGTGTCGTGCAGAAGTTGTTGCCGGTGATCACGTCGCTGTAGGCCAGCCGCGCGTAAGCGGTCCGTCCGCTGGCTAGCATGACCGCGGGCACGTTGCCGGAGTAGTCCCCGCCTGCCGGGCTGCCGAGCTGGCGGCCGCTGAGGCTGACCGCGGACACCCCGGGCGAGCCGTGGAGCGTGCATGCATGCCCGGACAGGTTGGTGAACTCAAGGGTGTAGTAGACAGTGCCCGCGGCGCCGTTTCCAAAGGTGTCCATCCAGACCACCAGCCCGGATGTTGCGCACCTGGGCGCGCTCGCCGCGGCCGCTGGTGCCTGGGGTGAGGATGTGGCGGCGAGCGCGCCCGCCGGGATCAGCGCTGTGGCGCACGCTATCGCGGCCGCGCCGATGAGTCGCCTCGGAGAGCGAGTGGGAAGGTGCATGGCGTCCCCCTTTTGCCGGACGGTGTAAGGACCTATGCACCTCTTATGACTGCGCATCGGCCATGCCGGATTGGGGAGGCCTCCCTATCCCCGCTCTTGTGACCGGTCACCAGCAGCCAGCCCGCAAGGCTGCCGGCGCCTTCCACCGGCCTCAGCACCGCAGCGAAGCCGCCGCCATCTCCCACCGTAAGGATCGCCTGGGCCTGTGTCCGGACGCTGGATAGTCGTTAAGCAGTCGCGGCTGTGCCTAGCCGGGGGAACGGCTCGGTGGAAAAGATCACCTCGACCGGGACCTCGAAGTACGCGGCGATTCGCAGCGCGAGGTGCAGGCTCGGGCTGTACTCGCCGCGCTCCAGGTAGCCGACCGTCTGGTAGTGCACCCCGAGTGCGTCGGCCAGCTTGCGCCGGGAGATCCCGCGCTCGGCCCGCAGCATGGCGATCCGGTTGTAGATGGCCTCACTCATGGGCCCCCAGCACCTTCTGGCGGCGGGCGGCGACGGCCGAGCCGGACTCACGGCGCGCCATCCGCCGCAGCACTGCCGGCGCCAGCACGAGGCCCGCGACCGCCCACGCGGACAGGACGCCGAACGTGGCCAGGTGGCGCCACGAATGGCCGACTTCCACCGCCGCCATCGCGTGCGGCAGCAGCGCCGAACGCATCCCGAGCCCCAGCCAGTACATCGGGAACACCTGCCCGGTCCACTGCAGGAACACCGGCAGGTGAGTGATCGGGTAGAAGATGCCGGAGATCGCGGCCAGCGCGCTCAGCGTCAGCAGCCACCAGGGCCCGGCGCTGCGCTGGCTGGGAAACAGCGACCCGAGCATGGCGCCAAGTGGCAACGTGGCGAGCAGCCCGAGCACGAGCACCCAGGCCAGCGTCAGCCAGCTACCGGGGCTGCCGATCGCCAGGCCGGTGAACAGGAAAGCGCCGGCGAGCAGCGTGACCGCGAAAACGAACGCCGTCTGCCCGGAGATGTTGACGATCTTGCCGAGCAGGTAGCCGATCATGCCGTTCGGGATGGCCTTGGCCCGCAGCAGAGTGCCGTCTTCGCGTTCGACCACGATCAGGTCGCCCATAGTGACGACTCCGTAAAATACGACGTTCAGGCCGAGCACGCTGACCAGCATTGTGGTGCCCAGCGAGAAGTGCGTTCCCGGCACGTTCGTGTGCCGGGTCCAGATCATCGCGGCGAGGAGGCCGCCGATCGGGATCAGGATGCCGAGCAGGTCACTCCGTGTGGTCAGGGTCTGCTTGAACTCGATCCAGCCGCGGGAAAGGCCCGCTCGCGTCGCCACCAGCGCCGGGTTCATGCCGCCACCGCCGTGAGCCTGCGCGGCGCACCGTGCTCCGCCTGGCGGACCAGTGCCATGTACGTGTCCTCCAAGGTGGCCCGGCGTACCTCCAGATCCTCGATCGACTCGCCGTACTGCCGGAACAGCTCCCTGACGAACGCCGTCGCGTCGTCCGCCGCGTGCACGAACCGCTGCCCGTCCCGGCTCCACCGCACCTCGGACTGGCCCGCCATCGCGCGGGCCAGTTCATCGGCGGAGCCGTCCGCGATGATCGTGCCGCCGGCCAGGATCAGGATGCGGTCCGCGAGCCGCTCCGCCTCGTCTAGGTCGTGCGTGGTGAGCAGAATCGTGGTCGCCTCGAGGTCGGTGAGCCGGTGCACCACGTCATGGAAGTCGCGTCTGGCCTCGGGGTCGAAGCCGGCCGTCGGCTCGTCGAGGAACAGCAGCTCGGGCCGCCCCACGATGCCGATCGCCACGTCGAGGCGGCGCCGCTGCCCGCCGGACAGGTTGCGCACGCGCTTGCGCGCGTGTGGGGTCAGCCCGACGATCTCCAGCAGGTCATCGGCGTCCCAGGGGCGCGTGACGCTCGCCGTGGAATACGGCGCGTAGTAGCGGCCCAGGTGCGCGAGCAGCTCACGGACCTGCCATTTCGCGTGGTCACGCCAGGACTGCAGTACGACGCCGGTCCTCGCCCGCCACGCCTCATTGCCGCGCGCGGGGTCGGTGCCGAGCACGCTGACCTCGCCCGCCGAGCGAATGCGGAAGCCCTCGAGGATCTCGATCGTGGTGGTCTTGCCCGCGCCGTTCGGCCCGAGCAGGGCGAGCACCTCGCCACGGCGCGCCGCGAAGCTGACCCCGTTGAGCACGTCGGTTTTGCCGTACCGCATCCGCAGATCACGGACGTCTAGTACATCATTCATGCCTCGGAAGATAGCATAAGTACTACATATCGTATAGTCCGTACGGCCTGAGCGCCGACCGCACCGAGCCGCCGTTAGGTACGGCTGCGTTGCCGCGCCGGTGGCCGGCTCGGGCGCGCGTGAACAGCAGATATGTCCTGCGGGTCACCCCGGTGGGTGATCCGCGCCTTATGGCCGGGAACCGCCCGTGGCTAGCCGCCGTCAAAGACGGCATGAGACACCGTGTCATCGCGGGGGCCGGTGCCGTCCTCGTCGTTGCCGGGTGTGCTAGCCCGGCGAAGTCGCCATCCCCGGTGCCCACGACGGCCGCGTCGTGGGCCTGTTCGGCTCAGCCACCGGGTTGCGGCAGCGCGCAGGCGACAGCGGAGAGCCTGGCCAGGTTCACCTGGTGGGCTGCCCCCGCCCCGCCGCTTTCCCCTCGGTCCTCGCAGGCATCGGTGTGGACTGGTACCGAGCTTCTCATCTGGGGCGGAGTGGGCGACCGTGGGCAGGAGGCCGGCGACGGCGCAGCGTATGACCCGGTGACCCGCGCCTGGACCCCGATGCCGGCCTCCCCGCTGTCACCGCGGGACGGCGCCTTCGCCGTCTGGACCGGGACCAGGGCGCTGTTCTGGGGCGGCGGGAACGGGAGCCTCTCGCTGCTCATGAACGGGGCAAGCTACGATCCGGCCAGCCGGACCTGGACAATGCTGCCGGCCGCTCCGCTGCCGGCCGCCATTGACGACCTGCAGACGATCGTGTGGACCGGCGCTCAGATGGTCGTGATCCAGCCCGGGGCGGGTGCCGCCTTCGACCCGGCCACCCGCTCGTGGACAACGGTGCCAGCACTGCCTGGCGTCGCCGGCTGGCAGCCCTACGCCGTCGGGGCCGAATGGACCGGCGGCGAGGTCATCACCTGGGTCGCGAGCCGGCCGCCTGCGGTCAACGGCATTACTGCCAGCGGCTATCGTTTCAGCGCCTACTCATGGGTTCCCGGAAACCAGGCCTGGACCTCCCTTCCCGGTGAGCTGCCCGGGACACCTCACGGCCAGCAGGACGACGGCTTCTCGTTCGGCACCGCTGCCGCCACCGGCGGCCGGCTCCTCTTCCTCGGCGGCAGCAGCTGCCCGCCGGGCGTCTCGTGCCCGGCTCAGGACTTCTTCGATGGCGCCTGGTTCGACCCCTCGTCCGGGACGTGGACCTACCTGCCGGAGAAGTTTTCCGGGGGCTCCGGGCCGGCCGTGTGGACCGGGTCGGCGATGGTGGTGTTCGCCACCACGGCCGGCGCCAGCCCTCGCCCGCCGGCAGGCGCAGCGGCCGCCTTCGCCCCTTCGACCGGTGCCTGGACCGATCTGGCGAGCTGCCCGGTCCCTGACCTGACCAATGCCAGCCTGGCCTGGACCGGGCGGCAGCTGATCGTCGTCACGATGGATGACGAATCGGGCGGCACCGCGCAGACAGAGGTGCTGTCGTCACCTGCCCCGGACAGCCAGTAGCGGTCTCGGCAGGTTCGCTGTTTCGCCTTAGCGCGGGCCCGGCACCCTCGCCGTGCTGACAGGATCGGTCATGGCCAGTGCAATCGTTCTGCGGTGATTTCTATCGGGCTGGAGAGAATATGCCGTTATGGATGGTGTTCGGTGCCGTGGGCTTGGCAGTGGCTGTCGCTTTGCCAGCGACGTCAGCAGCAGCCGTGACCGCAAAGCGAAGTCCGTGGCTCCAGCAGGCGCAGCTGACGGACGGAATGCCGCCGGATGACGGTGGTCATTTCGGAGTCTGGACTGCGATCCAGAGGGACACCGCTGTGGTTTCGGCTCCTGATGAGACCGGTCCCCATGGTGGCAACGTGTACGTCTTCGATCGCGGCAGCGCGGGTCATTGGGCCATGAGCGCGGTGCTGCGCGGCAGTTCCGGCCCGTCGACCTCTTCCTTCGGACAGTCGGTCGGCTTGGCCGGCAGCACAGTCGTGGTGGGATCGTGGGGGGCTGGCTGCGCTTTCGTGTTCCAGCGGTCTGCGGCCGGGGCCTGGTCGCAGGTTGCTGTGCTGAAACCATCCGATGGGGTGCGCGGTAACAGTTTCGGGTTCTCGGTGGCAATATCCACATCGGGCATCCTGGTGGGAGACCCTGCCCGTGACGACTGGAGGGGCGCCGTCTACGCGTTTGCCAAGTCTGCCGGCGTATGGCGGCAGACGGCGGAGCTGATACCGCCGCAGGCGAAGGCAGGACTGGCGTTTGGCCTGTCAGTCGGTCTCGATGGTTCCACAGCGGCGGTCGGCGCCCCTGCGTTGGGCACCGGAAACGGGAGTCGGCAGCCGGGCGAAGGATTCGTCTACCGGCAGGGCTCAGCTGGCGGTTGGACCGAGGTCGCCCAGCTGCGTATACCCGGCAGCCAGGGCGGGGATCTGTTCGGACGGGCGGTAGCCGTCACCGGACGCGACGTGATCATGAGTGCGACCGGGGGAAACATCGAGAACCCGGGCCACGGCGCAGCATACGTATTCGTGCCGACGGCCAGCGGGTACGCAGAGGGGACTAGCTTGCTCCCGGCCAGGCCGGGTGGGTTCGGATATTCAGTGGCCGCGCTGGGCCCGGAGATCCTGGTCGGAGCCAGTCAGCAGGACAAGGCGCGGGGTGCCGTGTACGTCTTTCGCGCCAGCGGGGTCGGAGGATGGCCGCTGCAGCAGGTGCTGACCTCGAGCAAGCGAGTGGTGAATGGCCGCTTCGGCCAGTCCGTAGCCCTGGACGACAGCCGCCTGCTCATCGGGGCTGACAGCGTCGGTGATGGCGCTGCCTACGTCTTCGGGCAGAGCTCCGGATCGGCCGCCGGCTGACAAGCAGCCGCCATCTGCGACAAGAATTCGGCGGGGCCGGCTGGTATCCGCCAGCTGCCGTCAGCTGCTCGAGCGGGACACCGCGCCGGGACGGGGCTTTCGCACCCGATCAGGCCGGGGGCGTCCGCGACTCCGCTGATGCGCTGCTGAGCTTGCGCCGGACCTGGCTCGCGAGCGGATGGCGCAGGTCATCGAGGATTGCCACCGACTGCAGCCAGGCGTCGCGCGCTTGCTGCCGGTCCTCGGCGACCAGGGCATCGCCGAGGTGAACCAGAACCTCAGCCTCCCCGTAGCGCTCGCCGAGATCCCGGAAAAGGCCGATCGCGCGCTGATAGCACTCGATGGCCTCAGCGTGACGGCCCAGCTGGTGCTCGGCCTCGCCGAGGCTATCCAGCGCGATGGCCTCGCCGTGCCTGCTGCCCCCTTCGCGCTGGATAAGCACGGCCTGCTCGCAGAACGTCCGGGCCAGGCGGCGGTCTCCGAGACGAAGGTGGCAGTAACCGATGTTGTTCAGCGCCAGGGCCTCCCCGGCCCGGTTGCCGATGGCCCGGAACAGGGCCAGGGCTTGCTGGACGTGGCTAAGGGAGTCGAAATAGCGGTCTTCCTGCGCGCTCACCCATCCCAGGGTCTGGTAGACGCGTGCCTCCAGAGCACGGTTGCCAGCCTGCCGGCACAGGCTCAGGCAGTCCGTCAGGTAAGCACGAGCCTGGTCGTAGTCACCTGCCCTGGCACTGGTCAACGCGACCATGCGGCTGGCGGTGGCCTGGCCGGCGACGTCGCCGAGGCGGGTAGCGGCTGCCAGCGCGACGCGGCTGATCGCGGCCAGGTCGAGCCAGAACCCGCGCCGGTTCAGGAAGTCGGTCATCGTCCAGGCGATCTGCCAGGCATGAACGCCGAAGCCGGCATCGGCGGCGACGGTGACGGCGGACAGCAGCGCATGCCGCTCGGCCTCGAACCATGCCAGCGCCTCCCGGTAGTCGGCGAGGTGCTCGCCCGGGATTCCGTCCTTGGCCGGGGCCAGGTCGATCTCCCGTGACGGGTTCAGCAGCAAGGCGGCGGTGTGCGCGGTGTGAAGGTAGTGGTCCAGCACCCGGGCCAGCGCGGCGCGGCCGGCCTCCGCGTCGTCCATGGCTGCGGCTTGCTCGGCGGCATAGGAACGGATCAGATCGTGCAGCGCGTAGCGGCCCGGGACGGGCTCGGTCAGCAACTGGCGGCCGGTGAGCTCGCTCACCAGATCGCGCGCCTGCGAGAGAGAGGTGTCCGCCAGACTGGCGGCGGCCGGGGCGGTGATATCGGGGCCCTGGTGCAGTCCCAGCAGCCGGAACATCTCCGCAGCGGCTGGGGTCAGATTCGCCCGCGACCAGGCGAGCACGGCTCGCACACCCGGAGCCAGGTCGGCAGCGTCAGCCGCGGTGAGCCGCCCAGCAGTGTCGCGCAGCTCCGCAGCCAGGATGGCCAGGGCGAACTCAGGACGGGAGCGAACCTCAGCCGTGGCAATGGCGACGGCTAGCGGCAGCCCGGCGCACAGCCTGGTGAGTTCGGCTACCGCTGCTGGCTCCGCGGCCAGGCGTTCCGGTCCCAGACTGGCCGCCATGAGGGCGCTGGCCTGAAGCTCGGTCAGCACCTCGAGGGCGATCATCCTGGCCCCGACGTCGGCTAGCCCGGCGAGGCGGTCGCGGCTGGTCACGATCGCCAGGGAGCCAGGTTCGGCGGGCAGCAGCGGGAGGACCTGTTCCTCGGAGGAAGCGTTGTCCAGGACCAGCAGCACCCGCTTGCCATTCAGCAGGCTGCGATAGAGCCGTGCCCGCGCATCCGGGTTGCCGGGAATTTTCTCCGGCGACCCGCCGAGAGCATGGAGCAACGCGCTGACGGATTCGGCAGGCTCTACCGGCGCGCGCGACGGCCCGAAACCCCGGAGGTCCAGATAGAACTGTCCGTCAGGGAACTCCGCCGCGACCTGCTGAGCCCAGTGCACTGCCAGCGCGGTCTTGCCCACCCCGGCTGTCCCGGAGACCGCCGAGATCGCCGCCGTGCCGTCAGCCCTTGTCTGATCCATCAGCGCCGACAGTTCGGCTAGCTCAGCTTGTCTTCCGACGAACCCGCTTCCCCCGGTCAGCCCGGCCGGAAGCTGCCGCGCCGCCAGCGGCCTGGGGCCGACGGCGATGACCGGGACACCTGGCCTGGCCGCGTCGGGCTGCACCTGCACGATCTGAATATTAAGTGCCGCAGATAGGCGGGAACGCGGGTTTTTGTCCTTGACTTCGCCCAGCGCGCAGCGCATGGCGCACAAGGGCTTAGCCCGCCCCTGGCGGGCGCTGCACCGGCTAAGGCGCCCGCCGTGCCAGAGATAAGGCATACGCCCGATGCGGGCGATGGTGCCTTACGGCGAACCTCGATCATGCGGGCCGAGACCCGGCCCTCAGTTCGAGGAGGAACCATGTACGCGCACCCGTACCTGCTGCAGCTGATCGCAGAGGAGCACAACCGGGAAATGCGGTCGACGGCCGCCGCCGCGCGGCTGGCCCGCCAGGCACGGCGGTCTCGCCACACAAGGTCGGCGTCGCACGCAGCTCTTCGCCGGGGCCCCTCGCACGGCCTGCTGCGCACCATCCCGCAGCCGCGGGAGTCCAAGGAAACCATGGCGCACCGGGCCGCCTGACGTGCCGGGCAGTGTTTTCTGCCCTCGCTTGCCTCCGGGCGCTTTGGAGCCCGTTGGCGCTCCGGGCAGGCCTGCTACATCCCTGGATGTAGCAGGCCTGCGACCGGGGGCGGACGCGGTTAGCGATGTTCAGGATTACTGTCGGATCGTGGCTGTCGTGGACGATGCCAGTGGCGTGCCGCGCCCGCCTCTGGCCTACCGGCTGAGCAGCGGGCAGTGGCTGGCTATCGACTGCGCCGCGGCCGCGGTGGGGACCGCGGCGGTGTTTCTCGGGTTCCGTCACGGCGTCCGCTTCCACACGCCCTCGTCGGTCACTGCCGCGCTGGGCGTGGCGGCCACGGCGCCGGTGGCGCTGCGGCGGATCTGGCCGGTTCCTGTGCTCGCCGTTGTCACCGTGGGCTGCTGCGGGCTGACAGCGCTGGGCCGGCTGCCCAACCTCGCGAGCGTGGTGCTCGGGATGGCCGCCTACATGGCGGGTTCCCGCTACCGCCGGCCTCTCGCGGTCGCACTGCTCGTCGCGGCCGAGCTGGTGCTCGCCGCCGGCGTGCTGGCCGCCGCGGCCAGCTCCGCTCGCCAGGTCGACTGGGTCCGCAGCCTCGTGGTGTGCGCCGCGATGTGGTTCGTCGGCGACAGCGTGCGGGAACGCCGCCGGTACCTTGCCGGGCTGGCTGAGCAGGCCGAGCAGCAGCGGCTGGCCGAGGCAGAGCGAGGGCAGCTGGCGGCCCGGGAGGAACGGGTGCGGATCGCCAGGGAACTGCACGACGTGGTGGCGCACACGCTGAGCATGATCACGATCCAGGCTGGTGTCGGCCGCAAGGTCGGGGCCGACCGGCCCGCCGAGGCGCTCCGGGCGCTGAGGGCGGTCGAGGTGAGCGGCAGGACCGCGGTCGGGGAGGTGCGGCGCATCCTCGGGCTGCTGCGCGACGACGACACCGAAAAGCCGAGCCTCGCCCCTGTGCCGGGGATCAGCGAGCTGGGGGAGCTCGCCGCAGCCATGCGTTCTGCGGACATGTTAGTGGACCTGGACGTCAGCGGTGACGCCGCGATGCTGACGCCGGCCGCTAGCCTGACCGCGTACCGGATCGTCCAGGAAGCACTTACCAACGTGGTCAAGCACGCGCCCGGGGCCCAGGCCGAGGTGCGGGTGTGCGCTCGCACCGACGGGGTGGCGATCACGGTCACCGACAGCGGGCCAGGCCGGCGTACCCGTGCGGACTGGCCGCGCTGGCGGGCACGGGATTGTGGGCATGCGGGAGCGCACCGCGGCGTTCGGCGGCACGCTGGACGCCGCGCCGCTTCCCGGCGGCGGGTTCCGGGTCGAGGCGTTCCTACCGGTACCCGGGCCAGCAGCCGACCGGGTGGCCTAGGTGCCCATCGGCGTGGTCGTGGCTGATGACCAGGCCATCGTCCGGGCCGGGTTCCGCCTGCTGATCGAGTCGGAGCCGGACCTGGCCGTACTGGGCGAGGCGGCCGACGGTGCCGAGGCCGTCGCGGTCGCCAGGGCGACAGCTCCCGACGTGGTGCTGATGGACATCCGCATGCCGCTGCTCGACGGCATCGAGGCGACCAGGCAGATCACCGCAACCGGGCCGCCGCCGCGGGTGCTGATCCTGACAACGTTCGACCTGGACGAGTACGTGTTCGGCGCGCTGCGGGCAGGCGCGAGCGGGTTCATGCTCAAGGACCGGCCGCCCGAGGAGCTGCTGTCCGCTATCCGTGTGGTCGCTGCTGGCGAGGCGCTGCTGGCGCCGAACGTCACCCACCGGCTGATCGAGCACTTCGCACGTCAGCCTGACCCGCTGCGGCCACCGCCGGGCGCGCTCGCCCAGCTCACCGCCCGCGAGCGCGAGGTCCTCGTGCTGATCGCTAACGGCCTGTCCAACACCGAGATCGCCGGCCGCCTGGTGATGAGCGTGCCCACGGCCAAGACTCACGTCAGCCGGATCCTGACCAAGCTGGCCGCCCGGGACCGGGCCCAGCTCGTGGTGCTCGCCTACCAGGCCGGCCTGGTGACGCCCCGCTAGGTACATCGCGGAGTACATCCCCGGACGCAGCCCGCCGGCCGCGGTAAAGCCTGGGCAGCAGGAAAACTCGGTTCGCCGGGCTGACGACTCCAGCCACGGCGGCGCCAACGATGGGACCCGGATTTCGGACCGGCCCACGGAGGCGCACATGCATGAGATCGCGGTGACCACTCTGGCCGCCGGCGGCAAGGGCGGCGGCATCAGGCTGCTGATCTTCATAGCACTGCTAATCGTGATCGTGATCCTCGCCGCTGGCTGGGTCATGTGCGCCGCCCGGGCCCGGGCAGCCCGTTCCGTGCTGGCCCCGGGGGACGACCCCCCGGAGCCCCCCGCAGGGCCGGAGGCCCGACCCTGGGAAACAGGCCGGGCCTCCGAGCCAACGGAGAAGCCGTGACACGCGGGTTCTTCGCCGGCCTTGCCGCACTCGTTGTCCGGTTCCGGCTGCTGGTCATCGCGGTCTGGGCGGTGGTCCTGGTCGGCGCGTTCCTGGCGCTGCCCAGCCTCGGCAGCCAGGCCAACAGCGACACCACCGCGTTCCTGTCGTCAAGCGCCAAGAGCGTCGAGGCGCAGTCACTCGGGATCTCGGTGCTCGGCAGCACCAGCCGCAGCCGGATCACAATCGTCGCCGCCCGCCAGGACGGCCCGCTGACCCAGGCCGACCTGGCGGCGGTCAGCCGCGAGGCCAAGCTGGCCGAGCACGTGAGCGGCGTGGTCGCGCAGGCAAAGCGGAGCCTGGTGACATCGGCCGGCGGCAGCGCGATCTCACCGGACGGGAAGGCGGTGCAGTTCACCGTCACTGTCGGCGAGCCGGCCAAGAACGTGGCCCAGCTCCGGAAGGTCGTCAGCGCACTGCAGGCCACGTTCCCCCAGGCCCACGCCCCGGCCGGGCTGCAGCTGCACCTAGCCGGAAATGTCGCCACCAACGCCGCGAACAACGCCAGCGGCAACAAGGCGACCAGCCGGATCGGGATCTTCTCGATCCTGTTCATCATCGTGCTGCTGCTGATCGTGCTGCGGTCGCCAGTCGCCGCGGCGATCACATTCCTGCCCAGCGTGGTCGCCCTGCTGACGTCAGAGCGCCTCATCGCCGGCCTCGGCACCAGCGGGCTGCAGATCTCCTCGGTCACCCAGACGCTGCTGGTCGTTCTGATCCTCGGGGCGGGCACCGATTACGGCCTGTTCCTCACCTACCGGTTCCGGGAAGAACTAAGGGACGGAACGGAGCCTCGCGCCGCCGTGACCGCCGCGCTCACCCGGGTCGGCGCGTCGATCACCGCATCCGCGGGCACCGTGATCCTCGCCCTGCTGACGCTGCTGTTCGCCAGCTTCGGGCTGTACCACGACCTCGGCGTCCCGCTGGCTGTTGGCATAGCGGTGATGCTGCTGGCCGGGCTGACCCTGCTGCCCGCGCTCCTTGCAGTCGCGGCCAGGTTCGCGTTTCCCGGTGTGGCAGGCGCCGGGAACCGTTCTGAAACTAAAGACGGGATCTGGGGACGGGCGGCCGGCCGCGCAGTGCGCCGCCCGCTGCTCACCCTGGGGGCGGGGGTGCTGATCTTCGCCGCGCTGGCGCTGGCCGCGCTCGGCTACCGGACAGCGGGCCTGAACCGCTCGGCCACCGCCCCGGCCGGGTCGGACGCCGCAGCAGGCAACGCCCTGCTCGCCGGCCACTTCCGGCAGCTCGCGGTGAACCCGGCGCGGCTGGTTCTGGAGTACCCCGCGCCGGTCTGGCAGCACTCAGGCGAGTTGGCCGAGGCCGAGCAGAGTCTGCGGGCCTCCGGGCTGTTCGCCGAGCTGGCCGGCCCGCTCAACGGCAACGGCGGCACCCTCACGGCAGCCGCATATTCGGCGGCCCGCGCCGAGCTCGGCAGCCCGCAGGGCCTGCCGCTGGCCGAGCCTCCGGGCCTGCGGATACCGCGCAGCACCTACGACGCCTACCGGGCATCCGCTCAGTACGTCAGCCAGAACGGGCAGATCGTCCAGTTCCTCGGCGGACTGCGGGCCGGCAGCCAGACGTCCACCCCAGCGATGGACGCCACGCCGGCGGTCCGCATGGCTGTGGCCGATGCCGCGCGCCGGTCCGGCGCTGTGGCCAGCGGGGTTACCGGCCAGGCCGCCGCCCTGTACGACGTCAGCAGCACCGCGAACAGCGATATCGCGACGATCATCCCGGTCGCGGTGCTGGCGATCGCCCTGCTGCTGGTGATCGTGCTGCGCAGCCTGGTTGCCCCGGTCTACCTCGTCGTCAGCGTCGTGCTGTCCTACCTGGCCGCGCTCGGCGTCACCACGCTCCTGGTCATCGACCTCGGCGGTCAGGACGGGCTGGTCTTCGTCCTGCCGTTCCTGATGTTCGTCTTCCTGCTCGCGCTCGGCGAGGACTACAACATCCTGATCATGACCCGGATCCGGGAGGAGGCCCGGCACCTGGGGCTGCGGGAGGCCGTGGTCCGGGCCATTGGCCGGACCGGGCCGACGGTCACTTCAGCCGGTCTGATCCTGGCCGGAACGTTCGGCGTATTCGCGGTCGCTGGCGGCGGGGTCATGGGCGGCCAGCTCCAGGCGATCGGCCTGGGCCTGGCGCTGGGCGTGCTGATGGACACCTTTATCGTCCGCACGTTGCTCGTCCCGTCAGCGGCGGTCCTGCTCGGCCGGTGGAACTGGTGGCCGTCGCAGCTGAGCCGCCGCGACGGCCCGCCGCCGGCAGCACCAGCACTGCCCGCAATCGCTCCCGAATCCGCAACAACAGCGCCCGTGCCCGTGGCGGCTACCCCCGTGCGCGCACGGGCTGCCAGAGGAGGCTCGATGTTCTTTACGTACCTCAGGCGCGAGCTGCGCCGCCGGATGCGCCAGGCGATCTTCATCGCGCTCGGCCTCGCGCTCGGGGTCGGGCTCGTGATCACGGTGACCGCGGCGTCGGACGGGGTCAAGAACTCGCAGGCCACCGTGCTGCACACGCTGTACGGGGTGGGCACGGACGTCACAGTGACCAAGCCGCCGTCAGCGGGGACGAGTTCGGCCATCTCGGTGCAGTTCCGGCAGGAGATCAAGGCGATCAGGAACGGGGCTGTGGCGGCGGGCACGACCATCAACGAAAATGAGCTGCTCGAGAGCCAGTACGGGGTGCTCAGCTCCCGCGATCTGGCCACGGTGGCCAGGCAGCGGGATGTGACGGCCGCAGCCGGAGGGCTCACGCTCACCGACGTCACGGTCAACGGCACGGTGCCGTCGATCACCGTTGGCAGCGGCGGCGGCAGCCTGGCCTCCAGCTTCAGCTACGGCACGGTTTCCGTCGATGGCGTGGATCTTGCTAACCGGTCGCTCGGGCCGCTGAGCGCGGGCAAGCTCACCTCAGGCTCCGACCTGAACTCTGCCGACGCGACAGCCGCCGATGCGGTCATCGACTCGGGCTACGCGGCCGCCAGCAAACTCGGCGCCGGCAGCACAGTCGACGTGGGCGGCACCAGCTTCAAGGTCATCGGGACTGTCAGCGCACCGGAGGGCGGCAATCCGCCGGACATCTACATTCCGCTGGCGAAGGCGCAGAGTATCGGCAAGCTCGGGTCGGCCAGCCTGGCCGGCGATGTCGACACGATCTACGTGTCAGCCGCGAGCGCCGCCGACATCACCGCGGTGCAGCAGGAGATCCACAAGGCGCTGCCGTCGGCTACCGTCACCGACTCCAGCGCTCTGGCCAGCCAGGTGACCGGTTCCATCTCCAGCGCAGCGACCCTGGCCAATGACCTCGGCCGGTGGCTGTCGGTCGCGGTGCTGATCGCGGCGTTCGGCCTGGCAAGCCTGCTGACGACGGCGGCCGTCGCGCGCCGGGTGCGCGAGTTCGGCACCCTGAAGGCACTTGGCTGGCAGAGCAGGCGGATTGTCGGGCAGGTCATCGGCGAATCGCTGGCGATCGGGCTCGCCGGAGCCGCGGCCGGGGTGGGCCTCGGCTACGCCGGCGCCGCGCTCATCGAACACCTGGCGCCGAGCCTGACCGCGACTGTCGGGCCGAGTAGCCCGGCCTCGGTGTCCGCGTCTGGCTCGGCCCTCGGCGGCGGCGCCCGGAACGCCCTGAAGTCGCTGACGCCCGCCAGCAGCCACACGGTGTCGGTGCCGCTTACCGCGCCGGTCACGGTTGACCTGATCCTGCTGGCCGTCGCGCTGGCGCTCGCAGGCGGGCTCATCGCCGGCCTGTTCGGCGGCTGGCGAGCGGCGCGGCTCCGTCCCGCCGCCGCACTGGCAAGGGTGGAGTGAGACAGATGTACAAGCTCCGAGATGTCGTCAAGAAGTACCGCAAGGGTGCCGTCATCGTCACCGCGCTGCAGGACGTCAGCCTGGTGATCTCCGATGGGGAGTGGCTGGCCATCCAGGGTCCCACCGGTCACGGCAAGTCGACGCTGCTGCAGCTCCTCGGCGGCCTGGACCGGCCTACATCAGGATCTGTCGAGCTCGACGGAACGGACCTCAGCGCGATGCCCGACAGGGCTCTCACCCGGCTGCGGGCTCGCTCCATCGGCTTTGTGTTCCAGACCTTCAACCTGATACCGACGCTGACGGCGGCCGAGAACGTGGAGGCGGCGCTGGTCCCGCTAAGTGCCAGCGGCGCCGGCCGGCCGGCGCGCGCCGCTGCGGCGCTGGGGTCGGTCGGGCTCGGCGACCGGCTGCATCACCTGCCGTCCGAACTGTCCGGCGGCCAGCAGCAGCGGGTCGCGATCGCGCGTGCGCTCGTGAAGGAGCCCACCGTGCTGCTCGCCGACGAGCCGACGGGCAACCTCGACGAGCAGACCAGGGACGAGATCATCAACCTGCTGGCAAAGCTGTGGCAGGAGCGCACGATGACGATGGTGATGGTCACCCACGACAGCACTGTCGCCGGGCGGGCGCAGCGGGTCGGGCACGTGAAAGACGGCCGCCTGCGGACATGACCGGCATGCGAGCGGCCCGGTGCAGGCTGACAAGAACGGCCGCGCAGTGTCACGCGGCTGCAGGAACCTCCCTGGTTAGAACGTTCCCGAGGACGGCCAGGGATCTCAGCCGGATCACGGGTGTCAGCGCGTCGCCCTTGCCGGGCGGGGTCGTGCTGGCGGTGCGGCCGAAGACGGTGACAGCGCGCCCTGGCTCGACCCTGAACCCTGCCGGGACCACCACGTGCACCTCACCGGCCAGGGCCAGCACCGTTATCTCGGTCTCGAACGAGGTGACAGCCGTGCGGCGAAGATCGATCACGATCTCGCCGAGCACCGCCGCGGCGACGACCTTCGCCGCCAGTGCCCGGAACGGCCAGTGCCCCGCCAGGCCGAGAACGCTGACGATGAGCCGCCGGATCCCGCGGCGAGGGCCCTCGACGGCTGCCTGGCCGGGACCCGGGATGTCGGCGATCAAGCGCGCCAGTTCCCGCAACGTCGTCGCCTGCTGGGCCGCTTGCGAGCGCGCCGCCAGTTCAGCTGGCTCCAGCCGCCCGTCGGCGCACGCGGTGAGAAGTCTGCTGAAGACCTGCGCCCGGTAGGCCTGCACCCCCCGGTCGCCGTGGGGCGGCGCAGCCCAGTCGCCAGGATTACGCGGTACCCGGATGTTCCTCCGCTGCCGTGCTGAGGCTCCCATAGACAATTATTAAACGCGGCAAGATCCGCGAGGGCTACGCCCAGGGTTCGGATAGCGGCATGCGGGTTCCCGAGGCCATGACCCGGGCGCCCCGGCGGACGAGCTGGAACTCAGCCTGCCACCAGGTGGAACTCCACCCGGTACAGCAGCGTGCCGTAGGCGATCGGGCCAGCGTGGGCTGCCCTGCGCCGCAGCGCCTCGAGGTCCCGCTCCCCGCAGCGGCGCACGTCGTCCGGCGTGATCGCCGAGAACGGCATCAGCTCGACCGAGTCAACCTCGAAGTACGCGGGACCGACCGGATACCTTCCGCCCACCCGCACTTTGGGGCGGCGCCACAGCCGGAAGGACACGGTGATGTCGCCCGTGATCACGTCCTGGCGCAGCTCGCGGCTGAATTCCACGCCCCGACGCTACGCCGCCTGCCAGCCCGTGGTGAGCGTCACTCGTTGGTCTGCAGGCCCCGTATCGCGAAGGTGCCCTTGAAGAGCTCCTCATTGATCATGAACGTGAACCCCACCATGAAGAGCAGGAACAGCGGCAGCACGGCGGTGTAGACGAGCCAATCCTGGCCAGCGCTCTGCTTCTCAGCGATCCACCGCTTGACCGGCGGCAGCCGCAGCACGAGCAGGAAGATGCTCATCTCCGTCAGCTGGTACAGGCGCTGGTGCATGATCGGGTCACCATCGCATGGCGGGCAGTTTCCTGAGCCATTCGGCCCGGTCTGGAACCCGAGTCCCTCCAGCAGCGCTAGGTGCAGCCAGAGCAGGCCCCAGACCACGTAGGTCATCCTCTGCAGCGGCTTCCAGTACCGTCCGAGTTTCTTCTGCGCCCAGCTGTTGCCGGTGGCGACGAGCGGGACGAGCAGGCACGCCATCGTGAGCCCGACCACGAGGAACGAATGGCCGGCCAGCCTGCCGAATACGCCGCCCGCGAACGACGTGAAAATCCCTGCGCTTATCGCGTCGGTCAGCGCCGACAGCCCGAACATCACGCCGTACCACCGGCGAAGCGGCACGAACCAGCGCTGCCCCGTGAGCGTCACCATCGGGGTGACGAGCAGGGTTACCATCAAGTTGATCTCGGAACTCGTACCGAGAACGTCCGCTTCGTCGGCGTTCATCACCGGACCATTCGCGGTCAAGAGGTCGCGTGCTATGAAAAACAGCCCGGCGAACGCCGGGATGCGCAGCAAGAAGAGCACGGCTGTCTGCCGCTTGATGCTCGTGCCCAGGAACATGAATTCCTGGTCCATCCACGCGTCAACGCGGTTCCTCCTGCTTATGACCCGATCCCCAGGAGCTTCTGGCTCGTCGACGGGCCAGTTGTCTGGCCATTCGTCATCGGCATAACGGAGTCTGGTGCCCGGCCGACTCACAGTCCTGCCTCCTTGTGCCTGTCCGTGGTCTCCGGCCGTAGTCCGGAGATTCAGGTGCTGGTGGCCCCCGCGAGTGTCCGATGACTGCTGCTCGTGCCTTAGACGCTCGCCTTCGGAGCCGGAGTGGTGATCGCGTGCTTCGGTGCTGGCTTCGGTGCTGGCTTCGGATGCTGTGCAGCCTGGAACTGCTGGTCGGTGGGGTTGAAGCCCGGCGTCTCGCCGGCCCCGCCCTGGCGGAAGACGAAGAAGGACGGCCCGTGCATGGCGAGCTCTGCGGTCCCGGCGGTAAGGGCGGCTAGGATCCCGGCAGCGACGGCGAACCGCGACACCAGCATCGCGTTGTACTGGCGGGGACGCTTCGACTGCTTCCGGTGTGGCTGCTGCTCCGGGCGGCTGGCGGGCGGCCTGTGTGCGGGCCGGATGGCTGGCCGCGTCGCCCGCTCTGGCCGCGTCGGCCGCGTCAGTTGTTCGGGCCGCGCCGGCCGCCTGGGATGTGCCGGCTGAGCGGGGGGGAGTGCGGGCCGGGTGACCGGGGCCTCCGCCGGCCGGGCAGCCGGGATCGCGGGGACGGTCAGGCTGTCGGTGACGTGCGCGGCCACCCGGCCCAGCTCGCCTTGCATGGCCTGCAGGGCGGCCCGCAACTCGGCAGCCTCCTTTGCGGCCGCCTCGCGCATCTTGGCGGCCTCCTCGGAGGCCTGCCGAGTCAGCGTGGCTGCCTCGTCCGCGGCCTGCTGCCTGATCGCAGCGGCCTCCTGCTCGGCCGCTTCGCGTATCGACTCTGCGTAATAGCGCGGGTCCGCCGCTGGCTCGGCCCGGTAGTCCGGCGCGGGCTCGGCCGGAACCGCGTAGAGGAAGCCGCGAGCCGCCTGGTAGTCACGTGGCTTGGAGTCCGCGGGGTCCCCATAGCTGCGTGGCGCCGCATAAGGGTCGGCTGCGTAGCCGTGGCGGCTTGGGTAAGGATCGGCAAGTGCCGCTGCCGTGGCCGGGCCGTGTCCTAGGGCCCCGCCTGGTGTCATGGCACGGGAGTGTGCGGCAGCGCGGCGGGGGGCCACCGCCCGGCCCGGTGCTGGTCCGCGGCCTGGTGCGCCGCGCGGGCCCCGCGGTCCGGGGCCCGCCCGGCGCGGCGTGTATCCCTGCGGCCCGGCGTTGCCGCCCGGTGCTTGGTACGCCTGCGTCTCGGGGTATCCCTGCGGCTCGGCGTATGCCTGGGCAGCGTCATAACCTTGCCCGCCAGGACCTTGTCCGGCATATCCCTGCCCGTCGTAGGCCTGCCCGCCGTAGGCCAGGGCGTCGTAGCCCTGGGAGTCGTAGGCCTGCGCGTCGTAGCCCTGGGTGTCGTAGCCCTGGGCGGGGTAGCCCTGGGCGTCGTACCCCTGCGCGTCGTACCCCTGGGCTGCATAGCCCGGGGGCGCGGCGAATCCCAGCGGGTCGGCTCCGGCGCCCGGCGCGGCATATCCCTGTGGCTGTGCCCCGGCCCGGCCGCGGGCTCCGGGACCTTGCTGCCGCGCTGCAGGCCGCTGGGGCCCTGCGCCGCGCTGCGGCATGGCGCGGCCCGGGCGCTGGGCGCCCGGCCCGGCCGGGTACATAGGGCGACGCTGCACGGGGTGCGGTCCAGTGCCGTTCACAGCGCCCTGGGGACCCGTGTCGTAGCCGGGACCTGGGCGGTCCGTCCGGACGCGCACCCGCGGCACCGGCGCGGACGGATGGTCAGGATGCATAACGGGCGGCGGGCCGAAGTCGTCCCACGAGGGCACGCCCGAACCATTGGACCACTCGCGCTGGGCATCCTGAGCAGCGAACCCGTTGAGCGCGATGGGGCCGGAGATGTTGCCCATCGGGCTTCCGAGCGCCCTGGCATGCGCTGGCCTGCGCCTGGGGAAGGAGTCGGCACGGCGGCGCCCGACCTCCTCGGACCAGAATTCGGCTGTGCTCGATGGCGCCTGAACGGGCGCCAGCACGAGCCCATCGTCAGACCTCCGGTGCTTTGAAACCACTTCGCCTCCGACAGCGGAAAGGTGAGTACCGGGAGTTGGCCACGCGTTGGACAGGGCGGACGAAACTCCTCCCACGCGACACACTAGGCCACATGGACCATAGCCGCACAGGGACGTAACATCTCTAGGGGGACGGAAAACCCTTGGGGGCTACAGGGATGACCGTCCGATCGGCAGCACCGACAGTCCGCTCGTCCGCACAACACTGAGATCAACGCGGCGCGGGACGTCGCGTAACACGCCAGGCTCCGATGCGTCATCGGGCACGATCGGAGGAAAGTGTCACTGTCCGCGGAGACGTCAGTACAGCTGTCCGCTGAAGGGGGAGGCCGAGATCCTGGCGGATGAGTTTCACCTGGGCCTGGACGGCGGCGTTGGCGGCCTGGACACGGCTGCTGAGCGATTGTATCTGCGTGAACGAGGACGCCTGCGCCTGCAGCTTGATCAGCTTGGCCCGTGCCTGGTCAGCCTGGATGAGGTTAGTTTCTGCGGTTTCGGCCGCCGAAGGGAAGCCGACCTGTGATAGCTGGTTGTCGAACGAAGCCTCTGTTTGCGCTTCGCTCATCAGGTCCGATTTCGCAGCGGTGAGGTTGTGACCCTGGTTCTTGGTGTAGCCGTCTATCTCGGCGGCGAGTGCCTGGTTGGCGGGCGAGGCAAGGGACGTGTAGTTGTTGGCGATCCGCGTCGATGAGCCTGAATAGTAAACCAGGCCAAGGATCAGCAAGAGAACAGTAGATGTAATGGAGAGTGCCAGGATCATAGCGAATCCTGGTGTGATCCGCCGGGCCTGGTCGGATCTGGCGTAGGAGCTTGCTGCTCA
The DNA here is from genome assembly GCA_963815375.1 of uncultured Actinomycetota bacterium. Taxonomy (GTDB): domain Bacteria; phylum Actinomycetota; class Actinomycetes; order Streptosporangiales; family Streptosporangiaceae; genus JASHPR01. Next base: position 2,002,456 of record CAWFGX010000001.1, on the reverse strand, counting down.
AGATTCACCTTCAGCTGGCTTTGGGCCTGGTTGCGCCGCAGATGCCGAATGCGCAGCCGCGGATGTCGTTGCTGTTGCCTCCCGGGCGGGCTGCGCTGAGCGTGGAATCCCGCCCGGGAGGCGTTCTGGCCGGGCTGGCCCGGTTCCTGAGATGGTCAGTTGTCCGGGGGATTCATTGTGATGATCTTGGTTCCGGTGAATATTTCCTCGTTGAAGACGAACACGAACGCGGCAATGTACAGAAGGGCAAGTGGCATGATCGCGGCCCATACCTTCCACTGCTGCCCGGCCGCCCGCTGCTCGGCGATCCAGCGTTTGACCGGTGGCAGCCTGAGGATCACGAGCGGAAGGCTGATGGCGACAATCTGGTACAGACGCTGGTGGAAGACCGGGTCACCGTCGCCTTGCGGCCCGTCGAATGGCCTGAATCCATCGAGCAGCGCCAGGTGAATGACGATCATCGCCCAGATGAAGTACGTCACCTTCTGCACCCGCTTCCAGTATTTACCGAGTGCGCGCTGCATGCGCTTGTTCGAGGTGACTACCACTGGGAGGGCTAGGAGGATGATCACCAACCCGGCCAGGAGGAAGCTATGCCCGGCGACCCGGCCGATTGGGCCCCCTAGAGAAGGCCCCTGTGATGGAGGCTGTGATCGAGTCCGACAGGCCGATTAGCGCGAACATGATGCCGTACCATCGCCGGAGCGGGGCGAACCACCGCTGCCCGGTCAGGGTGATGAGCGGGGTAATCGACACGCATAGCAGGAAGCAGTATTCGCCACCGGTTCCGAGCGAGTCGGCTTCCGCGTTGGTCAGGGACAGCTTCTCGTTCAGCGATATCCAGCCGCGCAGGGTGAAGATCCACGGAACGAGCGCGGGCAGGGCCAGAAGGAACAGTGCAATCTTCTGTCTTTTGACACCTGGCAGGAACGTAGATTCCTGATTCATCCAGGAATCTGCGGATCTCCTCTTTGGCGCCTTCTCCCGATGTTCCTCTTCCTCTTCGGCATAGTCCGGATAAGCATCGTCGGGGTAAAGGTCGTCCTGATAAGGATAAGGTTGGACTGTCTCCGGTCGCCTCACTTCGACTGCCCTCCTTCTCCCGCCCATCGTCGGGCTGGACGCGCCCGGGCAGGGTCCGGGCCATCCTGTCCGAGGTCTGTTTTATCCCACTGCTTCTTTTCTTGCTTGTGGTCGGCTGGTGATGTGCGGTCGGCTAGTGATTCGCTTTCGGTGCGGGCGGTAGTACCGGGTTCACGGGCTCGGCGGGACCAGTTTCCGAAGCGCCTGCCCCGTTTGCCCGGAAGATAAAGAACGGGAAACCGTGCAGCGATAGCTCGGTAATGCCGACCGCAGCGCCAAACACGGAAGCGACCGCGAAAGCAGCCAAGATCCTGCGCATGGCCTTAGCCTGCCTGCCAACAGTATTCGGCCGTGCGCTTGGCCTCGCCTGCCGTGGACCCGGCGCCCGGCCTGGTACCCGGCCTCGCGGGCTTAGTATCTGGCTCGGCCGGGTTAGCGGCTGGTCTGTGCGGCCGGGTGGCGGGTCCGGCTGGCCGGCGGGAGGCAGGCCAGACCGGCTGGGTGACCGGGGCCTCCATCGGCGGGGCAGCCGGAATCGCGGGGGCGGTCAGGCTCTCGGTGACGTACGTGGCGACCCGGCCCAGCTCGCCTTGCATGGCCAGCAGGGCAGCCCGCAGCTCCACGGCCACCCTCTCGGCCGCCTCACGTATCTTGGCCGCCTCCTCGGAGGCCTGCCGGGTCAGTGCAGCCGCGTCGTCGGCGGCCCGCTGCCTGATCGCAGCAGCCTCCTCCTCCGCCGCTTCGCGTATCGACGCTGCGTCATACCAGGGACCGTGAGCCGGCCGCTCTGACCGGGCGGGCCCCGCCTGGTAATCAGCGGCGGGCTCGGCCCGAACGGCGTAGAGCCGGCCGCGAGCAACCCGGTACCCACGAGGCTCGGAATATGCCTGGGAGGCATAGCCTCTGGCGGCGTAACCGGGGGGCGCCGCGAAACCGAGCGGCTGAGCGGCCGCCCGCGGTGCGGCGCTGCCATCGTTCTCGGGGCCTTGATACGCCCTAGCAGCACGCTGGTGCCCGGTGCTCACAGCATGCTGGGGGCCGGTCCCGCGCTGAGGCAGGGTGCGGCCCGTGCGCTGGAGCACGGCGGCGGTGCGCTGGCGGTCACTCGCTGCCGGGCTGACCGGCTGATGCTGCACGGTGTGCCGCCCACGGCCACTCACTGCGGGCTGGGAGCCAGTATCTACTGGACCCGTCCTGTCTGTCTGGACGCGCACCCGCGGCATTGACGCAGACGGATGGTCGGGGTGCAGCGCGGGCGGTGGCCCCCAGACCTCCTCGGACCAGAATTCAGCTGTGCTTAATGGCGTCTGAAGGGGTGCCTGCACGGGCCCATCGTCAGACCTCCGGTGCTTTGAAACCACGTCGCCTCCGACAGCGGGAAGGTGGGTACCGGGAGCTGGGGACGCGCAGGGAGGCGGACGAAATACCTCACATGCGACACAGTGGGTCAGCGGGGACTATTCCCCACGGAGCCGCAAATCTCCCGAAGGGATGGATAACCCTCGAGGACTGCAGGGATGATGCTACTAAGACACTGAGTTACCTCCTGCTCACGCTCTGCTGTGCATCGCTGGCGTCAAAGGTACGCCGACGTAAGGAACCGTGCTGACATTCGGCGTATGGGCCATGGAAAATCGAAAAAACTGTCCCGGTATGCCCGCCTACGCAACTTCTGCCATTCAGGCGCAGCGAGATCACATGCGCGGCAGTCACCCTAAGGGAAATCTGCCCTATCCGGCTATATGCGCATGGAGTAAGGTCGTGCACTGCAGATGCTGACCAAAACCCATCCGGGGTGAGATGCGCATCCCCTTTCGGCTGACGGTCATAGCTGCGGTCGGCGGTGTCGCTGCCGGTGCGCTCATCACATGGTCGGTAGCCGCGCCGTCGCCTGCTGCGCCGTCTCAAGCCACCCGTCCGGCCGCCATCGCGCTGCCGGACCGGGCGCACAAGCCGACGCGGCCCATGGTCTCGGCCACGCCGACGCCGCCGCCACTCGTGGTGACCGGAGCGCCGGCCAACATGCAGGTAAAGACCGGCGCTCTTGAGGACGCAGCAACCGGCACCCTGCTGTGGAGCCAGGGTCTCAACACCGAGTTGCCGATGGGCAGCATCACGAAGGTGATGACAGCGCTGGTGGTCATCGACTCAGGCCCGCTGACCCGGCAGATTCAGGTGCCGCAAGCGGTCGTCGCCTACGTGAACAAGTACGGGGGCAACAGCGCTGGCCTGCAGCCCGGCGATGTGCTGACTGCGCAGGAACTGCTGGAGGCGATGCTGCTGCCCTCCGGCTGCGACGCCGCCTACACGCTGGCGACCGCCTACGGCCCGGGAATGCCGGCGTTCCTGGCCAAGATGAACGCGATGGCCAAGCAACTGGGCATGCTGCACACGCAGTTCACCAGCCCGGATGGCCTGCCGTACCCCACCGAGACCTCGACCTTCTCCACGGCGGCCGACTTGGTCACCCTGGGCCAGGCCGCGATGGCCTCGCCTGTGTTCCGTGCGATCGTGGCCGAGCAGAACTACACGCTTCCCGCTGGCCCGGGGCACCACGCCTACTCCTGGGCTAACGACAACTCTCTGATCGGCACTTACCCGGGTGCCGACGGCATCAAGACCGGCTATACGAACGCTGCCTTGCACTGCCTGCTGTTTGAAGCCTCACGTGACGGCCTGACCCTGATCGGCGTGGTCCTTGGCGCTCCAGCAACCGGCCCCGACTCTGGCGCCGACCAGGCGGCCCAGGTCCTCAACTGGGGATTCAGCCTCCGCCGTACATAAGGACCTGGGCCGCGCCAGCCGCGATCAGCCGCTCGTGAACGCCGCTGTGCCGTCCGGCGTGCCCCAGCCGGTGGGCCCGTCGTAACCGGCCCCCGCGGTGCAGAGGTAGGCCGGGCTGCAGAAACCGTTGAAACCCGAGGTGACGTCGAAGAGCGCTGACGTGTGCTGGTAGATGTACGAGGACGGGTACGTCCCGGCAACTGGCTTCCCGGCCAGCGCGAACACTGACGCGATGATCGGCGAGGCCGCGCTCGTCCCGCCGACCTGTCCCCAGCCGCCGAAGCCGCTACCGCTGTAGGTGTCATAGACGGCGACACCGGTGTCTGGGTCCGAAACCGCGGCGACATCATTATCGGTCCGGCGAGAGCAGCCGGTGTCCGTCTGCCACGAGGGCTTGGCTTCAATAGACGAGCAGCCGGAACCGGTGCCGGTCCAGACGGTCTCCTGCCAGCCGCGGGAGTTGGAGGCCTGCACGAGCGACGTGCCCCCAGCCGACGTGACGTACCGGGAAGAGGCGGGGTAGCCGACGCCGTACCCGCTGTCACCGGCCGCGGCGACGATCGCGACGCCGCGGTGGTTGTAGTACTTGCTGTCAAACGTGGTGTCCTTGGCTGCTTCCGGTGAGCCGTAACTGTTGGAGATGGCGACGGCCCCGAGCCGGACAGCGGCGTTCACCCCGGTTCCCAGGTCGGCGAAATCCGCAGTATTGGTTTCGACCAGCAGGATGTGGCAGTTCGGGCAGATCGCCGACACCATCTCGATGTCCAGCGACTCCTCCACGTCCCATCCGGTGCCTCTGGCCGCGCGCGGCAGCGGGCTGGCTTTGCCGTTCTCGTTGACTTTGGTAAAGCAGCCAGCGGCGCAGCCGGGCAGCCCCCACGCGGACCGGTACGCATTCAGGTCAGTCTGGGCCACGGGGTCGTCGTACGCGTCGACCACCGCCACCGTCTCGCCGCTGCCAGCGGTCGACGACGGCACCTTGTACGCGCTCTGCAGGCTGGAGGGCCCGTAGCCGACGCCAACAGGTGCCGCGCCGGGCCCGAAGACGGCCTGCGGCCTGTGCCCGACGCTGGTCCGCACGAGGGCGAGGCACGCAGCCTGATCGGGCGCGGGTGCGGCCGCGCAGGCAGATGCCCAGTCATGCGCTGGGGCTGCGGACTGCGCGGAGGCCGCGCCGGCAGAGGTCAGCGCCGCGGCAGCGAGTGCCGAAGCTAATGTCAGCGCCGTCGCGGTGCGGCGCAGTGTGACGCCCATCCTCCAGCTGAGAGTTCTGGGAGCAGGCATGCAGTCCCTCCTTCGTACGAGATCAGGAGCGCGGTCACTTGGACCCGAAAAAACACTCTTATATATGCATTAATCCGTCAACACCCCAAGCCGGCATGTTGGGGACGTCTGGGGGGTAGCCGCCACAAGCAGCGGCGGGTCATTATTGTGTGGTCCCACAATGACCGGCCGGCCGTTCGCGCGGAGTATGGCTGACCAGTAGCAGCGCCAGTCACCGGGAGATCGAATGAAAACTAAGGCAGCGATCCTTCGAGAGACCGGCAAGGACTGGGAAGTCATCGAGCTGGACCTCGACCCGCCCAAGGCCGGGGAGGTGCTGGTCCGCTACGTCGCATCCGGGCTGTGCCACTCCGACGATCACCTGCGCACCGGCGACATCCCGGTCAGGTACCCGATCGTCGGAGGCCACGAGGGCGCGGGTGTCATCGAGGAAGTAGGTCCTGGAGTTACCAGGCTCAAGGCGGGCGATCACATCGTCTGTTCGTTCCTGCCTGCGTGCGGGCGCTGCCGGTTCTGCGCCCGCGGCCAGACGAACTTGTGCGATATGGGCTATTTGCTCATTGACAACTGCCTGCCCGACGGCACGTTCCGGTTCCACGCCGACGGCGAGGACTTCGGCCAGATGTGCCTGGTCGGTACGTTCTCGCAGTGGGCGACGGTGTCAGAGACCTCCTGCATCAAGATCGATGATGACCTGCCGCTGGAGACGGTGGCCCTAGTCGGCTGCGGCGTCCCCACCGGGTTCGGCACGTCGACCAGACTGGGCAGCGTGAGGCCGGGCGACACCGTCGTCATCTACGGCATCGGCGGTGTCGGCATCAATGCTGTTCAGGGCGCGGCGATCGCGGGAGCGACGAACGTCATCGCTGTAGACCCACTGGCGAACAAGCGCGAGGCAGCTGAGCGCCTCGGTGCCACCCACAGCGCCGCCGGCTACGAGGAGGCCCAGCAGCTCGTCACCGACCTCACCCGTGGCGTCGGCGCCGACGAGGCACTGATCACGGTCGGCATAGTGGGCGAGGACGTCGTCGACGCGGCCTTCGCTGCGATCCGCAAGCACGGCACCGTAGTGATCACCGGTCTGAACGGCCCGGGCAAGAAGAACATCCAGCTCTCCAGCTTCGAGCTGACCCTGTTCCAGAAGCGGATCGAGGGCGCGCTGTTCGGCGGCGGCAACCCGTTCGACGACATCCCGCTGATGCTCGACCTGTACCGGGCAGGCAAGCTCAAGCTCGACGAGCTGATCACCACCAGGTACCGGCTCGAGGACGTCAACCAGGGCTACCGGGACCTCCTGGAAGGCAGGAACATCCGCGGCCTCATGGTCCACGAGCACTAGGCGCCCGGCCCCCGCGCCGCTGGCGGCCCTCCCGACGGCGCGCAGGTACCTCCGCTGTCTGGGCCTGCTGGGCTGATCTCCAGTTCCCGGCTGAGTGCGAGGTAGGCGCGCGCCTGTGACAGCCCGGAAGCGCAGTGGCTGCAGAGTTGGCCGAGTGTCTCGCAGTCGGGGCAGGATAGCGGCGGGTCCCGGTAGAAGATCGCGTCGGCTAATGCCTGGCGGAGGACTTCGCGCTGTGCCGGCGGGAGCGCAGCGGTGCTCATTCAGGCCGCCGCTGGCGGGGCAGGACGGGCGTCGCGGGGCGGCCGTGTGCACCTGGGTCCTGGGTGGTGCAGGCGGCGGCGAGAGTAGCGCGTAACTCGTCGGGATCTGCTGTGACAACGGTGTGCAATCTGGTGCCTGGGTCTAAGCGGCGGGCGATGTAGCGGGTTCGTGGCCCGATAGCTTCGCGCCAGATGCGGAACTGCGGGAACTGTTGTCGCAGTTCGGCCAGTATCGCGTCGTGGATACCCAGTGGCCGGGGCAGGCCTGAGGGGTTGTCGGGGGGGCGTTGCATTCGATCTCTCCAGGAGGGAGCCAGGTGGCCCGGGAACCGGGGCCGTTGGCGTTAAATGCTGCGCGCCCAGGGGGCCAGGAAGTTTCACTGATCGTGAAACGCCGGGCCGGGGACGGCTGAGGGGTCAGGGCCAGCCCATGCGGAGCCGGGATCAATCGCCCTTACAGCTGAGGCCATCGCTTGGGTCGGCGCGGAGGACGTTACCCGGCCTCTTGCTGGTGGTAATAGCGCGCAATGGCGTGGAAAGCCTCTTTGGGTTCCCAGCCAACGTCGCGATACGTCGTGCCGTGCTGGCCGCGAGGGAGGGCGCGGACGATGCTGAGTGCCGTGGCGTCGAGGTCGCGGCTCGGGTCCTCGCTATAAGGCGCGAGCGGGAAGCTGAAGCTCATGACGAACGCCCGGTCGACGCCGGCCTGGTCGAGCAGCCGGAGCTGGTCGATGAGGAGCCTGGCCTGGGCCTGCTCATCTCGGGGTTGTACGGCCCGTACACGCGGCCTGGCCAGCCGCCTCACGACCGGTACCTGCATTCCCAGCAGGGACAATGGTGCTGCATTGAAGGTGCCGAGGAATTCGGGGTCGTCGCCGTCCCGGCAGGAGGCGAACCCGAGCTCGGTGATTGCGAGAGGCTTCCCCGTGGCCTGGAACTGACTGATCTTGCTCAGGTACTGGCCGGTAGTGAGGGCTTGCTGGCGGTAGTAATTGACGCCGACAACATCAAAGTGGTCCCAGTCGACGCGTTCGAATGGCAGGGCGCTGTAACTGACCGGGCCGCTGTACACGCGTCGTACCGAGGCCGCCGCCTCCGCCAGGAATGAGCGCAGCGTGTCCTGTCCGGACAGCACGACCTCGCGGAGGCGGGGCGAGCGGCTGCGCTGCGCGTGGCTGCGGCCCGGCACGATGCCGCGCATGAACAAGGTCAGCTCGTTGCCGACGCAGAAGGTCAGCCGGCCCGGGCAGCGTCGGAGCAGCGGCTCAGCCGCGGCGGCAGCCTCGGTGATGTAGGACAGCGTGCGCTGCGGCGTGGCGTTCCACAACTCGTGGCCCAGCCACACGTTGAGGCCGATTGATGCCGCGTAGTCGGCGGCTGCCAGCAGGCGGCGGGGGTCACGGCCGCCCAGCCGAACGGCGTTGGCGTGCAGGTCGGTCCGGATGATGTCCAGTTCCCGGCGCATCAGGGCCGGCGTGTAGTCGGGCCGCCAGTTCATGGACAACGAGCCCATCGAACGCCCGACGTCGTAGATCACCCCATGCTGTCGTATCACCGGCGCGATCCGTCCTGGCCGGCCGCGACCATCTTCTGGATCGCCTGGCAAGTCACGCCCAGCTCCCAACCGCCGATCCGGCGTGCTTGACCATGAGCCCATTATGACAACCCCCGGTTGTCATGTCAACTAGGGGTTGTCATGTACGACACCACGCCACGATGAAATGCCGGGCCGGGTCGGGAGGGTTGAAAGTCAGGGCAGGCCCATGCGGGCTGCGATGCCGCGGAGTGACTCGGGCAGGCGCCGCTGAATATCGAGCAGGCTGATGATCGTCTCGCGGGCCATGGGGTGGTAGCGGGTGCGCTGGGGGGCGAGGTGTTCTGCCCTGAGGACGCAGGACAGGGCTTTGGCGTGGTCACGCTGCCAGAGCCAGGCGCGGGACAGGTCGATGTAGTGGTGGCTGGAGCGCTCGCGGGACAGGTCGCCAGGCAGCGTCAGGTGTGCTCCGCGGCGGATGGCCTCGTCGGCGTCTCCGAGTTCGACGGCCACTGCTACCTCATGGATGGCGACGTTGGAGGGCCCGAACAGCAGCCCGTAGTCGCGGGTGTCGCGTCCGATACGAGAGGAGACCTCGCGGGCCCGGCTCACGTTGTCCCATGCGGGGCTGGCGCGGCCGCCGCGGGCGGCCATGATCGCAGTGCGGAGGTGGATAGTGCCCAGGACGCTCAGCGCGGCCGGCTTGTCTGCCCGGCTGTCCTCAACCTCACGCCCGGCGCGGTCAAGCAACCGCATGCCGCCGTCCCATGCTCCGGCGGCCAGGAAGGCTGAGGAACGGCGGATGGCGGAGACCGGGCCGAGCAGCGGGTCGCCGGCCTGGCTGGCGGCCCAGGACATCCGCTCGACGGCCAGGGCGAACAGGTCCATGTAGCCGAGCTTGCAGGTCATGGAGTCCACAGCGGTGTAGGCGTCGGTCAGCAGCCGGAAGGTTCGCGTTCGCTCAGTGCCCCGAGCCTGATGGGCGTGCACGGTCAGTTCCTTGATCAGCGCTGGCAGCAGCGTGCCCAGCTCGACGTAGCTGGCCTGGGCCCGCAGCCGGTTCACCTGCACAGTCTCGGCTTCCAGGTCATCGAGGGGCCGGGGCGGCACGTCCAGGATCGGCGCTATGTCCCAGTAGACCAGCGCCTGGCGTATCTGCGGGATGGCTGCGTGGATCCGGTCGCTGCGCGTGTCGGTTCCGCGGTAGGGCTGGCCGGTCAGGTCAGTGACATCGACATTCAGGGCGCTGGAGACGGCCGCGACGAGAGACGGTGTTGCTGGCTTGTGGCCTGACTCGACCTGGGCGATCAGGCTCTTGGAGATGTGCGCGCGCCCGGCCAGGCCAGTCTGCGTCAGGCCGCGCAGCTTGCGGGCGTGAGAAATGCGGCGGCCAATGGCATCTTCGCCGCCCATGTGCCACTCCTCCCGGCCAGGGGGTAATGCCGGTTTCGCTTTCCGCGCTGTCAGCCTAGGACATGCGGCTTGCGTTTAACGTTTCCTGAGTAGGGCCACGATCCGCCTCACGTCGAGGCGAGGTAGCGCTGACCTGCTGGTTTGCCATAGTGGCCGAACCTGCGCACCAACCTCAGTCGGAATTGGGCCACAGAAGGACACCCGGACCGTCCGGCGTGCACACGGGCACCCACGCCTCGTCGGCCTCACGCAGATGCTGCTCATCCAGCTGAAGCGGGCAGGGATCCGCAGTTCCGGATTCGCCAGACGCCCAGTAGCCGATGCCCCCGACCGCTGTGCGGAGGCTGTCCACCTCGTCGGTTTTCCACTGGTAGTTCCACGTCCCGGCACTGCGGAAATGCCCATCGAACAGCTCACGAAGCTGCCCGAGGCCCTGAGGGCCGAAGACCGGGACCAGGAAGCCCTCCACCCCGCCATGGCGGCACGCGGTCCCGCCATACTGCTGCTGGTAGATGACGCCCGTCGGGGCGCACACCACGACATACAGCCAGCCGGTCCCGCCAGATATCCCCTCGGGATCAACATCCACGTACCACCGCTTGGGCATGGAGGCAGTCTTGTGCTTCGCCGACTGCCGCTCAACGGCGTTTACCGGGCGTCCAGTCGACACCGGCCCCCAGTTGGATGCCGGAGCGAGCAAGGCTAGGCAGGAATTTGGCCCAACCGGGAGCCCGATGGCCGTTCTGGTATAGCTCCTGCGGTGGTTTGCGGCGCGCCGAAACTGCGCTTTCATGATCTGGGTTGCTGCGTAGCGAATAGCACGTGCCAGCAACCCAGATCATGAAAACCAGGCTTCTGGCGAGTCCGCAACGACCGACGGGTAGCGCCGCAAAGCGCTACGCGTGGCTGAGGCTGTCCGAAATGCGAGTGGTAGCGTGCCGCTCGGCGTTGCCGCCCGCGACCGCCGGATCTTGCGCGGGCTCGCTGGCTCAGGTGCGGGTCGCGGATTCCTCCAGCGCGCGGCTGGTCAGGACTCTCGCCAGATGCTTGCGGTAGCCGCGGTCGGCGTTGAGGTCAGTGCCGGGCTCGGTCCCGTCGGCGGCGTGCGCTGCCGCGTCCTTCGGGCTGGCCCCGCTGGCCAGCGCCTGCTCGACGCCGCTGGCCCGCAGTGGCGTCTGCCCCATGTTGACCAGCGCCACGTTGCCGCCCTGGACCACGACGCCGACGATCGCCCAGTCGATCGCGCGCTTGGTGAACTTCTGGAACGCCCAGCGACTGGGGTCGGCTGGCTTGGGGAAGCGGATCTCGGTCAGCAGTTCGCCGGGCTCCAGAGTGGTCTCGAACAGCGACTCAAAAAAATTCGCGGCCGGTATCTCGCGGGTACCCGATGGTCCGCGCACAACCAGCGTGGCGTCCAGGACCAGGGCCGCGGCGGGCAGGTCAGCCGCTGGGTCGGCGTGGGCCAGGGACCCGCCGATCGTGCCGCGGTGGCGGACCTGGGGATCGCCGACCTGCCCGGCGACATGCGCGAGCAGGGGCAGCCCGGCGGCGAGCACATCCGAGCGCGACAGTTCGTCGTGAGTGGACAGCGCGCCGACCGCGATGTGGCCGTCGTCGTCACGCACATAGCTCAGCTCGCGCAGCCGGCTGACGTCGATGAGGACCTCAGGCACCGACAGCCGCAGCTTCATCAGCGGCAGCAGCGAGTGGCCGCCGGCCAGGAACTTCGCCTCGTCGCCGTCAGCGGCGGCCAGGTCGAGAGCCTCGTCCACAGACCCGGCCCGCTTGTAGGTGAACGGCGCGGGAATCACTCTGACGCTCCATCCTTGGCCGCGGCCAGCACTGCCCGGACGATGTTGTGGTAGCCGGTGCACCGGCAGAGGTTGCCCTCCAGACCGGTCCTGACCTCTTCCTCGGTCGGGTCGGGATTCTCTGCCAGCAGCGAGACAGCCGCCATGACCATGCCCGGGGTGCAGAAGCCGCACTGCAGCCCGTGCTCGGCACGAAAGGCGCGCTGCACAGGGTGCATCTCGCCGTCGCTGCCGAGGCCCTCGACCGTCGTCACCTCAGACCCGTCGGCCTGCGCGGCCAGGACTGTGCAGGACTTGACGGACTTCCCGTCCAACAGCACCGTGCACGCTCCGCAGGACGTGGTGTCGCAGCCGACGTTGGTCGCGGTGAGATCCGCTGACTCGCGCAGGAAATGCACCAGCAGGGTGCGGTCTGGCACCTCGGCGACGACCGGGCTGCCGTTGACGGTAACGCTGACCTTCACTGGTTTTCACTCCGCTCTCTCGCCTCGCTGATCGCGGCCCAGACCCGGGATGGCGTGGTCGGCATGTCGACGTGCCTGATGCCAAGGTGGCTGAGGGCATCGACGACCGCGTTCTGCACCGCAGGCGTGGCACCGATCGTGCCGGCCTCGCCTATGCCCTTGGCCCCGAGCGGGTTAGCGTCGGTCGGCGTCTCGCTCAGTATCAGCTCGAAGCTCGGCAGCTCCGCGGCTGTGATCGCTGCGTAGTCCACCAGCGTCGATGTCAGCGGGTTGCCCTCGGCGTCGTACACCATCTCCTCGAGCAGCGCCTGCGCCACTCCCTGGGCGATGCCGCCGTGCCGCTGGCCCTCGACGAGCAGCGGGTTGATCACCGTCCCGGCGTCGTCGGCAGTGATGTGCCGGATCAGCCGCACCTTGCCGGTCTCGGTGTCGACCTCGACAACCGCGAGATGGGTTCCGAACGGGAACGTGGGGTGACCCTCGGTGAACCGGGTCTCCGCGGTAATGCCAGCGGCGCCCGCGTGGCCGGCCACGTCGGCCCAGCTCCGGCGCGTCGCCGGGTCTCCGCGGACCTGCCAGCCACCGCTGTCGGTGTCCAGCTCCAGGTCGTCCTCGCTGGCCTCGAGCAGCTCTGCGGCGATCCGCCGGGCCTGCTCCTTGACGTCGACCGCGGCCAAGTGCACGGCGGTCCCGCCGAGCTGCAGCGATCGTGACCCGTACGTTCCGATCCCGTCCGGGATGAGGTCGGTGTCACCGTGGATCACCGTGATCTTGTCCATCGGGATCCCCAGCTCGGCCTCGACCAGCATGGCCCAGGCGGTGTGGTGGCCCTGGCCGTGCGCGGAGCTGCCCGTGTAGGCGGTGGCAGTGCCGTCACCGTGCACAACGAGCCGGGCCGTCTCGCCGGCCGCTGCGTCCGCAGCGGTGATCTCCACGTAGGTGGCGAGCCCAAGGCCAAGCTGCAGAACGTCGCCGCGTTCCCGGCGGCGTGCCTGCTCGCCGCGCAGCTCTTTGTAGCCCGCGCCCTCTAGCACCTTGTCCAGGACCGCTACGTGGTCGCCGCTGTCGTAGATGGCCCCGGTCTTGGTTGTAAACGGGAACTTGTCCTTTGGGATCAGGTTCTTGCGCCGCACGTCGGCGGGGTCCATGCCGATCTCAGCGGCGAACAGGTCCACGGCCCGCTCGACCGCTGCTGTCGCTTCTGGCCGCCCAGCGCCCCGGTAGGCCGAGATCGGTGTTGTGTTGGTCACAACGACCCGGTAGCCGGCCTGGACGCGGGGGAAGTCGTAGGCGCCGGCCGCCATCAGGTTGGTGAGGGTCGGCAGGAAGCCACTCATCCTCGGGTAGGCCCCGGTGTCCTGCACGACGTCGATCTGGTAGGCGAGGATCTGGCCGTCTCTGGTGCCGCCGATCTTGACCACGTGGCGCTGGTCGCGGCCATGGGTCATGCCGGTGAGGTTCTCGGTGCGGGTCTCGGCCCAGCGCAGCGCGCGGCCGGTGTGCTTGGCTGCCCAGGCGACCAGGAGCGCGTCCCGGTCGATGCCGACCTTGGCGCCGAACCCGCCGCCGACGTCGGGCGCGACAACGCGGATCGCCCCCGGATCCAGGCCGAGCGCGCCCGCGAGGATGAACCTGGAAATCTGCGCGTTCTGCGTGCTTACCCAGAACGTCAGCTTGCCGTTCGCCCACCGTGCGGCAGCGGCGCGGCCCTCCATTGGCATCGGGGCGAGCCGCTGGTTCACGATCGTCTGTGCGACCACGACGTCGCAGCCCTCGAAGTCCCCTGCGCTGTCGGAGAGCGGATGACTGACAGCCACGTTCGACGTGGTCCCGGGGAACAGCAGCTGCTCACTGTCCAGCGCCACACCGATGCCCACGACCGCGGGCAGCTGCTCGTAGTCGACGCTGACCAGCTCGGCTGCGTCCTCGCCCTGGTAGCTGTCGTCGGTGATGACCATCGCCACCGGCTCGCCGACGTAGCGCACCCGGTCGACGGCGAACAGGGGCTCCGACCACAGGCCGCCCAGCGGCAGCGGGGCACCCTCATTCCCGCCTCCCTCCCCGTTCTCCGGAGGCGGCGGGGGCGGCGGCAGGTCATCCAGGTCTTTGACGGTCAGCACAGCGACCACTCCGGGCGCCGCGAGCGCCGCCTCGGTGTCGATGCCCTTGATCTCCGCGTGTGCGACCGGGCTGCGGACGAACGTGACCCGTGCCGCGGCCGCCAGTTCCGGTTCGCGCAGATCGTCGACGTACGTGCCGCCGTGCGTCAGCAGGCGCGGGTCCTCGGTCCGCACAACGCGGGTACCCAGAATGCTCATCTGGCTTCTCGCCCTCCGGGGTTGCGGGCCTTCAGTGGGGGCTATCAGCTGGCTGACCTGGTCGGCAGTCGGCCGGCGATGCGTTAAGCATTGTGTCACCGCGGGCAGGCTGGCAACACCCTCGCTGGTTTGCCTCATTAGCCAAGGAATTTGTGGTAATCACCAATGTCGCCTGACTATGCGGGCCGCCTGTTTCGCCGGAAATGCCGGTCCAGTTCGTTAGCATAACGGCGGCCGAGCTCCCTGCCGTGCTCGGCCACCCAGTCGGTGAACACAACCCGGCCGGCCGCCGGTGCCGAGGAGTCGGCCAGGCCGTCGGTCATCGCACGGTACTCATCCGCGGTGAGCAGCGTATCCCGCAGCGCAGCGCCCAGCAGCTGTGACAGGCCAAGGACCACGGGTGCGGGGACGCTGACCACAACCGACCTGCTGCCGACCGCCGCTCTGACAGCATCGACCATCTCGCGGAACGTGACGCGCTCCGGGCCGACCGCGTCGACGATGACCCGCTGCGAGCTGCTCCCGAGCTCGACGCAGAGCTCGGCCAGGTCATCGACGTGGATGCCGCGCACCCGGTAGTCGCCGCTGCCGCCGATCGCGAACACCGGCAGGCGGCGCAATAGCCACGCGATGTTGTTCACGAGGACGCCGTCACCGCCGAACAGGATCGCTGGCCGGGCTATCGCGTGGGACAGCCCCGAGGCGTCGAGGCTCTGCTCAACCTCCGCCTTGCCGCGGAAATAGGGATACGGGGAGTTCAGGCTCGGGTTCGTGATCGACACGTGGACGACCCGGCGCACTCCGGCCTCCCTGGCCGCGGCGAACAGCGTCCGGCTGTTGGCCGCGGCCGCCTGGTGATCGACGCGGCTGCGCGCGAATCGCACCCAGTAGGTGTTGTAAAGCGTGTGCGCGCCGCGCAGCGACTCGGCCAGCCCGGCCGGGTCGGCGAAGTCCAGCGGCCGCACATCGATGTCGGTGCCGGCCGGGGCCCGCTCGGGGTGCCCGGTGAGGGTCCGCAGCCGGTGCCCGGCCGCGCGCAGCCGCCGCGTGATCGCGGCGCCGGAGTAGCTGAACGCCCCTGTGACCACGTCGAGCTGCGGTGTTTCGGTTGTCATTGCGGTTCCTCCTGGCGGCGGCAAGGCTGGCTTCCGTTCTTCCAGTTGACTCCGTACTGGGGTACGGCGGCTAGCTTGTGGATTATGGCCGCGCTGACGATCGGGAAGCTCGCCGCCGCCGAGGGTGTCGGCGTCGAGACCGTGCGCTTCTACCAGCGCCGTGGGCTGCTGGCGCAGCCCGAGCGGCGGGCGTCGGGTTACCGGGAGTATTCCGAGGCCGACAGGTGGCGGCTGGCCTTTATCCGCCGGGCACGGGCCCTCGGGTTCACACTCGCCGAGATCGCGGACCTGCTGGGGCCCGCGGAGGCCCGTTCCGCTGCCGACATCGCCCAGGCGGCCGAGGTCAAGCTCGCCGCTGTCGACGAGCAGATCCGGGAACTCGCGCTGCTGCGATGCCGGCTCCGCCGTCTCGTCCAAGTGTGCGAGCACGGCGACAACGACGACTGCGTGGCTTTGCGCCTCAGCGAATCCACGGTCATTTCACAGAACGGAGAGTCATGAGCCCGGTCAAGACGGTAACCGACGACTCTTTCGAGAGCGATGTCCTGCGCAACCCCAGGCCGGTCATCGTGGAGTACTGGGCGGAATGGTGTGGCCCGTGCCGCATGCTCGGCCCGGTGCTGGAGCAGATCGCCACCGAGCTGGACGGCCGGGTCGACGTGGTCAAGCTCAACACCGACCAGAACCCGCAGACCACGCAGCGCTACGGCGTGCTGGCCGTTCCGATGATGAGCGTGTTCTCCGGCGGCGAGGTCGTCAGGCAGATACTCGGCGCCAAGCCCAAGTCCGCTCTGCTCCGCGACTTCGGCGAGGTGCTCTAGCCACTGCGGGTCAGGCTTGCCAGCCGGGGCGGACCAGGCCGGTTTCGTAGGCGAAGATGGCCAGCTGGGTGCGGTCCCTGGCACCGAGCTTGGTCATCGCCCGGCTCACGTGAGTCCGGGCTGTGGCCGGGCTCATCACCAGCCGGCCGGCGATCTCGTCGTTCGACAGTCCGTCGGCGACCAGGGCCACGACCTGGCGTTCTCGTTCAGTAAGAATGTCCAGGTCACTGGGCCGCTTGGGTTGCCTGGCCCGGGCTGCGAACTCGGCGATAAGGCGGCCCGTAAGCCGCGGGGAGAGCAGGCTGTCGCCTGCAGCGGCTATCCGTACAGCCTGGACCAGGTCAGCGGGCTCGGCGTCCTTGACCAGGAAGCCGCTGGCGCCGAAGCGCAGCGCGTCGAACAGGTACTCATCGAGCTCGAAGGTCGTGAGGATGACGATGCGGGTCCCGGCTAGGTCCGGGTCGGCGGCGATCTGCCTGGTCGCCTCCAGCCCGTCCAGGCCGGGCATGCGGATGTCCATGAGGATCACGTCCGGCCGCAGCTTCCTGGCCAGGTCAAGAGCTTCGTGGCCGTCGGGCGCCTCGCCGACGACCTCAATGTCGGACCGCGCGTCGAGCAGCGCCCGCAGGCCGGCGCGCACCAGACCCTGATCGTCTGCGAGCAGCACGCGGATCACGGGGATCCGTCCAGGGGGAGACACGCGCGGACGCCGAACCCGCGGTCAGCCCGGGGGCCAGCGTCGAGCCGGCCGCCCAGAGCGGCGGCCCGCTCGCGCATGCCGTCGATCCCGTTCCTGGGCCTGCCGTCACCGTTCCTGCTGGCTGGCGCTCCGGCGCTGGGCATGCCTCGGCCCGGCGGTGCCGCGACGAGGGCAGGCCCGTCGTCGGTTACCTCAATGCGCAGCTCGTGCTGGCCATATTCCACGCGCACGGTGACCGCGGTCGGTCCGGCGTGTCTGGCCACATTGGTCAGCGATTCCTGAACTATCCGGTAGGCGGCCAGGTCCACGGTCCTGGGGAGGGGCCGGGGCCGTCCGGCGATGTCTGTGCTGACCGCCAGGCCTGCTGCTGCGGTGCGCGAGATCAGTTCTGGCAGGCTGCTCAGGCCGGCCACCGGGAAGCGGGGGGCGTCTTCGCCGTCCTCACGCAGCGCGGCGAGCACACTGCGCAGCTCGTCCAGCGCTTCCCGGGACACTGTACGTACCGCCGTCAGCGCCGCCCGCGCCTGCTCGGGCTTGGTGTCCATCAGGTCGAGACCGACGCCGGCCTGGATGCTGATGAGCGAGATGGTGTGCCCGATCATGTCGTGCAGGTCCCGGGCCATGCGCACGCGCTCTTCGCTGGCGCGGCGACTGGCGTCGGCCTCGCGGGCGGCAAGGGCCTCGGCTCGCCTTTCCCGGCGCATCCGCGCGACCTCGGCGCCAGATATCAGGACGGCCAGCCAGGCCGCCACGAACAGGGCCGTGCCCGCGGCAGCAGTCGGCCTGCCCCACGCGAGCGGGGCCAGCCAGAGCGATGAGACGTACCCGGCGGCGATCACTGCCCACGCCGCCTGCCTGTGGCCGCGCGAGGCCGCGCCGAAGCAGGCCACGGCCAGGCTGAGGTAGGCGAACAAGAGCCAGGACGGGGCCAGCATCGGCAGGCACGCGGTCCATGCCACCGCCACGGGATAGCGGTGCCGCAGCGCCAGGGCGACTGGGCCGACGGCCACCAGCACCCAGTCGAGAACTGTCAGCTGTCCCGGGCGGTGCCCGAGCATGCCCAGCACCAGGCGACCCTGCACGTGGGCAGAACCGCTCGCGCCAGATTGGTAGCTGTGCTGGTAATGCAGGTAACCAGCGGTCAGCCAGGTGCCCGCCAGCTGGATCACGGCCACGGCGACCGGGAGGGCCAGATCCCTGCGCCAGGTCACGCCACCCACGTGGAGGCCCTGCCAGGGGCGCAGCCGGACACCGCTCATCGGGAACTCAACATACCGGCAGGCCGCCGCGTGCACATCAGCCGATTGTTGACCCGCCAGCTACGCCGGTGAGCGTAGTCCGCGGCCCGCCGGCTGCGCCGCGCAGCGTAAGCGAGAAGCCGAAGCGGGGCCGACGACAGCCGGCCCTGCTGCCCGGAAGCATCGACGGCATGGACAAGCCAGGCAACTGCCTGCCGCCGCAGCAGGTGGTGATCGAGGCGCGGGCACTGACAAAGCACTTCGGCGGGCTGACGGCAGTAGACGGGCTCAGTTTCACCGTAGAACGGGGCACGATCACCGGGTTCCTCGGCCCGAATGGGGCCGGGAAGACAACGACGCTCCGTATGCTGCTCGGCCTGGTCACGCCGAGCGCAGGCAGCGCTCTGATCAACGGCCGCAGGTACCGGGACCTCCCGCAGCCGCTGCATGCCGTGGGGGCGGTGCTGGAAGCGCCTGGTGGCCACCCAGGACGCACGGCGCGCAGCCACCTGCGGATCCACGCCATGATCGGGAACGCACCGCCACAACGGCTGCCCCAGGTACTGGAGCTGACCGGCCTGGCCGACGCCGCCGACCGGCGGGTAGGCGAGTTCTCCCTGGGCATGCGGCAGCGTCTGGGACTTGCCACCGCGCTGCTGTGCGATCCCGAGATCCTCATCCTGGACGAGCCCGCCAACGGGCTCGACCCCGAGGGCGTTCGCTGGCTTCGCCGGCTGCTGCGCGGCCTCGCCGCCGAGGGCCGCACGGTCCTTGTGTCCAGCCACATCCTGGCCGAGGTCGCCCAGACCGTCGACAACGTGATCATCCTGGACCACGGCCGCCTGACCGCTCAGACAACGCTGGCGCAGCTGACCAACGGCGCCTCCGGCGATCTCGAAGAGGTCTTCGTCCGGCTGACCGGTGAGGCGCGCCAATGACCCGCCTGGTACGCGCGGAGCTGATGAAGCTGCGCACGGTCCGGATGCCGTATGGACTGCTGACCACCGCGGCGGTGCTGACGGGGCTGCTGGCGTACGTGGAGGCTTCCCAGGCCGGCCGGGCGGGCAGCAGCGTCGGATCGCTGGCCACCCCGTCCGGGCTAGCGGCTGTTACCACCCTCACCGGCTGGTCCATGCTGCTCGCGGCAGCGTGCGGCGTGACAGTCGCCAGCGGGGAGTTCAGGCACGCCACAGCCTCTCTCACCTATCTGGCCACCCCGCGCCGGGTTCGGGTACTCGTGGCCAAGCTGGTGGCGGCGGCATGCGCCGGGGCGCTGTTCGGCCTGGTGGCCGCCGTCATCGCGACCGGTGCCGGGCTGGGACTTGCGGCCGCGCGCGGTGACCGCATCGCTCTCGGCCCAGCCTCGCTGGCCTGGCATGTCGTGGGCGCCGTCCTCGGCGCGGCGCTGTTCGCGGCGCTCGGAACGGGCATCGGGTCGCTGATCCGGTCCCAGCTCGCCGGGATCCTCGGCGTGTTCATCTGGGGGCTGATCGCTGAGCCGGTCCTCGGCGGCGTCTTCACATCGGCCCGCCCGTACCTGCCGTATACGGCAGCGACAACGCTCGCCGGGACCAGCCTCGGGACCGGGCCAGGCGGGTTCCATGTTGCCGTCAGGACCCGCAGCACAGTTCCGGTAACCGGGCCGCTCCCGTTTGCCGCGGCCGCGGCGCTGGTGATTGGCCTCGTGATCGTGGTCACTGTCCTGTCCGCCCGCACCACCGTGCAGCGCGACATCACATGAGGGCGTGACCGCCCCCCGCGTTACCCGCAGAATCCACCCCGCTCCCGAAGGAGTCACGCATGTCCTGGATCAGAAGACCGTCCCGGTCCGCGATGCTGCTCGCCCTCTTGCCGCTGGCGCTGGGCGGGCTGGCGGCGGGGGCTACGCAGCTGCCGGCGGGAGCCGCGCTGCTCTCAGCGGCTCCAGTCTCAGCGGCGCCAGTCACCGCGGCGCCAGTCAGCGCGCAGATAGGGCGGCACGCACTGCCGGGTTACGTGCCGATGTGGGCCACGCTGGTCGCCGATGACGGGTCGGCTACCGCGGATCTCGGCCCGGCTGCACCCGGCGCGGCGATCAGCGCCCGGGTTTACCTGGCCGGGCGGAACCCCCGTGCTCTGACCGCGTACGCGGCGGCGGTATCCGACCCGCGCAGCCCGCTGTTTCACCACTATCTGACGCCTGCCCAGGCGAGCCGCTTGTTCGGCCTCGCACCAGGGCAGGTGGCGGCCGTGACCGCGTGGCTGACCGGGACCGGCCTCACCGTGACCGGTGTGACGCCGCACTACGTGGCCGTGACCGGGACCGTGACCCAGGCCGAGGAAGCATTCGGCGCGACCTGGGACAGCTTCACGGTGGCCGGGCGGACTCAGCAGTCACCTCCCCCCAGCGCCCAGGTCACCGCGCCGGCGTCGGTGGCGTCAGCGGTGCTCACGGTGGCTCCGGTGGAAACGGGACTTCCTGCATCGGCGCCGCCGCCCGCCCCGCAGCGCGTGCCCGCACCGCCCTCGCCCTGCTCCCAGTACTACGGGCAGGACCTGGCCAGCAGCCTGCCGGAGGCATACGGGCAGCCGGCCCCGTACGCCGCCTGCGGGTACACGCCGCAGCAGCTCCGCTCGGCCTACGGGGTCTCAGCCGGGCTGACCGGCCAGGGCGTGACAGTGGCGGTCGTGCATCAGTGGGCATACCCGACCGCGGCGCAGGATCTGGCCACATACGGAGCCCAGCACGGCGAGCCGTTGCGCCCGGGCCAGTTCACCGAGGTCCTGCCGTCAGACCTGAACGCGTCCTGCCCTAATGGCATCCAGGCCGGCAACGCGCGGGCCACCAACGAGGAAGACCTCGACGTTGAGGCCGTGCACGCCATGGCACCCGCCGCTGACATCACGTATTTCGGTGCCGAGTGCGACGACGACTTTGGCACCCTGTCAACGCTCGACGCACTGACCCAGATCACCGACGACCACCTGGCGAGCATCGTCAGCGACTCAAACGGCGTTCCGGTGGCCGCGCCGGGCGTGGTTGCCGCCTACGAGCAGATCTTCGAGCAGGGTGCTGCCGAGGGCATCGGCTTCTACACCCCGTCCGGGGACTCCGGCGACAACGCCAGCCACACCGCCAGCCACCAGCCGATGCCACCCAGTTACCCGGCCAGCGACCCGTGGGTCACCGCGGTCGGTGGCACCACCCTGGCCATCGGCCCGGGCGGTGGCTACGAGTGGGAGACCGGCTGGGGCGACGATGACGCCACGCTGGCAACAGGCGGCGGCGGATGGACCGACCTGCCTGGCAACTTCACCGCAGGCTCCGGCGGCGGAGCGAGCCCGCTGTTCGCCCAGCCGTCCTACCAGCGCGGCGTGGTGCCGGCCTCGCTCAGCGAGCCGGACGGCAGCTCCGCACCGCTGCGGGTGGTCCCCGATATAGCCGCCGACGCGGACCCGGCGACCGGCCTGGTCATCGGCGTGACCGGCGTTCCGGGGCCGGGTCAGCCAGCCATCTACGTCGAGTTCCCTGGGGCAGGCACCAGCATCTCCACTCCGCTGATCGTCGGTATGCAGGCCGACCTGCAGCAGGCCGAACGGACCCCGATCGGCTTCGCCAACCCGGCCATCTACGCCAGCTACGGCACCGCCGCCTTGCACGACGTAACCGACCAGCCGCTGGGACCCGGCGTCACGCCCGACGCGGTGCTGGCGGAGGGCGGCGGGACGACACTGCTGGAAACCTTCGGCCTAGACGAAGGCCTGTCGGCCACACCCGGGTACGACGACGTGACCGGCGTTGGCACCCCGGCGCCTGTCTACTTCGGCCCGCACCCCATGCAGTAGAACGCAGCCCGGAGGTGTTCGTGGGGCCAGTGCTGGGGTCGGGGCGGCGTCGGCAGGCGCGGCGCGGGGGGCCCCCGCTGTGGTTGTGAGGCGCTGGCAGGCGCGGCGTGGGGCCCCCGCTGTGGTTGTGAGGTGCTGGCAGGCGCGGCGTGGGGCCCCTGCTGTGGTTGCGGGGGCTAGCAGGACGGTCGTGGTGCCCGCGCTGTTGCAACAGCAACAGTTGGGCGCCCACGACGCGGGCGCGGGCGGCCATGAGGGCCGGCGGGCAGGGCAGGCGGGCAGGGCAGGCGGCTGCCCGCTGGCGGAGCGTGAGCTCTAGCCGGCAGTGGTCAGGGGGTCGGCTGCGTGCCCGAGAGCGGGACGCGGGCGGAACGCGGCAAACGGGTTGGTGACGACGAGGGTCTGGGCCGCGAACCGGTAGAGAGCGGCCGGCCTGCCGCCCAGTGCGGTCGGCCTTGCGGCTGTGGTGGTGGCCTCGATCACCCCTCGCCGGGTGAGAATCCGCTGCAGGTTGGTCGCTGAGACCGGATGGCCGATCGCGGCGGCGTAGATGTCCCGCAGCTGGGCGATGGTGAAGGTCTCCGGCGCGAGCGCGAACCCGATGTTGGTGTAGGAGAGCTTGGCGCGCAGCCGTTCCCTGGCCGACGCGATGATCGACCCGTGGTCGAACGCGGTAGGCGGCAGGTCGTGGACTGGCTGCCATCTGGTGTCGGCGGGGATCCGCGGCTCGACGCCGACGGTGACCAGCGCGAGGTAGGCCGTTGCCAGGACACGGCCCCGGGGATCACGCTGCGGGTCGCTGCGCGTCTCGAGCTGCTCCAGGTGCGCGATCGTCCTGACGTCCACCTTGGCCGCGAGGTGCCGGCGGCTGAGGTGCCGAGGCGCTCGGTGTTGCCCAGCGGGCCACCGGGCAGCGCCCACAGTCCCTCGAACGGTTCCTCAGCCCGCTGCCAGAGCAGGACTCGCAGGCAGCCACCGCGGACCTGGAACACCACGGCCAGCGCGTCGTGCGGGAACCGCTGGCCAGGTTCGTCGGGCTCGCCGCCCTCGTGCAGCGAGGTGCGCGCCGCGACCACGGCGGCCGGGAGCTGACGTTCTGCCACATCCGCATGATACTGTGCTTGCTTCCGGGTTTTAGACTATGAGTCGAAAACCTGATGACGAGCAGAGGAGCAGCCGATGACCGGTGTCCAAGTCGGCAGTGTCCGCAGCCTGAACGGCTGGCACGAGCAGGTCAGGCGGCTCGCGGAGCAGCGAGACGCGGTCATCCTCGCGCACAACTACCAGGCACCGGAGATCCAGGACGTCGCCGACCACGTGGGGGACTCGCTCGCGCTGTCGCGCCTGGCGGCGGCGAGCAGCGCGAGCGTCATCGTGTTCGCCGGGGTGTACTTCATGGCGGAGACCGCCAAGATCCTCGCCCCGGACCGGACCGTTCTTATCCCGGACTCGCGAGCGGGCTGCTCACTGGCTGACAGCATCACGGCGGAGCAGCTGCGGGCCTGGAAGGCCGACCACCCGGGAGCGGCCGTGGTCGCATACGTGAACACCAGCGCCGAGGTCAAGGCCGAGGCCGACGTGTGCTGCACCTCGGCCAACGCCGTCGAGATCGTCGACGCGATCCCGGCCAGCCGGGAGGTCCTGTTCCTGCCCGACCAGTTCCTCGGAGCGCATGTGCAGCGGCTCACCGGGCGGTCCAACATGCACGTCTGGATGGGCGAGTGCCACGTGCACGCGGGCATCAGCCCGGATGAACTGCGCCGCAAGGCTGACGCGGAGCCCGCTGCCGAGCTGTTCATCCACCCCGAGTGCGGCTGCTCGACCGCGGCGCTGTGGCAGGCCGGCACAGGTGATCTGCCCGCTGGCCGCACCCGGGTGCTGTCCACCGGCGGCATGCTCGACGCAGCGCGCAGCACGAGGGCGTCCGCCGTGCTCGTCGCCACCGAGACCGGCATGCTGCACCAGCTGCGCCAGGCCAACCCTGACGTTCGGTGGGAGCCGGTCAACCCCGGCGCGGTCTGCCGGTTCATGAAGATGACGACGCCCGGCGTGCTGCTGCGTTGCCTGCAGGACGGGGTCGAGGAGGTGCACGTCGATCCGGGGGTGGCTGACCGGGCCCGCCGGGCAGTACGGGCAATGATCTCGGTCGGGTCGCCGTCGACGGCGGGCGAATGAACGCGGGCGAGGCGCTGATCCGCTTCCTGCCCCGGTCTCAGCCTTCCTTTGAACGCCACGCCGACGTGGTTGTCGTGGGCGCAGGAGCAGCCGGACTCACCGCTGCGCTGGCCGCAGCCAGGCATGGCAGGCGGGTGCTGCTGGTCAGCAAGGACGACCTGGACGCGGGAGCCGGTTCTGGCATCTCAGGCAGCTCGGGCTGCACGCCATTTGCCCAGGGCGGCCTGGCCGCGGCGATCGGGCCGGAGGACAGTGCTGCGCTGCATGCGGGGGACACCATCCAGGCCAGCGCCGGCTTGTGCGACCCGGCAGCGGTGGCCTCGCTGGTCGCCGGAGCCCCGACCGAGATCAGCCGGCTGATGCGGCTCGGCGGCCGATTCAACACCGCCGCGCTGCACCTGGAGGGAGGCCACAGCCGCAGCCGGATCGTGACCGCTGGTGGCGACGCGATCGGCGCTGAGGTGTACCGGGTGCTGCGGGCCGAGCTAGCCGTGAGCCCCGTCGAGGTGCTCACCGGTGCCGTGGCCCTGGACCTGCTGACCGGCCAGCCGGCCGAGCCAGGCCAGGAAATGGCGAGCTGGGATTCCGCTGACGATGGTCTTTATGGCCGGAGCGTTGCCGGCGGGCTGCTGGTAGGAATCGACGACGGCGACGGGCGCGCGCTGCGCCCAGGGCAGGTGACGGCCCGGGCCGTGGTGCTCGCCACCGGCGGCTTCGGGCAGGCGTTCTCCACGACGACCAACCCGGCC
The DNA here is from genome assembly GCA_963815375.1 of uncultured Actinomycetota bacterium. Classification (GTDB taxonomy): domain Bacteria; phylum Actinomycetota; class Actinomycetes; order Streptosporangiales; family Streptosporangiaceae; genus JASHPR01. The sequence continues at coordinate 1,977,540 of CAWFGX010000001.1, read as the reverse complement.
GGCGTGACCGGTGACGGCCTCGCGCTCGCCGCCCGCGCCGGGGCCGAGCTGCAGGACGTCGAGTTCGTGCAGTTCCACCCGACCGTGCTGTGGCTGGATGCGTCCAGTGGCCGGCGCCCGCTGATCACCGAGGCTCTGCGCGGGGCTGGCGCGGTTCTCGTGGACCAGGCTGGCCGGCCGGTGATGGCCGGCCAGCATCCGCTCGGCGACCTGGCCCCACGGGACGTGGTATCAGCGGCCATGCAGCAGCGGATGGCGAGCGGCGACGGGCCCACCGACCACCTGTGGCTCGACGCCACCGTCGTCGGCCGCGCCGTTCTTGAGCGGGACTTCCCGACGGTGACGGCTGCGTGCCGGGCAGAAGGAATCGACCCGGCGACCGAGCCGATCCCGGTCGCGCCTGGCGCGCACTACGCGTGCGGCGGGATCCGCGCCGACATGGACGGGCGCACTAGCGTTCCGGGCCTGTACGCGGTCGGGGAGGCCGCGGCGACCGGGGTGCACGGCGCGAACCGCCTCGCATCGAACTCCCTGACCGAGGCGCTGATCGCCGGGCGGCGGGCTGGCGACCTGCTCGGCCGGTGCCTGCCGGAACCGCTGCCGGGTGACGGAGCCGGACTGCGGCTGCCCTCGACGGGTGCTGGCGTGGACCCGGCCGCCCGCCCGGCCCTGGCTGTGGCGATGTCGCGGTACGCGGGCGTGCTGCGCGACCGCGACGGGCTGGAGCACCTGCTCACGATGGCCGGCCAGGTCCCTCCCGCCGCCGCAGCTGGCGGCAGCGGCCGAGACGGGCACGGCCTGGACCTCGCCACCTTTGAGGCGACCAGCCTGCACACGGTGTCGGTGCTGGTGGCCGTCGCTGCTCTGGCGCGAGCCGAGAGCCGCGGCTGCCACCGCTGGCGGGACGTTCCGGCCGTCTCCGGCGAGCCGGCCAGCCACAGCGTGCTACTCGTGGACGACGGCGAAGCCCGGGTGCCTGCCGGCCTCACCCGAACCCCGGCCGCGGCTGGTGCACCGTAGCGGGCGGAGGGCGCGGGCGTGTCTGAGGGCGGGGAGCTGGACTGAGTGAGCGGCGGGAGCCGGCGACCTGAAGCCGAGCGGGCGGAGGGGCGCGGTGCCGCGTTGTACTGAGGAGCGAGGGAGCTTGCGACTGAGTGACGAGGGAAACGCGGCGCCTCAAAGCGCCCCGGAGCCGAGCGAACGATGAACACCGTGAGTGAGCTCGCTGCCGCAGGTCTGGACCCTGGGCGCACCGAGCAGGTCGTCCGTGCGGCGCTCGACGAGGACTTCCGGTATGGGCCCGACGTGACCTCGGCGGCGACAGCCGCGCCGGGCGCGAGCGCCGTGGCAGCGGTGGTGGCGCGCAAGCCCGGCGTCCTGGCCGGCCTGCCAGTGGCCGTTGCCGTGCTCGACCTCGCGGGCGTACCGGCAGAGGCGGTGCAGCCGCGGCGCAGCGACGGGAACAGGATCCAGGCTGGTGACGAGGTGATGCGGATCAGCGGGCCGCTGCGGGAGATGCTCGGCGCCGAGCGGACGCTGCTGAACTTCCTCACCCACCTGTCCGGCATCGCGACCGCGACCAGAGCCTGGGTCGACGCGGTAGCAGGTACCGGTGCCGTGATACGGGACACCCGCAAGACCACACCCGGTCTGCGCGAGCTGGAGAAGTACGCGGTCCGATGCGGCGGGGGGGAGAACCACCGCATGGGGCTCGGGGATGCCGCGCTCGTGAAGGACAACCATGTGGTTGCGGCAGGAGGCATCGCGGCAGCGATCGCTGCCGTGCGCGACGCGGCTCCCGGGCTGCCGCTGGAGGTCGAATGTGACAGCCTGGCCCAGGTCAGCGAGGCTATCGCGGCGAAAGCGGGCCTGATCCTGCTCGACAACATGGGCCTGGCCGATCTGCGCAGCGCAGTCGCCCTGGCGCGTGAGCACCCTTCGGTCCGGCTGGAGGCGAGCGGCGGACTGCGGCTTGAGATCGCCAGGGCGGTGGCGGAGACTGGCGTCGACTACCTCGCCGTCGGCGCGCTCACGCACTCAAGCCCCGCCCTGGACCTGGGGCTTGACCTGCTGGCTGACGGCCCGGCGCGCGACTGATCGCAGCGCGCCGGGCCGCGCCGCCCGGTTAGCTGCTGCTGCTACTGAGCGTCGAGAACCTGATAATGACGACGATGAGTCCAATAACGATGAACACCGTGGCCCAGATGTTCCATGTCCTGGCCCGCTTGGACGCCTGCATGGCGCCCTGCATGTCTCCCATGTCCCACGACTGCTGGACCTTGCCGGCGTAGTGGTTGGCGACAATGCCAAAGGGCATGCCGAGAATCAGGCAAAAGAAGACGCCGAGGACGATGGACGTGATGGCCCAGCCCCGGTAGGTAGAGGGCATCTGGCCGACGGGCGGGCCGTAGCCGGGGGCGCCGTAGGGGCTTCCCCCGGTCGGGTACGGGCCGGGTGCGCCGTAGCCTGGAGGCGGGGTGGACGGGGGCTGGCCGTACTGGCCCGGCTGCTGGGGCCCGCCGGGCTGGCCGTACTGGCCCGGCTGCTGGGGCCCGCCGGGAGGCATCCCCTGGCCTGCGGATGGGTCGTAGCTCATTTCGTTGTGCCTCTCAGCCGGGCGGTGTGGGTAACACCGGCATTCTGCTCTGCGCAAACCAGCCATGGTCCGCGTCGTCGCACCATGGTACGCATCTGACCTGAGGATCGTTCAAGACTCGGAGGAACAGCCATTTTCGGTCTGAAACCTCACCGAATAAGCCGACAACGGTCACGGAACGGTGACGCGCGGTTAGCTGGTGCTACCGCCGTGCGAGGCGATCAGGACGATGAACAGAATGAGGACGACGCCGCCACCTATCGACACAATCATGTTCAGCACTTTGGCGACCCTCGATGCCCGCATCGCGCCTTCCTGGTCACCCGTGTCCCACCGGGAGCGGACCTTCGAGGAGAAGACCGTGGCGATGATGCCAAGGGCAAGGCCGACCACACTGAAGAAGAACAAGAACCCGATGAAGATGCACGCGATCGACCAGCCCAGGTACGAGCTGGGCTGGGAGGCGTACGGGCCGGGCGCGCCGTAGCCAGGCATGCCGTACGGGCTTCCTCCAGCCCCGTACGGGCTGGGTGCACCGTAACCTGCAGTTGGCGGCGGAGCCGGCTGGCCGTACCCGGGCTGTCCGTACTGACCTGGCTGGCCGTACCCGGGCTGTCCGTACTGACCGGGCTGGCCATACTGACCGGGCTGCCCCGGCTGCCCCGGCTGGCCATACTGCCCCGGCTGCCCGTACTGCCCCGGCTGGCCATACTGACCGGGCTGGCCGTACCCGCCAGGAGGGGTCCCCTGGCCTGCGGATGGGTCGTAACTCATTTCGCCGTGCCTCTCAGCCGGGCGGGTGTGCACCACACCGGCAGTCTGTCCTCCGCAAACCTGCCGTGGTCCGCGCCGTCGCCTCATGGTACGCACGGGCCCTGGAGGGAGGTTCAGGCCCCGGAGAACAGCCATTCTCGGACTGAAATCGTCGCTGAAATGAGACGGCTCCGATTACGGAACGGGACGTCGGGTGACCCCAGGTACTGCTGCGCCGGCGGCATGGGCCGGCTGGCTCAATTACTCCGCCCAGCCGGGCCGGACCAGCCCAGCCTGGTACGCGAAGACGACGAGCTGTGCCCGGTCCCTGGCACCGAGCTTGGTCATCGCCCTGGCGGTGTGGGTTTTTACCGTGGACTGGCTCACATAGATCGTCCGGGAGATCTCCTCGTTGGACAGCCCCGAGGCTATGAGAGCGACTACCTCGCGTTCCCGCGGCGTCAGGTCATTCACTCCGCGCACGCTGCGCGCCTCACGAGTGCGCGAGGCGAACTCGGCGATGAGCCGCCTGGTCACCGACGGGGACAGTAGTGCCTCCCCGCTGGCCACCACCCGCACCGCGCGGATCAGCTCCGCTGCGTCGGTGTCCTTCACCAGGAACCCGGCAGCACCGGCCCGGAGCGCCTCGAAAACGTACTCGTCGACCTCGAAGGTCGTCAGGATGACGACGTGGACCGCGGCCAGGCTGGGGTTCGCCGCTATTCGCCGGGTCGCCTCGATGCCGTCCAGCCGGGGCATGCGGATATCCATGAGCAGCACGTCCGGCGTGCACCGGGCAGCTAGCTCCACCGCCTGCTCCCCGTCGGGGGCCTCACCGACCACGTTGATGTCGTCCTCGGCGTCGAGAAGCGCCGCGAACCCGGCCCGGACGAGCTCTTGGTCGTCGGCCAGCGCTACCCGCGTCACCGGCGGGCCCCGGTGCCGGTGTCCGGGGACGCGGCCTCCCGGGATTCCCCATCGTGCCCTTCACGAAGACCGACGGCCCGGAATCCTCTGCTGAACGGCAACCATGCCCGCACCCGGAACCCGCCCTCCGGCCTGGGTCCAGCGTCCAGCGTGCCGCCGAGCGCGGCCGCCCGCTCCGCCATGCCCGCGATCCCGTTGCCGGAGCCCTCGGAGCGGGCTGCAGGCCGGTCCGGCCGTGGCCCGCCGTCATCGGCCACCTCGATCAGCAGGCCGTTGTCGTCGTAGCCCAGGCGCACCGCCGCATACATTCCCCCGGAGTGCCGCGCGCTGTTCGTGAGGGCTTCCTGGATGATCCGGTACGCGGCGAGGTCGACGTCGACAGGCAGCGGGGCCTGCGGTCCGTCCTGCGTGACCCGGACGGCGAGCCCGGCGGCTGCCGCAGTGTCGACCAGGTCGCCGAGACGGGACAGTCCCGGGCCGGCGTTCGGGGTGCCGCCCCGTCCACGTCGCGCAGCACCCCGAGCACCGAGCGGAGCTCGACCAGGGCCTGCTTGCTGACCTCGTTGATGGCGACCAGCGCCGACCGGGCCCGTTCTGGCTGCCGGTCCATCAGGTGCAGCGCGGTGTTCGCCTGGACGTTGATGACGGATATGTTGTGCGCCACCACGTCATGCAGGTCGCGCGCCATTCGCATGCGCTCCTCGCTGGCCCGTCGGCGCCGTTCTTCCTCCCGGCTTTGCCGCTGTGCTGCCGCACGCTGGTTGCTGACCCTGATCAGCTCACCAACGATCAGCAGGAACACCAGGCCGGCAGCAAGCTCAAGCGTGAACGACAGGGCGGTGTGGCCGGTCTGGCCGATCAGCCACGGGGGCCACACCGACGCGAGATAACCAACCAGCAGGGAGGCGATCGCGGCCGCCCGCCGCCGGGCCACGATCGCTGTCAGGAAAGCGACGATCAGCGCAAACCAGACCAGGTGGGCGTGCAGTGCCCCGGCCCACAGCGTGGTCACCAGGACTAGCGCGAGCACGCCGGCCGGGTACCTGCGACGAGCCAGCAGCGCTGCGCCGCCGAGAGCGAGCAGGAGATTGGCCAGGATTGCCGGGTGCTCAGCGGGCTGCAGTGACTGGCTCGTCTTCCAGGACCAGGCCGCGTGGGAGCCACCAACCTCGGCCGCGATCACCACGGCGGCGATCACCGCATCCGCTGCCCACTGGCCCCGGGTCCGGGGCCATGATCCCCGCGGCTCCCGGGACGCGGCCAGCCACCGGCGCAGCCGCAGGTGTGCGCTGCCCGCCGCCGGTGACTCGCTGTCAGCCAGATCTGGTCCGTTCATATCTGCTGACGACGTTACGCGCACGCACCCTGGGCGGCATCGGCCCCCGAGGCTGCCCGCGGGGCCGTCGGCTACTCCCGGCGGCTCATCCCGGCTACTACACCAGACGACCACCTCAGATGACTCGCGTACCTGATCGAGGCGAATCCGCTCGAGGCCGGAAGCAAAGCCCTACCTCCAGTGAGGCAGCAGCATGAGCGCGCCGTACCACAGCGGACGACCAAGGACGGGCTGCCTGGCCGACGACGCGCGCGGGTCACGGCTCGCATGCTGGAGCCTGAAGCCGGAGAGGAGGAACGTTCAATGCCACTGATAGAGGTAAGCGGCCTGACCAAGCGGTTCGGCCAGGTGCTCGCTGTTGACCGGCTGAGCTTCACGGTCGAGGCGGGCACTGTGGTCGGGTTCCTGGGCCCGAATGGCGCCGGGAAGACCACCACGCTGCGGATGCTGCTTGGCCTGGTGCGGCCGGACGCGGGCACGGCCACGATTAACGGGAAGCCCTACCGGGACCTGCCCGAGCCGCTGCACCAGGTAGGCGCCGCGGGCGAGGCGGCCAGCTTCTACCCGGGCCGGACGGCACGCAATCACCTGAGGGTGCAGGCCCTGCTGAGCCAGTCCGACCCGTCGCGCATCGATGACGTGCTGGAACTCACCGGGCTCACCGCAGCAGCAGGCCGCAGGATCGGCGGATTCTCACTCGGCATGCGCCAGCGCCTCGGCCTGGCGACCGCGCTGCTCGCGGACCCCGACGTGCTCATCCTGGATGAGCCTGCCAACGGGCTGGACCCCGACGGCGTGCGCTGGCTGCGGGACTTGCTGCGGGGGCTGGCCGCAGAGGGCGCCACGGTCCTTGTGTCCAGCCACCTTCTCGCCGAGGTCGCCCAGACCGTCGACTCGGCGGTGATCCTCGACCACGGCCACCTCGTCACCCAGGCGTCGCTGGCTGAGCTCACGGCGGGCGAGCACAACCTCGAGGTCGCGTTCCTCAAGCTGACCAAGGAGGCAGCCCGATGACCCCGATGACCCCGATGACCACGCTGATCCGCGCCGAGTTGCTCAAGCTGCGGACGACCAGGCTGAGCTACGGCCTGCTCGCCACCGGCGCCGGGCTCACCGCCCTGTTCTCGACCTTGGAGGCCTCCCGGGCGGGCAGCACCAAGGGCGGAGTCGCACCGCTCTATACCGCGCCCGGCCTGGAATCGGTCATCGCCGGAGGAACGTGGGCGCTGCTGCTGGCCGCAATCCTCGGCGTTACGGTCTCCAGCGGAGAGTTCCGTCATTCCACCGCAACGCTCACCTATCTCGCGACGCCGCACCGCAGCCGCGTCCTGGCGGCCAAGGCCATCGCCTCCGCGTGTGCCGGGGTCGTGTTCGGGCTGGTGGGCTATTTGATAGCGGCCGGTGTTGGGCTTATTTTCGTAGCGGCACGTGGCTACCACGTGGCGGTCGGCGACGTCACGCTGGCCCGCTACGGGGCGGGCCACCTGGTCGCCGCGGCGCTGCTTGCCGCCGTCGGTGTCGCCGTTGGCTCCCTGATCCGGTCGCAGCTCGCCGCGGTCATCGGCGTCTTCGTCTGGGCCATCGTGATTGAGTCGCTGCTCGGCGACTTGTTCAACTCGGTGCAGCCCTACCTGCCGTACACGGCCGCGACGACCCTGGCCGGAGTGACACTCGGCGGCGCCGCTTTCGGCCCCGCGCACAGCGCGGCTACCACGGCGACCGCGCTGCCGTTCGCGGCCGCGACTGGATTGCTCATCGGCGTCGCCGCCGTCCTGTCACTGCTCGCCGCACGGACCACGGTGCCCCGCGATGTCGCCTGAGCAGGAGGCGCCCATGTCGCGCGCCATGGCCAGGCCGGCTGCCGGCGTCCAGCGGGTCATCGTTAACCCGCTCAGCGGGGAGCGGATCACGATCCGGGAGCCGGCCGCGGGCGACGCCGTCCTCGCCTGGGAGCTCGAGCTCGCACCCGGCGGCCGGGTGCCGAGCAGCCACGCCCATCCGGAGCAAGAGGAACGCTTCACGGTGCTGGACGGGCAGATGCGGTTCCGGGTCGGGCGCCGCCGTATCCTGGCCGGCCCTGGCGACACCGTGCTGGTCCCGCCTGGCACTGTGCACCACTTCGCCAACCCGTCGGGCCAGCCTGCCCGGGTAGCGGTTCAAACCAGGCCCGCGCTGAGCATGCAGGACCTGCTGGAGACCGCCGCGGTACTGGCCCAGCGCCAGGACGCGGCAGCCCAGCGGCTACGGCGCCTGATGCCACCCGGCCTGCGGCGCCTGATGCCACGCCAGATTCCCAGCCCGGCCGACCTGGCGCTGTTCATGCAGGACTTCGAGCGAGAGGTGCGGGCGCCATACCTCCCGCGGCCGCTCGTGCGCGCTTTTACCCGAGCCCTGGCCTGGCTGGCCACAGGGCTTGGGCTCGACAGGGGCTATAACCGCGCCAGAGGGGCGCGGCCTGGGGGTGCACCGTGACCACGGTGATCGCTGTTGATGACCTGGTCAAACGGTACCGGTCGGCCGAGCGGAATGCGGTCGACGGCATCAGCTTCGACGTTGCCGAGGGCCAGCTCTTCTGCCTGCTCGGGCCGAACGGCGCCGGCAAGACCACCACGGTGTCCGTGCTGACCACAACGCTGGCGCCGACATCCGGCCGGGTCAGGATCGCCGGCCGGGACCTGGCCGCCGGGCAGGCAGGGGTTCGCCGCGAGATCGGCGTCGTGTTCCAGCAGCCCTCGCTGGACCTCAACCTGACCGCTGAGGAAAACATCAGGCTGCATGCCGTGCTTTACGGGCTCTACCCATGGCGGCCGTGTTACCGGCTGATGCCGAGCGGCTACCGCAGCCAGGTGCGGGAGCTGGCTGGCGTCCTGGACATCGCTGACCGGCTGGGTCAGCGGGCGCGCGCGCTGTCCGGGGGACTGCGGCGACGGCTGGAGATCGTCCGCGCCCTGATGCACCAGCCCCGGGTGCTGTTCCTCGACGAGCCGACCACGGGTCTCGACCCGGAGAGCAGGCGGAGCCTGTGGGCCTACCTGGCGCAGGCGCGAGCCGCGCAGCGGACAACGGTGTTTCTGACCACCCACTACCTGGAGGAGGCCGAGGCGGCCGACTCGATCTGCGTGCTTTCCAGAGGCCGGATCATCGAGCGCGGCAGCCCGGCTGAGGTCAAGGCGCGCCAGGGCGCATCGACGCTGGAGGACGCGTACCTGCGGGTGACCGGGGTAACCGGGTCATGACCGCGACGCCAGGGGCCCGGGCGGGTCAAGAGGCCAGATACCCGCCTCGGACAGGCCGCGCAGGCTGCGGCCCGCGAGCTGACCTGGGAGTGCTGAGCCACGCCGCCCGCGAGCTGTCGGCGGTGGCGGTCATCGCGCAGCGCGACGTGATCAAGCTGCTGCGGGACCGTCCCAGGCTTGCGGTCAACCTGGCATTCCCGGTGCTGCTCATCGGCGGCCTCGGCGCGATCCTGCAGCCCACGGTGGGCCGGGTGACCGGCCTGAATGCGGTGACCCTCGCGTTCACCGGCGTGCTCGCGGCCAGCCTGTTCCAGTCGTCCGCGGCGGGCATGATCTCGATCGTCGAAGACCGGGAGAACGACTTCTCCCGGGAGCTGTTCGTGACCCCGGTGTCCCGGCTGACCCTGGTCGCCGGGAAGGTGGCTGGGGAGACCCTGGTCGCATTGACTCAGGGAGTGTTCATCGTCGCGTTCGCTGTGGCGTTCGGCGTCCGGATGGGGGCCGGGCAGGTTGTGGCACTGCTGCCGCCGGGCCTGGCCTGCTGCCTGCTCGGCGGCGCGTTCGGGCTGGCGACCGTTGCCGCCTTGCCCAACCAGCGCTCGGCTATGCAGATCTTCCAGTTCCTGATCATCCCGCAGTACGTGCTGGGCGGCGTGCTGGTGCCGCTGCGGGGAACCGCGCGCTACCTGGATGTCCTCGCGCACCTGATGCCGATGCGCTATGTGGTCGAGCTGACGCGCGCGGCGTTCTACGCCGGAACTCCCGGCTACCACCAGGTGGTGTCCGGCAGCCCGCTGGCCGACGGCGCGGTGACCGCCGGCCTGTTCGCTGTTCTCATGGCGGCCGGGTCCGCGGTGTTCGGCTACCGGGAGCGGACTCGCTGACCCCAGGGGCGCTTCAACCGCTCTGCTCCAGCACGCGCGCGAACGCGCGCAGGTAGCTCGGGTCTCCCTGACTGTCGCGGGCCAGCCAGTACTCCGCGCCCCAGAACAGATATGCCTCCAGCGCGAACTCTGCGCCGATCTGGCCCAGGCACCGGCTGTAAGTCGTGATCAGATCCTCGGGGCGGCAGCTGAACATCGCCCGGCCAGCCGGGCTGGGCGGGTTCGTCACCGCCTCCCACGGCTCAGCCTGGCCCTCGGCGATCAGCACCCGCTTCCCGGCCGCGCGGAGGTGACTGAGCGGACGGGCGAGCCGCTGCCGCTTCGGGCCTGTCCCGCTGAGGTTGCCCTCCAGGTACACGGTCAGCGGCCCGGCCCCGGCCAGCGCGTGCCGTGGGTACACGTCGAGCCCAACGATGTCGGCCAGGCGCTGCGCCACTGCCAGGGAGTCGCCCTGGTCCCTGGTCCGCCAGCCCTGGAACAGCGCGACCGGTGTCGACGTCGGCAGGAACCCGTTCATCAGCACTGGCCGTCCGGGGTCGGCCGCCCGGACCGCCTCGACCTCTTCGCGCACGAATGCCTCAGAAAGCCGCCAGGAGTGCTCGACGCCGAGCGGGTCGACCGCCTCGTGCTCGACCTGCCACGCGGATATCGCGCTGACGCCTTTGTACCGGCTCACGACGCGGGTGACGAATGCGGTGGCCGCGTCCAGCAGCGCCTGGTGCTCGCCCGGTGTGACCAGGGCGCGCTCGCGCAGCGCGTGGCCCAGGTGGTGCTGCGGCACGAAGAATTCCGGGTAGCCGAAGTTCTTGACCGCGCCGACGCCGACGATGACCTGCTTGCCTGCCCGCTGCGCTGCCTCCAGCGCCTGGTCGAGTTCGCGGGGCTCGAATCGTCCCGGGCCAGGCTCCAGACGGTCCCAGTAGGCGGCGAGCCTGATGATCTGGAATGGGTACGGCAGCAGCGCGGCCAGGGCCGCCTCAGGTTCCAGCCCGAGGGCCTGCGCCTGCAGCGGCCGGAAGCTGATCCCGAGCCGCGCCGTCCCCCGGGGCAGCACGGGCGCCCGCTGCCAGGCGTCGGTCAGTGGCTGTGCTGGACGTCTCACTCTCAGCCCGCTCAGCACTGGTCACCTCCGCTGCCGGGCAAGCTGCCTGCGGAAAGCGCCGTGGCGAATGTGCTTTCTGCTCGCGTGCGCGTGGTGCCTGGCGGTGATCCGGCCAGGCCGGCGATCAGCCTGGCGATCCCGGCTGCGGCCCCCGGCTGGCCAAGCTGGGCCGCTGCGGTGCGCAGCGTGTCAAGTTCACGCTGTTCGCGCTGGAGGTTCTCGATCTCGGCCAGCAGCCGCCGGACGCCACGTGCCGTGCGCCCGGCCCCGGCGCGGGTGACGATCTCGGCGTTGCCTGCCTCCTGGCCGGGCAGGTGCGAGGTGAGCAGCATCGGCGTCCCGCAGCAGCTTGCCTCTGCGATCGTCCCGGGGCCTGCCTTGGTCACCACGACGTCGCAGCACCGCAGCCAGGCGGCCATGTCGCTGGTGAATCCGGTGACCGTGAGCCGTCCGCCCTGCCTGGCCGCGAGGCGGCCAAGCCTGCGCGCGAGCCGCCGGTTGCGCCCGCACACGGCAACGACGTCGATGTCGTCGAACCGCCGCAGGATCGCGGCGGCTCGACGGCCGATGCCCCCGCTGCCTTCGCCTCCGCCGGTCAGCAGCACGAGGAACCTGGTCTCATCCAGGCCGAGCGTCCGGCGCAGGGCTGCCCGCTGACCCCGTTCAGGCCGCTCTTCCGAAAAATCGCGGCGCACCGGCAGCCCCGCCGGAACCATCTGCGGCGCGCCTCGGGCCCAGCGCAGACCGCGGCCACCGCACAGAGCGCTCGGCGGCCCGGCGATCACGTCCACTCCGGGGTATCGCCACGCCGTGTGGGCCCGGGCCAGGTCGGTGATCACGGTCGCAACCGGGGCCCCGGGAGTGGCCAGGTCCCGTGCGCAACATGCCGCGGCGCCGGTCAGCGGGTGGAACGACACGATCGCCGCCGGGCGGACGGCCATGGCGGCATCGGTCACCGGCCGCTGGGCGAGCCGCAGTACCGTCCGGCGCAGCAGCCACATGGCCGGCCGGGAGTCGCAGCCGCGGTAAAGCGCTCCCCAGAGCCACGGCGCGAACCGGACGACGGGGCCATACAGCCTGGTCACGACGCGGAGCAGCCGGGGCGAGCCTGGCCCGGCCAGCGGATCGCAGAGCAGCGGCGTGAACTGTCCTGGGTAGATCCGGCCGAGTGCCTGGCTGACCGCCCAGGCAGCGTTCCTGTGGCCGCCGCCGGTGTCGGCGATCAGGAACAGCAGCGGGGTACCCGCTCCTCCCCGGCTGGCCTGCACCTGCTCGCCTGCTGACATGAACTCGATCATGCTGGTGCGAGGCCGGGCCGTCGTCACCTCAGCGGACACTGCGGGCTGCACCTGTGGTCGACACCACGACGACGACGCTGGTGTTCCGGCGGCTGCTGCCCGGGTAGAGCAGTGGCAGCGCGGGCAGCAGACGTTTACCGGCAGGTCACGGGGAAGATGCGACAGATCGCGCGGTCACCGAGCCCGGGGAGGGGATCATGCCGGATGTCTTCGAGGTACTCAGACACGACCACCAGCAGGTCGAGCACCTGCTGTCGGCACTTGAGTCGGGCCCGACAGCGGCGGCAGGCGCCAGCCTGGACCAGCTTGCCCAGCGCAAGCGGATGGCTGACGCGCTGGTCGTCGAGGAGTCCAGGCACGAGGCCGCCGAGCGGATGCTCTTCTGGCCGACTGTACGCGACAGCGTGCCGGACGGGGCGCTGCTGGCCGACCAAGCGATTGGCCAGGAGGACGAGGCCTGGGAGGTCCTCGACAGGCTGGACAAAGTGGATCCGCGTGATCCCGGCTTCGAGGCGCTTCTGGGCGAGTTCATAGCCGCCGGCCGCGACCACATGGCCTACGAGGAGCGCCAGGTCTGGCCGAAGCTGCGCGCCTCGCTGAGCGCTGTCGAGGCGGGCGAGCTCGGCAGCTGGTTCGATAAGGCCAAGAAGTAGGCCCGGGCCGGAGCTCGGTGCTCGCCCGCGTCAGGGGCGCTGATTCAGCCATGCGCCCCAGTGGCCCAGGGCCTGCTGTGGGTCACGGCGGCCGACGCCAAGACGGAACCGGTCCTCCGGGACCGGTGTCAGCGCCGAGCGGTAAACGCTTGCTGGGAGCAGCAGCACGCCTTCGGACCGCACCAGGCCGGCGCACATCGCCTCCACGCCATCCGGGCCGAGGTAGCGCGGGAAGCAGACGCAGCCGCCCTGCGGCGGGTCCCACTCGAACAGGCCGCCGAACCGGGAGAAGAAAGTCCGGAATACGGGCAGGTTGTCGGCGATGATCCGGCGGTTTCGCTCCAGGATGCGGTCCCGGGCGCGCAGTGCGATCAAAGCGAGGACCTCGCTTGGGGCCGCGCCGCAGATCGTGGTGTAGTGCTTAGCACGCTCCAGCCGGCTGAGCAGCCCGCGATCCCGGCAGGCGATCCAGCCCATCCGCAGGCCAGGCAGACCGAAGGCCTTGGACATAACGCCAAGCGACGCCGCTGATGACGACAGGTCGGCCGCCTGTGGCAGCCCCAGGCGGGGGCTGAGCTCCAGCCCCCGGTACACCTCGTCGCTGAAAAGCAGTATGCCGCGCTCGTCACACAATGACACCAGCTGGCGCCAGGTGCCCTCGTCCGGGACAGCTCCGGTTGGGTTGTGCGGGAAATTGGCATACACCACCCGCGTCGCCGGCCGCAGCGCCCGAGTGACCGCAGCCACGTCCAGTGCCCAGCCGTCCTCCGGCCGCAGTGCCACTCCGGTGACCTCGCACAGAGACATCGGGACGGTCTCCGCCGACTGGTAATTGGGCGTCATAACCACAGCGTGGTCGGACGGCCCCAGCAGAACCTGCATCGCCAGATAGATGGCTTCCTCGGCCCCGGCGAAGCAGATGACGTCCCCGGGCGCTACGTGATCGTAGGTGCGGGCGATCTCCTCGCGGAGGGCGGGCAGGCCCCATGTCTCGGTGTAACCGAGGTTCAGCGACTCCCACCGGGCCCGGCCGTCGTCGTCGGCGAGTTCCAGCAGCTCGCGCATTGACATCGTCTGGGCGTCGGATGCGGTCAGGTTGTACCTGGCGGTGAACTCCCACCGGGAGAAGTAGGCCTCCAGCCGGAAGTCAGGCAATTCTGGCATCTGGCGCTACCTGACCAGGCCGATCGCGAACATGATCGCCGACGCAGCCAGGACGATGAGGACAGAGGCAACGTGCGGATGTGACCAGTACCAGGGCAGAGATCTCGGGAACTCGCGCCTGACCTCACCCGGCCACATCTGGAGCTGCCTGACGTCCAGCGGCACCTGGAGTGCTTCTGCGAACGACTGCAAGCAGCGCCTGCTTGTGCCCGGGGCCGTTATGTGCAGCGACGGTCGCCCGTCATCGCCGAGCAGGAGCAGGACGGGCACGACGGTGAGGCCAAACCGCCGGAACCTCAGCAGAACCTCGACCACCACGGCCCGCGTGACCGCGGCACGCGGGATAGTGCGCCGCCGACCGAACCAGGTCTGGACGGTCACATCAGATGCGGTCAGAATGGCCCGCCGCGCTCCTGTGAGTCGCGGCCGAGTAAGGACCAAAGTGCCATCCGGCTGCGTGGTCAGGCGCGGGACCGACCAGGCGGCGGCGTTCTGCCCATGTTTGGGAGGCATCACTTAGCCCAGTGAACGAACCGGCCAGGCTCGCTGCGCTGCGTCATCGCCGCCGCTCGTGCCCTGTACTCAATTACCGGATATGCGATTGCAGCTTGATTATAGGCGCCAGCTCTTTCGCGGGCCTGCGGGTTACCCGCCGTCGGCCGGCGACCGAGGCACGACGGCGTGCTCGCCGACGAAAAGGCCCGTGCCGGTCACCTGGACCAGGCCCTTGGTGTCGTCGAAGACGCCCGGGGTCACCCATTCGATCCGGGTGACGACGATGACGGCGCTGCCGACACCACGCTGCCGACCTGTGAGATCACCCCAGGGGCCACCCCCCTCATACCTGGGTATGACACCCCGCGGCGGGACGCCGGGAGGCCGCCAGCGGCTTACGCTGGCATCGTGCAAGGTCGGCGCGGCGCCAGTACCGCTCTGGGCCGTGCCCGGAGGGTGGCGCGTCCGGCGTGGCGCGGGCTGCTGACAGTGCTCACTGGCGCGGATCCTGTGCCAGCGTGGCGCCGGCCTTGGCTTCGGTGGGCGGCCTACTTGGGCCTGGCCGTGGCGACGGTGGTTCTGTGCGCGATGAACCTGACCAACCTCGTCCTCTACGGCGCCCTCTTCGGTTCGGCCTTTCCCCAGAAGGAAGTAGGGCCCGGGATCGTCCCGGAATACCAGGTGCTGCACCTGGACTGGACGATTCCCGGCGGCCCGGTGGTGCTGTCGGTGGTGATCGCGCTGGCCGTGGTGGCGCCACTGGCGCTGGCAGCCCGCTACCCGCTGCTGGGCTGGCGGCTGGCGTGGCTCGGGCTGCTGCTGGTACCGACGGCCGAGCAGTCCCAGCGGGGAGTGTGGCCCTGGGATCCGGCGCAGCTCGTGGCGCTGCTAGTGGTGTTCTGCGCGGCCGGGGCCAGGCACCAGCGGCCAGTGCTGTGGTGGATGTGGGCGATCACGCTGGTCCCCTGGTGGGTGCAGTCGGCCGAAAGACATCCCGGCCTGCTCGCGGGCGCGGCGGGCACAGTGGCGCTGACCGCGGCGGCGGTCGCATCCGATGCCCTGGGAGCGTGGCGGCGCGCGCGCACCGCCCTGGCTGATCAGGCGGAGCAGACCGAGCTGGAGCAGGCGCGGCGGGCGGTGCTGGAGGAACGGGCGCGGATCGCGCGGGAACTGCATGACGTGGTCGCCCACCACATGTCGCTGATCGCGGTACGGGCCGAAACCGCTCCCTACCGGCTGGCTGGCCTGCCCGGCCCGGCGCTCGACGAGTTCGCCTCGCTGTCAGGCGGCGCCCGCGAGGCACTGGCAGACATGCGCAAACTGCTCGGCGTCCTGCGCCACCAAGAATCAGCGGGGCTGGCGCTGACCCCGCAGCCCCAGCTGGCTGACCTGCCCGGCCTGATCGGCACGGCCCGCCAGGCCGGCATGGGCGTCCGGCTGACCCAGCAGGTGCTGGCCGGCCCGGTGCCCTCTCCAGTAGGAGTGTGCGCCTACCGGATCGTTCAGGAATCCCTGTCCAACGCCAGCCGTCACGCTCCCGGCGCCCCAGTCACCGTCATCATCGGCCACGACGACGACTCGATCACCCTGCACGTAGCTAACGGGCCGCCCGCTCCGCCCGCCCCGCCCGCACCGGCGCGCGACGGGCACGGGCTGGCCGGGATGCGCGAGCGCGTGGCCTTGCTCGGTGGCTCGCTGTCGGCGGGGCCCTCCCCTGACGGCGGCTTCATCGTCTCGGCCGTCCTCCCTTTCGGCGAGGCTGCCTGACACCTGCGCCCGGCCCTGTCGCCGATGCGGCGGTGAGAGCTTCAGCGGCGGCCGATGAACAGGCTGCCGCGCGTCGGTCTGTGGCCGGCCTCCGGGGCGAATCCGGCCTCCGCGAGCAGCCGGACCCAGATCTTTTCGCTGAACGCTCCCAGACGGTGACTCTCACGCACGACCTGAACCGTGCCGTCGGCATCATGCAGCACGAACTCGTAGTCGGCCTGAATCCAGTTGTCGGCCGGGTCCGGGTCCCAGTCCCGTTCCCGGAAGCTCGCCCGGCGGCCGTTCCAGTCGCTGCCGCCACCCCGGCCAGTGGAGTTACGGAACGCCTCGGCGGTGTGATCGGGAGCGAACACAGCGATGCCGCCCGGACGGCAGTGCGCGAACGCCGTCTCCACCACCTGCCGCAGGTCGTCCTCCCCGGTCATGTAGTCGACAGCGTCGTGGACGAGCACCCCGTCGAACGCCCGGCCCAGCCGAAGGGTGCGCATATCGCCGAGGACGTGCGCGCACTCGGGGTTGAGCTCGCTGGAGACTTGCAGCATCTGCTCGGACAGGTCGACCAGCGTCAGGTCCAGCCGGTCCTTCAGGTGCACCGCAACGTGGCCACCGCCGCTGCCCAGGTCCAGCACCTCCCGCACCGAGATCACGGCCGACCGGAACACGGCGGCGAGGCGCTCGGCCTCTCGCGCATACTCTTCGGGCGGCGAGATCACCGGCCACCACTCCGCCAGATCCCCGTACAGCCGGTACTCAGCCACGGAGCCGATCTTACGGTGACCTCGCCGCCAGGCCGTGGTCCCAGCTGCTGACGTGCTTCAGCGCACAGTACGAGCTGCCGCGCGCCGCACCGCCAGGTAGCCTGCCCTCGTGTCGGAGCTGACATGGCTGGATGCCACGGGGCAGGCGGAGCTGGTGCGCCGGGGCGAGGTGAGCCCGGCCGAGCTGGTCGAGGCGGCGATCGGGCGGATCGAGGCCGTGAACCCGCGGCTGGACGCGGTGATCAGGACCCGGTACGGCCAGGCACGTGACGAGGCGGCCGCGGTGCCAGCCGGCGGCCCGTTCCGCGGGGTGCCGATTCTGCTCAAGGACCTGGGCTGCACCGTCGCCGGAGAGGTGACGGCGTTCGGCCTGGGCCCGATGCGCGACTTCGCCTGGCCGGTCACGTCATACCTGGCCGGATCTTTCCGGAAAGCGGGCTTCATCGCGCTCGGCCGCACGAACGTGCCCGAGCTCGGCAGCACGGTAACGACCGAGCCGAGGAGCTTCCCCCCGGCCCGCAACCCCTGGGACGTCAGCCGGTCGGCCGGCGGGTCATCCGGCGGGTCGGCGGCGGCGGTGGCCAGCGGCATGGTCGCGGTCGCGCACGGCAACGATGGTGGCGGTTCTATCCGCATCCCGGCCAGCGCGTGCGGACTGGTCGGGCTGAAGCCCACCAGAGCGCGGGTCAGCCAGGGTCCAGCCGTCGGCGAGGCATGGGCCGGAGGCACCATCGACGGCGTGCTGACCCGAAGCGTCCGTGACGCAGCCGGTGTGCTCGACGTCATCAGCGGCTGGCAGCCGGGCGAGCCGTATTACCCGCCGTCACTGCGCCGGCCGCTGATCGAGGAGGTTGGCGTCACCCCCGGCCGGCTCCGTGTCGGAGTGCTTGACCGGCCGGGCTCCGACGTGTACCTGGACGACCCGGAGTGCCGCGCGGCTGTCGCCGGGGCGGCCCGGCTGCTGGAATCACTCGGCCACGACGTGGCGGAGTCCGCGCCGGAGGCAATGTTCGAGGAGCCGTTCGTCCGGCACTTCGGCACGATTATCGCCGCGGACACCGAGGCGACGCTGCAAGCGTTCGAGATGCTGCTCGGCCGGTCAATCGGCGACGACGAGATCGAGCCCCGCAACGCCGCGTACCGGCGGGCTGGTCTTGACCTGAGTGCTGTTGCCTATCTGCGCAGCCGGGCCTGGATCGGGATGTGGGCGCGGCGGATGGCGGCCTGGTGGGCTGACCATGACGTGCTGCTCACGCCGACGCTGGGGGCGCCCCCGCCGGAGCTGGGCTGGTTCACAGCGGAGGGACTGCGGGGCGAGGGCAGGCGGGTGGTGAGCTTCATCCCGTACACGTCGCAGTTCAACATGACCGGCCAGCCCGCTGTGAGCCTGCCGCTGCACTGGACACCTGACGGCCTGCCGGTCGGCGTCCAGCTCGTGGCCGGCTACGGGCGGGAAGACCTGCTGGTCCGGGTGGCCAGCCAGATTGAGCAAGCAGCCCCCTGGCAGGACCGGCGTCCCGCGCTAGCGCCAAAGGGCCCCCAAGCGGCCCGGAGGCGCAGAGGAGCACAGTGACTGCCGGCTAGGCCTCAGGGCCGCGGTGTGCGGCCTTGGCCTCTTCCTGCTGGGCTTCTGTGGCGTCCGCCATCTGGGCCTCGGCGACGTCCGACTGCTCCCGTTGCACGGCCGCGGTACCGACCGGCTCGTTGGTGCCCGTCGCCCGCCAGATCTCGCGGACCAGCACCTGGAGCGCACCGGCGGCCGGGATCGCCAGGAGCGCGGCCACGAACGCCCCGAAGACCCCGCCGATCCAGCTGCCGATGCTCGCTCCTATCAGGATCGACAGCAGCACTAGCAGCGGGTTGACCTTCACGGTCCGGCTCATGATGACCGGGTTCAGGACGTGGTTCTCGACCTGCGTGTACACCAGGAACACGACCAGGGTGATGATCCCGGCGGTCAGCCCGTGCCCGGCTGCGTACAGGACCACAGGAATGCCCGCCAGCGCCCCGCCGATCATGGGCAGGAAGTCGACCAGAGCCACCCACAGCGCCCACAGCAACGCGTACGGGACGCCGAGCAGCATCAGCGTGACGAACACGACGAAGCCGGCAATCAGCGAGGTCACGAAGTTTCCCAGCATGTAGCCGGTGACCGAGCGGTTGACCTCGCGGGCCACCGCCGAGTAGCGCTGTGCCCGCTCCGGCGACATCAGTCCGAGCATGCCCCTGCGCATCGTCGGGCCTTCGAGCAGGAGCAGGATCGTGAGGATGAAGATCGTCAGCAACGCGATCACGAGGGAGGCCGCGCCCTTGCCGAGGTTCAGCGCAGGCCCGGACAGATGTTCGCCGAAGCTGGCCAGCTTAGGAGCGTTCTGCTGGATCCAGTGCTGAACGTGATATTTGCGGACCAGGCCGCCGAGCCAGCCGCGGCCGTGCTCGGCGGCGCTCACGTAACCGGGCAGTGAATTGGCGAGGTGAGTCAGCCCGTTCACCAGCGGCACGCCGAACGCCAGCGCCAGGCCCGCGAAGACCACCAAGGCAAGCAGCGTCACCAGTGCTACAGCCAGGCCGCGGCGCCGGACGCCCCATTGCTGCAAGGCAACCACCAGCGGGTTCAGTATCAGCGCGACGAACCCGGCGACCACGATGAGCAGGAGGACGTCGCGCAGCCGGTAGACCAGCTTGCCCAGGAGATAGGTCGCAGCCACCACGGCCACGGTGACCAGGATCGTCCCGAGCGGGATTTTCCTGGCTGCCGCTGCTTTCCACAGCCGTGTCCGTCTGGACTCGGGCTGCGGCAACTTGTCGGCCATGCGACCATGATTGCAGGCCGAGGGCTGTGGTCCAGTCGTAGTTCTCACTGGGTCATCGCACTACCACCTGGCGGGCAGGCCAAACCCGGTTCAGCCAGCGAGGCAGGTACCAGCACCGGTCGCCAAGCATTGCCATCGCGGCTGGGACCAGGATGCCGCGGACCACGGTGGCATCGATGAGTACCGCTACCGGCAGCCCGATGCCGAGCATCTTCAGTTCCAGCAGGTGCAGCGTGGCGAAGATCGAGAACACCGCCATCATGATCAGCGCCGCGCTGGTCACCACGCCCGCGCTGCTCGCGATGCCCTGGGTCACCGCGTCCCGGGTGCTGATGCCGCGCAGCCGTAGCTCACGGATCCGGCTCAGGATGAACACGTGGTAGTCCATGGACAGGCCGAACAGGAACACGAACAGGAACAGCGGCACCCAGTTGGTGATGGCGCCGAAGCTGGTGAAATCGAGCAGTCCCTGCAGGCGGCCGTCCTGGAACACCAGAGTGATCAGGCCGTAGGCTGCCCCTACCGACAGCAGGTTGAGGCCGATCGACATCAGCGGCAGCGTGACCGACCTGAACGCGATCATCAGCAGCAGGAAGGCCAGCGCAGCGACCGTGGCTAGCACGAACGGGAACGTCTGGTCGATCCTGCGGGTGTCGTCGTAACCGGAAGCGGTGACGCCGCCCACCGCGTAGCTGATTCCGCTGACCCGGCCCAGGGTGGCCGGGAGAGCGGCTTCACGCAGGTTCAGCAGCGCGGCATTGGAGGTGGCGTCGGTGCCGTTCCCGGCCAGCGTCACGTTGATGACCAGTGCCCGGCCTCCGGCAACTGGCGCTGCGTTGATGGGCTCGCGGATCGGGCCGTGGGCCGACGCGCGGGCCTCCAGCGCGGTTACCGCGTTCCTGACCGCTGGGCCAGACAGGCCGCTTCCGGTCACCACCACCTGAGCCGGGGACGGAGCCTGGGGGAATGCCTGCTGGATCCGGTTCAGCGTCGCGATGATCGGCACGTTGTCCGGCACGTCACTGACCGTTGTGCTCAGGCGCATGCCTAGCGCGGGCGCAGCTAGGACGATCATCGCCGCAGCGGCGATGCCGCCCCACAGCAAGGGCCGCCGCACTACCCGGCGGGCCAGCGCGGCCCAGAACCTGGACGGCCGGGCAGCAGCCGCGCGTCGGCCCAGGAACGGGACCCGGCCGCGGTCGGCCCACCGGCCAAGCCAGGACAGCAACGCTGGCACAAACGTCAGCGAGCCGATGACCGCCACGCCGACCACCGTGATGGCCCCGACCGCGATGCCGGTGAACTCCGCCGCCCCGGTGAGGAACAGCCCGCTGAGCGCGATCATTACGGTCAGGCCGGAGACGACGATCGCCCTGCCGGATGTGCGCGCCGCAATCCTCAGCGCGTCGCGGACCGACGCGCCGCTGGCCCGCTCCTCACGCTCGCGGCGCAGGTAGAACAGCGTGTAGTCAACGCCGACGGCCATACCGATCAGCAGCACCACCTCGGAGGCGTCCTGCCCGACAGGCAGCCAGTGGCCGGGGATCGCGAGCAGCGAGATCGCGGTGATCACCGAGGTCGCGGCCAGCAGCAGCGGGATGCCGGCCGCGATCAGCGCGCCGAACACGAGCAGCAGCAGGATTAGGGTGATCGGCACCGAGGTGACCTCGGCTTTCCGGAAGTCGGAGCCGACCAGCGCGCCTATGGCCCGGTCCCCACTCGCGTCCCCGGCCTCGCTGATCAGCAGGCCAGTGTGGCGGGCCTGAATCGCGGCGACGGCGTTCAAGTCGGGGACGACGGTCTGGTCCGAGTTGTTCGGGTGGCCGGGCACATTGAACGTGACCAGCGCACTGCGGCCGTCGGCAGAGACCAGCGGGCTGCCGCCCGGAGCTAGCGGTGAGCGGATGTCGTCCGCCGCGCGCGGCAGCCTCTGCAGCGCGGCGACCACCTGTGCCGTGGCCTGCCGCAACTCGGGATCGGCAGCGAAGGTCCGGCCCGGCCCCCGTGCCTGGATCAGCACGCTCTCGGCGGGTGGCGGGTTCACGTTCAGCCGGTTCAGGATCTGCTCGGCCTGGCCAGACTGGCCGACGTCGTAGGACTGCACAGTGCTCGCGGGCAGCATGTGGCCGCCCACCAATACCGCGGCGACAAGCACGAGCCAGCCGAGCACGGCGACCTTGCGATGCCGTGCGCTCCAGCCGGCGATTCGCTCCACGACAGGTGCGCGGACGTGACGAGACCTATCCCCTGGGGGCTGCGGTGGGTGACCGGCAAATTGTGCCTGACCGGGCGCGGAGGACGCCTGGGTAGGGAACTGGCGCATAGTGACCTCACTCGGTAGTCCGGAGCTAGCTGCCAGCGACAGCCTCCGGCAGCCGGGCCCCCGGGCGACATCCCGCAGCCACCCGGATCAGGGGTGAGGCTGTCCCCAGGGACCCTCGGGTGGCCTGCAGGATCGGCGGCACCGCGCTGTCTGGCTTACGGTCAGATCACCACCATTGCCGGAATGAGGAGGACCGAGCGGATGGCCACGGCCGGAGCAGGAGCGGGAGCCGCGCGAGGCGGCCCGCTGCTGGCGGCCATCCGGCCGGTAGTGTCTGCCCGGACCTGGCTGGCCGTCATCCATCTGCTGACCGGGTTCGTCAGTGGCATGGTCGGCTTCGTCCTTACCATGATCGGTGTCGTCGGTGCCGCGCTGCTGGTACTGCCCTTCGTCGGGCTCCCGGTGCTCGCGGCCACGCTGGCTCTATGTGCCGTGTTCGCCCGGGCCGAGCGGGCCAGGTTCGCCGGCCTGCTCGGCACCTACCTGTCAGCGCCGCGCCGCAGCCTGGACCCGGCTGCGAGCTGGTGGCGGCGCGCGTGGCACGCCCTCATTGCGCCGGCCCGGCTCCGGCAGCTTGGGTACGCTGCCGTGCGCTTTCCACTCAGCATGGCGGAAGTGGCCGTCGTCATCGGCGTGTGGTCGATTGCCCTGGCGACCGTCACCCTCCCCGCTTACATTGGCCTGCTGCCTCGTGGCGGCCTGGACTTCGGAGGGACCGTTGTCCGCGGTCCCGGCACGATGACCGTCGGGGTGGTGGCTGGCCTGTTGCTGCTCTTCGCCGCGCCACAGTGCACCCGTGGCGTCGCTGCGGCCGACACGGCGATCGCCCGTTACCTGATCGGCCCCGGCAGCCAGGCCGACGTGTCCGCCAGGATCGGCGAGCTCGAGCAGAGCCGGGCCCGGGTAATGAGCGCCGCCGAGACCGAGCGCCGCCGGATCGAGCGTGATCTGCACGACGGGGCCCAGCAGCGCCTGGTCGCGCTGGCCATGGACCTCGGCCGGGCCCGGGCGCGGTTCGCCGATGACCCGGAGGCGGCACGGGCGATCGTCGACCAGGCGCACGCCGACGCCAAGGACGCTCTAGCCGAGCTGCGGAACCTGGTTCGGGGCGTGCACCCGCCGGTGCTGACCGATCGCGGCCTGGATGCCGCGCTGTCCGGCCTGGCCGCGATCAGCCCGGTCCCGGTCGCGGTGTGCGTCGACGACGCCGCCCGGCCGCCCGCATCGGTTGAGGCCATCGCGTACTTCGTCGTTGCCGAGGCACTCACGAATATCGCCAAGCACGCACAGGCCGCCAGCGCCGAGGTCTCGGTCACCCGGCACGGCGACGTGCTCCGGGTGACAATCCGTGACGACGGGGTCGGGGGCGCGGACCTGGGCGGCCAGGGCCTGTCTGGCCTCGCGGACCGGGTCGCCGGGGTGGACGGCAGGCTGTCGGTGACCAGCCCGGCGGGGCAGGGAACCGTGATTGAGGCGGTGCTGCCGTGCGGGTTGTGATCGCGGAGGATTCGGTGCTGCTGCGGGAGGGGCTGACCCGGCTGCTCGCCGAGGCCGGCCACGATGTCGTGGCCGCCACCGGGGAGGCCGAGGAGTTCCTCCGGGCTGTCGGCAAGCACGAGCCCGACGTTGTCGTCGTCGACGTACGGATGCCGCCGACGTTCTCCGACGAAGGGCTGCGTGCCGCCCTGGTGGTGCGCTCCCGCTGGCCGGCCGTTGGCGTGCTTGTCCTGTCTCAGTACGTCGAGGAACGCTACGCCACCGAGCTGCTGTCCGACCGGCCGCAGGGTGTTGGCTACCTGCTCAAGGACCGGGTCGCGGACCTGACAGAATTCCTCGAGGCCCTTGAACGGGTGGCAGCGGGCGGCAGTGCGCTCGATCCCGAGGTCGTCGCCCAGCTGCTGGCGCGCAGCCGTCACCCGCTGGCGGCGCTCACCGCTCGCGAGCGCGACGTGCTCGCTCTCATGGCCGAAGGCCGCACCAACACGGCCATCGCCAGCGCGCTGTTCGTCACCGACGGCGCTGTAGAGAAGCACATCAACAACATCTTCGCCAAACTCGGCCTGGCCCCCGCAGACCGTGACCACCGGCGCGTCCTCGCCGTCCTCCATTACCTGGGAGCGCAGTGACGATGACCGCTGCCAAGGGGCTGCCGATGACGCCTGGCCGGGTGGCCGCCCTCGTTCTCGGCGTGCCGGTGGCGCTGGCCATCATCTTCGCGGTCGCTGTGAGCCTCGTCGCTGAGTTTGGGGAGGACAGCGTCCTGGTCGACCGGACTGTCGCGCTGCCCGGCCCGACCGCTGACGTGACGGTGGACAACCCCGATCTAACGCTGAGCGCCAGCTCCGGGACTGCCCGCCTGCTCCGGGTGCGCGGGATGCTGACCGGCGCGTTCGCCCGGCCTACGTTCGGCATCCGCACTACGGCCACTGGCGTGGCCGTGACCAGTCACTGCGTGGTACCCACGGGGACGTGCTCCGGTGCCCTGCACGCGACTGTCCCGCCCGGGCTTCCTGTTGTGGCATCGGACGCGAACGGGAACCTGGACGCCAGCGGCCTGTCCGGCCTGATCAGCTTGTCGGCCGGGTCGGGTGACCTCCGGGCTGGGCATCTGTCGGGGACGGTATCGCTGTCAGACAACATCGGCAATGTCATCGCGTCCGGCCTGTCCGGGCCCAGCGTGAGGATCAGCGAGCAGGCTGGTGACATTGACGCGTCCGGTCTGTCGGCCGGTTCCGTGACCCTCCTCGACAATTCCGGCGACATCACGGTCAGCGCCCTGGGCGCGGCCGACGTGACCGGGAAGGTTCAATCCGGGGACGTCACACTCACGTTCACGAAGGTCCCGACGCGGGTGACCATCACGGACTTGTCCGGCGACATCACGCTGGTGCTGCCGCGCGGCCCGGCCTACTACCAGGTCAGCGCCCAGGCGTCGCCCGGGGACATTTCCATTGGCGTCAGGCACCGCGCCTCATCGGCCAACGTCATCACAGCGAGCGCCACCTCTGGCGACGTGACCATCAAGTACTGAGGCGGTCAACCTGAGGTTGACCGTTGTCATGCGTCAACCTATGGTTGACCCATGACCGAGTTTCCTGTCTCACTCGACAGCCTGATTTCCTACGTCAAGTCGCTTCACCCTCACGGCGACCCGCTAATGAACGTCTCGGACGCTTTCACGGTGTCGGCGCAGATCGACGATCAGTCCGACGCGCTGATCGGGCACTTCGTCGACCAGGCCCGTCGCGCGGGAGCTTCCTGGAGCCAGATCGGCTCCAGCATGGGCGTGTCCAAGCAGGCAGCGCAAAAGCGGTTCGTGTCGGCCTGGGAAAGCGCAGAGTTTTCGCGGTTCACGCAGCGCACGCGCAACGCCCTGGCCGCGGCCGCCCGGGTCGCCGCCGCGGCGGGCGCAGGGCCCGTCGACGCGACGCATCTCGTGGCCGGCCTGCTGAGTGAGCCTGACGGCATCGCTGCGAGGGTCATTCACGGCGCTGGCCTGCGCGATGAGCAGGTCCTCACCGCACTCGGGGTCGAGCCCGCCGACAGCGGCGAGACCAGCGCCGACGTAGCTGTCCTGCGCGAGATGCGCTTCACCGAGGCCGGCCGGGCCGTCTTCCGCAGCGCGCTGACCGCCGCCCTGCGCCTGAAGCACAACTACATCGGCACCGAGCACCTGCTGCTGGGGATCTTGCAGGCCCACGGGGACGCGGCCCACCGCCTTGCCGACCTGGGACTCACGTCCGAGGTGGCTGAGCGCCAGATTGCCGCCGAGTTCGCGGCTATCCAGGCCCAGCGCCAGGCCGGCTGAGGCTGGTCGAGCCGCTGGTGTGCCGGTCGAGCGGCTGGTGTGCCGGTCGAGCCGGTCCTAGACGGTTACCTCGACTAGATCGAGGTAGGAGGCGACCGCATCGCCGAGCTGGCCCCAGGACGGGGATGAGAGGTCTTTCGCGATGCCGCGCAGGGCGAGGATCTGGGCGGCCGGGTCCCGGTCATTGAAGTCACGCCGCTGCCCCAGGAAGCGGATCATCTCACAGGCGCGCGGTGACCGGCGGCCGACGTACTTGCCGGCGATGGGGACGTAGCCGAGGTGTATCTGGCGGACCTCGTCCGCGGTCTTGGCCGTTGCGGGCTGGCGGGGGCCGCTGGCGTTGAACTCGCCGAACGACAGCATCCCCGTCTTGACTGGCCGGCGCTCGAAGACGATGTGGCTGTCCGTCGGCCACGGCGTCCGGTCGGCCGGATGGACATGCAGGTCAACCCAGAGCGGCAGCCCTGACCGGATATGGGTTGTTCCCAGTGACGTCGCGCCTGCGGGCGAGTTATGGCGGCCGTCCGAGAGCAGGTCGGCCCGCGCCCAGGGGCTGGCTGCTGGCTCGTTCATGAACTGCCTGATGAACTGGTCGCTCGCGAGGACGAACAGGTCAATGTCACTCCAGTTATCCTCCTCGCCGCGGCCCAGCGAACCGACCAGGGCCACCCCGTCGACCGCCAGGTCAGCTTCCAGCAGCCCAAGCACTTGGTCGAGGAGGCGGTTACGGAGCCTGGCCAGCAGCGCCGGCCCCTCCAGAGCTCCGGGAAAGCTGGCGGAGCACGCATTCATGGACATAGCTCCTCCAGCCTGCGTACCCGGGTCCCCGCTGCGGTGGCCGATGCCGGGCAGGGTGTCGCAGAGGCTGACCGGGATTCCGCCGGGGATCCTGGCGGCCAGGAAGCTGGTGTGGGTCTGTTCGCTGGCCAGCGTGGCGACGATCGACCATGACATGACTCGGCGGTCCCGCCCTGCCGCCAGCGAGGGTACCGGCTGCGGCGCCCGCCAGGGGGAGCGATGATGGTGCTTGATGGGACACGACATCGCCTGGGCGGCTGCTGATGGTCAGCTTGACCTTGCGTCGGCAGATGCGGGGCTGGCGGTGTTGCTCGAGGCGTGCGAGCGCGCGGTCGACCAGCTTGGCGCGTCGCACCCGTCGGCGCAGATGCGTGCGCTGCTGATCATCGAGCAGGCAGGCAGCATGAACCTGAGCAGGCTGGCGGCGGCGCTGGGGGCGACGGCATCGGCGGCCAGCAGGCTGTGCGACCGGATGGAGCTGGCCGGCCTGCTGACCCGCGACCGGGCCGCGGCCAGCCGCCGTGAGATCGTGCTGCTGCCCACCGAGTCTGGCCGCCAGCTAGCGCAGTCGGTCCGGGAAAGCCGCCGGGCCGCGCTTGCGGCGGTGCTGCGAGAGATGACCCCGGATGGGCAGGAAGCGCTGGTCCAAGGCCTGCGGGAGCTTGCCGAGGCGCAGCAGCGTTAGGCGCCCGGGCCGCTGGGGCGGCTGCCCGCTCCGCCCCATGGGGAGCGGCTTAGCCAAACCTTTGTGTTAGGAGTCGGGCGAATCTGGGCAGCGGGCTTGTCATGACTTGCTCGGGTCACCGCGAGCGCACTCCGATCCGGCGGTTTCCCGAGGGCCCGGCCGCGTGCCGGGCTCCTGGGATGGCCGATGGCTCGTGATATGGCATGGCCAGCCGCGGCGTCGCCCGCCGACGGGAGAAATGGTGACGGGGGCGCTGAGTTCGGTCTCGCGGTGCTGCTGGAGGCCTGTGAGCGGGCGGTCGAGGAACTGGGCTTGGCGGTCCCTCCAGTCCAGTTGCGCGCGCTCCTGATCATCGATCAGGCGGGCACCCTGAACCTGAGCGGGCTTGCTGGTGAGCTTGGAGCGACGGCGTCGGCGGCGAGCAGGCTGTGCGACCGGATGGAGGCGGCCGGCCTGGTGAAGCGCGACCGGGCCGCTTCCAGCCGCCGCGAGATCAAGCTGATGCCGACCGAGTCCGGCCGCAGGCTAGCCGACTGGGTGCGCCGCAGGCGCCGCTCCGCCCTCAGGGCGGTGCTGGAATCCATGAGCCAGGACGGCCGGGAGGCGCTAGCTCAGGGTCTGCGAGAACTCGCCGTCGGCCTGGGCCGGGTAACCCGGCGGTAGACCCGCCAGCCCAGACGGCCAACCAGGAAGCTGACTCATACCTTTTTGGCCGCGCTGCCCGATGCTTATCTGCACCCGGGCCGACGTCGTGACCGTGCCGTTACCCCGCCGTGACCTGGAGGCTTGCCAAAGACGCAGAAGCGTGAGACGCTTTCCCCATGGAAACACTTTCCACGAGGAAAGCTTCAGTACCGGATCGGGCGACTGAGCCACCCTCACCAGCGTCCAGCATACTCCAGGATCTCGCCAGCCTCGACGACCGTGAGCTGCTGCGCATCGTCCGCTCGCAGCCGCGCAGCAGCAGCCGCCGGGCCGCAGCCTGCGAGCTGCTGGTGTCCCGGCACCGCAACCTGGTCCGGTCGTGCGTGCAGCGCTACAACCGGAGCCCTGAGCCGATGGAGGACCTGATGCAGGTCGGGTACGTCGGCCTGCTCAAGGCGATCAACAACTTCGATCCCGCCGTCGGCGGCAGCCTGGCCGCCTACGCTCAGCCGTGCATCTCAGGTGAGATCAAGCGGCACTTCCGCGACAAGCGCTGGCACGTGCATGTCGAACGGTCGGTGCAGGAACGCGTGCTCCAGGTGCGCCAGGCCACTCGCCAGCTGACCCAGCAGCTCGGCCGCCAGCCTGCCGACGCCGAGCTCATGGCCCACCTCGGCATCACCGATGCCGACCTTCGCGAGGCCCGGCGGGCGGACATGGTCTTCCAGCCGGTCTCGCTCGACGCGCCAGTGGCTGGGCAGCCGGAAGCCGGCAGGCTGGCCGACGTGCTCGGTGACGAGGACCCGCTGATGGAGCAGGCCGTCGACATGGAGTCCGTCGCCGCGCACTGGGGTGAACTGCCCCGGCGGGAGCAGAAGATCCTCTTGATGCGCTTCTACGGCGACATGACCCAGGCTGAGATCGGCTCGCGGCTGGGCATCTCCCAGATGCATGTCTCCAGGCTCCTAGCGCACGCGCTCGGCCACCTGCGCAAGCGTCTCGCTGACCAGCACGACACCAGCCGCCGCGTCCTGCCGCGAGCCAGCTAGGCAGCTGCGTCAAACCTCGGTTTCCCGCTGGGTGTGCGCGTCGTGGCCAGCCGGCTCCTGGGGCTGCCGATGAGCTCCGTTGCTGGCTGGCTGCTCGCGATGATCCTGGGGCTGGGCTTCCTCCTCAGCCTGCTCGCCGGCTGGCGTCCCTCGTGAGATCATCTCGGCGAACGCATGCCGCACCCCGGCCAGGCCGCCGCCCTTAGGGACCTTCAGGGAGGTGTAGGCCAGGGCTCCGGTTGGTATCGGGAGCCAGAAGTTCACCAGGCGCCAGCTGAGCACGCCGAGGGTGGCCACGCTGCGGGTCAGCCCAAAGCCGACGAGCAGCACCGGAGTCACAGAATCGATCACCCCGAGCCCGCCGGGCGTCAGCGGGATGGCCCCGATCACGTTCGCGATCCCGTAAGCCGCGAACAGGCCCACTGGGTTGGCGAACCGCCCGAAGGCCGCGATGAAGCACCACAGCGACGCCGCGTCCAGCAGCCAGTTCAGCGCGGCCCACGTCAGCGACGGTATGAGCACACGCCGGTTGGTCCCGAGGGCGCGGATCGACGCGGCCGCCTGGAGCACGATCTGCTCCAGGCGGTCGGCGCCGACGCCCGGGATCCGGCCGCCTACGGCGCGCACCGCGCGCACCGCGAGCTTCTCACCCCGGGTGATCCCCAGCACGACGAGCCCTACCAGGCCGAGCAGCACAGCGCCGACGATGGCAACGGTCGCGTAAACCGGCTGGAAACCGGACAGCGGGATGGAGATCACCAGCGAGATCCACAAGAGCACGTTGAGGACCACTGTCGAGCCGATGCCCTTGGTCGCCATCATCACGCCGACATCGGTGCCTGAGATCCCCTCCGCGGTGAATAGCTGATAGCCCAGGCCCGCGCTGCCGACCGTCCCGGCCGGGATGACGTGCGCGACCGCGGCCGCTGACAGGTCGATCCGGAAAAGACGGGACAGGCTTGGGCGTCCCTCGGCCGGCAACAGCACTCGGTTCAGCAGCGCATAGCAGAACAGCGAGAGCCCCTCCGCGATGAGGCCCGCCACCATCCAGCCCACGTTCAGCCTGCCGAGCAGGTACAGGTCCTTGCTGGCCCCGACGAGCTCGGGGATCACGAGATACTCGACGATCAGCGCGAGAACGAGGAGGATCAGCAGGCGGCGCAGCGGTCGCCGGTTGTTCCGCAGCCAGCCCCGCCAGCCGCCCCTGGATGAAGATCTCACTGTTTTCAGTATGACCCGTGCTCCGCCTCGTGTTGACGAGCGCAAACTCCGGCCGGCCGGGCGGGCGTCAGTGGCGGACGCCGCGCAGCGTGATCAGCGCGCCGGTGAGGAAGGCAGCAGCGGCGACCGCGAGGCTGGCGTGGAGCCCAGGAATGAAATCCGCCCTGGAGCGCACCATCGAGCCCAGGAGCGCCACGCCCAGCACTGCGCCGGCCTGGCGAGACGCGTTGATCACTCCCGAGGCGATGCCGCCCCGGTCGGCCGGCGCCGCCTCGATGACCGTGGCCGTGGCTGCGGGCATCGTCAGGGCCATCCCGAAGCCCGCAGCGGCCATAGGAGCCACGAGGAGCACGTATGAGGTATGCGCACCCGCCACGACCAGGCCCGCCAGGCCCGCGCTGCCCAGCAGCAGGCCGGCGAGCATGGGAAGCCGCGGGCCCGTCCTGGCCATGATCCTCCCTGAGAGCGCCGAGGCGACGCTGATCAGTGCTGCCTCGGGCAGCAGGGCAAGGCCTGCCGCCAGCGCCGAGTACCCGCGGGTGTCCTGGAGGTAGAGGCTCATGACGAACAGCTGGCCGTAGAAGCCGAGGTTGATCAGCAGCCCGACGGCGCTGCCCGCGCCGAACGCGGGGCGGGAGAACAGCCATAGCGGCAGCATGGGCTCGGCGGCCGCCCGCTCGGCCAGGACGAACCCCGCGCAGACCGCGATCGCCACGCAGAAGCCCCCGAGCACCAGCGGTGACGTCCAGCCAGCCGGCCGGCCTGCACAAGCGCTGCCGCCAGAAGCCCAAGTCCGGCGATGCCGAGCAGCTGGCCCGGGAGGTCGACGGCCCGCTGCCGGCGCTCGGCCGCAGGAACCGGCCTGGCCCCCAGGACCAGAGCCGTCAGCGCGAGCGGCAGGTTGAGGAAGAAGACGCCGCGCCAGCTCCACGCGCTCACCAGCAGCCCGCCGACGATCGGCCCGGATGCCGCGCCGATGCCGGCGATCGCTCCCCAGACCCCGATCGCCCGCGCCCGCCCCGCCCTGGTCGGGTATGCGGCCTGGAGCAGCACCAGGGACGATGGCACCTGGAGCGCTGCCCCGGCACCCTGCGCTACCCGCGCTGCGACCAGCACAGGCAGGCTGGGAGCGAGCCCGCAAGCCACCGAGGCGGCGGTGAACAGCGCCAGGCCGGCGCCGAAGACCCTCCGGGCGCCGAGCCGTTCGGCGAGGGCTCCGCCAGTCAGCAGCAGTCCCGCGAACGACAGTGTGTACCCGTCGACTACCCATTGCAGCCAGGTAACGTCACCGTGAGCGCCCCGGCCTATAGCAGGCAGCGCCACATTGACCGCCGTGGAGTCGATGATGACCATGAGGTAGCCGAGGCTGATGACCAGAAGGGCCAGGGCTGATCCCGTCCGCTCCGGTGCCTGCGGCCTCCCCGTCCCAAGAGGAGTCTTGCTGTTCCTTCCGGTGTCCTGCTCGGTTGTATCCACCAGCACAACCGTAGGGCCGCGATAGTTCGATCAAGATCAAAGCGTGGCTGTGAGCCCGGGAAGGGGCCCGGCCGCCGCGCATGCCACCGGCGGTGACGCCGGGGGATTGCGTCACCGCCGGTGTGTCCGGTCGCGTCAGCGCCGGTACCGCCAGCCTGCTCCAATGCCCGCCTGGTGCAGGGCCAGGCAGCCTAGTCCGACGATCACCAGGCTGGCGGGCGCGAATACCGCGTCGGTAGCGACCCCGGCGGCGCGGATGATGAACGCGATGGCGAAAATGACGGCAGCGACAAGTGCGAGCATTTTCAGGATCTCCTGTCCGCCGACGTCACTGGCTGGGCTGTGGCACCTGGGGCTGACAGGCAACCTTCGGGTTCACGCCGACGTAGTTCAGCGGGCCAGCCACAATGGTGACGGCTATTGTTCCGGCCCCGGCACAGCTCGCCGAGGAATCGGTGTAGTAATGCCGTTGGTAACCGGCGATAGCGCCGATAATCAGCCAGATGACGAGCACGACAGATCCAGTTCTCATGAATTTTCACCTGCCACGCGGTATCCCGCGTTTTCTCGGGGACGGGGTTATTCTTCGATGTACTCTTCGACGACTTCTGTTTCAGCCGTTTCAGCCGGCGCTGTTCCAGCGGGCGCGGGCGGGGGTTCGGCGCTGTCCTCGTCCGCCTGCCCCTCCTGAGCCGGGACGTCGGGGATGGTGTCGCTGCCAGGCGTGCCAGCGGTGAGGTCACCCGGCTGCATGCTGTGGTTCCCGTTTTCGTCGGCAGGGGCGCCGGGGTTGAGCTTCACATACGGGGGATAGCGGGTCTCCTCGACCCTGCCCACGACGGTGCCGCGGGTACGGTCGCGCAGGATCGTGCGGCGCCGCAGCCACCCCTGGGCGGCAGGCCTGCGGATGAACATCCCCGCGATACCCGTTGCCATGATGACCACTCCCGCGACCTGAAGGTTCAGGAAGCCGGGGGAACCTGTAACGGCGAACGTCAGAATTGCGCCGACGGCCACTAAGGTCAGGCAGCTTGCGGTTCTCATGGCCCCTCATCTACCTTGGGCCGCCGTTCTCAAACCCGTGGGCCTAATCGCCGTTGGCTGCCTGCCGGGTGCGCCGCGAGATCGGCGTACGCGAGGTGATGCCGCCGGGCTATTCCCTGGCGATGTTTTGCGTCTGGCCGCGGCGGACAGGCTAGGGATCATGCCGGGCAAACAGGAGGACAAGGCCGCGGCTGGCCAGGCGGGCGGCAGGCTGAAGGCCTACCAGGGCAAGCGCGACCTGCGCCGCAGTGGCGAGCCATCTGGCGGCCGGCGTAAGAGCAGCGGACGCCCGAGGTTCGTGGTGCAGCAGCATGACGCGCGCACGATGCACTATGACTTCCGGCTGGAAGCCGGCGGGGTACTGAAATCCTGGTCGGTACCGAAGGGCCCGTCACGGAACCCGGCGGTCAAGCGCCTGGCGGTCCAGACGGAGGACCATCCGCTCGACTATGAGAACTTCGAGGGCGTGATCCCGCGCGGCGAGTACGGCGCTGGCCCGGTCATCGTCTGGGACACCGGGACGTACGAGAACGACACTACGGATAAATCAGGCAAGGAGGTCGGCGTCGCGGACGCGGTTGACCGGGGCCACGTCAGCTTCGTGCTGCACGGCAGGAAGCTGCGCGGGGGCTACTCGCTGACCCGGATCCGGGATGAGCGGCAGCCGGCCTGGCTGCTGGTAAAGAAGACCGACAAGTTCGCGGACCCGGCCGCGGATCCCGAGCGGGACCAGCCCGAGTCGGTGAAGTCAGGGAAGGACATCGAGCAGCTGGACGGCGGGGCATGAGCGAGCCGCAGGCGCGGTGCCGCCGGGCAAGGCGGCGCCTCCAAAGCGCCTGGAGGCGAGCGGGGGACGCGGCATGACCCCGCAGCAGGATGCCGGGCGGCGTCGGGCCCGCCAGCCTGCCTGGGTCGAACCCGAGCTCGCCGCGATCACCAAGGGCAGGTTCTCGGACCCGGCGTGGATCTTCGAGCGCAAGCTGGACGGCGAGCGCTGTCTTGCCTTCCGGGATGAGCAGACGCGGCTGATGACCCGCAACCAGAAACAGGACACCGCAACGTATCCCGAGCTCGCGGGGGCGCTGGCCGCCCAGCAGGCCGGAGACTTCATCGTCGACGGGGAGGTCGTGGCTTTCGACGGCAGCCGCACGAGCTTCGCCCGGCTGCAGCAGCGGCTCGGCGTGCGCCATCCTCAGCCGGAGCTGATCGCCGACGTCCCTGTCTGCTACTACCTGTTCGACCTGCTCTGGGCCGACGGCCGGGATCTGCGCCCGGAGCCGCTGCGCGAGCGCAAGCGGCTGCTGCGCGAGCTGCTGACGTTTGGCGACCCGCTGCGCTACACCGAGCACTGGGATACCCAGGGCGAGACTTACTTCAGGGAGGCCTGTGCCCAGGGGTGGGAGGGCATCATCGCCAAGCGCGCCGATGCGCCGTACCGGGCGGGCCGCGGCCGGGACGGGCTGAAATTCAAGTGCGAGAACGGCCAGGAGTTCGTCATCGGCGGCTACACCGACCCGCGTGGGTCGCGTTCGGGATTCGGCGCGCTTCTGCTCGGCTACTACGACCCGGCTGGAGAGCTGACCTATGCCGGCAAGGTCGGCACCGGCTTCGACCGGCTGACCCTGGAAAGCCTGCACGAGGTGCTGGCCTCGATGGGGCGCGAGCAGCCCCCGTTCGCCCGGGGCGAGCCGCCCAGGACGGGGGTGCACTGGGTCGAGCCGAACCTGGTCGGTCAGGTGGCGTTCACCGAGTGGACGGACGACGGCCAGCTCCGCCACCCCCGGTTCCAGGGCCTGCGCCGGGACAAGCAACCAGCCGACGTTGTATGGGAGGTTCCGGCATGACCACCAGGCAAGGAGCGGCACACGGGGAAAGCGTCGCCGCTGGCGGCATCCGGGTCGATCTCACCAAGACGGACAAGGTGCTGTTTGCTGATGACGGAGTCACCAAGGGCGATCTGGTTGAGTACTACCGGGACGTAGCCGGCCGCATGCTGCCGTACCTGGCTGACCGGCCGGCAGTCATGGCCCGCTACCCGGACGGCATCACCGGCCAGCGCATTTTTCAGAAGAACGTTCCCGACTACTTCCCCGACTGGATCAGCCGCGTCGAGGTGCCTAAGCAGGATGGCGTCCTGCACCAGGTCGTCTGCGACAAGCAAGCGACGCTCGTCTACCTCGCTAACCAGGCCTGCATCGAGGTGCACATCTTCCTCAGCCGCGTCGGCCGGCTCGACAGCCCCGACCAGGTGGTGTTCGACCTCGACCCCCCTGATCAAGACCACTTTGCCGACGCTTGCCGCGCGGCGCTGAGCTTTCGGGAACTGCTCGAGGGCGAGCTGGGCCTGACCTCGTTCGTCAAGACCACCGGCGGCAAGGGGCTGCACGTGCACGTGCTGCTGCGCGCCGAGGGCGACTTCGACACGGTGCGCTCTTTTGCCCGCCAGGCCGCAAGGCTTATAGCCGCGCGGAACCCGGACCTGGTCACCGCCGAGCAGCGAAAGGACAGGCGCGGCAGCCGGGTGTACGCCGACATCATGCGCAATGCCTACGCCCAGACAGTCGTAGCTCCGTACGCCGTGCGCGCCCGCCCCGGCGCCCCGGTCGCGGTCCCGTTGCGCTGGGAAGAGCTGGACGACCGCGGGCTGCGGCCAGGCAGGTTCACGCTGCGCACGGTCCGTCCCCGGCTGGACGAGCTCGCCGGGAAGGCCGACCCATGGGCGGACTTTGCCCGGCGCCGCTACTCCCTGGCCCGCGCCGCCAGCCGCCTTGAGGAACTGACCCGCGCCTGAGCTTCGTCCCCTCACTCCCGAGGCGCCGGCACCGTCTGGCAGCGTGTTAGGATACCAAAACTCCCGATAGCCAGTTCGAGGATATAATCTGCTATGACATGCATGACCCTGCCCGCGAGCCATGAGTGAGTCGGAAAGCATCGCCGAGATGCGGCGAGAGCTGGGACGACAGTTAGCGGCGCTGCGGCGGGAGGCTGGTCTTACCCAGCAGGGCCTGGCCGTGCTGATCGGGTTCTCCCGGCCAGCGGTCTCGCTGGCCGAGATCGGCCGCCAGTCCCCAGCCCGCGAGTTCTGGCAGTCATGCGACAAGGCCCTGGACACCGGCAGCGTCCTGGCTGCTGGAGTTGACCAGATCAGCGCTGTGCGGGACGCCGAGCAGCGCGCTGCCGCGTTAGCGGCGCAGGAGGCACGCCAGGCACGGGCGCTGACTGCCCTGGCGGTAGCCCGCCAGCGCAGCGACGTGCCGGCCGGGGTAACCGCGCTCCAGGCGTGCCCGCACTGCGGCGGCGAGGTTGCGGTCCTGACCACGCTTCTTCCTGACACGGCGCCGCAGCAGGAGGCACTGCGCCGGCAACCCTGAAAAGCCCAGGCGAGCTGATCGCAATCGCGGGCTGGCAATTGCCATAAACGCAAAGCCAGTGCCGTTGTAATGCGCTGCCAGAAACCGGCGCTGGGCAGGTTAGGGAACTGCTGCAAAGTTTATTGGCATTTGTAACGCATAAGCTCTCAGCAGGAAAGTCTTGCCCATGCATGGCATACCTTTAAATAGCACCTCTCCCGTGACCGGTTTGAGTGGTACCGGACGGCTGGCTGATGACCTGTACCTCTTGGCGCACCACGAGGTGACCGGCAGGCCGCATTTGCAGCCGCGCGCGGTCGGTCTGGGGCTGGCTGGCGCGCTGCTGGCTGAGCTGATGCTGGCCGGCTGCGTCCGCCTCCAAGCCCAGCAGATCGTGTCCGCCGGTCGCTGCCCGCTCCCGGACGGGCTGGCCCGGTCCGTTTTACGCCTGGTCGTTAGCGAGCGCGGGCAGCACGCGGCGCGGGAGTGGCTGCTGTTCCTGGCCCGCACGGCCGCCGACGACGTGGCGGGCCGTCTGGAGCAGTCCGGGTACCTGGCCCGGGCCGCCTCGCGGCGCCCCTGGCGCGCCCACCGGTGGGTGCCAGCAACATCCGAGTCCGCGTTCGCACCGGTCCTGCGGGTCAAGTCGGCGCTGGACCCATCCCGGCCTGCGAGCGCCCAGAACGTTGCCCTGGCCGGGCTGGCAGAAGCGTGCGGGCTCGGCCGGCACCTCGCGCTGTACCTGCCGGATGGCGTCCACCGCCGCATCGAGCAGGCGACCCGGCAGCTGCACCCCGACCTGCGGGACCTGATCGCTCACACCCAGGCCGCTGTCGACAGCGCCCTGCTGTCCCACCGCGTATGACCTCGTCTCATCCCTGACAGCTAGGAGGAAGTTCATGCCCAGAACTCATACCGCAGGACGGCAGGCCCAGCAGCATGTCGCGGGCGCTGGCCCGGGACCGGCTCGGTGTTCCGGCTGTGCTGTTCTTCGTCCTGGCGGGGGTTGCGCCGCTGACGGTGGCCGCGGGGGTTATCCCGTCGGCGTATGCGACCACGGGGCTGACCGGCATCCCGGCCGCGTTCATCGTGATCGCGGTGATCCTGGCGATCTTCGCCACCGGGTACGTCGCGATGACCCGCCACATCACCAACTCAGGGGCGTTCTATGCCTTCATCGCCCGTGGGCTGGGCCGCACCATCGGTGTAGCCGCCGCGCTGGTGGCGCTGCTGTCCTACTCGTTCCTGCAGACCGGCCTGTACGGCGCGTTCGGCCCGAACGCGGCCAGCCTGGCCGCCGCCCACTTCGGCGTGCACGCCCCCTGGTGGGCATTCGCCCTGGGCGCCTGGGCCGTGATCACGGTGCTGGGGCTGCTGCGGGTCGACATCACCGGCAAGGTCCTGGGCGTGCTGCTGTGCGCGGAGATCAGCGTCATCATCGCCGAGACCATCACCGGGCTCGCCCACCCGGCGGGCGGGCATCTCAGCTTCGCGACCCTGTCGCCCACGGCGCTGACCTCAGCCGGGTTCGGAACCTTCGGCGTGCTGGCCGTGGTCGCGGTCCTGGGGTTCGTCGGGTTCGAGCAGGCGCCGGTGCTGGCCGAGGAAGCCAGGAACACAAGGCGCACCATCCCGGTAGCTACCTACCTGGCGCTGGGCATGATCGCCGTCGTCTACGCCGCGGCCAGCTGGGCCATGGCCACTCATAACGGCACCAGCCGCGTCGTGGCCGCCGCCACCGGGCAGGGTCCCGGGCTGCTGTTCGGCCTCGGCGGCAGCAATGTTCTGTCGCAGGCGGCGCAGTGGCTGTTCCTCACCTCGCTGTTCGCGGCCGCGCTGGCGTTCCACAACTGCGTCTGGCGGTACGCCTTCGCCCTGGGCCGCGAGAACGTCCTGCCCGCAGCGCTCGGCCGCACCGGCGGCAACAACATCCCCAAAGCCGCCTCCCTCGCCCAGAGCACCACCGCCCTGGCCGTCATCATCACCTACGCGGTCGCCGGGTGGCAGCCCATGACCCAGCTGTTCTTCTGGCTCGGCACCACCGGCGGATTCGGCGTCCTGATCCTGCTCGCCCTCACCGCCATCGCCATTGTCGTGTTCTTCGCCGGCGACCCCCGCGGCGAATCTGCCTGGCGGCGGCTGATCGCCCCCACCCTGGCCGCCGCGCTGCTCACCGGCATCGTCATCCTCGCCGCCGCCCACTACGACGAACTGCTCGGCGTCCCGCCCGGCTCCACCGCCGCCTGGGCGCTGCCCGCCAGCTACGCCGCCATCGCCGTGACCGGCCTGGTCTGGGCGCTGATCCTGCGAATCCGCCGCCCCGGCACCTACGCCGGGATCGGCCTGGGCGCCCACGCCATCACCGGCCAGCTCACCCCGGCCACCGACCCTGCCACCCGGGCATGAGCAGCCTCCCCCGGCGCGCCGCCCAGCCCGCCAGCAGCTACCCCCAGGGTCCGGTGGTCCAGGCAGAAGAAGCAGACGCCGAGGTCCTCAGCCAGGTCATCGCTGATGCGTTCTGTAACCTGCCGCCGTCCCAGTGGCTGATCCCCGACCAGGCCGCCCGCCGCGAAATCTTCCCTGGCTACTTCCGCATCTACGTCGAGCACGCCATGGCCAGCGGCATCGTCCACACCACAGCCGACCGGGCCGCCGCGGCACTGTGGCTGCCCGTCAGCCAGAACGCCGCCGGGCCGCCTCCCGGTTACGGCGAGCAGCTCGCCGCCGCCACCGGCCGGTGGACAGCGCGGTTCCGCTCCTTCGACGCCACCCTGGACCAGCACCACCCTGCCGGCACAGCCCACCATTACCTGGCCATCCTCGCCGTACGCCCCGACAGGCAGGGCAACGGAACGGGCAGCCTGCTGCTGCGCGCCTATCACGACATCCTCGACTCCCGTAGCACGCCCGCCTACCTCGAAGCGGCCACCGAGCGCACCACCCGGCTGTACCAGCGCCACGGTTATGCCCTGCGGCCCCGCGCTCCGTTCTATCTGCCGGACAGCGGCCCGCCCATGTGGCCGATGTGGCGCGAGCCGCAGCGGCGGCAAGCCACCGGGCATAGCGGTAGCTGAGGTGCTCAGCGTTGCCGCGCTCACGAGTAAGTTCTGTGCTTCCGGGGTAGCCGTAGGGCGCTCGGCCGGGACCGGCCCGGACGCCTAGTCTGCTGATAGTCTGCTGAGGTCTTCATGAACGGGTCGATGAGCGCGTCGGAGCCCGGCGCGATCACGGAATCCGGCGAGCTCATCGCGGAGCGCCTGCACGGGGTCAGTGTCGCCAGCGGCGACTGGTGGTCGCGGAGCGCCTGTAGGGCAGAGGACCCGGAGCTGTTCTTCCCGGCCGCACGGAGTGTGACCTTGTTTGTCCAGCTCGCCAAGGCCAAGGCCATCTGCGGACGCTGCCCTGTCTCCTCAGAGTGCCTGCGGTACGCCCTCGCTACCGGCCAGCAGCATGGGGTGTGGGGCGGAAAGAGCGAGGAAGAGCGCAGGGTACTTCGTCAGCCGGCTGCCGGCAGGCGCGCCTGCACTGCCGTTGGAACAGGCTGGATAGGGCACCGAGCGACGGGTAGTGAGAGCGCATGGAAAGCGGACCCGAGGTTCCGGCTCCGGCGGCGGATAACCCCGCGGCTGCGGCCGACGCGGAGCAGCACGCACTGCAGGAGATCGCGGGCATGCGCGCCCGCGGAGAGGCGCGTGCCCGCGGTTACGTGTGGCCCGCGGTGGCCGTGGGCGCTGTGGTGTCCGGCTGGCTGCTCAGGCGTCTGCTCCGCCGGCGCTCACTGGGCGCGCGTTCTGGGCACCGGTGCTGACGATCAGAATGGCCGGGTCGGCTGCTGGCTTGGGCGGCGGTGCGTCGGCTCCCGTCCGGGCGGCTG
Source organism: uncultured Actinomycetota bacterium (assembly GCA_963815375.1). Lineage (GTDB taxonomy): Bacteria > Actinomycetota > Actinomycetes > Streptosporangiales > Streptosporangiaceae > JASHPR01. The sequence continues at coordinate 1,937,485 of CAWFGX010000001.1, read as the reverse complement.
CTTCGGCCGCGGCAGGTCTGGCAGCGGCCGGAGCGGGCGGGTCTGCGGCGTGCCTGGCGTCAGGCTCATCAGCTCGTCGTAGTGCGCGACCTGGCAGGACGTGCCCTGGGCCAGCACGTACGTGGCCTCCTTCGGGGTCACCTCAACGCGGAGCAGCTTGCCCCGGATCAGCATGCCGAACGAGAGCTTGGTCAGGAAGTCGGGCAGCCGCGGGGAGAAGCTGACAGTGCCGTCGTGGTGGCGCATCCCGCCGAAGCCCCCGACCAGGGCAATCCAGATGCCGGCCAGGGAGGCGATGTGGACGCCGTCCTTGGTGTTGTTCTCGAGGTCGCGCAGGTCCATCAGTGCGGCTTCGCCCAGGTAGTCGTAGGCCAGGTCCAAATGCCCGACCTGGGCGGCCATGGTGGACTGGGTGCATGAGGACAGGGACGAGTCCCGGACCGTCAGCCGCTCGTAGTACTCGAAGTTCCGGGCTATCTGCTCGGCGGTGAACTCGCCCGGGTTGAGCTGCATCGCCAGCACCAGGTCGGCCTGCTTGACCACCTGCTTGCGGTACAGGTCGAAGTACGGGAAATGCAGCATTAGCGGGTACTGGTCGGCAGAGGTACGGCTGAAGTCCCACGCCGCGTGCTGGGTGAAGCCGGCGGACTGCTGGTGCACGCCGAGCGCCTCATCGTAGGGGACCGCCATGGCCTCGGCTGCATTCCGCCAGTCCGCGGCCTCCTCCTCGTCGACATTGAGCTCCCGCGCCCGGTCCATGAACTTCCGGGCCGCCTCCGCCGCCGCCAGCAGGTTCTGCTTGGCCATCAGGTTGGTGTAGATGTTGTCGTCGGCGATGGCGCTGTACTCGTCCGGTCCGGTCACGCCGTCGATGTGGAACTGACCCTTGGGATCGTGATGGCCCAGCGAGCGCCACAGCCGCGCGGTGTGCGTCAGCAGCTCGATCCCGGGGCCGCTTTCGAACGCCTCGTCCCCGGTGACGTCGATGTAGCGCGAGACGGCGTGGCCTATGTCGGCGTTGATGTGGAACGCTGCGGTGCCGGCCGGCCAGTAGCCGGAGCACTCCTGGCCGTCGATCGTCCGCCACGGGAACACAGCGCCCTCCAGCCCGAGCTGGGTCGCCCGCTCGAACGCCATGGGCAGCGTGCTGTGCCGCCACCGCAGCGTGCTGGCGGCCGCCTGCGGGTGGATCCAGGTGAGCACAGGCAGCACGAACGCCTCGGTATCCCAGAAGACGTGACCGTCGTAGCCGGGCCCGGTCAGCCCTTTAGCCGGGATGGGGCGGTTCTCCGCCCGGGCGCCGGCCTGCAGGATGTGAAACAGCCCGAACCGCACCGCCTGCTGGATCTCGGCGTCCCCCTCGAGTTCTACGTCGGCGTTGCCCCAGAACGCGTCGAGGTACGAGCGCTGCTCGGCGAGCAGCCCGTCCCAGCCGGTGTGCCTCGCAGCGGTGAGCGCCGCCCACACCTGGTCGCGGACTCCGGGCAGCGAGCGTTCGTGCGACCAGCCGTAGGCCACGAACTTGGTCATCCGCAGGGTTTGCCCAGGCTGCAGCACGGTGGCCGCGGTGACGTGGCCGCCGTCGCTGAACGCCCGTGCCTCAGTCAGCACCCCGTCCGGCCCGTCGATCAGGTGATCCATTGCCGCGCCCACACGCAGCCCGCTGCGCTGTGTGCTGTGCACCAGGACCACAGCTGTGCCAGCGGCGTTGTGGTACTCCTCGGTCAGCGGGTGTTCGAGCGCTGCGGCCACCCGGGGATCCCCGCTCGGCGGCGGCAGCTGTTCGTTCGCCAGCAGCTCAGACTGCACCGCGACCCGCACCGGGCCGTCCGCCGGCTCCACCTCAAAGCTGATCGCCGCCACCGCGCGCTGGGTGAACGACACCAGCCGGGTCGACCTGACGCGTACCGATCCGCCCGCGGGGGAGACCCATTCCGCGCTGCGGGTCAGCACGCCAGCCCGGAAGTCAAGGTTCCGCTCGTGCGCGACCAGCTCGCCGTAGCGGACATCGAACGGCTCGTCCTCGACGAACAGGCGGATCAGCTTGCCGTTGGTGACGTTGATGACCGTCTGCCCAGACTCGGGCAGGCCGTAGGCGGCCTCCGCGTACGGCAGCGGCCGCAGTTCGTACACCCCGTTGAGGTAGCTCCCGGGAAGGGCATGCGGCTCACCCTCGTCCAGCGTGGACCGCCATCCGATGTGCCCGTTCCCGAGCGCGAACACCGACTCGGACTGCGCCAGCAAGCTCAGGTCCAGCTTGGTCTCCCGGAGCCCCCACGGCTCCACTGTGAACGCGTCCTGGCGGATCACGGCTGGTCCAGGAGCTGGCTGAGGTCCGTCACCACGATGTCAGCGCCATGCTGTTTCAGTGCGTCGGCCTGGCCGACCCGGTCCACGCCAACGACGAACCCGAAGTTGCCTGCCCGCCCGGCAGCGACGCCGGCCAGCGCGTCCTCGTACACCGTCGCCGCCGACGGCGGCAGCCCCAGCGCCCGCGCCCCGGCAAGGAAGGTGTCCGGGGCGGGCTTGCCCCGCAGATGCTCACGCTCGGCGACCAGACCGTCGATCCGCGCCTCGAACAGATCCTCGATGCCCGCGGCGATGAGCACGTCGCGGCAGTTGGCGCTGGACGACACGACCGCGCGGCGCAGCCCCGCGTCCCGGGCTGCCCGGACATAGCGGACCGAGCCCTCGTAGGCCTCCACTCCGTCGTCGCGGATGCGCCGCAGAACTATCTCGTTCTTGCGGTTGCCGAGGCCGTGGATGGTGTCAGCGGTGGGCGGGTCGTCGTCATTTCCCTCCGGCAGCGTGATGCCGCGCGACTCCAGGAATGACCGCGTCCCGTCGGCTCGTGGCTTGCCGTCGACGTATTCGTCGTAGTCGGCGACGGGATCGAACGGGACGAACGGCTCGCCGGTTTGCTGCGCCCGCTCGCGCAGGAACGCGTCGAACATCTCCTTCCAGGCCGCGTCGTGGACTTTGGCGGTCTGGGTGAGGACGCCATCAAGGTCAAACAAGCATCCGCGAATGCTGTCCGGGAGACCAAGCACGGGAACAGCGTAGGGCCCAGCGGTCAGGCTTGCCGGGACACCCCCCAAGGAAGGCGGGTGCCGGGCGGCCTGAGCCTGCCCGGCACCCGCCGACGGACGGTCGCTATGCCCGGGTCCCGGTACGTACGCGCCGGACCGGCCCGGCGGCGCTGCCCTCCTGCGCTTCCTCTGCTTCGGCTGCTTCCTCCGCAACGTCGGCACCACCCGCGGCTGCCGCGGTGCGCCCGGCCAGCGAGTCATAGGCCGCCACTGTCTCGCGCGCGATCCGGTCCCAGCAGTAACGCGACTGGGCCCGGTCGGCCGCCGCGATGCCGAAGGCCTCCAGGCGCACGGTGCTGGCCAGCAGGTTCCGTATCCGGTGAGCGAGTTCAGCCGGCCGGTCCGGCACTGCGTGAAGGCCCGTGGTCATGTCAACCACGGCGTCGTTCTCGGCTCCGGCGGCGCAGGTCACGACCGGTGTGCCGCAGGCCATCGCCTGCAGCGCCGTCAGGCCGACCGGCTCGTACCGCGCTGTGCTCACCATCAGGTCCGCCGAGCGCAGCAGCGAAGGCAGGTCGGCCCGGTCGACCCGGCCAGTGAACACCAGCCTGTCGGCCACGCCCAGCTTCCTGGCTGCCTGCAGTATGGCCCGGTAGGAACGGTCGCGTTCCAGGCCGTCCTTGGTGGGGCCGCCGGTGATGACCAGCTCGGCGCCCGGGATCTCGGCGAGCGCGCGCACAGCCACCGCCAGATCGCGGGCGGCCGTCAGCGGCTGGGCCGCGAGCAGCCGCGGCCGGCTGCCGCGCTTGGCGGCCGGGCCTTCCGGCGTGAACTCGCTTGTGTCCACGCCGCACGGGACTACCCGGATCCTGGTCCGGGGCGCCCCGAGCCGGGCCAGGTCCGACGCCTCCTGGGTGGAGCTGGCCAGTAGCACGTCTGCGGTCCGCGCCACCGCCGGCTCCAGGCGTCGCCGGGCAGCGGAGGCCCCAGGCTCGGCCGCGCCGTCGCGCTCCTCGGCGAGGCACAGCGAGGTGAACGTCTGCGCCACCGGCACGTTCAGGCCGCGTGCGCCGGCCAGCGCGGCCAGGCCGCTGGTCCAGAAGTGAGCGTCGGCGATGTCGGGCGGGTTGCGGCGCCAGCGCCGGGCCAGGTAGCTGGCGAACTCCGGCAGGTGCGCCGCGAGCCCGTCGGTATCTACGGGCTCTGGCGGCCCGGCGGTGACGTACTCGACCCTGGCACCGGGGCAGAGAATCAGGCTGGTAGGCAGCGCAGCCGAGTCCCTCCGGGCGTACACGGTGACGCGGTGACCGTGGCGGGCCAGGGCCTGCGCCAGTGACGCTATCCGGTCGGCGGCTGCGGCACCGGGGTTGGCGGTGCCAGGTGCAGCGGTTCGGGTCTTATCAGCTTGCGTGGGGTCAAGGGCGGTGCCGGTGTAGCTGCCGTAGCAGGCGACCAGGGCGATCCTCATCACAGTCCTCCTGGATGGGGGGTTCGGGTCGCAGCGTGACCGAGGCGATGGCCGGCGCTCCAGGAGTCTGGTGCTGGGCACCAAAAAGGCAGGCACTCCCCAGGGGCACGCTGCGAGCGCGTGCAGGGGTGCCTGCGTCGTAAGCACCGTTCGTTTTCCTCCCCGGCCGCGCGCCGCCTTAAACACAGTCAGCCGGAAAAACGCGCGAGCTCGTATCGCGGCGCATATGCAGCCGCATCGTGGTGCCGGACGATCCGGTCCTCAGCTCGACCAGGTCGCAGATCTGGTTGACCACCATAAGGCCGTGGCCCCGGCTATCTGGGCGATGCCTGAGGCGTCCCGCCAGCGGGTCTGTAATTCGTCCCCTGTCGTGCGCCTGGCAGAGGATCTCCTGCTCGTCTTGCCAGACAGAGATCGTGCCGCCGGACCCTGTGTGGCTCAGCGTGTTCGCGGCCACCTCGCTGACCGCAAGCACCAGGTCCCCGGTGCGCTCCAGGCCGAGCCCGGCGCGGCGCGCGTGCCGTTCGACCAGCCGGCGCACTGGCGCCAGGTCGCTGTCGTACGACAGCATCTCGGCTTCGGCGGGAGGCGCTGGCAGGGGGTTGTCGAAGCCCGGCGGGAACTCCCACGGTCCCGCCCCGCGGCCCGGACTGCCATCCCTGGCATAGCCGACGGACGCGAAACGCTGCCCGCTGGTGAGCTGCTCGGGATGGGTAAGCCTGGCGCCGGCCATGACCGGCGCCGAAAGCCCGGCTTCGTCAAAGAGGCACAGCGTGTCGGCTGCCATTCCGGCCAGTGCCAGGTTGATCAGTGCCTCACTCCTGATGGCCTCACGGGTCTCGGCCGCTGAGCGCTCCGGCCAGACTGGCTCCTGGATCAGACGGACCCGCTGGCCGGCATGGCGGTCGGCGAAGGCCCGCAGCACCGGGATGACCCTGGCCGGGTTGCGGCCCAGCTCGCACATGTCGAAGCAGGCCAGCTCGGCGGGGTGGCCGCCAGGAAATCTGAGCCGCGCGGCTAGCTCCCCAGCCTCATCCCCTGGCAGGGCCAGCAGGGCAGGCTGTCTCGCTGACAGGCTGGCCTGCGCGAAGCGCATGATCTCAGCGCGGCAGGAGGCCCGGTCGCGATAGGCGAACATCGCATGCCGCAGGCCGGTTCCGTTCACGCTTTTCACAACGGCGTTCGCACCGACTCGGCCTTCCATGCCGCGTCAGCTTCCCCCTGCCACCGCGTCCATGCATGTGCGGCCTGCTTGGGTCAGGACTAATACGATGGGCACGTCTGGTATCACTCCTACGGCCAGTATCCGGAGGTGCAGTGTGGCCGGTCTCCGGTTGTCGTCCGAGCAGCGTGGCGACAGCATGGTCGTCGCGGTTGGCGGCGAGCTCGATTTGGTCACCAGCCGCGAGCTCGACGAGCAGCTCACGCGGGCCCGCCGGGAGCGCACCAGGATCGTGCTCGACCTGACCGCCGTCGAGTTCATGGATACCAGCTCCCTGGCAGTGATCGTGGGTCACTGGAAGCGGCTCCAGTCGGTGGGCGGCAGCCTGGCGCTGGCGGGCGCCCGCTACCGGTACACCAAGACGTTGTGGATCACCGGCCTGGCCGACCGGCTGCCGATGTATGACACGGTCGAGCACGCTCTCGCGGCCGACGGTCAGGGGTAGGGCGAGCCCATCCGGCCCCCTCAGCGGACGTGGATGGCCACCAGGCAGGCGTCGTCATCGGTGTTGGCGGACGTCGCCGAGACCACGTCATCGGCGTAGCTGCTGACGTCGCTGACTGGCCGGCTTGCGATTGTCAGCAGCGAGCGGATGGCATCGTCGATCGGCTGGTCCCGCCGCTCGATGAGCCCGTCGGTGAACAGCAGCAGAACGTCGCCGAGCCGCAGTGACGTCGTCACCTCTGTGTACGAACCATCCGGGTCAGCCCCGAGCATCAGCCCTGCCGGCAGCTCCAGGGCGGCGGCCTTGCCGTGGCGGACCAGGACCGGCGGCAGGTGGCCGGCCCGCGCCCAGCGCAGCGACCGCCCGTCCGGGTCGTAGATGCCGCAGATGGCGGTCCCGATGATGCCGTCAGTGAGGTGACACGCAGCGCCGTTCAGCCATCTGAGCAGGGACGCGGGGCCCTCGCCAGTGATGGCGAGACCGCGCAGCGCGTTGCGCATCGCCACCATGCCGGTCACCGCGTCGAGTCCGTGGCCAGCGATATCGCCCACCACCACGAGCACTTCCTTGGTCGGCAGCAGCACGGTGTCGTACCAGTCGCCGCTGACCAGGCTGCCTGGCCCTGACGGGCGGTACCGGGCGACGACGTCCAGGCCGGCTGCTGCGACCGGCTCGGAGACCCGGGGCGTGATGGCCTGCTGCAGCCGCACGGCGAGCCGGTGCTCCTCCTGTGCCCGCTGCTCGGTATCGGCGAGCTGCTCACGCGCTGCCGCAAACGCGAGCTGAGTGTGATAGTCAGCCGAGATGTCCTGGAACGCGCCGCGCACGGCGATCAGCGCCCCGGCCGCGTCGGTCACCGGCTCGGCATAGGCGCGCATCTGCCGGACGCTGCCGTCGTCCGAGCGAACCACACGGAACACTGCGGCGCTTTCCCTGCGCTCGCGCAGCAGAGCGTCACGGAAGGCGTCAACGGCGGGGATATCGTCAGGAATGACGCGCGAACGCAGCTCACCGATCGGGACCGGCTGGCCCGGCTCCTGCCCGAACAGCGCGAACGTGTACTCGGTCCAGTGCACGTCGCCGGTACGCAGGTTCTCCTCCCAGCCACCGATCCGGCCAAGCCGCTGAGCGTGCTGGAGCAGGGTGGCGAGGCGGCCCGCATCGCCGGTTGCCCGCCACGCGATCGCGACTCCGTCGTACAGAGGCGCGACCGCCACTGCCGGAGCGGCCACCTGGTCGGCGGGTTCGGGCCCAGAGGCCACCGGGTCCCCGCTGAGCTGCTGTGGCTGTCCCGTGGCCAGCGCCGTGACGCAGGCGTCGAACAGCCCGCCAGCCAGCGCGGCCTGGGGGAACGCCTGGAGCATCTGGCGCCCGGTCAGTCCGCGGTCGCACTCGCCAGCGATGTCGCCGAACCGGCCGCTGGCGTGGACGATCCGGAAGTCCGTCACCGGGCCGTCGTGACCGGTAACGGGGCGCGCGAACCAGAAACCCTCGAGCAGGGCTTCGAGCAAACCGAAGATCCAGAACGCACGGTGACGGGTACCCTGGCCGTCCGCTGGGACGTTCAAGTCCAGCGCCTGCCCGGCGAGGTCTGCGAGCGCCACAAGCTGCCTGCGAAGCGCCTGAGGGAACCCGTCGAGCGGTTCTGGCCACCAGATCGCCATGCAGCCCGCCGGGACACCGCCGTGGCTAAGCGGCAGCACCGCCCCGGCGCCCCCAGGCCACAGGCCCATCACCGGCCGGTCCTCAGCAGCGGACGTGCCCCCCGGCCGCCAGATCTCCGTCCCGGCCGCCGCTTCCTGCGCCAGTGTCCGCATATCGGGATGAATCCGCCGCCAGCGGCTGGCCTCGAGCTCGCCCAGGCCTGCCTGCCCGGCCAGCTCAAGGCCACCATCCGGCTCGGCGACCCAGAGTCCTACCGCGGTGGCGCCGACCGGCGCCAGGGCCTCGTCGAGCAGCGTCGCGGCCAGGGCAGCAGCGTCCGGTGCGTTCGGAATCCCGGCCCAGTCAAGGGTGACCGCGGCGGCAGCGGCACGTTCGCCGGGCTCGGGCTCGGGCTGGCCGGTGATCTGGGCGGCCAGGGCCTCGACGCTGTGTCCCGACTCCGCGGCCAGGCTGGCGAGCTGCCGCCTGGCCTCAGCGGGCGGGCATCGCAGCTGCTCCATGAGCACGCCTGTGGCCAGGTCGGTGACAGAACGTGCTGCTGCCCGGGAGCGCAGCCGACTCAGTTCCCGCCGCTGCCGGTCCGCCAGGGCCCGCAGCCGCGCGACGTCAGCATCGCTGGGCCCGGTCACGGCACCCCGCCTTCCCTGAGAGCCTCGCTGGCCAGCTCCCCCTCGGGCGGGCAGATGGACGCTCACCCCATCAGGGGCAAGTTCACACGGTATCGCATGGTTGACCTTTGATGACTATTCTCCAGCGACACGGGGAGTCACATGAGATGACGAGCGCGCGCACGCTGCGTGGCGCAAGGCCGCGGGTGCGCGAGGGAGAGCGATGACAACCAGGCAGCAGCCGGCGGGCGAGCCCGCCGGCCTGGCGGAGATCGGCGAAATCAGGCTGCAGCGCCTGCTGCACGGCCTGCGGGCGGTGCGCAGCGGAGACTTCAGCGTCCGGCTGCCCGCAGCCGAGGACCCGCTGCTTGACGAGATCGCCACCGTGTTCAACGGCATGAACGATCAGCTTGAGCGGGTCACGTCCGAGGTGACACGGGTGGCCAGGGAGGTCGGCACCGACGGCAGGCTCGGCGGCCAGGCTCACGTGCCCGGCCTGACAGGGACGTGGAAGGACCTGACCGATTCGGTGAACTCGATGGCCGGGAACCTGACCGGCCAGGTCCGCGACGTCGCACGGGTGGCAACGGCTGTAGCCAGGGGCGACCTGCGTCAGAAGATCACCGTGGACGTCAAGGGCGAGATGCTCGAGCTGAAGGCCACGCTGAACACGATGGTCGACGAGCTGTCCGCGTTCGCTGGCGAGGTGACGCGGGTGGCCAGGGAGGTCGGCACCGAGGGCAGGCTCGGCGGCCAGGCTGTCGTGCCTAACGTCGCCGGGGTGTGGAAAGACCTGACCGACAACGTCAACTCTATGGCGAACAACCTCACCAGCCAGGTCCGGAACATCGCCCAGGTGACCACTTCGGTTGCCGAGGGCGACCTGTCGAAGAAGATCGACGTGGACGCGCGGGGCGAGATCCTTCAGCTGAAAACCACGATCAACACCATGGTCGACCAGCTCTCATCCTTCGCGGCGGAGGTCACCCGGGTGGCCAGGGAAGTGGGCAGTCAGGGACGCCTCGGCGGGCAGGCCGAGGTCGAGGGAGTGTCGGGTACCTGGAAACGGCTCACCGAGAACGTTAACGAGCTGGCCGGCAACCTCACCCGCCAGGTCCGGGCCATCGCCGAGGTCACCAGCGCGGTCGCCACGGGCGACCTCACCCGGTTCATCTCGGTCGAGGCCCAGGGTGAGGTGGCTGAGCTCAAGGACAACGTCAACGCGATGGTCCAGTCGCTGCGCGAGACGACAAGGGCCAACCAGGAGCAGGACTGGCTGAAGACCAACCTGGCCCGGATCGCCGGCCTGATGCAGGGCCACCGCGACCTCACCGTGGTCGCCGAGCTGATCATGAACGAGTTCATCCCGCTGATCGGCGCACAGCACGGAACATTCTTCCTGGCCGAAACCAGTGGGGACGAGACCAAGCTGCGCCTCATCGCCGGCTACGGGCTGCGCGCCGACATCGAGGCCCCGAGCCAGTTCCGGCTTGGCCAGTCGCTGATCGGCCAGGTCGGGAAGATGAAGAAGCCCATCATCATGACCGAGGTCCCGGAAGATTACGTGAAGATCTCTTCTGGGCTGGGCGATGCGGCGCCGGTCAACCTGACGATCTTCCCCATCGTCTTCGAGGGGCAGATCCTGGGCGTGATCGAGGCTGGATCGTTCTCCCCCTTCACCCAGGTGCACCGGGACTTTCTCGAGCAGCTCATGGAGACCGTGGGAGTCAACGTCAACTCGATCCTGGCCAGCTCCCGGACCGACGTGCTGCTGGCAGAGTCGCAGCGCCTCGCCGCTGAGCTGCAGGCCAGGACCGGGGAGCTGCAGGTCCGGCAGGACGAGTTGCAGCGCTCCAACGCCGACCTCGAGGACAAGGCGGCCCAGCTGGCCCGGCAGAAGAGCGACATCGAGATCAAGAACGTCGAGATCGAGCAGGCCAGGCAGGAGCTCGAGGAGCGCGCCCGGCAGCTCGACCAGACGTCGAGGTACAAGTCGCAGTTCCTGGCGAACATGTCACACGAGCTGCGCACGCCGCTGAACAGCATGCTCATCCTGGCCCGGCTGCTGGCCCAGAACACCGAGCAGAACCTCTCGCCCAAGCAGGTCGAGTATGCCCACGTCATCCACTCGTCAGGGACCGATCTGCTGCAGCTCATCAACGACGTCCTGGACCTGTCCCGGGTCGAGGCCGGCAAGATGGAACTGCACCCGGAGCGGTTTGCGCTGGCCGCGCTGGTAGAGGAACTACGGGCCACGTTCAGCCCGGTGGCCTCCGAGAAAGGCCTCGACTTCATCGCCGAGACCGACAATGACGTCCCCGCTGATCTGTTCACCGACCGGCAGCGTCTGCGGCAGATCCTGCACAACCTGCTGTCCAACGCGGTGAAATTCACCGACCGGGGCGGGGTGGCGCTGCGCATCACGGCTGAGGGGCAGGAGGCGCCCGATGGCGGGCGGGCCCTGGCGATCGCGGTCACCGACACCGGGATCGGCATCAGCGACCAGAACCTGGGCGTCATCTTCGGCGCTTTCCAGCAGGGTGATGGCACGACCAGCCGCCGCTACGGGGGGACCGGCCTGGGTCTGGCCATCTGCCGTGAGATCGCCGGCCAGCTCGGCGGTCAGATCGCGGCGCAGAGTTCTCTCGGCCGGGGCAGCACGTTCACCCTTGTCCTGCCCGCCAGCTGGCCCGGTGCACCAGGCGGCGGCGGTGCCGAGACCGGCGGGCCGGCAGGTGCATCTCCAGCCGCAGTGGCTGGAGCATCGACGGGTGCCGCGACGAACGCAGCGACGGCATCGGCGGGTGCATCTGTGACCGCGTCCGCGCGTGAGCAGGCCGGGCTCGCGCCAGCTGGCCGCGGCCACGAGAAGCTGCGCGGCCGGCGCGTCCTCATCATCGACGACGACGTGCGCAACGCGTTCGCGATCACCAGCATCCTCGAGCTCTACAACATGACGGTGCTGCACGCTGCCGACGGCCGGACCGGCATCGAGATGCTGTGCTCCACCGAGGGCATCGACGTCGTCCTGCTGGACATGATGATGCCCGAGCTGGACGGTTATGCCAGCATCGAGAGGATCCGGAAGATCCCGGAGCGGGCCAGCCTGCCGCTGATCACCGTGACCGCTCGCGCCATGCCCGGCGACAAGGAAAAGAGCCTGGCGGCCGGCGCGAACGACTATGTCACCAAGCCAGTGGACGCCGAGGAACTCCTCCGCTGCATGGAGCGCTGGATAGATCACGGTGGCCTGTCTCAGGCGTCCGGAACGTGACACGATGACGAGGGAGCTTTACCCGTTCATAGCGTTCCCGTGTGCGATTGGAGACCGTAACGTCCAGCCCCAGTGCCGCCCGCGAGCCGGTCGGCCTGCTGAGCGCGGCGGAGGCCTCTGCCTCCAGGTCCCTGAACCAGCTCGTGGCTGACGCCGCACGGCAGATCCCGGCCTGTTCCGGGGCTGCCGCCGCATTCTGGCGCGACGGTGAGCCGGCCGCGCTGGCAGCGAGTCATCCATCGCTGCCCGAGCTGATCGAGGCCGAGGTGCGAAGCGGGCAGGGGCCGGCGCTGGAGGCGCTGCGCACAGGTCATCCGGTCGGCTGCCCCGACACCCTGGCCGAGGAGCGATGGCCAGAGTACTGCGCCGCCGCTCTGCGCCAGGGCGTGCGATGCTCGCTGTGCCTGGCTTACCGGTCGGGTGGTGCGGCACTCTGCCTGTCGCTGTTCAGCGCGCGCCCGAGGATGCTCGGGCCAGAGGCGGTCGCCGCGGCCGAGCGCCTGGCCGTGTCCGGCATGGCACTGGTGGACCTGACGTCCGATTACGGCGAAGCCCGGCGCGAGCAGATCCAGCTCCGTGACGCGGCGCAGTCCCGGGCCCAGGTGGACCAGGCCAAGGGCGTCCTGATGCACGCGCTGCACTGCACCGCCGACGAGGCACTGGTGCAGATGCGGCAGATCTCCCAGGCGCGCAACATGAAGGTGGCCGAGGTGGCGGCGAGGATCATCACTTCCGGCCAGGCCGACGTGCTGGAGGGGCTGCGCTGACAGATTCGGACGTGGCCCGGCTGAAGGCGCGGGCTGACGCGATAAGACAGGCGGCTGAGGTCCGTGGCACCCGGCTCCGGCCGCTGCTCGAAGCCGCCCTGACCGAGCTGGGCGGTGCGGCGGACACGCTGGCCGGGGCGGCGGGCCGGGCACCAGGGAATGTCCCGGCCGACACCGGCCCGCATGCCGAGCGACGGCTGCTGCAAGCGGTCTTCCAGCAGATGCCGGTCCCCCTGTTCCTGCTCGGGCAGGACGGCATCGTGCGGCGCGCCAACTCTGCCGCCGGGCGGCTCGTAGGCTCGGGGCCCGGCTATCCGACCGGAAAGCCGTTCACGGCCTTCGTGGACCTGCCGTTCCGGTCCGCCGTGGCCTCGCAGCTTGCCGCAGCGATCCGCACCGGCCAGATGCGCGGCATGCGCTGCGCCCTGGTCACCGCCGACGGGGTCTGTGAGCGTGAGGTGACCGTGTGCCCAGTCCAGGTGCGCGGCGACGAAGGACTGCTGGCGGTGGCCGTGAGCGGGCCTGTACCTCAGGCCGCTGCGCCATCAAGTGCGGCCGGCGAGACGGAAGCCGCCGGGGCAGCGTCCGCTGACCGGGCTCTGCGGCGCAGCATCCGCCGCCTGGACCTGGTGATCGCCGCGACCAGGATCTTGCTGGATGGTGGCAGCCACGGTGAGTCGGCGACCCTGCAGCGCTTCGGTCGCCTGCTGGCACGCGAGCTGGGGGCGTGGCTGATCCTGGATCTGGAGCGGTATCAGCGGCTAGAGAGGCAGCTAGCGGTCGGCCCCGACGACACCCGGAGATCCGAGGAACTGGCCCGGCTCGCGGCCGCGGACGACCCGCCACCCGGCTCGGCTCCGTGCGAGGTGCACGAGACGGGGAGCTCACTGGTCATCGCGCACGCAGAGGATCCGGGCATCCTCGGGGAGGACCCGGACGGCGTGCCGCTGCTGGCGCGGCTCGGTGCGACCTCGGTGCTGTGCGTGCCGGTGGCCGATTCCGAGCACAGCTACGGGACCCTGACCCTGGCCAGCGCCAACGGGTCGCTCGGCCTGGCCGACGTAGGGCTGGTGGAGGAACTCGCCGAACAGCTGGCACGGGCTATCCGGATGAACCGCACGCTCCGGCACCGCACCGAGGTCGCTGACGCCCTCCAGGTCAGCCTGCTGCCGCGGCAGCCGCGTCAGGTCCCTGGTACCGACGTTGCCATCGGCCATATTCCGGCCAGCGGGGCGTCGGAGGTGGGCGGTGATTTCTGCGACGTCTATCCCGCTGATGGCGGATGGGGCTTCTGCATCGGCGACGCGTGCGGCAGAGGCCAGGATGTGGCGGCGCTGACTGCCGCCGCACGCCACGCGATCAGGGTGCTGGCGCACTGGCGCCGTGACCCCGCGGCTGTGCTGCGCGGGGCCAACGAGATCCTCCTCGAGGAAGAGGACGAGCCCGGAAGCCGCTTCGTCACAGCGACCGTCGGCTACCTCCAGTGGCACGACGGCCGGCTCCGCGTGGTACTCGGCAGTGCCGGGCACCCATGGCCGGTACTGGTCAGGCCGGACGGGAGGGTCCAGGCGGTGCAGGGTGGTGGACTGCCGCTCGGGATTTTCCCGGAAGCCGACCCGGTCACCCGTACGGTCCACCTGGAGCCCGGTGATTTCCTGTTCGCCTACAGCGACGGGATGACGAGCGCGTGCGGCCCGGCCATGGAGTACTTCGATGAACGGGTGAGTGACGAGCTGGCCGCGCTCGGCGGCCAGCCGGCCAGCCGCGTCGTGTCCCGGGTACGGGAGGTCCTGCTGGAGTTCTGCGGTGGTCAGCTCCGCGACGACGTGACCATGCTGGCCCTGCGCGCCGGGAACCCGCCCGGCGACTGATCCTCGTCGACGTCGCTGGCCAGTCGCTCGCGCAGGTAGTCCAGTGCCCCCGCGAGCAGCCGGGAGACGTGCATCTGCGAGATGCCGAGACGCTCGCCGATCTCGGACTGGGTCATGTTCCCGTAGAACCGCATCAGCAGCAGGCGCTGCTCGCGCTCAGGCAGGTCGCCCCAGTGCGTCCACACTGCCTGGATGTCGAGCGTGTGCTGGAGCTGGGGGTCCTCAGCACCGGTGAGGTCGGCCAGCGTCGCCGCGTCCGGGTCCTCTCCCACCGGTGCGTCCAGCGATGAAGCCTGGAAGACCTGCTCAGCCCGCTGCGCCTCCTGCAGGTCGGCGTCGCTGATGCCAAGGTACTCGGTCAGTTCATCCGGTCGCGGTGACCGGGCCAGGCTCTGGGTCAGATCTGCCCTCGCCCGCCGCAGTTCCTGCCGCAGTTCCTGCGCTGACCGCTTGACGTGCACCTGCCACCGCTTGTCCCGGAAGTGCCGCTTGATCTCCCCGCTGATGCACGGCTGCGCGTAGGCAGCCAGGTTGCAGCCGACGTCCGGGTCAAAGTTGTTGATCGCCTTGAGCAGGCCCACGTACCCGACCTGCATCAGCTCCTCCGGCGGCTCGGGACTGTACCGGTACCGCTGTGCTACAGAGCGCACCAGCGACTGGTACCTCACGATCAGCTTCTCGCAGGCGGCATCGTGCTCGCCGGTGCCTCGCGGCGTGGACTGGACCAGCCGTGCCAGCGCCTCGTCGCTGAGCTCGGCATTCCTCGAGTGCAGGCGGGTAACTTCGGCCGGCATCCTCTTCACCTCCGCTTTGCCGCTGTGAGGGGCACGGTAGGTGTGCCCCCCATGCTGGGTCGAAACATCTGCGGGGTGAAAACCTGGTACCAGCTCAACAACATCTGCACCGGGGGGCTACAGGGCGGTCGGCTCCGGCTCGCTCTGGCCGGCCTCTTCCGCCGCCGCGCCGGGCGCCGGCAGCGCCGGATCGGCGGGCGCTGGCGCGATAGCAGCCGTCGCGATGTCGGCGTAGACGTCCATGAGCTGGTCGGCACCTGAGATGGCGAGCACGCGGAGGACGCCGTGTGCGGTGACGACAACCCGCAGGGCCGCGCGGGCAGCCTTTGTGCGCTGGCTGACCTGGACCAGCGCCCTGACGCCGGCGGAGTCACAGAACGTCGTGCTGCTCATGTCCGCGATCAGCACGGCTGGGCTCTGGCTGAGGGCCGCCAGCAGCCGGTCGCGGACCGCGTCGGCATTCGCGATGTCGATTTCAGCTGGCAGGGTTACCGCGACGGCCCGGCCCAGCCAGTGCACTGCCGCTTCTTCCGCAGGCACGGCTCACCACCACATCTCCGGTTCAGGAGGAGACGGGCCACACTTCTGGACCCTGCTGCGGCCGCGTGAATCGCGGCCGCACCTGCATATATGCCAGAGCCTATCCCAGCCGCGGTGCCCCGTGGGCCAAGCGACGGATCCCTGCCAGGCCCCGTGTATAGCCAGGCGGCCGGTGGGTAGAGCGGCCCCGTAAGCAGCGGCTCGAGAGGAGGACAGCTGATGCGGCGCAGCAGCGGCCGGCCCAGTGTGGACGCACAGAAGTTCACCGACGTTGAGGCCGGCGTCTACGAGGCCATCGCCACCCTGGAGTTCTCGGGCCGGCCGGTTACCGTGGCCGAGGTCGCCAGCGTCACCGGGCTGGACCTCCAGACGGCTGAAGCGATCGTGCGGGCCCTCGCTGAGCAAGGCGTGCTCGCGCCATCCGGCGCTGGCGACGGCGTATTCCGCCTGGCCCGGCGGGACTGGAGTGCGACGCCGGAGACGCCATCCCGGTGAGCGGATCAGGGCGGCGTGCTGGCACTCCCACGCTAGGCTTGCTAAACGCGGGTAGCGTGTTAGGCAGACCGGCAGGTCAAAGGGCCATACCGGACCGGCACGGGTTCCCGCCCAGGCGACGACGATGACTACGGCTGAGACAGAGTTCAGGCAGGCGGTTGGCCGGTATCGTCATGAGGCCGTTTTCTACTCCGGGCCTGACGAGTTCGTGGCTGTGGCCACGCAGTTCATCCAGCGGGCGGCCGAGCGGGGTGACCCGGTCCTCGTGGTGGTGAGCCAGGCGAAGATCAGCCTGCTTCGCGAGCACCTCGGGGCCAGTGCTGACGGCGCGGAGTTCGCTGACATGGCAGCGGTCGGCCGTAACCCGGCGCGGATCATTGCCACCTGGCGGGAGTTCGTCGCTGCGCATTCGGGCGCGGCGCAGCTCTGGGGTATCGGGGAGCCGGCATACCCGGAGCGCTCGCCTGCGGAGCTGGCCGAATGCCAGCTGCACGAGGCGCTGCTGAACCTCGCGTTCGACGCGTCGACCCCGTTCTGGCTGCTCTGCCCTTACGATCTGGAGGCGCTGGCCGCTGACGTGATCCGTGCGGCCCAGCGCACGCACCCGTTCATAGCCCGGGACGGGGAACGCCAGGTGGACGGCGGGTTCCACGAGGATGACCTGGCTGGCCTGTTCGACCGGCCAGTGCCAGCACGGCCGGACGCGACGGCGTCGGTCTCCTTCCAGTTCACTGACCTGCCCCGGGTCCGGGCCTTCGTCGCTGAGCAGGCAGCGCGAGCCGGGCTGGCGGAGGAGCAGGCGGAGGCGATGGTGCTGTCGGTCAACGAGATCGTGACCAACAGCATCCGGCACGGGGGAGGGCGCGGCGAGCTGCGCACATGGTCCGACGGCAGCTCGCTGGTGTGCGAGGTGACCGATGCCGGGCACATCACGTCCCCGCTGGTCGGACGGTTCAGGCCGGCCCCGGATGCGGTGGGCGGAGGCGGCCTGTGGCTCGCCAACCAGCTCTGCGACCTCGTCGAGATCTACTCGTCGGCGCGTGGCACCGTGGTCCGCGTCCGCATGTACCTGCTGGGCTAGCCCGGACGCTGGTCGGCGACCCGCTGCACGATTTCGGCTGCGAGGTCGCGGAGCTTGACGTTGCGGTTGTTCGACGCACGGCTGAGCGTCCCGAAGGCCTCGTCAGCCGAGCAGCGCGACTCGGCCATAATGATGCCGACGGCCCGGTCGATAACAGCCCGCGACTGCAGTGCCTGCTGGAGCTGCGCGGCCAGCTCGCGGGCGTCGGCATAACGGCCGACGCTCACGATCGCCGCCGCTGCAGGCACCGTGAGCAGCGTGAGCATGTCCTCGTCGAGCTGACTGAAGCCGTCAGCGTCCTTGCTGGACAGGTTCAGGGCGCCCAGCCGGCGGCCGGCCAGGGAAAGGCCCGCAGACAGGTAGCTCTGCAGGCCCATCTCCTTTGCCAGGCTGGTGAAATCGGGAAAGCGCTGCTCAGCCTGATCCAGGCTCCAGCTGTTGACCACCTGACGTTGGGCGGCGTCCAGGCACGGGCCGTCATGCAGCTCGTACTGGCGGCGGTCAAGCTCATAGGTGTCGTCATTGGTGGCCATGATCGTGGCCGGCCGGTCATCGCCGTCCAGGACTGTAACGCTCGCCGCGTGGCAGCCTGGGATCGTTCGCTGCGCGAGCTTGAGGATGCTCGCGAGCGTCTCACGGACCGACTCGCTGCGCGAGACCGCCTCGGCCAGCCCGGCCAGCGAGTCGATCAGGTCGGTGTACCGCTCGTCTTGCGCCAGTTCATCGCTGTTTGACGGGATCATGACGCTATGTCCTCCTCGGCGCCTCTGAAGAGCTGTCCTGGCCGCCGTCGCTGGCCATGCCGCTAGCCACGAGCTGCTCGCGCAGACGGCCCCGGCCGCGGTGCAGCCTGGACATCACGGTGCCGACCGGGCAGCCCATGATCTCGGCGATCTCCCGGTAGCCGAATCCGGCTACATCGGCAAGGAACACGGCTAGGCGGAAGTCCTCGGGGAGCTGCCGGAGCGCCTTGGTCAGCCTGGCGTCGGGCAGGCGCTGAAGCACCAGTTCCTCGGCCGAGGCCATGCCGGGCGCGCCGTGCGAGTGGGCCCGGGCAAGCTGCCAGTCATCGAAGCTGGCAGTACTGACCACGGGCTGGCGCTGCCGCTTCCTGTAGCCGTTGATGAACGTGTTCCGCAGGATCCGGTTCAGCCACGCCCGCAGGTTGGTTCCCTGCTGGAACTGGTGGAACGACGCGTACGCGCGGGCGTATGTCTCCTGGACAAGGTCCTCGGCGTCGGCCTGGTTGCGGGTCATCCGGGACGCTGCGACTTGCAGCTGGCTCATATGGGCCAGCGCTTCGGCGAACGGATCGCCCGGGCGCCGGGCGGGCTGGGCCCGCCCTGCCTTCAGCGGCGTCTGTGACGTCAGCATGTCGCGATCACTACCTGACCAGCGCTGTCTCAAACCCTCCCAGATCTAGGCGCGGCCGAGCATGTTTGGTCCTGCGGATAGCGGTGAGTGGACAGCTGGAATTCTCTAATGCACCTCACGCCAATAGCAGGCAGGTGAGAAACGTTATGACGGCGCCACTCATGCCGGAGAACGAGGAACGGCCGGACCGCCCGCGCGTCGAGGCCGGGCCGCTCTGGGCTGGCGGTGTTGCCACGGCGGTCGTGGCAGCCCTGGTGGGTATTGTCGGCACCCTCGCGTGCCGGTGGCTGTTTGGTATCCCGATCCTGGCCCCGGCGAAGGACGGTGCCTACGGCGACGTGCACACGACAGGGCTGGTGCTGGCAGCGGCGGGCGCTGCGCTGGTGGCGACGCTGATACTGAACCTGCTCCTGCTGAGCACGCCGCGGCCACTGGCGTTTTTCCAGTGGATCGTCGGGCTGGTCACCGTGGTCATGGTGCTGTTCCCGTTCAGCACCGGCGCCCCGCTGTCGCAGAAGGTTGCTACGGCACTGGTCGACCTGGTCCTCGGGATCGCGATCGGCTCTCTGCTGACCGGCGTGGGGGCGCGTGCGGTGCGGCCGGTCCGCCGTGAGCCAAGCGAGTACACGCCCGCGTGGCCCAGCGGGCCACGGCGCGGCTAGCTCGCGGCGGTTCTAAGCTCGCACTGTGGCGAGCAGGTCGGCCGCCCGGCGCCGGCTGACGGAAACCTGAACCAGCGCCGCGGCCAGACGCGGGAGCTGTTCCCGGGATCCGGCCAGGCGCGCGAGTTCGGCCGGGCGGTCGGGCAGGGACACCTTGCGCGCGCCGTCCAGCACCCTGTCGTCCAGGTGCGGCGAGAACTCCGGCCAGACGCCCTGGACCTCGCGAAGGAAAATGTCCGCGCCCACCGGGCCGATACCAGGGAACTCTGTCAGCAGTGACGCTGCCCTGCCAGCGTCCCCGCCCGCCTGATCACGCAGCCTGCGCAGGTCCCCGCCCCAGCGGCCGGTCACCATCTGCGCGCCATCACCCAGCATCGTCGCGGTGCGCTCGTCATAGCGCCGGTAGTGCCCGCGGCCGAGCGCATCTACCCGGTCCTGCCAGCTCGCAGCAGCCATCGCCCGCGGCGTCCGGTAGCCCGCGGCGAACAGTTCCCTGGCCGCGGCAACCGCTATGTCGCCCGAGATGCGAGCGCTCAGCAGGGTTGACAGCACCAGAAGCTGGTACAGCGGCGCGGGGGTGTCCCGCAGGCGGATCCCGGCTAGCTCCGCATAGCTGCGGCCATAGCGGTCCAGCAGCTCCTTGACCACGTCCGGGCGAGCGTGACTCATGGTCGGTGGCTACCCGGGACCGCGCGCACGCAATCGCGCCCCGCGCCCAAGGTCGGGCGCGGGACGCGATCAGCCGTGCCTGGCTACCATCTGTACCAGCGGCGACTGCGTCCGCCTCCGCGTCCGCCCCCTCCGCCGCGCAGCAGGAAGCCAAGCACCCACAGCACTAGCGCTGCCAGCGCAATCCACCACAGCACATGGATGGCAAACCCGAGGCCGCCGAGAAGGAGCACGATCAGCAGGGCCACAAGGATGACGACCATTTCCGTTTCCTCTCCAGTGGCGTCCGCCCGGCCAATCCTTGAGCGGGCGGCTGATGCGTTTCACTACCCACGGACAGAGGGCCAAACGTCGGTCAGGTCCGGTGGCCGCGCTAGACGGCCAGTCCCCATGTTTGACCCTGTACCCAGCGGAAAAAGCATTGACCGTGAAGCGCACGTCGACCGCGCTGGCGCTGACGGCGGCTGGGGCAGTCCTGCTGCTCTCTCTGCTGATACCGGCAGCCCCGCTCAGCATCAAGATCGTTGGCTTCCTGCTGCTGGCGACCGGGCTGGCCCGGCTGCGGCTTCCGCACCAGGCCGTCGGCTGGCTGCGCAGCCACCTTGACCGGGCCGCGCGAGTGCTCGATCCGGGTGCTGGTGAGCCGGAAACGCCGGCCGCCTCGCTGGACGAGCTGCTCAGCGCCGCACCGGAGGACAGTCCGCCAGCCCGCTAGGAGGCGTTCACCAGCCGTAGATCCGGGTCGGCAGCTTGCCCGGCTCTCCTTCGTCTGGGCCGGGGTAGACCACCATCACGACGATGCCGTCCGGGTCGCGTCCTTCTACCGCGCGGTTGCCACCGTCTGTGCGGGTCTCAGTGTGGGCCGAGTGCTTCTTCAGCAAACGCTCGCACTGGTCGAGGTACTCCTTGTCAGGCGCCTCCCACACCACGTACTGGACGCCCACGCTGCCGAGCGCGTGCGTGGCATTGCTGCCCATGGCCCGCAGGATCAGCTGCGATCCGTGGTCGCTGACCAGCTGCGCCGCGGTCGGGCTGGTGTCGGTGACACGCAGGCCCAGGATGTCGCAGTAGAAGCTCACCGACCGGTCGAGCTCTTGCACAAACATGACCGCCAAGCCGATCCGCGTTCCGTGCGCCATTCCAGACTCCCTCAGGTCATAGGGCGGGCGGTGCGAACCAGGTGTCGCCGGACGGGAACAGGCGGCGGTCGGCGATGTGGTTGAGGACCCGGCGGGCCTGCCGGAACCGGTCAGCCACTTCCGCTACGACCGCGAGCCTGGCGGTCCGCGCCTGGGCCAGCGCCCAGGCGGCACGGTACCACTGGGCACCCAGGTACTCGAACAAGTCGATGGCAGGCGCTGCGGCAAGTTCCTCGCGCCGCCGGGCCGGGATCTGGGCGGAGCGCAGCAGCCGCGCCGCGCTGACCGGACCCAGCGCCTGCGCGACGGCGTAGTCAGGAAACACGCCGGTCAGGAACAGCGCCACGTCGCCGAGCCTGCGGTAGACGCCGGGCCGGTCGGCCTCGGCGACGTCCTCGAGCTGCCCAGCCATCCGTGGCAGGTCAAGCTCACTGAACCGCCGCGCTCCCCGGTCCCCCGGCTGTGGCCGAGCCGCAGCCGCCTGCCGCCCCCCGGGAGCTGCATCCAGCGTGTGGTACTGCCCGTCCCGGTTCCTGATGAAGGACGCCAGCAGCTCGGCGAGGAACAGCCTCCTGGCTGGCGAGCCGAGGAAGTCCCGCAGCTGCGGGCCGTCGAACAGCGGCACACGCTGGCGCGGCCCGAGGCGCTCGGGCACGTGATCGGTCGATTCGAGTTCGGCGGCGGCCGCGTGCACGGCCACGGCGAAGATCAGGAACGGTGACGCCAGGGACGCCAGCGCCGCGAGCCCGGCTGTGGCGTCGCCAGGGCCGAAGACCGCACGGAAGACCCGCGGATCGGCGAGCAGCGCGGGCAGCTCGTCCGGGCGCTGCCGCAGCGTCGCCGCAGTGTCTGCCCGGAAGCCCCCGGCAGGCTGGGCCACCGCGGCCAGCAGGCCCAGGTCCGCGTCGGTGAGATGATCGGCGTACCCGATGCCAATTGCTCCAGGGCTCATCGCGGGCTCCATCTCTTTACGGTAACCCGGACGCCCCTGGCTGAAGCCTTCCGCGTGGCCGGGATGGCTACATCCGCCTGCCACCGGCCCCTCGGCCCAGGCGGCGCAAGACCAGCAGCAAGATCACGACTGGCAACACTACCGCCCCCCAGCCGTTGTGTTGCGAGTTGCTCGTGGTCAGCACTCCTGCCAGGGCGATCACTGCCAGGAACCCGCATGCGACGGCCGCGATCGCCGCGACGGGCGCTCCGCGGCGCGGCAGCGGCGCGGTACTGCCCGGCACTGGGGCCATGCCGGTCCCCGGAGCCTGGCTCACTGGCAGGTCGGCCAGCAGCGCCTGCAGGTCGTTTCCGGTCTTAGCCCGCAGGGCCAGCCCCGACCGCTCCTCGAGTTCATCGGCTGTGATCCGGCCCGCCTGGAAGTGCTCGCTGAGCTCTGCGAGCGCCCGGTCCCGGTCGGCGTCCGACACCCGGAGGTCGCCGGGCGGGTAGTTCCTGCCTGATGTGGCATTCACTTCATACCCCTCCCCGTCGGTCGCGGCCCACCCGTCGGGCCCTCCACTGACCACCGTACTTCCCCGGTGGGTGGACTGGCATCGACCTGTGAGCTGACTTCGGTGGTCCGCGCCTCATCTCCAGGGTGCAGCTCACCGTCAGTCCTCAGCTGGGGCTGGCCAGGCGGTGCCTGAACGCGTAGCCGACGAGCTGGGCCCGGTCGCGCAGGCCGGTTTTGGTGAATATGTGATTGATATGCGTCTTTACGGTGGCCTCGGAGACGAACAGGGTCGCGGCGATCTCGCTGTTGGACAGCCCGGCCGCGATATTCGCGAGCACCTCCGCCTCCCGCGGGGTCAGTTCGTCCGGCAGCGGGCCGTCGCCAGCGGCGGTGCCGGGCGGACCCGGCTGGCCGTCGCTCGCGGGGGCGACAGCGAAGCGCTCGCCGCTGCTCAGAGCGTCGAGCAGCCTCCGCTGCACCGCCGGGTCGAGCTGGGCATGCCCGGCGGCCACGGCCGTAATGGCGCGGCGGATCTCATCGGTGCCGGCGTCCTTGGTGAGGAACCCGCGCGCCCCGGCCTGCAGCGCCGAGAACACCCACGCATCGTCAGAGTATGTGGTCAGCACGACCACCGCGGTGCCGGGATAAAGCTCGCGCAGCCTCTCCGTCGCCTCCACCCCGTTGCACCGCGGCATGTTGAGGTCCATGAGAACCACGTCGGGCTGCGTCTCGGCGGCCTGGCAGACCGCGTCGTCGCCATCGACGGCCGCTCCAAC
The DNA here is from genome assembly GCA_963815375.1 of uncultured Actinomycetota bacterium. Lineage (GTDB taxonomy): Bacteria > Actinomycetota > Actinomycetes > Streptosporangiales > Streptosporangiaceae > JASHPR01. The sequence goes on along the minus strand of CAWFGX010000001.1, from coordinate 1,914,159 downwards.
GACGCTGATGCCCGGCAGCAGGCTTATCAGTGACACCAGGCCCTCCCGGACGATCTTCTGGTCGTCAGCGATAAGCACTCGCACCGGCCGCTGCCCGGGCCCGCCCGGCTGGCCGGTCATGGCCGCCCGGCCTGGTTGGCCGCCGAGACGGTTGGCAGCTGCAGCAGCACCTTGAAGCCAGTCTCAGTAGGCCCGGCGGTCAGCTTGCCGCCGAGCAGTTCAGCCCGCTCGCGGATGCCGGTGAGGCCGTAGCCGCCGAACGTCAGCCCCGGCGGAGGCGGCGAGGCGTCCTGGGAGCGGGCATCCTCCACAGCCAGCTCGATGTCGTCGTCGCCGTAACTCAGCCGCAGCTCGGCGCACCCGTTCCGGCCTGCGTACTTCGCGGTGTTTGTGAGTGTTTCCTGTGCGGTCCGGTAGAGCGCAAGCCCGATCTCCGGGGCCAGTGGCCGCTGCTCGCCGGTCACTGTGAGCACCGCCTTGATGCCGGTCGCCGCGGCTGTCTCGGTGACCAGGCGGTCCAGCAGGACGGCACCGGGCAGCTCGTCGCCGCGCAGTGCTGCGATCGCACGCCTGGTGTCCGCGAGCCCGTCCCGGGCGATCCGCTGGCCACGGGACACATGCTCCATGATCTTGGTCAGCGCGGCGGGGTCAGCGTCGGCCTGCTGGCCTAGCAGCTCCATTGTGTCCAGCGCCAGGACCAGGCCGGACAGGGCGTGCGCGAGGATGTCGTGGATCTCGCGGGCCAGCCGGGCCCGCTCCGTGAGCGCTGCGGCCTGGGCCTGGGCCGCCTGCGAGGCGCGGAGCTGAGCCAGCAGCTCCTCGGCCCGCGCCTGAGCCGCGCGCGACTCTTGCTGGGCGATCCGGGCGGACCGGGCGAAAGCTCCGACCGCAAAGATGAAAACCGCGCCGATGTTCTGGCTGGCGAGGCTGGCCACAGACAGCTTCGGGCCAAGCAGGAAGGCAAGGTTCGCAGCGCCGAGAACGACGAGTCCGGAGATCACCGCAGGCAGCAGATGCAGGCGCATGCCGAGGCCGGCCAGCGCGATAGAGACGATCAGATAACTGGGCGTACTGGGCACCAGGCCGAAAAGCACCGCGCCTGCCAGACCGGTGATGGCCAGCGCAGCGAGCGATTCGGCATCAGAGCCACGCCGGTCGATGATGGCCACGGCTGTTCCGGCTATCGCCACGAGCAGCGCCGTCGTCGCGACCGCGATCACCGCGGGAGGCCGGCCGTGCAGGTGCACTGGCAGAGCGGCGATCGTGACCCCGTAGGAGATGACGACGACCATGACCGCGATCCTCGTCAGCGCTTGCGAGCGCGGAAGCGCCTCGCTCCCTGTGTCCAGTCTGTCGGCCACGCCGCCAGCGTAGATGCCAGGCAGTTCCCTGGCGCGTCGGCGTACGGGTTGATCTCGGGGACGGGCTGGGGCTGCGACTTCCACCCGGCGGTGGATGTGGCCGCGTATCGAGCGGTCATAGTGTCCTGCACGGACGTGCCTGCGTGTTCAGGTATAACAACAAGAGGAGCAGGACCATGGTCCAGCCTTACCCGAATGCCCCGCAGCTGCCGCCCGAGACGGCGGTCCAGCGCCCGCCGGTCCCGGATTCGGTGCGCCACGCCGTCCTGGCCATGTATCTCGGCGCCGTGCTCGGCGTGATCCACGTGATTATCTGGATCGTGACCGCCAGTTCCACGAAGGCCGCCTACGGGCGGGCGCATCCGCTGCTGTCAGCTCACAAGGTCACTAATGGCGCGCACTTCCTGGTGATCATCGGGGTTATCGCCGCGCTGATCGGCGCTGGGCTGTTCGTCTGGATCGCGCTCGAGTGCCGGGGCGGGAAGAACTGGGCGCGGATCACCGGCACAGTCTTCTTCGGCATCGGCGTGCTGAGTGCCCTGGGCGGGCTGCGGATGGCGGAAGCCCCACTCGTCAAGATCTGGACATTCATCATCGTGCTGGCCGGCCTGGTCGCAGTCATCTTGCTGTGGCAGCGTAGTTCGAGCGATTACTTCAGCACCGAGAAGCAACTGGCATGACCGGAGAGCCATGGCCGGCTGGGTCCTGCACGTCGACCTCGACCAGTTCATCGCCGCAGTAGAGCTGCTGCGCCGGCCGGAGCTGCGCGGGCGGCCGGTCGTGGTCGGCGGTGACGGCGATCCGGCTAAGCGCGGCGTGGTGGCCACCGCGTCCTACGAGGCCCGGGCGCACGGCGTCCATTCGGGCGTGCCGTTGCGCACCGCGGCCCGCCGCAGCCCGGGCGCGGTGTTCCTGGCGCTGGACCGGGCCGAGTATGACGCCGCATCCACGCGGGTGATGGCGGCGCTGCGCGAGCTTGGCTACGTTACCGAAGTGCTCGGCTGGGATGAGGCGTTCGTAGCCGTCCCGGCTGGCGACCCGGAGTCGGTGGCCCGGCGGATCCAGCAGCACATCAAGGCAGCGACTCAGCTCGAGTGCTCTGTCGGCATCGGGGAGAACCGGATCCAGGCCAAGCAGGCGACGAGTTTCGCCAAGCCCGCTGGGGTCTTCCGGCTTACCCACGAGAACTGGCCAAGCGTGATGGGCGGCCAGCCCGCCGGGGCACTGCTCGGTGTCGGCACCAGGACCGAGCGCAAGCTGGCCGAGCTGGGGATCAGCACGGTAGCGGACCTGGCACAGGCAGAGCTCAACGTCGTGGCGGTCAGGTTCGGGCCGACGATCGGGCCCTGGCTGGTGCAGACGGCCCGGGGCCTGGGCTCGGACGAGGTGTCCGCCGAGCCCTACGTGCCGCGGTCGCGCAGCCGCGAGACCACGTTCCAGGAGGACATCGGGGACTGGGCGCGGGTACGCGAGGAGGTGCTGCGGCTGGCCGCCCTGGTGGCGCGCGACGTCCAGGCCGAGAACCGGCCGGCCGTGCGCATCGTCGTCAAGGTCAGGCATGCGCCGTTCTTCACCAGCTCCCACGGCCATGGGCTCGCCGAGCCGACCAGCGACCCGGACGCGATCGGCCAGGCAGCGCTGGAGGCGCTGGGGCAGTTCACCGACCACCGCCCGGTCCGCCTGCTTGGCGTCCGGGCCGAGTTCGCCGGCGGCGGGCGCTAGTGTCGGCGCCATGCTGGCACTGGAGCAGCTGTGACCGGACTCAGCAGCGCGGGAGTCCCGCAGTCCTCTCCGCCACAGACGTACTATGCCGAGGACCACTGCGCCTTGAACTGGCGGTTTTTAGCGGCGGGCCTGTATGCGCAGGCTGCTGCGGTCGCCGCCTTCGTCGCGGCGGTTGTGCTGCACTCCGGGGTGTCCTGGGCCCTGCTGGCACTGATCTTTCTGCTGGAGTTCAGCTGGATCGCCTTCGGGCAGGTGCTGCCGTATACGTGGCCGCTGAGCATCCGCCTGGACTCCGGCGGGCTGCGGATCGGTGGCGTGCGCTGGGAGCAGCGGCACCCCGGCCGCACCCGCAAGGCCACGGTGCCGCACCAGTACGGTCAGGTGTTCGCCTGCCGCTGGGACGGCGTGCGGCGTATCGGCGTGACCAGCGATCGCAAGGCGATCAAAACCATGGTCCGCCGCGCTGCGCACGGGCAGCGGCAGACGCCGCTGGGCAACCTGGCGGTGCCGTTCATGCGGGCCGCCCTGGTCATCCTGGTCGACCCCGATCAGTGCACGCTGCCGCCCATCACGCCGGCCCGGGGCTTGCTGTCGGTTAACTGGTCCAGCCCCGGCTTCCATCAGCCGCTGTGGGTCGTCCCAACCCGCCATCCCGCCGAGCTGGAAGCCGCGCTCGCCACGGTGCCTCTGCCGCCCGGGACGGCTGGAGGCCCCTGTCCAGGCGCTGACGGCGGGCCGTCGATCACCGACTGGCTTGCTTCCTGACAGCTGCCTGGAGCTACCAGGGTGGCTATGCCGGTGATGATGCGGCTGGCATCGTTCAGAGGAAAAAATGGAGTACCGCCGCCAGGATGACGGCGAGCCAGTGCACCGCGCGGCTCAGCTAGCAGAGACCATGGTCGCGGGCGTAGCGGATCGCAGCGTCGCGGTCGGCTGATCCGGTCTTGGCGAAGATCCGGTTGATGTGGCTCTTGACGGTGTGTGTGCTGAGGTAGAGCTCGGCGGCTATGCGCGGATTGGTCATGCCCCGGGTAATCATGCCAAGGATCTCTGCCTCACGTCGCGTCAGCCCGTCGGGCAGGTCGTCAGGCAGCGTCACCAACGATCCCTGCTCTGGCCGTGCCGACGCGGCCGCGAGCAGCCTGGCCTGTACTGCCGGGTCCAGGACAGCCAGGCCAGTGGCGGCGCTGCGCAGTGCCGCGGCGATGTCCGCCCGGCTGGCGTCCTTGGTCAGGTAGCTGCGCGCGCCGGCCTGCAGCGCGGCCAGGATCGACTCGTCGTCGTCATAGGTCGTGAGCACGACCACCGCCACGTCCGGGTACTGCGCGGCCAGGCGCCGGGCGGCCTCGATGCCGTCCAGCACTGGCATGTGCAGGTCGAGCAGGATCGCGTCGGGGCGCTGGGTGGCCACGAGCCGGATGGCCTCTTCGCCGTCGGGCGCTGAACCGACCACGTCGATCCCGGGGAGCATGCCGAGCAGCGCGACCAGTCCCTCGCGGACCGCGGCCTGGTCGTCGGCGATCACGATCCGCAGCGGCCCGGGTTCCGCTTCGGGCTGCCTGGTCACTGCGGGACCTTAGCCTGGACCACCCAGTCGGCGCCGAGGCGCCCGGCGCTGAGCGTGCCGTCGAGCAGGAGCAGCCGCTCCCGCATCCCGGTGAGGCCGTACCCGCCGTTGACCGTGGCGAGCGCCGGCTCCTCTTGGTCGTTCTGGCCTTCCTCGCGCAGGTGGCTGGTCACCACGAGGCTGGTATCGGAACCGGAGTAGTCGAGCCGGATCTGAACGGGCTGGTGCGGGGCGTGCTTGGCCGCGTTCACCAGTGCCTCCTGCGCGGTCCGGGCGAGAGCGAGTCCGGCGTCGGGCGCCAGCGGACGGGGATCCCCGATGACCGTGAACGATACCTGGGCGCCGTGACGGCGCTGGTGATCCGCGCTGAGCTCGGCCAGTCCCTGCGGCAGCGGCGGAGTCTGGCCACGCAGGGCGTGCACGGCCCGGCGGGTCTCGGCCAGGCCATCGGCCGCCATCCGGCGAGCCTGGTCCAGGAGCTCCACCGCCCTTGTCTCGTTGTGCTGATCGGTGAGGACGGCCTGGGCGAGCTGGATCTGCAGGCCCAGCGCGCCGAGCGAATGCGCGAGTACGTCGTGGATCTCGCGGGCGATCCGGGTCCGCTCGTCCAGCGCCGCCGTCCTGGCCCGCTCCTCGCGCAGCTGCTCCGACCGGGCGGCCAGAGCTCTCGCCTGCTCGGCCTGGATGCGGTCAGCGCGCCGGTTCAGCCCCACAAGGAGGGCCACGAGCAGCGCAGCCGTATACCCAGCGACGGTCCAGCCGTTCCCGCCGCGGGCCAGGGCAGTCACTGCGGTCGCAGCCGCCCCCGCCGCCCACACGATCCACCCGGCGGCCCGGCTGGCAACGCTTGCCGCGGCGATCACCGCGATCAGGCTCAGCACTATGAAGTTCGAGCCGTTCGGCAGGACCGTCACCCCGCCGCTCGTAGCCGCGATCGCGCCAAAGACCCAGGGCAGCCAGCGGTCGACACGCCCCTGTGCGGCCGGCAAGCTTTCGGCAACGGCCCACAGGGCCAGGATGACGCCTGCAAGAACGAGCGCGGCCACCTCGGCGAGGCCGTCAGCCGTACCGGGCCAGCGACCAGTGAACGTGCGGACGCCCACGTAGACGAACGCTGCCGAGCGAATCGCCGCGAACGCCCCGCGTCGCATGATCCCATTATCGCTGCCCGGCGCTTTTCCGGCGCCGGGCAGACTAATCGATGGGCTGGTCACCTGCTGGGTCCTGTCAGTGGGCGAGGGGAAGGCCGGCCCGGGCTGCCCGGCTGGCGATCACGCCTGCCTGGGCGAGCCGGTTGATCCCGAGGACCACGAGCACCGAGTCGAGCGATGCTGCCGCTTGGGCGCCGACGGCGTGGGCTGCGACCATCATCGCGACACGGGAGACGATCAGCGCCGCCCACAGCCACAGGCCCGAGACCGGCAGCCGTCCCCACAGCGTCCCGTTGCGCGACTGCAAGCGCGTCACCGCGCCCTGGGCCAGCCCGATGGTCGCCGCGATCAGAGCGCTGACCGTGATGCATGCGATGTCGGCCGGGCTGACGCCGGTCATGCCGTGCAGGCCCGCCAGGCCTGTCACGATCAGGATCGCGGGCAGCAGCACCAGGCGCCTGGCTTGCAGTGACTGACCCCGCACCTGGGTGACGATCACGAAGCCCACTGCTGCTGCGAGCACTGCGATCTCCACGATGCCGCTCATGACAACTCCTTCCGTTCCCGCCAGTTCCGGAGGACGCAACTGACGGTAGGAGCGGAGCGGCTTCTGGGCGTCAGCCCGCGGGTGGGTCCGCGGTATGAGATCCGGTATGAGACCCGCGCCCGCCCGTCATGCCGCCACATGCCGGGATCATCCCGGAGCCGGACCCGCAGGCTGACGTCCCGGCCACGCGCTCGCCAGACGCTGGGACACCAACCGAACGGAATGGAGTCCCCGATGACTGAATTTCGAGCCTCGGATGCCCGCCCGGCGGAGGGGGACCCGCCCGCGCCGCGCGACCGGCTGGCCACCGCCCTGCGCTGGCTGCGCTGGCCCGTGCTCGTCGTCTGGCTGGTGACCAGCGTGGCGCTGTACCCGCTGGCGCACAGCCTGTCCGGCCTGGCGAACAACACCGCCGCGGCGCAGCTGCCCACGTCTGCGCCGTCGACCCGGGTCCTCATGCTGCAGCAGGCAGCTCATCGCGGCCAGCCGAACGTTGACACGGCGACGGTGGTGCTCACCCGTGGCAGTCGCCTGACGCCAGCGGACATGGCTGCGGCGGGCTCCGCGCAGGCCGCCGTCGCCCGTCTGGCCGGACCCGCCACCGGGCTGGGTGCGCCGAGCCGGCTGCAGCAGTCCGCCGACGGCCAGGCGGTGGCTTTTTCGTCGGACGTCAGTTCCCCGGCAGGCACCAGCAGCAACGACGACGCCGCGGTGCAGGCGATCCGGGCGGCGGTCTCCCGGCCGGTCAGCAGCGTGCACGACGGCCTGGCGGCCGACGTTACCGGTTCAGCCGCGGTCACGGCCGACAGCGACATTACGACAGGCAGCAACACCTTGCTGCTCACCGCGATCATGATCGTCGCGGTCGTGCTGCTGCTGGTCTACCGCAGCCCCGTGCTGTGGCTGCTGCCGCTGCTCGGCGCCGTCGAGGCCATCAACGTCGCCAAGGCCGCGGCGAACGGCCTGGTCAGCGCCGGCCTGGAGGTGAGCTCACTGTCGGTCGCCGTCCTGACCGTGCTGTCGCTCGGCGCGGCCAGCGACTACGCCTTGCTGCTCGTGCACCGCTACCGCGAGGAGCTGTCGCGCCACGGCCGGACCGAGAATGCGATGGCGGTGGCACTGCGGCGGACGCTGCCCACGCTGGCTGCATCATCGGGGACCGTCATCTGCGCGATGCTCTGCCTGCTGGCGTCCCGCTCGGCCGCGCTGTACGGCCTGGGCCCGGTCGGCGCGGTCGGCATCGCCTCGGCCCTGCTGGTCCAGGTCACGTTCCTGCCCGCACTGCTGCTGGTTTGCGGCCGCTGGGTCTTCTGGCCGTTCATTCCCGGGCGCCGGCCCGGCGGGCGCGAGCAGTCCCGGGTGTGGGGCGGGATCGGAGCCCGGGTCGCCCGCCACCCGGCCCAGGTCATGGTGGCGGCAACGGTGCTGCTCGCGGTCGCATGGGTCGGGCTCGCTGCGCTGCACACCGACAACAACCCGGCGGCCGTAGTGCCGGTCCACGCCGGCAGCGTTACCGGGGGGCAGCTGCTCACCGAGCATTTCCCGGCCGCTGACCACGACCCGCTGACCGTGCTCGCCCCGCGGGGCGAGGCCAGCGCGGCCGCCGCCACGATGGGGGCCACGCGGGGCGTCACGGTCGCGGCCTCCCCCGCTGTCGGCAGTTATGCCGCCTGGACGGTCACCATGTCCGCCCCGGACTACAGCGCGAGCGCGTACGCGACGATCGCGAACCTGCGCAGCGGGCTCGGCCACGCGGCACCCGGTTCGCTGGTGGGCGGAGACCAGGCGATCCAGTACGACATCACGCAGACGGCTCACCGCGACGACCTGGTGCTGATCCCCCTCGTCCTTATCGTGATCTTCTTGGTGATCGCCGTGCTGCTGCGGGCTCTCCTCGCGCCGCTCGTGCTGGTGGCGACGACCGCGCTCAGTTTCGGCGCGTCGTTCGGGCTCTCGGCGCTGCTATGGCGCTACGGCCTTGGTTACTCCGGCATCGAAGCGCAGTTGCCGCTGTACATCTTCATCTTCCTGATAGCCCTCGGCGTGGACTACAACATCTTCCTGTCGGCCCGCATCCGCGAGGAAGCACGCGAACTCAGCCTGGTAGAGGCCACCGTGCACGGGCTCGGCGTCACCGGGGGCGTCATAACCGCCGCGGGCATCGTCCTGGCCGCCACCTTCGCTGACCTGGCCCGGCTGCCTAATGTCCCTGTTGCCGAGGTCGGGATGGCCATAGCTATCGGCGTCCTGCTTGACACCCTGCTGGTGCGCACGGTCCTTGTGCCCGCCAGCCTGCTCACGATCGGCAGACGAGTCTGGTGGCCTGCGCGTCAGGCAGGACCCTCCTGAGGGCAAGCCGTTACCAGCCGCGATGCTCATCCCCGCAGTGGCAGGGGCACTGCGGGGATGTCGCGCGCCGGATGGTGCCCCCGCGGCTAGCCGCCAGCGGCCGAGAACCCGACGGCGGCCTCGCTGGTGAGCATCAGGAACGTCAGTGTCTCCTGGAGGTAGAGGCGGACCTCGGTGTCGGTATGCGACAGGTAACCGATCGACAGGTCCTGGCCCAGGTGCAGGCTGAAGTCGCCGCCCCGGGTGGTCAGCAGGAACGCGCCGCTGATCGCCGGCGCCCAGATGATCTCACCGGACAGCAGCCGCTGGATGTGCTCGATGACCGGGTAGCCGTGGTCGCTGGTCTCGCTGACAGCTGTGTAGGCGTCGGCGCTGAGAGCCAGCGAGTACGGGCCGTCGACTCCGGCCGCGCGCAGCTCGCTGAGCGCCTGCGCGATCGCAGCCGGGTACTCCTTGACCTCAGCGGGAAGCAGCACCAGGGGGTTGCTGGACCCATGGCGGATGCCTTCGATGCCGCCTGCCTGGTACCCCTCGAAGATCGCGCCGTCCTCGGCGAAGGCGACGTGGCGGGCGGCATCCTTGACCGGCTGCCAGTCGGAGTCCTGAGCGCCCCGCTCCACGTCGTCGATCTCCTGGCGGCTGAGCGTGAACGGCGCGCGCAGCTCGACGACCGGCGCCACCTCCCGCTGCCAGGCGATCACGCCGTCTCCAGGCGGGTCGATGTCGCGGACGCGGCCACGCCCCACCGCGGAGAAGGCGCTGCCGGACGGCCCTTCCACGTCCACCAGCCGCCGGGCCGCCACGTGCCGCTTGAATGTGCGGGCGGCCTCCTGCTCGATCTGCGCCCAGGCCTCGTCCGAGACCGGCGCGAGTTCGCGGTGCAGGTTATCCATCCTGGGATGCTCCCCTCAGGCTGCCGATGTTGAGCGAGCCGCTGCTGGCCGGGGCGCTGTCTGCCGGCGCGGCCGGCTCGGTGTCAGCTGAGCCGTCCGCGGCAGCGGCGTCATCCGCGTTGTCGGCCAGGCTCTCCAGAAGCGGGGCTGACGGCACGAAGAACAGGTTCCCGGTAACCGCCTGGCTCACGTCGAGCAGCCGGTCGTAATTGCCCGGCGGACGGCCGACGAACATGTTCTGCAGCATCAGCTCGGTCCGGGCCGGCGTGCGCGCGTAGCCAATGAAATAGGTGCCGTACTCGCCGGCCCCGACCGACCCGAACGGCATGTTGTCCCGAAGGATCTTCACTTCCTCGCCGTTCTCGGTGATCGTGGTCAGCGCGTTGTGCGCAGATGTCGGCTTGACCGCGTCCTCGAACTCGATGTCGTCCAGCTTGGTGCGCCCGATGATGTTCTCCTGCTGCTCGGCAGTCAGCGCGTTCCACGCGGCCATGTCGTGCAGGTACTTCTGGACGATCACGTAGCTGCCGCCAGCGAAATCCGGTTCCTCGCTCCCGATGATGGCGGCGTCGACAGCGGCCGCTCCGACCGGGTTCTCGGTCCCGTCGACAAAGCCGATGATGTCGCGGTCATCGAAATACCGGAAGCCGTGGACCTCGTCAGCGACCGTGACCGCGCCGTCCAGCCGTTTCATGATCTGCGTGGCCAGCTCGAAGCACAGGTCCATGCGCGAGGCGCGGATGTGGAACAGCACGTCGCCGGGAGTGCTCACCGCGTGCCGGCCACTTGAGTGAATTTCCCTGAACGGATGCAGGCCAGCCGGCCTGGGCGCTCCGGCCAGCCGGTCCCACGCCGCTGCCGCGAAGCCGGTCACGCAGGTCAGGTACCCGTCCAGGTCACGGAACCCGACTGCGCGTACCAGGCCAGCCAGGTCGGCGCACAGACTCCGCACCGTATCGGTGCTGTCGGCTCCCTGGTTGATCACTGCCACGAGAAAGATGGCCGCCTTGGTGAGCGGCGAGAGCACGGCCTGCGGCTCGGCACCCGCAGCCCCAGCCGCATCGGTCGTCACGTGCCTATCCTGCCCCACGCCAGGCGCCGGCAAGCGTTAGGCCGCCGGAATGCGGATCGCAGGCCCTGTGCTCCCGCGGCCGTCGCTCAGGCAGTTGTGAACCGGGCCAGTGCTCGCGGCGTAGACAGGGGCGTGAGCTACTCTCGCGTGATGGGGCGTCAGCAGCAGCGGACGTGGTGGGGACCTGGGCTGCGGCTAGCCGGGGCGGGGCTCCTCATCGCCACCGGCGCTATTCACCTTGATCTGTACCTGACTGGCTACAACACGATCCCGACGATCGGCTGGCTGTTCCTGCTGCAGGTGATCGCGGCGTTTTTGCTCGGCGCCGCCGTGGGCCTGCTCGGCAGCCGGCTCATCGCCGCGGCCGGAGCCCTGTTCGCGCTGTCAACTCTCGGCGGTTACCTGCTGTCGATCTGGGTCGGCCTGTTCGGCTTCAAGGAGGTCCGCACCACCGCCGGTATCGCCGCTGGTGTGATCGAGGTCGTGGCCTTCGCCGTGCTGGCCGCGCTGGCACTCGCCCCCGTATCGCCGCGTGAGCAGCGCAGCCCGCTGCTAGCCCGGCTTCAGGCCATCAGCCGTCCCGCATGGGCAGCCGCCGGGGCACTGTCGGTGGTGGCGCTGGTGCTGCTCGCCGTCGCCGTGGCCGGGGCAGGCGGTTCTTCCGGCGCGGCGAACTCCGGCTCCGGGTCCGGGCCGGTCCTGAAGGCCGCCAACATCAGCGGGGCCAGCGTACTGACCAGCCCCAACGGCCTGACGCTGTACTTGTTCGCGCCGGACACATCGAGTTCCTCCAAGTGCTACGGCAGCTGCGCCCAGTACTGGCCGCCGGTGCTCGGCACGCCGAAAGCCGGGCCGGGCGTCACCGGCACGCTCGGCACGATCAAGCGAACCGACGGCACTGTCCAGGCCACCTACGACGGGCACCCCCTGTACACCTATATCGCTGACACCGCCCCCGGCCAGGATCACGGCAACAACATCAACCTCAACGGCGGCCTGTGGAAGGTGGTCCCTGTATCCGGGTAGTCAGGTGCAGTCGGCCCAGTGCCCCCGCCACCCGGTCGTGGGCTTGGCGGATCACCTGTCTCCGGGCGGCTGGGAGCCGGCCTGCGCCGAGCACGCCGTCCAGGCCCTCGGGCAGCGGGCCATCAGGATCGTGGCCGCTGACCAGCCCGACATCGCGCTATCGGTCTTCGCGCGGGCCCGCAGCCAAAGCTGGAGGGCAACCGAGGGCGGGGAGCAGGTAGCCGACGCGGGTGCGCAGTTCCCTGGCTGTGACGCGGAATGCGTCCAGGTCCGGCGGGTGCGCGTGCGCGGGGTTCGGGATGCTCCAGTGCAGAGCCGCGGCAGCCTCAGGCAGCTCGCCACAGTCCTCGCGGGCGCGGTCGCACAACGTGATCACCCGGGCGAAAGCAGCGCTCGCGTAGTCGCTGAGCGGTACCGGCTGGTGGCCGGTGATGTCGACGCCGTGCTCGCCCATCGCGGCAACGGCGAGCGGGTGCAGCGGCGCAGGTGTGACCCCCGCACTGCGGGCGGTCACCACGCCGCCGCCGAGCTGGTTGAGCCATCCAGCGGCCATCGGGGACCGCGCGCTGTTCCCAGAGCAGATGAACAGAACCTGAAGGGGCTGATTAGGCCCGTCGTCACGTTTCTGGGTCCCTGCGGCCATGCCCGCCGCACCGACCGCGGTGAGCAACCGGGGGTGTATCTGCCCGGCCACAGCGACGACCGCATCACCTAGCGCGTCCAGGTCCAGGGCGTGGTAGCTGTCTCGGCCATCGGCCGTGCTTCGCCGGGCGCTGACTAGGCCGGCGTCCCGCAGCCGGGTCAGGTGGTAGGACACCAGGCTGGGTGCCTGGCCGGTCCGCTCCACGATCTCGCTGGTGCGCAGGTCGCCAGGGACCAGCAGGCCGACGATCGTCCAGCGCAGGTCATGCGCGAGAACACCGAGCACCGACGGAGAAGACGCGACAGGCATGAGGTCATTATGACAAACTCAGTTGAATAATTCATTCAGAGTTGATGATCATGCTCGGCCCTCGGCGCTGGGGGAGCTGCGGTCGGGATAGGAGGCAGCGTGGCTGGGCCGGATGCTGACACCGCCGGGCAGCGTCCTGAGGAGCGTCCCGCCCATCGACAGGCTGGTGGTGCCGCCAGGCGGCGTCCTGAGCAGCGTGCCGGACCGGGGCAGGATGCGGCGGGACGGGTGTCGCTGCTGACGATCGTGCGGGAATGGGGGCGCATCGGCTGCATCGGCTTCGGCGGGCCGCCGGCTCACATCGCCCTGCTGCGGAAGTTGTGCGTAGAGCGGCGCGGCTGGATGTCCGCGTCGGAGTTCGAGGACGGGATCGCGGCAACCGGGCTGCTGCCCGGGCCGGCCTCGACCCAGCTCGCGATCTTCTGCGCCTGGCGGCTCCGCGGGCGCGCGGGCGCGCTGATCGGCGGAGCTTGCTTCATCGTTCCGGGGCTGATCCTCATTCTGGGGCTGTCGGCGGTGTTTCTGGCCGCCCACCCGCCGCTGTGGATCAGAGGCGCGGCGGCCGGGACGGGTGCAGCGGTTCCGGCGGTGGCGCTCACCGCGGCGCTGGGCCTCGCGCCGGCCAGCTGGCGCCGGGCGGGGCCAGCCCGCCCGGCACTAGCCCGCTGGTCGGTCTACCTGGTGGCTGGCGGCGTGGCCGCGGCCCTGATCGGCCCCTACCTCGTGCTGATCCTGCTCGGCAGCGGTCTGGTAGAGATGCTGGTCCGTACACCGCCGGCGTGGAGCGGCCGTGATTTCTGGCGCGGTCCCGGTGGTGCTCTCTCGCGTCGGCCCCGTGAGGGAGGAGTCCTGCTGCCAGTCCTGGCCGGGTCCGCGGCTGTGGCTGCAGGGGGGCTACTGTCGCTCGCCTGGGAGGCGTTCAAGGTCGGCGCCCTGTCCTACGGCGGCGGCTTCGTCATCATTCCGCTGATGCAGCATGACGCGGTGGTCACCTACCACTGGATGACCAACGCGCAGTTCCTCGACGCGGTCGCGCTGGGGCAGGTCACCCCCGGCCCGGTGGTGCTGACCGTCGGCGTGGTCGGGTACGCGGCCGCTGGGGTCGGCGGAGCGCTGCTCGCGGTGCTCGTCGCGTTCACCCCGTCGTTCATTTTCGTGCTCGCCGGGGGCAGCCGGTTCGACCAGATTCGCCGCAACGGAAGCGTCCAGGCATTCCTGATGGGTGCTGGGCCTGCCGCGATCGGGGCTATCGCCGGAGCCACTATTCCGCTCGGTCTGGCCCTGTCTCACCTGTGGCAGGTCGGGGTCCTGGCGGTGGCGGCGGTGTGGCTGGTCGGGCTGCGGCGCGGCGTGGTCGTGGCTCTTGTCGGGGCAGGCGTCCTCGGCGTCATCGCCGTGCTGGCCGGCGCGCCGGCCAGCTGACGCTGGCCCGGCTAGCGTTGTCAGAGCCGATGGGGGACTATCGGGTGATGGACGGTTTCTGCCAGCCCAGGTCGCGCTGACGTGCACGCCGTCGGCCTGGTCCTGCATCCGCAGCGCGATTCTGCCGAGGCGGTCAACGCCGTGCTCGAGTGGGCTAAGCGCCGGTCAATCGAGGTCCTCGGCATCGGCGATGAGATCGTCCGGCTTCGCTGCGCCGCTTCCGCCGTCACCGCCGAAGAACTGGGGCGGCGTTCTGACCTGATAGTCAGCCTGGGCGGGGACGGGACGATGCTGCGCGCGATGCGGCTGGCCGACGGGCACCGCGACCTGGGGGAGACCGACGATCACATCGCCCCCGTCCTCGGCGTGAACCTGGGCAAGCTGGGGTTCCTGGCCGAGATCGACGTGCCCGAGCTGCCGGACGCGCTGTCAGCCGTCGACGCCCGTGACTACACGATCGAGCCGCGGCTAGCCGTTGACGCAGTGCTCGACGGCAAGGTCGTGACCGCGTTCAACGACATCGCGGTCGTCCGCTATCCCGGGGAAGGCAGCGCGGCGGTCAGCCTGCGCGTGGCCGGGCATCCGTTCGTCAGCTACGCGGCCGACGCGGTCGTGGTAGCCACACCGACCGGGTCCACCGCGTACAGCTTCTCCGCTGGCGGGCCGATCGTGAACCCGTCGGTCGAGGCCCTGCTGGTCACCCCGGCCGCGCCGCATTCGGCCTACAACCGCGGGCTGGTTCTCTCGGTGAACGATGCGCTGGCGCTCGACATCCTGGCGCGAAGCGGCGAGCTGGCTGTCGAAGTGGACGGGCAGGTCGAGGGGCGCGTCGCCGCAGGCGACCGCATCGACCTCCAGCCGCGGCCGGCCGCGGCGCACGTCGTCCGTCTCGGCCGCACGACGTTCTACGAGCGCGCCCGGCGCAAGCTCCGGCTGACCGACTCAGCAGAAATCCCGCCGGCCCTGGGCCGCTAGTCCCCGGATAATCCCGCCCGTGCAGGTATAAGGAGGCGGGCGTCCACCCCGGTGATGCGCATGATCCTGACCAGGGCCTCGGATGGCTGGGAGAACTCAACCCAGCGATCCAGCCGCTCGGCATAGGCCGCGATCCGGATCAGTGCGCCGAGACCACACGCGTCACAGAACGTCAGGCCGCTGAGATCAGCGCTGATCGGCCCATCGTGCTGATCAATGACCTCGCTGACGTACCGGACCGTCCGGTCGGCCGTGGCCAGGTCCAGATCCCCGCTGATCGCGATCACGGCGACGCCGTCGGGGAGAATCACGTGGTTCAGCCGGATCAGGCCGTCCGGATCATCCCGGCCGGGCAGGTCACAGCTGGTCGTCATCACCCCATGCCTCCTTGCGCGGACCCCTGGTCGTCATGCAAGCACCAGAACCTGGGAATTTACCAGGTGGGCGGTCTCGATAGGCTGAAGCTCGCATCAGCAAGGTACCTCGTGTCGGCCCGAACCCTTCTGAGCAGGTGCTAAGGCAGCTTCCAGTCGACCGGCTCGCCGCCCTGCTCCTCCAGCATCTTGTTCGCCCGGGAGAACGGCCGTGAGCCGAAGAAGCCACGGTCGGCCGAGTTCGGGCTTGGATGAACCGACTCGATGCACGGCACGCTGCCCAGCAGTGGGACCAGGCTGCGCGCATCGTTGCCCCAGAGGATGGCCACCAGTGGGCCGCCGCGGGCAGCCAGAGCCCGGATGGCCTGCTCGGTGACCTGCTCCCAGCCCTTCCCGCGGTGCGAGCCGGGCTTGCCGGGCTGCACGGTCAGCACCCTGTTCAGCAGCATGACGCCGCGTTCGCTCCACGGGCTGAGGTCACCGTTGGCCGGTGCCGGGTAGCCGAGATCCTCGCGGTACTCACGGAAGATATTCACCAGGCTTCCCGGCAGCCGCCGTACCTCCGGAGCGACCGAGAAGCTCAGCCCGACTGGGTGCCCGGGCGTGGGATACGGGTCCTGGCCCACGATCAGCACCCGGACCGCCGCGAACGGCTGCCGGAACGCCCGCAGCACGTTCTCTCCGGCCGGCAGGTACTTGCGGCCCTCGGCAATTTCGTTTCGCAGGAAGTCGCCCATGGCCTGGATGCGGTCAGTCACCGGGTCCAGGGCAGCCGCCCAGCCCTCATCCATAATCTCTGGCAACGGCCGTCCCGTCATGGAGGACAACTCTAGGGCCACCCACCGACAAGACGGGCGGACCAGCCCCAATTGGCCTGGCTGCCGTGGCCCGGCGCCGGTCAGCCGTTCTCGGGACTGGACCGGGGGTAACCCTTGGGAATCGGCACCTTGAATAGCGCCGTGTTCGCCGGTGTGGGCGGCAGGTACACATAGGTCCCCGAGGCTGAGAACTCCCAGTCCAGCCGACGCCACCGCAGGTAGACGCGCTCCAGCGCGGACTGCACGGCCTCCTCGCTGAAGCCCGGGTCGCCTGTTAAGGCTCCGGCCAGCCGGACCAGCGTTGTCCCGTGCGAGCGGACGAACGCCTCGAACGCTTCGTCGTCATTCCGGCTCACTGGCATCCCTTCGCGGCTCGGCCCGCAGTGAGACGGAGCAGCCCGCCGAAAGGTTGCCCGGTCACCGGAGCCGCGAGCGACACGCCCGAAGCCGTGCCGCTCGCCCGCGCGCCAGCTGGCCCAGAACTAGGCGCCGTTCAGGAAACTCAGGGATACTCGGGCGTCGCGAAGTGGGCAAGCTCGTCGAGCTCGGCCCGGATCTGCGCCTCGTGCTCCTCCTCGTCGCGGCGTGCCGCTGCTGGGCTCCACCGGCCGCGAAGCAGCGGGATGCACAGGAGGAAGAACACGATGCCGCCGAAGCACACCCAGTACCAGTCCTTCCACTGGCCCGGCGCCTGCGCCTCGGCCTGCTGCAGCGCGGGCCCGTGCGCCTGAAGGAACTTCAGCGCCTGCGGCGCCCCAGGTTTCTGCAGCAAGCTCAGCTGCGCGGCGTAGGGCTTCAGCTGCAGGAGCGGGGTCTCGGCCGTGAGCACGTCCTCGATGCCTGCCTGGTTGGCCGAGATGTTGGCCAGCATGGCGAGGCCCTTGGAGCCACCACCAGCAGCGGCGATCGCCTGGTTGATCAGCGCCGCAGGGGCGTCAGCCGGGTTCTTGTACGCGTCGAGCTGCTCGAACAGCGCGATGTGCGCCTGCAGCACCGCGAGCTCCGGCGCCAGCCGCTGTGCCTCGCCCAGCTGCTTGGAGTATTTCTCCGCCTCCGCGATGATCGCCGGGTGGCTCTCGGCAAACGCGACCTGCTTGGGGTAGGCGGCCTCGTAGGCCTGCGCGGTGCTGCCGTAGTTGGCCACCGGCGTCACCGAGGTAATGATGTGCGGAATGATCAGGAACGACACGCACACGATTACCCGGAGCACCCAGCCCCAGATCGCCAGGCCGGTGGCGATGAGCGCGGGATTGCGAGCCTCGACGGTCTCGGTGAAGCTGGCCATCCACGGGGTGTAGGCCATGCCGAGGAAGAACGCGAGCGCTGCCAGCAGTACGGCCAGCGTGTAGTAGCCAGGGTGGTGGCCGGCCTGGTTCAGGTAAACGATGGTCAGCGCCGCGGCGCCCAGCCCACCAATCACCATGAACGGCTTCCGGACCCGGACCAGGTCGGAGAGGACCCCGACCAGGATCACCCCGATGACGTTGAACCCCCAGTTCCAGTTGCCCAGCCCGTTGGCGTCCTTGACTGAGAACCCGAACACGGTGGTCAGGTAGATCAGGCCAAACGCCACAGCCGTGTAGTAGAAGAGAAGCATGACTGCCACCGCGAGGGCGGAGACCACCACGTCCACCTTGAATAGCTGACGAAAGGGACGCTGCAGCATCTCCTCCACATCGAGGCCTTTGGCGCGAGCCTCGATGAGCATCCGGTCGCGCATGGTCACCATCAGCTGATCGCGCAACTGCGGCGACAGCTCGCGCAGCCCGAACAGGGCGATGAAGGCGACGATGATCCCGACAACGCCGCAGATGTGGTACTCGTGGGTCCAGAACCGGGTGTCGTTCACGATGGCGGGAATGGTGTGGGAGCCCACCGCCGTCACGATCAGGCTTCCCGCCACCGGGCCCGCGGTCCAGAAGCCCATCGCGGCGGCCCGGCCCACCTGCGGGGAAAAGTCGCGGATCAGGGCCGGGGTGGCCACCAGGGCCATGCCCTCGACCACGCCGACGACGAAGCTCTCTATGCTGAACGTCCACTTGCTGGTGGCCGACGGCAGCACGAACGCGGTGAAGATGCCGGTCAAGAACAGCCCGATGACCACGATGTTGGCCCGGCCCAGCCGGTCGGCGAGACCGGCGAACAGGGAGCCGAACGCGCCGATCAGGTTCCCGATGGCCAGGACCGTCACATAGAAGGTGAAGCTCATGTTGAGGTTGTTCAGTAGCAGCGTGGAGACCGAGCCGCCAACGTAGAGCTCGTAATAGAGCGTGACCGTTCCCAGCACCGTGACCGCCAGGAAGAACACACGGGGTCCGGTGTCTGGGTAACTGTCAAGCTGGCGGTTCCACAGTCCCCGGAACTCTGACGCGGGACCAGAGCCGCCCAGCCGCACCAGGATCATGCCGATCACCATCAGCACGATCCCGAGCAGCAGTCCGATCAGCGGCAGGATGTCCTTGACGAGCAGCAGGTCATTGCGGGAGGACTGGTCCGAGCTGACGACGGACGCGACGCTGGCCGGCGTTTCGGCGACCTGGATGCTGCTGGCGGTGATCTGGACGTTCGTCGGCGAATTGCCCAGTGTCACCGTCTGGTTCTGGGTCAGGTCCAGCGGGGCGCCAGTGACGGGGTCGACGTAGAAGGAGTTCGTCGCGACGTAGTACTCACCGAGCGGGACGGTGGCCTGGGCCGACCCGATCACCTGGCCTGGCACGTCGTAGGTGCCGAATTTGACCGGTGTGGCAACCCTCTCCACGTAGCGGTAGGTCTGGATCCCATCGATGTCCGCAGTGCCCTGGTAGGTGGCTAGCTCCGGTCTGCCCACGAAGGGATCGAAGACCGTATACGTCTGCTGCTGCGCGCCAAGGGGCCAGAACGGGCCGAGGCCGCTCATGTGAACCTTATGGTTCTTCGCGCCGCTGACCTCATCAGTGACATAAGACCCGCAGCAGTTGACCGTCTCGCCAGTCTTCCTGTTGAACGCCTCGCGGTACGGGATATAGGCGACCGCCTGGTTGTTGGTGGTGTCCTTGACGTAGACGAACAAATCCCAGACCGCGGTGTCGCCGGTGCCCAGCGGGACGTTGCCCTTGATAGTGAACGTAGCGGCAACAGAGACGCCAGTCTGTTCCTGCGCCTGCGACTTGTTGAAGTACGAGCCGGTCCCGGACAGGCTGAGGATGTGGTACTCGTTCAGCGGGTCCTTGGCTAGCCCAGGCGCGAGCCAGAACCGCAGCAGAGCAGCCACGACAATGAGAAACGCCCCTAGGAGCGTGAGGACGAACCCGCTGACTCTGCGCATCGATCCCTCCAGGGACTCATGCGGCCGTCAGGCGCACCTATGCCCGGTTACCGCCGTAAAACAGGCATGATAGGGCCGATACAGGCCGCAGTCTACCGATGAGTAGGAAACGTGACCGTAACAATCCAGAAGAACGTAAACCCGGCCCCAGCCGTGGCGCCACCCGCTTCCTACTGATAAAGGAAAGAGACAGGGCGCTGCCCCGCTGCAATCGAATGGCATAGCGGGATTTGCCGGCCCCTTCCAGGGGTGGCCGGGCCCGCCGGCCACGCGCGGTTTAGCAGGCCGGCATCTGGAGCCGTCCGGGCGGTGGCCAGCCTCGCCGGGACGGCGAGTCATGCCGGGCGAGCCGCGCAGGCGCCGGCCAGCCTCGCCGCGACAGCGCCGCGGGCGCGGCACCGGGGCGTTCCCGGCCGGGCCGCCGGTCAGGCCAGCGGCGGCGTGGCGCTCGAGTCCGCCCATCGCCGTACCAGCCTCCCAGCCCGGAACTACCGGAGTCGCTTCCTAGAATTTTCTTCTGGAATTAGCTTTCTGGCAGTCCCCGCAGGCTGTCAAGGGCCGTCCTGCCCGGGTGGCACGATAGACGCTCCAGCACGAGTGGGGGACCGCAACGGATCGGTGAGGCATGCAGAATCGGCCGACAGACAGGCCAGCCAGGGGCCGGTGGCGCTGGGGGCGGAGCGCGCACACACAGCGCGCGCTGCTCGACGCCGCCAGGGAGGTGTTCACGTCGCGCGGCTTCTCCGAAGCCAGCGTCGCCGACGTCGTCGAGCGGGCCGGTTCCAGCGTCGGCAGCATCTATCACCACTTCGGCGGCAAGAGCGAGCTGTTCCTCGCCCTCTGGCAGGAGCATCAGCACGCGCACGAGCAGGCGGCCAGCAGCGCCGTCGCGCTGGCGCACGAGTCTGGCGTTACCGACCCGGGAGAGCTGCTCGCGGTGGGAGCGCGGGCGTTTCTGCAGGGCAGCTGGCAGCGCCGGGACCTCGCCCTGCTGTTCCTTTCCGGGGACGGGCCGCCCGGATTCGAGATGATCAAGCGGCGCCGAGAACATGAGTGGGTCAGCCAGAACGATGCCTTGCTCCACCTGCCCGACACAGCGCTGGACCGGCTATTTGCATCCGTACTGACGGCGGTGATCATCGAGGGCGCTCGGGAGGTCGCTGCATCGAAGACGCGGCGGCAGGCGGACACTGTGATCGACGCTGTGATCGACTACTCCCGGCGGCTGATGGCCGGCGGTCCCTGCAAGCCCGGCCACGAGCCCCCGGAGGAGGAATGATGGCAGCACTGGCCGCGGCGATAGCCGGCATCCACGAGTTCGAGGGCCGGACGGCCGGGGGCTTGAGCAAGCTGCAGATCAAGGCGGAGTGCGCCGCGCGGGCTCTGGAGGACGCTGGGCTGACCTGGGCTGACGTCGATGCCGTCTACGATGCCGGTGAGGCTGACCCCATGCCGGGACTGACGATCGCCGAGTACTTCGGCGTGGCCCCGCGGGTGGTTGACACGACAGCGACCGGCGGCAGCTCACCTGAGTTTCAGGCCGCTCACGCTGCCAGGGACATCGCGGCGGGCAAGGCCGAGGTGGCCCTGCTCACCTACGGCTCCACGAGACACACCGACCGGTACGCTGCCGGCGCGGGCGGCACAGGTGGCCGGGCGCCGTTCGGGTCGCACCCGGCTTGGAACATGGAACGCCCGTACGGGCTGACCCTGATCGGCAACTACGCGCTGGTGGCCCGGCGCCATATGGCGCAGTACGGCACCACGCCGGAGCAGCTGGCGGAGATCGCGGTCACCACCCGCAGGCACGCGATGCGCAACCCGCAGGCCGTCACCGGGCTTGCCGCGATCGGGTTCCACGACGTCCGCGAGATCACCGTCGACGACGTGCTCGGCTCGCGGCTGGTCGCGGACCCGCTGCACCTGCTGGAGTGCTGCATCATCTCCGACGGCGGAGGGGCGGTCGTGATCGTGTCGCGGTCGGTAGCGGCCGGGATCCGCAGCCAGCCAGTGTGGATCCTGGGCACCGGCGAAGCAGTCGGCTACCCGAGTGCTCAGGGCGACATCACCACCAGCGCGGCCGCGCGCTCCGGGCGGGAGGCATTCGGCCAGGCAGGCCTCGGGCCCGGCGATATCGACATCGCGATGATCTACGACTCGTTCACGATCACGGTGCTGACCATCCTTGAGGACCTCGGCTTCGCCGAGAAAGGTCAGGGAGGCCCGTTCGCGGCCGGCGGCCGCCTGGCGTTCGATCAGCCTGGCGGGCCAGCGCTGAACACCGACGGCGGGGGCCTGTCGTCCAACCATCCGGGCATGCGCGGCATCTTTCTGCTGATCGAGGCGGCCAGGCAGTTGCGCGGGGAGTCCACGGCGCAGGTTCCCGGTGCCCACATGGCGGTCGCGCACGGTAACGGCGGGCTGCTCGCTACGCAGCACGCGGCCTGCACGATCGTGCTGGGAAGGGACTGAGCGGTGGTGGCTGAGCGTCCCGATACCCCGCAGCGGCCGCTGCCGGTGTTCCCCGAGCCGGACACCGAGCCGTTCTGGACGGCGACGGCCGGACACCGGCTGACGTACCAGGTCTGCCGCCAGTGCGGCCAGGTTGTCTTCTACCCGCGCCGGCACTGCACCGGGTGCACGGGCGGTGAGCTCGAGTGGCGCGACTCGGCGGGCCTCGGCACCGTCTACTCGTTCACCGTCATCCGCCAGAATGGCCAGCCGTTCTTTCGCGCCCGCCTCCCTTATGTCGTCGGCCTGATCGACCTGGATGAGGGATTCCGGATGGTCGCCGACATAGACGCGGCAATAGAGGACGTGCACGTAAACCAGCGCGTCGCTGTCACCTGGGAGGATCACTCTGGGCTGAGCGTCCCCCTGTTCCGGCCGGAAGCGGAGGCATGAGAGCCTCCAGGGCCGTCCACATGCTTGAGCTTTCACTCGGCGCGCAAGGCTGCGGCGGTTGTGCTGGCAGCAGCCCAGCTTGCCGGGACCAGGGCCGCGGCTGCGGCGATGACGACCCCAGCGAGCGCGAGGCCGGCTAGCTCCCAAGCGTGGTAGACGTTCAGGTAGCTGGCGGGCAGCCCGCTGCCTGCGGCGGCTGTGATAGCTCCGGCCAGGTACCGCTGGGCGGTGATCCCGGCGGGGACCGCGATTAGGCCTGCAGCCAGGCCGGTGCCGGCGACCCAGCAGACGGCCATCGCGATGACCTGCCGGGGTGTCATCCCGATGGCCTTGAGCACTCCGAGGTCGTGTACTCGTTCCCTGGTGGTGAGGATGACGGTGTTGAGGACGCCGAGCCCGGCCGTGACGGCGAGCAGCAGGGTGAGTGCGGCGATCAGGCTGATGACGATCGGCAGGCCCCTGTCGTTGCTGTTCACGGTGGCGGAGAATCCGGGGCCGAGCACGTCGTCCAGCTTCTGCGCGTAACTCGCCTCGGGCGTGCCGGGCCGTAGCCCGACGTCGTACTGGCTGGCTGCCAGGCCGGGATCGGCGCCAGCGAGGGTCTGCCAGTCGGTGACCATTTCCAGGCCGTTGTTGTCGGTGTCGAAGACCTCTCCGACGATCCGTACCGGGATCTGCCTGCCGGAGAAGGTGATCGTAACGGTGTCGCCGACTGACGTGCCGGTCGCGGTGAGGAAGCCCGTCGGCACGTCAGCCTGACCGGGAGCGGTGTACCAGCGCCCGCTGATCAGGCCGTAACCGGTCCAGTTCGCGGTGCCGCGGAAGGCGGTCACCGAAAGCTGACCGGCCACGCCTGCCATGCTGGCCTGTTCGTCGGCCTCGGCGACATAGTGCAGTGTCGCCGGCAGTGCCCGCAGCGCTGCCGCGACTGTCTGCTGCTGCGCGGCTTCCATCTTGTCCGGGGGAGCGGAAGGTTCCGGTCCGGCCTGCGCGCCGCCGCCAGGAACCGCCAGCGCGTTTCCGCCGCGACCGTTCCGCACGGTCGTGCCGCCGTTGTAGGTGACCTGGATCTGCTCGGTGGCCGAATGCGTCAGGCCGTTCACGACCTGGCCCAGGGTTCCGCTCAGGCCGACGGCGAGGGTTACCGCGGCGGCCCCGGCCACGACGACGACCATTGTGACCGCGGCGCGGGCCGGGCGGGCGAACGGGGCGGCCAGGCCGATCGTCACTGGCCGCGGCAGCGGCAGGTAGTCGAGCAGCCTGTGTGCGGTCAGGCCACGGCCGGTGCCGGGGGCACGCCCCGCGGCGGTGGCCGTGACGGCGCTCATCCGCCCCGCGCGCGCCGCCGGCACGAGTGCGGCGGCGGCGGTCAGGCCGCACATCACCGCGGCCACGGCCGCGTCCGTCCACACCGGCACGCCCAGAGTCCCTACCTGGTAGACGCTGGCGCTCCGGCCCAGAAGCGGGATCGCGGCCAGGTTGCCGAGCGCCAGGCCAGCCAGGCATCCGGCGGCGGCAGGCACGACCGCCTGGGCCGTGTAGGCGGCGGCGACCTGGCCGGGGGTGAAGCCGATGCTCTTGAGGACGCCGATCCGGTGGTAGCCGGCGACCACCGCGCCGGTCACGACGTTGATGACGATCAGCACCGACACCACCAGGCCGGTGAGGCCGAAGGCGATCAGGAACGGCGCGAGCGGCGCGATTCCCGACGCCTCCTGATACTGGACCGTCTGGTAGGACTGGAAGCCGGTTACGGCGCCGCTAGGCAGAGCCGCCTTGACGGCGGTGACGTCGGCGTGCACGGCCGCAGCGCTGGCCGCGTTGCGGAACCGGTAGAGCATCTGCGTGCTGGCCGGCTGCCCCCGGGTACGCAGTGCGGTGATCTCGGCGGGCGTGACCCAGCCGTCGGCGGAGCCGGTGATGGAGGTGGCGATGCCGACGACCGTCAGGCGTTGTGTCCCGGGCAGGCCGCGGGCGGTGAGCTGGGCGCCGAGCGTCACGGCGGGCGGAAGGTTCCCGTTCGGGGCCGTGTCCGCAGCCGACAGGACGACCTGGCCGGGCTGCTGCGCCCAGTGCCCAGACCGCAGGGTGAGATCGTCGACGGGGCCGCCCGGTGAGGCGCGCCCGGCCAGGGTCATCGGCGGCAGCGTCTGCTCTGAGTAACA
Source organism: uncultured Actinomycetota bacterium (assembly GCA_963815375.1). Classification (GTDB taxonomy): domain Bacteria; phylum Actinomycetota; class Actinomycetes; order Streptosporangiales; family Streptosporangiaceae; genus JASHPR01. The sequence continues at coordinate 1,889,554 of CAWFGX010000001.1, read as the reverse complement.
GGGCGTGGCCGGGGTGGGATCGCAGCCGGCCGGGCCGCCGAAGGTCAGGGTGACCGTGGCCTCGCCGTACGGTCCAGCCGCGGCGGTGACCTCCGGCAGGCGGGTGGTCGCGGCCAGCTCGGCGGAGCTGGCAACCGACGGGTCGATAGCCGCCGTCACGTCCGCTCCGCGCTGAGCGGCGAACGCGCGAGTGAACGGGGCGCTGGAGTCGATGGCCAGGGCGAGGCCGACTACGGCCGTGCCTGTCGACACCAGCGCGGCCACGGTGATCACGATCGTCTGCACCCGGCGGCGGGTCAGGCCACCCCCCAGCGCCTGCAGCACCGGTCCCGGCCTCATCGCCGCGTCCTTGCCGCCTGGCCGGGCTCGTCGCTGGTGACGCGGCCGTCGGTGACGGTGATCACGCGGCTGGCGTAGCGGGCCGCCAGGTCCGGGTTGTGGGTAACGAGCACCAGCGTCTGGCCGGACTGGTTCAGCTCTGCCAGCAGCTGCCCGATCTCCCCGCCGGTGGCGGTATCCAGCGCCCCGGTGGGCTCGTCGGCCAGCAGTAGCGCCGGCCGGTTCACCAGGGCGCGTGCGATCGCCACCCGCTGCCGCTGCCCGCCGGACAGCCGCCCGGGGTAGGCGTCCTTGTACTGCCCGATCCGCAGCGCCACCAGCAGCTCATCGGCTCGGGCCCGGGCCGCGGCCCGGCCCATGCCGGCCAGCCTGGCGGGCAGCTGCACGTTGGCGGCCACGGTCAGGTCATCGAGCAGGTTGAAGAACTGGAAGATCATCCCGATCCTCATCCGGCGGTACCGGGCCGCCGCGGTCTCGCTGAGGGTGTTGATCCGCTGCTCGCCGACCGTGACCGTCCCACCGGTGGGGCGGTCCAGTCCGGCGATCAGGTTCAGCAGGGTCGATTTCCCGCTGCCGGACGGCCCCATGACCGCCACCGCCTCGCCGCTGGCGACCGTCAGGCTGACGCAGTCAAGGGCGGGACGGGCAGCGCTGTCATAACGTTTCGTGACTTCGCTGAGCTGTATCACAGCATTCATGCGGGAAAGCTAGGCGAGATCGCGCCGCACTGGCGTCGGCGCCGCTGCGTAATCTTCAGTGGGCTCGCTCCGGCTGGCTGTCATCCTTGCGGGGTAACTGGTTAGGCCGTGCGGCCGATGGGCGCGGGCGCCTCATCGCGCCACAATGAGCAGGTGAACGGCCACAGCATTGACTTGGCACCCAGGCCGCTGCGGGAAGCGCGCGGCTTGCTGCCCCGGCTGGCAACGGCCATGCGGGCCCGTGACTCGCCGCCCGCGCTCACCGGACGCCAGGTAGCTGCGGACATCGCACTGGCCGCGGCCCTTACGGTTGCCGCACTCGCGATGGCGTCCCTCGCCGCCCGGTACCCCGGTGGCACCACCCCCATCCCGGCAGGCGTCTCGCCCGGGTGGCAGGGATGGCAGGCTGCCCTGCCCACGGTCGTGCTCAGGACGGCTCCGCTAGCCATCCGCCGGCTCCGCCCGCTCACCGCGTTCTGGCTGTGCCTGGTCGTGTGCATGCTGACTGGGTCCCCCGGAGCGACGACGTTCGCGGCGCTCCCTTCAAACGTCGCGATCGATTTCATCGCGCTAGCGCCCGCCGCCTACGCCGCGGTGGTCTACAGCAGATACCAGACCGTGGCCCTGCTCAGTACGCCACTGGCCGTTGTCGCTATCGTCTCGCGCGGCCTGGGCAAGGCGCAGGCGGGTAACTACACGCTGGTCGCGACAGTTCTGGTGTTCGCCGGGGTCCTTGTCGTCGGCCACGCCACGCGCCTGAGCCGTCGCCGCGCCAGCGACTCACAGGCCCGGCTGCTCCGGCTCTCCGAAGAGCAGGAGGAGGCCACCCGCCGGGCCATCGGGCAGGAACGGGCACGCATAGCCGGCGACCTGCACGACGTGGTAACGCACAACGTCAGCATGATGGTTGTCCAGGCAGGCGCCGCCCGGCGAGTGCTCGGCGCCTCGCCTGACGAAGCCAGGCTGGCGCTGCTGGCCATCGAGGAAAGCGGCCGGGCGGCCATCACCGAGCTCCAGCACATGCTCGGCCTGCTTGCGGTGGCGGGAGAGCCGGAAGACGCGCCGGCCCGTCAGCCAGGACCTCACGCCACTCCGGCCCCAGCCCGGCCTGGACCAGATACGCCCGCTCATCGACCGGGTAACCGCGGCCGGACTGCCCGTCGAACTCCGCGTGAGTGGCACCCCGCGGGCACTGCCGCCAGGCATGGACCTAGCCGCCTATCGCGTCGTCCAGGAAGCGCTCACCAATGTGATCAAGCACGCCGGCCAGTCATCCGCGGCCGTCATACTCGACTACCGGGAGAACGCCCTGGTGGTCGAGGTCACCGACGATGGCGCGGCAGGCCAGCTAGCCGCACAGTCCCACGGCGCACACGGGATGGTCAGCCCGATGCCAGGAAGCGGGCGCGGACTGCTCGGCCTGCGGGAGCGTGTCTTGCTCTACGGCGGTGAGCTAGATGCCGGGAGCCGGCCCGGTGGCGGGTGGCGGGTCCGCGCCCGGTTCCCGCATGAGCCATCCCTGACGGCGGCTCCGGTGCCATCGTGAACGCCGGCGACAGCGCATTTGCCGAGCCCGCCCCGCGTGTCCTCATCGCCGACGACCAGACCCTGGTCCGCACCGGATTTCGCATGATCTTGCGTGACGCCGGAATCCCCGTCATCGCCGAAGCCGCCGACGGCACCCAAGCCGTCGCCGCCGCCGTCGAACACCACCCGGACGTAGTGCTCATGGACATCCGGATGCCGGAGATGGACGGACTCGAAGCCACCAGGCGAATCCTCGCCGAACCGGCGGGGAGCGACTGCCGGATCATCATGCTGACCACGTTCGACCTGGACCAGTACGTCTACGGCGCGCTTGCCGCCGGCGCCAGTGGCTTCCTGCTCAAGCACGTCTCACCTGAGTACCTCACCGCGGCCGTCCGCATAGTCCGTTCCGGCGACGCACTGCTCGCCCCGTCGGTCACCCGCCGCCTAGTGGAACGGTTCGCCTTCCAGAACTCCTCTCCAGGCCTGATGCGCCGCGAACTATCCCATCTCACCCCACGGGAACTGGACGTGCTGCGACTGCTGGCCCGCGGCCAGAGCAACGCCGAGATCGCCGCCGAGCTCACTCTCAGCGAGGCGACAGTCAAGACCCACGTATCCCGGCTCCTCGCGAAACTCCAGCTGCGCGACCGGATCCAGGCAGTCATCCTGGCCTATGAGACAGGTCTTGTCAGGCCCCAGCCGTAGCCATTTACGGGTAACCGGAGGGCGCCTGGCTGACACTAACTGGCGTGGACGTCTGCGACGGTGACCTGGTCCGGCAGGCCCAGGCCGGGGATGCTGCCGCGTTCCGGCTGCTGGTTGAGCGGCATTCGCCGTCAGCGAGAGCCCGCGCGGCGCGCCTGTGCGGGCGTGCGGATGACGTTGACGACATCGTCCAGGAGACGTTCCTGCAGGCCTTCATGGCACTGGACCGGTTGCGGGACCCGGACCGGTTCGGCGCCTGGCTTGGCGGCATCATCCGCAACGTGCATCGTGCGGCGGCCCGGCAGGAACCCCTTGATGCTGCTGGCCGAGTGGCCCGAAGCCCTGCATCCAGTTTCCGCGCACGGGCTGCCTTCAGCCGATGACCTGGACCGCGCTGAGGCGCTGCGCGCCGCGGTCGCGGACCTGCCGGACGGCCAGCGGCGCGCCGTCGAGTTGTACTACTACGCCGATCTGCCCGCGGGGCAGATCGCCCCGTCCCCCAGCGCTGCTAAAGCCAGCCTGCACAAGGCCCGCCGCCGGCTGCGCAGCCTCATTGCCGCTCAGCGCCCTGATCTCATTCCGGTCGCCTCACGGAGGGCAGCTATGACGACCGTTCGCATCGCCTCCGCCGAGCCGCACATAGACACGCGGCTCGACGGCTCGCCCGCCATCGGGTCCATCCTCGTGGTGCTGGCAGACGATTCCCGGCACCGGGCGATGGCGCTATGGCTGCGCACCCGTCAGGGCATGGCGCTGTGGCGCATCATGGAGCGGCTGGCCCGTGACAGTGAGGCTGGCCAGTCGCCCGATCATGAGCGGGCCGGAGACCTCCCGGCCCGGGAGTACAGCCCCGAGGACCTGGCGGGCAAGCTGCTGGCCGCGGCGGCCGGGAGCGTGACCGGGGTGGACATCGACGAACTCGGGCCGAACGTGCTCGCAGCGCGGATCGGGGTGGCCGGCCCAGCCGGTACCCAGCAGGTCACTGCTCCGGCCGGCACCGCGCTGGCTCTGGCGGCCGTGCTGGCGGTGCCCGTCCAGGTACCCGATGCCATGATGGACCGGCTAGCCATCCCGGTAACCGCCGATGACCTGCGCAGGCCTTTCGTGAGCCGTAAACCGGCCCGCCCGTCCAGGCAGCGCCCCGGGCCGCAGAACCTGGCCTTCGCCGACGGCCTGGAAGGCTGGACTATCCACGGGAGCTCCTGGGCTGAAGTCACCGGGGCGCACTGGAACGACTACGCGGTCGCCGCAGCGGACGGCGCGGCCACCCTGTCGGCCACCGTTCCGCACCCGTACGGAGATGTCTTCCTGGGTCAGGAGTGGCTCGCTGACGACTACCGCGGCTCCATGGTGACCTTGCTGGCCGAAGTGCGCAGCCAGGACGTGAGCGACCACGCGGAAACTGAGCCTGGATATCGTCAGCCCGGCCGAAGGCCCCAGCCAGGACCGGGTTATGCACGCGCCGCCAAGCGATCAGCCGCACCCGGTGCAGCGCGTGGACCGGGACCACCAGCACCTCAGCGAGACCATCACTGGTACGAGCGACTGGATCAGGTACCAGATCACGGGGCGGGTGCCCGCCGATGCCGAGCACATGGGGTTCGAGCTCACCCTCATCGGCCCGGGCAAGGTCTGGCTGCGCAACGTGGAACTGACCCGCACCAGCTGACCGCGCCGTCACCCCTCGGTGCGCCGCTGAAATTACAGAAATCGCGTACCGGCGGTACTTACAGGCAGTGCGGTGCGTGCTCCCCGCAGCAGCGCTGGTACCTCTTCTTCGAGCCACACCAGCACGGGTCACGCCGTCCTGGCGGCCAGGGGGCCGGGTGCTGGGGGGCAGATCGCGCGTGGTCGGTGAAGGCTGTCATTACCGCGGCCAGCCGGGGATCAGCTCCGGTCCGCTCTAGGTATTGCGCGAACATCTCGTATTCGGCGGCTGCCACCGATAGCTGGGCCGCGCCACCCCTGGCCCGGGCCGCGTCCGATGCCGTCGCAGCCACCATCGCCCTCTCGACCCGAGCCGTATGGTCGCGCCACGGCGCACCCAGAATGCCCTGCAGTTCGGGCACCTGCCGGACTACCCGGCCGTACTCGGCACTGGGCCACCACACCAGGCATGACCCGGCGACTGCTGGCCAGGGCGGCTGGCTGGAGGCTCGCTCTGTGAGGTCCGCCCGCTTCTGGTCGCGTTGTTCCCGCACGGCCTGACGATCAGTGAGATCAGTCCCCCCGGCCCGGGGTTCGTGCTGGAGCTTGAGAATTTCCTCTCTGGCCATCTGCGCGATGCGCGTGATCCGCTCGTTCAAGCCGCGCCGGCTTCTGCGGTCCGGCAGCCTCAAAGTGCTTGCGATCGTCTCGTCGGCAATACGGATTGCCGCTTCAAAATGACCGGCCTCAGCCAGCCTGAGCGACACCGTCAGCAGGCCGCCGAGCAAGCCGTCACCAGCAGGGCGAGCCCGAAACGCGCGCATCACCAGGGCTTCCGCCTCGGCGGCGTCTCCCGCTTCGGCGAAGACCGCAGCCGCAGCGACCTGCGTCGGCGGGTCCGGGTCTGGACCCGGTTCCTGCACAGCCTGGCCCAGCACCCTCAGTCCCTTGCCGCGCTGGCCAGCCTCCAGCAATACCTCAGCCGCGCGCACCCGGGCCTGGAACACGGTCACGCCAGCCAGCCGGGTCGCAGGCTGGTCCGCCGCCGTCAGCAGATCGCTGGCCACCTGCCCCGGCGGCTGAAAATGCGCGGCGCGGATGAGCGCAAACCGCAGATCATCAGGCGTCCAGCTATCCGGCATGAAAGCGACAATAAGGCCGCGCCCCTTCCGGAGCCGCGTGGTTGGAGCATTGCTGCTGCCCAGACAGCGTGGCTGGACCATTGCTGTCGTTGCGGCGGCACTGGGTCACGCCGGTCAGCCGACGGCGGGGCCGAGCGTGGGAGTCGGCGACGGTGTCGGCGTGACCACGGGTGACGGCGACAACTTGGGCAGCGCCTGCTGATCTGCCAGGGCTATGGCCAGCTGCCCGGACACGTTGGGGTGCATCGGGGCGGGGTCGCCCGGGCCCTGGACGTAAGGGTCCGCCGTGCACAGCTCATGACCGGTGAACTGGGGAACAGCGACGCCGTCCCCGAACGCCCCCGCGCCCTGGGCCAGCACCGCGTTCAGCTGGCCTAGCCGGGACAGCAGCACCTTCTCCTTGGCAGTGGTCATGCCGTAGCGGGCGAGGCAGCCGATCGAGGTTCCGAACGGGGAGTAGTACTCGTTGACAAGCACGGCGGGGTGCTGGGGCAGGTTCGCCAGATTGCCGAGGAGCTGGTAGTAGCTGCGGGTGAAAGAGTCGAGCAGCTGACTGAAGTAAGCCGTCGACACCTTGTCGTTGCACGCGGTGCTGGCTGCGCACAGCTGCGTCATGATCGCCCACGAGACGTCGTCCGCCCCGACGCTGATGATGATCACCTTGGCCTGGGTGGCCTGCGCGGCCTCGGCCACCTGGACCGGGGCTATCTGGCCGTTCGTCAGCACCTGGGCTCCGACCAGGCCGTTCTGGATCGTCGCGCCGCCGCAGGCAAGGTTGAGCACGTTCCAGTTGTTGACCATGGCCAGGTCGTCGGCATACGCGTCCGGGGACCGGCCACAGGCGCGGTCCAGGGGGGTCGGAGAGCTGCCGAGCGGCAGCCCAGCGCCAGCCGCGGTCGAATCGCCGATCACGACCGCCTGCACCCCGGGCAGTGACCGCCCGGCGGGCTGCGGCACGGTGAGCGGGTCCAGGCCGACGAGATCGTCGAGCGTCTTGACGCTGCGCAGGACCCGGGGCGTGCTCGACGCCGTGAGCAAGACGCCGCCCACGTTTACAACCAGGACCGCCGCCAGCCCGACCGAGGCCACCTTCCACACCGACAGGCCGCGTACGGCGGCGACAGTGATCAACGGCACCGTGGCGAACGCCAGGGCGATCAGTGTCTCCCACTCGAAGTACCGCTCCCACCCCGAAGCCAGCTCCTGGCTGAGGGAGAGCTCGATGTTGCGCTGGCCGTCGGCGCGCAGCGTCTGCACGACCTGCGGATTGATCGTGATCCGGTTGAGTTCAAGACGCGGGCGGATAGGGCCCTCGAACTGCGGCTTGGTCGGCATCGGCTGGCCGAAGAGGTCGAGCTCACCGGGCCCCTGCAGTGACAGGGAGGGGAGCGTCGCCCCGACCTGAGCCGTCTGGCCGGCCGCGGAGACCGTCTGCAGCGGCGTGACTCGCAGCGCGAGCCAGATCGATCCGGCCGTGATGACAAGGAAGGCCAGCAGGTAAAGGACTACTGTGCGGGCTCGTCGTACAACAGCTCGTACCTGAATGGTCTTACCCCCTGGGGTGGGCTAGGGCCTTACCAGTCTTACCCAGGCGCGGCCGTAACGGAATCACCCTCCCGCGCCATACGGCTGTGCGCGAAAGGACCAGCACCGCCGGGGCGGGCCGGTCCTTCCGCGTCAGCGGAGCATACGTCAGGCGGCCAGGCGACCGCTCTCGCTGGGCGCCGCGGAGTCCGTGATCACCAGCCGGTGCACGACATTTTCTGTGGTGACCTCGTGCGCGGTGAGGTCGGCCAGCGCGAGCACGCCGAGCGCGATGGCGTCAGCGAACACCAGCCAGATCAGGATCGTTCCGGAGAATGCCAGAGCCGCGGCCAGGGACCACAGCCCGACGATGCCCAGGATGGCGTGGCCGACCTTCTGCCCGGTCGTGCGGGCTGCGACCGCGCTGAGAAACGCGAGCGCCGTCAGGCCGGTGAAGACGCCGAACCCGACCCAGCCCGTCACAGGCGCGGTGAACACCATTGCTGCGACAGCCAGAAAAGCACCGCCGACAACAAAAATGTTGTCCACCGCGAACCGAGAGCTGAGCTTCATGAGAGATGCACCTCCTTGGCGTCACTTCCTTGTGGCGCCGGCATCAGCGCAATGCCCATCGCCGGTGTCTGGTAGGTCACATACGCGGCGCGGCGCGCGACTGGCGGCGCAGGCCCGGCACGTCAGCGTTCGGCCCAAGGTGGCGCAGCTTGCCGGGGTTGATCACCGACCGGATCACCTGCACCTGCCCGTCGGCGATGTCGAGCGCGAATATGTTGACCAGTGCCCCGGCCCCATCCTCAAACAGCGCGCCGGGCTGGCCGTTGATCTCGGCCGGGTGGATTTCGACGCCGGCCTGACGGATCTGCCGCGCGAGCCCGTCAAGCAGCCGGGCGACCTTGTCGCGCCCGGCGATCGGACGGGCCCACGACGGACCCTTCCCGCCGCCGTCGCCGTACACCACGACATCCGCGGCAAGCGTCGAGATCAGGCCATCCACGTCCCCGCGGGAGACCGCGTCAAAAAACCGGGCCGCCAGTTCCTCGCGCTTGCCGCGCGAGACCTCGAAGCGGGGCCTGGCCTCGCTGACATGCCTGCGGGCACGCGAAGCCAGCTGACGGCAGTTCTCCGTGCTCTTGCCGACGATCCGGCCGATCTCCTGGTACTCGTAGCCGAAGACGTCGTGCAGCAGGAACACGGCTCGCTCCACCGGCGACAGCCGCTGCAGTAGCAGCAAGAACGCCATCGACAGCGAATCAGCCTGCTCGGCCAGGCTTGCCGGGTCGACCGCCAGCAGGGCGCTGCCGCGCGACAGAGCACCGGCCGCCAGGAGCGCGTCGCCTGCCTGCCCGGCGCCGCCGGTCAGCACTGGCTCCGGCAGCCACTCACCGGGGTAGGCCTCGCGCCGCGCCCGCGCCGAGCGCAGGTAGTCGATGCACAGCCGTGTTGTCACCGCGGCCAGGTAGGCCTTTGGCGATTCGATGGAGGGCACCTCAGCGGTGTCGTGCCCGCCCGGCACGGCGGCCGCGCCGGCCGCCTGCCCGGACTGGGCGCGGTGGTAGCGCAGGAACGCCTCCTGGACGATGTCCTCGGCCTCGCTCACGCTGCCGAGCATCCGGTAGGCGATCGAGAACATCAGCGGCCGGAGCTGCTGATAGACCTCTTCCGCCGCTGGCACCATCCGCTCAAGTTAACCGATGGCGTCAGGGATGGAGCGCCAGCCCCTTGAGGCCGCAGCAGGCATCGCGGCTAGGATCCGGGAGTTGATCAGCCGATGACGCGCGACCTGACGGAACGAACCCGGATAAAATCGCCGCTTGTGATGGGGCCGCCCAGAACACGCGCGGTCGGCCGTGCCTCGCTCTGGGCCGCCCTGCTGGTCATCTTCGGGGCGCTGCTGGTCGCAGTGGTGTCAGACGGTCCGGGAGCAGCGGGTGAGCCGTCCACCCTGCCTCCGGTGCCGGTCGTGTCGGGGACCGAGCTCGCGGGCACCGTCAGCCTCGCCCGCGACTGCGGTTACAGTGCCCCGCTGCCCGCCGATCCCGGCACCAGCCTGTGGCTGTTCTGTGACACGCCCGTCTACGCACACCACGCCGGTGGCGCCCACGGCGGCTGGGACCTGCAGCGGTTCATCGCCGGCTCGACTGCCGCCGTCGCCCCGACCGTTTCTGGCCCTGGTCCCGGCAGCAGGATCCCGGGAACCCTCACAGAGACCAGAACGCCGCGCGTCGTGGCGCCGGTGGCCGGACGGGGAGCCGCGTCAGCCGCAGGGCCCGGGCCGGCCGGCCCAGGAAGCGTCTCCGCGGCGCCGGCCCCTTCCTCCCGGCGCCCTCGGAGCTGTTCACGCCGGCCGGCCTGCCATGCGGCCTGGGCAACGGCAGCTACCCAGTCTCCTGGATCAGCGGCGTGGCCCGCGTTCCGTCCGCCCCGTTCCTGCTGATTTCGTTCAATGACTATTGCGTTCTTGGCCCGTCTGGCGGTGGCTTCCTGCTCGAGGGCTTCGGCGTGGCCGAGTACGACCCGGCCGCAGGCACGGTAACCAACGATGCGACGGTGTTCTACGGGACGCACGGGTCCCCAGGCGCCGCGCCCGGGCCGCTCGGCTCGCCGGTCGTCGCCGGGGGCTACCTCTACCTGTTCGGGCCCGCGTGCTCGGTCCCGGCGCATGGCCAGTGCGCCGGGACGCTGCTTGAGGCACGGGTTGCCGCCAGCCCGCAGGCATGGAGCAATCCGCTGAGCTACCAGTGGCGCGCCGCCGGGCCGCCGGGTTCGTGGACCTCCGATGCCGCTGCAGCGACCGCCGTGATCCCTGGCCGGAGGCCCGAAGCGCTGAACGTTGCCAGCTTCGATGCTGGCGGAGGCCGCCTCGTCCTGGTCGAGCAGACAAGCATCAAGGGCCGCTTCACCGTGTACCAGGCCCCGGCACCGGACGGCACCTGGAGCAAGATCTTGTCGGGACGGGTGACCTGCGGGGTGGGCGCGGGCTACGCGAACTTCTGCCGCGCGCTGATCCCGCATCCCGAGCTCAGCACGCCCACCCAGCTGGTCCTGTCCTACTTCGACCCGGCCACCGCCCCGGACGGGCACGTCATGGTGCAGGGGTTCACCTGGTGACGCCGCTGGGGACGTCCCGGATCTCCCCGAGGGGCTGAACGGGTGAGGCGGCCTCCTGTGCCCGGTCGCGGTTGCGGATGACCACCAGCACGATCAGCAGCGCGGCCACGTCGAAGACCGCCGCGAGGGTAAACGCGCTGGCCATGCCGTGCACCGTGGCCCCGGCTTGCAGCGCCGCGCTGTGCGCCTGCGTCAGCGCGGTGTGGCGGGCGGCCGCGTTCCTGCTCGCCGCGTCGAACACGGTGACCAGCGCCGCCAGTCCCAGAGAGCCGCCGACCTGCTGGGTCACGTTCACCATGCTCGACGCCGCTCCGGAATCCTCCGGCCGCACCCCGGCCAGCGAAGCTATGGTCAGCGGCACGAAGACGATGCCCATCCCGGCGCCGATCAGCAGCATCGGGCCGAGGACCCCGGACAGGTAACTGATACCCGGCGTGATGCGGGACAGCCAGGCCATGCCTGCGACCACCGGGAGCATGCCCGCCAGCATCAGCGGCAGGCCGCCGAACCGGGCGAGCAGCCTCGGTGACAGGCGTGACACCGAGAACAGCGCGACAGTCATCGGCAGGAAGGAGATCCCGGCCTGCAGCGGGCTGAATCCCAGGATCTTCTGCACGAACTGGGTGAGGAAGAAGAACATCCCGAACATGCCGGCCACGATCAGCAGCCGGGCGATGTAGGAGCCGGTGCGGCCGCGGTCAGCGAACAGCCGCAGCGGGGTGATCGGCTGCCTCGCCCTGGACTCGTTCGCCACGAAGGTGGCCAGCAGCACGACGGCGGCCAGGAACGCCGCCAGCGCCAGGCGGTCATGCCATCCGCTGGACCCGGCCCGGATGAACCCGTACACCAGCGCGGTCATGCCCGCTGTGGAGGTCAGAGCGCCGGCGATGTCGAACCGCCCGGGCTGCCGCTCCGACTCCGGCAGCAGCCGCGGCGCGGACAGCGCCACCGCGATGCCGATAGGCACGTTGATGAACAGCACCCAGCGCCAGGACGCCCACTCCGTGATCAGGCCACCGAGGACCAGGCCCAGGGATCCGCCGCCCATCACGACGCCGGTGTAGATGCTGAGCGCCCGGGTCCGTTCCCGGCCGTCAGCGAAGCTGGCCGCGATCAGCGCCAGCACGGCGGGCGAGGCGAGCGCCCCCCCGACGCCCTGCGCGGCGCGCGCGGCCAGCAGCCACGCTGCCGAGGTCGCCAGCCCGCCGGCCAGCGAAGCGGCAGTGAACAGCGAGATCCCGGCGATGAACACGCGCCGCCGGCCGAGGATGTCGCCGGCCCGCCCGCCAAGCAGCAGCAGGCCGCCGAACGTGAGCGTGTAGGCGTTGAGCACCCACGACAGACCTGACTCGGAGAACCGCAGCCCGCTGGCGATGTGCGGCAGCGCGATGTTCACGACGGTCATGTCGAGGATGATCATGAGCTGTGCGCAGAGCACCAGAGCGAGTGCGATACCCCGGCGGTCAGGCCGTCGGGTGGTGAGCGGGTTGCCCTGCGTCCTTGCCGGTGTCACCGACGAAGAGGTCGACATTAATGCCTTCCTGAACGAGGTCATGGGGTGAACCTGGGCGGCGGCTGGAATGTCCGCGGCCCGGTCCGCGTTTCCGCTACCATGAAACGGAGGTAGCCTCCGATAACTATACGGAGGCACCCTCCGCTTTGCAACTCGAATTAAGGTGAGACGTGATGAGCCCGACCGGCCGGCCTCCGGCCCAGGCCGGAGACCCGCGCCCGATGCGCGCCGATGCCCAGCGCAACTATCAGCGGCTGCTGAGCGCGGCGGTTGCCGCGTTCATCGAGCACGGCGCAGACGACGTGTCGCTGGAGGAGATAGCGCGCCGGGCCGGAGTCGGGATCGGCACGCTCTACCGTCACTTCCCGACCCGCCAAGCGCTGCTCGAGGCCGTGTACCGCGACCAGGTCGAGGCGCTTCGGGCCAGGGCCGACGAGCTCGCCGGGTCCAGTGCCCCTCTCGACGCACTGGCGGAGTGGCTGCGCGCCCTCGCGGCCTTCAGCAGCACCAAGCACAGCCTCACCTCGGCGCTGCTAGCGACGCTCGGCAAGGATTCCGACCTGCTGTCGATATGCAGCAAGGTGATCTGCGAGGCCGCAGACGACTTGCTCGGCCGGGCTAAGCAGGCCGGTGAGGTACGCGCAGACGCCGACGCCATGGACCTGATCAGGCTGGTGCACGCGGTGAACATCGCCACGCAGCGTCAGCCGACCGACCCGGGCCAGGCCGAGCGGCTGCTCCGCATAGTTCTCGACGGCCTCCGGCCCTAGCGTTCACGCTGGCCAGCACAGTCATCAACTCTCATCCGCGGCGCCTTCCAGTTAGCCGCATGCGGTCCGGGTCATAACCCGCCGTCCCCGCCCCGCCCCTGCGGCGCACCCCATGCGGTTCGTCCTGAATTGCTGTATCTTCAGTTACTAAGGTAACTTATGGAGGCTGTCATGGGTCCTAGTAACGCTCAGCGCCCGGTGCGCATCCAGCAGGAGCTGGATGAGGCGGCCAAGAGGCTCTTCCCTGGCGCGGTGCGCGACGTAGTCGTGCTCCAGTACGGCGACGACCCGGTAGTGGAGCCAGGCGAGGTCATGCTGCGGGTGCTGGCTTCCGACCAGGTGAGCAAAGACGCAGGGCCCGGGCCTGCCGCGGCGTTCGGCGGGTCGGCGATGAAGGAGTTCCGGCGCGAGCTGAGCCAGCGGCTGCCCGAGGTCCGGCGGGTCGAGGTCACATCGGAGGATCCTGACGGCAAGCGCAAGGGTTTCCTGATGAGGGTGGCTGCCGACGAGCCCAAGGCCGACAGCGACCTGACCCCGGTAATGGTCCGGCTGCGAGCAGCAGAGCTTGAGATCGTGGACACGCTGATCAGCGTCGGCATCGCGGCGAACCGCGCGGAGGCCGTCCGCTGGGCCCTGGCCCGGATCAGTGAACGCCCGGCTTACGCCCAGCTGCGTGAGCGCACCCGCGAGATCGAACGGCTCAAGAGCGAGTTTTAGCCACCCGGCGCCGCGGCGAGAGCGGGGTTCACCGTGACCGCGGCCGAAGCGATTGCTGGAGGTACTCCCTCAGCAGGGACTGGCTGACCGAACACCATCCGGGTCGGCACCTCGCCGGCCCAGACCGGCAGACCGACGTCGGACTCAGGCTCCACTGTCGAACCTCTGCGTGCCTTGACCGATGCCTTCTCGATTGCCACCCGGAACAGCGACGTGTCCCGCAGCTCGTCCACCGGCGGTTTGCGCACCTGCTCCCACCGGCCCGGAACGAGGTGCTCAACCAGGGCGCGCAGCCCGGCGATGATCTCCTCGGCATCCGTGACTTCGACGGCGCGGCCGTGCACGGTGACTGACCGGTAGTTCACCGAGTGGTTCCGGGCCGAGCGGGCCAGTACCAGCCCGTCGAGCAGGGTCGCGGTCAGGCAGACCGCGCTGCCGCCGCGGGCGTCGCGCAGCAGGCCCGCGGCTGGCGAGCCGTGCAGCACAACTGCGTCACCGACGCGGGCGTGCACCATCGGCAGCACCACCGGCCGCCCGTCGCGCACCGTGGCCACGTGACAGAACGCCGTGGCGTCCAGGACCGCGTGCACGGCGGCGCTGTCGTACCGGGCCCGGTCGGGCCTGCGGCGGACCCTCGCCAGCTGGGGCGGTTGCGAGTCGCGGCGCGTCGGGGAAGGCGGCCGGTCCCGGTCGCCGGCCGTGCCTGCCGGGCCGCCGGCCTCGTTGTCGGTCATCGCTGTCCCTTTCCGCGTGGTCATCGCTGGGAGGCCGTGGTCTCCCGCGCGGCAAGCATCGCGCCGAGCCGGTCTTTCACCTGGGGCCACTCTGGTGCTGTGATCGAGTAGCGGGCCGAGTCCCTCGGAACGAGATCGCTCGCGAGCCGGTGCGCCCGCAGCACACCCTCGAACTGAGCGCCGATCCGCTCGATCGCGCGCCGCGAGCGCTCATTGCGCGCATCGGTGTGCAGGCAGACGGACTGCACCTGCCACTCCTCGAAGGCGTGGCCGAGCATGAGACGCTTCATCTCCGTGTTCGCCGCTGTGCGGATCGCCGACGCCGTAAGCCAGGTGTAGCCGATCTCGCAGGTATCCGGAGCGCCGCCCCGGCCGCGGGGACCCTGCGGCCACGGCCACCACGTCAGGTCCCAGAACCTTGTCGAGCCGATGACCACGCCGTCGGCGGCCCTGATCACGGCGAACGGCACCGCGGCGCCGGCGTCGCGCAGCGACACGGCGCTCTCGATATAGGCCGCGGCCGCTGCCTCGGTCCGGGGCACGAACGTCCAGCCATAGAGCGACTGGTCGCCTGCGGCCGCTTCGGCCAGGCCGGCAGCGTGCTGCGGCTGCAGCGGCTCTAGCCGGACGTGCCGGCCTTCCAGCCCGGGGATGAGGATGCTCATCGCGGTAGCCTCCGTGGCACGGATGGCGGCCGGTCCTTCGCAAAGCCTGGTCCCTGGCATTGGTTCGGTGCCAGGGACGGCTCCGGGCATTGCGAGCGCCGCCGTAGCCGAATGTCAGCTCGATTATGTTACAGTACATATTGAGATTATGATGAAACAATACATGCCGCAAGGACGGAACGCCAGCGAGATAGCTGCCGACGTCGAGGCCGCGCTCCGCGACCGCAGGCTCGCGCCCGGGTCGGCGCTGCCGCCGGTCCGCGGGCTCGCCGCCGAGCTGGGGCTGAGCCCGGTCACGGTCGCAGCCGCCTATCGTGAGCTGCGCGAGAAGGGCATCGCCCGCGGGAACGGGCGCGCCGGAACCCACATCAACCGAGCGCCGCCGATAGGGCCGCGGCCGCAGCTGACCGTGCCCGCTGGGGTGCGCAACCTGCTGGTCGGCAGCCCCGATCCGGCGTTCCTTCCACCGCTGCCCGCTGTGACCCCGCCGCCCAGGGCCTACGGCGACCCGCCGGTGAACGCGCGCCTGGGCCGGGTGGCGGCGGCGCGGTTCCGTGCCGACGGCATTGACCCCGCTCACCTGGCCGTGGTCAGCGGGGCGATGGACGGCGTGGAGAGGGTGTTCCAGGCCTGGCTGCGGCCAGGCGACGGTGTGGGCGTGGAAGACCCCGGCTACCCGCCGGTTCTGGACCTGCTGGCTGCGCTGGACCTGCGAGCCGTGCCAATGAGCATGGACGAGTGTGGCGTGCTCCCGGCTGCACTGGCCGGCGCGCTATCGCGCGGCTGCCAGGCAGTGCTGTTCACGCCCCGGGCGCAGGCCCCGACCGGCGCGTCGTGGGACGCCGCGCGGGCCGCCGAGCTCACCGCCGTGCTGGCCACCCGGCCCGAGGTGCTCGTCATCGAGGACGACCACGCGGGCCCCGTGTCAGGATCTGAGGCGCACACGGTCAGCGCCTCGGCAGAGCAATGGGCGACCATACGTTCAGTATCTAAATCACTGGGACCGGACCTGCGGCTGGCCGTACTGACCGGGGATGAGGTGACCGTGTCCAGAGTAGAGGGCCGTCAGGCGCTCGGCCCCGGATGGGTCAGCGGCCTGCTCCAGGAGACCGTGGCCGAGCTGTGGGCCGACCGCGCGGTCGGCCGGCTGCTCGCTCGGGCGGCGGCCGCGTACGCGCAGCGCCGCCAGTCGCTGATCGGTGCGCTGGCCGACCGCGGCGTGCCCACCATGGGGCGGTCCGGACTGGCTGTCTGGGTCCCGGTCGCCGACGAGCCCGCGATGACTGGCGCTCTGCTCGAGCGAGGGTGGGCCGTGGCGCCCGGCCAGCGCTTCCGGATCGCTACGCCGCCCGGCATCAGGATTGGTACCGGGACGCTAACCAGCCAGGAAGCATCAAGACTGGCGGCCGACATCGCGGACTGCCTGACCCGCAGGCCGCGCCGCACCGACTAGGGCACCCGGGCGGGATGTCCGGGCTCAGCTCGGCGGCCCTCGGCCATATATGGAGGGGGCGGCCCGCCGGCGAACTGCCGGCGGGCCGCCCCTGCATGGCGTCGCCGCGGTCAGGCGGCGACTGGCTGGCTGGAGGTTGCGGGCTCCAGAGCCAGGGCCAGGACCTCGCGGACGTCGCTGACCGGGTGGATGTCCAGCTGGTTGCGGACACCCTCCGGCACGTCCTCGAGGTCAGGCTCGTTGCGCTTCGGGATCAGCACGGTGGTGATCCCGGCCCGGTGCGCGGCGAGCAGCTTCTGCTTCACCCCGCCGATCGGCAGCACCCGCCCGGTCAGCGAGACCTCACCGGTCATCGCCACGTCGCTGCGGGCTGGCCGGCCGGACAGCAGTGACGCCAGCGCCGTGGTCATCGTGACCCCGGCGCTCGGGCCATCCTTCGGCACTGCCCCCGCTGGCACGTGCACATGCACGCCGCGGTCCTTCAGGTCGCCGACCGGGAGTTCCAGCTCGGCGCCGTGGGAGCGCAGGTAGGACAGTGCGATCTGGGCGGACTCCTTCATCACGTCACCAAGCTGCCCGGTGAGCGTGACCCCGGTGCTGCCGGTCTCCGGGTCGGCCAGTGACGCCTCGATGAAGAGCACGTCGCCGCCGGTCCCGGTCACGGCGAGCCCAGTCGCCACGCCCGGCACCGAGGTGCGTTCGGCCGATTCCGGCGTATGGCGCGGATGCCCCAGGTAGCCGTGCAGATCGTCCGGGCCTACGGTGACCGGCAGCTGCGCCTCGCCAGCGGCGAGGCGCGCGGTGATCTTCCGCAGCACCTGGGCGATCCTCCGCTCCAGCGCGCGCACCCCGGCCTCGCGGGTGTACTCGGCTGCGAGCCGCCGCAGCGCCTCGTCGGTCAGCGTGACGTCGGTGGCGTCGAGGCCGGCCCGCTCCAGCTGACGCGGCAGCAGGTGGCCCTGGGCGATCGTCACCTTCTCGTCCTCGGTGTAGCCGTCCAGCGCGATCGGCTCCATCCGGTCGAGCAGCGGCTCGGGTATCGCCTCGGCCACGTTGGCCGTCGCGATGAACAGCACATCCGACAGGTCGAGCTCGACCTCCAGGTAATGGTCCCGGAACGTGTGGTTCTGCGCCGGGTCCAGCACCTCCAGCAGCGCCGCGGTGGGATCGCCACGGTAGTCGGCGCCCAGCTTGTCCACCTCGTCCAGCAGGATCACCGGGTTCATCGAGCCCGCCTCGCGAATCGCGCGGACGATCCGGCCCGGCAGCGCACCGACATAGGTCCGGCGGTGCCCACGGATCTCGGCCTCGTCCCGGACGCCACCGAGCGCCACCCGGGCGAACTTGCGGCCCATGGCCCGCGCCACCGACTCGCCCAGCGACGTCTTGCCGACGCCAGGCGGGCCGGTCAGAGCCAGCACCGCGCCGCTGCGGCGGCCGCCGACCTGGGTCAGGCCCTTGTCCGACCGGCGCTTGCGCACCGCCAGGTACTCGATGATCCGGTCCTTCACGTCGTCCAGGCCAGCGTGGTCAGCGTCGAGCACCGCCCGCGCGGCCGCGATGTCGTACGCGTCCTCGGTCGTGGTGTTCCACGGGATCTCCAGCACCGTGTCCAGCCAGGTGCGGATCCAGCTGGCCTCGGGAGAGGCGTCCGAGCTGCGCTCGAGCTTGTCGGCCTCCTTCATGGCCGCCTCGTGCACCTTCTCGGGCAGGGCTGCGGCCTCGATCCGGGCCTTGTAGTCCTCTTCCTCGGTGCCCGGCTGGCCACTGAGCCCAGCAAGCTCCTTGCGGATGGCCGCCAGCTGCTGGCGCAGCAGGAACTCACGCTGCTGCTTCTCCATGCCCTCGCGGACATCGTTCTGGATGGTCTCGGCCACGTCCAGCTCGGCGAGCGCGTCGCGGGCCCACGCGGTCAGCTTCTCCAGCCGCTGCTCGGGATCGATGGTCTCCAGCAGGTCGGCCCGCTGCTCGATCTTGAGGTAGCTGGCGTAGCCGGCGCTGTCGGCCAGCGCCGACGGGTCGGTGATGTTCTGCAGCGCCTCAATGACCTGCCACGCGCCGCGCTTCTGCAGGATCGCCCCGGCAATGCCGCGGTACTCGCGCGCCAGCTCCTGGGCTCGCGTGCTGGCGGGCGGCTCGTCAATAACGGTGCCCTCGACCCACAGCGCTGAGCCAGGGCCGACGGTCCCCGAGCCGATCCGGACCCGGGAAAGGCCGCGGATCACCGCGGCGGGCTCGCCACTTGGCAGCCGGCCCGTCTGCTCGACCAGGCCGAGGGTTCCGACCTGGGCGTACTTGCCGCTGATTCGCGGCACGAGCAGCAGCTGGGGCTTAGCGTCCGGGGTAGTCGCGGCGCCGGACGCAGACAGCCGGGCCGCCTCGATCGCCGCGCGGACCTCGGCTCCGGAAATCTCCACCGGAACCACCATGGTGGGCAGGACGACGAGGTCGTCCAGCGGCAGAACCGGCAGCGACAGGGTCTCGCTCATCAGGTCACATCCCTGGTAGGCGTTTACTTGATTACACCCATACAGCAGAGAGCCGCCCGGTTTTGTTCCGCCCAGCGTGTTCACGCTCAGCTGACCTTCTGGGCGCTGCTGATCTCCTGCAACCCGTGATGAGCAGGCCATAGCTGCTATCAGCAGAAGTCCCTCATGCGCGAATCTGTTCCGGCAGGCGCACCGGTGTATGGCCGCCAGGCCAGCGACATACCGGTCAGTAACCGGCAAGCGGGTTGAGTTCAGCTGAAAGCAGCCTCGCAGGCCCGGCGCGGGGCCCATGCTGTGGCCACACAGGGCGCTGGCCTGCCCGGCGCGGGGCCCATGCTGTGGCCACAGGGGGCTGGCCTGCCCCGGCGCGGGGCCCCTGCTGTGGTTGCGGGGCGCCAGAAGGCCCGGCGTGGGGCCCCTGCCGTGGCTGCGGCCCGCTGGCAGGCCGGTCGGGGGGCCCCTGCCGGGGCTAGTGGAACAGCTCGGGGCCCACGACCGTGTTCGGTACCGTCCGGGCCCCGGCCGTCAGCTGCTAGGGCGGGGAGCCCGGATAAAGAGGGTCAGCCGGTGATCGAGCCAGGCGGGGGAACGGTGCCTGGGCCGGTCGTGGAGCAGGCGAGCCGGGCCGAGGTATTGCCGGGCGCTGCCAGCTTGGGCAGCGTGGGGAACGTCGGCTTGCCAGCGGCCAGCGCATCCATATCCAGGAAGTCGGTCAGGTCGTTGGCGTTGGCGTCGCGGTGGGTGAGCGCGGGCAGGTTCCACTTGCGCTCGACCATCGCGAGTACCGACGTGTGGTCGTACACCACGCTGCTGACGTAGTTCGGCTTGGCGTACGGCGAGACAACCACCGACGGGACCCGAATACCGTAGCGGGCGAAGCCGTCATAGGTTGACTCGCCCGGCTGGACCATCGGCCCGATGCCGTCCGGCGGGATCGCCACGGGCGGCGGCACGTGGTCGTAGTAGCCGCCGTGCTCGTCGTACATGATCACGAGCAGCGTGGTCTTCCACAGGGGCGAGGAGGCTACCGCGTCAACCACCTGAGCGAGCATCGCCTCACCGACGACGATGTTCTGCGGGTCCTCCTGGGACTGGGTGCCGAAGTTCTCATCCAGGAAGCTGAACGAGGGCAGGTTCCCCGATGCGGCGTCGGAGAAGAAGTCGCTGAACGCCTTCTTGTGGAAGAGCATGGGCCATGTGTCGTTGAGCGGGTAGAGCTCCGGTGTGGAACCGAGCGGGTAGTTGGTGACGTAGTTTTCCCAGCTGATCCCGTGGGAGTCGAGCAAGTTGAAGATCGTTCCGTCAGCGGGCACAACAAACGTCAGCACGGACGTGCCGCCGTCGTCGGTCATCCCGGCCGAGGTGCCCGCGATGAGATACCGGCGGTTCGGGTTGGTCTGGCCGAGCAGGGAGCAGAACCAGCGGTCGCCGATCGGGAAGTTCTCAGCGAGGCTGTAGGTGAACGGCAGGTCATCGCCGGTCCAGTAGCCCATCGCCACGCCGCCGACGGTGTTGGACGTGTACGGCCCGGTCGGCGCCTTGACGAAGCCGTTCATGGCGCCGTTGTTGTACGCGATGTGAGCGGCCATCCATTCCTGGCTGGGCAGCCCGGACAGCTGACAGGTGGTCGGCATCCGGAACGCGTGCTGGATCTGCCCGTTCGCGTAAGGATTGGTCGCCGTCGGCCGCCCGCTTGAGTCCAGGGTGTACCCGTCACCGCGGCTGAGCATCCCGAACATGTTGTCGTAGGAATGGTTCTCCATCATCAGCACGACGATGTGCTCGATGTTGGGCATGGTGTCGGTGCCAGCGGCCAGGTTGGGGAACGGCCGGGTGCCCGGGGTCCGCAGCGTGGTGCGGCCGAGTACCCGCAGCGCCTCGGCCTGCGCGGCCGAGGTGAAGGTCACGTCGGCCGTTGCGGCGCCAGCCCGGGCCGCCGTGACTGTCCTGGCGGCACGGGCCGGCCTGGCCGTAGCGGACAGCAGGCCAGGGACAGCCAGCCCGGATACCAGCGTGGCGCCGGCGCCACCCAGAAAACCGCGACGGCTCAGCGCGCTAGCGGCTGCCAGATCTGGCCTGTGAGCATGCCTGGTCATCGGCTGTATCGCCTGTCTTTCGTGGTCGTGACTGACGTCTGCGCAGCGGCTAGCGTGTGCGCGCACTGCGGGAGCGGAGCTATTTTGTCGGAAATGGGCGTCCGAAAACGGGTGATTCCGCAAAGTCTTTCCGGGACGTTCCGGCATCCGCTGGCCAGACGGCTATCGTCGCGGTGTGAGCCGACTTCCTTATCTGACCCGTGACCAGCTCAGCCCCGAGGGCCAGGCCCTGTGGGACAGCATTGTTGCCTCCCGGGGCAGCCATTCAGTCGACGAGCAGGGGCACCTGACCGGGCCGTTCAACCCGTATGTGCACGCACCGGACATCGGGCAGCATCTCGACCCGCTGGGCGCGGTTGTGCGGTTCGGCACCTCGCTCGACCGCAGGCTGGCCGAGATCGCCATCATCACGGTGGCGGCGCGCTGGAAGGCCGAGTTCGAGTGGGCGGCGCACACGCGGGCCGCCCGCGAGCTGGGCGTCCCCGAAGCGGTGATCGACGCCATCGGCCGGGGCGAGGACCCTCCGCTGGACGGTGACGACGAGCGGGCGGTCTACGAGGTGGCACGGCAGCTCACCCAGACCGGCCATGTCAGCCAGGACGCCTACGACGCTGCCCAGCGGCTCCTCGGCGACGAGGGGATGGTTCAGCTTGTCGGAATGTGTGGATATTACACAATTGTATCTTTTATTCTGAACGCTTTCGACGTCTCACCGCCGCCCGGAACCACTCCGCAGTGGCGGAGCTGAACCCGCCCGAGGCGTTCCCGGCACAGAGCCGTCGCCGGGCGTGGTGCTGAACCCGGCAAATGGCGATCCCTTGCTAAGGGGCCGCGCCGGGCAGCAGCAGGAGCTTGCCGGTGGTGCGCCGCGCCGCCAGGTCCTCGTGCGCGCGGCAGGCATCGGCGAGCGGGTACCGCCCGCCTATGCGGACGGTCAGCGAGCCGTCGGCAATCCAGCGGAACAGGTCGTCGGCGCGGTGCAGCAGCTCCTCGCGGGTCGCGATGTAGCTGACGAGCGTCGGGCGGGTGATGAACAGCGACCCCCCAGTGGCGAGGCGCTGCAGCTCAAATGGCGGGACCGGGCCACTGGACGCCCCGTACAGCACCATGTAGCCGCGGAGGCGCAGTGCGGCCAGGCTGTCGTCGAAGGTCGCCTGTCCCACCCCGTCATAGACAGCGGCCGCGCCCGCGCCGCTGGTGACGTCCCGGGTCACGTCCCCGAACTCGTCGTAACCCGTGACGTAGTCGGCTCCCGCCTCCTGCGCGAGCACGGCCTTGCGGGCCTCTGACGTCGTCGCGATCACGATGCCGCCGCGCATCTTGACCATCTGGGTCAGCAGCAGGCCAACGCCGCCAGCAGCCGAGTGCACGATGACCACGTCGCCCGCGGCGACCGGGTAGGTGTCGTTCGCCAGGTAGTGCGCGGTCATCCCCTGCAGCGTGACCGCCGCCGCGACCTCGAGGTCAACGCCGTCCGGTACCGGGATCGCACGGTCGGCCGGAACGAGAACCTGCTCGGCGTAGCAGCCCGGCACACCGGTCCACGCGACGCGGCTGCCCGGCCCAAGCTCCCCGGCGCCCTGGCCGGCCGCAACGACGACACCGGCGCCCTCCTGGCCGGCCACATACGGCAGCTCGCCCGCGTACGGCGGGTGTCCCAGCCGGCGGTAGATGTCGGCAAAGTTGACGCCAGCCGCCGCCACGTCGACCAGCAGCTGCCCCGGACCTGGTTCCGGCGTCTCCACCTCGGCCAGCTTGAGGACATCCGGCCCGCCGCGCTCCCGCGCCATCACCGCCCGCATTGCGTCCGCCTTTCCGCCTGAAAACTCGCCACCTGGCGTCACGGTATCTCCGCAGCCGCGGGAGCGCAGCGTTCCGCGCTGGCCGCAATCTTGCACCCGATCACGCCAACAGGCCGGATCACCTTCGCGCAGTTCCTGGCTAGCCTGGCTCGCCGGCGTCAGCGGGCCGGCCCGGGAGACGGCGCCGCGCGATCCAGGAAACGTTGCGGGAGCGGCTGATCATGCTGGCACGGAGGCAGGTCAGGCCAGGCGAGTGCGTGGCGGCGATGCTGTCACCCGCGGCCAGTCAGCCCACCGCGTTGTGCTCATTTGGCCGGCCATTGCTACCGTCCCGTTATGGCTTCGCGCTGGCACCCGCGCAGGCGCGGCAAGATCGCGCTGGCCGCCGCGGCCGTGGTGATCATCGTCGCGGCAGTGATCACGATCGCCGTGGCGGCGGGCCGTCCTGCGCCGATCGGCCTGCGGAACCTGCGCATCCCCGTCGTGGACGGCCCGGCTAATAACCAGCATGTGGTGCTCGACGCCACGTTTTTCACCCCTGCAGGCACTGGCCGGGTGCCAGCGATCCTGCTCGCACACGGGTTCGGTCAGACCAAGGAAGCGGTAGCGCCGGAGGCGGAGCAGCTGGCACAGGCGGGGTTCGCTGTGCTCACCTGGTCGGCCCGGGGGATGGGCGACTCGACCGGCCAGATCGCGCTGGACTCCCCTGACTACGAGGTCAAGGACGTCGAGCAGCTGGTGACCTGGCTGTCCCGGCAGCCGCGGGTGCTGCTCGACCACCCAGGCGACCCACGCGTCGGCATCGCGGGCGCCTCCTACGGCGGCGCGATCGCACTGCTCGCGGCGGCCTACGACCACCGGATCGACGCGATCGTCCCGCAGATCACCTGGAACAACCTGGCCACCGCGCTGTTCCCGAACGCGGCCGGGGGCAGCCCGCTCGACGGCGTCTTCAAGAAGCAGTGGGCAGGCCTGCTGTTCACCCAGGGCTCGGCCGGTTTCGCTGAGTCCCAGGCGGCCGGGGGCCTCAGCCAGGCCGGTGGCGGCCAGGCCCCGGCAGCCGGAGGAGCTTCCAGCGGATCCGGCGGCGCGACGTCCGGCCGGGGTTCCGGTGGCGCGGGTACGGGCGCTGGGTCCGGCGGTACAGCGGCCGGCGGGAGTTCGGGCGGCGCTGGTACTGGCGGCTCTTCCGGCGGCGCCGGGGCCGGCACGGGATCGGCCGGAGCTGCTGCGGCCGCTGGCGGGAGCAGCACGGTGGGCGGAACTGCCGCAGCCCAGGAGGCGCAGGCAGTCCAGTGCGGCAGGTTTCTCCCACAGATCTGTGCCATCTACCAGCAGGTGGCCGCGACCGGGCAGGCGACGCCGGCGGCTGTCAAACTGCTGCTGGCCTCAAGCCCGGCAACCGCCGCCAGCCACATCGACGTCCCGACCCTGCTCATCCAGGGCGAGAACGACTCGCTGTTCGGGCTCGACCAGGCCAACGCGAACTACCAGGCCATCAAGAAGAACGGTGCCCCCGTCGATATGGTCTGGTTCGCTGGCGGCCACGACGGCGGCAACCAGGAAACCGCCCGGGTGAACCAGCTGACCCTCCAGTGGTTCGACCGCTGGCTCAAACCACCGAACACGCCGTGGCGTCCCGGTGGCAAGCCCGCGGCCGCGTCTGTCACCGGCCAGCCCGCGTTCGCGGTCAGCCGGGGCGAGGGCGTCGACCCGAACAGCGGTCAGGAGTTTCTCGGCATCGCCACCGCTCCCGGTTACCCGGGCCTGCGCGGCACACAGCACCAGACGGTGCGGCTATCCGGCCCGCCGCAGGTAATCGGTAACCCCGCGGGCGGGACGCCGCCGTCGATGTCGGTCTTCCCTGGGCTGGGCTCGCTCGGGTCGGCAAGCGGCTCGGGGTCCTCAGCGGGTGACGGCATCACCTTCGACATGCCCGGCCAGACGGCCGTCTTCCAGTCGGCACCGCTGGCCAAGCCGGTGCGGGTCACCGGCACGATGACGGCGCGGATCCACGTTGGCGGCGCCTCGCAGGTGACGCTGTTCGCCAAGGTCTACGACGTGGACCAGGCTGGCAACGCGACCCTGCCCTACTCGCTCGCAGCGCCGCTGCGCGTGGACGGCGCCGGGCGCGGCACCACGGTCACCGTCCAGCTCCCGGCGATGGACTACCAGTTCCAGGCCGGGCACCGGATGCGCTTGGTGCTGACCGCCACGGACTTCGCCTACGCCACGTCGCCGGCTCCGGCCGTCTACCAGGTGGCGCTGGCCAGCCAGGGCCTGTCTGTGCCCACCGACCCGGCTCTGCGCGTCTCCGGCACCGGCGTCCCGTGGTGGACTCCGGCCGCGCCGGCCGCCGCGCTGGTCGCCGCCGCGCTGATCCTGGTCGCCCGCAGGCGCCGCCGCCGCGAGACAGTCCACCCGGACCTAGCCGACGTCCCGCTGGAGATCGCCGGGCTGACCAAGCGCTACCGCGACGGGCAGCTCGCCGTCGACGACCTGTCCCTGCGGGCCGAGCACGGCCAGATCCTCGGCCTGCTCGGGCCCAACGGCGCTGGCAAGACCACGACGCTGCGCGCCCTGATGGGCCTGCTGCATCCGGACGCAGGCACCATCACGATCTTCGGCAGGCAGGTCGGGGCCGGGTCCGCAGCGCTGTCCAGGCTCGGTGCGTTCGTGGAGGGACCGGGCTTCCTGCCGCACCTGTCAGGCCGGGACAACCTGGACATGTACTGGCGCGCTGCGGGACGGCAGGCCGCCGACTCGCACGCTGAAGAGGTGATGGCGATCGCAGGCCTGGGCGCCGCGATCGACCGCCCGGTGCGCACGTATTCCCGCGGTATGTGCCAGCGGCTCGCGATCGCCCAGGCCATGCTCGGCCTGCCCGACCTGCTGGTCCTCGACGAGCCGATGAACGGCCTCGACCCGCCGCAGATCAGGGAGATGCGGGACGTGCTGCTCGGGTATGTCACCGGCGGCCGGACCGTGATCCTGTCCAGCCACATGCTGGGCGAGGTGGAGCAGACCTGCAGCCATGTCGTGGTGATGCACCAGGGCAGGCGGCTGGCCGGCGGCCCGGTCAGCGAGATCATCGGCGACGGCGCGGCGCTCATCGTCGGCACGCCCGAAGCCGGGCGCGCCGTCTCGGTGCTCAATGAGCTCGACGGGATCGAGAGCGCCGAGCAACACCGTGACGGTGTCCTCGTCCACCCCGACGGCCTGCCCGCATCACAGGTGGTGGCCGCGCTTGTCGGGGCGGGGGTCCCAGTGGAGCGCGTGATGCCGAACCGGCGCCTGGAGGACGCGTTCCTGGCGCTGATCGCCACCCCGGACGGTGCCGGCCTGAATGGCGGGACAAACGGCGGTGCCGCAAACGGCGGTGCCGCAAAAGGCGGTGCCGCAAAAGGCGGTGCTGCAACAGGCGGGGGCACGAACGGCGCGGTGCAGGCCGGGGCCACAAAAGGGACGGAGGCCGGGACATGACCGCCGGGACGGGGCAGGCGGCGGCCGCCGCTCGCGCGGGCGCTCCGGGTTACAGCCCGCACCGGACCCTGCCGTTCCGCGTCGAGGTGGTCCGCCAGCTGCGGCGACGGCGCACGATGGTGGCGTTCGGGATCCTGCTCATCCTGCCGTGGATCCTGGTCGGCGCCTTCGAGATCAGCGGCGGGCCGTCGCCGGACGGCCAGACCCCCGGCCTGGTCGCGGATGCCACCGCAGGCGGGCTCAACTTCGCGGCGTTCAGCTTCTTCGTCTCGGCCAGCTTCCTGCTCGTGGTGGCGGTGGCGCTGTTCTGCGGTGACACCGTGGCCACCGAGGCCAGCTGGTCATCGTTGCGGTACCTGCTGGCGGCGCCGGTGCCTCGGGCACGGCTGCTGCGGCAGAAGCTCGCTGTCGCCGTGGCCTACTCGACGGTCGGGGTCACGACGTTCCCGCTGATGGCGATGGTGGCCGGGACGGTCGCGTTCGGCTGGCACCCGCTGCGGCTGCCGTCAAGCGGCGTGGAGCTGAGCTATGGTCCGGCCCTCGGGAGGCTGGCCATCGTTCTGATATATGTCCTGATCAGCGAAGTGTTCGTGGCCGGGGTGGCGTTCCTGCTGTCGGTGTCGACCGACTCGCCCCTCGGTGCGGTCGGCGGCGCGGTCGGGCTGGTCATCGTGAGCACGATCCTGGACCAGGTGACCGCGCTCGGGAACTGGCGGGAGATCCTGCCAACGCACTGGCAGTTCGCCTGGCTGGACGCGCTGTCGGCGCAGATCTCCTGGAGCATGATGATCGAGGGCGCCGCGGTCTCGGTGTCCTACGGCATCGTGCTGCTCGCGCTGGCGTTCCGCCGCTTCCGCACCAAGGACATCCTGTCCTGAGCCGCGCTCCCCGGTCGCCGTAGCGCCCGTCCGGGCCGCGGCAGCAGACCGGGCGGCCTGGGTCACTGGCTGCGACGGCCGCCGGGGCTGGCAGCGGCTTGATCGCGTTAACGGGGTCATCTGTCAGTCGCATTCACTGACAGGTGTCCCGGCTAACTTGATCTTGGGCGTTACGTCCCTTTCGGGGTAACGGAGCGTGGCGCTACCGGCCACGAGACCCTGGGTGCACCGCCCGTCGCTGTCGAATTGTGCTCAAATTTGAGCGGTCGTGGTTTACTAGTGGACGATGAACCCCACGAAGCTGTTTGTGCTGGGAGCGCTGGCCCGGCATGGCCCGATGTACGGGCATCAGATACGGCGGGACGCGCGGATCGACCGCACTGAGCTGTGGTCCGAGGTGAAGCCCGGGTCGCTGTACCTAGCGCTGCACAGGCTGGAGGCAGAGGGGCTGATCGAGCCGGTGCGGACCGAGCAGCAGGGAAATCGGCCCGCCCGTACTGTCTACGCGATCACCGCCGAGGGCCGCAGGGAGCTGCGGGCCCTGCGGGCGGAGGCGCTGCGCGAGGTGTCACTGCGCCCGGACCCCGTCGACCTGGCCCTGGCCGTCAGCGCCGACCTTGACGAGGACACGCTGCGCGAGTTCGTCTCCAGCCGCCGCGAGGCGCTGTCGAGCCGGATGGCGTCGCTCGAACGCGAGCGCCGGCAGAGGTGGCCCGACCAGACCGCCGCCGACGACCTGATCATGGACCACCTCATCGCCAGGATCGAGACCGAGGTGCGCTGGCATGACGCGGTGCTCGACTGCGTGGGAAAGCTCGCGTCCGGCCGCGACGCATGACGGCCAGAGAGTTGCGGCTGTTCGGCGACCCAGTCCTGCGCACCGCCTGCGATCCAGTGACCCGATTCGACGACTCCGTGCGGCAGCTTGTCGACGACCTCCTGGAGAACGTGCTCCGGCCCGGGCGGGCCGGCCTCGCAGCCCCGCAGATCGGCGTGAATCTGGCCGCGTTCTCCTACAACGTCGACGGCCAGCACGGCTACGTGGTCAACCCGGTCGTCGTCGAGACGTCCGGGGAGTGCGATGGGCCGGAGGCCTGCCTGTCCATTCCCGGCATCACTGCCTGGTGCCTGCGCCCGATGCGCACCGTCGTCACCGGCGTAGACCAGCGCGGTGACCCCGTCACCGTGGAGGGCATTGAGGAGATGTCGCGGTGCCTGCAGCACGAGACCGACCACCTGCGTGGTGTTCTGTTCACCGGCCGGCTCACCGGCCAGAGCCGCAAGGGCGCGCTACGCCAGCTTCGCCAGCCCTGACCGGTTCAGCTGGTGCCGATTGAGCTGGGCGGGGGGATGACGCCAGGCCCGCTGGCCGAGCAGGCCAGCCGGGCCGGGGTGTCGCCGGGCGCGGCCAGCGCGGGCAGAGCGGCGAACGTCGGCTTGCCCGCGGCCAGCGCGCTGAGGTCCAGGAAATCGGCCAGGTCGTTGGCGTTGGCGTCGCGGTAGGTCAGCGCGGGCAGGTTCCACTTGCGCTCGACCATCGCGAGCACAGACGTGTGGTCATGCAGCACGCTGGTCACGTGGCCGGGCCTGGCGTACGGGGACACCACGAGCGAGGGGACCCGGAACCCGTAACGGGCAAAGCCGTCATAGGCCGACTCACCCGGCTGGACCATCGGCCTGGTGCTGTCAGGCGGGATCGCCGCGGGCGGCGGCACATGGTCGAAGTAGCCGCCGTGCTCGTCGTACATGATCGCGAGCAGCGTGGTCCGCCACAGCGGCGAGCTGCCCACCGCCCGCACGACCTGGGCCAGGAGTGCGTCCCCGACGACGATGTTTTGCGGGTTCTCCTCGGACTGCGCGTCATAGTCAGGATCAAGGAGACTGAACGAGGGCAGAGCGCCCGCCGCGGCGTCGCTGAAGAACCCTGACAGCGGCTTGTGATGCGCCGCCTCGGCCGCCAGGTCGTTCGCTGGGAACAGCTCCGGGGTTGCCCCCAGCGGGTACTGCGCGGTGTAGTTCTCCCAGCTGATCTTGTACTTGTCCAGCAGCGTGAAGATCGTTCCCGCGGCCGGGGCTATGAGGCTGAGATCCGACGGGCCAGCGTCGTCGGTCATCCCCGCCGAGGTTCCGGCGATGAGGTAACGCCGGTTGGGATCGGTCTGGCCCAGCAAGGAGCTGAACCAGCGGTCGCCGACCGGGAACTTCCCGGCCAGGCTGTAGGTGAACGGCAGGTCCTCCCCGGTCCAGTAGCCCATCGCCACCCCGCCGACGATCGTCTTGGTGTACGGGTTGATGGTGGCCGAGACGAAGCCGTTCATCGCGCCGCCCGCGTAGGCGTGGTGCGCGGCTGACCACTCCTGACTGGGTTTTCCTGGCAGCTGGCACGTGGTGGGCATGCGGAAGGCGTGCTGGATCTGGCCGTTCGGGTAGGGGTTCGCGGCGGTGGGCAGGCCGTCGCCACCGAGGGCGAACCCGTCGCCGCGGCCGAGCATGCCGAGGATGTTGTCGTAGGAGTGGTTCTCCATCATCAGCACCACGATGTGCTCGATGCCGGGCAGCGTGTCTGTGCCAGCGGGCAGGCTGGGATCGGGCCGGGACCCCGGGGCCCGGAGCGAGGTGCGGCCCAGGGCGCGCAGTGCGGCGGCATAGCGGGTCTGCGCCGCTGAAGACCCTGTGGTCCGGGACACCGTGCTGCCGCTCTCGCAGGCGGACAGCAGGCCGGGAGCCACGCCAGCGGCCAGCGCCAGGCCCGTGCCGCCCAGGAACCAGCGGCGGCTGAGCCTCTTCGGGCCGGCACACTCACCGGGTGGCAGGCCGGGTCCCGGGTCATGCCCGCACATCCGACATCCCTCCCCGAGCCCGACCGCGTATCAATTATCACTGCCGTCGCAGGCGGCCGCGCCGCACGGTGCATTGCCGGCTACCTGAGCGGTACCCCGGTGCGATGGGGTAAAAGTGAGGCCGTGGAAACTGCTGAGCTCGAGCTGCTGACCTCGCTGGAAGACAGCCACTGGTGGTACCGGGAGCGCCGTGCCATCCTGCGCAGGCAGCTCCGGCGGCTGCCGGGGCCTGGCCGGGCTGTGGACATCGGCGCCGCCGGTGGCGGCAATACACGGGTCCTCAAGGAGCACGGCTGGCAGGTCGTCGCGCTCGAGTACTCGGATGCCGCGGCTGGCGTCGCCCGATCCCGGGGTATCGCGGTGGGCCGGGCCGATGCCCGGGAGATCCCGGTCCGCTCAGGAACCTGCGGCCTGGTGACCGCGTTCGACGTGCTCGAGCACATCGACGAGGACTACCTGGCAGCGGCCGAGATCACCAGGGTCCTGCAGCCCGGCGGGACAGCACTGATCGCGGTGCCCTGCGACATGGCGCTCTGGTCCGAGCACGACGCAGCGGTCGGGCACGTGCGCCGGTACGCCCGGCCCGGGCTGGCCAGTCTCATCGAGAAGGCCGGCCTGACCATTGACGCGATGTGGAGCTGGAACGTGCTGCTCCGCCCGGCCGTGGCTGTCCGGAGGAAGTTCTCCTCAGGAAGCGATCTCGGCGAGGTTTCCCCGCTGGTCAACGGGGCGCTGACTGCTGTCATCATCGCCGAGCGTTACCTTCCGGTCAGGTCCTTGCCCGGCGTTTCGCTGCTGCTGCGTGCCCACCGCCCGGCTTAGCTATGGTGTAACCAGCCCGGCCGCAGGGCATCGCAGCACCCGGTCTGGCCGCTCTCGGGTAAGTTGTTAGCCCTGCTCGCGTACGCCCCGCCAGGCCCCGGGCAGCCGTGGCGAGAACCTGCAGGTTAGCGCCGGGACGCAATCAAGGTCATGTGGGCACGGGATACCGGATGGACGCGCTGAAGTACTCCATCGTTGTGCCGGTGTACAACGAGGAAGAGTCGATCGCGGAGCTGGTCAGACGGCTACGCGAGATCATGGACAAGCTCGACGGCCGGGCCGAGGCCGTGCTTGTCGACGACGGCAGCAGGGACTCCAGCTACCAGCTCATGGTGGACGCTCACGGCGTTGACCCGCGGTTCAAGGTGATCCAGCTCTCCCGCAATTTCGGGCACCAGCTCGCGATCACCGCCGGGATGGACAACGCCTCGGGCCAGGCGGTCGTTGTGATGGACGCCGACCTTCAGGACCCGCCGGAGGTCATCCTGGAGATGGCCGCCAAGTGGCAGGAGGGATACGAGGTCGTCTACGCGGTCAGGCAGCGCCGGCCCGGCGAGACCAGGTTCAAGACCGCGACCGCGAGCGGTTTCTACAGCCTGCTGAGCCGCGTGGCCAGCGTCGAGCAGACGGTGGATGCCGGTGATTTCCGGCTCATCGACCGCAAGGCCCTCGACGCATTCCTGTCGATGCGTGAGCACAACAGGTACGTCCGCGGGATGTTCTCGTGGATCGGGTTCCGGCAGGCCGCAGTGCCCTACGACAGGGATGTCCGGCACGCGGGGACCAGCAAGTACCCGCTGCACAAGATGCTCAGGTTTGCCGCCGATGCCCTGCTCGGGTTCTCTACCGCGCCGTTGCGGTTCGCCCTGGTCGGGGGCTTCACGATCGCGGTGCTGTCTGTCTGTTACGGGCTAGTGGCGATTGCGCTGAAGCTGGCCGGGCTGCCCCTGGTGCCCGGCTATGCGTCTTTGCTGGTGACGATCGCCTTCCTTAGCGGTGTGCAGCTCATGGTGATGGGCATGGTCGGCCAGTACGTCGCCAGGGTCTATGACGAGACCAGGGCGCGGCCGCTCTACCTGGTGCGCGAGGCGCGTGGCTTTGACAGCTGGCCTGACGACGCACCCGACTCCACGGCGGACGGCTTCCGGCGGCCGGCCGCATCCCCCCGTGGCCGTCCGCCGATGCCGATGCGATGACAGCGAGCGAGGTGGACGAGCCGGGTCCCGCGGCTGACCGCACTACCGCCCCGCCACGGATAGCCGGCGTGGCCCAGGCGGCCATGCGTGCCCGCGGCATGCGGCCGGCTCTCCAGGGCCTGCTGGCGCTGGCGGCCTACCTGGCGGTCTTCATCATCCTGTACGCGTTTCCGCTGCTCCGCGATCCCGGCCTGCCCCGGGTCGGGCAGGCCACTGTGGACCCGAACTTCTACGTCTGGAGTCTGCGCTGGTGGCCCTATGCCCTGTCACACGGGCTGAACCCGCTGTATTCACGCCAGGTCGGGGCACCGGCCGGATTCGACCTGTCCTGGACGACCACGACCCCCGCGCTGGCGCTGGTCATGGCCCCGGTCACCGCCGCGTTCGGCCCGATTACCGCGCTCAACCTGACGCTGCTGCTCTCGGCGCCGGCCTCGGCCTGGGTGGCCTTCCTTGTGGCCCGGCGGCTGACCGGCCGGTTCTGGGCCTCCCTGGCGGCCGGGGCCGTCTACGGCTTCTCCCCGTACGAGATCGGTCACACCGGCGCGGGCCAGGCGAACCTGGCCCTCATCATGCTGCTTCCGCTCCTGGTGTACCTGGCGCTGCTGTGGCGGGACGGGAAGCTGGGGAATCGGCTCTTCGTCGGCCTGATGGCGCTCACGATGACGGCCGAGTTCTACGTGTTCAACGAGGCGTTCGCGGAGATGACCGCGCTCGGGGCAGCCGGTCTGCTGATCGGCTACGCGCTGGCCCGGCCCGAGCAGCGGCGGACCATTGTGAGGCTGGCCCGGCTGTCCGCTGTCGCCTGGGTGCTGGCGGTCGTGCTCGCAGCGCCGTACGCGCTCTATGCGCTGCACCACTACCAGGCCGGGTTCACCAAGGCGATCCCCGCGAACTCGCTGAACCTGAACTATGTGGTGCATCCGGTATCGGGGATTCTGCTGCTGCTGACCGTGCTGGGCCTGGCCGCCCTTACCTGGTCGAGCAGGCTTACCCGGCTCCTGGTAATCGTCTTCGTCCTCATCGTCGTGCTCACCGTCGGCCCTCGCCCGGTCGCCGGCACCAGGCAGCTCGGTGCGCTGCCGTGGGCCCCGCTATGGTCGCTGCCGCTCGCCCGCAGCGCCGAGCCGGCCCGGCTGATGCTCTTCGGCTACCTGGTGCTCGCGATCATTCTCGCGCTGTGGCTCGCAATGCCCGCAAAGAATGTGCTGCTGCTGGGAGCGCGCTGGATTCTCGGCCTGGCGGTCGTCGGGGCCATTCTCGCGTACGTGCCGCACGCCTCCCAGGGGAACATCATTCCCGCTGGCAGTGCTGGCGCGGCGGCACGGCCGACCGATGCTCTCCCGGCGTTCATCAGCGGCGGCGAGTACCGGAACTACATCCGTCCCGGCGAGATCGTGGTGGTGGTGTCGGACCGCGGCAACGCCGGGATGCTGTTCCAGGCTGACACGGACTTCTACTTCCGCATCGCCGGCGGTTTCATCAACGCGGGACTCACGGACGCGACAGCCCTGCCACCACCGGTCGAGCAGCTGATGACGCCGAGCCCGGCCGCGGAGCAGCGGTTCCGCGCGTACGTCCGCCAGGCAGGGGTCGGCGCCATACTTGTCGAGCGCGCCTGGTCAGCGCCCTGGATGCAGGTGTTCAGCAAGATGGGCCTGCACGCCACCTCGGTAGGCGGCATGATCGTCTATCCGACTGGCTAGACTCCCGGGTATGCCCAGGCGGTGGAAAGACCTGTCCCCCCGTACCCGCGCGGTGATCGTGGCCGCCGCACTCGCCGAAGCAGGGCTCAAGGCCGCGGTGCTCGCCGACCTCCGGCGTCGGCCCAGCAGCGAGATCCGTGGCCCGAAGCCGGCCTGGGCCCTGTCGATGATCGTCAATTCCGCCGGGGTGATACCGCTGGCGTACTTCGTGTTCGGGCGGCGGCGACCTCCCACCACCGCCCCGTAGGCGCCAGCGGGCGCCGGCCTGGCGGGCTGAGCAGCCAAAGGGGACCGGAATGACGGCGTACGTGATCGCGGACATCGACGTCCACGACCAGGAGGCGTACCAGGAGTACATAGCGCTGGTGCCTGGCACGCTGGAGCCGTACGGCGGCCGGTTCCTTGTCCGCGGCGGCAGTCATCAGACGCTGGAAGGCGGCTGGCAGCCCAGCCGCCTGGTGATAATCGAGTTCGCCAGCGCCGACGACGCCCGGCGGTGGCACGAGTCGCAGGATTACCAGGCAGCGATGGCGATCCGCCACCGCACCTCAACGGGCAGCCTCGTGCTGGTCGAGGGAGCCGGATAGGGGCCGGAGCGATGGCGGGTGACCGGCGGCTGATGCTGCTGCGGCACGCGAAGTCAGCCTGGCCTGACGGCGTTGCCGACCACGAACGCCCGCTGGCATCCCGCGGCCGCAAGGACGCCCCGGGCGCAGGCCGCTGGCTGCGCGCGTCGGGCCACGTGCCCGGTCTCGTGCTGTGCTCCACCGCCAGGCGCGCCCGCGAGACCTGGGAGCTTGTGCAGCAGGCGCTGGGCGCCAGCCCTCCTGTCAGCTATGAGCCGCGGGTGTACCACGCGACCAGCACGGAGCTGCTGGCCCTGGCCCGGCAGACCCCACTGGAGATCGAGTCCGTGCTCATCGTCGGCCACGATCCTGCGATGCAGCTGCTGACCCTCGACCTCGCCCGCGAGCATCCTGCAGCCGCGGAGGCACCGGCCCTGGCCAGGGTGGCGGCCAAGTACCCGACGGCCGCGATCGCGATCCTCTCGTTTACCGGCGCCTGGCTGGATCTCAGTCCCGGCCAGGCACGGCTGGAAGCTTTCTTCCGGCCAGCCGACATCCGTTCTGGCCAGAACGGGAAGCCCTGAGCGCCGAGTAGACAGCCCTGGCGTGTGGTCCCTGCTTTGGGGGTTGGGCGGCGCTCGCAGCCGCAGCGCGGGGCCCCTGCTGGGGTTGCGGGGCGCTGACAAGGCGGTGATGGTGCCCGGGCTGTGGTAACAGCACAATGCCGCGCGGGTGTGCGGGGAGCTCCGGACCGCCTGTGCTAGTTCAGTGCTACCGGGTCGCTACCGTGGCCTGGTAATTTCTGGCCAGTAATGCCCGGTAATGGCATGAAATGGCGATTGCGTAGTTCTGGGGCCAGGACACGGGAGGAACATGTGAATACCTCGGAGGCAGCTGGAACGGCCGCTGACCAGCGCCGTCGCAGGCCGACCCGTCGGCTGGCCGCCATTGTGGCCGCCGTTGTCGTCGTGGTCGCTGGAGGAACGTACCTGGGGGTGCGTCTGAGTTCCGGCACGGGCCCGCCCACCAGCGGGCTCGCGACGATGTGGACGGCCCACAGCCTGGTGGGGGATAGCTGTTCCAGCGCCGGCATGCCGTGGATAGCGGACGGGCTGGCCGTGGCGTGCTCGGGCAACGGGGTGCTGGCTGGCTACGGGCTCCGAACCGGGCGCGTCGCCTGGGAGTGGCACACTCCCAAGGCTCCGTCGTCATTGCTGGCCGGCCCGGAAGGGCAGGCTGGCCAGGCGTATCCCTCAATCCTCCGGCTGAGCGCCAGCACTGACAACGGCGTTGGCGTGTTCGACTACACATACGGCAGTGGACCGGCCGGCATTGACGGCATTGACATCGCCACCGGCCGCCAGCTGTGGCATCTGCCGCCGAGCGTGGCGTCTGCCGATGGGGCCCAGTTCTGGGCGGGTAACGGCCGTTTCGACGTCGTGACTGCCGCCAGGGACGGCGCTGGTGGGCCGCTACAGGTCCGCAACCTCGCCACCGGCGCCCTCGACTGGTCGAGCGCGTCGAAGAGCATCCCGGCCGTCGGCTGCGACGTAGAAGACGCCGCGATCACGGGGCCGTGGATTTACGCGGTCACCCACTGCGCCAACGGCGATGACCAGCTGTATCAGATGGCGCTGCAGAACGGTTCCGTGCTCGCCCAGACCGGCCTGCAGGACGGATCCTGCGTGGCGGCTTCTGATTACCCCACGCTGTGGGCCGCAGACGGATACGTACTGTCCGGATGCACGGGCGCCCCGACCGCACCCGCGACGCCTGACGTCATCATCATCCCGGCTGGAGGGGTGCAACAGCGCACGCTGCCGTGGACCTCGACCGGAGCCCACAACTACATCGAGAACCTGAGCGAAGGGCTGTCCCCGCCAGGCATGGCCATCAGCGGCAGCACCCTGTACATCGGGCAGAACCTGCTGCTGCGCAATAACGACGAGGTCAACCAGATAGCGGCGATCGACCTCACTACAGCCCGGCTGCGCTGGTACAAGACCATCTACTGGGGCGAGCAGTCAACCAATCGGCACAGTGAGATCCAGGGCGAGGACCCGAACAACGCCCTCTTCCCGGTGAGCGTGATCGGCGCAGGCCCCAACGGCGTGATCGATGTGATCGAGAGCGTGGGTGGCACCGGCGGTGACGACATCGGGACGACTGGAATGACCCTGGCGCTGCTGTCAGCGTCGGACGGGAGCATGTCCTACGGCCCGGGCACCACGTATCCGGCCGGCATCGACAACCAGCCGTCGTTCACGCTGGCCGGGAACGTCCTGCTGTCGTTCCCCGTGTGCCCGACGGCCGACTGCACGGGCGGCAAGTACACCGGGACCGTCACCGCCTACAGCACCGGTTCCTGGCCCGGCTGAGCACTGGCGCTGGCATCGGTCAGACAGAGTTGCTTTGGGCTTCCTCCAGTTCGGCAAGGGTTAGCGTGTTCAGGTCCACGAACTTCGCTGTTCGCCACTTGTGGTCGACCGGGCAGGGGCGGAACTGCGTCGTGCCGAAATGTATCGACCGGTACAGCAGCGCGTCCCGGGCCGCGGTGTACAGGTGCCCGTTGGAGCACCGGAGAACCAGGCGGGCCGGCAGCGACGGGTCCGGGCCTTCGTTCGGGTCGCTGAGCAGGAAGTGCAGCCCGGCAACCTTGCCGTCGGGGTCGAAGGACACCTGGCCGTACATCGTGGCGTCCTCGAACTCCAGCGGCACGGTGACGTTCGTGAGGGCACCGGAGTGCGTCACGGCCGGATTCCCCTGGCTCAGGTACTGGCCGGACTCGGTGGTGACCTGTGCCCACGAGGTGGCGAGCCCGTCATCATCGAGGGCGCCCGCCATCGTCTCGTCGAAGTCACCGCGGGCCTGGGTCCAGTCTCCGTCAGCGATCTGGGAAAGCAGCGCTGTAGCCCGCTGCGCGGCATCTGAGAGATCGGCCATGCCTCCCATCATCGCGCGGGCAGGTCAGCCGTTTGTGATGGTCGCCCATTAGCGGGGAATCCTGTCAGCCGTATTTGCTGAGGCGATACCCGGCTAATGAATGCCGAGCCGAGGCGGCGCTACGGCCCGCTGTCGATGAGACCGGCGATGATGTCGGCGAGGCTGGGCACTGCGCCGTGGCGGCGGCGGATCACGTCGGCGATCAGGCCAGTCCATCCGGTCTGGTGCGACGCCCCGAGCCCGGCGCCGTTGTCGCCGTGGAAGTACTCGCTGAACACCAGGTTGTCCCGCCAGGCCGGGTCGTCCTGCAGCCGCGTGACGCCGCCGAAGCAGGGCCGTCGCCCGTCAGGCCCCCGTACGAACAGCGAGATCAGCCGGTCCTGCAAGTCAGTCGCGACGCGGTCCAGGGTAAGCCGGCGGCCAGAGCCGGCCGGGCACTCGACAGTCAGGTCGTCGCCGAAGAACCGGTGATAGCGGAACAGCACGCTGATCACCAGGTAATTCAGGGGCATCCAGACTGGGCCGCGCCAGTTGGAGTTGCCGCCGAACATGGGCGTGGTCGACTCCGCGGGCTCGTAGTCGATCCTGGCCTGCACACCCTCGACGTCCAGTTCGTAGGGGTGGTCACGGTGGTAGGCCGACAGCGCCCGCAGGCCGTGCGGCGACAGGAACTCTGACTCGTCGAACAGCCTCGCCAGCAGCCGCTGCAGCCGCCCGGGATCCGCCACGCTGAGCAGCAGCCGCTGGTCACCGGGAGCGCCGCGGAGCAGCCCGGCGTCGGCCAGCTTCGCCGGGTCGTCGAGGCCCCGCGCGCCGAGCAGGCTGGCGAACTGCTTGCCGACAGTGAGCGACACGCGCAGCGTGCTCTCGTCGACCATCCCGACGGCTAGCAGCGGGATCATCCCGACCATGGACCGGACCTTCACCGGCACCGCTGTGCCTGCGGGGGTAAGCAGCCGGTCGTAGTACAGGCCGTCAGCCTCGTCCCACAGGCCCTGGATGTCGATCGCGTCGCGGATGCCGGCGAAGTGCTCGAGAAACTTCAGCACCAGATCGGTCGCTGGCCTCTGCCCCGAGCGGTGCAGCACCTCCGCGATCGAGGCCATCGCGAGGGCGTAGAAACCCATCCAGCCGGTGGCGTCGGACTGCTCCAGGGTGCCGCCAACCGGCAGGTGCGAGCGGTCCAGCGGGCCGATGTTGTCCAGCCCAAGGAACCCACCCTCGAACAGGTTGTTGCCGAACGCGTCCTCCCTGTTCACCCACCAGGTGAAGTTGACCAGCAGCTTGTCGAAGACGCGGCTGAGGAAATCGAGGTCGCGGGCGCCGTCCACAGCGAACACCTCGAGCGCCGCCCACGCCTGCACCGGGGGGTTCACGTCACCGAAGTCCCACTCGTAGGCCGGAAGCGCGCCGCTGGGGTGCTGGAACCACTCCCGGCACAGCAGGATGAGCTGGTACTTGGCGAACGCGGGGTCGATGTGCGCCAGCGCTACGCAGTGGAACGCCAGATCCCACGCTGCGAACCAGGGATACTCCCACTTGTCCGGCATCGACATGATGTCGAACGCGTCGAAACTGCGCCAGCGGCTGTTCCTGCCGGACTCCCGGCCCGGCGGCGGCGCTGGCTGGGCCGGGTCACCGTTCAGCCAGCGGGCCACGTCGTAGTAGTAGAACTGCTTGCACCACAGCATCCCGGCGAACGCCTGCCGCATCACCATGGCCTCGTCGGCGGACGCACCCGCCGGGGTCAGCTCGGCGTAGAACTCGTCCGCCTCGGCCCGCCGCAGCGCGACTACCCGGTCGAAGTCGCTGCCGATGGCGTCGCCGGCGGCGGGGCCGCCGCTGTCCGGGCGCAGCCGCAGCCGCAGCTCGGCGGTCTGGCCCGGCGCTACGGTCACCTGATACCAGAACGCGCACTTGGTGCCGCGCCCGTCCGGGCTGACCGTGGCCGCGCCGCGGATCACATGGTCGTTGACGCCGTCCTTCGGGTACGGCGCGGGTGGCTGGGCCCCGAACAGCCGGGCCTCGTTGGTCTCGTTCTCGCAGAACAGCAGCTTCGGCAAGGCGCCGTCAGGACCCGCGCCCGCGATGATCTCCATTGGTATTCCGAACGGATGGTCGGTGCGCACCCTGGCCGCGCCTGGACCCGTGGTGGCTGGATCCGTGGTGACTGGCCCCGTGGTGGCTGGCCCCGTGCTGCCGGCGGTCAGGACCGGGTGCGCGCTGTCCTCGTCCCAGGACCACGTGTTGCGCAGCCAGGCCGTCGGCAGCACGTGCAGTGTCGCTGCCTCGGGGCCCGCGTTCGTGGCCTGGATGGCCATCAGGATGTCGTCCGGGCCCGCCTTGGCGTAGTGCACCTCGACGATCCAGTAACGGCCGTCGTCGAAGACGCCCGTATCCATGAGTTCGTATTCCGGGTCGGTCCGCCCGCGGCGAGCGTTCTGTGTAATGAGATCTTCATAGGGGTACTCGGCCTGGGGGTAGTGATAGCGCCAACGGTTCCACACGTGGCTGGGAACCGCGTCCAGGTACCACCAGTACTCCTTGACGTCCTCGCCGTGGTTGCCCTGGGCTCCGGTCAGGCCGAACGCGCGTTCCTTCAGGATCGGGTCGCGGCCGTTCCACAGCGCCAGCGCCAGGCAGAGCCGCTGCTCGATGTCGCAGAACCCGGCCAGCCCGTCCTCGCCCCAGCGGTAGGCCCGGGACCGGGCGTGGTCGTGCGGCAGGTAGTCCCACGCCTCGCCGTCCGGGCTGTAGTCCTCCCGGACCGTGCCCCACTGCCGCTCACTCACGTAGGGCCCCCACCGGTACCACTCACCGGCCTGGCGCAGCCCGTCCTCCAGGTGCCCGAACCCGGCCACCCGATCGCTTTCGGCACCCACGCGCCGGATCGTACCGGCCGGGCTGGAGAGCCTGCGATTCGGGCGGGCTAGACGGCCTGCCGCCCGGGGCTGGAGGATCAGGGCGGAGCAGCAGGCGCAAGCACGGGACGGACAGGAGGGTGCGGTGACCGAGCTCAAGGCGGAGGCAGAGCCGGCTGAGGTGGGGCTGGACCCGGAGCGGCTGGACCGGCTCGACCGGCGTTACCGGCGCTACGTCGACGAGGGCCGATTGCCCGGCTGGCTGATCACGGTCAGCAGGCACGGCCGGCTCGCGCACGTGTCCTGCTACGGCTCACGCGACACCGACGCCGGGCTGCCAGTCGAGACCAGCACACTGTGGCGGATCTTCTCGATGACCAAGCCGGTCACGTCGGTCGCGGCGATGATGCTGTACGAAGACGGAGCATTCGAGCTGACCGACCCGGTGAGCGCGTTCATCCCGTCGTTCGCCGACGTCCGTGTGTACGCCGGGGGGTCGGACACCCGTCCGGTGACCGTGCCCGCCACGGAGCCAGTGCGGATCTGGCACCTGATGACCCACACCTCCGGCCTGACCTATGGCTTTCACCGCACGCATCCGGTGGACGCGATGTACCGCGAGGCCGGGTTCGAGTGGGGACAGCCGCGTGGCATGGACCTTGCGCAGTGCGTCGACGCCTGGGCGGCTCAGCCGCTGCTGTTCCAGCCGGGCTCGGAGTGGAACTATTCGGTCGCTACGGATGTGCTCGGACGGGTCGTGGAGGTGGTCTCCGGCCAGCCCCTGGACGAGTTCTTCGCCAGCAGGATCCTCGGCCCGCTCGGCATGACCGACACCGCCTTCTGGGCACCGGAGTCGGACGCTGGCCGGCTCGGGGAGCTGTACACGGCCGGTGCGGACGGCAGGCTTTTCCTGCTGGAGCGCATGGGCAGGGTGGGCAGGCGCCGGCCGGACATGCTCAGCGGCGGCGGGGGACTGGTGTCCACCGCGGCCGACTACCACCGGTTTA
Source organism: uncultured Actinomycetota bacterium (assembly GCA_963815375.1). GTDB lineage: Bacteria > Actinomycetota > Actinomycetes > Streptosporangiales > Streptosporangiaceae > JASHPR01. Next base: position 1,848,302 of record CAWFGX010000001.1, on the reverse strand, counting down.
CCCAGATGCTGCTCGGCCTGCCGGACAGCCCGGCAGGCGAGCTGGATGGCGTGCGCCTGCTCGGCCCGCGGACCGTGGCCTACATGACCCGCAACCACCTGCCGGGCGGGGTGGACCTGGACACGTTCGGCAGGCCGCTGGACCCGCGGTCGCCGCAGCGGGGCGTCGGGTTCGGCTTGGGCTTCGCGGTCGTGATCAACGGTGCTGACCGCAAGACGCTCGGCTCGGAGGGCGAGTATTCCTGGGGCGGCGCGGCCTCGACCGTGTTCTTCGTCGACCCGGCTGAGCAGCTGACCGCGAGCTTCTGCACCCAGTTCATGCCGTCGAGCGCGTACCCGATCCGGACGCAACTGCGCCAGATGATCTACCAGGCGATCGTGGTCTGAGGCTGCTCAGCCGAACCGCGGCCCGCTCTAGCGAGCACGGGCAATCCTCAGGCGCGGATGAAGGGAAGCCTGATGCAGCCGGAGGTGCCCGTGAATTATCACCACGGCCCAGTGAAGTGATCTCAGAGAAATTCATGAGATGTAACCGTGCTCGAAATGAGTGAGGACGAGTGCGGCGCGGGCGATGTCTGCGATTTTGCTGGGGCTGGCGGTGATGTGCTGGAGGGTGCGCCAGCGCTGGTTGAGCAGGGCGAACCCGCGTTCGCCGAGCCAGCGCAGGGACCGCTGGAGGGCGTTGCGGCTGCGGGTGTTGATGTCCAGTTCCCGGTACCACAGGTCGATGACCTCGCCCTTGACGCTGATGGCGGGCTCTTTGCACCGGTCACAGGGGATGATCTTTCCGTCCAGGATCACGTGCGAGAAGCCCTCGCTGCTGGCGGCCTCGTCGGCAAGTGGCCTTGTGGAGCAACTCTGCCGATCCCAACGACTCAGCCGGTGCGTAATCCTGTCGCTTGACAGCTCCAAGGCTAACGGTTAGATATATAGCTAACCGTTAGGAGATCCATGCAGCAGGAAGTCGTGCTGGCGTTGCTGGCCAAGGAGCCCTCGTACGGCTACGAGCTGCGGGCGCGGCTGGGCCAAGCCTTGGGTCCGCTGGGGGACGCCATCAATGCCGGGCAGATCTACGTCACGTTGGGACGGTTGGAGAAGGCGGGTCTTGTGTCCTGCGAGCGCTCGTCCGGTTTGGCAGACCGTCCAGACCGCAAGGTCTACGAGCTTTCTCCGGCTGGCCAGCAACGAGTGGCTGACTGGCTCACCGAGGTGAGCTGGCCCAGACCGGATCTGGCCGAGTTTCACTTGAAGTTGGTGGCGGCCGCCACAGCCGGGCTGGCGGACCCGATCTCCGTCGTGGACGCCCAGCGTCGGGAACTGCTGCGCCGACTGCGCGACGCCCAGCGGGCCGCCATGGCTGAGCCGGACCGGTCGGACGCCGCGCTCCTGCTCGAGGGCGTCGTCCTCCGTATGCAGGCGGACCTGCGGTGGCTCGAGGCCTGCGAGCAGAGCTGGATCGATCGAAAGGCAACCTCATGAGCACTGCCAGTGGCACACCCATCCTCAGCGCCCGAGGACTTCGCAAGGAGTACGGCAAAGACGAAGGACTCGTGAGAGCGGTCGAGACCAGGCTGACCGGCGGCGCATCGGGTCATCTCGGTGCTCTGGCCGGCCTGGAGGGCTGAGCCATGGGTCGGGTTCTCCTTGTCTGCCGCCTGGCGGCGAGCGATCTCCGTCAGCGCCCGGGCGAAGCCGTGATGTTGCTCATTGCGATCTTGGCCGCGACGACCACGCTCACACTGGGACTCGTCCTGCACGGGGCGACGAGCCAGCCGTACCAGCAGACGCGGGCGGCGACGGGCGGGCCCGACATTGTCGCCAATATCTACCCGGCGACCCAAAACGCGACAGGCCCGTCACCCAACGCCAATTGGCCGCCCTGAGTGCTTTGGAACACGCCCCTGGCGTGGTCGGCCACAGCGGACCGTATCCGGTTACCTGGGCTGTGCTGCGTGCACAGGGACTGACGGCTGCCGCGGAGATTGAAGGGCGCGACACGGCAAAGGTCGCCGTCGACCAGCCGAAGGTAACCGAGGGAACCTGGCTACGTGACGGCGGCGTTGTGGTCGAACAGAGCTTCGCCGAGGCACTCGGCATCAAGGCGGGCGATTCGATCACCTTGAACGATCATTCCTTTCGAGTCGTGGGCATCGCCGTCACCGCGGCATTCACTTCTTATCCCGTTATCTGCTCGGAGGGCTGTGATCTGAATACGGCGCAGCTGCAAAACACCAACCCCGGCCTGATCTGGACCTCTCAGGCTGATGCCCGGAGCCTCTCCACATTCGAAGAACCACTCACGTACTACCTAAATCTGAAGATGTCTGATCCAACTCGGGCTGATGCCCTAGCCAACAGGTACAACAGCGACTCCATGAGCAGCCCGTCCCTGCTGTCTTGGCAGCAGATCAGCCTGGGTGACGGCATTCTGGTCCAGAAAGAACAGCTGATCTTGACGGTGGGCAGCTTGCTGCTTGGACTACTCGCGGTAGCGAGCCTGGCCGTGCTCGTCGGCGGTCGGATGGCCGAACAGAACCGGCGGGTGGGACTCCTGAAGGCGGTCGGAGGGACGCCGGGCCTGGTCGCTGCGGTCCTCTTGGCCGAATACCTGCTGCTCTCACTGATCGCGGCAGCAGCCGGCTTGGGGGTCGGTTGGCTGGTCGCTCCCTTGCTCACCAAACCCAGCGGCGGTTTGCTCGGTACGGCCGGTGCCCCGTCCCTCACCATTGCCAACGTCGGGATAGTGGTAGCTATGGCCTTGGCAGTGGCGGTCGTGGCAACGCTCGTTCCAGCCATTCGCGCTGCTAGCACGAGCACGGTGCGCGCCCTGGCCGATGCGGCCCGTCCGCCCCGCCGTCGGCGATGGATCATAAGGACATCGGCGCGGCTGCCTGTCCCGCTGTTGCTCGGAATGCGAACAGCCGCCCGCCGACCGCGCCGGATGGTGCTCACCGTGTTCAGTATCGCTGTCACGGTCAGCGGAATCGTCGCCGTTTTGAGTACCCATGCCCATCTAAATGCCCAACGGCTTGGGGTCACATCGGCGCTCAGCAATCCAAAAACCGACCGTGAAAACCAGGTGATGTTGGTCATCACGATCATGCTGATCGCCTTGGCCGCCGTGAACGCAGTCTTCATTGCGCGGGCAACGATGCAGGACTCTAGACATACTTATGCATTGGCACGCGCCCTCGGCGCATCCCCTCAGCAGGTGAGCTTTGGTCTGTCTGCTTCGCAGATGCTACCTGCTCTTATCGGATCCATCTTGGGCATCGCCGGAGGACTCGCACTCGTCGCTCTTGTGGGCCACGGTGGAGGGACAACCGTTCCACCGGCATCCTGGCTGTTTGCCGTCGTGATCGGGACCCTTGTCGTGGTGGGGGGACTCACCGCTATTCCGTCTCGCGTTGCTGCTCGCCGCCCGGTGGTCGAGATCCTCCAGGCCGAGACCGCGTGATCTGGCGACGATAGATCCACCGGCTAATTGGCCCGTGCTCTAGTCCTTTGTTGCGTGCCTCGGGCCCCGTGGCGGGCTGGCCGGGGCTTCCCCCTGTGCCGCCTGGTCGGCTGCCTCCTTGCGGACCTCGCGCAGCCGGTAGGCGATGAACGCGACAATGGCCAGCACAATGAGACCCACGAGCGCGTAGCCGCCGACCGAGATGTAGTGCGAGATGCTGCTCCACGCGCTGCCGAGCTCGTAGCCGATGACCGAAAGTGCCGTGGCGTAAACCACGGTGCCGATGAGGCTGAGCACGCTGAACTGCGCGACGGGCACGCCGACGAGGCCTGCGACAAGTGAGACGAACGCGCGGATAACCGGGAGCATCCGGCCGACGGCCACGGCCCACGCCCCCCGGCCGGCGAAGAACCGCTCTGCGCGGTCCACGTCCTTGCGGGTGATCAGCACGTACTTCCCGACCCGGTCGACCAGGGGCCTGCCGCCTACCCTCCCCACTCCATAGGAGACGAGCGAGCCTGCCAGCTCACCCACCGACCCGATGATGATCACCAGGACGAGGTTGAGGTGGCCCTCGAAGGCCAGGATGCCGGCGAAGCCGAACGTGATTTCTGAGGAGATGGGTATGCAGCACGCCTCAAGGAAGCCGAAGATCAGGAGTGCGGCGTAGCCCGCATGGGTCAGGAAGCTCTCCATGGCCTCGTACGGTACGGCACCTGGGGCGGTGCCCTCGCCCGCATTCCCCCCTCCTGAGGATTTCCTGAATCATTTATCGCCCCAAGTATGACGGGCCATCATCCCTGCGGCCGACGGGCCCCCACCCAGGTCCGGCTCCCGCAGGTCAGCCGGGCCGCCCAGGCTTCTGCCCGGCCATCGGCCCGCAGGCAGGTCAGCCGGGGCCGCGGACCCTCGGCCGCAGGCAGATCAGGACGAGGTGTTGTTGTTCGGGTCCGGAGCGCCGATCGGTGCCGCCGCCGGGGACGCCGGGACCGACGATGCGCTGACGAACGTGCTGCCGTTTGCCCCGGCCTCGACGGCCTCGTGCAGCGCGCTGCCCTGCAGCCACTGGCTCCACGGCAGGAACCACATCGTCCAGCCGTTGTCCCAGGTACCCGCCTTCGGGCTGCCGGTGACCGTCACCGGGTCGCCGGGGACCTCCATGCCGTAGTAGACCTGGGCGTCGGCTGGCGCCATGTTGACGCAGCCGTGGCTGACGTTCGTGAAGCCCTGCTCGCCGGTGGACCAGTACGCGTCGTGCAGGTAGTCGCCGGACCAGGTGAACCGGACCGACCACGGCACCTGGATGTTGTAGCCAGGCCCGACCATGTCCACCGGGTTGCCCTTGTCGATGGTCAGGTAGGTGCCGTTCGGAGTGTTGTCGCCGGGCCGGCCAGTGCTGATCGGCCAGGTGTCGATCAGCGACCCGTTCTGGTACAGCTGCATCTGGTGCGAGGTGGCGCTCGCGACCACGATCAGCGACGAGCCGATCGTGAAGCTCTGCGTCAGCGTGTGGTCGCCGTAGACCCCCGGGGCGACCTGCACGCCGTTCAGGTGGCCGGTGAAGGTCACCTGGGTGTTCGCCGGCCAGTAGCTCTGCGGCCGGAAGTACGCGCACACCTTCGCCATGTTGCACGGGTCGTCCCAGTACCACGCACCGACGACCGGCTTGGACGTGGTTATCTGCAGCGCCCGCTCCACGGCCGCCTTGTTGGTGACCGGTGTATTGAAGTACAGGATGATCGGCATGCCCACGCCGTAGGTCGCGCCAGCACCCTCATAGATCTGCGTGGTAGAGGTCTGTGATGGGGTGAGCGTGGTGAAGCTGCTGGTCTTGGTGACAGAACCGTTCGCGCCCGACGCTTTCGCTGTGACGGTGTAGCTCTGCGACACCTCCAGCGTCCAGGTGCTGTGCCAGACGGTGCCGGTCGTGTTCATCGTCCCCGTGACCTGGTCGCCGGAGCCGGTCGCGCTGACGCTGGTCAGCTTGCCCCCGGTTGCTGTGACCGTGATGCCCTGGTCGGGCGCTGCGGTACGGCTGCCGTTGGTCGGCGTGATCGACACCTGCACGCCGCTGCCAGTCTGACCGGACGAGCCGGACCCGTTCTTGCCGCCCCCAGATCCGCCTCCAGAGCAGGCGGTCGTGACCAGGGCGAGGCTGCTGCACACCGCGACGATGACCAGCCAGTGGCGCCTGCGGGCGGGCGCAGGGGCAAGTGCGCGCACGTCGAGACCTCCCGGGGTTGCCGTCCCAGGGTATTCCCGCCTGGCAAGTCGCACGAACGCCACGGAAAACCTCGGGGGCGAGGGCCGGCGGGTGCGCGGATCAGGCATTGCCGGGAGGCGGCGGCGGCGCAGGCGGTGCTGCCGGGCGGATCAGATCTGGCCGGTCGGCGCTGCGGCGCCGTCGGCGCCGGGCGATTTCCCGGCCCGGCGCCTCGCGACCTCCAGGGTCACCGCCCAGGCGAGTGCTGCGACGGCCAGGGCACAGAACGCGATCTCCGGCCACTCCCCGAGCCGCTGGGCCAGAGTGGTGCTTGTGACCAGCGGCACCCGTGCCTCGAGCACCGCCTGCTGCCACGGCTGGCTGCGGGCCACAAAGGTCCCGTCGGGCAGGATGATCGCGCTGACCCCGGTGGTGCCGGCCACCACCATGGAGCGATCGAACTCGACGGCCCGGATCTGGGCCATAGCCAGCTGCTGCAGTGTCTCTCCGAGCTGACCGTCCAGTTCGAAGTCGGCGTCGTTGGTTTGCTCTGTGAGCAGGTTCGCGCCTGCGCCGACCTCGGACGACACCAGATTGTCGAAGCCGACCTCGTAGCAGATAACGTCGCCGAGCCTGATCTTGCCGACGGTGAACACCACCGCCCTGTGCCCGGCGGTGAAGTCGACCGGCTGTAGCGACGGCAGCGAGCTGAACGAGCTGATGATGCCGCGGAACGGGATGTACTCCCCGAACGGCACGAGCTGGCGCTTGACGTAGATCGCGACCGGCCCGCGGCCGGGCAGCCAGAGCTGGCCCGTGTTGCGCAGCGGGTTCTGCAGCACTGCCCCGACGAGCACGGGCCTGTTGATCGCGCTGACCGCGTCCGCGATCGTGCCGTAGACCACTGGGTCCAGGCTCGGGTCATTGTCGGTGGAGTTCTCTGGCCAGATCACCATGTCCGGCGCTGGCCGCGAGCCCGAAGCGACCTGCGCGGCGAACTGCTCGGTGGCCGCGGCGTGGTTCTGTGTCACGGTGGTCTCGCGAAGCTGCTTGGCCAGAGACCTGGAGCGCGGCACGTTCCCCTGCACCGCGGCAATCTCCGCGGTCGGGGCGCCAGCCGACTGGCCTGCCGGCAGCGCTGCGCCAGCCAGGCAGGCCCCGGCGACTGCGGCGAAGGCGAGTGCTGGCACCGCCAGCCGACGTCCTGCTGCCCGCCACCGGTCCTGCCGGTCTTGCTGGTCCTGCCGGGTACGGGCAGCGGCTAGAAGCAGCCAGGCGAGGGATGTCCCGGTGAGCGCGACGAGGAACGTCAGTAGCTGGGGGCCGCCGTACGCCACCCAGTGCACCGTCGGTGCCTCCGCCTGGCTCATGGCCAGCCGGCCCCACGGGAAGGCGTACGGCCACCGGTCCCGGAACGCCTCCACCGCAACCCACCAGGCAGCGACCGCCACCGGCCAGCCAGGCAGCCTAAGCATCAGGCGCTGGGCGATCGCGAACAGCGCGAAGATCACGGCCTCGGCGATGGCCAGCGCCGCCCACGCATACCAAGCGGTGTTGATCAGCCAGGACAGCAGCGGTACAAAGAACGCCAGGCCGAACCCCAGTGCGACAGCGAATGATCCGCGCAGGCTCCGGCCCCAGAGCGCGACCACAAGCAGCGCCGGTCCAGCCGCTGCCAGCGGCCAGATCCCGGTCGGCGGGAAGGCGGCGGCGAGCGCCAGACCGCCAGCGACCGCGACGAGTATGGCCCAGACGGTGCGCAGCCCGCCGCGCTCGCCCGGCGCGGGCAGGGTGGGCGGGGCTCCGGCCGCACGGGTTCGCCGGATGGCCGTGTGCTGACCCGTCGCGGCCGGGCCATCAGCGTGCCCTGCACTCCCGTCGCCAAGCGCCAGGCTGGTACCGGTGCTAGCAGCCGGATCTTCGGGCTTGCCCGTCGCGCCGACGTCCGGCATGCCACCTCCCGCCTGCCGTTCCGGCACGGTTTCGCTGCAGCGAGCCTAGCTCGGATCCTTCCAAGCGCTGAGTGCAGCCACCCGGGCCCGAGGCAGTCCGGTGCGAGGCGCAATTGTCCACAATGCAATTTCATGTACTGATGGGATTGCGGCTATCTACCGTGTTACCTTCGTCACTGTGAGTCGATGATCAGGGATGGTCCCGGATCATCGGGAGTGTGAGCTTCCGGCGGCGATGGGCACAGCACGTGATCAAGATCCGGTATGCCGATTTACCAGGCGGCTTGTATGCCCGGGCCGAGGTGCGTGGCCGGGATACCGTCATCTATCTGCTGCCTGGGCTGACGGCGGCTCAGCGCCGGACCGCGCTGCAGCGGGTTCGCAGCAGTGCCCGTCTGGGGAAGGGCCCCCGGCTGCCTGCTGCAGGCCTCGCGCGCGCCAGGGTGGCCGACTGGGTTCGCATCCGGGCCAGGGGCGCCGTTGCCGCGCTGTACCTGCGTCCGCTGGCCGCGGCCCCCTCGATTGTGATCATCCTCGCCACCGTCCTCTTAGTGCTGTGGACGCCGTTGTCGGTCAGGGTTAGCCCGCCTGCGACCACCGGGCCCCGGCCGTCGCTGCATAACCCGCCTGCTGTCATACCAGGGCCGTCGCCAGCGGTCTCAGGAGGTCTGCGGCGCCCGGGAGGCGGGCGTGGCAACAGCACCCCGGCAGGCCAGCCGGGCACGACCACGCGCACCTCCGGCGGCGTCCCGTCCACGACGGTCACGACGCAGCACGGCCCGGCCCCAGCCCAGCCCGGGACGCCAGCCCAGACGCCTGCGGCGACGCCGGCCCCGCAACCCTCGCCATCGGCGGCGCCGTCGCCCTCGCCAAGTCAGTCCGGTTCGGGGGACGGCAGTCTGCCTGAATCTCGGGCTGCTGAATATCTGCCTTTAGCACCCGGTCAAGGGGCTCTTCGCGCCCAGTGATCGGTTCGTGGATTCCCCTGCCATCGGCCAGGGTCTACGCTGTCGCCAGTGGTCACCAGAAGATTACTACCGGTTGTCGCAGACCGGGATGATCAGACGGTTCCGCCACCCGAGATCACGATCTGCGGCTGGAGTCTTTAGGCAGATCTTGCGAGGTGTCCTGGACGCGTGATCAAGATCCGGTACGAAGACCTGCCAGGCGGGTTACATGCTCGGGCCGAGCCCCGCGGCAAGGACGTGATCATCTACCTGCTGCCCGGGCTGACCCCGTCGCAGCGGAAGGCGGCGGTGCGGCGACTGCGGGCCGGCGCGCGCATGGGGCCGGGGCCGGGCTTATCGGCCGCTGGCCTCGCTCGCGCGCGCCTGGCCGACTGGGCCCGTGTCAACGGCAGGAACGTGTTCGCGGCATTACGCCTGCATCCGCTCGTGCTCATCCCGGCGATCGTGATCGTGCTGACCGCTGTTATCACGTCGGTCCTGCTGGTGCGAGTAACGCTGAGGCTCGACCCGCCGCATGCCGCTGGTGCCGTGCCCGCACCCGCTACTGCCCAGCCCGCGCCCGCTCACTGCGGCGGGACAGGGTGCCAGCTTCCGGCCGAACCTGGGCTGCCAGCCGGGCAGCGCGTCGCCGTACCGGTCCAGCAATCTCTCTCACCTGGCGGCAACAGCTCCGTAGCCCGGTCCGGCTCCGGCCGGTCCGGCTCCGGCCGGTCCGGCTCCGGCCGGTCTGGCTCCGGCCGGTCCGGCTCCGGCCAGGGCGGCAACAGTCAGGGTGGCAACAGTCAGGGCTGGCAACAGTCAGGGCGGCAACAGTCAGGGCGGCAACAGTCAGGGCGGCAACAGTCAGGGCGGCAACAGTCAGGGCGGCAACGATCAGGGCGGCAACAGTCAGGGCGGCAACAGTCAGGGCGGCAACGATCAGGGCGGCGGCAACGGCTAAGGCTGCGGCGATCAGGCCGGCAGCGGAGTGCGCCTGACCCTGATCCCGTCGCCGGAGTGGGTGGGCTTGTAGCCTGCGAGGGTGAGCCGCAGGGGCTGGGCGCTGTTCGCGGCGATGAGCGTGATCTGGGGCATCCCGTACCTGCTGATCAAGGTCGCGGTCGGCGGCGTGCCGGTTCCGGTACTCGTGCTGACCCGCGTCGCGGTCGGCGCGGCACTGCTGCTGCCAGTGGCGCTGCAGCGGCGCCAGCTAGGAGTGCTCCGCGGGCGCTGGGGGTGGCTGGCGGCGTTCGCGGCCGCTGAGATGATCGTGCCCTGGGCACTGCTGTCCGAAGCTGAGCGCAGGCTGTCCAGTTCGATGAGCGGCCTGCTGATCGCGTCGGTCCCGATCATCGTTGTCGTGCTCGGCAAGCTGACCGGCGGCACGGAGCGGCTGAGTGCAGTGCGGTGGACCGGGCTGCTGGTCGGCCTTGGCGGTGTCGCGCTGCTGGCCGGGCCTGGTGCCGCTGGCGGCGACACCACATCGATCGCCGAGGTGCTGCTGGTCGCTGTGTGCTACTCGATCGGGCCGCTGATCGCGGGGAGGAAGCTCAGTGACCTCCCGCCGCTGCCGATGACCGCGGCGTGCCTGGGGTTCGCAGCGATCGTCTACGCTCCGGCAGCGGCCCTGACCTGGCCAGGCTCGATGCCGTCCGGCCGGGTGCTCGCGGCGCTGGCCGGCCTCGCGGTCATCTGCACCGCCCTGGCGTTCGTGCTCTTCTTCCAGCTGATCGCTGAGGTCGGCCCAGCGAGGGCCAGCGTGATCACCTATATCAACCCGGCGGTGGCCGTGGCCCTCGGTGTCAGCGTGCTTGGCGAGCAGTTCACGCTCGCGATGGCTGGGGCATTCGTGCTGATCATCGGCGGTTCGGTGCTGGCCACGCGGTCGGCGGCGAACCGCCTTGCGGCCAGCGAGCCAGCCGCGGTAAACCCATCGGCGGCGTCGCGGCCGCACCACTAGACTCGTTTGGGTGATCGATCTCAAGACCGCCCGGCAGGAGCCTGACCGGTACCGGGCGGCGCTGGCCCGGCGCGGAGCTGCAAAAGACTTCGACGCGCTGCTGGCAGCGGATGTCCGGTGGCGCGAGCAGACAGAGCGTGCGCAGCTGCTGCGTGCGGCGCAGAAGAAGTCGTCAAAGGGAGGGCCGCCAGGGCCTGACCAGCTGGCCGAGCTGCGCCGGCTTGCGGCCGAGCTCGAAGAGGCGACCGAGGAGGAGACGCACGCGGCGCGCGAGCGTGATGCGCTGCTGGCCCGGATCCCGAACCTGCCCGACCCCACCGCTGCCGACGGCATGGACGAGGACGACGCGGAGCTGGTCCGGACCTGGGGTGAGCCGCCGCGATTCGACTTCCAGCCCCGCGACCACCTGGAACTGGGTTCCCCCCGCGGATGGGTTGACATGGCCAGGGGCGCGCGGCTGTCCGGGTCCCGGTTCGCCTACCGGATCGGGGACGTGGCGCTGGCCGAGATGGCGCTGTACCGGTTCGTGATCGACTACCTGACGCAGCGAGGATTCCTGCTGGTGCTCCCGCCGGTCCTGGTCGGCGAGAAGGCCATGTACGGCACCGGGTTCCTGCCGACCGAGGAGTCCAACCTCTACCAGCTGGAGAAGGACGAGCTGTACCTCACGGGCACCGCTGAGGTCGCGCTGGCAGGAATCCACGCCGAAGAGCGGCTTGAGGAGGACCAGCTTCCCGCGCTGTACGCGGGGTTCAGCACGAACTTCCGGCGCGAGGCCGGCGCCGCGGGCAAGGACACCAGGGGCATGTTCCGGGTGCACCAGTTCGACAAGGTGGAGATGTACGTCTACTGCGCCCCTGAACAGTCGGCGGAGTTCCACGAGCAGCTGCTCGGCTATGAGGAGGAGATCGCCCAGGCCCTTGGTGTCCCGTACCGGGTTATGAACATCGCGGTCGGCGACCTCGGTGCCCCCGCGGCCAAGAAGTACGACATCGAGGCCTGGTTCCCGACTCAGGAGCGTTACCGGGAAATCACCTCGTGCTCGAACACGACTGACTACCAGGCGCGGCGGCTGAACATCCGGTTCCGCCGAGATGGCAGCCTTCAGTTCGTGCACACCCTCAACGGCACCGGGGCGACCGCCCGCGCCCTGCTATCGGTCATGGAGAACTTCCAGGACGAGGGCGGCACGGTCGCCGTCCCCGAAGTGCTCCGCGGCTACGGCGCCCCGGCAACGCTCGGCAGGCAGAGCTAGGTCTGGCCGTCGGTCCCAGTCTGGCCGTCTGTCGTCGTCGTCAGCCTGGCCAGCAGCACGGTCCCGTTCGGCGAGCCCAGGCCGGTGCACGCGTCCCAGCCGGGGCCAGCGCTGTACGCACCGTTGCTGCCACTGGTGATGTCGTGAAAGCCTGCCGCGGCCTGGCCTGAAGCCACGCCCGAGTAAAGCGACTGCTGGATCAGCCCGAACGAGCGTTTGGCGGCCTGTGCCATCCGGCAGGTCAGCGCTGCCCACAACGGGGCAACCGCGCTCGTGCCGCCGACCACCGTCTGCTGGCCGTCGACGAGCACCTTGTAGCCGGTGACCGGGTCAGCGTTGCCCGCGACGTCCGGGACGCCGCGTCCCGGGCTGCCGCCCGCCAGGACCGGGACGCCGATGTTCGCCTGCCAGGCGGGCTGGGCGAAAGTGTCGCTGACCCCGCCGCCGGTGGCGCCGCCGCTGGACCCGTCGTTCCAAACTGTCTCTGAGCGGATCACGCCGGTGGCCGGGTCCGTGTGCAGGCTGGTGCCGCCGCACGCCAGCGCGTGCGGGCTGGACGCGGGGAAGTCCACGTGCGCCTTGCCGTCGGTGACGGCGTCGCCGCTGCCGTTGTCGCCAGCTGCCACGCACACCGTCACGCCGAGGGCCACGCCGTCGGCGACGGCTGCGTCGAGCGCGGTCCGCGCCTGGGCGGTCCACGAGTCCTCGGACTGGCCCCAGCTGATGCTCACCGCGGTGGGCGTCGGCGTGGCGTGCACGGCGGTGGTCACCGCGTCGATGAAACCCTGGTCGGTGTTGGGGGCGAAGTACACAACCTGGGCCGCTCCCGGAGCTACCGAACCAGCGACCTCGATGTCCAGCAGCACCTCCCCGTCGGCGCCGTTAGGGTCCTGGCCGGGTACGTTGCTGGCGCCGTCGACGCCTTCCGAGGTGACCGACGGCGCTGGGACGCCGAGGCCGGAGAAGTACGTATCCAGGTCGGTGGAAGAGAAGCCACCGCCGAGTTCGATGACCGCGATGGTTTCTCCGGTGCCGTCGGTCCCGGTGGGGAACTGGTAGGCCGCCGCAACCTGGGGCGGGGTGTAGGACGTGGCAGCCGCGGCCGGGCTGGCCTGCCTGGCCTGGGAGCGGGCCTGCGGCCGGGTGTCCAGGCCGAGCACGGCGACAACGACGCCCTCTAGCTGCGCTGGTATCCGCAGCGAGCCCTCGCGCGCCCGGTGAGTTACCACTCCAGGCCCGGTCATGCTCGGGCTGGTGACCAGGGAAAGGTCAGCGCCGAACGCAGTGCCCATTGCCGACGCCGGGCCGGCCACTTTTATCTGGCGCGATCCGGCGTCCTGGCTGGTGACCTCTAGGCCCAGCCGGGACAGCGAGCTGGTCGCCAGCTCGATGTCGGCCGGGTCGGCCCCATGGTGTTGTTCGAGATCGGAGCGCGATAGGCGGACTGGCAGACCTAACGCGTCCCGGGGCAGCTCGGCGCGGCGGCGTAGTACCACCGTGATCTCGATCCGCTCGGTGTCCTCGACGGGCCCGACTACTTCAGCGCTCGGAAGCGGACGACGGTTGCTTCCGGGCAGCGTGACAAAGGACTCGTTTGGCATGGTTGATTCCCTCCCCGTTCACGAGTGCGCGGCAGCACGCTACTCCGAGTTGCCGGCTCAGGGGAATGACCCCGCCGGTTAGCCGACGATCTGGCTGGAGCTGTGGCTGCCCGCCGGGAACGCACGGGCGAGAGCGACGGCGATCGCCTGGGCGCGGGCGGCGCATCCAGCAGAGTTGTAGTGGATGCCGTCGGAGAGGAACCAGCCCGGCTGGGCTGTCGCAGCCCAGTTGAAGATCCGCATGTTCGGGTACGTCGCGAGGGCGCTGACCAGTGCGTTGTCCCACGCCTGCTCGTTGCCCTCGGACCAGGGTCCGCTGCTGAGCTGGGTGACCGTGTTGACCCACATGACCGGCTCGCCATGGGCGGCCGACATCATCTCCTGGATCCGGGCCATGATCCCGACGCTGGACCCGACGGAGACGTTAGCCGCGTCGTTGGTGCCGAGCGCGAATACCCAGCAGCCCCGGTAGCCCTGGTTCCACCAGTTGCGGGCCACGTTGTAGCCGTTGACCTGCCCGGGCATCTCCTCAACGATCGAGCGCCCGCCAGAGGCATCCATGAGCAGGTGCTGCACGCCGATATCGGAGTACTGGGCGGTCAGCTGCTGGGCCCGGTCTGGAAGGGTCGAGTCCGAGATCAGGTCCACCGAGGTCGAGTCGCCGACATGCGCCACCGACGTGCAGGAGGTACGCAGTGCGCCGGTAGTGGCCCCGGTCCCTGTGGCCGGGGCCGCGGGGCTGGCCTGCCGGGCGGCTGCGGTTGGCTGGGTGGGAGTAGCCGGCAGGCCGGGCGCTGCCGCAGGCCTGGGCGCGGAGGCGCGCAGAGCCTCAAGGCGGGAGGAACCAGAACCGCTGAAGGCTCCCGCCGCCGCGGCGCCACCCAGGGCCAGCACCACGGCTGTCGCCGCCACGACCACCCAGCCGCGGTGCCAGTTCATCGTCCTGGCGGCTCGGGTCCGGCTGGAAAGCCGGCTCGTCTGTCCGGTAACGGCACGCCAGAAGCGCATCATCGACTCCCTTCACTCGGCCCAAAGACACGACGGGGGGACTGGGGGGTTAGGCGCTGATCACCGTGCAGGCCCTCACAGCAGCGAAGAACCGCCAGCCAGCAAGACGGGCGGCCGCGTGTGCTTCAGGGGCAGGGGAGAGTGTGCAACGCACTGCGAGCAGCCGGCGTCGTACAGTGAACGCCCAATCAGGCCGCTGGGATTCCTTCGGCAGTGTGGCGAGCCTCACTCTCCCCGCCGCTGCTCGCCAGCTGCCCGGAACCAGGTGGAGCCCTAGGCTCGGGAAGCGTGCAGGCGCCGCCTGGCGCTGGCGTCAGGGAGGTGGGGCGATGACGGCCCATGTCGTGGGACGCGGCGAAGGCGTGGCGCGTTACACCGCCCGCGGCAGCGTCATGCTCTTCAAGGCGCTAGCGGAGCAGGACGGCGGCGACTTCTCGCTGATGGAGCGCACGCTGCCAGCAGGCGGACGGCGCCCGCCCGCGCACCGGCACGGCAACTGCTCCGAGGGCTACTTCGTTCTGGACGGGCTGGTGTCGGTCGAGATCGGCGGCGAGGAAGTAGCGGTCGGGCCGCAGGGGTTCTTGCTGGTGCCGCGGGGCACACCGCACACATTCGGGAACGCTGCCGAGCGCGAGTCCCGGCTGCTGGTGATCCACGCCCCGGCGATGGACGCATATTTCGCCGCCCTGCATGAGCTGTGGGATCGTGACGAGGTCCCGGCGCCGGACGACGAGCGAGATCTGATGGCCCGCTACGGGATGGAGACGGTATAGGCCACCCACTCCGGAAAGAACGGGGCAGGCCGTAAATAACCCGCCCATCAATGATCTGCGGCGCTGTCCGGTCCGGTAGTCTCCGCAGCCATGGGTATGCGCATGGTCGTGAGAAGCACGCGAGCCGCCGCCCGCCATGGCGCGGGCGAGCGTGCGCGCAGTGCCCTGACCATGCACTGGGCCGACGCCGGGCTGTGCCGGCAGTTCTCCCCGGGGGCTGCGGGCGCTGAGGGCGCGGGATGAAGGCTGAGGCGCAGCCTCGGGAGTCGGGGTCTAACGTGGCTGCGACCGTTGACGACCAGCTGGCGATTCCGCCGGACCCAGGCGCCCGGCTGCTCGGGAGACTGTCGGTGCTCCCGGCGCTGGTGCTGACGGCCTGGCTGCTGCCCGCGCTGCCGCTGCTGCTCGCTGGTGTTTTCCGGCCCTTGCCGATGCTGGCGATATCGATCCCGCTGGCCATCGTCCTCGTGGTGCTCGGCCTGCGCTGGACTCCCGGCCGGTCGCACGGAGCGCTCCCCGTGTCCGCGCCAGAGCGGGCACAGACGCCCTGGTGGGCAGTGATCGGGGTGCTTGCCGTCGCCGGCGCCTTCGGCATCGACCAGCTGATCTACCACACGCAGTTCCTCATCGTGACCCGCGACCCAGCGTCCTACATGCAGTTCGGTTACTGGATTGCACACCACGGCTCGCTCCCGATCCCTGCCGATCCCTCGGCGTTCGGCGGCACCCCGAACGGGCTCACGTTCAGCAGCTTCGCCTACTACCAGGTCGGCAACACGATCGTGCCGCAGTTCATGGCCGGGCTGCCGATGACGCTCGCGGGAGCATTCTGGGCTGGTGGCCTGATATGGGCCGAGGCGGTGGCACCAGCGCTCGGCGCGTGCGCGGTGCTGGCCTTCGGCGGCCTCGTTGCCAGGCTGGTCGGACCGCGGTGGGCGCCGCTCGGGGCACTCGTCCTTGCGCTCTCGATGCCGGAGCAGCTGACCAGCCGCTCGGCCTATAGCGAGCCGCTGACGCAGATCCTGTTCCTTGGCGGCCTGTGCCTTGTCATCGACGCGCTCAACTCCGACGGGATCGCGGCCCGGGTCATCGCGGCGCTCGGCGGGCTGGCGCTAGGCCTGACCCTCCTGGTGCGCATCGACGGCGCGAGCGACATCCTTCCGGTCCTGCCCTTCTGCGGGCTGCTGCTGCTCGGCCGGCGTCGGCAGGCCTTTCCGCTGCTGGCCGGGCTCATCGTCGGCGCTGCATACGGCGGCATCGACGGGTGGGTCCTGAGCAGGCCCTACGTGGACAGCATCTCGTCATCGCTGAAACCACTCGGGATCGTGGTCGTCATCGTGCTCCTCGCGACGGTTGCTGTCGTCGCGCTGCTGTGGCGCCGGGGCATCCCGGCGATGCGCTGGGGCTGGCTGCCCAACGCTGCCGCCGCTCTGGCCGTTGTCGTGATCATCGGCTTCACCGTCCGCCCTTACCTGCAAACGGTCCGGCAGTCGTCGAACGCCACCGTCGAGTCCGTCATAGCCAGCTTCCAGAAGGCCGACAACCTGCCGATTGACCCGACCCGGCTGTACTACGAGATGAGCATGGACTGGGTCTTCTGGTACATCGGCGTTCCGGTAGTGGCGCTGGCGACGCTCGCGGCAGCCCTGCTCGCACGGCGCTGCCTGCGGGGCGGCGCCTGGATCTGGATCCTGCCTCTCGTCACATTCGCGTGGACGATCGTCACGACCCTCTATGACCCGGCGATCACTCCTGACCAGCCCTGGGCCAGCCGCCGGCTCGTCCCGGCGGTGCTGCCTGGCTTCGTCCTGCTGGCTGTCTGGGGGCTGAGCTGGGTCATCGGCCGGCTCCGGGCCATGGAGATCCACCGGGTGGTCTACGTGGGCATCGCCGTGTGCTGCGTGGCCGCGCTGCTGCTGCCGCCCACGATCACCACCTACGGCCTGCGGGTCAGGGACGGCGGCCCGGTCGGGGTGAAGGTCGCCGCTGACGGCACGGCATTCAAGAGGGCATACGACGGCATGAACGCGGCCGTCTACCGGATCTGCCGGCGCATCCCGGCCAATGCGTCAGTCGTGATCCTCGACGCCCCGACCGCGGACCGGTTCACGCAGGTCGTGCGGGGCATGTGCGGTGTGCCGACTGGGCGCATTGACTCCCCGACTCATGCCCTGATCCGGCAGGTCGTCAGCGGTATCGCTTCGGCTGGCCGGCAGCCGGTGCTGCTCGGCTCGGCCCAGTCGCAGCTGGCACCGTATGGCGGCCCGAGCAAGCAGATCCTGTGGTTGCAGACGACGGTGGACAATAGCACCCTGGTCAATCCACCCACCAGCAACGTCCCGTTCAGCTGGACCATCTGGATCTCGGAGCCACCGTCATGACCGCTGGACCCGCCGCCTCTGGCACTGACACGCCGGGAACGGTAGTAGCCTCAAAGCCTGTGAACGCCCCGTCGGCGCCTGTGCCTTACGTGTCGATCATCTTGCCCTGCTACAACGAGCAGGAGCACGTCGCCACCGAGGTGGAGCGCATCTGCGCAGCCATGGATGCCAGTGAGTATCCCTACGAGCTCCTGGCCTTCGATGACGCCTCGACCGACGAGACGTACGCCCGGCTGGTCGAGGTGGCGCCCAAGTTCCCGAACCTGGAGGTTGTGCGCTTTCACCGGAACGGCGGCTCGGGCACTGTCCGGCGCATCGGCACTCAGCGGGCCCGCGGCGAGATCGTTGTGTGGACCGACGCCGACATGACGTACCCCAACGAGCGCATCCCCGAGTTCGTGCAGATGCTCGACAAGGACCCTGGCCTCGACCAGGTAGTGGGGGCGAGGACCAGCGAGCAGGGTACTCACAAGATGCTGCGGGTGCCGGCCAAGTGGTTCATCCGCAAGCTGGCCGAGCAGCTGACCAACTACAAGATCCCGGACCTGAACTCGGGGCTGCGCGCGTTCCGGCGGCAGGTCGCGCTGCCGTACATGCGGCTGCTGCCGCCCGGGTTCTCCTGCGTCACCACGATCACGATCGCGTTCCTTTCCAATCAGCACGACGTGCGCTACGTCCCGATCGAGTACTCGAAGCGTTCGGGTAAATCGAAGTTCAGGTTCGTCAGCGACGCCTACCGCTACATCCTGCAGGTACTGCGGATGGTGATGTATTTCAACCCGCTCAAGGTGCTGATGCCGGTAGCGCTGTTCCTGATCGTCCTGGGCATCGGCAAGGGCATCTTCGACATGGTGGTCCACCCACTGCTGTTCGCGGTCAACACCGTCCTGATCTTCGTGACCGGCTTGCTCATAGCCTCGCTCGCGCTTCTGGCCGACCTCATCGTCCGGTCCCGCGGCGACACGTGACCGGGTCCCTGCGAAGGTCGCTGCCTCATGGTTCAGCCTGAAGCCCGCCGGGCCAGCTCACCGGAAGGCAGCACCCCATCGGGAGTCTCCGGAACGCGGGAGGCGGGCCGCAGGCGCCTGGCAGTATCGCCGCCTGGGAAGCCTGGCCTCGCCGACATCACCCTGGCCGTTGTCATAGCCCTGTGCGTGCTTGCCGTTCACGACGTCAGCTACGTCCTGCATCAGTCGTTCTGGGTGGACGAGGCCTGGGTAGCGGACACGGTCCGGGCGAACATCGGGCTCACGCCGTCGCTGTCGTCGAGCACCCCGCTGGGGTGGACGTTCCTGCTCCGGCTGGTGCCTTTCGGCGGTCCGGAGCGGCTGCGGCTCGTGCCGCTTGGGTTCGCGATGCTGACAGCGGCCGCGGGATACCTGTTCGGCCGGGAGCTTGGCCTGGGCCGGTTCAGCACCGGGATCCTGACTGGCGCGGCCGCGCTGCTCTCGCCAGCCATGCTGGAGCGCAACGACCTGAAGCAGTACACGGCCGAGGCGTTCGCCTGCCTGGTCGTGCTGATCCTGGTCGCGCGGGCGGAGAACGAGTGGCGTACCCGCCGGCTCGCCGCGATCGCGGCGACGGCATCGCTCGGCATGCTGTTCGCCAACACTGTGATCTTCGTCGGCGTCGCCGCCATGGCGGGGCTGGCGATCGAGTGCCTGGGAAAGCGGCAGTACCGACGGCTCCGCGAGCTGGGGGTTGCCTCGGCGGGAATGCTCGTGGTAGCCGCGGTGATCTACGTGACGCTGATCCGCCCGCAGATCACTCCGAGGCTGACCGCCTACTGGGCTGCGTTCTACATGCCGACCAAGAGCATCGCCGCCGCCACGGCGTTCGTGCACCAGGAGTTCCACGGCCTCGCGCCCTACATGGGCTTCGGGTCGCTGGCCCTGGATGCGCTAGGCGCGCTGGCAGGCATAGCGGCGCTGGTCTGGCTGCGCCGGTTCGCCCTGGCCGCGATGCTCCCGATCATCCTGGCGATCGTCATCGTCGCCAGCGGGGCGCACAAGTACCCGTTCGGGGACCTGCGGACGTCAACGTTCTGGCTCGTGATGATCCCCGTCCTGATGGCGGTCGCGGTCGCGGCCGTGGGGCACCTGGCGACGGTGATCGACCGCCGGATGCCACTGCTGGTCGCAGCCGTCGTGCTGGCCGTGTGGGTCTCGGCCACGCTCCCGTTCATGCGGATTCACTCGATACCGGTCGAGGACGTTCACTCCGAGATCACCTACCTGGAGAGTCATTACCGGCGGGGCGACGTCGTGATCGTCAGCTACGGGGCCAGCTTCGGGTTCGCGTACTACTACCCGGCGCAGGCCTCGTTCCCGGCTGGCGGCGGGCCGAACGGCCACGTGATCGCGTATCCCACGGTGCCATGGCTGGTGGTGCTGACCAAGCGCCAGGCGGTGGACATCTCCGGCGCGCTGGCGACCGCGCGGGCCAAGATCGCCGCAGAGCCGGCTGGTGCTCGCGGGCGTATCTGGATCATCCGCTCGCACCAGACGCAGATCGAGATCCAGGCGTGGAACCGGGACCTCGCCGGCGACAAGGTGACGGCCATCCCGGTCGGCCCGGACCCGATCCTGCTGTACCGCTACGCCCCGCCTAGCACTTCTTCAGGATCGTCAGGTGCCCGGTGAGCACGTAGTTGGTGTCGCTGGTGGCGCAGTAGCCAAAGCCGCGCAGCGTGTGTACTGACTGCTGGTGCAGGGACTCGGGGAATGTGTTCCCCGGGATGATGAACTCCAGCAGGAAGATGGTCTTGCTGCCGGGGTGAGCGGCGAGGAACCGGTCGACCGCGCCCGGCGTGACGTACACGACCGAGAGCGTGTCCTGGGCGGGGATGCTGGGCCGCTGCCCGACTGCCGCCGGCCACCCCGCGTACTGGTCCATGTAGTACAGCCAAGCCGTGCCGTACCAGACCGGCGTGGGCCGGGCAGTCCTGATGATGACCAGGTCGCCGGGCGCGGCCGCCATACGGGCCTGCTCGACCGCTGCCCTCACGCCGTTGAACTCAGTGGTTGGCCCGTTCTGCAGCCTGCCCGACTCGGCGAGCGTCTTAGCGGTGGCCACGCTGCCGGTGCCGACCGTGGCCACGAGCATCACGACCGCGAGCATCATGGCGATGACCCGCCACCAGGTGTCCGTGAGCGGCGCGCCGCCCTCGGCCCGGCGGGTCCCGCGGATCATCCGGGCCAGCCAGACCGCGCCCATTCCGCCGAGCACGTAGAGCATCGGGAACACGAAGATGTTCTGCCGGATGAGGCCAAACGGCCATTCGTGCAGGGCCGAGGCGATCAGCTCCAGCAGCAGCGCGCCCCCGACGGTCACTATCAGCGCCCGGCCTGCGGCGTCCCTGGCCGCCGCCACCACGCCGGCGGCCAGAAGGATCACCAGGCCGACCGCGAGCACGTGGTGGTACAGCGGCGCGAGCGTGTAGGACGGCGCGGCGTTGTTCGCGCCCGCAACGCCGGTAATAATCGACGGCACGTAGGACTCGAGCCCATCGACCGTGAACCGCACAAACGCGGAGATCCCGTGCGGCGCGTACTGGTTGAGGAAGTACCCGGTCCCAGCGACACCGCCCTGCGGGGACAAGAACAGCTTGAAGTTGGCCAGCGTGATGACCCCGGCCAGGGCCTCTCCTGAGATCCGCAGCCTCACCCGCTCCCGGGCGCGCAGCGTCTCGACGAAGTCGAGCGCTACAAGCGGCACCACAACGAACAGGTTCGGCAGCGAGAAGACGCAGGTCAGGCCCAGCGCCGCGTACAGGCACAGCAGCTTCCACGGGCGCCAGCCGGGGTGGCGCAGCAGCAGGTACAGCCCGACGCTGATGGCCGCGAACAGCGCCTCGTAGGAATACGACTTAAGCTGCAGCCCGTAGTTGATGATCCACAGGTTGAGCAGCAGCAGCGCGGCCACGCAGAAGCTCACCGCCCGGCCGAGCCAGCGCCGGGCCAGCAGGTAGGTGGCCACCCCGAGCACGGGCATGACCAGGAACATGGGTGCCCGCAGGGCTGCCTCGGTGTTGCCGATCACCAGGCGAGCCACGTTCTCGATGCCAAGCCAGCCCAGCGAAAGCGGGCCTACGGCGCTGCTGATGTGGCCGAGGAACCCCGGTCCCTGCGAGACCTCGTACGCTCGCCACGCCTCGTCGTAGTAGAACGGCCTGCCCAGCAGATGGCGCAGGAAGTACTCGATCACAGCAGCCTCGGCCACTAGCAAGGCCACCGCGAGCCAGTCCGCGGCGTGGCCGCGGCCACGCTGGCGGGCGACGGCTGGCGCCGCTGTATTTTCGGACACTCGGCCTGGGCTGCTCACGCGAGAGATCATAGGGTGCGGTGGGTACTTTGTGATCGCCGGATCAGCTGGCCAGGCAGGTCATGTCATCCTTGTCTCGGCGGAGTCTGATAGGTCGTACTATCTTTGGCGCAAGCCACGCGAGCCAGAAAGCCAGGGACAGTGAGCGACAATACGCACGGCTCTTCCCGTATCGGCATCCTTGTCGTCGCCTACAACGCCGAGTCGACTCTGGCTGCCACGCTGGACCGGATCCCGCCGGCTTTCCGGGAGCGGATCGCCGAGGTTATCGTGCTCGACGACGCAAGCCACGACGACACCTTCGCCCACGGGCAGGCCTGGGCCGAGCGTGCGGACACCCCCCCGACCCTGGTCGTGCGCCACACCAAGAACCTCGGCTACGGCGGTAACCAGAAGGCCGCCTACAAGCTCGCGATCGAGCGCGGGCTGGACATCGTGGTCCTGCTGCACGGAGACGGCCAGTACGCCCCGGAGATGCTGCCAGAGATGGTGGCCCCGCTCGAGCGCGGCGAGTGCGACGCGGTCATGGGCTCGCGGATGATGGAGAAGGGCGCTGCCCGCCGCGGCGGGATGCCCATGTACAAGCTGCTCGGCAACCGGATCCTCACCTGGACCGAGAACAAGATGCTCGGCGCCCAGTTCACCGAGTTCCACTCCGGGTACCGCGCCTACACGACGCGCGCGCTGCGGGACATCCCGTTCTCGCACAATACGGACGACTTCGACTTCGACACCCAGATCATCGTTCAGCTTCTCGACGCCGGGAAGACGTTCAAGGAGATCCCGATCCCCACCTACTACGGTGACGAGATCTGCTACGTCAACGGCATGCGCTACGCCAAGGACGTGATCAAGGATGTCGCCGAGTACCGCCTGGTCCGCAAGGGGTTCGGCACCTCGGATTGGGTGCCCAAGCCGCGGGATTACGCGTTCAAGGAGGGCGACGGGTCTTCGCACGAGGTGATCCTGGGCATGATGCGCGGCATGTCAGCGTCGCGCGTGCTCGACCTGGGCTGCTCCGGCGGTCACTTCGCGGCCCATGCGCGGGCCGCTGGTCACCATGTGACCGGCGTGGACCTGATCGAGATCCCGGGCGTCCGGGAGCGGACCGACCACTTCGTCAAGGCCAGCCTCGAGGACGGCATCCCGGGTGAGGCGGGCGATGGTTTCGATATCGTCGTTGCCGCGGACGTCATCGAGCACCTGTCACAGCCGAAGCTCGTGCTGCGCGACATGTGCCGGGTGCTGCGGCCAGGCGGCCAGCTGCTGCTGTCAGTCCCGAACTTCGCGCACTGGTACCCGCGGTTCCGGGTAGCGGCCGGCCTGTTTGGCTACGACCGCCGCGGCATCCTGGACGAGACGCACCTGCGGTTCTTCACCCGGCGCACGCTGCGCCGGGTGGTCCGCGCCAGCGGGTTCGACATCCTGGAGGAGCACGCCACCGGCCTGCCACTCGGGACGATCTCGGAGACCGACGGGTCCCGGCTGCGGCTGCTGCGCTGGTTCGACCGCACCCTTGTCCGCACCCGGCCGACCCTGTTCGGCTACCAGTACGTCCTGCGGCTGACGCCGCACGCGCAGGAAGCTGTGCATGTCGAAGCCATCTGACGAGGGCGATCCGCAGCGCCGGGGGACTCGGGTGGCGTCGCCGCCCGTCCCGCCGGGCGGGAGCCCCGCGCCAGGGCAGCATGTCCAGGCGGAACCCGCCGGCACGACATCTGGGAGGCGCCGGTTGACGCTAGTAAATGTTGGCATCGTGCTGTTCGCGGTCGCGCTGGCGGCCGTGGGGCAGATCATGCTCAAGCACGGGATGCAGGTAGCGACGTCCCGCGCCTCCGCCACGCGCGGGTCGCTGGTGGTCAGCGCGGCGACCTCAGCGTGGGTGCTGATCGGGCTGGTCGTGTTCGCTGTCTCCGCGGTAGCGTGGCTGGCCGCGCTGTCCCGGGTGCCACTGAACGTGGCGTACCCCTTCAACGCTCTTGGCTACATCGGGATCCTGACCGCGAGCGTCCTCGTACTGCACGAGCGTGCGAACATACTGACCTGGGCGGGCTCGCTCCTGGTCGTGGCGGGCCTGGTTATCGTCGTTATGAGCAGGCCGTAGCCAGCTTCGTCCCGGCTGGTTGCTGCGCGCGCTGCTACGTTGATTGCCTTGAATGAGGTCTCACTTGAGAAAGCCAGCCAGCTAGGAATGTCGCGCCCTGGCTCACCCGGGCCACCCGGAACCCCGGCACCGGCTAGCTCGCCTCCCCCTGTGGAAGGGGCGGCAGAGGCTGCTGAGTCGGCTCCAGCCGCCGGGGCGGCCGGCGGATCCCTGGTCTCCCGGTGGCTCGGCCCGCTCCTGCGGCTGATGCGGGCAAAATCGGTGCGGTACGGGTTCCTGGCCGTGGTGCTGGCGCTCCTCGGCCTTACCCTGGTGAACGAGGCGGGCACGCTCTGGCATGAGGCACGGCGGCTCAGCCTGCCCTTTGTCCTGCTGGCGTTCGCGCTGAGCATCGGCGGGCTGTTCTTCAACCTGATGGTCTGGCGGGAGATAATCGCCGACCTCGGGTCGCCGCTGTCTGTGGCCGAGGCTTGGCGCATCTACTTCATCGGCAATGTGTCGAAGTACGTTCCCGGCAGCATCTGGCCCGTGCTGGTTCAGGCTGAGCTAGGCGCGGACCGCGGCATTCCCCGGAGCCGGTCGGCAGTGTCCGTGCTGATCTGCTATGCGGTGATGACCTGCTCGGGACTGGTGGTCGCGGCTGTCACGCTGCCTTTCGCTAGTGCCGGGTCGGTTGCCCAGTATTTCTGGATCCTCTTCCTCATCCCCATCGGCATCGCGGCGCTGTCGCCGCCAGTGCTGAACCGGATGCTGCGCCTGGTGCTGCGAGTGTCACGCCAGCCAGAGCTCGGTGACGGCATAAGCTACCGGGGCCTCGCCCGGATCATGGTATGGGCGCTCGCCGCGTGGGCCATCAACGGCCTCATGATCTACGTGCTCATGCGCCAGCTTGCCGGCGACCGGGAGGGCACGCTGCTGGTGTCCATCGGTGCCTACTCCCTGTCCTGGGCGGTGGGGTTCCTGGCCATCTTCGCCCCGGCGGGCCTGGGCGTCCGCGAAGCAGTGATGATCGCGGCGCTGCACTCCCAGACGACCATCAAGATCGCGCTCACCGTGGCCCTGGTGCAGCGGGCGCTCTCGGTGGTGGCCGACGCCGCTGCCGGCGGCGTCGCTGTGGGCCTGATAGGCAGACGAAAGCTCCGGCAGCTCCGCGCTGCCCAGGAGGCGCCTGCCGGCTCCGCTCAGGACGCGCCCGCCGGCTCTGCCCCGCCCGCGACCTAGGCGTCCGGCCCGGAACTGGCCTTGGCTGTGCTCAGTCGATGACCACAGGTGCGTCGTCGGGCGTGGCAGCTTCATCCGCGACGGCAGCTTCATCCGCAGCGGCGGCGTTGTCCGCCTTCACCGCATCAGCGGCTGGGTCCACTGTGTCGGCGTCCTCCGCTGAGTCATCCGCGTCGGCAGACGCGGAGTCCAGCAGCGAGCGCTGGAACTGGTCCAGGTCAATCTCAGCCCCCAGGCGGATGCTCTCCTGAGCGGCGAACATGCACAGCGTCGCCAGGCACGAGCCCTCCCAGGACAGCAGGTGGTTGGGCTCGCCCTTGACCGCCTTGACGAACTGCTCCAGCTCCTCGGCGTGGCCCATGGACTTGTGCAGGCCGCTGCCCTGGCTGCGCGGCTTGCCCTGCCCCCAGACGGTGAGCTTGCCGAAGTCGTCGAGGATCGCCACCTGGCCCTTGGCGAACGCCGAGATCCGCTCCCGCGGGAAGCCAGGCACGCCAGACTCGTTGAAGGTCACCGTGGCCGCCGCGCCGTCATAATGCAGGGTCACCGAGAAGTTGCACAGCGTCCGGAGATCGTCGGGCTGCTTGCCGAGCGCGCGGGCTGTCACCGACACCGGCCGCCTGCCGATCAGCAGGTTGCACAGGTCGATGAAGTGCTCGCCCTCGCTGACCAGGCGCCCGCCGCCGTCGACAGGGTCCAGGCTCCAGTGATCAGCCGGCAGCGGCGGGTTGGCGATCATGTACTCGACGTAGTCGGGCGGTGACTTCAGCGCCGAGCGCAGCGCGTCGACCAGGGGCGAGTAGCGCCGGTTCAGGCCCAGCGTGACCAGGGTCGGCTGGTCCTCCATCAGCCGCAGCAGCCGGGCGAAATCCTCCAGCTTGGTGACCATCGGCTTCTCGATGAACACCGCCTTGCCGGCCGAGATCGCAGCCCGCAGGTGCCCGTAGTGCTCTGGCTGGTTCGAGCAGATCATCACCGCGTCGGTGCCCTCGTCGGCCAGCAGTTCGTCCACGTCGGTGGTGATCATCGTGGCGTCGAGGCCCTTGGCGGCGGCCGAGGCGTTGCGCCCTGTCGCTGACGCGATGCCGCGCAGCTCAGCGTCCCGCAGCGACTTGAGGTTCGGCAGGTGCATGCCGAGAACGTGGTTGCCGAATCCGATCAGCGAGATCCCGACCTTGCCGTCGCGCTTGCGCCGCTGGCTGACCTGGATCGTCCGGCTGCGGTCCGGGTCGGGTCCGTAGGAGATCAGCGCGGCCACTCCGGGCAGCGCGTGCTGGCGGATGGCGTCGAACGGTTCCTGGGCCTGCTCCACCGGGTACACCCCGGCGATCAGCGGCTCGGGGTTAACAGCCCCGGTGGCGATCAGGCGGATGAACTCCTCCAGGTTGCGCTTCTCGGTCCACCGCACGTACCCGAACGGGTAGTCCACCCGGCCCTTCTCGTAGCCAGCGTGGTAGCTGCCAGGGCCGTACGCGCGGGAGTAGCGCAGGTCGATCTCGCGGTACAGGAAGTTCTTCGGGTGGATGTCCAGCTTGACGTAGCCGACGATGACCACGCGACCCTGCCGCCTGGTGATCTCCATGGCCCCGTTAATGATCTCCGCCGAGTCTGAGCTGGCGCAGATGATCGTGGCGTCGACCCCGTTCTTGCCGGTGAAATCGCTGATCCGCCGCTTCCAGTCACCCTCGGACGGGTTGACCACGAGCTCGGCGCCCGCGGCGGTGGCCAGCTCGTTCGCCTTGGGATTGATGTCGATGCCGACGACCACGCACCCGGCCGCTTTGGCGATCGCGGCACAGAGCTGGCCGACCAGGCCGAGGCCATAGATCGCGACGGTCTCGCCGAACCTCAGGTCGGCGCGGCGCAGCGACTGCATGGCGATGCCGCCAACGGTGACGAAGGCCGCATGCCGCAGGTCCACGCCATCCGGAACGGGAACCACGTGGTTGATCGAGGGGGCGGCCACCTCAGCGTGGCCGCTGGCGGCGTAGGCAACGGTCTGGCCGACCTCAAGCCCGGTCACGCTGTCGCCGAGTGCCAGCACGGTCCCGGCGCCGCTGTAGCCGATCTCGCGCGGGGTGACCATCTCCTGCCATACCCGCCGGACTGTCTGGCTCGGGCCGGTGGCAAGCATGGTCTGCTTGACCACGTTCCGCATCCACGGGTCGGAGAGGGTCTGGCGGACCAGTTCGGTGGGGGTCTTGGCCAGCGTGCTCATCTCGGTGCCCGAGCTGATCAGCGTGTAGTGAGCCTGGACCAGCACCTGGTCGGGCCCTGCGTGCGGCACCGGGAGGTCGGCGACAAGGACGCGCCCGCGCCGGTCGATCACCCTGCGGAACACCTGCTTCATGCCGACGTCAACCTGCCTTCGGGTATCGCAATCCGCCCGGATCCGGGCGGCCGTGGAACACTGGAACAAGCGCGTTTTCGGTGCGCCACGCTACCAGAGCCACCCGGCCGGGCCGTTGTCGGCGAGGCGGGCAAACCGGGCACAAGGCAAAACCCAGCTGTGGCTGCTGCTAGCCTTGACCGCGACTTCGCCCGGGGGGGCGCCAGCAGACCCGAGGGTATCTCCACGATGACACAGAACCGGCCTGCGGCCACTGCCCAGCACAGTGCTGTCCAGCACGGGGCTGTCGAGCACGGGGCTGTCGAGCACGGGGCTGTCGAGCACGGGGCTGTCGAGCACGGGGCCCGGGCGACCCACCTGGGCGTCCTGGATAAGGTGCTGCACACCGCACGGTCCTCTGACTTCAAGGGATACTCCAAGCACGACGCGCTGAACTCGCCGCTGCTGGAGAGTGTGGCGGGCGGGTCGCGGCTGCCAAGGCTCGTGGCCACCCAGATGGTGATGCGCAGTCCCGTGGACATCCGGCCGCTGGTCGGCGTGCGCAAGGCCAGGAACGCCAAGGGGCTCTCCCTGTTCGCCCGGGCGCTGCTCGCCCGGCACCGGATGAACGGGTCGGACAGCGACGCCCGCGAGGCCCGCGACCTGCTGGACTGGCTGATCGACCATCCCGCGCCCGGGTTCGACGGCCTGTGCTGGGGCTACCCCTATCCCTGGCAGGACGTCGGGTTCTTCGCCCGGCGGGACTTCCCGAACCGGGTAGTCACCTCGTTCGTCAGCCAGGCCATGCTCGACGCGTACGAGACGCTGGGCGACGAGCGCTACCTCGACGCCGCCACCCGCGCCGCCTGGTTCCTGCTCGAGGCCCCGAAGACGCTGTTCGAGGACGAAGACCGGCGGTGCGTCAGCTACGTACCAGACCCCGCCATCACCTGGATCGTCATGGACGTCTCGGCCCTGGCCGGGGCCGTGGCCGGGCGGGTGGGCGCGATCACCGGCGACAGTGATCTCGTCCGTGAGGGCGGCAGGCTGGTCCGGTACGTCGTCTCCAAGCAGACCGCCGAGGGCGCGTGGTTCTACTCCGACCCGCCGTCTGCCAGCCACATCACCCACGACAATTACCACACGGGCTTCATCCTCGACGCGATCCAGCAGTACGGGCTGTCGACCGGCAGCAGCGAGTTCGACTCCGCTTACGAGCGCGGTATCGAGTTCTACGCCGAGCGCCTGTTCGAGCCGAACGGTGCGGCCAGGTTCATGAACGACCGGCTCTACCCGATCGACATCCACGGCTGCGCCCAGGGCATCATCACGTTCTCGCTCCAGCAGCGGCACCACGGCACCGGGGGCGCGACCGCCGCCCGGATCCTGGGCTGGACGCTGGATAACATGTGGGACCCGGCCAGCGGGTGGTTCTACTACCAGCGGCGCCGGGCATACCGGACGCGGATCAGGGAGCTGCGCTGGTGCCAGGGCTGGATGTCCCTGGCGCTCGCCAGTTACCTGGAGAACTGCGGAGAGACATCATGAAAGGCTTTCCTGGGCGGGAGCTGTCGCTGGACCCCGGCCGGAGCAGGTTCGAGCGGATGTACGCGAACCTGTTCGGCGCGCCCGCCAACGGCCTGCGGATCCGGCTGCGGCGAGTGCTGCCTGCCACCCACGGCTCGTACCGTGACATTCTGGACGCCGGCTGCGGCCCGGGTGTGTTCACCTTCGAGCTCGCTAAGCAGCACCCAGGGGCGCAGGTCACTGGCATCGAGCTGGAGCCCGACCTTGTCGACCGGTCCAACGAGATCGCCAAGCGCGCTGGCCTGGATAACTGCACGTTCCGCCAGGGCGATGTCACCAAGCTGGACTTCGACAGCGAGTTCGACCTCGTACTGAGCGTCGACAACTTCGAGCATGTCGACGACGACGTCGCGGCGATGCGCACGCTTCTGCGGGCGCTGCGCCCCGGCGGCCGGCTGGTCGCCCACACCCCTGGCTATGAGCGGCGGTGGCTCCTGTTCCGCCGCCGGGTGAACTTCGACGTCCCCGGCCACGTCCGGCCCGGGTATCACGCTGACCAGCTCACCTCCCGGCTGCAGGAGGCCGGGTTCGAGGTGACCGGCCACCGGTACAGCTACGGCCCGCTCGAGACGCTGACCAACAACATCTCCTACCTGATCACCGGTGCTGACCAGCGCCGCAAGCTGGTCTACGCCGCGGTGTTCCCGGTGCTGCTAGGCGTCTCCTGGTTCGGGCAGTTCTCCCGGCCGCGGTGGGGCGCCGGAGTGATCGCCACGGCCCGCCGCCCGGTCGCGGCGGCCCCGGCGGCGGACACCGCATCCGCGGACACCGCATCCGCGGACACGGCATCCGCCGACACCGCATCCGCGAGCACCTCCTCAGCCAAGACGGTGCCCTGACCACATGCGCGTGCTCATCGACATCCTGCACCCGGCTCACGTGCACTTCTTCCGCAACTTCCACGGCGAGATGCTGGCGCGCGGCCACCAGGTGCGGATCACCGCGCGGGACAAGGACCGGTCGGTTGAGCTGCTGCGCGCCTACGGCCTGCCCTACCAGCAGATCTCACAGCAGATGAGCGGAGCTGGCCTGGCCGTCGAGATGGCCAAACGCACCCCGAAGCTGATGGGGATCATGCGCGAGTTCCGGCCGGACGTGATGACAGGGATCATGGGCCCGTCGATCGCGCTTGCGGGCGCGCTGCGGGTGCGCCGGGTACCGAGCGTCGTGTTCTACGACACAGAGTTCGCCGTACAGACCAACCGGTTCGTGTACCCGCTTGCCTACAGCGTGTGCACACCAGACTGCTACCAGGGCACGGTCCCTGGCCGCCATCTCACGTATCCCGGCTACCACGAGCTTGCCTACCTGCACCCGAACAGGTTCGAGCCCGATCCAGCGGTACTGGCCAGCTTCGGCGTCACACCAGGCGAGCCGTACTCGATCGTCCGGTTCGTGTCCTGGCAGGCGGTGCACGACCGCCGCGAGCGCGGCCTGACCGTCAAGCAGAAGCGTCACCTGGTCGAGGTGCTGCAGCGCCGCGGACGGGTGCTGATCTCCTCCGAGGGGGGCCTGGCTCCCGACCTCGCGGACCTCGCCGTGTCCGGCCCGGTGGAGCAGATCCACCACCTGATCGCTCACGCCCAGATCGTGGTGGGAGAATCGGCCACGATGTCGTCGGAAGCGGCAGTGCTCGGGGTGCCCACGGTGTTCATCGCGACCACCGGGCGGGGCTACACAGACGACGAGGAGCGCCGGTACGGGCTGGTCCGGCACTTCACCGAGGACCAGTACGACAAGGCGCTGTCGGCGATCGAGGAGATCCTGGCCGAGCCAGCGGCCACCTGGCAGTCGGCGCGCCAGCGGCTGCTCGCCGAGAAGATCGACGTCACCGCGTGGATGACCGACTACTTCGAGGCCACCTTCGGGGGCCGGTCGTGACGACGCCGACAGGGAACGCGCCAGGCGGGGGGCCGCGGCGATGATGCTGGCGGGGAATGGGCAGCTGCCATGTGCGGGATAGCGGGGACGTCCGGGTTCGGCGACGCCGGGCTGCTGCGCGCGATGACCGACACGATCGCCCACCGTGGCCCCGACGGCGAGGGCTTCTACTGCGGCGACTCTGAGTCCGTTTACCTCGGCAACCGGCGGCTGGCGATCCAGGACGTGCCCGGCGGCACGCAGCCGATGGCGAATGAGGACGGCTCGGTCGTCGTCGTCTACAACGGCGAGATCTACAACTATCCTGAGCTGCGCGAACTGGTGCTGGCGCGCGGCCACACGCTGCGGACCCGCTGCGACACCGAGGTCCTGCCGCATCTGTACGAGGACGAGGGGATCGACTTCGCCGCCCGGCTGGGCGGGATCTTCGCGTTCGCGCTGTACGACCGGGCGAAGCAGAAGCTCTTCTGCGTCCGCGACCAGTTCGGGGTCAAACCGCTGGTCTACGCGGTCCGTGGCGGCAGGCTCGCGTTCGGCTCCGAGGCCAAGGCGGTCCTCGCCAGCGGCCTGGTCGCAGCCGATCTGGACGAGGCCAGCCTTCACCTTTCGATGAACGTTCGCTATGTGCCTGGCCACCGTACCTTCTTCCGCGACATCAGCCGCGTGCCCCCTGGGCACGTGCTCGAGTTCAGTGAAGGGCAGGCCCGGCTGTCCCAGTACGCCAGCGTCGACTGGACGCCGGACGAGTCGCTGAGCAAGGGCGACTGGCTGGAAGGGATAAGACAGCACTATCGCAGCGCTGTCAGCCGTCAGCTCATCTCGGATGTCCCGGTGGGAGTCTCTCTGTCAGGCGGCATCGACTCCAGCTCGATCGTTGCCATGCTCAGGCAGACGTCCAGCGGCCCTATCAAGACGTTCAGCCTCGGCTTCGGCGAGCCGACCGACGAGACCGGCGACGCGCGGTTCGTGGCCGAGGCGTTCGGCACTGAGCACCAGGAGGTGGTGCTGCGCGAGCCGGCGCTGGCCCACCTCGGTGACGCGATCTGGCACACCGAGGAGCCCAAGGTCAACTCGCTGCAGCTGTACCTGCTGCACCGGTTCATCGGCGAGCACGTGAAAGTGGTGCTGTCCGGGCTCGGCGGCGACGAGCTCTTCGCGGGCTATGACATCTACAGCTACCTGCTCCGGGCCAGGGCGCTGCGCGGCGGAGCGCTGGGGAACCTGACCCGGATGCTGGCGCCCGCGCTGGACCTGGCCGCGCGGTCGGCAGCGGGGCTCGGCCGGCCCTCGCTCGACCTGGCCACCCGCAAGCTGGAATGGCTGGCCGCCTCCGGCGACGGCGCCCGCAACTACCTGCTGCTGCGCAACGCCTGGGACTTCAACCCGGCGCTGCTGCACCGCGTGTACACCCCCGAGTTCGCCGCCCGCCTCACCGCGCCCGCCGTTCGCGAGTCCTACGACGCCTACTTCACCGACGGACGGCCGCTGGAGGGCCAGGCGCTGCGCGCCGAGTTCGCCACCAAGATGGTGTGCGATCTGCTGCACAACGAGGACACGATGTCGATGGCGCACGGTGTGGAGTCCCGCGTCCCCTTGCTCGACCTGGAGCTGGTCCGGTTTGCCGCCCGTATTCCGGACGATCTGAGGTTCGGCGCCGGCCCCAAGGGCCTGCTCAAGGAGGCGCTGACCGGGGTGCTGCCGGACCGGGTACTGCACAAGCGGAAATGGGGCTTCACCTTCGACCCGGTGGAGCAGTACCACAAGGACCTCGGGCCGGTCGCCCGCGAGACGCTGTCCGAGGGCCGGCTGGCGCAGTCGGGCATCTTCAATCCCGGGTTCGTCCGGGCGGTTCTCGCGGCCAGGCCACACCAGCGTCTGCGCTGGCACTACTTCATGCTCTGGCAGATGATCGGCGTGCAGACCTGGCTCGACACATTCACCGGCAGCCAGGGCCAGGTGGGGGAGCGGGCACAGGCCCGGATAGTGCCGGCTCGCCCGGCCGCCGTCGAAGGAGCATGATGCGATGAAACCCAGAGCGGGCAGCACCGTGGATACGGTCCGCGACTTCTGGCAGGCCCACGTCAACAACGAGTACTACACCGACGCCGACCGGGCCAGCGACGCGTACTTCGACCAGATTGAGCAGCGGCGGTACCAGACGCACTATCACCTGCCCGAGCTGTTCGACTCGCTGGACGGCCAGGGACTGCGCCTGCTGGAGGTCGGCTGCGGCATCGGGGTCGACAGCATCCAGCTCGCCCGGCGGGGGTTCGACGTGATCGCTGTCGACCTGACCGAGAACGCGCTCGACGTGGCCAGGCAGTTCGCAGAGCGGAGCGGGGTCAGCATCGACTTCCGGCTCGGCAACGCCGAGGGCCTTGACTTCCCCGACCAGAGCTTCGACGCGGTGTACTCCTTCGGGGTACTGCACCACACCCCGGACATCCAGAAGTCAGTAGCAGAGGTACACCGGGTGCTGCGTCCGGGCGGGACAGCGTACGTGATGCTGTACCACCGGGACTCGCTCGTCAACCTGGTGCACCGGGCGCTGCGGCTGCCCTACGAGTCGCCGACCGACCGTAAGGACCACTGCCCGGTCGTCTACACCTTCGGCCGGGGCGGCGTGCGCCGGCTGTTCCGCGACTTCTCCGGCGTCGAGGTGCGCGCGGCCTACCCGTTCACCTACGGCTTCGGCCCGCTCACAACCGGCCTGCCACTGGCCGCCCGGCGCCAGCTCGGCCGGGCCATCGGCTGGCACCTGATGATCACTGCCAGGCGCTGACCGCCGCGCTGGACCGCTCACGGAATGGAAGGACTATGAAGGCTCTGGTTCTGTCAGGCGGGTCGGGGAGCAGGCTGCGCCCGATCACGCACACCTCGGCCAAGCAGCTCCTTCCTGTAGCCAACAAGCCGGTGCTGTTCTACGGTCTGGAGGCGATCCGTGACGCCGGCATCACCAACGTGGGGATTGTGGTGGGTGACACCGCGCCTGCCATCCGCGAGGCGGTGGGCGACGGCAGCGCGTTCGGCCTGAACGTCACCTACCTTCCGCAGGAGGCACCGCTCGGGCTGGCGCACGCCGTGCTGATCGCGCGGGAGTACCTCGGCGACGACGACTTCGTCATGTACCTGGGCGACAACTTCATCGTCGGCGGGATCGCGTCGCTGGTCGATGAGTTCCGGACAGGCAGGCCGGACGCTCAGATCATGCTGACCCAGGTGGCGGACCCGCGCCAGTTCGGTGTGGCCGAGCTGGACGCCGACGGCGAGGTGACCGGGCTCGAGGAGAAACCCCGCGAGCCAAAGAGCGACCTGGCGCTAGTCGGCGTCTACATCTTCACCCCGGCGGTGCACGAGGCCGTGGCGCAGCTCAAGCCCTCGTGGCGAGGCGAACTGGAGATCACAGAGGCGATCAGCTGGCTGCTGGACAACGGCCGGAAGGTGCGGTCCACGACGATCACCGGTTACTGGAAGGACACCGGGAACGTCGCCGACATGCTCGAGGTCAACCGGATGGTGCTGGAGAGCATCGAGCCCCGGTGCGAGGGCATGGTCGACGAGGCGTGCGAGCTCATCGGCCGGGTGGTGATCGAGAGCGGTGCCGAGGTCACGGGGTCCCGGATCGTCGGCCCGGTCATCGTCGGCGGCGGCACCAGGGTGTCCAGCAGCTACCTCGGCCCGTTCACGTCGGTCGCGCGGGACTGCACGATCACCGACAGCGAGATCGAGTACTCTATCCTGCTGCGCGGCGCCTCGATTCAGGGCGTCCGGCGCATCGAGGCATCGCTGATCGGTCACGACGTGGAAGTGACCCCGGCGCCGAGAATCCCGAAGGCGCATCGGCTGGTGCTGGGCGACCACAGCAAGGTGCAGATCAGCTCATGAGAATCCTGGTTACCGGCGGCGCCGGGTTCATCGGCTCGCACTATGTCCGGACACTGATCGCGGGCGGTTACGCCGGGTTCGAGGACGCGCAGGTCACCGTCCTGGACAAGCTGACCTACGCGGGGAACCTGGCCAACCTGGAACCGGCCGCCAGCAGTCCGCGGTATGAGTTCGTCCACGGCGACATCTGCGACCCCGCGCTGCTCGCATCGGTCGTCCCCGGCCACGACGCGGTGATCAATTTCGCCGCTGAGTCGCACGTGGACCGGTCGATCGCGGGCGCTGCCGACTTCGTGACCACGAACGTGGCCGGGGTCCAGGTGCTGCTGCAGGCCTGCCTGGACGCGGGCGTACCCCGGGTGGTCCAGGTGTCCACCGACGAGGTCTACGGCAGCATCGCGTCCGGGTCATGGACCGAGGACTCTGCGCTGGAGCCGAACTCGCCGTACTCGGCGGCCAAGGCCGGGGGCGACATGCTGGCCCGCGCCTACGCCCGGACTCACGGGCTGAACATCAGCATCACGCGCTGCTGCAACAACTACGGGCCGTACCAGTTCCCGGAGAAGGTCATCCCGCTGTTCATCACCAACCTGCTGGACGGCCTGAAAGTGCCGCTGTACGGCGACGGGCAGAACGTCCGCGAGTGGATTCACGTGGACGATCATTGCCGGGGCATCCAGCACGTTCTGGAAAAGGGCGAGGCGGGGCACGTTTACCACATCAACGGCGATACCGAGCTGTCCAACACCGAGCTGACCACGCTGCTGCTCGAGCACTGCGGCCAGGGCTGGGACATGGTGGACTACGTCGAGGACCGGAAGGGCCACGACCGGCGGTACTCGCTGGACGACTCGCTGCTGCGCAGCATGGGATACGCGCCTGGCATAGCGTTCAGCGAAGGACTGGACCGGACCGTGCGCTGGTACCGGGACAACCGGGCATGGTGGGAGCCGCTGAAGCAGCCGCTCGGCGTCGCATGAGCGAGCGCAGGGCGCGGTGCCGCCTGGCAAGGCGGCGCCTTAAAAGCGCCCGGAGGCGAGCGAGGGGCACAGCATGAGCGCGAGGCGAGCGGGGAGCACAGCATGAGCCGCTGGCTGGTGCTCGGCGCCGGTGGCATGCTCGGCCGCGACCTGCTGGCCGCGATCGAGGGCGCTGGCCACGACGTGGCCGGCCTGGCCCGTGCCGACCTGGACATCACCGACCAGGCAGCGGTAGAGGCCGGGGTGGCAGCAGCCAAGCCGGACGTCGTCGTCAACTGCGCAGCCTGGACGGCCGTCGACGACGCCGAATCGCATGAGGACGAGGCGCTGCGCGTGAACGGAACCGGAACCGCCCACGTAGCACAGGCGTGTGCCGCCGCTGGCGCGCGCCTGGTGCAGGTGTCCACCGATTACGTGTTCACTGGCGACGCCGGCCAGCCGTACGCCGAAGACGATCCCACTGGCCCGCGGACCGCCTACGGGCGCACCAAGCTGGCCGGGGAAGTGGCGGTGCGCACTCTGCATCCCGAGGCCGGGTATGTGCTGCGCACGGCCTGGCTGTACGGGGCGCACGGGCCAAACTTTGTGGCCACGATGATCCGGCTGGAGCGCGACCGGCCAGCAGTTGACGTGGTCGATGACCAGCGCGGCCAGCCAACCTGGACCGCGGACGTCGCGGCGAAGATCGTCGAGCTCGGCGGGTCGCAGGCCCCGCCGGGCATCTACCACGCGACCAGTTCCGGCGAAACCACCTGGTACGAGCTGACCCGCGAGATCTTCGGGCTGCTCGGGGCCGACACCGGCCGGGTTCGGCCGACGACCACCAGCGCGTTCCCGCGGCCAGCGCCGCGGCCCGCCTACAGCGTGCTGGGCCACGGCGGCTGGGCTGGCACCGGCATCGAGCCCATTGGCGACTGGCGGCAGTCACTGCGGAAGGCGCTGCCGTCACTGCTGCCGTCCTGACGGCCCCAGTCAGCCACCCTCCCCGTCCTCCCCACCACGGTCAGCCGACGTATTGAGGCTGCTTTACATTCTTCTTATTTTATTTTTTCTATAGCTTGATAAACCAGGATGAATGCGGGGGCGCTTCCGTCTATGCCGCCGCGCGACCGCCCAGATCAAGTAGCCTTCTCTGCCGGGCGGCGAAGAACGCCTCATGCACGGCGCTTAACAATAGATCACCCGGACATACCGGCCGGCGAGATCACGGACAGGGAAGCCGAGATGACGGGACAGGGAAGCACAGCGGCGCTGCGGCGTGACAGCGTTTTCGAGCGCGATGTCGTCGTTATCGGCGGCGGCGGTCACGTGGGGCTGCCGCTCGCAGTGGCGTTCGCCGATCGCGGTGCCCGTGTCGCGGTCTACGACGTAGACCCGGCGGCAGTAGACCTCGTTAGCAGCGGCCGGATGCCTTTCACCGAGGAAGGCGCCGGGCCGCTGCTTGAGCGCGCGCTGACGGAAGGCCGCCTGGTCGCCTCGACCGACCCGGCGATCGTGGGCAGCGCCGGGAACGTGGTCGTGGTCATCGGAACGCCGGTCGATGAGCACCTCAATCCTGACCAGCAGGCGATCCCGAGGGCACTGGAGGCCTGCGCGCCACACCTGCGCGACGGGCAGTTGCTGATCCTGCGCAGCACCGTGTACCCGGGGGTTACTGCGCTGGTGGAGCGGATGATCGCGCGCCTGGGCAAGGCAATCGACGTGGCCTTCTGCCCCGAGCGCATCGCCGAAGGCAAGGCGATGACGGAGCTGTTCGAGCTGCCGCAGATCATCTCGGCCCGGCGCGAGGTCGCGTACGACCGGGCCGGAGCACTGTTCGGGCTGCTGACCGGCAGCCAGGTGCGGATGACCCCGGAGGAAGCCGAGCTGGCGAAGCTGTTCACGAACGTGTGGCGGTACATCAAGTTCGCGACCGCCAACCAGCTTTACATGATCGCCAACGACCGCGGCCTGGATTTCGAGCGGATCCGGCAGGGCCTGATGCTGGACTACCCCCGTGCCGCTGACCTGCCAGCTGCCGGCTTCGCAGCCGGCCCGTGCCTGCTCAAGGACACCATGCAGCTCGCGGCGTTCAACGACAACAACTTCGCGCTCGGCCAGACTGCGATGGCGATCAACGAGGGCCTGCCGCTGTATCTGGTCAGCCGGCTGCGGCAGCGGTTTGACCTGGGGTCCATGGCGGTTGGCATCCTTGGGATGGCGTTCAAGGGCGGTTCGGACGACATCCGCTCCAGCCTTGCCTACAAGCTCAAGCACATCCTCGCGTTCAATACCGAGACCGTGTACTGCACCGACCCGTACGTGACCGCTGACGACTCGCTGCTGCCGCTGGGCGTCGTGCTCGAGAAAGCGGACCTGCTGATCATCGCCGCGCCCCACCCCGAGTACGCCACGCTGGCCACGGCAAAACCGGTGATGGACATATGGAACATTCGCGGTCAGGGCGTGCGGGTCTGATGGCCAGGAAGAACGCGGCCTCCGAGGCGCCGCTCGATGCCCCCAGCGGACACCTCACAGCCGCCGACCTGGCGCG
Organism: uncultured Actinomycetota bacterium; assembly: GCA_963815375.1. Classification (GTDB taxonomy): domain Bacteria; phylum Actinomycetota; class Actinomycetes; order Streptosporangiales; family Streptosporangiaceae; genus JASHPR01. Next base: position 1,809,923 of record CAWFGX010000001.1, on the reverse strand, counting down.
GAAGGCCCGGCCCGCCGACCCGGGCGCGCTGCGGGTCACGGTCGTGATCCCCGCCTACAACGAGGGCGAGAGCATCGTCCCGGTGCTGGAGCGGATCTTCGAGTCGGTGCTGCTGCCCTGCGAGACGCTGGTGGTTGTCGACGACCCGGCTGACACCACGCTGCCGGTAGTGCAGCGCCTCGCCGAGTCACATCCCCGGCTGCACTGCCTGGTCAATGATTACGGCCCGGGCCCAGCCAACGCGATCCGCTACGGCATCGACCGCGCCACCACCCCGGTGACCGTGGTCACGATGGCCGACGGCTGTGACGACGTGCGGCAGATCGACGACCTGGTCCGGCTGGTCGAACGGGGCGTCGCGGTCGCCGCCGCGTCCCGGTACATGGCTGGCGGGCAGCAGGTGGGCGGCCCGCTGCTCAAGGGCATGATGTCCTCAGCCGCAGGGCGCAGCCTGCGGCTGCTGGCCCGGATTGGCACCCGGGACGCCACCAACTCGTTCAAGGCCTACTCGGCCGCGTTCGTGCGGGCCGTCGGCATTGACAGCCGCGACGGCTTCGAGATCGGCATCGAGCTGACCGCCAAGGCACAGCGGCTCCGCCTGCCGATCGCCGAGATCCCGACCATCTGGCTGAACCGGCAGGAGGGCCTGTCGAACTTCCGGATGGGCAAGTGGCTCCCCAGGTACCTGCGGTGGTATCGGTTCGCGTTCGGCCGCAAGCTCAGCCTGGGCGAGTTGCGGGCTCGCTCCCGTTCTGAAAAAAATCACGAGACATGAATAGTCAGGGTGACATGCAGAAGGTTCTGGTTACCGGCTCAGCCGGCTTCATCGGCGGCTACCTCGCTGAGGAGCTGCTTCGCCGCGGCTACGCCGTCGTCGGCGTGGACAACTTCTCCAAGTACGGCAGGGTGGCCAAGTCCTACGACACAAACCCGAACTACCGCCTGGTCGAGGCCGACGCCCGCGACACCGGGCTGCTGGCGGGCCTGCTCGCCGACTGCGACCACTTCATCGCCGGCGCCGCGATGATCGGCGGGATCTCCTACTTCCACACCTACGCCTACGACCTGCTCGCCACTAACGAGCGGATCATCGCCGCGTCCTGTGATGCGGCCATCGAGGCGCACCGCTCGGGCCGGCGAAGAAGGTCACCTACATCTCGTCCTCGATGGTGTTCGAGTCCACGGACTCGTGGCCGTCATACGAGGGTCAGGAGCGCGAGGTCCCGCCGCCGCGGTCGTCGTACGGGTTCCAGAAGCTCGCGGTCGAGTACTTCGCCAGGGCCGCCCGCGACCAGTACAAGGTTCCTTACACGATCGTCCGCCCGTTCAACTGCGTCGGCATCGGGGAGAGCCGGGCCCTTGGCGACGAGGAGATCCTGTCAGGCAACGTAAAGCTCGCGATGAGTCACGTCGTCCCTGACCTGGTGCAGAAGGTGCTCAAGGGCCAGGACCCGCTGCACATCCTCGGCGACGGCAGCCAGGTCCGCCACTACACCTACGGCGGCGACCTGGCCCGGGGGATCGCCGAGACGCTGGAGCACCCCGGGGCGCGATGCGAGGACTTCAACCTCTCCACGGCCGAGTCGACCACCGTGCTCGAGCTGGCCAACGTGATCTGGGAGAAGATCAAGGGGCCGGGTGTGCCGCTCCGGGTGGTTCACGACGACCCGTTCGAGCACGACGTGCAGCGCCGGGTGCCAGCCACCGAGAAGGCCAAGCGGGTTCTCGGCTTCGAGGCCACAACGTCCCTGTCAGCCATGCTGGATGAGGTCATCCCCTGGATCCGCCAGGCGGTCGACGCCGGCACGCTCTGACAGCCGCGGGCGCTCCGCCGGGCGGCCAGCTCAGCGCTTCCAGGACTGGCCGCAGCGGGGCCGGAAGCCCGTGGTGACCGCGGGCAGCAGGTTGCGGTTCCAGACCAGCACCTCGTAGGGGCCGATCCTGGCGGTCATGCGGGGAGCGCCGAACTGAGCTCTGGCCTCGCCGGGAGTCCCGTTCATGCGGCCCGATGGAAGCGGGATGATCAGGAAGTTCGCGGTGTTCGGTGGCTCATACCACTGCTTCTTGGTCTCCCACGCGTAGGGGGCGAAGCGGCCGCACGAGGTGGTGACCCCGCGCACCGCGATCCGCCCGCTGGTGTTGACGGTCATGATGTTGGCCGCCCAGTAGCCGCCAAGCCCTGCTGTCTGGTGCCTGGCCGTCAGCCAGGACTGCACGGCGGCCAGCTGTGACTGCGGGGCCGGCCTGGTCGTGCTGTAGCCGAGTACGGCGGCGTAAGCCACGAGGGCGGCGAGCAGCACGGGCCTCAGCGTGGTGATCACACGCCTGCCGGGCAGCAGTCTCCCTGCGAGTACCGCGCCGAAGGCGACCACAGGAGCGATCTCATGCGACGACCCGAGACCGATCGCCTCATTAGTGAACACGAAGGCGGCCACGAGCACGACGATGTCCACGACCAGCATCGGGACCAGCCGGTCCCGGGCCCGCAGCAGCTGCCAGGCCCCGATGCCGAACGCCCACAACGCGAGAAGCACGCCGACGAGGTGCAGCACTGATACCGCCAGCGACGGCCCTGGCGGAACCCCGGGGAAGCTGGCGCCGAACAGCGCCAGCGCCGACTCTGCTGTCCACGCCAGATGGGCTGGCACGGCGCTGGCCGCCGCTATGACCGGGTGAACCGGCTGGACAACATAGCCTCCGGCGCGCCGGATTCCGGCCGTGATGGCGTCCGCCGCTACCACCGACGCCGCCCCGGCGACCAGCAGCCCCGCGTCGAGCCGCCATGACTCGCGCCGCTGGATGAGCCGAATGATCGCGACGACGACGATCGGCACGGCTCCTATGTAAACGGCGATCTGGTCGGCGATCTCCACCCAGGTGAGCAGGACGCCGACCAGCCATGGCAGGTACCACCGGTCGCCGAGCCGGTCGATCAGGAGCCAGATGACCAGCAGCGGGACCACGGTCCCCGCGTGGTTGGGCACGGACAGCAGCTGCCCGCCGCCGTACTGGCCCCAGGGGGCGAGCATGATCCCGCCGGCGATCAGTGCCCGGGTGAGCCCTTGTGCCCCTGTGGCCTGGCCCTTGGCGACCACCGCCGCCAGCAGCACCATCAGTGTGTACGTTGCGGCCGCCGCCAGGGTCTCGGTCGTCCCGTTCATGCCGTGGATCAGCTCCACGATCATGTACTCGGGCAGCTCCGTGGTGTAGAACGCGACGTCAGACAGCCACCACCCGCTCAGCAGCAGGTTGCCGTGCAGCATGTCCCAGGCCTGGAGCACGTTCGACGCACCGTCGGCGTCACTCCCATACGACCCCGCCTGCAGGAAATACGCGAGGTACAGCAGGACCAGGACGCCGGCCCCGGCCGCCACCGCGAGCAGCCCGCGATGCCGGCGAACGGCAGTGCCGCCGGGAACCCGTGCCGTCGGCTCCTCCGGGCTAGCCGCCGCGACGGCATCCTCCGGTCTGGTCACAGCTGACCAACCTACCCGCTGGCCAGTTTGGATCAGTCCGTTCGCTCCGGCCCTCAGCCGCCGCAGAGCTTGGCTACGTAGGCCTGGCATTCGGCGTATTCAGGGAGCAGGCCAGCGGCCTGTGCCTCGGCCAGGGACGGGGCGGCGGCGTCCTTGTCGGACAGAAGCGGCTCGATGTCCGACGGCCAGGTGATCCCGACGGCCGGGTCGAGCGGGTTCACGCCGTGCTCGCGGTCGGGCGCATACGGGGTCGAGCACAGGTACAGCACGGTGGCCTGCTCGCTCAGCGCGGTGAACGCATGGCCCAGGCCCTCGCCGATGTACAGCGCCCGCCGGGTCTGGTCGTCAAGCTGTACCGCATCCCAGTGCCCGAAGCCCGGGGAGCCCACCCGGATGTCGACGACGACGTCGATGATCGCGCCGCTGGCGCACGTGACGTACTTGGCCTGACCGGGCGGGACGTCGGAGAAGTGGATGCCCCGGACCACCCCGCGCCGCGACACCGAGCAGTTGGCCTGAGCGATCTCCATGCTGTGCCCGACGTCGGCCTGCAGCTCGGCGTCCTTGAACCACTCCAGGAAGCTTCCTCGCAGGTCACCGAAGATGCGCGGTGTGAAGGCCCAGGCCCCGTCGATCTTGAGCGACTCCATGGGGCAACCATAGACGGCGGCCAGCCAGCCGGTCCGCCCGATGGCCTCCCGCGCCCGCCCGTCCGCCCGATGGCCTCCCGCGCCCGCCGGTCCGGCCGATGGCCTCCCGCGCCCGCCGGTCCGGCCGATGGCCCCCGGGACATCCCCGTGCGCTGCCCTGCGGCCTCCTACCTCCTCCGATTTTCGAGATTGAGGAGCAAAACCCACATATGGAGTGGGTTTGGGTCCTCAATCATGAAAAGTGCAGTTCCGGCGTGTCCGGAACCAGCTGTCCAGCCGCCAGAACCCGTCCAGCTGGCCGAAACCCCCGTCGGCGGGTCTAGAGCCGCAGGTACCGGCCGGCCTGCCTAACCCCACCGGCTCACGGCCGCCTGAACGGGCCGACCCTGACGTTGCTAGTGGAGCATGCGCTGCCAGCCGTGCGGGACGCGGCCCGCCGGGCCGGGGGTGGGCTGGTCAAGCGGGTGGTGCTGCGGCGGGGCGAGGTCCGGGCCCTCGTAGGTCTGGTCGCTGTCGTAGTTCCAGTACCAGGTCTCGCCAGGCTCGAAGCTGCGGATGAACGGGTGCCCGGTGGCTTTCGCATGCGCGGTCGCGTGCTGCGACGGGGAGGTGTCGCAGCAGCCGATGTGGCCACACTGGGCGCAGCGGCGCAGGTGCAGCCACCAGCCGCCGGCTTCCAGGCACTCGGCGCAGCCGGTTCCGCTCGGCGGGACAGACAGGTCGATCCCCGGCATCGTACTCATCCTGTGGCCTCCTGGCTTGGCAGCGGCATAGCTGGCACGGGGGAGCTCGGTTCGGCGGCCTGCTCGGGTCCGGGCGGACCAGAACCCGCGGCGCCCTGCTGCGGGGTCAGCGGCAGCGTGACCCGGAACCGGGTGTCGCCGGGTGAGGAGTGCACCACCCGCAGGTCGCCGTGGTGCTTGTTCACCACGATGCGCCAGGAAATGTCCAGGCCGAGCCCGGTTCCCTGGCCGACCGGCTTGGTGGTGAAGAACGGCTCGAAGATCCGCTCCAGGATCTCGCCCGGGATCCCCGGGCCGGTGTCGCCGAACTCGATGAATGCCTGGTCACGGTCGAGCCCGGTGCGGACGGTCAGCGTCCCGGTGCCGCCCATCGCCGAGACCGCGTTGTCGATCAGGTTGGTCCACACCTGGTTGAGCTCGCCGGCGAATCCGGGCACTGGCGGCAGCGTGGCGTCGAAGTCCTTGACCACGGTGATCCCTGGCGGGATCTTGCCGCCGAGCATCAGCAGCGTGCTGTCCAGCAGCTCGTGCACGTTGACGACCTGGTACGGCGCCCGGTCCAGCTGTGAGTACTGCTTGGCTGCTCCGACCAGCGTGGAGATCCTGGTGGTTGAGTCCTCGATCTCGGTCATCAGCAGCTCAGTCTCGACCGTATAGCCGAGCCAGCGCAGCGCGCTGTCCAGCACTTCCTCGTCCACGCTCGCCGCGACCTGGTCGAGCCACGCGGTGTCAAGCCCCGCCTGAACGAAGACCGCGGCGATGTCCCAGCCGCTCGTGATGTCGTGGTCGTCGAGCCAGTCGGTGACGGCGTCCTCGCGGTCGGACGCCTCCATCGGAGTCAGCGACGGTGCCTTGGCGACAAGCTCCACGGCGCGATCCTGCAGCTGGGTCAGGGTCGCGAGGGTCGCCTTGGTATACCGGGCCGCGCCGATCATGCCCAGCTTGTGCCGCATGCCGGCGACCCGCTCGCGCAGCGAGGACGTCGCCCGGACGGCCGCGGCTGCGGGGTTATTGAGCTCGTGCATCAGGCCGGCCGACAGCGAGCCGAGCGCGAGCAGCCGCTCTCGCTGGCCGACCACCTGCTGGGTGTTCCGGACGCCGAAGAACAGTCCTTCCAGCAGGTGCACCGCCATCGGGAAGCGCTCCCGCATGAACTGCGCGAAGTCGTCAGCGTCCAGCACGAAGAACCGCGACGGCACCGGCACCCGCATCGTGTTGTTGTAGACGTGCGGCACCCGCTCGATGTAGGCGTTGAACGCGCCGCCGTACACGCCCCGGTCGGAGGTCCTGTTTACCTCGACGTCGTCGGCTCCGACCCGCCGTAGCAGGATGACGGTGCCCTCCAGCAGCACGTAGAAGCACGTGGCCGGTTCGCCCTCGGTGTAGAGCGGCCCGGGCTGGATGAGCTCGACATGCCCGCGGGAGCACAGCCACTCCAGCTCCTCGTCGTTCAGTTTCTCGAAGAGGAAGAGGCTGCGCAGCTCCTGGGCGCTGCAGGGTTCGTTGGTCGTGGCGTTCAAAGTCTCTCCAGGTATCTGTGAACCAGCATGACGGCCATCGCGCCTTCGCCAACCGCTGACGCGACGCGTTTGGCGGACTCGGCGCGCGCGTCGCCGGCAACGAACACGCCTGGGACGCTGGTCTCCAGGTGGTACGGGAGCCGGTCAAGCTGCCAGCCGCGTGGCCGCTCTCCCTCGATCGACAGGTCCGGGCCGGCGATCACGAACCCGCGCTCGTCGCGGACCACGACGTCCTGCAGCCAGTCGGTGAGCGGTGCGCCGCCAATGAACAGGAACAAGAACTGCGCCGAAACGATTTCCGTCGCGCCGGTGGAGGTGTTGCGCAGCGTCAGGCTTTCCAGGTGGTCGTCACCCTCGGCCGCGATGACCTCGGTGCAGGTACGCACCGAGATGGACGGGATCCCGTCGATCTGCTGGATCAGGTAGTACGACATCGACTGCTCCAGTGACGGGCCGCGGACCAGCAACGTCACCGACCGGGCTTGGCGGGACAGGTAGACGGCGGCCTGGCCGGCCGAGTTCGCGCCGCCGACGATGTACACGTCCTGGTTTTTGCAGGCAGCGGCCTCGGTCAGCGCGGACCCGTAGTAGACGCCCCGGCCGGTCAGGTCCTGCATGCCGGGTGCTGCCAGCTGGCGGTAGGACACGCCGGTCGCCAGGATCACGGTGTGGGCGTCGATCGCAGTGCCGTCGGCGAACCGCACTGTCCGAGCGGAGCCGTTGATGTCCAGGCCGACGACGTCGCGCGTGGTCAGCACCTCGGCGCCGAACTTGGCCGCCTGGCGGCGGGCCCGGGCGGTCAGCTGCGTACCGGACACCCCGTCGGGGAAGCCGAGGTAGTTCTCGATCCGCGAGCTCTGGCCCGCCTGGCCGCCGGTCGCGGTGCGCTCGACCAGGACGGTGCGCAGCCCCTCGGAGGCCCCGTACACCGCTGCGCCCAGGCCCGCCGGCCCGCCGCCGATGACGATCAGGTCGTAGAAGTCCTTCGACGGCGTGGTGGCTAGGCCGACCTTCGCGGCCAGCTCGGTGTCGGACGGCTCTACCAGCGTCTCGCCGTCGGGAGTGATCACGACCGGCAAGCGGAGCGGCGCCGTCCCGTCAACGCCGTCGGAGCCGTTCGTCTCGTTTGTGCGGGCGTCGTCTGCTTTGTCGTCCAGTTTCTCGTCCAGGACGCCAGCGGCGCGCAGCAGCCGCTGCCCCTCTGGCTCGTCAGAGTTGTACCAGCGGTAGGGCACCTGGTTGCGGGCCAGGAACTCGCGGACCTGCGAGCAGCGCGCCGACCAGCGGTGGCCGACGACCTTCGTCTCGGGTACCGGCCGGTGATCGGACGTCAGCCATGCGTCCAGCAGCGCGTCGACCACCGGGTACAGCTTCTCCTCCGGCGGGTCCCACGGCTTGAGCAGGTAGTGGTCCAGGTCGACGACGTTGATCGCGTCAATGGCAGCTCCGGTGTCGGCGTAGGCGGTCAGCAGCACCCGCCGCGCACCTGGGTAGATGTCCATCGCGTGCTCGAGGAACTCGATCCCGTTCATCTGCGGCATGCGGTAGTCGGCCAGGATCACCGCCACCAGGTCACCGCGCAGCTTCAGCTGCCGGAGCGCCTCCAGCCCCGAGTCGCCGGACTCGGCGCGGACTATCCGGTGCCGCTGGCCGTAGCGGCGGCGCAGATCCCTGGCGACCGCACGGGACACACCAGGATCGTCGTCCACTGTCAGGATCGCCGTGCGGGTCGCGCCGTTCTCTTCCGCGCTTGTCGTCATCTCGCCCCCCGCCGTTTCCACGCTCGCACCCACGCCACCATGCCCCCATCGTAGATAGCCCAGACCCTGGTCAGTACCCCGCAGCCGCGCCCGAGCCCGCGCCCCCGGTCGCTGCCCTGGTCGGCGCGCGGACAGACCAGAACTTCGTGCAACATCCGTACCATTGCGGAAAATCCGGTACGGCATCGGTTTAAGACCAGCGACTGCGCCATCATTGACCGAGAAAATGGCACGACCATCGACATATCGGTCCAGACTCAGTCGTTCGACCCGCTTGCGGCCAAGATCCTGATCCAGAACGCGGCTCCAGCGGCAGGCGTTGGCCACCAAGCCGAGTGCGGCGTTTCTCTGCAGGGCCTTGAGCCTTTCTCGACCCAGATGTACACGCTCTACGGCGCGATCAGCTCGCACTACAGCCTGGAGGTAAGTGGCGCGTCATCGTGCGCGATCGACGCGCGGTTTGCGACAAAGGCGTACAGCCGTCTTTGATCAGCCGCTCGGTGCCACGATCGTGCCCGGGAGCAGCAAGCCGGAAGGTCCGACCATAGGAGCACAAAATTTGCCGGGCTGATGACGCCGCTCGTGCGCTAGACGGCGGACTCTGAGCCGTCGGCTTCGTCCGGAGGAACGATGCAGAAGGCCTCGATCTTGAAGCCGTGCGGATCGGCCCAGAAGACCGCGTAATAGTCCGGGTGATACAGCGGGAACAGGCCTGGCCTGTTCAGGATCTCGCTGCCCCGCGCGAGCGCCCAGTCGTGCGCCGCGTGAACCTGGGCCCGCGTGCTGACGCGGAAGGCAAGGTGCTGCAGCCCGGGCCGGAACCGCGAGTACGCCCCGGTCTCTGTAGCGATGTTGAAGAACAGCCCGGTCCCGCCGTCCCCGGCTGGCCGGTAGGCGAACCAGCCGTCCCCGTCCCCCAGTGGCTCGAAGCCGACCAGTGGCACAAGCGCGTCGTAGTACTCCCTGGCTATCACCAGGTCCAGGACATTAACCCCGATATGGTCGATCGCCACATCTCAGATCATACCGATTCACCGGTCAACCGGGTAACGGCCGATGAGCTGGCGGATGATGACGTTCCGCTGGATGTCGTTGGTGCCCTCGCCGACCACCATCAGCGGCGCGTCGCGGTAGTAGCGCTCGATGTCGAACTCAGCGGAGAAGCCGTAGCCGCCGTGCACCTTGATCGCGTCGGCGGTGACCTGCAGGCAGGCCTCGGACGCGAACAGCTTGGCCATGCCCGCCTCCACGTCGCTGCGCTGGCCGGCGTCCAGAGCGGCCGCGGCGCGCAGCGTCAGCAGCCGCGCCGCGTCGACCCGGGTGGCCATGTCAGCGAGCCTGTGGCCTACAGCCTGGTGCCGCCAGATCGGCTGGCCGAACGTCTCCCGCTGCTGGGCGTAGCGCAGCGAGTCCTCCAGTGCGGCCCTGGCCACGCCCACAGCGCGGGCGGCGACCTGGATCCGGCCGAGCTCCAGCCCGCTCATCATCTGGCTGAAGCCCTGGCCCTCCTGGCCGCCGAGCAGCGCCTCGGCCGGGCACAGGTACCCGTTGAAGACGATCTCGCAGCTCTCCACGCCCTTGTAGCCGAGCTTGGGCAGGTCCCGGGACACCGTGAAGCCGGGCCCCTTCTCAGCGAGCAGGATGCTGATCCCGCGGCTGGCCGGAACCGCGGCCGGGTCCGTCTTGCACAGCACCGCCACGACTGCGGCTCGGCGCGCGTTGGTGATCCACGTCTTCACCCCGTCGACCCGGTACCCGGACCCGTCGGCGGCCGCCCTGGTGGTGATCGCCTGCAGGTCCGACCCGCCGCCGGGCTCGGTCAGCGCCATGGCCGCGCGGGCCTGGCCGGAGGCCATCCGGGGCAGCCACGCGTCCTTCTGCGCGTCGGTTCCGAACACCGCGATCAGCCGCGCCACCACACTGTGCCCGCCCATCGCGCCGGCCAGGCTCATCCAGCCCCGCGCCAGTTCCTCGGTGACCAGGGCGAAGCACGGAACCGAGACGCCAGAGCCGCCGTACTTCGCGGGAACCGCGAGCCCGAACACGCCCAGGCGCTTCATGTCCTCGATGAGCTCGCCCGGGTAGGTTCCCGAGTGCTCGAGGTCGCGGGCTACCGGGCGCACGCTGCGGTCGACCCAGTCGCGCACCACAGCGACGATGTCCCGCTCGTCGGGGTCCAGGTCGGCGATCTCCGGCGCTGCCATCAGCGCCCGACGCTACTCTGAGCTGCAGTGCAGATCAACGACGAGCCACGCCCACTCGACGGGGTGCTCGTGGTGACACTCGAGCAGGCCGTCGCCGCCCCGTTCGCCACGCGGCAACTAGCCGACCTCGGCGCGCGGATCATCAAGATCGAGCGCCCGGGGCGCGGAGACTTCGCCCGCGACTACGACAGCGCCGCTGGGGCTGGCATGTCGAGCTGGTTCGTCTGGCTGAACCGCTCCAAGGAGTCGGTCGTCCTCGACCTGAAGACCAGCGCCGGGCGGCAGGCGCTGGAGGCTCTGATCGGCCGCGCGGACGTCTTCGTCTGCAACCTCGCTCCCGCGGCCGTCCGCCGCCTGGGCCTGGAGCCCGGCCGCCTGGTGAGCAGGAATCCCCGGCTGGTCGCCTGTCAGCTCACCGGCTACGGCGACCAGGGCCCTTTGTCTGACCGCAAAGCCTACGACCTGCTCGTTCAGGCCGAGGCTGGCGTGCTCGCGGTGACCGGTTCTGCGGACGCGCCCGCCAAGGCGGGCATCAGCATCGCCGACATCGCCGGCGGGATGTACGCCTACAGCGGCATCCTCGCCGCATTGCTGCAGCGCGAGCGGACCGGCCGTGGCGGCACCGTGGAGCTGTCCCTGTTCGGGGCGCTGGCCGAGTGGATGTCGCACCCCCTGCAGCTGACCAGGCTGACCGGCCGAGCGCCCGCGCGCACCGGCGCCCGGCACGCGACGATCGTCCCGTACGGCGGATACGTGACCGCCGGCGGCGACGAAATTCTTATAGGCATTCAGAACGAGGGCGAGTGGGACCGTCTCTGCCGTGACGCTCTCGAAACCCCCGACATGGCCGAGGACTCCCGCCTGGCGGGCAACGAGGGCCGCGTCCGCCACCGGGACGAGGTCGAGCGCCGGGTGAGCGCGGTCGTCGCCCGCCTGACAACCGCCGACCTGCTGGCCCGCCTCGAGCGCGCGCAGATCGCCTACGCCTCGGTGAACAGCGTCGAGAACGCATCGGCTCACCCTCAGCTCGCCAGCCAGTGGACGTCGATCGCTGCGGGCGACGGGCAAGCCGACGTGCTGCGGCCGCCGGTCCGCCACAGCGGCTTCACCCCGGCCCTCGGCCCAGTCCCGGCGCATGGCCAGCACACCGCCGCCGTGCTGGCCGAGCTCGCCGACGACTCGCCCGGCCAGCCCTGAACGGCCGCGCAGCGGCTGGCCCGACGCGCGCTCCAGCAAGCACTGACCGGCTAGCGCGGCGGACCGACAGTCATCGGGGTGAGCTGCTCGATGTCGTGCGTGGCCCGGATGCTGGCGATCACCGCCGGGTCGGGCGGCCCGCCCTGGGCGATGATCTCGCCGATCTCATCCAGGTAGTGCTCGTGGCCCGGCGGGGAGACCAGGAACAGCATGCGGGCCGGGGCGGTCCCGGGGTTGGCGAAGGCATGAGGACATCCGGCTGGCACGAACATCGCCGAGCCCGGCCCGCCGCGCATCACCTGGGTCCCGGACGCCGACCGCCAGCTGCGCCAGCCGTCCGGGGTCCTGACCTGAGGCTCGAAAGCCAGCAAATCGAGCTCACCGTCGAGAATGTAGAAGAACTCCTCGGCTTCCCGGTGCACGTGCGCGCCGACGTCGAAGCCTGGTGTGACCTCAGCCTCGAACGCTGACCACGCGGTGGACTGGCCGGCACCTACCTTGAGGGTCATGCCGGCTCCGCGGACCATACGTCCTGTACCCGGCGACAGCATCAGCCCGTCGGTCATGTCATCTCCCTTGTCTCCGGCAGCATGACCGCCGGTGCTTCTGCTTTCCAGCGCCGTCCCGGGTTAACAGGCTAGAGGCTCATACTGGTATCTATCCTGGTAGTAATCGTGCCAGGCACGGCCGGGCACCGCCCGGACCGGCGAGGACGCCAGCTTGACCAGCAGCGAGCCGCACGCGCAGCAAACCCGGCGCAGGGAACTGGCTGCGTTCCTGCGCGCGTGCCGGGCCCGGCTGACTCCCGCTGACGTCGAACTGCCTGAAGGCAGCGCGTCCGGCCGGCGCCGGACTCCAGGGCTGCGCCGCGAGGAAATCGCCCAGCTTTCCGGGGTCGGCGTCACCTGGTACACCTGGCTGGAGCAGGGCCGGGACATCTCCGCTTCCACCCAGGTCATCGACGCGCTCGCCCGGGCGCTGCTGCTCAACGCCGACCAGCACCGCCACCTGCGCGAACTGGCGGGCCTGCCGCCGCCTGCGCCCCTGGTTGCAGCCAGTGACATGCTGCCGCGGCTTCAGCTCCTGGTCGATGCTGCCGCACCCAGCCCGGCCTCGGTCTATGACGAGCACTTCGACTACCTGGTATGGAACGAGCCGTACACCCGGGTCAGGCACGATCCCAGCACCCTGGCTGCGCCCCGGCGCAACATGCTCTGGATGATGTTCACCGATCCAGGCAACCGCGCCCGCATGGCTCGCTGGGAGCCGGCCGCGCGAGCCGTGCTCAGCCAGTTCCGCGCCGCAGCGGGACGGCGCGCCGGCGACCCGCGGTTCGCAGAGCTGGTTGCGGCCCTGACCGAGGCAAGCCCGCAGTTCCGGGACTGGTGGGCAGAGTATCCAGTCCGCTCCTTCCGGCCGGTGACAGTCGCCGTCAGTCACCCGGAGGCAGGGCTGATCCAGCTGGAGATGTTCCAGCTCCGTCTGGTCGACCAGCCCGGCCTGATCATGGTCATCCAGGTGCCAGCGAGCAGCACAAGCCTGGCGCGGGTCAGGTCGCTGCTGGCAGGCACCGGCGAGGCGCCGCCGGGCGGAGCATCGCCAGCGGTTCTCGCGGCGGCCCCGCCCGCGGGCCCGGGTGACAGCCGGTTCGGCTAGTTCTGGCTGTAGGGGCGGTAGCGCAGGTCGGGCGCTGGCGCGGCGGTGAGCGAGCGCAGCATCGCGGTCTCGCGGGTCAGCAGTGTGTGCTCTGCGGCCAGGCGCCGCACCGCGTCCGGCTCTTCCAGCAGAGCCTGCCGGACCGGCAGGTCGGCGATAACGCAGGCGGCGACCAGGTAGGACAGCGGGACCGGGTCGCGCGGCGGTTCAGGGACCCTGACCCGTGCTGCGCCTGTCTCGGCCAGCGTGTCGATATAGGTCCGGAACGCCAGCCGCACCGCATCTGCCTGACCTTTCGCGGCGCTTCGGCTGCCGGTGGGCTCGTCGAGCACCTCAACCTGGCCGCGCAGGTACGTGCCTGACCGGTCGGCGGTTATCAGCCGGAACCGGTCAGTACCGACTGTGACCAGATCGAAGCGGCCGTCGTCTCGTTCTGAAATATGACGCACTGTGGCGGTACAGCCGATCTCATACAGCGCCTTTGCCCCATCGGCACCGGTCTCGCGGCCCGCGCGGATCGCGAGCACCCCGAAACAGCGCGGCTCGGGCTCCTCCTGCAGGTCGCGAACGAGCTGCCGGTACCGCTCCTCGAAGATGTGCAGCGGCAGCACCAGGCCGGGGAACAGCACGGTTCCCAGCGGGAACAGCGGCAGCGTCTGGCCCATGCTGCGACCTTATGCGGCCCGTGACCTGATTAGCATGTCAGCGGGCCATGGGGGTAGGTGGTTGCGCATGGAGAACTCTGGGCACGGGCCAGACAGCGAGCCGACGTCGGCAGAGCTGCCGCAGGAGGTCGCGGAGCTCGTCGGCGAGGTGAGCGAGGCCCCGTCTCAGTCACGTGTCCGCAACGTCGCCGCGACGATCTCCCGGATCGCTGGGCGCAGTGGGGAAGCGGGGCGCCGCGTGGTGGCGTCCGGCGGGCAGACGGGCTTGCCCGGGGTGGCCTCGGGCGGGCAGGCGGGCTTGCACGGGGTGCGGTCGCGCGGGCAGGCCGGATGGCACGGGCTAGTGTCGGGCGGCCGGCGGGTCGCGCAGTCCGGTGGCCGCTGGGTGGTCCAGTCCGGTGGGCGGCGCGCGGCGCAGTCCGGCGCGCAGGCCGGGCGCGCGGTCGTGTCCGGCAGCGACGCGGGCCGGCGCGCGGTGGCGTCCGGCAGCGACGCAGGCCGGCGCGCCGTAGTCTCCGGCGGTCAGGTCGGCTGGCGCGGGTTCCGGTCGGGCGGCCAGGCGAGCTGGCGCGGGATGCAGTCAGCCGGGCGCTGGCTGACCGGGCAGGTGCTGACCATGGCCCCCCGGCTGCCAGTTCGGGACCTGGAACGGCTCCGGGCTCAGCATCCTGGGCTCAGCCGCGAGGATCTCGCCGACACCCTGATCAACAACGCTGCCCGCTCGGCCGCCCTGGTGGGCATGGGAACCGGCGCTGCCCTGGTGCTGCCGCTGCCCAGCGCGCCTGTCGAGGTCGTGGTCGAGACTCTGGCTGTGGTCGGCATCGAGATCAAGCTGGTCGCCGAGCTGCACGAGGTCTACGGGGAGCGCGCGCCCGGCTCGACGGCCGAGCGCATGCTGGCTTACGTCGGCGCGTGGGCGCACCGGCGCGGCATTAGCTTCGCCCCTGCTGGGCTCATCCTGGTAGCCGGCTCGCCGCTGCGCCGGCGGCTGCAGCGGCGGCTCCTGGCCCGCGCCGGGCGCAGCGTGCTGTCGCTCGGGCCGCTGCTCACCGGGGCCGTGGCCGGTGCCGCACTGAACCAGCGGGAGACCCGCAATCTCGGCGGCGACGTGCGCAAAGATTTGCGGAGCCGACTGCCCCAGGCGGAAAGTGATTGGCGGGACTGAGCCGTTCCGCGGCCCGATACTAGGACGATGCGCTATCTGGCGGTCGAGACCGCGAAGAAGATTTCCAAGATTGGCCTGGGTGCGTGGCAGTTCGGCTCCAGGGAATGGGGGTACGGCGAGTCGTACGCGAACGACGAGGCACGCGCCATCGTCCGGCGGGCGATCGAGCTCGGCGTGACCCTGTTCGACACCGCCGAGATCTACGGGTTTGGCCGCAGCGAGCGGATCCTCGGCGAGGCCCTGGGCGATGACCGGGAATCTGTCTTCCTGGCGACCAAGATCTTCCCGGTGCTGCCTGCTGCCCCAGTCGTCGAGCAGCGAGCAGTGGCCAGCGCGAACCGGCTGGGCGTGCACCACCTGGACCTGTATCAGGTGCACCAGCCCAACCCTGTAGTTCGCGACGGCACGACCATGCGCGGCATGCGCGCGCTGCAGCGGACCGGGCTGGTCCGCGAGGTCGGGGTCAGCAACTACTCCCTGGAGCGGTGGCAGGCCGCTGAGCGGGCTCTGGGCAGCCGCGTGCTGAGTAACCAGGTCAGCTACAGTCTTGCCGACCGCAAGCCCGAGCACGGCCTCCTGGAGTACGCACAGTCCAGCGAGCGCATGGTGATCGCCTACAGCCCGCTGGCCCAAGGCCTGCTGTCAGGCAAGTACCACCGTGGCAGCCGGCAGGCCAACCGGGTCCGGGCTTTCAGCCCGCTCTTCCGCCCGGCCAACCTGGACCGTGCCAGCGGCCTGATCGCGGCTCTGCGCGAGGTGGCGGATGCGCACTCGGCCACGCCCGCACAGGTCGCGCTGGCCTGGGTGATCCATCACCCGGCTGTCGTTGCGATCCCGGGCGCGTCCAGCGTCGCGCAGGTTGAGAGCAACGCAGCCGCCGCCGAGATTGACCTCACCGACGCCGAGTACCAGGCGCTGTCGGCCGCGTCTGACGAGTTCCGCCCGGTTACCAGGACGGCCGCGGTCCGCAGTGCCGTCCGCGGCCGCCGAACCCGCTGACTCACCTGCCCGCCCTCGCCCGTTACGAACAGCGCCTGCGCCCGTACGTCACTCGCGCCCAGAACAGGCCGCCAGCAGCCAGGCCTTTCTCGCCCCAGCCACGGGAAAAAGATCCGCCAGCGTTCGCGCAGATAGGCGACCATAGCGTAGCGCGTTCAGAATGACTCGAACTCATGTTTGACAACGGTGGGCATTTCGTGCAGGGTAGGCAGGTACATAGCCAGGGCCAAAGGAGGCCGGAAGTGGGTCAGAAGACCGTCAGGTTCAGCGACCTCAGCGGCGAGCTCATCACCCACGACGACGCGGTCGCCCGCATCGTGATCCGCCAGCACCCTGAGCTCGGCGACCGGCCGGTGGAGATCGAGGCCCACGCCGACGAGGCCCGGGCTATCGAGAAGGCGGCCCTGCGGCTGGCCGTCGTGGATCTGTACCTGCCCGGGGACGACGGCCCGCACCAGGTGGCCATGGACGCGGAGTCGTTCGACAAGCTCGCCACTGAGAAGGCGATGTGCGATGTGCTGCACACGGCGCGGCCCGCGCGCCGGGGTCCTCGAGTCGCGGTGGCGAGCGACCGGGCAGCCTATGCCAGCGTGGCCCATGCCGGGACGCCGCACCGCGGCCGGATCACCGAGGCCGAGAAGGAGATCGTCCGCGAGCGGTTCGACGAGATCAACCAGCGCCTCACCGCCCAGGGCCTGCGTACGATCAGCCTGTCCGACCCGGAGCACATCGAGCGCTACGGGCTGGAAGACCTGGCCCGCTCGCGCGGCGTCACCCCCGGCTAGCCGGGTTTCGCCCACGGCCGCTGGTCTCCGGATCGGCGATCTGCAGGTTAGGCGCGCCGCCCTGCTGGTGGCGCGCCTACTATGCTCCCGGCAAGGCCTGGACAAACCGGCAGAGGAGCATCCGTGGCCGTCAAGACCCCGACCAGCGGCGAATCGTCCAGGCTGCTGGGCCGGGCGCTGCGCCTGGCGGACGCTGGCCCGCGGCCGTTCTACCGGGCTGCGCTGGCTTCACTGGCGGTGACCAGCCTGGGGACGATGGCAATCGCGTCGGTCGTCCATCCAGGTGGCGTATTGCGCGGGCCTCAGCGGGACATGGTCTACGCGGCGTTCGCCGCGCTGCTGGTGAGCGCGATGCTAGGGATTCTCTCGCTGCTGCGCACTGGCTGGGTCCGGTCAGCATGGCTGGACCGGACTGTGGACCCGGAGACGCGGGCCGCGGTATGGCTGGCTCTGGCGGCGTGGTTTCCGTTCCTGCTGGTCGTGGTCTACTACCGCGCCAAGGCCACGTTCCCGCCAACTGTGCAGTGGATCAACTTCCAGTTCACCGACAAGCGCTGGGAGACCACCGCTTACCTGCTCGGCGCCTTGGCCCCGATGCTGTTCCTGACCGCGGCGGCGCGGGTGCTGCGGGCTGCACGCGACCGGCCGTCAAGCTGGCGAGCCTGGCTAGCCGCCCTGGTCCCGCACCGCAGTGCGGGCGGGCCGGATCTCAGCACGGACCCAGTTGCCTCCACGGGCGCCAGTCAGCGAGATGTGACGGCCCGGGCGCCACGGTGGCGCCGGCCACTGATTGTGGCAGCCGGGGTCGCCACCGCCCTCGTCCTTGCCTGGTACTTCGTCGGGCCGCCGTGGTACCTGAGCCAGAACACCACAGGCGTTACCTACCAGGAGGAAGTCTTCCTGCCCGGGTTCCAGGCGATCGCCACGGGCCACATGCCGGACACCGGTGTAGCCGGGACCCAGTTTGGCCCGGGGACCCAGCTTGCCTGCTACTGGCTGATGCGCCACCTGACCTCGTTCTCGATAGTGGGTTTCCGGCAGGCGTGGGCGCTGCTGGCGTGGGCCGGGATATCGATGCTGTTCGTGATCTTTTTCCTGGCGTTCGGGTACATCCGCGGCCTGGCGATCTCGCTGCTGTCCGCGCTGGTCTACCCGGCGATGCAGGAGTTCGCCTTCAAGTCGACCGGGCAGTTCGCGAGCTACTGGGGGTGGGCTAACCCGCTCCGCTACGTCGGCGCGGTCGCGCTCATCCTTCTGCTGCCCGCGGTTATCCGGCGCTGCCCGTCGTGGCGGGGCCTCGCCGGAGGGGCCGTCCTCGGCCTGGTCTGGGGCGTCATGTGCTACATGGGGCAGGAGAACCTGCTCGGCGGCATTATCGGTTCGCTGGCGCTGAGCGCCCTGCTCCTGCTCACCGGGTCGTCCTCCGGGAAGGCGGTGGCTTCCGGGCTCGCCGCTGCGGCCGCTGGCTTCGCGGTGGTCTGGCTGCCGATCTTGGGGTTCTGGGCCGCGGTCGGACATCTGGGGGAGTTCCTGCACCGGTACTTCCAGTACCCCATCGCGGTTGCCGGAGGCTGGAGCAACGTTCCGTGGCAGCAGGACAGCCACCTGCCGTCCCCGCTGACGACGATGTTCTACGCACTGCCGTTCGTGCTCGGAGTCATCGCGGTGGCGCTGGTGTTCGAGGTCCGGCCGCTGCGAATCGCCACGCGGTGGTCGCGGCAGCGGACGCTGCTGGCCGGGTCGCTGCTGATCACGATCCTGCTGTACGAGGGCGCGATGCTGCGCGCGGACACCACAGACATGACCGCGACAATGCTCGCCGTCCCGGTGCTGGTGGTCGCGGCCGTCACGATATTGCCGCGGCTGCTCGGCGCTCAGCGCCGGGCAATGCTCATCGGGGCTGGCGTGGCCCTGGCCGCGGCATCGTTCGCGCTGCTGCCATATGCCGCGTACTCGTGGTCTGGAGTGCACACCGCGGCCGAGGCGCCCTTCCTGGACCGCCAGCATCTCGCCGCCGCCCAGGCCCGCCAGCCCGCAACCGTGGCTGCCAGCCGGGTCGGCGCCGGGCTGGCCGAGGCACCAAACTGCTGCCAGTCCGGTCACCAGACGATGCGGTCCTTCATCGCCACGATGAACCGCCTGCACACGCTCGTCGGCAACCGCACCACCTACGTCGTAGGCATCCCCGACGGTTACCCCGGCCTTATCTACTTCGTGGCCGATCTGACCCCAGCCCCGGTCCAGTACGACCCGTACACGACAGTCATCAACGTGCCGCAGCTTCGGGCCTACATGGCTTACTTCAGGACATACGTGGTGGCGCGCACTCAGGCGCTGGTCACCCCGAACCTCGATGCGCCGGAGGCGCAGTACTTCATGCACCGCTACCCGAGCGCCCGCCAGATCAACCTCGGTCTGGACGGACAGCCGTTCTACCTGCTGCTGGCCCCGGCCAGCGGCGCCCAGTAGGCCGCGACGGCTGGCCTGGACGCTACGAGGTGGACTGCCCTCGACGATGAGGAGCCAGCCTCGTTCCGCAAATTTTTGCGTTGTGCCTGATGGCTTAAAATCCGGCAGGGCAAGTGGATGACGCGGCGGCTCTGTGCTCTGCCGCTCGCTGGGCATCCGGGTTCAGGGTTCGCCAAATCGCCCCAAGCCGACCGCTTAGCATAGACCGATCGATCGCATCAGGAGGACCGCCGCCCCATGACTAGCACCCTGCGGCGATCTGAGGGTGCCCCGTCTGACCGGCCTGATCCCGAGCACCCGCCGAAGCCGGCCAAGTTCCGGCCCGACATCGAGGGTTTGCGGGCTATCGCGGTGCTCTCGGTGGTCCTGTACCACGCCGGCCTGCTCGGCGTGCACGGCGGGTTCGTCGGGGTCGACGTGTTCTTCGTGATCTCCGGTTTCCTGATTACGCGGTTGCTGCTGGAGTCCGTCGGCGAGCACGGCATCCGGGCGCTGCCCACCTTCTATACCCGGCGGATTCGCCGGCTGCTGCCCGCGGCTATGACGGTCGTGGTGGCGACCGTGGTGGCCGCCCGCATCTGGGCCCCGGCGCTGTCGGTCCGGTCGATCGCCATCGACGGGATCTTCACCACGTTCTATGGCCTCAACTACCGGCTCGCTGTGGAAGGCACCAACTATCTCAACGCTGGGAGTGCGGTATCGCCACTGCAGCACTTCTGGTCGCTTGCGGTCGAGGAGCAGTTCTACCTGTGCTGGCCGATCCTGATCGTGCTCGTGGTGTACCTCGGCCGGCGCCACCGCAACGCGCTCCTCGGCGTGCTGCTCGCCGCGATCGTTCTGCTGTCCTTCTACTTGTCGGTCACCGTCACAAAGACCGATGCCCCGTGGGCCTACTTCTCGCTGGCCACGCGCGCATGGGAGCTCGGCATGGGTGGCCTGGTGGCGCTGGGCGCGTCCCAGCTGGCGCGGCTGCCCGGCCCCACTGCGTGGATCGGAGGCTGGCTGGGACTGGTCGCGGTTCTCGCCTCCGCCTTCATCTACAACGACCAGACGCCGTATCCGGGCTCGGCTGCGGCGCTCCCGGTCGTCGGGGCGGCCGTGATCATCGCGTGCGGCTGCGCGGCTCAGCGCGGTGCGGGGGTGGTGCTGGGCGTGCGGCCAATGCAGTTCGTCGGCCGCATGTCCTACTCGTGGTACCTGTGGCACTGGCCCATGCTGGTCATCGCGCCCATGATCCTCGGCCACGCTCTGAGCTGGCCGCAGCGGGTGGCGGTCGTCGCGGCATCACTCGGAGCTGCCGTCATCACGTTCAAGCTCATCGAGAACCCCGCCCGGTCGCTGCGGCTGCCGAACCTGCAGTGGTTCGCGGGCGGCCTGGCTTTGTCGGGCTCGGCGGTGGTCGCGGCAGTGCTGGTCGTGGCGAACCCCCCGCAGCTCGTCGGCTCGGGGGCCGATGCCACCGTCGTCCACGCGTCCAATGCCACTCCCGCCGTTACCCGCGAGATGAAGGCGGCGGTCACAGCGGGGCTGAAGACGATGGATGCGCCCGGGAACCTGACCCCGCAGCCGGCGGCGGCGCATAACGACGTGCCCTCGTCGTCCAACAACGGCTGCCACGCCAGCATCTTCGCCATCACCCAGGGACCGTGCGTGTTCGGCGACGCGACCGGCAAGTACACGGTGGTGCTGTTCGGGGACTCGCACATGCAGCAGTGGCAGCCGGCGTTCACCGATGCCGGCATCTACGCCCACTGGCGCGTCGTCAACTGGACCAAATCCGGGTGCCCCCCTCAGGAACTGACGGTGTTCGACATCCAGCTGAATGCCACGTACACCGGGTGCAACACCTGGCGGGCACTGACGCTGCGCCGCATCGCGGCGCTCAAACCGAACGTCGTGGTCGTGGCCGGCTCGGACAACGAGGCCGCCTCGAACGTGTCGCCAACCGCGTATGCGGGCGCCACGGTGTCCACCGTGCGCACTCTCGAGCAGACGACCAGCGCGAAGATCGTGTATCTCGAGGACACCCCCTACCCCAGCTACAACGTTGCCGAATGCGTGGCAGCCCACCTTGGCGACGTCAAGGCCTGCAACCTGCCGATGAGCCGCGCCTACACGTATCCGGCCCGGCACCAGGCCATCAACCAGGCCCTGCAGAGGCTTGGCGGCGTCACGCTCGTCGACCCGGCGAACTGGATGTGCGCCGACAACGTCTGCCCGGCCGTGGTGGGCAACCTTCTGGTCTTCAGGGACACGTCCCACCTGTCAGTCGAGTTCAGCGAATGGCTGACACCGATGATCACCGCCGTGCTGGACGAGCTCCAGCCGCGGCCCAGGGGCTGACACGCCAGTCCGCGCGGGTTCTCGTGGTGCCGTCCATGAACGTCCACCGGACTGCGTGAGATGCCGGGGCGGGTTTCACATCGGTCAGGGGCGAAGGCCGTTGAGTGCGGTCTGGAGGATTGGTTCGAGGTAGCCGGTGTCGCCGTGGATCGTGGCGATGGCGATGACCATGTCGAGGATCTGTTCAAGCGTGAGATCGTCGCGGACCTCATGAGCGCGCTGCGCGGCGGTGAGTAGCGGCCGGCCAGCGGCGATCACTCGGGCGCGGTTGCTGTCGAATATGGGGTTGCTGCGGTCGGTGTGCTCAAGCAGCTCGGAGGCGATGTGGCGCTTGCTGGTGACGAAAGCGAAGAACCGGTGCAGCCAAGCCGTGAGAATCGCTCCGGGCGTCTTGCCGTCGACGGTGCTGGCGGCCGTGCAGACGGCGTTGACCTCGTCGGTGTACAGAGCCTCGAGGAGTTCTCGGCGCCCGGGGAAGTTGCGGTACAGAGTCGCCATGCCGACGCCGGCACGTCGCGAGATCTCGGCCATCGAAATTTCGGCCTCCGGATCAGCGAACGCGGAACGGGCGGCCGCGAGGATCTTGTCGCGGTTGCGCGCGGCGTCGGCTCGCCTGGCCGGTGATGGGAACTGGTTCGGGGGCATTGGTCATCCAAGTGGACAGGCTATCCGCTAGTCGTTAGAGTGAAGTGGACAGGCTCTCCGCCTGCTGACGCATCTGATCGTACATACCTGGCCCGACTGACTCGCGGCGACTCAAGGAGCTTCTTCATGGATTACCAGCCTCTGGGCGGCACCGGCGTCTCGGTCAGCCAGTTGTGCCTGGGCGCGATGATGCTCGGTGCCTTTGGCAATCCCGATCACGACGCGTCGATCAAGATCATCCACCGCGCGCTGGACGCCGGGATCAACTTCATCGACACCGCCGATGGCTACTCCCATGGCGAGTCGGAGGAGATCATCGGGAAGGCGCTGACGGGCGGACGGCGCGAGAACGTGGTGCTCGCCACCAGGTTCGGCCCTCCTTTCGACGAGGATCCCAACCACCGCGGAGCGTCGCGCCGGTGGATCACCGAAGGAGTCGAGGGCTCGCTGCGCCGGCTTCAAACCGACTGGATCGACCTCTACCAAGTCGGCGTTCCCGACCGGGACACCGATATCGACGAAACTCTCAGCGCCCTGACTGACCTCGTGCAGGCCGGCAAGATCCGGTCGTTCGGCGCGTCAAAGGTTCCAGCTTCTGAGATCGTCGAGGCTCAATGGGTCTCCGATCGCCGCGGTCACGGACGGTTCCGCACCGAACAGCCCCCTTACTCCATGCTGACCCGGGCGATCGAATACGACGTGCTGCCGGCCTGCCAGCGCCACGGAATGGGCGTCCTGACCTACAGCCCACTCGCAGGCGGCTGGCTCTCAGGCAAATACCGCAAGGGCCAGCAGGTCAGTGGGCCAGGCTCCGCCGCGCGGTTGCGTCGCCTCCCAGCGCGCTATGACGCCAGCGACCCGTCGAACGCCGCCAAGCTCGACGCCGCCGACGCGCTCGGCGCGCTGGCCGACGAGGCTGGGCTGACTCTCATCCAGATGGCGATCGCGTTCGTCACCAGCCATCCCGCAGTCACCTCCGCGATCATCGGCCCGCGCACCATGGAGCACCTGGACAGCTACCTCGCTGCCGACGGGATCGACCTGCCCGGCGATCTGCTTGATCGCATCGACCAGATCGTTCCCCCAGGAGTCACGATCAACGTCGCCGACAACATGTGGGACATCGGCACACCGGCGCTCAGTGCGGCATTCCGCCGACAGTAGATCACCCGCCGGCGCCTCTGCGCCCCGACACGCCCTGCGCAGCGTGCTGCTGGTGCTGCTGACCGTCTACCTGGGCGGGCATGTGGCCCGGGCCAACCGCAGGTAGACCGGAGCGAGAGCGGCCAGACGGTCGAAGCCGGCTCCGCCGACGCAGCAGACATCGCCATGGCCTGCACGGTTAGCGCTGCTGGCCGGGTGGCTGGAAAGCCTGCGCCGTAGCGCTGGCCCGCTGCAGCGCCTGCCCGATCTGCTCCTGGGAGAGCAGTTCACGCGTCTCGTTCCGGGAAAAGCTGCCGCTGCTCGTCACCGCGATGCTCACAGCCGCGGCGCTGACCGAGTCCGGCACCTCGCATATGGCGATCCCGTCGAAGGGGCCAAACATCCAGTAAATGGTCTCCAGTGAACCGCCGACTGAGCCGAGCACCCGCCGCACAGCGGCAGTCCGGTCTCCCGGAGCGCTCATCATCCGCGCCCAGGTCTCACTCGTGTAGCTGAAGAAAAACGCATACTTCGACATAGCCGTTCCCCCCGTTGTGCGTCCATTCCGGCGCTGCTGGCCAGGCAGTTCTCACCGTACTGCCAGGGCGCGACGGGGCTCGCACTGACTGCCGCCCGAGCAGATCATCGCTGCCAGCGGGTGACCGCTCCGGTCAGGCCGGCACAACGTACGGGAACTTGCCGCTGCGAAGATGCCCAGACACCGATGGCTTCAGGCCGGACGGCACGGCCGTGTTGAGGGCGAGCGACAGCATCACCTCAGGTGCGTTGTCGGCCAGGGTCCGCCCGTTGATGCCCGCGAACCCGTAGCTGGCAGGCGTGCCGACCACGTACGGCATGACGTCGGGAAGTACCACGTGCGCCACCGCCTCCCCGTAGCCCTCGGGGTCGTCAGAGGTCCCGTTCGCTGAGACGGCAGCGGCGATGAGGCCGGCGATGTGCTTGCCGATCGCGTTGCGGTCGGCGGACGGATGCCGCTGATTGGCGGGATCGGAGAAATCGGTGTCGCCGGGCCAGAAGATCGGCCACATCATCGGAAGGCCAAACCGGTTCACTTGCTGCCAGCCGCCTGCGTCGGTGGCCAGCACCGACCGGCACCACAGGTCAAGACGCGCACCGCCGCGCAGCTGCGGGTGCTCGCGGGAGATCTCGAGCACGATCGACTCCACGGTCGTGTCGGCGAAACTGTTCCGCGCACCGGCCGGGCGCCATGCCGGCCAGTCCGCTGCCGCCCCGTTCAGGACGGCTGAATTAACGATGCTGAGCAGCGACAGGTCGATGTAAAACGGATCGGCGATGCGTCCGGCCCACATCCGGATGTCGCCCTGGCTGGCGGGCTCGCCGGTCCGGCCTTGCAGCACGCGCGTGCCTGACGCGGTGTCCTCGCGGGCCTCGTCGCCGGTAAGAGCATGCAGCTCCACGGGCTGCCGCCCGTCGGCGCCGGCTTCGCCGAAGGACACGCGGTAGGTCAGGGTCTCGAAGTCTGCGCCGCCGAAATGAACCTTGAACTCGTAGCGCGCCTCGGGGTGGAAGCCCGGCTGCACGTCGGGCCCTGTGATGGTGGAGTTGACGTCCATGATCAGCACGGTGCTGCGGTCACCGCCAAAGACGTACATGTCATCGATGTAGAGCCGGCCGTTCTGGCGCGCCAGCGGCGTGTCGAGATGATGCGACATGTCAGTTTCCCCCGGGTCATCCTGGTGTGCGGCGACGGCGGTACGGGCACGGAGTTACGGGCCGTACCCAGTCGCCGTGCTGGCGACACGTGGGTGCCGGGTGGGCAGCTTCGGTTACCCGGCAGAATCTGGCGAGGGCAGCACGCTCATGACCACCTGCCACGGACGGACGGTGACGCTGAGGAGCCCCTCCCTGATGGCCGCGTCGTCGCTGGCAGCCAGAAGCGTGGCGAATCCCTCCTGGCCTGAGCCGGGGAGCCGCAGGATCGTCATGCCAGCCCCGTCCTCGTCGGCAAGCGGGCCTGCTGCGATCAGGTACCCGCTCCTCCGCATCCGGTTAAGGAACGCGACGTGCTCGGGAAACCGCGGGTCGTCGGCCACTGACCCGTCCTGCGGGGCCGACGGTCCTGGCCGGTGCAGCAGCGCCACCCAGGTCTGCTCGCCGTCATCGTCGCCAGGCCGGGTTACGAGCTCGGCGTAGTGGAGCAGCACCTTCGGCCAGCCCTGGTCGTATTGTGAACGCGCGGCCGCCGGGTCGTCGAAGATCTCCCACCCGGAGTGGGCCAGGCTGACCAGGGTCTGCCTGTCGGCTGCGGTGAAGGTCACCTCGACGCGGCTGGCGCGCGCGGCCTCGTACCCGGGATGCCAGGTGAACGCGACCGCGTCCGGCGGCTCCCAGCGGGTCACCGTGCCCCATACGACTAGCTGCCCGTCCGCGGACCGCTCGATGATCTGCCCGCCCGCGAACGCTACGGTCCCGTCCAGGTACACGCCGAAGCCGGATGCGAGCGGCCACCACCGAGCCAGCCGAGCGGTGAAGATCTCGAACGCGATCGCCGGGTCGGCGTCAACCAGGACCTCGCGCCTTATCGGCGGGTACTCGCTCACGTTCCCTCCTCGTTGCTGCTTGTGCGCCCCTGGCCACCGCCATGGCGGCTGGTGTTGCCGCCCCGGCTGACCTCGGCTGCGTAGGACCCAAGGACCGTATCCCAGGTCGCGGCGAGCCACTGCCGTGCCGCCGCCATTCCCCCCGGCGCCAGGACATACAGGTTCCGGGTGCCGACGCTGCGGTGCTCGACCAGCCCTGCGCCGGTCAGCACGCGCAGGTGCTTGCTGACCGCCGGGCGTCCCACCGGCAGCCGTTCTGCCAGCTGCCCGACCGCGCTCGGCCCGTCGTGCAGCAGCTCAAGGATGCGGCGGCGAACTGGCTCGCCGAGCGCATCGAACACGGCATCCGCCGCTTGGTTACTCATAAGCAACGGTTACTCTAGAGCAACCAAAGCCTCGAACGCAACGGCCCGGGTCGTCCATGCAGTTACGTAAGGCCCCTGGTTAGCTTGCTGGCCCGGCGAGCTGCAGCCACCAGGGAATGTGGCCCCGCCGTTTCGGAAAGCCCGACCGCGCCGACTGGATGCGCGCCTTTTGCGACAATTGCCCAGTGACGCCGCGAACCCGACCTATGATCTCCGCGACCCCCTGGCTGGCCGCGTGCGAGATCAGCCCGGAGGAATCCGAGGAGACATGCCACCGACCGGGGCGATGAGCGGGTGACAGGACAGCCAGAGATCCTTGTCCTCAGGCCCATACTGTGGCGTCAGGTCGGCGGGTGGCTGGTTGCGCTGATCATCGCAGGCACGTGGGTTCCGGAGATTCTCTCCCCGAGTCTCGGTCACCTGGCCGCCGGGATCGTCGGCCTGGCCGCGATCGGGGGTGTCCTCGTCTGCGTCCTCGCCCGGATCAGGCTCGTTGTCACCCCCGACGCCGTTGCCGTGCGCGACGTGCCCAGGCAACGAGGCGGGACAATCTCCAGGACTGATGTCCAGTCGGTCCATATTTGCTCGGCCTCTGTCCGTCTGCAGGCGCACGGCAAAGTGCTGCTGAAGATCGCGCCTTACTGGTCGGAGAAACAGCTGACGGCCCTCGCGGCCGAACTCCACGTGCCGCTCTACACTCACAAGCGCCTCCTGGGCTTGGCGGACTCCAAGCACGGCACCGTGCTATACCGGCCTCGAGAAGGTCTGCCCCGCCAGCAGCTGCAGTGACGACGTTTATGGTGCATGCGGGCATTGCCGCCGACGATGCGGAAATCACGCGGACCGGTGGGATCCCGCTCGTACCCCCAGTGTTCAACTGGCCGGCGTGCCGGACGTGCCAGGGGCGCATGCAGTTCCTGGCCCAGGTGATGCTCGGTGACCCCGGGCGGACGAACAGCGGGGTGTCCTACCGGTCTTCATGTGCCAGAACGATCCGGGGATGTGCGATGAATGGGACGCACCCGCGGACGGCAATCAGGTACGGATCTTTCCCGCCGACGGCTTGGTGCCGGGCGACATGCTGGAAGCTCGCCGAGCATGGTGACCAGACCTGGTGGCGCAGTCCAATTCCAGATAGATACTGGTGCGCTTTGCCCGAGGCGCGGGCTGGCCCCGGCCGGGGAAAGGTTGAAGGCCAGCCCGGCTATCCTCCGCTGGCTTCTCAGCCTTGTCGCAAAGTTACGGTGCATCACAGGAGACGGGTCAAGGCTATCATTTCAGCGGTTCGCTAGTGGCAATGCTTCACTGTAGCCTCGAATCGCTATTCGGCCAGATTGCCGCGATAATTGAAACGGCTTCACGGTAATGCTGCCCCGGAGCCCGGGCGGCCGAGGAAGTAGCCTGGGGTCATTGTCCGCGAAAGCTGACTATCTCTCTCAATTTTTTGCGCAGGTTCCCCATGCCGTGAATGTCGTGGATCAGCCGGGAAAGTGCGTGGTGAACCCGCGCGGGCGGAACCCTGGGCGCTCGCGCGTATGTGTCGGCTCCGCCTGTGCCCGCGGAGGCCTGCGCCGACCGCGCCAGCCGCGTTGCCAGTGACGCCAGTGACCCGGTGAGCCGACGCCGGTATCGCTCAGTCGGCGGTGCCGCCAGATGCGTGCGGGCTGAGGTAGGCCTGACCACTTCGGGGGGAGTCGGGTGGCCGCCCGGCTGCAGTACCAGACGGCCGAGATGCCGGCCCGCGACGCAGTGCCCTGCAGGGCGAGGATTGTTGCCGAGCCCCACGCGGAACGGCAAAACTATTCGCTGGAGCTTATCCGAAAGATCTTGAATCCTACACGGCGCACGCATTAGATTAGAGGGGTTTACGACTCGCTCGCCGCTTGCTGGCGAGCGAGTTCAGTGATTCTTCCGCTCCGGACCCTGGCGGCACCGCGGTCTTGCCGCATTCGATTGATGCTGTGCAACGTCCGGAGTTTCAGGAGGGGCAGCCCCGGCCGTGTAGCCAGCACTTGGGCCTACGGGAGGTCGGAGCTAAGGAACCGCGTCGGCGTTTCTCACGGTACCCCGCAGTCATGCCGCGGGTCGTAAAACGAGATGCCGGAAGACAGGCTGGGCCGCATACGTGCCGCGCTGTCTGCCGGCTGCCGACTCGTGGCCTTCATCCGGCCGGTGCGCGGTCTGCCCGCACATCGTGGGGGCAGACCGCGCACCGGCGCGATAATCATGTGGGGCGATGTGGCTGCTAGCCGGCCCGGCGGATGATGCTGGTCATCTCGTCGGCGCTGAAAGCTCGCAGCGTCCGGGACCGGACGCTTCCCAGCGCGCCCACCTGGAGCAGGGTCGCGACCCCGGCCTCCTCGTCCGGGAAGTCCGCGACGCAGACAAGGTCACACTCGCCGACTGTCCACAGCAACTCCCGGACCCGGCCACCCGAGTTCTCGATTAGCTTTGAGAAGTCCTCAGCGCGCTGAGTCGTGTCGCGGAAGTTCCTGATGCCCTGGTCGGTCCAGTTGATCAAAGACACATACGTGGTCATGCTGGGCGCCCCCTCCCCTCTGGAATACGTGCATGGTGCTTGTTCCCTGGCGCCGGAGCGCTCAAGCACGCGCATCCGCCTGGCCTGATCACGGTGAAGCAGCGCCGTGGAAGCACTGCCTATCTCGCAGTCGGCACACAGCGGGTCGCTGCGATGTCTCAAGGGAGGGCTCGGCATTTCCGCGAGCGCGGCTGGCGCAGGGGCCAGGAAGAGCGACCCCGCCTCGGACGCGCTGCCGCAGATCCTGACCGCGCGCGACCGGCTACGTCAGGTCGCCCCACCAGCTCCGGCCTTGATCAGCTCTGTGCCAGCGGGCGCGCCTCGCGGCCGAACTCCACGTGCCGCTCTTCACTCACAGGCGCCTGCTCGGCTTGGCGGACTCCCGGAGCGGCACCGTGCTGTGCCAGCCGCCACAAGATCTGCCCCAAACTCCGTGACCGTTCTGGGGTGTCGAGTCCCAACGGTGCCCTTGAAGGTCACTGTCCGGCTCCTCCTGGGCCTCGGGTCAGGCGGCTGATCTGCTCGTTCAGGTAGCGCTGTTGCTGGAGGTTGGTCGCTGCACGGGCTGCGGCTCGGTATGCCTCGAGCGCTGCGTCAAGGTCGCCGGCCATCTCGAGCTGGTGGGCCCGGACCGCGTGGAAACGGCGATCGGAGTTGATCCGGGGATCGACTTCGAGACGCCGGATCAGTTCGAGGCCGGCTGGGGCCCGGTAATCATGCTGACGGCGACGGCGTGGTTGAGCGCGACGACCGGGTTGTCGTCCAGGCGGAGGAGCACGCCGTAGAGGGCGGCAATCTGGGGCCAGTCGGTTGCCTCGGCGCTCGCTGCCTCGTCGTGGACGGCGGCGATCGCCGCCTGGAGCTGGTACGGCCCGGTCGGTCCGCGGGGAAGGGCGGAAGTGAGGAGCCCGGTCCCTTCGGCGATGAGACCGCGGTCCCACCGGCTGCGGTCCTGTTCCGCCATGGGGATGAGCGACCCGTCGGGGGAGGTGCGGGCCCTGTGCCGGGCGTGCACGAGGAGCATCAAGGCCAGCAGCCCGCTCACCTCGGCATCATCGGGCAGCCCGGCATGAAGTGCCCGGGCGAGCCGGATCGCCTCGTCTGCCAGGTCGACTCGCATAAGAGCCGTTCCCGCCGTGGCGGCATAGCCCTCGTTGAAGACCAGGTACAGGACCCGGAGGACTGCTTGCAGTCGGCCCGCCAGCTCGTCGGGGGCCGGGAGGGCGAAGGGGATGCCGCTGTTTTTGATCGACTGTTTCGCCCGGGTGATCCTGCGGGCCACGGTCTGCTCCGACCCGAGCAAAGCACGCGCGATCTCAGCCGCGCTGAGTCCTCCGACCGCCCTCAACGTGAGGGCGACCTGCGACGCCGTCGACAGCGACGGGTGGCAGCACATGAACAGCAAGATGAGCGTGTCGTCGGCCTCGCCCGGCTGGCGCTCGTCTACCTGGGCTGTGCCGTGCCCGGTTATCCCCCATTCGGCGACCGCGTCTTCCCGGCGGCGACGAGCCTGCTCGGAACGCAGCATGTCGGTGAGCCGACGCGAGGCGACCGAGATGAGCCACGCCTTGGGGTTCTGGGGCAACCCGTCTCGTGGCCACTGCACCGAGGCTGCCAAGAGCGCCTCCTGTGTGGCGTCCTCGGCTAGGTCGAAGTGGCCGTAACGGCGGACCACCGCGCCGAGGACCTGCGGCGCCAGAGGGCGCAGCAGGTCCTCGGCCTCGGCAGCGGACACCACCAAGCGTCCTTCCGGCTCAGCCCTCGAAGTCCGGCTGGTGCTCGGCGACCGGCCTTACATCCGCATAGGCCCGCGCCCGGACGTGCTCGGGGCCGGGGCAGCTGGCGAGGCGAGAGGCGATCTGGGTCGCCCGGTCGAAGCTCTCGCACTCCACGACCCAGTAGCCGGCGAGAACTTCCTCGGCCTCGGCATAAGGGCCGTCGGTGACCACGGGAGCCCCCTCCTTGAACCGGACCCGCCGTGTATGCACCGGAGAGCTCAGACCTCGCGTCTCGACCAGCTCACCCGAGTCCAGCAACTCCTGGCTGAACCCTCGCATAAACTCTCCCAGCGCCGCCCAATCCTCCGGGGTCCACCCCGGCTGCGCCGAGGGCTGCCCGACCATCTCCTGGTAGTCCTGCTGTGAGCCGAAAGTCAAGATCATGTACTTCACTGCAGACTCCTTCCACCCGGCGGCACCCATCTGGTGCCTTCCTCTCAGACGTCGGAGCCCGACCCGGTAACCGGACACCACTGCCGGGGCTGCTTCCTCGGTGATGAATTCATCAATACCCAAGGCCGATATATCAGCGAGCCATCCGGTCGGCGTACTTGGTCCCATACCCGATGATGTGGGCTCATGCAAGACGGCGACCGAGTTCTTAGCGACGGCGCGCACGCCTGTGGGCGACCCCAGGTCAGCGGCGTCCGCCAGGTCCCGGCCGCACGCGCAGGCACCCTCGGGGTAGTGGTCCTCAGTCCGGTCCGGCTCCTCCCAGCGCATCGCCGCGCCCGGGCTGCCCGGCTGCTTCCCCGCCTGCGCTTCTTCCCCTCCGCCCGGCCCGCGGCCCGCCGCTGCCTCCCGGGCGGCTTCCGCCCGGGCAGGTCATCGGCCGACGGCGGCATCGAGGAGTTCCCGCTGTTGCGCGACCCCGCGCGCTCCGCTGCGGCCAGCTGCTCCCGCAGGTCAGCGACCGCCGACTCCAGCGCCGCGATCCGCTTCGCCTGCCCGGCGATCTCCGCCGCCTGCGCCGCGATCCGGCCGCCGGCCCCCGGATCAGCGCATCACGCGGATCTGCTGGCGGAATGGCCCGACCGTCCGTTGCTGATCCCGTTAGTAGACGCCGAAACCGGCGAAGCGGCGATCTGGGACCGGTTCGGGCGGCAGGTCGTCAGCGTTGCCAGCGCATTTGTGGCGAGGAACTCCTCGGTGGAGGCTGGCCGGGGCGACAATGGCAGGGCCGTCTCTAGCCGACCGGAGTAGCGGCCTGCTCGGAGGCCCTCATCATGGGCAGCGTCAGCGCGACGAGCACGCCGAGCGCCGCGAAGGCCGCTCCGATGAGGAATGCCTCGTGGAAAACATCAGCTCGCGCCTGCGCGATGCGGACAGGATTGCTGCCAGCCCAGGCGGTCAGGGCAGGGATCCGGCTGAAGGCGACGCCGGCGGCGATAGCCACGCCGAGCGCTCCGCCAGCCTCCTGGCTGGTGTTGATGAGGCCGGCGGCCAGGCCTGAGTTTGCCTTGTCGACCCCGGCGAACGCCGCGACCTGAATCGGCACGAAGGCCATGCCTAGCCCGAGCCCGCCGATAAGGAACGCCGGAAGGATGTCAGCCGGGTAACTGGCGTGGACAGGCAGCCGCCACAGCAGCACCATCCCGATGGCGGCCAGGACAAGGCCGACGATGAGCACCGGCTTGGCCGCTACCTTCCTGACCAGCCCCTGGGATACCCCCGCGCCGACCGACACGATGACGGCGATCGGCAGGTAGGCCAGGCCGGTCCTGACCGGCGAATAGCCCAGTACCTGCTGCATGTACAGGCTGGCGAAGAAGAACAGCGTCACCAGGCATCCGAGCATGAACACGGCGGTGAGGTTCGCGTTGCGCAGCACCTTCTGCTTGAAGGTGGACAGCGGGATCAGCGGCGTCCTGCTGCGCTGCTCGACTATTACGAAGGCGGACAGCAGGATGACCACGCCGACCAGGGCGCCGGCGGTCTTGACCGAGCCCCAGTGCCAGCTGACGACCTGGCCCAGCGAGAAGATCAGCAGGACCAGGCCGACCGTGAGGGCGGCAGCTCCGGCCACGTCGAAGCTCCTGCGTTGCGTCCAGTCCTGGCTCTCCGGCACGACGACTGGCGCGAGCGCGGCCGCCGCCAGGCCGATCGGCACGTTGATGTAGAAGATCCAGCGCCACCCTGGCCCTTCCGTGAGCAGACCGCCAAGCATGACTCCAAACACGGAGGCCACGCCGCTGATGCCGCCCCAGACGCCGAGCGCGCGGGTGCGGGCTGGACCCTGGGGGAAGGTGTTCGCAAGCAGGCTAAGAGCCGCTGGGGCGATGAAGGCCGCGCCCAGGCCCTGCAGGCCGCGGGCGATGACCAGCAGGACGACATCCTGCGACAGGCCCGCCGTAAGCGAGGCCAGCGCGAAGAGGATCAGGCCGGCCTGCAGGATCCGGCGGCGCCCGAAGCTATCGGCGAGTCGGCCGCCGAGCAGCAGGCACCCGCCGAGTACCGTCCCGTAGGTCGTGACGACGTACTGCAGGGTCGGGTCGGTGATCTTGAGTTCCCGCTCGATCGTCGGCAGCGAGACATTGACGATCGACACGTCGAGGAACGTCATGAAACCGGCGATGCACAGGAACGCTAGGACGAGGCCCTGGCTGCGGACTCCCCGTGCGGGCGTCTCGGCTGTCGCCGAATGGCTGACGGTCGAGTCTGACATGGACATGCGCTGCAACTCCCAGAGATCGGCGATCGTTCGGTCTCCACGTGGCCCGGGAATGGGCAGACCGCGCGCCATCGGGGCAGCATCGCCGATCCGGCGCGCGGTCATCGGCGCGGATTCGGGTCACGCTAACATCGCAGGTATAGTAGGTACCTAGAGGAAAGTAGCTACCTCAGGGGGCTCGATGGGAACCGCAGCGACCCAGCACACCGCACCGCACCCGGACGCGGAGCAGGCCTGCCCGATCAGCCCAGTCGTCGACATCGTCTTCAGCCGCTGGACGACGCCGATCCTGTGGACGCTCAACGAGTTCGGCCGGCAGCGGTTCGTCGGCCTCGAGCGCCTGATCGGCACGATCACGCCTAAGGTACTGACCCAGCGGCTCAGGCAACTGGAACGTGACGGCCTGGTCACCCGGACCTACTATCCCGAGATCCCGCCCCGGGTCGAGTATGAGATCAGCGAGCTGGGGCAGAGCCTCGGGCCGCTGTTCGCGAACCTGGCCACGTGGGCGACGGCCAACCTGCCCAAGGTCGAGCAGGCCAGGCAGTCCTTCGACACCCCTGATCGCCGCCCAATCCGGTAGCCATAGGTTCCGGCTGCCTTCGTCAGCGACCGCGCCCTACACGGGATGCAGGGGTCGCACTTGCCGGGCCACCCGCTGTGCTAATAAGCGGCTCCTCCGGCGCACATCGCTCACAGCCCGCAATCATCCCGAAACCACGTACAGCCACCGCAGCAACACCGTGCCCGTCGCCAAACCGTAATCAGCGATCACCCACCGCAACACCAAGCCCAAGGGCCTGAATGTTTACGTCGAAAGGGACCAGATACAGGCCGTCGTTGCTGGCCACGATGATGAAGTAGTCGATTATTTCGGGCACGTACGCAAACGACGCGCGCCTTTAAGCGGTCAATACCTGACCGGGGGAGTCGGTTCCGCTCAAGCCAGTGCGCTTAGCCTCCGGAATGACGTCCTGTATCGGCCGCCGCCGGTCACGACCCCTTCTTTGACAGTTGAGCGTCAAGGCACGCCACTTTCATGGGGTCGGCCTCTGGTGACTGGACAGCTGTATCAGGTCGCGGCGACATCGCGAATGCCACATCGATGCGCTGGGCATAGCTGGCGCCGGATACGGCTGCCGAGCGATGATGAGGCATGGCTGATTTCGGTGGCCCGCAGGAGTTCACCACCTGGGACGGTGAGCCGGTTAGCCGCGAGCGACCGCACGGGGCGACAGTTGTCGTCGCAGCTCAAAGCCCCGAAGGCTGGCGGTACGTGCTGCTGCACCGCGGTCATCACGGTCCGGACTGGGCGGGTGACTGGGCGTGGACGCCTCCGACCGGCTCCCGCAAGCCAGGCGAGGACCTGGCCGCGTGCGCGGCCAGGGAACTGCAGGAGGAGACCGGTATCCGGGCTGAACCTCGCCCAGTTGTCACTAACGACACCGACTGGGCCGTGTTCGCGCTGGAAGTTCCGTGGGGCATGACGGTGACGGTCGACGGCGCCGAACACGACAGATTCGAATGGGTCAGCTACGCAGAAGCCTGCCACAGCTGCCGCCCGAGCGAACTGGCTGCCAGTTTCGTCACCGCATGCCAGGCACTGGGCTGGCAGTAGCAAAATCCACGCCCGCAAGATCGTCACCGTCACCGCCTCCGGCCAGACCTTCGCGATCGAGATTGATGGCGTGACCGTGGGCACCGCGCCGCGGACTACAACGCGCGAGATCCACCGATACAAGGCCTACGCCGCCAAGCGCCGATCCGGCCCATGGCAGCTAGCCGGGGTCCTGCCCGGCTACGGTGCTGATGCCAAGCCTGGCCACAGACCATGTTCGGTGCAGAAACGTTCGACCTCATCCAGCTCCACGTCGGCGTCCTCCGCCTTCACCACGGCAGTGCCGGCAACCCACCAATCGGCGCCAGGCAGCCCGGCGGACAAATAGGCCCGAGTTCCAGGCTGTCGATGCTGCCCGGCGCGGCGGGGCTGCGCAGTAACTTCGCCGTGTGCTGGCTCCCAGAGCCGGACAAGGCCAGTTTCCTCACCCAGCACGACGGCGTCATACCACCGCCAGACCACCGCCTCAGCGCCGTCCGCCGCAGCCGCGATGGCTACCAGATGGCCAGGCGACACTCTCTCTGTCCGCGGCGAAGGGAAGGATTTCGCGAAGTCAGCGGAAGAAACCTGCCCGGCCCGGAGAATCTGACATCCATCCTCCTGAACGCGCAGAACGATCCCACAACGCAGCAGTGCGGGAGTAAGACCTTGATCCATCCAAGCAGCCATGCGCCGAGTGTCTCCTGGCTGGTCACCGGCCGGCAAAACGTTTAGGGCGTGGAAAGGATCAACTGAAGCCGATCCGTCAAGGCTCAAGTGAGGCTAGGCACTTTGGGGCAGAGGTATTGGGGCAGAGGTAGCGAGGCGGTGACCCGGCACATCAGATGAGGCTAGGCACAGGTGACGCGGCTCAAGAGCGGCTGGCTCTGCGGCGGCGCGATAGCCCGACCGCCGTCGCGATCCACGCGACGGAAAACCCGAGGCACGAGAATGCCCCGCCGACCAGCCAGTCAGAACCCGTCGTGAATGCCAGCATCAGTAAGATCAGGCCGACCGAAACGAAGGCACTGCCGACGATCCATGCCTGCCAGAGACTAGCGGTTGTATGCCAGCGTGGCGTCCTGGTGATCACGGACGTCTACTGCCCCGCAGCACGACGAAATCACGCCGGGCGCACAGCGTGTGCGGTCGCCAGTGCCGGATCCGGCTCAGGCAGGCATCGGGTCTGCGGGTCGAGTTACACCGTCGGGAAGGTGCTGACACCGCTCTGGTCAACTGCGAACGCGGCAGCCGCAATGCTTCGGGCTGCCTCAGCGTGCGAGAGGGTGGCCCATCCCTGGGCTAGCGCAGCCCAGGCGTTAGCGAGTTCGGTGTCTGGCGGTCGACCGGAAGTATCCCGAGCCAGCAGCACGGTGGCTTTCGCGAGCGCCTCCTTGGCCTGGTCGCTGCACTCGGCCGAGAAGACTATCCAGTCGCGTTGCAACCGGCCGCGCTCCGTACTCCTTGTGGGATCTTGGAGCGATTCAGCTGGATCGGCTATGACACTGGCGCAGCGTTGCTGTACGTCACTGTTGTACGAAGATCAAAAAGCCCGGTTCCAGGATCTGGACCGGGCTCTGACCTGCGTGGAGCTGAGGGGATTTGAACCCCTGACCCCCTCGATGCGAACGAGGTGCGCTACCGGACTGCGCTACAGCCCCAAGAACGCCAGTCAGCCTAGCAAACACGGGCACCCGCCCGCTCCCGGCGACCGAGGCGGCCCGGCCTGGGATCCGGTTCGGGCGTTGGGTGGCTTGCGAGCCGGTCGGGGGAGCGGTCGCCGGCTTACCGGTCAATCTGGTCAGTCGCCTATGGCGCGGGCGGTGGCGTCCTCGTACTGGTCGTACAGCTGGTCGCCTGCTTGCGCCGTGCGGGCGGAGATGTCGATGACCTCGGCGGTCGGCTGCGGCATCGGAGCCTGGGCCGCCTCGCGGGCACGCTGGCGTGCTGCTTCGGCGGCACGGGCGGCGGCGGCCGCCTGGGATCGGGCCACGGCACGGGCTTGAGCCGCGGCGCGCCTCGTGGCGTTCTCGGCGTCGGCGTGGACGGCGGCGCGCAGCACGAACAGATACATGCCGAGCATGACGGCTGGGGGGATGATGACCCACGAGTGGGCGAGGCCCAGAACGCGGGCGCCTACGGTCGCGGTGAGAAGCGTGATCAGCAGGGTCAGCGTCCGGCGCCGTGCCCGGAGCACGCGGGGGCGGCCAGCTGGATCGG
The DNA here is from genome assembly GCA_963815375.1 of uncultured Actinomycetota bacterium. Taxonomy (GTDB): domain Bacteria; phylum Actinomycetota; class Actinomycetes; order Streptosporangiales; family Streptosporangiaceae; genus JASHPR01. Next base: position 1,772,751 of record CAWFGX010000001.1, on the reverse strand, counting down.
CAGCGGGGGATGGCCGCGCTGGGCGGCCGCCCGGCTGGCGAGCGGCGGGCCGGGCGCGCATGGGGTCGCTGGCGGGAACTGAGCGAGCCACAGGCTCGGACGGCTCCGTGGCCTGCGCGGTCTCAGCGACCTCCGCGGTCTCGGTGACCTCTACGTAGTAGCTGGCCTCTGCCTGGTAAGTGATCCGGGTCTCGCTGTCCTCCGCCTGGTAGGTCTGCTCGGCCGCGTAGGCCTCGTATGTCCCGGGCGGGCTGTCTTCCGGGTAGACCTCCTCTGTCTCGAAGTCTTCCTGCTCTGTCTCGAAGTCTTCCTGCGTCTGCTGCTCCGGTGCGCTCTCGTGCGCCCGCCGAACCCAGCGGGGGACCAGCGCGCACGCCCAGATCGCGACGATCGCGGCAAGGAGAATGGCGCTGCTCACCGGCTTACCCCCGCACGCACCGAGGGTCAGGCAGCCTGGCACCGAGGCCCGGGCACGAGGCAGCAACGCGCATGGTCACGTCACGCACCGTAAATGGCCTGGTCCGCTTTGAACAGCATTCGGCCCGGTGTGTCGCGAGATCGAGTGCCTGGCCGTGACTGCGGGGGTTCCGGGCAACCGGGTCTGGGGTTGGCCCGGTCGGGTCACCAGCGCGCAGTCCCACGCCTCGCGGGCCGGTGCTCTACGCCTTGCCAGGGATCTTCTGGCAGGTGTTACGCTCGAATTGTCTGGCAAGGAGCGCGAATTATGGAGAGAGCTGGCTGGAACTATCCGCCCGGTGACCTGCGTGTGTCCGACGCCGACCGCGACCGGGCGCTCTCTGAGCTGAGCGAGGCCTTCCAGGCCGGCCGGATCACAGCCGACGAATTCGACGAGCGATCCGGGCAGGCCCTGGGCGCCCGCACCGGCAAAGAACTCACCACCCTGCTCGCCGACCTGCCAGTAGAGCAGGCCCCTGCGGCAGGCACCACGATGGAGCGAGCCCAGCGCCTCGTCGCAATGCGGCTCGTCATCGGCGTATGCGCCCTGGCCGTCACCGGCTACACGCTCGCCGCTGCAGGTGCCGCCCTGGACAGTAGCGCCACCCTCCAGCAGCGCGAGTTCATGCAGCAAATGGCGGCCCGCCAGGGCGTGCAGGTCTCCCAGGCCTCCATCTCGGGTTCAGGCTTCGACTGGGCCGGCACAGTGGTGCCAGGAACGATCGCTGTAGTGCTCGTCGTGCTGATCGTCTACCTGTGCACCCGCCTGGCCCGCGCGAAGCGCGCCTAGGAAGTCTTAGCCGGTTCCTGACCTGGAGGCGGACAGCGCGCGGCGCCAGCGGGGCATCAGGCCGCCCGCAGCGTCCTCGGCGGTCAGCGCGTAACACAGGTGGTCGCGCCAGGCTCCGTCGATGTGCAGGCTCCGGCGTCGAAGGCCCTCTTCGCGGAACCCCAGCTTCTCCACCACCCGCCGGCTGGCGTTGTTCTCCGGCCGGATGGTTGCCTCAAGCCGGTGCAGGCCAATGACAAAGAAACAGTGATCCACAGCCATGGCCAGCGCCGTAGGCGTCACGCCACGGCCCGCGAAGGCCTCGTCGATCCAGTAGCCCACCTGAGCGGACCTCGCCGATCCCCAGACGATGCTGCCGACGGTGAGCTGCCCGGCAAACTGCCCGCCGTAGGTGACCACCCAGGGCACGGTCAGGCCTTGCCGCGCCTCTTTGCGCATGGTCCGCGCCATCGAAACGTACGGGCTCAGGCTGGTCCGGTAGAGCGGTGTCTCTGGGTTCGTGGGTTCCCAGGGCCGGAGCCAGGCCGCGTTCCGCACTCTGGTCTCGCGCCAGATTGCGGCGTCTTTCGGCCGGACCGGCCGCAGGCCGACTGGCCGCTCCAGTAGGTCCGGCTCAGTCAGTGTGACCCGCCAGCCACGAATGCGTCCCACGCAACCATCATCCCCAGCTCACGCCGCCTTCGCCATTCGGCAAGCCGCTGATAGTTGCCGGATGTGTCGTTGGCCGGATTTGCGCCTTACCCTGCCCGCGGATGATCACCGCCCCGGGCTTGATCGACGGCATGCCCGAGGATGGCGGCCAGCACTGCCATGCCGTCCCGTACACCCCCTGCCGACCCGGGAAGGTTGACGACAAGAGTCTGCCCGGCCAGGCCGGCCAGGCCCCGGGACAGCACGGCTGCCGGAACACCGGCTGCCTCGCCTTGCCGCCGGATTGCGTCGGCGATGCCAGGTATCTCCCGGTCCACTACCCTCCTGGTCATCTCGGGCGTCAGGTCGCCGGGTGTCAGCCCGGTTCCGCCGGTCGTGACCACAACGTCGTAACCTGCGCTGACCGCATCCCGCAGCGCCCGCTCCACCGGCGTGCCGTCCGGGATCACCTGCGGCCCGTCGGTCTCACAGCCTGCCTTCCGCAGGAGTTCGACCAGGACCGGCCCGGAGCGGTCGTCGTAGATCCCGGCCGCGGCCCGGTTCGACACCGTGATCGCCAGTGCCCTGATCATGGCCGGCGCCAGTGGCCGGTCTTGCCGCCCGTCTTCTCCTCCACCCTGACGTCGCTGATCACCGCGGCCGGGTCGACCGCCTTGATCATGTCGATCAGGGCCAGCGCGCCCACCGAGACGGCGGTCAGGGCTTCCATCTCCACACCGGTCCGGTCGGCGGTTCGCGCGGTCGCGCTGATCCGCACGCCGTCGTCGAGGACCTCGAGGTCGACGCTGACCGAGTGCAGCCCGATCGGGTGGCACAGCGGGATGAGGTCAGGGGTGCGCTTGGCTCCCTGGATCCCGGCGATCCGCGCGACGGCGAGGGCGTCGCCCTTAGGTACGGTGCCCTCGCGAAGCGCCGCCACGGCGGCCGGGGAGAGCAGCACCCGGCCGGACGCCGTCGCCGCCCGGGCCGTCACCTCCTTGGCTGACACGTCGACCATGCGGGCGTGGCCAGCTGCGTCGACATGTGTCAGAGGGCCGCCGGACTGCGCGGAATCGGCGAGCCCGCTGGGGTCGGCCGGGCCAGCAGGCCGCCCGGGACTTGCCGGGCCGCTGGTCATGGCAGCTCCAGAACGTCCACCTCGTCGCCCGCGCTCATCTCGGTCACCGGTTCAGGCACCATGATCAGCACGTTTGCCTTGGCCAGCGAGGCGATCTGGTGCGACGACTGCCCGGAGAGCGGGGTGACCGCTGTGCCTTGGGCGTCCAGGATGCCGCGCAGGTACGACCTGCGACCCTTCGGCGACCTGGCTGGTGATGTGAGTGCGGCGCGGACCACCGGCAAACGTTCTGGATCAAGGTCTTGGCAGGCGCGTGCGGCGGGCCTCACGAACAGCTGGAACGAAACGAAGGCGCTGACGGGGTTGCCGGGGAGAGTGAAGATCGGTGTACCGGCCGGGCCGACAGTGCCGAAGCCCTGCGGCATGCCGGGCTGCATGGCGACCTTGCGGAACCGGATCGTGCCCAGGCTGGACAGTGCGGCCTTGACCGCGTCGTGCTCGCCGCCCATGCTCACGCCACCGGTGGTCACGAGCAGGTCGGCGTCTTGCAGCGCGTCCTCGATCGCGGCCAGGACGTCGGCCCGGGTGTCGCGCACGAACGGGATGCGGCGGGCAGGCAGGCCGCTGCCGGGCGGCAGCAGCCAGCATGAGGCTGTTGGACTCCCAGATCTTGCCCGGCGTGACCGGCTGGCCGGGCTCGGTGAGCTCGTTTCCGGTGGAGATCACTACGACCCGGGGCCTGGGCCGGGCGGTGACCGTGGCGTGCCCGGCCGCCGCCAGCAGACCGAGCTGCATGGGGCCGAGCACGGCCCCGGCAGCCAGCAGCAGGTCGCCCGGGGCCGCGTCACCACCGGCCCGCCGGACAGCGTTGCCAGACTCAGCGGCACGGCTGATCGTCACGCGGCCAGTGCCGCCGGCTGCGTTGCCGCCAGTGCCGCCGTCGGTCCACTCCACTGGCACCACTGCGTCCGCACCCGACGGCATCAGCGCGCCAGTCATGATCTTGATGCAGGCCCCGGGTTCCAGCGCATGACTGGCGGTGTCCCCGGCCGCCACCTCGGCGCTGACCGGGAGCGTGACCGGCCGGTCGGGTGTTGCCGTGGCCACGTCCGCGGCCAGGACCGCGTACCCGTCCATGGCCGAGTTGTCGAACGGCGGCAGCGGCCACGCTGCGGTGACGTCACGGGCCAGAACGCTGCCGTCGGCCTGCTCCAGGCTGATTTCCTCCGGAGGCAGCGGGCGGATCGCCGCCAGCACCTCGGCCAGGTAGCTTTCTACGGACTGCATCGCGTCCTGACCGGCCTGCGCAGCGACGGTCACCACCTCACCCCCGTTTATTAAGGTAATCGCGCAGCCAGGGCACGAACTGCGGGGCTATGTCTTCCCGCTCGCAGGCGAACTGGATCTGGGTGCGGAGGTAGTCCAGCTTGTTGCCGGTGTCGTAACGGCGGCCGCGGAACAGCACGCCGTACACGCCCGCGCCCGGGGTCTCGTGGTCGGCGACAGCCAGCGTCCGCAGCGCGTCGGTGAGCTGGATCTCGCCCCCGCGTCCTGGCGGGGTCTCCCGCAGCACTCCGAACACCGCCGGGTCGCACACGTAACGCCCGATGATGATCCAGTTGGACGGCGCATCGGCCAGGGCCGGCTTCTCGACCAGGTCGGTCACAACGACGACATCCTCGGCGTCCGTCGGCTTGATCGCGGCGCATCCGTACAGCGAGACCTGCTCGGGCTCAACCTCCATCAGCGCGATGACGCTGCCGCCATAACGCTGCCGCACCTCGATCATGCGGCGCAGCAGCGGGTCGCGGTGGTCGATGAGGTCATCGCCCAGCAGCACGGCGAACGGTGCGTCGCCAACGTGCTCGGCAGCACACAGCACTGCGTGGCCGAGGCCCCGGGGGGCGCCCTGGCGGACATAGTGCATGTCCGCGAGCTCACTGGAGGCGCGCACGAGGGCCAGACCGGCCTCGTCGCCCTTGGCGGCCAGCGCCTCCTCGAGTTCCTGGTTGCGGTCGAAGTAGTCCTCGATCGCGCGCTTGCCGCGGCCCGTGATCATCAGGACGTCGCGCAGGCCGGCGGACGCCGCCTCCTCCACGACATGCTGGATCGCTGGGGTGTCAACAACGGGCAGCATCTCTTTGGGCGTTGCCTTGGTCGCGGGCAGGAACCTGGTTCCCAGCCCCGCGGCCGGGATAACTGCCTTGGTCACGGCATCCTTGGCAGTGGCTGCTGAATCGGCCATGCTGTGTACCCTAACCGCGCCGCGGAGGAGTATGTGAACGGCACCGGCGTTGACGCGGCTGAGCTGCGATCGCGCAAGACGGTGCTGCGGCGTGAGCTGACGGCGGCACGCAAAAACATGCCTGATTCAGAACGTTTGGCAGCGGGCCGGTCGATCCGCGACGCTGTCCTCGCGCTGCCAGAGACACAGATGGCGGGCACAATCGCTGCGTATATGTCGGTTGGCACGGAACCGGATACCCGCGGCCTGATCTATGCGCTCTGGAAGCGCGGTTCTTATGTAGTGCTGCCGCTGCTGCTGCCTGACGACGACCTGGACTGGGCGTCATACGAGGGGCCGGGGTCACTGGCCGCCGGGCCCCGGGGGCTGCTTCAGCCCACCGAGCCTCCGCGCGGGGTGGCCGCCGTGTCCAGTGCCGACCTGGTGATCGTCCCGGCGCTGGCCGTGGACAGCGCTGGCCGGCGGCTCGGCCGGGGCGGCGGCAGCTACGACCGCGCGCTGGCGCGGGTCGGGGCGGCTGTCCCCACGCTGGCGCTGGTGTACGACGGCGAACTGGTCGAGGAGGTTCCGGCTGGCGACCACGACCAGCGGGTAAGCATGATCGCCCGGCCTTCCCTGGGAATCACCCGGCTGCGCTAGCGGTTGCTATATTTAGCAGTCACACGCGGCGAGTGCCAGCGCCGCAGAGGGAGGAACAGTGCCGACGTACCAGTACGCCTGCACCGATTGCGGCGAGCGGGTCGAAGCCGTGCAGAAGTTCACCGACGACCCGCTGACGGTCTGCAGTGCGTGCGGCGGCAAGCTGCGCAAGGTGTTCTCCCCGGTCGGCATCGTGTTCAAGGGCTCTGGCTTCTACCGGACCGACAGCCGCGCTGACCGCAAGAGCGCCGAGCCGGCCGCGGCCAAGTCGAACGGGTCGGCGGACGGCAAGCCGGACAGCAAGAAGTCCGAGAGCGCCGCGGGTTCCTCCGACTCATCCAGTTCGTCTAGCTCGTCCGGGGACAAGGCCAGCGGCGGCGAGAAGAAGTCGGGCGAGAGCGCCAGCAGCTCATCGCCAGCCTCGTCGGGCTCGAAGGTAGCCTGAGCCCCCGCCGTGGCCGACCTGGCAGACATCGGCGTCATAGGCGGCAGCGGGCTCTACGAGTTCCTTGACGACGCCACCGAGATATCAGTCGAAACGCCGTACGGCGCGCCAAGTGATCCGCTGGTGATCGGCGAGGTGGCCGGCCGCCGGGTCGCGTTCGTGCCCCGGCACGGTCGCCGCCACCAGTTCCCACCGCACCGGATCCCTTACCGCGCCAACATGTGGGCGCTGCGCTCGATCGGCGTCCGGCAGATTATCGCGCCCAGCGCCGTTGGCTCGCTCACCCCGTCGTACGGACCTGGGACGCTGACGATCCCTGACCAGCTCGTCGACCGGACCACCAGCCGGGTCCAGACGTACTTCGACAAAGGCCCGCCGGTGCACGTTCAGTTCGCCGACCCGTACTGCCCGGTCGGCCGCGCATGCGCCGTGGCTGCCGCGCAGTCGTCAGGCTGGGAGCCGGTGCCGTCCGGGACGCTCGTGATCATCGAGGGTCCGCGCTTCTCCACCCGGTCTGAGTCGCGGTGGTATGCCGCGCAGGGCTGGACGCTGATCGGGATGACCGGTCATCCAGAGGCTGTTCTTGCCCGCGAACTCGCCCTCTGCTACACCACGATCACGCTGGTCACCGACACCGACGCCGGCGTTGAGGAGGGCGAAGGAGTCACCCAGGCCGAGGTGTTCCGCGTGTTCGCGGACAACATCAAGCGGCTGCGGGAGGTGCTCGTGACCGTCATCGAGACTCTCCCCGCCGAGCGCGACTGCCCCTGCCCACACTCTCTCGACGGCCTGGACCTCCCTCTGCAGCTTCCCTGACCGCCGCGGTGCGGCTTGGCGGTCGCCCGTCCGGCGATGAATGCGACTCTGCTGTAGTCAGGTGTGCAGCAAACTCGCATTCATCGCACCGGGTCGGCTGGTCAGCGCCAGTTATGCCGGGATTGCCCGAGAGGTCGGGGCCCGCGGCACCTCAGAGAGGGTCGGCGCGGCCGGGCCTGGATTGCTACCGACCGGCTAGGCTTGTTTCGCGGTCCAGCAAGGCGGATCGCCGGTCAGCCCCGATAGCTCAGCGGATAGAGCAACTGCCTCCTAAGCAGTAGGTCGCGCGTTCGAGTCGCGCTCGGGGCGCAACTAGGAACAAGCAGGTCACGTGCCATTCGGCAGCCTTAGGGATTGATCTTCATTGGCCCTGATTCGGCTCTCGTGCCACTTTCGTGCCAGATGCGGATTGCTCGTCCTTGGCGGTCCGCCCGGCCTTGCCTCGCTTCTGCCGTACCCTGCGCAGTTCCGCGCGAGCGGCCTTATCGACAGCATCAGCCACAGTCCGCTGGCGCTGACTGGTGGAGTGCTGGTAGATCATCGCGGCGCGGGCGGTGGACTGACCCATGCGCTCCATCAGCTCGCGGAGGTTCGCGCCCGCGTTCGCGACCCATGTGTTCCCGGCATGCCGCAGATCATGGAAGTGCACCCCAGGCAAGCCCGCCGCCTCGATGGCGGGATTCCAGGCACGGCGGGTGAAGTTGCCGTGCCGCAGCGGCGTGCCCTCGGGGCTGGTAAAGATCAGCGCGTCAGGGCCGTCCTGCACGTACTTGTCTAGCTGCTTGCTCAGGTCAGCGATAATCACGCCGGGCAAAGCGACCGTGCGGCGCCCAGCGGCGGACTTTGGAGGACCGAAAACCTGGCCCTGACCGGTGGCCTCGATGAGCTGGCGCTCGACATGGATAGTTCGGGCAGGCAGATCCAGATCCTTGCGATGCAGCGCGGCCAGGGCTCATCCTCGCCCTGAATTCCTGCAACATGTCACTGTGCGCTGATGGCTAAGACCGATGCGGCGCAGTGCAAGGGAGGCAACGTGCAGCGCACAGTTCACACCCGGGACGGTCGGACGCTGGCTGTCGAAGACTGCGGTGATCCCGCTAGTCGGCCGGTCCTAGTCCACATGGGCACACCAAATTCCAGGCACCTTTACGGCCGGAATGTGCGGGATGCCGCCGAGCGCGGACTGCGGCTGATCGGCTACGACAGACCAGGCTACGGGGAGTCCTCGCCCCAGCCGGGGCGCACTGTCGCCGATTGCGCCGACGATGTCCGTACGATCTGCGCTGAACTCGGCGTCGATCGCCTGGCGACGTGGGGCATCTCGGGTGGCGGTCCGCATGTGCTCGCGTGCGCCGCCCTGCTCCCCGATCTGGTGACTGCTGTCGCCTCGCTTGCCTCGCCGCCCCATACGGTGCCGAAGGCCTTGATTATTTCGCCGGCATGGGCCAGGTCAACACCGATGACACCCGCCTATTCCTTACTGATGAGGCCGCGGCCAGGGCAAAGATGGACAACGACCGGGACGAAATCCTGGCCACGTCGCCGGACGATGCGGCCAGGGGGATTGAATCGCTCCTCTCGCCGACAGATGCGGCGGTCCTGCGCAGCGAGCTGGCTGAGTACCTGGTGTCCTCAGAGCAAGACGGACTGGCGCCTGGCAGCGAGGGATGGTGGGAGGACAATTGCGTGGTCAGACCCTGGGGATTTGACCTCGCCGACATCTCTGTTCCGGTCCTGCTGCTGCATGGCAGGCAGGACATGTTCGTGCCGTTCGGCCACGGCGAATGGCTGGCCAAGCACATTCCCGGCGTCGAGGCCCGGCTTCTCGACGATGATGGGCACCTGACGCTGATGCAAAATCGCCTACCCGAGGTGCATGCCTGGCTGTCAGAACACCTGTAGCGCGCCAGTCAGCCTGCCTTCAGGCCGTTCCAGATACGAACCCATTACTGCGTGATAGCGCTGCTCCATGACGCTCAACCCACGAGCATCGCCCGGCATCTTCTGCCCGCGATCAACGTCACGACGGGACATGCCCGGGCGGGCGGTGTCAAGCATCAGATGAAGCCAATGTGTCAACGATCAGTCGGAGTCGGACACTCCGATGACCCTCATGCGATGACCCTCTGTCGATGACCCTCAAGCTGTGACAACTTTCTCTACAGCTTCAAGGGCGCGCCTGCGGCAAGCCAAGCGCCGGGCCGGTGGCCCGGACGCAAGCAGGAAACGCGAAGTCATCGGGCGCGGTTGCGTGATCGAGACGGGCACCAGCGCCAGGACCAGAAGCGGGAAGCGGTGGGCCTGCTGTCCGACTCCGGGGACGGCGGCATGTCGCGCCCTCTCGGGCGGGAGCCCTGACGGGCGCGCCGCCGCCGCCAGGTCAGCAGGCCCGCTCCCGCAGGTCGGCGGTGCCCGCCGCTACGCTGCGACGATGATCGCGCCTGCAAGGCCGGGCCGGACCCGTCCTCCGTGCCGGACATCCTCTGCCGGGACAGAGATCACCGTCAAGGGCGCTCGCTGCGCTCGCGTCCTTCGGATTCGCTTCGCTCACCCCTGACTGTGATCTTGTCCGGCAAGACCTCGGCACCTATCAGAAGGACGGGAGAGTCTCGTAGGTGGCTCGAAGCAGGAGTACTGGTGTGCGACAATACGAAGATGAACGATTCACGAAAGGCCGATGCCGCGTAAACGGCCCGCCGACGTCCGGATCAAGGGTGCCATCTGCGCGACCCACGATCCAGCCCTGCATCACGTACACGGAGTTCCAGCCAGGGTATTGACTGCGATAGCGGCAGTTGAACATCGAAAGATGGCACCAGGCACCATACGTGCAGCGCTACGGAGCTGGGAACACCTGGCTAAGCTAGGACTTACCTATGAGCCCGGGTATTGCGGAGAGATTTCCTGCTGCGGAGAATCCCCGCGCAAGGTGCTGGAAGATGCGATCACCTATCTAGCGCCCTGGGCGAAGAAGCACCTTCGCAAGCTCGTTCGGCGGATCGATCGCGTATACCTCAACCGTGTGTGGCCCGATCCGGACGCAACTCTTCCGCCTGAGCCGAGGTTCTTCTGACCACGCTCAAAGGCGCGAGCACACCGGGCCGGATGTCCCTGTCAAGCCGGCGTTGACAGCATTCTTCCTTCCAGCGTGACAGCCTGACCACCCCACCTGACCACAGCGGAGCCCGACAGGGACCGTCTGAGAGCTACGAGCGCAACCGCCGATGCCCAGGTAAGAGATTGTTTCCGACAACCCGGACGTATTTTGCAAGCAGGTGTTCGATGGTTCTACGTTCGTGCCACTTCCGTGCCAGAACGGAGGGTGAACGAGAGACTCTGGCGGGCACTCACAGCATGCCGGAACTGGCCACGACCTGGGCAGCAGCAGATCAGCCAGCCGCCGGAACGTTCTCCTAAGCAGTAGGTCGCGCGTTCGAGCCGCGCTCGGGGCGCACACCATCCGACGCAGGTCAGAGGCGGTTTTGCGGCCTATGCGCATGATCTTCATGAGGCTTGCTTGCGACGTCGTGCCCGTTGCGTCCGATCGCTTTCCGGCCTGGTGTTTGTTGCCGCGTTTCAGCTCGTCGCGGACGAGCCTCACCAAGGAGCGATCTGCCCAGTCATGCGCGCCAGATCCTTCCCAAGGATTCGATCAGCGCGCACAGAAATCGTCTGCAACATGCACGTACGCTCACATCACCCGGCTGCCGCCGTCCCGGGTCATCGCGGGCAGCGCCATGCTCCGCCACCCCGTCGGATAGCAAGGCCGCGGGTCGCCGCCGGGCCCGTGGCTGGACGCGATAATCGCGGCCGCAAATGGCGGCGGGTAAAGGCTGGCGAAGCGGGCACTGCTTGCATTATGTTCCTCGCGGCTGCCCGCCCGGCAGGGTGTCGCGGGCGCCTGGGGAGGGATTGCCATGCGGCCTATCGCGCGACTTGCCGTGGCTCTGGCCGTCGCTGTGCTCGGCTGGTGCCGCGCTCGCGGCGACCGGCTCCGCGGCCCGCGCGCAGGTGGCGGCACGGCCGGGCGGGGACGGCTGGTCGGTCTCGCTGACGGCCAGCGCCTCGGAGGTGTTCGACGGGGAATCGGTGACCTTCACCGCGACCACGAACGCGGATGTCGGGCCGACGCCGTGGTTCATAACCATCGAGGACCTCAGCCTGCCGGGGTCCGTCGAGGAGTGCGGTTCGGGCACCACCTGCTCGGTGACGTGGACCTTCGACTCGCCCACCACCGTGGTTTTCCAGGCCTTAGTGGGCGACCTGCCGGAACCGGCCAGCCTGCCCGGTTTCATCCTCGCGTCCAGCCAGACGGTCTCCGCGCAATGGCAACGACGCATCATCTGCGAGGTCTGCTGAGACCATCGCGGCGGTGGCCAATGACATCGGCGCAGCCGTTACCCACGTGCGGGAGATGCCGGCGACGGCCCGGTCGATCTGATCGGCGCCAGTTTCGGCGGCGGCATCAGCGCCGTCTTCACGCCACGGCACCCCGGTCACATACGCCGGCGCCGCCAGACCAAATAACTTGGGCTCGGGCCAAACGGCATCCGGCAAACTCGTTGACGGTGCCCGGTATCCATCGGGTAAATACAGATCCCGGACGAGTATGACGGCCCAGGCGAGTAAGCCAGCTCCGTCACTCTGTGCATCCGTGAGCCGACGGTAGGTGCTGCTGGGATCTTTAGCTGGGGCCTGACGAGGTCGAATCGCTCACACTCGGCGGTCCTGCGGGGTCCTGGGGCCGGAACTGCAGGAAGTCGCGAACGACCTGGCGGAATGGCTCTGGAGCTTCGAGGTGGGGATAGTGGCCGACTCCGGACAGGACCGCCATGCTGCTCCTTGGCAACATGGCTGCGAGTGCTTCCGCCGCCGCGACCGGGCGCGGGTCGGCATCCCCGTGCATCACCAGCACCGGCAGGTCGAGGCCCCGCAATCTGCCTGGTACCGAACTTGCGGCAAAATATCGCTCCAAGTCAGCGCCGAGCTCGAGGTTCACGACCTCGTTGACCTTTGACAGCTCCGCTTCCATCTGGGGCGCAAAGCGATCGGCTGCGGCCCGATCACCAAAGTCGGTGCGCGCCGACATTTTTCGCAGCTCCCTTCGCTCCTGTGCGTTCAAGCCGCCCGCCTCGTCACGGCGGCGCCGAAGCAGGATGAACCTGGCCTGCTCCGCCGCGGGGATCCGCTCCAGGCGGGCGCGACGGTACTCGGCGTAGCAGTCTGGCTGTCCTGGAAGCCGAACGCAGCACGACACGAAGAGGACAGCCTCAGTCCGCTCCGGGTGCTCGAGGGCGTAGGCGAGCGCGAGCGCCGCACCAAAGGAATGGCCACCGACCACCCAGCGCTGATAACCCCAGTGACGTCGCAGTTCTTCGAGATCGGCGACCCAGCGGGCCATCGTGAACGGCGGGCCACCAGAGGACCGACCACAGCCACGCTGGTCGTAGCGATGGACTCGGGCGCTGTCGGCAATCATCGCTGATATCGGGCCGAGCGTATCGGTCCCGCCTGGCCCGCCATGGCAGACGGCAACCGGGCGACCCTTTCCCTCGGTCACGGTCGTAAGCACCGCGCCGTCATCGAGCTCAACGGCTTCCTCTCCCGCTCTTGCCACACAACCATCATGACGAGAATCCAGCTGACGGGGCGGTCCTTCCGGGGGCGCTGCGGATGTTGGCGGGCACTGACTCCCGTCTAGTGGCAGGCCGCGCGTTCGAGTCGCGCTCGGGGCGCACACCCTTCGCAGCAGGTCAGCAGCCGTTCGGTGCTTCTGGGAATTGATCTTCATTAGCCTTGGCTCTGGCGACGTGCCGCTTCCTCGCTGCGCTGGCGTCGGTTGCGCCGCAACCGCAGTCCCTTGATTGTGATCTTCCACGGCAAGACCCCGGCATCTGTCAGCAGGACGGAGCGCCATCGTGGCCGACTCCGCCGAGGTATCGGAGAGGTGGCGCGCCGTCGAGCCAGTCAGTGTCCAGGTCGTCAGACTTCAAGATGTCGGCCATCCATGCGCGTTGGGCCGGGGAGGATCTCCACGGTCCGATGAACGGATCCATCTCACCTGGTCGCGGGGTGCGGCTGAGAGCAACGCCGCGCAGGTTGTGGCAGGCATCAGCGAGCAATCTGATGCGTTCGAGCACGGCGTCAGGGTCATCCGTGCCCCTGGAGGTGTAGGCGATGGTGCGGATGTCGATGAAGCCTCGGAACATGAGGAGGGCGGCGGCGCGCTTCTGCTCGCGGCCAGTCCAGCGACGCACACGGTCAATTCTGGCTGCGTGACCTGGGTGCAGCAGATCAGCAAGCCAACATTCTCGTAAGCAGTTTGTCGCGCGTTCGAGTGGCGCTCGGGGCGCTTCCCTTCCGCTCTGCTTAGGCTCCCGCGATGGTCCGCTGACGCTCGTCACTGTTGGGGGCTGCAGTCTAGTTCTGGGCGCTCTGCTGCAGGCGGGAGCCGGTCCAGAAGAGCAGTGCCGCTCCCGCTAGTGGCAGCAATCCCAGCAAGGCTAGCGGCCCCGTCCAGGGGGCGGAAGCGAGGAGCAGAACGCCAAGGCAGAGGTTGAAGATGCCACAGGCATTCCGCACGCGGACAAAGACACGGGGGTGGCGGTATTCCCATGACCTGACCAGAAGTCTCATGAGGACGGGCCGCGAGGGAGTGGAGTTGTCAGTCGGCGTGTGCATCGGGATGCCTCCCTGACCTGCAGTGCCCGGCTACTCCGGACACCTGTTTAAGTGATATCACTTTGATAGCTGTTTGTCAATGGCGACAGTCGCGATGGAACGGTCTAGCCGTGCCCGTTGCGTGCCCGATGAGGCGGCGAATCCATAGAACTCGCTGTCACCCTCGCGGTGAGATCAACTTGACCCGTCAACTGCGACGGGGCAGCCCACGACGTCCGGGCCGACGATCTCCTCAGCAGTAGGTCGCGCTCGGGGCGCACTCCGTCCCGTGCAGGTCAGACTGCATGCGGTGGCAGAGGGATGTGATCTTCAGGATGCCTTCTCGGGGCCTCCGTGCCCGTTGCGCTCGGATTGCTGCGCTTCGACTCGCCTGCGCTGATCTTGCTCAGGGTCGCTGACGATTCAGTCCTGGTAATACTCCATCCCCAGGTGGGTGATCTGCTCCTCGCCCATCAGCCAGCGAAGCGTGTTCTTCAGCTTGGTCTGCTGGATGAACAGGTCGTGCTCGGGATAGACGCTGAGAGCATGCTGCGGGCTCTTGAAGTAGAACGACAGCCACTCTTGCACGCCCTTGAGCCCCGCTCGCTGGGCCAGGTCCGTGAAGAGCACCAGGTCAAGCACCAGGGGCGCGGCCAAGATCGAGTCACGGCACAGGAAGTCGACCTTGATCTGCATCGGATAGCCGAGCCAGCCGACGATGTCGATATTGTCCCAGCCCTCCTTGCTGTCACCGCGCGGCGGGTAGTAGTTGATGCGCACCTTGTGGTACAGGTCGCCGTAGAGCTGGGGATAGAGGCTCGGCTGGAGGATGTAGTCGAGCACGCCGAGCTTGCTCTCCTCCTTGGTGCGGAAGCTGTCGGGGTCGTCCAGCACCTCGCCGTCGCGGTTACCGAGGATGTTGGTCGAGTACCAGCCCTGGAGCCCCAGCATGCGGGCCTTGAGCATCGGCGCCAGCACGGTCTTCAAAAGGGTCTGCCCTGACTTGAAGTCCTTGCCACCGATGGGCACGCTGGCCACGTTGGCAAGCTCCACCATCGCGGGCACGTCGACGGTGAGATTAGGCGCTCCGTTGATGAAGGGCACGCCCTCTTTGAGAGCCGCGTACGCATAGAGCATCGAGGGCGGAACGCTCTTGTCGTTCGCATCCATCGCGGCCTCAAGCGCGTCCAGGTCCTGGTGGGCCGGGCCGGGCTCGAGAAAGATCTCGGTGGATGCGCACCAGATGACAACCAACCGGTCGCAGGAGTGCGCCGCCTTGAAATCGCGGATGTCCTTGCGGACGGCCTCGGCAAGGTCTCGCCTGGTCGCTTTGGACTTGACATTGGGGCCGTCGAGCCGCCGCACGTAGTTCTGGTCGAAGACGGCCGGCATGGGCTCGATCTCCTTCAGTTCGGCCGCGATCGGTTCGATATGGCCGAGCCGGTCGAGCACGCCGCATTTCAGCGCGGCTTCATAGGCCGTGTCCGCGATTGGATCCCAGGCACCGAAGACCAGCTGGTCAATGTCGGCCAGAGGTACGAAGTCGCGAATGAGTGGCACTCGTTCCTCAGTCCGTTTGCCGAGGCGAATGGTGCCCATCTGAGTGAGCGAACCGATGGGCTCAGCGAGGCCGCGCCTGATCAGCTCGATGCCGGCGACGACGGTCGACGCCACGGCGCCGAGCCCCACTGTCAGGACGCCCAACTTGCCGGCGGCCGGCTCGATGTGGTGCTGGAATGTCTCCGCCAAGTCTCTAGCCTCCAGGATGATCCCGCGCTGACGTCACGTCCTATCGCGTAACGTATCGCATCGATGTATCGACCCGATACATCGTAAAGATATGGGTTGTCGCACCATGGCACAAGTAGGCCCCGACTCTTGAGCTCTCTTCCTTCAGTTCATCCAAGTGCCAGACGACAGCCCCAGTGGGCTGCCTCGTAGCGCGCCAGCTCCTCAGCGCTGATGCGCCCGTGTTCGGAAACGTCGAGGTGGCGGCCGGTTCAGGCGGCGATGAGTTTCCCGCCCGCTGATCGTCTAGATCCTTAGACTGACGGCGTCCAGACGGACGGCGCGCGGAGGCGATCATGAACGATGAGCCTTGGAACGAGCGGGGACCAGTAGCCGAGAGTGCCGCACCGATGCCTGAGGCGACCGACCGGGCCACCTGGCAGGCGCAGCTGGACGAGCTTCTGGTGCGGGAGAAGGCCGACACCCGGGAAGGGGACGCGATCGCGGCGGCCCGAGGTGGCTGCCGATGGTCGAGGTGGATGCCACGATCCCGCTGACCGGCGAGCACGGGCCAGTCCCGCTGCTGCAGGTCTGCGAGGGCCGCCGACGGCTCATCGCGTACTTCCACATGTGGCATACCGGCAAGCCCTCGCAGGACCAGTGCTCCGGCTGCACGTTCTGCAACGGACAGGTCCGCGATCTGCCCTACCTGCACTCGCGCGACGTCACCTTCGCCACCTTCTCCGAGGGACCGTATGAGGAGAGCGCCCGCTACCGCGATTTCGTGGGCTACCAGATGCCCTGGTACTCAGCACGGGACTCCGCCGACGCGCTACTCGCCGGGCGCTGGTTCGGCATGATTGTCTGCTACTTGCGCAAAGGCGATCGGGTGTTCGAGACATACTGGGCCACTGGCCGGGCCACGGAAGTAATGGGGTCTGTTTATGGCCTGCTCGACATGACTGTGTATGGCCGGCAGGAGACCTTTGAGGACTCTCCGCCCGGGTGGCCCCAGTTCTGGAGGAACACCGGTGAGCAGTGGCGCGTAAACGGGCGCCCGACCCCACAGTGGGAGCGGCTGACGGCCGGGCGCTCCGACGACCTCGGGCCAAGTGAATGACGCCATCGAAGTCACACAGCACTGCGTCAAATGGCCGCCTATTCATAAAAGGCGATCATGCGGGCTCATCGGGCATGCGTGCGTCGCCGGGCGTAGCGGGGCTGCTGGCCGGGTCAGCGATCACCTCGTCGCGGAGCAGCGAGCCGACCCACTCGTCGACCCGCGCCCCATGGAGCAGGCGCCGCTTGCGCAGCGTCGCCTCGATGCGGAATCCGGTCTTCTCGGCGACCCGGCGAGACGCGATGTTGCCTGCCTGGCAGCGCCACTCGATGAGTTCGATGCCCGCCGTTGTGACGGCCCACTGGCAGAGCGCCCGGACCGCGGTGGTGGCGACGCCACGATTGCGGGCGCCCGGATCGACCCAGTAGCCAACTTCGGCCGCGCCAGGCTCGCCCAGGCGCAGGCCGACCCGGCCCAGGCGGGTAGCGGTGGCGGCATCCTCAGCTACGAAGTTGGCTTGGCGGCCGACATCCCAGCCAGCGATGTACTCCTGCTCGACGTGGGACGCCGCATCCTCAAGCCGGTAGGGCGAAGGAATCTGCATGAAGCGCTGCACGACCGGATCCGCCAATACCTCATAAACCCAGGGGATATCAGCGGGGGTGAACGGGCGCAGCGTCAGCCACCCGGCCGCGATCGTTTGCCGGTCCATAACAGCAGTCTGACCCACCGCGCCCGATGGCGTGCGGACCGCTTGGCCATCCCGTACACGCTAGTGCCGCATCAAGCAACGTTTGCCCGGGTGATGATCCGGCGTAGTCGTTCGTCGTAGGCGTGGTTGTTGCGCCAGATGATGTAGCGGCGGATCATGCTGGCCTGCTCGGTGTGGGTGGCGTGGTCGGTGCCGTTCAGCGCGAAGTACCGCAGGGCGGTGAATTGCGCCTCGACGCGGTTTAACCAGGACGAGTTCGTCGGCGTATAGGCGATCTCGGTGTTGTTCTCGCTGGCCCAGGCCCCGACCCGGCCGTCTTTGGCAGTGCTCAGGTGCGGGCTGAAGTTGTCACAGACGACCGCGATGCGGACGTCAGGTGGGTAGAGGGCGCGCAGGTAGCGGCAGAACTCCAGGAACCGGCCGCGGGTCTTGCGCGGCTTGATGTGCCCGTAGAGTTTGTCCTCGCCCAGCTCATAGGCGGCGAACAGGTGCCGGACCCCGGCGGTGCGGGTGTAGGTGGCGCGCATCCGCGGCCGCGGTGCCCGGCCTGCTTCTTTGCCCTTGCCGCTGACTGCGGCCCACTGGCACCCGGGCCGGGGCTGAAGGTTCAGCGGCCCGAATTCGTCCACGCAGAAGATCACTTCGGGCTCGCCCGGATCGGGAGTCACTTCCCGCTCGGCGATGGCATACAGGTGCTCGATCCGTGCCTTCTTCACCGCGTAGTCCGGGTCCCGTGAGGTCTTCCAGGTCTTCAGCCGTTGAAAACTGACGCCTTCCTCGTGGAGCAGCACCCGCAGGCCCTCGTGGCTGATGTCGTCGACCACCCCCTCAGCCACCAGGAACTCGGCCAGCTTGGACAGGCTCCAGGTGGAAAACGGCAGGTCATGCTCGGCCGGGCGGGACTTAGCAACCTTCTTGACCTCCCGCCGCTGCGCCAGCGTGAACTTCGGCGGCAGGCCCCCTTTGTACTTTGGGTACAAAGAGCTGAACCCGTCGGCGTTAAAGTTATGGATCACATCGCGGACACGGTCCTCGCTGGTGAAGGCGACCTTCGCGATCGCGGCCACGTCCATGCCCTGCGCGGACAGCAGCACCATCTGCGCCCGCCGCCAGGTCACCACCGACCCCGTGCCCCGCCGGATAATCCGCACCAGGCGCCGGCCCTCGTCATCATCGATCTCGCGCACCCGCAGGCGTTCGCTCACCCGGCCAGTCTCGAGGATCAGCGGCGCCAGCAACAGCGACCTGGCCAACGCCGCCCGCAGGGCAAACGTGAGCTGCTACGGCACTAGGAGCGAACGGAAAGCCACCCCGGCCGCTGCCCGCAACCTGGAATGTTCTGGCGGAGAACTGTCGCTTGGGCTAACTGCCGAGGTTACCGATGGTGTTCTCGAATGCGGTGGCGATTTCCTGGTAGCCAGTCGCGTTCGCGTGGATGTTCGGCCCGGCCGGAGACGCGGCGCACATCCATGTCCACTGGCAGATCCGGGCGACGTTCACCGGTACGGTCCCGCTACCTGGCAGCTGCGTGGTGCCGAGGAAGTCAGTCGTGCTGAATGTGCCCGACACGTCAGCGAGCTGCACGCCGTAGAGGCTGTAGTTAATAGCCAGCATGGAATTCAGGGCCACGGCGAGGCCAGCGCTCTCCCACGCGAGTTGCTGGCCCGCCGGGCCGGTCAGGTAGGTCGCCAGGAACGGGTCGTAAAGGTTCATGGCCGCGATGACCGTACCGTCGCCAGCGGCGGAGCGGATCGGGCCGATAATCTTCGGCAGATCGCTCTGGATGGTCGCGACGGCACTCGCGATGCAGCTCAGGCTGATCGTGTTGCCTGCCGCGCAGTTGTCCACGTCGTTGGCGCCGATATCGATCGTGATGAGCGCGATATTGGAGCGATGCGCGCTGATGAACGCCAGCGCGGCCGCGAGCTGGGAACCCTCCGGGTATGTGCATGCGCTGCCCGCGCCGGTCAGCATCGAGGTCGTCGTCTCCCCTGAGCAACCCAGCTTGACCAGCGTGAGGCCGTCAGCGAACGCGGGCTGGTAATGGGCGAGCACGTCGTCGGTGTACCCCTGGTCAGTGGGCTCGCTCGTTCCGGTCTCAGGCGCGGGCTGCACGCCCACCGAGAGGGAGTCACCGAGCGCGAGGTAGTACTCCGGTGACGAGCTGTTGTCTGCCGTGGCAGGAATCCGCCTGGCGGCGGCCACTGCCGGCGTGGCCGTGCTGACCAGCAGGGCAGCAGAAATGGCGGCGCTTGCCAGAAGCGGCAGCGTCCAGGCTGACCTGAAGATACGGCGATGCACCATTGCCTCCCGCTCGGCTTTGGTTAGGTATGCGGCATTATGTCCGAGAAGCCGGGCGGCGTCCTCGCTTTCGATCAAGTCCGCCAGAACGTTCTCCTAGCGGGTCGTGGGCTGAGTCGCGCTCGGCGCGGTCACCCTCTCGCAGGACTGCCTGGGACTGGAGGCCAATACTGCTGCGTCGAGTCCGTCGGCTCGTGAACGCGTTAACGCCCATCACGAGCGCCGCCCCGGAACCCAGCAGAGGTGCGCCGGCCGCCATTACTGGGCGTCTTCCCCCCTCACAGGTGTCCGGCGTGACCCGGCCTGGCGCCTGGCAGCATTAAGCCATGACGGTTTCGCCGCAGCCAGACTCGCCAGTCACGTCGGAGGTCATCGTTCGCGATTACGCCGAAGGCGACTACAGCACTTGCCGGTCCCTGTGGGCAGAGCTGACGACGTACCACCGAGGTATCTATGGGGACCCTTCGATCGGTGGAGACGATCCTGGAGCGGGATTCGATGACTACCTCGCCGGTTCGCAACGGCTGGGATCCTGGGTGGCCGAGTCGCACGGCGGGGTCATTGGTCTGACCGGTCTGCTCGACCGGGGTACGAGCGCGGAAGTCGAGCCGGTCGTCGTCGCTGAGGCCGCCCGGAATCAGGGCACTGGCCGCATGCTCATCAGCCGGGTTGTCGAGGAAGCCCGTGCCCGTGGTTACGAGTACCTGGCCATCCGCCCGGTGGCTCGCAACGTCGCAGCCGTACGCCGTTTCCATGCCGCTGGGTTCCGGGCCCTCGGGGGGCACGTCGACCTGACGATGGACCTGGCTGCACGGCGGCATGAGTGGCTGCCCGGAGCCAGCCTGCACGGTCTCGACTTCGACTTCTGAAAGGCTCCGGGACTGTGCACCCGCCGTGGGCACAGCCCGCGCACGCACTAGTCGAGCAGCCGTTCCCACAAGATCTCGTCGCGCCATGCTCCGGCGGTGAAGATGTGCGAACGGAAGACCCCGCACGGCAGGAACCCGTTGCTGCGGAGCACATGCTGTGAGCCCACATTGTCCATCTGGGTAAAGGCCTCGGCCCGATGCAGGCCAAGCTCAGTGGTCATCAGCTCAACCGCGAGGCTGACCGCACGTGTGGCATGCCCCTGCCCCTGATACGGATAAGCGATCCAGTAACCCAGTTCTGCCTTCCGCCACGCGCGAAGCAGGATGTTCTGAGCTGTTACCTGCCCGATGACAACATCGTCGGCTAGCACCACGCCCGGCCATACCTCACCGCTGTCATGCCTCATAAGCGTGGTTTCGATGCGGCTGCGCTGCCCGGCAGGTGTGTACCACTCCGGCGGGCGCTCCGGGTCCCACCGGGCGAAGGCTTCGGCGTCGCGGCTGAGATGAGCGGCAAGCGCTTCGGCATCGTCCGGCTCAATGAGACGGATAGTGGTTCGCGGTGCGTTCATGTCACCTGGCTTCGCGGGGCTGATCGGCGCGAATGCGGCGAAGTTAGCCGGCCTGGGTGGTCAGGTAGGCCAGCTCCGTCTCCCACTTGCCAGGGTCAGGTTCCTCGGCCGGGTTGGTCAGGTAATGCTCAGCCCGGCACTGCCAGGCCGTGCCCTTGCTAGTCTCCACGGCGTCGAACACGATGCCGTGGTCGGCTGCCCACTGCTGCAGCGCGGCATTAGCCGTGATCAGGCCGTCGTAGCTGCCAGTGTGCCGAGCCACCACATAACGTCCGGCCGGGAGCAGCCCAGGCCGGATCGGCCCGGTCGCGGTGATGGGCTCACCGACCGGCACGCCCAGCTCGATCTCTAGCTCCCTGGCCATGTCGATGACCAGGTAACGGATGAACGGCGGGCCACCGACCGGAATACCCTGTCCGGCCAGCCAGCCGAACAACTCCGGGAACGCTTTATCGACCGCGGCGGAGATGCCGTCCATGGTGACGGTCGTCCCGATCCCGGCGTAGCGCTGCGGGCCACGCTCCTGGACCTGCGGCTGGTGACTCATCTCGCGGCTCCGTTCCTTGCGGTCTGCCTGACGTGACGACCTCCAGGCCGGAGACTCATCGCTGCGCCTCAGGCGATCTAGACGAGTTCCGCGGTGCCGGTCACGGCAGCGCCGTAGTAAGTGTGCAAGTAGTCCAGCGCGCGTTTCTGTGCCTCCGCATAACTGGGGCCTGCGAACGGCTCATAGGCGGCGGTTCCATCGGCCACGACGGTCAGCCGGATACCCCGGATGAACGCGTCGTAGCTGGTGTGGCGGCAGCAGCACTCGGTGTGCTGCCCGGTCACGACCAGCTGGTCGATGCCGCGCGCACGGCACGTGGCATCCAGGTCGGTCTCTGTGAAGGCCGAGTAGAAGCGCTTGGGAACCACTACGTCTCCGGGCCGCGGGGTTAGCTCGGCGATGACGTGCGCGCCGGCCGTGCCCGCCATCGCGTGCTCGCCGAACACCGCCAGCTCGAGGTCCCCAGGCTGGTGCTCGTCGCTGCCGTACACCACCAGCCAGTCGTCCCGGTCGCGGGCACTCCGGGCGAGCGCGGCGATCGGCTCGATGATTGACTCAGCCGCCGGATTTGCCAGCTTCCCGGTAAGGAAGTCGTCAAGCATGTCGAGCACGAGCAGTGCAGTCGGCATCGAATCATCCTCCCCGAACCAGAAGATGCCTTGATACCCGTCTTCCGGGCTGTCATGTCCCGTGGTTCCGCCGGCCAACGCGCGCCCAGGCCGACCGGGTAAACCGACACAGTAAAGTGCATGTGCGAGCGAGCGGATGGAGCCACGATGCAGCCACTGGCCATATATGCCCTTGCTTCGGGTGTCGTGATGATCTTGGGTGTCTCGGCAACTCTGCTGCTGACGCGGCGCGACGCACGACGTCGCCGCACTGCGACCAGCCGATGGCATATGCGCGGGAGCATTCCTCTGGCTGCGGCTGCGCTGGCGTGCGGTGCGATCTCACTGAATAACAGGCAGTCACCGGCCACGCACACGGTCATCTACCTGGAAACAGGGGCGTTGCTGCTCGCCGCCTTGCTGTGTGCGGTGGCTGGCGCGAGTGCCGCGTCGCGACAGTGACAGGCAGGTCCGGTTGCAGACCGGCCTGCACCCCTGGATGCTGGCCGGGTGGCTGACTTCACCGGAGGAAAGGATCTGACCGGGTCCCGGTTCGAGGACGTTGACCTGACCGGCACCACGTTTCGCAGTGTTGACCTGATCAATGCGCGCTTCCGGCATGTGGACCTGACCGGCACCACGATGCGCGACGTGGCCCTGTTGGATGTGGACATCACCGGAGAGATCCAGGATCTGCGTATCAACGGTGTCGACGTCGTGCCGCTGGTGCAAGCCGAGCTCGACCGCCGGTACCCGGACCGGCCCAAGATGCGCCCGGCCGACGCCGACGGGTTCCGTGAGGCGTGGGCCATCCTGGAGCGGCTGTGGCAGCAGACGGTCGGCCGCGCACAGGGGATGGCCCCGGAGTTGCTGCACGAGCGGGTTGACGGCGAGTGGTCTTTCACCGAGACGCTGCGCCATCTCGTCTTCGCCACCGACGCCTGGGTCCGGTGCGCGATCCTGGGGGATCCGGCCCCGTGGGACCCTCTGGACCTGCCGTTCGACGAGATGCCGGACGAGCCCAGTGTTCCGCGTGACCGCGCCGCGCGGCCATCCCTTGATCAGGTTCTGGCGCTGCGCGCCGACCGCATGGCCACTGTGCGCCAGGTCCTCGCCGGTCTCACCGACGCGCAGCTGGCCAGCATGACCGAGCCGGTCACCGAAGCGGGCTATCCGGAACCGGAGAGCTTCGCCGTGCGTCGCTGCCTGCAGGCCATTGTCAGCGAGGAGTGGCAGCACCGGCTGTACGCCGAGCGGGATCTCGACGTCCTGGAGTCGCAGTCGTCCTGACGCGCGCCCGTCAGCGGGCCCGGCGCGAGTCGTCACGGGCAAGCCGGCGAGTGAAAACTCAGTTGAGTTTTGCCGCAGCACAACGCAGCCTGCCGGTATGCCGTCAGCAGCCTTTATTGCCGACACCCCCAGGCCGGGCACACCGGCCACCGACCTCGTCGGCCTGCTCGCTGATCAGCACCGGTCGGTCCGCGGCTACCAGCGGCTGATCGCGCTCGGCCCGGAGGGAGCCGCTCAGGCCCGCCGAGGGCTTCGCCATCCCAACGCACGGGTGCGCGAGTACTGCTGCAACGTGCTCGACCGGCTGATGGATGTGGCCAGCATTCCCGCGCTGATCCTGGCCCTGCGTGACCCAGCCGATGGGGTGCGGGTCGCGGCGGCGCATGCCCTGTCCTGCGACCGGTGCAAGAGTGACTCGTGCCGCCCGGCGGCGCGGGATGTGCTGCCACCCGCGATTGCGATGCTGGCCAGTGACCCGTCCGCCCGTGTGCGGGCCTATGCGGCCGAGCTCGTCGGGCGCTGGGTACACAGCGAGCCCGCCGCTCGCGAGGCCGTCGAGCGTGCCGCGGCGCAGGACCCGTCGCCAGCGGTGCGGAAAAAAGCTTCCTGGTACGCCCCAGGCGGCCCGATCTACCGCCGTACCAGGCCGCGCAAGTAGCTGGCCGCTCGCAGCGCGATGCTCCCGATGCTGGTGATGTAGGTGCAGGTCAGGGCGACCGCAGGCCAGTAAGTTTGAGGCGATATCTTGTCGTGCAGGCTGCGTACCGCCGGTCCACACCGGGCCGGACAAGGGCGAGCCGCAGACGACCGCTGGCCCGCAGTCGGGCGCCATGATTCAGGCGAATCTGGCGTACTTACCTCGGGTGCCGCCTACGCTGTGCGGAGACGCGCGAGGAGGGTCAGCCGAAAGGCGCAGAAGGCATCCGGGGAGCCCATGACCGGCGGCGCGGCGACACCGGCGCCCGCAGCAGCCGCGCTGGTCAGCCACTGGAGGTATGGCCCAGGTGACACGGGTGTCCGCCCACTCGGCCGACACGCCTGATCTGGCGGGGTCGTCCGGCGGAGCCGGCGCGCTTGACCGCCCTGGGCGGCGGGGGCCGATCGAGCTTGTCATGGGCTTCGTGATCCGCAAGCTTTCCTGGAGCAGGCTGTCGGATCCGAAGGTAGCGGTCGCCGTGTCCGGGCTCGGCCTGCTGCTCGGGATGGTCGTCGGGGCGACGGCCCCGAACACCGAGACGCTGCCGGTCAAACTGCCCCTGTCGCAGTTTCTCCCATCGCTCACCGGCGAGAACGCCCTCACGATGACGATCCTGTACACCGGCGACGTCCTCGCCTGCCTGGGGCTCGCCGGGATGCTGTGGGCGCACAGCCAGGGGTGGCGGCCTGACCCGCGCCGTCTGCTGCTGATCAGCGCCGGCATCGTCGCGGTCATGGTCAGCCTGACCCCGGTCGGCTCGTCCGACACCGCCAGCTACGCGGCCTACGGCCGGATAGCCGCCCTGGGCGGCAACCCGTACACGACCAACCCGTCGAAAGCGCTTGGCGCGAACTCGCCGTATATGCAGGTCGTCGGGACCGTGTGGAAGAAGCAGTCGTCTGTTTACGGCCCGATCGCCACCCTGTTCCAGCGATTTGCGGCGATGATCGGCGGGCGCGACGTCGTCGAGACGATCTGGGCCTTGATGATCCTCAACGGCCTGGTGTTCGTCGCCGTCGGGTACCTGCTGCTGAAGACCTCCGACGACCCGGTGCGGGCGACGCTGTTCTGGGTCGCGAACCCGGTCCTCATCCAGCAGCTGGTCAGCGGTGGTCAGCTGGATACGCTCGTGGCGGCGGCGGCGATCTGCTCGATCCAGGTAGCACGCCGGGTCTCCGGGCTGTGGGGCGATGTGCTTGTCGGCGTGCTGATCGGGCTCGCTTGCGGCATCAAGATCAACGCTGTGCTGGTCGGGGTCGGGCTCGCCGTGCCACTGCTGATGCGGCGTGAATGGCTGCGTGTCGCCCGGATGACGGTGGTCGCCCTCGCGGTCTTCGGCATCGAGTACAGCTTCTACGGGCTGAACGCGCTGAAGTCCACGTTCGACGGGCTTCACTGGGTCATCATGCCGTCGCCCTGGCGGCTGTTCGAGATGGTGGCCACGGCGCTCGGCGTGCACACGCATACCACGATGATCATGATCAACATTCTGTGGCCGATCGCGATGCTGGTCCTGGCCTGGGTCATCTACAAGCGGATCGCCTCAGACCAGCCGCGTGAGATCGTGGCGCCGTTCGCGCTGTCGTTCGCCTGGGTCCTGGTAGCCCCGTGGGTATTCGCCTGGTACACGGCGACGGCATGGGCGACGCTGACCCTGGTCCCGCGCAACCGGATGACCCGGTGGCTAACGATCGTCACCGTCTTCCTCGCGCTTTGGCTGTCCAACGGCGGGCAGGGCGTCCCGAACCAGTGACCACGGGATCGGCATGAACAGCCAGGCGAAGACCGCGGGTGTCACCGCCCCGTCGGCACTGGCGGCATCGGGCCAGGGTGGCCCGCAGCGAGCGTTCAGAATCATGCTTGTCGCAGTTCAGCGGCACTGGCTGGCCGCCGCGCTGCTGACGGCCGGGCTGGTGCTGCGAATACTCACCCAGCTCGCCTACCGGCCGGCGCTGTTCTACATCGACACCACGCGGTACCTGTATAACGCCGAGGGCATGGACCCCGTCGGCTACAAGGGGCCGCTGCGGACGATCCTGGCGGTGGGCAACTTCGACGCGGTGGCCGCGTTCCAGCACCTTCTCGGGCTGGGCATGGCCGTGGTCATCTACCTGCTGCTGCTGCGGCGCGGCACGCCGCGCTGGCTGGCGGCGCTGGCCATCGCGCCGGTCCTGCTGGACGCCTACCAGCTGCAGATCGAGCAGGAAATCATGCCGGACACCCTGTTCGAGGCCCTGATCGTGGCTGGCCTGGCGATCCTGCTCTGGCAGGCCCAGGCCGGCTGGCGGCGGGTTGTCGCCGCCGGTGTCGTTCTGGGCACCTCGGCGACCGTCGCCCAGATAGGCGAGGTCCTGGTGGTGCCGGCGATCATCTACGTGCTCGCGGCCGGGGGCGGCTGGCGGCGTGCCGTCGGCAAGGCAGCGGCCATGTGCGCGGCCTTCGCGCTGCCGATCCTGGTCTACAGTGCCGGCTCTTTCCTGCTGACCGGGGGCTTCTTCCTGTCGCACACCGGGGTCACGTCCTTGTACGGACGGACGGCGGCGGCCGCGGACTGCGCCACGCTGAAGCTGCCGTCCGCCGAGCGGGGCATGTGCCCGACGCCGGCCGAGCAGGCCAAGGGCCCCGACTGGCTGGAGTACGCCGACGGCTCCCCGATCCGGCCCTACTACAACAGGCTGCCGCGCTCCGAGACTGACAGCATGATCTCCGACTTCAGTCACCGGGTGATCACCCAGCAGCCGCAGCGGGTACTGGGCGCCTACGCCGGTGACGTGGTGAAGCTGTTCGCATTGACCCGCGACGGCCAGCAGGGCGACACGCCGATCAGCCGGTGGCAGTTCCAGACGAAATACCCTTATTTCCCGCCGTGGTCGTCTGAGGGCGTCGTCAAATCAGAAGTCAGAACGTACGGCGGCGGCAGTCCCGCCGTATGGCGGCCGGCCGCGTCGCTCCTGCGCTCCTACCAGCTCGGCGGCGGCTACACGCCCGGCCCGCTGCTGGCACTGTGCACGGTGGCTGGCCTGGCTGGCTCGGTGGCCGTGGCCCGGCGGCGCGCGGACCCAACGACCCGCCAGCTCGCCCTCGCCTGCCTGGCGTTCTTCGCCTCGGCGGTGTTCGTCACGCTGGTGTCCGACGTACTCGAGTTCTCCTGGCGCTACCAGCTGCCCGCGCTGGTCACCCTGGTCCCGGCCGGAGCGCTCGGGATCAGCGCCGTCATCAGCTCGGTCAGAGCCCGACGGGGTGCCCGCGTATAGCCTGGCCGGGTGAAGCGTGACCGCGAGGAGCCGAACCGGGTCCTCGGCTTCCCCGCTCGCGGGGGTCGCCCCGCCGGGCCAGCGCCACGTCTGGATGCGCCAGCACCGAGGGGCGGACGAGGTGAGGAGCAGCAGCGGGTCCTGGGCTTCCCGGTCGACTGGCTCCGGCTGGACGGCCACAGCTTGCTCGCGCGGCTCGCGGACCCGGTCCGCGGGTACTGGCGGCGAGCGCGCCACCGCCAGTACCCGTAGCCTGGGGCTAGAACTCCCGGGCTAGGACCAGGACCATCGTTCGTCGGTTGGCCCCGTGCACGCGTCGATGATCAGCTGGGTGTTGTTACGGGTCCGGCCGCCGGCGACGGACAGGCACCGGCCCGACTGTGATCCGACGACCGAGCCGCCGGGGCCGAAGGTCCACTGCTGGTTGGGCTTGCCGGTGCAGGACCAAAGCTGGACCAGTGCCCCGTTCCATGTGTGGCTGTCCCTGACGTTCAGGCAGTACTTGCCGCTGTCCACGGTGAGCTCGCCGCGGGAGTTGTAGGTCCAGCTCTGCCCGGCGCCGTGGTGGCAGGTCCAGAGCTGTTCCTTGGTGCCGTCGGCGAACTTGGCCTCCGACGTGTCGACGCACTTTTTGGACGCGGCTCCGACCACCTCGGCTGCGTCCCGGGTGGCAGCGTGCAGCTCCGGTGAGACGAACGTCCAGGTCTCGCCGGCCCCGAAGATCCTGCCCGACCATGCCTTCAGGGACACGTTGTTGTCGCCCTGGACCGAGATGTTGTGCGGGCCGAGGAAGTCCCCGTTGACGAGGTTCACGGTGCCGTTCCGGTTGACCGCTGTGATGATGCCGACATGGTCGGCGAAGCTGCCATTGGGCTTAGTGCCCGGGTAGAACACCACGGCGTCGCCCACCTGAGGGTTCTTGGGGTCCCTGGGCATTGATTCGTGATGGTCCTTGCCCCATTTGTAGAAGGACGCCGCTGACGGGGTCAGAACGCTGATGTCGCTGCTCACCCCGGCCTGGCGCCACGCCCACTTGGCGAAGTCAGCGCACCAGAACTCGCTCGCGTCCCTGATCCGGAACGACGAGTCGGTCCCGCAGCCCGACTTGGAGGCCCACGACACCTCGATCGCGGTGAACGGGTCGCAGTCAAGGCCGTTGAAGCTCTGAACGGCTGGGTCGGCCGAGACCCCGAGCTGGCTCCTGGCGACGTCGGCGAGCTGGCTGGTCGAAGAAGCGACCGCGGACGCCGGCGCCATGGTTGCCGGTGCGGACGCGGTGGGACCGGCGGCCGCGGCGCAGGTGGGCTGGCTCCACGCCTGGAGGACTGCTGCCGGGACGTTCGTGCCACAGCCGAATGGCGCGCCGGCCAGCCCGGCTACCTGCCAGTTGCCGCTTGGTGAGCGGGTGAAGATCCCGGTCCCGGCGCCGTCCTGGAAGCTGTCGGCGACAGACTCGGGTGCCGTCGCCGACGGGACGAACTTGACTGCGGCCCAGTTCTGGCCGCCCGCAGGGATTTCCGCTCCCTGAGCGGTGCCTGGCACGGCTCCGGAGATGTCGGCTACAGGAATGTGGCGGTAGCTGGCATACAGCGTGAGCAGCTGGTTCTGCTCGGTAGTGGAGACACCGACGCGCACGGCCGATCCCGGCGTGGTGCTCGCACCACTGGGCTGAGCTGACGCACCGACCGCAGCTGCGGCGATTCCCGCAACTGCAACAGTGCTGGCGACTAAGTGCCGCGGAAGACGCACTGACCTGCCCTCCTTGCCTGATCAGACTGAAAGCATGACTGAGTACGGACCGATGGCGGTCCGGCAAATGGAGCACGGCGGGCATGAAGCGCGTGGAGCCGCCGGGATGCGGCACCGGGGAACTGCGTGCGCCCGCCTGCGCCGCTAAGCTACGGCATTTTCATGATCAAGTAATGGTTTTCTAAAGCTAGAGTCAAATTTCGTAACACATCAGGACTTAGGAGCAAAGCGGCCAGCCCCGCGACCCGCGCATCTGCGGTTATGTCGCCCATATGCTGAGCCATGCAGCGCATGCCGTCTACCCAGCGCGTGATGCGTGCCAGCAACATCCGCGTGCTGCCCTATGTCCCGGCCACCATCGCGCTGATCGTCGGCTGCGTCTTGCTCGGGACGGGCCTGAACTCGCTCTTCCAGAGCCGGGCCCTCGTCGCCGAACTGCGGGCGCATAGTGCCGTCGCAAGAGCGACCGTCGCCAGCGGCCCCGCCGACCAGACGGGCACGCCCCAGGCAAGTTTTGGCTTTGCCCTGCCCGGCGGGAAGCTTGCGCTGACCGACGACACGCAGTTCGATGGCACGTTCTCAGTGCCCCCACCCAGCGGCAACGCCACCGTGTCCGTGATCGTGCGCTACGACCCGGCCAACGTCAACGTCGTGCTGCCCGAGTCAATCGTGGAGCACCCCTCGTACGGCCGGGTAACCCAGCAGGCCGCGCTGGGTGCCGGGATCGCCATCGTCGCGGTGGCGTTCTGGATCTGGTGGTGGCGGCATGAACGGCGCTGGCGAGCCGCGCGCGACACCCTGTTCAAGGCTGCGTTCGTCTCTGACGTCCTGCGGCGGGCGGGCCCGCAAGCCGCGCCTGACCAGGGGACAACCGGCACGGCCAGTCCCGGCGATTTCAGTTCCTGAATCAGCCGGGACATTTGTCAGCGAATAGGCCTGAGAAGCGCCCCTACAGTGACCGGTGCTCAGGTCAGGAAGGGCCCGCCGCTTGCGCGGCGGCCCTTCCCTGTTTGGGTGGGCGGTCGAAATGAGCGGCCAGGGTGTGGAACGTACCCGGTGCTACGCCATGCAGTCGTGCCGGGAAGCGCATCCAGGCCGGGACGAACGCCTCGGCCTGATCATGTTCGGTGACCTCGATAACCGCGGCGGCTATGCCTTCTGGAGCGATGGGCTTGGGCTTGCGCCGGTCGTACGGGGTGCCGCGCCGCTCGAAGAACGGCGTGTCGATCGCGCCGGGGAAGACAACTGACACGCCCACGTCGTGCTCAGCGAGCTCATACGCGATGCTCTCGGCGAAACACGTGAGGCCCGCCTTGGTCGCCGCGTAGACGGCCTCGTAGCGGACTCCGGTGGCGCCGGCGATAGAGGAGACGAACACGATGCGGCCGTGACGGCGCTTCATCATGGCCGGTGCGAGCAACCTGGTCAGGTGGATAGGCGCAGTGAGGTTCACCGTGATGAGCTCGTCGACCCTGGCTGCGGTGAGTTCGCAGAACGGCCCGGCCCAGCCGATGCCAGCGTTGTTGACCAGCAGGTCGATGTGGTCGGCCTCGCGGAGCGCGGCTTCGGCAAGAGCCTGGGGCCCATCCGGCGCTGCCAGGTCAGCCTGCAGCGCGACGCCGCCGGTCTCGCTGGCGACAGATGCCAGCCGGCCAGCGTCACGCCCCGCGATGAGCGGCCGGGCTCCTGCGGCCGCTAGCGCATGCGCTGTTGCGGCCCCGATGCCCGATGAGCCGCCCGTGACCAGCGCGACCGCTCCGTTTAGCTGCATGCCGCCTAACTTTGGCCTGAGAGGCGCTGCGATTCAAGTAACAATGCCCGAATAATGGCAAACTCTGGTGGTTTCCATACCCGGTGGGCAGTAGCGGATTGGCGTCAGGCCCGGGTCGCCGCACGCGCCTGGGGGACCGCGGAGACCGGTTCGCGGTCTGGCGAGAATCCCGACCAGCAGCGCACGATGTCCCGCATCGAGAGCAGGCCGACGACGTCATGGTCCTCGACGACCACGAGGTGCCGGAAGCCGCCGCGCACCATAGCCTCGGCTGCCTGCTCGAGGGTCCATTCGGGTGAGGCGAACACGACGTCGGCGGTCCGGTGGTCCGCGACAAGCTCGGCGTCTGGATCCTGCCCTGCGCCGACCGAGTCGAGAATGTCACGCTCGGTGAGGATGCCGATCCCTGCGTGCTCTGGATCGGTGACGACCGCAGCACCGACGCGTCGCGCTGACATCTGGCGGGAAGCCTGACGCAGGGTGTGCGCTGGGCCGACGGTCACGACTGCCGGGGTCATCCCGTCCCGTACGTTCATGATCGCTTGCTCCCTCCAGCTTGTGAAATTGTGAGAATGCATTCCAGCATCTGCGATCTGGCTGCTGAGAGCAAGAGTTCTTCGCCAGCTCTCTCAATTCGGCGCTGTCTGACGCTCGGCGTGCTTCAGGCCAGAGCGTTCTCGCCCATATACGTACAAAATTCCGCCGGGATCGGGCGTGCTGGCGCCTATCGGCAGGGTGGGCTGGTTAGCGCGGGCCGGCCTGCGGCCTGGTCAGCGCGGGTCGTCAGGCGGCCTGGTCAGCGCCCAGCCAGCAGATCGAGAACCTCGGCGTGCAGGCGGCCGTTGGTGCTGACCGCGCTGCCGCCGTCGGGCGTGGGCTTGCCCGTCAGGTCCGTGAACGTGCCGCCTGCTTCCTCGACGATGACCTGCAGCGCGGCGACGTCCCAGAGAGAGACCTCGGGCTCGGCGGACACGTCGACCGCACCTTCTGCCACCAGCACGTGCGACCAGAAGTCGCCGTAGGCACGGGTGCGCCAGACCGACCGGGCCAGGCTCAGGAACCCGTCCATCCGCCCGAAACGCTCCCAAGAGGTCACGTCGGAGTACGAGAGCGAAGCATCCTCCAGACTCGCGACCTCCGAAACCCGGCATGCCGAGGCCTTGGTCAGGCTCCGGCCGGTCCAGGCCCCGCCGTCCCGCGCAGCCCACCACCTGCGGCCGAGGGCAGGCGCGGAGACGACGCCGACGACCACGTCGCCGCTTTCCATCAGCCCGATCAGGGTCGCCCAGACCGGCACGCCGCGGACGAAGTTCTTGGTGCCGTCGATTGGATCGATCACCCAGCAGCGCTTCCCGACACCGGTCTTGCCGGATTCCTCGCCGAGGACGGCATCGCGTGGCCTGGCCCGGCTCAGCACATGCCGCAGCGAGTCCTCGGCGGCCGTGTCGGCGTCGGTGACCGGGGTCATGTCCGGCTTGGCGTCGACCCTGAGATCGGCCGCCCGGAACCTGCGCAGGGTGATGTCGTCCGCCGCGTCCGCCAGGACGTGAGCGAACCGGAGGTCGTCATCAAAACCCGCCATCGCGGGCAACGGTACCGCCCGCAGGCCCGTCCCGGCCACGGTCGCCGCGTAGACCGCTCATCCGAGCCGTAACGTATGCGCCATGCCAGCACGAATCGTGGCTGCTACGCACGGCACCGCGAGCCGGGCGTGCGAATCGTGAAGCGTCTGGTCGCCTGCCTGAACGGCGGCCGCGAGCCTGGCAGTCACCCGGCTCTGCCGGTAACACCGGGCCAGCTCGCCGCCGACACGCTCGCGGTCGTAGGCGCCGGGGCCACGGAGGTCCACGTGCATCCCAGGGACTCCTCCGGCGCTGAGAGCCTCAGCCCTGGTGATGTCGCCGAGGCCCTGGACGCCATCCGCGGCGCGGCCCCGGACACCCGCGTCAGCGTGACGACGAACTTGCTCCCATACATGAATGCCACGCGCCGCGCCGAGCTCATCTCCGGCTGGACTGTGATGCCCGATCTCGCGTCGGTAAACATCCATGAGCCCGGCGCAGGCGAGCTTGCCCTGATGCTCGAAGAGGCCGGGGTCGGAGTGGAGGCCGGACTGTGGACACCAGCGGCGGCGAGGCTGTTTGTCGCTGCTGGCCTGCCTGGCCACTGCCGGTATGTGCTCATCGAGCCGATGGACGCCGGCCTGGAGGAGGCCCTGAGAACCGCGAGCGGGGTCATCGAGGTCCTCGACGATGCGGGGGTTGCCCTGCCGCGGCTGCTGCACGGGCAGGATGACCCGGCGTGGGGCGTCCTCACGACCGCGGCAGTGGCTGGCCTTGATGCGCGGATTGGCCTGGAGGACACGCTGCACCTAGAGACCGGCAAGGCAGCGGCGGGCAATCGTGCCCTGATCCTGGAGGCTCGCGCGCGGCTGGGGGCATGACCCCGTTCGGCAGCCCGGCGCGCCGAGGCCGGCCTCAGCGGGTGTCGTCGCCTTCGCGGCTGCGCAGCAGGCGGCGCAGCGAGTCAAGCCTCGCGGCCCGTGCCCCGTCGTGGTCAGCGACCCAGGCGTCAAGCGCGCACTCTCCGGTCAGGTGAGTGCAGCCCGGCGGGCAGTCCGCCAGGCCCTCCGCCAGGTCGGGAAAAGCGCGCACTACCCGGTCCACGGCTACGTTCGCGAGCCCGAAGCTGCGCAGCCCCGGTGTGTCGATGATCCAGCCCCCGCCCGGAAGGTGCAGTGCCACTACTGACGACGATGTGTGCCGGCCCCGGCCGGTCACCGGGCTGACGCTGCCGACAGTCCGGTCGGCGTCCGGGATCAGGGCGTTGACAAGCGTGGACTTGCCTACACCCGAGTGACCGACAAGAACTGTGACCCACCCGGCCAGCAGCGCCCGCAGCTGATCAAGCATTGCCTCGGTCAGCGGCCTGGCGGTGACCAGGTAACGGATGCCGAGCGGCGCGTACGTCGCGAGGAGATCCTCCGGCCCGGCCAGGTCAGCCTTGGTCAGCAGCAGCAGTGGGTCGAGGCCAGCGTCGTAGGCGGCCACAAGGAACCGGTCGATGAGCCGCGGCCGCGGCGTCGGGCTGGCCAGGGCAGAGACGATTCCGAGCTGGTCGGCGTTGGCGACGATGACGCGCTCGACTGGGTCGCTGTCATCGGCCGACCGCCGGAGGACCGACTTCCGGGGCGCCACCCGGACGATCCTCGCCAGCGTCCCCGGGTCGCCGGAGACGTCTCCGGCGAGGCTGACCGTGTCCCCGACCACGACGCCCCTGCGGCCAAGCTCGCGCGCCTTCATGGCGGTGACCTCCCGGGCGGCCTGGCCACCCCCGGACAGCTCGCAGCCGTACCTGCCGCGGTCCACGGAGAATACGAACGCCTCAGCGGCGTCCTCGTGTGCTGGCCTGCGCCTGGTGCGCGGGCGCGAGCCCTTCCCCGGGCGCACCCGCACGTCGTCCTCGTCGAGTCGGGCGTGACTGGCTGGGCCGCTCAGAGCGATCGCTCCAGCATGGATGCCCATGCGGCCGGGAAGCCAGGGAAGGTCTTTGCGACCGTGGATGCGTTGCCGACCCGGATGCCGCCCGGGACCGCGAGGCCGAGCACCGCAGCGGCCATCACCAGCCGGTGATCGTCATGGCTGGCGAAGATGACGCCCTCACCCCGCAGCGGCCTGGGCCGTACCTCCAGGCCGTCCTCGAGTTCCTTGACGTCTCCGCCGAGCGCCACGATCTCCGTGGCCAGCGCGGCCAGCCGGTTGCTCTCGTGCTTGCGCATGTGACCGATGCCGGTGAAGCGGGACGGCGAGTCAGCGAGCGCGGCCACGGCGGTGAGTACGGGGGTCAGCTCGTTGATGTCGCGCAGGTCGGCTGTGATGCCGCGGATCGTCCCGGTTCCGGTCACGGTCACGCCTCCCGCGACCGGCGAGCACACGGCGCCCATGCTGGTCAGCACGTCAAGGATCTGATCGGCCGCCTGTGATGTCCGCTCCGGCCAGCCGTCGATCGTGACAGATCCTGCGGTCACCAGCGCGGCTGCCAGGAAAGGCGCGGCATTGGGGAGATCGGGCTCCACCGTGATGCCAGCCGGCCGAAGCGCGCCGGGCTGCACCCGCCATAGATCCGGAACGTTTGCCAGCTCCCCGGCCTGGCCGCGCCCGCTGACCCTGGTCTCCACCTCGGCCCCGGCGTCCCGCAGCATCTGCACGGTCATCGCGATGAGCGGGGCCGACGGGACCCGGCTGCCCTCGTGACGCACCTCAGCGCCCTTGTCGAAGCGCGGCGCGGACAGCAGCAGACCCGACACGAGCTGCGAGGAGCCCGAGGCATCCAGGGTGACGCTGCCGCCGGCGATCCCCCCTCGCCCGCGCACGGTGAACAGGGCGCCGCCCGGCCCGGGCTCGTCGATCGCCGCCCCGAGCTCGCGGAGCGCGCCGAGCAGCGGGCCCACTGGCCGCTGAGAGGCGCGTTCGTCGCCGCGGAACTCGACGTCACCGTGCGCCAGTGTGGCTACGGGCGGAACGAAGCGCAGCACGGTCCCGGCGTTGCCGACGTCCACAGTCGCAGGGCCGCTGGTGCTGCCCGGCGTCACCCGCCAGGACGGAACCGTCCCAGTGCTGTCGTCCGGTCCGCTGCCGTCCTGCGCCGGGTCTTCGGGCCCTGTGTCGGCCCGGGGTCCGGTGTCGGCCCGCGGTCCGGTGTCGGCCTGGGGCGCTGTGCCAGCCTGGGGCGCTGTGCCAGCCTGGGGCGCTGTGCCAGTCTGAGGCGCTGTGCCAGTCTGAGGCCCGGTAGCGCCTTGCTGGCCCGGTGTGTTGTCATCAATCGTTGCGCCCAGCGCCCGCAGTGCCGCTGCCATCAGCATCGTGTCCCGGGACCGCAGCGGGTTCTTGATCACGGTGGCGCCGTCGGCGAGGGCGGCCAGGACCAGGGCGCGGTTGGTCACCGACTTCGAGCCCGGCGGCCGCAGCCGCGCGCGCACGGGCCCATCGGCACGCGGCGCCTGCCAGTCGATATCCGGCCAGCGGTCTGATTCCGCAGCTGCGCGCATGCTGCGAGAGTACTGGTCTCGCGCCAGCCCGGGCGGTCCGCCCGGCGCTCGGCTTCCGGCGCTGGGCCCCTGGCGCTGGGCCCCCGGCGTCGGGCCTCTGGCGCCGGGCGTTCAGCGGGCGGCCCTTCCCGCCACCTCGCGGAGCGCGAAACTCTGAGTGAAACGGGTCACAGGAGGTTTGGCATACCCGAATCTTGGCTATGAACTGGCACAATCTGCTTCCCGGCTAGTGCCGCCGCCACCCGCTGCGGCTGCCGGTGTTTTTCGCTGCTCTCGCGGCTGCGGAAGGCACGGCCGCGGGGAGAGCAGGCCTGTAGACCCCCCTAGTGGTCAGGATGAGGACATGTGTGGCCGGTACGCGTCCGCGCGCAAGCGCATAGAACTCCTTGAGGAGTTCCGTGTGGAGCGTGACCGTGTCTCCGAGCCGCTCCAGGCGGACTACAACGTCGCGCCTACCAAGCGGGTCTACGCCGTGATGGCCCGTTCCAGCCGGTCAGGAGAAGGCCCGGAGCCGGGAGACGGCCGCCCAGCCAAGTCCGCGGCCGGCACTGGCGCGGACGGCGGCGCGGCTGTGGGCGCGGCAGGCGTCCAGCGCGAGCTGCGGGTGGTGCGCTGGGGGCTTGTCCCCTCATGGGCCAAGGACCGGTCGATCGGCAGCCGGATGATCAATGCCCGGGCTGAGACGGTGAGCTCCAAGCCTTCGTTCCGGCGGGCGTTCGTGCGCCGCAGGTGCCTGCTGCCAGCGGACGGATACTACGAGTGGCAGCAGCCGGGCAGCGCGGGCGGCACGAAACAGCCCTACTTCATCTGCCGCGGCGACAACGGCCCGCTCGCGTTCGCGGGCCTGTACGAGCTGTGGCGCGATCCGGTGCTCCCTGCTGACGAGGAGCTGTCGTGGCTGTGGACGGCCACGATCATCACGACCAGCGCCCCGGATGAGCTCGGCCGGATTCACGACCGGATGCCGATGGTGATCCAGCCGGATCGCTGGGCGGACTGGCTCGACCCCGCCAGCGGCGATCCGGCCGACCTGATGCCTCTGCTGGTCCCTGCGGCCGCCGAAGGCCTGATCTCGTACCCGGTATCGACCGCAGTGAACTCGGTGCGCAACAACGGCGCACAGCTGATCGAGCGTGTGGAGCCTGCCGATGCAGGCCAGATGGCCCTGGCGGACGGGGATCCCGGCGGTGGCACGCCGCCCGGCCGCTCCTCACGATCCCGGGGGGCGGCCTCCGGGGAAGCCGCTGACAGCGGTCCCGGCAAACAGCTGTAGCCAGTAACAGCGAACCGGCCGGGCAGCAAGGACATCGATCGGAGTTGCCGGGCCCTATGCGGATAGGAGGTGGGTAGCGGATGGATACCACCACCGCTCGTAAGCGCCTGGAGGAGATCCGGGCCGAGATCGAGAGGTCTATCTCGGTGCTCACCGGAGAGCATGACCTGCAGGCGCGTGCCTCAGGTCCGCATGACCCGGCGGACGCGGGCTCCAACCTCTCGGAGTCGGACCGGAGTGAGGCCGTGCTCTTGGCGGCCAAGTCACAGCGCACGGAGGTTCTGGATGCCTTGCGCCGTATCGAGCTCGGGACGTATGGCACCTGCGCAGATTGCGGCGCGGTCGTTCCGGAGGGTCGGCTGGAGGCGAGGCCGGAGGCAGCCCGGTGCGTGAAATGCCAGGCGAAGCGGGACCGGATGCAACGGTGACCAGATGCCGGAGCGAAGGTAAACCAGATGCTGGAATGAAGCTGCGACGGAGGGTGTTGCAGCGCAAGTGCCAGTAGCAAGTTGCCCGACTCGCGATCACGCGCCGGCAATGGAAGTTGCCACGGCGGCGATGGCGCGTGAGCCCGGAAAGCCCGGCGTTGTATCCTCCGGCCGAGACAGTTGGTCAGCAGCGAGGCGGCCAGCCGCCGCATCGTGGCCAGCGATCGAGGAGGGGGTGAGTCCGGTCCCAGAGACACTCGAGCAGCGCAGCGAGCGCTTTGCCCGCGATGTCTTGCCGTACCTGGACCAGCTGTACGCCGCGGCCATGCGGATGACCCGCAACCCGGCCGATGCCGAAGACCTGGTGCAAGAGACCTTCGCCAAGGCCTACGCGTCGTTTCATCAGTTTCAGGATGGAACGAACCTCAAGGCGTGGCTCTTCCGGATCCTCACCAATACGTTTATCAACACCTACCGCAAGCGGCAGCGTGAGCCGCAGCGCACAGGTGCGGAGGAGGTTGAGGACTGGCAGCTCGCCCGGGCCGCGTCGCACACGTCTGGCGGGCTTAAGTCTGCCGAGGCCGAGGCGCTTGAACGGCTTCCCGACTCCGACATCAAGGAAGCCCTTCAGGCTCTGCCCGAGGAGTTCCGCATCGCGGTCTACCTGGCCGACGTCGAGGGCTTCGCCTACAAGGAAATCGCCGACATCATGGGCACCCCGATCGGGACCGTTATGTCCCGCCTGCACCGCGGGCGCAGGCAGCTTCGGGAGATGCTGCAGGACTACGCGGCCCAGGAGGGCCTTGTCAGGGCGGCGTCCACCGGCCCGACCGAGGCGCCCTCGGCAGGCGATGAGCCTGGGAGGGACGCCTGATGAGCTGCGGCAAGCCTCACGAGGTCCCGTGTAGCGAGGTGCTCGCGCGCCTGTATTCCTACCTCGACGGTGAAATCGAGGACGCGGGATACGCCAAGATCCGCGAGCACCTAGACGAATGCGGCCCATGCCTACGCGAGTACGGCCTGGAAGAGGTCGTCAAGCGCCTGGTACACAAGACCTGCGGCTCCGAGCGCACGCCCAGTGGCCTCCGCCAGAAGGTCCTCGTGCGCATCCAGTCAGTGCGCGCGGAACTCGAAATCACCCAGGTCCATACCGACTAGCGGCCCAGCCACCGCATAAAGGACAGCCGCCAACCGCTCCGGCCTCTTTCGGCAGCCCTCCGCCAGAATTCTGGGCGCGCCGAAACCAAACTTTTCATGATCGTGGACCAAGACCCACGGCATAAGTGGGTTTCAGTCCTCACTCATGAAAACCCCAAATCAGCGGCGCCTCAGCGGCACCCGGCCCGCCCAGTCCGGCCGTCCTGCCCACCAGCGGAGCCGGCCCGCCCCCGCCACACTGACCCGCCACCCGTGCCCGCCCTCAGCGGAGCATGCCCCGCCCCGGCCGCACGGACCCGTGCCCGCCCTCAGCGGAGCATGCCCCGCCCCGGCCGCACGGACCCGTGCCCGCCCTCAGCGGAGCATGCCCCGCCCCGGCCGCAGGCGTAAGCGTTGCTCAGCGTCCCCTGTGACCGCGCGCCTCGGGCCAACGCTGCTCAGCCCTGTGATCACCGCGGCCAAGCCAGCGGCAGGGGCGGGGCATGCTCCGCGCCCAACCACTACCCATTGCGTTCTTTCAAGTGCGTATTGTGAGCATTGTTGCCGGGCCCTTCGCGGAAGCGTTCGATCGAGTTACTCTGAGTGGCGGCGCTCGGCTGAATCCGCACTTCGCCAGGCGAGCTCGCACGAGCCTGGTCGCCGCAGGCGTCAGCCCAGCGCGCCAAGGGCGAGCGAGGAGGTCCATGGGAAGGGTCTCACGGGCCGCGTGGATCTACATAGCGGCGGTCGTCATAGTGGCCGCCTCTGCTGTTGCGCCCAAGTTCTCCGGCAGCCCGACCAGCACTGGCTGGTGGATGACGCTCGGCGTGCTCGTGCTGCTGTTCCTGATCTGCGATTACACCCCCGCTCCGCTGGCTGGGAGACAGTCGGCCTGGTCGCCGAGTTCGTCGGCAACTCTGGCCGCTGTGGTGCTGCTCGGCCCGATGGGCGCGGCCCTTGTCGGGGCTGCGGCCGTGCTGGGCCTGCGCCGGCAACTACTGGCCGAGCGAGTGTTCAACGGCGCGATGTACGCCGTCTCCGGCTACGCGGCCGGCGAGACGTTCGTCGCGCTCGGCGCCCGGCCCGGGCTGCCGCAACCTCATGACTTCCGGGCAATAATCTGGCCGTTCGCGGCCGCCGCCGCGGCGCACGTGGTCGTCAACCTGGGGCTCATGTGGGGGGTCCTGAGGCTGACCAGGCGTGACGGCGGGGCGCACCGCGGGGTCCAGCTCGAGTCCAGCGTGCCGCTGCTGCTCGCCTCGGACCTGGGGTATGCGGTGTTCGGCCTGGCCATAGCGGCACTGTGGACGGTGATGGGGCCGTTCGCCGCCGCCCTGGTGCTCGTTCCGCTGTTCGTGGCCCGATGGGCCATGCGGCAGTTCGCGGAGCAGCAGCGTGCCTACGAGGCCACGATCACCGCGCTGTGCCAGGCCGTGGAGACCAAGGACTTCTACACCCGTGGCCACAGTGAGCGAGTCGCGCGGGGGTCGTACATGATCGCGCGCCAGATCGCCATGCGCGCCGATCGCGCCGAGGCGATCATGTTCGCCGGGATGCTGCACGACGTGGGCAAGATGGGAGTGCCTACCAAGGTCCTGCAGAAGACCGGGCCGCTGACCGAGGAGGAGTTCGCCGCGATCCAGCTGCACCCGATGCGCGGCCTGGAGATCGTCCGGGAGATCGGCTTCCTGAACGAGGCCCTGGCCGGCATCATGCATCACCACGAGAAGATCGACGGCACCGGCTACCCGATGGGCTTTGCCGGCGATGAGATTCCGGAGTTCGCTCGGGTTATCGCCGTTGCTGACGCGTTCGACTCGATGACCTCGACCCGCTCCTACCGGGAAGCCCGCCGCATCAGCGAGGCGATCAGCGAACTGCGCAGGGGAGCGGGCAGCCAGTTCGACCCCGTCATGGTCGAGGCCTTCATCACCGCGCTGCACCGGGAAGGCTGGCAGCCCGAACGCGCCGCCGTGCCCGTCGACCGGCAGACAGTGACCGCGCAAGATCACGACGACCCGACGGCGCCACTGCGCGTCATCGAGAGCTACTGAGCGCAGGAGGACCAGGTGGCGTTCCGCCAGGCCGACGAGCGGCTGCCGTCGTGGCGGGCCATGGACTCCGGCAGGCTGCTGCTGCTGGCCGCGGCGGGGATGCTGGTCGTGGCGGCGCTCGCGCACACGGCCGCCGGGCGGCTCACCGAACCAACGGTCGCGATCGAGTTC
The DNA here is from genome assembly GCA_963815375.1 of uncultured Actinomycetota bacterium. Taxonomy (GTDB): domain Bacteria; phylum Actinomycetota; class Actinomycetes; order Streptosporangiales; family Streptosporangiaceae; genus JASHPR01. Next base: position 1,731,724 of record CAWFGX010000001.1, on the reverse strand, counting down.
GGCTCGGTCATCGCCGTCGGCGAGCTGCTCAGGCTCGGGCTGCCCGGCGGCCGCGAAGCGGCGCCGATCGCGACGGCGGCTGCCCTTGCGTATGCGCTGCTGCTGCGGGTCGGCGAGCTGCCCGGCTCCGGCCACATACAGTCGCTGGCGGCGCTGCAGGTGATAGCGGTCGCCGCGGTCGGCATGACCGTCGGGGCGCTGCCGCACATGGCGGCCAGGCCGGCCGGGCTGACCGGGATGGCGACCCGGCTGATCGGAGTCGCCTGCGTGGCCTTCGCGTTCCGGCCGATTGCGGGCAAGCCGGCGATCAGCGGCGGCAGTAAGTGGTGGGTCGCGTTCGCCGTGATGACCTTCCTGATTGCTGTCGGCTGGCTGGTGGAGGCTCTGATCAGCGCGCTGATCCGAGCCGACGACCTCGGTGCCCGGTTCTCGGTCGCGCTGTGGGACGAGATGCGGCTGCAGCTGCGGCTCGGCGCGGCGGTCGGCGTCTCGGCCATGATGATCACCTTTGGGGCGGAGGTGATGGGCCTCGCCGAGCTCCCGGTGCTGATGGGCCCGCTGCTGGTCACCCAGGTGGCGTTCCGCAGGTACTCGGGCATCCGCACCACGTACCTGCAGACCGTGCGGGCACTTGCGAGAGTCACCGAGGTGGGCGGCTATGTGGAAAGCGGGCATTCCCGCCGGGTCAGCAGGCTCGCGGTCGCGGTCGGCCGGGAACTCGGGCTAGCCGAGCCGGACCTGCTGGACCTGGAGTATGCCGCGCTCATGCACGATATCGGGCAGCTCGCGCTGCCCGACCCGATACCAGGTGGGGCCACGGTCCTGGTCTCCCGGGCGGACCAGCAGCGGATTGCCGAACTTGGCGCGGACGTGATCAGCAAGGCGGGTGTCCTCGACCGGGTAGCTGAGCTGGTGCGGTGCCAGAGCCTGCCCAGCCGCGGGCACGACCCCGAGCCGCCGGTGGGCAGCAGGATCATCCGGGCCGTGAACGCGTTCGACGACCTGGTGGGCGGGTCCATGGAGCGGGACCGCAGCGCTGCGGCCCTGGAGCGGCTGCGCATGGACACCGCGGCCGAATACGACCCTGGCATTATCGAGGCTCTGGCCGAGGTTGCCTCCAAACGCCTTGCCAGCCGTCTGGAGTAGTCTGCCCAGCGTGACGCAGGCGCCCCGAGGTGGCCTGGGCGACCTAGCAAGGAGGCAGAACGCGTGACTGAGGTCCGCGCTGAGATGGTCGCGAACGTATGGCAGGTGGTCGCGTCCGAGGGCGACACCGTGGCCGACGGCGACACGCTGGTCATCCTGGAGTCCATGAAGATGGAGATCCCGGTCCTTGCCGAGACAGCGGGCACGCTGACGAAAATGGCGGTGGCCGAGGGGGACGTGGTCCAGGAGGGCGACCTGATCGCGGTCATCGATTGAGCGCCACCGGTTCCGCTGGTCCTTCCGGCTATGGCGCGGGACTGGCGGCCGGGCTGCGGGCCACGGTGCGGGCAGTCGTCACCGAGGCCGACACGGCGGTGGCGATGGGGAGCGGCGACGTGCCGGTGCTGGCTACCCCCCGCCTGCTCGCGCTCGCCGAGGCCGCTGCGGTTGCGGCTGTGGCGCCGCACCTTGCTGCCGGGTTTACCTCGGTCGGAACCTCGGTGAGCCTGGAGCACCGCCGGGCCAGCCCCCTGGGGTCCGAGGTACTCGTGGAGGCCCAGCTGACCGAGGTGGCCGAGACGCGGCTGTCGTTCAGTTTCATCGCCCGCGACAGCGACGACCGGGTCGTTGGAGCTGGCACGCACGAGCGGGTCGTCGTCGATCGGGCCAGCTTCCTCGCCCGGGCGGGCGGTTAGCCGGCCCGCAGGCTCAGACGCCGGTGGTGGAGCGCGGGTAGGAGATCTTCGGGTCGGTGGCGACGTTCACCAGATACGGGACGCCGGAGTCGAACGCGCGGCGCAGGGCTGGGGCGATGTCCGCCGGCCTGGTGACCAGCTCACCGGCGCCGCCGAGGGCGGTTACCACCTGGTCGTAGCGGCACTGTGGCTGCAGGTCGGCCGCCACGTCGTAACCGTAGAGCGCCTGCATCGGGTGCTTCTCCAGGCCCCAGATGCCGTTGTTGCCGCAGATCATCACGACCGGCAGCCCGTGCCGGACCAGGGTGTCGGCGTCCATGAGCGAGAACCCGGCCGCGCCGTCCCCGAGCAGCAGCACCACCTGCGCGGACGGGCGGGCCACCCGGGCTGCGATCGCGTACCCAAGGCCGGTACCCAGGCAGCCATACGGCCCCGGGTCCAGCCAGCCGCCAGGCCGGGTGGGCTCGACGTACTTGCCCGCGTACGACACGAAGTCGCCGCCGTCCCCGATCAAGACGGCATCGTCGTCGAGCAGCGCGGCCAGGTCGCCGTAGATCCGCATCGGGTGAATGGGGTCGGCATCACTGGTCAGCAGCGGCTGGTCAGCGGCGGTGGCTGCCTGACAGGCGGCGGCCAGGCGCGGTAGCCAGTCGTCCTGCCAGCGCCGGCGCGCCGGCGCGGCGCTGGCGGCAAGGCCGTTGAAGAACGCGGTCAGGTCGCCGGCCGCGGAGGCGGCGAGCTCCACGTGGCGTGCGAGTGCGTCAGGTGAGTCGGCCACGTGCACGACCTCAGCCCGCGGCATGCCGTTCTTGCCGCCGTATTCGCCATACCCAAGGCGGAAGTCGAGCGGCGTTCCGGCCACGATCACCAGGTCGGCCTCGCCGAACGCTGCTGACCGGGCCCGGGTGACGAGCAGCTCATGCCCGGCGGGCAGGATGCCGCGCCCCTGGCCGTTGGCGATGACGGGCAGTCGCAGTTCCTCGGCGGCGGCCCGGGCCGCCTGGTGCGCCCCGTCCAGCCACACGTCGGAGCCGAGCACGAGCACCGGCCTGCTGGCCCGCGCCAGCAGTTCCGCGATCTTGGCGACCGCGGTCGCGTCAGGCTCGCTGTCAGCGGCGGCCGCGTCAGTCCCGGGAGACGGCTCCCCGGAGCTCGCGGCAGTGGCTGCACGGGCACCGGGTGCCGCATCGCGGTCTGGCTCAGGCGCAGGCCCGGCCGTGCCGAACAGTGCCTCCAGGCTCGCGTCCAGGAAGACCGGGCCGCGGTGCCGGGCGGTCGCGATCCGGAACGCCTCGTCAACGGCCGGGCCGACCTGTGCGGCCTCGTGCACTGTCCAGGCGCGTTTGGTGACCGGCTGCAGCAGAGGCGGGTGATCGATCTCCTGCAGGCTGCCCGACCCCCAGCGGTAGTCGGGCGCTCGCCCCGCGATCACCACCAGCGGTGAGCCGTTGAAGTGAGCGGTCGCCACCCCGCTGACGCCGTTGGTGACACCCGGTCCCGCCGTGAGCACGGCCAGCCCGGGAGTCAGCGACAGCCGGGCCGTGGCCTCGGCGGCGAACACGGCGGTCTGCTCGTGCCGGACATCGATGATCCGCATCGGCGGCTCCGCCTTGACAGCGCCGTCGTACAGCGGGAAGACGTGGCCGCCGGACAGCGTGAACATCGTCTGCACGCCGTGAGCCCGCGCCGCGGCGACAGCGCTCGCGCCGCCGTGCGCTGCAGGTCCGTGCCCCTCCGGCTGATTCATGCCGGTGACGTTACCAGGAGGCATAAGTGCCGTACCTGCCAGAAACAGCGCCATCGGCCCGAGGGCAACAGCAGCAGTGGTCCAACCATGCTGCCGGGACTCGACCACAGCAGCAGTAATGGTCCAACCATGCTCCCAGGACAGCAGTGATGGTCCAACGATGCGGTTGAGCGCGGGGGCTGCGCGGGGACGGCGCGGGGACGGCGCGAGCGGGGACGGCGCGGGGACGGCGCGGGGCCTTGTGGGGTAGTGAGGCTTGCGGGGCTGGTGAGACGCACGTGCGCTGTGTGTGGTTGCCGGATGAGCTAAGGCGGGCGTCACCGGATGGGGCGTCGGCACGAGGTGAGCAGTGGCGCGGGCGGCTTAGTGTGGCTGGTACCCGGCGGGTGCTCCTGGGCGTGAGCTGTGACGGCGCCCGGCATGCCGCGTTCTGGATGGGATGATGAACAGATGCCGACCCTGAACGATCTTGCGCTCCAGCAGGCTGGGCTGGCCGAGGCCGATGTGGACTGGCTGCATCTGCTGCTATCGGACTGGCAGCTGCTGGCCGACCTGTCATTCGCCGACCTGGTGATGTGGGCGCGGCTGCAGGACGGCTCCGGCTGGGTGGTGCTCGCCCAGATCCGGCCGGTGACCGCGCCGACCGCCATTCCCGATGACGTCGTCGGCTCGGTGCAGCCTGCGGGCTCGCGCCCGTTCCTCGACGCAGCCATGCTGGAGCGGCGGATCTGCCGGGAGGGCGACCCTGAGTGGACCACCGGGGTCCCGGTGCGGCACGAGACAATCCCGGTCACCCGCGATAAGCGCGTCATCGCGGTGGTCGAGAGGTGCACGAACCTGTCCGCCGCGCGCACGCCGAGCCGGATGGACCTCGCTTACCTGCGCGCCGCCGACGACCTGGCCCAGATGGTGGCGGCCGGCATCTTCCCCCGGCCGGGTGAGGCGCCGACACTGGTCCGGTCGCCGCGGGTGGGGGACGGGCTGCTCCGGCTCGGCGGGTCGGGAAGGGTGACCTACGCCAGCCCGAACGGGCTGTCGGCCTACCGCAGGCTCGGCCTCACCGCAGACCTGGTGGGGGCTGAACTCGGTCCGCTGACCGCGCGGCTGTGCGTGACCGGCGGGCCTCGCGACGAGTCGCTGATGCTGACCGCCAGTGGCCGGGCGCACATGGAGACCGAGGTGGACGGCAACGGGTCGGTCGTTCAGCTGCGTGCGATCCCCCTTGTGGTCGCGGGGACTCAGTCCGGTGCGCTGATCCTGCTGCGTGACGTCACCGAGTTGCGGCACCGGGAGCGCGAGCTGATCACAAAGGACGCGACGATCCGGGAGATCCATCACCGGGTCAAGAACAACCTGCAGACGGTCGCCGCGCTGCTGCGGCTGCAGGCGCGCCGTCTCAAGGCGGCCGAGGCCCGGGCCGCCCTCGAGGAGGCCGTGCGCAGGGTCGGTTCGATCGCCATCGTTCATGAGACGCTCTCGCACGCTCCGGATGAGATCGTTGACTTCGACGACATCGCCAGCCGGGTCGCGATGATGGCGGCGGAGGTTTCTGCGCCCGAGACCGGGGTCAAGCCCAGCCTGTCCGGGCGATTCGGGCTGCTGCCTGCCGCGGTAGCGACACCGCTCGCGCTGGTGCTGACCGAGTTGCTGCAGAACGCGCTGCAGCACGGGCTCACGAAGTCGACCGGATGCGGGAAACTGGAGGTCACGGCGGACCGGCGCGGCGGTCAGCTCACGGTGACTGTGACGGACAACGGGATCGGGCTGCCGGAGGATTTCAATCTTGACTCGACGGCGAGCCTCGGTTTGCAGATCGTGCGCACGCTTGTTGTCGCCGAACTAGGCGGACGGCTTGAGATAGTCCCCCGGCCCGGCGGCGGAACCAGGGTCGCGGTTGACGTCCCGGTGGACCCGCCCGCCGCCTGGGCGTCGAACGCGCTGCCGGCGACCCGGCAGCCTGCCTAACCTGCTCTCAGGCGTGCGCCCGAGCCCTGATCCGGGCGGACCTGCGCTTGACAGCCCGCCGCTCGTCCTCACTCATCCCACCCCAGACGCCAGCGTCCTGCCCGCTCTCGAGTGCCCACTGCAGGCAGGATTCCATCACGTTGCAGCGCTGGCAGACTCGCTTGGCCTCGTCGATCTGGAGCAGCGCGGGGCCCGTGTTCCCGATCGGGAAGAACAGCTCCGGATCTTCGTCACGGCAGGCGGCGTAGTGGCGCCAGTCCATGAAGCACTCCTCCTTGAGACGGGGCCGCCATCTGCGGTGTCCTCGTCTCAGTCGCGCTTGTGAACGATTTCACGAGCTATGTCGTATGTCGAGACTGTCTAGTTCCCAAGCCTGAGAGTCGTAATCATTGGGACCTGCGGGCCCCGATTGCTCCGAGACGAGTCCGTCGGGCTGGTGAGGCTAGCTCACCGCCCTCCCGGCTTTGGACGCATGACTCGTACGCCGCTCACCTCGGGCCTTATAACCCTCTCAAGGTGGGCGATGAACCGCAAGAGGCTTTGGCAAAGGTTCGGACCGATTTCAGTGTCTGATGGGTCACATTGCGGGCATGAGGAGCCGTGGCCTTCCGGCCGGGCTGACCCTAAATGCCCAGAAGGAAACCTGGCTGCTGGAGGCCGGTCCGCTGCGCGTCAGAGACGAGGCTGGCAATGGAGTCCTGGCCGCGAGTGCGCTGGTCCGCCGCACATACGAGAGCGGGGCTTCGCAGAGGATTAGCGATTCGCGTGGATCGTGCCGCATTAAGAATTATCCGACTTCCGGAGCCTTTTTTCTTGTTTTTCAGGCAATGACCCGGAGTGCGTTTGGCACCGACTGGAACCTGACACACTCGCGTTCGCCAACGTACTCGCCGTCGAGCTGGAACGCCACTGGCCGGGCGGACCTGACGGTGAACTCACCCTCGTCGTGCAGGGTAAGGACGCTGCGCCCGTGCGGTGTTCTGGCGGCGCGCGACAGCATCTGACGGACGGTGCGCAGCGCGCTCACCGTTCCCATGCTGCGCATTGCAAAGACGTCGAGACCAGAGTCGAACGATGCCTGGGGGCTGGTGTGCACGGGGCGGTTGCCCAGGTAGGTCCATGGCGCTGTCTTGGAGATGATGATCAGGAACACCGGCCCGTCCTCGGGGTGCCCGCAGCGCTCCACTGTGAGTACGGGATGGCGCCGGTCGGTCACGGTGTAGAACTGGCGCACGATCATCCTCATGTAGAGGCTTGGGGTGGCCGTGACGCCGAGGGCCCGGTGACCTTCAACAGCGCGGACGACCTCGGCATCGATGCCGAGGCCGGCGTTGAACGTGAAGTACCTGGTGCCAGCCACGCCGACGCTGATGCGGCGCTGCCGTCCCTGGACGAGCGCTTGCAGGATTTTCCCGGCTGCGTCTACGGGGTCGGCGGGCAGGCCTACAGCACGGGTGAACACGTTGGCGTTGCCGCCTGGCAGGGCCGCGAGCGCTGGAAGGTCATCACAAGCCGCTGACATGCGGCCGTTGGCGCGCACAAGCCCGCCCTCCCCAGGAGGGCCGAGGATGCCGTTGACGGCCTCGTTGACCGTTCCGTCGCCGCCGAACGTCAGCAGGAGCCCGAAGCCCGCATTGCGGGCGGTAGCGGCGAGGCTGGCCGCGTGACCCCGGTAGCGTGTCTCCACGACCTCGAGTTCGACGGCGGACGATAGCGCCCGGACGATGACATCTCGCCGAAGCCGGGTCGTGGAGGTGGCGTGTGGGTTCACGATCAAAAGCGCGCGCACGCGCTCAGGTTAACTTTGGCCCGGCACGGGGGTCGTCGGGGGCTGCAGCCAGGCAGTCCCGGCCTGCGCCCGGGCAGCGAGCGCCTGCGCAGCAGAAGGCAGGGACCGCGGGTGGGAAGGCAGCACCTGCGGCTGAGAAGACAGCGCCTGCGGCTGAGAAGACACGGCCTGCGGACGGGCCGCTGCAGCGTCCGCGCCTGCTCATCGGTGCTGCGGTCATTCAGGCCATTCAGGCGGCTGGTGTGCTCATCGCGACCGTGCTGGTCGGACTGGACACGGCCACCGGGAAGTCGTATCACGTCAACAGCGGCATCGCGCTGACCGTCATCGGGGTCGCGACCGCGGCCGCGCTCGGGTACGTGGCCGTGGGGCTGGCCCGGGTTCGTCCGTGGAGCCGTACGCCCGCGCTTCTCACTCAGCTGTTCACCGGCATCGTGAGTATCTACCTGGTTCAGAGCCATAAGTACGAGTGGGGCGGGCCCGGGCTGGTGCTGGCCGTAGCGGGGTTCGTAACGATCCTGGCCCCGCCGAGCATGCGAGCGCTCGCTGGCCGGCGGGCCGGGGAACCAGCGGACCGCGAGAGCTGACGCCGGCCGCTACTCGTCCCTGGTGAGCCCCTCGCGCAACTGCGTGAGGGTCCTGGCCAGCAGCCGGGATACGTGCATCTGGGAGATCCCCAGCTCAGTCGCGATCTGCGACTGGGTCATGTTCCCGAAGAACCGCAGCATCAGGATCCGCTTCTCCCGCGGCGGGAGCCGCTCCAGCAGCGGCTTGAGCGACTCCCGGTACTCCACCCCTTCCAGGGCGTCGTCTGGCATCCCCAGCGACTCGGCCACCGCTGGGGCGTCGTCGTCGCCCGAGTCCGGCGCGTCGAGCGACACGGTCGAATAGGCGTTGGCCGACTCCAGGCCCTCGAGTACCTCTTCCTCGCTCATCTGGAGGTGGTCGGCGAGCTCCGCGACGGTCGGCGCCCGGCCGAGCCGCTGCGCCAGGTCGCTGACTGCCTTGGTCAGCGCCAGCTTGAGCTCTTGGAGCCGTCGCGGGACGCGGACCGCCCAGCCCTTGTCCCGGAAATGCCGCTTGATCTCGCCCACGATCGTGGGCGTGGCGTAGGTCGAGAACTCCACGCCGCGGCTGAGATCGAACCGGTCGATGGACTTGATCAGCCCGATCGTGGCGACCTGAGTCAGATCGTCCAGCCACTCGCCGCGGTTCCGGAACCGGCGCGCCAGGTACTCGACCAGCGGAAGGTGCAGCTCAACCAGCTCGCCGCGGATACGCTGCCGCCGCTGATCGTCGGCAGGCAGCGTCGCGAGCTGCTCGAACAGCTCCCGGGCCCGGCCGCGTTCGCGCGCGGCATGCTGGATCTTGGCGCTGCTGAGTGTGCTGTCTACCTCGCCGACTGAGTCATCGCTGACGACGCTGAGCAGGTCAACGGACTCATCTTCCCCCGGGTCGGTGTATTCGACGACCGCCGGATGGCGGTCGGTCTCGCCGCCCGCGGTACCCTCAGCCTGCGCGGCCACCCTGGTGTCGTACTCCTTGGTCAACGCGACCTCGATTTCCCCCGTCACACTGGCCCCGACGACTCTCGTTTCTTCCGCAGCTCGATCGTCAGCAGATCCCCAGGCCCCACGTGGCTGTCCACGCTACCCGCCAGGGCAGTGAGCACTGTCCACGCGAAGGTGTCGCTGGCTGGCTGCTGCGGCTCGAGACAGGGAACGGACACTGCGATCGTCATCATGTCGTCGTCGAGCGTGAAGCCGCATTCCAGACTGGCCCCCGGTACCGCCTGCCGCAGAAGCATCGCGCACGCCTCGTCCACGGCGATGCGCAGGTCCTCGATCTCGTCCAGGGTGAAGTCAAGCCGCGCAGCCAGTCCGGCCGTCGCCGTGCGCAGCACCGAAAGGTAAGCGCCTTCGGCCGGCAAGCGCACGGTCACTTGGTCTTCGGGCTGGCGACGGCTGGCTGGTCTGCCCTCGGCCGCCGTGGCGGCATCGTGAGCCCCTGGGCCGTCACCGTCTGTGGTCAGGTCCCGTTGCGTCTGGTCCGCGGCTGTCGTTGTCGCCGACGCGGTCGTGTCCTCGGTCACCTGTGCCCTCCCGCCGGTTATCGGCTCGCGGTCGCTGAGCCGACGGCTCTGCCTAGCAACCTACCGTGAGCGGTCAGCAGCCCCGACGCGGCACGCTGTCACGGCCCAGGCATCCCTGCCGGGCTGCGATGCGACGGAGGGCCGCGCCGAGCAGTTGCCCGCGTGGCCCTCCGGCTTCGGTGGCGGCTGCCTGCCCCCGGGTCAGCCCTGCTTCGTCTCCCAGAAGATTTTGCTGATCTCCTCGATCTTTCCGAGGAGATCGTCGGCCTTGGCGACATCGGTGCTGCCCTTGGTGCCGGCCGCGCCCGCCAGCTTGGTCGCCTCGTTGAACAGCGTGTTGAGCTGCGGGTACTTCTCGAAGTGCGGTGGCTTGAAGTAGTCGGTCCACAGCACCCACAAATGGTGCTTGACGAGCTCGGACCGCTCTTCCTTGATCACAATTGCCCGGGCGCGGAACTCCGGGTCGGCGTTCTGCGCGTACTTCTCGCAGATCGCCTTCACGGATTCTGCTTCGATCCGGGCCTGCGCGGGGTCGTAGACGCCGCACGGAAGGTCACAGTGCGCGTGCGCGGTGACCTTGGGCTCCAGGAGACGTGCGAGCAGCCTCATTGATCTCCTTCTCTCATGTCGGATCATGGACTCGGCGATTCCGACAGTACCCCGCGGACTTCGTCGCATTCAGTGGAGGGCGGGGCTGTGGCATTGCGGGACGGAGAGCTGTGGCACGGGTAAAGCGGGCTGGCATGCGCGGGGTCGCGAGGGCTGGGCACCGGGAAGCAAAACCGGCATGCGCGGAGTCTGTGAGCGCTGTGGCACCGGGAAAGAAAGGCGGCATGCGCGGGGTCCGAGGCCGAATGCCTGATCATGAGAGCACGCTGCCAGTGCGCTGGCCCGTGTGGCGGGTTGCGGTGGCCGAGCGCTCCATGGTGCCCGCACTGCGGCCAGGCGACTGGCTGCTGGTACTGCGGCCCGTGCGGGCCGGCCGCACGCCACGGATCCGTCCGGGTCAGGTAGTGATCGCCCGGCATCCCGGCCGACCGGAGCTGCTGCTGGTCAAGCGGGCGGCTCGGCGCGAGGCGGCGGGCTGGTGGCTGGAATCGGACAACCCCGGCGCTGGTGCCGTGGACAGCCGGGCATTCGGCGCGGTACCGCCTGAGCAGATCGAGGGGCGGGTGCTGCTGCGCTACCGCCGTGCGCGCGATGGCAGTCGGAAGCCAGATGCCCCTCCCCAGCCGTAGCAGGGTTGGGGCACCTGGCGATCTGCGATCCGGCAGGCATGCCGGGACTAAGCTGCTCGCTGCTTGCGGCTGAGCGCGGACGGACTGCCGGCCGATGAGGTTCATGATCTCGTCCCTCGGCAGGCAGGTGAAGACTGCCCAGATGTAGATGGCCAGGCTGAACGCGGCGACGATCCCCATCTCCAGCCAGAACGAGATCCGGCCGGTGTTGTCCGGGCCGAACTGGCCCTGCCAGGAGATGATCCCCAAGCCGATCAGGTACACCGGCAGCCACGTGGCCGACTTCCAGTCCAGCGGGGGCCGCTGCTTGTCGTAGACCATCCAGATGCCGATGAGGACGTAGCCGATCACCATCGCGATGCCGAGCTTCCAGACGATCTCAAAGCCGGACCAGTCGATGATCAGGCTGGCGATGATGAACGCGAGCGGGCTTACCACCAGGGCGCCCGGTAGCCGGTACGGCCGGGCCGCATCGGGCAGCTTCCTGCGGAACGCGCCGAGCGCCAGCGGTGCGCCCGCGTACATCAGGACGCTCGCAGAAGTAATGAAGCCGACAAGCATGCTCCAGCTCGGGAACGGCAGCAGGAACACCAGGCCGAACACGAACGCCATGATCAGGCTGAACCACGGGACGCCGTTCTTGTCGACCCAGGCGAAGGGCGTCGGGTAGTACCGGTTTCTCGCCAGCCCATAGCCAATCCGTGATGTCGAGGTCTGGTAGACCAGCCCAGTCCCTGAAGGGGACACGAACGCGTCGATCCGCAGGATGATCGCGAAAGCACCCAGGCCCAATGCTCCGGCCAGGTATGCCAGCGGGCCGAGCTCGAAGTTCGAGTTCGTCTTCAGCCCGGCCCAGCCGTGCGCTAGGTCACCCGGCCGCAGAGCGCCGAGGAACACAACCTGGAGCAGGATGTAGATCACGGTGCACAGCAGGATCGCGCCGATGATCGCCCGTGGCAGGACTTTCTGCGGGTTGCGCACCTCGCCGGCAAGCTGGTCTGCCTGCTCAAACCCGAGGTAGGCGAACACGATGCCAGCACTGGGGATCGCCGCGAACATGGCTTTTGTCCCGAACGGGAAGAAGCCGCCGTGAGAGTTGAACGCGGAAGTGTGGAACTGCGTAAACAGGACGATGATTGCCGCGACCGGGATGATGACTTTCCACCAGGTGATGACGAGGTTCACCCGGTTGAACAACCTCATCGCGAGGAAGTTAATCGCTGTGAATATTGCCATCAGGGCGATGCTGATGCCGAAGCCGAGACCGGTAACCTCACCTGTCGTGGTATTGAAAAGGCCGTGCCAGTAATAGGCGAGATACTGCATCACCGCGAAGCACTCGATCGGCGTGACCGTGACCGCCTGCAGCCAGGAGAAGAAGCCGAACGATATTCCGGCCACGCTCCCGTACGCGAAGTGCGGAAATCGCGCGGTACCGCCGGCGACCGGGTACATGCCGCCAAGCTCAGCGTGGACCAGCGCCAGGATTATGATCATTACCCCGGCGATGCTCCAGGCGAGGAGGGCTGAGGTCCCGGTGGAATAGGAGGCCTTCCACGAACCGAACAGCCAGCCGGACCCGATGATCGAGGTTACCGACGCCCACATGGCGCCGATTAGCCCCATCTCCCGTCTTAGGCCAACATCTCCCGGCTTAGTGGTAGGAGCCGGGACTGCCTGAGTTGCCATCTCGAACCTTCTTTCCGGTCCGCAGAGTTGGGCCACTAGGCTCGTTAATACGTGACATGCTAAGGATCTAGTAGTCCGATGAAAAGACGGCAGCTGCAATGCCGTTCTCGCTGGCGGACCCGTTCATTTGGGTGGCCGGGCCCTCTCGACGGCCGGCCCTGTCTCTGCAAGTCCCGTAAATCAAGGCATTCGCGGCCGCGAGCGCCCCGCTGGGTGGCCACTTCGTAGCGCCGCTATCGAAGCCAGGGCGTCAAATATTACTTCTTGATAACGCCGCAAACCGGACGCACTGAGTCGTCGCCGCAAACCGGCGCATGTGAATCGTCGCGGCAAACCGGGCGCATGTGAGGAGTCGCGGCCTGCCGGCCCGTAAGGGGTCGCGGACTACGGCGCATGGGAGGCGGGACATAACATTGCGGCCCCGTTCCCGGGTAGGGAACGGGGCCGCAATGAGGAGAGTCAGGCTAGGACAGGATGGTCTCCGGGACGACCTCCTTGGAGGCCAGCTCGATGTACTTCTCGGTCTCGTCCGGCTTGAGCGCTACGGCCCGCGCCCAGTAGTAGATGATCAGGCTGAAGGCCAGGACAGCCGCGAAGTCCGGGCCGAGATGGAGCCAGTTCTTGCCGCCGGGGTAGCTCCCGATCCAGGTGAGGGCGCCGAGGCCGATCAGGTAAACCGGCAGCCACTGAGCGGACCTCCAGTCCAGCTTCGGCGAGCGCGGGTTCAGCTTGAACACGAACGTGATGGCGATCAGCACATACCCGATGACAATGCAGATGCCGAGCTTCCACACTGTCGTCCACCCGGAGAAGAACATCAGCATGTTGGCGACGAAGAATGCCACCGGCGACCAGAAGCCACCGAGCGGCAGCCGGTACGCCCGGGACCTCTCGTCGTGGTCCTTGCGGAACACACCGAATGCCAGCGGCGCACCCGCGTACATCAGCAGGCTGGCGTCGGTCACCAGCTCGACCAGGTCCTGCCAGCTGGGGAACGGCAGGAAGAAAATCAGCGACGCGATAAAGGCGAAGATCAGGCTGATCCAGGGCACGCCCTGGTCGTTGGTCGACTCCAGGAACGAGGGGACATAGCCGTTCTTCGACAGACCGTAGGAGACCCTGGCCGTCGAGCTCGTGTAGATCAGGCCCGTGCCGCCTGGGGAGATCAGCGCGTCGATGTAGAGGACCGTGGCGAGCCAGCCGAGCCCAACCAGCGTGGCGATCGCAGCGAACGGCCCGCTGGCCCCATCACCCTTGGTGAATACGTTCACCCAGCCGTGCGCGAGCTGGCTACCAGGCAGGGCACCGATGAACGCCACCTGCAGCAGGATGTAGACGACCGCGCCGATGATCATCGACATGATGACAGCGCGGGGCAGGTCCCGGCGAGGGTTGGAACTCTCCCCGCCGAACTGGACCGCCTGCTCGAAGCCGAGCAAGGCGAAGACCACAGCACCCGAGGATGTCGCGGCGAAAATACCGTGCAGGCCGTACGGCGCGAAACCGCCGTGGGAGCCGAAGTTCGAGCCGTGGAAATGGGTGGCCATCAGCACGATGATGACCAGCACCGGAACGCCCAGCTTCCACCACGTGGCGGTGCTGTTGATGTGCGCCAGCCACCGTACGCCGAAGAAGTTGAGCCCGACGAAGATGGCCAGCAGCGCTGCTGAAATCAGGTACCCGCGCGGCCAGGTGGGCACGGGGTTGCCTGCGGCGTCTGTCGTGGTCAGCCAGCTGATATGCACCGTGCCGTAACTCAGTACCGCGAGCACCTCCACCGGCGCCACCGCTGCGGCCTGCAGCCAGGCAAACCAGCCGAATGAGGCCCCGGTTACCGACCCGAAAGCGTAATGCGGGTACCGGGCTGTGCCGCCAGCGCTGGGGAACATTCCGCCCAGTTCGGCGTGCACGAACGCGAGAACCATGAGGCCGAGCGCGGCGATGATCCAGGACAGGATGGCGGCAGTGCCAGCAGCCTGGATGGCATGCAAAGAGCCGAACAGCCAGCCAGAGCCGATGATCGACCCGGCCGATGCCCAGGTCAGGCCGATGAACCCGACCCGTTTCATCAGGTTTCTGTCGACCCCCGTCCCCGGGGTTACGTCCGCCTGAGTTGCCATGTTCGAACCTTCTTTCCGGTCCGCATACGTGGGCCATACGGCCGTGGAGTGGCTTAGATGCTAATGATCGGCTAGGGGCTGTGAGAAGAAGCCACAGGGTGTCGTTTTGGTAACACGAGTAACCATCGTGCTCAGGCTGAGCTGGCACAGCGCCGTCTTGTTGTGCCCAAAGAAGCGCCCGGCAGTTGTCTGATGCCTGGCCGGGCGGTCAGCGGTGTCTTACTTGGCGTTCTGGACTGCGCTTTGGCAATCAGCCGACGGCGGTAGAAGCCGGGAATCTTCCGGCAGAACTCCTGTGGTTCCGCAGCGCGGTCACGTTTGGCTTGCCCGCGTAATGATCCGCGCAGTAGCGGCCGGGACGACTCGGGCTGGCGCCAGCGAAGACGCTGCCGCATCCGGGCATCGCGCAGATGCCGAGGTGGCTCATCCCGAACTCGCTGACGATCATGGCCAGGCCGGTGATCGCCGCGGCCGCATACCGATCAGACACCGACCCGCTGTCATCGAGGTGCAGGTGCCAGCCTGAGCGGCCGTGACGGACGAGCGTCGGACGGATCGGGTACTGGACTAGCAACGCGTTCAGCCGGGCGGCGGCCCCTGCGTGATCGCGCTCCGCCGCCGCGAGGAATATCGCGGTGAACTCGGCGCGCAGCATCCGGAGCGCGTCGAGGTCCTGGTGGGTGATGGGGGTGCACGGCCCGGCCATGTCGTGGTCTTCTGCGAATACCCGGAAGGAGTCGGCGGTGCCGAGCCAGTCAGGCTCGCTGCCGATGTCGGCGGCGGTGTTCACAAGCCGCACGGCCAAATCGGCATAGCACGTAAGATCCACTGAGGTCCTTCGAGGTGGGATGATCGGAGCCGTTCCCGCCGAAAAGTATCGCATACGCTGCCCGGCGGCGGCAGGCCTTGCGGCCGGCCCGCTCGTTATTATCGCGAATGGCGAGGCTAGGGTCGATGACCATGTTCGCTGTCATCGCGGCGCGCGTCGACGCCGACAACCCCCTGGCGGGCCTGGAGCTCGGCGAGCGCGCCGAGCCAGCGCCGCCGGACGGATGGACCACGGTCGCTGTCAGGGCGGCTGCGCTCAACCATCACGATGTGTGGACGCTGCGCGGCGTCGGGATCTCGCCGGACCGGCTGCCGATCGTGCTCGGCTGCGACGCAGCGGGCGTGGATGCCGATGGTAACGAGGTTGTCATCCACGCGGTGGTCTCTGATCCCGCCGCTGGCTACGCCGACGAGACCATGGACCCAACCAGGTCGCTGCTGTCCGAGCGGTACGACGGAACGTTCGCGCAGCAAGTCGTGGTGCCCCGGCGGAACCTGGTCCCTAAGCCAGCCGCCCTGTCGTTCGCCGAGGCCGCCTGCATGCCGACGGCCTACCTGACCGCCTACCGGATGCTGTTCGACCGGTCAGGTCTGCAGCCCGGTGCAACGGTGCTGGTCCAGGGAGCCGGCGGCGGCGTGGCCACCGCGCTGATCCTGCTCGGCCGTGCCGCTGGCTACCGGGTCTGGGTCACCAGCCGGACCGAGGCCAGGCGAGAGCGGGCCCTGGAGCTAGGCGCCGACCAGGCGTTCCAGCCCGGAGCACGGCTTCCGGAGCGCGTCGATGCGGTTATGGAGACCGTCGGCGAGGCCACCTGGTCGCACTCGCTGCGCGCGCTCAAGCCCGGCGGGACGCTGGTGATCTCGGGCGCGACCAGCGGTTCGGCGCCGCCGGCCGAGCTGAACCGGATCTTCTTCCTGCAGCTGTCAGTGGTCGGGTCCACCATGGGGTCCCGGGACCAGCTCGGGCGGCTGCTGCGGTTCTGCGAGCAGACCGGGGTGCGGCCGCTGATCGACCGGGAGATGCCACTGACGGATGCCCGGGCAGGCTTCGCTGCGATGATCGCCGGGGACGTCTTCGGCAAGGTTGTGTTCACCGTCTAGGTGACGCTGCGGGCCGCGCGGCGCCGCTCTCTGCGTCCGGTGGCCTGGGGACCGTGCACTCCGGGCAGCCGATGGGCCTAGCGGCGCGGCGCGAGCCTTGCGTCAGGAGTCATCGCTGGCGTTACGTTCTGGATTCTGGGTGTCTTGAGCGTCCTTACCGGGCGCACTGCCTGCCGGACCGCGGAAGACCTCGTCCCTGATCCTCGTCAGCGTGTCCTCAAGGATCGACCGCAGGTCGCCCAGCGCGTTCTCGCCAAAGGACTCGGTGCTCCAGGCCGCCCGCCGCAGCTGATTGGCGAAGTCGAGGGCCAGCCGTTCCAGATCGCGCACCAGGGCGGCGTCCAGCCCAGGAGAGCCCGGCCAGCCGTGCCCGCGCTGGGGCCGGCGCTGTGATCCACCGCCACCCCAGGGCGGCTCGCCGGTGTGCCCGCGCCATCCGGCCCAGCTCTGCCAGGCCGCCGACGACGTCACGTCGGCCCAGTCCGGCCGGGGCCCGCGCTGTGCACCCTGGTCCGGCCGGCGTTCCTGCCCGGCGTCTTCCCTGGCCTGGCGGGCCCGCTCCCTGACCTCGTCCCTGGCCAGCCGGGCCCGCTCCCGCGGGTCCGGCTGCGGCTGCTCCCCGCCGTGCCCGCGGTACTGGGTCGCCGCACGGGTGAGCTCCTCGCGCAGGTTGCGGACGGTATCCCGGACATCCTCGGTCACCTCGCGGGCGATGTCGCGCACCGACTCGGTGATCTGCTCCTCCAGCTCAGCAAGGTCGTCGAGGCGGCCCTGGATCTCCTCCCGCCCCTTGTCGGTGATGCGGTACACCTTCTTGCCGTCGACCTCGTCGTGGGTGACCAGGCCCTCCTCCTCAAGCCTGGCCAGGCGCGGGTAGATGGTTCCCGGCGACGGCGCGTAGACACCGAGGAAGCGGTCCTGCAGCAGCCGGATCACCTCGTAGCCGTGCCTGGGGGCCTCGTCGAGCAGCTTGAGCAGGTAGAGCCGGAGCCCGCCGTGCCGGAATACCGGGCTCACCCCTGGTCACCGTCCCTGGCTAGCAGCGACACGTCGCCGGTCATGCTAGTCAAGCTCAGGCTGCCCGAGCCGGACCCGAGCGTCGCGCTCATGACTGACGGCCGCGTGGTGGACGTGGCGCCCATGCCGTCGAAGCTACTGCACAGCCGCCCGGATGTGGACCGGAGTTCAACCCGGGCGCTGCACGAGGTCGGCACCCGGACGGCCACGTCACCGGAGACCGTGCTGACCCGCAGGCCGGCGCCGTCCCGAAGGTCGATGTCGGCCGTCACCCGGCCGCTGGCGGTTCTGGCTTCGAGCTGGCCGACCGTGCCGCCGGCCAGGGTCAGGTCGCCCGAGAGCGAGTTGAAGGCGATCTCGCCGTCGAGGTCCCGGGCGTCCAGGTTTCCCGACACGGTCTTAGCGTCCACGCTGCCCGCCACGCGGTCCAGTGTGATATCCCCGGAGACGCTCTTGGCTGTCATCTTCGCCGAGATGCCCGACACGGTCGCGCCCGCGTTGACGACGCCCACCTGAGTGGGGCAGGCCGCGGGAACTGTGATGGTCACGTCGGCCGAGTGCCGCCGCGGGTGCAGCCAGCTGCGCAGCCCGTCCCACTGCAGGTCCTCATAGGTGATCGTGACAATCCCGGCTTCATGGGTCACCAGCAGCGGCTGGCCTTCCAGGCCGGCGACGTCGAGCGACGCCGGCTCCTGGCTGGCAAGGATCGCAACGGATCCCGAGATCACCCGGACCCTCAGCACGGCGACATCACCGAGATTGAGGGTTCTCGGTGAGTCGATGGTCCAGCGAGGCATAAGGTCGCTGTCCTCCTCACGGGCGCGGAACCCAAGGCGCGGCGACGCGGCAGGGGCTGCCCAACGTGAATACACATACGATATATCGTGTTGGTCGCCAGGCCAAGTCGCGCTCGGGTCGGCCCCCCGGGGCTAGCGCTAGAAATCCTCGTCGAGCTCGCCTGCGTCGTCCAGGCGCGCCAGCCAGCTGGCGAGGCGGTCGACCGGGCCGGCGGCGTCCGGGTTCTCATCAATGAACTCGCGCAGGCGCTCGGCCAGCCAGGCCAGGCTGACCTGGTCGTCGCCGCGCCGTTCGGCGAGTTCCTCCAGTCCGCGGTCGGTGAAGTACACCAGCTACGCCTCGGCGGACAGCGCTGCCTCGACCAGGCGGGCGTGGTCCGCGGCGTGCGCCCGGGCTGAGCCGGCCGCAGGCGCGGACGAGGGTGGCAGCGACACCAGGCGCACCGGCCGGCCGAGGACATCCGGCAGCCGCAGCGCCATATAGGGCCAGGCCCCCATGTTCGCCGGCTCCTCCTGCACCCAGGTGACGTCCTGCACGGCTGGGTACCGCGCCACGGCGGCGGCCAGTTCGGCGGCTGGCATCGGATACAGCCGCTCGACCCGGACGATCGCCACGTCGCTGCGCCCGCCGGCGTTGCGCTTCTCCGCCAGGTCGTAGTAGATCTTGCCGGAGCACAGCAGCACCCGCCGCACCTCATGGGCCGACCCGGCGGCCGGCTCCGGCTGCCCGAGAACCGGCTGGAACGAGCCGCTGGTGAACGCGGCCACCGGCGAGACAGCCGCCTTCAGCCGCAGCATCGACTTCGGCGTGGCCACGATCAGCGGCTTGAGCCGGGCGGACAGGACCTGCCAGCGCAGCAGATGGAAGTAGTTCGCCGGAGTGCTCGGCACTGCGACACTCATGTTGTCCTGCGCGCACAGCGTGAGGAACCGCTCCAGCCGGGCAGACGAGTGATCGGGTCCCTGGCCCTCGTAGCCGTGCGGCAGCAGCAGCACCAGGCCCGAGCGCTGCCCCCACTTCTGCTCGCCGGAGCTGACGAACTCGTCGATGATCGTCTGCGCGCCGTTGATGAAATCGCCGAACTGAGCCTCCCAGCACACCAGGGCGTCTGGCCGGGCGACCGAGTAGCCGTACTCGAAGCCGACAGCGGCGAACTCCGACAGCGGCGAGTCGTAGGTGTAGAACCTGGCCGACTGGGAGTTGAACGCCCGCAGTGGCGTGTGCTCCTCGCCGGTGTAGCGGTCCACCAGCACCGCGTGCCGCTGCCCGAACGTGCCCCGTCGCGTGTCCTGGCCGGTCAGGCGGATGGAATGGCCGTCGATGAGAACGCTGCCGAACGCGAGCAGCTCACCGGTGGCCCAGTCGATCTCGTCCTGCTCGACCATGACGGCCCGGCGCTGCAGCTGCGGCGCCAGCCTCGGGTGCGGGGTGAAGCCTTCGGGCAGGTTGAGCTGGGTATCGATGATCTGCTTGACGGTCTCCGCGGAGACCGCCGTCGGCACCTGGTCGTCACCGTCCGGCAGCATGTCCCGCTGAGGCTGCGGCGTCACCTTGGGCGCGCGGCGCCCGGCCGCGTCCCTGGTCTCGGTGAAGGCACGCTCGAGTTCCTGCTGGTAGTCGCGCAGCGCCTGCTCGGCCTCGTCCAGCGTGATATCGCCGCGCCCGATCAGGGCCTCGGTGTAGAGCTTGCGCACCGACCTCTTGGCGTCGATCAGGTCGTACATCCGCGGCTGAGTGAACGAGGGGTTGTCGGCCTCGTTGTGCCCGCGCCGCCGGTAGCAGATCATGTCGATGACGACGTCCTTGCGGAACTCCTGGCGGTAGGCGAACGCGAGCCGCGCGACCCAGACCACGGCCTCCGGGTCGTCACCGTTGACGTGGAAGATCGGCGCCTGGATCATCCGTGCGACGTCGGTGGAGTACACGCTTGAGCGGGAGTACTCCGGCGCGGTGGTGAAGCCGACCTGGTTGTTGACCACGATGTGCACAGTGCCGCCGGTACGGTAGCCGCGCAGCTGGGACAGCTCAAGGGTCTCGGCCACCACGCCCTGCCCGGCCATTGCCGCGTCGCCGTGGATCAGCACAGGCAGCACGGTGAACCCGGGCTCGCCCATGTCGATCACGTCCTGCTTGGCCCGGACGACGCCCTCCAGCACCGGGTCCACGGCCTCCAGGTGGCTCGGGTTGGCCACCAGCGAGGTGGGGATCACTGACCCGTCGGCCGAGGTGAACTTGCCTTCAGCGCCGAGGTGGTACTTGACGTCACCGGACCCATGGGTGCTGGCCGGGTCCAGGTTGCCTTCGAACTCCTTGAAGATCTGGCCGTACGACTTGCCCACGATGTTCGCGAGCACGTTGAGCCGGCCGCGGTGCGCCATGCCAATGACGGCCTCGTCCAGCTGCTCGTGCGCTGCCTCGGTGAGCACCGCGTCCAGCAGCGGGATCAGCGACTCCGCCCCTTCGAGGGAGAACCTGCGCTGGCCGACAAACTTGGTCTGCAGGAACATCTCGAACGCCTCGGCGACGTTCAGCCGCGACAGGATCCGGATCTGCTCGTCGTGGTCGGCCCTGGGGTGCGGCCGTTCCACCCGGGCCTGCATCCAGGCCCGCTCTTCCGGGTTCTGGATGTGCATGTACTCGATGCCGACCGTGCGGCAGTAGGAGTCCCGCAGCACACCGAGGATCTCCCGCAGCGTCATCCGCGGCTTGCCGCCGAACCCGCCGGTGGCGAACTCCCGCTCCAGGTCCCACAGGGTCAGGCCGTGCTGGTTGATGTCCAGGTCGGGATGCTTGCGCTGCTTGTACTCCAGCGGGTCGGTGTCGGCCATCAGGTGGCCGCGGACCCGGTAGGCGTGAATCAGCTCGTAGACCCGAGCGGCCTTGCTGATGTCGTCCTCGTGCACGGCCGGGATGTCCTGGACCCAGCGAACCGGCTCGTAGGGGACCCGCAGCGACTTGAAGATCTCGTCGTAGAAGCCGTGCTCGCCGAGCAGCAGCGAGTGGATGACCCGCAGGAAGTCACCTGAAACGGCACCCTGGATAACCCGGTGGTCGTAGGTGGACGTCAGTGTGATCGTCTTGCTGATCGCCAGCCGGGCCAGGGTCTCGTCGGATGCTCCCTGGTAAGCGGCCGGGTACTCCATGGCACCCACGCCGACGATGCACCCCTGCCCGGTCATCAGGCGCGGGATCGAGTGTTCGGTGCCGATCGTGCCGGGATTGGTGAGGCTGATCGTGGTGCCAGCGAAGTCGTCCACGGCGAGCCGGCCCGCCCGCGCTTTGCGCACGACGTCCTCGTAGGCCACCCAGAACTGCCGGAAGTCCAGCGTCTCGGCGGCCTTGATGTTCGGCACAAGCAGCTGCCGGGTCCCGTCGTCCCGGCGCACGTCGATGGCGAGGCCGAGGTTCACGTGCGGAGGCCGGACAAGGGCGGGCTTGCCGTCGTCCTCGGCGTAGGAGTCGTTCATCTCCGGCACCGCGGCCAGCGCCTTGACGACCGCGTAGCCGATCAGGTGGGTGAAGGAGATCTTGCCGCCCCGTCCCCGACCGAGGTGATTGTTGATCACGATGCGGTTGTCCACCAGCAGCTTGGCCGGGACAGCCCGCACACTGGTGGCCGTGGGCACGGTGAGGCTCGCCGCCATGTTCGCCGCGGTACGGGCAGCCGCCCCGCGCATCCGGACCGGGTGCGCCGCTGGCTGGGCTGGCTGAGGCGTGGATGGCGCTGGCTGTGCGGGCTGAGGCGCGGACGGCTGCGGCTGGCCCGGCCGAGCCGGGGCTGAGGGCGCCGGCGCTGCCGGGCCCGGGGCGGGCGCCTGCCGGGCGGGCGCTCCGGCGGCGGGCGGTGCCGGGATTTCCGTGGCCGCCGGGGCCGTGGCCGCCTGGGCCGGGGCAGCCGCACGCGACGGAGCTGCCGGGCTCGGGTGATAGTCGGCGAAGAAGTTCCACCAGGCTCGGTCGACCGACGCCGGGTCGGCCTGGTAGCGCTGGTAGAGCTCGTCCACCAGCCATTCGTTGGGCCCGAAGTCAGGCGTCGGCTCACGGGCGGCTGATTTGCCGTTTGCCTGGGCAGTGAGATCCGCAGACGCCCGTGCAGACTCAGCAGACACGGCTGAGATCGCCCTCTTCCAAAAGTCGGTTGACGTGGTATTTCCCCCGCACAAGGCTACCTGCGCGGTGGTCACCCCAGATGCCCGACGATAGCGCCACGATTGTGATGTTTTGTTGAGTTCGATGAGCTAGGCGGAGAGTTTTGAGCTAGCCGGAGAGGCGGTCGCGGCCGTGTGGCTCTAGCCAGCTGACGTACGGGCCCTTGGGAACGATACGGCTCGGGTTGATCCAGCCCTGGGTCTGGTAGTAGTGGCGCTTGATCTGGTCGAAGTCCGTTGTGTCGCCGAACCCGGGGCGCTGGAACAGGTCACGCGCGTAGCCCCACAGGTAGTGGTAGTCGACCAGCCGGCGCAGGTTGCACTTGAAGTGGATGTAGTAGACCGCGTCGAACCTGACCAGCGTAGGGAACAGCCGCACATCGGCCTCGGTCAGCTCGCCGCCGAGCAGGAACCTGCGCCGGCCCAGCCGCTCGTCCAGCGCGTCCATCATGTCGAACAGCGCGTCGAACGCCTCCTCGTACGCGGCCTGCGTGGCCGCGTTCCCGGCCTTGTAGACGCCGTTGTTGACCGCATGGTGGATCAGGGTGGAGATCGCCTCTATCTCCTGCGCCTGCTGCGGGGGATACAGGTCAGGCGCGCCCGGCCGGCAGAAACCGGTGAACTCGGTCTCGAGCATCACGGTCAGCCGTGACACGTCGTTGCTGACGATCCGCTGGGTCTTGGTGTCCCACAGCACCGGGAGCGTGTACTCGCCGCTGTACCGCGGATCGCTGGCCAGGTAGAGCTCGGAGACGAACCGAGCCCCAGTGACCGGGTCACGTCCGCCGAGCCGGTCCGGGAAGCGCCAGCCTCGGTCATCGGAGATCGGGTCGACCAGGCTCAGGCCGACGACCCGGTCGAGCCCGAGCAGCCGGCGCACGATAAGTGCCCGCTGCGACCATGGGCAGGCCAGCGACGCATAGAGCTGGTAACGTGCTGGCTCGGCCAGGAAGCCGCTTGATCCGTCTCTCGTGATCTTGCTCGAAAACGTGCCTGACTGGCGGATGAAGCTGCCCGGGGACGATGTCGCGGACAGGGGCTGAGGCGCTGAGTGCATCATCCTCCCTTCGCGGCTGGACAAGATGCTGCGGCGTCTCCTACTACTAGACCACTAGACCACGGCTGGCTAGGGCAGGTCCTGGCGGTTGCACGGCCGGCCTCGGCGGGAGATCGAGCTTGCCGAGGCTACAACGCGGCATGGTAGCGCGGGAAGGGACGTCGCCTGAGTTCGATAGTCAGCGGGCTTACCGCCCTCAGCGGCTGGGTCGCTTGCCTCGTGGTCGGCGCGCTCGTGTTCGGCGAGACCGCGGTGTTCCTCGGGTTCGTGCTGCCGGGCGAGACCGCTGTGGTCCTCGGCGGCGTCCTTGCCAGCCGCGGCCACGTGTCGCTCGCGGCCCTGACGGTTGTGGTCGTGGCCACCGCTGTTGCAGGCCCGCTGGTCGGTTATGAGATCGGCAAGCGGATGGGTGACCGGATGTTCGCCAGCCGGGTCATGCGGCGCGTGCCCGGGGGCCCCGAGCGGGCGAGGTCCATCCTGCGAGAGCGAGGCGCCCTCGCGGTCCTGCTCGGAAGGTTCGTCGCGATCGTGCGGGCGGTGATGCCGGCCGCGGCCGGCGCGGTCGGTGTGCGCTACCGGACCTTCCTCATCTATGACGTGGTCGGAGCCGTCGTCTGGGGCGTGGGTTACTGCCTGCTCGGGTTCCTGGCGGGCTCGGCGTACTCGGCGGTGGAGACCCGGGTCGGCTCGGGACTCGCGATCGCGGCTGCTGCCGTCGTCGTGGTCGCGATCGCCGCCTGGGCGGTGCGCCGTCACCGGGTGGCCGCGCGCGCCGCAGCGGTGGAGGAATCCTCACCCGGGTTCGGTTGGCAACGGCCAGGCGAGCCAGACGACGCACAGCCAGGCGAGCACGGTGGCCTGCGAGCCGACCAGCGCAGCGACTGAACAGCCGGCGGGAGACGAATCACCGCTCCGGTAGAGCTTTTATCCCCCACCCCGCGCAGAGTTCCCCGGCCTTCCCGGCCAGCTGTGCTTGGCTGGGTTGCGAAAACGGGACGGGGGAGGGAACGCCGTGCGCGAGTTTGGTCGGCTCGAGAGAGCGATCATGGACGTGATATGGGCGGGCGACCGGCCTTATGCCGTTCGTGAGGTGCGAGAGCGGCTGCGCTACGCGCGGCCGGTCGCGTACACAACGGTGATGACCGTGATGGGCATCCTGCATGGCAAGGGAGTGCTGCGCCGCGAGAAGCGCGGCCGCGCCTGGCAGTACTGGCCGGCCGAGGCCAGGGAGGACCACGACGCCCGGCTGATGGCCGAGGCGCTCCACTCCGGCGGGAACCACCGGGCCATCATGCGCAGGTTCCTGGACAAGGTCAGCGACGATGAGATTGCCTGGCTGCGGGACGCCGTCGTGATCGCAGCGACCCGCCGCGAGCCAGCCCACCGCTGACCGCGCCCGCCTCTGCCGTCAGCCGCCAGGGCGGTACCTGGAATGGTCGCGGGCTTTCGTCTTACCTTGGCGCTGCCGGGGGGAAGCGCGCGGGAGACTAGCAGGCATGCGGAACGGACTCATCCCGGAGCTGGCCAGCGCCGCACTGGCAGCCACGGGCTTCATGCCTGAGCCGGAAGGGCTGGCGCTCTTCGAGACGGCAGCCGCGTACGCGCCACGCGGCCCCGTCGCCGAGATCGGGACCTATTGCGGCAAGTCAACGATCTACCTGGCTGCTGCTGCCCGGGAGGCCGGCCAGCTGGTCATCACCGTCGACCATCACCGTGGCTCAGAGGAGAACCAGCCCGGCTGGGAGTACCACGACCCGGGGCTAGTCGACCGGGCGACCGGGCGGCTCGACACGCTGCCGCACTTCCGCTCCACGCTGGCAGCGACCGGTCTTGAAGATCACGTGATCGCAATCGTCGGCAGGTCCGCCGACGTGGCCGGGCTGTGGCGGGCGCCGCTCGGGATGGTGTTCATCGACGGCGGGCACACTGACGCCGCGGCGATCGCCGACTACGAGGGCTGGGCCCCGCGGGTGGCCGATGGCGGGGCCCTGGCGATCCACGACGTGTTTCCCGACCCTGCGGACGGGGGCCAGGCGCCATACCGGATCTACCTGCGCGCGCTGAAGTCAGGCGCGTTCACTGAGGTACGGGCAGAGGGCTCGCTGCGAGTTCTGGAGCGGACCGGCCCGGGAATCGGCTGAGCCTGATGCGGGCTGACGCGGCTGCCCGCTACGTGTCGGCGGTGTCAGCTGAAGCTGAGCCCGCCGGTGACCGCGCGGCTTCTGGTTCCTCGCACCCGCACGCGGCCGGGTCGGCGGGGGAGCCGACAGCCCAGCGCGCAGCAGCCTCGGCGAAGATGCGCGAGCCGCCGGTGGTCTCGGACAGTGCGTCGGCGGCGAGCACGACAGCCGCGCTGGTCCAGCTGCTCTGCTCGTTCGGGAAATGAGCCCGGTTGGCGAACTGCCAGCCGGTCCAGTAGCCGCCGTCAGCGCTGCGCAAGTGCTGGACCTCGGCGAAGAGCTCGAGCGCGCGGGAGCGGTCGCCGATGGCGTCGAGAGCGAGCGCGAGCTCGCAGGTCTCAGCGCCGGTGACCCAGGGCTGGTCGCTGACGCAACGGATGCCCAGGCCGGGCACTACGAACGTGTCCCAGCCGGCTGCAAGACGCCCGCGGGCCGCGGCTCCGCGCAGCGGCCCGCCGAGCACCGGGTAGTACCAGTCCATCGAGAACCTGCTCTTGTCGGCGAACGCCTCGGGATGGCAGGCCACCGCGTGCCCGAGCTGCCCGGCGGCCAGCTCCCAGTCCGGCTGCGGCTCGCCGACGTACTCCGCGAGCGCGATCGCGCAGCGCAGCGCCGAATGCATGCTGGAGCAGCCGGTCAGCAGCGCATAGGACGCGGGCGCGCCGTGGGCGTCACGCTGCCAGACGATCTCGCCGCGCGGCTGCTGCAGGCTGAGCGCGAAGTTGATCCCCCCGCGAACCACCGGCCACATTAGATTTCCGAACGCTTCGTCGTGACTCACCTGGAGTTCATGCCAGACGCCGACGGCGGGATAAGCAGCGTGGTTGCTCTCGGCGGCCTCGTCGGTGACCGTGCCTCCCTCGCACCGCAGGGGCCAGGACCCGTCCGGCCGCTGGGCGGCGCGGAGCCATTCATAACCGCGCCGCGCGGCCTGGCGCAGACCGCAAGCGCTCAGCGCCATCACGCACTCGACATGGTTCCACGCGTCGACGTGGCCGTCCGGCCAGCCGATCGAGCCGTCGCTTTGCTGCACGGCTGCGATCGACAGGCCTGTCGCCAGGACCTGCTCGGCGGTCAGGATTCCGGGTACTGACGGCAGGCAGCCCCGCGTAGCCTCTCCCGTGCGCTGCGGCCCGGCCAGGCTCTCAGGCTGCCGCATGCGCCCTCTCGCGGCGGTTCGGCGCGGCGCTGGACGCCCTGGCGCCTGCAGGGGCCTGAGGGGGCTCGGCCGCCCGGGCCCGCAGCGGCTTGAGGGCGTACACGACCACACTCTTTCCGATCAGCGGGTTCAGTGCCCGGTCGGCGAGCCGCAGGACCGCCGGGTTCTTCATGATCTGCCAGACCAGCAGCCGGTGATAGGCCTGCGCGAGCGGGTGAGCGTCGTCATGGACGCCGATTGCGCACTTCAGCCACCAGTACGGCGAGTGCAGCGCGTGAGCGTGGTGGTGCCCGCTGACTACCAGGCCTGCTCGGGCCAGCTTCGCTTGCAGCTCTCCGCGGGTGAAGATCCGCACGTGGCCGCCGGGAACGTTGTGGTAGTCGTCGGACAGCCGCCAGCACACCCGTTCCGGCAGCCAGGCAGGCACGGTGACGGCGGCCAGGCCGCCCGGCCGCAGCACCCGGGCGACCTCGTCGATCGCGGCCTGGTCCGCCGGGATGTGCTCAAGTACCTCGGCGGCGATTACCCGGTCGAAGCTGCCATCAGGGAACGGCATCGCGGTAGCGTCGGCGGCTGCGATACCGGCGGACGCCACCGCAGGCACCTCGCCCGCCTCGTTCATCGCGGCGAACATGGCGCCTACCTGCCGGAGTTCCCCCTGGTCGGTGTCGAGTGCGACTACGTGCGCCCCGCGGCGCAGGGCCTCGAACGCGTGCCTGCCGGCACCACAGCCCAGATCGAGCACCCGGTCACCGGGGCCGACAGGAAAGCGGCCGAAGTCGACCGTCAGCACGGCGCGTCCGGCGGCACCTGGCCGCCAGCGGAGTCCTCGATGGCCCGCCGGTAGTGGTCCACAGTGGCGCGGGCAACGGCGGACCAGGCAAAC
Source organism: uncultured Actinomycetota bacterium (assembly GCA_963815375.1). Classification (GTDB taxonomy): domain Bacteria; phylum Actinomycetota; class Actinomycetes; order Streptosporangiales; family Streptosporangiaceae; genus JASHPR01. The sequence continues at coordinate 1,704,069 of CAWFGX010000001.1, read as the reverse complement.
CGTTCCTGCACCCGGTGCAGGGCAAGGGCTGACAGCCGCTTCCGCTCGGCCTCGGAGTCGTGCAGTGTCCGCAGCGCGGCGGCGAGCTCCTCGGCGTCGCCGGGCGTGACCAGAAACGCGGCGTCGCCGGTCACCTCGGGCAGTGCCCCGGTTCTGCTGGCGACCAGCGGGGTGCCCGAGGCCATGTGCTCGACGGCAGGCAGAGAGAAACCCTCATAGAGCGACGGAACGACGGCGATCTCCGCGGTCGCGATCAGCTTGGCCAGCTCGGCATCGGTGATCCCGCTGACGAACCGCACCCGGTCACCCAGGGCCAGCTCGGCCACAAGGCGTTCGGTAGGCCCGCCCGGGGCCGGCCTGCCAACCACGGTGAGGGCCACGTCCCGTTCCGTAGTGACCTTTGCGACGGCGCGCAGCAGCGTCGAGATCCCTTTCACTGGCGAGTCGGCGCTGGCCACGGCGACGATCCGGCCGGAAACGCGCGGCCGGATCGGGGGGTGGAACAGGCGGGTGTCCACCCCGAGCGGGATCACGTGCACGTGCGAGGCCGGCACCTTGAAGTCGCGGAGGATGTCATCCCGGGACGACTGCGAGCCGGTGAGGATCGGGCCTGCGCGGCGGGCCACCCGGGCCTGCATCCGGACGAACGAGTACCACCGCCGCTTGGACAGCCGCGCCAGCCTCCTGGCCTCGGCGAGCTCGATCCGCCGGTCGACGCTGATCGGGTGGTGGATGCTGGTCACCAGCGGCAACCCGATCCTGGCGACGCCGAGCAAGCCGTAAGCCAGCACCTGGTTGTCGTGGACGACGTCGAAGTCGTCGCGGCGGGCCCGCAGCTCCCGCAGCGCCCGCAGGCTGAACGTGAGCGGCTCTGGGAACGCCCCGGTCCACATCATCGCGACTTCCAGCGCGTCGATCCAGTCGCGGTACTCGCGCAGGTGCGGAGTGCGGAAGGGGTCGGGCTCCCGGTACAGGTCCAGGCTCGGCACGGGGCGCAGCAGCGGGCCGGGCTCAAGTTCCGGGTACGGCTGGCCTGAGAACACCTCGACGTGATGGCCGAGCGCCGCGAGTTCCCGGGACAGGTGCCGGACGAAGACTCCCTGGCCGCCGCAGTGCGGCTTGCTCCGGTAGGACACCAGCGCAACCCGAAGTGGTTGGTGCTGGCTTTGCGCCTCCGGGGCGCTGTGTTTGCTTTGCGCCTCCGGGGCGCTGGGGCGCACCGCGTTTCCCTCGTCGCTCGGTCGCAAGCTCCCTCGCTCCTCAGTACAACGCGGCACGGCGCCCCTTCGGCGCTTTGGCAGTGAACGTTACCAGGCGGTACCACAGGTAAGCTCGCGCCCCATCCGTTAATGCGCGAGTGCTTATGCAGGTGTGTTATCGGTAAGCTGCCGCGACGTGAACCAATGGCTGTCCGCGATCGCGGCCAGCCAGGAAGATGCGGAGACTCTGCTGACACGAAGCGCTCTGATCACCGGCATAACCGGCCAGGATGGCTCCTACCTGGCCGAGCACCTGCTGGCCGAGGGGTATCAGGTGTGGGGCCTGGTACGGGGCCAGGCCAACCCGCGGCTGCGCCGGGTGCGCCAGATCCTCGGCGACGTGCACCTGGTCCGCGGGGATCTGCTCGATCAGGGCAGCCTGATCTCGTCCGTGGAGCGCGTGCAGCCCGACGAGGTCTACAACCTCGCCGCGATCTCGTACGTGCCAATGTCCTGGGAGCAGGCCGAACTGACCGGTGAGGTCACTGGGCTCGGCGTGCTGCGGGTGCTGGAGGCCATCCGGGTCTGCAGCGGGATCAGCGCGTCGCGCAGCCCGGCACGCGGCCAGATCCGCTTCTACCAGGCGTCGTCGTCGGAGATGTTCGGCAAGGTGCGCGAGTCGCCGCAGACCGAGCAGACGCCGTTCCACCCGCGCAGCCCGTACGGGGTGGCCAAAGCGTACGGCCACCACCTGACCCAGAACTACCGCGAGTCCTACGGCATGTACGCGGTGTCCGGGATCTTGTTCAACCACGAGTCGCCGCGCCGCGGAGCCGAGTTCGTCACCAGGAAGGTGTCGCTCGGCGTTGCCAAGATCAAGCTCGGGTACGAGCAGAAGCTGCGGCTGGGCACCCTGGACGCCAGCCGGGACTGGGGCTTCGCCGGTGACTTCGTGCGGGCGATGCACCTGATGATGGGACAGGACGAGCCCGCCGACTACGTGGTGGGCACGGGAGTGACACACCGGGTCGGGGAGCTGGTGCAGCTTGCGTTCGAGGTGGCCGGCCTGGACTGGCGGGACCACGTGGTGACCGACGCGGCGTTCATCCGGCCCGCCGAAGTGGACCGGCTGTGCGCGAACCCGGCCAAGGCAGCGGCCGAGCTCGGCTGGGAACCGAAGGTCGGCTTCGAGGAGCTGGTCGCGATGATGGTCGAGGCCGACCTGAAGCTGCTGTCGGAACCCGGCGGGTACGACGAGGACTCGTTCGGCCCGGAAGGCTGGTAGCAGGGCCGGGGCGGACTTAGCCAGGCACCGCCTCGCTCACGGCCGTCCGGTGGGCAGCCAGTTAGGAGACCGCGGCGCCGACAAGGCTGCCAATCCCGTAGGTCAGCCCGGCCGCTGCGCCAGCTAGCAGCAGCTGGCGCAGTGACCCGCGCAGGAACGGGCGGTCGGTGACCCGGGCGACGAGCCCGCCGCCGCCAAATGCCGCCACGGCGGCCAGCACCAGCGCCGCCAGCAGCGACCTGAAGCCAATCAGGTAGGGGAGCAGCGGGATCAGCGCTCCGACAGCGAACGTCAGCAGCGAGGCACCGGCCGCTGTGACCGGGGACGGCAGCTCCTTGTGATCGACACCGAGTTCCTCCCGGACGTGCATCCGCAGCGCCACCTCCGGGCGTTCGGATAGCTGCCTGGCCACCTCGTCAGCCAGCCGGGGCTCCACGCCCCCGTGCCGGAACACGGCAGCCAGTTCCCGCAGCTCGGCCTCGGGATGGGTGTCGAGCTCGACTTTCTCCTTGCGGACCTCGGAGTTGATCAGCTCGTTCTGCGAGGACACCGAGACGTACTCGCCAGCGGCCATGGAGAACGCACCCGCGCTGAGCCCGGCCAGCCCGGCCAGGATGATCGCGTGCGGCGAGCCGCCCCCGCCGCCGACACCGGCGATCAGCGATACGTTCGTGACCAGCCCGTCCATGGACCCGAACACGGAAGGGCGCAGCCAGCCGCCGGACACGTCGCGGTGCTGATGGCCATGCGCCTCGCCGTGACCGTGGGCTTCCTCGCCGCGGCTGTGCACCTCGCCGTGGCCGTGGCTGCCCGGAGCCTGCCCGTCCCGGACGGGCGCGTGCTCGTTACTGGCGGCCATGACTCGCGTCCCCTGTGATCCCGTGGCGCTGTTGCATCCTGCCCATTATCCCCAGGCAGGCATCACAGGCGAGCCACCTGGCCACCTCTCTGGCACCGCTGGTCTCTGCGGCACGATGTGCCCCCTGAACACCACCTGTCACAGGCTCGCTGTGACAGGCGGTGCTTCTGGGTTCTCTGATGTGCAACTGGCACCCGCCAGTCGTCGTGAATGAAGCGTTAGGGGCGTAATTACGCCACCACAGCCGCTTTCATCGCCTCGGTGCCGGTGAGCGCAGGACCGTGGCCAGAGGTCAGCCCAGAGACCGCGCCGGGTGGGTCGGCAGGCCGGCTGCCTTCCACGCCTGGAAGCCGCCGTCGAGATCGGTCGCCTCGCGCAGGCCGATCCGGCGCAGGGTCGCCGCGGCCAGTGATGAGGCGTATCCCTGGGAGCAGGTCACGATGATCCGGGCGTCGGCCCGGGCCAGGGCTGGAATCCGGGCCTCGCTGCGCGGGTCGAGCCGCCACTCCAGCACGTTGCGGCTGATCACGATCGCCCCGGGAATCTCGCCTTCGACGATCCGCTGCTCCAGCGGGCGGATGTCGACGAGCACCGCCCCGTCGGTGAGGGCAGCGAACGCCGCCTCGGGCCGCAGCCTGGCCAGGCCGCTGCGGGCCTCGGTCATCAGTTCGTCGATGCCCGGAGCGTCGGCGGGCAGCGCGTCGCTGCTCAGTCCCGCCGCCGAGGCGGTGGCATCGGCCAGCGCCGTGTCCGCCCCGCCGCGGCCGCGGTCGCCCTCGGGCCCGTCGATCGCCACGGTAGCCGCGGCGATCAGCCCGTATGGGGTGGGCTTGTAGTACGTCATCGCCATCAGCGGCGGTGAGTACGCGTGGATGCTGGTGGCCCGGCTGCCGCCGCCGTGGCTGACGTCGTGCACGTGCCCAGGCCCGAACGCGATCGCCGTACCGACGTCGAGCACCCGGCGCCCGAGTTTGCGCCCGCTCGGCGCACGGTACTGCTCGGCCAGGCTGCCCTCGGCCACGGCGAACGACCCCGAAGACCCGCCGTGGTCGTGCCAGTCGGTGTTCTGCCCGCGCTCCCAGGCCAGCAGCCACACGTCGCAGGATTCGCTGCGGTGCAGCGGCAGGTACCAGCGGACGTCCGGATCGTGGACGACAAGGTCCTCCCACAGCTCGTGCCGCTCGGCGAGCCCGAGCGTCGCCGCCCGCAGCTGCGCCGGCGACAGCCGCCCGGAGCGCGGATGACTCAGGCCTCGCAGAACATCAGCGACTGCCTGCTGCCGTTCCGGGCTGACACCCCGGCCCTGCGTCAGGCCCGCGCCGCCGGGGACCGGCTGCTCCGCGCCCGCGCTGCCGGGGGTGACAGTGGCAAGCGACACTGAACCTCCCAACATTAATCCCGGGGCGACAGGCCGGTACGGCCCACAAGACAGGTCATGATATTCCCGGCCAGGCGCCGCCCGGTACTCGCCGCCGGCGTCAGCTCTTAGTTGTGTTGTACAGGAAGATGTGGCCAATGGCCGTCGGATAGGCACCGTTCACGTTCTTGGCCGTGGCCGCCAGCCAGTTGAAGAAATACCCGTAGATCACCGGGGTCTGGCTGAGCAGCAGGCTCTCGATCTGCCCGGCCAGGCTGCGCTGGGTGGACACGTCAACGGTGGCGATGTACTGGTTCACCAGGCTGTCGTACGGGCTGTTGCTGAAGTGCGCCGCGTTCCAGGCGCCGGTGCCGCTCGCTGCGTTCGTCGTCTGCAGTGGGGCGGTCAGGAACACGTTGGGGACGCTGCGGTGCCCGTAGTCGACCAGGCTCATCGTGGCGTCCAGCCAGTCGGAGTTGCCGAACGTGGCCTTGCCGTAGTAGGCGGACGACGACTCGACGGTGAGCTTGATGTCCACGCCAATGTCCTTGGCCGCCGCCACCACGATCTGCGCATAGTCCGGGATCTCGGCCAGCTGCTCGGTGATCAGGCTGGTGCTGAACCCTGACGGGTGCCCAGCAGCCGACAGCAGCGACTTCGCCTGGGCGATGTTCTGCTTGCGCTGCGCGACGCTGGTGTTCGTGGACGGGAACACGGGGGCGAACGGGCTGTCGTTCCCGACGTCCGCGTATCCCTTGAACAGTGCCTGAACGGTGGCTGGCCGGTCCAGCGTGAGTGCGATCGCCTCGCGCACCCGCGGGTCGGTGAACGGCGCCTGGTCGCAGCGCATGGACAGCTCGCGGTGCGCGCTCGACTTCAGCCGGATGACGTTGTAAGCGCCCTGGGCGAGGATCTCCTCGCCGCCGGACACAGCGAACGACGAGAGAACGTCGATCGTCCCGGAGGTCAGCGCCAGGTTCTCCGGGGTCTGGTCAGCGTAGAAGCTGAACTCCGTGCCAGCCGGAAGCGCCTTGGTGCCCCAGTACTTCTCGTTGCGGGTGAACGACGCGCCGACCTTCGGCGTGTAGCTCTTCAGCACGAACGGGCCGGTCCCGACGAACGTGCTCTGCCAGCTCGAAGGGTCGGTGCCCTTCGGGATGATGATCATGTTGTAGTTGTCCGACGAGGTCAGGTACGGGAAGTTCCCGTTCGGGGCCTTTAGGTGGAAAGCCACGGTGAAGTCGTCGACCTTGACCACGCCGGACGGAACCAGCACCCCGCCGAAGTTGGACAGCGCGTTGGACGAGCTGCTCGGGTTGCACTGCGTCTGGTAGGTGTACACGACGTCGTCGGCGGTAAGCGCCGCGCCGTTGTGGAACGTCACTCCCTGCCTGATCTTGAACGTCCACACGTCACCGGCCGTGTTCGCCGACCAGCTCTCTGCCAGCACCGGTTTCAGCGACAGGGTCTGGGTGGACAGGCAGAGGTACTCGCCGGTCTGGCCGAGCATGCACAGGCCGCCCTGGTCAGCCACTGTCAGCGGGTTGATCGCCCCCGTGGGCACGACCAGCCCGACCTTGATGGTCGCGCCTGCACCTGCGCCTGAACCTGATGACGACGGTGAGCTGGAGGAGCTGCCGCAGGCGGCGAGCACGCCGCCGAGCACAGGCAGCGACAGGCCGACGACTGTGCCCCGCCGCAGGAAGTCCCGGCGGGAGAGCCGTCCAGCGGCGAACTCATCGATGACGTGGTTGGCGATCTCGCCCTGCCCCTCGCGGAGACGGGAAAGTCGGCCGTGGTCTGGGCTCACTAGGTCCTCCTAGAACCTTGCCGGACAGTGCTCACGTGGGCGGGCGTGAACGGGTCATGAATTATGCATCACACGCGGTTCTCAATCGGGTTGCACGCTGCGTTGAAGGATCGTTAGCTGATCGATAGGAATGTGACAACTCATCAAGTGGCCGGGCGTGACCTCCTGCAGCGGTGGTACAGACGTCTCGCAAGAGCCGTCCTCCAGCTTGCGCGGGCAGCGCGTGTGGAACACGCAGCCGGATGGCGGGTGCGCTGCCGACGGGATCTCGCCGTGCAGCCGTATCCGGTCCCGGGAGATCTGGACCTCGGCGCCGCTGCCAGATCCGCCGTCCGGCCCGCCCGCGTCGTCGAGCGTTAGCACGGCGGACAGCAGCGCCTCGGTGTAGGGGTGGTGCGGGCCGTCGAATACCTCTTCCGCCGGGCCGACCTCCATCAGGCGGCCGAGGTAGAGCACGGCGATCCGGTCCGACAGGTACCGCACCAGGCCCAGGTCATGCGAGATGAACAAGTAGCTGACGTGTTCCTTGGCCTGCAGGTCGACGAGCAGGTTCAGGATGGCCGCCTGCACCGAGACGTCCAGGGCCGAGGTGGGCTCGTCGCATACCACGACCCGCGGGCCTCCGGCGAAGGCCCGGGCGATCGCCACCCGCTGCTTGAGGCCGCCGGATAGCTGGCCCGGGTGCAGCGCCAGGTGACGGTCCTCCATCCGCACCGACCGGACCAGGTCGGCCAGGCGCTCCGCGAGCCGCGGCCCGGACAGGCCGGCCAGCCGGGCCAGCGGCTGGCTGATCAGGCGGCGGACCGTGTGGCGCCGGTTCAGGGCCGAGTCCGGGTTCTGGAACACGATCTGCAGTGCCCGCAGCTGGTGCAGTGGCCGCCGGCTGGTGCCCGGGGGGAGCAGCTGGCCGTCGAGCGCGAGGACCGATCCGGGGTCGGGTGCGATGAGGCCGAGCAGCGCCCGGGCCAGGGTGGTCTTGCCGCTGCCGGACTCGCCGACGAGCCCGAGAGTCTCGCCCGCCACCAACGTGAGGTCAACGCCGGCCAGCGCCTGTACCAGATCGCCACCGGACCGGAACGTCTTGGATAGCCGCTCTATCTGGATGACCGGCTGGTCACCGTCGCGTTCAGAAGGCAATTCAAGATTCGCTGGTGTGTTCCTGGGCAGGCCAGGGGTGGCCTCGTGCAGGTAGCACCGTGCGGTCCGTCCAGGGCCGGTATCAAAGGACGGCGGCGGTTCGGCGCGGCAGCGGTCCTCGGCGATGGGGCAGCGCGGCGCGAAGATGCATCCGGGGAGCTGCTGCCCAGGCTGCGGCAGGAAGCCGGGGATGGTGTCCAGCCGCCCGTGGTCCTTGCGCTGGCCGCGGCGGGGAATGCAGCGCAGCAGCCCCATCGTGTAGGGGTGGCGGGGCTGGCGGAGCACCTCGCCAGCCGGGCCCTCCTCGACTAGCTCGCCGGCGTAAAGGACGCCAACCCGGTCGCACATCTTGGCGATCACCGCGAGGTTGTGGCTGATGAACAGCACCGAGGTGGCCAGCTCCTGGCGCAAAGAGGCGACCAGGTCCAGCACCTCCGCCTCGACGGTCGCGTCCAGCGAGGTCGTCGGCTCGTCGAGGATCAGCAGCGACGGCTCGGCGGCCAGGGCCATAGCGACCACTGCCCGCTGAGCCATGCCGCCTGAGAGCTGGTGCGGGTAGCGTTCCATCACCCGGGCGGGGTCGGCGATCTGCACCTTCGCCAGCATCGCCTCGGCGCGCTGGAGCGCCTCGTGGCGGCTGGCCCCGGCGATCTCGTACACCTCGGCTACCTGGCGGCCGACCTTGATCGACGGGTTCAGCGCCCGGCCCGGCTCCTGGTAGACCATCGAGACTGTGCGGGCGCGCAGCTCCCGCAGTGCCCGCGGTCCCATGGCCAGCGGGTTCATCCCGTTGATGCTGATCGTCCCGGCGCTGACCCGGCCGTTGCGTGGCAGGTAACTGGTCAGCGCGAGCGCGGCGGTGGACTTGCCGGAGCCGGACTCACCGACCAGGCCGTAGGATTCGCCCCGGCCGATCTCGAACGAGACGTCGTGCAGTGCCCGCCGGTCCTGCCCGCGCACCCGGTAGGTGACGTCCAGGTGCTCGACACTCAGGGTGGCGCCGGTCACGGCGGCAGCCTCACCCGTTGCGGCGGTCTCGGTCATGAGGCCAGCACCTGCTCGGCGGAGTCGGCGACCAGGTTGATGGCCACGACCAGCGACGCGATGGCCAGGGCCGGGAACAGCGTTTCCCACCAGTAGCCGGCCGCCAGGACCCCGTAGTTGGCGAAGATGTCGCCTCCCCAGTCCGGAGTCGGCGGTTGCACCCCGAAGCCGAGGAACGAGAGCGTGGCGACCGTGAAGATGGCGTACCCGACCCGGACGGTGAACTCGACCAGAACGGCGGGCAGAACGTTCGGCAGTACCTCGGTGGCCATGATGTTGACAGCCCCGGCGCCGAGCAGCCGGGCCGACGCCAGGTAGTCCAGCTGTCTCTCGACCAGTACCGAGGAACGCACAGTCCGGGCGATCAGCGGTGTGAACACGAACCCGATGACGAAGATGAGCGTCAGCGTCGACGGCCCGACCGCAACGATGAACAGGAATGCCACGATCACCACTGGCAGCGCGAGCACGGCCTCGACGACCCGGCCGACCAGCAGGTCGAACGCGCCGCCCAGATATCCCATGGCCAGGCCGAGTGCCGTGCCGAGCACTGTGCCGAGCAGGGTGGAGGCCACGGCGATCAGCAGGATGCTCCGCGACCCGACGATCACCCGGGACAGCACGTCGCGGCCCAGCTGATCGGTGCCGAACCAGTGCCCGGCCGAGGGGCCCGCGTTCGTGGCGAACAGCGACTGAACGGTGGGATCGTGCGGGGCAATCTGCCTGCCGAACAGTGCGCAGACGACCCAGAAGAGCAGGATCACAGCTCCGGCCAGGAAGGTGGGCTTACGCAGCAGCAGCCGCCAGGCCGACTGCGCCGCGCGGGGAGCGGCCGTAACTTCCGCGGTCGGCCCGATGACGCTTTCGGCGCTGATCATTGCTCGCCCCCGAGACGCAGGCGGGGATTGAGGACGGTATAGAGGACATCGGCGATCAGGGTGGCGACCATATAGACGGCGCCGAGCGTGAGCACGCCCGCCTCGAGCATCGGGAAGTCCTTGCCGTTGGCGGCGGTCCAGATCAGGTTCCCGATGCCCTGATAGGTGAACAGGTGCTCCACCACAACCAGGCCGCCGACTAGGTAGCCGGTCTGGGTCGCGATTACGGTAATCGTGGGCAGCAGCGAGTTCCGCAGGATGTGGCGCCGGATAACCACGCTGCGGCTCAGGCCCTTGAGTGTCGCGGTACGCGCGTAATCGGAGTTGAGAGCCTCGATCGTGCCGGCTCTCGCCATCCGTGCTATGTAGCCGAACAGCACAAGCACCAGCGGGATCGCGGGAAGGATCAGGTGGCGAAGCTGGCTCCCGGCCGACGCGCCCGCGCCTGCGGAAGCCTGGTTGGGCAGCCATTTCAGCTCTACCGCGAAGACCACGATCAGGACGATGCCGGAGACGAACTCAGGCACGGTGGCAGCTGACAGGCCGGCCACTGAGATGACCCGGTCCGCGGGCCGGCCAGCGTTCAGCGCCGCGATCACGCCGCCGCCGATCCCCAGCGGGACCACGATGATGAACGCCAGCGCGGCCAGCTTGAGCGAGTTGACCAGCGCTGACCCGATGAAAGGCGCGACCGGGCTGCGGTAGCTGTACGAGGTGCCCATACTGCCGTGCAGCAGGCCGGTGATCCAGCTCCAGTACTGGACGACCAGTGGCCGGTCGACGCCTAGCTGGTGATCAAGGGCGCTTACCGCGCTCTGCGCTGCCAGCGGGCCAAGGATCGCGCGGCCAGGATCGCCGGGCAGCACCTGCCCGGCGACAAAGACAATGACGCTCAGCAGCCAGAGCGTCAGGATGGCGAGCCCGAGCCGCCGCAGGATATAGGTCAGCACGACTTCTCCCTGGGCGACTGCGGGGCGCCTGCGCGCCCGTTAGCAATGAACGCAAAGCCTATGTACGACTGGGTAATGCCGCAACGCGCAAAGCGCAGGCGACGCCGGAACGTGATGCAGGCCACGAGTCGATGACGCGGAATCCGCAGGTAGCGGGCATCGAGCCGACCGACGGTGGCTGTCTGCCCTGCGTGGCACGATAACTTCATGACACTCGCAGCAGATGAAATGGATGACGAGCGGCGAGCTCTCCTGCATTACCTGCAGTACCAGCGCGACTCCGTATTGTCCATCGTTAGTGATCTTGACGAGGAGGCGTGGCACAGGCCGGCCGTGCCGTCGGGCTGGACTCCGGCCGGGCTCGTGGAGCACCTGGGCAACATGGAGCGGCACTGGTTCCAGTGGGTGCTGGCCGGCTCGGCCGACCCACTGCCCTGGGACGAAGGCCGGCCGCCCTACAACCCGCACGCGGCGTTCACATGCGACCGGCCGTCAGCTGACATCCTCGCCTACTACCGCGAGCAGTGCAGGCGGTCCGACGCGGTGCTCGCGCAGCTGCCGCTGTCGGCGCCGCCCCGCCAAAGGCATGGCGATCCGGAGAACGAGCCGCCGAGTGTGCGCTGGGTGGTGCTGCACGTGATCGAGGAGACCGCGAGCCATTCAGGCCACCTCGATATCGCCCGCGAGCTGCTCGACGGCCGCACCGACCTCGGCCTCCGCTAGGCCGGGGGTTACGTGCCGGAGCCGCCGTGCTCGTTATCGAGGAGCAAGACCAGCACGGTGGGGCGGGGGATGATGAGCGGTAGGCGGCGGGACGCGCCGCAGATCGTGATCACGTGCTCGACTGAGGAGCGCCGATGACCGCTGCACAGCAACCCGACCGGACGACCTCGGGGCCGCGCCCGGTCCGGGCGCCCCGCGGGACCACGCTGGCCTGCAAGGGGTGGCCGCAGGAGGCGGCCATGCGGATGCTGATGAACAACCTCGACCCGGAGGTGGCCGAGCATCCCGACGAGCTGATCGTCTACGGCGGGTCTGGCCGGGCGGCGCGGAGCTGGGCCGCGTTCGACGCGATCGTTGCCTCGCTGCAGGACCTGGAGGCGGACGAGACGCTGCTGGTTCAGTCGGGCAAGCCGGTAGGCATCCTGCGCACCCACGAGTGGGCGCCGCGGGTGCTGATCGCCAACTCCAACCTCGTGCCGCAGTGGGCGACCTGGGAGGAGTTCCGCAGGCTTGAGGCGGCCGGGCTCACCATGTTCGGCCAGATGACCGCGGGCTCGTGGATCTACATCGGCACTCAGGGCATCCTGCAGGGCACGTACGAGACGTTCGCCGCCGTGGCCCGGAAGCGCTTTGGCGGCTCGCTGGCCGGGACCATCACACTGACGGCGGGGCTCGGCGGGATGGGCGGGGCTCAGCCGCTCGCTGTCACGATGAACGGCGGCGTCGCGATCTGTATTGACTGCGACCCGTCCCGGATCAGCCGCCGGATCGAGCACGGCTTCCTGGACGTGGCCGCCGACAGCGCCGACGACGCGGTGCGCCGCGCGGTCACCGCACGAGATGCCGGTCAGCCGCTGTCCGTCGGGCTGCTCGGCAACGCCGCCGACCTGCTGCCGCGGCTGCTGGCGATGGGCGCCCCAGCCGACGTCGTCACCGACCAGACCTCGGCCCACGACCCGCTGACCTACCTGCCGCGTGGCGTCGCCTTCGAGGACATGCCCGCGCTGCGGGCCGAGGACCCGGCCGGGTTTACCCGCCGGGCCCAGGAGTCGATGGCCGCTCACGTGGAGGCCATGGTCGGCTTTCTGGATTCCGGCGCGGAAGTGTTCGACTACGGCAACTCGATCCGCGGCGAGGCCCAGCAGGCGGGGTACACAAGGGCGTTCGACTTCCCGGGGTTCGTTCCGGCCTACATCCGGCCGCTGTTCTGCGAGGGCAAAGGCCCGTTCCGGTGGGCGGCTCTGTCCGGCGACCCGCGGGACATCGCAGCCACAGACGCGGCGATCCTCGACCTGTTCCCAGGCAACGAGGCCCTCGCCCGGTGGATCGCCATGGCCGGGCAGAAGGTGCACTTCCAGGGCCTGCCCGCGCGGATCTGCTGGCTCGGCTATGGCGAGCGGCACCTGGCCGGGCTGCGCTTCAACGAGATGGTCAGCCACGGCGAGGTGCAGGCGCCCATAGTGCTCGGCCGCGACCACCTGGACTGCGGCTCAGTTGCCTCGCCCTACCGGGAGACCGAGGCCATGGCCGACGGCTCCGACGCGATCGCCGACTGGCCACTGCTCAACGCTCTGGTCGCCGCGTCGTCGGGGGCGTCCTGGGTGAGCATCCACCACGGAGGGGGCGTCGGCATCGGCCGGTCGATCCACGCTGGCCAGGTCTGCGTGGCCGACGGCACCGAGCTGGCGGCACAGAAGCTGGAGCGGGTGCTGACCAACGACCCAGGCACCGGCGTGATCCGGCACGCGGACGCCGGCTACGACCGGGCAGCCGAGGTCGCCACCGAGCATGGCCTGCGGCTGCCCATGTCAGGCCGTGGACCAGGTCGTCCGTCTTAGTGGCGGCCGGCTCGTTCCAGCCAGTTTCCCGGGCTAATGGAATTCCTCGTCGTCGGTGTGCCAGCCAGACAGGTATCGCGCGTAGCGGGTCATCGCAGTGCGCATTTGCTCACCGCGGTCGGCCGATGAGTCAGTGCCGAAGACTGACGGCAGGAACCCGCCAGCTTCGTCTAGGCCAGCGCGGATGCTTTCTGCCTCGCCCGGCGGATACACGCGGGCCGGATTCCCGACCGCTACCCAGCCGATCGCGATTCTGGTCTCCGGCGGCACGACGCAGCCGATGTGGACCGCGCCGCCAAGGGCCACGCTGCTGGCCCGGCCCATCTGAGCGCCGTTGAACACCATGGCGCCAGTGGCGATGAACACCTCATCGCCGATCATGCATCCAACCAGGTAGGAGTGCGGCCCGGCCAGTACGTGATCGCCGACCGTGACCGGGTGCCGGGAGGTTCCCCGGAGCACAGCGTGCTCCATGATCACGCAGTTGGCGCCAACCTCGACCGGGCCGCCGTCGTCGGTCAGCACCGCTCCGTGCAGTACGCAACTGCCCGCTCCCACCTGGACCCGGCCGCTGAGCACGGCGGTAGGCGCTACGTAGGCGTCCGGTGCGACCGAAGGGGTGCCATCACCATGCCTGATTTCCATTCGCCCACTGTGCACCGTGCCGCAGCAGCCGCCGTCACAGGGGTGCGACACCGCACCTCTGCGTTATGTGACGCCGCAGCTGAGGGCGGACAAGGACGAATTCGAGCCATTGACGACCATCCCGAACGTTGCCGAGCTCCCGGCGGCGACCGAGCCGTTGTATCCGGCGTTGGTGGCGGTCACCTGCGTCCCGGTCTGGCTGACCGTGGCGTTCCAGGAACTCGCGATGGTCTCGGAAGAGTCGGCGAACATGAAGCTGGCTGTCCAGCCGGACAGCGCCGTGGTGCCGCTGTTGGTCACGGTGAACTGGAGCTGGTAGCCGCCCGACCACGAGTTCGTGAGCGACGAGGTCAGCGTGCAGGTGCCCGCTCCTGACGACGGCGTCGGTGTCGGCGACGGCGACGTCACCGGCCCGGTGGATGTGGTGTAGCTGATCGGCGTGTAGGGCGCGCTGCACCCGTCCGTGCATCCGGACGGCAGCGTGAAGCTGTACACCCGCCCGTTGTTGATGAGGTTCCCCGAGGCGTCGGTCACCTGGATCTCGTACTGCGTCCCGGCGGTCCCGGTGCCCGTGGTGGGCCCGATGATGTAGTCGTCGCCCATGTCGCTGTCCATCGTGGCCGCCACCCACGAGCCGTTCGCGTAGTACTGCACGCCGTGGATGCCGTTGGCCAGATGCGAGATCGCGATCGCCGGCCAGTATGGTTGCGCGCCCTGGATGGCGCCGATGCTGATGTCACCGGTGTAGTTCGGCGCCGCGACGAACTGCCAGGTCACCTGCCGGTTGTTCCAGCCGCCTGGGTACATGTTCCCGACCGGCGACCCGTTCAGCACGAACTGGTTCAGTGACGCCTGGGCGAGGTCAACGTGGTACGGGTTGTCCTTGCACCAGGCGTTGCCGTCGTCACAGCTGTCGGCGACGACCATGTCCAGCGTCGCCCCGTTGTACTGGTCGGCGACCAGCGAGCCGTTCCGGCAGAACGGCTCGTTCGGCGCCCCGTCGTTGGTGCCGGTGCAGTTGTCGCCGATCGTCACCTGCACCCAGCGGTCGCAGTTCAGCCCGTTGTCGAACATGCCGATCTCTGCCGCGTCGGCCGCTGGGATCGGCCGGGGCAGGTTGGTGTAGTCGTCCGGCGAGTTCTGCACGTTCAGGGCGAGGAAGTTCTGGCTGTCCAGGTTGGCCTGGGGCAGCCCGCACCCGCCGTACGGCGAACCCAGCCCGGTGAACCAGGTGGCATAGCCGGTCACCGGCGACGGGGTCCCGGACACGTCGAGTGCCCCGGCCGGCAGTTGCGCCAGCACAACGGTCAGGCACGCCGCCACGATCACCAGTGCCCATACGGGCATCCACCGCCTGTGCATGTTCCGCCTCCAGTCCCGATGCCGGGTTGCCGACACCGTAGGAGCGCGGACACGCACCGGAAAAGCCCGCGGCAGTGGCCAAGCCGCACGGACGCAACTCGCCGCAGGTCACCGGGGTCGCCCGCGCCGCAGTCAGCATGAAAGCTTCACCCGCCCCGGGCCCAGTACCCCGCGGTCGGGCCTGGAGCGCGGGCAGATGTGGGAGCGTACTTCGCCGAAGTAGACTCCTACACCCGCGAGCCGGGCGGCTGCGCCGGGCCCGGGATCTGCTGTCGGCACGTGGGTATGACACTGGCGACACTGTGCTTGCCTGCTATGGCGGTGCCGGGTTCGAGCCCAGGCTCGCGATCCGCCCGGACCGGGCCAACAGGGTCGCCCTGATCAGCCTGGACAAGCTCTATGCCGACCCCGTGGGCGGCTGAGGAGAACGCGATGGGGTTCGCTGAGCTGTGGGAGTCGCTGCTGCCGCTGGGCCGTGACCCGGAGACTGGCGGCTACCGGCGCTATTCGTTCACGGCGGCAGACGCCGCGTGCCGCCGCTGGTTCACCGCGGCAGCAGCAGAACGTGGCCTGAGCACCCACTGTGACCGCAATGGCAACCTCTGGGCGCGCTGGGACCCCGGGCTTTCAGGGGGTTCCGGGGGGGCCAGCACGGCTGTCGCTGTGGGGAGTCACTTGGACTCAGTGCCGGACGGGGGCGCCTACGACGGGGCGCTCGGGGTCGTGTCCGGGTTCGCGGCGATCGATTTGCTCCGGGCTCGCGAGTTCACCCCGGCGCGGCCGGTTGTCGTGGCAGCGTTCTGCGAGGAGGAGGGTGCGCGGTTCGGCGCGGCGTGCCTTGGCAGCAGGCTGCTCACTGGCGTAGCCGACGCAGGGGCGGCGCGGGAGCTGCGCGACGCCGACGGCGTGAGCCTGGCCGAGGCGATGAACGCCGCCGGCCTCGACCCAGCAGGCATCGGCGCCGACGAGGACCTGCTCTCAGGGCTCGGCGTGTTCATCGAGCTGCACATCGAGCAGGGCAGCGCGCTGGACGGGCTCGGGGCGGCAGTAGGGGTCGCCGAGGGCATCTGGCCGCACGGCCGGTGGCGGCTGGAGTTCACCGGGCGGGCTGACCATGCCGGCACCACCCGGCTCGCCGACCGCAGGGACCCGATGCTGCCGTACGCGGCCACGGTTCTCGCCGCCCGGCAGGCAGCGGCCGAAAACGGCGCCCTGGCCACGTTCGGCAGGGTCACGGCTGAGCCGGGCGGGGTCAACGCGATCAGCTCTGCGGTGCGTGCCTGGCTGGACGCCCGGGCACCGGGCGAGGGGGCGCTGCACCGCGTCGTGGCCCAGGTTGAGGCCACGGCGCGCAGTGCTGCGGCGGATCATGGGGTCGAGCTCGGCATCCGCCGGGAATCGTTCACGCCGCCTGTGATTTTCGATCTGGCGCTGCGGGCACGGGTAGCCTCCGCGATCGAGGCACGGGGAAAGCCCGCGCCAGAGCTTGCCACCGGCGCCGGGCACGACGCCGGAGTGCTCACCGCCCGGCTCCCGGCCGCCATGATCTTCGTACGCAACCCATCGGGGGTGTCCCATTCGCCTGCCGAGTACGCGCCCGTGGCGGACTGCGAAGCCGGCGTGGCGGCGCTCGCCGCCGTGATCGAAGACCTGGCCGGCCGGTGAACGGCACCGTGGACGGCGAGCGGCGGGCGTGGCACGCCGAGCTTGCCTGGCTGCCGGGCCGCGGGGTGTGCCCGGACGTCCTGATCGAGGCCGACGGGGACAGGTTCACCGCGGTCACGCCTGAGGTGTCCGCCAGCGACATCGAGCCGGAGCTGCGCCCGGACGTCACCCGGCTGCCCGGCCTGACCCTGCCGGGGATGGCGAACGGGCACTCACACGCGTTCCATCGTGCGCTGCGCGGGGCCACTGAGCAGAGTGCGGGCACGTTCTGGGACTGGCGAGAGCAGATGTACCAGGTAGCGGCCGTCCTGGACCCGGACAGCTACCAGGAACTGGCCCGGGCGGTCTACGCCGAGATGGCGCTGGCGGGCATAACCTGCGTCGGCGAATTCCATTACCTGCACCATGGCCCGGGCGGCACCCCGTACGCCGATCCGAACGAGATGGCCCGGGCGCTGATCGCCGCGGCCGTCCAGGCCGGGATCCGGATAACCCTGCTCGACGCGTGCTACCTGTCTGGAGGGCTGGCCCCCGACGGGCGGCCGGTGCCTCTGGCCGGCCCGCAGCTCCGGTTCGGCGACCGGGATGGGGAGGCGTGGGCGGCCCGGGCCACCGCCCTTGAGGCGGACGCGCATGGCCAGCTCGGGCCGCTGGCCCGTGTGGGCGCGGCGATCCACTCGGTACGCGCTGTTCCGCTGGACCAGATGCACCCCGTGATCGCGTGGGGGCAACGCTCCGGCGCACCACTGCACGCGCACCTGTCTGAGCAGCACGCGGAGAACGAGGCCAGCCTGGCCGCCTACCGCCGGACGCCCGCCGAGGTGCTTTACGACGCCGGAGCGCTCGGTCCCCGGTCCACGCTGGTGCACGCCACCCACCTGACCGGCCACGACGTTGACCTGCTCGGTGGCAGCCGCGCGTTCGCCTGCCTGTGCCCGACCACAGAGGCCGACCTGGGTGACGGGACTGGGCCAGCCTGCGACCTGGCCGACGCCGGCACCACGCTAACGCTGGGCAGCGACAGTCACGCGATCATCGACCTGTTCGAGGAAGCCCGGCTCGTTGAGTATTCGGAACGTATTGCGACGGGTCGGCGTGGCCACTTCCGGGCCGGCGAGCTGGCCCGCGCCGCCACCACTGACGGCCATGCCAGCCTCGGCTGGCCTGATGCCGGGGAGATCGCGCCCGGCGCTATCGCCGACCTGGTCACGGTAGCGCTGGACACCTCACCCAGGCTGGCGGGGGCTACCCGGGAGACAGCGCTGGCCACAGTAATCTTCGCCGGGTCAGCCGCCGATGTCCGGTACGTCGCAGCAGGCGGGGAGGACCTGGTCCGCGACGGCCAGCACCTGCTGATCGACGATGTCCCGGCGGCGCTCGCTGCTGCCATCCGCCGGGTCCTCGGCAAGGAATGAGCCAGGCCGGCTGGCGCAGGCCGGACCGGTCTTAGTACGTCACGGTGCGCCGGTGTCCGGGTTGGCGCCAGGCAGCGTGCCACCGCAGATGCTGGTCGCCGCGTTGCGGCTCTCGATGCCTGTCGACTGGCCGGGTATCTGGAGCACCGTGCCGTCTGGTTGCTGTCCGGCGTCCGGCGTGGTGGACACCGACGGGGCGGTGCTCGGCGCCGGAGCCGGGCTCTTGCCAGCCGACGGGCTGGCCGCCGCGGACGGAGACGCCGCGGCGGCAGGCGGGTTGTCTAGGCCGCCCCAGTTGGCGCCGAGTGTCAGCGTGATCGGCCCGCTGACGCCGTTCTGCACCAGTGGGGCCGCACGCAGCGTGCCCATCAGCGCGTAGGCACCGCCGGCAGCACCAGGCGTGCTGTAGCTGACCGTGGTGTCCTCGGTGAACGGGGCATCACCAACGGTCCCCACCGTGAACCCGAACTGCTTCAGGGTGGCCGCGGTCTGCCCGGCGAGGCCGGTTTGCCCGGTGCCGTTGAGGACGTTGACCTGGACGCCAGCGTCCGGGGTGACCGGCAGACCGCCCTGCCAGGTCTGGCCGGTTTCCAGCATGTTCCAGATGATGTCGTCTTCGGGCTCCAGGGGGAGCAGCCGGTTGTTGTTGTTGGGGTCCGCGATCGTGGGCATCGTGATGAAGTTCACGTTCTTCGAGCGCAGGTTGCGCATCGTTGCGGCCAGGGAGAGCAGCTTGCTGACCGACCCGATGCCCGGGTCCACGGTGAGCGCCTGCGTGGCCGTGTTCGCGATGTCGTAGAGCTGGACCGGGTTTTCCAGGGTCTTCTGGTTCTCCACCTTCTGGATCAGCGAGGCGAAGAACTCCTGCTGCAGCTCGATCCGGCCCAGGTCGGTGCCGGTTCCGACGCCGTGCCGGGTACGGACGAACGCCAGCGCCTGGTCACCGGTGACGACGTGCACCCCAGCGCTGAGATCCAGGCCGCTGTACGGGTCGTTCACCGCCTGCGGCAGGCAGACCGTCACGCCCTGGAGCGTGTCCACCATCGTCCGGAACGAGTTGAAGTCGAACTCGATGAAGTGGTCCATCGTGATACCGGTCAGATGGGTCACGGTGGCCACAGCGCAGGACGGCCCCCCCGCGTTCATCGCGCCGTCGATGATCGCCTGGGGGTTGGCCGGGATGATCTGATTGCTGTTCAGCCTCGACTGGCACTGGGGCTCGTACACCATGGTGTCCCTGGGGATGGACACGACCGTCGCGTGCGTGTGCGTCGCGTCCAGGTGGACCAGCAGCAGGTTGTCCGACAGGTTCGTGCCCGGGTCGACGCCGAAGCCCGCGCCCTGGCCGTCGCGGGTCTGAGAGCCGAGGATGAGGATGTTCTGCACCCCGAAGTCGGAGCGCCCGCTCAGTCCCTTGACATTCGCGGTTGTGATGTTCGCGTTCAGGTGCAGGTAGAGCGAGTACCCGAACAGGCTGATCGCCACCGCGCCCACCGTCACTAGGGTCGCGGTGATGTAGCCGATCTTCGCCCCGGTTCCGATCCCGCGCCAGCGCGCACGCAAGGTCCGGCGGGAACGCGGCGAAGGGGGAACCGCCTGAGGTGACTGGCGGTGGCGCGTTGCAGTCATACTCTCCTCCCGGCCCAGCTGCGCCCTTTGCGCGCTGCCGCCGTGCCTCCGACCCCCGCGCGTCGCACTGCCTAGGAAGCACCGTGAAGCACCCACGAGGATAGCGTGCGGCCGGGCCCATGTTGGCCAAGCTGACTCAAGCTTTGCCCCGGCGCCCCCATCGGCTGGGCTGCGGCCGTGGCAGGCTACGCAGGTGAGCGTGCTGATCACGAATATCGGCGAGCTGGTCACCAACCAGCCCGGGCAGCAGTCTCCGGAGGAAGGCCCGGCTTCGCGGTTCGCGTCGGTGACCGGCGCCGCGCTGGTGATCACAGACGCTGGGCGGGTGGCCTGGACCGGGCCGGCGGCGCGGGCGCCCGCAGCAGACGAGATGATCGACGCGGGCGGCCGGGCGGTGCTGCCCGGGTTCGTCGACTCCCACGCGCACCTGGTGTTCGCGGGCGAGCGGTCCGCGGAGTTCGCCGCCAGGATGGCCGGGCAGCCCTATCAGGCCGGCGGCATCCGCGCCACCGTGACCGCGACCCGGAATGCCAGCGACAGCCAGCTCCGGGCGAACCTGGCCCGGCTGGCCGCTGAGATGCTGGCCCAGGGGATCACTACCTTCGAGTGCAAGTCCGGCTACGGGCTGACCGTTGCCGATGAGGCGCGGAGTGTCGCTGTGGCCGCCGAAATCACGCCTGAGGTGACCTACCTCGGCGCGCACGTGGTCCCGCCCGAGTTCGACACCGATCCCGGCGGCTACGTCGACCTGGTCTGCGGCGCGATGCTGGACGCCTGCGCGCCGCATGCCAGGTGGGTGGACGTCTTCTGTGAGCGGGGCGCCTTCGGCCGGGACGAGGCAGCGGCTGTGCTGGCCGCTGGCCAGGCGGCGGGCCTGGTGCCCCGGGTGCACGCGGGCCAGCTCGGCGTGGGGCCAGGGGTGCAGCTGGCTGTCGAGGCCGGGGCCGCTTCCGCCGACCACTGCACCCACCTGTCCAGCGCCGACGTCGACGCGCTGGCATCCTCACCGACCGTGGCGACCCTGCTGCCCGGCGTGGAGTTCAGCACCCGTCAGCCGTACCCGGACGCGCGCAGGCTCCTGGACGCCGGGGTGACGGTGGCCCTCGCGACCGACTGCAATCCCGGGTCGTGCTTCAGCTCCAGCATGCCGCTCTGCGTGGCGCTGGCAGTGCGCGAGATGCACATGACCACGGAGGAAGCCGTGTGGGCGGCCACAGCGGGCGGCGCCCGCGCGCTGCGCCGAGCCGACGTGGGTTACCTGGGGCCCGGCGCGAGGGCGGACCTGGTGATGCTCGACGCGCCGTCACACGCCTACCTCGCCTACCGCCCCGGCGTCCCGCTCATCGCCGCCGTCTGGCGCTCCGGGCTCCTCGCCGCGGGTACCCGGCCCATGATCGCGGAAATCTAGCAGCGCGGTCGATGATCACGGAGTGCCGCCGTCACATGGCGCACCCAGACTTCCATGATCAAGGAATGAGCTTCCAGCCGGCCATATACACGACGGCTCCGACAAGCGGGCGTGCTGCGTCCACAGTCACGGGGCGGTCCGGGCCGGTGTCCACCATGCACACCGGGGCACCGGCGAGGCGGCAGCTGCGGGTTCAGCATGGGGCACATGCCACGTGAATTGCCTTCAGCCTGCAGACAGCTCGCCGGGTTGCAGTGCGGCGTCATCTCGCGCCAGCAGGCCGTCCAGGGCGGGATGGACCCGGACGTCATCGACAGGCTGCTGCGCAGCGGCCGGTGGCAGCGCCTGCAGCCAGGGTCGTACGCCATTTTCACAGGCCCGCCGCCTCGGGAGGCCCTCCTGTGGGCGGCGCTCCACCGCGCCGGGTCTGGGGCCGTGCTCAGTTATCAGACTGCCGCCGAATTGTTCCGCCTCACGGACCGGCCGACCTCGGCGATCCACCTGACGATTCCGGTGAGCCGCCGGGTCGGCTTCCCTGGCGCGGTGATCCACCGCTCGACTCGCGTTCAGGAAGCTTGTCACCCCGCATTACTTCCCCCGCGCACGCGCATCGAGGAGACCGTACTGGACTTAGCCGAGGGCGTGGCCGCGGTGGACGACGCCTTCAACTGGGCCTGCAGTGCCTGCCAGCGAGGGCTGACGACGGCGGAGCGACTGTGCTCGGCGATGCGAGCGCGGAAGAAGCTGCGCTGGCGCGCCGAGCTGTCCGCCGCGCTGACCGATATTGGTGACGGCGCGCACTCCCTGCTGGAGCACCGCTACATCCGCCGGGTGGAGCGGCCGCATGGCCTGCCTCGCGCGCAGCGGCAGGTGCAGGTCATCCGCGGCACCCGGTACTCCTACCTGGACAACGTC
Organism: uncultured Actinomycetota bacterium; assembly: GCA_963815375.1. GTDB lineage: Bacteria > Actinomycetota > Actinomycetes > Streptosporangiales > Streptosporangiaceae > JASHPR01. Next base: position 1,681,950 of record CAWFGX010000001.1, on the reverse strand, counting down.
TACGGCGCCTACCGGGTGTCCGTTGAGCTGGACGGACGGATCGCACATCCTGATCACCAGCGGTGGCTGGACAATCGGCGCGTGAACGAGGCTGCTGCCGAAGGTCGGGTCACGCTCGTCTACAACTGGGCGGACGTGTCGTGGCGGTCGTGCCGGACGGCCTGGCAGGTCAGCCTGGCCCTGCAGCGGGGCGGCTGGCAGGGTGCCCTTGGCCGGTGCGGCCCGTCCTGCGCCGAGCCGACCTCATGATCACGGCGACTTGCCCGCGCATTCCTTGATCATGGAAGTCTGGGTGTGCCATTTGATGGCAGCCTTCCGTGATCATCGTTGGTGTGGGAGGTAGCTGCCGCTGTACCTGACCAGGGGGTGGCCGCCCTCGGCCAGGTAGGGGACGCCAAGCACGCGGGCGATCACGAGCAGGTGATCACCCGCCTCGGCCCGCTGGGTGACCTCGCACTCCAGGGCGGCGAGGCCCCCGGCCGGGATCAGCGCGCTGGACAGCGGCCCGCGCTGATGCGGGACGCCGTCGAGCATCAGCCGGGCGCTGGGCCGGCCGGACGCGGCGAACCTGCCGGCCAGGGCGCGCTGGCCGTCCTGCAGGATCGTGACGGCGAACCGGTCCAGCCGGGCGAGCAGCTCGGCCGGGTAGGAGCCCGCGATCAGTGAGACGGCGACGAGCGGCGGGTCGCCGGACACCGGGCAGAACGCCGACACCGTGGTCCCGATGTCGTCACGGCCGTCGGCCACTGTGACCAGGGTCACCCCGGACGCGAACGCCGCTAGCACGTCAGCGATCGCTGGACGCTGGCCCGCGGCTGTGCGTTCTGTCAATCGATTGTCCAGGTTCCCGGCAGGATCAGCGGACCGTAAGCGGGCAGGCCTGCACGGGTCGCGAGCTGCCAGACGGGTCCCCACGCCTCGGCAAGCGGAATCGCGCCGAGCAGTGCCCCGGTGAGCGCCGCGGACAGCGCGGCGTCGGCGGCGTCGGCTGCGTTCTGCGACCGCAGCCGGTCCAGCGGGGCTGGCCTGGGGTAGATGCGCACCGGTGCCGCGGCGGGCAGGCCCGCGCGGCGCCTTGCGATCGCCGCCGCCCGGTCCAGGCCGCCCAGTTCGTCCACCAGGCCGTTGGCCACAGCGTCGGCTCCGGTCCAGACCCGGCCGCGGGCCAGATCGTGGACCCGGTCGGCCGTCATCCGGCGGCCGGCCGCGACCTTGCCGGTGAAGTCGGCGTAGATGTGGTCCAGCCAGTCGTTGACCAGTGCCCACTCGTCCTCGGTGAACGGCCGGGTGGTCTTGAACATCTCCGAGTGCGCACCCTCGGCAACCGAGTCGGTCGTCACCCCGGCCCGGCCGAGCAGGTCGCTGAGCACCGGCTTGCCGGACAGGACGCCGATCGAGCCGGTGATGGTCCCCGGCTGGGCGACGATCGCGTCCGCCGCCATCGAGATGAAGTAGCCACCGGACGCCGCGACGTCGCCCATTGACACGACAACCGGCTTGCCGGCGTTGCGGGCGCGGACCACCTCGCGCCAGATGGTGTCGGACGCGACGTACGAGCCGCCGGGACTGTTGACCCGGAGCACGATCGCGCGGGCGTCGTCGTCGGCGGCCGCGGCCCGCAACGCCGCGCTGATCGTGTCCGATCCCATGCCGCCGCCACCCGGGAGCGGCCCCCGGCCACTGCGCCCGCGCCGGATCGCCCCGGTCGCGTAGATTAGCGCGACATGCCGCTGCTTCGGGCTGGGCAGCCTGCGGGCACGCGCGGCGAACGCACGTGTCCGCTGATAACGCCCAAGACTCTGAACGATGGCCGCGGGGCCGGCGTAGCGGCGGACGCGGGCGTAGACCTCGTCTCGGTAGCCGAGCTCGTCGACCAGCCCGGCCTCGCGCGCCTGGGTGGCCATGAACGGCCCGCGGTCGATCAGTTTCCTGACGTCGGCTGGGTCGATGCCGCGGCGTTCGGCGATCGCGTCGGTGAGCTGGCTGGTGACCGATGCGGCCAGGCGCTGGGTGGCCTCGCGGGCTGGGCCGGAGAAGCCACGTTCGGTGAACTGCTCGGCCGCGCTCTTGTACTCATGCCGCTTGGCGACCTGAAAGTCGACGCCGAGGTGGTCGAGGGCGCCGCGCAGGAAGACCTGCTCGACCGCGACTCCGGTCAGCCCGAGGTCACCGGACGGCTGCAGGTAGATCGTGTCGAAGGCGGTGGCCAGGTAGTAGGGGACGTTGCCGGCCGAGAACTCGCCGTAGCTCTCGGCCCAGGCGATGGTGCGCTTGCCAGCGTCGCGGAACTCCTCGACCGCGCGCCTGATCTCCTGGACCATGGCAAGGCCCATACGCCGCCCGCCGATCTTCGTGACCAGCGCTTTGACGCGCTGGTCACGGCTGGCTCGGTGCAGGCCATCCAGCAGGTCTGCCAGCCGGGTGCGGCGCACCGTCAGCAGCGCGGACACCGGACTGGTGGGCGGCTCCTCGGCGATGCCCTCGGTGAGGTCAAGCTCCAGGATCAGCGGTGCCGTCCGCTGCCGGCGGAGCCTGTCCAGTTGCTCGGCAATCATCGACTCAGGCATGGGGTCAGCCTATGCGTCAGCTATGGTCGGCCCGATGGCTGACCGGGACGGAAATGGCTGGGTAACCTGTGCCCAGGGGCACCGGCACTGGGGCAAGTTCGGCGCGGCCGGGCTGCTGGCCTATGCCCCGGACCCGGTAGACGGCATCATCCGCGTCCTGCTGCAGCGCCGTAGCTGGTGGGGCAACTACGGCGGCAGCTGGGGACCGCCCGGCGGCGCCCGGGACAGCCACGAGTCCGCGGCTGCCGCCGCAGTGCGCGAGGCCGAGGAAGAGTGCGCGCTGCCGCCCGGGGCTGTGAGCATGCTGGGCGTTCTGGACGACGATCACGGCGGCTGGTCATACCAGACGGTGATCGCCTCAGCGCCGCGGCCGGTCCCGGTGCGGCCGGTCAGCACCGAGACCAGCCAGGTGGCCTGGGTCGGCGCCGAGGAAGTGGCCGCGCTGAAGCTGCATCCGGGCTTCGCGGCGCAGTGGCCCGTGCTGCGGCAGGCGCTGCAGCCACTGACGGTCATCGTCGACGGGGCGAACGTGATGGGCTCCCGCCCGGACGGGTGGTGGCGCGACCGGGCTGGCGCCGCGAGGCGGCTGCGCGACCAGCTGTCAGGGCTGGCAGTCGCCGGCGTTCCGTCACTGCCTGCCGCGGTGCAAGCACCGCCGCTGGACCTGTGGTACCCGGAGATTGTCCTGGTGGTGGAGGGCGCGGCGCGGACAGTGGCGGCCGCCCACGCGACCGGGGCTCGGGACGGCGCCGGGGCTCGGGACGGCACTGGTGCTCGGGACGGCACTGGTGCTCGGGACGGCACTGGTGCTCGGGACGGCACTGTGTCGCGGGAAGGCACCGTGTCGGGCGAAGGCATGGGTGCGCCGGAGCAGCTGGGCGGCCGGGTCCGGGTCGCCGCGGCCCGCGGCTCAGGCGACGACACCATCGCTGAGCTGGCGGAGGACACCGAGGGCCGGCGCCTGGTGGTTACCGCCGATCGCGAGCTGCGCCAGCGGTGCGAGGACGTCGGCGCCGCAGTGACCGGACCGAGCTGGCTGCTGAGGCAGCTCCCGCCAGCGCCCGGCCGAAGCTGACAGGAGGTCCGGGTGATGCGCGGGTTAGCTGGCTTCGGGCGCGCGCTACTGGCCCTCGGGGTTGGCTGCACCGTGGTTGGCTGCACCGTGGCTGGCTGCGCCGCAGCGGCCAGCACGGGCGGGTCGCACCCCGTCGGGCCAGCCAGTCCGGCGAGCCATGCCTCCACCGGAGCGACGGCTACCCCTTCGGCCGCGCAGTCAGCGGGGAGCCCGTCAGCCGCGGGGTCAGACTGCCCGGCCAGCCCGGTTTCCGGGCCGCCGCACACGGTGACGTTCCCGGGCTCGATCGGCGCCTACCAGCTCATCACCGGTCCTTCCAGCACGCAGGAGTCACCGCCGCTCGGGCAGAGCAGGTGCACCGCCCCGGCCGAGTACGGCGGCTACGAGGACAGCCAGGGCAACTTCGTCACGATCGAGGCGGCGCACCACGCGAACCTGTGGCCGACGCTCAGCTCGTTCTGGGGCGCCTACCTGGCCAGCCAGCAAGGGACGATCATCTCGGCCCCGGCCGGCCCGCTCGGCGGCCAGGCCGGGTGCTCCACGATCCCCAGCCTCGGCACCGTCTGCGTCTGGTTCGACAGCGACACGTTCGGCAGCCTCCTTGAGGGTGAACCCAGCGTGAGCGAAAACGAGGTCGCCAGCCTGATGCTGGAGTTCCGGGCCGGGGTCGAGCACTCTGGCTGACCTGGCCAGCAGGTGTAGCGTCACGACAGTGTCAGCTGTTCACGGTGCTGGGTGGCCGGAGAGGTTCCCGCTAGGCGCCGCGGTCACACTGGCCGATCTGGATGGCGATGTGCACCCCGTTCTGCGGCGGCTGCGCGCCAGCGAGCCGGTCTCGTGGCTGCCCGTCCTCGGCGGGTGGCTGGTGACGCGCCGGGACCTGGCCCTGCGCGTGCTGCGGGATTCCCGGACCTTCACCGTTGACGACCCGCGGTTCACTACAGCCCGGGTGATCGGGCCGAGCATGCTGTCGCTCGACGGCACCGAGCACCGGCGGCACCGTGACCCGTTCGCCGAGGCATTCCGGATGAGCGGGATCGAGGACAAGCTGGCGGAGTTCGTCGAGACCCGGGCCACGCGGCTGGTCGCCGGGTTCGCCGCAGCGGGGCGCGCGGAGCTGCGACGTGGCCTGGCCGGCCCGCTGGCCGTGGCGGTCGTGGCGGAAGTGCTCGGCCTGGGCGAGACAGACCCAGCGCAGATCCTGTCCTGGTACGACGAGATCGTCAGCGCCGTGTCCGCTCTGGCGGGTCAGCCCGGGCAGGCCGGGCAGGCCGGGCCCGGAGCCGCGGGCCCGCGATGCGGCGGCCAGGCCAGGCGGACGTTCTGGCGCCGCTAGACGGTGACCGGGATGCCAGGGGCGGAGGCGGGGAAGCGTTCAGAATGCTCAGCGAGAAGCTGCGGGGCGTGATCGCGGAGGACCGGGCCGACGCGCTGCTCGCGGTGGCCACGCGGACCGGAGCCCTGGGCACCGGTGAGGTGGTGTCGAACGCCGCGGTGGCAATGTTCGGCGGTATCGAGACCACCGAGGGCATGATCTGCAACGCCGTGCTGTACCTGCTCAGCCACCCCGCCCAGCTCCGCGAGGTGCTGGCCGACCCGGGCCTGAACGCCGGAGCGGTGGAGGAGTCGCTGCGGCTGGAGCCGGCCGCGGCCGTGGTGGACCGCTACGCCACCACCGGCATCGAGCTGGGCGGGGCAGCGATCCGCCGCGGCGATCTCGTCACCGTCTCCCTGGCTGGGGCCGGACGGGATCCGGAGTTCTTCCCTGACCCCGACCGGTACGCCGTGCACCGCAGCAATGCCAGCCAGCATCTGGCGTTCGCGCACGGACCGCACTTCTGCCTGGGCGCCCACATGGCCCGGCTGGAAACGACGACCGCGCTGCGGGCGCTGCTGCGGCTGCCTGGCCTGCAGCTGGATCCCGCGTTCAGCCATGCGCCGCGGGGCGTCGTGTTCCGCAAGCCGCCCGCGGTGCACGTCCTGTGGGATGTTGGCTGACCACACCGGCCCCTCTCATGGTGGCGGCCGCCGGACCTGGCCCGCGAGGAGACCAGGGCGAGGTCCCGTGGCTTTCTGGTCCGGATTGTCCTGATCCTACGATGGGCCTGTGACGCAGATCTCGGGCTGGGAGTCGCCACGCAGAGCGGGCTCAGGTCAGCCGGAACACGGCCTGGGCCCGCTGGTAGAGCGGGCCGAGGCTGCGGTTTTCCAGGGGCGCCGGGCCGAGCTGGAGGCGGTGCTGGCGCGGCTCGGTGACCCTGGCCTGCTGCCGGGTGTCGTATCGCTGAGCGGGCCACCGGGGATCGGCAAGACCGCCCTGGTGTACGCGCTGGGCCGGGCTTGCCGCGACCGTGGCGCCGACGTGGCGATCATCGACAGCCACGACTTCCCGCACACCCTTCCTGGGCTGTGGAGCGCCGTGCGGTCCGCCTGCGCGGCCTCTGGCCAGGATGGCAACGGGATACCACCTGAGGTCGCCGTCCCCCGGCGGCTGGCCAGGCCGCTGCTGCTCGTGCTCGACACGTTCGAGGAGATGCGCGACCTGGAGGACCAGCTGTGGGCGAGCTTCCTGCCCAGCTTGCGCGGGCCAGTGCTGGTGGTGCTGAGCGGCCGGTCCAGCGCCAGCGCCCGGTCACCAGGCTGGCGCCTGGTCACCGGCGAGATCGCGCTGACCGCGCTGCCGGACGACCAGGCTCGACTGCTGCTCGCCGACCTGGGCGTGACCGACGGCGATGCCGCCGACTCGATCGTGGACCTGGCTGGCGGCAGCCCGCTGCTGCTGTCGGTCGCCGCGGAGGTACACCGGTCGGGTGCCATGAGCGGCCTCTCTGACCTGGGAATCCCCGGCGAGGTCGCGAGATCTCTGATCGCGCGGATGAGCCGGGAGCTGCGGCGCCCGGATGTGCGCGAGCTGCTCCAGGCTGCCTCGCTGGTCCGGACCTTCGACGAGGAGCTGCTGGCGGCGATGACCGGAGATGCCGCCGCCGAGACGTTCGACGCACTGTGTGACCTGAGCGTCGTCCGGGTGGCGCCCGCCGGAGCGCGGGTGCACGACGTCGTGCGGCAGACCCTTTCGGCCGAACTGCGCTGGCGGGCGCCGCAGCGGTACTCCCGGCTGCGCCGCCACGCCGCCGAGTACCTGCTCGCCCGGCGCGCCACTGGCGACAGCGGTCAGGCGGTACCGGAGCTGCTGCACCTGGTGGGCGAGACGGTCGGCCCGCGGCGGTTCTTCGCCGACGCCACTGACCGCGGCGTGTGCCTGCGCCCGGCCCGCAGCGCGGACCTCGCCGAACTGGAGCGGGTCTGCAGCCGAGGGGAGCACAACTTCGGCTGGGCCACCGCACAGAGCCTGCGCCAGCTGCGCGCCGACTTCACCGTGGCCATGGACTGGTTCGTCCTGGCCACTGCCGGGGACCAGGTGGTTGCTTACAGCTACTCGCTGCCGCTGGACCGGGAGACCCTTCCGGCAGTGGCCGGGGCCCGCGGCCGTTACTTCGATGCGCTCCCAGAGCCGGAGCTCGCCGCGATCCAGCAGGCCAAGCCGGTCGCGCCGACGGCATTCCTGATCGCCGGGACCGTGGCGCTGCCCAGCCACCTGTCCGCCGAGCCAGCGCTGCGCCTGGCCACGTTCACCAACCGGCATGTCCGCGCGCCGTCGGTGTCGCGGAGTTACGTGCTGATGCCGCAGGACTCGGTGTTCGAGCCGACGGCTGTCTCGCTCGGCATGGCCCGGCGGCTGACCGGGATCACCATGTACCAGGGGGAACCGCCCGCCGACGAGTGGATCCTCGACTACGGCGAGCGCGGGTTCGCCTCCTGGGTGCACCGTTCGCTGCGCCTGCCCGAGCTTGACTCGCCACTGGATCTGGTGTCCGATGACGTGCTCGCCGGCCAAGTCAAGCTCGCTCTCGAGGACCTGTACCGGCCGGCCAGCCTGAAGCAGAGCCCGCTGATCGGGCTCCGCTGCGTTGGCCCTGGCGCCGACCGCGTCTCCGGGCTGCAGGGGCTGCTGCTGCGGCTGCTCGGCGAACTGAGCCATTCCGGCCAGGCCCGCGACCGGGAGGCGGCCGCGCTGCTGCGCTCTTACTACGTCAAGCGGGTCGGCAGCCACGAGGTCGTCGCGCAGCGGCTGGGCCTGCCGCGCACGACCTTCTACCGCCGCCTCCGTCACGGCCTGGAACTGCTGGCCGCCCAGATCCGGGTGACCGAAGCCCTGAGCGTTACGCCCACTGGTACTGAAAGTGGCACCTGATCCGTGTCACGCTGACCGCCGGCGCTGGCCCGATGCCGGTGCGCGCGGCAGAGGAGGACCCCATGAGCTCAGACCACAGGACCAGTGCCACCGGGAAGATCGAGGTGCACACCTACCAGCCGGAGACCTACGAGGACTCAGGCGGCGGCACAGACCTAGTGGAAATCCACGTCACCGAGGCGTTCCACGGTGACATCGAGGGCGAGGGAGCCGTCCGCTTCCTTCAGGCCGTCCGCGCCGACGGCTCGGCCAGCTTCGTCGGAATCGAGCGGGTTACTGGCTCGGTCGGCGGACGCAGGGGCACGTTCCTGCTCCAGGACGCCGGGACCGTGACCGGCAGCGTCGTCAGTGGCACCTGGTTCGTCATCCCCGGATCGGGCACCGGCGAGCTGGCCGGGCTGCGCGGCGAGGGCGGCTTCACCGCCAACCTGGGCGAGAACGCCGACATCACGCTGGACTACTGGTTCGAGTGACGTCGGCCGTGGCGAGCGCACCGCCCCTAGCAGGCAAGACCGCGCTGGTCACCGGCGCTGCCACCGGGATAGGCCATGCTATCGCGCTGGCGCTGGCCCGGGCTGGCGCTGCGGTGGTGGTCAACCACAACTACACCGGCGATGCGGCCGAGAAGGTCGTCGCCGAGATCGAGGCCGAGGGCGGGACGGCCGTGGCGATCGCGGCCGACGTATCCATCCGGGCTGAGTACGAGGCGATGGTCGAGCAGGCGCTGGCCGCTTACGGGGCCTGGCACATCCTCGTCGGCAACGCGGCGGTCGCCATCACGAAGCCGTTTCCCGAGCTGACTGAGGCCGAGCTCGACCTCAGTTACGCGGTCAACGTCAAGGGCATATTCCACGGCATGCAGCTGGCCTGGCATTACCTGGCCGACGGCGGAAGGATCATCACGATCAGCTCGTCGACCACGGGGCTGATGCTCCCCGGATACTCGCTCTATGACAGCACCAAGGGCGCAGTCGAGCAGTTCACCCGGATCCTGGCCAGGGAATTCGGGAACCGGGGGATCACCGTCAACGCGATCAGCCCAGGCGCGACCGAGACCGAGACTTACCGGGCCGGAAAGTCAGCTGAGTTCCTCGCCGGCCTCGAGGCGATGAGCGCGTTCGGCCGGCTCGGCCGCCCGGCTGAGATTGCCGATGCGGTCGCGTTCGTTGCCAGCGACGCCGCCCGCTGGATCACGGCTCAGGTCATCCGCGTCAACGGCGGCACGGTCTGACACGGCCGTTGCCTGGCCCGTTGTCTGGCCCGGCAACAGGCACAGCGCGGCGTCCAGGTGCCGGCCGCCGCGCCGGTTCTCTTTCCAGGGAGGAAGCACGTGATACTCGTAGTCGGCGGCGGCAGCAGGACCGGCCGGGAGCTGATCCGCCTGCTCCAGGCCAGCGGAACCGCCGTACGGGTCCTGGCCAGGACGCCAGAGCCAGCCGGCGACAGCCTCGAGACTGTCAGCGGGGACCTCGCCAAGCCCGCAACGCTGGACCGCGCGATGGACGGCGCTGACAAGGTGTTCCTGCTCGGCCCGGCGCACCACGACGAGACAGCCTGGTACCGCAACGCCATCGACGCCGCGGCCCGCGCGGGCGCACGTCACCTGGTCGCCAGCTCCATCCTCGGCGCCGACCCGGACTCACCGGCCCGGTTCATCCGCCACCACGGAGTGGCCGATGCGCACCTGCGGGAATCGGGCGTGCCCTGGACGATCCTGCGGCCCAACATGTACATGCACAACGTGACCAGCCTGTGGCCGCCGACCATCGGCCCGGACGGGAACTACTACGCGCCAGCAGGCGAGGCCAGGATCAGCACCGTCGACGCCCGCGACATCGCGGCCGTCGCGGCGCGGGTGCTCACCGAAGACGGCCACGCGGGCAAGGCATACGACGTGACGGGACCGCAGGCACTCAGCACCGGCGAGTGCTGCGACCTGCTCGGCGCCCACCTCGGCCGGCTGGTTCGCTACATCCTGGTGGACGACGACACGGCCCGCTCGGCCATGCTCGGCGCCGGGCTGCAGCAGTGGATGGCCGACGCCCTCATCGAGCTGTACCAGGACTACCGCCGCTCCGGGCAGGATGGCTACGCTGCCCAGGTCCACGACACGGTCCAGGCCCTCACTGGCCAGCCCCCGCGCACCCTGGAGCAGGCGCTTGCCGGCTCGTGACCGGCCGCGGCGGCCACCTGTCCCGGCTGGGCGGGCGGAATCAGGCGGGGGCCAGCCAGAGTACGGCGAGAGGCGGCAGGGTTAGCTCGGCTGACGCGGGCCGGCCGTGCCATGGCTCGGCCGTGGCCTCGACCGAGCCGAGGTTGCCCACGCCACTGCCGCCGTACATGGCGGCGTCGGTGTTGATGACCTCGCGCCACCGGCCGGGCGCGGGCAGCCCGACCCGGTAGTTGTGATGAGGTTCGCCAGAGAAGTTCACCACGCAGGCGATCACCGCTGAGGGTTCCGGGTCACCGGGGTCCGAGCCGTTGGCGGCCGGGGAGGTCCGGCGCGCTGTCCCCGCTGGCTCAGGCTCGCCAGTCCCGTCGGCACCGGCAAGCCGGAGAAATGACAGAACGTTGCCAGCCGCGTCGGCCGCGTCGATCCAGCTGAACCCCTCGGGGGTGAAATCGTGCCGCCACAGGGCCGGGTTGCGGCGGTAGACCCGGTTGAGGTCCCGGGCCAGCCGCTGCACGCCGGCGTGGAACCCCGCGCCCCCGCCGTGCACGTCCCAGTCGAGCGCGGCCCAGTCCAGGCCGGCCTGCTCGGACCACTCCTCCTCCTGGCCGAACTCCGATCCCATGAACAGCAGCTGCTTGCCTGGATGGGCCCACTGGTAGGCGAGCAAGGCCCGCAGCCCGGCGAACTGGCGCCAGTGGTCCCCGGGCATCTTGTGCAGCAGCGAGCCCTTGCCGTGCACCACCTCGTCGTGTGACAGCGGCAGCACGAAGTTCTCGCTGAACGCGTAGACCATCGAGAACGTGATCTCGTTCTGGTGATACTGCCGGTACACCGGGTCACGGGTCAGGTACGTCAGTGTGTCGTGCATCCAGCCGAGGTTCCACTTCAGGCCAAACCCGAGCCCGCCAGATCGCACGGGCCTGCTCACCCCGGGCCAGGCGGTGGACTCCTCGGCGATCATCATGATGCCGGGGTCGCGCTTGTAGCAGGTGGCGTTGACCTCGCGCAGGAACGAGACAGCGTCCAGGTTCTCCCGCCCGCCAAGCGCGTTCGGCACCCACTGGCCCTCCGGCCGCGAGTAGTCCAGGTAGAGCATGGAAGCGACGGCGTCCACCCGCAGCCCGTCGGCGTGGAACTCCTCCAGCCAGTAGATCGCGTTGGCCACCAGGAAGTTGCGGACCTCACGGCGGCCATAGTCGAAGATCAGCGTGCCCCAGTCCGGGTGCGAGCCGCGCAGGGGATCCGCGGGCTCGTACAGCGGCGTGCCGTCGAACCTGGCCAGGGCCCACTCGTCGCGGGGGAAGTGGGCGGGCACCCAGTCGAGGATGACCCCGACGCCTGCCTGGTGCAGCCGGTCCACGAGATAGCGGAAGTCATCCGGCGAGCCGAACCGTGCAGTCGGCGCGTAGTAGGACGTCACCTGGTAACCCCAGGAGCCGCCGAACGGGTGCTCGGCGACCGGCAGGAACTCCACGTGCGTGAAGCCGAGATCACTGACGTACGCGGTGAGCTGGTCGGCCAGCTCGGTATAGGAAAGACCGGGCCGCCACGAGCCCAGGTGCACCTCATAGGCGCTCATCGGCTGGCTGAGCGGGTCACGGCGAGCCCGGGCCGCCATCCACGCCTGGTCGCCCCACTCGTACTGGGACTGGAACACCACCGACGCGGTCGCGGGCGGCCGCTCGGCCAGCGCGGCCATGGGGTCGGCCTTGCGGTGCCAGCTGCCGTCTGGCCCGCAGATGTCGTACTTGTACCTGGTGCCAGCGTCGACTCCGGGCACGAACAGTTCCCAGATGCCCGACGAGCCCAGCGAGCGCATCGGGTGCCCGCGTCCGTCCCAGTGGTTGAAGTCGCCGATCACCCGCACGCCGCGGGCGTTCGGTGCCCAGACGGCGAACCCGGTGCCGGCAGCTTTCTCATTGACGCGGGCGCCAAGGACCTGCCACAGCTGTTCGTGCCTGCCCTCGGCGATCAGGTGCAGGTCGAGCTCGCCGAGTGTGGGCAGGTGCCGGTACGGGTCGTCGCTGATCGTCTCGGGCAGAGTAGTTCCCTCCGCCCCAGTCGCTTCAGGAGCCGGGTAGGCGACGGCGATGCGGTAGTCGGGCACCTGGCTGGCCGGGATCATGACCTCGAACACGCCCTGGTGGACGTGGTTCATGGGGAACCGGCGCCCGTCTGGCAGCACGACCGCCACCGAGGCAGCGAGCGGGCGCAGCGCGCGGACCACCGTGCCCCCCGGGCCCGGGTGGGCGCCGAGGACCGAGTGCGGGTCGTGATGCGTTCCGGCCACGACCTGGTCGATCTCGGTGTGGCTGGGCTCGTCTGTGCTGGATGTCATTGGGCCTTCGCAATCGAGCCGAGCGGGATGGGCAGCCAGGACGGGCGGTGCCGCGCTTCGTAGACCGTCTCGTACACGGCCTTGTCGAGCATCAGCGCGCGCAGCATGATGCCGCTTACTCGCGGGTCCACCCCAGCTGCGGCGGCGTAACCGTCGCAGAACGCCCCCTGGCAGCGGCGCTCCCAGGCGTCAGCGGCGTCGCTGAAGCGGGCGGCGTCGGGGTGGTCCAGTAGCTGATGCCTGGCAGCGTAGTCGAACGACCGGAGCATGCCGGCGACGTCGCGCAGTGCTGGCCCGCGGGCACGCCGCTGCCGCAGCGGTACCGACGGCTCGCCCTCGAAGTCCAGCAGGACCCATCCGGCCGCGGTGCGAAGCACCTGACCGAGGTGGTAGTCGCCGTGGACCCGCTGCACAGGCAGCGGCCCGGGCAGTGCACCCAGGCTGGCGTAACTGTCGCGCAGGCTGCTGGCGTACAGGGCGAGCTCGGGTACCTCTTCCAGTGCCGCCTCCAGCCGCGACGCCATCTGGCCAGCCAGTTCGGCGTACCCCTCAGGGATCTCGGCGATACCGAAGACGACTGCCATGTCGGCGTGCACCTCTGCGGTGGCCGCACCGAGCTGGAACGCTTCATTCGCGAAATTGGCGGTCTGATCAGAGCTCCCCGGGTTGCCGTCTGAGGAATCGACCGCTGCGAACACGTCGCGCAGGCTGGCTGATGCCAGCGTCCAGCCGTCGCTGGCCCCGGGCAGGTACCGGGACAGGATCGCGAGCACCACCACTTCGCCGGAGCTTGTCCAGGTCTCGATCCAGCCGAGAGGCTCGGCTACGTGCCGTGAGCCGCGACGGGCCAGCGCCCTGGGCACCTCGAGGTCGGGGTGCTGGCCAGGGAAGAGCCGGCGGAACACCTTGAGGATGGCCGACTGGCCGAAGACCAGACTGGTGTTGCTCTGCTCGCCTGCCAGCACGACGCTGTCCAGCCCGGTGTCGATGCCCGCGCCGGGCTCTATGGCGAACCTCAGCGGGCCGACAGTCTCCTGCTCCGCTATGCCGCGCAGCAGCAGCCTCGCGAGCGCGGGATCGTACAGCGCGTCGTAGGCTGTCCCGTCCGGGCCAGCCGGGCCGATGACCGCTCGCTGCAGCGGTGCGGGCACGTCCGGGCGCATCCCCGCGATTACCTGGTACGTGGCATCTGTCCTAGCCTGGGGGGCTGACCCGCCGAAACCTCTGGCGATGCCGGCCACGGGGGACGACTCCCAGGACCCCCCCGCCTGGCTGTTGCGCGGCACCGTCACGATCAGGTGCCGGAGCTCGGGATCGCCCGTAGCCAGAGTGGTGTCGGCTGTAATGGAGAGGTCACCGATCGCGGCGGTGCCCGAGTACCAGCGCTGAGCAGGCAGCCACCGTGCCAATGTGTCCTCAATTGCCATGGTTCAAGGTCTACCCACTAGCTCGCCGATGATCCGGGGAACGCGCAACGCCGCCGCGGGCACCTACTGTTGCTGTAGCCAGCGGCGGGGTGACAACACGTTGCAACAGCACTGGGACACACTACGGCGCGGGCAGCGGCGGACAGCAAACGGGCGGGACGGGACAGACGGGAGCCGGGATGAGCGGGTACATCGATCTTCGGTCAGACACGGTCACCAGGCCGTCGGCGGTCATGCGCAAGGCAATGGCCGACGCCGAGGTGGGCGATGACTGGTACGGAGACGACCCGACCGTCAACCGGCTGCAGGATGCAGCGGCCGAGGTGACCGGAAAACAGGCCGCGCTGTACCTGCCTACGGGCACACTGTGCAACCAGATAGCGATGCACGTGCTCGCACGGCCTGGGCACTTCGTGGTGTGCGAGCAGAATGCCCATGTCACCCGGGCCGAGGTGACCTCGTCAGCGGTGATGTCCGGGATCGCGTTCCGTCGCGTTTCCGGGGGGCCACGCGGCCTGCTGCACGCCGACCAGGTTGCAGCGGCACTGGCACCGGACCCGTACGACGTTGACGTCGCGGACCTCGTAGCGGTCGAGAACACCCACCAGATGGGCGGCGGAACGGTGCTGCCAGTGGCCGGCCTGGCCGGCATCGCCGCCGTCTGCGCCGACCGGGGCGTGCCGCTGTACCTGGACGGCGCGCGGATCTTCAACGCCGCTGCCGTGGCCGGCGCGACCGTAGCGGACTACGCAGCGTCCGCTGACGCGCTCATGTTCTGCGTGTCCAAAGGCTTGGGTGCACCGATCGGGTCGCTGCTGGCGGGGGACGCCGAGTTCATCCGGGAGGCCCGGCGGCTGAAGGTGCTGTACGGCGCAGCCTGGCGGCAGGCCGGGATCGTGGCGGCGGCCGGGCTCATCGCCCTGCGAGAAGGGCCGGGGCGGCTGCACGAGGACCACGCCAATGCCCGCCGCCTGGCCGAGGGCATCGCCGAGATCCTGCCGCAGGCGCTGGATCCAGCCGGAGTACAGACCAACATCGTGTTCGTCGACGTTGCCAGCACAGGTCACGACGCAGCGCAGTGGCGTGAGGGCCTGGCCGCCAGCGGCGTGCTGGTCACCATGCTCGCTGGCCGGGTCCGGATGCTCACTCACTGCGACGTGACGTCACAGGACGTGGACACAGCCCTGGCCGCCTGGCGTGCGGTCGCGGCTGAGCTTGGCGTGCCCAGCGCCGTGGCTGCGCGCTAGCCGCTACAGCTGCCCCGGCATCTCACCGCGCATCGTGGGCAGCGGGCCGGTCGCCTCGGAGCGGATGGCCGGGAGCGGGCCGGTGGTGTCGGGGCGGGGGGTGGGCGGCGGAAGCTGGAACCAGTAGAAACCGTGCCCGGGCAGGGTCAGCAGGTAGGTGAGCTCACCGATGGCCGGGAACACGACGCCGCCCATGCACTCAACCGGCGTGATGCCCTTGAACCGGCGCAGGTCGAGCTCGACCGGCTGCGGGAACCTGGACAGGTTGTTGACGCACAGGATCGCGTCGGTGTCGCCTGGCGGCGCGCCCTCCATGCCCTCGGGCTGCTGGTAGTCGCGAACGAACGCCAGGATGCTCGGGTTGGAGGAGTTCAGCTCCTCGAAGCCGCCGTGCCCGAACACCGGGTGCCTCTTCCTGATCTCGATCATGCGCCGGGTCCAGTGCAGCAAGGAGCCGCCGTTGCGTTCCTGCGCCTCGACGTTGAGCGCCTGGTACCCGTAGATCGGGTCCATGATCAGCGGGAGGTAGAGCCGGGCCGGGTCGCAGACCGAGAAGCCGGCGTTGCGGTCGGGGGTCCACTGCATCGCCGTCCGCACACCGTCGCGGTCGCCGAGCCAGATGTTGTCGCCCATGCCGATCTCGTCGCCGTAGTACAGCACCGGCGATCCCGGCAGTGACAGCAGCAGCGCGGTAAACAGCTCAAGCTGGTTCCGGTCGTTGTCCAGCAGCGGGGCGAGCCTGCGGCGGATGCCGATGTTCGCCTTCATCCGCGGGTCCCTGGCGTACTCCGCGTACATGTAGTCGCGCTCGTCGTCGGCGACCATTTCCAGCGTCAGCTCGTCGTGGTTGCGCAGGAAAATGCCCCACTGGCAGCCGGAAGGGATCGGCGGGGTCTGGGCCAGGATCTCTGAGATCGGGTAGCGCTGCTCCCGCCGCACGGCCATGAAGATGCGCGGCATCAGCGGGAAGTGGAAAGCCATGTGGCATTCGTCGCCGCCGACCTCGGGGTCGCCGAAGTACTCGACCACGTCGGCTGGCCACTGGTTGGCCTCGGCCAGCAGAACCCGGTCCGGGTAGAGCCGGTCCACCTCGGACCGGACCCGCTTCAGGTACTCGTGCGTCTCCTTGAGGTTCTCGCAGTTGGTGCCCTCGCGCTCGTACAGGTAAGGCACGGCGTCCAGCCGGAACCCGTCGATGCCGAGGTCCAGCCAGAACCGCAGCACCTCGAGCATGGCGTCCTGGACCTGAGGGTTCTCGTAGTTGAGGTCCGGCTGGTGCGAGAAGAACCTGTGCCAGTAGTACTGCCCCCGGACCTGGTCGAAGGTCCAGTTCGACTGCTCGGTGTCGACGAAGATGACCCGGGCCTCGCCGTATCGGTCGTCGGTGTCAGACCACACATAAAAGTCGCCGAACGGCCCGTCGGGGTCAGTCCGTGAGGCCTGGAACCAGGGATGCCCGTCGCTGGTGTGGTTCATGACCAGGTCGGCGATGACCCGGATGCCGCGCTTGTGAGATTCCTCCACCAGCTCAACGAAATCCCCGATGTTCCCGAATTCGGGAAGTATCTTCATGAAGTCCGAGATGTCATAGCCGCCGTCTCGAAGTGGCGACTCATAAATGGGCAGCAGCCATATGCAGTCAATGCCCAGCCATTGCAGGTAATCGAGCCTGGAGGTAAGGCCTTTGATGTCACCTGTGCCGTCGCCGTTCGAGTCGTGAAAGCCGCGGACCAGCACCTCGTAGAACACCGCGTGCTGATACCAGCGGGGGTCGCGCGGCTGGGCGAAGGAGAAGGAGTCCGGTACCGGCTCGCTCGGCGCGGCGGCCGATCCGGGCTTGAATGCGGGCAGCGGCTGGCCTATGTGTCCGAATGACGTCGGCCATCCTCGTGTACCCACGGCGTCTCCCCTGGTCCGGGCTGCGTCGAGATATATGTCTCGCGTGCGCGGCGTTCGTTACATGTACGTGCACCAATACCGGCAGCCACGGGCTGCCCGCCTAGCCGGAGGCGGGGGTTACGGCGAAGATGTGCGCCGGTGCCGTTGCCGGGTCGAGTCGCACATAATTCGCCTGGCCCCAGCGGTACGACTCGCCAGTGAGCTCGTCGGTACACATGAGCTCGGTGTCGGCGCTGAACCCGAGTGCCGGTATGTTGAGCCAGACTGTAGCCTCCCGAGGGTGGTGCGGGTCGATATTTACCACGACAAGAACCGTGTCGCCCTCGCCGCCTGCCACGGTGCCGGGTTGCGCAGGACCCGGTGATACAGCGCCCGGCCTGGTGGTCTTTGAGAAGCAGAGTATCTCCGGATTGTCGCAGTAGTGAAAACGCAGGTTCCGGAGCCAGTGCAGAGCTGGATGCGCCTTGCGCAGCAGGTTGAGGCGGGTGATGAACGGCGAGATGTCCTCCTGCGGCGGCAGGATGCTCGCGGCGTGCTCCCAGTCCCGTGGCCGGTACTGGTACTTCTCCGAGTCCAGGTACTCCTCGCTGCCCGGGACGATCGGGACGTTCTCGCACAGCTCATAGCCCGAGTACACGCCCCAGGTCGGCGAGAGCGTCGCGGCGAGCACCGCCCGGACCCGGAACGCCGCCGGCCCGCCGCGGGTGAGGTACTCGTGCAGGATGTCCGGGGTGTTGACGAAGAAGTTCGGCCGCATGTAGGCGGCGGCCGGGCCGGACAGCTCCTGCAGGTACTCGGTTAGCTCCCAGGCCGAGTTCCGCCAGGTGAAGTACGTGTAGGACTGGTGGAACCCGATCTGGGCCAGGGCGTGCATCATCGCTGGCCTGGTGAATGCCTCGGCCAGGAACAGCACATCCGGATCGGTGGCGGCGACCTCGGCGAGCAGCCGCTCCCAGAACGACAGCGGCTTGGTATGCGGGTTGTCCACGCGGAAGACCCGGATCCCGTGGGCCATCCAGTGCCGGACGACCCGCAGGACCTCGGTGTAGATCCCCTCGGGATCGGTGTCGAAATTGACCGGGAAGATGTCCTGGTACTTTTTGGGCGGGTTCTCTGCGTACGCGATCGAGCCGTCGGCGCGCCGGGTGAACCACTCGGGGTGCCCAGTGGCCCACGGGTGGTCTGGCGACG
Source organism: uncultured Actinomycetota bacterium (assembly GCA_963815375.1). Taxonomy (GTDB): domain Bacteria; phylum Actinomycetota; class Actinomycetes; order Streptosporangiales; family Streptosporangiaceae; genus JASHPR01. The sequence continues at coordinate 1,663,781 of CAWFGX010000001.1, read as the reverse complement.
TCTGGATCGCGAGATCCATCGCGACCTCGAGGCCTAGCTCGCCGGCGCGGCCGACGAACGCGTCGAAGTCCGCCAGCGTTCCCAGGTCCGGGTGGATCGCGTCGTGCCCTCCTGCTGGCGACCCGATTGCCCATGGCGACCCAGGGTCGTGCGGACCTGCGTTCAGTGAATTGTTCGGGCCTTTCCGCGCGGTGGTCCCGATCGGGTGGACAGGCGGTATGTAGACGATGTCGAAGCCCATCGCCGCGACCGCGTCCAGACGGCAGGCGGCCGACCGCAGCGTCCCGGACTTCGGCGGGTCGTGCAGGCCGTCGCCGGCCGTCGCTCCTTCGGAGCGGGGGAAGAACTCGTACCACGAGCCGTACAGCGCGCGCTGCCGCTGCACGAGCACCTTGTAGCCGCCGGAGCGGCTCAGCGGGTTGCGCAGCGGGAACGCGGCCAGGATCGCGGTGATCTCCTCGCGGCTGGCCTCGCCGAGCCGGTCCAGGGCCGGCCTGGAGGAGTCGCGCAGTGTGGCGGCCAGGGCTTCCAGTGCCGCCCGGGAGGCCGAGGCCCGCTCGCGCTGCTGGGCTGATCCGGGACGCGGGGCGCGGATCTGGGCGGCGGCCCGCTCGAACAGCAGCGCGCCGTCAGCCAGCGTCAGCTCGGTGTCCTGGCCGAGCGGCAGCTTGATCGCCGCGTCGTGCCGCCACCGGGCGATGGGATCCACCCACGCCTCGACCTCGAACTGCCAGGTGCCCTCCGAGGTGACCGTGACCTCGGCGGCCCACCGGTCGGTGCCCTCGGCGATCTCCCGCATCGCCACCAGCGGCCGGCGGCGGCCGTCAGGGCCGGTCAGGACCACGCCGGCGCCTATGGTCTCATGCCCGATGCCGAACACGGTCGCGCTCACTTCGAACGACTCGCCGGTGACCGCCCGGGCCGGGCGGCGCCCGCAGGCGACCACGGGCTGCACATCCGCAATGGGAATCCTGCCGATCATTTACGACAAGCTACTGCGTCGGTGTCAGGAACGCTCGCCGCACCCATTAGGGTCGCTCCTCGTGAGAGCTATCCGCCGGTTTACTGTCCGGCCCCAGCTGCCCGAGGCGCTCGCGCCTCTCCGCGGGCTGATGATGAATCTGCGCTGGTCCTGGCATGCCGAGGCGCTTGACTTGTTCGCAGCGATCGATCCCCAAGTCTGGGAGCGCGTGGGCCGGGAGCCGCTGCCGCTACTGGCCGAGGTCCCGCCCGAGCGCCTGGCGAGCCTCGCCAACGACAAGCGTTTCCTGCGGCGGCTCAGCGACGCCGTGGACGACCTGCGCGAGTACACCACCGGCCCGCGCTGGTACCAGACCGGCGGACTGGCCGGGGCGCCGGCCTGCGTGGCCTACTTCTCGCCCGAGTACGGGATCACCTCGGCCCTGCCGCAGTACTCCGGCGGCCTTGGCATCCTGGCCGGCGATCACCTGAAGGCCAGCAGTGACCTCGGCGTGCCGCTGGTCGGGGTGGGCCTGCTCTACCGGCACGGCTACTTCACCCAGTCCTTGTCGGCTGAGGGATGGCAGACGGAACGCTACCCAGCGGGTGACCCAAACGGGCTTCCGCTCACGTTGCTGCGGGACTCGGGCGGCGCGCCGGTGCGCGTCAGCGTGGCCCTTGCCGACGGCGTGGCCGTGGCCGCGCAGGTGTGGATCGCCCAGGTCGGCCGGGTCCCGCTGCTGCTCCTCGACTCCTACGTGGAGGAGAACGACCCGGCGCTTCGCGAGGTCACGGACCGGCTGTACGGCGGCGGCAGCGAGCACCGGCTGCGCCAGGAACTGCTGCTGGGGATCGGCGGGATGCGGGCGGTACGGGCGTTCTGCGCGATCACGTCGCACCCTGAGCCCGAGGTCTTCCACACCAACGAGGGCCATGCTGGCTTCCTCGGCCTCGAGCGGATCCGCGAGTACGTCGAGCAGGGTCTCAGCTTCGACGAGGCAAGGGTGATGTGCCGGGCCGGCACCGTGTTCACCACGCATACCCCGGTGCCCGCTGGCATCGACAGGTTCAGCAAGGAGCTCGTGGCCAAGCAGTTCAGCGAGGCCGGGGACCCGGCGCTGCCGTGCGAGCGGGTGCTGGAGCTCGGGGCGGAGACCTTCCCCGGCGGGGACGACACCGTGTTCAACATGGCGGTCATGGGGATGCGGCTGGCCCAGCGCGTCAACGGAGTCAGCCGCCTGCACGGCGAGGTCAGCCGGGAGATGTTCACGGGGCTGTGGCCCGGCTTCGATGCCGACCAGGTGCCGATCGGGTCGGTCACCAACGGGGTCCACGGGCCGACCTGGGTGGCCCCCGAGATCATGAGCCAGGCCCGCGGCGGCCATGCTCAGGAGCCCGCCGAGGACGCGGCCGCCTGGGAGCGGGCGGCGGCGGACCCAGCGGCGATCTTCGGGATACGCCGCCTGCTGCGGCGCAGGCTGATCGAGGAGTCCAGGCGGCGGCTGCGGGCGTCGTGGATCCAGCGCGGCGCATCGGACGCGGAGCTGACCTGGATCGACGACGTGCTGGACGAGGACGTGCTGACGATCGGCTTCGCCCGCCGCGTCCCGTCGTACAAGCGCCTGACGATGATGCTGACCGATCCCGAGCGATTCACCGAGCTGCTGATCGACCCGGAACGGCCGATCCAGTTTGTGATCGCCGGCAAGGCCCACCCGGCCGACGACGGCGGCAAGCTCATGATCCAGCAGATGGTCCGGTTCTGCGACGATCCGCGAGTTCGGCACCGCATCGTGTTCCTGCCCGACTACGACATGGCGCTCGCCCGCGCCATGGTGCAGGGCTGCGACGTCTGGCTGAACAACCCGCTGCGCCCGCTCGAGGCGTGCGGCACCTCAGGGATGAAGGCAGCGCTGAACGGTGCCCTTAACCTGTCGATCCTCGATGGCTGGTGGGACGAGTGGTACGACGGTAACAACGGCTGGGCCATCCCGTCGGCTGACGGGGTGGCCGACCCCGACCGCCGGGACGATCTGGAAGCGGCCGCACTGTATGACCTGCTGGGTCAGTCCGTGGCGCCGCTGTTCTACGACCGGGACGCCGACGGGCTGCCGCGCCGGTGGCTGGAGATGGCGGCGCACACGCTGCGGACCCTTGGCCCCCTGGCGCAGGCGACCCGGATGGTGCGGGAGTACGTGACTGAGTTCTACCTGCCTGCGGCCCAGTCGTCGCGGGCGCTGGCCGTTGGCGAGGGCCCGTTCGGGGGCGCACGCAGCCTCGCTGCCTGGAAGGAGCGGGTCACCAAGGCCTGGCCCGCGGTCACAATCGAGCACGTCGAGGCCGACGACGGCGAGCAGGGCCCTGGCGCGCGGCTGGCGGTGCGGGCGAGCGTCGGGCTCGGTGACCTGTCGCCACACGATGTGGCCGTCCAGGTGGTGTACGGCCGCGCCGGGGACGACGACGAGATCATCGACCCGTCGTTCGCTGACCTTGACCTGGAGACGGAGCCCTCGGGCAGTTCGCCTGCCCGCTACGCGGGCGAGGCTGAACTGGCGCGCCCGGGTCCGTTCGGCTACACGGTCCGGGTGCTGCCACAGCATCCGCTGCTAGCCGACCCGGCGGAAATGGGCCTGGTCGCGCTGCCAGAGGCACCCGCAGGCCTGAGTTCAGGCGACCTCCGCTAAGCGGTCAGCACTTTCTAGCCTCGCTCGACAGCATGGGTCGGACCATTCGTGTTGCTGGGGGCAGCTGCCGAGCGAAAGCGCATTGTCCATTCACAGTCGTTGCGATCCGGTGGATGGGCGTCTTCCCGCTCTAGTAGGCTCCCCGACGCGGTTGCAGCGCAGAGTGTCTGAGTAACTACGGGGCGCAAGTAAACCACTGTGCCAGCCGTGGCACTGCCATGGGTGGACAACACGGGCCGGCCCGGAAATTTCTCCTTGTGCCAGGCAGAACGCCAGCAAAACCCCTGGGGGATGTGACATCCTGTGATAGAACGCTGGCGGTGAGTAACGTGCAACTATCGTTACGTTCCGTCATCAGTCCGTTACCCCCGAGCGTGAGAGGACCACCGATCGTGAGATCTCAGATCAAGCCGGAGAGCCGCCTGCTGACCCCAGCAGAGGTTGCCGCGATGCTGCGGGTAGACCCGAAGACCGTCACCCGGTGGGCACGCGGCGGCAAGCTGTCGTCGATCCGTACCCCCGGAGGTCACCGCAGATACAGCGAGATCGAGGTCAGAGGATTCCTGAACGGCTGGCAGCGAGTCTCAGCGCCGCGAGGGTCAAGCGAGTAGCACCAGCCGAGGGGCCGGCGACTGATCCCGGGCAGCCGCCGGCCGCGGTCAGCGTAAGATCGTGGCGCGGCATCCATACGGCGTTGGTGCATGTGTCCTGAGGAGCCACGATCATGCGCACACGAACTGTCGGCCACAAAGTTCTCAGTGCTAGTCAAAGCGCGCGCGTCGGCCGGGCCGCCGCGCGGCGGCTCAGTGCTGGCAAAACGCGCGCACCGGGCGGGCCGGACGGTGACTGAGCCGGACAGCGGCCCTGGCGGCCCGTCGCCTGACCTTGACATGGTCACTGCGGCGCTCCGCGCTGACAGCGCCGACGTCGCCGTCTACGCCCGGGTGCTCACCGAGTCGCTGGGTGATGCACTTCCGGCCGGATGCGTGACTGTGGATCGAGCCCGGCCGAGCATGTCCGACCGGATCCATGGCCGTTCTGGCCAGGTCTCCAAGATCACCGTGAGACTGGGGGACCGGGTGATGACGCTCGGCCTGCAGCGCGGGGCTCCCGTTGCCGAGATCTGCAGTGAGGTGCGCGGGGTGGTGCTATCGCGGCAGCAGGTCCAGCTCGGCACCTGGGCGGAAGAACTCGCCAGGACACTTGTCGAGCATGCAGAACAGAACGCCGAGGCGGCCAGGGCGCTGCGGCGCCTGGTGGCCGGAACCTAGCGGCGGCGCGCGTGCCCGAGGGTGCGCCCCCTCTTCTTCCTCCCCAGCCGATGCTTATCGGCCGGATTAGTCCGTAGGCTGGTGAGGTCATGACAGCGCAGAACCACACGCCGGCCAGGCTGGGGCCCTACCGCCTGATCGAGCGCCTCGGCGAGGGTGGGATGGGCGTTGTCTACCTGGCCTCAGACTCCGGCCAGCACAAGGTCGCGGTCAAGGCGCTGCGGCCTGCGGTGGCGGCCGACCCGAACGCCCGGCGGCGGCTGGCCCGCGAGGTCGAGACGATGCGCCGCGTGCGCAGCCCGTTTGTCGCCGAGGTCATCGACGCCGACGTGAACTGCGACACGCCATACATCGTGACCAGGTACGTCGACGGCCAGACCCTGGAACGCGTCGTCACCGACGAGGGACCGCTGACCGGAGAGAAGCTGTCCCGGCTGGCCTCGGGCCTGTCGCTGGCCCTGGCCGCCATTCACGCGGTCGGCGTGGTCCACCGCGACCTCAAGCCTGGCAATGTCATGATCTCCCACGGCGAGCCGGTGGTGATCGACTTCGGGATCGCGCAGGCCGCTGAGGCCACCCGGCTCACCCAGACCGGCATGTTCATGGGCACACCGGGGTACCTGGCGCCCGAGGTGATCGAGGGCGGCCTCAGCGGGCCCGCGTCGGACGTGCACTCCTGGGCGGCCACGGTCGCCTACGCGGCTACCGGCCGCGCACCGTTCGGCACCGGGGCCTTCGAGACGATCTTCTACCGGATCATCAACGGGCAGCCCGACCTTGGCGGCTTCCCGCTGCCGTTGCTCGACCTGGTCACGCGGGCGCTGTCCCGGGATCCGGCCGGCAGGCCTACCGCGACCGACCTGGTCCTGCGAACCGCGTCGCTTGACCCCTCCTCGCTGGTGCCCGGGGCCGTGGCGGCCACGGCCGCGCCGCTGCTGGCACAGCGGGGGGATTGGGGCGGCCGCTATCCCGGGCAGGCACCAGCAGGAACAATCGCCGACAGGCCTGCGCCCGCCGCGCTGGCCGGAGCCGTGGGTGCCGCTCCAGCGATGCCGGCTGGAGCCGCGGCCGGCAACGGCCGGCTGCCGCAGGGCTACTCGGACGTGCTGCCTCCTGTGCGGTACGCGCCGAATGGCGGGGCGCCGCCACCGGCGCGCGCCGGGGATGGGACGGCGGCCCGGCGGGCCGGCCACTCGCCGGCCTGCCCGCTGCTGGTCGCGGGCGTTGTGGTCGCCGCGGTCGCGGCCAGCATCTCGTTCCCTGTCGCGGGCACGGTCGCGGCGCTCATCGCGCTGACGGCGCTGCGGGCGGTCGGCCGGACGACGGGCCGGCTGTCAGCTCAGCGGTCACGCCGGGGAGTGCGGGTCAGCGATGCGGTGCTGGCCGCGTTCATGTTCCCGGCGTCCCTGGCCTGGTCGGTGATCAGGTTGCTGCTGCTCGCGCCGCTGGCGCTGGTCATAGCCGCCGCGGCCGCGGTGATCACCATCGCAGCCGTGCCCGGCCATCCGGTCGCCGCTGCGCTGGCATTCGGCGCAGGCGCACTGGTCGCGTTCTACTTCCTTGGCCCCGGTTCCGGCAGCTCCCGCAAGCCCATGCGGAAGTTGTTCGACGTCGTCGCGGGCAGCCCGCTCAGCGCCGCGATCGCAGTCGCCGTCGTCGGCGCGACAGCCCTGGCACTGATCGCGGTGGCGGGATCGCATTCTCCGTTCTTCTGGCCAGCTGGCAACATTCCCGGGTGGCTGCAGCACTTTCAGTGGGTCGCCAACCTGGCCCACGACATCAGGAACCAGGCACTGAAGGCGTTTGGCCGGCCAGTGCCGGCCGGAGGGTGACAGCACCCCCGGCCAGCGCAGGCCAGGCTCAGCTCGCGCGCTTGCGGTGCGCGGGGAAAACTGGCGGGGCCGCCGCGCGCCGTGCGCTGTCGGCCCGGACAGGCCCGCCGTCGCGACCCGCTCGTGTCACCCGCCGATCGCCGTTGGCCCGGACAGTCCTGCCATCGCCGTCAGCCCGTGCCGGGAGCTGCTCGCGGCCGGCCCGGACCGCCGTGCTGTCGCCGTCAGCCCGGGCCACACGGTGGTCACCGTCGGCCGGTGCCGCCCTGTGGGACTTGTCAGTGGGTGGCAGCGGACGCACGATGCCAAGCGCAACCACCTCGTTGGCCAGGCGCACACGGCGGTTCGTTCCCTCGGGAATCCGGAACTTCTGGTAGAGCCGGAGCAGGTGCTGCTTGACCGCTGCCTCGGTTACCACCAGGTCCGCAGCGATTTCCCGCGCGGTACCGGGGGCGACGAACGCCTCGTCGGACAGGGCCGGGCGGCACAGCGAGGTGAGGACGTCAAGCTCCCGGCGGGTGAGCTCGGGTGCTGACGGCCGCCGCAGCTCCACCTCGGCGGTGAAGTCCTCAGCGGCGATGCCGAGCACCCGGCACCGGGCCGCGCCGAAGCTCACCACGTCACCGTCCTCCAGCAGCCGCCGCGCTACCAGGCGGCCATTAACCCGGGTGCCGTTGCGTGATAATCCGAGATCCGTTACGTAGGCATAGGGTCCGCGACGAATGATCTCGGCGTGCAGCCTGGACACGCTCGGATCAGAAAGGCGGACGTCTACCGACCTGCCGCGCCCGATGGTGGTCACATCCTCGCGCAGCGGCATCATGAGGCCGCTGTCCTCCACCCGGATGTAAGGCCCGTCCATGCCCGCCCTCCTGCCTGCCGGACTAGCCACTGAGATGTCACTATCCAGTTACCCTTCTTGACGCTCGTTGTACCGCGCCGTGGCCAACCGATTGCGCGGCCATACCTGGAGCCTTACGCTCCGTCGCGCGGCCCGAAGGGGATAAAGTGGGCTAAAGCGGCTGCGTCACCGGGCGCAGTGTGGCGGGCTCGGGGATTGAGGGGTCGTCCCCCGGCTAGCTCATGGGACCGAGGAGCGACCACAACGAGCGACGAGGGAAGGCACCACGCCACAGCGGCCGGAGGCCGCGCGGCAAGCACAGAGGCCGGTGGCCGCGCGGCAAGCACAGCGGCCCGGCGGCGCAGAGCAGACAGAGTGAGGCACTCGGCGCCTCGGGGGCGGCATCTTCCGTACATGATCGTCATCTGCGGCCTGGCGGCAGTGCTCGTGTGGATGCGGCAGAGCGGACAGAACGCCAGAGGGGGTACGTTGGCGGTGGCTGGAATAGTGCTCGCCGCCGCCCTGGCCAGGCTGATGTTGCCCGAGCGCCGCGCGGGCATGCTGGTGACTCGCAGCCGGCTGGCTGACGTGGTGATCCTGACAGCCCTCGGTGCCGGCGTGCTCGCGGCCGGGCTGGTGCTGCCTGTGCAGTCGTGAACCGGGCGCCCCGCCCAGGGCACGAAGCGCCGCGGCAGCGCTCGGATGACGAAGGGAACGTAACGACATGTCCAAGATCAAGGTAGTGAATCCCGTCGTCGAGATCGACGGCGACGAGATGACCAGGATCATCTGGCACTTCATCAGGGAGCAGCTGATCCTGCCCTACCTCGATATCGACCTCGACTACTACGACCTGTCCGTCCAGAACAGGGACAAGACCGATGACCAGGTCACCATCGACGCGGCGAACGCGATTAAGCGGCATGGAGTGGGCGTGAAATGCGCCACAATCACGCCGGACGAGGCCCGGGTGGAGGAGTTCGGGCTGAAGAAGATGTGGCGCTCGCCGAACGGCACCATCCGCAACATCCTCGGCGGGGTCGTCTTCCGCGAGCCGATCGTCGTGTCCAGCATCCCGCGCTTCGTGCCTGGCTGGACCAAGCCGATCATCATCGGCCGTCACGCCCACGGCGACCAGTACCGCGCCACCGACTTCGTCGTCCCCGGCCCCGGCACCGTGACCATCTCCTATGCGCCGGACGACCCGTCCCGCGAGCGCACCGAGCTGCAGGTGGCGCGGTTCGAGGGCGGCGGCGTCACGATGGGCATGTACAACTTCGACGACTCGATCCGGGACTTCGCGCGTGCCACGATGCGCTACGCGCTCGACCGCCGGTACCCGCTCTACCTGTCCACCAAGAACACGATCCTCAAGGCTTATGACGGACGGTTCAAGGACATCTTCGCGGAGATCTTCGAGTCCGAGTTCAAGTCGGAGTTCGAGTCCGCCGGGATCACCTACGACCACCGGCTGATCGACGACATGGTCGCCCAGGTCATTAAAGGCGAGGGCGGCATCGTCTGGGCGTGCAAGAACTACGACGGCGACGTCGAGTCCGACATCGTGGCCCAGGGGTACGGCTCGCTCGGGCTGATGTCTAGCGTGCTGATGACGCCCGACGGGTCCACCGTCGAGGCCGAGGCGGCGCACGGCACGGTCACCCGCCACTACCGCCAGCACCAGCAGGGCAAGCCCACGTCCACGAACCCGATCGCCTCGATCTTCGCCTGGACCCGCGGCCTGGCCCACCGGGGCAAGCTGGACGGCACGCCCGAGGTCACGGCCTTTGCTGAGATGCTGGAGCGGGTGTGCGTGGACACCGTGGTCAGCGGCAAGATGACTAAGGACCTGGCGCTGCTGGTGGGCGGCGGGACGCCGTTCCTGACCACGGAGGAGTTCCTGGCCGCGCTCGACGAGAACCTGCAGGCCGCGCGGGCCGGCCAGTAGCGGGTCTGGACAGCGTCGGCCGCCGAGCGCCGGCACAGCCAACTGACGATCTACGCACGCGAGAGGGCAGGAGAGATGACCCGTACCGGGAAGGCAACTGTCGTCGGGGCAGGCTTCTACGGCTCGACCACCGCGCAGCGGCTCGCCGAGTACGACATCTTCGACGAGGTCGTGCTCACCGACATCATCGAGGGCAAGCCCGAGGGGCTGGCGCTGGACATGAGCCAGTCGCGGCCGATCGAGGGTTTCGAGACCAAGGTCACCGGACAGACCACCGGCCCGGAGGGCGAGGGCTATGAGGCCATCGCAGGGTCGGACATCGTGGTGATCACCGCGGGCCTGCCGCGCAAGCCCGGCATGAGCCGGATGGACCTGCTCGGAGTCAATACGAAGATCGTTCGCAGCGTGACCGAGCAGATCGTCAAGCATGCCCCCGAGGCTGTGCTGATCGTGGTCTCCAATCCGCTGGACGAGATGACCGCGCTGACCGCGAAGGTCTCGGGGTTCCCGTCACACCGGGTAATGGGCCAGGCGGGCATGCTCGACACCGCCAGGTTCAGCTACTTCGCCGCCGAGCGCCTCGGCGTGCCCGTCGGGTCCGTGCGCACGCTCACGCTGGGCTCGCACGGCGACACGATGGTCCCGGTCCCCTCGGCGTGCTCCGTGGACGGGAAGCCACTGACCGACCTGCTGCCTGACGCCGATATCCAGGCACTGGTACAGCGCACCCGGGACGGCGGTGCCGAGATCAACGGCCTGCTGAAGACCGGTTCGGCCTATTACGCGCCGTCGGCAGCCGCGGCCACGATGGCGCGGGCCGTGGCCGAGGACGCCGGCTCGGTGCTGCCCGTCTGCGCATGGGTGGACGGTGAGTACGGCATCTCCGGCGTGTACCTCGGCGTCGAGGCCGAGATCGGCCGGGCCGGGGTGCGCCGTGTCGTGGAGCGGGACCTGACGGAGCAGGAACTGGCGTCGCTGCGCGAGGCAGCCGAGGCCGTCCGCGCCAAGCAAGCCGACATCGCGACCCTGTAGCTAACCTGCGGCGGCCGCCGCGAGACGGCGCAGGGCTAGCTCGGCCAGCAAGGCGGCGCCGTCGCCCAGCACTGCGTCGTCAAAGACCGCCTCGGCCGAGTGATTGAACGGGGCCGAGGCCGGGTCAGCGCCCGGCGGGCAGGCGCCCAGGAACAGGAACGCACCCGGCACCTGCTCCAGAACGTACGAGAAGTCCTCAGAGCCGGTGAGCGGGTCAGTCATCGGCACGAGCCGGTCGCTGCCCAGAACCTCGGTCACGGTCTGCTCGGCAAAGGCCGTCTCGTCAGCGTCGTTGACCGTGACCGGGTACCCGTCGACGAACTCCGCGTCGGCGGACAGCCCGTGCGCCGAGGCGATTCCCCGCGCCATGCCAAGCGCGGCTTCCTTCACTGCCGCGCGCGCCGCGGGCGAGAACGACCGCACGGTGGCCTGGAAGATCGCCTCGTCCGGGATCACGTTGGCCGCCGTGCCCGCCTGGAAACGGCCCACCGTGATCACGACCGGGTCGAACACATCGAACCGGCGGGTGGCCAGCGTCTGCAGCGCGGTCACGATCTCGCACGCCGCCGGAATTGGGTCAGATGCCGCGTGCGGCCGCGATCCATGGCCACCGCGGCCGCGGACCGTTACCTCCAGCGTGTCAGACGCGGCCATGAGCGTCCCGGCGCGGGTCGCACACATACCGAGGGGCAGCAGGCTCGACACGACGTGCAGCCCGAATGCCGCGACCGGCCGTGTGCCCGCGGCGTCCAGGACCCCTTCGGAGATCATCAGGGGGGCGCCGAAGCCGTGCTCTTCGCCGGGCTGGAACATGAAGATCACGTCTCCGGCGAGCTTTGCCTGCCGGGCCGACAGCAGCCGCGCAGCGCCTGCCAGCATCGCCGTGTGCAGGTCATGACCACAGGCGTGCATTACCCCGTTCTCCTGCGAGGTGTACGGCAGCCCGGTCCTCTCCTCGACCGGCAGCGCGTCCATGTCACCACGCAGCAGCACCGACCGCCGCGCAGCACCTGGCTGGCCACCGCGCAGTACCGCAGTCACTGAGTTCAGCGACCGTCCCGCAGTGACCTCCAGTGGCAGCCCGTCGAGCGCTGCCAGCACCTTCTCCTGGGTGCTGGGCAGCGTGAGCCCGATCTCCGGTTCGCGGTGGATGTCCCGGCGCAGCCGTACGAGTTCCGCCGTGATCGTCTGCGCGTCATCTCGTACCTGGGTCATCACTATCCCCTCATCAGCCGCCGGCTCACTTACACTAGGCGGACACCGCGCCGACGCCGACGGGCCATGCCGGGCGAACTGCCGAGGTCAGGGAACCACACGTGAATGCTGTCGGCTGGGACGTCCTTATTGTCCTGGTCATCGTGCTCATCGGGGGCTTCTTTGCTGCCGCCGAGATGGCCCTGGTGTCGCTGCGCGATGGCCAGGTCCGGTCGCTTGCCAAACGGGGCAAACGGGGTCAGCGGGCCGCCAGGCTCGCCCAGGACCCCAACCGGTTCCTGTCAGCCGTCCAGATCGGCGTCACCTTTGCCACGCTGCTGTCCGGGGCATACGGGGCGGCCACCCTGGCCGCCAAGCTCAGGTCCGCCCTGGTTCACCACGTGTCAGCAGGCCTGGCCTCGGTTCTGTCCATAGCGATCGTCACCCTCGCCATATCGTTCTGCACCCTTGTTTTCGGTGAGCTTGCGCCGAAGCGGATCGCGCTGCAGCGCAACGAGCGCGTCTCGATGGTCGCCGCGCCGGTCCTGGACCGGCTCGCGGCGCTCGCCACGCCCCTGGTCTGGCTGCTGTCGCGGTGTGTGAACTTCGTGGTCGCCTTGCTCGGCGGCGACCCGGCCGCCGGCCGCGGCGTCATGACCGAGGAGGAGCTGCGTGACGTGGTCACCGGCTACCAGGCGCTGACCGCCGACCAGCGGCACATCGTGAGCGAGGTATTCGACGCCGGCACACGGCAGGTGCGCGAGGTTCTCGTGCCCAGGACGGAGGTGGAGTTCCTGCCAGCGACGATGCCGATCAGCGAGGCCGCGGCGATCGTGCAGACCGCCTCGCACACGCGATTCCCCGTCTACCAGCAGTCTTACGACGACGTGATCGGCTTCGTGCACTCCAGGGACCTCCTCGGCCGCGACCCAGCGGCCAGCTCGCGCCTGGTTGGCGAGGTCTGCCGGCCGGTGAAGTTCGTGCCCACGAGCAAGACCGTGCTGTCGGCCCTGTCCGAAATGCGGCGCGAGAACGCCCACCTGGCCATCGTGCTCGACGAGTACGGCGGCACCGCGGGCATAGTGACGCTGGAGGACCTGGTAGAGGAACTGATAGGCGAGATCCGCGACGAATACGACGTGGACGAGGGGCAGCCCCGGCACTTGCGCAGCGGCGAGCTTGAGGTCGACGGCCTGCTGAACCTCGACGAGTTCGCCGAGCAGACCGGGATCGATCTGCCCGAGGGCCCATACGAGACCGTGGCGGGCTACCTGCTGGCAGCGCTTGGCCACCTGCCCGACGAGGGCGAGTCGGTGCTGGTGTCCGGCCGTAAGCTGACCGTGACCAAGCTGGACGGACGGCGCATCGCCCGCGTCCGGGTGGGCCAGCCGCCGCCAGCCGCAGCCGAGGCGCGCCGCGGGCAGCTTAGCCAGCCGGCCGACTAAGGTGGCTGCGTGCGCTCACCTGCCGAAACCGGCGGCCGACGGGAAGAGGCCGTAGACGACGGCGACGACATCGTCCCGGCGTACGACTCCGTCCCGGCGTACGACACCGTCCTGGTCGTCGACTTCGGAGCCCAGTACGCGCAGCTGATCGCGCGCCGGGTCCGGGAGTGCCACGTGTACTCCGAGATCGTGCCGCACACGATGCCTGCTGAGCAGATGCTGCGGCGCCGGCCCAAAGCGATCATCCTGTCCGGCGGCCCAGCGTCGGTGAACACGGCCGGTGCGCCGCCAGCCCCGGACGGCATCTTCGCCGCCGGGGTCCCGGTTCTCGGAATCTGCTACGGCTTCCAGCTCATGGTCCGCGATCTCGGCGGCAGCGTGCGGCACGCAAGCGGCGAATACGGTGCGACCGCGCTCCAGGCCATGCCCGACGGCGGCGCGCTGCTCAGCAACCTGCCCGGCCGCCTGCAGGTGTGGATGTCACACGGCGACACCTGCGCCGAGCCGCCGCCGGGGTTCGCGGTCACAGCGCGGACAGACGGAACGCCGGTCGCAGCGGCGCAGCACCCTGCCCGGCGGCTGTACGGAGTGCAGTTCCACCCCGAAGTCATGCACACCGAGTACGGCACCGAGATGCTGCGCAGGTTCCTGCAGGCAGCGGGCTGCAGGCCAACGTGGACCATGCGCGGCGTCATCGAAGAGCAGGTCCAGCGGATCGCCGATCAGGTCGGCGACGGCCTGGCGATCTGCGGGCTGTCCGGCGGCGTGGACTCGGCAGTAGCCGCCGCGCTGGTTCAGCGGGCCATCGGGCAGCGGCTGACCTGCGTGTTCGTCGATCACGGGCTGCTGCGCGCTGGCGAGGCCGAGCAGGTGGAGCGGGACTTCGTCGCCGCCACCGGCGTGAACCTCACCGTGGTGGACGCGGCGGGCGAGTTCCTCACCGCGCTTGCCGGGGTCGCCGACCCGGAGGAGAAGCGCAAGATCATCGGGCGGGAGTTCATCCGTGCGTTCGAACAGGCCGCCAGCAAGATCGCCAGCACGGCGGCCGGCGGGGCCCGGGAAGGGCGGCCCGGCCCGGTTCCTGGTCCAAGGCACGCTGTACCCCGATGTGGTCGAGTCGGGCGGCGGTACCGGCGCGGCGAACATCAAGTCCCATCACAACGTGGGCGGCCTGCCCGATGACCTGGCCTTCGAGCTGGTCGAGCCGCTGCGGGCACTGTTCAAGGACGAGGTTCGCGAGGTGGGCCGCCAGCTTGGGCTGCCACCGCAGATAGTGTGGCGCCAGCCGTTCCCCGGCCCCGGCCTGGCGATCAGGATCGTCGGTGAGGTAACCAGCGAGCGCCTGGAGATCGTCCGGTCCGCCGACGCGATCGCGCGGGCTGAGCTGTCAGCTGCGGGCCTGGACGCCGCGATCTGGCAGTGCCCGGTGGTTCTGCTAGCCGACGTCCGCTCGGTCGGCGTCCAGGGTGATGGCCGCAGCTACGGCTACCCAATCGTACTCCGCCCGGTGACCAGCGAGGACGCGATGACAGCCGACTGGGCCAGGCTGCCAGACAAGGTGCTGACCGCGATCTCCACCCGCATCACCAACGAGATCCCGCAGGTCAACCGCGTGGTTCTCGACATCACCAGCAAGCCCCCCGCCACCATCGAGTGGGAGTAGCTACCTGATTCCCAGCACTCATCCCGTGGCACGGCGGCCAGACGGCACGGTTACGTCACCACAGAGCGCGCGGTGGGCTGCTCCGCGTAGGCCCGGCTGGCCACGATCTTGCGGAGCGTGTCCAGGGCATCCCAGACGTCGGTGAAGCGGGTGTAAGCCGGGGCAGGGCCGAGGCGCAGGCGGTCTGGTGTCCGGTAGTCGCCGATCACGTTCTGCTGGATCAGGGCCTGGCTGATCTGCCAGGCGTCTGGGTGCGCCAGGGTGACGTGGGCCCCCCGCCGCTCGTCCTGCCGGGGCGAGGCGACAGTGACGCCATAGCGGGTGAGCCACCCGTCCGTGAGGCCGATGAGATAGGCGGTCAGCGCCGTGCCCTTGGCGCGCAGCCTGCCGATCCCCGCCTCAGCGAGCAGCCGCGCGCTCTCCTGCACGGCCACAGTGCCGATGATCTGCGGCGTCCCGGTCAGGAAGGCACCGATGCCCGGTGCGGGATCGTAGTCCGGGCCCATGCTGAACTGATCCCGCTGGCCGAACCAGCCCCACACCGGCTGGCGCAGCCGCTGCTGCAGCCCGGAGCGCACATACAGGAACGCCGGTGCGCCCGGCCCTGCGTTCAGGTACTTGTATGTGCAGCCGACGGCCAGGTCGGCACCGGAGGCGTCCAGGTGCACCGGAACAGCGCCAGCCGAGTGGCACAGGTCCCACAGCATCAGTGCCCCGGCATCGTGCGCGATCTGCGTGATCGCTGCCATGTCGGCGAGCGCCCCGCTGCGGTAGGCCACGTGCGAGAGGCACACCAGCGCGGTGCGCTGGTCCACGGCGCGGCGCAGCGTGTCCATGCCGAGGCCCTGGTCGAGGTCGGCGGTGACCAGCCGGACTTCGCCGCCGCGCTGCGCGGCGATGCCCTGCAGCACGTACCGGTCGGTCGGGAAGTTGTCGTCGTCGGTGACGACGACGCCGCGGCCAGGCCGGGCCTCCAGAGCCGCGCATGCGAGCTTGTACAGGTTGACCGTGGTCGAGTCGCACACAGCGACCTGGCCGGGCGCGGCCCCGATCAGGTGCTTGCCGAGCAGGTCGCCGACCTGGCGGGGCAGCTCGATCCATCGGCTCCAGGAGCGGACCAGCCCGCTGCCCCATTCCTGGCCGACAACCCCGGCGATGCGGGCCTGCGTAGCGCGCGGCAGCGGCCCAAGCGAGTTCCCGTCCAGGTAGATCAGCGACTCGTCGAGAACGAACCGGTCCCGGAACCCGGCCAGCGGGTCCGCGGCGTCGAGCTGCTCGGCGTAGGACCTGTCGGTCAGCTGCCCCGTCACGGCCCGTCCGCTGAGCCGGTGCCGCAGTGGTCGCGCTGGTTGACCTCGACTGGGCGGCCATCGGGATCCTCGACCACGATCCGGCAGCCCCACGGCATCTCCTGGTGGGGCTGCAGCACCGGTGCGCCGAGGCCAGCGAGCGCGGCGGTGACCCGGTCGAGCGATGACACGTAGAAGCCGGGGAATGAGGCTCCGCCGCTGCGCCGGGCCGGGGCCCGGCCCGGCGCCTCCGCGGGATAAATCGCGAAGTGAACGCCGCCTAGGTCGGCGGCGAAGTGCACCGGGCCCTCGCCGTGATCCTCGTCCTCCAGGTCCACCCCGACGGCGCGGTAGAACGCCGCTGCGCGCGCCGTGTCGCTCGCATACACCACAAGGGCGCCGAACTCTGTCATGCACCCATAGTGGCCCGCTGACAGCGCCTCAGCCGCGCGAACTGCGCCGACCGCGGAGCCTGCTCCGGATCCCCAGCGCGATCAGGGCCGCGGCGGCGACAGCCGCTACGACCGGGAGCGCGCGCTTGAGTACCGGCAGGCCCGCGACGCCCAGCAGGTCTATCGCGTCGTCGGATGCCCGGCCGTCGTGGCTGGCGTCCCGCTGCGGGCTGCGGTCGGCCGGGCTGGGCGTGGCCGGGGCGGACCCCGAGTCGGCGCTCGCCGGAGTGGCTGCCCGGGACGGTATCGCCGGGCCGGCAACGCGGGTCGGCGTCGCCGGGGTGGCAGCGCGGGACGGCGCCCCCGGGACGCCGTTGCTGCTCACGGGTGAGTCGCTGAGGGTCAGACCCAGCAGCGCGAGCTTCTGCCGGATCTCCTCCACCGACGCCGGGCCGATGTTGTCGATCGCGAGCAGGTCCTCACCGGTCCTGGAGGTCAGGTCGGCCACCGTGTCGATACCCGCGCGGCGCAGCCCGTTGTAGGACCGGACCGGGAGGTTCAGGACGTCGATCGTCTGGTCCAGGTCGGCGCTGCCGCCAGCGCTGCCTAGGTCACTCTCCAGGTCGTCGCCCGAGTCCTCCGCGCCCTTGTCTGCCGCGGACTGCCCGTCGGCCGAGAGCATGTCGGCCAGGTTCGTCGCGAAGATCCCGATCAGCTTGCCGCCCACTTCGGCCATTACGCCGCGGCCGAACTGCGCGGGCCGCCCGGTGACGTTCAGCGTGGTGTGCACGGTCACGTGGGTCTCGCCGTTCTTGCCCTCGAGCACCGAGCGGACCGTCGCGGACGCGGTGCCCGCGCCCCTGGTCTCCTTGCCTGACGCCTCCAGCGTTATCACGTGGGCGTTCGGGTCCCTCTCGGTGAAGTGGGCGGTGCCGGCGTAGGTCATCGCGATCGGTCCGACCTTGACCTTGATCCGGCCCTTGATGTCGTCGCCGTCCACCGAGTCGAGGGTGGCGCCTGGCATGCAGGGCGCCACCCTCTCCACGTCGAGCAGCACTTCCCACGCCCGCTCCTCGGGGAGCGGGACAGTGAACGAGTGCTCTAGTTCCATTGCTTAGACTCCTGCCGCCGCAGCCAGCGCCCGCCCGGTCAGCACCCGCGCCAGGTGACGCCGGTAGTCGGGCGCCCCGTGCAGGTCTCCGGGCGGCTGGGTGCCTTCATCCGCGCGGGTTGCCGCGGCCCGCAGGGCATCCCCGCTGGCCTCAGCTCCCGCTGCTGCTGCTTCTACCGCCGTCGCCCGCACAGGTACAGGCCCCATGTTAGTCAGGCCCACCCTGGCCTCGGCTACGTGTCCGTTCGAGCGCCGGACCAGGGCGGCGACTCCCACGACCGCCCATGCCTGCGCGGTGCGGTGGAACTTCTCATAGTGGTAGCCCCAGCCCGCGAGCTTGGGCACCCGTACGCTGGTCAGCACCTCGGCTGGCTCGAGCGTCGTGGTCAGGTAGTCGCTGAAGAACTCGGCCGCGGTGATCTGGCGCTCGCCGCCCGGGCCGCGGGCGGTCAGCGTCGCGTCCAGGGCCACCGCCACCGCGGGCAGGTCGCCAGCCGGGTCACCGTGGGCTAGCGAGCCGCCGATCGTGCCCCGGTGCCGCACCGCCGGGTCGGCGACCGTGGCGGCGGCAGCGGACAGCAGACCGCAGTGCTCGGTGATCAGCGGATCGTGGACGAGCTGGTAGTGCGTGGTCGTGGCCCCGATCAGCAGCGAGTCGCCGTCGTCGGTCACGCCGTACAGCTCGTCCAGCCCGCCGACGTCGACAAGCAGGTCGGGGTTCGCGAGCCGCAGCCGCAGCAGCGGCAGCAGGCTCTGGCCGCCAGCGATCACCTTGGCCTCGTCACCACCGCTGCTCAGCGCCTCGACCGCCTCGGCTACCGAGCCCGGGCGCACATACTCGAACTTCGACGGGATCATGCCGCACCCCCGCTCTCCCGGGCGTCCTGTATCGCACGCCAGACCCGTTCCGGGGTGCACGGCATCGCGACGTCCCGGACCCCCAGCGGCCGCAGCGCGTCGATGACCGCGTTCACTACCGCGGGTGTCGACGCGATCGTTCCTGCCTCTCCGACGCCCTTGACGCCGAGCCGGTTCGCGGCCGGGCTCTCGGTCCGGCTGGTGATGAAGGTCGGCAGGTCGGCCGCTGATGGCACCAGGTAGTCGGCCAGCGTCGTGGTCAGCAGGTTGCCGGCGTCGTCGTAGACCGCCTCCTCGTACAGCGCCTGGGCGATCCCCTGGGCGACGCCGCCGTGCACCTGGCCATCGACGATCAGCGGGTTGACCACCTTCCCTACGTCGTCGACAGCGACGTAGGACCGGATCGTGACCATGCCGGTCTCCGTGTCGACCTCGGTTGCGCACAGGTGGGTGCCGTGCGGGAACGAGAAGTTGTCCGGGTCGTAGGTGGCGTCGGAGTCCAGGGTGGGCTCGACGCCGTCTGGCAGCGCATGGGCTGCGAACGTCGCCAGCGCGATCTCCGCGATCGTGACGCCCTTCTCCGGGTCGCCACGGACCGAGAACCGCCCCGGCGTCCACTCCAGGTCGCCGGCTGAAGCCTCCATCATGCCCGCGGCGATCACCCGTGCCTTCTCGACGACCTTCCCGCAGGCCTGGACCAGAGCCAGGCCGCCCACAACCAGCGATCGCGACCCGTAGGTGTCCATGCCCTTGGGCGAGACCTGCGTGTCGCCGTGCAGCACCCGGATGTCCTCGAACGCGACACCGAGCTGGTCGGCCACAATCTGGCTCCACGCGGTCTCGTGGCCCTGCCCGTGCGCGCTGGACCCGGTCACGACCTCGACCTTGCCTGTCGGCAGCATCCGGATCGAGGCCTGTTCCCAGCCGCCCGCACCGTAGTCCAGCGACCCGAGCACTCGTGACGGCGCGAGCCCGCACATCTCGGTGTACGTGGAGATGCCGATGCCCAGCCGGACCGGGTCGTTGCGGGCGTTACGCTCCGCCTGCTCGTTGCGGAGCTCGTCGTATCGGAACAGTTCCTTGGCCTTGGCCGTGGCCGCCTCGTAGTTGCCCGAATCGTAGGTCAAACCGGCGATCGTGGTGAACGGGAACTCCTCGTGCTTGATCCAGTTCCGCTCACGGAGTTCCAGCGGCTCCATGCCGAGCTCGACGGCGAGCTCGTCCATGGTCCGCTCGATGGCAAACGTGGCCTCGGGCCGGCCCGCGCCGCGGTAGGCGTCGGTCGGCATCTTCGTGGTGAAGACGCCAGTGCAGTTGAACTTGTAGGCGTCCATCTTGTAGATGGCGTTGTACATGAACGCGCCGAGCAAAGGCACGCCCGGCGTGACGAGCATCAGGTAGGCGCCCATGTCGGCGAGCAGGTCGACGTCCAGGCCGCGGATCCGGCCATCGGCGTCGGCCGCGATCCTGATCCGCTGCCACTGGTCCCGGCCGTGATG
The DNA here is from genome assembly GCA_963815375.1 of uncultured Actinomycetota bacterium. Lineage (GTDB taxonomy): Bacteria > Actinomycetota > Actinomycetes > Streptosporangiales > Streptosporangiaceae > JASHPR01. The sequence goes on along the minus strand of CAWFGX010000001.1, from coordinate 1,643,762 downwards.
CACGGTCATGTTGCCTTCGCTGCGGGACTCGGTCCACTTGACCGGCCTGCCCAGCTTCCGCGTGATCAGCATCGCGAGCACTTCCTCGGCGGTGACCTGGAGCTTCGAGCCGAAGCCACCGCCGACATCGGGCGCGATCACCCGGATGTTCTGCTCGCCGATACCGGTGACCAGGGCCAGCATGACCCGCAGCACGTGCGGGATCTGGGTGGCCGACCACAGCGTGTACTCCCCGCCGACGCACGTGGCCACCACAGCGCGCGGCTCCATCGCGCTGGGGATCAGCCGCTGCTGGCGGTAGGTGCGCTCGATCATCACTGGCGCGTCGCGGAACGCCGCGTCGATGTCGCCGCCAGCGAAGGTCCACTCGAAGCTCTTGTTGCCCGCTTCGTGCACCTTTGGCGAGCCCTCGTCCAGCGCGGTCCTGATGTCCAGCACCGGTAGCAGCGGCTCGTAGTCGACCTCGATGGCCTCAACGGCGTCGGCGGCCGCGTACCGGTCCCGGGCGACGACGACGGCAACGGCCTCGCCGACGTAGCGGACCTCGTCGACCGCCATCGGCGGGTGGTCCGGGATCACGATGTCCTTCGTGACCGGCCACGCGCACGGCAGGCTGCCCTGCTCGTCAGCGAAGTCGGCGCCGGAGAACGCCGCGATCACGCCCGGCATCTGCCTCGCCGGGGCGACGTTCACCGAAGTGATCCTGGCGTGGGCGTAGGGGCTGCGCAGGAAGGCCATGTGCAGCATGCCGGGCAGTGTGATGTTGTCGGTCCAGTTGGTCTGGCCGGTGATCAGCCGCGCATCCTCCTTGCGGAGCCTCGCGCGGCCGAGTTCCGGTGCCGCCTCGGTTTGCGTGGTCATGACGTAACCCCCGCTCCCGTGGTAGCGGAATCAGCAGCGCGTTGCACGGCGCGCACGATGTTCTGGTAGCCGGTGCAGCGGCAGAGGTTGCCCTCCAGGCCCTCCCGGATCTCCTGCTCGGTCGGGTGCGGGTTGTCGCGGAGCAGGTCAGCAGCTGCGATGATCATGCCGGGCGTGCAGTAGCCGCACTGCAGCGCGTGCTGCTCGTGGAACGCACGCTGCAGCGGGTGCAGCTCCCCGTTCGCGAGGCCTTCGATCGTGGTGATGTCGGAGCCGTCCGCCTGCACGGCGAGCACCGAGCAGCTCTTGACCGAGACGCCGTCCATCAGCACGGTGCACGCGCCGCAGTTGGAGGTGTCGCAGCCGATCGGGGTGCCGGTCTTGCCCACGACCTCCCTGAGGTAGTGGACCAGCAGCATGCGCGGTTCGACGTCGTCGGTGTAGATCGTGCCGTCGACCGTGACGGTGATCTTGGTCATACGCGGCTCCTCGGCGAGCAGGTGGTGACAGCGGCTGGCCCGGAGGACGGACGACCTCCGGAACCCCCCGCAGTGGGTTGCCCCTGTCATGCCAACCTAGAACTGCTGCCGTCCCCCGCACCAGCCCCCTGGCTTGCCAGGTGATGTACCCAGGTGGGGTCCGTGCTAGCGGATGGTGAAGGACCGGACAGCGGCGGTCACTGCGGCCATGGCCCGCGGCCTGCTGCCCCCGGCCGCAGGCCTTCCGGGGTGATGGCTCAGCCGGTATCGATCACGCGGAACGTCTCGGCCAGCCGGCCCTCCGGGAGGCCGCCCTGGGCAGCGGCCGCGGCGAGACGCTGGCGCAGCAGGTCCGGGAGGCCGTCCCGGCCGCCGACCTGGCTGGCGTGCTCCCGCAGCGCCGCGATCTTCCGGTCGAAGGTGCCGGTCACGTCGACGTAGTGCGCGGGCACACCCGGCGGCGCCGGGCCGGTGATCCAGACCTCGCGGACGGTCCACGGCTCCAGGCCCTCGGCGTCGAGCAGGTCGGCGAACGCGAACGGGTTGCGCGCGTCGGGGTAGACGGCATCGAGGGCGGCAGATCCCACGGCGCGATGATCGGGGTGGCTGATACCTGGCCGTCCGTAGTCACGCTCTGGCGACGGGCAGAGGACCCGGTCCGGGCGGACCTGCCGAATCACCCGTGCCAGGTCCTTGCGCAGGTCCAGCGTGGCCTGCACGCGCCCGTCGGGATAGCCGAGGAACCTCACGTCCTGCACCCCGACCTGCGCGGCCGCGGCTTTCTGCTCCCCACGGCGCAGCACCGCCATATCCGGACGGGACACCGACCGGTCACTCCCGCCGGCATCGCCGTCGGTCACCACGGAGTACACAACCTCGATCCCGGCGTCGGTCCAGCGCGCCACCGTCCCCGCCGCACCGAAGTCGACGTCGTCCGGATGCGCGGCGATCACCAGGATGCGGCCAATCTCACTGTCGTCGAGCACGCCCGCGATCGTATCGCCGTGCCCGGCCAGAGGGACGACCGCCTGGATTCCCCGTGTCGTTCGTGAACCTTTGCACTGCCAGGTGCAATAGAGAGGCGATGGATGACGACGAGCTGATCACACGCCTGGCCGGCGGTGACGACAGGGCCTTGCGCGAGCTGTTCGAGCGGCACGCGCCGATCCTGGCCGCCCGGCTGCGCGCCGTGCTGCCGCCGTCCGACGTCGAGGACGTGCTGCAGGAGACGTTCCTCGCGGCGTGGAAGGGCGCGGCGTCATACCAGCCCCCAGATCCGGCCGGCAGCTCAAAGGCCGGCGGCTGGCTGTGGGGGATTGCCCGGCGCCAGGCCGCGCTGCTGCTGCGCCGCCGCGGTCCCGCGCACGCGCCGCTGCCCGACGGGATCACCCTGGACACCGCCGGCATTCCCGGCGACCGCGCGGCGGATGACCCGGCCGAGACCGTTGTCGCCCAGGCCCGCCTGGCATCGGCCGTCAGCGTGCTCAGCCCGGCTGAGCACGAGGTATGGCGCCTGGTGTACGTCGAGGACCGCCCGCTCTCCGAGGTCGCGGAGCTGACTGGCGTCCCCGAGGGAACGGTGAAAAGCCGCGCGCACCGCGCCCGCCGCCTTCTGCGCAGCGCCCTGGGAGGTGGTCTCGGATGACTGAGCCGCGCAACAGCTCACGCGGCGACGGTGAGCTCGACCGCCGTCGCATTGACGTCAATGGCATTGACCTTGACCGGGTCTGGGTGGGCGTCGCCGCCGAGGTCTGGCGCCGGCACCCAGGTCCGGTCGAGCGGATCGCCGCTCGGCTGCTGCGCTCGCCCGGCCTGGCCCGCGCCCTGGTGACCACACCATCGCTGCTCGTGCCGTGGCTGCTCTCGACCATGGTCGTCTTCAGCGTCGGCGGCCTCTTCAACCTCGTTGACGGGCGCCCGGTCGTGTGGGTGCTCGCCCCCGGCATCGCCGCGATCGGCATCGCCTACGCCTACGGACCCGGCGTCGACCCGTCGTGGGAGCTGTCGTGCAGCATGCCGGTCAGCGAGCGGATGGTCTTGCTTGTCCGCGCGGTCTCCGTCTTCGCCGTCAACGCGGTCCTCGGCCTCGCGGTCAGCGCGATCACGTACTCCGTGACCTCGCATGGCGCTGGCCTGGTCAGCTCGGAAGCCGTTGCCATCACCGTAGCCTGGCTGCTTCCGATGACCGCGATCTGTGCCCTCACCCTGGCGGTCGCGGTCGCCGCCAGGTCAGCCACAGTCGGCGCGCTCGCCGGGATCCTCACCTGGGTGGCCGCGGTGGTCGCCGGCAGTTCCGCTGGCGGCCAGTTCACCGGCGCCGTCACCGATACCGCCACCTACCTGCCGTACCTGGCTGTCGCGGCCTGCGCGACCGTCGCCGTCGGCTATGCAACCCGTTCACGAGAAGGAGCAGAGTGAATATTCAGCTGACCGGTGTCACCCGGTCGTTCGGCAGGAATAAGGCTGTCGATGGTGTGAGCCTGGAGGTCGGCGCTGGCGTGCTCGGTGTCCTGGGACCGAACGGCGCGGGCAAGACCTCCCTCCTGCGCATGCTCGCCACCGTGCTGCCGCCGTCGTCCGGCCATATCCAGCTGCTCGGCCGGGACCCGAAGAGCACCGCGCAGCGCCGCGAGATCCGGCGGCGCCTCGGCTATCTCCCGCAGAACCTGGGCTACTACCCCGCGTTCACCGTCGTGGAGTTCGTCGAGTACTTCGCGCTGCTGAAGGAGGTGCCATCGGCTCGGGTGCACAAGGCGGTGGCGACCGCCGTCGAGCGGGTTGACCTCGGGGCGAGGGCCAAGGCACGGCTGCGCACGCTGTCCGGTGGCATGCTGCGCCGGGTCGGCATCGCCCAGGCGATCGTGAACGATCCCGACCTGCTGCTGCTAGACGAGCCGACCGCCGGCCTCGACCCCGAGCAGCGGGTCGGCTTCCGCGCGCTGCTGCGCGACGTCGGCCAGACTGCGACCGTCGTCGTGTCCACACACCTAGTCGAGGATGTGGGCGCCGCGTGCTCGGAGGTGGCGCTGATGGAGAGCGGGCACGTCGTGTTCCGCGGCACCCCGGCGGAGCTTATTGAGCGCGGCCAGGGCCATGATGTGGGCGACGCCCCGCTGGAGCGGGGCTACAGCGCGGTGCTGCAGGCCTGTCGCAAGGCCGGGGTCGCCGCGTGACCACCGCTGTCGCGCCGGATACGCGCCCGGTCCGGCCCCGCGCTTCGCTGCTGGTCGCCCGCATCCTCCGGGTGGAGGTCAGGCATAGCGCATTTGTCTGGGTCATTCCGCTAATGGCGCTGCTGTTCCTCTATGACCCATTCCGGACGGCCTCTACCTACGCCAACCTGTGGAATCTGCGCGCGTCCGTCATCCTGGACAAGTTCTGGCCCGCCTGCGTGCCGTTTGCCGCTGCCTTTTCCGCGTGGTCCGGGTCGCGAGAGGGCCGTCGCAACGTCGGTGACCTGCTGGCGACCACCGTGAGGCCCGCCTGGACGCGGCAGCTGTGCTCGCTCGGCGGCACCCTCACCTGGATGCTCGCCGCGTTCCTCGCCGGAGTGGCAGCGGTGTACGTGAAGACCGCGGCGGCGGCGGCATGGGGCGGGCCGCCGATCTGGCCGGTCGTGGTCGGTGTCGTCGCGCTGACCGCGGTCTGCGCGCTCGCGTTCGCCATTGGGGCGCTGTTCCCCGGCCGGTTCACCGCCCCGATCGTCGCGGTGGGCATGACGGTGCTGCTCCTGGCCGTGTTCAGCCGGGCCGTCAGCCAGGGGGGCGTCTCGGTCTACGCGCTGTCGCCCGACGGTCTCGTCCCGGGGAACGACGCGGGCGTCTTCTACCCCGTTGCGCCGGACGTCTCGATCGTCCAGGTCATGTTCTACGCCGGGGCCACGCTCGGCGCGGTCGGCCTGCTCGGGCTGTCCCCGCGCACTGGCGGCGCCGGGTGGCGCGGAGCTCTGGATCTCGCGAGCGGGGGAGGAGCGTGGCTGCGCGCCGTGGCTACCGCCGTTTTCGCGGCCGGCATCGCCCTGGCCGTCGTCGGGTTCGGGCTGGCCGCGACGGCCAGGGCGTCGTCGGTCACCGGCGGCATCGAGGTCCCTGCGCTGCACGACTCCGCCTCCGACAAGCCGATCCGTTACACCCCGGTCTGCGCGGATGCTTCCGGCGGCTTCCCGGTCTGCGTGCACCCGGCCTACAAGAGCTACCTGAGCCAGGCCGTGAACTCGTTCGGCCCGGTCATGGCCGAGGTATCCGGGCTGCCGGGCGCGCCGGCCCGCGCCGCTGAGGTCCCGGTCCAGGCACTGCCTTCGATCGTGCAGCAGGTCAGCGGCAACGGCGTCGTGACCGGCAGCCCGCCGGTGTACGAGTTCTCCATGGACAACGCGATCGCCCTGGTGCCGGACCCGACCCGCTTCCAGGACGGCTTCCAGCAGGACATCGCGCACGCCGTGATCGTCGGCCCGATCGGCCAGATGACCGCAGACGGCGTGTTCCTTCCTGACGCGGGCACCCCGGCGCAGCAAGCCGTGGTAAACGGGCTGCTGAAGGCGATCGGCTCACAGCCGTACCCGGCGTGCAACCCTTACGCGCAGCAGTGCACGCAGCAGAAACCGGTCGTCACGGCCGCCGCCAGGTTCGCCGCGCTGCCCGCCGCCACGCGGCACGCCTGGCTGGCCGCCAACCTCGCTGCGCTGAAGGCCGGCCACGTCACCCTCGAGGACATCCCGTGAGCTCCGCCGACCCTGTGACTATCACCGAAACGCGCCCGGAAGCACCGTCGGCGGCCGACTCGGCCTGGCTGGCTGCCGCGCGGCTGACCTGGCTGCACCTGTCCAGCCGCCGGGTCCCGTCGGCCCTGGTGGCGCTGACCGTCTGCGGCATGGTCCTGTGGATGGCGCTGACCTACCACTGGTGGCTGGGAGCCCGTCCCTCGGAGCTCCCGATAGTCATCGAGGGCGCCGCGGCGGCCATCATCGCGGTGACCACGCACAGCCCGTTTGGTGAGCCCGAGCGGGCGACCGGCCGCTGGCTGCCGTTCCTGCGGCTGTCGATGGCGCTGGCACTGTGCGGGGCCGCCATCGGGCTGCTGGCTGTCGCCGCGGCTGCCGCTTACAACCCGCACGCCGGCGTCGTCCTCAACAGCGGCATCCTCGGAGTCGCGGAGAACGTCATGGGCTTCGCCGGCATCGGCCTGATCTTCTCGCTCGTCACCGGCGGGCTCATCGCATGGATCGCACCGCTCGGTCTTGTGGCCATCAACCAGTTCGCCCTGATCGCGTACTACTCGGAGCCACTGACCTGGGCGGCCCGCCCGGCGACAGACCGGGGTGGCTGGATCGCCGCCATGGTCGTCTACGCGGCTGGCCTGACCATGTTCACCACCAGGGGTCCGCGCGTGCGCCCGTCAGGCGAGTGAATGGCGCGATAGCGGACTGGACCGTGCGCGTCGGCCCCACGCGACGACTCGCAGGCCCAGCGGCGACCCCCAGACCGGGCGGCGGGTCGCCGAGTTCCCGGCCGCTATTCGTTCCGAATTCTGGGTGGGACAGGAATCCGATCGAGATCGGCCGCTGTGACCACCTCACCGCCGAACTTCTCAGCCGCCTCAGCGGCCAGCCTCCGCACGCCGGCGACGTCGTAACGCTGCGAGAAGTGGGTCAGCACAAGCAGCCGCGCCCCGGACTCGGCCGCGATTCGCCCTGCCTGCCCGGCGGTGAGGTGCCCGTACTCGCGCGCCAGCGCGGCTTCGGCGGTGGCGAAGGTTGACTCGCACACCACCATGTCGGCCCGGTCGGCGAGTTCGAAAGCACCGTCGCAGAGCCGGGTATCCATGATGAACGCGAAGCGCTGCCCCGGTCTTGGTGCGCTGACCTGCTCGATCGTGACCACCCGGCCGCCAGCGGCGAGGCTGCCCTGGCGCTGCAGCAGCCCGACATCTGGCCCTTCGATGCCCGCGGCCGCGAGCCTGTCCGGGAGCATCCGGCGCCCGTCCGGCTCCGCGAGCCGGTAGCCGATGGTTGGCGCACTGTGTGACAGCCGCCTGGCCTCCAGCACGAACGGCCCCGGTGACCCCCCGTGATCCGCGGGCAGTTCCCCTTCGCCGGCGACCGGATGCTCGCGCACCTTGGTGGACTCGCGGAACAGCGCCGCGTGGCGGAGCCGGGCGAAGAACTCCTTGCCCTCCGCCGGGTAGTACGCCTCGACCTCGTGCGGCACCTGGTCCAGCGCCATTCGCTGGATCACGCCGGGCAGGCCGAGGCAGTGATCGCCGTGGAAGTGGGTGATGCATATGCGGCTGATCTGGCTGGCCGTGACCCCGGCGAAAAGCATCTGACGCTGGGTGCCCTCCCCGGGGTCGAACAGCAGCCCCTCGGCGTCCCAGCGCAGCAGGTACCCGTTGTGGTTGCGCAAGCGCGTGGGTGCCTGGCTGGCCGTGCCAAGGACAACGAGCTCGCGGCTGGGCACCGGGCCGGCGTACCCGAACTGGGGCAGCGCGCCGGTCACGGCGTCAGCGGCTAGCGGGCTAGCGGACATGAGCCTGCAGGAGTGCGGTGCCCAGCCCGGTTCGGCGGTAGCGGACTTCGTGACCGTGCCGGGTTGTGGCTAGCAGGCCCGCGTCGCGGAGGGTGAGCAGGTGAGCGGAGACGCCCGCCGGGCTGAGCCCCGTCACCGAAGCCACTGCGGTCGTGGAGAGGGGATTGTCAAGGCAAGCTAGGACCCGGGCCCGGGCAGGCCCGAGGAGGCGGCCGAGCGCACTCGGCGGAGTTGCTGGCGCCTGCCAGAGCCCTGCGATGCCCGCAGCCGGGTAGATGATCGTCGGCAGCCAAGGCTGCTCGATGACCGCGGCGACGCGGGGCCACAGGTAAGCGCTCGGCATGAGCAGGAATCCGGGCTCGCCGACCTCCACGGTGCGGGCGTTTCCGTCAGCCAGGTGCAGGCCGCGCGTGGTCCAGCGGATCTTCGGGTGAAGCTCATCGAGCACGCGCCGTAGCCCGTGCTGGGCAAGCACGCGGCAGCGTTCTTCGATGTCACGGTCGAGCAGGGCGCGAATGCGAGCCCAGAACGGCGCTACCAGGCTGGTCCAGGCATCGCGGAGCCGCGCAGCGAGGTGGTCTCGTGCGCGTTGCGGATCTGCCGCCAAAAGAGCCAGCAGACGGCCGTGCACTTCGTCATGAACGGTTTCACGGCACCACTGGAGCTCGCGTGCCACCTGCGCCGGTTCGGTCGCCCGGATCTGGGCCAGCTGGCCATCGACGCCCGGCCGTGCGCCGTGCGGCGGCGGCACCAGGAAGTCCGGTACATAACCGGAACTTGGCAGCGCGGCCAGCAGAGGCGTCAGGTCGAGCCTTGCGGCGCGCGCCCGGGTTAGTGCCAGCCACGGCTCGTGATAAGCGTGCCCGCGCTCGTCCGCCAGGGTCTGGACAGCCGCTTGCGTCTCCCAAACTGGCGAGATAGCAAACCGCAGGGCCATCACGGCGTCCCGGTCCCGCATGGCAAACAGCGTCATCAGGCCTCAACATACGCCCGGGCGCGAATAAATTGCGGCTGGCGCCGGGCACTTGCTTCTCTCATCTCATGCCAGGTGCCAGCGAGCAGACGCAGCCAGTCAAGATCATCAATGCCAACTGGGTGGCCGGGACGGACGGCGATGACGGGCGGTTCGAGATCCTGCTCATCACCGAAGATGACGAGCGGCATGTGGTCGCCCCCAGTCCACAGGCGGTGACGGCCCTGATCGCGCTGACCCAAGCCGGTACCGTGCTGCTCTGGGACCCGGCCGACAGGACACTGATCGCTGCCAACGTCGTCGGCACGATGCCCTGGACCCAGGCCGTCCGGCCCGGACCGGCGGCTCGCTGACGCTCCGGGCCTTAGCCCCTGATGTCAGCCGCACCCCCTAGGCTGGGCGGGTGACTGCGATCGCCGCTGATTCTCTCCTGGAGGGGCTGAACCCGCAGCAGCGCGCCGCCGTCGTGCACGAGGGCAGCCCGCTGCTCATCGTCGCCGGCGCTGGCTCGGGCAAGACCCGGGTGCTGACGCACCGGATCGCCTACCTTCTCGCCGAGCGCGAGGTCCAGCCCGGCCAGATCCTGGCGATCACTTTCACCAACAAGGCGGCCGGCGAGATGGCCTCGCGGGCGGCTGCGCTCACTGGCTCGCGGGCGCGGGCCATGTGGCTGATGACGTTCCACTCCGCATGCGTGCGGATCTTGCGCCGGGAGGCCAGCCGGTTCGGCTACCCATCCTCGTTCTCGATCTACGACCAGGCCGACTCGCAGCGGCTGATGACGATGGTGTGCCGCGAGCTGGACCTCGACCCAAAGCGCCACCAGCCGAAAGCGATGGCAACGCAGGTCTCCAACCTCAAGAACGAGCTCATCGACTACGAGACGGTCGGCCAGCGCGCCGAAGGCTACCGGGAGAAGGTGCTCGCCGAGGCCTACGCCGAGTACCAGCGCCGGCTTGTCGCAGCCGGCGCGATGGACTTCGACGACCTGATCATGGTGACGGTCAACCTGCTGCAGGCATTCCCGGACGTCGCCGCGCAGTACCGGGCCAGGTTCCGGCACGTGCTCGTCGACGAGTACCAGGACACCAACCACGCACAGTACGTGCTGGTCAGAGAGCTGGCAGGGCAGCCGGCCCCGGCCACGGCCGAGCCCAGCCCACCGGCCGAGCTGTGCGTCGTTGGCGACGCGGACCAGTCCATCTACGCCTTCCGCGGCGCCACGATCCGGAACATCGAGGAGTTCGAGCGCGACTTTCCCGGCGCCGAGGTGATCCTGCTCGAGCAGAACTACCGCTCGACCCAGAACATCCTCGCCGCGGCGAATGCCGTCGTGTCCCGCAACCTGGGGCGCGTGCCCAAGCGGCTGTGGTCCGAGGCCGGGGACGGCCCGCTGATCACCGGCTACGTGGCCGACAGCGAGCACGACGAGGCGGCGTTCGTGGCCGAGGAGGTGGACCGGCTCGCCGACGCTGGCGAGGCGGTCCCCGGCCAGGTCGCGATCTTCTACCGGACCAACGCGCAGTCCCGGGTGTTTGAGGAAGTCTTCATCCGGGCGGGCCTGCCCTACCGGGTGGTTGGCGGCGTCCGGTTCTATGAGCGGCGCGAGGTCCGCGACCTGCTCGCCTATCTGCGCCTGATCGCCAACCCCGACGATGAGGTGTCGCTGCGCCGGATCCTGAACGTGCCGCGCCGCGGCATCGGCGACCGGGCCGAGGAGTGCGTGGCCGCGCTGGCGGCCCGGGAGCGGATCAGCTTCGCCAGGGCCCTGGGCCGTCCGGCCGACATGCCGCAGCTGGCCGCGCGGTCTGCGCGGTCGATCGAGGCGTTCAACGACCTGATCGGCGGCCTGCGCGAGACCGCGCAGGCCGGCAGCCCGGTCGGCGACCTCGTCGAGGCGGTGCTGGATCGCAGCGGATACCTAGCCGAACTGCGGGCCTCCTCCGACCTGCAAGACGAAAGCCGGATTGAGAACCTGGAGGAGCTTGTCTCGGTGGCGCGGGAGTACGACAGCAGGAACCCGGACGGCACGCTGGCGGACTTCCTCGAGCAGGTATCGCTGGTCGCCGACGCCGACCAGATCCCGGAGGGCGAGAACCACGGCGGCATGGTGACGCTGATGACCCTGCACACGGCCAAGGGCCTGGAATTCCCCGTGGTGTTCCTGACCGGCCTGGAAGAGCAGGTCTTCCCGCACGAGCGGACACTGAACGATGAGCGGGAGCTGGCCGAGGAGCGGCGGCTGGCCTATGTCGGCATCACCCGGGCGGAGCAGCGCCTGTACGTCACCCGCGCGGTCGCGAGGACATGGTGGGGACGGCCCGCGTATCACAAGCAGTCCCGGTTCCTGTCCGAGATCCCGGAGGCACTGATCGACTGGCGGCGCTCCGAGGCCGCTGCCGCGGCGCCGGCCTCAGAACGGCTGGCCCGGCGGCCCGGGGTGCAGGCGGTCGGCAACCGGCCTGTGCCCTCGCTGTCTCCGGGCGACCGGGTCAACCACGACTCCTACGGCCTGGGCACGGTGCTGTCGGTCGAGGGCCGCGGTGACGATCCCGAGGCCAAGATCGATTTCGGCGGCGACTACGGGATCAAGCACCTGGTCCTTCGTTATGCCCCGATCGAGAAGCTGTAGCGCTGGCTAAGGCTTGCGAGCTAGCCCGGCCCATCCGGCGACCTGCTCTCCGTCATCGGGTGCGGCCGAGCCCGGCAGCCAGCGGTGGACCTGGACCGCTCCCGGCTCGAGCAGTTCCAGGCCGTCGAAGAACCGGAGGACCTCTGCCCTGCTGCGCATGGTTGCCGGCGTGGCGGACCGTGCGGCCACCCGGCGGGCGGCTTCGCGTATCTGCTCGGGAAGGACGTCGCTCGCTGGATGGAACACGGCGAGCCAGCTTCCCGGCGGCACCGCCTCAACCAGCTGCGCAACGATGGCGTGCGGGTCATTCGCGTCCGGGATGAGCTGCAGGACGCCGATCAGCAGGACGGCCAGCGGCTGGCTGAAGTCCAGCAAGGCCGCCGCGCGGCGCAGCAGCTTGTCGGTGTCCCGCAGGTCGCAGTCCAGATAGGTGGTCGCACCCTCGGCCGAACTGGTCAGCAGTGCCCGGGCGTGCGTGAGCACCATCGGGTCGTTGTCGACGTAGACAATACGGGCGTCCGGCGCTACCGCCTGTGCGACTTCGTGAGTGTTGTTCGCGGTCGGAATGCCGGTGCCCACATCGAGAAACTGCCGGATCCCGGCCGGGCCGGCGAGGTATCGCACCACGTTGGCGAGGAAGGCGCGCTGCGCCCGGACCCCGCGGCGCAGCCCAGGGTAGGCCGCGAGTGCTTGCTCAGCAGCTTCCCGGTCGACGGCGAAATTGTCCTTGCCGCCCAGCCAGTAGTCGTAGATGCGCGCCTGGTGGGCCACGCTGGTGTCGATCCCGAGAGGGATGCGCCCTTCGTCGCCGGCTGGCCGGGCAGGAGCCTCTTCCATCGTTCTCGCTGCTCCTGTCAGGTCGAGCTGGCTCAGGCCAGCAGCATGGTGTTGGCTCCATTTTGCTGGTCATGCGCTGATGCCTGCCACCTGGCAGGCGATCCGCCGACGGCAGGCGGGCATTGGGGGAGAGCAAGCCGAGGTCCAGAGCCGCCGTAGCGACCAGGCCTGGCCCGCGGCTAGGCTGCGGACAGGGCGGCCGGGCGCAGCGGCTGGGAGCTGCCCGGTGGAGGGCACTGGTGAGCAATATCCGCGTGGTCATCGCGAAACCGGGCCTGGATGGCCATGACCGGGGCGCGAAGGTGGTGGCGCGGGCTCTTCGCGATGCCGGGGTGGAGGTCATCTACACCGGTTTGCACCAGACGCCGGAGCAGATCGTCGCGGCCGCGCTGCAGGAGGACGCCGACGCTATCGGGCTGTCGGTCCTGTCCGGCGCGCACATGACCCAGTTCGCGCGGGTGCTTGAGCTGCTGGCCGAGCACGGCGCTACCGACATCACCGTGTTCGGTGGCGGCATCATCCCCGACGACGACATCGCTGAGCTGCAGCGCATGGGCGTAGCCAGGATCTTCACGCCCGGCGCGCCGACAACTGAGATCGTCGAGTGGGTCCGCGCAGAACTCGGCCAGCCCGAGCCTGCGGCACCTCCCCGGGCACAGTGAATGTGGCATTACTGCACACCTGACTACAGCGCATCCGCATCCATCATCGCGGCCGCGGACCGCGGTGCCTCAGCCGGTTGCGGGAAGGGCGCGCAGGCCCAATGACGGGCGGCCGCGCCCGGCCTTGAGCGCACCGCGGATCTCGGTGATCACGCTGGCCGGGTCGTCCCGGATCATCGACGGCGTGAAGTGCAGCAAGAGAATCCCGTACTTGGTCATCGCAGTGTGCCGGCGCACCGTGCGTTTCCAGTCCTCCGGGCCTAGGTGCCATTCCTGTGAATCGACCTCGGCGGCGACGCTAGCGTCCGGCCACCACGCGTCAGGCTTGGCGATGAACGTGCTGCCGTAAAGGAGGCGGGCGTTGAACATCGGCGTGGGCAGCCCGGCCCGCAGGATCAGGTCACGAAACTCAGCCTCGACCACTGACCGGACGCCCTCGTGCACTTCAGCGATTACCCGGCGGAACAGCGCCGAGTTCTGCCGTGGCCCGTGCTCGAGTTCCTCGGTCAGCAGCGGAATCGTGCACCGGCCCGATTGCACCGCATCGGCGACCACTGCCCGCACGTCGCGAAGGCTGGGCAGGGCCCGTGCGGTGTCGGCAACAGCCCTTGCCGGTAACACGATCCGGACTCCATGGTCGTCCAGCATGACCTCAGGCATCCGGGTGGTGCGCCAGACCCGCACGAATGCCACATTCCTGGCCTCTCGGTGAGCTGGTATGAGAACCGTGACGACGTGCGAATCGGGCACCCGGACACGGTGGTGGCGTAAGGCGGCCGGACCAGTGATCACGCTGCCGCTCCCGGCATAGACAAGCGCTGCGATCTCCTTCTGCTCGGTGGTCGGCGTTCCTGTTGCCGTCAGGTACACACCAGGCAGAAGCCGCTGCCAGGGGCCGCCGGATCTGGTCCGGTAACGAAGTGCTCCTGGTGTCATGCCGCAGGTCAGCGCCTGGCTACGGCCAACCACCTGCTTTTGTCTCCGCAGGACCGTTTTCAGCTGTCTTTCGTCCAGTTTCGTCGTCTTTGCCATGCCCCGCAGCGTGCCACGGCGTTCTGACACTCCTGAGAATGCGGCTTCAGTGCACACCTGACTACAGCAGAGCCGCATTCATCGGCCCGGGGGAGGGCGTGAGGGGGCGAGGGGGGAGGGGCCGAGGGGGGAGGGGCCGAGGGGGGAGGGGGCGGGGGAGGAGAGGGGCGTCGGGCCGCGCGGGATTGTGGGGTGGTGTCGGCGGGGCCTGTGGGCTGGGCGCGGGCTTGCCAGCCCGGAGGCGCGGGCTGGCGCTGGCGGCACTAGGCTCCCTGCTTGGAAGAAGGCCACGGCGAGCGTGGCCGGGCAGGGCGGCGCCGCGCCGCGCTGCATCCCCCCACACCGAGGACGGACTCGAGTTGGACCTGTTTGAGCATCAGGCGAAGGAGATCTTCGCTGAGTACGGGGTGCCGGTTCCCGAGGGCCGGATCGCCCACACCCCGGCCGAGGCCCGGGCCGCCGCAGAGGCGTTCGCAGCCTCCGGAAGACCCTGGGTCGTCGTCAAGGCCCAGGTGAAGACCGGCGGGCGCGGCAAGGCCGGCGGCGTGAAGCTGGCCGACGGCCCGGACGCGGCCGAAGAGGTCGCGCGCCAGATCCTCGGGATGGACATCAAGGGCCACACCGTGCACAAGGTGCTGGTCGAGGAGGCCAGCGACATCGCCCAGGAGTACTACCTGTCGTTCCTGGTCGACCGCTCCAACCGCACGTTCCTGGCGATCTGCTCGGTACAGGGCGGCATCGAGATCGAGGAGGTGGCGCACACCAGCCCGGAAGCCGTCGCCCGGATCCCGGTCGACGCGCTGGGCGGCGTGGACGCGGCCAAGGCGACCGAGATCGTCACGGCAGGCGGCCTGCCGCCAGAGGCCATTGCCGGGGCTGCGGCTCTCGCGGACAAGCTGTGGGAGGCGTTCGTCGCCAAGGACGCCACCCTGGTCGAGGTCAATCCCATGATCCTCACCACCGACGGCAGGGTCCGCGCGCTGGACGGCAAGGTCACCCTGGATGACAACGCAGCCTTCCGCCAGGACCTCGCCCAGTTCGCCGACCCGGAGTCGGCCGACCCGATCGAGGCGCGAGCCAAGGCCAAGCACCTCAACTACGTCAAGCTCGAGGGCGAAGTGGGCATCATCGGCAACGGCGCGGGCCTGGTCATGTCCACGCTGGACGTGGTCGCGTACGCCGGCGAGCAGTTCGGCGGAGCCCGCCCGGCGAACTTCCTCGACATCGGCGGCGGCGCCTCGGCCGAGGTGATGGCCAATGGCCTGGAGATCGTGCTGTCCGACCCGTCGGTCCGCAGTGTGCTTGTGAACGTGTTCGGCGGGATCACCTCCTGCGACGCGGTCGCCAACGGCATTGTGTCTGCGATCGGGATGCTGGAGTCTCGCGGCGAGCAGGTGCGGCACCCCATAGTGGTCCGCCTGGACGGGAACAACGCCGCCGAGGGGCGGCGGATACTCGACACAGCAGGTATCCCGGTGGTCGAGCAGGTCGCGACCATGGACGATGCGGCGCGCCGCGCCGCCGAGCTGGCCTCCGCAGCCGCGACGGGAGCATGACAATGGCGATTTTCCTGAACGGGGACAGCCGCATCATCATCCAGGGAATTACCGGGTCCGAGGGGCGCAAACACGGCGCGCGGATGCTCAGGGCGGGCTCGGCTGTCGTGGGCGGGACCAACCCGCGCAAGGCGGGGCAGACGGTCGAACTGGCAGGAACCGAGCTGCCGGTCTTCGGCACCGTCGCCGACGCTATGGCGGCAACCGGGGCCGACGTCTCAGTCGTGTTCGTGCCGGAGACCGGTACCAAGGATGCGGTGATCGAGGCAGTGGATGCGAAGATGCCGCTGGTCATCGTGATCACCGAGGGAATCCCGGTACACGACACCGCGGAGTTCTGGGCGTACGCGAGCGCGCAGGGCGGCGCCACCAGGATCATCGGCCCGAACTGCCCTGGCGTTGCCTCTCCTGGCAAGTCGAACGCAGGGATCATCCCGGCCGACATCACGACCGAGGGCCGGATCGGCCTGGTGTCCAAGTCGGGCACACTGACCTACCAGATGATGTATGAACTGGGCGACATCGGCTTCTCCACCGCCGTCGGGATCGGCGGCGACCCGATCATTGGCACCACGCACATCGACTGCCTGCGGGCGTTCCAGGATGACCCGGAGACCGACGCGATCGTGATGATCGGGGAGATCGGCGGTGACGCCGAGGAGCGCGCAGCCGCCTTCATCGAGCGCAACGTGACCAAGCCGGTGGTCGCCTACGTGGCCGGGTTCACCGCGCCCGAAGGCAAGACGATGGGGCACGCCGGGGCGATCATCTCCGGGTCAGCCGGCACTGCTCAGGCGAAGAAGGAAGCGCTGGAGAAGGTGGGGGTCCGGGTAGGCAGGACACCCAGCGGGACAGCCAGGCTGGTTCGCGAGGTCATGCAGGCCGGCTGACCGGCTGTCGGCGCGCCTCCGCGCGCGGCAGCCGGGTCCTTGCGAGGCTTGGCTGTTGTGACGACTCGCCTGGCTGCTGGCACGCGCCGTCCCGGTCGCCGTGATGACGCCGGACCCACGCTGCCCGGGGCGGAACGCCCGCTGGTCGTCACCGGGGCGATCGCTGCCTGCGTTGCCGCCGGGACTGGCCTGGTGACCCTGACGATGCTCGTTCTCGCCGGCTGGATCGCGGCGCCGGAGACCGGGTCCGGGCTGACCGGCGTGCTGCGGACCGCTGCCCTGCTGTGGCTCATCGGTCACCACGTGGCGTTCTGGCTGCCGGGAGTGGGCCAGATTGGGATGCTGCCGCTGGGGCTGGTGCTGCTGCCCGGCGCGCTGCTGTGGCGGGCCGGGCGCTGGGTTGTGCGGACCGGGGGCGTCGCCAGGCTCCGTCACGTCGGCTATGCCGCGCTTGCCCTCGCCGTCCCCTACAGCATGCTGGCCGCGGCGCTCGCGCTGGCCAGCAGCTCATCGCGGGCAGCGCCCTCGCTAGCGGAGGCCGTGGTCTGCCCGTTCCTGCTGGCGCTGACTGCTGGCGGACTTGGCGGGGCCCGGGCACTGGCGCCGTGGACGCAGATGGCCCGGGTGCTGCCCGGTCGGGTCCGCTCGATCACCATGGGCACCGCCGCAGCGCTCGCAGTCCTCGCAGCCGCCGGAGCCGTGCTCGCAGGCGCGTCGCTGGCCCTGCACCTGGGGCAGTTCCGGGCGGCCAGCACCACCCTGGGGCCCGGTGTCGTCGGAACGGGCCTGCTGCTGCTTGGTGAACTCGCCTACGTCCCGAACGCCGTCATCTGGGCGATCTCGTTCGCGCTCGGCCCGGGGTTCGCGTTCGGGACCGGGACTGTAATGGCTCCAACAGGCTCCGCGCTCGGCCCGATCCCGGCACTGCCGATGCTCGCCGCCCTGCCGTCGGGGGTGCATCCAGGCGTTCCGCCGCCGCTGTCAGTGGCCGTGCTGGCGGTGCCGTACCTGGCTGGTGCAGTCGGCGGCCTGCTGGTGGTGCGCTCAGCGCCACTGCTGGCGCTCGAAACCGCGCCCCTGTGGGGGCTCGGCAGCGGGACTCTTGCTGGCTTCCTGCTCGCGGTCATGGCCGCGTTCGCCGGCGGGCCGCTTGGCGGGGGCCGCCTCGCCGCGGTCGGCCCGTCCGCGTGGCAGGTCGGCCTGGTAGCTGCGCTGGAGGTGGGTGTGGCAGCCGGAGTGACGGCAGGCATAGCGAACTGGCTACGGCTGCGCGCCGCCGCGCCTGCAGCGGGCGCCGCCGGGCCAGCGGCACCAGCGGAGACGCGGAGCGTCGTCGGCCCGCGGAACGATCCCAGGGCCGACGGCGACGGCCACGACGCCCGCGATGATGGGCACACGATCTACCTTGACCCGTGGGCGGAAGCGGGCGGCTCGCCGCCGGATGACCCGGCCCCGGCCCGGCCCGGGCCCTCGTCGCTTCCCTGAACAGGCGCTAGAGCGAGCCGACCCCCCAGGACCGCTGCAGCTGGTCCCGGCACGCCTGCTGCGCGTTCAGCGTGCTGGCGGAGTTGATGCACTGCGAATACGTGTTCAGCTGCTGCCAGAACAGGGCGAACCCGATCAGCATGAAGGCGCTGATCACGGCCGCGATGACGCCGAAGACCACGCCGAGCAGCGAGCTGACCGGGCGCACGCTGCCCGAACGGCGTGCCTGCCGCATAGCGGTCAAGCCGAACCAGCAAGCGGCGAGGCCCACGAGGAAGGAGAAGATCACCAGGAAGATTCCGCGGTGCGGGTTGATGCTGGCACCGATGCCAAACCAGCCGAGCAGTCCGAGGACGCCGAGAATGAGCGCTGACGCCGAGCGCTGGCGCAGTGCCGAGTCAGCGGGCCGCGCTGGCCGCTGCGGGCTGGGCGGACCTGGCTGACCTGGCCCGGAGTGGCGGGGCCCGTTCCAGTGGGGTACGGGGGGCGGGGGAGCGCCTTGCGGTATCCCCGGCGGCGGGCCCGGTGCTTGCGGTGGTGGGGCCTGCCCGCCCCACGGAGCAGGAGGCTGATACCCGCCGGGCGCCGGGGCTGGCCCCTGGCCATCGGGCTGCTCCGGGAAGTGCAGGCGGGGCAGCCCGGGCAGGTGGCCGGCGGGCTGCTGCCCGGTGCTTTCCGGAGCGCGCGCGTCGGGCAAGCCGCCGCGCGGCCGCTCAGGGGCGTCCGGCTGCCCGGGCAGGCCCACTCGGCCATGCTCGGGCGGCTTGTCCGTTGGCTGCTCAGGGGAGCTCAGCGGCGGCGACGGACTCTGGTCTGCGGGCAGGGGGTCGGTCCTCTCTGACGATCACATGACGTCGCTGCAAGCGACCACTACCTATTTCATCACCTCCGGTTGCCCTTTACCGATCCGGCCGCGCCCGTGTGCGCGGGTGTGGCCAGGCCCGGCGGAGTACCCGGCCGTGTACGGGACAATGGTCCATGCCCAAACGCCTGGTCGTGCTGGTGTCGGGTGCCGGAACCAACCTCCAGGCCCTGATGGACGCCAGCGCGAGCAATCAGTACGGCGCACGCGTGGTCGCTGTCGCAGCGGACCGGGAGGGCATTCCGGCACTGGACCGCGCCCGGGCCGCCGGGATCCCCGCGTTCACCGTGGCCCTCCGGGACTTCCAGGCGCGGGAGGACTGGGACCGCGCGCTGACGCGGGCTTGCGCAAGCCACGAGCCGGACCTGATTATCCTGGCTGGCTTCATGAAGCTGGTCGGGCCGCACTTCCTGGCCGTGTTCGGCGGGCGGGTCATCAATACCCACCCGGCCTTGCTACCGTCGTTTCCGGGCATGCACGGCGTCAGGGACGCGCTGGATCACGGCGTGAAGATCACGGGGTGCACGGTCTTCCTGGTGGACGCCGGGACTGACACCGGCCCGATCATCGCGCAGGCGGCCGTTCCGGTTCACGACGACGACGATGCCGCTGGCCTGCACGAGCGGATCAAGGTCGCCGAGCGCTCGCTGCTGGTGGACACTGTGGGCCGCATGGTCCGCGAGGGATGGTCCGTCCAGGGCCGGAAGGTGAGGATCGGGACGTGACCAAGATCGCCGTTACCCGCGCGCTGATCAGCGTCTATGACAAGACAGGCGTGGATGAGCTGGCCCGGGCGCTCCACAAGAGTGGCGTCGAGATCGTGTCCACAGGCAAGACCGCAGCGGCGATCTCGGCCGCTGGAGTGCCAGTGACCAGGGTCGAGGACGTCACCGGATTCCCCGAGTGCCTTGACGGCAGGGTGAAGACACTGCATCCGGCAGTCCACGGAGGATTGCTCGCCGATGCCAGCGTGCCAGAGCACCGGGCCCAGCTCGACGAGCTGGGCATCGCAGCGTTCCAGCTCCTGATCTCCAACCTGTACCCGTTTGAGCAGACCGTGGCCAGTGGCGCGGCACCGGCCGACTGCGTAGAGGAGATCGATATCGGCGGCCCGGCGATGATCCGCGCGGCCGCGAAGAACCATGCCAGCGTCGCTGTGGTCACCGACCCGTCGGAATACCCGGCGGTGGCCCAGGCTGTCGCCGAGGGCGGGTTCACGCTGGAGGAGCGCCGCCGCTTGGCCGCGACTGCCTACGCCCGCACCGCTGCTTACGACGCTGCGGTCGCCAACTGGTTCGCCTCGGCGTACGCGGCAGACGAGGTCGCGCGCGACACCGGCATGCCGGGAGTGCTTGGAGGCCTCTGGACTCGCGCCGAGGTGCTCAGGTACGGGGAGAACCCGCACCAGCGGGCCGCCCTTTACACCAGTGGCGAGGGCGGCGGGATCGCGGCCGCCAAGCTGCTGCACGGCAAGGCGATGTCCTACAACAACTATGTGGACGCCGACGCCGCGCGGCGGGCCGTCTACGACTTCGCCGGGCCCTGCGTCGCGATCACCAAGCACTCAAACCCGTGCGGCATCGCCGTGGGCACCGACCTGGCCGACGCTCACCGCAAGGCGCACGCCAGCGATCCCGTATCGGCGTACGGCGGCGTGATCGCTGCCAACGGCACCGTATCTGCCGCGCTTGCGGCGCAGATCGCTGAGATCCTCACCGACGTGCTCGTCGCGCCCGACTTCGCGCCCGAGGCGCTGGAGATCCTGTCCCGGCGCAAGAACCTCCGGGTGCTGCGGTGCCCGGCTCCCAGCCGGGCGCCGGGCCTGCAGTGGCACCAGATCAGCGGCGGGATGCTGGTGCAGACCGCCGACCTGGTGTCCGAGCCCGGCGACGACCCGGCAGGGTGGAAGCTCGTCGCAGGCCCGGCGGCCGACCCAGATGCGCTGCGGGACCTGGCGTTCGCCTGGCGCGCGTGCCGGTCGGTCAAGTCCAACGCGATCTTGCTCGCCTCCGGGCAGGCGTCCGTCGGCATCGGCATGGGCCAGGTCAACCGGGTGGACTCGGTCCGGCTGGCCGTCCGGCGGGCCGGGGACCGCGCCCCGGGATCCGTGGCCGCCAGCGACGCGTACTTCCCGTTCCCGGACAACGTGGAGGAGCTGGCCGCGGCCGGAGTGCGTGCCGTGGCCGAGCCGGGCGGGTCGCTGCGCGACGCCGAGGTCATCACCGCGGCCGAGGCGGCTGGTCTCACCCTTTACTTCACCGGCGTGCGCCACTTCTACCACTAGCAGCGCAGCAGCGGCGGCCTAAGCGCTGCCGAAAGCAGGATTGGACTGCTGTACCACCCAGCTGTTGCCATCTGGGTCGTCGAAGGTCTTCCAGCGGCCCCAGGGTGCCTCCTGGATTTCCTCCTCGGTGAAGGTGACGCCCCGCCCGGCCAGGTCGGCGAGGGTCTTCTCCAGGTCGTCGCAGCCGAGCACTGAGCCCTTGAGTGAGCCGGCTGGCATGGTGTCGAACCAGGTCACCAGCGTGACGCTGGTACCGCTGCCCGGCGGGCGCAGCATGACCCAGCGCATCGACTCACCGAACTGGCTGTCCATCTGCACAGTGAACCCAAGCTTCTCCACGTAGAACTGCTTCGCGCGCTGCTGGTCGCTGACCGGGACCGAGACGACTTCGAGATTGCTCAGTGCCATGGGTGCTCCCTCTGCTGGGCCGAATCCTGCTGGTCGCGTTCTGGAAGGTCATTCAGCCGCCTGCTGCCCGACGCAGGCAGGCAGCTTGTGGCTGAGGATCCCTGGCCAGCCGCTGGCCAGGATCCTGCGGGTCAGCTGGCCGCCAAGCCCGTGGAAGCCCACCTGGCGCATCCGCAGCGTCGTTCCCGCCCCGTCGTCCGGCTCCAGGGTGAAGATCACTGTCGTCTGAATGCCGCCGCCCGCCCACGACCACACCATCCGCCGCGGTGGGTCGAGCTCGAGAACCTCGCAGCGGACGGTGCCGTCGAAGCCGAACGCCCGCCGCGGCTTGGTCTGGAGGGTGAACCGGTGGCCGACGAACGGCTTGAAGTCATTCGGCATCAACCAGGCAGCGAGTGCCTCGCTCGAGGTCAGCGCCTTCCAGACGTGACGTGGCGGGTGCGGGTAGCTGACCGTGATGTCGATGTCGGTCTTCACGCTGACGCCTCCCCCAGGTAATCGCCCAGCGCCGTGAGGCGGTCCTGCCAGAACTGCTCCAGCTCGTCGAGCCAGTCCCGCAGCCCGGTCAGGGCGGCCGGACGCAGCCGGTAGTAGCGGTGACGGCCCTGCTTGCGCGAGGTGACCAGGCCGGCTTCCCGCAGCACCCGCAGGTGCTGGGAGACCGCTGCCTGGCTGATGTCCAGGCCCGCCATCAACTCGCCGACGGCCCGGTCCGCCACGGCGATCTGCTCGAGCAGGTGCCTTCTGGTGCCGTCGGCCAGGGCAGCGAACTGGTCGGCAGTCGCGGCCGGGGTCTGGACGGTGCTGGCGGGCACTGGATCGGCAGGCGCGCTGCGGGCTGTGGTCGTGCGCCGCCGCGGGCGTCCAGGCGGCCGTCGCGGCGTCCCCCCCGGCAGGGCTGGTGCGGACGGTGTCCGTGACGTTCTGCCCGGTGCCTCGTTCGTCATGGCGACACATTAATTAGTTTTTACTTATGAATCAAGCCCAGACTCGGGCCTGCGTGAACGGCCTGACAGAATCGGGAGAGGCTGGCCGGACCACGACAGACTGGGGCAGGCATGACCGCACGCATTCTCGATGGCAAGGCCACGGCGGCCGCGATCAAGGAGGACCTCGCCCGGCGGGTGAAGGATCTCGCCGCGCGCGGCATCACGCCCGGCCTCGGCACGGTGCTAGTCGGTGAGGACCCCGGCAGCGTCGCCTACGTCAACGGGAAGCACCGGGACTCAGCCCAGGCCGGCATCGCCAGCATCCGCAGGGAGCTGCCTGCCAGTGCGACGCAGGCCGAGGTCGAGGCCGTGGTCGACGAGCTGAACGCCGATCCAGCGTGCACCGGCTACCTGGTGCAGCTTCCGCTCCCAGCGGGCCTGGACGAGCGGCGGGTCCTGCACCGGATAGACCCGGCCAAGGACGCGGACGGCCTGCACCCGGTCAACCTGGGCAAGCTCGTGCTGGGCGAGCCGGGCCCTGTGCCCGGAACGCCAGAGGGGATCCTGGCACTGCTCCGGCACTACGGCGTGGAACTGGCTGGCGCGGATGTCACCGTGATCGGCCGCGGGCTCACCGTCGGCCGCACGCTTGGCCTGCTTCTCACCAGGCGCAGCGAGAACGCCACTGTGACGCAGTGTCACACCGGCACAAGGGACCTGGCCGCGCACACGCGCAGCGCCGACATCGTGATCGTGGCGGCCGGGCGCCCGCGGCTGCTGACCGCCGACATGGTCAAGCCGGGCGCCGCGGTCGTAGACGTGGGAATCACCCGCACCGACGCCGGGCTGGTTGGCGACGTGGACCCGGGTGTCGCCGAGGTGGCCGGCTGGCTGGCGCCGGTCCCTGGCGGGGTCGGCCCGATGACGCGGGCAATGCTGCTGGCCAAGGTCGTGACCGCCGCCGAGCAGCAGGCGCAGGACCATCAGTGATCATGAGCGCTGAGGCCCGTGATGCCGTTTTGGCTGATGAGCTACTGACAAGTAACGTGAGACCGAGCTACGCACAGAGAGGTCGACGGCTGTCATGAACATCGTCGTCTGCATGAAGCAGGTTCCGGACACCGGATCGGAGCGCACTCTCCGGCCGTCTGACTCGACCGTGGACCGCGATGCGGCCGACGGGCTCATCAACGAGCTCGACGAGTACGCGATCGAGGAGGGGCTGCGCCTGGCCGAGGCGCACGGCGGTGAGGTCACGATTCTCTCCATGGGCCCGCAGCGGGCAAGCGAGTCCATCCGCAAAGCGCTCTCGATGGGCGCGGACAAAGCAGTGCACCTGGTCGACGACGCTCTTGCCGGGTCCGATGCTCTCGGTACCTCGGCCGCTATCGCCGCCGTCCTGGGCCGGACCGACTTCGACGTGGTGATCCTGGGCTCAGAGTCCACCGACGCCAGGATGGGCGTGCTGGCGGCGATGCTGGCCGAGCGGCTCGGAGTGCCGCAGCTCTCACTGGCCAGCAAGGTGGAGATCAACGGGACTGAGGTATCGATCAACCGGCAGACCGACTACGGCTACGACCGGGTGCAGGCCAGCCTGCCCGCGGTCGTCAGCGTGGTGGAGAAGATCAACGAGCCGCGCTACCCGTCGTTCAAGGGGATCATGGCGGCGAAGAAGAAGCCGGTCGAGACGCTGAGCCTGGCCGACATCGGGATAGACCCCACCCAGGTCGGGCTGGCCGGGGCGGCCACAGAGGTGGTCAGCTTCGCAGCCCGGCCGCCGCGGCAGGCAGGAACGATCGTCAAGGACGAAGGAGACGGCGGTGTCCGGGCCGCCGAGTTCCTCGCCGCGCAGAAGCTGATCTGAGGGGGCCCTGGCATGGCTGAGATCCTGGTGCTCGCCGAGCATGACGGCGAGTCGGTCAAGAAGGTCACCACCGAGCTGCTGACGCTGGCCCGCCGGGCCGGCGAGCCGTCAGTGGTCTGGACGGGCCCCGGTGCCGATGCCGCGCGGGAGCGGCTGGCCGAGTTCGGCGCCCAGACCGTCTACGTCGCCAGCGGCGATGACCTCGACGACTATGTGGTCGCGCCCAAGGCGGAGCTGCTAGCCGAGCTGGTGGCGCAGCGTGCGCCGGCCGCGGTGCTCGTGGCCAGCACGGTCGAGGGCAGGGAGGTGGCCGCCCGGCTGGCGGTGAAGACCGGCTCCGGGGTGATCACGGACGCGGTCGATCTCTCAGAGGACCTGATAGCCGAGCAGTCGATCTTCGGCGGCGCGATCATCGTCCAGTCGAAGGTCCGCACCGGGACACCGATCGTTGCCGTGCGCCCGAACGCCGCGGCAGCGAAGCCGGCGTCCGAGCCTGGTGCCGCGAGCATCGAGAACGTGAGCTTCACCGCGACCGACGCCGCGAAGACCGCGCACATCACCGAGCGCGTGGTGGCCGAGCGGGGTGAGCGGCCCGAGCTCACCGAGGCGTCGATCGTCGTGTCCGGCGGCCGCGGGGTCGGCGGGGCTGAGAACTTCGCGCTGATCGAGAACCTGGCCGACTCGCTGCACGCCGCCGTCGGCGCCTCGCGGGCGGCCACAGACGCTGGCTGGTACCCGCACCAGTTCCAGGTGGGCCAGACAGGCAAGACGGTGTCGCCGCAGCTGTACCTGGCTGTGGGCATCTCCGGGGCGATCCAGCACCGGGCCGGCATGCAGACGTCCAAGACCATCATGGTGATCAACAAGGACCCCGAGGCCCCGATCTTCGAGCTCGCTGACTTCGGCGTGGTGGGTGACCTGTTCCAGGTTGTCCCGCAGCTCACCGAGGAGATCCGCACGCGCTCCGGCGACTGACCGGCTTCATGTCCCAGACCGCAGACCGCTACTGGCTCCTGTCCGGCGGGCTCCTGGCAGGCATCGAGGCAACCCCGGCCGACCGCTGGGATGCGCTGAGCCCTTGCCAAGGCTGGACCGCCCGCGATGTGGTCGCGCACGTCATCAACGGCCACCGCGGCATCCTGGCCATGGCGGGCGGCACTCGCCCGGTGGCTGCTGACGGAGTAGGGGTCTGCGGTATGGCCGAGGCGCCAGCTGTCGACCCCGGAACCGACCTCGCCGTCGCGTTCCGGCGGTGCCGCGACGACATGACCGCGATGCTCACCGACCCGGCCCGGGCTTCGAGGAGGCTGCCGGGCGGGCCGCTGGGCCCGGTGCCGGTCGAGCACGCAGTTGACGTTATCGGGAGCCTGGAACTGCTGGTCCACACCTGGGATCTGGCCCGCGCCAGCGGCGGCGACGAACGGCTTGACCCGGAGCTTGCCGCCCGGACTCACCGCGCACTCCTGCCCCACTACCAGGCGCTTCAGGCCACCGGAGCGTTCCGGCCCAGCATCAAGGCCCCGGCTGATGCTGACCCGCTGACCGCGTTCCTGAACTTCGCCGGGCGCCAACCCTGAGCCGGCATGACCGGCCGCCGCAGCGCCCGGCCATCTCCCGGAGCGCCGCTGTCACCCGCCGGGCGAACACAGGCTGAAGCGGCATTAGGCTGGGATCATCATGGGACATTCGCCCTCGCCCGTGTACCTCGACCATGCGGCCACTACGCCGATGCTGCCGGAGGCTGTCGACGCGATGGCCGAGGAGCTTGGCCAGGTCGGCAACCCCTCGTCGCTGCACAACGCAGGCCGGCGCGCCCGCCGGGTGGTCGAGGAGTCACGTGAGCAGATCGCGGAGGCCTACGGCGCGCGCCCGAGCGAGGTGGTGTTCACCAGCGGCGGCACCGAGGCGGACAACCTGGCGGTTAAGGGGCTCTTCTGGGCGCGCCGAGCGGCCGACTCCCAGCGGCGGCTCGTGCTCACTCCGTCGATCGAGCATCACGCCGTCCTCGACTCGGTCCGCTGGCTGGAGCAGCACGAGGGGTCGCAGACGGGCTGGCTGGCGCCGGACCCGTTCGGCCTGATCACCCCGGAGGTGGTGCGCGAGGCCATCGAGCGCGACCCGGCAGCCGTCGCCCTGGTCAGCGTGATGTGGGCGAACAACGAGGTCGGGACTGTGCAGCCAATCCGGGAGCTGGCCGCCGTCGCCCGGGAGCACCAGATCCCGCTGCACAGCGACGCCGTCCAGGCCGCAGGGCAGTTGCGGGTGAGCCTGGCTGACAGTGGGGCCACCGCGCTCACGATTACCGCGCACAAGATCGGTGGCCCGGTTGGCGTGGGGGCGCTGCTGCTGTCACGGGGCACCGACCTGGTCCCGGTGCTGCACGGCGGTGGTCAGGAACGCGACGTGCGGTCCGGCACCCTGGACGCACCGGCGATACGGGCGTTCGCGGTCGCGGTCGCGCAGGCCACTGAGCGCCGCGACGACGAGGCCAAGCGCCTGGCCGCGCTGCGCGACGACCTGATCGCGCAGGTCCAGGCAGCCGTGCCGGACGCGGTGCTGAATGGTGCGCCGCCCGGGCCGGGCAGGCTGCCGGGCAGTGCTCATTTCTCGTTCCCCGGCTGCGAGGGTGACGCGCTGCTGATGCTGCTCGACGCCAAGGGCATCGCGTGCTCCACCGGGTCCGCCTGTACAGCGGGTGTGGCGCAGCCCAGCCACGTGCTGCTGGCGATGGGCGCTGACGAGGCGCGGGCCCGGGGTTCGCTGCGCTTCACGCTCGGCCACTCGAGCACCCAGGCGGACGTGGACACGCTCGGGGCCGTCATCGGCGAGGCCGTTGAGCGCGCCCGCCGCGCCACCGCCCGCTAACCCGACCCCCCACTGCCTCCTGCTTCAGGCGCCGGGGTGGCGGGCGCGGATGAGGTTCATTGCGGTGAGGGTCAGGACCGTGTCGCCGTTCTGTGTGATCAGTTCGGCGTGGGTCCGCACGAGGCCGCGGTCGGGCTTGGAACGCGAGCGGCGGGCCTCCACGATCTCCAGGCGCGCCCGGATCGTGTCGCCAGGCCGCAGCGGCGCCGGCCAGCGGAGTTCGTCGATCCCCGGGGAGGCAAGGCTGGCCACCTGCGACAGGTAGTGGCTGACGATCAGGCGCATCGCGAGGCTGGCGGTGTGCCAGCCGCTGGCGATCAGGCCCCCGAACGGCCCCCGCGCCGCGAACTCCGGGTCGACGTGAATCGGCTGGGGATCGAATGCCCGCGCGAACTCGAGGATCTCCTCCTCGGTCACAGTGATGTACCCGTACTCGTAGACGGCGCCCGGCCGGTAGTCCTCGAAGTAGCGGTCGTCGACGGGCACCGGGAAATCGTCGGTCAGTACCTTTGTGCTGCTGGCGGGGGCTGGCTGTGTCATGCAGATCATCCTGCCCGGCCCGCCCGCTGGCCGCATATCCACCGGCCCGACGGCCTGGCTGTATGCCGTGGGTGCCAGAACGGGAGATACCAAGCTGTTCCCCCGAAGCACCTGATGTGGTGAACTGCTAGCCTCGGCTTGTTTGTGCACGTCATGCGCGGCCTGGGGGGGTGGCTCGTGACCGGAGACGATCGTCCGCCGGCACCTGCTCCGCCGTGGGCCACGGTAATAGCGACCACCATCAGGCTGTGGTGGCAGCGCCGCTTCGGCAGGTCTTCGCAAGCCCGGGCGGCCGGGAAGCGGGCGGCGCGGCGGGCCGGCCTCGCCGTTTTGCTGCTGGCGCTGGTCGCGGTCAGCGCCATTGCCGTCGACCTGGCCCGGTCTAAGCCGGGCGCGGACAGCAGCAGGCCTGGGCAGGCTCAGGGAACCCCTTCCGGAAGCACGGCACGCGCACTCGCCACCGCCTCGGCCAGCCGGCAGCAGGCCGCCGCCTGGGTGGTAGCGCAGGTGGGTCACGACGTAATAGTCGCCTGCGACCCGCTGATGTGCAGCGCGCTGCAGCAGCACGGCTTTCCGGCCTCCGGTCTGGCCCCAATGGGGCTCGGCGCCGGGGACCCGCTCGGCTCGGGCATCGTGGTGTCCACCGCAGCCGTTCGCAGCCAGCTCGGCACCCGGCTGACGAGCGTGTATGCCCCGCAGGTCATCGCCAGCTTCGGCACCGGGCAGAGCCTCGTGCAGATCCTGGTAACCGCTCCAGGCGGCGCGGCGGCTTACAAGGCCAGCGAGCTTGCCGATATCAGCGCACGAAAGGCTGGCGGCGCCGACCTGCTGCGTAACGGCAATATCAACCTGTCGCGCCCGGCCATCAGTGAACTGGATGCCGGTCAAGTTGACACCCGGCTGCTGATCACGCTGGCCGCGCTGGCCCACAGGTATCCGCTCGACATCCGCGGCTTCGGCGACGCCGGCCCAGGCTCGGCACCCGGCACGCCGCTGCGCTCCGTCGTAGTGTCCACGGCCAGTGCTGCCGACCTGAGCGGCATGCTCGCCTTCCTCGGCGCCCAGCGCGCCCCGCTGCTGGCGCAGACCGGCGAGAGCCACATCGGCCAGGCCACAGTTCTCCAGATCCAGTTCACCGCACCCAGCCCGCTCGGGCTGCTGAGCTAGCACCACGGCAAAGAGGGGGGAAACGCAGGATGATGAAACGCCGGATGATCAAGATAAAGTCAGCCATCCTCAGCGGAGTCGCCGCAGTCATCCTGGGCCTGCTCGCGATGAGCCCGCCGGCCGCATCCGCAGCATCGGCCGGCTCGCAGTCGGCCGGCTGGATCCAGCTCGCGCACCTGTCACCGAACACCCCGGCTGTCGACGTGTACCTGTACTCGTTCGGCGATCCCACAGCGCAGATCGTGCTCAGGCACGTCAGCTACGGCACGATCTCCCCGTTCGAGCAGGTCGCCGCAGGCGACTACACGGTGGCCATGCGCCTGGCCGGGGCCCCGGCCGCGTCGAAGGCGGTGCTGTCCACCGCGGTCGAGATCGCCGCCGGGGATGCCTATACGGTCGCCGGGATGGGCCCGGCATCGGGCCTGCGGCTGCAGGTCTTCCAGGACCAGCTGACCACGCCGCCGGGCAAGGCCCTGGTCCGGATCATCCAGGCGTCGATGCAGCAGGACGAGGTGACAGTGACGGCTGGAGGCGCGGCGCTGGCCACTGACCTGCGGTTCGCCAACGTCACTTCGTACACGGCTGTAGATCCAGGCACCTGGACCGTGACGGCCGCTGGCAGCAGCCAGTCGGCCAGCGCATCTGTCACACTTGCCGCTGGCTCAGTGCACACACTGGTCGTGCTCGACGAACCGGGCAAGCTGTTCATCGACGACCTGCTAGAGGCCGCCGCCAGCCAGAGCGCCCCGATCGGCAGTGCCCAGACCGGCTTCGGCGGTACCGCCGCCCGGCCAGCCGCGTCACCGCGGCCATGGCTGGCGGCAGGGGCGGGCGGGCTGCTGGCGACCGCGTGCGGACTGGTCCTGCTGTCCCGGCGGCGCAGGCCAGCGCTGCATGCACGCCGGCCTGCCCGCTCCGGCTGAGCCGGCCAGGTGGCCCGGTCACGCGGGCGGCATGCCTCCGGCCGGCGGGTCGTGCGCCGGCCGTCGGCAGCGGCCACCGCGCTCGGCGGCCTGATCGCGCTCTGCGGCAGCCTCACCGGGCTGGCTTACTCCAGCCACTCGGGCCACGCGGCCACGCCACTAGGGCACGCCGCGTTCGTGCCGATTCCGCGCGGTCGCTGGGCTGCCACGCCGGATCCGGACGCCATGCCGGTCGCGGCGCCGGTCAGCCTCTCGATTCCGGCGATCGGGGTGCGCACCCCGCTGATCGGGCTCGGCCTGACCTCATCGGGCGCGTTGCAGGTGCCAGCCGTCACCACGGTCGCTGGCTGGTATACCAGCAGCGCCCGGCCGGGGGCCACCGGCGACGCGGTCATAGCGGGCCACATCGACTCCTACACCGGCCCGGGCGTGTTCTTCCGGCTGCGGCTGCTGCAGCCCGGCAACCTGATCTACGTCCGGCGCACCGACGGCAGCCTCGCGGTGTTCCGGGTAACCGCGGTGCGGTCGTACCTGAAGACCGGCTTCCCGACCAGCGCGGTGTACGGGGCCGTGCCAGATGCCCAGCTGCGGCTGATCACCTGCGGGGGCACGTTCGATCCGGCCACCGGCCACTACCTCAGCAACGTGATCGTCTTCGGCACGCTGGAGGCTTGAGGAGACGGGTCCTGCCCGGCACGGCCGCTGGGCGCATACCCTCGAAGCGATGACTCGACTGCGCGTGCTCGCCGCCATGTCTGGCGGCGTCGACTCGGCCGTGGCCGCCGCAAGGGCCGCCGGCGCAGGCCACGACGTGACCGGCGTCCACCTCGCGCTGTCCGCCAACCCGGGCTCCTACCGGACCGGCGCGCGCGGATGCTGCACGCTCGAGGACGCGAGGGACGCTCGCCGGGCGGCCGACGTCATCGGCATCCCGTTCTACGTGTGGGACATGGCCGACCGGTTTCACCGCGACGTCGTGCAGGACTTCGTCGACGAGTACGCCCGCGGCCACACCCCTAACCCCTGCCTGCGCTGCAACGAGAAGATCAAGTTCGCGGCTGTGCTCGACCGGGCCGTGGCGCTCGGCTTCGACGTCGTCTGCACCGGCCACCACGCCCGGCTTCTGCCCGCTGCCGACGGCGGGCAGCGCCTGGCCCGCAGTGTCGACGAGGCCAAGGACCAGTCGTACGTGCTCGCGGTGCTGACCGGTGAGCAGCTGGCGCGGGCGATGTTCCCGCTCGGCGACTCGACCAAGGACGAGGTACGCCGCGAGGCGGCGAAGCGAGGCCTGGGGGTGGCAGACAAGCCGGACAGCCACGACGTCTGCTTCATCGCCGACGGCGACACAAGGGGGTTCCTGGAGGGCCGGCTGGGTGCCGCCCCCGGGAGCATCGTCGACACCGACGGCACCGTTCTCGGCAGCCACACCGGGAGCTACGGCTTCACGGTCGGCCAGCGCAAGGGCCTGGGCCTCGGCGCGCCAGCGCCGGACGGCAAGCCCAGGTATGTGCTGGACATTGAGCCGGTGTCCAACACCGTCACTGTCGGCCCGGCCGAGGCTCTCGACGTCCTCCAGATCGAAGCCAGCCGGCCGGTGTGGAGCGGCTGCCGCCCGCCGTCAGGCCCGGTGGACTGCCGCGCCCAGCTCCGCGCGCACGGTCAGGTCTATCCGGCGCAGGCCCGGCTGGACGGCGACGGTGAGGTCCTGCGAATCAGGCTCGCCGAGCCCGCCCGCGGCGTTGCCCCAGGCCAGGCCGCTGTGCTCTACGACGGTGACACGGTCCTCGGCAGCGCCACGATCACCAGCGCAGATCCCCGTCCCCGGGCTGAAGCCGCCGGGCGCCCGCGGGCCAGGGCGGCATCGTGAAAGCGGCTCCGGTGGCGTTGTTAGGCCACCGGAGCTTCAACCACGCCGCGCCAGGGATTGCGCATAAGACGGCAGTCCGCAGCCCGGCTCTGAATTCCCCTGGTCAGCGGGGGTCGTAGTGCTCGTAGCGGTACTGCGCCGAAGGGCGCTGATGATGCTTGGCCATGACACCTCCTCGGCTCGCGAGGCGGGAAGCCGCAGGAACTCCTCCACGGCCATCGCAGGCCGCAGGAGTAGTCATTGTTCCCGCTGGGCAGTCCCCCCACGCGATGGAGGCACGACCGGGCCAAGCCGATGGCGAAATCTTTGTCCCCCCATGATGGAGCCGGCGACGCGCGGGCTTTGCGTCACACGCGGCTCACACGACATATAGCGTTACTGTCCCGCTGTCGACGCTGTGCCGCCGCAAGCAGTGAACAGCGTCGACAGCGCGGGACCGAGCACCGCACGGGCGCCCTAAGGACACCATCCTGAGATACGTCACGACATGCTCGCGACGGCGCAGACGGTGCCTCGTTGCCCAGTCATCCCGTATTCAGCGGGGGTCGTAGTGCTCGTAGCGGTACTGCAGCGACGGACGAGCGTGGAGCTTGGCCATGAACAATCACCTCCTTCCGCTGGGTCTGCTGGGAACGTCTGGTTACCGGGGCGAGTCGGGTTTCGCGGTGCCGGGCTGGGCAGCCTCGGGCTGGGGGACCTCGCCCACCGACACCGCAAGCCGGTTGCGGTCAGCCGGGTAGACGCTGACCGTGAGCCGGAACGGCACGCCGTCGGCGTCAAAGGCCGTCCTGCGGACCTCGAGTACGGCTACCCGCCCGTCCTCTGGCAGCTTGAAGAAGGAAGTCTCGTCGGCGTCCGGCACCCGCACGACGATCATGTCGCGGTACCCGGCCTGCCCGAGCCCGAGCGTTGCGCGCAGGTACTCGACCGCGCCTTCCTCGATGTTGTCGACCTGGAAGAGCCGCTGAGCGCCCTTCAGAGCCAGCTCCATCGGATAGAACGAGGTCTGCAGCGACCACGGCGTGCCCTCGATGTAGCGCCTCTGGTGGCGGCTCACGACCGTGGCCTCGCCGGGGATCCCGAGCTCGTCGGCCCCTGCACCCCTCGCCTCCTGGATCTCGACCCGCGGCGGGGTTATCGCCGGACTGCGCGGCTCCGCCGCTGTCGCGAGGTAGACAGGACCCTCCTCGTCACCGCCCTTGCTCGGCTCGCCGGTGAGCGTGGTGACGTAGGGGGTGATCTTCGCGACAACAAAGGTGCCCTGACCTGGGCGCGTCTCCACCAGCCCGCGCGCGGTCAGCAGCTTCACGGCGTCGCGGATGGTGTTCCTTGAGGCTTCGTACTGGTCCCGGAGCTCGAGTTCGGTGGGCAGCTGCGTACCGTGGCCCAGATCGCCCGACTCGATCTTCTGACGCAGATCATCGGCGATCTGCCGGTACATAGGCTCAGGTGGCATCCGACCTCCCTTGCTCCTCCCCAGAGATACCAGAGATCCCAACCGCACCGGACAACCCAGCCTTGCCAACCATAGGGCTGGCTGGACTGGAGAGGATCATCCCTGCCGCCAAGATAATCAGGCTTATCCCATTGCCTCGCCATTCGGATGGTGCCACTATGGCACTACCGGAGGTTGGGATGTCTCGAACAACAGGGTTCATAGGGATCAGCCTAGCAGTCCCGGTGCTTGGGTGCATCAGGACTTTCAGAATCTTGATCGGGAGCTCGACCGGCCCGGTGAGCGACCGAGCAACGCCCGTCAACCGAAGGGGGCCACAGCCGCGGAGTCATCCGCTGATCGGAGGAAAGGAGGATCAGCCATGGCAGCCGTGACGGCAATAGCGATCGCAGTGATCTTCATCATCGGAGCGATCATGGGGAGCATCGTCCTGGTCTGCCTGGCAATCCGCCGGGAAGACCGCCGGGCCAGACTGACCACCGCGGCCCCGGACCGGACGACGATGGCAGGACGGCTCCTGACCAGCCTGTACGTCCGCCGGTCCGGTGACATCCGCGACGACTACCCAGCTGACGACGGGGCAGAGCTGCTGGACGAGGAGCGGCGGGACTGCGACGCCTGACCGGGCGGCAGCCGGCTCCTCGGCGGGCCCTTCCGGGCCCGCGGGCCGCTGTGGCCGCGCCACTACGGGGACACGGCGCGGCTGCAGCCGGCCCCTTGGCCCTCGCCCCGGCTGAACCGGGATCGCGCCGCGGCGCGACAACACCGCGGCGGAGCATCACAGCACCTGGTTCTGGGTGTAGTGGCCGCTAGGCTCCTTCCAATGAACTCCGAATCACCACCTTTCCCCTGGCCGGCCGCTGCAGCGACCGGGGTCGGGTCAATGCCGGGCAGCGACCCGGCGCAGGCGATGGCGGTGATCCTCGGCGAGCTCCCCGACCTCGCGCACCTGCCCGAGCTGCCCGCCCGCGGCGTGGGCGCCGACCTGATCGGCCGGGCCGCCGCGATGCTGGTGGACATCCCAGTAGAGACCACGCCCGGCGGCTGGAAGCTGGCCGCGCGCCCCGGCCGCGACCAGCGCCGCGCAGTGGGCCTGCTCTCCGCCGACCTCGACGCGGCGCAGGAGGCAGCCGGCGACTGGGCCGGGCCGTTCAAGGTCCAGGCCTGCGGACCGTGGACGCTGGCCGCGATGCTCGAGCTGCCGCGCAGCCAGAACCCCGCCCTCGCTGACCCCGGCGCGGTGGCGGACCTGACCGCCTCGCTGGCCGAGGGCATCGCCGCGCACGTCGCCGAGGTCCAGGGCCGGATCCCCCGGGCCACGGTGCTGCTGCAGCTCGACGAGCCCGCGCTGCCAGCGGTGCTGGCGGGCTCGGTGCCGACGGCTAGCGGGCTGAGCCGGATCGGGGCCGTCGACACCACGGTGACCAGCGACGCGCTGCGCACCGTGCTGGACAGGGCTGCGGCGTTTGGCCTGGTGCACTGCTGTGGACGCGGCATCCCGTTCAGAATCATGAAAGATGCGGGGGCGCAGGCGGTCAGCTTTGATCTCAGCCTGCTGCGCGGCGAGGAAGAGCAGGACGCGCTCGCTGAGGTCGTGGAGGCCGGCCTGGGCATCCTGGCCGGAGTGATTCAGATTCCAGAACGGCTGGCGGGGGGTCCAGGGGGGTCGTCGGCCCGGAATGGCACCGCGGGGGGTGGCCCGCCGAAGCCCAGCCAAACTGGCCAGGGGGTACTCGACCTCTGGCACCGGATGGGGATCGGTGTGAAGGGACTGGACCGGCAGGTGGTGCTGACCCCGGCCTGCGGGCTGGCCGGGACGACGGCCGCCGGAGCCCGGGCGGCGCTGGCGCACTGCCGCGAGGCGGCGCGCCTGCTGCCTGAGCTCATTGAGGAGGGCACACCATGAGCACGCCGAGCGCGGCGGATAAACAGCGGCACGCCGAGCTTGCGGACCAGATCACCGAGCACAACTACCGCTACCACGTGCTCGACTCGCCACTGATATCTGACGCTGAGTACGACGCGCTCATGCGCGAGCTGCGCGGCCTGGAGGACCGTTACCCGGAGCTGCGCACGCCGGACTCGCCGACGCAGAAGGTCGGCGACGTGATCTCCACTGACTTCGCTCCGGTTGACCACCTGGAGCGGCTGCTCAGCCTGGACAACGCGTTCTCGCGGGAGGAACTCGACGCCTGGGCGGCGCGGGCCGAGCGGCTGGGCCCCGAGGGAGGTGTGGGGCCCTATCTGTGCGAGCTGAAGATCGACGGCCTTGCGGTCGCGCTTGTCTACCGTGGCGGGGTCCTCTCCCGCGCAGCGACCCGGGGCGACGGGATCACCGGCGAGGACGTCACCCCGAACATCCGGACGATCGTGGCTGCGCCTTCGCGGCTGGCCGGCTCGGGCTGGCCGGACGTCCTGGAGGTGCGCGGCGAGGTGTTCATGCCGGTCAGCAAGTTCCATGAGCTGAACGAGCGGCAGGCCGAGGCGGGCAAGCCACTGTATGTGAACCCGCGGAACACCGCGGCAGGGTCGCTGCGCCAGAAGGACCCCCGGGTCACCGCGACCCGGCCGCTCAGCCTGATCGTGCACGGGCTGGCCGTGCCCGGCGCCGGCAGCGAGGCCATGCCCGCGCCGGACGACGCTGCCGTGCCTGACAGCGCACCGCTGACGCAGTCGGGATGGTACGAGCGCATGCGGGAGTGGGGGCTGCCGGTCAGCGACGTCTACCGCGTCGTGGGCAGCCTCGACGAGGTGCGTCAGTACATCGAGCACTACAACGAGCACAGGCATGACCCGCCATACGAGATCGACGGGGTGGTGGTCAAGCTCGACCGGCTGGAGGTGCAGCGCACGCTCGGCGCGACCAGCCGGGCGCCGCGCTGGGCGATCGCGTACAAGTACCCGCCGGAGGAGGTCACCACCAGGCTGCTGGACATCCGGGTCAACGTGGGCCGGACCGGCCGGGTGACCCCATACGCCGTGATGGAGCCGGTCAAGGTCAGCGGCTCCACGGTGGACCGGGCGACGCTGCACAACGCCGACGAGGTGGCGCGCAAGGGCGTGCTGATAGGCGACATGGTCGTGCTGCGCAAGGCCGGCGACGTGATCCCGGAAGTGGTCGCGCCAGTCGCGGACCTGCGGACGGGCTCGGAACTGGCCTTTGAGTTCCCGACGCACTGCCCGGAGTGCCGGACCCAGCTCACGCGTGCGGGCGGCGAGAGCGGGGTGGAGAGCGTCGACTGGCGCTGCCCGAACGCCCGGTCCTGCCCAGCCCAGCTGCGCGAGCGGCTGTTCCACCTGGCCAGCCGCGGCGCCCTGGACATCGAGGTGCTGGGGTACGAGGCCGTCGTGGCACTGCTCGAAAGCAAGCTGGTGACCGACGAGGGCGACGTGTTCTCGCTGACCGCCGAGAAGCTGGCCACGGGCCCGTTCTTCGTCAACAAGCAGGGCGGGCTCACCGTTAACGCGGCCAAGCTGCTGGCAAACCTGGACGAAGCGCGGCACCGGCCGCTGTGGCGGATCCTGGTCGCGCTCTCGATCCGGCACGTGGGGCCGACCGCGGCCCGGGCACTCGCGGCCGCGTTCGGGTCGGTCGACGCGATCGCCGCTGCGTCACCCGAGGAACTTGTCGAGGTCGAAGACGTCGGACCGACGATCGCCGCCTCGATACAAGACTGGTTCGGGGTGGACTGGCACGCCGCGATCGTGGACAAGTGGCGCGCGGCAGGCGTCGACCTTGGCCCGGCGCTCCCGCCGGACGAGGGTCCCAGCCGGGCCGGTACTCCCGGGGCCGGCGGCCGCGGAGCGCCTTCAGGACCGCTCGCCGGGGTCAGCGTAGTGATCACCGGGACCCTGGCCGGGCGCAGCAGGGACGAAACAGCGGAGGCCGTCACCAGCCTCGGGGGCAAGGTGAGCAGCTCGGTTTCGAAGAAGACCGACTTCGTAGTTGCGGGTTCCAGCCCTGGGTCAAAGTACGACCGGGCGCTCGCGCTCGGTGTCCAGGTTCTGGACGAGGAAGGGCTCGCCGTGCTCCTCGAGCAAGGCCCCGCTGCAGCGCGCGAACTGGCGAGCTAGCGGCGTGCTAGCCCGGCCTGACCAGCTTGCTAATAACACTTCAGCGACACGATGTAACGGATAGTATGCAATTGGCTTCGGGAAGTACGATTTTCGCCGTACCCTTCAAATGAGTGCGGAGGACCGTGCTCGTCAGCCCGAGAGCTGTGTGCAGACGACTGCTCGTTAGTGAGGACGGCGGGCCGCTCATGAAGGATCCGAACGACACCAGGGACATCGGTCCGCGGGTCGGCTCGCCGCTGTGGATCCACGTGACAGTGGTGACCGTGGCCGGACTCGCAGTCTTCGTCTGGGCCATGTCCATGGTGAGCCTGTCTGGCCTGCGCCTGCTGGCCAGCCAGCCACTGTTCTGGATCATCGCCCTGCTGGTGGTGGTCGGCGAGATGCGGCCGATCGTGACCCAGGGCCGGTCAGGCTTCCAGTCGCCGGTCGCTTCGATCACCTTCAGCTTCGCAGCGCTGCTGTTCTGGGGTTTCCCCGTCGCGGTGCTGCTTCGCGCCGTGGCCTCCCTGGCCGTCGAGTTTGCGCAGCGCAAGGCCCCGCACCGGTGCCTGTTCAACGCCGCAGAGATCACGCTGGGCACAGCAGCCGCAGGCCTCGCGCTGTGGCTGACCGGGATCCACCCTGCGGCAAGCCACCCGCATCAGCCGTCAGGTTCCGACTTGCCTGGGGCGCTGCTCGCTGGCGTCGCGTACTTCGTGGTCACGTTCACGCTCGTCGGTATCGCCGTTGCGCTGCACTCACGGGCGCCGCTGCTGCGCACCCTCCGCGTCGCGTTCCCGTTCCAGGCGCTGGTGAGCCTGGTGCTGATCGCCGCGGCGCCGCTGGTCGCAGTCGTGATGGCCGCAGGCTCAGCCTGGCTGGTGCTGCTGTTCGCGTTCCCGCTCGCCGCTATCTACATGAACGCCGCCATGTCCGTGCAGCGTGAGCACCAGGCGCACCATGACGAGCTGACCGGCCTGCCCAACCGCAAGCTGCTCATCCGCCGCACCAGCGAGGCGCTCGGCGAGGCGGCGACGTCCGGGACCAAGGCCGGGTTCCTGCTGCTGGACCTGGACCGGTTCAAGGAAGTCAACGACACGCTTGGGCACGCAGTCGGCGACCGGCTGCTGCGCATCGTCGCTCACCGGCTCACGCACAGCGTCCGGCCGGGTGACCTGGTCGCACGGCTGGGCGGCGACGAGTTTGCCGTACTGCTGCCGTCGGTACGCGAGGTCGGAGCCGCCAGCGAGGTGGCCGCGCGGCTGCGGGCCGCTGTCTCCGAGCCGATCCGCCTGGAGGGCATGTCGTTCGACATCGAAGCCAGCGTGGGCATTGCCTTGTACCCGGACGACGCGACCGGGTTCGAGCTGTTGATGCAGCACGCCGACGTTGCGATGTACCTGGCCAAGGAACGCCGCAGCGGGGTGGAGCGGTACGTGGCCGACTCCGACCGGAACTCCCCGGCCCGGCTGGCGCTGCTCGGCGACCTGCGGCGCGGCATGGACCGGCAGGAGCTCGAGCTGCACTACCTGCCCAAGGTGGTCCTTGAGACCGGGCGCACCGCCGGGATGGAGGCGCTGGTCCGGTGGCGGCACCCGGTGCGCGGGCTGATGACGCCCGAGGAGTTCATCCCCCTGGTCGAGCAGTCTTACCTGATGCACGACCTCACCTCCGTCGTGGTCGACCGGACGCTGGCACAGGCCGCCGCCTGGCAGGCTGACGGCCTGCGGGTCCAGGTATCACTGAACGTCGCAGCGCGTGACCTGATCGACGCTGGCCTCGCCGGGACAATCGGCCGCGGGCTGGAGCGTTACGGCCTGCCGCCGGAAGCGCTGCTGCTGGAGATCAACGAGCGAGTGCTCACCAGCGAGCCGGCCTACGCCGCGACCGCGGTCGATGCGCTTTCGGCGCTGGGCGTGGCGCTGAGCCTGGACGACTTCGGGACCGGTTACTCGTCGCTGGTACGGCTGAAGCGGCTGCCAGTGAGCGAGGTCAAGATCGACTCGTCGTTCATCCGCCGGCTGCTGGTTTCAGCGGACGACGAGGTGATCGTCCAGTCCATCGTGGACCTCGTCCGGGCGCTCGACATCGACTCGGTGGCCGAGGGCGTGGAGTCCGCGGAGGTGGCGGCGGCACTCAGGGTTATGGGGTGCAAGGCAGCGCAGGGCTGGCACTTCAGCCGGCCGCTCACCTCGGTGGCCGCCACGGCCTGGCTGGCCAGCCATGGCGTCGCGGCCACGCACGGCGGACCGCTCCCGCTCAGCGGCCAGGGGCGCAAGCGTCATGGCGCCCGGGCGGCGGTCCCGCCGTTCCGGCTGGGCGCCGCCGCCGCTGGCACGCCCGCCGCGGGCCGTTCAGATGTCAGCGCGGCCAGGGCTGTCGCCACCCCCGCAGCCAGCAGCCCGGGAACCCACGCTGTCGGCGGGCCCGGCGGCGGCGCTGGCACCCCGCCGGCTGGCCCCTGGTGGCTGTGACGCCGCTCGCCCGGCCCCGTTGCTGTCCGCGTGACCTGCGGTCCCGCAACCCGCAGTGACCCCTCGTGGCGGCCGGCTGTTATTGGCTTCGGCCAGCTGCCCGGCGGTCGCTAGGCTTGCCCCTATGCCCATCACCAGGGACGAGGTAGCCCACCTCGCCAGGCTGTCCAGGCTCGCGCTGACCGACGCCGAACTCGACCACTTCGCTGGCCAGCTCGACGCGATCGTTACCGCTGTCGCGCGGGTGCAGGAAGTCGCCGCTGACCAGATCCCGCCGACGTCGCATGCGCTGCCGATCACCAACGTGTTCCGCGACGATGTCATCGTCACGCCGCTCAGCGCCGATGCGGCGCTCGCCGGGGCGCCAGCGGCCGAGCAGGGCCGGTTCCGGGTCCCGCGCATCCTGGCGGAGGACTGAGCGATGGCGAGCGAGCTGACGAGGATGACCGCGGCCGAGCTTGCCGCGGCCATCGCCGCGGGTGAGATATCCGCCGTCGAGGTCACGAGGGCGCACCTGGACCAGATCGGCGCCGTGGATGAGCGGGTGCGCGCGTTCCTGCACGTGGCTGCCGATGCCGCGCTGGCCGCGGCCGCAGCAGTGGACCAGCAGCGCAGCGACGGGGAGCCACTCGGCCCGCTGGGCGGCGTGCCGGTGGCACTCAAGGATGTCTTCACCACCACCGACATGCCCACGACCTGCGGGTCGCGGATTCTGGAGGACTGGCAGCCGCCCTACGACGCCACGGTTACGCAGCGCCTGCGCCGGGCGGGAGCTGTCATCCTCGGCAAGACGAACATGGACGAGTTCGCGATGGGGTCATCCACCGAGAACTCGGCGTTCGGGCCGTCGCACAACCCATGGGACCTGAGCCGGGTGCCTGGCGGGTCCTCTGGCGGCTCCGCGGCCGCGGTGACCGCGTTCGAGGCGCCGCTCGGCGTCGGCACCGACACCGGTGGCTCGATCCGCCAGCCGGCCGCCGTGTGCGGCATCGTCGGAGTGAAGCCGACCTACGGAGGGTCCTCCAGGTACGGGGTGGTCGCGTTCGCGTCCTCACTGGACACCCCCGGGCCGCTGGCACGCACGGTTCTGGACGCGGCGCTGCTGCATCAGGCCATGTCCGGGCATGATCCGATGGACTCGACCTCGGTCGACGCACCGGTGCCGCCGGTCGTGGCGGCCGCCCGCCAGGCCGACGTCAGCGGGCTCCGCGTTGGCGTGGTCACCGAGCTTGGTGGCGACGGCTACCAGGCGGGGGTCGTCGCCAGGTTCGGCGAGGCAGTGGAACTGCTGGAGTCTCTCGGCGCCAAGGTCACCGAAGTGTCCTGCCCGCACTTCAGCTACGCTCTCCCGGCCTACTACCTGATCGCGCCCAGCGAGTGCTCGTCCAACCTGGCCCGCTTCGACGGGATGCGGTACGGCCTGCGGGTCGGCGACGACGGGACCCGCAGTGCCGAGGAGGTCATGGCGCTGACCCGCGCAGCGGGGTTCGGTCCCGAGGTCAAGCGCCGGATCATGCTCGGCACCTACGCGCTGTCCAGCGGCTACTACGACGCCTACTACGGCAAGGCGCAGCAGGTCCGCACACTGATCATCCGGGACTTCGAGGCAGCGTTCGAGCAGGTCGACGTCCTGATCTCGCCGTCCACCCCGACCACAGCGTTCGCGATAGGGGAGCGCGCAGACGATCCCATCGCCATGTACCTGGCCGACCTGTGCACGATCCCGTCGGACCTGGCGGGCAACGCCGCGATCTCTGTGCCATGCGGGCTGGCGCCCGAGGACGGGCTGCCGGTCGGCCTGCAGATCATGGCGCCGGTCCTGGCTGACGACCGGCTGTACCGGGTCGGCGCGGCGGTGGAGGCGGCGCTGAACGACCGCCGCGGCCATCCGCTGCTCGACGAGGCGAAGGGGCTTGCCAATGACTGAGACCCGGGAGTTGCTGCCCTACGACGAGGCCTTGTCCCGGTACGACCCGGTGATCGGACTGGAAACCCACGTCGAGCTCGGCACCATGTCGAAGATGTTCTGCGGTTCCCCGGCCACGTTCGGCGCCGAGCCGAATTCGCACGTCTGCCCAGTGTGCCTGGGCCTGCCGGGGTCGCTTCCAGTCGCTAACCGGGCGGCTATCGAGTACACGATCAGGATCGGGCTGGCGCTGAACTGCTCGATAGCCAGGTCGTGCCGGTTCGCGCGGAAGAACTACTTCTACCCGGACATGCCAAAGAACTTCCAGATCTCGCAGTACGACGAGCCGCTGTGCACGGACGGCTGGCTGGACGTCGTCCTCGGCGAGACCACGGTCCGGGTAGGCATCGAGCGGGTGCACCTCGAGGAGGACACCGGCAAGTCGCTGCACGTCGGCGGCGCCACCGGGCGCATCCACGGGGCCGACCACTCACTTGTGGACTACAACCGCGCCGGAATTCCGCTCGTAGAAGTCGTCACCAAGCCGATACCCGGCACCGGCGCGCTGGCGCCCGTCGTCGCCCGTGCCTACGTCACCGAACTGCGGGACCTGCTGCGGGTACTGGGCGTCTCCGACGTCCGCATGGAGGAGGGCTCGCTGCGCTGCGACGTGAACACCTCGATCGCGCCGCTCGGCTCGGGCACCTGGGGCACAAGGACCGAGACAAAGAACGTCAACTCGCTGCGCTCGGTGGAGAGGGCCGTCCGGTTCGAGATCGAGCGGCAGGCAGCGGTGCTGGACACCGGCGGGCGGGTGATCCAGGAGACCCGGCACTTCCACGAGGAAAGCGGAACCACGACCGCTGGCCGGAGCAAGGAGGAAGCGCAGGACTACCGCTACTTCCCCGAGCCTGACCTGATACCTGTGGCACCCTCGCCGGAGTGGGTCGAGGAGCTGCGCGCCGCGCTTCCGGAGCTTCCTGCGGCCCGGCGGGCCCGGCTGCAGACGGAATGGGGGCTGTCCGATCTTGACATGGCCGCACTGGGCAACGCCGGCGCACTCGACCTGGTCGCGCAGACGGTGGCCGTCGGCGCCCCGCCCGACCAGGCACGCAACTGGTGGCTGGGCGAGCTGTCGCGGAGGGCCAATGAGGCAGGCACCGAGCTGGCCGCGCTGCCGGTGACCCCGGCCGACGTGGCCAGGGTCAGCGCGCTGGTCGCGTCAGGAACCCTCAACGACCGGCTGGCCCGGCAGGTGCTTGACGGCCTGATGGCGGGTGAGGGCTCGCCGGACGAGATCGTCGCCGCCCGCGGCCTGGCAGTGGTCAGCGACGACACCGCGCTGCTGGCGGCCGTGGACGAGGCCATCGCCGCCAACTCCGACGTCGCGGACAAGATCCGCTCTGGCAAGACGGCTGCGGCAGGCGCCCTGGTAGGGGCGGTCATGAAGGCCACAGGCGGCCGGGCCGACGCTACCCGCGCCCGCGAGCTGATCCTGCAGCGGCTGACGTAGCAGGGGCAGCGATGGCCGTCATCCACCAGACCACGATGGTGCCTAGCAAGCTGGACCTGCTCACCGAGTGGCTGCCGAAGCAGGACTGGTACGTCGGC
The DNA here is from genome assembly GCA_963815375.1 of uncultured Actinomycetota bacterium. Taxonomy (GTDB): domain Bacteria; phylum Actinomycetota; class Actinomycetes; order Streptosporangiales; family Streptosporangiaceae; genus JASHPR01. The sequence goes on along the minus strand of CAWFGX010000001.1, from coordinate 1,600,619 downwards.
GCACCTGCGGGGCCGAGCCTGGCGAAGGTGGGCGGGTTCCGGCTCGACGACCCGGCAGGCGAGGTGGGGATCGAGTTCATGGTCGTCCGGGACGACGGTGCCCGCCCGCCGACCGCCTACCACGTGCCAATGACGTACCGGGCCGGCCCAGTGGCGGGCGCCGGCGCCGCCCTGATCGGAACGTCTGAGCATGGCGTGCTCGGCCGACGGTGGATCTACGACGGGACGGGCGACCCCGTCCTGCTGGCCGCACTGACGGACCTCATCCGGGGACGGGCTCAGGCTCAGGCACAGAGCCAGAGCAATACCCCAGACGCCACTGTCCTGGTCGTGCCTTCCCCCGCCGCGCCGGGCAAGTCGTTCGATATCTCATTCGCCCGCCTGCTCGCGCCCCAGGACGCGGAGCCCCCAGCTGGCCCGGCTCAGGTCACAGCGCTGTGGACGGCTCCGGATGGCGCCCTGATCCGCAGCGTCTTCGCTGCTGCACGGCAGTAGCCAGGCCGATTGCCGTGCGGGCGGTAAACTAAATCTGTGACGTCGCACGCAACGGTGATGATGCCCCGCTAGGCGGGGCCACTTCACGCTGCCCGGACGACGTCCGACACGAGGCCCCCAGGGGCCTCGATCCATTTCTGCAGGTCGGAGCCCCGCCAATCCCGGAGGTTCCGATGAGCGCCCGTATCTACCTCAGCACCACGATCCCGTACGTCAACGCGCGGCCACACATCGGCTTCGCGCTGGAGCTGGTCCAGGCTGACGTTGTGGCCCGGCATCATCGCCAGCGGGGCGACCAGGTCCGGTTCCAGACCGGCACCGACGACAACTCGCTCAAGAACGTGCTGGCCGCGCAGGCCGCTGGTGTGAGCACCGCTGAGCTTGTGGACCGCAACTCCACGGCGTTCGCCGCGCTGCGCGGGCCGCTGCAGCTATCGTTCGATGACTTCATCCGTACCAGCAGCGACCCACGGCACCGGCCCGGGGTGGAACGGCTGTGGCGCGCGTGCGCTGCCAGCGGTGACTTCTACCTGAAGGCGTACCAGGGCCGGTACTGCGTGGCGTGTGAGCAGTTCTACAAGCCAGCCGAGCTGCGCGGAGGCCGCTGCCCCGAGCACGAGACCGAGCCAGAGCGCATCGCGGAGAAGAACTGGTTCTTCCGGCTGTCCCGCTACTCAAGCCAGCTGCACGACCTGATCAGTTCTGGCCACCTCCGGGTCGAGCCCGCCACACGGCGCAACGAGGTCCTCAGCTTCATCGCCGGCGGACTCGAGGACTTCAGCGTGTCACGGTCGGTGGCCCGGGCCCACGGCTGGGGTATCCCGGTCCCCGACGATCCCAGCCAGGTGATCTACGTCTGGTGGGACGCGCTCGGCAACTACGTCACCGCCCTCGGCTACGGCTCGAACGACAGCGACTACCGGCGATGGTGGCTTGACGCCGACCGCCGCATCCACCTGGTCGGCAAGGGCGTGCTGCGTTTCCACGCCGTCTACTGGCCGGCCATTCTGCTCTCGGCCGGCGAGCCGCTGCCGACCGACATCCTGGTGCACGACTACCTCACGCTCGGCGGCAGCAAGATCAGCAAGTCGAGCGCGGCCGGCGACCGGGTGCCGGGTGAGGGCGGCGCAGGCTCGGATGAGGCTGGCGGGGGCGGCCTTGCGCCGGGCGCGGCTACTGACCCGGTGGCGCTGGCTGCCCGGTACGGGACCGACGCTCTGCGCTGGTGGCTGCTGCGCGAGGTGCCTCGGCGCGGCGATGCCGACTTCACGCCGGCCAGACTGGTCGCCCGGGCCAATGACGACCTCGCGGGCGGCCTGGGCAACCTGATCAGCCGCGTGGTCACACTCGTGCACCGGTTCCGGCAGGGGACGCTCCGGCCGCCCGGCGGGTCCAGCCCGCTGGGGTCGTGGGACGCCGGTGGCCTCGCGGTGGGAGACGGGCAGCCGGACAGCCCCAGCAGACTTGCGCCGGCGGCCCAGGCGCTCGACGCTGCCGTGGGCAGGCTGCCACAGCAGATCGCTGCGGGGCTGGCCGGCTACGACTTCCGCGCCGCTGCCGGGGCGATCCTGGATGTGGTCGATGAGGCCAACCGCTTCCTGGAGCGGGCTGAGCCGTGGCGGCTGGCGAGGGCGGAGCGTGACGGCGACGCTGACGCCGGCCTGCTCCTGGACGGGTGCCTGGCACGGCTGCTGCAGGCGTGCCTGGTACTCGGCTGCGAGCTCAGCCCGTTCCTGCCTGACCTGGCCGCGCGGATCTGCGCCGCCTGCGATGACCGCGCCGGGCGTCTCCCGGAGCCGTCGCCGGTTTTCCCCCGGATCCAGTAACAAGCCGGTGCTGGCATTGGGGACATGGCATGGGCGGAAAGTGGGCGCTGCCAGAGCCGCATCGGTGGTCCATCCATGCTGCTGAGCAGGCGGGAACGACAGCGGGTTCTTAGCCTGCCGCGGCTGAGCCGCCCAGGCCTTCGCCGCCCGGGTCGTCGGGCGGGTACAGCGGATTCTGGCTGCCTGGCGCCCGGATCGCGCCGAACCGCTGCTCGTACATGGTCAGGTTCTCGTTGATCGTCCTGATGATGTCGAACACGGCGGTGGGCGGGACCCGGATCCTGGCCACGAGCCGGTGCGGGGCGCGGATCACGTCCTCACCGCGCTCGTTCTTCGCTGGCTGTGGCGGTGCGCTGCTGACCAGGAAGTCGAAGGTGAACTCGTGCGGGGTATGCCAGATCGCCAGCGCATTGGCGTAGGAGCCAGTCTCCAGTGCAGGATCGGCATGGGTCTCGAACGCCAGCTGAGGCTTGGCAGGCGGATCGCTCACCCCAGCACGGTACCTGCGGTGCGGCCGGTGCGGGATGGGCGGGATCGCGGGATGACCGGCAGGCTGCGGATGGGTGCCTGCGGACGGTGGCACGCTGCGGACAGGCGAGGTGCGGGTGGTGCGGATCTGGGTCCCGACGGAGCAGCTGGCCGCTGCCCTGGACGGGCTGGCCGGGGCGGACGTGGACGTGGTCATCCCCGATGGTGGCGGCCTGCCGTCCGGCGCCGCGGACGTGGAGTTCTACGTACCGCCGTTCTTCGCCTCCCCGGCGTCGGTTGCGGCGATCGCCGAGCTGCCGCGGCTGCGTGTGGTGCAGGCCCAGACCGCGGGGGTGGACCGGCTGAGGCCGCACGTCCCGGCCGGGGTGCTGCTCTGCAATGCGCGCGGGGCGCACGACGCCAGCACGGCCGAATGGGTGGTCGCGGCGATGCTCGCGTCGCTGCGCAGCTTCCCGTACTTCGCGCGTGAGCAAACGGCGGCCCGGTGGAGCTACCAGTACACCGACTGCCTGGCCGGCAAGACAGTCCTGATCGTCGGCTACGGCTCGATCGGCGCCGCGGTCGAGCAGCGACTGGCCCCGTTTGAGGTGCAGGTGCTGCGGGCAGCCCGGTCCGCGCGGGAAGGGGTCAGCCCGGTTAGGGACATTCCCTCGTTGCTGCCGCTGGCCGATGTGGTGGTGCTGCTCGTCCCGGTCACTCCGGACACTGCCGGACTGGCCGACGCCGCCTTCCTCAGCCGGATGAAGGACGGGGCACTGCTGGTCAATGCCGCCCGCGGCAGTGTCGTGGTCACCGATGACCTCTGCGCGGAGCTGCGCAGCGGCAGGCTGCACGCGGCTGTCGACGTCACTGACCCCGAGCCGCTCGGGCCCGCGCACCCGCTGTGGGAGATGCCGAACGTGTTCATCACCCCGCACATAGCTGCTTCCACCCCCGTCTCCGCCCGGAGTGTACTTGCCCTCGTCCGCACGCAAGCTCAGCGTTTCCTGAGCGGAGAACCGCTGGTCAATGTGGTCAGCGGCGACTACTGATGAAGTTGTCTCCCGCTCTAGGCCCTTCCTCAATCGAAGCGTGACCTTGCCCACGTACAGTGAGTGAACGTCGCTGATTGCGAGACCGCGTCCACCACGCTGGCGACCCCGCGGCCCTGGCGGTACGGGTATTCCTGCTGGTGAAGCACGAGCGGCAGCGCTGCCGTCGTGACCGACGTGTACCCGCTTGGCAATGACATCCGGCCCGGCCCAGGGTGGCCCGGGCTCGGCAAGAGGAGGCTCTGGTGCGACCGGATGGGTCCGGCGGCGTGCGATGATCCTGGCGATCCTGGCAGGGGCGGCCGGGACGTTGCTGGCCGTTGCCGCGGCGGGGTGTCTGTGGCATGCCTCGATCCGGCGCGGGCAGGACGTCCGGAACGCTTACCGGTGGCTGGCGCTCGCAGCCTTGCTGTGGGGCGCGGGCTTCGTGGCCGCCGAGGGTATGCCCGCCAGCGCCGCTGGCGGATCGCTGACCTCTGCTGACCTGCTGAGCCTGCTGGCACTCGTCGCGCTGGGGCTCGGGCTGGCTGGCCTGGCCGGGGCGGGCCGCGAGCAGCGGCTCCCGGGTGCGGAGGAACGGCTGGCTCCACCGGATGCGCCGCGGGAGCAGGCGCGCCGTGCTGCGGCCCGGTTCGCTGATGCCTGCGTGGCCGCCTGCGCGCTGTTCGTGATCAGCTGGGTGGGCCTCCTGGCGGGCGACTATCACCGCCTCGGCGAGTCGGCCGGAACATTCACCATCCAGGCCATTCAGCCCGTCGCGGACATGATCGCGCTAAGCCTGCTGCTGGCGCTGGCGGTGCGTGCCGGCCGGGCGGGACTGGCACCGTACCTGGCCCTGATCGTGGTGACCCTGGGACACTTGCTCGCGATCGGTGACAACATCAGCGGTCTGCGGCCTGGCCCGCTGCAGCAGGTCATCCAGATTGCCGGGTTCTGCCTGCTCGGGGCGGCAGGGCTGGGCGCCGCCACCCGGGTAGTTCTGCCGCGGCGAGCCTGGTCGGACCGGCGGTCGGCGGCGACGCTGGGCGCTGCCCTGGCCGCCGCCGTAGCCGCCATTGTGGCGATCGGATGGGCGCTGGGCGGCGGCTCGTTCGCCGAGCCCGCCGTGGTGGTGGCCGGGGGAATCGCCGTGCTGGCGCTCGTCGTCCGGGTTGCCGACCTGCTGGGGCGCGAGCGCGCAGCCGCAGCAGTGTCCGAGGAGTCCGAGCGCAGGTTCCGTGAGCTCGCGGGGCGCACCAGCGACGCCGTCATCATCTGTGACCGCGACGGCGTGATCAGGTATGCCAGCCCGGCGGTCGCCGCTTACGGCTACACGCCGGGTGTGCTGGCCGGGATGTCGCTATCGGAGCTGGTTCATCCCGAGGATCGGGCACCTGGCGTGCGGGCGGTCCGTGCCGCGGCCGACGGCACCGGCCCGCAGCGGTTCCCGTGCCGCATCCGTGCGGCCGACGGCACCTGGCGCCACGTCGAGTCGACCGTGTCCCGCTACAGCGATGCGAGTTCCGCCTGCCGGCTGCTGATCACCGCGCGCGACGTCAGCGACCAGGTAGCGCTGCGCAGGCAGCTCACCTACCTGACGCTGCATGACGGGCTCACCGGCCTGCCGAACCGCGCTTTCCTCGAGGGCCGGGCGAAGGATCTGGCCGACCGTTCCGCCAGCGCCATGCCCGCGCGTGCCGGGGCAGTGTTCATCAACCTGGACGGGTTCACCGGCGTTAACGACTCTGTCGGGCACGGTGCGGGTGACCTGCTGCTGGCCCAGGCTGCCCGCCGCCTCCGGGCGGCCGTGCCATCGCAGGACACGGTGGCCCGGTGGGGCAGCGACGAGTTCGCGGTGCTCGTTGAGACCGCTGCCAGCGCCCAGGAGATCGTCGACCTCGCTGAGCGGCTCGTCGACGCCATAGCGGCCGAGCCGTTCCAGGTCGCCGAACGTGAGATTTCACTGACTGCCAGCGTTGGCGTGGCTCTCGCGGGCGGGGGTGCCCCGGAAGACCTGCTGAGAAACGCTGACGTGGCCATGTCGCGGGTCAAGGAGTCCGGGGGCGGCCGGGTGGAAGTCTTCGCCGCGCACATGCACGCCGACGTCGTGCGGAGGCTGGAGATCGCCAGCGACCTGCGCACGGCGATAGCAGCTGGGCAGCTGGACCTGGCATATCAGCCCGTGCTGGAGTTCGCGACGTCCCGTGTCGTCGGGGTGGAGTCGCTGGTGCGCTGGTCGCGCAATGGGCATGCGGTCCAGCCCGCGGAGTTCCTCGGCGTTGCCGAGGACTCCGGGCTGATCGTGCCCCTCGGTCAGTGGGTGCTGCGGGAGGCATGCGCCCAGGTGGCGGCGTGGCGCCGGTCTGGCTGGGCGGGCGGCGTCTCAGTGAATTTCTCGCTTCGGCAGGTGACCGACGCCGGGTTCGCTCCATCCGTGCTGGCCGCGCTCGACGAGGCCGCCATTCCGCCGGGCGCGCTGACGCTCGAGGTGGCAGAACGGGTTCTTATCGAGGGTGCCGGCCCGGTGGCCGACGGCCTGGCCGAGCTCCGCCGCCGCGGCGTCCGGCTTGCCATCGACAACTTCGGCACGGGGTACGCGTCCCTGGCCTACCTCAGGCAGCTTGCGGTCGACACCGTCAAGATCGACCCCTCGTTCGTGGCTGGCCTGGGCGAGGATGCCACGCTGGCGATGCTCACCCGCGCGATCATTCAGGTCGGCCGCGATCTGGGGATCGAGGTGGTGGCGCAGGGGATCGAGCAGCAGGGGCAGCTTGAGCTGCTGAAGGGGATGGGCTGCGGGCTCGGCCAGGGATACCTGATCGCCAGGCCGATGGCAGCGGCTGATGTCGCCGGACTGGCTGCGGTCGGCTGGGTTCCGGACGCAGCCGCGCCCGCGCCCGCTGCGCCCGCGCCCGCTGCTCCCGCCCCCGCGGCGTCAGCCTGAACGCCCGCCCGTCCTGCCCGCCCAGCATCTTCGGCCACTTCCGCACCAGGGCGGCCACGTGAGATCACTGTCTCAAGGCGGTCCCGTGACCGCATCTTGTGAAAGGCTTCACAAGCGTTCTGTACACTGGCATCTGGCCGTGCCGAGGTTTCTGACGTCGCCGCGAAAGGGGTCATGTGACCACGCCGATCATCCTCATCGCTGAAGAGCTCTCGCCCGCCGGGATCGAGCATGTCCAGGACGGTTTCGAGATCCGCTATGCCGACGGCGCCGACCGGGCTCAGCTGCTGCCCGCCCTCGCCGACGCCGACGCAGTGATCATCCGCAGCGCGACCAACATCGACGCCGAGGCGCTCGAGCACGCGCCGCGGCTGCGGGTTGTAGCGCGCGCCGGCGTCGGCCTGGACAACGTCGACGTCGAAGCGGCAACCAGGGCTGGCGTGATGGTGGTCAACGCGCCCACGTCGAACATTGTCAGCGCAGCCGAGCACGCGGTCGCGCTGCTGCTTGCGGTCGCACGGAACGTGCCGCAGGCGATGGCGTCGCTGCGCAGCGGGCAGTGGAAGCGCTCCGCTTTCACCGGTGTCGAGCTGCAGGACAAGGTGGTCGGGGTTCTGGGCCTCGGCCGCATCGGTGTCCTGGTCGCGCAGCGCCTGGCATCGTTCGGCATGACTGTGATCGCCTACGACCCGTACGTGGCCGCTGCGCGGGCGGCGCAGCTCGGCGTGCGGCTGGTGAGCCTCGAGGAGCTGCTCGCCGAGTCTGACTTCATCACCGTGCACCTGCCGAAGAACGCCGAGACCGTCGGCATCATCGGGGACCGTCAGCTGAACCTGGTCAAGCCCGGGGTGCGGATCATCAACGCGGCCCGCGGCGGCCTCGTGGACGAGGCCGCGCTCGCCTCCGCGCTGAAGGATGGCCGTGTTGCTGGCGCGGCGATCGACGTGTACGCGACCGAGCCGTGCACAGACAGCCCGCTGTTCGCGCTGCCGAACGTCGTCGTCACCCCGCACCTCGGGGCGAGCACCCATGAGGCGCAGGAAAAGGCCGGGGTCCAGGTGGCCCGGTCGGTCCGGCTGGCCCTGGCTGGCGAGTTCGTGCCTGACGCGGTGAACGTCCAGGGCGGGACGGTCGATGAGGTGATCCGGCCGGGTCTGCCGCTGGCCGAGAAGCTCGGACGGATCTTCACCTCGGTGGCCGGCGGGATCGCAGCCAGGATCGAGGTCGAGATCCGCGGCGAGATCGCGGGCCTCGACGTCAGCGTGCTGCAGCTCGCCGCTCTCAAGGGCGTGTTCAGCGACATCGTCGAGGAGGCCGTCACCTACGTCAACGCGCCGCTCCTGGCCGCCGACAGAGGCGTCGAGGTGAGCCTGGCGACCGACAAGGACAGCCCGGACTGGCGCAACCTGGTGACCCTGCGCGGCACGCTCCCGGACGGGCAGGTCGTATCGGTCGGCGGAACGCTCACCGGCCAGCGTCAGATAGAGAAGCTCGTCGAGGTCAACGGCTTCGAGATGGAGATCTCGCCCGCCGAGCACATGGTCTTCCTCACCTACTCTGACCGGCCCGGCATTGTCGGCGTCGTGGGCCAGATTCTCGGTGCCCAGGGCATCAACATCGCCGGCATGCAGGTATGCCGCGATACCCGCGGCGGCCACGCGCTGATCGTGCTGACCGTCGACTCGGCACTGCCCCCGCCCGTGCTCGACGAGATAACCTCGTCGATCGGCGCGGTGGTCGGCAGGGCCGTGGACCTTGACGGTCGCTGAGAATCACGTCGATCCCCGGGGTCGCTGCCCGGTCCCGGGCGTGTGAGTGTGCGACGCCAATCGGGGTTAAGCTGCGACTTAGGCACCCTGAGTGCCTTCCCGGGTCGCACCCCTGGCTGGCGGCAATGACGCTGCCGAGAGAGGAACCAGCGATGACTGTCGGCACAGACCAGCAGATCGATTTCGCGCTCCACCCCCACACCGATCCCATTCCGTCCTCAGAGCGGGAACGGCTGCTGGCAGCACCCGGGTTCGGTCAGGTATTCACCGATCACATGGTGACGATCAGGTGGTCCACCGACCTCGGCTGGCACGACGCCAGGCTGGAGCCGTTCGGGCCGCTGACGCTCTCCCCGGCCACGTCGGTGCTCCACTACGGGCAGGAGATCTTCGAGGGCCTGAAGGCCTACCGCCAGGCGGCTGGCCCGATCGTTACGTTCCGCCCACAGGACAATGCGGCGAGGTTCAACCGCTCGGCGGTCCGCATGTCCATGCCCGAGCTGCCCGAGGCGGCGTTCATCCGCGCGCTCGAGCTGCTGGTCACCCACGACCGCGACTGGGTTCCCGCCCGGGAAGGTGACAGCCTCTACCTGCGCCCGTTCATGATCGCCACGAGCCCGACCCTGGGGATCAGCCGGCCCTCGCCGACCTACCTGTTCGTGCTCATAGCCTGGCCGGCCGGGTCGTATTTCGGCAGCGCGCTGAAGCCAGTCTCGGTGTGGCTGGAGCACGAGTACACCAGGGCAGCTCCGGGTGGCACCGGTGCGGCCAAGACCGGCGGCAATTACGCCGGGGGGTTCGCGGGGCAGCTCCGGGCGGTTGAGCACGGCTGCCAGCAGGTGGTGTGGCTGGACGCGGTCGAGCACCGCTGGGTCGAGGAAATGGGCGGGATGAACATGTTCTTCGTCTACGGGTCCGGCCTGGAGGCACGGATCGTGACCCCGCCGCTCACCGGCACCCTGCTGCCCGGCATCACCAGGGACTCACTGCTCACCCTGGCTCCCAGCCTGGGCATCGAGGCGTCGGAAGAGACGATCTCGGTGGACCAGTGGCACTCGCAGAGCGAGTCCGGCGAGCTCACTGAGGTGTTCGCCTGCGGCACTGCGGCTGTCGTCACTCCCGTGGGTGCCGTCAAGGGAGCCGAGGGCGAGTGGGTGATCGGCGACGGCACGCCCGGCCCGGTGACCAAGCGGCTGTGCGACGAACTGCTCGGCATCCAGTACGGCCACGTCGAAGACTCACACGGCTGGGTCCACAAGATCATCTAATCGGCAGGACCGTACGCCTGATCGCGCAGACCCACGGCCGGCCAGCCGCCGCAATCACGACTTTGCGACGGAATGGTCGGCCGTTGGTCTTACATCCGTCTCTGGACGGGCACAGGTATGTCGAGTCTCTTCGCGGGGGTGATGTCGCGCGCGTGGGTCGGGGGGAGCGGCATCAAGCGCGGGGACTGTGCGTCCACCCGGCCGGAAACGGAGTGACGCATGCGGGGGAACGGTGACATGCTGGCGCGGTCCTGGGAGGAGCGCGACCTCAGCACCCTGCTATCCCAGCGCTTTGGCCTGTTCGAGATGGAGGAACTTGCCGAGGACCTCGAGCGCACCTACGACGACGTGGTGCGGCTGACCCTCGGCAAGGCCGAACTGCCGGTGCATCCGGCTATCACCGAAGCGATGGTGGCCGCGCTCAGAGACCCCAAGCGCAGCAGCCAGGTGTACCCGCTGGGCCTGCCAGCACTGCAGGAGGCCGTCGCCGACTACGAGGGGGAGGCCTACGGGCGCAACGTCGACCCCGGCAACGTCGTCATCGGCGTCGGCTCAAGCACGATCATCCGGAACGTTTGCTGCCTGCTCGCGCACGACGGCGGCGAAGTGCTGCTTCCAAGGCCCTACTGCCCGCTCTACCTGCACTCGGCGGCACTGGCCGGGGCAACGGTGAGCTTCTACGACGTGGACCTGGTCACCGGCTGCATCGACTACTCATCGCTTCGTGCCGCCCTGAACGGCGCTACGCGCATCATGATCCTCAACTCTCCGGGAAACCCGCTGGGCAACAGGCTCACGATGGCTGACCTCAGGCTGGTCGACGAGGCCGTCGACGGCCGCGCGGTCATCCTGAGCGACGAGATCTACCGGAACATCTCCTTTGACGAAGACGCTCCGAGTATGGGAGCGCTGAGCAACCCCCGGTCTCCGGTCGTTGTGACCAGCGCGTTCTCGAAGGGGTTCCGGATGTACGCCCGCCGGGTCGGGTACGCGGTCGTGCCAGAAGAGTTCATCCACCCGCTGGCCGCGATGGCCGATCACACATTGCTGACCACCGACCCGGTGGCGCAGTACGGCGCGATCGAGGCGCTGCGCCACCTCGACGAGGTGGAGGAGTTGCGGGCCCTGTACACAAGCAGGCGCGACTTCGCCGTCAAGCGGCTGTCCGAGGCGGGCGCCGTGCGCCCGGTGCGGGCCGAGGGCAGCTTCTACCTGACCCTCGACGTGGACGCATTCCTCGACCAGGCCATGAACGGCGAGCATGGCAAGCACGGAAAGCCGGACGAGCACGACCAGCGCAGCGAATCGGACCGGACCCTGGCCGAGTCGATTCTTGTCGAGACGCGCGTGGCGACCGTCCCGGGCAGCGGCTTTGGCCTGCCGGGAACGCTGCGGCTGTCCTACACGGCCTCACAGTTCGAGAACGCGGTCGACCGGCTGGCCAGGTACTTCGAGGACCGGTCCTGACCCTCGCGTGCCGGCCTCGTACCGTTGGTCCCATGGACGATAAGGAGATCCTCGGGCACATCGACGAGCTGATTCAGACCGAGCATGATCTGCGCGCGAAGCTGGCCGCTGGCGAGCTGTCGAGCACCGAGGAACGAGCACAGCTCAGGTCCACTGAGGAAGCGCTCGACCAGTGCTGGGACCTGCTGCGGCAGCGTCGCGCCCGGCGTGAGTTCGGCGAGGATCCCGGCGAGTCAGCCGCCCGCCCAGCCTCCGAAGTAGAGGGCTACATGCAATAGCGCTGTGTTAGCCCGGGGGGACGACCCCCCGGACCCCCCGCGTGACACCATCGTGAAAGCCTGGAAGGCGGCTTCCACGATGGTGTTAGTAGGCTCAGAGGCGTGCGCATCGCAAGGTTTGCTCATGGCAGCGAAGTCGGTTACGGGATCGTCGAGGATGTCCAGCCGGATGGGGCAGCAGGCGCCAGCGTCAGGCCAGACGCCAGCGGGCTCGTCGTGGCTGAGCTTATGGGGCACCCTTTCGGGGCCGGGGCTGAGTCGGTGCATCTCACCGGTGCCCGCTACCCCCTGGCCGACGTGCGGCTGCTGGCACCGGTCCTGCCAAGCAAGGTGGTCGCGATCGGCAAGAACTACGCCGACCACGTAGCCGAGATGGGTGGCGAGCAGCCGCCCGAGCCGGTGCTGTTCCTCAAGCCGTCGACCGCGGTGATCGGGCCGCGGGAACCGATCGTGTACCCGGCCACACTGTCCGAGCGAGTCGACTTCGAGGGCGAGCTGGCCGTCGTCATCGGCAGGCTGTGCCGTCAGGTGCCGCCGTCGCGGGTGCCGGATGTGATCTTCGGCTACACGTGTGCCAACGATGTCACCGCCCGGGACCTGCAGGCAAGGGACGGACAGTGGGACCGGGCCAAGGGCTTTGACACGTTCTGCCCGCTCGGGCCCTGGATCGAGACCGACGCTGACCCGGTGGACCTAGAGCTGACAACGGTCGTCAACGGCGAGATCCGCCAGTCATCGCGAACCTCCCTGCTGCTGCACAACGTGACCGCGCTGGTCACCTTCGTCAGCTCAGTGATGACGCTGCTGCCTGGCGACGTTCTGCTGACAGGGACGCCGGCGGGCGTCGGCCCGCTGAAGGACGGCGACGAGGTGTCGGTCACGATCGAGGGGATCGGAACGCTCACCAACGAGGTCGTCACCCGTGACTGACGCCGCAGCTGAGGGAGTGACGCCACCGCGGCCAGTGCGGGTCCGGTTTGCGCCGTCTCCGACCGGGGACCTGCACGTCGGCAACGTGCGCACGGCGCTGTTCGACTGGGCCTGCGCCCGGCACACGGGCGGGGTGTTCGTGCTGCGCATCGAGGACACCGACCAGTCCAGGGTGCTCCCGGCCTACATTGTCTCGGCGCAGGAGACGCTGCGCTGGCTCGGCCTGGACTGGGACGAGGGTCCGGGGGCTGGCGGCCCGTACGGGCCTTACCTGCAGAGCGAGCGGCTCGCGATCTACTCTGAGTGGCTGGCGAAGTTCCTGGACTCAGGGCACGCCTACCGTTGCTACTGCACCCGGGAGGAGGTCGAGGCCCGCACCGCGGCAGCCCGCGCGGCCGGCAAGCCGAGCGGCTATGACGGGCACTGCCGCGACCTCACGCCGGAACAGGTCGCCGCCTACGAGGCCGAGGGTCGCAAGCCAGTGGTGCGGATGCGGATGCCGGACGGCTCGACCACGTTCACAGACCTGATCCGTGGCGAGATCACCATCGACCACGCCAGCGTGCCGGACTTCGTTCTCGCCCGCGCCGACGGCAGTCCGCTGTACACGCTGGCGGTGGCGGTCGACGACGTTCTGATGAAAATAACGCACATCGTCCGCGGCGATGACCTGCTCTCCTCGACGCCGCGGCAGCTCGCGGTGTACCGGGCGATGGGGGTCAGCGAGCCGGATTTCCCGGTCTTCGCGCACCTGCCATACGTGCTCGGCATGGAGGGGGAGGCGCTGAGCAAGCGCTACGGCTCCGCCTCCATCAGCTGGTACCGCGAGCAGGGATTCCTGCCCGAGGCGATCTGCAACTACCTGGCGCTGCTGGGCTGGTCGCGGTCAGACGGCCGCGAGCTGTTCACGCTCGACGAGCTAGCCGCTGAGTTCGACCTCGCCCGCGTCGGCAAGAACGCGGCCAGGTTCGACATGCGCAAGCTCGAGGCGATCAACGGCGACAAGATCCGCGCACTGGACCCATCCGACTTCGTTCAGCGGATCCTCCCGTTCCTGCGGGAGGAGCTGCTGGTCAGCGACCCGCTCACGGCTGACCAGCTCGCGGTGGTCGAGACTGCGGCCCCGCTGATCCAGGGACGGATCTCCAAGCTCACCGAGGCCCCGTTCATGCTGGGCTTCCTGCTGGTGGACGAGGCTTCGTTCACGGTTGACCCGGGCGACGCCTCGAAGTCGCTCGGCCCGGACGCCGTGCCGGTGCTGCAGGCCGCCAGCGAGGCGCTCGCTCGTGTCGAGCCATGGAAGGCTGACGAGATCAGGGCCGCTTTGCAGGTGGCGCTCGTCGATGGCCTCGGCCTCAGGCCCAAGGCAGCGTTCGGCGGCGCCGTGCGGGTTGCGGTCACGGGCAGGCGTATCGGTCCACCCCTGTTCGAGTCGATGGAACTGCTCGGCCAGGACCGCACGCTGGCCCGCCTGGCCGCGGCTTCCGCCTGACTTCGGTTATTCCGGGCTGCGAGTCCCCCTTAGGGGTTTTACGCGCGGCTGATCACCTTTTGCGGCCCATATGGGCCCGGCTGAATGTGTACGATCACGAAAGGCTGATTGCGCTACCCGCTGCGCTGCCCGGCTGAATCGCTACGAGCTGGAGCGGGACTCCCTTTGACCGATGACGTACAGCCCGCTTATACGGCAGATGACGCAATACTGCTCAATCTAGTACGCATCGGCGATAGCGCGGCATACGAGGCTCTTCGGCAGCGGCACGAGCAGGCTGCCCGCCGCCTGGCCCTGTACCTCGTGGCGGAGGCCGAAGCCGACGAGGTCGTGGCCCAAACCTTCGCGCAGGTGCTTGATGTCACGGTGCGTGGCGGCGGGCCGACCGATGCGTTCCGGCCGTACCTGCTGGCGGCGGTGCGGAGAGCCAGCTATGACGCACAGAACGGGATCACTGCTGATTCGGGGCAGGTGGCCGACCCTGGCCAGCCAGTCACCGACCCCGCTGAGGCCAGCCTGGAGGCCTCTGCGTTCGTGCGGGCGTTCCGGTCCCTGCCCGACCGCTGGATCGCGGTGCTGTGGCACACCGAGATCGAGCGGACGAGCGCTGCCGAGACCTCTCAGATCCTGGGGCTCAGCCCCAAAGCAGTTGCCGCGCTGGGCCGCCGCGCCCTGGAGGGACTGCGGGAGGCGTACCTGCAGGTGTACCTGGCCGAGGCGGCCAGGCCGGAGTGTCAGCCGTTGGCCAGGCAACTGGCTGCGTTTGCCCGGGACGGTGCCCTGAGCGACGACAGCGCGGCCGTGGGGGAGCATCTCGGCCACTGCGACGAGTGCCGTACGGTCTACGCGGAGCTCACGAACATCGGCGCAGCACTGGGCAGCCGGGTCGCCCCGGTCGTCCTCGGCCGCGCGGCTGCTGCTTACCTGTCCGGCGGTGACACGACGCCGCTCGCCGTGGCCGGTCCGGCGGAGACGGCGGAAGGCATGGTCACGCAGGCCAGCACGCCGCCAGGCACGGCCGCGGAGGAGCAGGCGGCCGCTGGGGGCGCGGGCCCGCCCGCCGCGGCGTCGCGGAGAGTGTCCCGCCGACTCCTATGGTCGGCGGCTTGTGTGGCCGCTGTCGCTGCCCTGGTCGCGGCCGTCGTTCTCACCAGGCCTTCGGGCCCGCTCACGTCTTCGCACGCTCATCAGCAAGCACAGGCGGCCGCAGCACCAACGCCAGACAGGACAACCCGCAAGCCATCTGCTAAGCCGTCCGCGAAGGGGCCGACGGCATCCACCCAGCCGCGCAGCGCCCCGGCCAGATCCCCGGCCACCCCGTTGAGCCCTGACAGTGCGGCCGGTCCGGTCAGGGTCGGCGGCCGCCGGTCCGTCGCCCTCTGGCGCTGTGGCCAGCAACGCTACCGCGCTCGCGTGGACCCAGACGGTCTCAGGCAGCGACACCGCGCTGGTGGTCGGGGTCGCCGTCGGCGAGAACTCAAGTGTCTCCGGGCTCTCGGCCTCGGTTACTGACAATGGGACCGCGATGAGGGCCCTGGCAACGGTGCCGGATGACAACCAGCCGGACGGGTTCCTGGAAGTCTTCGGGCTCGCAGGGATTCCGGACGGAGGCAACACGATCAGGCTCACCGTGACCGGCGGCACAGCCGCCGAGCTCACCGGCGGCTCGGAGTCTTTCGACAGCGCCGCACAGACGGGCACGTTCACTGCCCCGGGGACCGCGTACGGGGACGGCACCAGCCCCGCGGTCTCGGTGGCGAGCAGCTCGGGCGGCGTGGTCGCGGCGTTCGCCGCCTGCGGAAGCTCGATCCTGAGTACCACACCGCCCGCGGCGCAGGGATTCATCGCCGACGACGATGACTCCAGCGGAGCAGGGAACTCGGCCGGGGCGACCTCAGCCGCGACCGGCGGCACCGTCACGGTGTCCTGGTCGGCGTACGCCGACTTCTGGGCCGCCGTCGCCGTCCAGGTCAACAGCTAGTTTTTGAGGACCAGTACCGCCTGTTCCAGGATGGCGCTGCGGAGCAGTAACTCCTCTGCGCAGTGGCAGATTCGGGCCCAGGTTCGGGCGAGATAGGTTGCGGTGGTGAGTACGCGAGTAGCGCCGGTCTTCCCGGTTAGTGATCTGGCCGCTGCCCTTGCCTACTACCGCGGGCTTGGTTTCGGTGCCCGCGAGTGGAGCGGCGGCGGGTATGGCTTTGTCACCTTTGATGGCGCGGAGCTTCATCTCGGAGTGGAGCCTGACCTCGACACGCGAGCGGATCGCCGGTCGACGGCCTACCTGTTTGTCGAGGATGCCGATGCGCTGGCCCGGTCCTGGCTTGCGGCTGGAGGTGATGTGCGGCTCCCGCGGGACACCGAATGGGGCCAGCATGAGGGCGCGCTCGTCGATCCTGACGGCAACGTGATCCGGTTCGGTTCACCGAGCCGGGAGCGACTTCACCCTCGGTGAGTGATGCCGCGGCAGCGGCCGGGCGCGGATAGTGGTCATGGCGCTGCTCGCGGGCCGGATCGCGACGGCGCTAAACGCGCGCCCGCGGGCGCGCCCACGGGGTGTGTGCGCGAGGGGGCCTGGTGAGCGAGCGGTTCAGGGGAACGATCAACATCGACATCCGGGATTCGGTTCCCGACTGGGCGCCGTTCCAGCCGCCAAAAACGCCCGACGGAGCGCCGAGCGTCGTCTATATCGTTCTGGATGATGTCGGTTTCTCAGCGATGAGATGCTACGGCGGGCCGATCGAGACACCGAACATCGACAGGATCGTCGCCGAGGGCGTGCTCTACACGCAGTGGCACACGACCGCGCTGTGCTCGCCGACCCGCTCCTGCCTGCTGACCGGGCGCAACCACACCCGCAACAGCATGGCCTGCATCACCGAGGCCGCCATCGGGTTCCCCAACGGCAGCGGGAGCATACCGCCGGAGAACGGCATGCTGTCCGAGATCCTCGGCGAGCGCGGCTGGAACACCTACCACGTCGGCAAGTGGCACTTGTGCCCGGAGTCCGAGTGCAACGTGGCCTCGCCCCGGCGGAACTGGCCGACCGGGCGCGGGTTCGAGCGCTTCTACGGGTTCCTCGGCGCCGAGACCAACCAGTGGTATCCGGATCTGGTCTACGACAACCACCCCACTGACCAGCCTCACTCGCCCGAGGAGGGTTACCACCTCACTGAGGACATCACCGATAAAGCACTCGAGTTCATCAAGGATGCCAAGACGATTGCCCCGGAGAAACCGTTCTTCCTCTATTTCGCGCCGGGGGCGTGCCACGCTCCGCACCACGCGCCGAAGAACTGGATCGCGAAATTCCGTGGCCAGTTCGACATGGGCTACGAAGAGCTCCGCGCGCAGACCCTGGACCGGCAGAAGCAGATGGGGATCGTCCCCGAAAGCGCCGACATGCCCCCGATCAACCCGATCGGCACCCCGGCAACACACACCGATCCGGCCAAGCCGATGCCGGAGGTGGACACCACCCGGCCGTGGGCGTCGCTGTCAGCGGACGAACGGCGCCTTTTCTGCAGGATGGCAGAGGTCTACGCCGGGTTCCTCGCCCACGCTGACCACCACATCGGCAGGCTGCTCGACTACCTGGAGGAGACCGGCCAGCGCGATAACACCATGATCGTCCTGGTATCCGACAACGGAGCGTCGGGCGAGGGCGGCCCCAACGGCTCGGTCAATGAGAACAAGATGGCCAACGGCCTGCCCGACGATATGGCAGAGAACCTGGCCCGGATCGATGACCTGGGCAGCCCGAGGACCTACAACCATTACCCGACCGGCTGGGCGATGGCGCTCAACACCCCGTTCAAGATGTGGAAGCGGTACGAGTTCAACGGCGGCACCGCGGACCCGTGCATCATGTCCTGGCCTGCCGGGATGAAAGCACGGGGCGAGGTGCGGCACCACTACCATCACGCGATCGACATCGTGCCCACGATCCTCGACGTTCTCGGCCTGGACCCGCCGGACACCATCAAGGGGCAGGCCCAGTCGCAGCTGGACGGGATCAGCATGCGGTACACGTTCGACGACACCTCGGGCCTGTCGCACCGGCGGACACAGTTCTACTCGATGCTCGGCTCGCGCAGCATCTGGCACGACGGCTGGAAGGCCGTGACCACGCGGGTGGTCTGCGCTGGATGGAGCGACTTCGGATCGGATACCTGGGAGCTGTACCACACTGACGCTGACCGGTCGGAGTGCCACGATCTGGCTGCGGCCGAGCCGGACCGGCTACGGGACATGATCAACCTCTGGTACGCCGAGGCCGGCGCGAATGGCGCATTCCCGCTGGATGACCGCGGGCCGGTGGAGATCCTCACCACGCCGCGCCCGGTGCTGACCACACCGCGCGACCGCTACGTCTACTACCCGGACGTGGCGGAGGTTCCGGAGTCGCAGGCGGTGAACATCCGCAGCCGGTCCTACAGCGTCGGCGCGCTTGTGGACATCCGCGCGAACAGAGCCGAGGGTGTGCTGTTCGCGCACGGCGCCTCGTTCGGCGGCCATGCCCTGTACATCAAAGGCGGCCGCCTGCACTACGTCTACAGTTTCGTCGGCAGCGTCGCTCAGCGAGTGGTCGCCGACGAGGACGTGCCTCAGGGCGAGAACCTCATCCTTGCCGCCTCGTTCGACAAGGAGGGCCAGAAAGCCAGCGGCGTAGCGACCGGCACCCTGTCGCTGTACTACGGCGACCGGAAGGTCGGGGAGGGCCGCATCAAGACCCAGCCGGGCAAGTTCTCGATCGCCGGCGAGGGCCTGTGCGTGGGGCGGGATTCGGGCGCCCCGGTTACCGAGGACTACCCGGGCGAGCGTCCGTGGGCATTCACCGGCGGAACGATCCGCCGGGTGGTGATCGACGTCAGCGGCGATCCATACATAGATCTTGAACGCGAGGCGGCCGCCATGCTCGCCCGTGAATAGCCACCGTGGCCGAGCGGTGCCGGCGCCGCGGCGCCGGCGGTGACCAGGCCGGCCTCTGGCCCGCCGCTCGCCCGCCCGGCCTCTGGCCGCAGGTCCGCGGCCGCCGCGCCCGGCTCGCCACCCGGCCCGGGCATGGCGTGGGTGCCTGGCGGCAGCTTCGCCATGGGGTCGGCCGGGTTTTACCCGGAGGAGCGCCCAGTGCGGCGGGTGGAGGTCGACGGGTTCTGGATGGACGAGTGCCCGGTCACCGTAGCCGAGTTCGGCCGCTTCGTGGCTGCGACCGGCTACGTGACCGTCGCTGAGCGGCCGCTAGACGCAGCTGAGTACCCGGAGGCCGACCCGGCCCTGCTGCGCCCCGGCTCGCTGGTGTTCCAGCAGTCGCGTGGCCCAGTGGACCTGCGTGACCCAGCTGGCTGGTGGCGTTACGTGCCCGGAGCGCAGTGGCGGCACCCGCAGGGCCCGGCGAGCACGGTCCGCGGCCTGGGCAGGCACCCGGTCACCCACGTCGCCGCCGAGGATGCCGCCTGCTACGCGGCCTGGGCGGGCAAGGAACTGGCCAGCGAGGCAGAATGGGAGTTCGCCGCCCGCGGCGGTCTGGACGGTGCGGTCTTCGCCTGGGGCGACGAGCTCGAGCCCGATGGCAGGGTGATGGCCAATACCTGGCGCGGCGAGTTTCCCTGGCAGAGCCTGGCGCCAGGCGGCAGGCCGGGGACGCTGCCAGCCGGGAGCTATCCGCCGAACGGCTACGGGCTCTTCGACATGACCGGCAACGTCTGGGAGTGGACGAGCGACTACTTCGCCCTGTGGCCGGCGCAGCAGGCGGAGCACGCCTGCTGCGCGCCGCGGAACCCCCGGGTGACCTTGGCTGAAGCGAGCCTGGTGCCAGGCGAGCCCGGCGCGCACATCCCGCGCCGAGTGATCAAGGGCGGGTCTTACCTGTGCGCGCCGAACTACTGCCTGCGCTACCGGCCGGCGGCCCGCCAGGGCGAGGCGATCGACACCTCAACCGGCCACCTGGGCTTTCGCTGCATCGTGCGCCCCCCGTCGATCCCGGTGTGATTCGGCTTCGCCGCCGGGTGCACGTTTCGGCTACACTGCTCAGGCGCGTCCGGACTACGCTGGCGCGTCCCGGGTCCCGCTGGGCCCGATCCCATGGGGTATGGGGTAATTGGCAGCCCGACGGGTTCTGGCCCCGTTAGTCTAGGTTCGAGTCCTGGTACCCCAGCGAGCAGCGTTTTCAGCGGCGGCGGCCGCCGCGGCCTGGCTCCAGGCGGGTCAGCCTCAGCAGGAGCAGCAGGACTATCGCGCCGATGATTGACCAGATGATCCCGCTGGCGTGGAACTGGTGGATCGACAGAGTGTGGTACTGAACGAAGCTGTCGATGAACCCGCCGACGAACGAACCGACGATGCCGATCGCGATCGTCCCGAGGATGCCGATTGGATCGCGGCCCGGAACCAGCGCCCGGGCCACCAGGCCAACGATGAATCCGATGACCAGCAAGATAATGATGAACGTAATCATGTCTCTTAAGCTACCCAGATGCCGCGAAATATGCGGTTGATCTTGGAGCGGCGTTTGCGCTGGTTGCCGACCTGCCTGACTCCCTGGTCGCACCGGGTTTGGCACTGCTCGCCGAGGTACGCTAGCGTGAGTGGCCGGCCGGGCAGTGCCCGGTCAAGTCTTTCTGTGCATGTCCTGATTGTGTGTCCGCATGGTGCTTGGCCCCGTCGTCTAGTGGCCTAGGACGCCGCCCTCTCAAGGCGGTAGCACGGGTTCAAATCCCGTCGGGGCTACGAGAGAAGTAGAAGGTGAAGGGCCTGATCGCTGGTCGCGGCGGTCGGGCCTTGATCATTTGGCCGTCGTGTTTGCCGCCACAGAGCGGCAGAACGCGTCCCGGCACTCAGCCTCACCGGCTGACCCCAGATGGCACGTCGGCCGGCCGTGTCCAACGCGCCGGTTGACCGAGCGGCGGGCCTGCGTCGGCTGCGGCACCCTCGGCGGTGAGCTGATACCGGTCGGCCCGGTGTTCCGTGCCCGCTGGGGCTGGCAACGGCGTGGCACGAGCGCGCCGGCGGGCCCCGGGGGCGGCGCGGGCCGCCGGGCGGGTCTCGCAGGTCACCCGGCACGGCCGAGTCATCTGCCGATGTCACGCGATGCGCTGGTCAGCAGGCGCCCCATGCCTGTGTCGCCGAGGAACTTAAAACGCCGCCGCATGTCGGCTGAGGCCGCGTGCGCGTCTGGGAACGAGGCGAAATAGGCGCGGATGCTGCCGTAGGAATCGAGTACGGCGAGAACCTGCTGCGCGTTCTGCACCGTCGCTCGGATCTTCGCCTTGTTGCGGATCGCACGGGGATCGTTTTCTATTGCCGCGATCTCGGCCGGCGTCATGGCGGCGACCTGCGCCGGGTCGAAGCCGTCGAACGCCTCCCGGATGCCGTCCCACTTGTCCTGGACGACCTGCCAGATCCCGGCCTCGAAGGCCGCGCGCGACAGATGGTCGAGGAAGAACGCGGGATCGTCGGGTGCATGGTCGCGGAACTGCTCGAATGGCGCGGTCAGCGGATCGGCCGCGGCTGTGTCGCCGGATTTTATCCGCGCGACGAGCGCCATAGCGTCGTCGTGGGTGAGCGC
This sequence comes from uncultured Actinomycetota bacterium, assembly GCA_963815375.1. Taxonomy (GTDB): domain Bacteria; phylum Actinomycetota; class Actinomycetes; order Streptosporangiales; family Streptosporangiaceae; genus JASHPR01. The sequence continues at coordinate 1,579,087 of CAWFGX010000001.1, read as the reverse complement.
GTAGGTCCACAGCGCGCTCCCGGTGTCCTGCAGCTGGCTATCGTCGATGCCACCCAGGTCAACGGGGTCGAATCCGGCGTCCCGGATCAGCTGGGCGGCGACTGGCTTGGCCTGCTGGTCGCCGGACAGGAACAGGACCCAGGGCGGCTCGCGATGATTGTCGTCGGTCATGACGTTGACCGAGAGCGAGTTGAAGGCGCGCACCCAGCGCGCCTGCGGGAACGCGTCGGCCAGCGACCGCATGGACAGCTGCTGGTGCCCGAAGGAGTTGGCTGCGTCGATCACGATGCGGCCGTCCACCGGGCCGGCTGCCTGCAGCGCGTCTGTCACAGCGGGGCCCGGGACGGCCACGAGCACCACTTCGGCGGCTGCCACGGCGCCGGCGACGGAGGCTGCATGTGCGCGCTCCCCGAGTTCCGCCGCCAAGGCCCGCGGCCGGGTGGCGTGCCGTGCCCCGAACGTGACGACGTGGCCGGCGGCGTGCCAGAGCTTCCCTATCGTCGAGCCGACGCGGCCAGCTCCGAGAACCGCGATCTTCATTCGCTCCTCCCCCGGAGCCCGCCGGTCAAGTCAGCACCACGATCTTCCCGGCGACCCGGCCCTCTTCCATGGCCGTGTGGGCCTCGACGATCTGATCGATCTTGTAGACCGCGCCGATGGGGACCACGGCTGCGCGTTCGCTGACCGCGTCGATGAAACCCTGGAGAATGGCCGGCGGCAGGTCGGCAGCGTCTCCGACGTACGCGGTCAGCCGCACGCCTTTGGGCAGGTAGCCGATCGGGTAGAAGTCGCGCACAGTCCACTGCTTCGACAGCATCCCGCTGAAGCACACCACCCCGTGGAGCCGGACCGACCGCAGCGTGTCGGGCAGGGTCGGCGTGCCCACGAGTTCGAGCGCGGTGTCCGCGCCGCCGGGGATGATCTGCTGTACCTGCCGGGCGACTTCGCCGTCGTCGACAAGTACGTGGTTCGCACCCGCCCTGGTGACCGCGCCGGCCTTGTCGGGGTTGCGGGTGGTGGACAAGATGGTCATCTCGCGCTGCCGGGCGAGCACCGCCGTCGCCAGCCCGACAGAGGACGTACCCCCGCGGATCAGGATGGACTGCCCTGGCTGCGCGTCGAGGCCAGTGGTCAGGGAGCCGTAGGCCGTCTGCAGCATCTCCGGTATGGCGCCCAGGGTGGTCCAGCCGAGATCGCTGTGGAAGGGCACGACCTGGGCGGCTGGCACGCAGCAGTACTCGGCAGCGCCCCGTCGAAGGTGCGGCCCATACCTCCCATCAGAGCGGCCACCTGCTGACCCTCGGAGAATTCACCGCCGGGGCATTCGGCCACGACGCCCACCGCCTCGACTCCGGGTACCCGCGGGAAGGTCACCCCTTCCGGCAGGCCCAGGCGCATATAAAGCCCCAAGCGGTTCAGCCCGAACGCCTTGACCGAGATCAGGACCCAGCCTCGCTGCGGGTCAGGCCGGGGGACTTGGCGTATGTGCAGCGCCGAAGGCGGTCCGGGTCCGTCGAGGACCACCGCTTTCATGGTCGTACCGGCCGGCTGCACGCCCGTAACCCACTCCGCTCGGGGCTGTTGCTACGTCAGCCCCGGCACATTCCTACGTCAGCCCCGGCCCGTTGGCACGCCTCTTGGCGGGTGATCCGTGCGCTTGATGCACCTGTCCTAATCAACCGGGCCTGGCCCGCCCTGCCAGGCCCGGCACTGCTTGCACCGCTCGGCGTACTCCGGCCTCGGGAACGCCGCCCGGTGGCTGATGAGTGGCTGTGTGTAGAAAGGGGATGACTGGGCGTAGCGCTGAGGGGCGCGGATTCGCGAAGATCTGGGACCGTGGATCGCTGATCCAGGCTGAGCGAGAGGGGCGGACTATGTCAACGCCGACCAAGCCGAGCATCGTATTCGCGCACGGGCTGTGGGCCGACGGCTCGTGCTTCAGCAAAGTGATCCCCGCGCTTCAAGCGGACGGGCACGAGGTGGTATCCACGCAGAACAGCCTCGACACGCTAGAAGGCGACGTCGCCGCGGTCACCCGGGCGCTGGGGCGGGTCAGCAGCCCGGCCATCCTGGTCGGTCACTCCCAAGGCGGAACCGTCATCAGCGGCGCGGGCGCCGACGACCGCGTGGCCGGGCTGGTCTACATCGCCGCGCTCGCCCCAGATATCGGCGAGACGGCGCAAAGCCTGCAGGCCCAGTTCCCGCCGACAGAGATCTTCGACCACATCGAAATCACCGACGGCCGCATCTGGATGCGCCCGGACGGGATCTCGTGCTTCGCGGGAGACCTGCCCGAGCAGGAGCAGAAGGAGGTCTGGGCAACCCAGGGCGTACCAGCCGCGGACCTGTTCGCCAGCAAGACCGAAAACGCCGCCTGGAAATCCAAGCCGTGCTGGTACATCGTGGCCAACCAGGACCGCACCGTCCAGCCGGAGCTGGAACGCTACTGCGCGCAGCGCATGGGCGCCACCACCTACGAGGCCGACAGCAGCCACGTCATCATGCTGTCCAACCCCAGCCTCGTGACCGACGTGATCCGCACCGCCGCGAACTCCGTCCAAGGATCCTGACATACCCCGCCGAAAAGACTGTGCTGCCGGCCAGCTGCCCGGCGAAGGTCCAATGCGGCGCAAAACACGCCGCGAACACTGGCTGCGGGCACAGCGGCGACGGAGCACACCATCCTGGTCGGCTACGAGCAACTCAGCCCACGCCAGGGCGACCCGCCCGCCGCACCCAGATCCAGCCTGAACTGGCCATGCACCCCGCTGGCCCCACCTCATGATCGCTGGCGCTGGTCCACAGCCGAGCGCAGGTATCCGCCGATCGGCGCCGCATCACTGGGCCGCCAGAGTTGGTGCCAAATCGAAAATCGGTGCCCAGCTGGGCAGGCGGCAGCACACGGTGGGGTACAGCCGAGGCGGGTTCAAGTGGTCGGATGGTCAGGCACCGGCCTCCTGAAGCAGAACTCTTCTGCCCTGCCGGAGAGGCGTTCGAGTACTGCTCGCGGTCCTTCGGACAGAACGCGCCGCGCGGCAGTGCAACAACCATCGGATCGGCGCCCTGCAGCTTGGAGAGCTTGCGTTTGGTTCCGCTGGGGTCGCGCAGCTCGTAATCGGGAACAACCCGCCGGAGACGATGTCTGGGCGCGTGATGCGCCTCCGTGGTGTTAGGCGTGTCCTTTCAGAGGACTGGGTCAATTATGGCACCAGGCCCGCCTGGTATCCGAAGCATCACTGCACATGGCGGGCGCCTGCGCGGTCGGCGCGGCCACACCGGCGGTCCCGCCTGCCCGCAGGCCGGGTAGTTCCGGCACGGCACCAACCAGTGCAGTCACGTTGCGGATACCCCCATCCTCTATCGCGCGGGACGCTGGCGTCATGACCCAGTTCAGGCAGGACACAGTCGCCATGCAGGACGACGAGGCTCGCGGGACACGCTTCGGCTACCGCCGTCCCGGGATCCCCGGACAGCCTGCGCTGGTGTTCTGCCAGAGGGCTGGACCATCTGGCCCGCTGGCCAGCACGCACTCGCGCCGAAAGCCAACGAATGCTCCGGCGCCTCCTGGCAGCGCACCCGGCGTGGGCGTGGGTCAGGCGAAGTCCCCCGACACCTAGGTGCCGGTTTCGGCGCCTTCGTGCGCTGGTGTCGGTGCGCTGGCGCGGGCGATCACGTCGCGTGGTCCTCAGCGGCTAACCCGCCGAAGCAATCATGACCACTGCCCAGCAAAGGAGTCGTTCCATGCCTCCGGAGTCACCCACCCTGAAAGAGCAACTCGCGATCACCGTCCCCGACGCCCGCGACGGCGGCAAGAGAGCGGGAACTGACCTGGGACCAGGCCGGCGGCCGGGCAGCGGGGCTGCCAGGGCACCTGCGGGCCGGGCGGCGCTGCCGCGTTCGGCCGGGTTCTGGCTGGTGGCAGGGGTGTTGTTTCTGATGCTCTTCGCGTCGGCGGCCGCGTCGCCGCTGTACAGCGTCTACCAGGCCCAGTGGCGGTTCTCGGCCACCACGCTGACCGCCGTGTTCGCCGTCTACGTCCTCGTCCTGCTGCTCACCTTGCTGGTGTTCGGGTCGCTGTCGGACTATCTGGGCCGCCGCCGCGTCATCGCCGTGTCCCTGGCGGCCGGTGCGGGCGCTTGCGGGCTGTTCCTCGCGGCGCATGGCGTCGGGGTGCTATTCGCCGCCCGGGCGCTGCAGGGCGCCGCCGTCGGCGCCGCGACAAGCGCGGCCGGCGCGGCGCTGATCGACCTGCAGCCCGGCCGCAGCGGGCGCGGGCCAGCGGTCACCAGCGCCGCCGTCCTGCTTGGCCTGGGCGCCGGCGGGCTGGGCACCAGCGCGCTGGTCCAGTACGCCCCAGCGCCCACCCATCTGGTCTGGTTGCTGCTCCTGGGCGCCTCCGGCGCCGCCGCCGTGGCCGTGCTGGCGATCCCGGAGACCGCCGCTGGGCGCCCCGGCGTGCTGGCCTCGCTGCGGCCGCGGGTGGCCGTGCCGCGGCAGGCACGCGGGACGCTTGCCGTGGCCCTGCCGTGCATGATCGCCGCACCCGCGCTCAATGGCTTTTACCTGTCCCTGGGCCCGTCGCTGGCCGCCCAGGTGCTTCGCTCGCCGGACCTTGTGTGGGGCGGCCTGGTGATCTTCCTGGTCGCCGGGACGGGGGCCGCGGCTTCGGTCGCGTTCCGCCCGCTCAGCCCGCCCGCGGCCATGCTGGCGGGCTGCCTGGTCCTGCTCGCCGGCGCCGTGATGACCCTCGCCGCGATCGAAACGGCATCGGCCGCCGCGTTCCTGGCCGGCACCGCGGTGGCGGGCGCGGGCGTCGGCACGGGGTTCTTCGCGGGCGCCTATCGCATCTTGACCGCTCTGGCCGGCCCCGGCCAGCGGGCGGGACTGGTGGCCGCCATCTGGGTCGTCTTCTACCTGGCGTTCAGCGTGCCGGTGGTGGCCGCCGGGGTGGCCACCACGCACTTCGGCCTGCACCAGACCGCCGTGGGCTACTCCGCCGCTCTCGCCGTGCTCGCCGCGGCGGCCGCGGGCAGCTTCCTGTTCCGCAGGCGATCCCTGCCCCGCGGGCCGACCCAGCGGCGGCACGAGCAGGGCCGAACGGCTGACACGCATGGACAAGCCAGATGACAAAGATGACCACGGAGCAGGCGGTCGATCACCACACCGCGAAGCTGAACGGGACGTGGCTGTACCGGGCGCTGCGGCTCAGGAACCCGGTGTGATCTACGGAAGCCATGCTCACCCTGACTTGCCGGGCGGCACGGCTCAGCCCAGCAAAGTAGCAAACGCCCATGACGGCATCCGCATCACCCCAACCATCGGCCAGAACAACAGATGTGCCGGTCATTCAATTAGGAAGGTAGCGTCATGCCTGAATTCACCATCGGTAACTATCTCGCTAAGCGGCTCGAGCAGATCGGTATCAAGCACTACTTCATGGTGCCTGGGGACTACAACCTGGTCCTGCTCGACCAGTTGCTGGCGAACGAGAACTTGGAGCAAATCGGCTGCTGTAACGAGCTCAATGCGTCCTACGCCGCGGAAGCCTACGCCCGGGTCAACGGCTGCGGCGCGGTCGTCACCACGATGAACGTCGGATCGTTCTCCGCGCTCAATGGTGTGGCCGGGGCTTACGCCGAGCGGCTGCCGGTGATCTTCGTGGCGTCCGGGTACAACACCAACGACGCCAGCGCCAACCATCTCTTGCATCACAGTCTGGGCACGCACGACTTCTCCTACCAGTACGAGATGTTCAAGTATGTGACCTGCACCGCGGTCCGCATCGTGCACCCCGACAGCGCGCCGTCGATGATCGATCACGCGATCCGCGCCGCGCTGCGCGAGCGCAAGCCGGCCTACATTGAGATCGCCTGCAACCTGTCCGATTCGCCCTGCCCCGAGCCCGGACCCTACGAGGACCTGATGGCCCCCGAGGAGAGCAACTCCCGCGCCCTGGCCGCAGCCGTGGACCGGGCGACCGCCCTTCTGGCCAGCGCGGAGAAGCCGATCCTGCTCGCCGGGGCGCACCTGCGCTGCTCCTACGGCGCGATCGGCGCTTTCCGCAAGGTCGCCGAGGCATTCGGCTGCGCTGTGGCGGTCATGCCGGACGCTAAGGGCTTCTTCCCCGAAGATCACCCCCAGTACATCGGCATCTACTGGGGCCCGGTGAGCAGCCCGGGCTGTGAGGCCGTCATGGACTGGGCCGATGTGATCGTGGCGGCGGGGCCGGTGTTCAGCGACTACAGCACCGCGGGCTGGACCGGAGAGCCGCCCGCCGGCAAAATGATCAGCGTTTCAGCCCGTGCACTTCACCGACGCCGAGTACACCAACGTCGCGATGGCGGACTTCCTGGCCGGGCTGGCCAAGAACGTCCATGGCAACGACGCCACGCTGACCCAGTTCCACCGGATCGCGACCGCGCCCGCCGAGCTCGCGGCACGCAACGGCGACGCGTCAGCTCAGCTGACCCGGGCTGAGCTGTGGCATCAGATCGAGCAGGACCTCGACCCGAAATCGACCTTGCTGTGCGAGGGCGGTGATTCGTGGTTCAACGGCGTCTTCACGCGGCTGCCGGGCGGCGCCCGGTTCGAGATCGAGATGCAGTGGGGATCCCTCGGCTGGGCCTGCCCGGCCGCCTTCGGCTACGCGATGGGCCTCGAGGCGGACCGCCGGCTGGTCTCGGTCATCGGGGACGGCGCTCGTGCGCGAGCACGTCTTGGTCCACGCCCGCTATCCGCTGCTCGCAGTCGTGGCAAATACCGAGCTGCACGTGCTGTCCGCCGGGCACGCCGCGACGGCCATGGCACTGCGGGCGCGCTGCCGGGAGTTCCTCGCCGGGGTGCTCGCGGAAGGTGCAAACAGCGGCGATTTCCAGCTGGTTGACCCCACGCTGACGGCAATCGCTATCGGCGGGCTCGGCATGCAGGTCGCGCACTGGTTCGCGCCCGGCCTTCGCTACACCCGTGACCAGGTCGCCGACGCCTATGTGCACCTGGCGTTGCGGATGGCAGGGTACCCCACCTCGACTGCGGAGGCCTGACAACGTGGACGTCCCAACGAGCTACGTCGACGTCGACGGCGGAGCGCTGCGCGTCGTTTCCTTCGGCGCTGGATCCAGGCCTGTGCTAGCCGTACATGGGACAACCGCCAACGCGATGTGCTGGCAGGGCACTGCCGGCTGACTGGACCCTGTACGCAGTTGACCTGCGGGGCCGCGGGCAAAGCACGGCACTTCCCGGGCCGTTCGGGTTCGACGCGCACACCGCCGACATCCTGCAGGCCGCCCTCGCCGTGCGCCTGGACCACCCGGCCCTGATCGGGCATTCGCTCGGCGCCTACATCGCACTGCTCGCCGCCGACGCGCACCCCGGCATCTTCGGCCCGCTCGTGCTCGGCGACGGCGGGCTGCCGCTACCCGTCCCGGCTGATGCCGACCTGGATGCGCTGCTCGCGGCCTCCCTCGGTCCGGCGATACAGCGGCTGACTGAGACCTACCCGACCACCGAGGCATACCTCGATTTCTGGCGGGCCCACCCCGCGCTGACGGAGTGGACCAGCGACGTGGAGGACTACGTGCGCTATGACCTCACCGGCCAGCCGGGTGCGCTGCGCTCCCGGGCAACCCCGAGGCCGTGCACGCCGACAGCGGCGAGCTCCTGGCTGGCTTCGATCGGATCTCAGCCGCCCTGCACCGGCTCAGCGGCCCCACGCCGCTCCTGCGCGCGCCCACCGGGATGTTCGGCCAGCCTCCCGGCCTGCTGCCCAGCGAACTGGTCACCTACTGGCAGAGTGAGGTACCGGAGCTGCGCGTCACCACCGTCCCGGGCCGCAACCACTACAGCATTCTGTTCTCCCCGCACGCCGCCGCCGGAATCGCCGCCCAGCTGCAGACCGCCGACGCGAGGCTGCCGTAACTGCTCAGCCTCCCGGCCTAGATCAGTTGCTGACCCGCGGGAACACGCGGGGGTGACACCGAGACCGAAGTGAGCCCGGCATACGGCCCCAGTACGCGAGGGGACATGGCCGCGGCTGAGGGACGAGCACCGCGAAGACTGTGCCGAGGAGGAAGCCCACCGAATCGGGCGCTGCCGTTCCGATGAGGAGCGGTTAGACCATTCCCCCTGCGACCGCGATCAGCGACGAGATGACGGACGACGCTAGCTAGAACGCGGTGATCCCGAGGACCTCGGTCCTAACCGGCATCAAACCGGTATCCGTACCTATCGGCGGGTCCGTTGCAACAGTTCGGGCTGGTCACCTCTGGCGTGGTGTGGGTGCTGTGGTGGGACACTGATTCGATGACGCCGTGGCGGGTGCGCGAGTTCCACGCCGACGATCTTGATGCTGCTGTCCGGTTGTGGGATAACCCGGCGGCCAGCAGCGAGGCGTCGGCGTTCAGCTTGTCGGACCTTGTGGCGGCCGTCCGGTCGCATGAGCCCGCAGTGGTCGCGGTTGCCGGCGGGAAGCTGGTGGGAGTGGCTGTCGCGACTGTCGGCGGTGACCGGGCGTGGGTAATGCGGATCAGCCTGGCACCCGAATGGCGGCAGCGTGGGATCGGCAGCGCGATGCTGCGCGAGCTGGAGCGGCGGCTGGTGGCGGCCGGGGTGCACCGGATTCAGTGCCTGCTGGCGGGCGAGAGCGATATCGGGGCACTGGCGCTGGAGCACGCCGGGTATGGGGTGAGCCGGGGGATGGTCCTCTATGAGCGGCTGGAGCCGGTCGATCCGGGCAGTGCCGGGATACTGGGCCAGCTCGGCGGCCAGATGGTGCGGGGGGGTGCCTGGGATCAGCTCGGCGGCATGGTCAGGGAGAAGGAGCTGATTGAGCGACGGGTCATCTTGCCGCTGGCGCAGCCGCAGCTGGCTGAGCGGCTGGGGCTGGTGCCGCCCCGGGCCATCGTGTTGTTCGGGCCGCCGGGCACGGGTAAGACGAGCTTCGCCAAAGGCGCTGCGTCGCGGCTGGGCTGGCCGTTCGTGGAGCTGTTTCCGTCCCGGCTGGCCGGTGAGTCGCCTGCTGGCCTGGCCACGGCGCTGCGGGAAGCGTTCTCGCTGGTCGCTGAGCTGGACAAGGTCGTGTTGTTCATCGATGAGGTGGAGGAGATCGCCGGGGCGCGCCAGCCGCGGACTCTGTCAGCGGCGCAAGGCGTCACCAACGAGATGCTCAAGCTCATCCCGCCGTTCCGGGAGCAGGACAGCCGGCTGCTCATCTGCGCCACGAACTCGGTCCGCGCTCTGGACGGCGCATTCTTGCGGCACGGCCGGTTCGACTACGTCATACCTGTCGGGCCGCCCGATCCCGCCGCGCGGGAGGCGATCTGGGACCGCTACCTGACCGCGATCCCGCATGGCCAGCTGGACATGGCAGCGATCGTAGAGGAATCGCGGCTGTTCACCCCGGCTGACATTGAGTTCGCCGCACGCAGGACAGCACAGCATGCCTTCGAGCGCGTCCTGTTCTCCCGCGGCGACGAAGAAGTGACCACGGCTGACTTGCTGCGTGCTATCGGCCAGACGCGCCGCACCTTGACCACCGAAATCGTGGCCGAGTTCGAGCAGGACATCCAGGACTACGCCAGGGTATGAGCCAGTGTCGGCGGGGCGAGCGCTTCTGCCGGAGAGGCGTCACGGGTTGCTATGCCCCGAGCGTGGTGAGCGTGTTTCTGACGCTGGCGACGCGGTCCGCGTCCCACCGGACATCCGGGTCGGGTTCGATGAACGCTGACGCGATGCTGGCCAGGCCGAGGGCGGGCCGGATCATTCGGCCTCGCCGACGGCGCCGAACAGGCTTGCCCGAGTCCCGGTGCTCTGCTTGGTCGGGCACGGACATGGCCGTGATGACCAGCCCGCCCATGGTGGCGTCGAGGAGCGCGGCCAGGTCCTTGAACGTGATGCCGGTCTCTGGCCGCAGCCGGTAACAGCCCCTGTTGGCTGCGAGCCTCGGAACCAGGCAGCACCCCGTCGCAACGTTCACGCTGTCGGCACCCGTGGCACTGAGCCCTGCATTTGCCGCGGCAGGCACCACGATGGTGAAGGGCACCGGCCAGCTTGTCATGAACGGGATCACGCACCTGGCAGCTGTCATTCTCTCAGCTCGCCGGGACGGGGCCGTCCTGCAGACAGCCGGAAGCATCCCGGCCAGTTTCGCCCGCTGGGACAGCAAGCAACCGGCCGGATTCGGCTTCCTCGGCTCGCTCGCAAGTCACGGAGACGCCGAGTTCCGCCTTGTCCTGCAGCGAGCGAGCTCTGAGGTCAAGTAAATGGCCGGAAGCGCAAGTACCGTCGGCGCAATACTTCGCCGCCGCCTAGCGCGTCGGCGTCACTCCTCGTCCGCAGCCGGATGCCCGGCGACGCCGAACCCGGTGGGCCTTACCCGACCAGCATTAAGAAGCCATGAACGACGCTTGTTCCCCACTCCTTCGCCGGAACTCGCGGGTTCGCGGGCTCCCAGGAGACCAGTCGTCATAGACCGGTCGACGACCTGCCCGATACCTCGCGCGGTCGTCGCAGCTCGGCGCTTAGGCTCAGTCGCTCGGCCAGCCCGTCGCGGCAACTCTGGAAGGCGCTGGGCTGCGACCGAGCGAGCGGGACTAAGGTCCCACCGATAAAGCCCTTCAGGTGCTGTCCGTCGTAGCCGAACAACTGACAAGCTCGAACGCGCGATCCTATGGTGCCGGTGTCGTCGCCGGCTTAGAGCGGCGGTGAGAGATGGTCATGAGCGAAGAGCAGAAGGCGGGCGCGCTGGCCGAGGCGGCGAGCCTCGCTGTCCGCGACGACGAGGCGCTCCTGCGCGCGATGACGCATTTGTGGGACGTAGCATTCGAGCAGGGCAGGCTCGCCGCGCTCGATGAGCTGCAGGACCGATTCTGCGTATGCATGAAGTGATGAAAGGCCGCCGGCCTGGACTCAAAGGGAGCTTGCCGTTCATGCTCGGCCGAAGGCTCGCGAATCGTTGTCCGGCGCCCGCTTGAACCTGTGGGTTCTCAATGCTGGGCTGGAGTGATTGGTAACGCTCGACCAGGTGGGCACGGCTGACCGGAAGGTCGGTGGCGTGGGCTAGAAGTCAGTAATTCGGGCGATCCGTACGTCATCATCGAGGTCGAAGAAGCACACTCCCGGGTAGCGGTCACCGGCATCGGAGAACTCGATCCAGCTCGCCGTGTGGCGGCCTTCTCCAATGATCCGTTCGATCGTGAGGTGCCAGTCGCTGGGGAAGCCGTCAACGTTGAATCGCAGATATGCCGTGCGGCCACGAACCCTCTCGCGGGTCTGTGGTGCCTCGTAAACGACCTGCTCGGCTCCCGGATCGGCGAACGTGTCCCAGTCCCTGCTCTCGGCTGCTGCCCAGTAGGTTGTCGGCGGCACGTGAATACTGGCTCTGGCACAGTTTCGGTGATCTTTCTTGGCGGGTTAGTCGGCCAGGAGGACGCGGCGGCGGAGCAGGTCGGGACTGGCGCGTCCGTACATCTGTCGTTTGAGCATCTTGATGCGGTTGACGTTGCCTTCGACGGCACCCGAGCTCCAGGGGAGGGTGAGCCCGGCGGTGACGGCTCTGGAGCCAATGCCACTTAGCCTAAATTGATCAGGCGGAAAGCCGGGCCATTTCATCGGCTGGCCGGTGGCCGGATCGTGGTGACGGGCCGCTGCTTCGGCTGGCTCATTCGGGCACGACACGAATGCTGTGCTGCTCGCCGATCCGGTCGCGCTCTTCGTCGGTGGTGGCGTTGTTGATCTGGTGGAAGTAGTCTTCGATGCCACCCGGGACGGTGATCAGGAGCAGCTTTGCGGGCTGGTCCTTGGCCCAGAACCGGTGCGGGCGGCCGCGGGGCAGGAACACGAAGCTGCCTGCCGGGGCGTCGAAGGTGTCGCTGCCGCAGCGGACGGACAGTTCGCCGGCGAGCACGTAGAGGCACTCATCTTCCTGGTCGTGGACATGCAGCGGCGGCCCGGCATCGATGGTGGTCTCAAAGACACTCAAGGCTCCGCCGGTGGAGCGCTGCGACGCCTTCAGGCCCGGATCGCCTGCCACGCCGGCGTCAGGGGGAACGATATAGCCAGCCAGGAAGTCGGTCATGGATACATGATCACGCCGCGCCCGGCCTGGGTGCCGGGATTCGCGCCTGGCCGCGAGGCCGGAGGCAAGGCCACTCGCCTGAGCTGATCATGCTGCGCGTGTGACCTGGCGCAGGTTGACCAGGCTGATCGTGGCGGGGCCGGGGTGGCGGGTGCCGCGGTCACCGGGCCGTTTGACCCGGTAGGAGTTGTGGCGGGCTCGCTTGACCACCCGGGGGTAAGTCCGGTGCCGCCGCCCGGGGTTGAGGTGCCTGGCGCGAGTGATGTCGGCCGTGACCGTGGCGAGGATGCGTTCTTGCTGCTCAGGGGGGGAAGGCCGCCGGGTCGGCGGCCCGGCGGCGGATGATGCGGACGGTCCGCCTGAACTTGACCCGGTCTGGGTCGATGCCCGCCTCGGTCGCGGCCTGGCAGATCAGGGCGCTGATCGCGTAGTGGGTGAGCAGGTAGCCGTAGATCTCCTGGCGGACCATGTCCGGGCTCTTGGATCGCAGCACCCGCCCAGGACCACGCAGGGACGTCTTGAGCTGGGCATTCCCGGTCTCATGCTCCCACCTTTGATGGTAGGCCTCCGCGAGCAGGGCGGCCGGGGCCGCCGTCATCTCGGTGATCGTGGTGATCAGCGCGATCAGCTCACCCTTCCCGTCGCCGTCGCCGTCCGGGACCTCGTATTCGATGACCCGGACGTAGCGGGCCTGGTCCTGGTCTAGGTCCTGCCCGGCGCGGGCCGCCTCGATGAGCGCCTGCCGGGCCTTGCCGCGGACCTTCGGGTTCACCAGCACCGAGGAATAGGACCCGTCGGGCAGCAAGTCCAGGACCGGCAGGGTGAGATCGGCCTTGACCCGCCATAGCAGCGCCGCGCCTGTGTCAGCCGCGGTGCACCAGTCCGCCCAGGTGAAGAAGTTCCGGTCGGCGATCAGCAGCCAGCCATCGTCCAGCCGCGGGTAGAGCGTACGGGCCAGCGACTGCTCCCCGGCGCCCTTGCCCGCCACCGCGCCCATCGCCACCTCCGCGACCACATGCGAGGCGCACTCGCTGACCGTGACCACCCGCACTTTCGGGAACGCCGGCCGGTCCGCGTCCTCAGCCCCGGTGCCGGCGAAGCCGAACGCGGCGGCGTTCTCCGGCGTGTCGGGGGCGTCCCACTCGAACCCGTCAATGGCCATCAGCCGCCAGCTCCCCAGGAACGCCCCGGCGGTCTCCTCCTCAGCCACGGGTACCGCGACCTCAGAGAACAGCTCCTTCACCGGCTCATAGCCCAGCCGCTGCCGGGCCTGGGTGATCCCGCCCGACGTCGGCACGGTCCACGAGTCATCCCAGCAGCCCCACGCTGCCAGCGTCTCGGTCAGCCGGGCCGCGACCTCCTCATAGTCATCGTCAGCGAACAGCGCCAGCGCCATGACGAAATAGACCATCACGTGCGGCGGGAGCTTCCCGTCCGACCGCCTCGCCTGCTTGCCCGCCGCCGCGACCGCGTCATCCACCGCATCCCGGGGCACGAACGAGGCCAGCACGCCGAGCGACACCCAGTCCGTCAGCCGGCCGCCCGCAGTCACCACGCCATTGTCTGCCATAAGCCGTAATCATGCCGGCCACCAGGCAGAACACCGCAGAACGACACACCCTTGAAACCAAGATCAACTTAGGCTGAGTGGCATTGGCTCTGGAGCCGCCGGGACCAGCGGGCCGCGGACGGCGCTGACGCTATCAGCTGACGACTCAAACCAGTGTGAACCGAAGTGGCAGGAATTGCGTAATACGTCAGATAGGCCCGTAATGATAGGCGCCAGTGCCTCTGGACTGACGCTGCGCAACCGGGCAACTACTGAAGAAGAATTGAGAGGATCATGCGCCGGAGCATCACGGTTTTAATGACGGCAGCGGCCTGTGCGGTGTGGGCTGCCGGTCCTGCGAGCGCCGCCACCACCTGGGCACTCCAGGCCACACCGAACCCAGCCAATACGACGGCGCCCGGCTTCACTGGGGTTTCCTGCCCTTCGGCGACCAGCTGCTTTGCCGTCGGCATCGACAGCAATGCCGTCGGCACCATCACGCAGACGCTGGCCGAGCACTGGAACGGCAGTACCTGGGCAATCCAGAGGACGCCCAAGCTATCCGGCTCGTTCGACGCAGACTTGTCGGCGGTCGCGTGCCCCTCGGCCACCAGTTGTATCGCGGTCGGGCAGAACACCAACAGCTCAGATCTGCCTCGACCGCTGGCCGAGCACTGGAACGGCAGCACCTGGGCCGTCCAGACCGTGCCGAGTCCCTCCAACGCGGCTGCGGGCAGCGACCTGTCTGCGATCTCGTGCACCTCGGCCACCAGCTGCACCGCGGTTGGTTACCAGCTCATCAGCGAGGGAGAGCAGCGGCCACTGGCCGAGCACTGGAACGGCAGCAGCTGGACAATCCAGGCCACACCTGTCCCGTCCAACTCGGATGAATCCCAGCTGGAGGCCGTCTCCTGCAGCTCGGCTGCGAGCTGCACCGCCGTCGGCGTCCTCTCTGGCCCTGCCTACCTCGAACTGCTGGCCGAGCACTGGAACGGCAAGACCTGGACGGTTCAGAATGCACCAAATCCAAACGGCGCCAGCCCCGACAAAGATTCTGTGAGCCTGCTGAACGGCGTCTCGTGTACCTCGGCTGCGAGCTGCACCGCGGTCGGCTTCTCCAACCCCACTGTCGGGGACGCCGAGCGGCCGCTGGCCGAGCGCTGGAACGGCAGCGCCTGGACGATCCAGACCGCACCCAACCCAACTGCAACAAACCAGAACACGCTAAACGCGGTCTCGTGTGTCTCATCGACCGCGTGCACGGCGACTGGGTTCGCCGGTTCCGCTGCTACCGGTTTCACTTCGACCCTGGCCGAGCAGTGGAACGGCAGCACCTGGACGGTCCAGAGCACACCCGATCCGGCCGGGGTGGCCAGCATTCTCAGCGGGGTCTGGTGCACCTCACCGGCCACCTGCACCGCAGTCGGCTCCAGCGGCGACGGCGTTCTGGCTGAGCACAGTTAGCACACCGGTGGCCGTGCCGGGCATGCGTGCCGGGCACGGCCACCAGCCAGGTCCCAGTGGCGGGCCTGACCAGCGAGCCGACCCGGAAGTCAGCCTCGGGTAGCTGCCGCGTCCTGCCCTGGGCCTGCTCGTGGCGGTGAGTGCCCCCGCCGTAGTGTTGCGTTATGTGTCAGAGTTCTGACGAGGAACCTCAGCCGCATCCAAGCCGCGCGGCTCTCTTTTCCAACTGGGCCACGTATGACGCCTCGTTCGCAACGAAGGTGCGCATGGCCGCCTCCAATACTTTGATCAAGCTGCGCAGACACCAGAATTGCTGCGGCAATCACGGCCAGCCCGGCTGTTGAATTCCGGCCGATCCGCCCCGTGAGGGTGGAGATGCCGCGCATGACCATCCGCACCACCACGACGAGCACGGTCACGATCAATCCACTTGAGAGTCGTTGCGGGTGCGCTTGGACGCCTGCGCGTGACCAGCGGCGTCGGCCAAGCTGGTGTATCCATAAGGGATGGAGCCGGAAGGGGCGCTGCGGCGGATCGCCTTCGAGCTCGAGCGTGCTGGCGCCCCGACGTACCGGGTGCAGGCCTTCCGCCGGGCGGCCGCGGTGCTGGCGGCGATGCCCGCTGCCGAGCTAGCCCAGCGGATCGCCGACGGGACGCTGCAGGACCTGCGTGGCATCGGGCCAGCGACCGCCAGTGCGATCGCTCAGGCCGCTGCTGGCGAGCGGCCGGACTACCTGGTCCGGCTGGAGGCCGCGTACGAGCCGCCGTCGCCAACCGCGATGCGGGCAGCGCTGCGCGGCGACTGCCATACGCACTCGGACTGGTCCGACGGCGGCAGCCCGCCGCTGGAGATGGCGGAGGCCGCCCAAGCGCTCGGACACGAGTGGATGGCGCTGACCGATCACTCGCCCCGCCTGAGCGTGGCCAACGGGTTGTCGGCCGAGCGGCTGGCGGAGCAGCTCACGCTGATAGAGAAGCTGAACGCCGACCTGGCGCCGTTCCGGATCCTCACTGGGATCGAGGTCGACATCCTCGAAGACGGCGCCCTTGATCAGCGAGAGGACTTGCTCGCGCGGCTTGACGTCGTCGTGGCCAGCGTGCATTCGAAGCTCCGGATGCCAGCTGGGCCGATGACCGAGCGCATGCTTGCGGCCGTCGCCAGTCCGCACGTCGACGTGCTCGGGCACTGCACCGGCCGGATGACGATGGGAGGCCGCAGAAGGCCGGAGTCCGAGTTCGACGCTGACGCCGTGTTCGCGGCCTGCCGAGAGAACGGCGTCGCGGTGGAGATCAACTGCCGCCCGGAACGTCAGGATCCGCCGGATGGCCTGCTCCAGCAGGCGGCCGACGCGGGCTGTCTGTTCGCCATCGACACCGACGCCCACGCTCCGGGCCAGCTCGACTGGCTCGACAACGGCTGCGAACGAGCCGAGCGCGCAGGCATCACGCCCGGCAGAGTGCTGAACGCCCGCTCTGCGGCAGGCGTCACCGGCCGATAATCCGCCCTCCAGGATCCAGTCCACCACGAAGGCAATGGAGATCGTCCCGTGATCACGCAGCGCACCCGGAGTGGCGGACTCCTGAGGCCGGAGCGATAGTGAACGCTCTTCAGTCACGCCAGCAAAAGGGGGGAGTGCGCTGGTCAGGTGTCTAGTCGAAGGATGGTTTCCTCGATCTCCTCGTTCCGCCCCGCAGCGAACGATTTCTCAGTCCCGACTGCCCTGAATCCGGATTTTTGGAGGACCCGCAGGGAGCCGGCATTGTCGCTCGCCGCGCGAGCGTACAACGGCCGGGCTGGTGCCAGTTCGAGCATCAGCGCCAGGGCCTGGGTCGCGATGCCCCTTCCCCAAAGCGCGCGATCGATCCAGTAGGTGACCTCGGTCCGGCCCTCGGCCGGGAAACTGGCGATGCTCCCGGCGAGGTGGCCGTCGCAGATCACGGCCCTCATGGTGATCTCCGCTGAACTTCTCACCATGGCCATGTGCGCGTCGAAGGCGTTCCGGTCGTCAGGGTCCTCAGCCGTGAACGCAGCCATCCAGATGCCTTCTGGGTCACGCATCTGCTCGAACAAGGCGTCCAGGTCCCCGTCCTCTACCGGGCGCAACGCGACAACAGCCATATCTGGCCTCCCGCTATTCGTCGAGGCAGCGCGCAATTCAGCAGCTCTGCCACCGACTAGCGTGCCAGGTGCTCACTACCTCGATGGCCAGTGTTTCCGCGAATTGGGTACATACGTGGAGGCACCAAGGCGCCACGAGCAAATCAACGGCGCCAGCCGCTGGATCCCGCTGGACGCGCCAGGAGGGCTCAACGACCTGCGTTTGCAGTGGCTCACGTCGGCACGCGTCGGCAGACCGACGACCTCGAACTAAAGGAGCCAGAGCCATGACGGCAGAAGCCGACGGAGCCCGGCCGGCCAACCACATTATCGTGATGTTCGGGGCAACCGGTGATCTGGCCAAGCGCAAGCTGCTGCCGGGGCTGTTCGGTCTTGCGGCGGCCGGCCTGATGCCTGAGAGGTACCACATCATCGGCTCCTCCCGAAGCAGCCTGACCGACGACGAGTTCGGTGAGCTCGCGCGCGAGGCGTGTGCCAGCTTCGGGGCCACCAAGCCCACCGGAGCGGCGTGGGAAGCTTTCCTGCCGAGGCTCTCGTTCGCCAGTGCGGAGACCGGCCGCACCGGCGCGCTGGTCGCCGCCATCGACCGGGCCGATCGGGGGATCGGCGGCTCACCCGGGCGACTGTTCCATCTGGCTGTCCCGCCGGCGGCCTTCGAGTCGACGCTGACCATACTCAGTTCCGCCGGCCTGGCCGCCGGGTCGCGTGTGATCATCGAGAAGCCGTTTGGGACCGACCTGGCGTCATCCCGGGCACTGAACGACGCTGTGCATGCGATCTTCGACGAGTCACAGGTCTTCCGCATCGACCACTTCCTCGGCAAGGAGTCGGTCGACAACATCCTGGCCTTCCGGTTCGCCAACGGCCTCTTCGAGCCGACGTGGAACCGCGGGCACATCAGCTACGTGCAGATCGATGTGCCCGAGACGCTCTCGATCCAGGGCCGCGCGGGTTTCTACGACGGTGTCGGCGCCTACCGCGACATGATCGTGACCCATCTGTTCCAGGTCCTGGGGTTCGTGGCGATGGAGCCGCCTGTCACGATCGACGCCAGGCACCTGCGCGACGAGACAGCCAAGGTGTTCGACGCGGTCAAGCTGATCGACGTCGCTCACGTGGTACGCGGGCAATACGAGGGCTACCAGGAAGAAGCCGGGGTCGCATCTGGCTCGCAGACCGAAACCATGGCGGCTGTCCGGGCCGAGATCGACAACTGGCGGTGGGCCGGTGTCCCGTTCTTGCTGCGCTCGGGCAAGCGTATGGGCGCCAGCCGCCAGCTGGTGACCCTCGGCTTCCACGAGCCGCCACTGCGGATGTTCCCGATTCGCAGCAAAGACGTCCTGGGCGGGCGACGCAACGAGATCACCGTCGACTTTGCCGATCCGGGTTCGATCACCGTCGACTTCCTGGCCAAGGAACCCGGGTCCACGATGAAGCTCGGGACCGGCGAGATGGTCTTCCGTTATGAAGACTCGTTCGCTGCCGCCAACGGGCTCGAGGGCTACGAGCGGCTCCTCCTGGATGCCATGCTCGGCGACCAGTCCCTGTTCACGACCGCTGACGCGGTGGAACGGCTGTGGGAGATCTCCGAGCCACTGCTGGACAACCCGCCGCCGGCCCAGCCATACGCCCCCGGCTCATGGGGCCCGCAGCCATCACTCGACAAGCTCGCCGCGCCCCACCGCTGGCACCTGCCGCGCGGCCACTGACTCACTAAGGTGATCTCAGCGAAATGTGGCGACGCTAGCTCGCTTGTCCGGCAGGCCGGTTCCCGCCGGTTTCGGGGTGCTCGTTGAGAGCCTTGTTGAGGGCCTGAAAACTGGTCTCGGCGTTGGTGAAGGTCTTGCCTGGGAATCTGGCGAGCAGGCCCCCGGGGCCAGGCTCGAAGTCATCGCGCTGATCAGCGGCTTTGCCACCATGTACGGTGCCATGCAGGCTCCCTCGCCCAGCAAGGCGTCACTGGTGCCCAGCACGCTGACATGCACGCGCGGGCATTCACCCACGCAGCGGCCAGCGGCCAGTACCCGAACCTGGCCACAGCGCTCGCCACAGCAGGCCCCGCCCGCGCCCAGGACGACATATTCGAGTCCAGCATCAGCCGCCTTGTCGACGCCGCCAGACCAGCCGACAACCCACAATGACATGGCCCAAACTTGGGCCATAGGGGCCAGCAAGGCTGAGATAACCTCATTGCCCTGGTCGTGTCGCGCGACGAATCGCCGTGCCCGCGCATACTGACGGCATGCCCGTCCGCCTGCATCACATCGTCATAGACGCCCACGATCTGCCCGGGCTGGCCCGGTTCTGGACACAGGCGCTCGGCTGGAAAGTTCTTTCCGAGCGTGAACGGGAAATTGTCATCGGCACCGAGGACAACGCTCCCGTCGGCATCTGCTTCATGCCTGTCTCCGACCCCAAGACGGTCAAGAACCGTGTGCACATCGACCTCACTGCCAGCGCGGCGGACCGTGACCGCGAGATTGAGCGCCTGCTCGCCCTGGGGGCGCGCCGGGTCGACATAGGGCAAACCGGCGAGGAGTCCTGGACCGTGCTGGCCGACCCGGAGGGAAACGAGTTCTGCGTCGTGCGCCCGAAGGAAACGCTCACCCATTAGGACTTGTCACCATGTTCTGCTGCCAAGGGCCGAAGCTTCGCCGCCGCGTAGCCAGGCTGTCTTGATCGTGGGGTAACGATCTTCGGGGCTTCTTCGGGCCTTATTTCTTGGCTTTCGCATCGATGACGGTGGTCACCATGCCGGTATCGACGTCGTAGACATGCCCGGAGACGCGGACATTCTGCGGGATCTCGTCTGCCCAGAGCACCCTGTTGACGTCGGTCTGCACGGTGCGGGCCGGGTCGAGGACCGGCGTGTCGGCCAGGGTCCGCTCGTCGGTGCCCATGCGCTGGGCGAACCCGTGGCGCAGTTCGTCGTCGGCGAGCAGGGTCGAGCCGCAGTCGGTGTGGTGGATGATCGCGACCTCGAAGTACGGGCCTTCAGGGGCCTTGGTATCGACGAGGTAACCGACATAGGCGATGTCGGTGATGATCGCTGGAGTGATCCGGCCGCCGATGTTGCGCTGCACGAGCGCCTCGCCGAGCTTGACGCCGAGGACCTGCGCTGGGTCGACCCGGCAGTCGATGCAGGTGACGATGTACAGGTTCAGGTTCGGGATGAACGGGAGCCGGGGCATGTCCTGGCGCGCACGAGGATCGCTGGCGAAGGCCCGGTTGCGGTCCAGAAGCGGAGCGATGTTCGACAAGGCTTAGCCTCCCGTGGTCGAGGTGGCGACTCGTTCCATGCTCATACCCGGGCGGGGCGGTAGCCAGTGGCGGGACTGCCGGATGTGGTCAGGATCCTGCCTCGCCAGCGTCCGGCCAGCGGCCCTGGTACGAAGCCCGGCCGGGAGGCGAGGAAATCCTGCCACCCGCCGCGTTTCCCTGGCCGACGTCAGGAGCTGGTGAGGATGACCAGCTGCTGGGTCGGCCGGGTCATCGCGACATAGCGGTCGACCGCTCCTTCGATACCATTTCCGAACGTCTCTGGGTCGATGAGGACGACCAGGTCGAACTCGAGCCCCTTGGAAAGCTCCGGGGTCAGCGACAGGACGCGCGGCCTCGCCTGGAACGCGGGATCGCCGATGACGCAGGCGATGCCCTCGGCGTGCGCGGCGAGCCAGGTGTCGAGAATTGAGCCCAGATCTGAAGCAGGCCCGTGGACGACGGGGATGCCGGTGCTGCGGATCGAGATCGGCACGTTGGCGTCGGGAAGCACGGTCCGTATGACCGGCTCGGCTTCTGTCATGACCTCTGCGGGCGTCCGGTAGTTGATGCTCAGGGAAGCGAGGCTGATCTGGTCAAGCCCGATCCGTCGGAGCCGTTCCTCCCACGACTCCGTGAACCCGTGCCTGGCCTGAGCGCGATCCCCGACGATGGTGAAGCTCCGGGACGGGCAGCGGAGCAGGAGCATCTGCCATTCCGCATCGGTCAGCTCCTGAGCCTCGTCGACGACGATGTGCGCGAACGGTCCAGCGAGGACGTCAGGATCAGTGCTTGACAGTGCGGCCTGGTCGACCAGGGCGTCCTCGAAATCTTCGCCGCGCAGCATCGTGACCAGGCCTACGCCGTACTCGTCGTCGGTCACCTTGATGAGTTCGTCCACGACCCGCGCCATCTGCTCCCGTTCGGCCGCGAGGGCGGTGGCACGCTGGCGCGCCCGCCGTGAGGCCTTCGGGTCGCCGAGCCGCTGCCGTGCTGCGTCCAGGAGCGGCAGGTCGGACACTGTCCAGGCCTGGGGATCGCCTCGCTGCAGCTTCTGAACCTCACCTGGGCTGAGCCACGGTGCGCACATGCGCAGGTAGGCGGGTACCGACCACAGATCGCCCACGAGGTCAGTCGGTTCGATCAGCGGCCACGCACGGTTGAGGGCTGTGCGCAGCTGTTCGCTGCTCACCAGCGATTTGCGGAACAGGTCAGCCGGGACGTCGTCGTCGCGGGAGTCCATCAGGATCGCGAGCAGTTCCTCCCAGATCTGGTCGCGCGCCTCATTATGCGGGGTAGCGGGTTCTGGTGCTTCGAGCGCCTCAGCCCAGTCGTCAGCGCTCAGCCAGATGTCGGACCAGTGGGTCTCGACCGTCACCCCCTTCGTGGGCGGGTTCTCGTAGAACCTGACCGCCCGCTCGATCGCCTTCACCAGCTCCGCTGAGGACTTCAGGCTGGCCACTTCCGGGTCGGCCTCTATTGCTGCTGTGGCTCCCTCGGGGACGAGATCTCGCAGGGTGCAGGTCTGAACGCCCTCCTCGCCAAGACTGGGCAAAACATCGGAGACGTACGCCAGGTAGGGCTGGTGCGGGCCGACGAACAGCACGCCGCCCCGGCGGTGACCGAGGCGAGGGTCGGAGTAGAGGAGGTAGGCGGTGCGGTGCAGCGCGACCACGGTCTTGCCCGTACCCGGACCGCCGTCGACGACGAGAGCGCCGCGGGATCCGGCACGGATGATGGCGTCCTGGTCGGCCTGGATGGTCCCGAGCACATCTCGCATCCGGGGCGACCGGCTAGTGCCCAGGCTGGCGATGAAAGCCGACTGGTCGTCGAGCGCGGCGTGCCCTTCAAGCCCGTCCGGAGTGAACACCTCGTCCCAGTAGTCGCTGACCCGGCCGCGGGTCCAGCGGTACCGGCGGCGGCTGACCAGACCCATCGGACTGGCGTGGGTGGCCCCGAAGAACGGCTCAGCTGCTGGGGAACGCCAGTCGAGCAGCAGCCGCCGGCCATCGCTGTCCGTGAGGCCAAGCCGTCCGACGTAGACGGGCTCGGTATTACCCGCCCTGACGATGCGTCCCAGGCACAGGTCCAGGCCGAAGCGGCGCAGCACACGCAGGCGAGCTGTCAGCCTGTGGATCTCCATATCCCGGTCCATCGCTTCCTGGCCTATGCCGCCGGGCGCCTTGCGCTCGGCATCGAGGCGGCCGGACAGCTCGGCGATCGAATGCTCCAGGCTGTCCGCGATATCCGCGAAATGCCGCTCGTCGTCGGCGATCAGCGCCGGGTCAGCCTTGGCGGCCAGGCGGTCGGGAAGGTCAAACGCGCTGGTAGTCATCGGATTCACGTCCGCTCCGATCTCAAGTCGGTGGTAAACAATGCGCGCAGCGAGGCGCCTGGACCGGCGTGGTTCTCATGTCCTGGGTCCTGGCCCGGTGATCCCGCGTGGTTCACGCGGGCACTGACGGCCTTTCTTGGCTGACCGGGTCGAGCAGCCGTCTGGCGGCCACCGTCGCACCGTCGGTGCGGATGTTGCCGGCCACCGCCGCGGCCCGCGCGCGAGTCTGGGGGGTCAGGGCATTGCTGAGCGCGGCCGACAGGGACACGGTGGTTGGAGCCGGGCCGTCGTGTGCCGCGCCGATGCCCAGGGCGGCCACCCGGCCGGCCCAGTACGGCTGGTCCCCCAGCTGAGGTACCACGACTTGAGGCGCGCCGGCCTGGGCCGCGGTCGTGGTTGTGCCCGCGCCGCCATGGTGCACGACCGCGGCCACCCGGCCGAACAGCGCCTGCTGGTTGACCTCACCGACGGCGAAGCAGTCATTACGGTCGTCGCTCAGGGCCAGGTCGGCCCAGCCGCGGGAGAGGAGCGCGCGGCGGCCGTGGGCCCGGATCGTCTCGATGGCTACCCGGGCGACGTCACGCGAGGCCTGTAGGGGAATGCTGCCGAAGCCCACGTACACCGGTGGTGTGCCAGCGTCCAGGAACGCCTCCAGGTCGGCGGGGAGCGGGCGTTCGTCCGGCAGGATCCACGCGCCGGTCTGCACCACGTGCAGGTCCGCCGGCCCCGGCCACGGGGCGAGGGTCGGGTCCGCCGCCAGCCACGGGTGGTCCGTGAAGACGTGGTCACGGATGTTGTCCACCTCTGGCAGGCCGATCGCCGCCCGGTGGGTGTTGATAGCCGGGCTAAACAGCGCGTTCATGCTCTGGGCGTCCACGTCCCACAGCACCCGGTTGTCGGTCACGCCCGCCGGCAGCGGCCGGCCCGGCCACGGGTTCGGCGGGTGGTGCGGTGATGGCAGGGGGATCGGCTGGTAGATCGCGTACACGTAGCGGATGCCCAGCTTCTCGCTCACTGACCGCGCGGCGGCCGCGGCCGGGAACAAGCCGGTCGCGACCAGCGCATCACATCCCTCGGCTGCCGCTTCGAGCGTGCCGAACTGCGCGGCGTAAACCTCGGCCGCACGCCGGGGCAGGTACTCCGCCGGCCGGGGCACCGCCCCTGTGACCACCCCGGTCACCATTGCGCGCACCGACGAGCCGGTCGCCACCAGCGGCACGCCGGCCCGGGCCAGCAGCTCCGCGAAGTCCTCGTCCGGCGGCACGCACACCGCCACCTCCGCGCCGAGCGCCTGCAACCGCACCGCGAGTCCCGCCAGCGGCTGGACGTCCCCGCGCGACCCGTACGTCGACAGCAATACACGCACTTCGCGTTCCCCGTATCTGTAGCTTCTGGTCTCGGCCAGCGATTATGCGGCATGACCCGGGTCTTGCGGCAAGCCCCCAGGTGCGCTATAAGTTGAGAGTGGACGGGAGTGTGTGCTCCTCCTTTCTGTTGCCCGCCTGCTGCGGCGCGCCCATACCACTGAGCCTCTGCCGTGCCTGCGGCTTCTGCTTGGATCAACGCGGCTGATTGTGGGCTATTTAGCCATCAATCGTCGCTGTGGAGCGGTTGACAGGGCATATGCCTTACCCTACAGTAAACTTTACTACGGGGTAAGGTATCGGAAGGTAGCCGTCATGCCTGAGGTCACCCGATCTGTTCAGATCCAAGCGCCGCCCAGCGCCGTCTGGCGATGGGTCGCGACCCAGGAGGCACTGCGGCAGTGGCTCAGTCCCAGCATCGACATCGACCTTCGGGTGGGCGGCACTTACCGCTTCCTCGGTCCCGACGGGGAGACCTGGATCAGCGGAACGGTTCTCGAGTTGATCCCAGAGGGCGGCCTGGTCCTGTCGTGGCTGGAGGAGGGCTCTGACTGGGTCCACCCGGCTCGGCTGCTCATCACCCTGGCGCCCACGGCAGACGGCACGCAGGTCACCCTCGCCCACGACGGCTTCGCCGGGATCGGCAAGCCCGGCTGGTCCGGCACTCTCGAGGCCTACGAGCGCGGCGCCGACCGCCATCACATACTGCGGCAGCTCGCCGACCTCGTGGCCCCGGTCGGTGTCTAGCCCGAGTGATGAACTGTTCCGGGTGCTAGCCGACCCGACGCGCCGGCGCATCCTCGACCTTCTGGTCGAACGTGGCCCGCTGAGCGTCACCCAGCTGGCGGCAGAGTTCCCTGACCTGGTGGCGTCGGGAATCTCCAAGCACCTGATGGGCCTGCGGGCCGTCGGGCTGGTCAGCGCGACTCGCGAGGGGCGTCAGCGCGTGTACCGCATCGAGGCTGACGCCTTGTCGGAGGCACTGGCCCCGTGGCTGGCGAAATACGAGCCGTACTGGTCCGCGGCGCTGGACCGTCTGCGCAGCCTCGCGGAGCAGGAAACCGCACCGCGGCCCCGCCAGTGGCCTACGTAACGAGCGCTGCCCGGTTTTCGGTCAGGCCCGGCAGTCCATGGGCTGGAGCGAACTCTGGGTCAAGCCCGCCCGTACCCAGCACCTTTCCAGCCCCGTTAGCCTGAAGGACAGAAAAGGCTGCGTCGGCCATAAGGCCGGAAAGGCGGTGCGGGCCATGGAGCAGTTGGACCTCGTGATTCAGCTGGGGCCGGAGGGATGACGCAGCTGACCACCGCGGCAGTGCCCCCGGTTTCGGCTGCCGCGCCCACCGACCCGGCGGCGCCATCCGACCAGCCCACGACCGTCGACGTCGAGCAGGTGGCGGCCGCCAGCGAGCCCACCGTCGTTGATGTCGAGCCGGCCGCCCCCGCGGGCGAGCAGGACGCGGGTCTCGACGCCGATCTGCGCCTGGCGCTCGCGTCCATTGGCCGAGCGCCGAGGCTGCTCGTGGGCTGTGACTACGACGGAACGCTGGCGCCGATCGTCCCGGATCCATGGTCGGTCCAGCCGCTGCCAGAAGCCGTCGATGCGCTGCGCTCGCTTGCGGGCCTGGCCGATACGACGGTCGCGGTGATCTCGGGGCGGGCGCTGCGCGAGCTTGCGGTGATGTCACGGCTTCCCCGCGAGGTCCACCTGGTGGGCAGCCACGGATCAGAGTTCGATATCGGCTTCGCCCTGGCGATCGACAAGCGCGCCCGCGCGCTGCACGCCCGGCTGGTCGCAGCGCTGCGCAAGATGGCGAACCGGGTGCCCGGGGCGGTGCTGGAGGTGAAGCCGGCCAGCGTGGCGGTCCACGTCCGCCAGGCTGGGGGTGCCGCCGGAGCGGCTCTGCTGGCCAAGATCAAGAATGGGCCGGGTACGTGGCCGGGCGTCCAGGTCACCGACGGCGAGGCCGTGCTGGAGGTGTCGGTCGTACGGGCCGACAAGGGTGAGGCGCTGGAGGCGGTGCGGCACGCCAGCAGCGCGACCGCCGCCCTGTTCATGGGCGACGATCTCAGCGCGGAGGAGGTTTTCGGCCGCCTGTCCGGCCCGGACGTTGGCATCAAAGTCGGGGCGGGCGGCACGCTGGCCCGGCACCGCGTCGCTGGCCCGCGGCAAGTCGCGGCTGTGCTTGCGTTCCTGGCAGAGCGGCGGCGAGCCTGGCTGCACGGCGAGGCAGCGCTGCCGATCGAGCGGCTGTCCATGCTGGCCAACGGGCAGACCGTAGCGCTGATCACACCTGACGCCCGGGTGTGCTGGCAATGCGTCCCCGGCCCTGCGTCGGCACCTGTCTTCGCTGAGCTGCTGGGCGGCGGTACAGCGGCCGGGCGTTTCTCGGTCCGGCCGCAGCACGGGATGCTGCCGATCGGGCAGCGGTACCTGCCGGGAACTATGACCGTGGAAACCCGGTGGGCGCGGCTCAGCGTCACCGACTACATGGACACCAGCGACACCCAGCACCGGACCGATCTGGTCCGGGTCGTCAGCGGGAGTGTGCCTGCTGTCGTGGAGTTCGCGCCGCGGCCCGACTTCGGCCAGGTCAGCGTGCGGCTGCGCCAGGTACCCGACGGGCTTGAGGTGACCGGAACCACCGATCCCATGGTGCTGAGGTCTCCTGGAGTCAGCTGGGAGATAACGTCCGACGGCACCAGCGAAGCAGCGAGCGCAGTCATCACGCCCACTCCGGACCGGCCCATTGTGCTGGAGTTCCGGCACGGGACCGGTGACCTGAGCGCGCACCAGGTCCCGGAGCCGCGCCGCCGCGAGATGTCCGCCGCCTACTGGTCGCAGTGGCTGGATGACCTCTCGCTGCCGGGCGTCCAGCGCGAACTGGCCAGCCGGTCCGCGCTGACTCTCCGGGCGCTGTGCCATTCGGGCACTGGCGCGATCATGGCCGCGGCGACAACCTCGCTGCCGGAGGAGATCGGCGGGACCCGCAACTGGGACTACCGGCACTGCTGGGTGCGCGACGGCGCGCTGACCGCGCACTCGCTGGTGTCTCTCGGATCGACTGCCGAGGCGGCAGCGTTCCTGGACTGGCTGCACGGGGTGCTGGCCCGGCTGCCCGGACCTGAGCGGCTGCAGCCTGTGTACGCGCTGGACGGCAGCTCGCTGACCCCGGAAGCGGTCATCGAGACGCTGCCCGGGTATGCCGGATCGCGGCCGGTGCGCATCGGCAACCTGGCCGACCAGCAGGTCCAGCTCGATGTGTTCGGCCCGGTCGTGGACTTGATCTACACGCTGGCCGCACGCCGAGGTCACCTCAGCGACGCTGACTGGGGCCTTGCGGCCAGCATGTGCGAGGCGGTGGCGCGCCGGTGGCACGAGCCTGACCACGGCATCTGGGAAGAGCGCATGGCCCCGCGCCACCACGTGCACTCCAAGGTCATGGGCTGGGTCGCCGTCGACCGCGCGATCCGCCTCGCCAGCGAACACGGCCGTATCGCTGACCCGGCCTGGCCGGGCCTGCGGGACGCGATTGCGGCCGACGTCCTCGCCAACGGCTGGAACGAGGAGGCGCAGGCGTTCACCGCCGCCTACAGCAGCACCGACCTGGACGCCGCCAGCCTGCACGTCGGCCTCTCCGGGCTGCTCGATCCCGCCGACGAGCGGTTCCAGGCGACCGTCGCAGCCGTCGAGGCCGGGCTGCGGTCCGGCAGCACCGTCTACCGGTACCGGCGTGACGACGGGCTGCCCGGCCAGGAGGCCGGCTTCCACCTGTGCACCGCGTGGCTGGTCGAGGCGTATCTGCTGAGCGGCAGGCGCGGCGACGCCGAAGAGCTCTTCGGCCAGCTGGCCGCTACCGCAGGCCCGACAGGCCTGCTGCCCGAGGAGTACGACCCGATCGCGGAACGGTCGCTCGGCAACCACCCGCAGGCCTACAGCCACATCGGCATCATCCGCTGCGCCACGTTGCTGGCAGGCCAGGCCAGCCCATCCATAACCTGAACGGCGCTAGCGGTCGGTCTGGTGAACGCGCGCTGCGGCGACCAGCGCAGTGAACAGGCTTGGGTCGTCCCCGGCCTCGGGATGCCACTGCACGGCTGCTACCAGGGACGTCGGGCCGGAGGAGCGGCCGGCTCAGCGGCCTCGATGACGCCGTCGTCGGTCCAGGCGACGGCGGCCAGGCCAGTGCCGAGCCTGTCGATGGCCTGATGGTGATGCGTGGGCACGGCCGCCTCATGGCCGCCGAGCAGGCCTGCCAGCCGCGAGCCGGGCGCGATGCTGACCTTGTGCGTGCCGTACCCGGCTGGATCGGGCGAGTGACCGTCGTGACCGACCAGATCGGGCAGGTGCTGGTGCAGCGTGCCGCCGAGCGCGACATTGACGACCTGAATGCCCCGGCAGATGCCGAGGACCGGCACACGGCCAGCCAGTGCCTGCTGGCACAGCTCGAGCTCAGCGCGGTCGCGGTCCGGGCTGGCCGGGCCGGTGGCCGGGTCTTTCTGTGCGCCGTAGATGGCCGGGTCGATGTCGCCGCCGCCGGACAGCACCAGGCCGTCCAGCCGCCGCAGCACGCCAGCCACTCCATGCAGCGGCGGCAGCAGCACTGGCAGGCCGCCGGCTGCTGCGACCATGTCGGAGTACCGGCGCGGCAGCAGCACGGCGGGCAGGTCCCAGCTGCCCCAGCGCGCCTGCAGGCAGTAGGCGCTGATCCCGATGACTGGCTCGTCACTCATAACGGCAAAGGTGTCACATACGCGCTGCTGATGCCGCCGTCGACCAGGAACTGCGCCGCGGTGATGAACGAGGAATCGTCGCTGGCCAGGAACGCGACGGCGGCGGCGATCTCCTCCGGCTCGCCGAACCTGCCCATGGGCACGTGCACCAGCCTGCGGGCAGCGCGCTCCGGGTCCTTGGCAAAAAGCTCCTGCAGCAGCGGTGTGTTGACCGGTCCGGGGCAGAGCGCGTTGACCCGGATGCCGTCCCGGGCGAACTGCACGCCCAGCTCGCGGCTCAGCGCCAGCACGCCGCCCTTAGCCGCTGTGTATGAGATCTGCGACGTGGCCGAGCCGAGCACGGCGACGAACGACGCGGTGTTGATGATCGAGCCCCGCCGTGCGGCGAGCATGTGCGGCAGCACGTACTTGCAGCACAGGTAGACCGAGGTGAGGTTGACCTCCTGCACCCGCTGCCATACGTCAATGCCCGTCGTCAGGATCGAGTCGTCGTCGGGCGGTGAGATCCCGGCGTTGTTGAACGCCACGTCAATCCGGCCATAGCGCTCGGCCACGCCGTCGAACAGCGCGCGGACCTGGTCTTCGCTGGTAACGTCCGCGGCCACGAACTCGCCGCCGGTCTCCTTGGCGGCCGCCGCGCCTGCCGGCTCATCGATGTCCACCGCGATGATCCGGGCGCCCTCGGCTGCCATCCGGAGCGCGCTGGCCAGCCCAAGCCCGCTGCCAGCCCCGGTCACAACGACGACACGATCGGTCAGGCGCTGCATTACGAAACGTCCTCGTTCCCTACTCGGCTGCGATGAAAACGTTCTTGATCTCGGTAAACGCATCCACAGCATCGGGTCCAAGCTCGCGGCCGAGGCCTGACTGCTTGAAGCCGCCGAACGGAGTCCAGTACCTGACCGACGAGTGCGAGTTCACCGACAGGTTGCCCGCCTCGACGCCGCGGGCGACCCTGATGGCGCGGCCCACGCTGCCGGTCCAGATCGATCCGGACAGCCCGTAGGGCGTGTCGTTGGCCATGGCGATCGCCTCGGCCTCGTCGGTGAACGGCGTTACGGTGACCACCGGGCCGAAGATCTCTTCGGTGTAGGCGGCAGAGCGTGACGGGACCGGCGCGAGCACCGTCGGCGGGTACCAGAACCCTGGGCTGTCCGGGGCGCTGCCGCGGAATGCGACTGGCGCGCCGGCGGGCACGTAACTGGCGACGTGGGCCCGGTGTGCCGCCGAGATCAGCGGTCCCATCTCGGTCCGCGGATCGGATGGGTCGCCAACCCGGACAGCCTGGACGGCGGGTTCCAGAAGATCCATGAACCTGTCGAGCACGGAGGCCTCGACGAGGATCCGGGAGCGGGCGCAGCAGTCCTGGCCGGCGTTGTCGAACACCGCATACGGGGCGGTGGCGGCGGCCTTCTCGATGTCGGCGTCGGCGAACACGATGTTGGCGCTCTTGCCGCCGAGTTCGAGGGTCACTCGCTTGACGTGCTGGGCGCACCCTGCCATGACCTGGCGGCCAACCTCGGACGAGCCGGTGAACGTGATCTTGCGGACCTCGGGGTGGTCGACCAGGCGCTGGCCGGCCACGCTGCCCTGACCGGGGAGCACCTGGAAGACGTGTTCCGGCAGTCCGGCGTCAAGCGCGAGCTCGGCGATTCGCAGGGCCGTCAGCGGCGTCAGCCCGGCCGGCTTGGCCACGACCGCACAGCCGGCCGCGAGCGACGGCGCCAGGCCCCAGGACAGGATCGGCATCGGGAAGTTCCACGGCACGATGAGACCGACGACGCCGACCGGTTCCTTGATCGTCACGTCCAGGCCGCCGGGTACCGGGATCTGCCGGCCCGACAGCCGCTCGGGCGCGGCCGAGTAGTACAGCAGGACGTCGCGGACCTGGCCGGCCTCCCAGGTAGCAGCGCCGACCGGGTGGCCGGCCTTCCGCGGTCTCCAGCGCGGCCAGCTCGTCGACGTGCGCGTCGACCTGGTCAGCGAATCGCCGCAGCAGCCGGGCGCGGTCGCCGGGCGCCACGTCGCGCCATCCCCGCTGTGCCGCCACGGACCGGGCGATGACCTCATCCGCCTGCTCGGCGGTGGCGGACTCGACCTGACTGACCGGCTGCTCGGTGGCTGGGTTGATGATGGCCTGGGCGGTCATGGCTCGGCCGGCGCTTTCAGGACCACAGGGCTTTCGCCGATCACAGGCGCTCGAAGCAGCGGCGGAGTTCCCAGTCGGTCACCGCGGCATCATAAGCAGTCAGCTCAACCCGGGCGTAGTTGGCGTAATGCTCCACGACCCGGGGGCCGAACGCCTCCGCGGCGATCTTGCTGCCCTGCCACAGCGCCAGGGCATCGCGGAGGGTGTGCGGCACCTTCGGTCCGTCGTCGGCATACGCGTTGCCTGCGTAGGCGGGCTCCAGCGGCAGCTCGTTGTCGATGCCGTGCAGGCCAGCGGCGATCATCGCGGCGACAGCGAGGTAGGGGTTGACGTCGCCGCCCGGGGTTCGGTTCTCCGCCCGCAGCGACAGGCCGTGGCCGACCAGCCGCAGCGCACAGGTGCGGTTGTCGACGCCCCACCGGACTGATGTGGGTGCGAAGCTGCCGGGCACATACCGCTTGTAGGAGTTGATGTTCGGAGCATAGAAGAGGGTCAGCTCTTGCAGCGCCGCCAGCTGGCCGGCCAGGAAATGCTCGCCGAGCCGGGACAGACCGTGCTCCCCGTCGCCGGCCAGCACCGGGGATCCGCCCGTGCTGCCCTGGGAATCTGCAGCACGCAGGCTCAGGTGAATGTGGCAGGAGTTGCCCTCACGTTCGTTCGGCTTGGCCATGAACGTGATGCTCATGCCGTCCTGTGCCGCGATCTCCTTCGCGCCGGTCTTGTAGATCGAGTGGTTGTCGCACGTTGTGACCGCGTCGGTGTAGCGGAACGCGATCTCGTGCTGACCCAGGTTGCACTCGCCCTTCGCGGACTCCACGTACATGCCCGCCCCGGTCATGCCAATGCGCAGGCGGCGCAGCAGCGGCTCGATCCGGGACGTGCCAAGGATGGAGTAGTCCACGTTGTAACCGTTCGCGGGACGAAGGTCAGCGTAGTTCTTGGCCGCAGCCTCCTCGTAGGAGTCGGCATAGACGATGAACTCCAGCTCGGTCCCGGCCATCGCGACCAGCCCGCGCTCAGCCAGCCGGGCCACCTGGCGCTGCAGGATCTGCCGGGGTGACTCCTGCACCGGCGTGCCGTCCAGCCAGCACAGGTCGGCCAGCGCAAGCGCGGTGCCGGGATGCCAGGGGATGCGCCGCAGCGTCGTCAGGTCCGGCCGCAGTACGAAGTCGCCGTAGCCGCTTTCCCAGGAGGAGATCTGATAGCCGTCGACGGTGTTCATGTCGACGTCGACGGCCAGCAGGTAGTTGCAGCCCTCGGTGAACTCGCGTGTTACCTCGTCGAGGAAGAACTCGGCCGACAGCCGCTTGCCCTGCAGCCGGCCCTGCATGTCGGTGAGGGCGACCACGACCGTGTCAATGTCACCCATCGCAGCGGGCCGGCGCAGCTCGTCCAGGGAGAGCATCCCGCGACGCCTCCCTGGACGCCCCTGATGAGCTGCTGATTCCTGCTGACTGGTCATGGCTCAGGCGGACAGCTCGTGCTCGATGGCCGCCAGTTCCTCCGCCGTGCCCTGTACCTTCGGGCCGGTGAACCACTTGCGGGCCGAGGCGAGCCAGTAGATGCCCGCGAAGCCGATCACCGCTAGGACCGCCACGACGGTGTAGTTGAAGTTCGACCAGTTGATCGGGCTCGCCGTCGGCAGCATGAACAAGATCGTGATGAAGACCACCCAGACACAGGCGATGATGCCGACCGGGTAGCTCCACCGGCCGAGGTGCCATGGGCCGCGCCGGAACGCCCGGCCCTGCCGCAGTCGCAGGAACGTCGGCGAGACGTAGGCGATGTACAGGCCGATCGTGGCGATCGAGGTGACCGCGGCGTAAGCGGCACTGTTCCACAGGTACGGCAGGCCGAGGATGAGAGCGCCTGCTGCGGCGAGCCAGATCGCGTTGGTGGGCGTCCGGGTCCGCTTGTTGACCCGATGCCAGAGCGCCGATCCGGGCAGCGCGCCGTCCCGGGAGAACGCGTAGATCATGCGGGAGTTCGCTGTTACCGAGGACATGCCGCAGAACATCTGGGCTCCGATGGCGATGAGCAGCAGCAGCTTGGCCCCTGTCGCGCCGATCGCCACCGTGAAGATCTGGGCTGGGGGCACCAGGGCGCCGGTGTAAGCGGAGTAATGAGAGTTCTGGATCGCGAACGTGATGCCGATCAGCAGAAGCCAGCCGGCGAACAGCGAGACCAGGATCGACATCACGATGCCGCGTGGCCCGGAGCGGGCCGCGCCGTGCGTCTCCTCGGTCATGTGCGCCGACGCGTCGTACCCGGTGAACGTGTACTGGGCCAGCAGCAGGCCCAGCAGCAGGACGTAGAACAGGCTGCCCCAGCCGGTGTTGTTGACCGTGTGCGAGAAGACGTAGCTCGCGCTGGCGTGGTGGCTGGGCACGAAGGCCAGAACGCCCACGATGATGAGCACGCCGGCGATGTGCCACCACACGCTGACGTCGTTCAGCAGCGCCACCAGCCGGATGCCGAACTGGTTCAGCAGGCCGTGGACGAGCAGCACGCAGGCGAAGATCAGGATGGTGACCCAGTGCGCGGTGCTGACCCCCCACTCCAGGCTGAGAAACGCATTGATGAAGAACGCGGCGCCGAAGTCGATCCCGGCGGTCACGGCAACCTGGCCGAGGAAATTGAACCAGCCGGTGAACCACGAGGCAGCCGGGCCGCGCTTCCTGGCCAGCTTCGCCGACCAGTAGTACAGGCCGCCCGCCGTCGGGTAGCTGGAGCACACCTCGGCCATGGACAGCCCGACCATCAGCGTGAACACGCCAACGATCGGCCAGCCCCAGACGATGATCGCCGGGCCGCCGGTGTTCATGCCGTAGCCGTATAGGGTCAGGCAGCCGGAGAGTATGGAGATGATGGTGAACGAGACCGCGAAGTTCGAGAAACCCGACATCCGCCGGCGCAGCTCTTGCGCGTACCCGAGGCGATGGAGGGTTTCCTCATCGCTGGTCAGCGCGGTTTGATCGACTGACACGACATGCTCCTCTGGACGCGGGGCCGGGCACCTGCGGGAGGTATGCGGGTTTACAAGTCTGTGACCAGGGACTTTAAATGGTCTGTTAACAGACCATTGGTGAGCAGGACGGCGGCATTGTCAAGACCCTGGATCACATTGGCCTCCTGCGCACCGGCAGCCGGCCCGTGCTGACCGGTGCGGTAGACCTCACCGGCGTCCTCCGCCCAGTGCGCCGGGGTAACGCCTTCGAGGAGACGGTGGAGCGCCTGCTGACCGTAATCAAGCTCGGCATGGTCGGCCCCGGTGAGCGGTTCCCGGCTGAGCGCGAGCTGGCGGCGCAGCTCGGCATCAGCAGGCTGACGCTGCGTGAGGCGATCCACGAGCTGCACGAGGCTGGCTACGTCTGCTCCAGACGCGGCCGGTTCGGCGGGACGTTCGTGACCTACGAGAGGCCTGCCCCGGACTCCGCCGAGGTCCACCGGCTGGCGACGGAGAACGCGGACAAGCTCACCGACGCCCTGGTATTCCGGCTGGCTGTGGAGAGTGGCGCGGCTGACGTCCTGGCCCGGCGGTTCGCCGGTGGCGGCCGGGCGGCGGCCGACAGCGCTGGCGCTCGCAGCGCAGCGCGGACGGCGCTGCTGGCCCGGCTGGGCGAGGTCAACGGAGCGAGCCCGCAGCATTACCGGCGCATGGACACGCTGTTCCATCTGTGCATTTCGGAGCTGACCGGATCAAGCCTGCTCGCCAGCGCCGCCGCCGACGCCAGGATGCGGCTGAACGACCTGCTGAACGCGATCCCTGTGCTGCCCCGGAACATCGGGCATGCCGCGCGCCAGCACGCCGCGATCGTCGAGTCGATCCTGGCCGGCGACGCTGACAGGGCCAGGCGCGAGATCGCCGAGCACCTCGAGGGCACGGCGGCACTGCTGCGCGGCTTCCTGGGCTGAGCTCACCTCCTGACGATCTCACCCGGAAGACCGCGTTGTGACGCGCGGCCCCGGCCGCCAGGCAGACTAGTGGCGCGCTACGGCGCGAGCCTGGCTGCTTCCCGGGCCCGGCTCGCTGTGCGTGTTCGCGGCGCTGACCTCGCCGTGGCAGTGCGGGCAGGTGAGCACTGGCTGGGTGACCTGACCGCACGAGTCGTGGACGAAGATGCGCGGCGGCCCCGCGGGATTCGGCGCCCACTCGTCGCCCCAGTGCAGAAGGGTTGCGATCACCGGGAACAGGGCACGGCCCTTGTCTGTCAGGTGGTACTCGTACCGGGGCGGATGCTCGGAGTAGGCGCGCCGCTCCAGCACGCCGTGCTCGGTCAGCTTCTGCAGGCGGGCGGTGAGCACGCTGCGGGCCATGCCCAGGCCGGACTGGAAGTCGTCGAACCGGTGGGTCCCGCGGAAGGCATCGCGGAGGATCAGCAGCGTCCACCACTCGCCGACCACGTCCAGCGTCCGGGCGATCGAGCAGTTCCAGTCCTCCAGGCTCGTCACGCGCATCCAGTCAGCATAGCACAGTGAGTAGCTTGACAAGACTGACTGCTCCCTGAGACTCTGATGTAGTAAGTCCCGTGAAGCGACTAACTGCGCAAAGGGGGTACCGGCAATGCCTGAGCACATCGTTCCTGACCGTGCGGCCGAGTCATTGAAGGTCGCAGCTGGCTGGCCGGGTGCCGACCGGGCCACCCTCGTCACGCTGGCCACGGTGCTCGCCGCGACTGGCGGGGACGCCGAGGGGCTCCGCTACTTCGAGGCACTCGCGGCGGACCAGCCAGGCCAGTCGCTGCCGCTGGCGCTGGCCGGGTTCTTCGGCGTGCGGGCACGCCAGGACATCCCGGCAGCACTGGCGAAGCTGGACGAGGCAGCAGCCGCCGACCTCGGCCTGCCTCAGTATTACCGCGGGCTCGCCCTGGCCGGGATGCCGCCTGAGGCCGGGCACGCAGCGCAGGCAGTGTCCGACCTGGAGTTCGTGCTGGCCGTCCGCGACCAGTTCCAGACCGGAATGATCCGGGCAGTGCACCATGGTCTCGCGGCCGCCTACGCCGCGGTCGGCGACAGCGACAAGGCGGCTAAGGCGGCGGAGGACTCCGGCCTGGCCTCCGCGCCAGCTGGCACCCGGCTTGAGTTCGGCGGTTTCTGGGCGAACCCGTCTGGCGGGTTCCGTTTCGGCACACCCCGGCTCATCGAGCTAGCGCCGGGAGTCCGGCTGGCACAGGGATACGACTTCGGCGACTTCGCGTTCCTGACAACCGACGCCGGAGTCGTCGCGATCGACGCGGGTACCGCGCCCGAGCGGGTCCGGGTGGCACTGGCCGACGCCGGCCTGCGGGCCGATGACGTCAGCCACGTGATCCTCACGCACTCCCACTACGACCACGCTGGCGGCATCGGCGCACTGCTGCGGCCGGATACGGAGATCATCACCCAGGCTAGGTTCCCTGCCGAGCTGGACCGCCAGCACGAGAACGTGTTCCCGTTCCATTACTTCACCGGCAGCGGGGCCGGCTTCGGCAGCGCAGGCTCAGGGGCCGAGCCAGTGGCCATAGAGCCGGATCAGCTGGTGTCGGAGCCCACCCCCGTTGTGATCGGCGGAACGGACCTCGTGCTCTACCCGACCCAGGGCGGCGAGACCGGCGACGCGCTGATGGTGTACCTGCCCGGCAGCGGGGTGCTGTTCGCTGGCGACGTGATGATGCCCTACCTGGGCGCTCCGTTCTTCGCTGAGGGATCGCCGGAGGGGCTGCTGGAGACGCTCCGGCTCATGACCGAACTCGGGCCGCGCAAGCTGGTGCACGGTCACATCGTGCTGACCGAGGTGTTCACGGCCGAGGGCATCTCCGGCCTGCTCGCGGCGCTCACCGAACTGAACGAGCAGGCGCTGGCGGGGATCCGCCGCGGCATGACCCTGACCGGCCTGCTCGACCTGAAGGTCCTGCCGGACAGCCTGCGCGGGCATCCGGCCGCGGTACCGGGGTATCTGGTCATGCGCGATCACTTCCTGCAGCGCCTGTACCACCAGCACGTCGGGTACTGGCAGTCGGACGCCCAGGGGCTGGAGCCGGTGGACCCGGCTGAACGGGCCGCCGCCATGGACCTGCTGGCCGGCGGCAGGCCGGAGCCGTTCGCAGACACCGCCGAGGCCCTGCTGGACCAGCGGGATCATGCTCTGGCTCTGGAGATCGCCACAGCGGGCCTGGCGGGCCACCCCGGCGACCAGCGGCTCACCCGGCTACGGCAGCAGGCGCTGTACCGGCTGATGGAGCGGCACCAGCTCCAGGACCCGTTCAAGTTCCTGATCTACGCCGAGCTAGCCGGCGCACAGCTCGGCCCGGCCGCCTGAGACCCGTCGCCGCGCAGACGGCTGGCGGCCTGCCCGGGGGCGGAACGCTATCGCCGGGTATGCGCTGGTGACCTGCTGCTCGGCCCGTATGGTCGCGAGCGCCACCAGCCAGGTGACCTGGTCGCCGCTCAGGTCTCCGCGCCGGATGTCGTCAGCGGCGCTGGCCACCACAGAGCTCACCAGCGCCCTGACGACCTGGCGTTGCGTCACCCCGTTCACCCGCGCCACCTGGGCCATCGTCTGACCGCTGGCGAGGGCAGCGGCCAGGGTTGCCTCGTCGATGCCCATAGCACTCGCGGCAATCGTCAGCTCGCTGACGAGCTCGTCCGCGGGCCAGGGCAGTGGCTCTGCTTGCGTTCCGCGTTCCACGTCGGTGCTCCCCTCCCGCGCTTTCGTGCCCGGTACTCAGGAGCGTGCGCCCCGAACCTCTGCATCGGCTCAGACCCAACTGCAGGCGTGCTCTGGCTTCACGTCAGCACGGTCACGTCGCTAACCTGCCAGCGTTAGCCGCCTCGGGGAGCAAGGGAACCCGCATGCAGACCAGCACCGACCACATTCTCACCACGCACACCGGAAGCCTGCCCCGCCCCGAATGGCTGCGGGACCGTGCCGCGGGCCCGGATGTGGCCAGGGCTGTCGCCGAGGTCGTCGGGCTGCAGCGGTCGGCCGGCATTGACGTGGTCAGCGACGGAGAGGCTGGCAAGACCAGCTACTCCACGTACGTCCTGGACCGGCTGACCGGGTTCGGGGACGTGTCGGACACGCCGATGCTCGGCCGGGGCAGGCCCGACCTCGGTGACTTCCCTCGCTACGCCGAGCGGCTGAGCCGCGACGTCACCGGCTCCATGGGCGTGCTGCCAGTCTGCGTGGGCGACGTACACTACACCGGCCGAGCTGCCCTGGACGCTGAGCTCGAGTACCTCCGGCAGGCCACGGATGGGTCCGAAGCCGACGTTTTCTGCACCGCGGCCTCACCGGGCGTCATCGCCCGATTCATGCCGAACCGGTACTACCCGACCGAGGTGACGTACCTGAGCGCGCTCGCCGACGCGATGAAGGAGGAGTATGACGCCATCGTGGCGGCCGGGTTCGTCCTCCAGCTCGACTGCCCTGACATCACCGCAGGCTGGGATCCGCGTACCGGTGACCTGGACGCTCACCGGGCGATGGTGGCCGAGCGGCTCGCCGCCCTCGACCATGCCACGAGGGACATCCCCGGCGATCGGATGCGGCTGCACCTCTGCTGGGGCAACTACGAGGGGCCGCATCATTACGACCTCCCGCTGGAGGTCATCATCGACCTGGTCGTCGCGGCTCGCCCGGACGGCGTGTCGTTCGAGGGCGCCAATCCCCGGCATGAACACGAGTGGGCCATTTTCGCCGGCCGGGACCTGCCCGACACTTGCGTGCTGATTCCGGGCGTGCTCGATTCCACCACCAATTTCATCGAGCATCCGGAGCTGATCGCCCAGCGCATCGTCCGTTATGCGGAGACAGTTGGCCGCGAGCGGGTCCTTGCAGGCACCGACTGCGGGTTCGCCACGTTCGCGGGCATGTCGCAGGTTGATCCCGATATCGCCTGGGCCAAGCTGGCGGCCCTCAGCCAGGGAGCGCGCCTGGCCTCCGAGCGCCTCTGGGGCCGTTTGCCAAGGACGTGAGGATTGCGCGCAGGAAGCTGCATTCCAATCCCTCCCCGCGTGCCTGCGGCATCAATGGCGCAGGCAGCCGAGCGGACAATAGCAGCGCGGCGTGGCGACTGCCATACTCCGGTCTTCGCTTTCCGCCGTAGCGGTCTTTTTGCTAAAGCCGGACCGCGCGCTGGTGACGGCCATTCCGGTTTGCCGGCGCGCACGGTCCGGTAGACGGCAGCCGCGCGGCTGGTGACGTCGAGCTTGCGGTAGACGTGCTCGAGATGCTTGGCGATGGTGCGCGGGCTGACGTCGAGGGCGCGAGCGATGGCGCGGTTGGTCCGCCCCTGGGCGGCCAGTTCCAGGATCTGCAGCTCACGGTCTGTGAGGCTGCCGACGTCGGCGGACGCGGCCGTCTCCAGCGCGGAGCGGGCAGTGCGCCGCCTGTGCGCCCGGTCTATGGCGTTGTTCAGCGGCTCGGTGAGCACGCTGAGGACGGCTCGGTCATCCTCGGAAAAATCCCCCTGGGACCGGTTCAGCGCAATCGCCGTGAACAAGCCGCCACGGGGCGGCAGGGTGAAGCCGATCTGGTGCTCGATCCGGATCGGCCGGAAGAAATCCGCGTAGATGCCGAGCTTGTGGAACTGCTGCTGGCTGATCACGTCGCTCGTCTTGACTGGCTGGTCGTCGCCTGTCTCGGCGATGTAGTTGATCAGCGGGTGCTCGTGCACGTGCGCTGTGAACGCCGTCGTGTCAGCCTGGGCTAGCCAGCCGGCTGGGTAATCGGTAACCCGCAACTGGCCGACAGCGGGCCCCAGCCCGATCTGGTTGTCGACGACGACGTCACAGCTGACAAGGCCGGCCAGCCCCGGCAGGATCAGGTCGTCGGCCCTGGCCGGATCGTCGAGGTCGGCGAGGCTGTCCATAAGCTGCGTCGCGCGACGCAGCATCTCAAGCGAGATGTACAGGCGCACCCCCCGGGTGTTCAGCGGCTGCTCAGTGCGCAATGTGCGTATAGACGATTCCCGAGCTTGCGGGTTTAGTCAAGGGTAGGTGATCGTGCTTGGCCGAGACGAAAACCCGGCCTCGGTGAGCGTTTTCCCGGGGGCCGCCCATGGGGGGATGGGTGAGTGAGGGCCGCGGAGGGACCATCTGGTCCCTCCGCGGCCTTACTGATGCATGACTGATGCATGACCGGCCAGGCCGCCGCGCTGGCCCGTCAGCCCCGTCCTGACTCTGCTGGCATACAGCCGCCGGGCAGGCGTGATCTCATGGCGGGATGGAGAAGCGACCGCTGCTGAACCGGCGCATGGCCGGCATGGGCACGACGATCTTCGCAGAGATGTCGGCGCTGGCCGTGGCGACGGGATCGGTCAATCTGGGTCAGGGCTTTCCTGA
The DNA here is from genome assembly GCA_963815375.1 of uncultured Actinomycetota bacterium. GTDB lineage: Bacteria > Actinomycetota > Actinomycetes > Streptosporangiales > Streptosporangiaceae > JASHPR01. The sequence continues at coordinate 1,538,724 of CAWFGX010000001.1, read as the reverse complement.
CACCGACGGCCCGGCTGAGATCAGGCAGGTGGCGGCTGAGGCGGTCATGGACGGGCGCGGCAACCAGTACCCGCCTGGCCCGGGCATCCCTGAGCTCCGGCAGGCCGTCGCGGCCCACCAGCACCGGTTCTACGGTCTGGACGTCGACCCGGACACCGAGGTGCTGGTGACCGCCGGTGCGACGGAGGCAGTTGCCGCCGCGCTGCTCGCGCTCGTCGAGCCGGGGGACGAGGTCATCGCGTTCGAGCCTTACTACGACTCCTACGCAGCGTGTATCGCGCTGGCTGGTGGCGTGCGCGTCCCGGTGACGCTGCGGGCGCCGGCGTTCCGCCCCGACCTGGGCGCGCTGCGGGCCGCGGTCACGCCGCGGACCCGGCTGATCCTGCTGAACTCGCCGCACAACCCGACCGGGTCGGTGTTCACACGCGCCGAGCTGACCGCGATCGCTGAGCTGGCCTGCGAGCGGGACCTGCTGGTGATCTCCGACGAGGTCTACGAGCACATGGTGTACTCCGGCGAGCACGTGCCGGTTGGCTCGCTGCCCGGCATGGCCGGGCGCACGGTGTCGGTCAGCTCAGCCGGTAAGACGTTCTCGCTCACCGGCTGGAAGGTCGGCTGGGCCACAGGCACGCCAGAGCTGGTCGCGGCCGTCCGGGCGGTGAAGCAGTTCCTCACGTTTGTCAGCGGCGGCCCGTTTCAGTACGCGATCGCCGCGGGGCTGGCGATGCCCGACGCCTATTTCGCCGGGATCAGCCAGGACCTGCGGGCCCGGCGAGACCTGCTCTGCGAGGGCCTGTCAGCGGCTGGCTTCACCGTCTACCCGCCGGACGGCACCTACTTCGTCACCACCGACATCAGCGAGCTCGGCGGCGGCGCAGACGGTCTGGAGTTCTGCCGGAACCTGCCGCACCAGGCCGGGGTGGTCGCGATCCCCAATGCCGTCTTCTACGACGACCCGGATGCCGGGCGGTTCCAGGTGCGCTTTGCGTTCTGTAAAAAGCCAGAGGTCCTTCGCGACGCGCTGGCCCGCATCGAGAAGTGGGCGGCGCTGCGCGGGTGAAGGGGGTCCCAAGCAGCGCCAGTACCGGGTTAGCCGGGGTGCGCCTCCCCGGCCGCTTGCGGGCCCGCTGCGGTCGTTTCGGCTGATGGCGCGGCCGGGCTGGCTCCGAAGACGGTATCGGCGAACGGGATGACCGCCGCTGCCACGCCGCCTGGATCGCCGAAGTGGGGGACGTGGCCGGTGTCGAGGACGACCAGCTGTGACCCGGGTATCAGGGTGGCCGCCTTCCTGCCGATGCGCAACGGGATCACCGGGTCGTGGCGTCCCCAGATCAGCAGCGCGGGCGACGTGATGCCACGGGCCTCGGCCCGCAGGTCGTGACCGGCGTCGGCGAACGAGCGCCACAAGCTGGCGAGGGTGCGCAGGCCCTCGCGGCTGCGCACTATGCGGCGTGCCTGGCCGCGAGCCCGCATGGCCGCCTCGCTGCGGGAGTGCAGCCCGAGCCCGAGGAACGCGGGGTAGAACGCTCGCAGGAACCATGGCTGCCCCATCAGGCCGCAGAACATCCGCACCTGCAGGCCGAACCCGGAAAAACCCCCGCCATCCAGAACGATGAGCCCGCGAACGAGGTCGGGCCGCCTCACGGCCAGCCGGCCCGACGCGAACCCGCCCACCGAGTTGCCGACCAGGACGGCTCCACCCGGCGCAAGCTGGGAAACCACATCCTCGGCGACATCAGCCAGAGCCAGCGCGGTCGCCGTGCCCTCGAATGCCGGGGAGTCGCCATGCCCGGGCCAGTCCACTGCTATTGTCCGGAACCTGGCCGGCAGCAGGGCTCTCAGTCCGTCGAAGTCGTGGCGGTCCGCGCCCCCGCCGTGGAACATGACGACCGGGTCGCCGGATCCGGCCGCGTCATATGCGGCCTTCCCGTGACGGGTCTCGACGAGGTCCACGATCCGGGAGCCTAGCGCTTCTACGTTCATTTTCCCGACCGGGGCGCGTTCCTGGGCGCCCTGCACCAGCGGTTCCACGACCGGGTCACCACCGCGGTCCGGAGCTCGGTAGACGGCCTGCCGCCCAGGCGCCACCGGCTGGAGCGGGGAGTGCAGCGATGCTGGACCGTCTGGACCTGTCGCCTTCGGGTACCTGGCGATAGTGCTTTGCCAGAATTACGCCAGTCCTGCCTGGCCGGCGAGGGCCTAGGGCTGAGTCGTGAGCGTGTAGTAGACGTCCATCCGGCCGGGGGAACGGGCGGCGGTGACCGCGACGCTGTCGCCGGGCAGCAGGGCGTGGTCGTCGACCACGGGGAAGTCAGCTGCGGTGCGGCTGAGCCGGTGGCTGAGAAGCGCCGGGCTGCCCTCCGGCCGCTCCAGGTCGCGGGCGTCGTCCGGGCCGAGCGCCACCGGGGTGATCGTCTCGCTGGCGGCGGTCACCTCCAGGCCGTGGTCGGCCAGCAGCGCGTACAGGCCGCTTTCGCCGGGCCCGACGGCCCGGACGATGTCTTCAGGCTGCAGCCCTCGCGCCGCAGTCGGCGCGGGCAGCCGGGTCGGCAGGTAGGACACCTGCACGACGAGCGGCCGCCCGCTGACCAGCCGCAGCCGCCGCAGTCGCAGCGCCTCATCGGTGTTGCTGAGCCGGGCGGCGACGTCCTCTGGCGGGGTCACCACCTCCGCGCTGAGCAGCCGGGTCGTCAGCCGCGCACCCTGGGCGGCAAGGTCGGCGGCGAAACTGCGCACGTGACCGAGATCATAGGAATACCGGGCGGCCACGAACGTGCCGGTGCCGTGCCGGGTGCGGATGAGCCCGTCGTCCTCAAGCATCTGCAGCGCCTGGCGCAGGGTCATGATGCTGACGCTGAAGTCGCCGGCGAGATCCCGCTGGGACGGCAGTGTGCTTCCGACGGCCCACCGGCCAGTGGCGATGCGTTCTCGCATCTCGTCGTAGAGCCGCAGGTACTTGGGCTTACGCCCGGACACCCGCCGGACCGGACCGCCGCCCTCCGGTACCGCGGCCGCCACCGGGCTCATACGCCGTCCGCAGCAGTGCTGTGCATCTCAGCATTGTCCAGTGCGGTGCTGCCCGCGGCGGTGCTGTCGACGGCGCGGCGCAAGGCGGCGACGGTGCTGGCGATGTCGGCGGCGGTGGCGCCGTCGAGGACCTGGCGCACCAGCGCTGAGGCCACGATCGCGCCGTCGGCGTGACGGGCAGCGGCGGCTGCCCGCTCCGGGGTGTCGATGCCGAATCCGATCAGCACCGGCCGCGGGCTGTCCGGCAGCGCCCGCGCGGCTGTGGCCCATCCAATGGCGTCGTCGCGCTGCGGCCGGGTGCCGGTGGTCGCCATCACGCTCATCACATACAGGAATCCACGGGACCGGGCGGCGATCAAACGCATCTGGCGTGGCGGGGTCGCGGGCGTGACCATCAGCGTCGCGTCCAGGCCGGCGGCAGCGGCCTCGTTCAGGTACTCACCGGCCTCGCTGTCCGGCAGGTCCGGGATGATCGTGCCGGCGATGCCGGCGTCGGCCAGGTCGCGGCAGAACCGGGCGAGGCCGCGGCTGTAAGCGTGGCTGGCGTAGGTCATGGCGATCAGAGGGACATCCCGCGATGCGGTGCTCCGCCAGCCACGCAGCTCAGCGAGGATTCCCGGGAGCGTCGCGCCGCGGCTGATCGCGGCGGTGGAGGCCTCCTGGATCTCCGGCCCGTCGAGCATCGGGTCGGAGAACGGAAGCCCGATCTCGACTGCGTCAGCCCCAGCGCCGGTCATCGCGTCCAGCAAGCCGGTCCAGTCATCGCGGATCCCGCCGGTCACGTAGGTGACAAGGCTGCGGCGGCCCGCTGCCCGGATGCCAGCGAGCGCGGTCTCAACGGCTGCCACGGGCCAGCTCCCGCAGTATGGCAGCGTCCTTGTCGCCCCGGCCGGACAGCGTGACCAGCACCGCTGACCGCGGCGGCAGGTCGCCGGAGCGCGCGGCCCGTGCCGTCCAGGCCAGCGCGTGCGCGGACTCCAGCGCTGGCAGGATGCCCTCGGTCCTGGCGCACAGCTCGACCGCCGCTACGGCCTCGCTGTCGGATGCCGTGTGGTACTCGGCCCGGCCCGTCGCTGCGAGGTGGGCGTGTTCCGGGCCGACCCCGGGGTAGTCCAGGCCCGCTGAGACCGAGTGCGCCTCGGTCACCTGGCCCTCGTCGTCTTGCAGGAACGAGGACAGGAAGCCGTGCAGCACGCCCAGCCGCCCCCGGCTCACAGCGGCGCCGCCCTCGGCCTCCACGCCGACCAGCCGCGCGCCGGTCGCGGCGAATCCGGCGAACGTCCCGGCCGCGTTCGAGCCCCCGCCCACGCACGCGACGACCGTGTCCGGCACCGCGCCAGCCAGTTGTTCAGCGCACTGGGTGCGGGCCTCCTCGCCGATCACTCGCTGGAACTCCCGCACCATCCACGGGTAGGGATGCGGGCCCATGACCGAGCCGATGCAGTAGTGCGCGGAGTCGACGGTGGTCACCCAGTGCCGCAGCGCCTCGGTGGTCGCGTCCTTGAGGGTGCGCGCGCCGGACGTCACCGGCACGACCCGGGCGCCGAGCAGCTCCATCCGGAACACGTTCAGCTCCTGCCGGGCCATGTCCCGCTCGCCCATGAACACGGTGCAGTCCAGCCCCAGGCATGCGGCCATGGTCGCGGCGGCCACCCCGTGCTGCCCGGCCCCGGTCTCAGCGATCAGCTCTGTCTTGCCCATCCTGCGCGCCAGCAGCGCCTGCCCCGCCACGTTGTTGATCTTGTGGCTGCCGGTGTGCGTGAGATCCTCGCGCTTGAGCAGCACGCGCACCCCTAGTCCTGCTGACAGCCGCCGCGCCTGCGTGACCGGTGTCGGACGACCGGCGTAGTCCCGCAGCAGCGCGGAAAGCCCCGCCCGGAAACCCGCTTCCGACCACGCAGAACGAAACTCCGCCTCCAGCTCCTCGCAGGCCGGAATCAGGGCCTCGGGAACGAAACGCCCGCCGAAGTCGCCGAATCTGCCACCTGGCCCTGGATCGCCCATCACCGGCCGCCCGCCAGCAGCCGTCACCACATTGCCTGCTGTCACGGCCATGCCGCCTCCGCTCACCCGCACCTGTCAGCTCGTCCGTCGGCGCCCGTTATGCCACCTCCGCTCACCCGCACCGCCCGGATTCAGCGTTCTAGACTTCTAGAAGAGTATCATGGGTATATGCGGGTCGTCGTTGTCGGGTCGGGAATCGTGGGGGCGAGCTGCGCGTACACGGCGTGCTCAGCCGGCGCAGAGGTGGTGCTCGCCGACGCAGCGCTGCCCGGGCAGGCCACGGCCGCGGGCGCGGGGATTGTGTGCCCGTGGTGGTCGGAACAGGCCGACGACGCGGTCTGGTACGAGTTCGCCTGCGCGGCCGCCCGGTACTACCCGGAGCTCATCGCCGGCCTCGGCCAGGCAGACGTGGGCTACCGCCAGGTGGGCGCGCTGATCCTGGCCGATCCCGGTGAGCAGCAGGCAGTGAAAGAGCTGTTCCTCGCCCGGCGGGCGGGGGCACCGGAGATCGGTGACGTCGAGGCCCTCAGCGGAGCCGAGGCCGGGCGTCTGTTCCCTGGGCTGGGCACTGAGCGCGCTGCGGTCTTCCTCGGCGGGGCCTGGCGGCTGGACGGCCGTCGAGTCGCTGCCGCGCTGGTCAGCGCGGCAGCCGCCAGGGGCGCCGTGATAGTGACCGGCCGGGCAGAACTCGTGCGACGCGGTGACCGCGCCGTTGGCGTGACAGTCGGCGGCGAGCTTATCGAGGCGGACGCGGTCGTCGCCGCGGCTGGCGCGTGGACGAGCGCGTTCCTGCCGCCAGGCGCCGTTACCGTTGAGCCGCAGCGCGGGCAGATCGCGCACTTCTCGGTCGAGCCCGCTGACACTGCCGGCTGGCCGGTCGTGCTGCCGGCAGGCAAGGGTCACTACCTGCTCGCGTTCGATGATCACAGAGTCGTCGCCGGGGCAACGCGCGAGAGTGGCTCGGGGTTCGACTACCGGGTGACCGCTGGCGGGCTGTCGCAGGTGCTGCAAGAGGCGCTGTCCATGGCGCCCGGCCTGGCCGCTGCCACGTACCTGGAGACCCGGGTGGGGTTCCGGCCGATGAGCCCGGACGGACGGCCGGTACTCGGCCCGGTGCCTGGGACTGACGGCCTGGTCGTGGCCACTGGCCTCGGGCCCACCGGCCTGACCATGGGTCCTTACGCTGGGGCCATCGCCGCCAGAGTCGCGATTGGTGAGCCGCACGAAATCGACCTGGCCCCGTTCAGCCCGCTGCGATCGGCCCGGCCCGGCGGGGCGAGCTGACCGGCGCCACTCGGCCTGTTCCGGTCACGGTGCCGTTAAATCGGAAAGCTTCTGTGCCAGAACGTTGCCGACCGGAACCCGGCAACGAGACTCACCACCCGTGGACCAGACCCCCAAACCAACCAAACGGGAACATAGCGGGACACATGCGCTCGTCGTTCCCGCCTGATCAGCAGCATGGGGTGGCACCCATGCTGCTGGGGCGACAGCAATCTTCCACCCATGCCCTGTCCCAAATGTCAGCGCGGGGCTCGTTACGCCGGGGTCGCACCCGAGCGGGCCGCGCGGGGAGTGCCATACGCTCACGGCGGGGCGGCTGACAGGGCGGAGGGAATGGATATGGGTGGGCTGTCCGTGCTGGCTCAGCGGGTGGCCGCGAGGACGCACGAGCTGTCGTCCGGGATCGCAGAACACGCCCTCGTCACGCCGTTCACCCGCATGCGGGTGGCCAGCGAGCTGTCCGGTGCCGAGATCATGGTCAAGCGCGAGCATCTGCAGGAGACCGGGTCGTTCAAGGTCCGCGGGGCACTGGCCAAGCTGCTGACGCTCAGCAGCGGTCAGCGTGAGCGCGGCGTCGTCGCCGCATCGACCGGCAACCACGGGCTGGGGGTCGCTTACGCCCTGTCGGCCCTGGGCGGAAACGGGATCGTCTGCGTGCCCGAGACCGCCGCCGAGGTCAAGGTGGCCGCGATCAAGCGCTACGGTGCCGAGGTCCGGGTGCTAGGCCGGGATCCCGCGCAGACCGAGAGCCTTGCGCGAAGGCTCGCAGCCGGTGAGGGGATCACCTACATCAGCCCCTACAACGATCTCGACGTCGTCGCTGGCCAGGGAACAGTAGGCCAGGAGATCGTCAGCCAGCTCGGCGGCCGGCCTTTGGACGCCATCGTCGTGGCGGTGGGCGGGGGCGGGCTCGTCTCCGGCATCGCCGCCACCGTCAAGTCGGCACTGCCCGACGTCCGCGTCATCGGCGTGTCACCCGCCAACGACGCGGCCATGGCCGCCTCAGTCCGGGCCGGGAAAGTCACCTCGGTCGACGCCCAGCCCACGATCAGTGACGGAACGGCCGGCGGGGTCGAGGAGGGTTCGGTGACGCTGCCGCTGTGCACCGAACTCGTCGACGAGTGGATGCTCATCGGGGAACCGGACATCCGCTCCGCGCTACGGTTCATGATCGACACCGAGCACCAGCTGGTCGAAGGCTCAGCCGCCATGGCCATCGCCGCGGGGCTCATGGCAGGCCGGAACTCGCCCGGTCAGACGATAGCGATTGTGTCCTGCGGCGCGAACATCTCCGCTGAGGTCCTGGCTGGCGCCATAGCGTCCGCGGCCGCTCGGAGGGGCTGACCGGTGTCATGGTGCGTCGCGTATCCCGAAGCCCGGGTTCCCCAGGGGCGGACACCCGCCGTCGGGCGTGCTGAACGAACGCGATCAGACCCACTAAGAACGCGATCGCCGCGTAGCCGGAGAACACCTCAAGCCCGGTCCGCGGGGCCAGGAACACCCCCGGATCCGCCATCTTCGTGCGCCAGACCTGGGTACCTGCCGCGCCCGGCAGCCACTTGGCTATGGGCCCCGGATTGACGGCCGAGATCAGATCGGGCACTGCGATCAACCCGACCCAGGCGACAAAGGCGCTTACTAACGCCGGCCAGACAGACCTCGCTGGAGCTACAGCGTGCTGCATCGCGCCGAGCCCGAACCCGAGGATTCCGCCGAGGGCGAGGAAGAGCCCGCCGCCGACCACAGCGCGCAGCACGCCCGGCTGCGTCAGGCTCGCGCCGATCCCATCGCCAGCGACGGCCATCTGCCCGTGCAGAAATGCGGCGAAGCTCGCTACCTGGCCCACGGCCGCCGCGATCGTGCCCACGGCGATCGCCTTGGCGTTGTACAGGGTGCTGGCGCGTGGCCGGGCGGTCGGCCCCATGATCATGGCCTTGTCAGAGTGGCCCGAACTGGCGGTCAGCGCGCCGAAGGCCATCATCCCGAGCACTCCCACTGCCAGTCCCCACAAGCTGTCCAGGGTGGGGTCGAAGTTCCGGCCAAGGGCCTGGCTGAGCGGCTCGTTGGCGTCCGACCCGTACGAGGCCATACTGACGTCCAGCTGAGTGCTCAGGCTGCCCAGCAGGGCAGGCACTGCGCACGCCCCGGCCAGCAGCCAGGCCGTGGAACGAGCCCGCACGATCCTGGTGAGCTCCGAGCGCAGGGTGAGGACGAGGCCCGTTCTGCTAGAGCTCACGGCGCTCAAGACTGACCAGGCCGAGGATCCCGACCAGCAGCAGCCAGATGACCGCCCAGGTCAGGTACTGCCAGGACGGCCCCGCGTAGGCGAAGAAGGGCCCCTCGGTTCTCGGGTCCTGGGCGATTGACTGGCTAATGAACGATGACGGCTCGAGGTAGTAGATCGCGCCATTCCACAGGCCATCAGTTGGGAGCAGGTACTGGCTGATCACCGCCGCTGTGTGCAGGGAGTGGACCCGGAACGCAAGGCCCAGGGTTCCGGCCACACCCATCAGCCACGCCGCCCCGAAGAGGGCGACTCCCACCACGCCCGCGGCGAGCGCGGACAGCCGGGTCGACAGCAGCAGAACCAGCGTCAGCAGCACGGCACCCTCACCGAACATCAGCGCCGCCGCGGCAGCGGGGTTGGGCGGGGCATAGCCGCTGACCAGGTAGACGACCGCGACCTGCAGGCCGCTGACGGCCGCGGTGTAGACCGCCAGCAGGGAGGCGAGGCCCAGCCACTTGCCGAGCAGGACCTCGCCCCGCCGGATGGGGCGAGCGACCATGGTCTGCAGCACGCCAGAGTCGATCTCGCCGGACACCGCCGGGGACGCGATGGCTGACGCACTGAGCGCGACCACGAAGCTGAACATGAACATGAACAGGATGAATGCCTGGGGCACGGCCACGCTTCTCTCGCCTGAGGTCATTGAGGAACTGTGGCTCAGCCTGTAGAAGCCCCAGGAGCCCAGGGCCACTATCCCAAGCGTGATGACCGCGAGTGCTGCCACGAGCCGGCGCCGGACCGCTTCCCGCATGGTCAGCGTCGCGATGATCAGGGCAGTTCTCATGCTCCCTCCCTTGTTTCCCCGAGCAGCTCAAGAAAGCGCTCCTCCAGGCTCTGCTGCTCCGGGATGACGGCCTCGACCCGGCCACCGAGGGAAACGACCGCGGCGACGAGGTCCGGCACCTGCCCTGCGTTCATGTCCTCGACCATCAGCCAGTCCCCGTCCGCGCTCCACCGGCCGAAGCTGGTCAGCGGCTGCCACCAGGCGGCCGGGAGGCCGGTGACCTGCAGCCGGAGGCTCGGCCTGAAGCCCTTCATCTCACCGAGAGTCCCGGTGGCGAGCGACTGGCCCTTGCTGATCACCATCACCCGGTCGCAGACGTTCTCGGCCTCTTCCAGGAGATGGGTATTGAGGAACACCGTGGCGCCGCGGTCGCGCAGGCCGCGGATGATCGTCCGGACGTCGTGCCGTCCGACCGGGTCCAGGGCGCTGGTGGGCTCGTCGAGCACGACCAGCGCTGGCTCGCCCAGCAGCGCGACGCCCAGCCCGAGCCGCTGCTGCATGCCCTTGGAGAACGTGCCGACCTTGTCGTCCCCGCGGCCGTCCAGGCCGACGACCTCGAGCGCCTCATCGGCGGCCCGCTGCCAGCTCGGACGTGGCATCCGGAGCAGGCGGCAGTGCAGCACCAGGACCTCGCGGGCGGTGAGCCAGCTCTGGTACCGGAAAAGCTCGGGCAGGTAGCCGATCTGGCGTCTGGTCTCACGGTCCCCGGCTGGAGCGCCCAGGACCATGGCCTCGCCACCGCTGGGCCGCACCAGGCCGAGCAGCAGCTTGACTGCTGTCGTCTTGCCCGACCCGTTCGGGCCGAGGAACCCGAAGACCTCTCCCCGCTCGACGGTCATCGACAGGCCCGCGAGCGCAACCGTGTCGCCGTACCGCTTGCTCAGCTCCGTCGCGTGGATGGCCGGTGACCCCGGTTCCTGGTGGCAGGAACCGGGGTCACCGGTGGTGTCCACCGCGGCGTGCTCAGCCGGCCTGGCGGGCAACACTGAGGATGTCCCGGGAGTCCAGCAGGCCGCCGACACCATGCACGATGCCGTCCCGGCTCTCCCAGACCACGCCGGATACGGCGCCGGACCGGTCACTGACCAGCACCGCTGGTACCCCGCCGATCGTCAGCTGCTGCTCGTCCGCGCCCGGAGGGACCGGGACAGGCAGCACGGTCCCGGGATTGCCGAGCAACTGCAGCTGCTCAGAGACTCCTGCCGGGACCCCTGGCTGCGACAGCAGGAACTTCTCCAGCTGACTGGCCGTCGCCCCCGTCGAGGTGGCCAGCGGGCGGCGCATAGCTACGAGCGCGAGCGTCGTCAGGTCATTGCCACCGGAACCGCCGTTGCTGTACTCGACGATGATCCCCGGTCCGGCCGTGATCTCCAGCGTGCTCCCGGCGACAGCCCCGCCAGCGCTCGGGCCGAAACTTATGGTCGCGGTCACCTGCGGCAGCACCTCGATGCTGGCTGGCGAGCCCACCCCGGCTGGCAGCGTGCCCGGCATGGAGTAGGCCAGGTGGGTCTGTGCCCGGGCCTGCGCCACAGAACTCACTTTTCGGGGCTGGCCAGTCGTCGTCCAGCTGAGCTCGCCGAAGCGGAGCGCCACTGAGCCCGACGGCTGCAGCCCACCGGCTAGCTGACCAGGGCTTATGCCGGTAATGGTGGAGATCGCACGCAGCTCGCCCTGGCTGAGCTTTACTGGGGCAACGTGTGTCGGGGCGAACACGGTCGTGAGCGCTGCGGCGGCACCGGCGCCGGCCGCGATCACGGTGGCTGCTGCCGCCGTTCCGGCCCCGAGAGAGATGCGGGCCGCAGGCCGCGGCATGTGCCAGTGGCGGCCTGTGGCCGGGGAAGCAGGCAGGTCACGCTGTCGCAGCCGTTCAGTCAGCATGATCCATTCGAGGTCGACGTCTCCGATGTCGTGTGGCGCGCTGACCAGACTTGACGCCCGGGCAGCATCACTCGCGACCTCACGGCGCTGCGCCTGGCAGCGACTGCAGCCGCCGACGTGGCGCCGGGCGCGGTCGGGCACCGCCAGCGGGTCGTCCGCCAGCCGGCGCAGTACCGGGCTAGACACGTGATGCATTCGTGAGCTCCTTACGTAGCGCTGACTCAGCTCGGCGGAGCATGGTCCCGACCTGCCCCACCGTGACGTTCATGGCCTCGGCCACCTCGGCGTAGCTCAGGCCGTTGTGCCGGAGGACGAGGACCGTCGCGGCCCGCCGTGGCAGGCGGGCCAGCGCCTGCCTGACCTCGGCCCGTGACTCCCGCTCGAGCACCTTCTCCTCCGGGCCCGCCGGGGCTGGCTCGGAGCCGGAGAGCTCCTGGCGCCGCTGACGGCGCCGCTCACCTCGGATCGCGTTCAGTGCCGTATGCGCGGCGGCGACCCGTACCCAGGCGACAGCGTGGTCGGAATCTGCCGGATCTGGGAACCGGGTGAGCGCGGCGACGAAGACGTCCTGCGCCACGTCCTGCGCCAATTGCGCGTCGCCGACAACGGCGAAGGCGACGCGGACGACTATCGGGTACTGCTGGCGGAAGAACTGCTCGAATCCGGCGAACGCCGACGGCGGCGATGACCGCGAGGATGACCGCGAGGATGACCCTGGCGACGACCGCAGCCGGGCCGCGAAGCTGGTGTTCATTGTCCTCCCTTCACGCCACCTAAGCACCGCCGCGCCCGCCAATGTGACACCAGCATCCAGGCAGCCCGAGCCGCAGAAAGGTGATCGGCCGATGGCTTGCCAAACCGCTATCGCTCACTGCAGCGAGTCTCGCACTGAATGTGACCGCGAGGTCGCGAGGTGAAGCGGTTGCGGTGGACCGCGCCCGGCCAGAGGACCGACCGCGCCATTTGCAGTGACAGATGGGACAGAAGAGGCAGCTGTGCCAGGCGCCTGACTTTCTCAGAGATAAGAATGTACATATAGTCCTGCTATAACAAGCTCACAGGTACATTCTTGAGCGGGGTCGGGGCCCGGCAGGCCAGCGGCCAGGGGCAACTGGCCTGCGGGTCGGCCTGGCGGGTCGGCGGCCAGGGGGAATGGCGGCCGTTTAGGCGCGGCCTGGCGGGTCAGCGGCCAGGGGGTCGGCCTGGCGGGTCAGCGGCCAGGGGGTCGGCCTGGCGGGTCAGCGGCCAGGGGGTCGGCCTGGCGGGTCAGCGGCCAGTGGGGAATGGCGCGAGCGTTCAGGAGCGCCCAGGCGGGCCGGGGATAGCGGCGGCGGCCAGACTGAACCGGCGGCCCCAGTCGCGGACCTGGTCGGCGAGCTCGGGCGGGGAAACCACGCGGAACTCCGCGCCGACCACGCCCAGCGCCATGGTGGGCCAGTCGAGTGAGTCGGTGGTCATCCGCACCCGGCAGCTGGCAGCGTCGATTTCCTCGACCGTGCACCACCGGCCGATCCGCTCGCGCACTGCCGCGGCAGGCGCTTCGACCAGCACGTCAATGTCATATCCGGCGAGCGCGCTGTCGATGCCCGCGCGTACGAAGGCGGCAGCATCGGTGGCGGGCAGCTCGCGTGGCCGGAACCGGGCCCTGGTCCCCGACGGCCCGGCGAGGCGGTCAAGGCGGAAGCTACGCCAGTCCTGCCGGTCGAGGTCGTAACCGACCAGGTACCAGCGTCGCGTGAGCAGGACGAGCCGGTGCGGCTCGACGTGCCGGTCGGAGCGCCGGCCATCGGCGGCCGTGTATCCGAACCGGAGCCGTTCGCTGTCCCGGCAGGCAAGCGCAACGCTGGTCAGGATGCCCGCTTCGACGCGCACGCCGGCCGGGCTGCCCCAGCTGGCCGGCACCGTCATCGCGGTCAGCGCCTCGACCCGACGCCGCAGCCGCGACGGCATCACCTGCACGACTTTCGCAAGCGCCCGCACCGAGGACTCTGCGATGCCCTCGACCGAACCCTGCGCGGCCGCCTGCAGGCCCACGGCAAGGGCGATGGCCTCCTCGTCGTCCACCACCAGTGGCGGCAGCGCGGCGCCGGCTGCGAGCTGATAGCCGCCTTCGACCCCGCGCTGCGCCCGGACCGGGTACCCGAGCTCGCGCAGCCGGTCAACATCCCGGCGGAGCGTGCGGGCCGAGACTTCCAGCCGTTCCGCCAGCTCAGCGCCTGGCCAGTACCGGTGCGTCTGCAGCAGTGACAGCAGCCGCAGCATCCGCGCACTGGTGTTCGCCACATCTCCATCCTCGCGCAATTCAGGTCAGAAAGTGGCCACTAGCCTCTCTAGCCTTGAATTCAGAACGTAGCCAGACCCCACTCCCGGCGACGGAAGGCGGATCACATGACGACGAACACCCCGGCTGATGGCCCCGGCACGAGCGCGACATCGGACGCCCCAGCTGACAGCACGGAGCGCGCCGACCTGCTGGCCGAGCTGGCCTCGGCTCGGCGCTTCCTGCGCTACACCACACGTGACCTGACCGACGAGGAGGCAAGGCAGCGCACCACCGTGAGCGGGCTGTGCCTCGGCGGCCTGATCAAGCACGTCGCTGCCGTCGAGCAGGGCTGGACGGACTTCATGGTGCACGGCCCGTCGGCCATGGGTGATGTCGCGGTAACGACCGAGGCTGCTCAGGCAGACCGCACGAAGCAGTTCCAGCTGCTGCCCGAGGAGACGCTGGAGGACGTGCTAGCCCAGTACCAGGAGATAGCCTCCCGCACCGACGACCTGATCGCCAGCCTGCCTGACCTGAGTGCTGCGCAGCCGCTGCCGCAGGCTCCCTGGTTCCCGCCCGGAGCTCAGTGGTCGGCCCGCCGGACCCTGCTGCATATCCTCGCCGAGACCACACAGCACGCTGGCCACGCTGACATCATCCGCGAGTCCCTCGACGGCGCGAAGACGATGGGCTGACTCAGTTCAGGGCTCCGGCGAGGCTGAAACCAGCAAGTATCAGCATCACAGCGGCGGCACCGCGGGTAAGCCAGGCCATTGGGATGACCCGGAGCAGGCCCCGGCCGCCAATGATCGCCAGCCCGGCGACGGCCCACAACGCCGCGAGCGCCCCGATCCCCACTGACAGCGGGTCGTGGTAGCTGGCGGCAAGGGTCGCGGTAGCAACCTGGGTCAGATCGCCGAACTCGGCAACCAGGATGACCGTGAAGCTGGTCGCCGCCACCCGCCAGAAGCTGGGCTGATGGACATCGGGTTCGGTGCTCTCTGGCCCGTCGCTGTGGCGGCTGCGCAGCAGCAGAACCGAGCCGATAACGAACAGGGCTGCGACCGTGAACTCCAGCGGGCGGTGGGGCAGCAGCCCGAGAAGCCCGCCAGCGGCGACCGCGAAGGCCACGTGCAGGGTGAAGGCGGCGGCCACCCCGGCGAACACGTAGCCCGGATGGTAACGGCTGCCCAGGACGAGGCTGGCCAGTGCCGTCTTGTCGGGGAGTTCTGCGGCGAAAACGACGACGAACGCGGTAGCTATGACGGCCAGCTGCACCCGGCTAGCTCCGTTCTTGTTCGGGCCGCACCGGGTTTGCCGGGGGACGGGGACCTCCGGCGCGGCAGCCTGCGCTGCGGCCGAAGGTCTTGCTCAGGCCTTGGCAGGCCCCCGGGCGCCGGGCCCTGACGGGCTGTGATGACGACGTCCCGGCTAGGAGCTACTCCCCTTCGCCAGCGTGATCTTATCGCCCATGCACACTCACTGCGAGCCTTAGCGGACAAGTCGTGCCTGCTGGCTAGACCATTCTGGCTTGACCGCAAGGTGGGCGTATCCCACCGTGAACCCTTCCGATGGACCGGATCTGATCCGGGTCCGGGTGCGGCGCTAAACCGGGCGCGCGAGCAGGACCACGCTGGCGATCAGCGCGATCACGGCCGCCGCTGTGCTCGCCTGCCGGCCGTAACGCCAGTGCTGCGGCGGTGCGGCCCGCAGGCCGACGATGAACTGCCGGGCCAGGGTGTAGGCGGCTAGCCCGGCCACGGCCACCGGGCCCGACCTGGCGAGCCCCAGCGTCAGCACGACAGCCAGAACCGCGCCGCCGATGACCAGTGAGGCGAGCGCCTCCAGCAACTGCGCAGGCAGCCGTCGGCACCCCAGCCGGCGATCCGAGGACCAGATGCCCCAGTGCGACGCGGTCGGCCGCCCCGTACAGCATCCGGCCCAGAAGCACCCGGGGCGCCCGATGGCTATGCCGATCAGCACGGCGGGCGCGGTCACGCTCAGGAACACCCCTGCCGGGATGCCCGCGCCCGCGAGCGCGACAGCGATCACGACAACCCCTGCCCCGGCGATGAATCCCTGGATGCAGTAGCCGTCGCGCTCGCGGCCGCGGTGCACCGCGATGTACCAGAGCTTCCCGCCGATTGCCCCCGCCGCCACCGCCGCCAGTGAGAAGAGCAACGGGCGCAGCGCGTCGTAGTGATGGGTGGTCAGCAGCAGCGTCTCCAGGGCCAGGCCGACCAGCGTGCCGAGCGAGATCAGGCTGGCATAGGCGGGCCTGAAGATACCCGGAACCTTCGCGAACAGCAGGTTCGCGGTGCGTATCGTGGAATCCGGGCCTGCTGGGATCGCGACCCGCCGCGGCGGCGGCACTCGCAGCGGGCTGGCGCCATCGTGGTCTGGCGGCGGGTAGGTCGTGAACGGGTTGCCGCCAGGGCGGGCCACTGGGCGCGCGGTCACCGTCCACTCGCCGGGGTTGATGCCGCGGACCTCTGCGGTGATCGCTACCGGCCCGCTTCCCGGCATGATCCCGTCGACGGTTTCCTCCTGCACGAAGGTGTCACCGGGCTGAGGCTTCCCGGTCACACCCTCGCGGTGTCCGGAGAACCGGATCGTGGCGCTGAACGGGTCGTTTTGCTCGCTCGCGTCGATCCAGCAGCTCACGGTCAGCAGCTTCTCAGCGGCCCTTGCGGCCCACGCGGGAAGATCATCCTGCTGCCCGGCATCCTGTGCGGTCTCGGTCGGCTCCGCTGCGGATTTCCCTTTCGCGGCCTTACCGGCCGGGCCCGTCCCTCGGCTCCCCGTCGGCAGCGCGCTTCCCGACGGCACTGTCACCTTGGCGGGCAAAGCGCCCTTCCGGGGCACTGTGCCCGTGCTCCTGGCCGGCCCTGCATCCTTGGCTGGCGCGTTGCTCTGCACCGTGCCCTTAGCCAGGCCGGCTGGCAAGTCCTGGACCCGGGAGAGGCCTGGCGGCATGTCCTTGCTCCCGTTCCCGGCCGTTGGCGCGTCGGCCTGAGCGGCTGCAGCGGCATCATCGCGCGTGTGCGGCCGGGTACTCCCGGACGCAGCGGCACCACGGTTAGCTCCCGTGCCGCGGCTGGCTGCCGCCCCGCTGCGGCTGGCCGCCGTTCCGCCGCGGTTAGCCCCGGAGCCGCTGCGCTGGCCGCTCTTCTTGTTCCTGGCCCGCGGCATCGTTCTCCTTCCGGTGCTGGGCGCCCCGCCAGCGGTCCGCCGCGCCGCTGCCATGCCGACGGCATTCTGGGCGCAAACGCCGACCCCCAGCTGGACTGTCCGTTTCACCCGGGTGAGACCTGGGTGAAAACGCGGCCACACGACCGATTCGATGATAGCGACGATCCAGATGGCCATGTCTGGCTGGCAGGCCGCCCTCCGCTGCCTTGGAGGCAGCGGAGGGCGCGATCCACTAGATGCAGATCCCGGTCAGCCCGGCGCAGCGGGAAACTGCGCCGCCGGGGCTCATGGCGTCACATACACAAAGTCAGGCCAGTACTGCGCCTTCCCGTTCACTGCGTACGTCAGCAGCACCTGACCGGCATAGACCGCTCGTTCTCGTGCACCTGCACGCCGTAGGTCAGCGTCCCGGGCGGGCACGGCGCCGGGATGATCTGGCTTACCGTCAGCGAAGATCGGCCGCGGCCCCTACCGTAGGCCGATCAGGACGCAGCGGCGCTGCTCCGTGGCGACCGGCGTGAGGCCTTCGAGAGTCATCCAGCGGATGTGCTGGACGAGGCGTCGTTGCGCCATGTCCGTGCTCCCATCCCGCGTCTCCCCCGGGAGCGGTTCTGCGCGTGTGGCGGCCTTCGTGGGATGGACGCGGGATAGGGGCAGAAGGTTTAGGCGGCCTGGGCGCGGAAACTGCGCGCTCGCTCATGCGGCTGCCGCCAGGCATGGGCAGCAGCTATCGTACCGGGCATGATCTCGAAGAAATCGCTGGTAAATGCCGCCCTGATGCCACAGCCGGGTCGTTCCGTGGTCGCCGTCCCCACCCCAGGGCCGGGCCGGGGGACATGGGCTGGGGCGCCGAGCGCAGCGTGCGACGACGACGGGATCTACCTGGCGTACCGGCTGCGCAGGCCAGAGGGCAGGGGCCGGGGCTACGCGGTAGCGGTGGCCCGCTCGGCCGACGGTGTGCACTTCGAGACCCTGCTGGAAATCGGCAGGGACGAGCTAGGAGCCGAGTCGCTGGAGCGCCCGGCGATCGTGGCCACGCCCGAGGGCACCTGGAGGCTGTACCTGAGCTGCGCGACGCCAGGCACCAAGCACTGGCGTGTCGAGGTACTCGAGGCCGCCAATCCCGGCCGGTTTGACGGGCGGCGCAGTCGCGTAGTGCTGCCGGGCGACGCGGCGACCGCCGTCAAGGACCCGGTGATCGTCTACGACGGCAGCAAGTGGCACTTGTGGGCGTCGGTGCACCCGCTCGCCGACCCTGACGAGGCTGACCAGATGGTGACCGACTACGCGTGCAGCGCCGACGGCCTGGACTGGACCTGGCAGGGGACCGCGCTGAGCCCGCGGGCGGGCGAGTGGGACTCACGCGGCACCCGGGTTACGGCGGTCCGCATGGAACCCGGCTCAGTTATCGCGTACTACGACGGTCGCGCCAGCGCAGCGGAGAACTTCGAGGAGCGCACCGGGATTGCCACAGGGTCCGATCCCGGCGTGCTGACCGCGAGCGGGCTGATCGCCGAGTCTCCTTTCGGCGGCGCGGGACTGCGCTATGTCTGCCTCCTCACGCTGCCGAATGGCCGAGAGCGTCTTTACTACGAGATGACCCGGCACGATGGCGCGCATGAGCTGCGCACCGAGCTGCGCCGCTGACATCGGCGAAAGTTACCCAGCACCCGGTGTGGCCCGGGTCAGAACTCGCGCGGGCGGCCGTTCCGCGCCTGGCGCTGGCCGGTCGGCCTGACGCCGACTAGGCCGCCGGAATCCCCGCGCGGCATTAGCCAGTCGCTGTAGTCATCGCCGGTGATGACCTCGAGCAGCCTGATGTCGGCCTCGAATCTCGGGAGCAGCGCCCGGCGCTGCTCCCAGGTCAGCGGCTGCCGGGGCGAGCCGTCCCGCTGCAGCAGACGCTCCAGCGAGTCGGCCACCACTGCCGCTGGCGGCACCGCGCGGCTGGCAGAGGTGCTGACGCGGAGCGCACGCGACACCACGTGGTGGCGCAGCGACCGCTGCGGGTGAGCGGTGACGTTCTCCCGCGGGACCTCGGAGATCACGCCCTGCTCCACACCGAGGAACCCGCAGATCCGGTCCAGGGCGCGGGCCGGGTTCTCGACCAGACTGCGGTAACGGACCACGAACACCTTGTCGGTGGGGAACACCGAGTACAGCTGCTCGAGCTGCTCGCCGTAGCGCCCGAGCGCGGTGTAGTGCCAGAAATCCGCCCATCCGGCCGCAATGCGCCGTTCCTCCTCAGCGCAGGCAGCGACGAAGTCGCCGATCGGGTCCAGGCCCGCAGACCACAGGTGGGTCCAGTTGGAGTGCGCGCGCTCCACCGGATCGCGCAGGATCACGATCAGCTTCGCATCAGGGACGAGGGCCCGGATCCGGTGCTGGGCGGACCGGTTGTACAGGTAGAACGGCGTCGACTCACCGCGCAGCGTCCCGGGCGGCGCCGGCTCGAAAAGGGCCTCGTACTCCTCCCGCCGCCACACGTGCTCCCGGTATGTCTGCGCATCCCCGGGACCGCCGCGAGCCGGCGGCGGGCCGTCGCTGAGAAAGAACTTGGGCTCCTTGACGGCTGACATGAACAAAGAGGGATGCCGCGCGAGCGCCGCGTGCAATGCCGTGGTGCCTGCTTTCGGCGCGCCCGCCACGAAAAAGTCCGGCAGTGCCATGGCTTCTCCTCAACGGGAAGTGCCCAGCCCGGGCCGGGAACGCTACTATACCTACTGTGTTACTAGAATATTCCTCCCTTCGTAGTCCCTACCCCCTCGTTGGATTTCAATTCATGGCGAAATCCCCAGGTCGGGGGCGCTGTCGAACACGGCTGGCCGCGGGCCGGGCCCCTGGTTACCGCCTGCCCGAAGGGGGCCGTGGTCCGGGTGATTGGTCCGTGGCGGGCCATGGTCGTCGTCATGCCCGCGGCCAGCGTTGCCAGTCCGCGCGATGAACCGGATCTCCCGAGCGGCAGTAGCGCCTGCCTGGGTACCCGGAGGTCGACCTGGGCGCCCTGCCCGGGCGAGGATGTCACCGGGCGTCGGCGCCCCGGTACCTGAGTCGAATGTCCCATAGGCGGCTGAGTAGCTGTACTTAATGCCGGCGGAAAGCACTCGCCCCCGGGCCTATGGCCTGCTGATCAGCTTCGATGTGTCCAGGGCCGGGGCCGGCAGTGGTTCGCCGTCGTAGCTGGCGACGGTGCCGAACCTTCCTTCGTGCCAGTCCGCGGCGGCGGCGATCTCCTCCGGGGTGCGAGCGACGAAGTTCCACCACATGAGCAGCCGCTCCCCGAGCGGGAGGCGTACTCGTGCCCGGGAATGAGCGGGATGCGGCCGGACGCGTCGCGCTGCGACCCGGCGGCGAACTCGGCCCCGACAATCTCGGAGAACGTCACCGCTGGCGACCGGGTGCTGCCGAGCGACCCGAGCAGCACGGTGACACTGAACCCGCCGATGCCGGTCACCGGAAGGTTGGCGTGGTGCTCGAACGCCGGCCCGGTGCGGCGCGACGCCTCGGGCAATGCGACCCACAGCTGGACACCGTGCAGCGTCGGGTCGTGCTCCGAGGGCGATGCCTCCGCGTGCGCGATGCCGCGCCCGGCCGTCATCAGGTTGAGCTGGCCCGGCCTGATCATCTGCTCGCTGCCCAGACTGTCTCGGTGCAGCACGTTCCCAGACAGCAGCCAGGTCACTGTCTGCAGCCCGATATGCGGGTGCGGCGGCACGCGCATCCCGGTGACCCCGTCGACCGACATCGGCCCGTAATGGTCGGCGAAGCACCACGCGCCCACGCTGCGCCGCAGCCGGAGGGGCAGCAGCCGCCGGACAGCCACGTCCCCGACTTGTGCCTGGCGCGCCCCTGTCAGCTCTATCCCAGGAGCAGCAACGGGCGTCGCCGCGACCTCGACCTGCGCGTCTACCGTGCTCACGGCTGCCCCCTCCCGTTCGCTTCGCGTGGTTCCCTGCAGCAACGCGAGCCCTGGTGGCCTTAACTGCTGTGACCTGCGGGGGAGCAGTGAGGTTGGTGGTTCCCGGTACGTCCGATATGGCTTTGTGGTAAGACTTTGCGGGACCTTGGGGACTTTTTTAATCACATAGACGGACAAGAGGTGCAGCCAGTGTTAACACAGCCCCGCTCACGAGGAAAGCTCGGCAAGCCGGTCGCGCTCACCGCTCTCATCGTTGCGGTGCTGTGCATGACTGCAGCTTGCGGCCCGATGGACGCCAAACCGAGCGCCAACGCGGCGGACACCCCGAACGGGTCGACGTCGTCGTTCCCGACGCCGGACACGAGCATTGTGCCAGCGGGCGGCACTATGCCGACGCCCACGCCCAGCGCTACTCCTAGCTCTGGCTGGTCCACTCCCTCAGCCAGCACGGGCGACGACCCGGGCAGCGGCTCCGGCAACGTCTCGCAGATCCCGCCCAGCTCGCTGCAGACGCAGGCACAGAATCATTCGGCGTCGATACCAACTAATGTCCAGAATCCATCGTCGGCATCACCGTCGCCCTCAGCCCACCCCCAGCCGACGGTCAGCTCCAAGCCAGTGCCGAAGCCCACGGGTAAGCCAGCGCCCAAGCCGGCCCCGAAGCCAGCCCCGAAGCCGCTGCCCGGGAGCGGTGGCGGCCCGCTGCAAGGCCTGGATGTCAGCGCGAACCAGGGTGCTCTCAACTGGAGCGCCCTGCACCGGGACGGCCTCAGGTTCGCTTACATCAAGGCCACTGAGGGCAACTACTACGTCAGCCCTGAGTTCGGCTCGCAGTACGAAGGCGCGTTCCACGCCGGGGTCGTGCGTGGTGCCTACGCCTTCGCTATCCCGAGCGTGTCCAGTGGCAAGAACCAGGCCGATTTCCTGGTCGCTCACGGCGGCAGATGGTCAAATGACGGGCTGACCCTGCCAGCGGCGCTGGACATCGAGTACAACCCGTACGGGAGCAACCCGTGCTACGGCCTCAGCGCGGGCTCGATGCGGTCGTGGCTCCTCTCCTTCCTCGACGAGTACCACGCACGCACCGGGCGCTGGGCAACGATCTACACCACCGCCAACTGGTGGGGCATGTGCACCAACGGCTGGACCGGGCCAGCACACAACGACCCGCTCTGGATCGCCGAGTACGGCGTCAGCACGCCGAGCCCGCTGGTGTCGGGGTACGGCGGCTACACGATGTGGCAGTACTCCTCGGCCGCGAAGTGGCCGGGTGACTCGGACGTGTTCAACGGCTCCTGGGCCCGCCTGGAGGCGTTCGCACAGAACACCTGACCGGCCCTTGGGCGCGCAGCAACCGCTGTTGGTGTGCCCGGCACTCTCCTGAGTGCCGGGCACACCCATTCATGACTCCGGCCAGATGCCCTTGCCGGCTCAGCCGGATCAGGGCACTATCAGCCGCGGTGACCGCTATCCTCCCGCTGCTCCTGCTGGACGTTGACGGCGTCCTGAACCCGTACGCGGCTCCGGCCTGCCCGCCCGGTTACATCGAGCACGACCTGTTCCCTGGCGAGGAGCCGGTTCGGCTGTGCCCCGCCCACGGGCCATGGCTGCAGGAGCTCGCCGCCCGGTTCCAGATCGTGTGGGCTACCGGGTGGGGTGACAACGCCAACCAGCTGCTCGGGCCGCTGCTCCGGCTGCCGGCCCTTCCGGTGGTCTCCTTTCCGCCTGCCCCGTTTGACCCGCGCAGCAAGCTGCCCGCGATCATCACATACGCCGGGAACCGCCCCCTGGTCTGGATCGATGACATGCTTCAGTCCGAGGCGCTGGACTGGGCGGCGAAGCGCACCGTGCCCGCCCTGCTCATCGGCATCGACCCAGCCGAAGGACTCACCCGCCCGGTCATCGACCAGGCTCTGCAGTGGGCCGATCACGCCGCCGGAGGCTAGGGGTTAGGCCGCCCGGCGGCGGACCAGCCAGATGGTCGAGGCGATGAGCAGCACTGACAGTGCAAGCAGCCAGCCGCCCTCGATCCACTGGAACGGCCAGAACCGGCTGCCCGGCTGGTAGCTCATCCAGTTTGTATAGCCGTGATGGGTGAGGTACTGCACCGGGTTGAGGATCGTCTGGAACGTGTTCGGCCCGATCTGCCTCGCGCGGGGGTGGTAGCCCCGGAGGAGCTGGCTGATGGCGGACTGGCTGACCGGCCTGCCGTCCTTGGTGTACCAGTGGCTGATGATCCACGCGGAGCCAGGCAGGTTCGTGCCGTGGGTGATCACCGGGGCCAGGTAGTGCTGGCGGAGGTACAGCGCGGCCGCGAGGGCGAGGCCGGCGTAGGCGGCCAGGGTCGCGGCGATCGCGGGGACGACCCGGCGGATGAGCATGCCGGCCAGGGCGCCGATCGCGAAGGCGGCCAGCGTCCACGCGGCGAACGCGATCCCGCGCAGGTCGAACATCGTGGGAGCGAGCGGGGTCTGCTGTCCTTCGGCGAGGAACGGGCCGAGGTACCAGGAGAAAAGCGCGCTGACCGCGGCGGCGGCGGCGGTCACCGTGGCGGCGAGCGGTACCAGCTTCGCGGCTGTCCAGCGCCACCGGCCAAAGCCCTGCGTCCAGGCATACCGGAAAGTGCCGGTCTCCAGCTCACGGGCCAGGACCGGCGCCCCGGCGAACGCCCCGATCAGCGCAGGCACCGCCTGCAGCAGCGCCGCGGTGGCTTCCGCCCTCGGCCAGTACGCGCTATTGAAGTCGCCGGCCAGGTTGCCGCACGCCAGCGAGCTGGCCGGGTGGCAGGCGGTCACGGCGGCGTAGGCGTGATGGATTTGCAGGCCCGTGATCCACAGATACGCGGCGACCGCGCCCAGCAGCGCGGCCACGCCGGCCAGCGCGATCCGGTGCTGCCGCCAGGTGACCCACGCCATCCGCCGCCACAGCACCGGCCTGAGGCCGTCGTCGTCGCGACCCGGACGCGCGGGCAAGGTCAGCTCGGTCACTTCGTCACCTCCTGAGTGCGTACCGGGCTGGACAGTGCCGCGGCGCCGGGCTGGCGCAGGTAGGCCAGGACGAGTTCCTCCAGACCGACCGGGTGCGCCTCCCAGCCCGGCGGGACCGCGTCTGCCGCAGTGGCCCGGACTAGCAGGTGAGCCTTGGCCTCGGCCCGGCGGGCATGCACCACCAGCCGTTCGGCGTATTTACCGGCCTCGGCGGCGGGGCCGGTCAGCATGCGGTGGCTAGCCAGCAGGTCCCCGACCTCCCCGGCCACCTGGACCCGGCCGTGCGACAGCAGGATGAGGTAGTCGGCCACCCGCTCTAGCTCGGCCAGCACATGCGAGGACAGCACCACCGACACGCCGTCGGCGGCTGCCGCCGTCATGACTGTGGCCATGAAGTCGTGCCGGGCCAGCGGGTCAAGGTTCGCCAGCGGCTCGTCCAGCACGAGCAGGCGTGGCCGCCTGGCCAGTGCCAGGGTCAGGGCGAGCTGCGCCTGCTGGCCGCCGGACAGCTTCCCGGTCTTGCGCTTCAGCGGGATGCCGAGCTCGCCCAGCCGGGCCTGGGCGTAGCCCTGGTCGAAGCGCCGGTTCAGGTTGCGGGTCAGGTGCAGCATGTCGGCCGCGGACAGGTTCTTGTACAGCGGCATGTCCTGGGCGACGAACGCGATGCCGTCCAGCGCGGCCATGGACCCCGCGGGCCGGCCACCGAGCACGGTGATGCCGCCCGCGGACGGCATCGCCAGGCCGACCGCCAGGTTCAGCAGGGTGGTCTTGCCTGCGCCGTTCGGGCCGACCATCGCGACCACATGCCCGGCCTGGACCGCGAGCGTGCACTCGCGCAGCGCCCAGGTGCTGCCGTAGCGCTTACCCAGGCAGCTGGTTTCGATCATTGCTTCCATGCGCGCCACGGTAAGGAAGGGCCGGCCGCCACGTCGTCACGCTGGCGAGCCGTCTTCGCCGCCCCTGGCACGAGGGATCCAGCCGCGGCGCATCCCCCTCATGAGGGACGCCCGGATAACGGCCACGATGAATATCAGGGCCAGAGAACTGGCCGAAGATGCCAGTACGGCACAGCACGGCGCGCAGAGACGTGGTCTGCTGGAATCAGCACTCGCTCAGCTGGGAGATCCTGGCAGCCCGGGTGATGATGTCGAAGCGCGCGGTGTGGTGCCGGCCCTGCTGGCGGAAGAAGATCCTGCGTATCTTCCCCGGGCAGAACACATGCTGTCTGAAGCCCGGCGGGATAACGTCGAAACCAACTGGATTTTGCTCCATCTGGCTGACGCTTGCTATATTGCCGGGAATTATGAGCGCGCGATAACGCATGCCCGTGAGGTCGACAGATCGTATTTCGAAGCTCAGGATCTGCGGTGGCGATCCGTCAAGGTGACAGAGATCCTGGCTGCCTCCCTGCTGGCGCAGGGACGTCTGGCAGAAGGCCTGGATCTCGCCCGGCATGTATGCGCTGAGCTGGCCTCCCATGGAAATGACCCCGAGGAGTGGCTCGCGTCTCCTTCCGAGCTGACGCGCCAGGCGCTGGACATGGTCAGCGGCCCTGCCTCAGCCGAGGCCCGTGCTGCCGGCTGCGAACTCCTTGAGGCCATCTCACGGTCAATCGATCTGAATGAATGGTTCCGAAGAGTCTCGTGGATGGCATAAGAAGCGCTCTCGAAAAGTGTCCCTATTGATTCCGATCACGCCTGGCTTGCGTCATCGGCACCGGGAATCATGCGATAATCAGCGCCTGTCCGCACGGCTGCGGAGAGCCCGATCAGCAAACGGAACCGGGGAGTGATTCATGGCGACCGCGCACGAGATCATGGACGAGCTGCACCCGCTGGGCCGCAAGCTCCGCGACGCGATCCCTGATGTCTACTCCGGCTACGTCAGGACGTCGGCGGCCGCGATGGGCGACGGTGAGCTGCCCGCCAAGGTCAAGGAACTGATCGCGCTCGCGATCGCGGTGACGAGGGAGTGCGACGGCTGCGTCGCAGCGCACGCCCGCGGCGCCGCGAGCCGTGGCGCCACAGCGCAGGAGGTGGCCGAGGCGCTTGGCGTGGCGATCGCGATGAACGGCGGCCCGGGCACCGTCTGGGGGCCGCGGGCCTATGCCGCCTTCCATGAGTACGCCGGCAGCGAGTAGCCCCAGCCCTCTGGTCGTCTGGCCAAACACATTGGCTCGGATCCCATACCAGTGAGTGATCGGTTCGCTACAATAGGTGTATGCCGCTTCAACAGCTGGCGGCAAGGTCGCTGCGCGCCGTTGCGTGGCGCATTGAGCGCCCTCGGAGAATCTACCGACGGCAAGCCGCCCCGCCTCAGCGCGTGGCCGCGCTCGTTCCGGCCGATTCGACGCCGGGAGCCCGCAGGGCCTCGTGGTTCTTCGAGCGCTTCCCGCGCTTCTACTCCACGAGCAGCACAGGTCTTACCACTGCGCGGCTGAACCTGCGCTACGAAGCAATATTCGCCGAAAACCGGGACCTCTTTGAGGGTGCCTCAGTACTGGACCTCGCCAGTCACGACGGCCGCTGGTCGCTCGCGGCGCTCGCGACCGGAGCGCGATCGGTGATCGGCATCGAGGCACGACCCGAGCTGGTGAAGGCCGCGACACAGAACCTGGGAGAGTACGGCTACGGGCCGGACCGGGTCCGCTTCGTCACCGGTGATGTGCATGAAGTGCTCAGCACGAAGCGTTTCGCGGTGGACGTCGTGCTGTGCCTTGGGTTCCTGTATCACACGCTGCGCTACAACGAGCTGCTGCACGGGATGCGGCTGGCCAATGCCCGGTATCTGATCATCGACACGTTCAGTCCGTACATGATGGGGCCCGTGCCGAACGTGAACGTCATAACCGAGGATGCTGACGAGGAGGGGAAAGCCGCGGCCGACGCCTACTCCGACGGCCCATCCGTTCTCGTCGGCCGCCCGAATCTCGCGGCGATCGCGGCGATGCTGGGAGCCTACGGCTTCCAGGTCGAGCGGCTTTCGGACTGGGCCGGCCTGCTGCGCGACAACCCCGGAACAGATAACTGCGGCGACTACGCGAACGAGAAGCGGGTCACGATCCGGTGCATCAGCCGACCAGGGTCTTGACGGCGCCCGTGAGACCCGCGAGGGCGGTCTTGGCGTCAGCGAAGTACATGCTGGTCTTAGGGTTCGTGTACAGCTCGTTGTCGATGCCGGCGTAGCCATGGCCCATCGAGCGCTTGATCACGATGATGCTCTTGGCCTGGTCCACGTCCAGGATCGGCATGCCAGAGATCGCCGTGCCTGGACGCCGGGCCGCCGGGTTGGTGACGTCGTTGGCTCCGATCACCAGCGCCACATCAGTGCGGGCGAACTCAGGGTTCACCTCGTCCATCTCCTTGAGCTGCGGGTACGGCACGTTGGCCTCGGCCAGCAGCACGTTCATGTGCCCGGGCATCCGGCCAGCCACCGGGTGGATCGCGTAGGACACGTCCACGCCGCGCGACTCCAGCACATCCGCGAGCTCGGCGACCTCGTGCTGCGCCTGCGCGGCGGCCAGTCCGTACCCAGGCACGATGATCACCTTCTGGGCATAGGCGAGCTGGATCGCTGCGTCGTCGGCGGCAATCGACCTCACCCCGGCGCCGGCACCGGGCAGCACCGCCACTGCCGTGTCCCCGGTGCCGAACCCGCCCACGATGATGTTCGGGATCGACCGGTTCATCGCGTCGGCCATCAGCTTGGTCAGGATCCCGCCGGACGCTCCCACCAGTGCCCCGGCGATGATCAGCGCCCAGTTGCCGATCACGAACCCGGCCATCGCCACCGCGGTGCCCGTGAACGCGTTCAGCAATGAGATCACCACCGGCATGTCGGCCCCGCCGATCGGCACCACCATCAGCACGCCGAACGCCAGCGACGCCACGATCACGATCCACAGCGCGGGCAGGCTCGGGGTGGCGATCACGTACCCGGCCGCGGCCAGGCCCAGCGCCGCCAGCAGCAGGTTGACCGCGCGGGCCCCGGGGAAGGTGACGGGAGCCGATGTGATCACCCCCTGCAGCTTTCCTGCGGCGATGATCGATCCCGAGAACGTCACCGAGCCGATGAGCACATCCAGCAGCGTGGTGACCGTTGTGGATTCCGCCACCCCGCTGGCGGCTCCGGCCAGATGAATGTAGTCGTGGATGGCGACCAGCGCCGCGGCGCCACCGCCGACCGCGTTGAACATGCTCACCAGCTGCGGCATCGCGGTCATCTGCACCGTTCGCGCCGAGTACAGGCCCACGCCTCCGCCGACCAGGGCGCCGGCGAGCAGGACGATCCAGCCGGTGACGCTGATCGTGCCCGCGTGGACGATCAGCGCGATCGTCGTGGCGACGGCGATCACCATGCCCGCGGTAGAGAACTGGTTGCCGCGGCGGGCTGTCGCAGGCGTGTTCATCAGGTGCAGGCCGAGCACGAAGCACGACGCGGCCGCCACGTAGATGAGCTGGGTAGCAAAGCTGAACCCGCTCATGATCGCTGGCCGTCCGTGACCGCTGCCGCGGCCTTCCCGGCCCCCTCCACCGGCGGGGCTGCCGCGGCCGCGGGCCGCCTGCGGAACATCTTGAGCATCCGGCCGGTCACCACGTAGCCGCCGACCACGTTGGCCGTTGCGAACAGTGCGGCGAAGAACGCGATCAGGTA
The DNA here is from genome assembly GCA_963815375.1 of uncultured Actinomycetota bacterium. Taxonomy (GTDB): domain Bacteria; phylum Actinomycetota; class Actinomycetes; order Streptosporangiales; family Streptosporangiaceae; genus JASHPR01. The sequence continues at coordinate 1,510,446 of CAWFGX010000001.1, read as the reverse complement.
GCCGACCCAGCTGTTGGTGGCGGCCGCGATCAGCATGGCGCCGACGAGCACAATGCCGTGAATCGAGTTGGCGGCAGACATCAGCGGCGTATGCAGCGTGGCCGGGACCTTGCTGATCACCTCAAAGCCCACCCACAGGCTGAGCACAAAGATGACCAGGTCAGTAAGCAGCGCCTGAGACACGGGCTAACCTCCAGCCGGCTCAGCCAGGTCTTTGCGCATCGCCGGATGCACGACCTGGCCATCGTGGGTAACGACGACGCCCCGCTGCAGGTCGTCAGACAGGTCCACGGCGAGGGAACCGTCCTTCACCATGTACTGCAGCAGGCTGCTGACGTTCCGCGCGTACATCGATGAGGCAGCGGCGGGCATCGTGGACGGCAGGCTGGCCGCACCGATCACAGTCACCCCGTTCTCCGTCACCACCGTCTCGCCGGGCTGGGATCCCTCGACGTTGCCGCCGAGCGTGCTCGCGCCCATATCCACGATCACCGAGCCAGCCGCCATGGACTTCAGCGCGTCCGCCGTGACCAGCAGCGGCGGCCGCCTGCCCGGAACTTGCGCGGTGGTGATCACGACGTCATGCCGGGCGATGTGGCCGGACAGCTCATCCTGCTGAGCCTGGCGCTCGTCCTCGGTCAGCACCCGCGCGTACCCGCCCTCTCCGCTCGCCGCGCCGACCGACGTCAGCTCGATGAACGCAGCGCCGAGCGACTCCACCTCGGTCCTGGTCTCAGGCCGCACGTCGTAGCCGCTGACAACGGCGCCCAGCCGCCGGGCGGTACCAATGGCCTGCAGGCCGGCGACGCCGGCCCCCAGCACCAGCACCTTGGCCGGACGGGCGGTCCCCGCCGCCGTGATGAGCATCGGGAAGAACCTTCCGAACGCATCCGCCGCCACGACTGCCGCCTTGTAGCCGGCGATGTTCGCCTGCGATGTCAGGGCGTCCATGGACTGTGCCCTCGGCAGCGTCCGCGGGATCAGGTCGAGGCTCACCGCCGTGACGCCGGTCCCGGCGAGGCGCTTGGCGAAGTCAGGGTCGGCCAGCAGTGCCATCATCCCGAACACGGCCTGGCCAGATCGGAAACCGGCGATCCTCTGCTCGTCCGGCCTGCCTACCATCAGGAACACGTCCGCCCCGGCGAGCTCCCCGCGCCCCGCGATGACGGCACCCGCCTCGGTGAACGCGTCGTCACTGATCCAGGCGCCAGCCCCGGCGCCTGTCTCGACCATGACCTCGAGCCCGGCAGCGCACAGCTTGCCCACGGCATCAGGCACAAGCGCTACCCGGCGCTCGCCCGGCGCCGTCTCCCTCACAACGGCAACTTTCATGCGCGCGACCTCGCAACTCGGGGGCATCGGCACAATGGCACGCAGCGAGCCGCGCGAGACCGCTCCCCGCGCCCCACAGTATGGACCTTACCGGTAGGTCAGTATGCAGCCGTCCAGCGGCAAGCACTCTATGCCCGCACGCAACTACCTGGCCGGGCAACCTCAGGCAGTGCACAAACCGGTACCGAACCTCGCGGTAGCAGGCAACCTCAGGGGCGCCGCGGTCGTGAAGAGAACATGCGGGCCATGCCGGACGTGAGCGTCTCGTTCGAGGACTTCGTCCAGGCCCGCTCGGCTGCCCTGTTCCGGTTCGCCTTGCTGCTGACCGCGCACCAGGACCGGTCCGAAGCCGAGGATCTGCTGCAGGAAGCGCTGGAACGGGTCTACAGGAACTGGGCAAGGATCTGCCGGTCCGGCGACCCCGAGCGGTATGTGCGCCGGGTCCTGGCTAACGCCTCGACTGACCGCTGGCGGCGGCTGCGCCGCAGGCCAGAGCGGCCGCTCACCGACGATGACGCGGGACCGTCCGCTGGCGATCACGCCAGCGATGTCGCGGACCGGGACTTCCTGCTGCGGGCACTGGGTGGCCTGGCGCCGCGGCAGCGTGCCGTCCTCGTGCTGCGGTATTTCTGCGATCTGTCCGAGGCGGAGACCGCCGACGTCCTCGGATGCGGCGTTGGCACCGTGAAGAGCCAGGCATCGCGCGGCCTGGGCAGACTCCGCGAGATCAGCGAGACGGCAGCGCCCGCGGCGGACATGGCAGCACCCGCGGCGAAGACAACACCGCCGGCCGCGGAGACAGAGCCCAGAGAAACGGGGCGAGGTGCATGGCAATGAGCGACCTGGAACAGCGACTGCGCGCCGCGATGCGCGCGGCGGTCGCCGAAGAGCAGCCTCCGGCGGACCTGCTGGAGATGGTCAGGATGCGGCGCCGGCGACACCGGGCGAGGGCTGCCGCAGCGGCTGCTGGGGTCGCCGTCGTGACCGCGGCCGCGGTCACAGCGCTCGGACTGCATGCCGGGCCGTTCCGGGCCCCTGCCGCCCTGCCTGGCGGGCCGGCACCCGGCGGCCGGCCCTCAGCGCCGGCCCTGATGCCGCCTGTGGGGTCGCGCACTGTGGTCGACAGCTGCGCCATGCAGATCGGCGCCGTGCTCCCGCATGGCTGGCAGCGCCAGAGCGTGCAGGCCGGCCAGGTCTGGCTGGTGGGCCTGCGTCAGGAGTTCACCAGCCCCGTCAACGGCAGCACGGTGAGGATTGGCGGCCTGATGGTGATGGTGCCCTACGGAGTGACGGCATGGGTCACGGTGGTCGGGCAGGCGGACAGCTATTTCAGGTTCCTGTTCGGGCCGGGGGACTTCGCCAAGGGCGTGGACGGCCGGTACACCATCCACGACGGCGAGGGCAGTGTGACGTTCCAGGCCTGCCCGAGCGGCCGTGCATCTACCTACGGGCCGGGATTTACTCAGTACGGCGGCTACTTCCTCGTCACGGTGCCGCGGCCATGCGTAACGCTCGACGTCTGGACGGCGACCGGCGGTACCCGTAACCGGGTCACGTTCGGTGTCGACGGTGCCAGGTGCCCGCGCAACTGAATTACTCGGCAAGATATTAGCTATTGCCCGAATTTCGCTAGCCTTAACAGGCCGGGCAGGCTTAATTAAGGGCCCCGCCAGCGGCCGCGAATCCCTGTCCCGTAGCATTAAGAGCACGTTCCGGCGTCGACACGCCGTGCCGACAAGCGGATGTGATTGTGTCGCAGCGCCGGATCGCCTAATTTCAGGCACGTCAGAGGTTGTCGGTGCTGGCTTCGCTGGTGACGCGGCCTCCCGGAGGGGAAAAGCAGGAGTGCAGAATGAACAAGCGTGACCTGATCGACGCGATTTCGGGGCGGATGGGGGATAAGAAAACCGCGACGGAAGCGGTCAACGCGGTGCTCGACACCATCCAGTCAACTGTCGCGAAAGGCGACAAGGTCGCCATAACGGGGTTCGGGGTATTCGAGAAGGCCAACCGGCCCGCCCGTACGGCTCGTAACCCGGCCACCGGCGCTGCTATCAAGGTGCCCAAGTCGTCGGTGCCGAAGTTCCGCGCAGGCGCGGACTTCAAGGCCATGGTCAACGGTAAGAAGAAGGTCGCCGCGGGCCGGAAGTAAGGAAACGGCGGGCGGCGCATTCTCGCGCCGCCCGCCGTCCTCCATCCAGGGGGCCGCTGCTATCAGCCGTCAGCCATCGGCAGGGGCTGGCCGTGCTATCACGGGTTCCCGCCGGCGGCGCTCGGCTCAATACAGAATTCGTTGCCCTCCGGGTCAGCCATGATCACCCAGCCGATGTCTGGCCGCTGGTCGCTGACCACGCTGGCACCGATCCCGGTCAGCCTTGCGATCTCCTCGTCCTGGCCGCGGTCACCGGGCACGATGTCGAGGTGCACCCGGTTCTTGGACTTCTTGGGCTCGGGCACGGGGACGAAGTAGAGCCTGGGATTCCCGCCTCCGGGGCCGACGGCATAGTCAGCCTGCCCCGGGCGCGAGGCAGGCCATCCCGTGACAGCGGCCCAGAACCGGGCGACCCGCTCCGGGTCTGCGCAGTCGACGGTGATGTTGAGAATGAACGAACTCACGGCGTGCTCCGCTTTCTCGCTGGCGCCCGCCGCCGGCCGTCTGTCTTAGCGGGCGGCGAAAGGCGCGGGAACGAATACCGACATCGATCGCGCCTCCCTTCGCTCGTGGCTCTCCGGTGTTGGAGTCACGCTAGCGCAAGCCGAGGCGCTTGTTCAGCGCGGTCTGCAGCAGCCGGTCGATCAGCTGTCCGACGTCGAGGCCGGTCGCCTCCCACATCTTCTGGAAATAGGACGCGGGCGTCAGGCCGGGGATCGTGTTGATCTCGTTGATCAGGATCTGCCCGTCGCGCGTGTAGAAGAAGTCCACGCGCGCCAGCCCCTCGCAGGAGACAGCGTCGAAGGCCTGAGCGGCCATCCTGCGGATCTCCTGCTGGTCCTCGGCCGGAATAGGGGCCGGGATGGCCATCCCGCTCGCCGCGTCCAGGTACTTCGCCTCGAAGTCCCAGAACTCCTGGCCGCCGTCGATCAGCAGCTGGCCGGGAAGGCTGGTGTCGGGCGGGCTGCCATGAAGCCCTTCGAGCACCGCGACCTCGATCTCCCTGCCCTCTACCGCGGCCTCCACGATCACCTTCGGGTCGTAGCGCCGCGCGTTCTCGATCGCCTGGTGCAGCTCACCCATGTCCGCGGCCTTCGACGTGCCGATGCTCGAGCCGCCGCGAGCGGGCTTGACGAACACCGGCCAGCCGAGCTCGGTGATCTCGTCGAGCACGCGCTTGCGCTCCAGCGTGACCGGCTCGGCAGTTCCGTCGGCTGTCTCCGGCGGCCAGTCCCGTGGCCGCACGACCACATGCGGCCCGACGGGCAGGCCCTTGGCCCGGAAAACAATCTTCATGTACTCCTTGTCCATGCTGACGGCGCTCGCAAGGACCCCAGCGCCCACGTAGGGGACGCCGGCCATCTCCAGCAGGCCCTGGATCGTGCCGTCTTCACCGAACGGGCCGTGCAGCACCGGCAGCACCACATCCACCTCGCCCAGGAGGTGCGGTATCTGCCCCGGGGCGGTCGCGGTGACGGGCTGCGCGGTCGTGCTGGCAGCCAGGGACTGCCCGGGGGCAGTGACGAACTGCCCCGGCTCGCTGGGAGCGAGGGTCTGCTCAGCCGGGCCGGCGGCAGCGGGCCCGGCCCACGGCACGACCTCGCCGCCCAGCTCGGCGACGGCCTCCACCGACGGCAGCTCTCCCGCTGTTACCGTCAGCCTGGCGGGCTCGTCAGCGGCCAGCACCCAGCTTCCGTCGCGGGTAATGCCGACGGGAATGACCTCGTATTTGTCGCGGTCAATGGCTCCGAGCATGTTGCCGCCCCCCATGCACGACACCGCATGCTCGGGGCCCCGGCCGCCAAAGACCACCGCGACCCGGATCTTGCGCTGCTGGTTCACGCTCCTCCTTCCCGCCCCCCGTTCATTGTCTTTTCCCCAGCTGACTGCCTGTGCACGCACTTTCCCGCCGCGACGGGCAGGCCGGCCATGGCGGGCCGGGTTCAGACGCCGTAACGTTCTGGCTTCGCGGTCCGGCTGGCCAGCAGGACAACTGCCTTGTCGATCTCCAGGCCGTCATGGATGACCTGCTCGATGACCTCGGTGATCGGCATCTCCACGCCGTGTCGCCGCGCAAGTTCGAGCACCGATTCCGATGACTTCACACCCTCGGCGGTCTGCCGGGTGATCGCGACCACCTCGTCGAGCGTCATGCCCCGGCCCAGGTTCTCGCCAAAAGTCCGGTTCCGTGACAGCGGTGAGCTGCAGGTAGCCACCAGGTCCCCCATACCGGCCAGTCCGGCGAAGGTGTGCTGGTCGGCGCCGATGGCGGCACCCAGCCGGGCCGTCTCGGCCAGGCCGCGGGTGATCAGCATCGCCTTGGCGTTGTCGCCGAGCCCCATGCCGACTGCCACGCCAACCGCCAGCGCGATCACGTTCTTCACCGCGCCGCCCAGCTCGCAGCCGGTCACGTCCGGATTGGTGTACGGGCGGAAGTAGCTGGTGTGGCACGCCTCCTGCAGCCGCTGCGCGGCATCGGCGTCGGTGCACGCGACGACCGTGGCCGAGTGCTGGCGCTGCGCGATCTCGCGGGACAGGTTCGGGCCGCTGACCACGGCGATCCGGTCCGGCGGCGCCCCGGTCGCCTGCGCGATGACCTCGCTCATCCGGCAGCAGGTGCCGAGCTCGATCCCCTTCATCAGGCTGACCAGCAGCGCCTTAGGCGGCAGCAGCGGCGTCCAGCGCTCCAGGTTCTCCCGCAGTGACTGCGCGGGCACCGCCAGCACCACCAGGCCGGCGTTGTCCAGGGCCTCGGCGGGGTCGGTGGTAGCGCGCAGCGAGCCGGTCAGCGTGATTCCCGGCAGGTAGCCAGGATTCTCGTGGGTCTCGTTGACGGCCTGCGCCTGCTCCGGGCGGCGGGCGTACAGCACAGTCGGCGTGCCCGCATCGCAGAGCACCTGGGCGAACGTTGTGCCCCAGGAGCCGGCCCCCATCACCGCGGCTTTCACGTTGCCGTCGCCTCAGTGGCTGAATCGGCGGTGTCTGCTGAGCCGCCGGGCGCTACGGCATCGCTGGACCCATCTCGGGACACATCGCTGGGCGCATCGGAGCGCGCATCCGTTCCGAAATCGTCTTGAGAACTTCGTTCGCTACGGCGCACGGCTGCTGGGTCGTAGGGCCGGGCCGGCGGCGTCTCGCCGCGCAGGCCGGCCAGCAGGCCGGTGATATCGCGCATGATCACCTCTGTGGCCTCGCGGAGCAGCTGCGCGGTCAGCGGCTTGCCCTCGAACGCCGACAGGTCGACCGGCGGGCCCGCGGCTACCTTGACCGTGGTACGCGGGAGCAGGTGCAGGTGCAGGCTGCCGTAAGGCAGGATCCGCTGGGCGCCCCAGTGCGCGATCGGGATCACCGGCGAGCCGGTGGCCAGCGCCGCCCTGGCCGCGCCGGTCCTGGCCACCATTGGCCACTGGTCCGGGTCGCGCGTCACGGTCGACTCCGGGTAAAAGATCACCCCCGCGCCCCTTTGCAGTCCGCGCTCCACGTCCCGGAGCACCAGGGCCGCGTCCGCCTGGCCGCGGTAGACCGGAAGCTGGCCGGTCTTGCGCAGGAGCGTGCCGAACAGTTTCTTCTCAAACAGCGGGGACTTGGCCAGGAACACCGGGTAGCGGCCGCCCCGGTAGCTGAACATGGCCATAGCGAGGACGTCGGCGTAGGACAGGTGGTTGGCGGCCAGGACCACCCCGCGATCGGCCGGGACGTTCCTGATGTTGTCCAGGCCGCTCCACTCGTGACCCATCAGGCCGCTGGCCAGCGGCGGCACAATGATCTTCGTAAATCCGCGCCAGGCGGATGAGTAACTGCCGTCTGCGCGTTCGCTCATATCGACGCCTCTCCCCGCGTGGGGCGCTAGCAACTCGCCCGGCTGGTGATTAAGTCAGTGTCGCGGTTGGCGCGACGCTGTGTCGAGGCAGGATCAGGTGCATGCCATTCGATGACCCGCTCCGCTGGTCACTGGTGATCCCCGTCAAGGTACTTGCCCTGGCGAAGTCCAGGCTCACCGGGCTGGCCGGGCCTACCCGGGCTGAGCTGGCCCTGGCCATGGCGGCGGACACGGTCGCCGTCGCCTGCGCGGCGGCCGGGTCGGTGATCGTGGTGACCGACGACGCCCAGGCGCGGGCCGAGCTGTCCGCGCTCGGCGCCGTGGTGGTGCCGGACCAGCCCGGTGACGGGCTCAACGCAGCGCTGCGGTTCGGTGCGGCCCAGGCGGACGAGCGGTGGCCGGGCCGGGGCCGGGCCGGGCTCGCGGCGGACCTGCCGGCGCTGGGCGCCGCCGAACTCGGGCTCGCACTGACCGCGGCGGCCGGGGCCAGCGAGGCCTTCGTGCCCGACGCCGCGGGCACAGGCACGACCCTGTACGCAGCCGGGCCGGGCGTGGCGTTCCACCCCAGGTTCGGGCCCGGGTCGCGTGCCGCGCACCTGTCAGCCGGGGCTCTGGAACTGCGGATTCCGGGGCTCGAGGGGCTGCGGCGCGACGTGGACACCCTGGACGACCTGCGCGACGCGGCGAGGATCGGGCTCGGCCCGCGCACGGCCGCAGCGGCAGGCGCGCTGGCCTGACCCCCGGCCGCCTGCTGGGGCCGGGGCCGCTGGCCTTTGATCTAGATGTGGACGATCGGGCAGGTGAGCGTTCTCGTGATGCCTGACACTCCCTGGATCTGGGCGACCACAAGCTTGCCGAGGTCGTCAACGTTCTCCGACTCAGCCCGGACGATCACGTCATACGGACCCGTGACGTCGTCTGCCTGAGTGACCCCAGCGATCTTCCCGATCTGCATGGCGACCTCGGCGGCCTTGCCGACCTCTGTCTGGACGAGGATGTAAGCCTGAACCATGCTGTCCTCCCAGGCGCCAAGATGTGCTGGCAACGCTACCGTAGGTACCCGGCCCGCGCGCGGCTAGTGCCCGGCAGTATCTTCAGGCATCCTGCGCCTCAGGCCCTAAGACCGCAGGAGGCTTTCCATCACGATCGCTGACCTGGGCGAGTTCGGCCTCATCGCGGAAATCCGGTCACTGCTGGCGGCCGGTCCCGGCCAGATCGTCGGGATCGGCGACGACGCCGCGGTGGTGCGCGCCCCGGACCAGCGCGTGGTCGCCACGACGGACCTGCTCGTCGAGGGCCGGCACTTCCGGCGTGAGTGGTCAGGCGCGTTCGACATAGGCTGCAAGGCCGCAGCACAGAACCTCGCCGACGTCGCTGCCATGGGCGCATCGGCCACAGCGCTGCTCGTCGGCCTAGCGGCCCCCGGTGATCTCGCCGTGTCCTGGGCGCAGGACCTGGTTCGCGGCCTCGGCGATGAGGCCCAGCGGGCCGGGGCCGCAGTGGTGGGCGGAGATGTCAGCAGCGCCACTTGCGTGGTTCTCGCGGTCACCGCGCTCGGCGACCTCGCCGGCCGCGATCCGGTCACCAGGGCCGGGGCGCGCGCGGGGGACCTGGTGGCGGTCGCTGGCCAGCTGGGTCGCTCTGCCGCGGGGCTGGCCCTTTTCGAGGCCGGACTGGCCGAGCCGGCCGAGCTGGCCAGGCGGGTGCGGGACGCCGGGGGGTCGGCGAAGGCCCTCATCGACCTGACCAAGCTGATCACCAGCCACCGGCGGCCACGGCCGCCATACGGCGCCGGGCCGGAGGCCGCGTCTCTTGGCGCCACCTCGATGATCGACATCAGCGACGGGCTGGTAGCCGACTTGCGGCACGTAGCGGATGCGAGCGGCGTCCTGATCGACGTCGAGACCTCGCGGCTACCCGATGACGCGGGACTGCGCCTGACAGGCCGGCTGGTTGGTTCCGACCCGCTGACCTGGGTACTGACCGGCGGCGAGGATCACGCTCTGGCCGCGACATTCCCGCACGGCGTCAGCTTGCCCGACCACTGGCGGGTGATCGGCTCAGTCAGCGGTGGTGAGGGAGTCACAGTCGACTCCGTTCCCGCCGACGGGGCTGGCGGATGGCGCCACTTTGGCTGAACGGGGGCAAGAGAGAGCCGGCGCTGGCGGCAACGAGGCTCTCGGGTAAGGGTCGCCGCCGTGGCGGCGCGCCGTCAGCGGGTGACCTTGCCTGCCTTGATGCAGGAGGTGCAGACGTTCAGGCGGCGGGGTGAGCCGTCGACCTTTGCGCGCACGCGCTGAATGTTCGGGTTCCAGCGGCGCGGGGTCCGGCGGTGCGAGTGCGACACGTTCTTGCCGAAGCCCGGCCGCTTGCCGCAGAGGTCGCAGACGGAAGCCACGGTTTGCTCCATGGGGTGATAGCCAGCTGGGTCAATGTCCCGGTCGACGCCAGGACAGTCGATGAAGGATAGCCGATCTCTGGCCAGCCACGCGAACTGGGCGGCGCACCGTCCCCCAACCCGCGCCATCCCCGTCCCCCACCCGCATGATTGGACCATTTGCTGCTGTTGGGGGGCACCAGGATCGCGCCGGCCTAAATGCGTTGGCCGACGTCTGCGGGGGCTTGCTAGCCTCCGCGCCATGGACGGATCGGGGATTCGGCGCGCGTACCTGGACTTCTACACCAGCCGTGGTCACGCTGCGATCGCCCGCGCCAACCTGGTCCCGCGTGAGGACGCCACGACGCTGTTCACTGGCTCCGGAATGCAGCCGCTGGTCCCGTACCTGCTGGGCGCGCCCCACCCCGCCGGGAACAGGCTGGCCGACAGCCAGCCGAGCCTGCGGGCGGAGGACATCGACGAGATCGGCGACACGCGGCACACAACCCTCTTCGAGATGCTGGGCAACTGGTCGCTCGGCAGCTATTTCAAGCAGGAGCAGCTGCCCTGGGTGTTCGAGTTCCTCACCCGCGTCGTGGGGCTGGAACCCGCCCGTATCTTCGCCAGCGTTTTTGCCGGTTCACCACGCTGGGACATTCCGCGCGACCACGAGTCGGAGCTGATCTGGAAGGAGCTGTTCGCGGGGCCGGCGTCGGCCCGGTCGTGGCCGAGCCGGGAACGTCCGCTCGGGCCGCGGCGGCCGGGACCGGCGATGCCCGGATCGTCCTCTACGACGAGTCGGAGTGCTGGTGGAGCCGTTCCGGCGGCCCGGACAGCATGCCGCCGGGCGAGCCTGGTGGCCCGGACTCGGAGATCTTCTACCTGTTCCCGCAGGTGCTGCACGACCCGGCGTTCGGCGCACACTGCCACCCATACTGCGACTGCGGCCGGTTCGTCGAGATCGGCAACTCGGTGTTCATGCAGTACCGGCGGACCGAGGACGGCTTTGAGCCGCTGCCGCAGCCGAACGTCGACTTCGGTGGCGGACTGGAGCGCCTTGCCAGGGCTTCGCTCGACACCGCAGACGTGTTCGGGATCGACCTGATGGCGCCGATCGTCAGCGCGATCGAGTCGCTGTGTGCCAGCCAGCCGGACGCTGACGTACGGGCCAAGCGCATCATCGCCGATCACGTCCGGGCGGTGACGTTCCTCGCTGCCGACGGGGTCGAGCCTTCGAACAACACCCAGGGGTACGTCATGCGCCGGCTCGCCCGGCGCGCCATCCGGCAGGGCCTGCACCTGGGGATCGACTCGGAGTTCCTCGGCGGCCTGGCTGACACCGTCATTGCCATCTACCGCGACGCCTACCCGGAGTTCGGCTCCCGGGCGTCGCAGATCCGGTCTGTGCTAGAGCGGGAGGAGGGCCTGTTCCGCAAGACCCTCGCCCGTGGCGTGCGCGAACTGCCCCGGCTAGCCGGGTCACGGCTCACCGGCGACTCGGTTTTCAAATTGTTCGACACCTACGGCTTTCCGCCGGAGCTGAGCGTGGAGGAGGCCAGGGCTGCGGGCGTGCCCGTCGACCCCAGGTGGCAGCCGCTGTATGAGCAGATGATGGCCGAGCAGCGCGAACGCTCCCGTACGGCCGCATCAGGCATGTTCAAGGGCGGCCTGGCCGACCGTTCCGAGTCGGCAACGCAGCTGCACACCGCGACCCACCTGCTGTACAAGGCGCTCCGGATGGTCCTCGGCGACCACGTCGTGCAGCGCGGGAGCAACATCACGCCTGAGCGGCTCCGGTTCGACTTCTCCCACCCGGCCAGGATGACCCCGGAGGAGCTGGCCAGGGTGGAGGCGATAGTGAACGAGAACATCACGCGGGACTGGCCGATGACCGTGGCCCAGATGGCACCTGACGAAGCGTTCGCCAGCGGTGCCCTTGGTGCGTTCGGTGACCGGTACGGCCCGACCGTGACCGTGTACACCGCCGGTGACCCGGACGGGCAGTGGTACAGCAAGGAGATCTGCGGCGGGCCGCATGTCGCGCACACCGGCGAGCTTGGTCACTTCCGGATCGTGAAGGAGGAATCCTCGGCGTCAGGCGTCCGCCGCATCCGGGCTCTGTTGATTTAGCGCCGCCGGGGCGCTTGGAGGCGCCGTCTTTCCCTCGTCGCTCGGTCGCAAGCTCCCTCGTTCCTCAGTGCAAGACGGCACCGCGCCCTTTTGGCGCAGGGGGCCCCTTTGGCGCGGGGGGGCGCAGGGCGGCGAGGGCGTCACGCTGGGCGACCGTGTCCGGCACGGCAGTGCCGCGCGCAGCGGAGATCAGCGCCCAGGCCTGCTCCGGCCCGGTGCCCTCCAGCACCATAACCATGGCGGCGAGGGTCGAGGACCGGCCGATCCCATACCGGCAGTGGACGGCGACACCGGCCTCCTGTGCCAGCAGCGTCCTCAGCGTCTCCGCCAGCTCCAGTGCAGCGACAAGGTCGGGCACGGTACGGTCCGGCGTCGGCAAGTGGTAGAACGCGATGCCCGCCACCCGGGCGGCCTCGGCCTCACGCGTCAGCTCCAGTTCGGCCACCTCAGCGCCGCTGAGGAGGCTGACGAGCACACCCACGCCTGCGGCCGCCAGGCCGTGCATCTCATCCCCAAGCCGCTCACCGCCACGCGGCCGGGCCATCGTGCTCAGCACGCCAGGTCCTGTACGCCGGATCGTGAACAACTCGGGCTGCATCTCGGGTCGCACTCCTAGCGTCTTGGCCGCTGGGCCTAGGGGAGAATCTGGAGGCGGGCGTGTCACTGCCGCGCGGGCCAGAGGGAGATGGGACGTAACCATGATGGCAGGCGATCAGCGGCGCAGGCAGGGCGGTAAGGACCAGTGACCGGGCGGCTCACCAGGCGGCCGGGCGGGGCCGCGCGGCTGCGGGCGCTGCTGGACTCGGGAAAGACCATTGTGGCTCCCGGGGCCTTTGATCCGCTGGCCGCGCGCCTGGTGGAGGAGGCTGGGTTTCCAGCGGTCTATATGACCGGGTTCGGGACGTCGGCGGCGCTGATAGGGCGGCCGGACGTCGGGCTGCTGACCATGACCGAGATGGCAGAGAACGCCGGGCGCATAGCCGACTGCGTGGACATTCCGGTCATCGCCGACGCCGACACCGGCTACGGGAACCCGCTGAACGTGATCCGGACCGTCGGATCCTACGAAGCAGCCGGGGTCGCCGGGATCCACATCGAGGACCAGGTAACGCCGAAGAAGTGCGGCCATATGGACGGCAAACAGGTCATCCCGGTGGCGGAGATGGCGCAGAAGGTCCGGGCTGCGGTCGATGCACGGACACAGCCCGAGTTCGTGATCATCGCGAGGACAGACGCGCGGGCGGTGGAGGGCTTGGACGCGGCCATCGAGCGCGCGCGGGTGTACCGGGATGCCGGCGCCGACGTGCTGTTCGTGGAGGCCGTGCTGGACGAGGAGGAGGCGGCCGCTGTTGCCGACGCTTTTCCCGGCGTGCCGCTGCTGTTCAACTGGGCCGAAGGCGGCAAGACCCCGCCGATCGGGCTCGGCCGTCTGACCGAACTTGGGTACCGCATCGTCATCTTCCCGATCAGCACGCTGCTGGCGGCGACCGCTGCCATGCGCCAGATCCTGAGGGAAATCGCCCAGGCCGGAACCCCGGAGGCGGCGCTGCGCGACCTGCCGATGTTCGGAAACTTCCTTGAGTTCATAGGCCTGCCCGATGTCCGCGAGGCCGAGCAGCGCTACACCGTCGCCGAGCCGCCCCAGGGGACCTGAGGGCCGGGACGTCGCTGGCAGGGAAAGACGGCGGGACCATCTAGTCTGCTTGCTATGGCGGTGCTCGAGGACCCGCTGGAGCCGGTGGTGGGCGACAAGGCGGCCAGCCGGCTGAAGAGTGCGCTGGGGCTGCACCGGGTGGGCGACCTGATGCGGCACTATCCGCGCCGCTACGAGTCCCGGGGCGAGCTGACCGACCTCGCCTCACTGCGTGACGGCGAGCATGTAACCGTGCAGGCCAGGATCGCGAAGGTGACCAGCCGTCCGATGCGGGGCAGGCCTGGGTCGATCTTCGAGGCCACGGTCACCGACGGGACCGGGGAGCTGGTACTCGCGTTCTTCTCCCGGGGACGGCGCCAGAACTGGCGCGAGGCCAAGCTCACCCCTGGCATGACTGGCCTGTTCTCCGGCCAGGTCTCGACGTACCGGGGCAGGCGCCAGCTGGCCCACCCCGAGTACATGCTGCTGGACGGTACCGCCCCGGCCTACGCCGCTGCCGAGTACGCGGCCCAGATCATCCCGGTGTATCCGGCCGCGAAGGAGATCACCTCCTGGCAGGTGGCCAACTCCGTGGAGATCGTTCTGAATGTCCTGGACGTAGAGGACCCGGTGCCGCGAGCCGTCCGCGAGCGTTACTGCCTGATCGGCCTTGCCGACGCGCTGCGCGGCATCCACCGGCCGATCGACCGCGCCGACGTCGACAGGGCGCGGCACCGTCTCAAGTGGGACGAGGCGTTCGTGCTGCAGGTCATCCTGGCGCAGCGGCGGCTCGCGGCCATGGCGTTTACAGCGACACCGCGCCCGCGCATGCCCGGCGGCCTGCTCGACGCCTACACCGCCGGGCTCCCGTTCGAGCTGACGGTCGGGCAGGATCTCGCCGGGACGACGATCTCCGACGAGCTCGCGCGCGACCAGCCCATGCACCGGCTGCTGCAAGGCGAGGTCGGTTCCGGCAAGACCGTGATCGCGGTCCGGGCGATGCTGCAGGTGGTGGACGCCGGGGGACAGGCAGTGCTGCTCGCGCCGACGGAAGTGCTCGCCCAGCAGCACTACCGGTCCATCACCGAGCAACTCGGCCCGCTGGCGCACGCCGGCGAGCTCGGCGGCGCGGAGCGGGCCACCCGGGTAGCGCTGCTGACCGGGTCCCTTGGCGCGGCGGCGCGGCGGCGCGCCCTGCTGGAGGCCGCGTCAGGCACGGCCGGGATCGTGATCGGCACCCACGCGCTGCTGGAGGAGCAGGTGCAGTTCGCTGACCTCAGCCTGGTCGTGATCGACGAGCAGCACAGGTTCGGCGTGGAGCAGCGCGACGCGCTCCGCGACAAGACCGTCGGCGGCCGCCCGCACCTGCTCGTCATGACCGCCACCCCAATACCGCGCACGGTGGCGATGACGGTGTTCGGCGACCTGGAAATGTCGACGCTGACGGAGCTGCCCGCTGGGCGCTCGCCGATCCAGACGCACGTCGTTCCTGCGGCTGAAAAGCCACGTCATGCAGAACGGGTCTGGGAGCGAGTGCGCGAGGAGGTGCAGCGCGGTCGGCAGTGTTATGTGGTGTGCCCCCGGATCGGGGAGGAAGGCCCGGAAAGCTCCGGGCAGACCCCGCGCGGCCGGGGTGCGGCGGTCGCCGGCCCGGAAGACTCCGATTGGCAGGACGGCGGTTCCGCGGATGACGAGCAGGCCGACGGGACGGCGCGGCCGCCTCTGGCCGTCGTTGATCTCGCTGCTGAGCTGGAATCGGGCCCGCTGGCCGGGCTGCGGCTGGCCGTCCTGCACGGCAGGCTGCCGGCGGACGAGAAGGACCGGGTCATGCAGGCGTTCGCCGCGGGAGCGGTGGACGTGCTGGTCACGACCACGGTGGTGGAGGTCGGCGTCGACGTCCCGAACGCGACCGCCATGGTGATCATGGATGCCGACCGGTTCGGAGTCTCCCAGCTGCACCAGCTTCGGGGCCGGGTCGGCCGGGGCAAGCACGAGGGACTGTGCCTGCTGGTCACCGAGGCTGAGGCGGGGTCGGCCTCGCGGCAGCGGCTGGACGCGGTGGCCGCCACGCTCGACGGGTTCGTGCTGTCCCGGCTCGACCTTCAGCAGCGCAGGGAGGGTGACGTCCTGGGCGCTGCCCAGGCCGGGCGCCGGTCGAGCCTGAAGCTGCTGACGCTGCTGCAGGACGAGGAGCTGATCGGCCATGCCCGCCGTGAGGCCACAGAACTCGTCGCGGCGGACCCGGCACTGTCCGGGCAGCCGGCCCTGGCTGCTGCGGTACGCGGCGCGCTGGACCGGGAGCGGGCGGAATACCTCGAGAAGGCCTGAGCACCTGCTATGACCCGGATCGTTGCCGGAGAGGCAGGCGGCCGCCGGCTGTCGGTGCCGGGGGGACGCGGTACCCGGCCGACCGCGGACCGCGTCCGCGAGGGCCTGTTCGCCACCGTGGCGGCGCTGCGCGGAACGCTCGACGGTGCGCGGGTCCTCGACTTGTACGCGGGCTCGGGAGCGGTAGGCCTCGAGGCCCTGTCGCGCGGCGCCGAAGACGTCCTGCTCGTCGAGTCCGATCCCCGCGCAGCGCGCGTGATCAAGGCAAACATCGAGGCGCTGGGGCTGCCGGGCGCACAGCTCACAGCCGACCGCGTCGAGCGGGTGCTCGCCCGCGGTCCTGGCGGGCGGGGCGGGCAAAGACCGCGCGACCTCGTGTTCGCCGACCCGCCGTATGCGGCACCAGGCACCGAGGTGCAGCGGGTACTCGCCGCACTGCGCGACCTTGGCTGGCTCGAGCCCGGGGCACTCGTGATCGTGGAACGCTCCACTCGGTCGGGCCCGCTCACCTGGCCGGCGGCTATACGCCCGACCGGTCCCGTGGTTACGGTGAGGCGACGCTCTGGTACGGTCTCGCCGCAGGTGGCGAGGGCATAACAGAGGCCCAGGCAGGATCGGCAGGAAGGTGAGTCCGCGTGCGCCGCGTGGTCTGTCCAGGATCGTTCGACCCGGTTACCAACGGGCATCTCGACATCATCACCCGCGCGGCTGGGCTGGCCGACGAAGTGATCGTCGCTGTCCTGCGCAATCCGAACAAGGTCCCGATGTTCACCGTGGACGAGCGGGTAGAGATGCTGCGAGAGGTGACCAAGGGACTGGACAACGTCGGGGTCACCGGGTTCGAAGGGCTGATCGTCGACTTCTGCAAGGCCAATGACATCTCCGCGATCGTGAAGGGCCTGCGTGCTGTCAGTGACTTCGATTACGAGCTGCAGATGGCCCAGATGAACTACAGCCAGGCGGGCGTGGAGACGCTGTTCCTGACGACCAACCCGCTGTATGCGTTCCTGTCATCGAGCCTGGTCAAGGACTTCGCTAAGTACGGCGGCGATGTAGCGAGCCTGGTACCCAGGCCAGTTCTCGACCGGCTGACGGTCCGCTCCGCCGACGCGTAGCGGGCCAACTTGGGATCTCGCAGGCAGCCGGGTATGCTGACCGCCCGGGCAACCCCATCAGATCACTACCTGCCATGCCACACGCGAATCCCAAGCACCCAAAGCGGCTTAACCCGCATCTGCCGCTGGTTTTCGACACTCGAGGCCTCGGCCCGGCCGATGTCCGGTCACAGACCCGGAAAGTTCCAGCGCCGAACGGCCTGGGTGTCGCGATGGTGAACGTTCCCGAAGGGGCCGAGCTCACGCTCGACGTCCGCCTCGAGGGCGTCGCCGAGGGCGTACTGGTGACAGCCACCGTGCGCGCGCCGCTTGTCGGCGAGTGTGCCCGGTGCCTGGACCTGTTCGCCTCAGCGACGGAGGTCCGGTTCACCGAGCTGTTCGTGGGAGATGCCAGCGAGGACGACGCTGACGGGTATCTTCTGGTCGGGGATCTGCTCGACCTTGAGCCGGCCCTGCGCGACGCGCTGGTGCTCGAGCTCCCGCTCGCGCCGCTGTGTGCCGACGATTGCCCGGGGCTGTGTCCCGAGTGCGGGATGCGGCTCGCCGAGGCGGGGCCAGAGCACGGCCACGTCGCCACAGACGATGATCGGACACCGGACGGGATGCCCGTGCCGGAGGAAAGGAAGGAGGGCTGAGGTGGCGGTACCAAAGCGCCGAATGTCACGCAGCAATACCAGGTCGCGGCGAGCCCAGTGGAAGGCGACTGCGCCTGCGCTCGTGACCTGCCCGCAGTGCCGTGACCCCAAGCTCCCGCATACGGCATGCCCCACGTGCGGTACGTACAACCGACGCCAGGTGATCACCCCCTCCTGACCCGGGAACCGCCGGGGAGGCGCGGCGCGGTACATCGCGCGCCGCGGAAAGGAGGGAAGCGTGAGCAGCTCGCCAGGTGATGGTGGCACGGCAGCTCCGGATGCGGTGCGAGCGGGAACCGCGGAGCTGCTGCGTGGCATCGCGGCGCCACTCGGCCCTGAGCTGCTGGAGCGCGCCCTGACGCACCGCTCGTTCGCGTACGAGAATGGCGGGCTGCCAACCAACGAGCGGCTGGAGTTCCTCGGTGACTCGGTGCTCGGCCTGATCGTCACCGACACGCTGTTCCGTGAGTACCCCGACCTGCCCGAAGGCCAGCTCGCAAAGCTCAGGGCCGCGGTCGTCAACATGCGTGCCCTGGCCGGGGTCGCCCGGGGGCTGCGGCTCGGCTCGTATGTCCGGCTCGGGAAGGGCGAGGAGGGCACCGGCGGCCGGGATAAGTCCTCGATACTCGCCGACACGCTCGAAGCGGTGATCGGCGCGGTCTACCTGGAGTGCGGCATGGCCGAGGCCGACGCGCTCGTGCACCGCCTGTTCGATCCGGTGATCGCCCACTCGGCCAGGCTGGGGGCAGGCCTGGACTGGAAGACGTCGTTGCAGGAGCTGACAGCCGGCGAGTTGCTTGGCGTGCCTGAATATCGCGTGGACGAGAGTGGCCCCGACCACCAGAAGTCGTTCCGTGCCTCTGTCATGATCGGCGGGCGTACCTACGGCGAGGGTGAGGGCCGGTCCAAGAAGGAAGCCGAGCAGCAAGCAGCTGAGGCTGCCTGGACACGCATCACGGCGGGCATCACCGGTGCTGAAAGTAGCGGGGAAGCTACCGAGGCTGGCCGTGGGGAAGGCAGTGCGGGCGCTGGCAGTGCCGCGAGGGGTAGCGGCACTGCGGGTCCGGCGGGGGACGTCGCAGAGGGCGGCGGGCCTGGCGCCGGTCCTGGCGGGCAAGCCGATGACCGCGGCAGCCCGCAGCGGCGGAGTTAGGCGTGCCCGAGCTTCCCGAAGTCGAGATCGTAAGGCGGGGTCTCGACCGGAATGTCGTTGGCCGCACGATCGAGTCTGCCGAGACGTTTCATCCCCGCGCTCTGCGCCGCCATCTGGCGGGCCCTGACGATTTCGCTGCTGCCCTTCGAGGGCGCAGAATCACCGGTGCGCTGCGTCGCGGGAAGTACCTGTGGCTGCCGGTAGGCGACGATGCCCTGCTCGCTCACCTCGGCATGAGCGGCCAGCTGCTCGTCGGCGACGCGGCCCGCCCGCTCTCGCCTCATGTCCGGGTCCGTGTCACCTTTGCCGACGGCGGGCCCGACCTGCGCTTCACCGACCAGCGGACTTTCGGGCATTTGTCGCTGGTGGTCGGCGGTGCGGAGCTGCCCGCTCCGATAGCGCACATCGCGCCCGATCCGCTGGAGCCCGCGTTCGACCTGGCGGCCGTCACCGCCAGGCTGCGCACCCGCCGCACCGGGATCAAGCGGGCACTGCTCGACCAGTCGCTGGTTAGCGGCATCGGCAACATCTACGCCGACGAAGCGCTGTGGCGGGCCCGCCTGCACTGGGAGCGCGAGGCTCAGCTGCTGCGACCCGCCGCGATCAGAGGGCTGTTCGCAGCTGTCCGCGAGGTGTTCGATGAGGCTCTGAACGCGGGCGGCACGACGTTCGACAGCCTGTACGTCAATGTGAACGGGCAAAGCGGCTATTTCGAGCGCTCGCTCGCCGTGTACGGCCGGGCCGGTGAGCCGTGCCCCCGCTGCGGTACGCCGGTTCGCCGCGACCCGTTCATGAACCGGTCCGCGTTCACCTGCCCCCAGTGCCAGCCGCGGCCACGGGTGCGGCCGTGAATCCCGACGGGCAGGCCCGGCTCACCGCGTGGGTGGAAGGCCGGGTGCAAGGTGTTGGCTTTCGGTGGTGGACGCGGGCACGGGCACTGGAGCTGCGCCTGACTGGCTGGGCGGAGAACCTCGAGGACGGCCGTGTCCGGGTGATCGCCGAGGGCAAAGTAGCGAACTGCCACGAACTGCTCGCGCTGCTAGAGGGCACTGGCGCTCCCGGACGGGTCGCCCGCGTAACCCACCGGTGGGACGAGCCCGTAGGCATCTCCGGCTTCAGCGAGCGCTAGCCGCGCCAAAGGGCCTCCAAGCGGCCCGGAGGCGCGAAGCAAACACAGCGCCGCGGCCCTTTGGCGCGGTCTCCAAGGGGCCCGGGGCGCGAAGCCAGCTGTGACCTGCGGGGATGTCAACTTGACCGGATAGGCGTCGTGGTGGGACCATGGAGGTGTTACCCGCGTCCAAGGCAGCGGTCTTTCCGCGTCTTGGCATGCGAGCCCACTCTGGTCACTCAGTGTGGAGGACCTCACACAATGGCGAAAGCTCTATATGGCCACGTCGGCGGGCCTGATCTCCGCATGGTCTCAGAGATGCGCCGCCTGCAAGAGCGAGTACGTGAACTCGAAGCCGAGCTTGCGAGGCTGCACGAGGAAAACGAAGTGCTTGCCGCGGAGGTGGGCCACGACCTGCTGATCCCGGTTCGCGAGCCGGCGCTCACCTGAAGAGGCGCTGGCTGACAGGAACGGACAGAGGGGCGCCTGAGCCTCAGGCGTCCCTCTTTGGCTGCCCGCAATTGGCAGCACTCTTAGGGCCTCAGGCACCCGCTTCTCGCACATGGCACGTCGTGCACCGGGAGCGGCCTGACCACCTCCTGCAGCGGTCCAGGACAGAACCCGGAGGCGGCCCGCTCGCCTTCACAGTCACCGCTGGCTGAGCACGGTTTGGTCATGGGCCGCCGATATTGACTGAAAAGTCCGCAGCGGGGAAGTGGAGCCGATGACGCAGGCGCTGACTGCCGTTCTGGACGGCACAGCACTAGCCTTTATTCGGCCCGTGCGGCCTTGATGCTCGGGAACCGGCCCTGCGCACGGTAGGGTGCGGGCGGGGAGAGGCGCCGGGAGCAAGCCACTCCGGCGGCCCATTCCGGCGACCCAATCCGGCGGCACAGCCGGAAAAGGCGGACGGGAACGGGCACCAGGTGGCTTGCCCAGGGGCAGCGAACGCGCCAGGCAGGGGCGGTTCCCGGAGGAGGAGAGCCGGCGGGTGTACCTGAAGTCGCTGACGCTGCGTGGTTTCAAGTCGTTCGCCTCGGCCACCTCGCTGCGGTTCGAGCAGGGGATCACCTGCATCGTCGGTCCCAACGGATCCGGCAAGTCGAACGTGGTCGACGCGTTCTCCTGGGTGATGGGCGAGCAGGGCGTCAAGCCGCTGCGCGGCGGCAAGATGGAGGACGTCGTCTTCGCCGGCACCGCCGGCCGGCCGCCACTCGGCCGCGCCGAGGTCACACTGACCATCGACAACAGCGACGGGGCCCTGCCGATCGAGTACGCCGAAGTCACGATCAGCCGGCTGCTGTTCCGCTCCGGCCAGAGCGAGTATGCGATCAACGGCGACCAGTGCCGGCTGCTCGACGTCCAGGAACTGCTCTCTGACACCGGCCTCGGCCGGGAGATGCACGTGATCGTGGGCCAGGGCCAGCTCGATGACGTCCTGAACTCCGGGCCGGACGCGCGGCGGGCGCTGGTCGAGGAGGCCGCCGGGGTCCTGAAGCACCGCCGGCGCAAGGAGAAGGCGCTCCGCAAGCTGGATGCGATGCAGGCCAACCTGACCCGGCTGGTCGACCTGACCGCCGAGATCGGCCGCCGGCTCAAGCCGCTGGGCCGCCAGGCTGAGATCGCGCGGAAGGCCGGTGTGATCCAGGCTGACCTGCGCGATGCGCGGCTGCGCCTGCTCGCCGACGATTACGCCACGCTGGCGGCTGAGCTCGAGGCCGATGAGACCGACGAGGCGGCCAAGGCCGCCCGCCGCGCCGAGCTTGAGGCAGCGCTCGAGCAGGCGCGCGCCACTGAGGAAGCACTGGAGAGCGCCGAGCGAGAGCACTCACCGCGCCTGGCCGCCGCGCAGGAAGCGTTCTTCGGTCTGTCGAGTCTTTCCGAGCGCCTGCGCGCCACGGCGAGCCTGGCCAGCGAGCGGCACCGGAACCTCTCGGCCCCGCCCGAGCCGCAGCGGCCAGGACGTGACCCCGATGAACTGGACGCCCAGGCAGCCACACTGCGAGAGCAGGAGGCGGAACTGCGCGAACGGCTGGCCGGGGCCCGGGACCAGCTGGGCGCGATCGTAACCAGGCGGGAGGCGGCCGAGGCGGCTGTGACCGCGGCCGAGCGCAAGATCGCGGCTGACGCCCGCGCGGCGGCGGCCCGCGCTGAGCGCCTGTCGCGACTGCGCAGCCAGGTTGGGGAGGCTCGCAGCAGGCTGGCTGCGGCGCAGGAAGAAGCAGGCCGGCTTGCTGCAGCTCTTGAGCAAGCGCGGTCGCGGGCTGAGCGGGCACAGCACGAGTACGGCGAGCTGCAGGACGTTGTGAGCGACCGGGGAGAGGACCGGGCCGGCGTCGCGGCCGCGCATGAACGCGCTGCGGCCAGGCTGGCCCAGTCCACGCAGCGGCTGGCCACGCTGCGGGCGGCGGAGCACGAGGCCAGCGCGGAACGGGCGGCGCTCGAAGCGCGCGTCGAGGCACTGCAGGAAGCGGTCAGGCGCGGAGCCGACGCGTCCGGCGTGCTGCTGGCCGAACGGGACAGATTTGGTGGCGTGCTGGGGTCGCTGGCCGAGCTGCTGACCGTGCGAGACGGCGCTGAGGAGGCGATCACGGCGGCGCTGGGCGCGGCAGCGGGTGCGGTGGCCGTGGCGGACCTCAAGGCGGCCGTGTCCATCCTGACGGCGCTGAGGGGTGAGAACGCGGGGCAGGCGGGACTGGTGATCGCAGGCGGCGGCAACGGGGTGAGCCCGCGGCTCCCGGTGCCCGACGGCATCGCCGCCCAGCACGCCGTTGACCTGGTGAAAGCACCGCCCGAGCTGGCCGGGGCGGTGGAGCAGCTGCTGGGCGGCGTGGTAGTGGCCGCCGACCTGGCGCAGGGAATCGAGCTGGTCCGGGCCCAGCCGCGGCTGCGCGTCGTGACCTCCGGCGGAGACCTGATCGGGGCGCACTGGGCGCACGGCGGGTCGGCAGGCGCGCCGAGCCTGCTCGGGCTGCGGGCCGCGGCCCAGGAGGCTGCGGGGCGGCTGGCCCAGGCCGAGCATCGGTGCGCGCGAGCCGAACGGGAACTCGCTGCGGCCATCGAGGACGAGGACGCGCTCCGCCAGGATCTGGCGGAGGCGCAGGCCGGGCTGCAGGAGGCAGACGCAGCGGCGGCCGAGACGTCCGGCCGGCTGGGCAACCTGGCTGGTGCTGCCCGCGGGGCACAGGACGAAGTCCGGCGGCTGACCACAGCGATCGAGGCAGCGGACCGCTCGCGGGAGAAGCACCTCGCCCACCTCGCTGATCTGCAGGGCAAGCTCGCGGTTCAGGAGGCGCAGGGCGGCACGCCCGGCGATGACCCCGAGTCGGGGGAGGATGACACTCCGGGAGAGCGAGAAAGTGCTCCCGACAAAGACGCGCTGGCCGCCGACGCTACCGCGGCGAGGAACGCCGAGATGGAGGCGAGACTCGAGGTTCGGACGGTGGAGGAACGGCTGCGGGCCGTCGCCGGGCGCGGTGACGCGCTCGCCTCGGCCGCCACAGCCGAGCGCCAGGCCATTCAGCTGGCCCGGGCGCGGGCCGAGCGCCGGGCGCGGCAGGCCAAGGTGGCCGGGGCGGTCGCCGCTGGTGCCCTGGCCGCGCTGGCCGCGATCGAGCGGTCCCGCGCTATGGCCGACGCCGAGCGGCTGGATGCCGAGCGGGCAAGCCGTGAGCGCGGTGGCGAGCTGAAGGATGTCCGGGCCAGGATTCGTGATCTGGCCTCCGAGCACGAGGCCGCGGTGAGCAGCGCGCACGGCGCCGAGATCGAGCGTGCGGCCCGCCAGATGCGGCTGGAGCAGACGGCTGCGAGGGCTGCCGATGAATTCGGCATCGATCCCGACACGCTGATCGCCGAGTACGGCCCTGCTGTCGGTGTTCCCGCCGCCGACGAGGGCCAGCCTCCGGTGCCTTACGACCGGGCCGCGACCGAGCGCCGGGCACAGACCGCGCAGCGCCAGCTCGACCAGCTGGGCAAGGTGAACCCGCTGGCCCTGGAGGAGTTCTCGGCGCTGGAAGAGCGGCACGCGTTCCTCTCGACTCAGCTTGAGGACCTCCGCAGCACGCGGCGGGACCTTCTGACCGTGGTCAAGGAAGTCGACGACCGGGTGCAGCAGGTGTTCGCCTCCGCCTACGAGGACACCGCAAGGGAGTTCGAGGACATCATCGGCCGCCTGTTCCCCGGCGGCGAGGGCAGGCTGCTCCTCACCGAGCCCGACGACCTGCTGGCAACCGGCATCGAGATCGAGGCGAGGCCGCCCGGCAAGAAGGTGAAGCGGCTGTCGCTGCTGTCCGGCGGTGAGCGCGCGCTGACCGCTATCGCGTTCGTGCTGGCCATCTTCAAGGCCCGGCCGTCGCCGTTCTACCTGCTCGACGAGGTCGAGGCCGCTCTCGATGACACGAACCTGCAGCGACTGCTGCAGGTCTTCACCGAGCTGAGGGACACCTCGCAGCTGATCATCGTCACGCACCAGCGGCGGAGCATGGAAATCGCCGACACGCTGTACGGGATCAGCATGCGGGGTGACGGGGTATCCACCGTTGTCAGCCAGCGGCTGCGGGAGCCGGAGAGCGCCTGACCAGCAGGCAGCCCGCCGCCAGGTGTCTGCGAGACTAGGGCCGTCATGGAACTGCTGATAATCATCATCGTCGTTGCCGTCGTGATCATCGGCGGCGGCGGTACCACCCTGGTAGTGGGCACCCGCCGTCGCCACCGCCTGCCGTCAGCGCCGGACCGCCCCACGGTCGAGGCCGGATCTGAGCAGCCGCACGGTGCCACCGCAACCGCCGCTGCCCAGCCGGACGTGGCCGAGGCCCCGCCAGCGCAGGCCCCGCCAGCGCAGGCACAGCCAGCGGAGGCACAGCCAGCGCAGGCACAGCCAGCGGAGGCCACGGCCGCCGAGGCGCCACCGCCGGTCGCGCCCGAGATCGAGAAGCCGCCGCCGTCGGCAGGGCGGCTTGCCCGGCTGCGCGCCAGACTCGCGCGGTCGCAGACCACAATGGGCTCCGCCCTGCTCAATCTCCTCTCCTCCGGCCGCCTCGACGACGAGACGTGGGACGAGATCGAGGAGACCCTGATCACGGCCGACATGGGCGTCGGACCGGCCCGCCAGATCGTCGAGGACCTGCGCACCGAGGTCAAGGTGGCGGGGACGCGCAGCCGCGAGGAGGCCAGGTCGCTGCTGCGAGAACAGCTTCTGGCTCAGGTCGGGCCGGATATGGACCGGTCGCTGCACACCGCCAGGCACGGTGACCGGCCGGCGGTGGTCCTCGTCGTCGGAGTCAACGGAACGGGGAAGACCACTACCTGTGGCAAGCTCGCTCGCGTTCTGATCGGAGATGGGCAGACCGTGCTGCTCGGAGCGGCGGACACCTTCCGCGCCGCTGCAGCGGATCAGCTGCAGACCTGGGGTAAGCGCGTAGGCGCCGAGACAGTCCGTTCCGACCGGGACGGCGCCGACCCGGCGAGCGTCGCATTCGATGCCGTCAACAAGGGCATCGAGAAGGGCATCGACGTAGTCATCGTCGACACCGCTGGACGCCTGCACACCAAACAGGGCCTGATGGATGAGCTTGGCAAGATCAAGCGAGTGATCTCCCGGCACGCCACGGTGGACGAGGTGCTGCTCGTGCTGGACGCGACCATCGGCCAGAACGGCCTGCGGCAGGCCCGTGTATTCGCCGAGGTCGTCGACGTCACCGGGGTTGTCCTGACCAAGCTTGACGGCACGGCCAAGGGCGGGATCGTGATCGCGGTCCAGCGCGAGCTGGGCGTTCCGGTGAAGCTGGTCGGCCTCGGCGAGGGGCCCGACGACCTCGCGCCGTTCGAGCCGGACGCGTTCGTCGACGCGATCCTCGGCGGCTAGCGCACATCGGGCGCGTAACGCAGTTTTCAGCATCATCCCGGGCAGTGAGATCGTATCTAGTGCGTGGCGCACTTGCGATATATCCTGCAAGAGGCCATATGCAAGTTGCCTTCTGCTCATCCGTTCCTGGGAGGAACGTTGGACAATGTGCCAGGAGGAGAGCTACGCCCAGGCTGCCCTGGAGTGACCGGGCTCGGGCTGCTTCGACGCAGTGGGCAGCGGCCATGATCTCGGCACCGAACAACAGGCTGACTCCTGACGCGGTCCAGGCCGTCGCCTTCCCTCCGGCCCGCATCGGCCGGCGCGGGCTGGACGAGGACCACGTGCGGGCGTTCTGCGGCCTGGTCGAGCGCGAGCTGGTCCGGCTGCTCAGCGAGAGGGCCTCTCTGAACGCCGAGGTGCAGCGGCTGCGGCGCCGGATACTCGGGGAGGGCGGCGACGTGCCCGGCTTCCCGGACCGGCTGGACGACGACAACGTCCAGGCGGTGCGCATCCTGTCCGAGGCGCAGCAGATCGCGCAGCGGTATGTTGCCGACGCCCAGGAGTACAGCAAGCGGCTCGCTGCCGAGGCCCGGCGTCGCAGAGACGAGATGCTCGAAGATGCCCAGTCGCGTGCCAACGTGATGATCGAGAAGGCCTACGGACACGTGAGCAACTCGGCGGACGCACTCGGTGTGCTCAGCGAAGTCGTGGTCACGCTTGAGGAGGCCTACGAGGCGGGACGGGCCACGCATGGTGCCCGGGCCGGCCAGCCCGGGCACCCGCGGGGCTACCGGCCGCGGGACGCGGGGGCGCAGTAGGTCCGCGGGGCCGGCCCATTGCTGCTGGCCGGCCGGGGCCGCGGACGGGATAGCCTGGAGGGCGCGTGCGCTGAGCCCCGTGCGACTATCGCGTGTGCGGCACGGGACCCTCGCCGCGATCAGTGACGGGCCAGGCGCGAGGACGGCAGCAAGACGTGTTCGAGACACTCTCCGATCGACTGAACAAGGTCTTTTCGTCGCTGCGCGGTCAGGGACGGCTGTCGCCTGCCGACATCGACGCAACGTGCCGTGAGATCAGGATCGCGCTGCTGGAGGCAGATGTCGCGCTGCCGGTGGTGCGGCAGTTCATTGCCCGGGTCAAAGAACGCGCATCCAGCGCTGAGGTCTCCCAGGCACTCAACCCTGCGCAGCAGGTAATCAAGATCGTCAACGAGGAGCTCATCGAGATCCTGGGCGGCGAAGCCCGGCGGCTGCGGTTCGCCAAGGTACCGCCCACCGTGATCATTCTGGCTGGGCTCCAGGGAACCGGTAAGACCACACTTGCCGCGAAGCTCGCTCTGTGGCTGCGGCAGCAGGGGAACACCCCCATGCTCGTGGCCGCTGACCTGCAGCGACCGAACGCGGTCCAGCAGCTCGAGGTCCTCGGCGAGCGCGCAGGCGTGCCGGTGTTCGCCCCGGAGCCTGGTTACGGCGTCGGCGACCCAGTCGACGTGGCCCGCCGCTCGGTCGACGAGGCGCGGCGCCGGATGCAGAACGTCGTCATCATTGACACCGCCGGGCGGCTGGGCATCGACGCCGAAATGATGGAGCAGGCCGCGGCGATCAGGGACGCCGTCGACCCGGACGAGATCCTCTTCGTGGTCGACGCCATGATCGGCCAGGACGCAGTGAGTACCGCCCAGGCGTTCCTGGACGGCGTCGGCTACGACGGCGTCGTCCTGACAAAGCTTGACGGCGACGCACGAGGTGGGGCGGCCCTGTCCATCGCCCAGGTCACCGGCCGGCCGGTAATGTTCGCCTCTTCGGGTGAGAAGCTCGAAGACTTCGACGTTTTCCATCCCGACCGGATGGCCTCGCGGATCCTCGACCTCGGGGACATGCTGACCCTGATCGAGCAGGCCGAGCGCACGTTCGATGAGGACCAGGCCACAGCGATGGCCGACAAGCTGGCGTCGGGCGAGGGCTTCACGCTCGAGGACTTCGTCGAGCAGCTCTCGATGGTACGCAAGCTCGGGCCGATCGGGAATCTGCTGGGCATGCTGCCCGGAGCCGCGCAGAACCGGGAGCTGCTCAGCCAGGTCAGTGACAAGGACCTGGACCGGGCGGCGGCGATCGTGAACTCCATGACCGTCGATGAGCGGCGGAATCCGAAGATCATCAATGGCTCGCGGCGGGCGCGGATCGCCGCTGGTTCGGGCGTTGCCGTCGGCGAGGTGAGTCAGCTCATCGTCAGGTTCCTCGAGGGCCAGAAGATGATGAAGCAGATGATGGGCAGCATGCCGGGGATGCGCCGGGCCACCACCAAGGCGTCCCGGGCCAAGGCGAAGAAGAAGGCCAAGGGCGGCCGCCCGGGTGGAGCCGGAGTCGCCACCAGGGCGGCAGCCAGCGGCACTGGCAGGCAGAACGGCGGGCCCGCCGCTCTTCCGGGCAGTGACCAGCAGCCGGTAATGCCAGGCGGATTCACGGCTGCTTTCGGTGACCGGATGGGCGAGGGAGCGTTCAAAATCCCTCCGGGTTTCGGGACACCGCAGCAGAACCTGCCGCCGGGGCTGCGCGGACCGCAGCCGGGCCGTCGTGGCAAGCCGGGCAAGAAGGGCAGGTAGCCTGACATAGGGCCGCCTGCCGTGCGGATGACGCCGGGGCTTGCATTATCTGGCACAATGTGATCGCGATAGCGGCTCCGCGGTGCCTTGCGACCGGCGCGGCCGCATACTCGGGGCAGCCGCCGGACCCGCCCGGCGCGTCAGCGCCCGCCAACAAGACTGCTGGGAGATACCACACCCGTGGCTGTAAAGATCAAGCTGAAGCGCCTGGGCAAGATCCGGGCGCCGTACTACAGGATCGTCGTCGCCGACGCCCGCACCAAGCGGGACGGCCGGGCGATCGAGGAGATCGGCAAGTACCACCCCAAGGCCGAGCCGTCGTTCATCGAGGTCGACTCCGAGCGGGCACAGCACTGGCTCGCAGTAGGAGCGCAGCCCACCGATCCGGTCCGGAAGATCCTCGAGATCACCGGTGACTGGCAGAAGTTCAAAGGCCTGCCCGGCAGCGAGGGGACGCTCAAGACCCGTGCTGCGCGGGAGGACCGTAAGGAGATCTTCGCCGCCGCGGTGAAGGAGACCCTGGGGGACGCCGTGGCGCCCGCCAAGGGCAGAGGCTCCTCAGCCAGGTCTGCGCCTGCCAAGGACAAGGAGGCCAGCAAGAAGGAGCCGGACTCCGAGCAGCCGGCCGACAAGGCAGCGGAGACCGACGCGAAGGGCACTGCCGCGGGTAAGTCCGAGAAGCCGGCCAGGGGCAGGTCTGGTGGGGCCCGGGGCGGCAGCTCCCGCTCTACTGGGTCCAAGGACAGTCCGCCCAAGGACAGTCCGCCGAAGGACAGTCCGCCGAAGGACAGTCCGCCCAAGGACGATTCGCCCAAGGCTCGCGGCGGCGGCGCCAGTGCCGAGTCGAAGGACGCTGCTTCCTCCTCGTCCTCCGCCGACGCGGAGCCCGCTGGCGGCGAGTGACGTGCTCGAAGAGGCCCTCGAGCACCTGGTGCGAGGCATCGTCGACTACCCGGAAGAGGTCCGGGTGGACAGCCGTGGGCTGCGGCGGGGCCGGGTTCTCGAGGTGCGCGTGCATCCGGAGGACCTGGGCAAGGTCATCGGCCGCGGCGGGCGGACGGCCAAGGCGCTGCGCACTGTGGTCGGCGCGCTGGCCGGCAACACCTACGTCAGGGTCGACCTGCTGGACGCCGACGAGATCCGCTAGGCGGCATGCAGCTGGTCGTCGGCCGGGTGGGACGGCCGCACGGGATCCGCGGTGAGCTGACAGTCCAGGTCCACACCGACGACCCGGACCTCCGCTTCGCGGCTGGTTCCGTCATGGCCACCGAGCCAGCCGAACGCGGCCCGCTCACGGTCCTGTCGTCTCGCTGGCACTCCGGGCGGCTGCTCGTAGCCTTCGACGGCTACACCGACCGCAGCGGCGCTGAGGAGCTCCGCGGAACCCTGCTGGTCATGGACTCCGGCGAGGCCGGGCCTGCGGGCCCGGAGGAGTTCTGGGACCACGAACTCGTCGGGCTCAGCGTGGTGACCGTCAGCGGCGAGCCTGTCGGCGTTGTGACCGACGTCCGGCATCACGGCCAGGACCTGCTGGTCGTCGGGCCACGGCAGATACTCGTGCCTTTCGTGGCGGCGATCGTCCCCGAGGTGGATGTCAGCGCAGGACGCCTAGTTATCGACCCGCCGCCCGGCCTGCTGGATCTCGAGTCGGCCGACGAGTGAGGGAGAGCCCAGCTGCGCATCGATATCATCACGATCTTCCCGGAGTACTTCGCGCCCCTGGGCGTTTCGCTGATCGGCAAGGCCGCGCGGCGCGGCGACATCGAGTTCGGGGTGCACGACCTGCGGACGTGGGCCCATGACCCGCACCGCTCCGTGGACGACGCCCCGTTCGGCGGCGGCCCCGGGATGGTGATGCGGCCCGAGCCGTGGGGCGAGGCGCTGGATGCCCTGGTCCCGCCTGCGTCGGGGGGTACGGCCCGGCTGGTGCTGCCGACCCCGGCCGGCAAGCCGTTCACCCAGGAAACCGCGGCGCAGTATGCCGGCGAAAGCCACCTGGTGTTCGGGTGCGGCAGGTACGAGGGGATCGACGCCCGCTTCGCGGAGGAGGCGCGGGCCAGGATGGCGGTGGATGAGGTGACAATCGGCGACTATGTCCTGGCCGGGGGAGAGCCAGCGGTGCTGGTGATCGTTGAGGCCGTCTGCCGGCTGCTGCCCGGGGTCATTGGCAATGCCGAGTCCGCCAGCGACGACTCGTTCGGCGGCGGCACCGGGCCGATGGCCGGGCTTATTGAGGGCCCTGCTTACACCAGGCCGCGGGAGTGGCGGGGACGGAGCGTGCCGCCGGTGCTGCTGTCCGGTGACCACGCTGCCATCTCCCGCTGGCGTCGCGATGCCTCGCTGCGCCAGACGGCCGTTAATCGCCCTGACCTGGCGGCCAGGCTCGCCGCCGGGTACCCGGAACCCGGTCTTGGGGCGCCGGCGGCACCGCTGGATGAGCGGGACCGGCAGGTGCTGTCCGAGGCCGGTTTTCCATCTAGCGGCGAACATATGGCACACTGAAAGCCGCCGCCCGGCTGTCAGCCACGCGTGCCCAGATGCATGCGAGTCAGCAGGGCGCGGTCTGGCGCCGTGGCGCTATGGCCCCCAGGTCCGGATTCAGCGCATTCGCAGGCGTGCGCACGATGAGTAACGAGGTAGCTGCAGCCATGCACACCGCGATTGCCGATATTGAACAAGCACAGACCCGGTCCGACATCCCGGAGTTCCGGCCAGGTGACACGCTGAAGGTCCATGTGCGTGTCGTTGAGGGCACCCGGTCCAGGATCCAGGTCTTCCAGGGTGTCGTCCTGCGACGCCAGGGCGGCGGGATACGAGAAACGTTCACCGTCCGCAAGATCAGCTACGGCGTGGGCGTGGAGCGGACGTTCCCGGTGCACAGCCCGTCCATCGACAAGATCGAAGTGGTGACCCGGGGCCGGGTCCGCCGGGCAAAGCTCTACTATCTGCGGTCGCTGCGCGGCAAGGCGGCGCGGATCAGGGAGCGCCGCGAGCCGGTTACCCGCTAGCCTTTCGGCTCGGATGACTGGCGGCTCCGGCATGGACAGTGATGGTCCACGGCACGCGCGCCGCGGGCGGCTGCCGCGCGCGCAGGCGGCGTTAGGCTCGTCCTCGATGACGAACGACGACCAGGACCCCGGCGGTGTGCCCGCCGCAGGCCCCACGGCGGGCAGAGCCTCCGACGGTGCGTCAACTCCAGACGGTTCCGCCACGCAGCCCGTGCGGGCGTCCCGGCCGGAGGCTGGCAGCCAGCCCGAGACTCAGGCTGCGCATGCCTGGACCGCGAACCAGACCGAGCCTGCCATCGACGGGCGGCTGTGGGGCAAGGACGAGCGCGACGGCGCGGCTGACCGCAACGGCGACCCGGGGCTAGGCAGTGCCGGGCGCGGAGGCGGCGCTGGACCGGAGGACGAGGACGAGCCGGGGGGCGACGAGGACCAGCGCGCCAGGCCAAAAGGAAAGCCGGCCAGGAAGGGCTCATTCTGGCGCGAGCTTCCCGTCCTGATCGTGATCGCGCTGGTGATAGCTCTGGTGGTCAAGACGTACGTCGTCCAGATGTTCTGGATACCGTCAGGGTCGATGCAAAACACCCTGCAGATCGGCGACCGGGTCATGGTCAACAAGCTCGTGTATCACTTCCGGTCGATCCAGCCCGGCGACATTGTGGTGTTCAACGATGACGGCTCCTGGAATCCGGAGCCGCCCCAGGGCAAGCCAGCCTCCGACCCCCTCGTGCGGTTCTATGAGGTGACCGTGGTCCGGCTCTACCACGCGTTTCTGGGCATGGTGGACGGCTCGACCCAGGACAACGGCAACATCCTGATCAAGCGCGTGATCGGCGTCCCCGGCGACCACGTCTCGTGCTGCAACGCCAACGGTGACGTGACCGTCAATGGCGTGCCGCTGAGCGAGTCGTCCTACCTGTTCCCCGGCAACTCCCCGGGCAGCGCTCCGTCAACGTATGCGGGGCGTTTCAGCATCACGGTGCCAGCCGGGCGGCTGTGGGTCATGGGTGATCACCGGGAGATCTCCAGCGACTCCCGCCTGCACACGGAGGATCCGTTCGGCGGGACCATCCCGGAGAACATGGTGGTCGGCCGGGCATTCGTGATCATCTGGCCACCCAGCAGGTGGCGATTCCTGCCGATTCCGTCGACCTTCAACCAGCCCGGCATCGACGGCGGCAAGGGGTCGGCCGCAATGGCGTCGGCTGCACCCTTCTTGCCGATGGGCGCTGGGTTCGCCGGCGCGTTCCCGCTGACCCTGGTTCAGCGCCGGGTGCGGCGCCGCCTGCGGCGGATAACGCCGAGGAGGCTGCGGCCGGAGGCACGGCAGGAGCCGCGGTCCAAGGCACGGCGGGGGCTACGGCCCCAGACGCGGCCGAGGCTACGGCCCCAGGCGCGACCCACGATACGGCCCCGGGCCCGCGGCCCAGCGCTGCTCCACGACCCGCGGGGCGATCCGGGGAGTCGCGCCGCCGGGCGGATACCGCGGGGGGATCTGGGAGGTCTTCCCCCCGGGCGGATACCGCGGGGGGATCCGGGGGGTCGTCCCCCCGGGCGGATACTGCGGGCCGGCCCGCTGAGGCGCCGGTCGCGGAACGGGTGACGCCATGGCGTGGGCGTCGGAGAGGCATCCGGCCTACACGCCGCGGCGCGGCAAGGGTCTAGCCGGGTACGAGCAGGCGCTGGCGCGGGCCGGGCTGGAGCCGGTGGCCGGGATTGACGAAGCGGGCCGCGGCGCCTGCGCCGGACCGCTCGTTGTAGCCGCCGTCTCGCTGGACCCGCGGCGGCGGTCACGCCTGACCGGGCTGGCCGACTCCAAGGCGCTGACCGCACCCGCCCGAGAGGCTGCGTATCAGGAGGTGGTGGCATCCGCCCTTGCCTGGCATGCGGTCGTGATCCCGCCCGGCGATATCGACGCGATCGGCCTGCACGTGTGCAACGTGACCGGCATGCGGCGAGCCCTGGCCGGCCTTGACTGCAGCCCTGGTTACGTGCTGACCGACGGCTTCCCGGTCCGTGGCTTCCCCGCGCCTGCGCTGGCAATGTGGCAGGGCGACGAGGTCGCGGCGTGCGTCGCCGCCGCCTCGATCATCGCGAAGGTAACCCGGGACCGGATCATGCGGAACCTTCACCACGATTACCCCGAATACGGTTTCGCGCGGCACAAGGGGTACTCGACCCCTAGCCACATGAGAGCCCTCACCGAGCACGGCCCGTGCTCGCAGCACCGCATGTCTTTCGCCAACGTGATCGGTGTTGTGCGGGCACGCTCCGGCCTTCCGGCGGCCGAGGTCGGTGGCCTCGGAGTCGTTGCGGCGGACGTCGAAGACCTGGCGGGCGGCGAGCCAGGCGTTCTGGCGGCGGATGTCGAAGACCTGGCCGGTGGCCAGGGGGCCGTTCTGGCCGCCGACGCTGACGACCTCGCCGGCGGCGAGGCAGGCGTTCTGGAGGCCGACCCTGGCGACCTGACGGACGGTGAGAGATATCTCCTGGCAGCCACCGTCCGGTACCGGACAGGTCAGGAGAAGAAAGTGTTTTATGGTTGACCTCATCCGGGCCAGGCCGACGCGCCGGGGACCGGCGCCGCTCTCGGACGGAGGGAGCACATGAGCGCGGAGGATCTCGAGAAGTATGAGACGGAGATGGAGCTGCAGCTCTATCGCGAGTACCGCGACGTGGTCGGGCTGTTCACCCATGTAGTCGAGACCGAGCGCCGGTTTTACCTCACCAACCAGGTTGATCTCAACGTGCGCACGGCAGACAACGGCGAGGTGTTCTTCGAGGTCACCATGCACGACGCCTGGGTGTGGGACATGTACCGCCCGGCGCGGTTCGTGAAGAATGTCAGAGTTGTCACCTTCAAGGACGTCAACGTCGAGGAACTTGCAAAGAGCGACTTGCAGCTTCCCGACCCTGACGAAAAACCGAAGGGTTTCTCCTGACGCCTCAGGCCTGAGGCGGCCGCGATTAGCCCGGCGAGTTTCTGACCATGTACGCACAAAATTTTCCGTGTTGATCCGGTAGCCGGGCCGTGATGGGTCTGGCTACCGGTCTTTAGGCGCGGGGGTAGGTCACGCCAGGCCGGGCGGTTCAGCCGGGTGCCAGCCCTGGGTGCCGGTGTGGTAGCCAGATTGCCGGGGTGACCGTGGCGTCGTTCACCTAGCAGCTGCCCGGATTATGGCGATGCGTCAGGGCGCAAGAAGGCTGGCTGGTTTACGGGCACGTCAGCTCCCGCAGCCGTGTGGCCGTGTGGCCGTGTGGCTCTGGGTGCCTGGGTGGGGTGTGCCGCGGGTGGGGGCGGGTGCGCTAGTGCGGGCGCGGATTATTGCGGGGTGGTCTGACATTTCTGGCCGATCGTCCACCGCGCCGGCCTGACGCCGCCACCCGTCCACAGGCCCGGTCGGCTCGTCGGCCGGCGCCGCCGGAATCCGACACCGTCGGAGCCGGAGGTGGTGAGCGTGAATGCCAAGGACATCCTGGGAAGACAGGGAGAGCAGGCCGCCGTGGAGTTCCTGCAGCGGGCTGGCATGAGGATCCTCGCCCGTAACTGGCGGTGCGGTCAGGGCGAGATCGACATCGTCGCAGCGGACCGCCGGGCCCTGGTCGCCTGCGAGGTGAAGACCCGGTCGGACACCCGGTTTGGCACTCCGCTGGAGGCTGTCACCAGCCGCAAGAGGAGCCGGCTGCGGCGGCTGGCCGTGCAGTGGGTGCTCGCCAACGGCGTCCTGTTCGACGAGGTGCGCGTGGACGTCGTGGAGGTACTCAAGAGCGACACCGAGCCCGGCGGCTTCGCGATCGAGCACGTCAGGGGAGTGGGCTAGGTGTCGCTGGCCCGCACGCACTCGATCGCGCTGGTTGGCGTGGAGGGCCACCCGGTAGAGATCGAGGCGGACATCGAGAATGGCCTGGTTGGCCTGCTCTTGGTGGGGCTGCCAGACACGGCGCTGCGCGAGGCTCGCGACCGGATCCGTTCTGCCATCCTTAACTCCGGCGAGAAGTGGCCGAACCGGAGGATCACCGTTGGCCTCTCGCCCGCTAGCCTGCCCAAGCGAGGCAGCAGCTTCGACCTCGGCATCGCCGTGGCGATCCTCGCCGCCGACGGTGCCGTTCCCCGGGCAGGCCTCGCAGGCCTGATGTTTGTCGGCGAGCTGGGGCTCGATGGCAGACTGCGGCCGGTGCGCGGGGTGCTGCCCGCAGTGGCCGCGGCCGCGGCAGCAGGCTTCGGCAGCGTCGCCGTCCCGGCGGAGAACGCGCGCGAGGCGTGCCTGGTGCCAGGACTGCGGGTGCTCGCCGTGCCGAGCCTCGGCGCGCTGGTCTGGTGGCTGCGCGGCCAGGAAAGGCGACGGAAGGCGTCCCGGGCGCATACGCCTGCGGGGCCGGGCGCTGAAGTCCAGGCCTTCGAGGGCGGGACAGTGCCCCCAGCTGAGCTAAAGCCCGCTGGCACAGGCGAGACTCCGTCGGCACCAGGACCTGACCTGGCTGATGTGCTCGGCCAGCCGACTGCACGCCGGGCGGCTGAGATCTGCGCGGCAGGCGGCCACCACCTGCTGCTGCTCGGCCCTCCTGGGGTCGGCAAGACTCTGCTGGCGGAGCGCCTCCCCACTGTGCTGCCGCGCCTGGAAGCCGACGCCGCGCTCGAGGTCACGGCCATCCACTCGATCGCCGGAAGGCTGCCCGCCGGGAGCCCGCTGCTGACTGAGCCACCGTTCTGCGCGCCCCATCACACGTCCACCAGAGCGGCGATCGTCGGCGGCGGCAGCGGCGTGCTGCACCCGGGTGCTGCCTCGCTAGCCCACCACGGCTGCCTATTCCTCGACGAAGCTCCCGAGTTCTCGCGCGACGTTCTGGACGCGCTGCGTCAGCCGCTGGAGTCAGGGGAGGTGGTGCTGGCCCGTTCCGGGCTCACAGCCCGTTTCCCGGCGCGGTTCACCCTGGTGCTGGCGGCTAACCCGTGCCCGTGCGCGAGCGCGGCGACCACGGGCGCTGCATGCACCTGCACGCCGCTGGTCCGCCGCAGGTACCTGGCCCGGCTGTCGGGACCGCTGCTAGACCGGGTCGACGTAAAGGCGGAATTCCTGCCAGTCGGCAAGACCGAGCTGCTCAGCGACCAGAAGCTAGCCGAGCCGAGCTCGGTGGTGGCCGAGCGGGTAGCGCTGGCCCGCCAGCGGATGGCATCCCGGCTGCAGGGCACTCCGTGGCGGCTCAACGCCGAGATACCCGGCCGGGAGCTGCGACGCCGTTATGCGCCCGCTCCCGGTGCCCTGGCGCCGCTGGAACGGGCGATGGACCTGGGCGAGATCAGCGCCCGGGGCGTCGACCGTGTCATCCGGCTGTCCTGGACCATCGCCGATCTCGCCGGCACTGCGCGCCCTGCGATCGCCGAGACCAGCTACGCTCTCGGCCTCTGGCTCGGCGTCCAGCATTGAGCACCGCAACGAGGAGGCAGCCAGCACGCAGTAGCGGGCGGCACTTATGGTCGTTGCATGCGCTTCAGTATCTGGCCGTTGGCATCTAATTCCTGGGACGATATCCACGAGCTCACCGCTCACTGCGAGCAGACCGGCTGGGATGGCGTGTACATCGCCGATCACTTCATGCCGAACAGTCCCGGCCCGGAGCCGCTGGACGGGAACATGCTCGAGTGCTGGTCGGTCGTTGCCGCCATCGCCGCGTCAGTACCTCGCCTGCGGCTGGCCCCGTTGGTGACCAGCGTGACCTACCGGCATCCTGCGGTCCTGGCCAAGATCGCGGCTGCGGTCGATCAGGTCAGCCACGGGCGGCTGACGCTCGGCGTCGGGGCGGGCTGGCAGGAGAACGAGCACGCTTCCTACGGTCTCGCGCTCGGGACGGTGCGTGAGCGGATGGACCGCTTCGAGGAGGCCGTGCAGATCGTGCGCTCGATGCTCAGCCAGCCCCGCACCACGTTCGAGGGCCGCTACTTCCAGGTTCGCGACGCTCCGAACCAGCCGGCCCCCGTTCAGGAGTGGATGCCCTTGCTCATCGGCGGCGGCGGCGAGCAGCGCACTATGCGGATCGCGGCCCGGTACGCCGACCAATGGAACACCTGGACCACGCCGGAAACGCTTGCGCAGAAGGTCGCGGTCCTGCGGACGCGCTGCCAGGAGGTCGGCCGCGATCCGGCCGAGATCCACGTATCCACCCAGGCGGCGATGTTCCTGTCCACGGACAAAGACTGGGTGGAGGAGAAGCGGCGGCAGGCCCCGCCAGCGCGGGCAGTGATCGCCGGGACCCCGAGCGAGATCACCGACATTATGGGCCGCTATGCCGAGGCCGGCGCCGACGAGTTCATCGTCCCTGACATGACCTTCGGCCCGATGCCGCGCAAGAAAGACACCTACGACCTGTTCATCGAGGAAGTGGCACCCGCCTTCCGCTGACCGGCGGGCTGTCGCAGAAGTCATGGCTGATTCGCCGTCTGATGCCGGGTGGCTGAAGCTCAGCGCAGAGCCTGGGCTCTGCCAGGTCTGCCGCCACGCCAAGCTCAACCAGACACGGCGCGGCACCGCTTACGTCCGGTGCACGCGGGCCGCGTGGGATACCGCGCTTGCCCGTTACCCGCGTCTCCCGGTCACCGAGTGCGCGGGCTTTGAGCGCCGCCCGGGGAAGCCCTAGTCGCCGCGGGAGAAGATCCGCAGGAAGAACAGGAAGACGTTCAGCGCGTCGATGAAGATCGACGCGGCGAGCAGCGGGGCGGAGTCAAGGTCTGTCGTGCGCCGCAGTCGCTGGAAGTCGAACATCGTCAGGCCCGCGAATACCACCAAGCCGAGCACGGAGTAGATCAGCGAGCCGTGCGGTATGCGGATGAAGATCAAGACGATGCCGAACACGATAAGGGCGATGAGCGCCAGGAACGACACTCGCCCGAGCCACGAAAGGTCGCGTCTGGTCACGTAGCCGACCGACCCGAATCCTGCGATGAACAGCGCGGTGGCGCCGCCAGCCTCCCAGAGTGCCTGCGGGTTCACGGCCGCGTAGTACGCGATCGTCGGTGCCATCGCCAGCCCAAGCGCGGTGCCCACCGCCAGCAGCAGTCCGATCGTCAGTGCCGAAGACCGCTTCACCGTGAAGTTCATCACGATCAGGCACACGAACGCGATGATGAACCAGACGAACGCCCATCCGTAGGACAGGTTGCGCCCGAGATAAGACCCCAGCGCGAAGAACCCAGCGGTGACCGCGACGTACCACATCGTCTGCCCGAACAGGGTCAGGGACCGGTCCCGGCCCGCCGCCGTCGTGGCGCCGAGGCCGAATGATTCGCTCATGATGAGTCCCCTGCTCTCGTCAAGGCCGGGCATGCGTGACCAGTTTCTCCCAAAGACCCGTTCGGGCGAAACGTGCCTATGCGCGGGCACACCTGCCGGGCCTAACCGGCTTCAGTGGCCGGATGACCCAGCAGGCGGTCCAGGAACTCTGTGTAGGCGCTCTCCTCGGCGCGCAGCGTCGCCGCCGGGTCGTCCGAGCGTGCGATCATCATGGCCACTTCGGTGGTGGCAGCCAGGGCAATATGGGCGAAGGCGTCCACGTGACGTGCGTCAATGCGGCCAGCTTCGGCCGCCCACGTGAGCGCGGCCCTGATCACCGGCAGGGTGCCCTGCTCGTCCAGTGCCCGCCACCTCTCCCAGCCCAGCACAGCGGGCTCGTCGATCAGCACGACCTGCCGGACGACCGGGTCACAGGCCAGCCGGATCCAGGCCAGGGCGCCGGCCCGCAATTCGGCGACGGGGTCCCCGGCGTCGTGCGCCGCCGCCGTCACCTCAGCGCCGATCCGGGCGGTGACGTTCTCCAGCACGGCCTCGAACAACGCCTCCTTGCCGGGGAAGTGGTAGTACAGCGAGCCACGGCTAGCCCCGGACTCGGCGAGCACTGCCTCAATTGACGTGTCGTCGTAGCCGCGGCTGGCGAACAGCCCTGTGGCTACCTCGATCAGATGCGCCCGCGTGGCCTGCCCCCGCTGGACGTTCTTGTTCATCAGCCTCCTCGTCATTTGACAGACCGACTGACGGTTTGTAAGAGTTAGACCGTCAGTCGGTCTTTGCGGTCACCTTACCCGACGGCTACCAGGCGAGGGAGGACTCCCGATGACCAGCGAGCTGGAACGCTTCGACAAGAACCGCGGCCAGGTGCAGACCCGGTCCGGCTCCGCCAGTTACATCGACACCGGCGGCCCGGGCCGGCCCGCGCTGTTCGTCCACGGCGTGGGCACAAGCAGCTACATCTGGCGGCATGTGATCGGCCAGCTCGACGGCGAGCGCCGATGCGTGGCCATCGACCTGCCGCTGCATGGCCAGACACCGGCCGCCGACGGCCAGGACTTCTCGCTGCCGGGACTCGCCCGGTTCGTCGCCGACTGCTGCGACGCGCTTCAGCTGACCGACATCGATCTGATCGCGAACGACACCGGCGGCGCGGTCTCTCAGGTGTTCGCTGCAGGCCACGCCGAGCGGCTGCACACGCTGACTCTGACCAACTGCGAAGCACACAACAACGTGCCGCCGATGGCGCTGCTGCCCGTTGTCGTGCTCGCCCGCGCGGGCCTGCCTCTATGGCGGCTTCTCCCACGGTTCGCCCGCACCCCGCAAGGCAGGAAACGCATGTACGGGAGCGGCTACCAGGATGCAGGCAACCTGCCGGACGATGTTGCGCGCGCCTGGGTGGAACCGCTCGTCGGCACCCCGGAATCCGCCCGGCAGTACCAGCGGCTGTTTGCGTCCCTGCGTGCTCGCGACCTGCTGGCCGCCGAGCCAGCCCTGGCCCGCCTGCAGGTTCCGACTCTCATCGTCTGGGGTACCGGTGACAGGGTTTTCCGGCTCAAGTGGGCTTACTGGCTGCGCGACACCATCCCCGGCGCCACCGAGGTCGTCGAGCTTGACGGAGCACGCCTGTTCTTCCCCGACGAGCGGGCCGCCGAACTCACCTCAGCGCTGCGCCGCCACTGGGTTACCCACCCATAGGTACCAGTCCTGGACGCAGCCTTTCAGCAGCAGGCGGATGGATGAGCCGCCCGGGCCCGCCCCGACATAGCGGGGCGGGCCCGGGTTATTCCGTGGTTCCGGCTGGCTAGGAGGCCAGCGCTCTCAGCGGATCGTCACCGGTACCGGCTGCGAGGCGATTCCGTTCGCGATCACAACTAGGGTGCTCGGACCGGCCGGCGTCGTACTCGGGACCGTGAAATCGGTCGATGAAGCGGCACCGGGTGCGATCGAGACCGACGTCCAGTTGCTCGTTCGGGCGTAGGTGACCACCCCGGACTTCGAGTTCGTGATCTGCACGAGCGGGAAGTTGGTGTTGTCCTGTACGTCGTCACCGTAGGCAGCACCCTGGGAGAGCCCGGCGAGCTGGATGCCGGACAGGCTGGCGGCCTTCCCAGGGGTAAAGGCCGTGGAGCTGATTCCTGTGATCGAGGGTGCCCACGCCGGGTTAGGTGTTCCGCCGGCCGTGTAGACCAGCATCTGGTTGCTGCCGTCGTTGAAGAGTATTTGCCCGTTTGGCAGAGCCAGCATCCGCGTGTAGTACGTGGAGTCGTTCGCCGCGTTGGAAATATCCGGGACCGCGCTTATTGTGTTCGAGCTGGCGTTGTAGAGGAAGAACGCCAGAGGGGTGTTGTAAACGCACGGGCTCGCATCGAACAGCACATTTCCGTCCGGCAAGATGGAAGCGGGCCCATCCGCGCTGTCGTACTGCACGCCTCCGACCGTGGGGATCGCAGGACCATTGACCCACCGGCCTGCCGCATAGTTGTAGAGCGCGGTCGGGGCCGAAGTTTTGGTGGTGCACGCCGCGGGGGCGATATCGCTTGACGTCCCTGCGCCTACGACAAACGTGTTACCGCCGGGCATGACGACCTGCGGTCCGATCTCGACTGCGGGAGTGTTGACGGGTGATTTCACCGTGTTCCCCGCAAACGACCAGCTGAGGCTCTTCGGAGTGAACACCTCGGTCGTTGGGGTCAGCCATGTGTCAACGGTCAGCACCTGGCCGTTCGGCTCGAGGCTCCAGCCTTCTTCGTCGTTGGGGTCGTTCTTGCCCTGACCCGGGAGCACCTGCCAGTTCAGGCCGGTTGTGTTGAAGATAGCTTCATCCGTGGTGAGGATCGGGCTCGACGACGTGCAGTCCTGGCACGCCTGGGACAGCATGAAGGTGCCGTTGGCGAGCACATCGCTCTGGGCATCTCCGATGTTCGACCACCCAGCGGGCGGGGCAACTGCGCGCCACTTGTTGGTGACCGGGTTATAGATGGCGCCCTTATTGGTCCACGTCGGGGTCCCGCCGAGGTACTCACCGCCCTCGGCAATCATTTGCCCGTTCGGCAGGATCGCCGAGGCGAAATACAGAGGGTCATAGCCCGATGGCATTGACGCGATCTTGCTCCAGGTCCCGTCGACGTAGCTGCCTTTGGAATTCGGCGTCAGCTTGTACCACGCGCTCGTGCCTCCGGAGGGCGGCTCGGAGTGGACGAGCACCGTGCCGTCGCTGGCCAGGAGCATCGTGCCGGGATCGAACGGAGCCGCGTTCTTCAATGTCTCCCAGGGCGAGGCTTGCGGCGAAGCGAGGTTTGGTACGACTGTGGCCGGCTTCGCCCGTCCCACTGGCGGGCCAACGACCGGGTGGACGCCTGTGAAGGACTGGGCGACTCCACCGGCCGCCAGGGCGGCGTTGCCGGGTATCAGGGCCGCGGCCAGCGCGACGACCGGCGCGACTACGCTGACACCCACGCGAAATCGGCGGCGCGACTTGATCAATGCTCCTCCAATGGGTTTGGCTTACAGCTGAAGATGGTCGCCATCACCGCAGGACAGGATCGTCCACGCCGATCGTTCTAATCCCCCCGGCAGACAGCGATCTGCACATCCTCCACTCCGCCCCTGAGCTTGGCAGACTTTTACCTGCGCGGCCACTACCAGGCTCGAATTCTTACGGTCGAGGTGGTCGGCGCTGTTGCCTCGTTAAATTGGCTGGCGAAGCCGCTCGTTACGGAATGCGATGCGGATGTGACAATGGGTCAGTGTCGAACAGTGCGGAGCTGCGGAGGTGGAGCGATTGGCTGACCCAAGGGAGACCGCACCAAGGCAGGCCTCACTGGTGGGAATAGTCGAGCCCTGCCGACACATCCTGCGGTTCCGGGATACGCCGGGCCAGCCGCCACCACATAAGCAGGAGCAGCGCCACCAGCCCGAGGCAGAACGGCATGAGCGCGGACAGGCCTGCGGCCTGAGTGATCGTGCCGGCCAGCCAGGGCAGCATGCAGCCGCCACCAACCGATACGCCGTTCATAAAGCCGATCGCGGTTGGCACCAGCCGCTCCTCGGTCAGGCGCGGCGTGATCACCATCGTGGTCGGGAAGATCGGTCCGAGAAAGAAACCCAGCAGCACGAAGCCCACGCCGGTCGGTGCGGGCGCCGATGCCAGCCAGATCAGCCCGATGGAAGCCACGATGCCCGCCAGGCACGTGAAAGTCATGCCGACCTCGCCCAGCCCGATCTTCGACGCCCCGGGGCTGATCAGGAACCGGCCCGCCGTAAGGCCGAGCCAGTAACCGCTGACCGCGTATCCGGCCAGCAGTTCCGGCTGCCCGCGCCCGTCCACCAGGAAGCTGAATCCCCAGTTGCCGACGCTGATTTCGAGACCGACATAGGCGGCTAGGAATAGCGCGCCTAGCAGGACGGCGCGATCGCGTACCGTAGCTGTCAGAAGCCCGTCCTGCACCTTCTCCTCGACGGTCACGGCTGGCCTGGGGAACACCAGCAGAATGGCGGCCAGCAGCGGCACGATCAGCACGGCGATCACGAGCCATACGCTCGTCCACGACCACCAGCGAAGCATCCACGCCGCAAGCAGCGGCCCTAGTAATGCGCCTACTCCGAAGAACCCGTGCAGCTGGTTGAGGCGGCGCACCGCCCGGGGCAGCTGAGTGAGATAAGTGTTCAGCACCGATTCGAGCACGCCGACGCCGTATCCGAGCACCATCTGTGCGATGACGAACAACGGGAACGCTGGATGTGTGGCCATGTAGAACGCTGACAGCGCGAACGCGCCAGCGCCGCCGGCCAGTGCGTTGCGCGTGCCCAGGCGATGCACCAGCACGCCCGCGCTGGATCCCGCAAGCATGAAGCCCGCGGCGAAGACAAAGAACGTGATTCCGATGGTGGTCCGGTCCACCCCGTAGTCGCGCATCTGCGCGGGCAGCAGCACTCCGCCCACGCCCGCGGCCACCCCGACCATGACGAACCCGCAGTACGCCGCCGCGACCGAGAGACGGCCGCGATCCCGCTCAACCGTCACGCGAACCTCCGAGGACGCTTGGGCGATCTTGTGTGCCCGACCTCGGATGTCGCGATCCGCGGCGGGAATGCTTGTCACGAGCGTACGTAGCGGCGCGCCGGGCGCCGGGACAGGGTTGCCCCACCGGAACCGGCGCGCGGCGGAGGCCCGGTCAGGAGGACCGCAGCAACCCGCGATCAAGGACGACCGGAACGTAGAGCTCGCGATAACCGTGGTCATCGAAAAGCACCGTTATGTGGTCGCCGTCGTAACGCTGCACGGTGCCCTCGCCCCAGCGCTCGCTCACGACGCGGGCGCCTATTGCGAAGGGGGCCGACACTGGCGCGGGCTCGGCGGGAGCGAGGTCGTTGTCGCAGTTGCCACAGGGGCCGGGGTAATCCTGCCCGAAGTAGGTGAGCAGGAAGGAACGACGGCAGCCAGTGTGCTCGGCGTAGCGGCGCATCATCGTCAGCCGTGTGCGCTCTATCTCGTTCTCGCGTTCGGTTTCCTTTTCGGACGCCTCCAGCGCCTCCCTGACGGTCATTGTCCCCGCCCAGCTGACGTCTCCGTCCGCCTGCCACGCCGCCGCACCGAGATCAGCCAGGCGGGCGAGCGCGGCCGTCTGCTGCCGCTGGCCGGGTTCGATCCGCTGGCCAGCCGCAAGTGCGGCTGCGACCTGTGCGACGGCCGTGCTGGGGACAGCCCTCGCGATCAGATGACGCGCCGTGTCGAAGTCTTCGTAACGGTAGGAAAGCCGTACCTCAGATGGGTCGCCGTCCCGGCCTGCGCGTCCAAATTCCTGGTAGTACGCGTCCAGCGAGGGCGGTGGATCGAAGTGCAGCACCCAGCGGACGTCCGGCTTGTCGATCCCCATGCCAAACGCGACCGTGGCCGCGATGATGCGGGC
Source organism: uncultured Actinomycetota bacterium (assembly GCA_963815375.1). Taxonomy (GTDB): domain Bacteria; phylum Actinomycetota; class Actinomycetes; order Streptosporangiales; family Streptosporangiaceae; genus JASHPR01. The sequence continues at coordinate 1,466,022 of CAWFGX010000001.1, read as the reverse complement.
AGAACCGTCCAGGAATGCCGTGGCCGCGTCGCGCCGCTCGCGACCGCTCAGGCCAGCGTGATACAGCCTGACCTGCTCGCCCGCTGACGCGAGTGCCTCCTGTGCCGCCTGGGCGCTGGCATGCGTTGCCGCATAGACGATTCCGGGGCCGCGCAGTTCGCGCGCCACGCGCACAGCCTCGCGTTCCTTGTCGGCGACCGTGCGGAAATGGTTCACCGCGAGGTGGAGGTTCGGCCGGTCGAAGTCGCCTATCACCACCGCGGGATCACGCAGGCCCAGGCGCCGGATGATTTCCTGGCGCACTGGCGGGGCGGCTGTCGCGGTCAGGGCGAGGCGGACCGGTGCGCCGATCGCCTCGGCCTGTGCTCCCAGCATCATGTAGTCGGGGCGGAAGTCGTGACCCCACTGGCTGATCAGGTGCGCTTCGTCAACGGCGAACAGGCCCGGCCGGGCGCGCCGCAGCGTTTCGCGGGTCTGCCCGTTTGCCAGTTGCTCCGGCGAGAGGAAGATAAACGTACCGGAATCGCATGACGCGAGCAGCGCGGCCGCATGCGCGCTGGCCGACTGCTGGGAGTTGAGGACGATCGCGGGCAAGCCAGCGGCACGCAAATGGGCCAGCTGATCATCCTCAAGCGCGATCAGCGGAGACACGACAACCGTCGGCCCGTCCAGCAGGATCCCAGCCAGCTCGTAGATCGCCGATTTACCGGCACCGGTCGGCAGTACCGCCAGCACGTCCCGCCGGGCGGCCAGTGCCTCGACCGCAGGCTGCTGCCCAGGACGAAGCTCCTGGAAGCCGAGTCGATCCCGCGCCAGCTCCTCGATCACAGATCCCCCTTACCCTCGCACCCACCACCGTACGATCCGGAGCCTTCGCGGCGGGGGGCCAGTGCGATCGAGCTGGGCTGGCGAAGCGGGCGCCGCCAGATTGATCAGGCCGGAGCGCCCGGCGTGGTCAGGTCCACGACCTGGATGTGCGGCGCGAACTGCGCGACGGCGGCCGTGAGCCGTTCCCGGTCGAGGACCCAGTTGCTGGCAGGCACGCCGGTGACCCCCACCTCAGGCTGCAGCCCGGACGTCAGCGCGGCCGCCCGCCCGGACGTGCGTCCGCTGAAGCGCCCGCTGAGCGGCGGGGCTCCCGGCACCTGCCGGATGCCGACGTAGTCGGTGTTGAAAATGCGCCAGATGACGACCTGCTCGACCTCCGGCCAGGGATAGGTCTGCGCGGTCGAGCTGCGGAAAAGCGGTGATCGGCGCAATGTGATGCCGGCCGCGTTCACCCGCACCGCCACTGGCCTGCCCATGCTCGCTGCCAGCATGAGCAGCGTGCCGCCGCCAAAGAACACGAGATCCGTGATCCGCAGCCACACCGGCATCGTCGGCAGGAACGCGGCGGCGCAGAAAACGAGTGTGATGACGAGGACCCGAAGGCTCCGCCGGTTCCATCCGCCATACCTGGCCTCGTATCCCGGCGTGGGGGGTACGGCCGCAGTCTCGATTCCTGGCCGCTCACGCGTCATGTCAGGAGGATGCCAGATCCCAGCCCGGCACGGCTTTCATAGGTGATCCGGGACCTGTCCCGGAAGGCCCGGCAGGGGTAGCACGTGGGCCTGACAATTCGGTGCCGCTGTGTCCACAGCCAGCCTGGTACCGGTCCGTGCGTCCACAGCGTTCTGCTGCCCTCGGTGGCCGGGAGCCGGTTTACGGCAGCGTCGTAGCCGGAGGTTATGCCGATGAACGGAACGATCGACCGGGAGCGGTTCGGGCGGATCGCGCTGAGCTTCGTGGCCGAGCCGGGTGACCTGACGCTTGGCGGGCTGCTGCGCACGTCGAGCCCGGCGGAGGTGTTCGCGGCGGTCTGCGAGGGCCGTCCGCCGGGGGCGTCCGCCGATGCGGGGAGCCGCAGGTCGGGGCTGGCCCGGGCGATCGAACGGTGGGCTGCGCGGCTGGCCTCGGTCCCGCCCGACTCCAGGCTCGCTGCCTGGGAGCGCGAGGGCATGCGCATCGTGTGCCCCGGTGACCCGGAGTGGCCTACCCAGCTGGACGTGCTCGGTGACGCCCGGCCGCTGCTGCTGTGGGTATGCGGCGGTGCCGACCTGCGATTCGCCTGCCTGCGCTCGGTCTCGGTTGTGGGGGCGCGGGCAGCCACCGCCTACGGCAAGCATGTCGCCGTCGAGATGGCCGCCGCGCTGGCCGAGAGAGGCTGGGCATCGGTCAGCGGTGGCGCCTATGGGATCGATGCATCGGCGCACCGCGGCGCGCTCGGTGCCGAGGGGGTCACGGTCGCAGTCCTGGCCAGCGGGATCAGCTACGGCTACCCCAGGGGCCACGACCAGCTGTTCGCGGCCATCGCCGGGCAGGGCTGCGTCGTCAGCGAGTGGCCACCGGACCGTGGCCCAACCAGGCCGGGGTTCCTGATCCGCAACCGGGTCATCGCGGCCCTGAGCTGCGGCACGGTTGTCGTCGAGGCGGCGCTGCGCAGCGGTGCGCTGAGCACCGCCGGGCACGCGCGCGACCTGAACCGCCCCCTCATGGCTGTGCCGGGCCCGGTCACCTCGAACCAGTCCGAAGGCTGCCACGAGATCATCCGCGAATGGGGCGCGGTGCTTGTAACCAGAGCCCAGGACGTCATTGAGCACCTATCCCCAGTAGGCGAAGGACTTGGGCCCCGGCGGCGCGGCCCGGCCTACCCAAGGGACAGCCTCGACCCGGTCGCGACCGCCGTCCTCGAGGCCGTTCCGGCGCGCACTGGCAGTGGCCCTGCCGCCATCGCGGTCGCGGCGGGCGTCGACCTTGATACCGCCCTCGGCTGCCTAGGCGCGCTCGCCGCCGCCGGCTTTGTGGAGCGCGGTCCCGCAGGCTGGCGAGTTCGTAAGGGTGCCTGAGGTGCCTGCTTAACCGGGCGGAGTCCAGAGCATCAGGGAATCGGCCGGGGCGAACCCGGCACAACGGTAGAACGGGATGGCTCGCTCGGTCGGACTGAGCACGACGCGGGCGAAACCGTTCTCGTGAGCATGGCTCAGGACTTCGTTCATGAGTCTCGTGCCTATGCCCTGATCGCGGTATGCGGCAAGGACAAACGCGTTGCCGAGGTATTCCCAGCGGCTGGCCCTGCGGCCGGGCCGTGGCATCCGCTCGAAGACGGCAAGGTTCATCATCCCGACGGGATGCCCGTTGACCTCCGCCAGCCAGGTGATCCGGCGTGCGGACTCCCGCTCGAACCAGGCCGCGAACCTGTCCTCGAAGCCCGGGTCGCCGTGATCACCTTCCTGCTCACGCGTGAATTCGCGGCGGAGGCGGGCGAGCAGCTCCAGATCCGCGTCACCTGCCTTCCGGATCTTGGCTTGCGTCACGAGAAAACAATCTATGACCTGGGCATCACCGGCCTCCGGCCATCGGCACAAGCCGGGCTGATCCGGACCGAGTGTGAGCGACGGGTTCCGGGTAAGGATGAACGCGTTACGACCTATTCGCCCGATGAGCGAGGAGATGAGCCGCAATGGCCGCCGAGATTAATGAGTTGCCCGACCGGTGGATCCTTCCGCTCCGGGACAGCCAGGTGACGGCGGTCGACTGGGATGAGACAGTACGGTTCCGGCTGGACCCACCAGGGGAGATCATCGTTGGACCGGACGCCTTGCTGACCAACGGCCCGCTGACGGCTCCCGGCGCCAGCCCCAAGACTCTTGGCGAGCTGGGCCAGGACGAGATCGAGCGCTGCACTGGCTCGCGGGTGCTATCAGCGGTCGGATTCAAGAACGGCGCGCTGCGCGTTGTCCTCGACAACGGATGGCACCTGAACGTCCCGGCGACGGGACCATTTGTGCCTGCCTCGGTTACTGCTGGCGAGTCTGTGACGTGGTCGCGCGATCCGTTGGAAGAGGCACCGCCGCCAGGTCCATAAGGCGGTGCTCCATAAGGTCGTGCTCCGCGCTGGCGTGAGCGCGCGGCTATGCCGGTCAGCGAGGCCTGGGCGCGTTGGCAGCCTGCCGCGCAGGGCAGCAGGACACTGTCAGCATGGACCTTTCCGGGCCGACGCGAGGATCCCAGCCGCAGCGCGCCCGGCATGCGGGCACCGGCCGTAAGTTCATCCGGCATGAGGGCCCTCGGCATGCGGGCGCCGACCGCCAAGGCGCCCTTCCCGAATGGCTTGCTGAGCGGCTGGCGGCATTCGAGCGGCATCTGGCGGCGGAGCGCGGTCTGTCGCCGCACACCGTCCGCGCGTACCTGGGCGACGTCGGCGCCCTGCTGAACTATGCCGCGCTGAGCGGCCTTGAGGACCTGGAGGCGCTGGACATCGGCGTCATCCGGGCCTGGCTGGCGACCCAGCACGCCGAGGGAAAGGGCCGGGCGACACTGGCCCGCCGGGCGGCGGCAGCCAGGGCGTTCACCGCGTTCGCGAACTCCCGGGGGTGGCTGGACACTGACCCGGGGCCACTGCTCGGTACGCCCAGGATCGCCCGGCATCTTCCGAGCGTCCTGGCGCAGGACCAGATGGCGACGGTGCTCGCGGGACCGCCGAACCCCGAGCGGCCGGAGGATCCGCAAGCGGCCGCGGTCGAGTGGCGTGACACGGCGATCATGGAGATGCTCTACGCGTCCGGGATCCGGGTCAGCGAGCTCTGCGGCCTGGACCTCGGCGACCTCGACGACGAGCGGCGGATGATCAGGGTCATGGGAAAGGGCAGCCGGGAGCGCGTCGTCCCGATCGGCATCCCGGCAGCGCGGGCCGTGCGCCAGTGGCGGGACACCGGACGCCCCAGGCTTGCCACAAGCCGGTCGGGACAGGCGCTCTACCTGGGCGCGCGCGGCGGGCGGCTGGACCCGCGGGCCGCGCGCCGTGTGGTCCACGCGAGGATCGCTGCCGTGGCCGGGTCGATTCCCGATACCGGGCCGCACGGGCTGCGCCATACCGCTGCCACGCACCTGCTCGAAGGCGGCGCGGACTTGCGAAGCGTGCAGGAGATCCTCGGCCATGCGTCGCTGTCCAGCACCCAGATCTATACGCACGTGTCGGTCGAGCGCCTGCTGTCCGCCTACCGCCAGGCGCACCCGCGGGCCTGACACCGCGCGGGCACGAAGGCGCCCAGTAAGCGCGGAGGCTTACCAGCGCCATCCAGCGCCATTCGTTCCTGGGACGTGCTGAAGCGGCGCGAGTGGGCTGGCAGGGCGCGGTAGACTACTTAGTAGCCAGCCGGAGCTTGCGCATGCGCACGTGCCCGGCGGCAAAATTCGCGCGTCCGCAAGCCGCGAGGGGTGCCGGTGTCCGGCACCTGGCGGAACGCATCTCACCGGTCCGCGGGACGTAGTCCCGCGGTGAGTGCGTACGGACGCCAGGAGATAACCGGCGAGCGCCCACGCCCTCGGGCAGGCGCAAGAGAGAAGGGGGACACCGGCATGGCACCGGTCGTCACCATGCGGCAGCTGCTTGAAAGCGGCGTCCATTTCGGTCACCAGACCCGGCGCTGGAACCCCAAGATGAAGCGGTTCATCTTCACGGAGCGCAACGGGATCTACATCATCGACCTCCAGCAGTCGCTGAATTTCATCGACCGCGCCTACGAGTTCATCAAGGAGACGGTCGCGCACGGCGGCTCTGTCCTGTACGTCGGCACCAAGAAGCAGGCCCAGGAGGCCATCGCCGAGCAGGCCCGCCGTGTTGGGATGCCGTTCGTGAACCAGCGCTGGCTGGGCGGCATGCTGACCAACTTCAGCACCGTCTACAAGCGGCTTCAGCGGCTCAAGGAACTCGAGGAGATGGACTTCGACGACGTCGCCGGCTCCTCCCTGACCAAGAAGGAACTGCTGCACCTGAGGCGCGAGCGGGACAAGCTGGAGCGCTCCCTCGGCGGCATCAGGGACATGTCGCGGGTGCCGAGCGCGCTGTGGGTCGTCGACACCAAGAAGGAGCACATCGCGGTCAGCGAGGCCCGCAAGCTGGGCATCCCTGTGATTGCGATCCTGGACACGAACTGCGACCCGGATGAGGTGACCTACCCGATTCCTGGCAACGACGACGCGATCCGCAGTGTCTCCCTGCTGACCCGCGTCGTCGCCGACGCAGTTGCCGACGGCCTGATCGCGCGGGCCGGGCAGGCTGCGGGCGAGGAGAAGCCATCCGCGCAGCCTGCTGACGGCATACTCGGCACCGAGGAGCCGCTCGCCGAATGGGAGCGCGAGCTGCTGGAGCACCGGCCCGCCGACGGCGAGGACACCAGTGGCGCGACCCCGGCCGATGAGGCGCACGCAGAAGCGAGCGCCCCCGTGGACGACGGCGCCGGTGCCGAGGAAACCACCGAAGCGGCATCCGTCAGCGAGGTTGTCGCCGCCCAGGACACCGACAGCTAGCCAGCGCCCGGCCCGGCGAAGGCCCGCGACCGCCGGCAGAGGCTGACAGCACACAGCGGCGGCTGCCTACGACGAGATAACGAGAGATGAGGACATGGACTACAGCGCGGCGGATGTAAAGCGGCTCCGCGAGCAGACCGGCGCCGGCATGCTCGACTGCCGGAACGCCCTCGTGGAGGCCGACAACTACGATGCTGCGGTTCAGCTCCTGCGCATCAAGGGCGCAAAGGACGTCAACAAGCGCGCAGAGCGGACGGCAGCCCAGGGTCTGGTCACAGCCGAGCTCGACGGCACTGGCTCCGGCGTGCTCCTTGAGCTCAACTGCGAGACCGACTTCGTCGCCAAGACCGAACTGTTCCAGCAGGTGGCCTCCGACATCGCCGAGGCTGCGCTGGCCTCAGATGCCGGGGACAGGCTGGCCGTGCTAGGCATCACAGTCCGACCGGGCCAGACGACCCAGGAGCTGATCGAGGAAGCCGGCGCGGCGCTTAAGGAGAAGGTAGAACTCGGCCGGTTCGCCCGCCTGGTCGGTGGCTTTGTCGCCAGCTACCTGCACAAGTCTGACCCGGCGCTGCCGCCGACCCTCGGTGTGCTTGTGCAATTCGAGCCAGCGTCCGGCGACGTGGCGGACGTGGCGCAGGACATCACGCACCAGATCGCTGCGATGCGGCCGCGCTACGTGACCCGCGATGAGGTTCCCACTGACGTCGTGGAGCACGAGCGCAGCATCGCCGAGCAGATGACCCGCGAGGAAGGGAAGCCGGAGGCGGCGATCAGCAAGATCGTCGACGGCCGCCTGAACGCGTTCTTCAAGGATGTCGTGCTGGTCGAGCAGGCCTCCGTGAGGGACCAGAAGAAGCAGGTCAAGCAGCTGCTTGCGGAGCACGGCGCGCAAGTAGTCGGGTTTGCCCGGTTCCAGGTCGGGCAGGTGGGCTGAAACCACTCCTGACCCGGCCAGGCAGCCAGCCGACGAGGGAAGGATGCGCCCCGTGGAGGACGGCACCACGCGCCGCAGCGACGTCCCGGCAGAAGATGCCAGGGCGGACGCCGCGCCAGCGGCCGACCGTGCCTCGGCTAACGGCACCCTGGCGGACAGTGCGCCGGTGGCAGACCGGGCCATGTCATACGGCAAGCGCAGCCCAGGCTGGCACCGGGTCGTACTGAAGCTGTCCGGCCAGGCCTTCGCCGGCAGCGAGCCGCTAGGGATCTCCCCGGACGTGGTGGCGCATCTCGCACGGGAGATCTCAGCCGTCGTTCGGGAGGGTATGGAGGTCGCGGCCGTTGTCGGCGGCGGCAACATGTTCCGCGGCGCGGCCCTGTCACAGCGCGGCATCGACCGGGCGCGCGCGGACTACATGGGCATGCTCGGCACGGTCATCAACTGCCTGGCCCTGCAGGACGTGCTGGAGAAGCTGGGCCTGGAAACCCGGGTACAGACCGCCATCACGATGGGCCAGGTTGCCGAGCCTTACATCCCGCGGCGAGCGATCAGGCACCTGGAGAAAGGCCGGGTTGTGATCTTCGGCGCTGGCCTGGGAGCCCCGTTCTTCTCAACGGACACCTGCGCCGCACAGCGTGCGCTGGAGATCGGCGCCCAGGCGGTACTCAAGGGCACTCAGGTGGATGGGGTCTACGACGCTGACCCCCGGGAGATGCCAGACGCGGTCCGGTTCCACCGGCTTGACTACGGCGAGGTGCTGCGGCGCGGACTGAAGTTCATGGACGCCACGGCGGTCAGCCTGTGCATGGACAACGACCTGCCGATCGTTGTGTTCGACCTGATGGGTAAGGGCAATGTGCTGCGGGCCGTGCGTGGTGAGCGGATCGGCACGCTGGTGGGCCGGTTCGCGCATTGATGGCCCTCCATGGGATGATTCCCCGGGTCGGGCGCACCATGGGAACAGCCGGGCGCACCATGGGAACAGCAGTACGCCAGAATGCGTACCGGGACGCCGACGCAGGCACGGGAGTCGGAAGTGATTGACGAGACCCTTCTCGAAGCCGAGGAGAAGATGGAGAAGGCCGTCGCTGTCGCCAAGGAAGAATTCGGCGGCATCCGCACCGGCCGGGTACATCCCTCCATGTTCAACAAGATCACGGCAGAGTATTACGGGACGCAGACGCCAGTGAACCAGCTGGCGTCGTTCCGGATGCCCGAGCCCCGCATGGTCATCGTCGAGCCGTACGACAAGTCATCCATGTCCGCGGTCGAGAAGGCCATCAGGTCCAGCGACCTGGGGGTGAACCCGTCCAACGACGGCACGATCATCCGCGTGGTCTTCCCCGAGCTGTCAGAGGAACGCCGCCGCGAGTTCATCAAGGTCGCGCGGCACAAGGCCGAGGACAGCCGGGTCTCGATCCGCAACATTCGCAGGCACGCCAAGGACACGCTCGACAAACTGGTCAAGGATGGCGAGGCAGGCGAGGACGACGGAAGGCGGGCGGAGCGTGAGCTCGAGGACCTCACGCATACCTACGTCTCCCAGGTAGATGAGCTGCTCCGGCACAAGGAAGCCGAGCTTCTCGAGGTATAGCTTGGGACGTGACACGCGCCATGGGGGGAGCACGCTCGGTCAGGAAGGCCAGTCCTGTGCCGGATGACGCTGGTGGGCGGCTAGTGCAGGGGGAGGCCGGGCCGGGCAGCGAGCCGAAGCCGACCAGGACCGGCCGCAACCTCCCAGTGGCTGCGGCCATCGGCCTCGTGCTCGGCGGGCTGGTCCTGCTGACGCTGTTCACGGTGAAGGCCACATTCCTGCTCTATGTCGGCGCCCTAGGGGCTCTGGCGCTCTGGGAACTGCGGCAGGCGCTGGCAGAGCGCGGCATTCGTCTCCCGCTGGTCCCTATAGGCGCGGGCGGCGTCGCGATGTTCACGCTGACGTACTGGTACGGCGCGCAGTCCGGGCTGGCGGCGCTGGCAGGCACGGTACTGGTGCTTATGGCCTGGCGGCTGCCCGGCGGCTCCGCAGGCTATCTGCGCGACCTGACCGCGAGCGTGTTCACGCTCATCTACGTTCCGATGCTCGGCGTCTTCGTGCCCCTCATGCTGTCGATGCCCGACGGCGCCCGGCGGACGCTGATCTTCGTGGCGTTGCCGGTCGTCAGCGACGTCGGCGGCTACTTCGCCGGGATACTCCTCGGCCGCCACCTGATGGTGCCGCGCATCAGCCCGAAGAAGACATGGGAGGGCTCCGTCGGCTCTCTCGTGGCCTGCCTTGCGGTCGGGGCGATCACGCTGCCGTGGCTACTGCACGCTCACGTCTGGCAGGGCCTGATCCTCGGCGCCGCCGCGGCGATCGCCGCGATCATCGGCGATCTCGTGGAATCCATGATCAAGCGGGATCTGGAAATCAAGGACATGGGCACGGTGTTCCCTGGGCACGGTGGCGCCATGGACCGGCTGGACTCGCTTATCTTTGTCGCCCCAGTGGCCTGGCTGCTGCTGAGCGTCTTCGTTCCGCACGCAGCCCACTGAAGCCACGCCTCCTTGGGGTGCCGCACGGCGGCGCGCTAGCTCACGACCCAGCTGCGGCGCTGCGCCGCCAGGTGCGTGATCAGGCTGGCCGGGCCCCGCTCGGCGGCCAGCCGGCGCTCCCGTTCGGTCACCGGGACCATCCAGAGCCACCGGACCGGCTCGCCGCCGAATGAGTACCCCGAGAGGTCGGGCACCTCGGGCCCCAGCAGACTGCCCGGTTTGTCGAGCAGCAGCACAGCGTCGCCGCGGCCGAGCGGGAACGTGGACGGCTCGTGGTACCAGGGGATGCACTGCCCGGGCCCGAGCCAGTCCACCTCCCGCCACGGGTACTGGCCCAGCCACAGGAAGATCCTCGCTGCGGCCGTGCTGGGCAGAGTCGTCGCCATGGCCAGCTCGATCCTTGCGCCTGCGGCCGCTGCGTCGCCCATTTGCTCGATGACCGGCATGCGCTGGCAGCTCATGCCAGCCGTCGACAGGATCGTGTAGGTCCGCAGCCCGGCAGGCGGCCGCTCGGTGACCCCGACCGGTGGCTGGCTATCGCCGCCGACGTCCCAGTACCTGGCGCCCGGGCCGAGCTTGCCGAGCAGATGCCCGAACAGCCCCTGCTGGAAGTCGGCCCACGAGCCCTCGTCGGCCCGCCACCGCCAGAAGTCCTCGGCCAGCGCCGCACGCGCGCCCAGGCCCTCCATCGCGTCATCGAGGGACCAGCCGAACGGGGTCTGCCCGATCACGTCGCGGCAGTAGCCCGGCATGCCCCGGGACATGGAAGCCCACCCTGGAAGGGCCGCGAGCAGGCCGCCGTACTCCAGGATCACGACGCCATCGCCTTCCTCGAACCACACTGCCCGCAGTGCCCCGCGATCCGGCACGGGCCTGCCGTCCGGGTGCTTGGTGTGCGTCGCGGGCATCATGGGCGCCTCCCCGGCATCCAGCCGGGCGCGGTCGACGGCGGGAGGGGCCGGGGCATGGTTCGCGATCCAGGTCGCCGCGATCGGCGAGTCCTCGGAGTGCATGTAGGCAGCCGTCGTTGCGCCGTCATACTCCACGGTCACGCGCCGGCTCCCGTAAGGGCTCTGGCTATCCAGCAGCACGCGCGGTCTCCCAGGACCTGCGGATATCCTGGCCTGACCGCCCGGGCGGCGCAGCGTCGGCATGGCACGAAATCTACCGAATTGCAGCTGCTAAGCGAGGGTTTACCTGGCGGCTTGGCGCGGCGTCCCCGCTAACGTCATGACAGATCACAGAACGGAGGCAGGGTGACGGTCGGTCAGCACGCCTCGGCCCGCCCGCCGCTGCACCTCGCGGACCTCGGGCCGGCCGAGCGCAGAGCCGCTGCCGAGCGGCTCGGACACAAGCGCTTCCGTGCTGATCAGCTGTCCAGGCACTACTTCGCCCGGCTGACCGACGACCCCTCAGCCATGACCGACGTCCCGGCCGCAGCCCGCGGGCCGCTGGCGGAGGCGCTGCTCCCCCGGCTGCTCACCCCGGAGCGCGAGCTGTCCTGCGACCATGGCCAGACCCGCAAGACGCTGTGGCGCGCGACCGATGGGGCAAGAGTCGAGTCGGTGCTGATGCGGTATCCGGGCCGGGTGACGATGTGTGTGTCGTCGCAGGCCGGCTGCGGCATGGCGTGCCCGTTTTGTGCTACCGGCCAGGCGGGACTGACCCGCAACCTGTCCGCGGCCGAGATCGTCGCCCAGGTGGTGGCCGGGGCCAGGGCGCTGGCTGCTGGCGAGGTGCCCGGCGGGCCCGGCAGGGTCTCCAACGTGGTGTTCATGGGCATGGGCGAGCCGCTGGCCAACTACTCCCGGGTGCTGTCAGCGGTACGGCGGATCACCGACCCAGTGCCCGACGGCCTTGGGGTGTCCCGCCGTGCGGTGACCATCTCAACCGTGGGCCTGGTCCCGGCTATAGGCAGGCTGGCCGCCGAGGGCCTGCCGGTACGGCTGGCCGTCTCCCTGCACGCACCCGATGACGAGCTGCGCGACGAGCTGGTGCCGGTCAACAAGCGCTGGAAGATCGCTGAGGTGCTCGACGCGGCCTGGCGCTACGCAGACGCGTCCGGGCGCCGGGTGTCGATCGAGTACGCGATGATCCGCGACGTGAACGACCACGCCTGGCGGGCCGAGGCGCTCGCGCGCCTGCTGGCCGGCCATCCGGCGCACGTGAACCTGATCCCGCTCAACCCGACACCCGGCTCACGCTGGACAGCGTCCGAGCCCGGCGCGACGGACGAGTTCACCGAGCGGCTGGAGCGGCGCGGCATCCCGGTGACGATCCGCGACACCCGCGGCCGTGAGATCGACGGCGCCTGCGGCCAGCTAGCCGCCAGCACGGCCCCCCGCTAGCCCTCCCGCGTGGCGCCCGCACCCCGCGCCTGGCCCTCGAAACGATCAAGCAGCAGGCCTAGTACCGTTGTCCGCCATGTCGTGGTGGGGCGTGCTGGAACGACGGCGGCGGGCGGCCGCGTCCAGGCTGGCGCACGCGGCATGGCGGGCGCTGCAGCGCGCCGGGACCATCACCGCCGACTCGCCCGCTGGCCGGCGGTTCGCCGAGTTCGGCCCGCGGTCGCTGATGGCGTTCCCGACCGGCGCGGTGTTCGGCGAGCAGTGGATCGAGATCGGGGACGAGACTCTGATCTCAGACCAGGTCACGATCTCGGCGGGCATGACCCCCGGGCAGGACCTTGGTGACCGGCCGGTGTTGCGGGTGGGGGACCGCTGTGTCATCGGGCGGGGCAGCCACATCGTGGCGCACTACTCGATCCAGATCTGCGATGACGTGTACACCGGCCCGTACGTCTACATCACCGACCAGAATCACGGCTATTGGGACCCGGACGTGCCGATAGGGCGGCAGTGGCCGGTGAACAACGCGGTGTCCATCGGTGCCGGGACCTGGCTTGGTGCGGGAACGGTCGTCCTGCCCGGTGCGTGCATCGGCCGGAATGTCGTCGTGGCGGCCGGGTCCGTCGTGCGCGGAACAGTGCCCGATCGTTGCGTCGTTGCCGGAGTTCCTGCCCGGATCGTCCGGGAGTACGTCGCCGGCGCCGGATGGTCCCGGCCGGCGGATTGACGCGGGCTGCCCGCTTCTTGCGGTAAACGGCGCGTCATTCTGTCACGATGAGTTATCCATGTTTTACTTAGAGACACGACAAGATCTTGTGGCGACCGCCGCGTACCAGCCCGAGCCGACGGCCGCCGCGGAAGCGCGCCGCTTCGTCCGCGACACTCTGCGCTCCTGGGACCTGACCGGCTGCGCCCGCGACCTCTCCGCCCGCAGCGCGCCGGAGACGCGGGAAACGCCCGGCCCGCTGGACGTGCCCAGCCCGAGGGAAGGCTCCAGTCAGCGAGAAGGGTCCGGGACGGCGGATGCGCGAGAGGTGCCTGGCTCGCTGGGGCGGCCCGACACATGGGGCGCGCTGGATGCGCTGGTGGACGACGCGGTGCTGCTGACCAGTGAGCTGGTCACCAACGCCGTGCTCCATGCGGGCACTCCGGTGCAGGTCACGTGCAGGCTGCTGGCGGACGCGCGAATCAGCACCGCGCGCGGCGGCCTCCACGGCTGGGCGGTCGAGATAGCCGTCCTGGACCGCCGGCCCGCGCTGCTGCACACGGACCTGCCACACTCGGCCGCGGAGGCAGCCGAGCGCGTCAGCGGGCGCGGGCTTCTGCTGCCGGCCGAGCTCGCGTCGGCCTGGGGCGTGACCTACGCGCGGGCTGCGAAGGCGGTGTGGTTCCGGATGGCCCTGCCGGAACCGTAGAGCGACCCTGCTGTCTGGGGCTGCCCCGGCCCCGGCTGAGCGCGGCCGTGCCAGTCCTGACGGACACAGTGCGCCCCGGGGCAGTCCCATGCTTGGGGGCTGGCCTCAACCCTGTCTCCCCGGGCACCGACGGCCCGGCACCCTTCGCGGTGGGCTGCGTGAAGACCTCTCCGCGAAGCGCCCGGGCCACGAGGTCCACGGCCTGCTCGGTCTTGACTAGCCTCCCGCCCTCGGCGCGGTAGGCAGCGAGCACCGCCTCTACCCCTTGACGTGGCAGTTGCGCACCGAGCTCCGAGCGCGCGGACCGGTACCCCTCGCGCGCCCCCTGCACGCACGCGGCCAGGTGATGCTTCGCCAGTGCTGCCAGCGCCGCTGGGTGCCTCAGCAGGACGCCGTGCACGCGGTAGTCAGGAGGCACCACGTCAAGCAGCCAGCTCACCGCCGTCTTCTCGAATCGCTCGCTGTCCGGTGGGTGCACGCCGACTGGCCAGCCGGGGGGAACGTAACCTGCCATGAAGTCAGGATACGTCTCATCGAACGTAAATTCGAGTAATTTACCACTCTCTCGGCGGCTCGGGCGGCCTGCGGGCTGCCGATGCCGGTGCTTACGGGGCGGCCTGCGGGGCTGGCGGTGCCGGGGGGAGGGGAGGGCGTCAGGCGCTGACGACGTCGGCCTGGGGGCATGAGGGAGCGGCGGAATTCGTTATAGATATTCAGAACGAATATGCTGTGCTTGCCGTGATCATGGCGCTTTCCCTGTCCAACCGGAGTATTGCCGCATGCCTACCACCTCTGCCCGCCTCGCGACCCGCGACGACCTGCGCAACGTCGCGATCGTCGCGCACGTCGATCATGGAAAGACCACTCTGGTCGACGCGATGCTGTGGCAGTCAGGAGCGTTCCGCGCGGGCGCCCAGGTCGCTGAGCGGGTGCTCGACTCTGGCGACCTGGAGCGGGAGAAAGGGATCACGATCCTGGCCAAGAACACCGCGGTGAGTCATGGCGGGCTGACGATCAACATCGTGGATACGCCCGGCCATGCGGACTTCGGCGGCGAGGTTGAGCGCGGTCTGTCCATGGTCGACGGCGTGCTGCTGCTGGTGGACGCCAGTGAGGGGCCGCTGCCGCAGACCCGGTTCGTGCTGCGCAAGACCCTCCAGGCGCGGCTGCCGGTGATCCTGGTGATCAACAAGGTGGACCGGCCGGACGCGCGAACCGCCGAGGTCGTGGACGCCTGCTACGAGCTGTTCCTCGATCTGGACGCGACCGAGGAGCAGATCGAGTTCCCGATCGTGTACGCGTCGGCGCGGGCCGGACGGGCGTCGCTGCGGCGGCCGGACGACGGCTCGATGCCCGACTCCCCCGACCTCGAGCCACTGTTCGCAGTGCTGCGCGACACCGTGCCGCCGCCCGCCTACGACCCCGAGGAGCCGCTGCGGGCGCACGTGACCAACCTGGACGCCTCGTCCTACCTGGGCCGGATCGCGCTGTGCCGGATGGTGTCCGGCACGATCACCAAGGGCCAGCAGGCCGCGTGGTGCCGGCGGGACGGCTCCATCGAGCGAGTCAAGATCACCGAGCTGTTCCGTACCGAGGCTCTGGAACGCGTTCCGGTGACCAGCGCGGCGGCCGGCGACATCATCGCGGTGGCCGGCATCAGCGACATCATGATCGGCGAGACGCTGGCCGACCCGGACGACCCGCGGCCGCTGCCGCTGATCACCGTGGACGAGCCGGCGATCTCGATGACGATCGGGGTGAACACCTCGCCGCTGGTCGGCCGCGAGAAGGGCAGCAAGGTCACCGCCCGGATGGTGCGCGACCGGCTGGACCGCGAACTGGTCGGCAACGTGTCGGTCGTGGTGCTGCCCACCGAGCGGCCAGACACCTGGGAGGTGCAGGGCCGCGGCGAGCTGGCGCTCGCCGTGCTGGTGGAGACTATGCGCCGGGAAGGGTACGAGCTCACCGTCGGCCGGCCGACCGTGGTCACCCGCGAGGTGGACGGGGAGCTGCACGAGCCCGTGGAGCGGCTGTCCGTGGACGTGCCCGAGGAGTACCTCGGCGCGGTGACATCGCTGCTCGCCCAGCGCAAGGGGCGCATGGAGAGCATGACCAACCACGGCACCGGCTGGGTACGGCTGGAGTTCGTGGTCCCGGCCCGCGGGCTGATCGGGTTCCGGACCCAGTTCCTCACCGACACCCGGGGGACTGGCATCGCCCACCATGTGTTCGACGGCTACGAGCCGTGGTTCGGGCCGATGCGGATGCGCCCGACCGGGTCGCTTGTGGCCGACCGGACGGGTTCGGCCACGCCGTACGCGATGTTCTCGCTGCAGGAGCGGGGCACCCTGTTCATCGAGCCCGGCACCGAGGTGTACGAGGGGATGATCGTCGGCGAGAACACCCGGTCCGACGACATGGACGTGAACATCACCCGGGAGCGGAAGCTGACGAACGTGCGCCAGTCGACGGGGGAGGAGCTCGAGCGGCTGGTGCCGCCGCGGCTGCTGTCGCTGGAGCAGGCTCTGGAGTTCTGCGCCGACGGCGAGTGCGCCGAGGTGACCCCGGCGGCTGTGCGGCTGCGCAAGCTGGTGCTGGACGCGAAGGAGCGGGCGCGCCTGCGGGCGCGGCGCTCCCGCGGCGAGTAGGCACCGCGCCAGGCAATTCGGCCGAGGACGGGAACAAGCGGCGGGCCAGCTGGCAAAGACAGGTGTCCTGACCTTGTGGTCCCTGTCCGGAAGGCTGCCTATGAGTCCCGACGCCCGCAGTTCCACCGCTGCCGCGGGCCACGCCGCACCCGACGACGATGCCGCGGTTGTCGCCCGGTCACTGTCCGATCCCGAGCAGTTCGCGGTGCTGTTCCGCAGGCACGCGCCCGCCATCCAGCGCTACGTCACCCGGCGGATCGGCCCGCAGCCGGCCGATGATGTGGTGGCCGAGACCTTCCTGATTGCGTTCCGGCAGCGCGCGGCTTACCGGCAGGACGGGCGTGACTGCCTGCCCTGGCTCTACGGCATCGCGACGAACATGGTTGGCCGTTACCGGCGCAGCGAGCTCGCGCATCTCCGGATGCTCGCCCGTACCGGCACCGACCCGGTGACGGAGCCGTTCACCGACCAGGTCGACGCCGCGGTCACCGCTGGCCACGCGAAGACGCGGCTGGCCGCCGCGCTGGCCAGGCTGCCAGTGGTACAGCGCGACGCGCTGCTGCTCGTCGCCTGGGCCGGGCTGAGCTACGGCCAGGTGGCAATGGCCACGGGGGTGCCGCTCGGCACAGTCCAGTCGAGGATAAGCCGGGCCCGCAGGCGGCTGCGCGGTCAGCTCGCCGACCTGGATCCCGCTTCGCCAGAACCCTCTGCCAGCCCTGCCAGCCTGCCCGCTGAAGGAGACCTGTGATGAACGAGCTTGAGCTGCTGATGACATTGCGTGATGAGGTGCCGCTGGCACCTCCGAGCCCCGCCGCCGAGCGACTGCTGCTGGCAGAGGTCAGCCGCCCGGCGCGCCGATCCACCGGCGGAGGGCATTCCAGCACACCGGGCCGGGCATTGCGACGACAGCACCGGGGGCTGCGAGTGGGGCTGGCCGGCCTGGTAGCGGTCGCCGCGTGTGTAGCCGGCGCCGTCGTGGTTATCGCGGTCAGGGGAGCCAAGCCGGGGCTGGTACAGCCGTCCGTTGCCTGGACTGGCCGGCCAATGGCCCCGCTGCCGGATCTTGCCCGTCCCAGCTTCGGCCGGGCGGGCACTGAGGCGGAGCTCGTCGATTACGCAACCCGGGCAGCGGCCGCATCGTCAGGCCCAGCCCCGACAGGGAACGAGTGGGTCTTCGTCAAGACCGAGACCGCGGCCTCCTCTGCGGGCGGCGGAGGGTTCATGTTCGGCCCCCCGGACGAGCGGATCGACGGCCTGCAGTGGTACCGCGTCGACGGGACCGAGGTGGCGGGCCTGCCGGGTTTTCCCGCCAGTCTCCCGGCCAGCACGGTCGTGCACAGCCGGCTGGGTTTCAGTCACTCGGGTGGCGGGACGATCGGCGGCTGGAAGAGCGTCACCTACTCGTACCTGAACTCGCTGCCCACCGACCCGGCGCAGCTGGAGTCCGTGATCCTCGCGGACAACCTGCCGTCGATGCCCTGGTACTCGACGCCGGATAACGTCGCGATCTTCAATGCGATCGCCAACCTGCTTCAGTCAGAGAACGACGGCGTCTGGATCCCGCCGAAGCTGGCGGCCGCCATGTACCACGTCCTGGAACAGCTGCCGGGCGTTCAGTTCGACAGCGGGACCGACCTGGCGGGCCGTTCCGGGATCGGCCTGTACATGGTGATCGACGGCTGGTACAAGCAGGAGTTCGTCATCAACCCGGTGACCTACACCTACATGGGCGACGAGTCCGTCTCTACACAGGCGCACACGGACACCGGTACCGACGGCACCCGGTACATCAAGCAAGGCCAGGTGCTGGGCTGGGAGGCGCTGCTCTCCTCTGCGATCGTGCAGCAGCCAGGACAGCTTCCCTGACCGCGAGGCCGGCCTGGGTCCGCAGGCTACCTGCGGACCCAGGCCCGGGCGGACGCTAACCGCCTGGCCCGAAATTCATGGGGCAGAACGTGTACCGGCCTCGGATTCAGCTGACGCCGCGGAGGTTCCCGGCCTTCTCCTGCGCCTCCTGCACGAGGTGGCACACAGCAGCGAGGCGGAACGACTCCCAGTCCGGCTCCCCGTCCCGCGGCTGCTGCCAGCCGCTCGCCACCGCTGCCTCGACGAAGCCACTGGCGTAGGCCATGAGCCCGGGTACGTCCAGCCAGTTGCCCGGCCCGCATGCGGGATCCCTCGGGCGGGTCAGGGCATCCCTGACCTCGGCCACATGCTGGTCAAGGGCTGCTAGCCAGCGCGCAGGGCCGTGCGCGGCGGTGATCTGATCAAGCCAGGACTGGCCGATCTCACCGGCCATGCGAAGGGTTAATTCGGATAGTTCATACGACACCCGGCAACGGTACCGTCTGGGTAGGGATGCCCGGTACGTCACTTCAATTTTAGGTAAATAATGCTGCCGAGGCCGAACACGATGCAGTAGATGGCGAACGGCGTCAGCGTTCGGGTCTGGAAGTAGCGCATGAGGAACCGCACCGCCAGGTAGGCGCCGATGCCGGACAGGATGCTGCCGACTAGCACCTGGCCGCGGATGCCATTGCCAAGCGGGCCCAGCAGGTCGCCGACCTTGAGCGCTCCGGCCGCGAAGATGACCGGGGTCGAGAGCAGGAACGAGAAACGGGCGGCGTCCTCGCGGGACAGGCCGCGGAACATGCCGGTGACCATGACTACCCCGTCGCGGCTGATCCCGGCCAGCAGCGCGAGGATCTGCGCCGACCCGATAACCAGCGCCTGCACGAGGCCCAGCGCGGACACCCGCTGGTCGGACTGTATGGCGTCGGAGATTTCCAGCTTCCGGGCGGCCCGGTGCCCAGAGGCGTGCGAAGCCGGGCCACTGCTGCCCCTGATCTGGGCGGCGCCAGCGGCCGCCGGCTCGCCCGGGCCGGCCCGCCAGGCACAGTGTTCCCCGACGTCGCCGTGCCCGAGGCTGCGGCCGCCGCTGCCGGGGTGGCGGCCGCCGCAGAGACCGCGCTGTCAGCGGCGGGATCGGCGTTCGCCGGGTGCGTGCCTGCCGCGATGGCGGCGTCAGCAGCCTTCGACTTGCTGGTCCGGAACTTCTCACCGGCGAACAGGATCAGGCCATTGATGAGCAGGAAGATCGCCGCCCGGATCGGCTTGCCGAATAGCACCCGGAATTCGTGCTCGAACACCAGGCCGACGATCCCGACCGGGATCGTGGCCACAATGATCATCCAGGCCAGCTTCTGGTCAACGGTCTCAACCTGCCCGTGCCGGATGGAGCTGAAGAATCCGCCGATGATCCGGACCCAGTCCCGCCAGAAGTAGATCACTAGCGCGATCGCGGTCGCGACGTGCAGTCCGACAATGAACGCCAGGTACGGCGACTCCGGCGAGGCGACGTTCAGATCAGCGGACCAGCTGCCCCCGACAAGCGCGGGTATGAGCACGTTGTGGCCGAGGCTCGACACGGGGAACAGCTCGGTCACGCCCTGGATGAGCCCGACGACCGAGGCCTCCAGGTAGGTCATGTGCGACATGGCAGCCCTTCACTCCGGAGGCCTACGCCTCGCTCCGCGGCAGCCAGGATATTCAAGCCAGCTCCGCCGGGTGTCGCCTCCCCCGCCGGGTGTGCGCCAAAGCTGATCCAAGCTACCTGCCAGTAGTGCGGGCCACTGCCGGGCTGACCTACTACCATCTACCATCTGCTCATAAATCTCCATTAAGTATGAGCAATAACTGCGAAGCAGCAGAAGTTAAGTCAGAAAGGGTATGCCCTTCATGCGTAAGCCCCTGTTCGCGGCGGTCGCCTCCGTGCGTAAGCCCCCCTTCCTGGCGGCCGCAGTCTTGTCGGCTGTGGCCGTGACGGCAACCGCATGTGGCGGCCCCACGACTGACGTGCTGACGACCGGCAGCACCGGAGGGTCCAACATCGCGGTTTCGGATGTGCTGCAGGCGGGGCTGCAGACCGGGACCGATCTCACGCTCGTCTTCGACCCGTTCGGCATCAAGGTCACGATCGAGTGCACCCAGGCAACGTTTACTACTGATGCCGCCTCGAACCCGGCAACGCCCGGCACCGCGGACACCTCCTCGCCCGCGATCACCGTCACCGCCTCTGACTGCTCGGCGCCCGGCGGCCTGGTGAGCAGCATCAGCAGCTTGACGTTCACGTTCTCGCCCCAGGCCCAGATGGCCATCAGCGATGCATGCGGCTTCCCGGTGACGGTGACGTCTTCGTCTTCGTCTCCGACTCCTACGCCGACCGCGTCCGATTCCCCGACGCCCACGCCGACCGATTCCCCGACGCCCAGCCCGACCCCGACCCCGACCCCGACCCCGACCCCGTCTCCGACGCCTACGCCGACCGCGACACCGACGTCGGACCTGCGCGCGGCCCCGGCGGATAGCGCGTCTCCGACGCCTACGCCGACTGATTCCCCGACGCCTACGCCCAGCGCGTCCCCATCGCCGACGGCGAGTGCCTCTCCGACTGCGAGTTCCACGCCGTCTCCGACGCCGAGCCCCACGCCATGCCCCTCGGCGAGCGCCTCCGTAACCCCGACACCCACGCCGAGTGCGTCGCCGTCGCCGAGCGCATCGGCGTCCCCGACCCCGAGCCCGACCCCGTCACCGAGTGCATCCCCGACGCCATCGCCTTCACCGAGTGCGTCCCCGACGCCTAGCCCGTCCCCGACCGCGACACCGACGTCGGACCTGAGGGCGGCCCCGGCGGATAGCGCGTCCCCGACGCCGACGCCCACGCCGAGTGCGACGCCGACTCCGACACCGACGCCCACGCCGAGTGCGACTCCGACGCCGACTCCGAGCGCGTCCCCGAGTCCGTCGCCCTCGCCCACCCCGTCGCCGACCCCGCCGCCCGCAGGGGACGCCCTGGCGGTCAGCTTCAGCGTCCTTTCACCGTTCGTGGGAGGCGGGAAGACGCCCATCACCTGCAACTACTCGACAGCTGAGATCAGTGGCAACGCGTCGAACAGCGGGTCGCAGCTCATTTTCGCTAGCCAGGCCGTCAACACCCTGGAGACAACGGGATCGAGCACTCTGTGCCCGAAGGCCACTGCTACGGCCCCGGCGATGGCGTTCTCGGTGACCTTCGGCCCGCTGACCGACACGACCGCGAGCGGGAGCCCCGCCGTCTTCGTGAACTGACCCGCGCACGTCCCGCAGCCGCGTTGGCCATGCCACTAGCGCGGTTTCGGAATTAACCAGAAAGAGGTCAACCCAATGCGAATGACTCACCGGCTTCTGGCCACGACGGCGGCGGCCGCGGCGCTGGTGATCGTGGCCCCGGTGGCAGCGGCATGGGCTGCCACCACGCCTCACGTGCTGACCACCCGCAAGACCGGAGGAACCAACGTAGCCGTCAACGCGGTCCTCAAGGCCGGACTGGAGACAGGCAAGCCATTCACGCTTGCTTTCTCCTATCCCTCCTTCTCGGTCACGATCGAGATCACCTGCACCAAGTCAACCTTCACCACGAAGGTCACGGCTGACCCGGCCCGGCCCGGTACCGCTTCGTTGTCGCTGACGTCGCTGACCGTCCCGGCCGCCGACTGCACGGCGGATCTCACCGGCATTTCTGGTGTCACGATCAGCGTGCAGAGCGTGAAGTTCGGCGTACCTCACAAGACGACGATCAGTGATGCCGTGGGCGACCCAGTCACCGTCACGTCCCCAAAGGTGACGCTCGCTGTCACCGCTCCAGTCGTCGGGGCCGTGACCTGCATCTTCTCGGCTGCGAAGATGACGGGCGCTGCCTCGAACACTGGGTCGGTCATTGCGTTCACCAATCAGCCGATCGACACGGTGGCATCAGGGTCAGACGGCACCTGCAACGGGGCGACAGCATCGATCTCGGCGAGCTATGGTCCGCTCGCGGACACAAGCGCGACAGGAAACCCCCACGTCTTCGTGAACTGAGCGCGGCGGGCCGCACGTGAGGCTGCCCGCCGCGCTTCTACATGCACGTACTTACGCGGCCCAGCTGGCTGAGCCGCGAGCACTACTCCTTGCCGGGAACGGCGGGAGTGCCGGAGGAGCGGGGACGGCGGGAGATCTTCGAGCCGAGCCAGACCAGCGGGTCGTACTTGCGGTCCGCGACCCGCTCCTTCATCGGGATCAGTGCGTTGTCGGTGATCTTGATGTGCTCCGGGCAGACTTCGGTGCAGCACTTGGTGATGTTGCAGTAGCCGAGGCCGAAGTCATCCTGAGCGATGTCGCGCCGGTCGGCGGTGTCGGCCGGGTGCATCTCGAGTTCGGCTATCCGCATCAGGAACCGCGGGCCCGCAAATGGGCGCTCGTTCTCCGGGTGGTCACGGATGACGTGGCAGACGTTCTGGCATAGATAACATTCGATGCACTTACGGAACTCCTGCGACCGCTGCACATCCACCTGCTGCATCCGGAACTCACCCAGCCCAACCGAGGAGTCCGGAGCAAACGAGGGGATCTCCCGCGCCTTGGCATAGTTGAACGAGACGTCCGTGACCAGGTCCCTGATCACCGGGAAGGTCCGCAGCGGCGTGATCGTGATCGGCTCACCTGGCTCGAAAATCGATATCCGCGTCATGCAGGCCAGCCGCGGCCGCCCGTTGATCTCCATCGAGCAGGAGCCGCACTTGCCGGCCTTGCAGTTCCAGCGCACGGCAAGGTCGCCCGTCTGGGTGGCCTGCAGCCGGTGCAGCAGGTCAAGGACCACGTCGCCATCGTTGGCCTCGACCTGGTAGTCGGTCAGGCCGCCCTGCCCGGCGTCGCCCCGCCATACCCGGAGAGCTACCTTCTCGCTCTGTGTCGTCACCGGCTCAGTCATTTGCTTGTCTCCTCGGCCGCCGCTGGGACGGGCGGCAGCTCTTCCTCGGTGTAGTACTTCGTCAGCTCGCTCACGTCGAACAGGCCGAGCAGATCGGGTCGCATCGGCTTCATCGGCTGCTGCTTGAGGACCACCCGGTCGCCGTCCAGCGAGCAGACCAGGTTGACCTTGCGCCATTCCGGCGACATCTCCGGGAAGTCGTTCCGGGTGTGCCCGCCGCGGCTCTCCTGGCGCTCCAGTGCTGCCTGGGCCACGCAGTCCGCGATCAGCACGATGTTGCGCAGGTCGAGGGCCAGGTGCCAGCCGGGGTTGTAGGCGGCGCCGCCCTCAGCGCTGACCTGGCCGGCCCGCTCCCGCAGCTTCTCGAGCTCGGCGAGCGCGGTCTTGATCTCGTCCTCGGTGCGGATGATGCCGACCATGTCGCTCATGACCTGCTGGACCTCGGAGTGGACCGCGTACGGGTTCTCCCCGCCGGCCCGCTCAAGCGGGGCGAGAGCCTCCGCCCGCGCCTGGTCCAGCTGCGCGTCGCCAGCCCGCGGCCGCTCGCCGCCCCGCGAGTCCAGCCCGTCCAGGTACGCGGCCGCGCCTATCGCCGCCCGGCGGCCGAACACCAGCAGGTCGGACAGTGAGTTGCCGCCGAGCCGGTTAGATCCGTGCATCCCGCCGGAGACCTCGCCCGCCGCGAACAGGCCCGGAACCTTGGACTCGCCAGTGTCCGGGTCGACCTCCACGCCGCCCATCACGTAGTGCTGGGCCGGGCCGACCTCCATCGGCTCCTTGGTGATGTCGACGTCAGCGAGTTCCTTGAACTGGTGGTGCATGGACGGCAGCCGCCGCAGGATCTCCTCGGCCGGGAGGCGGCTGGCGATGTCCAGGAACACCCCGCCGTGCGGCGACCCGCGCCCCGCCTTGACCTCGGCGTTGTTCGCCCGGGCAACCTCGTCCCTTGGCAGCAGCTCCGGCGGGCGCCGGTTGTTGTCCGGGTCGGTGTACCAGCGGTCGGCCTCTTCCTCGGTCTCGGCGTACTGGGCCCGGAACACGTCAGGCACGTAGCCGAACATGTACCGCTTGCCCTCGGAGTTGCGCAGCACCCCGCCGTCGCCGCGGACCGACTCGGTGACCAGCAGCCCCCGGACCGACAGCGGCCAGACCATGTGCGTGGGGTGGAACTGCACGAACTCCATGTTGAGCAGGGTCGCCCCGGCCAGCAGTGCGAGCGCGTGGCCGTCGCCCGTGTACTCCCAGGAGTTGGAGGTGACCTTGAAGGTCTTCCCGATCCCGCCGGTGGCCAGGATGATCGCGGGCGCCTCGAACAGCACGAACTTCCCGGTGTCGCGGAGGTAGCCGAACGCGCCAGCGATCCGGCCGGAGTCCTTGGCCAGCTGGGTGATCGTGGTCTCGGCAAAGACTTTGATCATCGCCTCCGGGTCCCCGTGGGCGCGGGCGTCCTCCTGCTGCAGGGCGACGACCCGCTGCTGCAGGGTGCGGATCATCTCCAGGCCGGTGCGGTCCCCCACGTGCGCCAGCCGCGGGTACTGGTGCCCGCCGAAGTTGCGCTGGCTGATCTTGCCGTCCTTGGTGCGGTCGAACAGCGCGCCCCAGGCCTCGAGCTCGTAGACCCGGTCCGGGGCCTCTTTGGCGTGCAGCTCAGCCATCCGCCAGTTGTTCAGGAACTTCCCGCCGCGCATGGTGTCGCGGAAGTGGACCTGCCAGTTGTCGTTCGGGTTGACGTTGCCCATGGCGGCCGCGCAGCCGCCTTCGGCCATGACGGTGTGCGCCTTGCCGAACAGCGACTTGGAGATGATCGCGGTCTTCTTGCCCGCCTGCCGCGCCTCGATCGCGGCGCGCAACCCCGAGCCGCCGGCCCCGATCACCACGACGTCGTAGGAGAGCCGCTCGATGTCAGTCATCGCCTTGCCTTTAGTTGAAGATTCTCGGATCGCTGAACACCCCGGCGGCGACCAGCCAGATATACAGGTCGGTCAGCATCAGCGTGCCCAGCGTCGTCCATGCGAGCTGCATGTGGCGTGCGTTCAGCTTGGAAATCTGGGTCCATATCCAGTAACGCGCTGGGTGCTTAGAGAAGTTTTTCAGCCTGCCGCCGGTGATGTGCCGGCAGGAATGGCAGGAGAGCGTATATGCCCACAGCAGGACCACGTTCACGAGCATGATCAGCGTGCCAAGGCCGAGCCCGAAGCTGCCGTTCGGGCCGCGGAATGCCTGGATCACGTCATAGGTGTTGAGCAGCGAGATGAGGACGACCAGGTAGAAGAAGAACCGGTGCAGGTTCTGCATGATCAGCGGGAAGCGAGTCTCGCCCGTGTAACGTGCGTGCGGCTCGCGCACCGCGCACGCGGCCGGCGCGCGCCAGAACGCCCGGTAGTAGGCCCGGCGGTAGTAGTAGCAGGTCAGCCGGAAGCCGAGGACAAAGGGCAGCGACACGATCGCGTACGGGACGATCGACGGCACCCGGCCGAACCAGGTGCCGAGGCTGCTCGACCCGGCTGCGCACGACCCGCTGACGCAGGGCGAGTAGAACGGGGTCAGGTAGTGATACTGCGGCACCCAGTACCACCGGCCGAGGAACACGTGCACGGTAGCGTAGGCGACCCAGATCGTCAGCAGAGTGGCGGTGACGGCCGGTGCTCGCCACCAAGGATCCTTGCGCAGCGTCCGGTCCGGGATCTGTACCCGTGTCCTGGCCGGCGCTGCCGTTGCCTGCGTCATAGACGTCTCCGCCCTGAGACTTTTATCGGGGATCGCCACGCGTGGGGCGCGCGAGCCTCGTACGCACGGCGCGCGCCTGCATGTCGTGAACCTTATTCCACTGCATACCACTTCCGTGCGGCGTGGCGTCGCTTGGGGCGTGTGACTCTTACTACACACAGGGCGTGGACGGGCTGAGAGAGCGTTATTTCGCACCTTTCTGAACGGTTGTTAGGCCCCGGCCGCGTCCGTCAGCTACCTGTGGTCGCCTCCAAGGGACCAGCTCGCTAGGCTCGGCGCTGTGAGCGGAGGCCGTGAAGGGCACCGGATGCTGCTGGTGCACGCCCACCCGGACGACGAGTCCATCGCGACTGGGGCGACGATGGCTAAGTACGCCGCCGAGGGCGCCGGTGTGACGTTGATTACCTGCACGCTCGGTGAGCTGGGCGAGATTATCCCGCCGGAACTGGCGCATCTGGCCGCAGATGCCGACGGGGGGCTCGGTGAGTACCGGATCGGGGAGCTCGACGCGGCCTGCGCAGCGCTCGGGGTGACCGATCACCGGTTCCTCGGCGGGGCCGGGCGCTGGCGGGACTCCGGGATGATGGGCCTGCCGACCAACGATGCCCCGGACTGCTTCTGGCAGGCGGACCTCGACGAGGCGGCAGGCGATCTGCTGACCGTGATCCGCGAGGTCCGTCCGCAGGTGCTGATCAGCTACGACGACAACGGCTTCTACGGGCATCCCGATCACATACAGGCGCACCGGGTGGCCCGGCGGGCCTTCGAGCTGGCCGACGGCCTGGTCGCCAAGTTCTACGCGACCGCCGTGCCGCGCTCGGTACTGGCCGCGGGCATCGAGGAGATGCGGAGCGCTGCCGAACGCGGCGATCCCGTGCCCGGCGGGGCCGACTTCACCCGGGTCGAGTCCGCTGACGACCTTCCGTTCGGCGTTCCGGACGAGCAGGTGACCGCCGAGATCGACGCGACCGCCTACCTGGACCAGAAGGTGGCTGCAATGCGCGCCCACGCCACCCAGATCGCGGTGGACAGCCCGTTCTTCGCGTTCTCTGACAATGTCGGCCAGCGCGCGTTCGGCCGTGAGTACTACACGCTGCTTTCGGGCACCCGCGGGCCGGGCAGCGGTCCACACGGCCGGGAGACCGATCTGTTCGCCGGCATCGGGTAGCCGGACTGCTTTCCCCGTGGTCTTCGCGCATGAGGCTGATCCTCCCGCCAGAGGTCTGTACGGCAGGATGCCCACAGCCATGTACAGGCGTGGTTCTGCAGGATTACGTCACGCCCGCCGAACCAGCGACAAGGGCTCCCGTCGACATGGGATAGCTGAGCGGCGGCTACGGTCCTGAGGATCCGTGCAGCCAGTCCGCAGGCAGTTCGCGGGCATTCTCCCGTAAAGTCTCGCAAAGTAGGCGAGAGGTAAGCGAGGCCTGGTGAGCAGGTTCTCAGTCGCTTTCAGCCCGGACGGCGCGACGCTTGCCACCGGCAACGACGGCGACGGGACCATCGACCTGTGGGATGCAGCCCACACGCACTGAGGATCTCAGCAGCTTCCGCAGGCACGAGGACATGGCCGCGAACGCATTGCCCTAGCCTGCTGTACTGCGGTGATCCAGCCGCGATGTCCGTCAAAGGCTCTGGGCGGGCTGCTCGTGCGCGGCGGCGACCGGGCCGACGTAGTCAGCTCGGTCACCGAGCGGCGCTCGCCACTTGCGCGCGGTGTGGATGCGGACCCGGTAGAAAACGGCTGCGCGCACCGCGCTGGCCGCTTACGCGGCCACCGGCCGGCCCCCGTTTGGTACGGGCGACGGGACAGCGGTGCTGCACCGGGTCCTGCACCAAGATCCTGACCTGAGTGGCTGCCCGGGGCAGCATGCCCGGCAATTCTCCGGCTGGCCCGCGTACCTTTCCGGCTTGCCAGCAATCGTGGCGCACCAGGTAGGCGGACAGCTATCCGGCGGCACGCCGAGCGCTAACCGGGACATGGAGTCCCCCGCGCGTCCAGCCGCCTGGGTCAGTCGAGTACCGCGGCAGCTTCGGCGCTGCCGAGCGGCGTCGGGCCCGGCCGGGTGCGTTCGCCCCAGGCGGCGAGAGCAGGGGCGGTCAGGCCAACCAGAGCGAAGCAGGCTCCGAGCCCGACCCAGCCAGCCTGGCCCAGGCCCAGGCACACCCCGATCAGCAGCACAGGGGCCGCCGCTTGCCCGCTGCCTGTGCCGATGCCGACTAGCCCTTGATACTGCCCTTGCGCGTGCTCGGGCGGCAGGCCGAAGTCGAGGGCGAAGATGGCGGCGGAATGCCACAGCTCGCCATAGGTGTGCAGGGCAACAGCGGCGGCCACGAGGAGCAGCGCCGCCCAGCCGGGAAGGCCCGCGGCCAGGCCCATGGCCGAGCAGCTGAGCAGGAAGATGGCCCCGGCCCGGCGCAGCGCGCTGCCGCCTTGCCGGACGGTTTTGACCTTGCTCCCGACGCGGACCTGGAACAGGACCACCAGGATCGTGTTGATCAGCAGGAACAGCGAGATGCTCCACCGGGGAGCGTGCGTATGATCGACCACCCACAGCGGCAGCAGCAGCGTGGTCACCAGGTACTCCATGAACATGAAGCCGGCCAGCACCGTGTATGCGACGAACGCCCGGTCAGCCAGGGCCTCCCAGCGAGGCCCCTCGTCCGGCTTGGGCAGCGGCCGGTAGCGGGGAAGCCGTTTCAGGATTGTCCAGCTGGCCACCAGCATCACCGCGTTGACGCCGAACAGCGCCTGGTAGGCGCCCCGCGTGGCGATCTGCACGGCGACGCCGCAGCCGACCGCGCCGAGCGAGATGCCCAGGTTCGTGATCGCCTGCGTGCTCGCTCGGAACGCTGACGCCTCCTCGCCGCCGATTCGGCGCAGCAGCGCTCCGTCGGCTGACATCCCGGCGCTCATCGACAGCATGCTCACGGTGGTGACGGCCACGAACTCAGCGAATCCGCGGATGAATATGTAGCTCACCGCGGCCAGGGCCTGGACGAAGATGGCCAGCCGCACCACCTCGACGGGACCGCGCCGGTCGGCAACGTCGCCCACGGGGATGCCGGCCAGCAGGCCGATCAGTCCCGCGATCGTCATGCCCAGTCCGACCTGACCGGGAGACAGGCCCACGATCCGCGTGGCGTACAGCGGCGTGGCCGTCATGACCAGCCCGAAGCCGAACATTGTCACGAGGACCGACAGCGCGTACGGCCGCCGCGGCCCTCGCTCTGGCACTAAGGACATAAGCCGCATTCTGTTAAGGACTGCGCGCCTGCCGCAAACTAATCGGCCAGGCGGACCGTCGGGCCCACCTCGTCGCCGGATTGGCTAGCCTGCTTCAATGCAGACCGTGCCAGGGCAGGGGAGCGGCCAGCCGGCCGGGGCCAGCAGGAACTCCAGAGAGATCATGGTGACCGTCGCCGGTTATGTCATGCTGCTCGTGCTCGGCATCCTGGAGGGGCTGATCGGCACCTTCCAGTACGGCCGCGCTCTGGGATCGCTGCCCGTAGCGGCCGTGGCTTTCGCTGCAGGAATAGGGGTGACGTGTGTGCTCGGCGCCTGGGGCATGCACCGGGCGCTCGGCGGCCTCCTGCCGGGCGCGGGGTGGCTCCTGACATCGCTGCTGCTGGCTACGGGTACCCAGGGCGGCAGTGTGCTGATCACCAACACCGGTGCTGGCCAGTGGTTCCTGTTCGGCGGCGCAGCCTGCACAGCCGCGGGCGTGGTCACCGGCTTTGTCCGCTGGTCCCCACGGCGGCCGCACCTCGTCGCCCTGCCCGGTGGGCACACCTCGTCACCAGAGAACCCGACCAAACCAGACAGACCGGAACTGGATACGCCAAGCGCTGATGCGCCCAAGCCCGATCGTTGATCCGGACCGGGCTGTGGCGAACAGGCCGGGAACTCCCGGCCGTACGTGGTTGAGTGGCTACACGCGCGTAACCTGGATTCGCTCGGTCCTTGGACGGTCTGGCTCCTCCGTCAGCCGACGCAGGTCATCGGTGTCGCTGGTGAGTAGCACTACTGGGCGCGGCTGTTCCAGCGCGATCACCGCGAGAAGAGCGTCAAGCGCACACTGGTCCCCAGACAAGCCAGTCTGGCCAAGCAGTTCGCCCGCCGCGCGACCCTGCCGAGGCCCGATGGGGAGGACGGCGATTCCGCCGAGGATCCGGTGCACCCGGGTGTCTCTGGAGCCTCCTCGGAAGACCTCGGCAAGGGTTGATGCGGCGGTAACGATCTGCGCGTCAGCCTCGTAGGTATCCCGAGCCAACGACATGGCCAGCGGGTTTCCGTTCGCGAGTTGGAGTAGTCCCTCCGCGTCGAGGACAAGTGTCCCGCCTACCCGCCGTTGTCTTCCCCGAAGTTTGGCCACATCCGCCTCGTCTGCTCCCGCACTTCTTCTGGCACAGGGCCGTACTCAGCCTCAAGCTCATCCAGCAGGTCGCCGAGCGAATCACGCTTTATTTCCCGGTCCACTGCTTTGGTTACGTACCGGCTGAATCCTCCCTCGCCGGTCCGTGCGCGTACTGCCTCAGCTAGTTCTTGGGGCATTGACACACTGACCTTCCTTGCCTTGCCTCCGTGAAGCCAGGCGCTGTCATCGAGCAGGATCTCCACCGGGAGTGCAGTCACGATGCACTTCAGCACCTGGTCGCGTGGCGCTGATGCGAGCGCTTGCCTGAGAGCCTCCTCAAGCGCGCTCAGTTGTGCAGACGAATCTTTCGCCTCACCCACGTATCGGTCCCGTCCCGCCGTAGTCATGCCTTTCATGCTACCGGCGGTAGCAACATGGGCAACCTGATTGTTGCCCCGCTTCCCGGACCAGCGCATCGGCAAGTCATCGAGGAACCGGCCTACCCGGGCCACCGCCCGCCGCCAGTTCTCGCCGGCGGGATACGGCTCGTCCAGGTGATCACCGCGCCGGGCGAGTAGTTCCGCCGTCGGGGTCCCGTTGCCGTTCCCGTAGTCGCACTCCCGCAGCCGCCAGTCCAGCAGCACCGGGACCGGCGACCCGTCAAAGGCGATCGACGTCGTCTCGGCAGCCCGGCCGAGATCGGAGCTGAACACGGCGGCGATGCCATCGTCGCGGCGGCGCTGCCCGAGTTCGCCTGCTAGCTCCCGGCCGCGCTCGGACAGCCGCCCGGGCAGCCATCCGGTGGCGATGCCGCGAGCGTTGTCCTCTGTGAGCGAGTGTGTCTCGTAGACAATCTGGATCGGCACCCGGCTTAACGTAGCGGTGCGCGGGATCAAGGGATGAGGTGATGACAGCATGGATGACTGGCGCTACTGACGCGCATGCCGGTACGCGGCCTGGTTTACCAGCCGCGCCATCACAGCACTGCCACCAGAGCCCGGCGTCTACCGGTTCAGTGATGCGCGGGGCCGTGTCCTGTATATCGGCCGGGCGGCCAGCCTGCGCAGCCGGGCTGCCTCGTACTGGGGCGATCTGGGTTCCCGTAAGCACCTGGCGCCGACGGTGCCGCGCATCGCACGAGTGCAGGCGCTGGTCTGCGCCTCAGGGCCCGAGGCGGCCTGGCTGGAGCGCAACCTGCTGGAGCAGGGTCTGCCGCCCTGGAACCGCACTGCCGGAGGCCAGGAAGTGCCGGTCTGGATCCGCCTGGACCTGCGGCCTCGCTCAGCCGGCCTGAAGGTGATCCACATCGGCGGATCCGTGCCAGAGGGACCGGATGTGCGTCACTTCGGGCCCTACCTCGGCGGGCTGAGGGTGCGGCTTGCCGTCTCGGCCCTGCACCGGGTGCTGCCGCTGGCCTACGCAGCGGACGGCTTGCGCGGCTCTCGCAGAGACATGACGGCGGCTCGCGGGGTCAGCGGCAGCGACCGTGAGCAGGTGGCCGAGACCCTGGCGGCGGTGCTGAACCGGGACCCAGCGGCCGTGGCGTGGCTGCGCGCCGAGCTGACCCGGCGGCGGGACAGCGCGGCTGGCCGCCTTGCGTTCGAGTTCGCGGGCCGGGCCGCCCGCTTGTTGCCGTCACGCCGCCGACCTGGGATTCGTTCGGCCAGCGCCATGCTGAGCTGGCGGCGCGGCTCGCGCGGACAGGGCTTTCGCGCCACCGGTAGCAAGCCTCCTGCGAGGCTAAGCGGGGCAGTAATCCTGATCGGTGTCAGCGCCGAGTCTGGCCCTGATCTGCTCGGCTTCAGGAGAGCCAAGTTCGGAGTAGATCGCCAGCGCCTGCTGCCAGTGCTCGCGAGCCCGGGTCAGATCAGCCATCGTGTGATAGCAGCAGCCGAGGCCTTTGTGTGCGCGTGCACGTTCGTATTTCTCACCGGTATGCCAGGTGAGGTCGACAGCAGTGGCGTGCTTGGCACGCGCGTTCTCAGGCTGCCCAGTGACCAGCAGGATCTCACCCAGGCCGTTGAGTGCTTCCGCTTCGCCCATGCGGTGGCCAAATTCCTGGAAGATGGCCAGCGCCTGGCGGACGTGGTCAGCGGCCTGCTGGTACCGGCCCATATGGGACTCGACCCGGCCTAGACTGACCAGAGCGAATGCCGCGCCGACACGATCACCGCCCTCACGGCGCAGCGCAAGGCAATCGCGGATGTAACCGGCGGCATCCTCATAGCGTCCCCGCTGCATCTCGTTGTCGCCGAGGCCGCTCAGCGCGAACGCTTCGCCCACCAGATCCTTGGCCTCACGGGACACCGTCAGTGCTTGCCCGTAGTAGCTGGCAGCTTGCTCGTAACGGCCTTGCAACCGTTCGATCCCGCCAAGCTTAAAGAGCGCTCGGGTTTCGCCGGGACTATCTTCAGTCTCGCGGAACAGAGCAAGCGCACGCTCAAGGTGGGCGACCGCCTCCGGCCAGTCACCAAGCTGATCGCTCAGCACCCCGAGGTTTCCTAGCGAGCGAGCCTGGCCGGCCAGGTTCCCTGTAGCGCGGAACAACGACAGCGCCCGCCGCAGGAGGCCGCTAGCTTGCTGGTGACGTCCCTGACGCATGTCGACGACGCCGAGGTGAAGGAGCGCGGTTGCCTCGGATGAACGATCACCCGCCCGGACGGCCGCGCTGCGGGCGTGGCCATGAACTGCGCTGGCCTCGGTCAGGTAGCCGCCGGTGTCGAGGTAGCCGAACAACAGTGGTGCCAGGCGCGTGGCGTGGCCGGGCCAGCCCTGGGCCGCCATGTGTGCCGAGGCGGCAACGAGGCTGGCGAGCTGCGCATCCAGCCAGTCACGTGCCGTTGCCGGATCGGGCAGGGGCTGGACATCGGTGTCCGGCCGCGGGACGGCCGGCCGCGCGGATTGCTCGGCCGGGAACAGCTCGCCGTTCGCCATGGCAGTGGTGTACAGGTAGTGGTCGAATAGCCGGGTGAGTGCGGCCCGCTGCTGGTCTTCGCTGTCGTGGGCGGAGGCTAGGTCGCGGGCGTAGGCGCGGAGCAGGTCGTGCAGGCCATACCGGGCGTCGGCCGAAGGCTGGATCAGGTGCGCGCGGGCCAGCTCCCTTAGTACCCGGCGGGCCTGCTGCACCGTCGTCCCGGTGAGCGCGGCGGCCGCGTAAGAATCGATGTCTGGCCCGGGATCGGTGCCCAGCAGCCGGAACGTGGTGGCGGCCGGCGCGTCCAGGTTCCGGTACGACCAGGAGAACACGGCCCGGACCGTGGCGCGCGGATCCCCGTCGGCGTCCAGGAGTGCCAGCCGCTCTTGCTGGTCGGCTAGCTCGCCGGCCAGCTCGGCCAGGGGAGACGCTGGGCGGGCGGCGGCGAGCTCGGCCGCTACCCGCAGTGCCAGCGGCAGCCGCGCGCACCGGCTGGCCAGCACGGCAGCCGCATCGGGCTCGGCGTCCACCCGTGCCCCGATCAGCGTCCGCAGCAGGGCGACCGCATCTTCCTGGGGCAGCAGGTCCAGGTCCAGGCGCCGGGCGCCGTCCCGGGCGACCAGCCCGGTCAGCGCGTCCCGGCTGGTGATCAGCACACGGCACCCCGGCGCGCCGGGCAGCAACGGGCGGACCTGCTCGGCCCCGCCAGCGTTGTCCAGCACCACGAGCATCCGCCGCCCGGCCAGCAGGGTCCGGTACCTGGCCGCCCGCTCCTCGACGTCCGCCGGGATGTCCTGGCCGCTCAGGCCAAGCGAGCGCAGGAATCCAGCCAGCGCATCGGCTGCTGGCACCGGCTCGCCGGGGTCATAGCCGCGCAGGTTCACATACAGCTGCCCGTCCGGGAAGTGCGCGGCCGCCCGGTGCGCCCACCGCACCGCCAGGGCGGTCTTGCCCACACCCGCTGTCCCCGACACGGCCGAAATCACCACCGCCGCAGCCAGGTCAGTCGCAACGGAGTCTGAAGTACCGGCTGGCGAACCAGCGCCCTCGCCGGCGACGACGGCACTAACTGCTCGCGGAGCCAGCAGCGAGTCGAGCCCGGCCAGCTCGGTGGCCCGGCCCGTGAACGCGCCGACGTCCGCGGGCAGCTCCTGCGGCACCGGGATCGCGGTGGCCTGCTCCGCTAGCTCGTCAGCAGCAGCGAGACGCGAGCTGCTCGCCGGAACAGCTAGCGCCGGGTCGAGTCTGAGGATCTGCAGGTGCAGCGCCTGAAGCTCGGGACCGGGATCGGCGCCGAAGTCTTCGGCCAGCCGGCGCCTGGTCTGCTCGAACCATTGCAGCGCATCGGCCAGCCGGCCAGAGCGGTACAGCGCCAGCATGAGCTGGCCGATCAGCCGCTCGTCCGCGGGATGCGCTGTCGCCGCCTCCGACAGCTCGCTGATCAGCGAGCCGTGCTGACCCTGCCGCAGCGCGATGTCATTGAGATCCATGAGGACCGACCGGCGCTCAAGTTCCAGGCTGTCACGCATCCCAGCCAGCCACGACCCGCTCAGCCCGGCCAGCGCAGGCCCGCGCCACAGGTCACGTGCTGCGCACAGCAGCGTCATCGCTTGCTCGTCATCGCCAGCCCCTGCTGCCTGCTTGATCAGGCGGCGGAACCGGTGCAGATCGCACTGTTCCGGACGGGCCTCAAGCACGTAGCCGCCAGCCTGGCGCCGCAGATCGACCCCCGGCTCTCCGGCGTCGCTCAGGGCGGCCTTGAGCCTGGCCACGTAACCATAGATGACGTTGCGAACCGAAGCCGGCGGGTCATCTCCCCAGATCCGGTCGATCAGCAGCTCCATCGGCACGACCCGGCCCAGATCCAGGAGCAGCACAGCGAGCACCGCCCGCTGCCGGGCATGGCCGATCGGGACGCGCTGACTGGCGCTGCCGACCTCGACCGGCCCCAGCACCCGGAACTCGAGACCCCCGGCGCTCGTCATGCGGAACTGCCTCCAAGGCCAGTGGGATCACGCTAAATACCGTTATTATCACCTACCGCATACGCCAGGCATTCAAGGTTTCCTCCACGTTCACTCAGGTTCAGTGGGGCACACTCCGCAGACGCTGGCCGCACCTGCGGTTGACCATCGATCTGAACATAAGCAAACGAAGGAGACATTCCGTGCCATACAAAAAGCTGACCGTCCTGGCAGTCGGCGCCTTGAGCTTGCTGACTGCCTGCAGCGCGAGCCCAAGCTCCACCACCCCGCCCGCTCCCTCCGGGAGCACAGCCACGCCGACACAGGCCGCTGCCCAGACCACCCCGCCCGCTGCGTCGTCGCCCGGCGCCGCCTCGTCAGGCACGGTCACGGCTGCGTCGGCCAGCAGCTCGCAGCTGGCCGCGTTCACCGCTGCCGCCCAGGGTCAGTGTGGCTTCACTAGCTCTGCCGACACCCTGACCAACGCCAAGGTGACGAACAACGGATGGGGGTCGGCCACCGTCACCGCGATGAACCCGCAGGCTCAGGGCAACGCGAGCATGGTCTTCCGGCTCGGCACTAGCTGGACCTATGACACCTGCGGCAGCTCTTTTGATAATGGCAGCATTCCGCAGGATGTGCTTACTGTCCTTGGCCTGTGACGGGGCTTCCGGCTAGCGTTCCGCCGCTGCTCAGCGGGCGATCTCCTCGACGCGGTCGAGTGCCCAGTCCAGGTCTTCTTCCTCGATGACCAGCGGCGGGGCGAGCCGGATCGTGGAGCCGTGGGTGTCCTTGGCCAGCACGCCAAGCTTGGCGAGCCGCTCGCACGCCTCCCGGCCGGGAAGCGAGGCGAACTCAACGCCTGCCCACAGCCCGCGCCCGCGGACGTGGCGGACCCCACGGTTCTCTCCGCCATGGGCTGCCAGGTTGGCGAGCCGGTCGTGCATGTGCGCGCCGAGCTTGGCCGACCGCTCCTGGAACTCACCTGTGGCCAGCATCGCGATCACCTCACGCCCGATCGCGCAGGCCAGCGGGTTGCCGCCGAACGTGGATCCATGCTGGCCGGGCCGGAACACTCCCAGGATCGCGGCTGAGGACACGACGGCCGACACCGGGACGATCCCACCGCCGAGCGCCTTGCCGAGCAGGTACATGTCGGGGACGACGCTCTCGTACTCGCAGGCGAACGTGGTGCCGGCCCGGCCAAGCCCGGACTGGATCTCGTCGGCGATCATCAGCGCGCCGCGCTCGGTGCAGATGTCGCGCACGCCGGCCAGGAACCCCGGCGGTGGAACAATCACGCCGGCCTCACCCTGAATGGGCTCGACGAGCACACCGACAACGCGCTCGTCCACCGCTGCGGCCAGTGCGTCCAGGTCGCCATAAGGCACAAGCCGGAAACCCGGGGTGTAGGGGCCGAACGAGGCCCGCGCGTCCTCGTCGGTGGAGAAGCTGACGATCGTCGTGGTACGCCCGTGGAAGTTTCCTTCGAACGCCACGATGACGGCCTCACCAGCGGGAACACCCTTGACCTCGTAGCCCCACTTGCGCGCGGTCTTGATCGCCGTCTCCACCGCCTCGGCGCCGGTGTTCATGGGCAGGACCATCTCCATGCCAGCCAGCGCAGCGAGCTCGGCGCAGAACGGACCGAACTGGTCGTGCTCGAATGCCCGGCTGACCAGAGTGACGTGGT
Organism: uncultured Actinomycetota bacterium; assembly: GCA_963815375.1. GTDB lineage: Bacteria > Actinomycetota > Actinomycetes > Streptosporangiales > Streptosporangiaceae > JASHPR01. The sequence goes on along the minus strand of CAWFGX010000001.1, from coordinate 1,429,348 downwards.
TAAGCTGCCGCCGCGCCGCGGCGACGAGCCGGGGATGCCGGTGCCCGAAGTTGATCGCGGAGTACGCGGCGAGCAGGTCGAGGTAGCGGCGGCCGCTGACGTCGGTCACCCAGGCGCCCTCGGCCTCGGCGATCACGACCGGAAGCGGGTGGTAGTTGTGCGCGCTATGTGCCGCGGCCTGCGCGCGCAGTCGTTCCGCCTCTGATGTCGTGTCGCCTGCCATAATCGGTTCCTCCCCTTGGACGGGTGCAGCTGTTACCGCAGCTCGAGGGTGCAGCACTTCGGGCCGCCCCCAGCTTTGAGGAATTCTGACATGTCGACCCCGACCGGCTCGAAGCCTTTATCGGCGATCTGGACGGCGAGTCCGGCCGCCTGCACCGGCAGCACCACATGCAGGCCGTCGCTGATCGCGTTCAGCCCCAGAATCTCGGCATCCTCGTCCTTGGCCTCGATGAGCTCGCGGAAATGGCCAGTCAGGGCTGCCCTGCCCGCGTCATCGAACGCCGCCGGGTAGTACGCGGCCGTCTCACGATCCAGAACGCACAGCGCCGTGTCCAGGTGGTAGAACCGCGGGTCCACCAGCCGGAGGCTGATCACGGGCAGCCCGTAAAGCCGCTCCACCTGGCTGGCGATCGACGCCTCGGTGCGGAACCCGTGGCCAGCGAAGATCACCTGTTCGGCGAAGACGATGTCCCCCTCGCCCTCGTTCACCGTTTCCGGCGCGGCGGCGCGATAGCCGTTTCTGACCAGCCAGCTCAGGTAGGCGGCCGCCTCGGCGGCCCGCTGCGGGTGCCGGAACCGGGAGGCCAGCGCTGTGCCGCCGATCACGGTCGCCCCGTTGGCCGCGAAGACCATGTCCGGCAGGCCGGGCTGCGGCTCGATGGTGCGGACAGTGTGGCCGAGCCCGAGGAAGGTTTCCCGCAGCCCCTGCCACTGGCCCATGGCCAGGCCCTTGTCTGCCGGCTGGTCCGGGTGCATCCACGGGTTGATGGCGTACTCCACCGCGAAGTATTCGGGCGGGCACATCAGGTACGTTCGCTCACGAGGGGTCCGGCGGGCCCCTGTGCCGTCGGTCTGCGTCATGCCGCTCCCCTCCGCTGCCTGGCTGTGATCAAGTCGCTGACCTGCCCATCCAGGTTATGGTCGGCGGAGGCGTCCGTATCCCCGCAGATCATGCGCGACTGCCGCGATCTGTTGCGCGCTGAGCGTTCAGGATGGTGAATTGTTGCGCCGCGCCGGGGCTTTGCCGATGTCGCGCGGCAGGTCCAGACCGAGCAGTTGGTCGGCATGAACGAACGACTCGAACTTCGATCCTGGCGGGATCTCAGGATCCTGCTCGAGCTCGCGCAGGGCCCGCAGCGCAGCCGGAGCATCCAGGTCGTCGTCGAAGGCCGCTGCGACCTGCGCGGTCACCTCGGCGCACATCGGCTTGCTCGGCGACTCGGCCCACTCCGCCACGCACTCCCGCCAGCGGCGCATCTCCTCCTCCGCGTCGCGGAGCGCGTCCCAGCTGAGGTCCGCCTGCTCCCGGTAGCGGCCAGACAGGTATGTCAGCCGCAGCGCCAGCGGGTCAAGCCCGCGCTCGGCCATGTCTGCCACGCGCACTTCGGTTGTGCCGCGGACGGCCATCTCCTGCCCGTCGAACAGGACAGGGCCTGCTCGCACCTGATGCGTGCCAACGATGATCTCGTGGCTGCCGACGGGACCGGGCGCGGTCCCGGCTCCGGCCGTCTGCTCAGCGGGCCGGATGTTCAGGGCAGCGGCGTCGGCCCGGAACGGATCGTCCTGCCCAGCGTCCCGGCCGCCTTCCTCAGTGGTCCCGGCACCGGGCTGCTCGTCGGCGATGATCAGGGTGGTAACGACCGCGAGGTTGTGCCGATGCTCGGCATTCCGGCGGACCAGGTCTGCTACCAGGTACGTACGCAGGTCACCGGCATGCGGCGGACGATCTGGTGGTGGCCCGCCGACGAACACGCGCAGCAGCCCGCGCGGTGGCAGCGTGATCTCGCCAGCCTGACTGGTCTGCGTGTCGTAGAGCCGGAACACCCCTCAACCCTAGGCCAGCAACCACCGGCCGCCGACGCGGCGTAGCCGGGCTCACCGCCAGGCGCTTTACTCGACTTCTTTGAGGATGTGCTGCAGCTGGCCCATTTGGCCGCGAAGGTCCTCCATCTGGACGCTGAGTTCAGTGAGCCGCAGGTCGGTGTGCTCCTGGGCGGTGACAGCCAGGTCACTCAGCCGTCGGTACTCGTCAGCCAGGCCGCGATATTGCTGGTCGGTCGTCAGAGCTGCCTTCGCCTGCCTCGACGAGCCGAGGTTCCGGCTGATCACCCACGTAGTCAGCACAATCGCGCAGGCGACGAAAAAGACGATCCACACCCATCCCTTCGCGCTCATCCCCGGATCTCCTCACCGGGCAGGCTGGTCATTACCTGCGTCAGCGCTGCGGCCATGATCGTCTCGGCCATTGGCAGCAGCGCGGACGGCGCTATCTCGTCGTTCATTACTCGACTTCCTTCAGGATGTGCTGGAGCTTGTCCACCTGGCCGCGAAGCTCATCGATCCGGACGCTGATCTCGGTGAGCCGCAGGTCGGTGTGCTCCTGGGCGGTGATAGCCAGGTCGCTCAGCCGTCGGTACTCGTCAGCCAGGCCGCGGTACTGCTTGTCGGTAGTCAGCGCAGCCCTCGCGTGCCGCGACGCGCTCAGGTGCCGGGCCGCCACCCAGGTCGAAAAGACGATCGCAAAGGCCAGCGAGACGAACAAGGTTGCGTAGTCCCCCGGCGTCATGACTGCAACTCCGCCGCGAGTTCGCTGTCCGCGCCCAGTGTCTGCGCCGCGACCATGATCGTCTCTGGCGTCAGCTGCAGGGTGAAGGGCGTTACCTCGTAGAACTTCATCGCCTTTCCGTCCTCTGAGACCTCGATAGTGGCCGATACCAGCCCCGCTGCCTCCAGCTTGCGCAGGTGAACCTGGAGCAATGCGCGGCTGATGCCCAGCTCGCGGGCTAGCTCGCTCACGTAGTTGCGCTCGTGCGCCAGCGCAGCCACGACGCGCAGCCGGTGCGGGTTGGCCAGGGTCGCGAGCACCCGCAGTAGGTCGTCGCCGGTCAGGCCTGATGTGTCCACGACGTCCTTTCTGGCATATGCAAACTAAAACTAGCAGGTCGGGCTGACTGTGGTCAACGAACCCCCGGATTGTCGGCGCCGGCGCGTGGCTGGCTCGGGAGCCATGTGCTACTCGGCGCGCAGCGCTGTGGCTGTCCTCGACCGCGCCGCCGAGGTGCCTGGCAGGAGCGCTCCCACGGCCGCGATGACCAGGCCAGAAAGGGCGAGCAGAGCCAGCTGCCCCGGGCCGAGCATGTGCTCAACCGTGGCTGGGAGGCCGGTACCGGCTGCGTTCGCCATTGCCCGGACCGTCGCGGAATGCAGGACGGCTCCGGCCGGCGCGGCGATGATCGCCGCGACGAGGGCCGGGCACACGACCCAGCAACCGACCATGACGATCGTCTTCCGCGGGGTCATGCCGAGCGCCTTGCACACGCCTATGTCGTGCTGGCGTTCCCGGGCGCTGAGAAGCACGGTGTTCAGCACACCGAGCCCGGCAACCACCGCGATCATCAGCGTCAGCATGGCGATCAGCGAGGTTGCGACCGCGAAGAACTGGCCGCTCTGAACCGCGTTGCCCCCGAAGCTGGCTCCCAGGGTTTGCTGCAGCGTCCCGTCATAGGCATCCGGGCTGACCCCTGGGCGGAGCGAGATGTCGTACTGGTCGACGGTCAGGCCAGCACCGGCTCCGCCCAGCGTCTGCCAGCTCGCGATCAGCGCGGGCTGGTTGGACGGGTCGAATACCTCACCCACGATCCGGACTGTTTGCACAGTGCCGCCGACGCTCACCGACGTGGTGTCCCCGACTTCCAGGCCGGTCTGCGTGAGGAAGCGGGTGTTGACGTCGACCTGTCCAGGGCCGCTGTACCACCGGCCCTGGACCATTTCATAGCCGAGCCAGGCCGCGTTGCTCTGGAATGCCTCGCCACTGACCTGGCTGGTTAGCCCGGCTATCCCGATCATGGTCGATGCCTGCTCCACGTAGTGCGCCGTCCCCGGCTGCGCGCGGATCGCCGCCGTTGCCTGCTGCTCCTCGCGGGGCGTGAACACCGGATTGTTTCCACTAGTCCAGATCTGCACCTGTCCCGGGCCTTGAGCATGCTCGGTCCCGTTGGCCGCGCTGGCCAGCGAGACATCCAGGCTCACGGCGAAGATCACTGCGGCGGTGCCGAACAGGATGGCCGCCAGCGTTACGGCCGTGCGGGCCGGCCGCGCAAACGGGGCGGCCAGGCCGATCGTCACCGGCCGGGGCAGCCGCAGCCTGCCGAACAGCCGGTACGCCAGGTAGCCGCGACCCTGGCGCGGTGCCTTGCCGACGGCGATGGCCCCCGCGGGGCTCATGCTGCCGGCGCGCAACGCCGGAAGCAGTGCCGCCAGGCCTGTCAGCGTGCACATCCCGAGCACTGTTGCGACGTCAACCCACGGCGGGACCGACTGGCGGCCGACGCCGTAGAGAGTCGCCGAGTGCGCCAGCACCGGCGCTGCGAGCACGTTGCCAAGGACCACGCCGATCAGGCACCCGGCGAGGGCCGGAACCTCGGTCCGGGTGACGTAGCCGGTGACTGCCTGCGCCGGAGTGAGCCCGATGCTCCGCAGCACGCCGATCCGCCGGTAGCCCGCCACCACGGCGCCACTGACGACGTTGGTCACGATCAGGACCGACATGGCCAGTCCCATGATGGCGAATGCCATCACGAACGGGGCGACGATCGAGCTTGCTCCGCTTGCTGCTTCGGATTCGACCGTCTGCCAGGGCAGCGAGCCCGCGACGGCCCCGGCCGGCAGCGCCGCGGTCACCTTAGCGACACCTGCCCTGACCTGCGCAGTGGACGCAGCACTGGCGAACTGGTACAGCATCTGCTCCTGCGCTGGTGCTCTGGCGGCCCGCAGCGCCGGGATCTCGGCCGGGACCACCCATGCGCCGGCCGTGTCCGTTATCGACCGGGCCAGCCCAACCACGGTCAGCGTGCGATTGCCCGGGGCGGTCACGTCGGTGACCTTGCTGCCGATTGGCAACGTGATGTTCGTGTCCGGTCCCTGGCCGAGGTCGGTGGCGATGACGATCTCACCCGGTCGCTGCACCCAGCGGCCCGCTGTCAGGGTGATGTCGTCGACGTTGCCGCCTGGGGACGTGCGCCCGGCAGTCGTGACGGTCCCCAGCGGGGAGCCGTCGCTGTCGAGGGCGATGCTGGCCACGGGGAAGGGGCCTGCGGCCTGCGTCACACCCGGCAGCCGGGTGGTGGCGGCAAGCTGCGCGCCCGAGACCCGGGCGGCGTTGATACCGGTCACGACGTCAGCGCCGTGCTGGGCTGCGAACGAGCGCTGGAACGGCCCGTTGGAGTCGACCGCCAGCAGGGCGAGCCCGACTGTGGCGGCTGTCGTGGAGGCCAGCAACACCAGGAAGATGACCACCGCCTGCACGCGCCGGCCCTTTCCCCTGCCGGATGCGGCCCGGAGCGCAAGACGCGCGCTCATGACCGGGCCCAGGCGCTGAGTCCGGCGCCGGACTGCCCGGAGTCCAGCTGCTTCTCGCCAGCTAGCGTTTCATTGGGCAGCCGCGCGAAGGTCTGGCCGGACAGCCGGCCGTCCGTGATGTGGATCGTGCTGCTGGCGTAACGGGCGGCCAGTTCCGGGCTGTGAGTGACCAGGACCATCGTCTGGCCGGACCGGTTCAGGCTGGTCAGCAGCTCGCCAATCTGGTTACCTGCGTGGCTGTCGAGCGCACCTGTCGGCTCGTCCGCCAGCAGCAGTTCCGGCTGGTTGACCAGAGCTCGCGCGATCGCCACCCGCTGCCGCTCCCCGCCAGACAGGCGCGACGGGTAAGCCCGCTCGTACTGCTCGATCCCCAGCGTTCCCAGCAGCTCCCGGGCCCGGGCCGAGGCGCGCCGCCGCGGCGTCCCGGCCAGCTGCGCCGGGAGCATTACGTTGTCCAGCACCGTCAGGTCATCAAGCAAGTTGAAGAACTGGAAGATCATTCCAACCCGGCGCAGCCGGAAGCGGGCCAGCCGGGTCTCGCTGAGCTTATCGATCCGCTCCCCGGCGACGGTCACCGTTCCGCTGGTCGGCCGGTCCAGGCCGGCGATCAGGTTCAGCAGCGTGGACTTCCCGCTGCCCGACGGCCCCATGACCGCGACTGCTTCGCCTGCTGCCACGTCCAGGCTGACCCCATCGACCGCAGCCGACCCGGTGCCCTCGTATCTCTTTGTCACGTCACTGATCTGAATGATGCCGCGCACGCTTATTTCTCCTCTCCTAGCATATGCAAAGAAAAACTAGCATATGCAAGAAACGATGTCGAGGCAGCTGTGGCGGTGTGCAGGCTGACGCGTGGGCCACGCTCAGGACGGTCAGTCAGGGATCCGGCTGGTGTGCTTCAGGGTGCGAACGGCCACGGTCGCACACAGCAGGGAGACCGGTATCTCGACGCAGGCGGCCATCGCGATAGCCATCGCGATGGCGGGCCCGGTGGCTGCCGTGGTCACGTCGAACCAGGCGTCGGTGAGCACCAGCCCAGCGGTGACCGCTGCGGTGAGGCAGCAGCGGGAGTCCCGCCGGAGCAGCAGCACACCGGTGGAGAGCAGCCCGAGGCCTTCCATGCCGTCCAGGCCGATCCAGGCGGCGGCCCAGTGGGCGGCCTTGGCGCTGGCCGGGAGGGTGGCCCCCAGGACCACCAGCCACGGGATCATGGCGAGGCCAGCTATGACCAGCCCGCGGCCCAGCCACACCCGGCCCGGCCCAGAGCGTGGCGCGGCCAGGGCAGGCCCCGTGGCGGCCAGATGAGGCCAGTCGGCGGCCCGCTCCCGGGTCCGCGCGGTCACCACAGCGATCCCGTCCGTAGCCTGAGCCGCTCGGTGCCACCTTGGTAGGCAGCGCTCACCACAGCGAACCTGCCTCGCGCGATAGCAAGCCACGCCAGCCCGGGAACTTCGATGACCTCGGCCACGGCGGCCCGCGGCCGTGGCCAGCCGCCGGTGAAGGTAACGCACGCGACCTGCCCGTCAGCGGGCAGGCGGCCCCAGGCCAGGCCGTGAGCCTGCGCGCCGCTGCCTGCGCGCCGCGCGCCGCGCAGTATCGGCGATGCGAAGGGGCCGGCGACGACGATGTCCGCCAGGCTGCCTGCCTCGTAGATCTCGAGGGCCAGCCGCGCTCCGGGACCATTAGCGTGCCGCACCGACCACGCTGCGCCTGCCAGGGCTCTGGCGAGCTGTTGTCGATCTGCCTGGTCATCCGCGGTCGGCGGCGGGCAAACCTCTGCGTACATGCGCTGGAACACCTCCGTTTGCATCTGCAAGTAAAAATTAGCAGATGCAAACCAAACCAATCAACAGGCGGCTGGGTGGGTGTCCGGACCGATCAGACGAGTGTCTGCAGGCGTTCGGCGCCAGCGGCGATGCGCTCGTCGGTGGCGGTGAGCGCGAGGCGGATGTGCCGCGCACCGGAGGGGCCGAAAATTGATCCGGGCGCGACCAGGATCCCGGCGTCTGCCAGCACCGCGACCGACTCCCAGCAGTCCCTGTCTGGATGCGTGGCCCACAGGTACAGCCCAGCCCCGGAGTGCTCTACCTTCCAGCCCGCCGCCGTCAGCGCGGGGCGGAGCGAGTCCCGCCGGGCAGCGTACGCGCTGCGCTGTGCGTCGGCGTGTTCATCGTCATCGAGAGCGGCGGCCGAGGCCGCCTGAACCGGCCCGGGCACGATCATCCCGGCATGCTTGCGGATCTCGAGCAGTTCGGCGATTAGGTCCGGGTCACCGGTCACAAAACCGGCCCGGTAGCCGGCCATGGAGGAGCGTTTGGACAGCGAGTGCACAGCGAGCAGGCCCGCGTGAGACCCGTCGCACGCGTCGGGGTGCAGCACCGAGACCGCCTGCTCCTCCCATCCGAGCTCGATATAGCACTCGTCGGAAGCGATGACGGCTCCGCGCTCGCGCGCCTGCCGCACTATCTCGCGCAGCTGGCCGGCCGTCAGGACCTCTCCAGTTGGGTTGGACGGCGAGTTCAGCCATCGCAGCCGCGCTGGCCCAGCGTCGGGCCAGGCAAGCCCGTCAGCGGGAGCAGGCCTGGCTCCCGCCAGCCGCGCGCCGATGTCATAGGTCGGATAGGAGAGCGCTGGATGGACTACCACGTCGTCAGGGCCGCAGCCCAGCAGCGTGGGCAGGCTCGCGACCAGCTCCTTGGTGCCGATCACGGGCAGTATGACGTCTGGGCTGACCGTGACCTGGTGCCGGCGCGCCAGCCACCTGGCAGCGGCCTCGCGCATGACCTGGGTGCCGGCGGTTGCCGGGTAGCCGGGCGCATTCGAGGCCGCCGCGAGCGTGTCACGCACGACTGGGGGTACTGCGTCGACTGGAGCGCCGACAGCCAGATCAACGATCCCGCCGGGATGAGCCCGCGCCTTTGCCCGGTAAGGCTCAAGAGCATCCCACGGAAATCTGGGCAGCCTCGCGGTAAGCGTGGGCACCGTTGCCGTCCCGGCCGACCGGCCGCGTCAGTGCGGCTGGGGTGGCAGCGAAGCGACGAGCGGGTGGTCCTGCCCGATCCTGCCTGTCTTGGACGCCCCGCCCGGCGAGCCGATGTTCTCGAAGAAGTCGACGTTGACTCGGTAGTAGTCCTTCCACTGAGCCGGGACGTCGTCCTCGTAGTAGATCGCCTCGACCGGGCAGACCGGCTCGCAGGCGCCGCAATCGACGCACTCGTCAGGGTGAATGTAGAGCATCCGGTCACCCTCGTAGATGCAGTCGACTGGGCACTCCTCGATGCACGATTTGTCCAGCAGGTCCACGCAGGACTGGGTGATGATGTAGGTCACTTGCTCACTCCTATTCCGTCCCCACAGGCTCGCAGGCTATCAGCCGAGCTGGACGCTTCCCGGCGTTGCACTGGAAACCGAGCGGACCCATCCGCGGGACCCGTTGGCTGCGGACCACTGAAAGCCCCCGTATCGGACGGAACCGATCCGGTACTGCTGGGCATGTGACACCAGCCAGCCTGCCACCGCCCACCCGTCGCCGGGGTTGCTGACCTCCACGCTCGTCCTGGGATCGGCGGCAACCCGGGCTGGCAGCGGCCCGAACGTGCGGGACAGCTCCAGGCTGGCTGCCCCGGCGCTCGGCGTCCCGCTGATCTTCTGCGGGTACCAGCACCACACGGCGTGCGGGTCCTGGCCGGTGAATGCGCTGGCCATGCGCGCCGCCACCGGCTGGTACTGCTGATAGGCCTGCCCGTCCGCACTGCGCTGCACCTCCTGCGCCGCCTGGTACACCGGCAGCCGCTGGTACCCGGGGATCTGCGTCAGAGCGTTGAAGAACTTCGAGGTCGCGTACACCGGGTTCTCGAGCTGGCTCTTCGTTCCCCAGCCCTGTGACGGCCGCTGCTGGAAGACCCCGACCGAGTCACGGTCGCCATAGTGCAGGTTCTGCAGCTTCGACTCCTGAAGCGCGGCCGCGTACGCCACCGTAACGGCCTCGGATGGCAGCGAGTCCCTTGCTGCTACACCCGCGATCGTGGCAGCGATGGCCGCCTGGCTGGCGTTCAGCGAGATCACCTGGCCTCCGCCCGACGCGTCACAGCCGGAGCTCTCGATCAGCGGCGCGACCCGCTGGTAGCCGACATACAGCCCCAGCGCCGCCGCGGCGGCGATAAGCAGGCTGGCTACCGAGAGCACGGAGAGCCTGCGGCGATTGACCCGCACGTCAACTGAAGCTACCCGGGGTTTGGGCCACTTTAATCACTCTATTTCGGCGAGTCGGGAATGGCGGCCCCGGCAATGGCGGCCCCGGCCGGGCGGGCTTTCACCAGCGCCGTTGCCGGCCGGTAATTCGCGTCTGGTCCTGATCATGTGGGTCGCGATCACGGCCAGCAACGTGACCTGCGCACGCCGCCGCGCAAACCCCGTAGGTGCGGCGTCGCGCCGGCGGCTACGTTATGGGACCGTGAGCGTGCATTCGGAGCCGCGCCGCCGCCTGCGCCGCCAGGGGCCGGCCACGCTGCGCGGCAAGCACATCCCCAAGACCACCACCGACCAGCGGCTGCTGGACCGGCGCGGCCCGAGCGACTGGGTGCATACCGACCCGTGGCGGGTGCTGCGGATCCAGGCCGAGTTCGTAGAGGGCTTCGGCCTGCTGTCCGAGCTCGGCCCGGCCGTGACGGTGTTCGGTTCGGCGCGGACGCCTCCCGGCGAGGCCGACTACGACCGCGCGGAGCAGATCGGCGCAGGCCTGGCCACGGCCGGTTATGCCGTCATCACTGGCGGTGGCCCCGGGATCATGGAGGCGGCCAACAAGGGCGCGGTGAGCGTGGGCGGGGTGTCGGTCGGCCTTGGCATCGAGCTTGCCCAGGAACAGGGGCTGAACGACTATGTCGAGATCGGCCTTGAGTTCCGGTACTTCTTCGTCCGCAAAACCGTGTTCGTCAAGTACTCGCAGGCGTTCGTGGTGCTGCCGGGCGGGTTCGGGACGCTGGACGAGCTGTTCGAGGCGCTCACGCTGGTACAGACAGGCAAGATCACAAAGTTCCCGATCGTCCTGGTCGACAGCGAGTACTGGTCCGGCCTGCTCTCCTGGATGGAGGGGACCCTGGTGCGCGGGGGCAAGATCTCGCAGGGCGATCAGGCGCTGCTGCGGGTCGCCGACGACCCGGCCGAGGTCGTCCAGATTATCTGGGAGGCTCACCACCCGGGCCCGGCAGCCGACACAGTGGCCTGAGAGCGCGGGCAGAGGGCGCACAGGTACATAAGGCACTGGCGCGCGCGGGCGTCGGGGGCGTCAGGCCAGCCCGCGCACCGCGCGAGCAGGCGGCCTGAGGCCGCGGATCGACGCGGTCATATCCAGCGCCCGCCGGACCTGTGCGGGGTGACGTGTCCGGACAGCCGCGGCACCGAGCCACGAGGCGATCGCTGCGATCGCGAGGACCCCGCTGTCGACCGCCTCTGCCACGTCGCTGATGGCCCCGCCGTCAGCTGCCGGGCCGCTATTGCCCTGCACCTGCGCGGCCGCCAGGTCCGCGTCCACAACGGGTGCCCATCCCTCCTGGCGCGCCTTTCGCACCAGGCTCAGCGGCACCTCGACAAGCAGCCGAGCGGCCGGGAGCCCGCTGGCCCGGGCGGCCGCGATGCCCGCGCACATCGCCATGGCGCCGGTCGCCCGCGCAGCAGTCATGTCAGCGACGACGTCGGCCGGCGCCCCCGCGGCGCAGACACCGATGCCTGGGTAGCGCGCATGGATGGCCATGATCTTTTCCGGACCGGCCATCCCGAGATCAACGAGGTCGGCACCTGCACGCACAGCACCATCCGCCTCGGTCATGCTGCTCACCACTACGAGGAGCGCGGGCGCCTGCCCGCTGACTGCCACTGCGGACCCCGCCTGTTGCCAGACGCCGGCCGGGACGGGTGCACTATCACGGTCCGGGCGTGGCACGATTCTTATTGTGCTCGTGGTTCTGTTGATAGCCGCCGCCGCCATCATCGCCGGGGTGGCCGTGGTTGCCGTCGGCCGCGGCGGGGAGCTGACGCGGTTCGGTGCCGATGTCCGGCCGGTCGATGCTGACATTGAGACCGCAGCGGACGTGGCACTGCTGCGTCCGTCGGCGGCGCTGTGGGGATACGACAAGCGGTCTACCGACGAGGCCCTGAACGCGGTCGCGCAGAGCGTCACCGAACGCGACGTGCAGATCGCCGCACTGCTGCAGCAGATAGCGGACATGCGAGGTGGCGCAGCCGCGGGGACGGCCGGCTATCCGGGCCCGGCCGAGGCGCCGGGCCAGACCTGGCTGCAGGGCCAGTCGGACGTACTGGCCTCGGGGGACTGGTCGGCATGGAAGCGAAAGGCTGTGCCTCGGCCCGAGGATCCGGGCGAGGATGAGGCCGACTGAAATGGCTCACCGGGCGGCCCGAGCCAATCTCCCTTCCTGCTCGTGAATCTGCACGTGCAAAACTAGATTGCAGAACGTAGGATCGCAGCACCCGCGGCTGGCAACGGAGGCATGAGCTGGCATGAGCAAGACCGAGGATGTTCCCGACTCCGGCGATACACCGCCGGGCGTGGACACCGCTAGGCCCAGCCCATCCCGGCTGTATGACTATTTCCTGGGTGGCACGGACAACTTCGAGGCTGACCGCGAAGCCGCCGAGAAGATGAAGGCGGGCGCGCCGGACATGGTCGACTCCATGTGGGCCAACCGCGGTTTCCACGGCCGGGCGGCACTATGGATGGCCGAGCACGGGATCAGGCAATTTATCGACGTGGGATGGGGCCTGCCCGGCCAGAACAACACCCATCAGGCGGTCCGCAAGGTGATCCCGGATGCCCGGGTCGTGTATGTGGACAGCGACCCCATGGTCACCGCGCACGCGAGCACTGTGCTGGCCGGCGACAAGGCAGCGGGTGTGATCACGGTCGACCCGCGCGACCCGGACGGGGTGCTCAGTCATCCGGAAATGCGCCGCCTGATTGACTTCGGCGAGCCAGCTGGGGTGCTGATGACCACGGTGCTGCACTTCGTGGCCGACGGCTCAGATCCGTGGGGCCTGGTGCGGCGGTACATGACGGCAGTAGCGCCGGGCAGCTACCTGGCGCTGTCCCAGGGGACATACGAGGGGTTCGATCCACGGCGGATCCAGGCGGGCGTGGAGGGTTACGCCGCTTCAACCGAGCACATCCACCTGCGCAGCCGGGTCGAGACAGAGCGCTACTTCGAGGGACTGGAGCTAGTGGCGCCCTACGACGGCGCGAAGCTCGCTGTGACCTACGCGGGCCTATGGGGTGCTGAGGACCTGGATGCCGCCGACAGCAACGGATCGCGCGGCCTCTACGTCGGCGTGGCCAGGCGTCCCGATACCTACCCTCCGCGCGGAGGCGCTGCGCAAGCCTGACGATCCGCCGCGGGCACTGATCTCATGCGGTCGGGCATGCGGCCTCGGGCGCCGGCCGTTGACGTTCGCTGCTGACCGAGGTGATCCACTTTGTGGTGGATGACTCACGCAGCGGGCCCTGGTGTCGCGCTACATTACGGCGGTGGCGCCTGGCAGCCAGCTTCTGGCGCTCCTGCTACTGCAGGGTAACCTGCGGCCTGAAACTTACAAATCCGCGGCGCGGCGGGAGGCTGACATGACCGAGGCCGACAACAGCACTGGCGGGCGCGACGGGTTCGGGCGGTCCCGATGACGACTGGCAAGCCGACCGTGGCCGAGCTCGGCATCGACGTTAGTGCCCAGCGCTGGCAGCGCTCTGGTGACGGTGACGGCGCGGTTGAGGTCGCGTTCGTCGGCGGGGACGGAGCCGAGCACACCCAGTGGGTGCTCATGCGGGTGGCCGGTGATCCAGAGGGCCGCGTCCTGGTCTACGACCGGAACGAGTGGGAGTGCTTCCTCGACGGCGTACGGGGCGGCGAGTTTGACGACGCCCGCTGACGGGGGTACCGGAACCGTTCCCGGCCATTCCTGACCTCTGGCACGGTCCGGGCAGCCGGTGCCAAAATTATGCCTAGGCAACGCCTGGCTTATGATCTAAAACTTGTGATTCACAACTTAAGTCGACCTATACTGAAACGCACGTCGTGTCAAGGAGGCAGCCGGGTATGAGCGACGATGCCTACGGGGCGACCGTTGCCAAGCGGCGGCTAGCCCGTCGTCTCAGCGATCTGAGGAAAGCCTCGGGGTACACCGCGAACAACGTCTGTGACCTGCTGGACTGGGGCCGCGGAAAGGTGGGCCGGTTCGAGGCCAACCATTGGAAGCGGCCTGAGATGAGTGACATCAGGGACCTGCTGCGCGTCTACGGGGTAGACAGCGACGTCCGCGAGGAGATCGAGGACCTCGCGATGCGGGCCCGGGCGAGGCCCTGGTGGCGCGACTACTCGGACGTGTACGAGAACGAGTTCCCCGGGTTTGAGAACGATGCGACCCGGATCCGGGTCTGCATGCCGCTGATCCTGCCCGGCCTCCTCCAGACCCGCGATTACACCGAGGCTGTGACGAGGGTCGCATCCATACCTCCCGCCCTGCGCGAGAAGACCATCGAGGCCCGGGTGCGTCGGCAGCAGATCCTGGATCGCACTGACGGCACTGCTCCCAGGCTGACCGCGGTAATCACTGAGGCCTCGCTGATGTACCGGTGGGGGACAAGGGACGAACGGCGCGAGCAGATCGAGCACCTGGTCGAGTTCAGCACGCACTCCAACGTGCAGCTGCACATCCAGCGCTTCGCCGACGGCCCGCATCGCGGGATGTGGTCGATGATCAACATCTTCGACTTCGCCGATGACGAGCCGACCGTGGTCTACCTGGAAACCGACACCGCGATCCAGGAGGTGAGCAACCCCGAAGAGGTCAAGATCTACGTCGAGGGCTTCAGCCGGTCTCGCGACTCGGCTCTGGACCCTGCAGATACCACCCACTATCTCAAGTACCTAGCTGAGCAACTGGAGTGAGCATGTCCGACCTGTCTCGAGCCGTTTGGCGCAAGGCCAGCCGCAGCACGGCCAACGGGGGCTGCGTTGAGATCGCGGCCAACCTCCCAGGTGTAGTCGCCATCAGGGACAGCAAGCGTCCCGAGGGCGGCGCGCACGTGGTCGGCAGGGCGGCATTCGCCGCTTTCCTCGCCGACGCCAGGGCTGGCCGATACGACACCGGCGCCCCCAGCCAGAACTGAACCGATCCGCACAAGGAAGAATCCCCCGGGCTGCCCCCCGGGGGATTCTTCTCGCTCTGAGCCTGTCTCGAGGCTCGGCGGCCAGGCCTGTGCACGGCCCAATCCCGCCGGGATGCGACGTTACAGGGACTGCCGCCCTATGGCCATGCCCTGGCATGCGTTCGATCTAGCCTCAAGGACAGGCTTCCGTCACCCTTGCCAGTCGCTAGCGCCACGCTAGCCGGAAGACCGCCACCAGGGCCATTACACCCGATTTTTCTCTACTTACCATTGCGTATGGTCCTGCCCGACTCATAATGTGTGTTTCACAGATATCTGAGTCCGAAAGGCACAGGATCATGCCACCGTCGCGCGCCGACAGCGGGCCGGACCGCCGAGGCGCCGGCCGTTCGGCTGGCGACACGGGTGGCTTCATGGCGGCCCCGCTGGCTGAAGCGTTCGATACGCCGGGCTCCCTGGCAGAGGCGAGCGTCCGGGCCGGAGGGTGTTTCGCCCGTCCGCTGCCACTCGACGCTACCTGCGCTGGCACAGCCAGAAGCCTGTTCCGCGAGGCGGTCGCAGGGCTGGGGCTGCCCGGTGATCTGGTGTACGACGGTGTCACCATGGCCAGCGAGCTGGCCGCTAACGCGCTGCACGCTCAGGGCAACGTGGAGTACAGCGGCGGCAGCCAGCGACCGGTCAGCGGCTTCCCCGAGCTTTGGCTGTACCTGCGCGGCGCCGGTTCCCGCTGCGAGATCGTGTGCAAGGTCTTCGACTCGCAGCCGGGCTGGGCGACCGGCAGCCTGCCCGACGTCAAGGTGCGGACCGAGGAAGGCGTCAACGGCCGCGGACTGCAGGTTGTTGACGGGCTGTCGGTCGGGGAGTGGGGAGCTCATCTCACCCGCGGGCGGCTTGGCAGCTGGAAGGTATCCGGCAAGGCGGTCTGGTTCGCGCTCCGGGTGCCGCCTTCCTCCGACGTCGCCCGTTTCGGCCGGCCCGAGCTCAGCCCGCGGCAGGCTGTCGACGAGCTTGAGACGATGCTCGGCGGCCGTGGCCTGGGTGCCCGCCTGGTCCGCGCTGACGAGCCCGGTACCGCGATGTCAGTGCTGTCGGTCAGCCGCGACCTGACCGTGTGGTGCCGGTCAGGCACTGCCTCCTGGCGGGCAATGGACGGTAGCTACCGCCGGGTGCCGCTGTCCGATCTCGTCGATGCGGCCGAGCAGATCGTCTGGTCACACGAGGATCTGCGCGCAGCGGCCGCCGCGTACCCCGACTACCCCGGAATCTAAGCGGTATTTCGCCTCGCTCGCCTGTGGGCGCACTGGAGGCACCGCGCTTCCCTCGCTCGTCAGTACAGCGCGGCGCCGCGCCTCTTTGGCTCGCCTGGCGCGCCCCGCGCCCCTTTGGCGCGCCGAGGCACGCCACACGAATGCTGATCGTTAGCACGGCGGCCGGAACTGAAGGATAATAGTGATACTGATCGACAAGGTTGTGGCTGGCTGGTCCCGCCAGGCACCGGAGAAGGCGCCGCAGGCCTCGGCGAGGTAACTGCGGCCCCCAGCATGAAAGGGGATGCCGGATGGCGGCGATGAAGCCGCGGACAGGCGACGGTCCGCTCGAAGTCACCAGGGAGGGCCGCGGCATCGTCATGCGCGTCCCGCTGGAGGGTGGCGGGCGGCTGGTGGTGGAGCTGTCGCCCGACGAGGCTGTGGCGCTGGGTGAAGCGCTCAAATCGGCCGTTGGCTGAGCCTTGCCGATCGCCAGGTCCGCGCTATACGGGGCGCTTGACCGCGGCGAGCAGGCCGTCCGCCACCGGTAGCAGCAGCGGCATCAGGCGCTCATCTACCCGGACCTGCTCGCACAGCTCCCTGACAGCGACCGTCTCGGGGTCGGTGCACGCAGGGTCGGCGACCCTGCCGCGCGACAGCGCGTCGTCGAAGACCACCACACCGCCCTGGCGCAGCAGCCGCAGCGCTGCAACCAGGTATTCCGGGTACTCGCGCGGGTCGGCATCACAGAAGACAAGGTCATAGGCACCGTCAGCGAGGCGCGGCAGGACCTCCAGCGCCCTGCCGCTGATCAGCCGGTAGCGCCCGGACGGAAAGCCCGCGGCGACGAACGCGGCCCGCGCCAGCCGCTGATGCTCCGGCTCGACATCAACGCTCGTCAGAACCGCCCCCTGCCGCATGCCCCGGAGCAGCCACAGTCCTGACGTGCCGCATCCGGTGCCGATCTCGACCACCGACCTGGCGCCGATGGCTGAGGCGAGGAAGCGCAGCGCCGCGCCCGTGACCGGCGCGACGGGAGTAGCCCCTCCGACCTCGGCAGCGTTCCTCCTAGCCGCGAGCAGGGACTCGTCCTCGGGCAGGAAGTCGTCCACATAGGCCAGGCTGACCTCCGCGCTCACGATGTCCGCCTCCCTGCCGATCGGGCCTGGCGGCCGGGCAGCCACTAGCAGCCAGGCCCCGTGGTCGGTGTAACTGCCCGGCAGCCTAGCGTCACCGGCACAGTGCTGGCGGCTCGGGCGATAAGGCTGGCCCGGGGGGACGACCCCCCGCTGTACTTGGAACTGGCCAGGTCGCCTCGGCCGTTGATGTTACGCCGGGGTGATGCTGCTCGCGTGGCGGCGACCTCAGGCGGGCAGAAAACAGCACGCGGGCGGAAAACGCATGAGCGTCTGGCCGGGTGCGGGAAGTCCGGGCGGTTCGCCGGCGTTGGAGTTGGTAGGAGCGGCGGAAGGGGATTGGGTGGACGAGAGCCAGCCGGCGGACGCCGTCGCCGAGTGGACACCGCCGAGCTGGGACGAGGTGGTCCGGGGGTACTCCGCCCGGGTCTATCGCCTTGCCTACCGGCTTACCGGAAACAGCCACGATGCCGAGGACCTCACTCAGGAGGTCTTCGTCCGGGTTTTCCGGTCATTGTCCAGCTACACTCCAGGGACCTTTGAGGGCTGGCTGCACCGCATCACGACCAACCTGTTCCTGGACATGGCGCGCCGCAGGCAGCGCATCCGCTTCGAAGGGCTCGGCGAGGAGACCGCCGCCCGCCTCGGCGATGCCGGGCCGTCGCCTGCCGAGGCCTTCGACGACCGGCACCTGGACACCGACATCCAGGCCGCGCTCAAGGCGCTGGCGCCCGAGTACCGGGCCGCGGTCATTCTCTGCGACATCGAGGGCCTGTCCTACGAGGAGATCGCCGACACCCTGGGGATCAAGCTGGGCACCGTCCGCAGCCGGATCCACCGCGGCCGGGCGCAGCTGCGTGCCGCGCTCGAGCACCGGCGCCCCCGGCACCTTGGCGAGGCGCCGGTCCCGCAACCGCGTGCCGTCGTCGGTGCCGAGCTTGCATCGGGGAGGCAGCAATGAACCACATGGGACATCGTCTCTCCGCCCTGATCGACGGAGAACTGGACGATGCCGAACGCGACCGTGTCCTCGTGCACCTGGCCCGGTGCGAGCCGTGCCGGGGAGAGGCCGTCGCGCTACGGACGCTGAAGCGGCGGATGAACGCGCTAGGGGAGGCCGCTGCCGACGCGGCGCTGACTCGCCGCCTGATGAGCCTGGGGGGGGTCGCGGGCGCTGGCTCGCCGGGGCAGCCGGCGTCTCACATCCGGCCCGGCTCACACGGAGGCCATCCGTCAGCTCGAGAACTCAGGCCCTCGTGGTACGTCACCGCCGGAGCGGTCGCGGCCGTGCTTGTAGGAGTCGGCGCCGCGGCCTTCGTAGCTGGCGGCGGCGGTGGCCAGCCAGAACCGCGGGTGACACCCGCTGTCGACACCTACGTGCTGCAGCACGACCTCATGACTGGCCTGGTCCCGGGGTCCTCTGGGCGGCACGGTTTGCAGCCGCGGCCTAGCAAGATGCTTTCGACGCCTGTGCCGTGAGCCGCCGCAAAGCCCCTGGCTGGCGAGTAGCCAGTGTGGCCGCGCTGCTCGGACTGATCGGGTCGGGCATAGCGGCGCTGATGCTTGCCGATGGCCGGCCCGGATCCACGCGTTCGGCTGGCCCGATTGCCGCGGAACTGGCGCCACAGTCGGCCGGCGTGCCGTCGGCGCCGGCCGCTAACGCTGGCCTGCAGCTGCTGCAGCAGGCCGTGGCTGCCTGCCAGGACACGTCATACCGCGGGGTGCAGGTCGTGCTGTGGTGGGGACAGGGCCCCACCACAGCATCTGTGGTTGATGTCTGGCATGAGCCTGGGCAGGTGACGGTGGTCCAGGCGGCCGCGGATTCATCTCCCGGGACGGACACCGACTCGCCGACGGCTGCCGCGGGCTACCAGGACCCGGACGGGATCCTGGGCGTGTCCCCGCAGCTTCTGACCTTGCTGCAATCCAACTACCAGGTGATCTACGCCGGTCGCGGAACGATAGCAGGCCGCGGGGCACTCGTTGTCGAGGTCCGGCACCCGGACGGCGCCCTCGCTGCGCGGTTCTGGCTGGACGCCGCCACCAAGCTGCCGCTGCGGCGGGAGATATTCTCCGGCGGCGCGCGCATGATCAGCGAGGATGCCTTCACCGACCTGCAGCTGGGCAACCGCCAGCTGGGTACGTCTCCTGCCCTGGCCGCGGCGCCGTGGACTACGCAGCTTGACGCGGCCACACTGTCGTCGCTGCGCTCCAGCGGGTGGCCGCTGCCCGGCCGGCTGCCGGCCAACCTCATGCTGTTCGACGCGACGCAGACGTCAACCAATTACGGCCCGGTTGTCGGGCTCTCTTACTCTGACGGCCTGTCTGTCGTGTCACTGTTCGTGCAGCGCGGAGAGATGGCGGGCGCGATGCCCGGCTGGCGCCAGGTGTCGATGGACGGGCGGACCGTGTACGCGGCCGATCAGGGCGACCGGAGTCTTGCCTGGTCGTCGGATGGGTTCGTCTACACGCTGATCGCGGACGCGCCGGCGGCCACGGTCGGCCAGGTAGTAGGGGCCCTGCCCGGCAGCACCGTGCCCGGCTTCTGGCAGCGCATCGGCCATGGCCTGCACCGGCTGGCTTCGTGGGCCAACCCCCTGCGCTACTAGACTCCGCACCTCCTGCGCTTCATATCAGGCGCCTGTGCGGTCTACATTGGGAGGTGCCAGACCCCCGTGGGTCATCGATGAGGCTGGAGCGGCGCCGTGTTCGACCTGTCCATTACCAAGCTGCTGGTTCTGGGCGTCCTCGCGCTGATCATCTTCGGCCCCGACCAGCTGCCGAGGCTCGCCGGCCAGGCCGGGCGGGCACTGCGGGACCTCCGCCGCATCGCCGAGAGCGCTAAGGCCGACTTGCAGGAGGGGCTGGGCCCGGAGTTCCAGGACTTCGACTTCAACGACCTGAACCCGCGCTCGTTCGTGCGCAAGCACCTCTGGGAAGAGTTCGACGCCACCGACAACGGCACCTCCCCAGTGCCCGGGCAGGCAGCCCGGGCAGAACCCGAGCCGGGGCAGGCTGACATCCCGCAGGCAGCCGTAGCACCGGCAGGCAACGGCACATCGCTGCTGGCGGCCGGCGAGAGCCCTCCCTACGACGCCGAAGCCACCTAACCGGTTTCCCGCGCCGCCCAGGGCGTTCCTTACACCGGGCTCAGGCCAAGCGGACGCCCGGCGAGGCTGCGCGGCTTGCCACCCAGCAGCTCGGCGATCTGGATCAGCTGCTGCGCCGCAGGCGAGCCGGGATCGGACAGCACCAGCGGCTTGCCTTCATCCCCGGCCTCGCGGAGCCGCAGATCGATGGGCACCTGGCCGAGAAGCGGAACGCGCGTCCCCGCGATCCTGGTCAGCGTGTCCGCTACCACCTGGCCGCCGCCGGTGCCGAATACGTCGACCCGCTCGCCGCAGTGCGGGCACGGCAGATAGGACATGTTCTCGATGACGCCGGCTACCCGCTGGTGCAGCTGGGAGGCCAGCGACCCTGCGCGCTCGGCCACCTCGGCCGCCGCGATCTGCGGGGTGGTGACGACGATCAGCTCCGAGCCCGGGATCAGGTGCGCCGCTGAGATCGCGACGTCGCCGGTGCCTGGAGGCAGATCCATCAGCAGCACGTCCAGGTCGCCCCACCAGACGTCGGCGAGGAACTGCTCGAGCAGCCGGTGCAGGATCGGCCCCCGGACTGGCAGCGGCTCGTTGCCCCGTTTCATCATGCCCGCCGATATCGCGCTCACCCCGTGCGCCGAAGGCGGCATGATCATGTTCTCGACCTGGGTGGGGTGCCCGGTCACGCCGAGCATCCGCGGCACCGAGTGGCCGTAGACGTCGGCGTCGAGCAGGCCGACCTTCTTGCCCGCGGCCGCCATCGCCACGGCGAGGCTCACGGTCACTGACGACTTGCCGACTCCGCCCTTGCCGCTGGCAACCGCGTACACCTTGGTCAGCGACTCCGGCTTGGCAAACGGGATCACGCGCTCTGGCTTACCGCCGCGCAGCTTGGTCTGCAGCGAGCGGCGCTGCTCCTCGCTCATCACGTCGAGTTCGACCCGCACCGTCGAGACACCGGCGAGCTTCGCGACCGCTCCTTTCACGTCGCGGGTGATGGTGTCGCGCAGCGGGCACCCTGAGACGGTCAGCCACACATCGACCCTCACGACACCGTCGGCACTGACGTCAACGTTCTTGACCATGCCGAGCTCAGTGATCGGGCGGTGGATCTCCGGGTCGCTGACACCGGAGAGCGCGTCGGTGACCTGCTCGATCGTTGGCGGCGACGACACCGCGGGCGGAGTAGTCATGACCCAATGCTATTGAGCCCCGCCCGGCCAGTCGAAACGAACCACCTATGCTCGGTCCGCAGGTCAGCAACTGGCAGGAGGCGGACATGGCCGAGCACGGCAGGTCCAGGAGGTCATGCCTGGCCGTACCGGGCAGCAGCCCGCGGTTCCTCGCCAAGGCCAGGGGTCTGAACGCTGACCACGTCCTCCTCGACCTGGAAGACTCAGTCGCCCAGGACGCGAAGAACGATGCCCGCGAGCTCGTCGCCGCGGCCCTGACCGAGGGCGGCTGGGACGGCAAGGTCACAACGGTACGCATCAACGACGCCACAACGCCCTGGGCCTACCGGGACGTCACCGAGGTGGTCGAGAAGGCCGGCCGCCTACTGGACGCAATCGTGCTGCCGAAGGTCACACAGCCTGCCCAGGTCGCCTGGCTGGACGTGCTGCTAGGCCAGGTCGAGCAGGCTGCAGGACTTGAGCCCGGCGGGATCGGGATCGAAGCCCAGATCGAGGACGCACGAGGACTCGAGTCCGCCGGGGCGATCGCGGCTGCCTCGCCCCGGCTGGAGAGTCTGATCTTCGGGCCCGCCGATTTCATGGCCAGTGTGGGGATGCGGTCTCTGGAGATCGGTGTGCCCCCGAAGGGATACCCCGGCGACGCGTTCCACTATCCGCTGCTGCGGATCCTGGTCGCCGCCCGGTCGCATGGGCTGCAGGCGATCGACGGCCCGTACGCCGCCGTCGGCGATCTCGACGGTCTGCACAGGTCAGCGGTCTCGGCGGCGGCGCTCGGCTACGACGGCAAGTGGGTCATTCACCCCGGCCAGATCGACATCGTCAACGCCGCGTTCTCGCCGGACCAGGCGTCTTACGACCGCGCCGAGCTGATCCTGGAGGCGTACGACTACTACACCTCCGTCGAGAGCCGCGGCGCCGCCATGCTCGACGGCGACATGATCGACGAGGCATCCCGCAAGCTCGCCCTGGTCGCTGCCGCCCGCGGCCGCGCGGCCGGCCTGACCCGGACCTCCCGCTTCACCCCGCCCACGGCCCCGCCGTCGGCCTGACCCCGCTTCACCCCACCCGCACTACCAGCCCCGAATCGCGTCACAGGCCTCACCGGCACCACCCACGGCAATACCCGATGGCCCAGTCGCGGGGGCTTGAGGCTTAGGGCCGGGATGACGGTGTAATCGCGGGGCTGGACAACTCAGGTGGGGGCGGCGCCCCAGGAGGCTAGGTAGCCGGCTAGGCCGTCGGTGAGCGGCAGGCTGGCCATGCCTGCGGCTGTCACCCAGCGGGCGTCGGCGGCGTCGTCGGCGGCGGCGAGCTCGCCGCCGGTGACGACGGCCATGTAGTCGCTGACGTCGATGACGCTTCCGCCCGGTCCCGGGAGTTCCGCTGCGCCGAGCAGCTGGCGGCACTCCACTAGCAGGCCCGTCTCCTCCAGCACTTCCCTGGCCACCGCCTGCTGATCGGTCTCGCCCGGCTCGATCCGGCCACCCGGCAGGGACCATAGCCCGGCACCAGGCTCGTGCCCGCGCCTGATCAGCAGCAGCCGCCCTTCCGAGTCGTTGATCACCGCGCCTACGCACGGGATTCGGCGGGCCGCCATCCGTTCAGTATGCATGCCTTGGGTATGGGGCAGACCAGGGACAGCAGGGAGATACGGGATATGAGGACGACGCCCACCTGCCCGCGGTGCGGCGGCCCGGTACATGAGCCCAGTGCCTGGTCCAGCGCGTGGCAGTGCGGGATGCACGGGGCGGTGCACCCGCTGCGGACACCGCACGCCTCGTCCGCCGAGCGGCTCAGGGGGCTGGCCCGCGGAGCGGTGGTCCCGGTGTGGCTGCCGTGGCCCATCCCGGCTGGCTGGCTGGTGACAGGGTTCGCGCGCGCGGGCGACGGCCGCACCGGAACCAGGGGCTGCGCTGTGGCGCTGTCCGGGCCGAACCCGGTGGGCGGCCCCGGCGAGATGCTCCTGATCTCCGAGGAGCCAGGTGTCGGGCTTGGCGCCCGGTTCGCTGGGCTGGCTGGGCCTGACCCCGGTTGCGACGCGGCCGTCGGCCTGCCTGACGGGGTCCTCAGGTTCAACCATCACGAGTTCCCGCTCTGGCACGTGCAGGTTCCGGAGCGGGCGGCGTTCGTCGGCGAGGCGATGGGCAGCTGGCTCTGGCTGATCCTCTGGCCGGCCTCCGCCGGCGTGCTGCTGGTCGAGCAACTGGAGCTGCTGGACCTCCGCGATCCCGGTGTCCAGGCTGACCTGCCGTTTGGGGCGCCGTCACCCCTTCTGCCCGGATAGAGTCGGGCGGCGTGCGCGCCGATCTGCACAGTCACAGCAACGCCTCGGACGGCACCAGCCCGCCCGGCGAGGTTATGCGCCGGGCCAGCGCGGCTGGCCTCGACGTCATCGCGCTGACCGACCACGACACGGTGGCCGGGCATGACGCGGCGCGCCGGGCACTGCTGCCGGGGCTGACTCTGCTGCCGGGCATGGAGCTGTCCTGCCGGCTGCACGGCCACAGCGTGCACTTGCTCTGCTACCTGTTCGACCCGGCCAACCCAGAGCTGGCCGAGGAAACCGCCAGGATCAGGGACAGCCGGGTGGACCGGGCGCGGGCGATGGTGGAGCGGCTGCGCGAGCTTGGCGTTCCGGTCACCTGGGAGCAGGTGAGCGCGATCGCCGGCAGCGGTGTGGTCGGCAGGCCGCACATCGCGCGGGCGATGGCCGAGACCGGGGTCATCGAAACGCCCGAGCAGGCGTTCGGCCCGGAATGGATCGGGGCCGGCGGGCGGGCGCACGTGGGGAGGTACGCGCTCGACCCGGCATGGGCGATCGGGCTGGTCCGGTCCGCTGGCGGAGTATCGGTGCTGGCCCACCCCCGGGCGGCGCGGGCCTGGGCAATGCCCGACGACGAGATCGCGAGCCTCGCGGCGGCGGGTCTGACCGGGATCGAGGTGCGCCATCCCGATCATGACGAGGCGCAGCGGGCCAGTCTGCAGCAGCTCGCGGACGAACTGGGCCTGGTCGCGAGCGGCGGCAGCGACGATCACGGGGAGCTGACTGGCTACCGGATCGGCTGCGAGACAGCCCCGCCAGGCGCGTACGAGCGGCTGGTGTCGCAGGCCACAGGCGCCTCGCCGGTGAGCTGACCCCGGTCCCGCCACACGCGGCGCTGCCGCCCTCTGCGCGACCCTGACGCTGCCTGCGACGAGTCCGCGCGCTCCTCCGCCAGGGGTGACCGTCTGCGGGCAGACGCTGGATGGGTTAGCGTCGGGCGCAGCCCCTATGCTCGTCTGTCGGGGCTGACCGGAAGGCGGTGGCTTGTGGAAGAGCGCCAGGCTCGGATCGAGCAGGCGGGAACCGATGCGAACACCTGGATCGTCGGCGATGACGAGGAGGTCATCGTCATAGACCCGGGCAAAGACGCGGCCGCGGTACTCGATGCCGTGGGCGAGCGGGAGGTTCTCGCGGTCATCTGCACTCATGGGCACGCCGCCCACGTCGCGGCCGCTGTCGAGGTAGCAGAGAAGGATGAGGCACCGGTGGCGCTGCACCCGGCGGACCGGATCTACTGGCGCGAGGAGCACTCCGAGGACGACCCGGACATCGAGATGGAGGACGGCGGCATCTTCGAGGTCGCCGACGTGTCCCTGGAGGTGGTGCACACCCCTGGGCACACCCCCGGGTCCGTCTGCCTGTACTGCGAGGATCTCGACGCGGTCTTCACTGGTGACACCCTGTCGGCCGCTGGCCCGGTTCCCCATGACGGCGAGTTCCCTGACTTTCCTGGCCAGCTCAGCGCGATCGGCGAGCACCTGCTGACGTTGCCGGGGCCGACCCGGGTCCTGCCCGGGCACGGTGACGAACTGACCATCGCCACGGCTGAGAAGCGTTTCGACTCGTGGGTATCGGCCGGCCCCCGGCTGCTTTCATCCGAATCCGGGGCGGAGTAGCCCGCGCCAGGGATGCGCGAGGATTCCGGTATGCGGCAGCTCGGCTTCGAGGGCATGCCGCGGCGGCTGTACCCGTGCACGCCGACCCGGCTGACCACCTGGCTGGACTGCCCTCGCCGGTACCGGATGACCTACCTGGACCGGCCGCAGCCGGGTAAGGGGCCACCGTGGGCGCACAACAGCCTCGGCGCGAGCGTGCACAACGCGCTGGCTGGATGGTGGCGTCTGCCGCGGGGCGAGCGCACCGTCGCCGCCGCTGGCCGCTTGCTGCAAACCGGCTGGATCGAGGAGGGATTCGCCAGCCAGGCGCAGTCGGCCCGTTACCTGCGCTGGGCCAGGGACCTGGTGCAGACCTATGTGTCTGGCCTGGACCCAGCGAGCGAGCCCGTCGGTGTGGAGCGCACGGTCGCGACCAGGACCGACGTGATCGCCGTGTCCGGCCGGATAGACCGGCTCGACCTGCGGCGGCCGGGCGGCGACACCGCTCGCGGCGACCCGGGCGGGGACGGCAGTCTCGTCGTCGTGGACTACAAGACCGGCAGGCGTGCGCTCACCGCCGACGACGCGCGGGCGTCGCTGCCGCTCGCCCTGTACGCGATGGCGGCCGAGCGGACGATGCGCAGGCCATGCCGTCAGGTCGAGCTGCATCACCTGCCGACCGGCCAGGTACTGGCCTGGCAGCACACGGCCGAGTCGCTGGCGAGGCAGCTGCGCCGGGCGGAGGACATCGCTGCGGAATGCGCCGCAGCCGACGAGAGGTTCCGCAGCGGCCCTGCGGGTGAGCCGGCCGCCGGGCCTGCGGGTGAGCCGGCCGCCGGGCCTGCGGGTGACGCTTTTCCGCCACGGCCGAGCTCGTGGTGCTGCTGGTGTGACTACCGGGCCGCCTGCCCGGAGGGCAGCGCAGCGTCCGAGCCGCGCCGGCCATGGGACGCTCTGTACACAATCGGCGGTGACGATTCCGGCCCGGCTGAGAGCTTCTGGCCCGGCTGAGAGTTCTGGCCCGGCTGAGAGTTCTGGCCCGGCTGAGAACCCGGGGCCTGCTGCGGGCTCAGGCGCTCCCGGCGGCTGACGCGGCTGGCCCGGCTTCCCCGGCTGTGCCTGCGGAGCCCGCAACGACGGCCTGGGCCGCCCCGTCGGCCGCAGCTGCGCTCATGTTCGCACCGCCGCGGCCACTGCCACCACGGCGCCTCGGGCGCCTGCGGCGCCTGGCTGCCGGCTCAGAACGCTGCTGCCTGTCCTCATCGGCAACTGCGCTCCTGTGCGTCACCGCGCCGTCAGGCGATGCTGCGGTCGCGGGCTCCGGCGCGTCCACGGAACGTTGGCCAGCAGCGACCCCGGCCCTGGTCCGGCGGCGGACCCGCTGCCTGCCCTGACTGGTTTCGCGGGTTCTGGCAGTTCCGTTCGGCCCTCTGCCGCCTGGTTCCAGGCCACCGCGCGAGCGGTGCCGTCCGGTCTCGCCGATGTCCTCGATTTCCTCGGCCTCAAGACCGAGGCGGCCGCGCTTGGCCGCTGGCAGCGTCCCTTTGGCATCCCTGGGGATCCCCAGCGCGGAGTAGAGGTGCTCAGATGTGGAGTAGGTCTCCGCCGGCTCAGGCTGGCCGAGCCCCAGCGTGTCGTTGATCAGCTTCCAGCGCTGAAGATCACGCCAGTCCACGAACGTCACGGCAACGCCATCGCGCCCGGCCCGGCCGGTCCTGCCGATGCGGTGCAGGTAGGCCTTGTCATCTTCGGGGCACTCAAGGTTGATCACATGAGTGACGTCGTCGACGTCCAGCCCGCGGGCTGCCACATCGGTGGCGACAAGCACATCGACCTTGCCGGCCCGGAACGCGCGCATGGCGCGCTCCCGCTGGCCCTGGCCCAGGTCGCCGTGTACCGCGCCGGCCGCGAAGCCTCGCGCCGTCAGGGCGCTCGCCACGTGATCACATGCCCGCTTGGTCCGGCAGAACACGATCGTCAGGCCGCGTCCTTCCGCCTGCAGTACCCGGGCGAGAACTTCGACCTTGTCCAGATCATGCGCGCGGAACACATGCTGCTCAGTGCTGGGCACGAGCACCGGAGCGTCGTGCTGTTCGGCGCGGACGTGGGTCGGCTGGCTCAGGTGACGCCGTGCGAGCGTGACCACCTCCCCCGGCATGGTCGCTGAGAACAGCATGGTCTGCCGCTGCGCCGGGGTGAGCGCGAGGATCTTCTCCACGTCCGGGAGGAAACCCAGGTCGAGCATCTTGTCGGCCTCGTCGAGCACTAGCCCGTCCACCCGCGACAGGTCCAGATGTCCCTGCCTCGCCAGGTCAAGAAGCCGCCCCGGGGTTCCGACCACAAGATCCGCGCGAGCCAGAGCCTCGATCTGCGGCTCGTACGCGCGGCCGCCGTACAGCGTGACCACGCTGATACCCAGCAGCGACCCAGCTGTTCTCAGGTCCTCTGCTACCTGGATGGCCAGCTCCCTTGTGGGCACCACGACCAGAGAGCGCGGCGCGGCCCGGTTGCCCTCCCCGGGCTCGCCCAGCCGCTGCAGCAGCGGGATGCCGAACGCCAGCGTCTTGCCGGTCCCCGTCCGGGCCTGGCCTATGAGGTCGTACCCGTCAAGCGCGATCGGCAGGGACAGCGCCTGGATCGGGAACGCTGTGATGATCCCTGCGGCCTCCAGCGCTGTGCAGATCGGCTCGACTACCCCAAGATCACGAAACGTCTTCGCGCCGCCCTCGGGGTCGGTGTCATCCACAACCCCAAGTGAGGGGTCTTCGCCGATCAGCGTGCCCTCGGTGCCTGGGTCAGCGCCCCTGCTATTCAACATGTCTGATGTCAGAACTTCCGCCTCCATCGGTCGCTCGCGGTCCGCGCCACGTGCGTGCCCGCACTGCGCTGGCGTCGCGAGCGAGCGCATCACCCCGCTGCCCCATGGCCGCCGGGATCTGCGCGCCGTCATGCGCGGCAGGAGCCGCGCTGTCCAGAGAAAATCGGCACGGCGTTTCGTGGCGTCACCGCTCCGGCAATCGCCGCGCCTCATTAGGTCTAACGATGAGTGGGGGCAACCTCATTCCTGCTGCGATTGCGCGTTCAGTCTATCAAAACCGCTGATGCGAGCCTGCGAGGCCACCCGGCCGGGTCGGCCGCGGGTTGCTACGCTGCGCTGGTGACGCAGGACGGTCCTGATTCTGGCCCGGCGCTGCCCGGCGCCGCCGGCCCGGCTGAGGCAGACGGCACCGGGTCTGCCGGAGATCCGGTGCCTGGCGTGCTAGACCTGCTTGGCCTGCTGGCCTACGCGGAGCTGGTGGCGTTCTTCCGGCTGACAGACGACGCCGCGCTCGCGGTCTCGCTTGCCGACAAGACAGCCCTGGCCGAGATGGCCGTGGCGGAGTTCGGTCATTTCCAGCTATTGCGGAGCCGGCTCCATGAGCTGAATACCGACCCGGCCGAGGCAATGCGCCCATTCGTCGCAGCAATAGACGAATTCCATTCCCGGACCGCGCCTGCCGACTGGCTGGAAGGGCTCGTAAAAGCGTACGTCGGCGACGGGATGGCAGCCGATTTCTACCGTATGGTCGCTGAACTGCTCGACGAGCACACGCGTTCGCTCGTTCTTGAAGTGCTGGCGGATACCGGGCACGCCGGGTTCGCCGTGGCCCGGGTCCGCGAGGCCATCGACGCTGACCCGAGGGTCGCCGGACGGCTGGCACTGTGGGCACGGCGGCTGGTCGGCGAGGCCCTCGGGCAGGCGCAGCGCGTCGCTGCCGAGCGCGAACCGCTCGCGCGCCTGCTCGCGGGGGCTACGCCGACCCAAGCCGGGCAGCTCGGAACCATCGGCAGGATGTTCGCGCGGCTCACAGACGCTCACGCGAGCCGCATGGCATCCCTCGGCCTGGACAACTAACGCGCCGCGCCCCTCGCATTCCTCGTGGCCGCCGCGTCCGGCGCCATTTTCATGATCGTGGACCGAAACCCACTTATTTAATGGGTTTGAGTCCTCAATAATGAAGACAGCCGTTACGGCAGTCCGGAAACGCCGCCAAGGTTCGCCAGAACTGGCAACTGGTCCGCAGCCGCTGTCCCAAACAGGCGGGCCAGCCGGGGTAGATCACCGTGCGGTGGCGCAGCTCACAGACTATTGCCGAAGCCGACGCGGCGCGGGCCTGCGCCGCCGAGCTCAAGGTAGGCGATCTTGTCCACTGGCACGATGACCGTGCCGCCCTTGTCATCGGTCAGAACGAAGATGCCTCCGTCGGCGAGCGCCGCAGTCAGGATGCGCTGTACCTCATCGGGCGACGAGCCGGTCTCGACGACCAGCTCCCGGGGTGCCCACTGAACTCCGATCTTGACTTCCACGGCGCTCCTTCCAGCAGCCGGGGCTGACGTCAGCCAGTGAGCGGCCAGCCACTGATCCCCCGCCACGCGAGCCGGGCAAGAAGCTGCTCGGCCGCGTCCTTGGGGATCGCCCGGTCGCTGCTGAGCCAGAACCTGGCGCTGACCTGCGCCATGCCGACAAGCGCCATGCCGAGCAGATGCGCCTCGTTGGCCGACAGGCCAGCGTCCTCGCGAATGAACTCGCTGATCATATCGGCGCAATCGCGCATGGCGCGGTCCAGGCGCTCGCGGACCGCGGGCTCGTTGCTGAGGTCAGACTCGAACACCAGGCGAAACGCCTCGCCCGAGCCGCTCACGAAGTCAAAGAACGCGCCGAACGTGGCGGGCACCCGCTGCCGGTTGTCGCTGGTCGACGACAGCGCCTCGCGCACGATTCGCACCAGATCATCGGCGCTCTCGTCGAGCAGCGCCAGATAGAGGTCCAGCTTGCCGGGGAAATGCTGGTAGAGCACGGGCTTGCTGACCCCGGCCCGGTCGGCGATTTCGTCCATGACGGCGGCGTGATACCCCTGCGCTACGAAGACTTCCTGCGCCGCGCCGAGAAGCTGCCTGCGTCGGGCGGGCCGCGGCAGCCGGGTGCCAACCGCCGGGCGGGATCTGGCCTGAGGCGATGCCGTCACAATGTCTCCGGATCTGTGATGCTACTGAACGACGCTAACGATGATTAATCTTACTCAGCGGTAGTCATCCTCATCGAGACCAAGGTCTCGTTCCTGATCAGCCGCGTCGGCCTCATCCGCCTCGAGCGGCACCTCGTGGTGCGTGCCGTCCTCGATGGGCTCCGTCTCCTCGGGGACGACATCTTGTTCTTGTTCCACCGAGTCGTCCACCGGCCTCTCCAGGTCGTTCATATATATGTCTCCTTCCCTGTGTTACATCGAACACATTGCCGAAAAGAAGATTCCGGACAAGACTGGTGGTATCAGTACCCGCTCAGGCGGGGTAGGGAGACACCATGCGCAGCATGTGGAAGGGTGCGATTTCCTTCGGCCTTGTCATGATCCCCATAAAACTTTACGCCGCTACGGAGCAAAAGG
Organism: uncultured Actinomycetota bacterium; assembly: GCA_963815375.1. Lineage (GTDB taxonomy): Bacteria > Actinomycetota > Actinomycetes > Streptosporangiales > Streptosporangiaceae > JASHPR01. The sequence goes on along the minus strand of CAWFGX010000001.1, from coordinate 1,398,584 downwards.
ACATTACGTTCCGCCAGGTCCACAGGGAAGACGGCGGGCGGATCAGGTTCCGGCGAGTGTGCTCGATCGACGGGGAGGAGGTCCCCTACGAGGACATCGCCAAGGGCTACGAGCTTCCCACCGGTGAGATGGTCGTCCTCACCGACGACGATATGGCTGAGCTTCCGCTGCCATCGACGCGGAGCATCGAGGTACTGCACTTCATGCCAGCCGACCAGCTCGACCCGATCCTGCTCAACCGCAGCTACTACGCAGAGCCCGACCCGGCCGGGGAACGGGCGTATGTCCTGCTGAGGGACTCGCTCGACCGGTCGGGCAAGGTCGCCCTGGCGAAGGTGGCGCTGCGGCAGCGGGAGACGCTGGCCACACTGCGCGTCCGTGACGGGGTGCTGGTGCTGGAGACTCTGCTATGGCCGGACGAGGTCCGCGAGGCGGCGTTCCCGTTCCTCGACGACGACATCGAGGCCCGGCCTCAGGAGCTGAGGATGGCCGCCTCGCTGATCGACTCGATGACCCTGGACTTCGACCCCAGCGAGTATCACGACGACTACCGCGAGGCGCTGCAGGAGCTGGTAGACGCGAAGATCGAGGGCCGTGAGCTGGCCCAGCCTGTGGCGGCGGCCGGCGAGCCAGAGACCACGAGCCTTGCTGACGCGCTCAAGGCCAGCCTGGCCGCCGCGCGGCAGGCGCCGGCCCAGTCAGCTGGCACGATCCGCGCTGCGAAGCCCAGGGCCAGCCTCACCCAGGGCGGCGGCTCCGACGGCGAGAGCCGTCCCCGGCGCCGCACCCGGCGCGCCGGGGACGACGAGAGCGCTGCAGACGCCGACGCAGCCGCGAGCAGCAGCGGGCGGTCGGGCAGCAGGTCAAGGAGCCCAGCCAAGACCAGCCCAGCCCAGACCGGCACAGCCAAGGCCAGCCCAGGCAAGACCAGCCCGGCCAAGGGCAGCACCGAGGACGGAACGGCCGAGGACGGAACGGCCAAGGACGGAACGGCCAAAACCGGTACACGCAGGAGCAGCGCGGCGAAGACGGGCACGGCCAGGAGCGGCACAGCGAAAGGCCGGCTCGGGCAAGAGCGGCACTCCAGACGCGCGGCAGCAGCGGACCAGGCGGAAGGCAGGCTGAACGAGCCCCTCTCGCAGGGGTAATGTCAGCACATGGCAGATCCGATAGACCCCTGGCCGGGTGAGCTGGTCCCGGTCGGCACGGGGGAGATGTTCGTGCGCAGCGCCCCGGCTCTGCCGGGCGCGGAGCCCGCGGTGTTCGTGCACGGGCTCGGCGGGTCGTCGACGAACTGGACAGATCTGATGGACCTGCTACGCCGGCCGCCAGCCGACGGGCGGGACGGTCCGGCGCTAGCCTGCGAGGCCGTCGACCTCCCCGGGTTCGGGTACTCGCCGGTGCCAGCCAGCGGCGACTTCTCGATCGATGCCATGGCGGTCGCGGTCAGCGACCTGATCGAGCAGCGCGGGTACTGGCCGGTGCACCTCGTCGGCAACTCGATGGGCGGCGCCGTCGCTGTCCGGGTGGCCGGGCGGCGGCCGGACCTGGTCCGTACCCTCACCCTGATCTCGCCGGCCCTCCCAGACCTCCGGCCGCGCCTGATCCCGATACGGCTGACGCTGATGTGCGCGCCGGGTGTGGGCCCGTGGCTGCTGGGCCGGGCGGCGCTGCGGATGTCGCCGGAAGACCGCGCCTCGCTCGTGATCAAGGACGTCTACGCCGATCCGGACCGGGTGCATCCCAAGCGCCGGGCCGAGGAGATCGCGGAGATGACCCGCAGGGAAGGGCTCGGATACGCCGATGCCGTGCTGGTGGCTGCGGCCCGGGGACTGGTGGCCGAGTACTTCCGCCAGGGCCCGCGCTCGCTCTGGCGGGACGCGGTCAGGGTGACCGCACCGACCCTGGTCATCTACGGCAGCCACGACAAGCTGGTCCGGCCGTCCGTGGCGGCGGCCGCAGCGCGCGTGTTCCGTGGCGCTCGGGTGATGCTGCTGCCGCGCACCGGCCACGTGGCGATGATGGAGCGGCCCGGCCTGGTGGCGAACGAGGTACGCGGGCTGCTGGCGATCACCAGGCGCCCGGCCCCGGTCGGCAGCGACTGGGCCGCCGCCAGCGGGTGACCGGCGGAGACGGGCCCAGCGTGCTGATCACCGCGCCGCAGGTGATCCCGGCCGGCCCCGGCCCGCAGGTTCTCGCGCCCGGCTGGGTGGAGACGCGCGCGGGCACCGTGACCGCTGTAGCACAGGGAACGCCGCCGCGCGCCCCCGACGTCGTGCTGCCGTCCGGCGCGCTGCTGCCTGGGTTCGTGGACCTCCAGGTCAACGGCTATTTCGGAGAAGATTTTCAGAACGCGGACGCCGACGCGTGGGCCACCGTAGCTCGCCGGCTGCCGGAGACGGGTGTCGTGGCGTTCCTGCCCACGTTCATCACGGCGCCGGCCGGGGCGCTCGAGGCCGCGCTGCGGGCCGCGTCCGCACTGGTCCCGGGCCTGCCGCCGGGGGGAGCGCGGGTGCTTGGGGTGCACGCAGAAGGCCCGTTCATCGCCCCTGAACGAAAGGGCGCGCACAACGAGGCCTGGATCACCGAGCCGACCCCGGCTGCGGTGGGCAAACTGCTGGAGGCTGGCCGGGGCGTGCTCCGGCTGGTCACGCTGGCTCCAGAACGCTGCGGCGCCCTGGATGCCGTCAGCACGCTGAGCGATGCCGGGGTGCTTGTCAGCATTGGCCACAGCGACGCGACAGCACAGCAGGTAGCCGAGGCGGCGGGCCGGGGCGCCCGGATGGTCACCCACCTGTTCAACGCGCAGCGCCCGCTGCACCACCGGGAGCCTGGCGTCGTCGGCCAGGCGCTGATTGACCCCCGCCTGACCTCCGGATTGATCGGCGATCTGCATCACGTCAGCGGGCCAGCCTGCGTTCTGGCCTTCTCTGCGGCGCCCGGCCGGATCTGCCTGGTCACTGACGCTACCGCCTGTGCCGGTATGCCTCCTGGCAGTTACTGGCTCGGCGGTGAGACGATCCAGCTGCCGCCGGGAGACGGGGAGCCACCGATCCGCACCGACGGCACCCTGGCAGGCTCGGCCCTGCGGATGGACGCGGCCGTGGCCAACATGGTGGGCTCCGGCATCGGGCTGGCCGAAGCCGTCGCCGCTGCCAGCCGCGTTCCCGCCGACTTGATAGGCAGGCCCGACCTCGGCCGGATCGCGCCTGGCGCAGCTGCCGACCTGGTCTGGGTCGGCGACGACCTGCGGACGGTCGCGACCTGGACCGGCGGCAGGCTCGCCTGGGCCCGGCCCGGGCCAGACAGCGCCGCACTACGCGGCCTGGACGCCTGGTGACGGGTTCAGGCCGCGGCGCCCTGCCGGGCTGGTGAGGCACTGCTTTCCGGGGCACTGCGCCGGCGCAGCTCGGGCAGCACACCCTCGCCGAACCAGTACGCCTCTTCCAAGTGCGGATAGCCGGACAGGATGAACTCCTCGATGCCGAGCGCTGCGTACTCCTCGATCAGGTCCGCTACCTGCTGGTGGCTGCCGACCAGCGCGGTCCCGGCACCGCCGCGGACCAGGCCGACCCCGGCCCACAGGTGCGGGTAGATCTCGAGGTCCCGGGCTGAGCCGCCGTGATCGCTGCCCCGGTACCCGGCGTGCAGCGCGGACATGCGCTTCTGGCCGACCGACTCGCTCCGGGCGAGCATCCGCTGGGCGGACTCGATCTCGGCGGGATCGAGGTAGCCGAGCAGGCGGCTGGCCTCGGCCCAGGCGTCGTCCTCGGTGTCCCGGGTGATCACGTGGAGCCGGATCCCGAACCTGAGCGGCCCGATGCCGTCCCGGCTCTCTGCCTCGGCCAGGCCCCTTATCCAGGCGATCTTCTCGGCCACCTCGGCCGGCGGCTCGCCCCAGGTCAGGTAGACGTCGGCGTACCTGGCGGCGACCGGGCCCGCCGCCGGTGACGAGCCGCCGAAGTAGATACCGGGCACGGGGTCCGGCGGGCGCATCACCGTTGCCCCCCGGACCTGGTAGTGCTCGCCCGCGAGGTCGAACGGCCGGCCCGTCCATGCGCCGCGCACGATCGCGAGGAACTCCCCGGTGCGGGCGTACCGCTCGTCGTGCGAGAGATGGTCGCCGAACCTAGCCTGTTCCTCGGCCTGACCGCCGGTCACGACGTTCAGCAGCAGCCGGCCGCCGGAGATCCGCTGGTAGGTCGCTGCCATCTGGGCTGCGAGCGTGGGCGAGACTAGGCCCGGCCGGAACGCAACAAGGAACTTCAGCCGCTGCGTCTGGCTGATCAGCGCCGCTGTGGTCAGCCATGCGTCCTCGCACCAGGTGCCGGTCGGGGTGAGGGCCGCCTCGAAGCCGAGCTGCTCAGCTGACCTGGCGATCTGGCCCAGGTACTCGATGCTCGGCGGGCGGTCGGCCGCCGCGGCCCCGGTCACCCGCGAGCCGCTGAGTGCGTCGCCCGGGCTGCCGAGCGGCAGGCTGTGGCCGCGGCCGATGATCGCGCGGCCGTCCCCGGACGTGGGCAGGAACCAGTGGAAGCGCGGCGTCATGGCTTCACCACACTGTTGAACGTGCTCACCGAGTAGCTGGCGAAGTGGATGTCGGTGGGGATGAGGCCAGCATTGTAGAAATCGTTCGTGATCGACTGCTCGGCATTGATCACGGTGGAGTTGATCGGCACCGCGTCGGATGTGGAGTCCGTCGCCGCCTTGATCATGACGCTGTCCGGCAGCCCGGTCTCGGCGGCCCAGATCTTGGCCCACTGCTGCGGGTGAGTGTTCGACCAGGCATGAGCCTGGTTCAGAAGCTTGATGTAGTCGCGGATGGCGGCCACCTTCACCGGGTCGGCCAGCGCCGAGCGGGAGGCGACCTCAAACGAGTACGTGTTGCCGATCGGGGTGCCGTTGACGATGATCCGGGCGCTGTCCTGGGCCGTCACCTGCTCGATGTAGGGCGACCAGATATCCCAGGCGTCGACGGCGCCGGAGCTCAACGCGGGCAGCGCCTGGGTGGGCTGCAGATAGTCCAGCGTGACTTGCTTGGGCGTCAGCCCGGCCTGCTTCAGCACCGCGAGCAGGTGGTAGTCGGCCGAGCTTCCCTGAGCCACGGCGATCTTCTTGCCCTTGAGCTCGGCGACGGTCTTGATCGGGGAGTTCTTCGGGACGACGATCGCTGCGCCAAGCGGGTTCCCGAGCAGGGCCCCGACGACCGCTATGTTCTCGCCCGCGGCGGCTGCGAAGACCGGCGGGGCGTCGCCGACCCCCCCGATGTCGATCGACCCGGCCCCCATGGCCTGGAGCATCGGCGGGCCCGACGTGAAGTCGTCCCAGCTGACCCTGAACGGCAGCTTGCCGATCAAGCCGGCCGCTGTGAGCAGCGCCTGCGCGCCGGTGCCCTTCTGGTCGCCGATACGCAGCGTCAGCCTGGACAGCTGCGCCGCTGTGACCGCGTCGGACGACTTCGCCGGAGACGAGGACGCGGACGAGCACGCCGCTGCCAGCAAGCCGACGACGAGGACTGCTGCGATCAGACGGGCTGGGCGCCTGGTCATCATCGTGTTGCTCCTTCCGTGGTAACGCCGAGCTCGGCGAGCAGGCGGTGTCGCAGGCTGATGAGTTCGGGATCGTCGCGGTCGCGCGGCCGGGGTGCCTCGACCCGGCAGCTGCAGGCGATCTGACCGCTGGCCAGCACGAGCACCCGGTCGGCCAGGGCCAGGGCCTCGTCCACGTCGTGGGTGACGAGCAGCACCGCGGGCTCGTGATGCGCCCACAGCCTCACCACGAGCCGGTGCATCGCGATCCGGGTCAGCGCGTCGAGGGCACTGAACGGCTCGTCGAGCAGCAGCAGCCGGGGCTCCCGGACAAGTGCCCTGGCCAGGGATGCCCGCTGCGCCTCGCCCCCGGACAGCGTCAGGGGCCAGGCGCGCGCCCGCTCGGTCAGCCCGACCTCGGCCAGGGCCGCGCTGGCCACGGATTTCGGATCCGGGCAGCGAAGGCCCATGGCCACGTTCGGCAGTACTCGCTTCCACGGGACCAGCCGTGGCTCCTGGAACGCCACAGCCACGGTGCCGTCGACTGTCAGCTGGCCGGTCACCTCGCGGTCGAGTCCCGCGAGCGCGCGCAGCAGGGTCGACTTGCCCGAGCCGCTTCGGCCGATCAGGGCCAGGAACTCGCCCGGCGCGATCTCGAGGTCAACGCCGCTGAGAATGCTGCGCCCGCCGAACTGGCGGCACAGGCCGGACGTCCGCACGACCGGCCCTGCGCCAGTGTTTCCTGGGCCCTCGACGCGGCCCCGATTCCCGGCCCTCCCTGGCGTCGTCACTGGTCCAGCAGGCCGCGTCGCCATGCAAGCGCCCTCCTTTCCAGCAGTCGCACCAGGGCGTCGGTGAGCAGGCCGAGGATGCAGTAAACGAGCAGGCAGACGAAGATCACGTCATTGCGGTCGAACTGCTCGGCCTGGTTGATCATGAAACCGAGACCGGCGTTGGCGTTGATCTGCTCGGCGACGACAAGCGACAGCCAGGCGGCGCCCAGGCTCAGCCGCAGACCCACGAACAGCTGGGGCAGGGCGCCAGGCAGCACGATCTGCCCGATCAGCTCGCGGCGGCGCAACTGCAGGACCCGGCCTACCTCGGCGAGCTTGCCGTCAACGCCGCGGATGCCCGCGAACGTGTTCAGGTACAGCGGGATCGCCGTGCCGATCGTGATCAGCAGAATTTTGGGCTGCTCGCCGATGCCGAACCAGACGATGAACACCGGGATCAGCCCGAACAGCGGCAGCGTGCGCAGCATCTGCATGAGCGGGTCGAGCGCGTACTCGCCGATCCGGCTCAGCCCGGTGAGCATGGCCAGGCCGATACCGGCGGCCGCGCCGCACCCGAACCCGATAGCCACCCGCTCCAGCGAGACCAGCATTGCGCCCTGCAGCGTGCCGTACGCGGGGGAGCTGGTGGTCACGAGGCTGACGGCAGTGGACCAGACCTCTGCGGGAGGCGGCAGCTTCTGCGTCGAGACCAGGCCCAGCTTGTTCTCGCCCTGCCACAGAAGCAGCACCACCACCGGGCTGATCAGCCGCAGCAGGGCACGCAGCCCGCGGTGCGGACGGTCAGCGGCGCCGGCTCGGCCGGCATCACTGGCGCCGCCCCCGGTGCCGGAAGGCCGTTCCCGCACGAGCAGCCCGGGCATCGCGCCTGACAGCGACGGTCCGGCCACAAGCAAACCTCCTTAGCCGCAGCCGATTCAGATCACTGACCATGGTGGCTAGATATTCCTACTAAGTCAAGTGGAAAAAACGACAAATACGCAGAACGCTAGTTAGTGGCCTGCGTGGCCGCGCACTGCCCGCGTTCCGGCTGACTGCATGCGGCTGAGCAGGCGCTCGGGAACCGTGCAGAGCGCCAACCTGCGGGAGCCGCCCGGAAGATGTGTTGCTGACGAGGCGGCGCGCCGGGCGACGGGAGGAATGCGGGTCGGCGGCGCGGCGGGCGGTGGCGGGGCGGCGGGCGGGGAGGCGGGCGGCGGGCGGTGGCGCGGCGGGGCGGTGGCGGGCTGGGAGGCGGGCGAAGGCGGCGGGCGACCGGGGGAAGGCGTCCGGTGGCGGGCGACCGGGAGGAATGCGGGCGGGGAAGGCGGGCCGGCGGCGCGGCGGGCGACGGCGGCGCGGCGGGCGACGGGGGGAGGCGGGCGGCGGCGGCGGCACCAGCGGGCGCGCTGCCCCAGCAGTCGCGCCCGTTACGGTCGCACGAAGGAGTTTCGGACCGGCCTGTTGTCGCGACATCGTTGCCGTAACCGGGTTCGACGGCGCGTGCGCCGACCGAAACCGTTCTGGCGGAATCCTGCCGTCACATGGCGCGGCTAAAACTCCGAGATCATGGAATGTGCGGCCAAGTTTCCGCGATCAAGGAAATTGGTGCAAGCGCGGGGGTCGCGGGAGCTTGAGGGCTTCGGGCCAGGGGTGGCGGCCTTTGGGCCAGGGGTGGCGGCCTGGTCGGCAGGACGCCACTGCCGTGGCCAGCCGTCGCGTGGGCCAGGCCCGGCAGCTGCGCCTGCCAGCTCAGAGTTCCCGGTGCACCTTGTGCTGCGCTGCCTGGGCCCGCGGGCGCATGACCATCAGGTCGATGTTCACGTGTGCGGGCCGGGTGACGGTCCAGGTGATCGCGTCGGCGATGTCGTCGTCCGTCAGCGGTTCGGCGACTCCCGCGTAGACCGCCGCCGCCTTCGCCGCGTCACCGCGGTAGCGGTTGAGCGCGAACTCGTCGGTCCGCACCATCCCCGGCGCGATCTCGATGACCCGGACCGGCTGGCCCGACAGCTCGAGCCGCAGTGTCGCGGCAATCGCGTGCTCGGCGTGCTTGGCAGCGACATAACCCCCGCCCCCCTCGTAGGCCACGAAGCCGGCGGTCGAGGAGAGCACCACGATCGTGCCGTCTCCGCTCGCTATGAGCTTGGGCAGCAAGGCCTGGGTCACGTTCAGCGTGCCCAGCACGTTGACGTCGTACATGGCCTGCCAGTCAGCGGCTGCCGACTCCTGGACCGTCTCCCCGCCGATGGCCCCGCCGGCGTTGTTCACCAGGACATCGCAGCGACCCAGGGAAGCGGCGAGTGCGTCGACGGCGGCGCGGTCGGTGACGTCAAGCGGCCGGGCCTCTGCCTGACCGCCGCGTTCTTTGATCTGCTCCGCGAGGGCCTCGATCATGTCCGTCCGGCGGGCGGCCAGGACCACGTGGTATCCGGCCTCGGCCAGCTTTACGCTGGTTTTGGCGCCGATCCCGCTACTTGCCCCAGTTATGACGGCTGTTCGCTGCATCCTAGAGATTCTGCCAGCCGTTGCTGTGGCTCAGCTGGCTGGCTTGCCAGTCACCTCGCGGCTAGCCAGGCTGACGTTCGCGGTCTTCTGGATCAACAGGGTTATGAACGCCTGGAGTTGCTGCTTCTGGGCCGGTGTGGAAGGTGCCTGGAGGTTTGCGAACTCGGCCCAGACCAGGACGAGGTAGTGGCCTTTGACCTCTGCCGCCTCAAGGCCGGTCCCCTGGGTGAGCTTGGCCGTGGGGCCCGAGGGACCTGGCAGCTGCCCGATCGTCTCGGAGGCCCCTGCCGCCTTTCCTGTGGTGTCCGAGCCGGCCGCTGTACTGAGATTCAGCACGCCGATCGTGCCCATGAGCTTCTGGTCGGACGACAGGTAGCTCGCGCTCATGGCCTGGGTACAGCCGGCCTGCTGCGCGGCCGACTGGATCTGCGTGCCGACCAGCCCCTGGTTGCAGCTGCCGCGCGACTTGTCCACGGTCATGGAGTACGTCAGGCCACCCGAGGCGAACGAAGACGGGAACAGCTCGCCCAGGCTGAGCGGCACTGGGTCAGTTGTCCGCGAGCCGATGTATCCCCACTGCCCGAGCGAGGCGGGCGGACCGGGGTCCGACACCGGCGCCGGCTTGAGCCTGGCTGCGTTCGGCGCCGTCGAGTGATGACCGGTGAGCTCGAGATAGGCTGCAGCGCCAACGACCACGGCCACGACCAGCCCGCCAGCGATCAGGAGGCGTCCCCGCCCGCCCCGCCGCTTGGGCCGCGCCCGCCCGGGGGCGCCATGCTTGCTCCCCGCAGCCTGCGCAGGCCTGCCTCCGCTGACGCTGGTCGCCCGCCCGGCTGCCTCGCTGGCAGCGCGCCCGGTCTCGGGCCGGGCAGCCTGTCTGTCGTCGGCCGGGCTGCCAGGGGGCGGTTCCTCCGCAGCCCGCCGGTGGCCCGGGCGCTGGGTTACTGGCGCGGCCGCTGCCTCCGGCATGCGCGGCCTCGTCATACGTTCTTGCAGGCCGCTGTCCTGCAGGCTGTCCTGCCGGCCGCTGTCCTGCCAGCCGTTGCCGTGCGTGCCGCCGTCCGGGAGCCTGCGTTCCCTCGGCGGAACTGTCATGGGCCCGCTCGGGAAATCGGCCGCTGGCTCACCCCAGCCGCCGGAAACGCCGTCGTCGTCGACGACCTCCCAGGTCTGGGTTGACGTGAAATCCGCAGCCGGCTCGCTCACGGCAAGTGCTGAATAGTCGGGGTCGGCGTACCGGGGCTCGCCGTGCCTGTGACCCTGACGCCGGGGCTCGCTGCTGCCTGGCCCGCCATGCGGGTACCCGGGGTCGGGACGGCCGCGTTCGGCCTGTTCTGGCCGGCCCGGTGCCTGCCACGCGCTGACCGGCCCCGCCGCTCCCCCGAAGCCGTTGCCATCCCGGCGCGGCGACCGGTTCCAGGCTGAGAACTGGCCTGGCGGATACAGCGGCGGAGGCTGGCCCGGAGCGGGTGGGTAGCCACGAAGCGGGCCCTTGCCCGCGGACCCGCCCGTCGGCCGGTGCCTCCCGCCGCCGGAGGCGCCAGGGCCCGGAGCAGGTCGCTCGCGGTCCGCCCCTGGCCGGGCCGACCGGGACGCGCTCGGCGCGGACATTTCTTCAGGCGGGCTGACCTGCCCTGACGGGCTCTGCTGCCGGCGCGGCGCTCGCCCGGCATCGCTGTCACCCGCGTACCGCATGCCGCGAGCGTATCGCCTCACCCCCGCCTGGCCGGTGTCATTGCGGCTGTCCTTGCACTTTGCCTGCGGCATTCCCCCGTCCGCCGCCGCAGACGATAGGCCGGGTGGTGTGGACTTGGGTGGTGCGGCGTTTGCTTTGACCGTTGCCGGCTGCGCCCGGTATCCTCTTTCGGCATCCCTGTGTTCCGGCATGTCCGCGTAGCGGCGGGTCGGAGCCACGGGTATCGAGCCCCGGGGGGACTACCCTCGGCGGCAGGCGAAGTTCAGTACCCACATGCGAAGGCCTACGATCGTGCGCACCTTCAGCCCGAAAGCCGGCGACATCCAGCGGCAGTGGCATGTCATCGACGCTTCAGACGTCGTCCTTGGTCGCCTGGCGAGCCAGGCGGCGATTCTGCTGCGTGGCAAGCACAAGCCGGTGTTCGCGCCGCACGTCGACACCGGTGACTTCGTGATCGTCATTAACGCGGACAAGATTGTGCTGACCGGCAACAAGCTTGCCGATAAGCGGGCCTACCGGCACTCGGGCTATCCCGGCGGCCTGCGGTCCGTTGCCTATAGCGACCTGAAGGCCGCGCATCCAGAGCGGGTGGTCGAGAAGGCCGTCCGGGGCATGCTCCCGAAGAACTCGCTGGGCCGGCAGATGCTGCGCAAGCTCAAGGTCTACCCAGGCCCCGAGCACCCGCACCAGGCGCAGCAGCCCGTCCCGTTCGAAATCACCCAGGTCAGCCAGGTCGCTGCAGCCACCAAGGCCGCCGCTGGCCAGGCAAGCCCGGGCCGCAGCCAGAAGAAATAGCGCGGGCCGGGTGCAGCCCTGAGGCCAGCAATCGAGAAGGAAGCACGAGGAACACGTCGTGGCCGAGCCCACCGACACAACCGCTCCCGCCAAGGACGCCGAATCGCAGGATGGCGAGCTGACGGAGTACACCACTGAGACCGGCGACACGCCGGAGGCCGCGCCTGGCCGGCCCGCGGCCCGCAAGCCCGTGGTGACCGGGACCGCCATGGGCACCGGCCGCCGCAAGGAAGCGATCGCCCGAGTGCGCATCGTGCCAGGCACCGGAAAGTGGCTGATCAATGACCGGCCGCTGGATGACTACTTCCCGAACAAAGTGCACCAGCAGCTGATCAGTGAGCCATTCGTGACGCTGGGTGCTGACGACGCCTTCGACGTGGTGGCGCGAATCCATGGCGGCGGCGTCACCGGGCAGGCTGGAGCACTGCGGCTGGGTATCGCCCGGGCGCTTACGCTCGTGGACCCTGAGAACCGGCCGAGCCTCAAGCGGGCTGGCTTCCTGACCAGGGACGCCCGGGTCAAGGAGCGCAAGAAGGCAGGGCTGAAGAAGGCCCGTAAGGCGCCCCAGTACTCGAAGCGTTGATCTCCGGCCAGCATCGGCGCTGCGGACGATCAGGGGCACTCTGATGGGCCGCCTGTTCGGCACGGACGGTGTCCGGGGTGTCGCAGGGCGTGAGCTGACGGCCCGGCTGGCCATGGATCTTGCCGCCGCCGGAGCCAGTGTCCTTGCGGCTGGCGGGGCCCCGGGCAGGCCTGCCGACCGCCCGGCCGCTGTTGTCGGCCGCGATCCCCGGGCGTCGGGAGAGTTCCTGGAAGCCGCTGTCGTCGCCGGGCTGGCCAGCTCCGGAGTGGACGTGCTCCGGGCAGGCGTCATCCCCACGCCCGCGGTCGCATATCTGACCGCAGCGCTGGACGCCGACTTCGGCGTGGTGCTGTCCGCGAGCCACAACCCAGCGCCCGACAACGGAATCAAGTTCTTCGCCCGTGGCGGGCTCAAGCTGCCCGACGCGGCCGAGGACGAGATCGAGCGAAGGCTGGCGGCCCTGCCCAGCCCCGGTGTGCCTGAACGGGGATTCGGCCGCGTCACCGACGCGACGACAGAGCATGAGCTCTACGTCGACCATCTGCTGTCATCGCTGCCGGACGCAGACGCGCCGCTGGCCGGGATGCGAGTGGTTGTGGACTGCGCGCACGGCGCAGCCTACGACCTGGCGCCGCGGATGCTGCGCCGCGCAGGCGCCGACGTCATCGCGATCGGCGCCGAGCCTGACGGCTACAACATCAACGACGGCTGCGGATCGACCTGCCTGGACACACTGCGGGCCGCCGTGGCATCCCACGGCGCCGACGCGGGCATTGCTCACGACGGCGACGCCGACCGGTGCCTTGCCGTCGACGCGGCCGGCGAGGTTGTCGACGGCGACCAGATCCTCGCCGTGCTCGCGTTCGCGCTCCGGGATGCGGGGCGGCTGGCCGACGACACGGTCGTTGTCACGGTCATGTCCAACCTGGGCCTGCGCCTGGCGCTGCGCAATGCCGGGATCGCCGTTGTCGAGACGCCGGTCGGCGACAGGCACCTGGTCGCGGCGATGCGCGACGGCGGGTTCGTGCTCGGGGGCGAGCAGTCAGGCCACATCATCCTCGCCGACCACGCAACGACCGGAGACGGTCTGCTGACCGCCTTGCACCTGCTGGCGACCGCCGCAGGACGTGGTCAGCCGCTGGCCGAGCTGGTCAAGGTGATGACCAGGTACCCGCAAGTGCTCATCACAATCCCCGGGGTGGACAAGTCGGCTGCCGCGTCGTCACCCGAGCTTGCGGACGCCGTGCGGTCGGCCGAGGCCGAGCTCGGGGATTCCGGCCGGGTGCTCGTCCGGCCGAGCGGCACCGAGCCTGCCGTCCGGGTCATGGTCGAGGCGGTGGACCCTGGGCAGGCTCAGCGGCTGGCCGCAGCGCTCGCGGCGACGGTGCGCAGCACAGCCTGACTGAGACAGTCAGAACCGGGTACACCCTCACCCGCGGGCGCGCGCGGTCTCGATCCGCCGCAGTGGGTAGGCTTTCTCACCCTGTTGCCCGATCCTCTGCGCTAACGCACCAGGCAGGCTCCTGGGAATATGAGCGCAGTCCAGTCGCGCACCCGCCGGGGCACCCCGGCTGTGGTGCTGAAGTTCGACGCGAACATCATGCATCACGGCGGCCTCGGGGTGATCCGTAGTCTCGGCCGCAGGGGCGTGCCGGTCTTCGGAATGCACGAGGAGCGGTGGGCGCCTGCGGCGAGCTCGCGCTACCTGCGGGGCCGCTGGTTCTGGCAGCCGAGCGCGGATGACGTCGAGCAGGCACGCGCGGGCCTGCTGCGGCTGGCCGAGCTGATCGGCCAGCCAGCGGTCCTGGTCCCCACCGACGACGCTGGCGCGATCTTCCTGGCCAAGCACGGCGAAGCGCTGCGGCCCTGGTTCCTGTTCCCGGATCAGCCCAGTGATCTCCCGCGTACGGTGGCCGACAAGTACTCGCTGCACAAGCTGTGCGCCGAGCTGGGCGTGCCGCAGCCGCGAGCCGTCATGGCCGATTCGCAGGACGCGGCGCGCGAGTTCGCTGCAGACGCCGGTTTCGATGGTGCACGGCCTCAACGGGGACACCTCGATCGCTGAGCGCGCACGGTTCGACAACCAGTACATCGAGTACTGGTCGCCATGGATGGACGTGGTGATCCTGGCGCGGACCGTGAGCGGCGTGGTCGGCGGGCTGCGCGGAGGCCGGCGATGAGCGCCCCGGTGAGAACCACAGACGCTGAACGCGATACCGGCGAGACCAGGGTCAGCCTGCGCGGCCTGCCGATGATCCTTATGTACCACGCCATAGCGCAGGTACCCGAGGACCCGAACCGCCTGTGCGTGACGCCAGAACGCTTCGCCAGCCAGCTCACCTGGCTGCCGCGCCGCGGCCTGCGCGGGGTCGGGATCGGCGCGCTGGTTGACGCCATGCGGTCCAGTCGCCATCGCGGGCTCGTTGGCATCAGCTTCGATGACGGGTACGCCAGCCTGCTCGAGTCGGCTGTACCGCTGCTGCACCACGCTGGCCTCGGGGCCACAGCGTTCGTCGTTACCGGACGGCTCGGCGGCAGCAACGCCTGGGACGAGGGACCGTCGTTCCCGCTGCTCTCGGCTGACGGTGTGCGCGAGCTGGCTGCGGCGGGCATCGAGATCGGCTCGCACACCGCCACGCACCCGCGCCTGGCTGGGGCGAGCCGGCACCAGCTGGCGGCCGAGGTCAGCCAGAGCTGGTCGAGCCTGGCGCAGCTGCTGGGCACCGAAGTCCGGGGGTTCGCGTACCCGTACGGGTCGATGGACGAGGCGGCCAGGCGCGCTGTCCGCGATGCGGGCTACGACCAGGCCTGTGCGGTCGAGGCCTCGCTGGCCGAGATCGGCCTTACCTCGCTGCCCAGATTCTACGTTGGCCAGGCTGACGACGCGGCGCGCATGGCAGCCAAGTGGTTCCTTTACCGGGGCCGGATCGCGCTCAGGAGGAGCAGCACAACATGACGACAGACGCCCGCCTGCCGTGTTTTTCCTAGGATCATGCGGCAGGCGGGCCCTGGCGGCGAGGAACGGTCATGAGTGACATCGCCGTCGTGACGGGGGCGGAGGGCTTCATCGGCTCGCACCTGGTGGAGAAGCTGGTCGGGCGCGGGTGCCGGGTGCGGGCCATGGTCCTGTACAACATGTTCGGCTCCGCCGGGTGGCTAGACGCGCTTGACCCGGAAATCACGGGCCAGGTCGACGTGGTGTTCGGCGACGTGCGCGACCCGGCGACCGTGCACCAGGTCGTTGACGGGGCCGCGATGGTCTACCACCTGGCCGCTATCGGGTCGGTCCGGTACTCCTACAGTGCGCCTCGTTCGTTCGTGGACACCAACACGATCGGCACGCTGCACGTGCTGGGAGGCTGTGCGCGCCTGCCAGACCCCGCGTCTGGTGCACACCTCGACCAGCAAGACCTACGGGACCGCGCGCACGGTCCCGATTACCGAGGCGCGTCGCCGCATTCGGCCGAGCCGGACCTGGCGGTCCGGCGCGCCGCTGATCTGACGAGCAGGGAGCGCCAGTGCCTGATGATGCTGGTGGACGGGCTGGACACGGTGGCAATCACACGCCACCTCGCCGTCTCGCGCACTACCGCGCGTACGCACCTGCAGTCAGTGCTCACCAAGCTCGGCGTCCACTCTCGGCTGGAGGCCGTGTCATTCGCCGTGCGCTACCGGCTGCCGGACATGTGGCGCGAGGCCAGCCTGCCGGCTGCTCCCGAGCTAGCATGGCCAGCGCAGCCACCGTGGCAGCAACACGCTGCCGAGAGCGGCCGTCGCGTCGCCGCGGGATTAGCAGCCCGATTCCTGAGGCGCGGCACCACGACGACAGCTGGCCGCCTCGGTCGGCCGGCCCGGGCATGGCAGGCTTGAGTCGTGACCGTGGGCATCGGCGTCGTCGACATCACCAAGATCACCCGGTTCAGTCAGGTGCTGCGAAGGCCCCCGGGCATGGGCCAGCATCTGTTCGCCCTGGGTGAACGCAGCGGGCAGGCGGTGGCGAAAGCATGAGAAACGCGCACGTCGTCTCCGGGGTCCGCGCGGCCGAGACCGCCCTGATGGCGCTGGTGCCCGACGGGGCGCTGATGCAGCGCGCAGCGTCAGGGCTGGCGTCTGCGTGTGCACGGCTGCTTGGCAGCTCGGGCGGAGTGTATGGGTCGCGGATCGTCGTGCTCGCGGGAACCGGGGACAACGGAGGGGACGCGCTGCACGCCGGGGCGCTGCTGGCCGCCCGTGGTGCCTCTGTTATGGCGGTCGCCGCGGGTACTCGTGTTCACGAAGGCGGCGCAGCCGCGCTGAGCGCCGCCGGGGGACGGCTAACCGGGGCTGATGGCCCACGAGCTGGTCAGGCGATTGCCGCGGCCGACCTGATCATTGACGGCCTGCTCGGCATCGGCGGTCGCGGCGGCCTGCGAGAGGCCGCCGCGTCGCTGGCCGTGGCGGCCGAGCGCGCCCCGGGGCTGGTGGTTGCGACCGACCTGCCCAGCGGAATAGACGCTGACACAGGTGAGGTCGCAGGCGCGGCGGTTTACGCCGACGTAACTGTCACGTTCGGAACCTGGAAGCCCGGGCTGCTGATCGACCCTGGCCGCACGCACGCTGGCGTGACAGAGCTCGTGGACATCGGCCTGGGCGCTCATCTCGGCCCGCCGGATGTCGCCGCTGCCCAGGCCGACGACATCGCCGCCTGGCTGCCCCGCCCGGGCCAGGAGTCCGACAAGTACCGCCGCGGGGTACTCGGCATCGCAGCGGGCAGCGACCGGTTCACCGGCGCCGCGGTCCTGGCCACTGGTGGCGCCGTACACGGCGGCGCGGGGATGGTCCGGCTGGTGACGGCGGATGCCCCAGCCGCCATCGTCCGGCAGTCCTGGCCCGAGGCAGTCATCACGACGACTGACGGTCTTACAGACGCCGCGGGGGGTTCCGGGGGTCGCCCCCCGGGGCAGATACAGCCCGGACCGGTACACAGATCATCGAGATGGCCTGCCGGGTCCAGGCGTGGGTCGCCGGCCCCGGAATGGGCACTGGTGATGTCTCGGCCAGCCTGCTGCAGGCAGTGCTGGCGACCGGCGTCCCGGTCCTGGTCGACGCCGACGGGATCACGATGCTCGCCGAGCGCCGAGGCCTGCTGCCCCGCAGCGCGCCGACACTGATCACCCCGCACGCCGGCGAGCTTGCGCGGCTGCTCGGCGCGGACCGGGCCGATATCGAGGCACACCGCCTGCGGTTCGCGACCCAGGCAGCCGCTGAGCTGGGCTGCACTGTGCTGCTGAAAGGCTCTACCACGGTGATCGCCTCTCCGGCCAGCGACAAGCAGCCGGTCCTTGTGAACCCGACCGGGACTCCCTGGCTGGCCACGGCCGGGTCGGGGGATGTCCTGTCCGGCCTGGCCGGCGCTCTGCTGGCGCAGGGCCTCGGTCCAGCCGAGGCCGCAGCCGCAGCTGCTTATCTGCACGGCATCGCCGCCCGGCTGGCCGCCGATGGCATCGCCGAAGGTGTGGCTCCCCCGGGGCTGGCGGCCGTCGCGGGTGCCCCCATCGGCTCCTCGGACCTGGTCAGGGCGATCCCCGCCGCAATCAGGACCGTGGCCGCCTCGAGCTAATGCTTGAGTTACTGAAAGATTGACTCGGTCAGACTACTGGGGCTAAGGTTGAGCTGCTCAACCTTTCTGTAGCTCACATTCTGCCGGGCCGTCCTGGCCCGGGCCCACAGCGGAGGGTGGCGTGGAGACCCCGTCAAGGTCCGATCAGCTGGACTCGGAGATCCTCGAGGCCATAGGTGAGCTGTCGGAGTCACTGCTGGCCAAGGGCGAGCAGATCGCGCGGCGGCTCGGCGTTCCGGCCTTCTGCCTGAAGGCCCTGCATCTGCTCGAGGCCCCGATGGCCATGCGGGATCTTGGCCGGAAGATGCACTGCGATCCTTCGTTCGTCACCACAATCGCCGACCTGCTGGAAAAGCAGGGGCTGGCCCGGAGGGAGCCTGGCACTGCCGACCGCCGTATCAAGAACCTGGTGCTCACCTCGCTGGGCGTGAAGATGCGAGAGAAGGCGTCCAGCGAATTCGTGGCCCACGTGCCGTGGCGCGAATTCAGCGACGACGAGCGCGCGTGCCTGCTGAAACTGATCCGCAAGATGATCCGCGCCAACGACACCGCCGGTGACGGGGCCGGCGATGGTGCTGATCAGGTAAGGACCCCGCCGTCGACTGGGGGGGAGCTGGCGGGGGAGGTGAGCGAGACACTGATCACCGCTCAGCCCGACGGCTGACCTTCGCCCTGATCCTGCGCGAGCCGCCAGCCTGAGGCCGAAGACGGCCTGCGGCGGCCCGGACGCCAGCCGCGGTGCTTCTCAACCTGAACCCGATGACTGTCGAGCGTCGCGGCATGCCCGCCGCGAGGCCAGGCTTCCGTGTCTTTCAGCAAGGAGACTGCATGTCCAGCGCACAGCCACAAGCCGGGCGGCTGCCGATTCCAGGCGTTGGCGGCGCCCGGGACGGCCAGCCAGCCGCCGGCCAGAGCCGCCGCCTCGGCCTCGCCCTTGTCGTCATCGCGACCGCTCAGCTCATGGTCGTTCTCGACGCCACAATCGTTAACGTTGCCCTGCCGCACATCCAGTCAGCGCTTGGTTTCAGCGGTTCCAGCCTGGAGTGGATCGTCAACGCGTACGCGCTGACCTTCGGCGGGCTGCTGCTGCTCGGCGGCCGGGCCGGTGACATCCTCGGCCGCCGGCGAGTGTTCATCGCCGGCATCATCCTGTTCTCGGTGGCGTCGCTGCTCGGCGGGTTCGCCACCTCCCAGGCGTGGCTGATCGGTGCGCGCGCACTGCAGGGCGTCGGCGGCGCCATCGTTGCGCCGACCGCCCTGTCGCTGGTCACCACGAACTTCCCCGAGGGGCCGCCGCGCAACCGGGCGATGGGCGTGTACGCCGCCATGAGTATCGGCGGTGCCGCGGTCGGCCTGCTGGCAGGCGGCCTGCTGACCACTTATGCGTCCTGGCGCTGGGTGCTGTTCGTCAACGTGCCAATCGGTCTCGTGACGGCCCTGATCGCCCCACGGGCGCTTACCGAATCACACCGCCACAGCGGCCGGTTCGACCTCCCCGGCGCGGTCACCGGCACCCTCGGGCTGGCTGCCCTGGTCTACGGCCTGTCCAGCGCGGGTCCCGACTCCGGCGGCAACTCGCACTGGACCGATCCCAAGGTGCTCGTCTCACTGTCGGCGGCAGCCGCCCTCCTCGCGGCGTTCGTCTCTATCGAGGCGTGGAGTAAGGATGCCCTGATGCCACTGCGGATCTTCCGCACCAGGGACCGGACCGGCGCGAACCTGATCATGCTGTGCATCGGGACAGCCATGTTCGGCATGTTCTTCTTCCTGACCCTGTTCGTGGAGCACGTGTGGGGCTACAGCGCGCTGAAGACTGGCATCGCCTACCTGCCGATGGTCGCGGTAATCATGGCCATGGCGGGCGTCAGCACCCAGCTAGTCCCGCGCATCGGCGCCAAGCCGCTGCTGATCGCCGCGGCTGCGATCTCGGTCGGCGGAATGTTCTGGCTGTCGCGGATCACCGAGCAGAGTACCTACACCAGCGGCCTGCTCGGCCCCATGCTGGTCACGGCGGCCGGCCTCGGCCTTGCGTTCATGCCCGCCACGCTGGTCGCCCTGGCCAAGGTGGAGGACAAGGACGCGGGCCTGGCCTCCAGTCTGCCCAACGTCGGCCAGCAGGTTGGCGGCTCGATCGGGCTGGCGATCCTCGGCACCGTCGCCTGGACCGTGGTCGCCAGCACCCTGCGGAGCTCAGCCGCTGCGGCGAAGACGGCGGCGGCCGCTGCTGCCAAAGCCGGCCATTCGCTGCACCTGACAGCCGCCCAGGCCAAGGCCGCCCAGGCCGGGCTCTACGACCACGCGCTCGCCACTGGGTTCTCCCGCGGCTTTGAGGTGTCGGCCGGGATCATGGTCCTGGCTCTGATCGTGGCGGTCTTCATGATCAGGGTGAGGCGCGACGACCTGGCCGGCGTCCAGCCGATGCCCGGATAAGGCGCGGGCCACGTAAACGGGGGAATCCTGCTGGCGAGTCCGACAGGATTCCCCCGTCCGTTAATTAACCCTTTCGAGGGAGCACGACGACGTCCGCCGGCGCCTTGACGCTGACGGGCACGCCGTAATCGGAGAACGTCAGCACAGTGCTGAACGTCGTCGCCCCGCCGTCGGCGATTTGCGGGTTTGCTCCGGTGACGGCCGTCTGCATGGTGATCTCGGCGATCAGGTCCGACCGGTCGTGCACCACGATCGTGCCGGTGAGCTTGTGCGCGTTGACCGAACCGTCACCTGGGATGTTGTAGCTGAAGTTGTACCGGTCAAGCGCCAGCGCGCCGCTGGCGCTCTTGCCGGCGAATGAGACGCTGCCGAGGTCGCGCACGGCGACGAGCAGGACCGCCGGATCGGCCGATGCGCCGTCTGTCGGCGCCCACGCCCGCCCGCCGTTCAGGACCAGCGCCTGAATCAGGGTGCCCGGGCGAGCGCGCCACGGTCCGCCGTTCTCAGACGACCGTGTGTAATACATGTCGCCGACGATCCGCACCTGGAAGGAGCCGTCGGCCTGGCCGTACGAGCTCGGATTGTCGAGGGTCCCGGACGGTAGCCGGATGATGTTGACCCCGGCCCCCGTGCGCGTTGCCGGGTCGTAGACGCCGGTGTAGTCGGCGTACCAATCGATCAGGTCACGAGGCGGTGAGCCTGGAGTCATCTGATGATCCGGCAGTACCGACGTATTGACCAGATGCAGGCGGTAGCTGAGCCGCGCGGAGGTGGTCATCGCCGCAACCAGCCGCGCCTGCGCCGAACTGGCCGCCTGAGCGCTGGCCTGGGCCGTGCCGGGTTCTGTCCGGACCGTCCCCGGGCTGGACGAGGCCACTGCCAGGCCGGTCGCCACCGCCGCCGCGATGCCTGCGACGCCGGTCAGCGACCCAGCCAGGCGAACCCTGCTGTGCCGCCTGGCTGCCCGCACCACCAGATCGGGAGAGGGGGTGAGGCCGGCGACTTCGTCGCGCATCGATGTGGCGAGCAGATCTTCAATAGTGCGGGTCATGACCGGACTCCGTTCGCAAGTGGCTTCTTGGCCCGGGTGCCCTCGACGGCCCAGGCAGCGATGACTTCCCTGAGCCGGGCGAGGCCACGGGACGCGCTGGACTTCACGGTGCCGAGAGAGCAGCCCAGCATGTCGGCCGCCTCGGTTTCGCTGAGCTGTTCCCGGTAGCGCAGGACGAGGACGGCCCGCTGCCGCGGCGGCAACTGGGCCAGTCCCTGGATCAGGGACAGATGGACGGCGTCGGTGCCGTCCGTCCGGGCTGCCCGCAGTGCTGCAGCCTCGAGTTCGGCCTCGGTCTTTCCCAGCACCTCGGGGCGCCGCCGCCGGGCCCGCCACTGGTCGACCGCCAGGTGATAGATGGTGCGCCGCAGGTAGATCTCTGGTTCATCTCTGACCCGGTGCCAGTGCCGCATCACCCGTTCCAGCGCGGTCTGCAGCAGGTCCTCTCCGGCCGCTGGGCTTCCTGCTAGCAGCGTCGCCGTCGCCAGCAGGGCACCGCCACGGTCGGCGACCAGGGCGTCCAAGCCCTCGAATCGTTCTTCCGATCGCACGCACTCTCCCCGGGGCGTTAGTTCCAGCCGTCTCCGGCTCTCGCCCCGACTGACGGTGCCTCGGTCGGGAAGGTTGACTGTGCGATGGGTGTCTGCGGTCCCCGGGTGGCTAGTCCTCGGCCCGGCCGCCGAGGTGGCGGGCCAGGAACCGCTCGGCCGCGGCGTAGAACAGCAGCCGGTTCTCCGGCTTGGCGAAGCCGTGGCCCTCGTCGGGGAACAGCATGTACTCGTGGTCGATGCCGGCTTCCCGCAGCGCGGCGACGATCTGCTCCGACTCGGCCTGCTTGACCCGCGGGTCGTTCGCGCCCTGGGCGATCAGCAGCGGGACCCGGATGTCGCGGACCCGCGACAGCGGGGAGCGCGACCAGAGGAAGTCGGCATCGGTCGCCGGGTTGCCGACCCGGCGGTGGAACTGTGCGACCATCGGCGCCCAGTACGGCGGGATGGTCTCGATGAGAGTCTTCAGGCTGGACGGGCCCACGATGTCGACCGCGCAGGCAAACAGGTCGGGGGTGAACGTAACGCCCGCCAGCGCCGCGTACCCGCCGTAGGAGCCGCCAAAGATCGCGACCCGCGCGGGGTCAGCCCAGCCCTGCCCGGTTATGTATGCGACGGCGTCGGACAGGTCGTCCTGCATCTTGCCGCCCCACTCGCGGTCGCCAGCGTTCACGAACGCCTTCCCGTAGCCGGTCGAGCCGCGGTAGTTCACCTGGACGCACAGGTAGCCCCGGTTAGCCAGCCACTGCGCATTCGGGTCGAACCCCCAGGCATCGCGCGCCCACGGCCCGCCGTGCACGTTCAGCACGGCCGGTAGCGCTGACCGGCCCGCGCCGGGCGGGAAGGTCGCGTAACAGTGGATCTCCAGGCCGTCCCTGGCGGTGAACGAGAACGGCTCCATGGTGGCCAGCTCGTATTGCGATAGCTCCGGCCGGTTCTCGAACAGAAAGCGGCCAGTCCGGGCGCCCCGGTCATAGGCGAAGTAAGAAACAGGGCCTGCATCGTTGGCGAAGGCGACCAGCCACGTGGAGTCGGCGTCGTCAGCACCAGTGAAGGCCGGGTCGCCGGGGTGCAGCTCCCGGATCGCCGCCAGGTCGGCTTCGACCGACGGGTCGAGCACCACATACTCGGACCGTTCCTTCAGGAAGGTCACTATCTGCGGCTGCCTGGTGTCCGGGTGGATCCTGACGTCAGTCACGTCCGCCTCCTGGTCGACGGCCAGCACCTGCTCCGCCCCGGTGGCAACGTCAAGCTGGACCAGCCTGCCTGTCTCAGCACCGACCGAGCTGACCGCAAGCAGAGACCTGCTGTCCTCGCTGAACGCGATAGCGTCGCTGGTCAGTGCGTCGTCGGCGGGAACGGCCACCAGCGGCCGCCAGTCGGCCTCCGCAGAGTCCCGAACGAGCAGAACCAGGCTGCCGTCGGGGTGCGGCAAGACCGCCGCCCTGACGAACAGCTGCGAGTCGGCGAGCCAGCCCGCGAAGCCAGGGTTGTCGACCTCCTTCGTCAGCTCGCCGGTGACCAGGTCGAGCCGGTAGACATCGTGCAGTTCGGGGTTGTCGCGGTTCAGTCCCACCAGGACCTCGGTCGGGAACTTGCGCTCCATCGCGATGACCCGGGCCTGCACGCCGTCGAACGGTGTGAGGTCGCGCCGCTGCATCGTCTGCAGGTCGACATCGTGCAGCCGCCAGTTCTCGTCGCCCCCGGTGTCCTGCAGGTACAGCAGGTGCCGGCCATCGTGTGCCCATGCGAACATCCGGATGCCGCGATCGGTGTCATCGGTCACCACGCGCGCTGCGGCCCAGTCCACCCCGGTCTCGGCGCTCGTGGGGGCGACCCAGACGTTGAGCACGCCATCGTGCGGCGCGATCCACGCCAGCGCGGTGCCGTCGGGGGAGATGTGCGGGCTGACGCGCTCGGGGTTGCCGAACAGAACCTGCCGGGGAATGAGCTCGACCATCCTGCATACCTATCATGGGTCCGCGCTGCTGGCAGACTGGACCGTCATGGACGGTCACCCGCAGGCGCTCATCGACGTGGGCGCGATCAAGGACAACGCCGCTGCCCTGGCCAGGCACGTCGGCCCGGCGCAGGTGATGGCCGTTGTCAAGTCCGACGGCTATGGCCACGGCATGATCCCCACGGCCACCGCGGCGCTGAACGGCGGTGCGACATGGCTCGGTGTGGTGCACGTGGCCGACGCGCTGGCGCTGCGGCGCGCGGGGCTGAGTGCGCCGGTTCTGTGCCTGCTCGGGGCGCCGGGCGCGCCGCACGAGGAAGCCATCAGAAACGACGTGGACCTGTCTGCGGGTTCGGCCGGCCTGGTCCGCGAGATTGCCGCGGCCGCTGCCCGGGCCGGGAGGCCGGCCAGGCTGCATCTTGAGGCGGACACCGGGATGTCCAGGGGCGGTGCGACCGCCGGAGACTGGCCCGGAGTGGTCGCCGCGGCCCTGGAGGTACAGGCCGCCGGCCAGGCCAGCGTCACCGGGCTCTGGTCACACCTGGCATGCGCGGACATCCCTGGGCATCCGTCGATCGGCGCGCAGGTCGCAGCGTTCCGGGATGCGGTCAAGATCGCGGAGCGGGCCGGTGCCCGGCCGGAGCTGCTGCACCTGGCGAATACCCCGGCCACGCTGACCCTGCCCGAGACCTGGTTCGACATGGTCCGGCCCGGCGGGGCCGTGGTGGGGCTGTCCACGCTCCCCGGTGGCGCCCCGGAGTGGCTGCGCCCGGCGATGACGGTCAAGGCGGAACTCGTGCAGGTCAAGCGGGTGCCAGCTGGCACGGGCGTGTCCTACGGCCACCGCTACACGACCAGCAGCGATGCGACGCTGGGCCTGCTGCCGCTCGGGTACGCGGAGGGAATCCCGCGCCACGCGACCAACATGGCACAGGTGCAGGTCCGCGGGCGGCGGTGGACAATCTCCGGAACCGTGTGCATGAACCAGGTCGTGGTTGACTTCGGGGACTGTGCGGTGGTCCCGGGCGACGAGGTGGTGCTCTTCGGGCCCGGTGACGCTGGCGAGCCCACGGCCCAGGAGTGGGCGGACGTGCTCGGCACTCTGTCGTACGAGATCGTCACGAGGTTCGCGGGGCGGGTGCCTAGAAGCTACCTTGGAGTAACGCGGGATACGGACTCGGTCCTGGCTGGCGGTGACGTAGCAGCGGGAGCTTGAACCTCCGGGGCGCCGTGATCCCTCGCGCGCAGATAACTGGAGTTCTGGGGGTGCTGATGGCCAGATGGAAGCGGATCACCGGCATCGCCGGGCTTGCTGCGGGCGCGACAGTGGCCGCGGTGGCCGGGGGCATCCTCGCCGCTGAGAAGGTAGCCGTCGGCAGGCTGCGGCTGCAGCCCGATCCGCAGGCCGATGAGCCGCTCGGCCAGCGGCACGGAGCGGCGCTCACGGTGCTGGCTGACGACGGGGTTCCGCTGCATGCTGAGATCGACGGTCTCGACGACGCGCGGGTCACGGTCATCTTCTGCCACGGCTACGCGCTGAGCCAGGACGTGTGGCACTACCAGCGTTCAGCCCTCGCTGGCGTGGCCAGGCTGGTGCTGTGGGACCAGCGCGGCCACGGCCGGTCCGGGCAGTCCGCGACTGAGCGGGTCAGCATCAGCCAGCTCGGCGCGGACCTGCGCGCGGTGCTGACGGCAGCGGTCCCGGGCGACGGGCCGGTGGTCCTCGTCGGTCACTCGATGGGCGGCATGGCAATCATGGCGCTGGCCCGCCAGCACCCCGAGCTCTTTGGCACAAAGGTGGCTGGCGTGGTGCTGATAGCCACCGCGGCAAGTGGCGTCGACCCTGTCGTCATGGTGCCGGCAGCGGTACGGCCGATCGCCAGGCAGGCTGCGGCGCCGGTGCTCCGCGCGGTCAGCCAGGGCTGGCGGGCGGCGCTCGTCGAGCGGGCCTGGGAGGCAGCGGGTGACCTGGCGTTCCTCAGCACCCGCTACGGCGGGTTCGGAGATGCGGCGGTCAGCCCGGCGGTCGTGGACTTCCTGGAGCGGATCATCCGCGCCACCCCCATCGGGGTTATAGCCGAGTTCTACCCCGCGCTGCTTGCTCTCGACGAGCGGGCAGCCTTGCCCATATTGGCCCGGGTGCCTGTCATCGTGATCGCCGGAGAACAGGACCGGGTGGTCCCGGTTTGGCAGACCGAGCAGCTTGCCGCAGGCATCCCCGGCTCGGAGCTCACTGTGCTGCCCGGAGTGGGTCACGCCTTGATCCTCGAGCAGCCCGATGTTATCAGCGGCCTGATCAGCGGGCTGACCGAGCGCATCGCGGGCGCCGAGTACGATCCTGGCGACTCGCAGGATGAGCCGGCCAGCGGTCATCCGGCGTAGCCATGCCATCCGACCGCCCAGCCGGCCCCGCCGCCAAAGTAGCGCTCGGTGCGGTGCGGGTGACCACGGCCGCACAGATGCGCGATCTCGGGCAACGGCTGGCTCCCCTGCTGCACCCCGGTGACCTGGTGGTGCTGACCGGGCCGCTCGGCGCCGGGAAGACCACGCTGGTGCAGGGCATTGGCCTCGGGCTGGGGGTGCGCGGGCCGGTGACCTCTCCCACGTTCGTGATCGCGCGGGTGCACCCGAGCGCCGGTGACGGGCCGCCGCTCGTTCATGCCGACGCCTACCGGCTTGGCAGCCGGGCTGAGGTCGACGACCTGGACCTGGACGCGGACCTGGAATCCTCGGTGACCGCGGTGGAGTGGGGGGAGGGCCTGGTCGAGGATCTCGCGCAAGATCGCCTGCACATCGAGATCACGGTGGACCATCCGGCCAGCGCCGGACCCGCCGAGGCGGGCGCCGAACCGCGCCTTGTCCGGCTCGCTGGCATGGGAGAGCGCTGGGAAGCCAGGGCCGAATCGACGATTCTAGCCCTGTCAGGCACACCCGAGGCTTTATAGTTCCGTTCTGTCCGCCTCAATGCCTGACCCCTGGGTGGACAGCGGCGTGCCCGCATCAGCCCGCCGTGATCCACGCACTGGTTCTGGTCGATAACGTTCCTGGGAGGCGCCCCGTGGCCCAGGGGTACCCGCCCCGTCGGCCCCCGGCCGGCGCGGGCGGCCGCAGGTACCCAGACGGTCCCGGCGGCCGTCACGGGTACCCAGACGAGCCGGACGACGGCCGCGAGCATCCGGAGCAGCCATACGACGGCTACCCGGAAGACCCGCGCGGCCGCGGCTACCCGGATGATCGCGGCTACCCGGATGATCGCCAGTACCCAGACGACCGGGCGCGCCCGGACGAGCGGCGCGGGCGCCACGGTTACCCCGAACGCGGTTACCCCGAAGAGGTGGGCGGTCGCGGTCAGCGCGAGCGCGGACAACCGGGCCGCCCCGAGCGCGTCGCCCCGGCCCGCCCCGGGCGGGCGGCTGACGCCTTCGATGACGACGAAGACATCATGCCGTGGACAGGGCCCGGCATCTATCCAGTCGGGCCAGGGCAGCGGGAGCGCAGGCCACCGCCTCCTGACGTGCCGGCCGCAGAACCGGTGTACGAGCCGGATGCCGATGACCAGGACCCGGCTTTCGAGCCGGCGGAGCCCGAGCCCGCCGACGACCGGGAGCCGGCTCAGGGGCGACCGCAGACCGTCCGCGGCCGTCGCGCTGCCGCTACCCGGGCCCGGAAGTGGCGGCGCCGCTTCCTCTTCGGCGGCGTCGTGGTCGTGCTCGCGGCCCTGGTTACCGGGGCGGTCTTCTTCTTCGGCAGCAAGTCCACGACCTCAAGCAACGGGCTGGTAACCAACTTCCAGGCGGGCGAGTTCCGCAGCGTCCCCAACGCCTGCCAGGCAGTCAGCTCAGCGACGCTGAGCTCGTACCTGCCCGGCAAAGTCGCCCAGGTCTCGCAGGTGCTGGGCAGCTCTGCGCAGAGCCAGTGCACCTGGACCCTGGATGCCCCCCCCGACTTCCGGGTGCTCACGGTGAGCAGCCAGGCCTACGCGCCAAGCCTGCTGACCAGCGGGAACGGCAGCGCCACGGCCGGCGCGATCGACGCCTACGACCAGCAGCTGCACGCTCTGCGCAGCCCGCCGAAATCAAGCAAGCAGCCAAAGGCGCAGATCGGCGGTGCGGTCGGGCTCGGCAGCAGCGCATTCACGGCGATGCAGGTGCTTCTGGCCGGCGGCGACACAAGCAATGAGGCGACCGTCGTGGTGCGCGACCGCAACGTGGTGATCACGGTGACGATGCAGGGCCAGGAATCGGGCGGCGGATTCGGCCCGGTGGCGTCTTCAACGCTGCGCGCCGGTGCACTCGCCGCCACCCACGAAGCGCTCGCCCAGTTCCACTGAGCGGCCGCGCGGCGGCCTGCCCGACGCGCGCTCTCCGGCGCGACCAATCGCTGGGCTGGCCTACGCTGGGCAACCGTGCTGCTGCTCGCGCTTGACACCGCGACCCCCTCGGTAACGGTCGCTGTGCACGACGGATCCCAGGTGCTGGCTAGCCAGACCGAGGTGACCGCCAGGAGGCACGGTGAGCTGCTCGCTGCCATGATCGAGCGCGTGCTTGCGGGCGCTGGCGCCGGGCGCGCTGACCTGGAAGCGGTCGCCGTCGGCACCGGTCCCGGCCCCTACACCGGGCTGCGGGCGGGCCTGATGACCGCGAGGGTCCTGGCCAGCGCTCTGAACCTGCCTCTCTTCGGTGTATGCACCCTCGACGTGATCGCGCGCGAGGCGGCTGCCGCCGCAGCGGGCCGCGAGTTCGTCGTCGCCACCGACGCGCGGCGCAAGGAGGTGTACTGGGCGCGCTACACGCCGGGCGGGCAGCGCATCGCCGGCCCGTCGGTCGACGCACCGGCGGACGTCACAGCGGACGGTGCCGCGGGCCCGGTCGCGGGTGAGGGCGCTGCGCTCTACCCCGAGATGGCTGCCTGCTCCATCCCGCCGCGCTACCCCGACGCGGCGCGGCTCGCCGAGATCGCGGCGGAACGCCTGGCGGCGCATGGCCCGCCAGAGCCCGCTGAGCCGCTGTACCTGCGCAGGCCCGACGCCCGCGTGCCGGGCAAGCCCAAGAGGGTCACGCCATGCTGAGCCGGTCGCTGCGTGTGATGACGGCGGCCGACATCGAGGCCGTCCTCCCCATGGAGCAGGAACTGTTCGGCGACGAGTCATGGTCGAGGCAGATGCTCGAGGGTGAGCTGGCGGAGCAGCCGCGTAGCCGCTACTACGTGGTCGCCGATGACGACGGCGTGATCACCGGCTACGGCGGCCTATTGCTGGCTGGCGCCCAGGCTGACGTGCTCACGCTGGCTGTCGCCGCTGACCGGTGGGGTCAGGGCACCGGATCGGCGCTGCTCGAGGCGCTGCTAGCCGAGGCGGAGCGGCGTGGGTGCACGCAGGTGTTCCTCGAGGTGCGCATCGACAACGAGCGCGCGCAGCGCCTGTACCGCAGGTACGGGTTCACTCAGATCGGGATCAGGAAGGGCTACTACCAGCCCTCGGGCACCGACGCCCTGGTGATGCGCCGTGACGGCGGCTCTGCGGAGCCGCATCGCGGTGTGGCGGGGAAAGGCCGGCGATGAGCGAGCCGCTTGTGCTGGGCATCGAGACATCCTGCGACGAGACCGGGGCTGGCCTGGTCCGCGGCCGCGAGCTGCTGGCCGACGCGGTCGCTTCCAGCGTGGACGAGCACGCCAGGTTCGGCGGCGTGGTCCCGGAGGTGGCCAGCCGGGCGCACCTGGCGGCGATGGTTCCCGCCGTGGACCGTGCCCTCGCCACTGCCGGGGCGAAGCTGGCCGACGTGGACGCGATCGCGGTCACAGCGGGCCCCGGGCTGGCCGGCGCTTTGCTCGTCGGGGTGTGCGCGGCCAAGGCCTACTCCGTGGCGCTGGGCAAGCCGGTCTACGGTGTCAACCACCTCGCCGCCCACATCGCCGTCGATCAGCTGGAGCACGGGGCACTGAGCCTCCCTGCCGTCGCCCTGCTGGTCTCGGGCGGGCACTCGTCCCTGCTGCTGGTGGAGGACCTGGCCGGCCGTGTGACCCAGCTCGGGGCCACGATCGACGACGCCGCGGGCGAGGCCTACGACAAGGTGGCGAGGGTTCTCGGGATGCCGTTTCCCGGCGGCCCGCCGATCGACAAGGCAGCGGCCGATGGCGACCCGGCGGCCGTGCCGTTCCCCCGGGGCAAGTACCGCGATGGCACTTCCGACTTTTCCTTCTCCGGGCTGAAGACCGCGGTCGCGCGGTGGGTCGAGGCGCGCGAGGCAGCAGGGCTCGCTGTGCCGGTGGCCGATGTTGCCGCCTCGTTCCAGGAGGCGGTCGCCGACGTGCTGACCCGCAAGGCTGTGGACGCGTGCCGGGCCAGCGGCGTCGGCCAGCTGGTGATCGGCGGCGGGGTGGCGGCCAACTCGCGGCTGCGGGCCCTGGCGCTGGAGCGATGCGAGGACGCTGGACTGCGGCTGCGGATTCCCCGGCCGGGGCTGTGCACGGACAACGGCGCGATGGTGGCCGCGCTTGGGGCTGAGCTGCTCGCCGCCGAGGTGCCACCGTCCTCGCTGGAGTTCCCGGCTGACTCATCGATGCCGGTGACCAGCGTGGTGGCAGCCTGAGTTGACGAGCCCGACCCGGGAGGCTACTGTCCCAACTGGCACTCGGTGAGGTAGAGTGCTAATGCGACGGGGCGGGTCTGGCACCCGCGACGACAGGCCGCCTAGTCGCTTCCTTCGTCCTTTAGCAAGCTAACCCTTTTTAAGAGGGGGAGGTCAGATCGTGACGACCGCCACCAAGGTTGTTCTCAAGCCGCTTGAGGACCGGATCGTGGTACGCCAGCTCGAGGCTGAGCAGACGACCGCGTCCGGCCTGGTCATCCCGGATACCGCCAAGGAGAAGCCCCAGGAGGGCGAGGTCCTCGCGGTCGGCCCGGGCCGGTTCGACGACGCCGGCGCCAAGCGCGTCCCGATGGACGTGAAGGTCGGCGACGTCGTGCTGTACAGCAAGTACGGCGGCACCGAAGTCAAGTACAGCGGCGAGGAGTACCTGGTGCTCTCCGCCCGCGACGTGCTCGCGATCATCGAGAAGTAGCGAGCGGGTCATCTACTGGACGTGCCAGCGCGTCCAGCACCGCCCCGGGCCCGCCGACCGGCGAGCCCGGGGCGGTGGCATGAGGCAGTAAGACAAGGCATCAACGGAAAGCGAGTCTGAGGTAGCCACACATGGCCAAGACCCTGGAATTCAACGAGGACGCGCGGCGTGCGCTTGAGCGCGGTGTGAACCGGCTCGCGGACGCCGTCAAGGTGACACTGGGGCCCAAGGGCCGCAACGTGGTCATCGACAAGAAGTGGGGCGCCCCCACGATCACCAACGACGGCGTGACCGTCGCCCGCGAGATTGAGCTCGAGGACCCGCACGAGAACCTCGGCGCCCAGCTCGCCAAGGAGGTCGCTACCAAGACGAACGACGTCGCCGGAGACGGCACCACGACGGCGACCGTGCTGGCACAGGCGATGGTCCGCGAGGGCCTGCGGTCCGTCGCCGCCGGGGCAAACCCGATGGCACTCAAGCGGGGAGTCGACGCGGCAGCGAAGGCCGTCTCTGAGCGGCTGAAGGATTCAGCCCGCGAAGTGCTGGAGCAGAGCGAGATCGCGAACGTCGCTACGATCTCCGCGCAGGACAAGAAGATCGGCGACATCATTGCCGAGGCGTTCGACCGTGTCGGCAAGGACGGCGTGATCACCGTCGAGGAGTCCGCGACGATGGGCCTCGAGCTGGAGTTCACCGAGGGCATGCAGTTCGACAAGGGCTACATCTCGGCGTACTTCATCACCGATCAGGACCGCATGGAGGCCGTCCTCGACGACGTCTACATCCTGCTGCACGGCGGCAAGATCTCGTCTATGACAGATTTCGTGCCGCTGCTCGACAAGGTCGTCGAGTCCAGGAAGCCGCTGCTGGTGATCGCCGAAGACGTTGACGGCGAGGCCCTGTCGGCGCTGGTCGTCAACAGGATCCGCGGGGTGCTGTCGGTGGCCGCGGTGAAGGCGCCCGGCTTCGGCGACCGCCGCAAGGCGATGCTCGAGGACATGGCCGTGCTGACCGGCGGCTCGGTGGTCAGCGAGGAAGTCGGCCTGAAGCTGGAGAACGTCGACCTGGAGACGCTGGGACACGCCCGCCGCGTGGTGGTCAGCAAGGACAACACCACGATCATCGACGGGGCTGGCGATTCCGGCGCCATCCAGGACCGGATCCGCCAGCTCCGGGTCGAGATCGACAGCACCGACTCCGACTGGGACCGCGAGAAGCTGCAGGAGCGGGTCGCGAAGCTGTCCGGCGGCGTGTGCGTGCTGCGCGCGGGTGCCGCCACCGAGGTCGAGCTCAAGGAGAAGAAGCACCGGCTGGAGGACGCCATATCGGCGACCAGGGCCGCGATCGAGGAGGGCATTATCCCCGGCGGCGGCAGCGCACTCGTGCAGCTCGGTGCCGCGCTCGACGACCTCGGCAAGACCGGCGACGAGGCAGCGGGTGTCCGCGTTGTGCGCCAGGCGCTCGAGGCACCATGCCGGTGGATCGCGCAGAACGCGGGCGCGGAGGGCGGCGTCGTGGTCGCCACCGTGGCCGGGCTGCCAGCCGGTCACGGGTACAACGCCGCGACCGGTGAGTACGGCGACCTGGTGGCGCAGGGCGTCATAGACCCGGTCAAGGTGACCCGGTCGGCGGTGGAGAACGCGGCGTCCATCGCGGGGATGCTGCTGACAACCGAAGCCCTGGTGGCCGAGGAGCCGGAGCCCGAGCCCGCTGCTGCCGGCCACAGCCACGGCCACGCGCACTGAGCAAGGTTCCCTGTCGAGGACCCAAACCCAATCACTGGGTTTGGGTCCTCGATTACGAACGGGCCTCGCTGGCGGGGCGCCGCTGGCCTATCACTGTGACCTTTCCGTTGCTTTTCCCATGATGGGCCCGGCTGCTTACCTGGGCATGATGCAGTCGTGACGCGAGTATGGGCGCTACGGCCCCTGGCCATGGCAGCAGACCAAAAACAGTCCGGACAGGCCAGTGATCCGGCCATACTGCGGAACCTGACCGCGCGGGCGTCCCGCGGAAACCAGGCCGCTGTCGAGGCACTGCTCGAGCAGATCCGGCCGATGGTGCTGCGCTACTGCCGGGCCCGGCTCGGCCAGATGAGCGGTCATTACGACATCGCCGACGACGTGGCCCAGGAGGTCTGCATCGCCGTTCTTACGGCCCTTCCTCGCTACCGGGACATGGGCCGGCCGTTCGCGTCGTTTGTGTACGGGATCGCCTCGCACAAGGTGGCTGACGCGAAGCGGGACGCTGCCCGGCTCGCGATCCCGACCGAGGACCTGCCCGACAGCCCCGACAGCCAGCCGGGCCCGGAGGAGACGGTCGTCGCCGACCTCGAGGCCGAGCGCGCGCGGGCGCTGCTCGCCCGGCTGCCTCCGCACCAGCGGGAACTCGTCGTTCTCCGGGTGCTCACCGGCCTGTCGGCCGAGGAGACCGGCAGCGCGCTCGGCATGTCACCTGGTGCGGTCCGCGTGGCCCAGCACCGGGCCCTGGCCCGGCTCCGGGCGATAGCCCGCGAAGAATGGATCGCCTGAACGGGACTGCGGGTCACTGGGCTGGCGGGCTGACCGGAGTCACTAGGATGAAACATGGCCCCAACCCAGCAGCCCCTGGACATGACCGACGGCGAGAAGTTCGCCCCTCCAGCCCTGACTTTCGATGATGTGCTGCTGCTGCCCGCGCATTCGCTCCTGCTGCCGAGCGAGGCCGATACCTCCGCACCGCTGACACCGCGCATCACTCTGCGCGTTCCGCTGCTGTCCGCCGCCATGGACACGGTCACAGAGGCGCGGATGGCGGTGGCCATGGCCCGCCAGGGCGGCGTCGGCGTGCTGCACCGCAACATGTCAGTGGAGGAGCAGGCGCAGCAGGTCGACACCGTGAAGCGATCCGAAGCCGGGATGATCACCAACCCGGTGACCTGCCGCCCCGATGCCACCGTCGCTGAGGTCGATCGATTGTGCGCCCGGTTCCGGATCTCCGGTGTGCCAGTCACCGGCGGAGACGGGATCCTGCTCGGGATCGTCACCAACCGCGACATCAGGTTCGAGTCCGACCACGGCCGCCGCGTCGCCGACGTGATGACGCCGATGCCGCTGATCACCGCCCCGGTCGGGGTGTCAAGGGACGAGGCGCTGCGCCTGCTGCGGCAGCACAAGGTCGAGAAACTCCCGCTCACCGACCCAGCCGGGCGGCTGCGCGGGCTGATCACGGTCAAGGACTTCACAAAGAGCGAGAAGTTCCCGCACGCCACCAAGGACTCCGAAGGCCGGCTGGTCGTGGGGGCAGCGATCGGTGTGGGCGAGGACGCCAAGCGGCGGGCCCAGGCCCTGATCGAGGCTGGTGTTGACTTTCTGGTCGTTGACACCGCACATGGTCACGCGCAGCCGGTCATCGACATGGTCGCCCAGGTCAAGGCCAACGCCGAGGTCGATGTGATCGGCGGGAACGTGGCCACAAGGGCCGGTGCCCAGGCGCTCATCGACGCCCGCGCTGACGCGGTCAAGGTGGGCGTCGGCCCGGGCGCGATCTGCACCACCAGGGTGGTGGCCGGGGTCGGCGTCCCGCAGGTCACCGCGATTTACGAAGCCGCCAAGGCTGCGCGCCCGGCAGGCGTGCCGGTGATCGGCGACGGCGGCGTCCAGTACTCCGGCGACATCGCCAAGGCGATCGCTGCCGGTGCCAGCACCGTCATGCTCGGCGGGCTGCTCGCGGGCTGCGAGGAGAGCCCTGGCGAAACGGTCTTCATCAGCGGCAAGCAGTACAAGCTGTACCGCGGCATGGGCTCGCTCGGCGCGATGCGCAATCCCGAGCGCGGCGGATCCTTCTCCAAGGACCGCTACTTCCAGGATGACGTGCTGCGCGAGGACAAGCTGGTTCCTGAGGGGGTCGAGGCGCAGGTGCCCTACCGCGGCCCGCTCGCCGCAGTGGCTTACCAGCTTGTGGGCGGGCTGCGCGCGGCCATGGGCTACTGCGGCGCCCGGACGATCGCTGAACTGCAGCAGGCCAAGTTCACCCAGATCACCGGCGCCGGGCTGGCCGAGAGCCATCCGCACGACATCCAGATGATCGCGGAAGCCCCGAACTACTCCGGCCCACGGACGTGACTGTGGTGGAGATAGGCCGCGGCAAGAGCGGCCGCCGTGCGTACATGCTCGACGAGATCGGCATCGTGCCGTCGCGCCGGACGAGGCATCCTGAGGAGGTGTCGATCGCCTGGCAGATCGACGCCTACCGGTTCGACTTGCCGCTTGTGGTCGCGCCTATGGACAGCGTCGTGTCGCCAGCCACCGCAGTCGAGATCGGGCGCCTCGGCGGCCTGGCCGCGCTCGACCTCGAGGGCCTGTGGACCAGGTATGACGATCCTGAGCCGCTGCTGGCCGAGGTGACGGAACTCGACGACGAGACAGCGACCAGGCGGCTGCAGGAGATCTACACCGAGCCGATCAAGGAAGACCTGATCGGGCGCAGGATCGAGGAGGTCAAGGCCGCCGGCGTGACCACCGCCGCCCGGCTGTCACCGCAGCGGACAGTCCGCTACCACAAGGCGGTGATCGACGCCGGAGCCGATATCTTCGTGATCCGCGGCACCACCGTGTCCGCCGAGCACGTCTCGGGCCGGGCCGAGCCGCTCAACCTCAAGCAGTTCATCTATGAGCTGGACGTCCCCGTCGTCGTCGGCGGCTGCGCCACCTACACAGCGGCGCTGCATCTGATGCGCACCGGGGCGGCAGGAGTGCTGGCCGGCTTCGGCGGTGGCTCGGGTCACACCACCGCCGCCGTGCTCGGCGTCGCGGTGCCGATGGCAACTGCGGTCGCCGATGTCGCCGCGGCCCGGCGCGATTACCTGGACGAGTCCGGCGGCCGCTACGTGCACGTGATCGCGGACGGCGGGATGACCCGCAGCGGCGACATCGCCAAGGCGCTCGCGCTCGGCGCCGACGCGGTGATGGTTGGTTCCCCGTTCGCCCGGGCCACCCAGGCACCCGGCCGCGGGTACCACTGGGGCAGCGAGGCGCATCATCCCGAGGTGCCGCGCGGCACCAGGCTGCGGGTCGGCACGATCGGAACCCTGGAGCAGATCCTGCACGGCCCGTCGAGCAGGGCAGACGGGTCGATGAACCTGATGGGCGCGCTGCGCAGGACCATGGCGACGTCCGGTTACTCGGACCTGAAGGAATTCCAGCGGGTCGAGGTGGTGGTCACGCCCAGCGAGCCACGGCGGTAGCGTTCTCACCGTGATGGCCGGGGCCGAAGTGGCATCCAGACTGGGACCAGCCGAGCGGGCGACCGCGCTGGCCGCGCTCGCCGACACCGAATTCCAGGTCCTGGTCGTCGGCGGCGGTGTCGTCGGCGCGGGCGTGGCACTGGACGCCGCGACCCGCGGACTTTCTGTCGGCCTGGTCGAGGCGCGGGACTTTGGTTCCGGCACCTCGTCGCGGTCGAGCAAGCTCATCCACGGCGGCCTGCGCTACCTGGAGCAGCTCAACATCGGCCTGGTCCGGGAGGCTCTGGCGGAGCGCTCGCTGCTGCTGCAGCGGATCGCCCCGCATCTGGTGCACCCGGTGTCGTTCCTGTTCCCGTTCGTACATCACGGCTGGGAGCGCGCCTACGTCGGCGCTGGGGTCAGCGCCTACGACGTGCTCGGGTTCTCGCTGGGCCAGGCCCGCGGCCTGCCCCGGCACCGGCACCTGACCCGGGGCGGGGCCCTGAGGGTGGCTCCCGCGCTGAAACGATCGGCGTTTACCGGGGCGCTCCTGTACTGGGACGCCCAGGTGGATGACGCCCGTTACGTGATGACGCTGGTGCGGACCGCCGCGGGGTACGGCGCTCAGGCGGCGTCGCGCACCCAGGTGACCGGGTTCCTGCGGGAGGGGGAGCGGGTCACCGGCGTGCACGCCGTGGACCTGGAGTCCGGGGCGGAGCTGGACATCCGGGCGCAGCAGGTGGTCAACGCCACCGGCGTGTGGACCGACGAGACGCAGGCCATGGTTGGCGGCCGCGGCACCATCAACGTGCGCGCGTCCAAGGGTGTCCACCTGGTTGTCCCCCGCGACCGGATTCAGTCAAGCAGCGGGATCATCCTGCGGACCCCGTTCAGTGTCCTGTTTGTGATCCCTTGGGGGCGGCACTGGATTATCGGGACAACCGACACCGACTGGTCGCTGGACAAAGCGCACCCGGCCGCCAGCCGCACCGACATCGACTACGTGCTCGGCCAGGTCAACAGGGTCCTTGCGGTGCCGCTGACCAGGGACGACGTGGAGGGTGTCTACGCGGGGCTGAGGCCGCTGCTGGCAGGGGAATCCGAGTCAACCTCCAAGCTGTCCCGCGAGCACACCGTGGCTCACCCCGTGCCCGGCCTCGTGATGATCGCGGGCGGCAAGTACACCACCTACCGGCTGATGGCGCGCGACGCGGTGGACGCGGTGGCGCACGGTCTTGACGGGCGGGTAGCGCCGTCCTGCACCGACTCGGTGCCACTGGTCGGCGCTGACGGGTATCCAGCGCTGTGGAACGCCCGGTACACGATGGCCCGCTCGTCCGGGCTGCACGTGGCCCGGATCGAGCACCTGCTGCGCCGGTACGGGTCGCTGACCGGCCAGGTACTGGACCTGATCGCCGCCGACCCCGCCCTCGGCAAGCCGCTCGGCGGCGCTGATGACTACTTGCGAGCCGAGGTGGTGTACGCGGTAACCCACGAAGGCGCCCGGCACCTTGATGACGTTCTGGCCCGCCGGACCCACGTGTCGATCGAGACCTGGGACCGCGGCCTTGCCGCGGCGCAGGAGACGGCCGAGCTGATGGCCGGGCACACCGGGTGGCAGCAGCGGCAGCGGGCCCGCGAGGTCGAGAACTACCAGGCGCTCATCGCGGCCGAGCGTGCCTCGCAGGACGCCGAGACCGATCAGGACGCCGACGCGATCCGGCTCGGCGCCCCGGACATCGTGCCAGTCGTCAGCAACGGCGCGCCAGCGGCCGGGCGGGGCGCGACGGGCCGCCACTAGAATTTCCGCATGTCCCGACCCCGAGTGCTGTCCGGTATCCAGCCCACCGCCGACTCGTTCCACCTCGGCAACTACCTGGGCGCACTGCGCCAGTGGGTGGCCCTGCAGGACAGCTACGACGCGTTCTACTGCGTGGTCGACCTGCACGCGATCACGACGGGGCACGACCCGGCGACGCTGCGCCGCCGGACCCGGGAAGCCGCAGCTCAGCTGTTCGGCGCCGGGCTCGACCCGGATCGCGCCACCGTGTTCGTGCAGAGCCACGTGCCAGAGCACGCGGAGCTGGCCTGGGTGCTCGAGTGCATCACCGGGTTCGGCGAGGCCAGCCGGATGACCCAGTTCAAGGACAAGTCGGCCAAGACGGGCGCGGACTCGGCCAGCGTGGGCCTGTTCGCCTACCCGATCCTGATGGCGGGCGACATCCTGCTGTACCAGGCCGACGAGGTGCCTGTGGGCGAGGATCAGCGCCAGCACCTCGAGCTGACCAGGACCCTGGCGCAGAGGTTCAACCACAGGTTCGGGAAGACGTTCACGGTGCCAGGCGCCTACATCGTCCCCGAAGTGGCGAAGATCACCGACCTCGACAACCCGACCGCGAAGATGGGCAAGTCGACGTCCTCGCCGCAGGGCATCATCGAGGTTCTCGAGGATCCCGCGTCGATCCGCAGGAAGATCGCGAGGGCGGTGACCGACTCCGGCACTGAAATCCGGGCCGACGACGAGGCCAAGCCGGGCGTCACCAACCTGCTGCGGATCTATTCGGCGCTGACCGGGGAGAGCGTGGCCGACCTGGAGCGGCGTTACGCCGGGTCGGGCTACGGTGCGTTCAAGAAGGACGTGGGCGAGGTGGTCGCGGACACGTTCGCCCCGATCCGGGAGCGGACCGAGCAGATGCTCGCCGACGAGGAGCAGCTCGACAAACTGCTCGCGCACGGTGCCGCCCGAGCCCGCAGTGTCGCTGGCCCGACCATGGTGACCGTCCGCGACCGGGTCGGCTTCCTGCCGGCCCGCTAGCCAGCGGCAGCCGCCCGGCTGGCTGTCTCAGGCCGTTGTGCTTCCTGAACGGAGCCTGATCAGCACGTTGTTTGCGGTCGAGGAGATCTGTGCGGCGCCCACCGCGACCTCTTCTGGCTCCTTCTTGAGGTTCAGGCTGTCATCGCCGATCTGCCCGGCGTAGTTCGCACCCCATGCGTAAACGTTGCCTGACGGCGTCACGCCGTAGCAGGTGCCAGAGCCGGTGGCCAGCATCGCGAACCTGACTCCCTTGGGGAGGAGGATCTGCGCCGGGACGGGCTGCCTGCCCTGCTTCCCCTGGGCGAGCTGGTAAGACCAGTCAGCGCCCCAGGCCCACAGCGCGCCGCCCTGCACCAGGGCCAGCGTCTGCCCGTTATGCCAGGTGGACCCGCCCAGCGCGAGCAGGGTAACCGGCCCGGGAAGCTGGACGTGGACCGGGACGTCGGACCACTGTCCCGATTGTCCGTCGCCCAGCTGCCCGTCGGCGTTGTAGCCCCAGTCGTAATACGCCCCGTTGGCCAGCACCGCACCGGAGTTGTCGAACGAGGCCACGAGCGAGGTGACGCGCGTCTTGCCGAGCCCGACGATCTTCACCGGGGTGATGGAAGAGGCCGTCTTGCCGTCGCCCAGGTCGCCGTTCATGTTGTCACCGCACGCGTAGGCGGTGCCCTGGGCGTAGTACAGCGCGTGCGCATCGGCTCCGGCCAGCAAGGTCACGTCTGAGAACGGCAGCTCGACCGGGGTGAAGTAGTCCTTCTTGTTGCCCACGCAGAACTCGCCGCCGCTGTTGTCACCCCAGGCCCACGCGTGCCCCTGCGTGTCCACCGCAAGGGCAGAGTCGTACGGCATGGCGTCGGTCGCCAGGAACGCGATCTTCACTCCGCTCGGGAAGTGCACGCGCACAGCTCCCTCGAACGAGTTCACGTCCGCGCCGTTGCCAAGCTGACCCTGCGTGTCCATGCCCCAGGCGTAGACGCTGCCGTCAGCGAGCAGCGCGTACTCATCGGAGTTGGACGTGCCGATCTGGACCACGGTGCCGGGCAGGGTCACGGCGGCCGGTGTTTTCTGCAGGTCCCAGAACCCGTTGACGTCGCCGAAGAAGACCCCCCAGTGCTCGACCGCGGACGTCCCAGGCAGCGGGACCGGGGGCGTCTGGACGCTCGCCGCGACCGAGTTCTGCGGGGCAGCGCGACCTGACGAGC
This sequence comes from uncultured Actinomycetota bacterium, assembly GCA_963815375.1. GTDB lineage: Bacteria > Actinomycetota > Actinomycetes > Streptosporangiales > Streptosporangiaceae > JASHPR01. The sequence goes on along the minus strand of CAWFGX010000001.1, from coordinate 1,358,840 downwards.
AACCTCCCGCGACTAGCATGACTGCCACTGCGATCACGCCAAGCGCAATACGTGCAGGTTTCCAGGCCACGGTGCTGCCATCCTTCGTTCAAGCCCGCGCTGTCCGGTCGAGATAAAGATGGCCAGAGCGTAACCGACGAAAGGGCACCGTGATGGCATTTGGGTTGTTGCTGGACACAGCATGTGCTGGCCCCGCCGCTGATGCGTAACTGCGCTCCGGAGCTCTCGGCGGGCGGTCAGCCGGGCGACTGACGGTTCGGACCGGCGGGACGGCGGCGCCACCGCCAGCCGAGCCAGCCGACGCCCACGAGCCCGGCCGCGGCCAGTCCGGCCGCTGCGGCCACCGGGACCATAGGTACCGCAGACGCGCCCGTCTCGGCCACCGGGCGCTCGCTCGCGGAGCGGGCCGCCGCGTGCCGGGCATGGCGGCTGCCGGCGGCCACGGGCACCGGCGGGACCAGCGTGCCAACCGGGCGGACCTTACCGTCCATGGCGAAGCCCCAGTTCAGCAGCTGCTCCCCGGCGGTAATCTCCTGCAGCGACGTGCAGTGCAGCACGGTCACGATCAGGGTCACATTGCCGCGCCGGGCCATTCCGATGTAGGTGGCCTCGGCCGCCTCGGTCCAGCCGATCTTGCCGCCGATGCCTCCCGGGTACTGAGTCAGCAGCTTGTTCTGGTTGACCAGGGGCACCACAGTTCCAGGTTTGACCGGGAACTGCGCCGTGACCGTCGAGTCGTATTTCATGAATGCCGGCATGGCCAGCGCCTGGCGGGCGATGAGGGCCTGGTCGTAGGCGGACGTCACCTGGCCCGTGGCTGGCAGGCCGTTCGGCTGCACGGCCACCACGTCGTAGGCCTGGAGGTGGTGCGCCTCGGCGTTGATCAGTGCCATACCCGTGGCCAGCGATCCCGTTGCCTGGGTGAGAGCGACGGCGGCGTCGTTGGCCGAGATCAGCAGGAGCGCGTTGAACAGGTCAGAGACCTTGTAGCTGTCGCCGGCCACAAGGCCCACGTCATACTCAGGCGTGGTTGCTGCCTGCTCGCTGGCCACGACGCTGGCGTTCGGCTTCAGCAGGGGGATCAGCGTGATCGCGGTGAGCACCTTCAGCGTGCTGGCCGGCTGGAACAGGCCGTGCGCGTCGTCGGCCGCGAGCACCTGGCCGGTGCTGGCATCCGCGATGACGTAAGCCGACGCGGGCACCTGCGGCAGCGGGACGGCGCCCGTGGCCGGGTAGTTCACCACAATGCCGGGGCTGGCCAGATCGGTGCCGCCGACGTCCTGCGCTGGTACCGGCACGCTTCGCGGCGATGGCGCGCCTGCTGTGCCCGGTGTGCCGGGGAATCCGGCCCGCGCAAGCGGCAGCGCAGGCCGCGAGGCGCGCGCTGTGGCTGGCACGGGCACAGAGGCGGCGAGCCCGAGCCAGAGTGCCACTCCTGCGAGGGCGACAGCGGAGATGCGAACGCGCTGCTTCATCGCGACCGGTCCTGTCTTGCCGGGCGGCGTTCTGGCTCAATCATCGCTTAGCTGGCGCCCGGGCTGGAGGTGCTCGGAGTTACTGCTTGATCACCGACCGCGATGTCCCCGCCTGTGCCCTCGTGCAAACGCGCGGCAGAACGCCGCAATGCGGTTCGACGCTTTATTTGCCGAACATTGAGCGCAGCGGTTACCGCCCCTTACCCGGGATAGCGCCGGCCCCATGACGGGTCCAGGTGCTCGTCCGCCGCGCGATAGGGCTGCAGCAATGCCATGGCCTCCTCGCCCTCCTTGCGGGCCATGGTGGGGAAGACCAGCCGCAGTTCCTTTCCCTGACCCTGGACAGCGAGGTCCACCTTCAGCGTCAGCACGCCCTTCTTTGTCCCGGCGATCGACACTGCCTGCCGGGGCAGGGTGGCCAGCAGCTTGCCTGGCCGGCCAGTCGCCGTCTCGCCGTCAAAGAACATCAGGCGCTGGCTGGTTATGGTCAGGTACGCGTGACGCGGGCGGACGAACACCGTGCCCATTCCGCCGGTCGCCACCGCGGCGACCGCGGCGGTTGCCACAGCTCTCTTGGCAGACACCGAGCCGATGTTCGCATACGCCGTCATCTCGATCCGCTCACCGCGCATGAGGTATGGCGTGGCCAGGCGGGCAACCATCTGCTTGCGCTTGTCATTCATGTCGGGCCTTTCTTGGCGAACTACCGTGCCAAACGGCTGGACGCGCATGGTAGAGGCCTGACCGCGTTACGTGCACTGGATTTACATGGATGTATCAAAGAATTTCATAATTTATCGGACGAGACTGCACACACACATCGAGACCGGGCAGGCAGGCGCGCGGGCCGGATGCCCGGCGATGGCAGATCAGGCGGGAGCGAAGCGGAGCCTGAGCCCCAGCCTGCGCAGCACGTACCGGAACCACAGCACGGACGCCCCGATCCCGGCAACGATGAGGGCGACCGTGGTGACGGTGGAGAACAGCAGGAATATCGCGGTCGGCTCGGTCGCAAGCAGCGCCGCCAGGCCCGCCGCGAGCACCAGGAAGACGCCGGCCCAGAGCTTTGTGGCTCCCTGGAAGAACCGGTGCAGGCCCGGCTGGTAGCCGCGCGGCTGTTTCAGCGCGATCATCTCGGCGGCGAGCCGGGCGCAGAGCGGATTTGGGCCGCGCGCGGTGCGGGCGAACAGGATGAACAGGCAGAGGTTCGCGAGCGGGAAGTGGATCAGGAAGATCCACAGGTTCCCGGTGGCGATAACTACGACGGTCTGGATCGTGAGCACCAAGCTTGAGATCAGCAGCAGCCCGGGCACGGACTTGGTGGCGAATCTGCGGATCAGCACCGTGATCCAGATCGAGCCGAGGGCTGCGAGCAGTCCGGCATCGCGCCCGCCCAGCCACGCGGCGATTGCAAAGGCCGCGATCGGTATCCCCAGGGACTCGGCCAGGCTCCATCCGGTGATCCGGGCAAGCTGCGCTGGCCGGGGCAGCTCAAGGTGCTCGGGCATCACCCGAGTATACCCGCGAGTGCAAACGAATTGTCCGCACGCGAGCACGGAGCGTCACTGCCGGCAGGTACGCGGCGGCTGGGCCGGTGAGGGCCAGAACCCAGTTTCCGCCCGCGTCCCCCAGGTTTGCGCGTAATCGGGCTAGGGCAGGACCGCTGACCACGGCGCCTTGACAGCCGCCCACTGAGTTCGGGGGGGATCATGGGGAAAGAAGCACGCATATCGCTAATCCTTTTCGCTTCTGCCTGCCTTACGGCCGTAATGGTCGATTGGGCTATTCAGGAACTCAAGTAGCGATTCACCTCTGCGCCGCCGGGGCCACGCCCGCTGACGCGGCCCCGGCGGCCGGCTGCAGGCGGTGAAGGATGGCCGCTGATTTCGCTACTCCCCGCGGGGCTTCGCCGGAGGCGACGTGACGCAGGACGCAGTGCTACTCGCCGGGTCGATCGGGCTCGGCCACGAGATGATGGCGCAAAGCTGCGCTGATGTGCTTGAACGGTCGGGGTGGCGGACCCGCAGCCTCGAGTGTCTCTCCCTTATGGGGCGAACGAGCAGCAAGATCGGCCAGCGGACGTTCGACCGCCTGGTTCACATCCCCGGCCTTTACGACGATCTGCACTTCGCGCACCTGCGCACCGGGAGCCGTCTCGCCAGTCTGATGGATCGTGCGGCCAGCGCCCGCCTTGTATCGGCGCTGCGGGCCGACCTGGCGCGGCACCCAGCCGACCTCGTGCTCAGCGTGTTCGCTACCGGCGCCTCAGCAGCGGCCAAGCTCAAGGCCGAAGTGCCCGCGCGGCGCACCGTGGTGCTGTGCACCGACGTCAGCGTGCACCGGCTGTGGGTGCATGAAGGTACCGACCTGTTCCTGGTGACGTCGACCGCTGCGGAAGCCTCGGTGCGGCGGTATCTCCCCTGCGCCGAAGTGTCAGTCGTGCCGCCACCGGTGCGGCCCGCCTTCTACACGGCCCCGTCCCAGGAAGAGGCGAGGACAGCGCTGGGAGTACCGCAGCAGGGCTTCTGTGTGCTGCTGATCGACAGCGGCTGGGGATTCGGCCCGCTCGTCGAGAGCGCGTCTGCGCTGGCCGAGGCCCAGGTGCACGTGCTGGCCGTCGCCGGGCGCCAGCAGGCGGTCGAGCGCCGGCTCAGGCGCCTGGCCCAGACCACACCGAGGGTCAGGCCCTTCGGCTTTACCGACCGCGTTCCCGAGCTGATGGCTGCCGCCGACGTGGTGGTGGCCCTGCCGGGTGCCATAACTTGCGCTGAAGCCCGGGTCATCGGGCGCCAGTTGCTGCTGCTCGATGTCATGCCTGGCCATGGGCGGGACAACCTCCAGCATGAGCTGGAGCTGGGCGCCGCGCAGGTATGCATGGCTACCCCTCGCGGTGTTACTGCCAGCGCCCTGGCCCTGCGCGACCAGGCTCACAGCCTCGCGCTGCGTGCTGGCTCGGCGGCACGCTGGCCGCGCTGGCAGCGGTGGGAGCCCGGCTTTGTCGCAGCCCTGCAGCGCGTCGGGCTCGACCTGCATCCTTCTGTCAGCCCGCCGGAGCCTGCACTGGCCAGCGGAACCCACGATGGCGAGGTCACGAGAGGAGTTGCCGTCACGTGATGCGCACTCTGTTCCTTCACCCTCCTTCCTACGAGGGCTTTGACGGCGGGGCTGGCTCCCGTTACCAGGCCAAGCGCGAGATCCGCTCGTACTGGTACCCGACGTGGCTGGCTCAGCCCGCTGCACTGGTACCCGGGAGCCGTCTCGTGGACGCGCCGCCAGCCGGGCTGACCCTGGCTGATGTGGTCCCGCTGGCCCACGAGCACGACCTGGCGGTGCTGCACACCAGCTCTCCCAGCTTCCCGGGGGATGTTCGGGCGGCCGAGGCGCTGAAGGCGCAGAACCCTTCGCTGCTGGTCGGCATGGTGGGTGCCAAGGTGGCCGTAGAGCCCGAGCCGTCGCTGCAGGCGTCGCCCGCGATCGACTTCGTGGCCAGGGAAGAGTTCGATTTCGCCATCGCCGAGATAGCCGATGGCCAGCCCCTGACGTCGGTCGATGGCATCAGCTTCCGCGAGCCCGGGGCCGGCCGGATCGTGCACAACCGCAGCAGGCCGATCCTGACCGAGATGGACCGGCTTCCGTTCGTCACCCCGGTCTACAAGCGGGACCTGCGGGCCGAGGACTACTACATCGGCTACCTGCTGCACCCGTACCTGTCCCTGTACACCGGCCGGGGGTGCCGGTCGCGGTGCACGTTCTGCCTGTGGCCGCAGACGGTGGGCGGTCACCTCTACCGCACCAGGAGCGTCGACAACGTGCTGGAAGAGGCCGCGCTGGTGCCGAAGCTCTTCCCTCAGGTCAGGGAGCTGTTCTTCGACGACGACACGTTCACAGACGACCGGGACCGGGCGATGGCCATCGCCAGGGGCCTGGCCCGGCTGGGCATCACCTGGTCGTGCAATGCCAAGGCGAATGTGCCCCGCGACATGCTGAAGGTGCTGCGCGACAACGGGCTGCGGCTGCTGCTCGTTGGCTATGAATCGGGCAGCCAGCGGATCCTCAACAACATCAAGAAGGGGCTGCGTGTCGACCGGGCCCGCCGGTTCGCAGCTGACTGCCGCGACCTCGGGATCACCGTGCACGGCACATTCATCGTGGGACTGCCCGGTGAGACGGCCGAGACCATCCGCGAGACGATGCGTTTCGCTCGCGAGGTCAACCCGCACACGATCCAGGTATCGGTGGCCGCGCCCTACCCGGGCACCGAGATGTACCGTCAGGCGCGCGAGAACGGGTGGCTTCCCGAGGATGAGGGCGCCCTGGTCAGTGACAGCGGCACCCAGGTGGCCAGCCTGTCCTACCCGCAGCTGAGCCAGACGGAGATCCTCGACTCGGTCGACACCTTCTACAAGCGCTTCTACTTCCGCGCCGGGAAGCTGGCAGAGATGTCGGCCGAGCTATTCCGCCACCCGGACATGACCGCCCGCCGGCTGCGCGAGGGCGCCGAGTTCGCTCGCTTCCTTGGCCGCCGCGCCCGCACGCCCGCAGCCCAATGACGCCCGCCGCGTGAGGAGGACCCTGCCCCATGCGCGTTCTGCTCATCCATCCCAGCGCGCTGATGTACTCCGAGATCTTCCTGAGGCTCGAGCCGCTTGGTCTTGAGCGGGTAGCAACAGCCGTGCAGGCGGACGGCCACGATGTCCGGCTCGTGGACCTGCAGGTCTACCAGCGGCGCGAGGTGGAGCGGCAGATCGCGGAGTTCAGGCCCGAAGCTGTCGGGTTCAGCCTGAACTACCTGGCCAACGTGCCCGAGGTCGTGGACATGGCCAAATGGATCAAAATGGTCGCGCCTGGCTGTGTCGTCTTCGTAGGAGGCCACAGCGTGTCGTTCGTTGCCGGGCAGGTTCTTGCCCACGCCGAGGGGGCCATCGACGTTGTGCTCAAGGGCGAGGGGGAGACCGGTGCTCCGGTTCTGCTCGCCGCGGTGCCAGACCGGGCCTGGTCAGACGTGCCCGGGGCCGTCACCGCTGACGGAACCGGCCGCCCGCCAGCGATGGTGCACAGCCTGGACGACCATCTTCCGGCGCGGAATCTGGGTGGCCGCCGCCGCAAGTACTTCATCGGGACCATGGACCCGGCCGCGTCCATTGAGTTCACTCGCGGGTGCCCCTGGGACTGCTCGTTCTGCAGCGCATGGACCTTCTACGGCCGCAGCTACCGGAGGCTGTCCCCAGAGGCGGCGGTCGAGGACATGTCGCGCATCAAGGAGCCGGGCGTGTTCATCGTGGACGACGTGGCGTTCATCAAGGCCGAGGAAGGGGACGAGATCGCCCGCCAGCTCGAGCGCCGGGGCATCCGAAAGGAGTACTACCTCGAGACCCGCTGCGACGTCCTGCTCCGCAACGAGGAGGTGTTCCGCCGCTGGAAGCGTCTCGGGCTCAACTACATGTTCCTGGGCCTTGAGGCGCTGGACGAGGAAGGCCTCAAGACGTTCAGGAAGCGGACCACGCCAGTGGTGAACAACAAGGCCCTGGAGGTGGCCCGGTCTATCGGGCTGACCGTGGCCATCAACATCATCGCCGACCCGGACTGGGACGAGGCGCGTTTCGCGTTCGTCCGGGAATGGGCGATGAGCGTGCCCGAGATCGTGAATATCACCGTTCAGACGCCGTATCCGGGCACCGAGACGTGGCTCACCGAGTCCAGGCGGCTGACCACGCTCGACTACCGCCTCTTCGATGTCCAGCACGCCGTGCTCCCAACCCGGCTCCCGCTGCACCGCTTCTACCAGGAACTGGTCAAAACGCAGGCGGTACTGGCCCGCAAGCACCTGGGCGTCGCCGCGCTCGCGCAGACCACGGGCATCGTCGCCCGGCACCTGCTCCACGGCCAGACGAACTTCGTCAGGATGATCTGGAAGTTCGACAAGGTTTACAACGCAGACCGGCAGTACTCCGACCACCAGAGGGAGGCGAAATACCTGCTTCCGCCGCCAGCCGAGCATCCGGTCGCCGCACCCGACCGGAAGGATCTGTATGTCCACACCCCGCAGCGACGGAGGTCCTGACGTTCATGACGATGCCACGGCGGGCATAGGCAGGCAGAAGCGGACGGGCAGGAGTTCGTGCCGGTAATTGCCATAATCGCAGCCCTCGGCGCCTCGATCGTGTTCGGGATGTCGTCTGTCGCCGAGCAGCGCGGAACCCAGCGCGTCAGGCAACGCCGGGCGCTGTCTCCCCGGATCTTTCTTGACCTGGTACGCCAGCCCGTGTGGGTCGCGTCGATTGGCGGAACGCTGACCGGCTTTGCGCTGCAGGTCGTCGCGCTCAAATACGGGCCCCTCGCGCTCGTCGAGCCCATCCTCGTGTGCGACCTGATCTTCGCCGTGCTGATCAACGCCCACCTGCGGAGGCGGTGGGATCCGGTCATGCTCTCAGGAGTCTTCGCCACAGCGCTCGGCGTGGCTGGATTCCTCGCCATCTCCCGGCCGTCGGGTGGTCACACGACGGTCAGCTTCAGCGTCGTGCTTCCGCTGGCCATCGGACTCGCGGCGCTCGTCGCGGGCTGCCTGACCGCGGCCCGGCACAGCGAGAACCTGCGGCCGCTCGCGCTGGCCCTGGCCTGCGGCATCTGCTACGGAGTGTCGGCGTTCCTGGTGAAGCTCGTGACCGGAGGGGGCCTGACGCATCTGTTCACCACCTGGCCGATCTACGCGCTCGCCGTGATCGCACCGGTGGGCTTCGTGCTCAACCAGGACGCTTTCCAGCAGGGCAAGCTGCTCGCGCCGGTCCTTTCGATCATCACCGCATGCGACCCGATAGTCTCGATTGCCCTGGGCTTCCTGTGGCTGGACGAAGCCCTGAACAGCACCGCGCTGGGGATCGCGGGCGAGATCGTGTCGCTGGCGGTGATGACCGGCGGGATCGTCGTCATGGCTCACCACTCTCCGCAGGCTCTCAAGAAGCTGCAGGAGGCTCAGCAGCGAGGCAGCGACGGGTCTGCTCAAACGGTGACCTGACCCCCGGCGGCTTTTTGGCCCTCGCCTGCCTCCCTTTGGCGCTCGGGCCTTATCAGCCGCTGCCGGGCCGGCCGGTGTGGCGGGACTCCCCGGCACCGCTGTACTCCCCGGGGCGCCTGCCTTCCCCGGGCTCAGCGGGCCCGGAAGCTAGCGCCGGATCGACGCTGCGGCCGGGCCACCACGCGTGGCGCCCGATCAGCGCGGTAAGACTTGGCGTGAAGAACGTTGCCATGACGAACGCGGCCAGCGCGATCCCGGCCGACACCGCGAACCCGAGCTGGGACAGGATGCTGTTGCCGGCCAGGGCCAGCGAGGCGAACGTCCCGGCCAGGATCAGGCCAGCCGAGCCGACGGTCGGCCCGGCATGCCGCAGGGCCAGCCCGGCGGCCTCCCGCGGCGTTCTGCCCTCCCTGGCTTCCTCTCGCAGCCGCGAGATCATCAGGATGTTGTAGTCGGTTCCCAGCGCGACCACGAACACGTAGATGTAAACGGGCAACAGGAAGATCAGCCCGGCTTCCCCGCGGAGGTCCTGGAAGAACAGGACGCTCGCGCCGAGCGCCGCGCCGAACCCGAGGCCGACCGATGCCATCAGGTACCAGGGCGCGACCACGCTGCGCAGCATCAGCCCCAGCATCAGCAGGATGATGGCCCCAGCCACCGGGAACACCAGCGCGTAGTCGTGGTTGACGGCCTGCTGGATGTCGGCGAAAACGCCGGTAGTGCCGCCTACGAGCGCGTAGCTGCCTGCCGGCGCGGCTGCGTGTGCTCCGTCGCGGATCGGGCCGATCGCGTGCACCGCCGCCGTTGAGTCCGGGTTGACCGCCAGCGTCACCGTGTAGGCGGCAGTGCGAGCATCCGCGCTGAGCTTGGGCGGCGAGACCGTGCTCACGTCGTGCAGGTGCTTCAGGCTCGCCTGGTAGGAGGTCAGTTCCGGTGCGCTCAGCGGTCCCGACGTGCCGTGCAGCAGCACGATCGTGGGGTCGGTCGCGCCCGGCGGCAGGCCCTTTTCCAGGGTCTTCAGCGCGGTCTGTGACTCCGCGTTGGCCGGAATGCCGGCCGAGCTCAGGTCGAACGTCGCGTTGAAGCCGAGTGCACCGAGCGCCAGCGCCGCCAGCAGCACTCCCGAGACGCCTGCGAACACGCCTGGGTGCCGCGACAGGGACCTGCCGATAGCTGCGTACCTGGCGCTCCTCGGTTCCCGCTGCCAGGACTTAGACGGCCAGAACACGCGGGTTCCCAGCAGCGAGACGACCGCCGGGACCAGCGTCAGCGCCGCCAGCAGCGTCGCGGCTACCGCGATCGCCAGCGCCGGGCCGATCGCGCGCAGCACGCTCAGCGACGACAGCAGCAGGGCCAGGAACGCGACTATGACGACGCCAGCGGCCGTCGCGATCGCCTGGCCGGCCCGGGCGACAGCGCTCACCATCGCCTGCTTGGAGTCCTCGCCGCCGCGCAGCCGTTCGCGGTAGCGGAACATCAGGAACAAGATGTAGTCGGTCCCAATGCCGAACAGCACGACGATGAGGATCACGGAAACCGAGCTGTCGGTCCCCAGGTTCGCTGCCTTGTTGACGTCAGCGATCAGGCCATCGGCCACCTGGGAGACGATCGCTATCAGGATCAGCGGCATGAACGCGATGACCGGGCTGCGGAAGATCACTAGCAGCAGGATGAGAATCAGCAGGAGCGTGGACAGCAGCACGATTGTCTGGGCCCGGTTGCTCGATTGCTGGCTATCCAGCTGCTGCGCCGCCGCCCCGGTCACTCCCTCGGTCAGACCGCTCCCGGCGACCAGCGGCTTTATGTCGGAGCGGAGAACCTTGATCGCGTCGCCAGCGGTCGTGCCTGTGCCGTTGACCACACTGTTGGGCATGGCCACGGTTGCCGCCTGGACAAGCCCGTTAGGCGAAGGAGAACCCGCGGTGATCGCCTTGATGTTGGGGATGTGCTTTGCGCTGAGGGCGGCGGCGACCGAAGCGACCTTGGCCGAGTCGGCGGCTGTCAGCTTCCCGCCGTCGGCTCGGGCGAACACGATGATCGCAGCACTGGCGTCCACCTTGCTCGACTGGGGAAACGCCTGGTCCTGCAGGTTCATTGCCCTGATGGACTCGTAACTGCTCGGCAGGAAGCTGCTCTCGTTCGTGGTCGTCGGCAGCCCGGGATTGGTGGCGATGACTGCGACCGCGGCGACGATCCACAGCGCTATCACCCGCCACGGGTGGTGTACCACCATCCGGCCGAGCCGCGCGAACGGGCCGCCACCCGGTCCCTCGCTGGCCTCGAGGCGCCGCGCCCCCGAGTCGTGTGACCCGTGGTGCCCCTCGGTCGCTGCTGACATCCGCCCATCCTTTCCAGCCATTACAGGCAACCCCGTGTCGCCCTAACACGTAGTATCGCAACATAGCTCACAGGCGGGACCAGCGGGGATCCACTAAACGGCCGATCTCGCCGCGGCGGTCGTACCCTTGGCCCATGACGCGCATGTCGGAGTCTGGAGTGCCCATCGAGCCTGTATACGGGCCGCAATCCCTCAGCGGGTTCGACCCGGCGACCGAGCTGGGCCAGCCCGGCGAGTACCCGTTCACTCGCGGCGTGTATCCGGGCATGTACACCAGACGGCCGTGGACGATGCGCCAGTACGCCGGGTTCTCCACCGCCACGGATTCCAACCGGCGCTACCATCAGCTGATCGCCGCCGGCACCACTGGCCTGTCGGTCGCCTTCGACCTGCCGACGCAGATGGGCTACGACTCCGACGCGCGGCAGGCCAAGGGGGAGGTCGGCAAGGTCGGCGTCGCGATCGACTCGATCGAGGACATGCGGCTGCTGCTGGACGGCATTCCGCTGGACTCGGTCTCGACGTCGATGACGATCAACGCCCCCGCCGCCGTGCTGCTGCTGCTGTACCAGCTCGTCGGGCAGGAGCAGGGAGTGGACGGTGGGAAGCTCACCGGGACGATCCAGAACGACATCCTGAAGGAGTACATCGCCAGGGGCACCTACATCTACCCGCCGCAGCCTTCGCTGCGGCTGGTGGCCGACACGTTCGGCTACTGCCGGCAGGAGCTGCCGAGCTGGAACACGATCTCGATCTCCGGCTACCACATGGCCGAGGCCGGTGCGACTCCGGTGCAGGAGATCGCGTTCACGCTGGCCGACGCCAAGGAGTACGTCCGGGCGGCTATCGCGTCGGGCCTGGCCGTGGACGAGTTCGCGCCCCGCCTTTCGTTCTTCTTCGTAGCCCGGACCACGCTGCTGGAGGAGATCGCGAAGTTCCGCGCGGCGCGCCGGCTCTGGGCCCGGATCATGCGCGAGGAGTTCGGCGCCGCCGACCCCAGGTCGCAGATGCTCAGGTTCCACACTCAGACGGCCGGGGTGCAGCTCACCGCGCAGCAGCCGGAAGTCAACATGGCCCGGGTGACAGTGCAGGCACTGGCGGCCGTGCTCGGCGGCACCCAGTCGCTGCACACCAACGCCTACGACGAGGCGATCGCGCTGCCGACCGAGAAGGCCGCCCGGCTGGCGGTGCGGACGCAGCAGGTTCTCGCCTACGAGACCGACCTGACCGCGACCGTCGACCCGTTCGCCGGCTCGTACGCGATCGAGTCCCTGACGACCGCGGTGGAACGCGACGCCGAGGAGCTGATCTCGAAGGTCGAGGAACTTGGCGGCGCGGTGGCCGCCATCGAGCGCGGTTTCCAGAAGTCGGAGATCGAGCGGTCGGCGTACAAGGTCGCCAAGGAGATCGACACCGGAGAACGGGTCGTCGTCGGCGTCAACAGGTTCGCTTTCGACGGGGACGAGCCGTACCAGCCGCTGCGGGTCGACCCGAAGATCGAGCAGAAGCAGGCGGAGCGTCTGGCCGCGCTGCGCGCCAGCCGGGACGCCGCGCATGTCCGGCGCTGCATCGACGGAGTGCGCCGGGCCGCCTCCGGCACGGACAACGTGCTCTATCCGCTGCGCGAGGCGCTGCGGCAGCGGGCCACAGTCGGCGAGGTCTGCGACGCGCTCCGTGACGTCTGGGGGGTGTACAAACCACCCGATGTCTACTGAACCTGTGAGCCTGCTGTGACAATCGCACAACTTGAGCAGTTTCCTGCCTGGCCCGCGATACGATGCTGGCCTGTTCCGGACGGCATCTGCCAGCTACTGGCCAGATGCCGAGAAGGTGCATGTTCAGTGCCATGCCGAACCTGCCGAGCAGCTGGAGTGGCTCGCCCGCCTGGATCTAGACCTTCGCTGCGTATCCGCCTGCCCCAGATAACGGCATCGCTTGGTAGTCGCGGGGAGGAGGCGTATGGGCGAGCGTGACCTAGAGGACGAGCTCGACACTTTCCTTGACTGGCACGAGGCCGAGCTCATCGACTTCAGGCGCGACCTGCACACTCACCCCGAGATCGGCTACCACGAGCACCGGACCACGCGCCGGGTCAAGCTCCGGCTGGAGGCCGCGGGCCTGCGGCCGGTTATCCTGCCCAAAGGCACGGGGCTGCTCGTCGACATCGGCTCGGGTCCGGGGCCAGTGGTAGCGCTCCGGGCCGACCTGGACGCGCTCCCGATCACCGACGAGAAAGACGTCCCCTACCGGTCGACGGTCCCCGGAGCGTGCCACGCCTGCGGGCACGACGTGCACACGACCGTCCTGCTCGGCACGGGCCTGTTCCTGGCCCGCACGGCGGCCGCCGGGGCCCTGCCCGGCCGGATCAGGCTGGTCTTCCAGCCAGCCGAGGAGGTGCCGTGCGGCGCCCTGGACGTCCTTGCTGCCGGCGGCATCGCGTCGGTCGACCGCATCTTCGCGCTCCACTGCGACCCGCGGCTGGACGTCGGCAAGATCGGCACGCGGGTCGGCGCGATCACAGCGGCCTGTGACAAGATCACGGTCCGGGTGAGCGGCCCCGGCGGGCACACAGCCCGGCCGCATCTGACCGCTGACCTGGTCTACGCCCTCGGCAAGATCATCACCGAGCTTCCTGCGGCGCTGTCCCGGCGGGTGGACCCGCGCTCCAGCCTGAGCCTGGTCTGGGGCCGGGTCAGCGCGGGCTCGGCGGCCAATGCCATTCCCGACGACGGCATCGCCGAGGGGACCGTCCGCTGCCTGGACGACGAGGCCTGGCACGCAGCACCCGACCTGGTCAAAGCGCTCACCGAGTCCGTCGCCAGCGCCTACGGCGTCGTCGCCGACCTGACCTACCAGCGCACGGTCCCGCCCACCGTCAACGAGGCGATCTCTACCGCCATGGTCGAGGCAGCCGCCGACCGGGTCCTCGCAGCCGACGCCGTCGTACCAGCCCCGCAGAGCCTCGGCGGCGAAGACTTCGCCTGGTACCTGGAGTCCGTCCCCGGCGCGCTCGCCCGCCTCGGCACCCGCCGGCCCGGTTCTGGTGACGACTTCGACATCCACCAGCCAGCCTTTGACGTGGACGAGCGCGCGATCGCGATCGGCGTCCGCCTCATGGCAGCCACGGCCCTCACCGCCATGGGCGGCGGCGGTACAGCCGCCCCCGAGCCGCTCCCAGGTGCAGCCCGAGCCTGATCAGCCCACCTGCAAGCCCGGAGTGGTCGCCAATGTGGCTTTCTCCCGAGCTCAGGTCTGGATCGAGTTGGCTGGGTGGGAGGGCCACCAGACTCGTTCGCCGACCGTCAGCAGGCTGGCGGGGACCAGGACGGTGCGGACCAGGAGGGTGTCCAGGAGGACGCCCAGGGCTACGGCTATGCCTACTTCGGTGACCGGGACCGAGGGGAGCTGGGCCAGGGCTGCGAACGTGGCGGCCAGGACGATGCCGGCGGCGGTGATGACGCCGCCAGTGACGGCCAGGCCGCGGAGGGTGCCCTGGCGGATGCCTTCATGCCGCGCTTCTTCGCGGATGCGGGCCGACAGGAAGATGTTGTAGTCGACCCCGAGCGCTACCAGGAAGATGAAGATGTAGAGGGGGAGCTGGGCCTCGATGCCCTGGTAGCCGATCGCGCGCCAGAGCAGGGCGGACAAGCCGAACGAGGCGCCAAAGCTGAGCGCTGTCGTGGCGACAAGGACTAGGGGTGCGACGACGGCCCGGAGCAGCAGGCCGATGATGACCAGGATGACTACCAGTACGAGCGGGACGATGAGCAGAGTGTCGTGGCCGGCCGCCTGGGTTGTGTCGTACTCGATGGCTGGACCTCCGCCAACCAGGGCACCCGGCGCGGAGCGTTCAAGATTCTGACGAAGGTTAACGACCGCGCTGTAGCCGGCCTGGCTGTAGGGCTGGACCGACAGGACAACCGAGAAGCGATCGTAGCTCTCGACCGGCTGGAGCTGCCTTACCGACGAGACGCCCGGTACGGCATGGGCCGCCGCCTGTGCGGCGCTCGCCTGCGCTGGCGGGGCCAGGAGGTCGATCGGTGCCAGGATGCCGGCCGGGAAGTGCTTGGTGAGCACGTTCGCGCCGGTGACGCTGTCGGGGTTTCCCTTCACGCTGCCCAGCGGGTTGTTGTCGAAGTGCAGCGCGAGGAGCCCGGCGCACGCGGCGCCCAGCAGTACCACGGCTGTGAGGACCACCGCTGCGGGCCGGCGGGCGATCCTGGTCCCAACTGCCGACCACAGCCGGGACTGCTCCCGTCCGGGATGACCAGGACGGGGCCCGAGCGGCCAGAACGCCGTCCTTCCCAGGACCAGCAGCAGCGCGGGCAGGAACGTAGTCTGCGCCAGCAGCGCGGCCACGATGCTGAACGCACCAACCGGGCCCAGGCCGTGCAGTGAGGCCGACTGCGCTGCCAGCAAGCAGACCATGGCACAGGTCACGGTGGCGGCGGAGGCCAGCAGAGTCGGCAGAGTGCGGCGCAGCGCTGCCGCCATCGCCTCGTGGGTGGTGGCGTGGTGCTGGAGTTCCTCGCGGTAGCGGTGGACGAGCAATAGCCCGTAGTCACTCGCGGCGCCGAAGACCAGCACGATGAGGATCGAGGCTGACAGCGAGCTCACCGTGAGCCCGGCGTTGACCAGGCCATGCGCGGCGGACCTCGCGAGCACGATCGCGCCGTAGGCGGACAGCAGCGGGAGGATCCACAGCACCGGACTGCGGTAGACAACGAAGAACACGATCGCCACGATCACGACCGCCGTGAGCAGCAGAATGGTCTGGGCACCGCTCTTGATCCCGCTGTCGGCGCTCACAGCGGCCGGCCCGGTCACGTGGGCGGTCAGCCCGTCGCCAGCGCGGCTCGCCGCAGGGCCGACCACGCGACGGATCGCGTCCACCGCCGTGGTGTCGGCGCTGTTCTCGTCGTGGACCGGCGCGGTGACGTTGGCGGTGAACGCCACAGCCTCCCTGTCGGCTGACGGCTGCAGCGAGCCGGGCGCGCTGAGACCCGGCACCGTGCTCGTGAGGGCACCGACCCCGGCGTGGGCCGAGCTGATCTGGGCCAGGTCAGCTTGTGTCAGACGGCCCTTGCTGCGGGCGAACACCACGATCGCCTGGTCGCTCTGCGGCTGGCCAGCGCTCCGCTGGGCCTGCTCCTCAAGGTTGACGACGCGGGTCGACGGCGCGGAAGACGGCAGATAAGCGGACGCGCTGTCATTGGTCACCTTGGTCAGTGCGTTGCCGAAACCGCTCAAGACCGCGATCACGGCCAGCCAGATAATCACGACCGCCCAGCGGACGATCTTCCGGCCCAGCATCCGTGCCAGCCAGTCGCTGGGTGCCTGCCGGCTCTCCTGCCGGGAGGCCTGGGCATAGGACATCGAAAGCTCCTTCTTCGATCGTGGTAACTGAGGGGCCAGCCTGAGTGCGGCAAGCATCCGCGCTGTGCTCACCACAGTCCGGGGACGAGGCGCTTGGTGTGCGTGCGGTACTCGGCGCACGGCCGGCCGAGAGTCTTGGTGAGAACCGCTTCCTCAACGGCAATGCGGGGCAGCAGGCTGACAAGGGGCAGGATCAGCAGCAGGGCCAGGGAGAGCCAGACCGCCCAGAACCGCAAGCCCAGCCCGGCCCACATGATCAGCAGGCCGGCCACGCTCAGCGTGAGGATCATCTCGATCACCTCCGGTTAGCGTCGGCTGGGGCCGACACCGGAAACGCTAGGGATCGGTGCGCCTGCACCCATCGGTCTCGGAGTGGAGATCGCGAAGTCCACCTCCGGGTGGACCCGCCGCCGACGGGTGGACTCGTTGCGCCGGGTCATTTCTCCAGGGCGAGCCGGCAGGCCAGGGCGACCATGATCGTCCCCGACCCGGCGTCCAGGGCCTGACGCGCCCTGCGGCGCCGCGCCAGCCAGCCACCGAGCCGGCCGGCCGTCAGCCCTACTGTGCCGTCGACCAGCAGCTCGAACGCGACGAAGATCGCCCCGAGCACGGCGAACTGCAGCGGGATGTGCCCGAGCCCACGGTCCACGAACTGCGGCAGGAACGCGACCACGAACGTGACCGACTTCGGGTTCGCCAGGTTCGTGACGGCGCCGCGCGCGAACGCGTACGCCGCGCTCGGTGCGCCTTGCCGCCGCGAGCCGGGCTGGCCTTCCGGCCCAGCGGGCGCTGGCTCCGGGCCAGCGAGGACCGGGCTGCCACGTCGCGCGCTGCGCAGCGCCTGGATCCCCAGGTAGAGCAGGTATGCAGCGCCGCACACCCGCAGCGTTGTGAACGCCGCTGGCACCGCGGCGAACAGTGCCGACAGCCCGGCGGCCACAGCGGTGATCTGCGCGATCTCGCTGGCGGCGACGCCGAGCGTGGCAAGTACGCCGGCGCGCGGCCCGCCGCGCGCGCCAGTAGCGAGGATAAACAGCATGTCAGGGCCTGGCGCGATCATGGCCAGGAACACAGCGACCAGATACAGCGCCAGCAGGTGGCCGTTCATGAAGATCCCTCTCCCGTCCCGTCTCCACCTACAGTAGGAGCCGAACAACGCGCCGCGCCGATGGCGGTGCGCCGGTCATCTCACTGGAGTTCGTGCGCATGCAGCCGGAGCAGGGTCATGGTACGCAGGCGCCCGATGGCCAGGCCAGCGGCCCCGGCGTGCTTCGCCCGACCGCCGAGCCCCAAGAACAGTCGCAGCTGCCCGTTCAGGCACAGTCTCGCGTTCAGGCACAGCCTCGCGTTCAGCCGGATCCTCGCGTCGGGACACAGCGGTCCGATCGGGCCGGACCGTCGGACCGCACGGTGTTCCGGTTGCCAGGCGCTGTCGTGGCCTGGTGGGCATGGGTAGTCCTTGCGGTCGCCTGCCTGGTGGACCTGGCGCTGACCGGCCGTGACCATACCTCGGTGGAGATCGCGGTAGGCGTAGCGGTGCTCACCGGGGTCATTTACGCCTGCGCCTTGCGCCCGGTGGTTATTGCCGACGCCGACGGCATTACTGTGCGGAATCCACTGCGTGATCACAGGATTCCCTGGGGCTCGGTGACCGCCGTGGACCTGGCGGAATCGGTTCGGGTGCACTGCGCGCGAGAGCCTGGCGCCCGGCGCGAGAAGGTCATCCACAGCTGGGCGCTCTACGCCCAGCGCCGCAGCCGGATCCGGGCGGACCTCACGGAACAGCGCGCCCGCGCCCGGTCGCAGCGCGGCGCCTTCGCGCCCGACAACCGGCTGCCTGCCGAGGCGCAGCGGCTTGCCAGGCAGCCCACCGCGCAGATCATGGCCGGGCAACTCGATGAGCTAGCGACGAAGGCGCAGGAACGCGGAGTGGTGGCAGGCCCTCGCGTCGTGACCTGGGCCTGGCAGCCAGCAGTCGCGATCGCCGCCCCGGCCATCGCACTGGTCCTGGTCATCACGCTTATTCACTAGCGGCGCTCGTTCCCGGACGGGCTCCGTCGCCGCGCAGCCACGCCACGGTCTCATGCTGGTGCTGCGCAGTGGCGGCATCGAGCGGGGTGCTGCCGTCCCAGGGCGCTGGCCAGTTAAGCTCCGCGCCGTGCGTGAGCAGGCAGCGGGCGATGTCGAGTTGCCCGGCCCGGCACGCGTTCCAGAACGCTCCGGAGATGTCATCGCGATCCGGTGGCGGGTTCGCTTCGACCAGCGAAATCACCGTCCCCATCAGGCCCAGGACGGCTGCGTGCGGTAGCGCTGTCTTAGCGCCGCGCTCCCAGAGCCGTCGCACCGCGGCCCACTGTGCGTAGCCGAGTGCGGACTGGATCGGCGGCCCGCCGTTGATGGAGGACCCCGGATGCTCGATGTCCGCGCCGGCATCGAGAAGCGCATCGATCAGCGCAACGTCGTCATTGCTGGCCGCCCAGTGCAGCGGGGTCTCATGGTGCCAGGAGTCCCGCGCGTGAGCATCGAGGTCAGCCCCGGCGGCCACGAGCGCGTTCACCACAGCGGCGGCGTTCGGACGATGACCGGGCGCGTCAGCGAAATGATGCAGTGGCGTGACCGAGTTGATCCAGCAGGATCCAAGGCCCGGATCTGCCTCGAGAATCCGCGTCAGTTGCTCGGCATCGCCCAGTTTGATAACCCGCAGCAACTCGAACGCCGCCGGGTCAGTATCGGGAAGCGTTCGTGGTTCGGGCTTCTCATCTGCCTCTCGGCTCTGCGGTTCACGCGCCAGCCGCGAGCCAAACAAGAGGAGATTGCCGTCCGGGTCGATGTGCGCGAACTCTCGCATGTTGTAGTCGGTGTTGTGCACCGGGCGGCCCTGTCCCGCGCCAGCGGCGATGAACTCCTCGCTCATGGCGTCGGCATCCTCGACCCTGATGTAAACCCACGTGGCCGTCCGTACCGGATCGTGATCCTTCTTCAGGGCGAAGTGGAGTTCGATCCCGTCACGCCCGGCGATGGCAAACTCTGCTTCGGCGAGAGAAAGGGAGCCTGGAGCAGAGAACGTGAACCCGATGGTCCGGTAGTGCTCAGCCGTCCGGGCCATATCGGTAGTTGGCATGCCTGGTGCCACGCTCAGGCAGCGCCCGGCGGGCACGTCGAATGTCCGCTGCTTGTCAGCCACGCTCAGTCTTCTCCTATCTCTGCCGGTACGGCGTAGTCGAGCCATCTCGGTCGGCGAGAGTGCATGGGCGAGCTCAGCCTCGCCCACGCACGATCCCGGCGCGGATTGCTGCTGGTAAGTCAACCTTCTTGCGTATCTCAGGCGTACAGCGCGGCCGCCGCCCTAGGCGGCTTGGGTGGGGGGTCCGTGGCTGTGCAGGATGCGTGTGTTGTCGGGGCTGGTGGCGGTGACGGTGCCGTCGGGGTGCAGGGCGATGCCCCATCCCCACCGGTGGACCGCGATCAAATGGTGGAAGGTGCACAGCAGCATCATGCTGGTCAGGCTGGTCGGGCCGCTCTGGGACCGGGGGATGATGTGATGCGGCTGGCAGGCGGCGACGGGCTGGCCGCAGCCGGGGAAGCGGCAGTGCTGGTCGCGGGTGGTGACGGCGCGGCGCAGGTGGGCGGGGATGATCTCGGCGGCGGCGCCGATGTCGAGGGGGAGGCTGACGGTGGCGATGAGCCGGTCGCTGACTCCGTTGCGCAGGTAGGCAGCCAGGCCGCCGGGTCCTGACAGCAGGTCGGCGGCGCGGCTGGCCAGCATCTGGCGGACGGTCTGCTCCGGCAGCTGCCGCCGCTGCGGGTCAGCACCGGTGCCGCTGGTGCTGCTGGCGGGGGGGTGGCAGGAGCCTGGCCGGCCCGGGGTGCCGGGCCCGCTGCCGGCAGCCGCGGCGTCCAGCCACCTCTGGCTGGTGTCCTGGCCGTGGCTGTCCTGGCGGCGGCTGGTGTGCTGGCTGTGGTTGAGGGTGGTGAGCAGGTCGTGGGTGAGCTGGTCGAGGATGTCGGCGTCGATGCGGCCACAGACGATGGGGATGATGGTGGCGTCGCAGTCATACCCGGGCCCGGCCTGGGCACCAGCCCAGGCGGCTTCAGCAGCGTCAGCGCCGGGCTGGCGGCGGAGCTGGCCGAGGGTCAGGTGCAGCATGATCTGGGTCGGCTGCCCGGCGCGCTCAGGCAGGCCCCCGGCGGCGATGAGCCGCCGGCACGCTTCTTCGAGCGCGTCGTGGCGCCGCTGGGCGGCGGTGCGCCGGTCCTCAGGCCCGGCACGCTTGCCCAGGGACTCCAGGACTGCCTGGACCGCGGCGGCGCACTGCGGGGTCAGGTCACCGCGCAGCACCCCGGCACCGCCGAGGGTAGTGGCAAGGCTGAGGTAGCGGTCGGTGAACCCATCATCATCGGGGCTGGGGGTGGCGGTGCGCTCGCGGATCTGCTCCGCCAGGTCAGACAGGCCCTCCAGGTCCGCCCCGGCCGCCGCAGCGGCGAGCAGGATCGTGTCCGCATCGCCGCGGACCGCCTCAGGCAGCAGGTCAGTCCAGGTGCAGATCTCCCGCGCCCACGACTGTGACACCACACCCTGCGCTAACGCCCGGGCGACCCCGGGGTGGGCGGCTAGCCGCCGCATCCACCCGACGGCGCCGGCGGCGGCACCGGTAGTGACCCGGGTCCGCCACACCAGCCACGACCGCACCGTCGGATGCCCGTCATCCTCATGCCCGCCGCCAGCATCAAACGCCGCCATCACCTTCGACCGCGCGGCGGTGTGCACCGACTCCGCCTGCCCTAACCCGCGCAGGCACTCAGCCTGCTCACCAGTGGTCAGCGTCGTCGCATCCGCCGCCGCCAGCCAGCCCAGCCCAGCGTTCACCATCGCGACGGCCTGAGCGGCGGTCGCAGGAACCGGTAGCTGGGCGGGTGCGCACATGATCCTGGCGGTCTCCCTCAGCTCGGGGAACGCTGTCTGGTTTCTAGTTCGATCCTAGAGTGACCCTCTGACATTCCTGGGCTCAAATGTTCGATTAGGGTGCACGGCAGCTTTGTTAGAGATGATCTTGCTATGCCTGGTGACCTTCGGGTCTGAGTCGCGATGTCTGTCAGATGACTGCTTGCAGGCGAACTGCCGCTGGCCGCGGGGCGCGAACTCGACGCCGCGGGCTGTGGTATTACGGCCCGGCTCGCGGCGGCGGCGCGGTCGGCATTGCAGCCCGCGGCACCGGACGCCTGATTGTCAAAACCGCCGGTGCCGGTGCCCTGACCAGTTCCGCCGCTAACGTCTAGTCGATGCCGGACTCCGGCTTCGGACTTGGGCGGCTGGCGGTGCCGGCCTGCCGGGCTGACCCAGGCGTCCGTGCCGGTCGCGCGCCTGCGGAAATAGCTATGGGCAGACGCGCCCATTCCGCTCAAAAGCAGCATGCGTCAGTGGCATCAGCCGTGCCCACAAGGCCTCCATCTGCTCGGCGACCATCTCGATCTCGCGCTGCGGGAACGATGGGAACGCGGAGCCGGAATTCCGCACGCGCAGCGACAGGAAGTTCATCAGGGCGCGCGCGTTGCAGGTGGCGTACATCGAGGAGTACAGGCCGACCGGGAGCACGGTGCGGGCCACCTCGCGCGCCACGCCCGCCTCGAGCATGGACAAGTAGGCAGCGTAGGCCTGGCGGCAGGACTCCTCGACGGCGGCACTGACCAGTTCATGCTGCTCTGGCGTGCCGTCCTCGAACACGTAGGTCCCCGGCTTGCCGGTCTGTACCAGCTTGCGGTCCGGACCAGGACGGTAGAAGACCGGGCTGGGCTTGCGGTACCGGCCGCTCTCCTCGTTGTAGCTGAACGTGCGGTGGCGCATGAACTCCCGGAATACGAAGATCGGCGCCTGCACATAGAAGGTCATCGAGGAATGCTCAAACGGGGTGCCGTGCCGGTCGCGCATCAGGAAGTTGATCAGTCCGGCCGACCGCTCCGGATCCGCGTCGATCTCCGCCAGGGTCTGCTCGCCCTTGGTGGACACCCGCGCCGCCCAGATCACGTCCGCATCAGATGCTGCATGCTTGATCAGCTCGACTGTCACGTCGCTGCGGAAGGTGATGCCCTGCACGGTGGTCATTCTGCCCGAAATTACTGTCAGTCCGTTGGCATGCCATCCTCGCGGGGGTGCCGAGAGCTCTGTCGGGGTGATCTTGCTGCTGGGCTGGCCAGGCTGGGTCTGAGTTGCGGGGTCTGTCAGATAGCTGCCCGAAGCCCGGCGGGCTGGGTGGTGCTGGCCGGCCAGAGCTCGTCCCACCGGCCGCTGGCATGCTGGCAGCGCAGGGTGATGATGTCTGCGGCGCCGCTGACGGTCCAGTGCATGCCTGACTGCTTGGCGCGCTGGACGACGATCGCCTTGGTCCATCAGCGGGTAGCCGTCGTCATCGAGGGCGGACACGGTGAAGAACCGGGCGAGCTTGATCTCGCGGGTGCGGGCGACGCCGTCCTCGCTCTTGCCGTCGTGGCCGACGGTCTGGCCGGGGCGCATGGGCACGCCGGTGCCGTCGGTCTCGACATACAGCATGTCCGGGACCGGGTCCGGCGGCGGGAGCGGGCGGATCGTGCGGGCGCGGAGCGCGGCAGACTCGGTGCTGGCAGCTGCCCGGGCGGCCGCGCCGGATGCCTCGGCGGACCGCTCGACGGTCCTGGCGCTCACGCCAACCCCGGCCAGGTCTGCCAGCAGGCCCGCGGCCTTGCCGAACGGGACCTCCGACCCGGCCCGGGCAATCATCTCGGCCACGCCGGGTGACAGCGACGTCCCGGCCACCCCAAGCTGCTCATCCCGTGGCGCGAAGCCACGTTTGCATTCCCCGCAGTGATACCAGGCCCGGTTCACCTGCACCGGGCCGAGCACTGTGGCCATGATCTTGGGCGTCCGGCGTAGTCGGCCTGGTGACCGTTCCCGCACTTGACGTGCGGCCCGGCATGCCCGTCATCGTTACCGGCCAGAACGGCCTCCAGCAGCCGGGCGCCCGCCGCGGCCAGCGCGGCGAGCTTGCCTACCTCCGCCGCGGCGATCTCCTCGATGTCGTGACCGAGCCCCCCTTTGCCCCTCCGCCGGAGGGGGAGCCGCCTGGCCGGCCACCGGCCGGGCGGCGCAGCCTCGCTGACCGCCCTCACCTCCTCCACCAGGGACGCGAACCGCTGGTGCTCGGCGACCTCCCGCCGTGCCTTCTCCAGCTCCGGGCTCGGCCTCAGGTGCACGTTCACCGTCTTGTTGCCGGCTCGGCGCGTCAGGTTGTACTGCGGCCCGTGCCCGCGGTGCCCTGGCTGCGCGCACTCACAGTTCGGCTTCCCGCACTTGCGCCACACCACATTCAGCGCCCCTCGCCGGAAGTCGCCGGCCTGGGAGATCAGGCCGAACAGCTCAGCGCGGCGGCGCTTCAGTCGTGCACCCGTTCGATGACCACAAACTTTTTCGAGATCTTTCCCGGCTGCGAGGTGGATGAGTGACCACCGGCATCTGAGGCCTACATCGCCCCGTCCGTGGCTCTGGGACCGGTCTACAGCCGGGCTGTCCGCGTCTCGGGCCACCTGCATCGCCCCGCCCGTGGCGCTGGGGCCGGTCTTCAGCCGGGCTGCCCACGTCAGCGGACGGCGGGTGGCGCGGGCGGTGCGGGCGCTGCGAACGAGCGCAGTCCCATGTCGAGGAGCCGGGCTGCGCGGCGGACGTCGGCGGTCACCAGGTCGCGGACCCGCGCCGGTGCGTGCGCGCCGTCTAGGTGCTTGCGAAGGCTGCTGGCCTGGACGTGCCACAGGCCGAGCAGGGCCCGGGCCATGATCTGCGGCTCGGGCTCGTCTGGGCTCATCCCGGTTCGCGCGGCCAGAATCTGGGTGGCCACGGACACGAACTGGTCCATCATGTCGGACTGGTAGGCCCGCAGTGAGGGTGTGGCGCGGATCAGGTCGCCGAAACGCAAGATCGCCTGAGCGCCCTGACGGGGGTCGTCCTGGCGGGCGAGCCCGTTGGTCATACCGGCTAGCTCGCGGTCCAGGATCCGCAGCGCGGCCTCGACCGGCGGTCTCCCCGGATCGGCGAGCCCGGTTCGCAGGGAGGACACCGTGGCCTCGAGGCGGTCAAGGACAAGCGACTCCTTGGTCGGGAAGTAGTTGAAGACCGTCTTCTCTGACACGCCGCACGTGTCGGCGACCTCGGCCACGCGCACCTGGTCGAAGCCGTGTTCCATGAACATGCGCGTCGCGGTGTCGGACAACTTCTGGCGCATCAGGCGCTTCTTGCGCTCGCGCAGTCCCTCGACCGGGTCGGCCGGGGCGTTCCAGGTCGGCCAGCCCGCCGTCTGCGTGGTCACGATCCCAGCCTAGTACAGTCTATGAAATTTTTCTGTTACCCTATTTTTCTAGTCACAGAATATCTAGCCGGATCCGCCCGCGCGAGGAGCTACTATGACCGACATCCACATCGTGTGTGACTATCCGCATCCCCCGCCCAAGGTCTGGCGGGCCGTTACCGATCCGGAACTGGTCCCGCTGTGGACCGCGACCGGGCAAGGAGGCCGGCCGGTCGGCTTCGCTCCCATGCCCGGGACCCGGTTCCAGTTCGTCGCCAAGCCGCGGCCGGGTTGGCGCGGCGTCGTCGACTGCGAGGTCCTCGAGGCGCGCGAGCCGTCTCTGCTGCGGTTCTCCTGGACCGGTGACGACCACGGTAAGACCACCTACGTCAGCTACCGGATCGAGCCGCACGGCGACGGGACGCGCTTCACCTACGACCACATAGGTTTTACCGGTGCTGGCGGATTCATCCTCGCCAAACTGCTGGGCTCAGTCCGCAAGAAGATGCTGACCACAGGGCTCCCGGCCGTCCTGGGCGATCTCGACGAGACCGGCGCGCTCTGCGCCACCAGCACGCTTCGGGCCAAGCACTGAGCTGACGACCGGGCGAACCCGGCTTCAGCGCGAGCACGGCTGCGACGACGCTTCCGGCTCCGTGGTGCTGGCATGCTGCACCCATGACTTCCTCGCGCCGGCTGGTGAGCTCGGGCTCGCCTTTTGAACCAGAAATCGGCCTCTCCCGTGCGGTGCGCTCGGGACCTTACGTCTGCGTCGCCGGCACCGCGCCGATCGCCGATGGTGGTGGTACTGCAGCCCCTGGGGACATCTACGCACAATCGGTCCGCTGCCTCGATATCGCCGAACAGGCGCTGCACAACGCCGGTGCGTCACTGAGCGACGTGATCCGGACCCGGGTAATGCTCACCGACATCAGCCGATGGCGGGAGGCCGCCCGCGCACACGCGGAGCGGTTCGCTCAGGTGCGGCCGGCTTGTACGTTCGTCGAGGTGTCACGCTTCATTGACCCAGAATGGCTGGTGGAGTTCGAGGTAGACGCGATCGTCGCGGACTAGTCAGTCCCACCAGAACTCCCAGATTGGGGCACCGGTCAGGCGGGCCGCGATCGAGGTGATGCTGCCATCAGTCCCGGGCCCGTCATCGGCGAAGGCGTAGTGCTCGGCGGCAACCTTCAGCGCCAGGTCGGGAGTGCGCGGCGGCCGCTGGACCAGTACCTGGAGGATGGCGTCGCCCCCGATCCGCAGCAGCCGGGCGCCCAGCCGGGTTTCCCAGGACCGCAGCCCGCCCATCTTGAGCGAGACGCAGGACTACTTACTGTGCGGCCAGCGGAGCATGTCTGGCAGGGCCAGTTCCGCTGCTCGCAGGAGTCACCAGACGACCCTAAGCGGCGGCGGCCGAGTGTCAGTGCCGCCCGGCATTATGGGCACCATGACCGATCCCGGACCCGAAGTCGATGGCCGGCATCCTGCTGACGTCGTGACCAGCCATGTGGACCATGTGCTGACCCTGGCAGCCAGCTGGCCACGGTGGGATGGCCGCCGGCTGAGGTGGCGGTCGAGGGTGAGGCGGTGCCGCGTACGTACACCCCGCACAAGGTCATCCGCCGGGTCGCAGATCACCTCGTTGACCACCTTGCCGAGCTCGAGGCCAGGGTAGCTGGCCGGGCCACGGAGCCAGACCGCTGGCACGGTTCCATGATCACGACCAAGGCTGACCTCGCCGCGTTCACCCACGACGACCTGGACGAGGCGCGCAGCCGGCTGCGGCGGCTGGCGCTCATCTGGGAAGTGCGGCTGCGGTCGCTCAGCAACTCCCAGCTTGACGAGCGGCCGGGTGATGCCTGGTCATTGCGCCAGCTCGCATTCCACGTAGCCGAGGCGTCGTCCTTCTACGCGGACTCCGTCGGGATGCTCCCGCGTTAGCCCAGCGCTACTGGTAACGCAAAGCCAGGCCAGGCTGGATGCGGGTCGCGCGACGAAGCGGGCCGCGGATGACCAGCAGCGTGAGCACAAGCACGCCGGCCAGCGTGATCAGCGTGATCCCCGGGGTGAAGTCCTGCGGCAGGGTGAGGCTGACATCGTGGCGGATCAGCACGATCAGGCCCTCGTAAATCAGCCAGCCCAGCAAGATCCCGACCAGCCAGCCGGCGAAAGCCAGGGTGACCGCCTCGGCGCTGAAGACCCGCCGGATGTTCCTGGCGCGGGCGCCGACGCAGCGCAGGATGCCGACCTCGCGGGTGCGCTCCAGCACGCCCATGCTCAGCGAACTGGCCAGGCCCATGAGCATGATGGCCACTACGACCAGGCCCAGGATTTCGACGATCGCGAGGAACGAGGCTTCGGCAGCGGTCGTCTGCGCCTGAACGACGTAGATCTCGGTAGTGCTCACCGGGTACCCGGCTGAGCCCAGCCGGCTCGCGACGGCGGTGGAGGCCTGGTCGATCGCGGTATGGGCGGAGCTTGCCGTGCTGACCCAGATCGAGTCCGAGGTGCCCGGCGTGCCGTCGAGGCGTTCCAGCACTGGCAGCGGGAAGTAGACGATCGCGCCGTTGTCGTTGCCGCCGGTATCGATTCCGATCACGCGCACCTTGGTAGGTCCCTGAGCCATGTTGAGCGTCAGCGTCTGGCCGACCTTGACGCTGGCGGCGCTCGCGACGATGGGTCCAAGGATCACCGGCGGAACAGCAGGACGGGAGTTCGCCGCGGTCTGCGACCGAGTAAACCAGCTGCCGGAGCTCAGCTTGTAGGCGTACAGCGGGTGCGCGGTCAGTCCCCACGCCGCATAGTCCTGCCCGTTGTACTGCACAGCGCTGGTCTCTACTGGAGTCGCGCCGGTCACGCCGGGTGTCGAGGCGGCGATAGCCAGCGCACGGCTGGTAAACGACCGCGAGCCATGGCCGGCCGCCTCACCGACCCCGATGCTGAAGTGCAGCTTGCCAATGGCCTGGCCGATGAGCGCGTCGATCGACTGGCCCAGGGCGAACAGCGAGATGGCCAGCCCGGCGGCGACAGCGACCTGTGCGATCGTCGCCGCGCTGCGCCGCTTCTGCCGCAGAGCGTTGCGCAGTCCCATCCGGATGCTGCCAGGAATCGCGTTGCCGGTCAGCAGGCCGCTGCGGGCGACCACGCGGTCCAGCCAGCCGGAGCCGTAGCTGGCGGTCCCGGCGCCGGCCAGGGTCTCGGCCACAGGCCGGCGCAGCGCGCGCCGCAGAGCTGGCAGCGATGCGAGGACCGCCAGGACCGGGCCGATCACCAGGCTGGCCACAACAACCGGCGCCGAGACCCCGAAGCCAAAGGAAACGTCGATGAATCTCTCGGCGAAGTCGCGCGCGAGCAGGTAAGCGATGAAGATGCCGAGGATGGTGCCCGGAACGGCGCCGGCCACGCCGAGCATCGCCGCGGTGCGGAGCGTGATGCCAGCGATCTGCCTCCGCCGGGCACCCAGTGTCTTGAGGATCGCGATCTCACCGGCCTGCTCGGCGATCAGCGTGTTCATGGTCGCTGAGATCAGGAACAGCGCGGAGATGAACGCGAGGATCGTGATGATGTAGAGAAACGCCGAAGTCTTACTGAACGAAGATTGCCCCGGCCACTGGTCCGCTGCTCGCGTGACTGGGAGTGACGTGATCGGGTCCGTGCCGGTCTGCCTGGTGAGGTAGCTGCGCACCTCGGCGATGACCTTGTTCTGCTCGGCCGTCCCGTCGTTGCTGAGCCGGAACCCCAGGTAGTTGTAGCCGCGGACACCGCGCAGCGACTCGACGGTCGCGAGGGTTCCGTAGAAGACCGGAGTGGTCGACCCGTTCGCGCCGGGGGTCGCAGCCAGGTTCAGCCCGGTGCCGCTGATCCGCAGCCGGACGTTCGCGCCGCTGGCCGCGCGGACCTCGATCGTGCCGCCATTCGGGATCGCATAGTCGGTGGCCCGGGGGTTGCCCTCGTCGGCCAGCAGTTCACCTTTCCCGGGCAGCTGACCGGACATCAGCGGAACGGTATTGACCGGCGCGGACGCCAGGTTGCCTCCGGCAATCGAGACGTTCTCAGTGCCCGCGGCCGACGTGGCGCTGGCGGTATAGCCGAGGACGGGGCTGACGGCGGCGACGCCGGGGAGGTGGCCCAGCGCATTGAGCTGGGCTGGCGTCAGGTCGATCACGGTGGTCGATATCCCGACGTCGTTCAGGTGACTGGCCTGGACCTGGCGGTTCATCGCGGTGGCCAGCAGCTCTGGCACCGCCAGGAAGCCGAGGCTCGCGATCGCGATGCTCAGGGTCAGCGCCGTCAGCAGCGTCCGGCCGCGATGCCGGGTCAGGTCAGCCCACGCCTTGTGGGCCAGCGTGCTCATGAGTCACGCCGCCCGGTGTCGCCAGTGATCAGGCCGTCGCGGACCGACACGATCCGTGGTGCCTGCTCAGCGAGAGCCAGGTCGTGAGTGACGTAGACCACGGTGGTCCCGGCCCCGTTCAGAGTCTTGAGAAGGTCGAACATCTCCCGCGCCATCTCCGTGTCGAGATTGCCGGTGGGCTCGTCGCCTAGGAGGATCGGCGGCTCGCAGGCCATCGCGCGGGCGATCGCGACCCGCTGCTGCTCTCCGCCGGAGAGCTCGGTGGGCAGGTGGCCGCCGCGGTCGGCGAGCCCGACAGTGGCCAGGTTGCGGCTGGCTATGGCCTTGCGCTCGCGTGATGGCCCGCGGTGGGCCAGGTCCAGCGGCAGCGTCGCGTTCTCGGCCGCTGTGAGCGTTGGCATGAGCTGGAAGAACTGGAACACGATGCCGATCGTGCGGCCGCGCCAGACTGCGAGCTGCTCCTCGGTCATCTGGTCCAGGCGGCTGCCGTTGACCGTCACGGTGCCCGCTGTGGGCCGGTCGATCCCGGCGATCAGGTTGATGATCGTCGTCTTGCCGCTGCCCGACGGGCCGATGATCGCCACCATCTCGCCGGGCTGGATGGCGAGATCCACCCCGCGGAGGGCGCGGAACGAGACCCCGTGCGCACCCGGAGTCCGGTAGGTCTTCTCCGCTCCCGCCAGTTCGATGATCGGCGGCGGGACCGTCTGGTCGGCCGGCGCGGTCTCGGCGCTGGCAAGCGGCCCGGTCACCGCGCTCTCCCGGTCTCCAGCAGGCACTCGGGTCCAGAGGGCGGGCCGGCCTTGCCGGTCAGCCGTCCGTCGGCCAGGAACACCACCCGGTCCGCCCAGGCGGCGTGCCGGACGTTGTGGGTGACGAGCACGACCGCGCAGCCGGTCGCGCAGCGCTGATGCAGCAGGGACATGACCGTCTCGCCGGTGAGCGCGTCGAGGGCGCCGGTCGGCTCGTCCGCCAGCAGCAGCGACCGCCCGCCCGCTACCGCGCGGGCGACAGCCACCCGCTGCTTCTCGCCCCCGGAGAGCTGGGCCGGGAACCGGGCTCCGGCAGCGCTCAGGCCCAGGGAGTCCAGCAGGCCGCGGGCGCCGGCCATCGCGGCCTTCGGCCGGACGTGGTCCAGTTCCAGGGCCAGAGCCACGTTCTCAGCGGCGGTCAGCGACGGGAGCAGGTTGGCCTCCTGGAACACGAAACCAATCTGCCGCCGCCGGGCCTGCGCTAGCTCAGCCTCGTCGAGGGTGGCCAGGTCACGGCCGGCGAGCAGCACCCGGCCCGTGGTCGGCCGGCCCAGTCCGCCAGCCAGCCGCAGCAGCGTGGACTTGCCCGAGCCGCTCGGGCCCATCACGGCCACGAACTCGCCCGCCCGCACGTGCAGGGACACATCGTCCAGCGCGACCACGCGGACCGGCCCGGACCCGAAGACCTGTCCCACCCGGTCTATGTCGAGGACCACCATCAGCTGCTCCGTTCCGCATGCTGGGCCGGCGTCTCCGGCTGCCGCTCGTCCGTACCTGGGCCCGTCGCGACAGGGCCCGCCGCTATGTTCTGCCTCGCCAGCCGGGCCTCGCACAGGTCGAGCCACCGCGTCTCGGCTTCCGCCTGGAAGACAAGGCCGTCGAGAATCAGCAGCCAGGCCATGTCGCCACGGGACTCGGCGTCTGCTTTCAGCCTGGTCAGGTCCTGCAGCGCCCGGACCGTCGCCACGCGCTGCTGTTGAACGACCGCGGTGACATCCGCCATGCCCGACCGCATCGCGAACACCAGCTTGATCGCCAGCTCCTGGCGCGGGATCACCTCTCGCGGCACCGGCGTCTCAAACCACCGGTGCAGCTCCTCCCGCCCGGCGCCGGTGATCTCGTACATCTTCTGCCCGTCAGCCTCGGCGCCGGCGCTCACGAGCCCGTCCCGCTCCAGCCGCCCCAGGGTCGTGTAGACCTGGCCGACGTTCAGGGGCCACACATCTCCGGTCGCGGCCTCGAACTCGGTCTTGAGCCCGTAGCCGTGCATGGGCCCGCCAGACAGCAACGCCAGCAGGCTGTGACGAACTGACACCAGCACCTCCATACCGAGTATTGCATACCGAGTATGGCACGACCGCGCATGTCAGGTCAATCAGGAACTGCCAGACAGCTTTCAGTCAGGCGCAGGGGCGCTCGCGGAGCGACTTGACGTAGTCAACGGGCGCCCCGGCGACCTCGGCGGCGTCGGCCATCATGCCCAGGTAGCGCGGTGAGGGCAGGCCGCCTTCGTAGGCGTTGAGCACGTACAGCCAGGCCACCACGTCACCCTCCAGCGTCGACACACGGACCGTGGCCTTGCGGTAGTAGTCGAGGCTGGCGCCGTCCCACTGATCCAGGCTCTGCTCGTCGGCGGGTGAGAGGTCGTAGAGCGCGACGAAGACCCGCTGTCCCGCCTCCTCGACGACAGTGCCGAGCGCGCCTTCCCAGCCGATGTCCTCGCCGCCGAACGTGAGGCGCCAGCCCTCCAGCCACCCCGTGCCGTGCAGCGGCGAGTGCGGGCAGCGCTCAACCATCTGCGCCGGGTTCATGTTGCTGCCATAGGCCGCGTACAACGCCACGAATGACTAGCGTACGAGGCCCGCCGTCAGCGCGCCGGTTCGATGCGACACAATCGGACAGCGTGGATGAGCCGCGCATGAGGGTCGTGATCATTGGCGGCGGCCCCGGAGGATACGAGGCAGCTCTCGTGGCCGCCCAGCTCGGTGCTCGGGTCACGGTCGTGGACCGGGACGGGCTCGGTGGCGCCTGCGTGCTGACCGACTGCGTGCCGTCCAAGACGCTTATCGCCACCTCGGGCATGATGGCCGCCCTGGACGGGGCAGCTGGCCTGGGGATCGTTCCGGATTCGGACCAGCGAGGGCCCGTGATCGGCGGCGCGGCGCTGGCCGTCGTGGACGCGCCGCGGCTGTACGCCAGGGTCCGGAACCTGGCCCAGGCCCAGTCGGCTGACGTGGAGCGGCGACTGGCGGCCGAAGGAGTCGAGGTCATCCGCGGCACCGGACGGCTGGATCCATCGCAGGCCGCGCCGCGCAAGGTCACCGTGGGCGACACCACGATCAGAGCCGACGTCGTGCTGGTGGCGACCGGGGCGAATCCGCGGGTGCTGCCGGGCGCGGTGCCCGACGGGGAGCGCCTGCTCACGTTCCGGCAGCTCTACGATCTGGGCGAGCTGCCGCCCGAGCTGATCGTGGTGGGCTCGGGAGTCACCGGGGCTGAGTTCGCCAGCGCTTACCAGGCGCTGGGCTCGCAGGTCACGCTGGTCTCCTCCCGGGACCGGGTGCTGCCGCAGGAGGACGCCGACGCCGCAGCGGTGGTCGAGGACGTATTCCGGCGGCGGGGCATGACTCTCCTGTCCAGATCCCGGGCGGCAGCGGCGAAGCGGGTTGGCGACGAGGTCGAAGTGCAGCTGGAGGACGGCCGGACGGTGCGCGGCTCGCACTGCCTGCTCGCGGTCGGGATGGTCCCTGGCACCAGCGGGCTGGGTCTTGAGGAGGCCGGCGTCACGCTGGGCGCCGGGGGTTTCGTCGGTGTCGACCGGGTGTCGCGGACCTCGGTGCCAGGTGTCTACGCGGCCGGAGACTGCACCGGCGTGATGATGCTCGCCTCGGTGGCGGCGATGCAGGGGCGGATCGCGATGTGGCATGCGCTCGGCGAGGCGGTCCAGCCGCTGCGGCTCGGCCACGTCGCCGCGACCATCTTCACCGAGCCTGAGATCGCGACCGTCGGCGTCTCGCAGCGCGCCGTGGCGTCGGGCGAGACCGACGCGGTCGTGGTCAAGCTGCCGCTGGCCACAAACGCACGGGCGAAGATGCAGGGTTTCGCCGACGGGTTCGTCAAACTGTTCGCCAGCCGCACCGGCGGGATCGTGCTCGGCGGCGTGGTGGTCGCGCCGCGGGCCAGCGAGCTCATCCTCGCGGTCTCGCTGGCCGTCGAGCAGCACCTCACCGTGGACCAGATCGCGCACACGTTCGCCGTCTACCCGAGTTTGTCGGGGAGCATCACCGAGGCCGCCCGCCGGCTCATGCAGCCGGGGGAGGAGCCCTACAGCTAGTGCGCCGGGTGGCCCAGGTCCGGGTCGTCGGGCACGTCCAGGTCGTGCTGGCGCAGTCGTGATGCCCGCAGGTCGTCGGCGTAGGCCGCGACCGTGAAGACACTCCCGGACAGGATCAGCGCCACCATCGTCAGCCACAGCCACACCGGCACAGGCAGGAACGCTGTCAGGACCAGGACCAGCACGACGCAGATCGGGACGATGACGACGAGGTGGCGGATCACTGTCCGCAGCCGCCACCCGGCGTCGGTCAGCTCGTGCCGCACCCAGTCGCGGTACCGCGGCGACAGCCGGAACCCCCAGGCGAACAGCAGCCAGCGGAGGACACCAGGGTCGCCCGCCAGGCGCGGCATGATCTCAGTCTCGCAGCTCGCAGATGACCTCGCCAGCCGGGACCGTCTGGCCTACCTGCACGGCAAGGCCGGTAACCGTTCCGTCCTTGTGGGCGGTCAGCGGCTGCTCCATCTTCATGGCCTCGAGCACCACGATCGTGTCGCCTGCCGACACCTTCGAGCCGTCCGCCGCGACGATCTTCACGATCGTGCCCTGCATCGGGCTGACCAGCGCGTCGCCGCCCGCGCCGCTGCCCGAGCCACCCGAGACACCCGAGCCGCCAGGGCGCTGGCGCGGCGCTCCGCTGGACCTGCGGGCGCCTGCACCGCCCCGCTGCGCCGTGGCCTGCTGCTGGCCAGCACCGGAGCGGGCCAGGCCGGCCAGCGACCCGGGCAGGACTACCTCAAGGCGCTTGCCGCCGACCTCCACCGTGATCCGCTCCCGCTCCGGGGCTTCGGGGCTGTGCGCCCGTTCCCCCGAATAGGGCGGCAGGTTGCCTGCGAACTCCGTCTCGATCCACCGGGTGTGCACGGAGAACGGCTCGGACGTGAACGCCGGGTCGGCCACGACCGCCCGGTGGAACGGGAGCACCGTCGGCATCCCCCCGACCTCGAACTCGGCCAGTGCCCGGCGGGAGCGTTCAAGGGCCTGCGTACGGCTGGCTCCGGTCACGATCAGCTTGGCGAGCAGCGAGTCGAATGCCCGCGGCACCGTCATCCCGGCGGTGTAGCCGGCGTCGACCCGCACCCCGGGGCCGGAGGGCTGGTGCCACGTGGCGATGGTCCCCGGCGCGGGCAGGAACCTCTTGCCCGGGTCCTCCGCGTTGATCCGGAACTCGATCGAGTGCCCGCGTGCGGGCGGGTCGGTGTAGCCGAGCACCTGGCCGTCGGCGATCCGGAACATCTCGCGGACCAGGTCGATGCCGGCGACCTCCTCGGTGACCGGGTGCTCCACCTGCAGCCGCGTGTTCACCTCCAGGAACGACACGGTGCCGTCCTGGCCGACCAGGAACTCGCAGGTGCCAGCGCCCACGTACCCTGCGGCGCGCAGGATGGCCTTGGAGGATTCGCGCAGTACGCGTTCCTGCTCCTGGCTCAGGAACGGTGCTGGTGCCTCCTCGACCAGCTTCTGGTGCCGGCGCTGCAGCGAGCAGTCTCTGGTGGAGACCACGGCCACGTTGCCCTTGCTGTCGGCAAGGCACTGCGTCTCCACGTGCCGCGGCCGGTCCAGGTACCGCTCGACAAAACACTCGCCGCGGCCGAACGCCGCCACTGCCTCCCGCACAGCCGACTCGAACTGCGAGGTGATCTCGTCGGCGGTCCGGGCCACCCGGAGCCCGCGTCCGCCGCCGCCGAAGGCGGCCTTGATCGCGATCGGCAGCCCGTACTCGGCTGCGAACGCCACGGCCTCTTCCGGCCCCGACACCGGGCCCGGTGTGCCGGGCGCCAGCGGCGCGCCGACCTCGCGGGCGATCCGGCGGGCCGCGACCTTGTCGCCGAGCGCGTCGATCGCCTCGGGCGGCGGCCCGATCCAGGTCAGCCCGGCCGCGATGACCTCGCGGGCGAACTCGGCGTTCTCTGCCAGGAACCCGTACCCGGGGTGCACGGCGTCCGCGCCGGACTCAGCGGCTACCTTGAGGATCTTGCTGATGTCGAGGTAGCTGTCGGCCGCGGTCTGCCCGCCGAGTGCGTACGCCTCGTCGGCCATGGTCACGTGCAGCGCGTCGAGGTCAGGCTCGCCGTACACGGCGATGCTGGTAAGGCTGGCGTCGCGGCAGGCCCGCACGATCCGCACCGCGATCTCCGCGCGGTTGGCAATCAGGACCTTGCGCACGAAACTGGCTCCTCTCTTCAGCTGCGCCGAGTCTAGTGGGAGGCCCAGCGCTGCGATCAGGTCCGTTGCGTCCTGGCAGCCGCATCGCCGGGCCGGATCGGGTGGAACCGGGCTGCGGAACCGGCCAAGTACAGGGTGACCGGGATGACCGCCAGGGTGTCATCCCCGATTCCTGTCTGAGGAGGCCCGTGGTGATAAACGATGGTCCGGTGATCCGATGCTGGCCGCTGTGAATCTCCGTTCCCGGCGCGGGACGGAGCTGCAGCCAGCCGACACCGTCGCAACCGACGCTGTCGTGATCGAGGCGTCGCGGACCGACCCGGAGTGCTTTGCCGAGATCTTCGGCAGGCACGCCGACGAGATCTACCGGTACGCCGCGCGGCGCCTCGGCAGTCAGGCGGCCGCCGACGTGGTCTCTGAGGTGTTCCTGGCGGCCTTCCGTAACCGAGGCCGGTACCAGCGGGACCGGGCCAACGCCCGGCCGTGGCTGTACGGAATCGCCGCCAAGGTCATCAGCCAGCACCTGCGCGCCGAGGGACGCCGGGCCCAGGCGCTGGCTGCCGCGCCGCTGCCGTCGCCGGACGACTTCCCTGCGGATGAGATCGGCGACCGGATCAGCGCCGAGCGGCTGCGCCCGGCAATGCTCGACGTCCTGTCCGGGCTTTCCGCCGCGGACCAGGAGCTGGTGCTCCTCGTGGCCTGGGCCGAGCTGACCTACCAGGAGGCTGCCCAGGCTCTGGATATACCTGTCGGCACTGTCCGGTCCCGGCTGCACCGGGTCCGGGCCAAGGTCCGCCGCGCCATCGACCCAACCGGAGCCATGCGATGAGGAACCCCGTCATGGACGAGATCACCCTGCTGCGGGCCATCCGGCCGGCTGCGGCGGACTTCAGCGAAACCGAACGCGGCGAGGTGCTCTGCGGGCTGCTCGCCGCAGCAGCGGGTGAACGGTCACGTGGACAGGCCATCACCGGCCGCGTCGGCCCGGGCCGCAGGTTGCGGTCGCTGCTCACCTGGCGGCCCTGGCAGCGGTGGGCCACTCCCGGGCTCGCCCGTGGTGCCGCGGTCGTCGCGGCGCTCGCGATAGCGGCCGCGGGCCTGACAACCCTTGCCCTGCCCGTCACCGGGCGCGGCCCAGCACCGGGTGCGGGAGGCACGTCCCCCGGCGCAGCCGGCGGCCGGGGCGCCCCGGCGACCGGTACCTCGGGAATCCCGCAGCTCCTGGCTGGGGCCGGTGCCACCGGGCCGATGCCCGCCCCGTCCGGGCTCCCGGCCGAGCAGGGCCTGCCGACCACTGCCGCCGCGCTGCTGCAGCGGGCCGCGCAGGCAGCCGCAGCGACACCCGACCTCACGCCGAAGCCGGACCAGTTCGTCTACACCGAATACCTTACGGTTGGGGAGCAGGATGGCGTTCTGGCGGGCAAGAAGGAAACCATCGTCACCACGCCGCCGTATATCCAGCGGAGCTGGAACTCTGCAGACGGCAGGGGCGGCGCGGCAGGCCAGCAGCTCACCGAGCCAGGCGGGCAGTGGAGCACCGTGTCAGCCCCGCAGCCGTTGTGCCAGTCGAACGGCCAGAACTGCGTTCCGGGTTACCTGGGGAACCTTCCGGACACAGTTTCCGGGATGCTCTCCTACCTGCTCAAGCAGGGGTATCACACGGGGCCGGCCTTCTACCGGGCCGTGTCCGGCATCGTGTATTCCAGCTGGATCGACGGTGAGCTCGTGCCGAACCGGAGCTATGCCCTGATGTACCAGGCACTGGCCACGGTCAAGGGCGTCTACCTGATCCCCCACGTCACCGACTCCGCGGGCAGGGCGGGCATCGCGGTCGCCGGGTGCGTGCCAGCGGGCGTCGACTACCGCAGCCTGCAGCGCTACCGCAGCTGCCCGGAGCATTTGGAGCTGATCTTCGACCCGCGGACCTACGAGTTCATCGGCTTCAGTGACGTGACCGCCAGGGGAACGTCAGGCGGTCAGGGAAACGAGTCCCTGCTCGGCATCGCCGTGGTCAGCAAGATCGGCCAGCTGCCTTAACCGCAGCGTCACGGCGGGTCAGCGCGGCAGCGCGCTGGCCCGCCAGCCGCCGGGGCCACGGCGTAGCGGCTCGCGCATCATCCGGTATCTCGCCGACCATTCAGAACGCACAGACGGCGCAGCCTCCGCTGGCCCGGCCGGCCCGGGCAGCGCCGTCAGCACGGCCACAACAGCGGCGATCTCCGCCGGTGCCGGGTTGCCTCGCACGAAGGACAGCGCGAGCTGCTGACCTGGACCGGACGCAGGCTCGCCCATCTTCGGCGTCACGTCCTCGACCGGCCGACGCCTATGCCGAACTGGCGGTGAACCCGGGCCCAGAACGCGTCCCGCAGCCACTCCCGGGCTTCCTGGTAGGGCCGGAGCGACAGGCCCAGTTCCTTCTCTGCGTCCACCAGCAGTTCCTTGTCGATGACCGGCGGCAGGATCGGCCCGGGCAGCAGGTCGCGGATGTTGTCCTCGCCGCGGGTGAGGATCCACTTCTGCGCCACGTGCTCGCCGGCCTCCTCCACGCGCTCCTTGTCCGGACCGCGCCGGGCCGCCGCGATCTGCGCCGCTGTGATGGGCCCTGTCGCCGGCCCGGACGCGCTGAGCGGCCCGGTCCTGCCGGCCGGGCGCGGCCCGTGCCGGTCGCCGAACACCTGCGCTGGCGACGGCGCGGTGTACCCGCCCGCGCCGGTGACCGGTCCGGCCGGAGCTGCCTGCCCTGGCCCGCTGGGCCCGCCGGGCCCCATCACTCCGGTGGCGTATCCGCCCAGGCCGGACGTTACCGCGCCGGCGGTCGCCTGATCACCCCGTCCGCCCGGGGACTCGGGAGCAAGCTGCCTGCTGAAGAACGGCTCGATGAACGAGCGGTCGAGCACCTCGACCGTGTCCGACTCCCAGACCAGCCGCTCGGCCTGGTTCGTGCCGTACGGCGGCTCGATGCCCCACAGGTGAACCCGCACGCCGAACGCCTGCGCTGCCTCGACAGCCGGGACCATGTCCTCGTCGCCAGCCACCAGGACCGCGTCGGTGATCGCGCGATGCCTGGCCAGCGCCTCCATGTCCGCCCGGATCTGGGCGTCGACCCCCTTCTGCTGGCCCCGTGCGTTGAGGTTGCCGAGCCGCAGCTTGACCAGGGGCATCTGGGCGATGACCCGCTGGTCGATGGTGGGCACCCGGTCTCTGGCCGCGTCGTACCAGTAGACCCGCAGCAGCTCGCCGCGCACCTGGTCGTCAGCATGCCGGGTGAGGCCCTGGATCAGCTTGTCCGCGTCGACGCGGTACTCGCGCCGCGAGGCCGCGCCAAACAGCAGCTCGCCCGCTGACGCGTAGATGTACCCGACGTCCACCATGATCGCGTAGCGCGCCGGCAGT
Organism: uncultured Actinomycetota bacterium; assembly: GCA_963815375.1. Taxonomy (GTDB): domain Bacteria; phylum Actinomycetota; class Actinomycetes; order Streptosporangiales; family Streptosporangiaceae; genus JASHPR01. The sequence continues at coordinate 1,320,331 of CAWFGX010000001.1, read as the reverse complement.
GGCAGGGACGATCCGTTCTCTGTCATGGTGCTCTCGACTCTATCCGCTGACCAGCGGAAAGGCTTCCCTCTCCGGCACATGGACGGCACCCGGAGAGGGCGAATCAGGCGGCTACAGGGGGATGTTGCCGTGCTTGCGGGGCGGGAGCGTCTGCCGTTTGGTCCGCAGCGTGCGCAGCGCGCGCACGACCTGGGAGCGCGTCTCGGCTGGCCGGATAACCGCGTCCACATAGCCGCGGTCAGCGGCCACGTAGGGGTTGGCCAGCGTGTCCTCGTACTCGGTGATCCGCCGCTCCCGCAGCGCGGCCTGCTCGTCCGCGCTGGCAGCGGCCAGCTCGCGCCGGTAAAGGATGTTCACTGCGCCCTGTGCTCCCATCACGGCGATCTGCGCGGTCGGCCAGGCGAGGTTGACGTCACCGCCAAGGTGCTTGGAGCCCATGACGTCATAGGCACCGCCATAGGCCTTGCGGGTGATGACCGTGATCTTGGGGACAGTCGCCTCGGCATAGGCATAGATGAGCTTGGCGCCGTGGCGGATGATCCCGCCCCACTCCTGCCCGGTGCCGGGCAGGAACCCGGGCACGTCGACAAAGGTCAAGACCGGGATACTGAACGCATCGCACGTCCGAACGAAGCGGGCCGCTTTCTCTGACGCGTCTATATCCAGGCAGCCGGCGAAGTGGATCGGCTGGTTCGCAACGACCCCGACCGGTGCGCCCTCGACCCGGCCGAAGCCGACCACTATGTTCTGCGCGAATCCCGCGTGGATCTCCAGGAACTCACCGCCGTCGAGGATCCTGGTGATCACCTCGTGCATGTCGTACGGCTGGTTGGGGGAGTCGGGGATCAGCGTGTCAAGTTCGGCGTCCACGTCGGTGATCTCGGCGGCCGGGTCGGCCAGGGTCCCGTTCCGTGCACTGACCGTTGTCGCCTCCTGCGGCAGCGTGGGCGGGTCTTCCAGGTTGTTGGACGGCAGGTAGGAGAGCAGCTCGCGGGCGAAAGCGAGGCAGTCGTTCTCGTCGGCGGCCTGGTAGTGCGCCACACCGGACTTCACGTTGTGCGCGTGGGCGCCGCCGAGATCCTCGAAGCTGACCTCTTCGCCGGTGACCGTCTTGATGACGTCGGGCCCGGTGATGAACATGTGTGAGGTGCCTTCGACCATCAGCGTGAAGTCGGTGATCGCAGGGGAGTAGACCGCGCCGCCAGCGCACGGTCCCATGATCAGTGATATCTGCGGGATCACGCCGGACGCCATGACGTTCCGGTAGAAGATCTCGGCGAACAGGCCGAGCGCGACCACGCCCTCCTGAATCCGCGCGCCGCCGCCATCGTTAATGCCGATCATCGGGCACCCGGTCTTCAGCGCGTGATCCATCACCTTGACGATCTTCTCGCCGTAAACCTCGCCGAGCGAGCCGCCGAACACGGTGAAGTCCTGGCTGAACACGCAGACCGGCCGGCCGTCGATCGTGCCGTAACCGGTGACGACACCATCGCCGTACGGCCGGTTGGCCTGCATGTCAAAGTCATGGGCGCGGTGCCGGGCGAGCTCGTCGAACTCGGTGAACGATCCCGGGTCGAGCAGTCCGTCGATCCGCTCCCGGGCGGTCATCTTGCCCCGGGCGTGCTGGCGCTCGATGGCCCGCTGCGAGCCGGCGTGGATGGCGTCCCGCCGGCGCTGCTCCAGGTCGGCTATCTTGCCCGCGGTCGTGTGCGGGGCCAGGGGCTCGGCCGGCGAGCCTGCGGGCGTCTGAGCTGGTTGGTCAGCGGCGCTGTCAGTCTCAGTAGACATGCCGACAGGTTAGGGCAGGCACCGCCGGGCCCTGGCTGCCGGCTCAGAACGGCGGCACGAAGCCGACCGGGCCGGTCAGCGGCAGCACGACCAGGCACGGTGCGGCAGACACATCGTCAGCCGACGGCGGCGCTGCGACCACAGCGCGACGAGCCGAAACAGGGCCGCCGATTGTTGCACCGGGGTGTGTCGCGAAGGCGGCTGCCGTGCTAACGCGCCTGTCGGTGGCGCCGGAGCGGGTGCCGTGCCCCCGCGCTCGACCGCTGCGACAGCGCCGGTACGGGCGGAGGGCGGGGGTGCCCGGAACCTGGGTCGCCAGTCAGATGCGTCTGGACACGCGGGCGTTACCTATTTAGCCTTGTAAATGGTTTATTACCGGCGAGTAGGCACTCCCACAGACGAGGATCATCGCCGTGTCCGATCTGGCACCGGGGCCAGGCGCAGCACAGGCAGCACGCCAGGGCGCTGCTGCCAGGCTCGCGGTCGCGGCGGATACCGCTGCTGGCGTGTGGCCAGCGGTACCGGCGAAGATCGCCGATCAGCTGCGGCCGGTGCTGCCAGCGGTCGTGGAGGAAATGGTCGCCGACATTCTGGCGACAGTGCCCGAGTATGCGCGCCCGGCGCGGGCCGGTGACGAGTCATATGAACACGCGGTCCGCCGTGGTGCACAGGAGGCGGCCAGCCAGTTCGTCGACCGTATCGCCGACCCAGATGCGTCATGGGACCAGGCTGCGACCACGTTCCGCAGGCTCGGCGAGGTCGAGGCGGGCGAGGGCCGCAGCCTGGAGGCACTCCAGGCTGCACTGCGGGCTGGTGCGCGCGTCGCGCTGCGGTGGCTGACCCAGGCGTCGCAGTGGATGGACGCTCCGCTGGAGACGTTGAGGCTGCTCGCCGAGGCCATGCTCGTCTTCCTCGACGAGATTGCCGCGGAGTCGGCTGAGGGCTACGCCCGGGCTCAGGTGACCGGCGATCTTCAGCGGCCGCGCCGCAGGCTCATCAGCCTGCTGCTCGCCGATCCGCCCGCTGCGGCCGACGCTATCGCCGAGATGGCGCGCATGGCCCAGTGGCGGCTGCCCCGCCAGGTGTCGGTGATCGTGCTCTCCAGCCACCCGCACGGCCCCGGCATACCAGCGCTGCCAGCCGAGGTCCTGCAGGATCTCGACCGGACGCCTGGCGTCCTTGTAGTTCCGGATCCTTCCGGGCCTGGCCGCAGAGCCATGCTCGATCGCGGCCTGCGCGGATTCCGGGGTGCTGTCGGGCCGCCGGTCTGCCTCGCCGACGCCGTGAAATCACTGCGCTGGGCGCGAGAGGCCCTCAGCCTCGCCGACCACGGGGCATTCGGCGAGCACACGCTCGTCCACTGCGACGACCATCTGACCGAGATGGTGCTGCGGCGGGCCGGGGACCTGCTCGACCGCCTGGAGGCCAGGCGGCTTGCCCCGCTCAGCGAGATGCCACCGCGCCGGCAGGACATGATGGCGGAGACCTTGCTCGCCTGGCTGGAGACCGGCAAGAGCGGCAGTGTTGCCTCCCGCCTGTTCATCCATCCGCAGACCGCCCGCTACCGCTTGCACAAACTGCAGGAGCTTTTCGGGGAGCAGCTCGATAACCCCGATGCCCGCTTCGAGCTCGCGCTCGTGCTGCGCGCCCGGCACGCGAGCCCGCAGCGGCCGCGCCGGTAAGGACCCCTCCGCGCCCGGCGGTCCCGGCTAGCTGGCGCGCTCGTGCGCGGCCCAGCAGGGATATCTGGCCTCAGCGCCTTCCCCGGCGATCAGGCAGGCCAGGGCCGCGCGGGTGGCCTGGTCGGCCGGGGTGTAGACCACTATCCGGGTACCTGGCGCTGCGAGTATCGCCAGCGAGTGTGTTGTCATCGTCAGCCGGTCGTGCGCAGGGTGGCGGAAGATCTTGAGGTAGCTCGCTGGCGCGGCGACGTCGTGGCGTTCCCACATCTGAGCGAACTGCGGGCTCGCGGCATGCAGCCGCTGGATGAACCCGGTCCACGCTGGCTCGCCGACGTGGCGCCCGTAGGCGGCGCGGAGCTGGGCAACCAGCATGGCGATCTGGCTGTCACGGTTGATGTACGGGTGGCAGCACGGTGCGTGGGTGAAAGTCAGCCAGATCGTGTTGCGATCCTCCCGTGGCGCGGCGACCATGCCGGGGAACAGCGCCGCGTAGGCCGCATTCCAGGCCAGCAGGTCAAACCGCTCGTTGACAACGCTGGCCGGCATGGTGGCCAGCGCATCGAGGATGTGCTGGATCTCGGGACCAAGCAGGGCTTCGGCGTCCGCAGGCGCCGTGGCATCAGGCACGTCGGCGAGCCGGTACAGGTGCTCCCGCTCGGGCTCGTCCAGTTTGAGCGTACGGGCGATCGCGTCGAGCACCTGAGTGCTCGCGTTGATCGGGCGCCCCTGCTCCAGCCACGTGTACCAGGTGAGGCCGACGCCGGAGAGCTGGGCCACCTCCTCGCGCCGGAGCCCGGCGGTCCGGCGCCGCGGTCCCGGGGCCAGCCCGGCGCATTCTGGCGTGATGCGCTCCCTGCGGTTGCGCAGAAACGCCGCCAGCTCAGCCCGCCGCGTCTGACCGCCCGTCGGGGCTGTCGCCGGCACTGTCGTGGTCATGGTCATGTATCCATCCTGGCCGCCGCGGCCTCTGCTGTGACTGGTGCTCTCAGTACCAGGATAAGCAGGCTCCTGGTACCAGGATCACTAGCCTGGAAGCGTAGCTGGCATGACGCAGACAACTTCTGACAACACCGTGCAGCCCGCGCGGCTTCCCTCGGCCCGGCCGGGACGGACCGCCGTGCGCCCCGGACTGCTCCTCGCGATCGTGCTGGCCGGCCAGTTCATGGCTCTCGTGGATTCCTCCATCGTCAACGTCGCGATACCGGCGATCCACGCGAGCCTCCGGGCGTCAGGTGCCAGCCTGCAGCTCGTGATCGGCGGGTACACGATCGCCTATGCGGTGCTGCTGGTGACCGGGGCCAGGCTTGGCGACATCCTCGGCCACCGCCGGATGTTCCTGGCCGGGCTGATCGCGTTCACGCTGGCATCGCTCGGCTGCGGGCTGGCGCCGACGGCCGCCTCCCTGATCGCGCTGCGCTTCATCCAGGGGGCAGGCGCCGCCGCGATGATCCCGCAGGTGCTCAGCCTCATCCAGCGCACGTTCACCGGGGCCGCGAGGACCCGCGCGATGACCAGGTACTCGGCGGTGCTGGCCGGTGGCGCAGTGGTGGGCCAGGTCGTGGGCGGGCTGCTGATCAGCGCCGACCTGGGGGGCAGCACGTGGCGCCCGGTGTTCCTGGTCAACGTGCCGATTGGAGTGGTGCTGGCGGTGGCAGGCGCACGGTACCTGCCCGTCGGCCCCGGTGACACCGAGCCCCGGCTCGACCGGTCCAGGCTGGACCTGGCCGGCCTGGTGCTGCTCGCGGGCGCGGTGTTCGCGCTCGTGCTGCCGCTTGTGCTCGGCCAGTCTGAGCACTGGCCTGCGTGGGGCTGGGCGCTGCTGGGCGCCAGCGCCGTGCTGCTCGCGGTCTTCGCCGTGGCGGAGCGACGGCTTGCCGCCGCAGGTGGCGCGCCGATCGTGCCCGGCCGGGTCGTGCGGCTGCCGGGGTTCGGCCTGGCGATCGTCGGGGTGTTCCTGACGATGGCAATGTTCGGCGGGTTCTTCTTCTCGTTCGCGCTGCAGCTGCAGAGCGGTCTGGGCGACTCGCCGCTGCGGGCGGGGCTGACGTTCGCGCCAGCTGCGGCGACCTTCGGGCTGGTCAGCCTGAGCTGGCGGCGCCTCCCAGCCCGCAGTCACGAGGGGCTGATCATCGCTGGATTCGCCCTCTGCGCGCTCTCGCTGCTCGGGCTGGCCGCGACGGTCCGAGGTGGCGGGACCGGGGGCGCTGCGATCTACATCCTGAGCGCCCTGTTCGGGGTGGGCATGGCGGCGGCATACAGCCCGCTGCTGACCCGGATGCTGCTCCGGGTGCCCATGGCCGACGCCGCCGACGCCACTGGCGTGATCGTGACCGTGGTCCAGTTCGCGCTCGTGCTGGGCGTCGCGACGTTCGGGACGGTCTACCTGAACCTGGCCGGCGCCCTGCCCGCTGTCCCCGGCAACCCCGTGTTCCGGACGCTGTCCGCGCACGCCGACGCCGTGACCTGCGTGGCCCTCGCGGCCGCGGCCCTAGCGGGCGCCGTGGTGGCTCTGGTCCGTACCACGTCGTCCGCCCGGACCCTCGCACCCGCCGACACCCCCCAGCCCGCCGTGTCCCGCCGGCGCGGGTAAGCGAGCCCATGAGGCGCGGCGCAGTCTAGACTCGCCCGCCTAGGGCGAGGTGCCAACCGGCCCCGCGCCAAAGGGGCGCGGGGCCTCCGCGCCAAAGGGCCGCGGGGCCGCGTTGTACTGAGGAGCGAGGGAGCTGTGCGACCGAGTGACGAGAGAAACGCGGCACCTCCAAGCGCCCCGGCGGCGCAAAGCAAGCACAGCGCCCCGGCAGCGCCAAGCAAACACCATCTGAACGCTCGCGCGCTGCGCCAGGCGGTGATCCGGCCCGGCGGGCTCTGGCAGGACATCCGCGTGGTGGCAGAAACCGGGTCCACCAACGCCGACCTGCTGGCCGAGGCTGTCGGCGGCGCGCCGGAAGGCGCGGTGCTTGTGGCTGAGGCGCAGCTGGCCGGCCGCGGCCGGATGGGCCGGAGCTGGGTCAGCCCGCCGGGCGCCGCGCTCACGTTCTCGGTGCTGCTGCGCCCAGCCGGGGTGCCCGCCGCGAGCCGCAGCTGGGTACCGCTGCTTGCCGGAGTGGCCCTGGCCTCGTCGCTGCGGGCCGACGCCCAGGTCGACGCGCGGCTGAAGTGGCCCAACGACCTGGTCGCCGGCGGCGGCAAGCTAGGCGGGATCCTCGCCGAGCAGCTCGGCGACGCGATCGTGGTCGGCGCCGGGGTCAACGTGTCGACTAGCCGCGACGAGCTGCCGGTGCCCGGTGCGACGTCGCTGCCCCCGACGTCGCTGGCGCTGCTGGGCGCCGCGTGCCTTGACCGGGAGCGGCTGCTCACCGGCATGCTGGCCGAGCTCGAGCGCTGGTACCGGGCCTGGGCCGGACATCTGGGCGACGCTGCCGCGTCCGGGCTGCGCGAGGAGTACCGCGGGCTGTGCGCGACCCTCGGCAGGCAGGCGCGGGTCTCGATGCCCGGTGGCAACGACGTGACCGGCCTGGCGTCCGAGGTGGACGCGTCAGGCCGGCTCGTCGTCAGCTCGGCTTCCGGGCCGGTCGCTGTCAGTGCGGGCGACGTCGTCCACGTCCGCTAGCGCCAAAAGGGGTGCGCCGTACGGCGCACGAGGGAAACGCGGCGCCCTAAAGCGCCCCGGAGACGAGCGAGGCACCGCAAATACGTGCCACCATGTGGCTTATGGCCGGTGATGAGTCCCTGGTCGAGGGCGAGCGTTTCGTGCTGCGGCTGCACCCGCACTGGAAGACCGTCCTCCGGCCGCTGTTGCTGCTGCTGGTGATCGTCGTTGTGGCGGTTGTGCTGCTCGTGATCCTGCCGTCAGGCCACAACATGAACCTGGCCCGGCTCGCGATCGGCGTCCTGGCCGTGGTCGCTGCCCTCATCTGGACCGCGGTCCCGCTGCTGCACTGGCGCACGACGACCTACGAGCTGACCACGCGCCGGCTCCGGCTGCGCCGCGGGATCCTGTCCCGGCAGGGCCGCGACTTCCCCCTGATCCGGATCAGCGACGTGTCGTTCTCGCACGGCCTGATCGACCGGCTGCTCGGCTGCGGCCGGCTCGTCGTGGAGTCCGCCGGCGAGCACGGCCAGCTCGTGCTCACCGAGATCCCCGAGGTGGAGCGGGTCCAGGCCACCCTGTTCCAGCTCGTCGAGGACGAGCAGGCGCGGCTGGCCCGCGAGGAGCGCTGACCAGCACCGGGCATACCCTGCCCGGTATGGATCACGCAGCGTCTTCTCTGGGCGACGATCCCCCAGAACCCCCGGCGGTGCCATCCCCCGTAGTCGACGGCGTCGCCGTGCGCCTGGCCCGACGGTTCGGCAGTGACCGCGCAGATCGTGCTCGACCGGCCCGAGGCCATGAACGCGCTCAGCACGGCGATGGCCACCCGGCTTGCCGAGGTCTGCCAGGCACTTTCGGCCGACCGCGGGGTGCGCGCTGTCGTGCTGTCCGCTGCCGGGCGGGCGTTCTGTGTCGGCGCGGACCTGAAGGAGCGGAACGCGATGACCGACGCCGACCTGCTCGCGCAGCGCCCAGTGTTCCGCGCGGCGTTCGGCGGCGTACTCGGCCTGCCACAGCCGGTCATCGCCGCTGTGCACGGTTTCGCTCTAGGCGGGGGCTGCGAGCTGGCCCTGTGCTGCGACGTGATCGTCGCCGACGAGACCGCCGAGTTCGGGCTGCCTGAGGTCACCGTTGGGCTGGTCCCTGGCGGTGGCGGGACCCAGCTCGCGTTGCGCCGCCTTGGGCCGGGCCGCGCTGCTGACCTGGTACTTACCGGGCGCCGGGTAAGCGCCGCCGAGGCTGAACGCCTCGGCCTGGCCGACCACGTGGTGCCGGCCGGGACGGCCGGAGAGCACGCAGGCGAGATCGCTGAGCGTATGGCGGGCAACTCCCCGGTGGCCGTTCTGAATGCTAAAAGGGCGCTGCGGCAGGGCGCTGGACTGCCCCTTGCTACCGGGCTGGAGATCGAGGACTCCGCGTGGCGGGCCGCCGCGTTCTCCGCGGACAGAAAAGAGGGCATCGCGGCGTTTACCCAGAAGCGCAAGCCACAGTGGCCCGGCGCATAAGCGCCAAAGGGGCGCGGTGCCGCGCTGTACTGAGGAGCGAGGGAGCTGGCGACCGAGCGACGAGGGAAACGCGCCTCCAAGCGGCCCGGAGGCGCAAATCAAACACAGCAAGCGAGGCTGAAAAGAAATGACTGACTTGCCGGAGCGGATCTCGGTGCGCGAGGTTGGGCCCCGTGATGGATTGCAGAACGAGGATCCGGTTCCGACCGAGGCCAAGATCGAGCTGATCGACCGGCTGTCAGGGACTGGCGTGCGCCGCATCGAGGCGGTGTCGTTCGTGCGGCCCGGGGCGATCCCGCAGATGGCAGACGCCGATGAGGTATGGCAGGGGATCGAGCGGGCGCCGTCGGTCCGGTACTCGGCGCTGGTCCCGAACCTGCGCGGTGCCAGCCGGGCGCTGGAGCGCGGGCTGACCGAGATAGAGGCTGTGGTGTCGGCGTCCGATACGCACAACCGCAAGAACGTCAACCGGTCCACGGAGGAGTCGCTTGACGATATAGCGATGATCATCGACCAGGCGCATCAGCAGGGCGCTGCCTGCCAGGTGATCGTGTCGACCGCGTGGGGCTGCCCGTACGAGGGTGACGTGCCGGTGGAGCGGGTGGTCCGGGTGGCGTCGCGGGCCGTGACCGACGGCGCCGACAGCATCTCGTTCGGCGACACCACAGGCATGGCTACGCCGCGGCGGGTGCGCGAGATGGTCGGCGCGTTCCGCTCGGCTCACCCCGAGGTGCCGCTGAACCTGCATTTCCACAACACAAGGGGGACCGGGCTGGCCAACGTGCTGGCAGCGCTTGAGCTGGGGGTGGCGGACTTCGACGCGTCGGTGGGCGGGCTCGGCGGGTGCCCGTACGCGCCCGGCGCAACCGGCAACATCGCCACCGAGGAGCTCGTGTACATGGCTGAGGACATGGGAGTGGCTACCGGCATCGAGCTCGACGCGATGATCGACGCGGCCGCGGACGCCGAGCGCATCATCGGCCGTCAGCTGCCCTCCCAGGTCCTCCGCGCAGGCCCGCGAACCCGCACAATCACCGCATAGTGGACCGGTCCAGTTCATGATCAAATTAGGCCGGAAAGTCTGTGGCCATATCGGCACAAAATTTGCCGTGTTATCGCGCCGACCCGGCCATATGGCGGGCTCGCATGGTGGGCGGCAGGCCGGCCGGCTGGGCGGCGGGCTCGGGCGGTGGGCGGCAGGCCGGGCGGGCTGGGCGGCGGGCTCGGGCGGTGGGCGGCAGGCCGGCGGGCTGGGCGGCGGGCTCGCGCTGGTCACTTGCGGCGGGCGGCGCGCTGGGCCGCGCGCCATCTGACCAGGTCGCGGCGTGAGGCTCTGGCGAACCAGCGCAGGTCGGCGATTGCTTTCTGGACCACGGCCGGGTCCGGGTGCTCAGCTAGCGCGTCGGCGAGCGCCGCACCAAGGCCGGTGAAGTCGGCAACCTGGATCTTGGCTGGGCCGTCAGGAAGCCGGAGATTCAGGGAGAGCCTGTACCCGTACTCGATGTCGTGGTGCGGGATGACCCATGCCCGGGTGGCGGAGGCCAGGTCGTAGCGCTTGGGGCGGCGGCCGAACGAACGGTGGTCGACGTAAATGCTGCCGCGCACCTCAAGGGTCCACCAGGGCCGTGTCGTGGCCAGGCAGCCCGCCGCTGCCCACCCCCCGAATGCAAGAAAAACCAGCGCGAGCACAGCCGTCACAGCCACCATTCCGGGGCCGTTTCGCAGCTGCAGGGCCAGGCCGAGGGTGGCATAAGTCCCGGCAAGGCCAATGCCGGCGAAGAACACGACACCGGCGTACGCCCAGGGCTGGTTATGCCGCTTTTTCGAGTAACGCAGCGGCACGCGGGCGTCTGTCACCGAGGCCTATTCTCGCACGGACGGCGAACCCGGCGGGGGCTGCGACAGGTCCGGTACGCCCGGCGAGCAGGCCGCTGCGCACCAGGCGCTCGCCGATGAACTCTGCCAGTCGATCGGCGGGCAGGATGCCGCGCAGGCTTAGCCCGCCCGCTGAGTCGGTACGCTCGCGTTCGTGAGCGAAGAAGTGCAGGCACCAGCCGAGGCGGGCAGTCACCCGGACGTGGCTTCGGTCAGGGCCAGGATCTCCAAGGGCGGCGCTGCCCGGTATCACGAGGCCGCTGCCGCTGCCGGGAAGCTGTTCGCCAGGCAGCGGATCGCGCTGCTCGCCGACGACGGCAGCTTCACCGAGGACGGCGCCTTTGCCAACGCGCTGGCCGGAGACCTGCCCGCCGACGGCGTGATCACCGGCACCGCGACCGTGGACGGCCGGCCGGTCGCGCTGATGGCCAACGACTCGACGGTCAAAGCCGGGTCGTGGGGAGCGCGGACCGTCGAGAAGATCATCCGGATCATCGAGAAGGCCTACACCTGCGGCATGCCAATGCTCTACCTGGTGGACTCCGCGGGCGCGCGCATCACCGACCAGGTGGAGATGTTCCCTGGCCGCCGCGGGGCGGGCAAGATCTTCCACACGCAGGTGCGAGCCTCCGGGTCCATCCCGCAGCTGTGCGCGCTGTTCGGCCCGTCCGCAGCCGGCGGCGCCTACATCCCCGCGTTCTGCGACTTCGTCGCGATGGTGGACGGGAACGCGTCGATGTACCTGGGCAGCCCGCGGATGGTGGAGATGGTCGTCGGCGAGCAGACCACGCTGGAGGAGATGGGCGGCGCTCGCATGCACTGCACGATCTCGGGCTGCGGCCACTACCTGGCCGAATCTGAGCACGATGCGATCGCAGCCGTGCGCAGGTGCCTGTCGTACCTGCCGGAGAACTGGCAGGCTCCGCCGCCGCAGCAGGCCGCCCGTGAGCCGAAGCCAACCGACCTGGGCAAGCTGGTGCCTGCGAGCGAGCGCCAGGCATACGACATGCGCAGGTACGTGCGCGGGCTGGTCGACGAGGACTCGCTGTTCGAGATCCACGCGCTGTGGGCCAGGGAACTGGTCACCGGGTTCGCCCGGCTGGACGGCCAGGCCATTGGCGTCGTTGCGAACAATCCCATGATCAAAGGCGGCGTGCTGTTCACCGACTCGGCCGACAAGGCGGCGCGCTTCATCCAGCTGTGCGACGCCTTCAATATCCCGCTGCTGTTCCTGGCGGACGTGCCCGGCTTCATGGTGGGCACGGCGGTCGAGAAGCAGGGGATCATCCGGCACGGCGCGAAGATGATCAGCGCGGTTGCCGAGGCCACGGTGCCGAAGATCTGCGTTGTGGTCCGCAAGGCGTACGGAGCCGGCCTGTACGCCATGGCCGGGCCAGGGTTCGAGCCCGATGCCACGCTGGCGCTGCCGACGGCGAAGATCGCAGTGATGGGAGCCGAGGCCGCTGTTAACGCGGTCTATTACAACAAGCTGGCCGCGATAACCGACCCGGCTGCCCGGGAGGAGGAGACCGCGCGGCTGCGCGCCGCGTACGACGCGGACATCGACGTGCTCAGGCTGGCCGGAGAGCTGGTCGTGGACGACATTGTGCAGCCCGAGGACCTGAGGTCAGAGCTGGTCCGCAGGTTCCGCGCCGCGCGGGGCAAGGACCGGTCGTTCTCGCGGCGCAGGCATGGCGTCACCCCTGTGTGACCCTGAGTCGCTAAATTGGCACTATCCGTTACCGGTTCCTGGGCGTGGGGCGCAGGAAATAGTTGCCGGCCGCCATACGATCAGTGCATGACCAGCGTTTTGCTTGCCGAGGACGATCCGTCGATCTCGGAGCCCCTGGCGCGCGCTCTTCGCCGGGAGGGCTACCAGGTCGGTGTTTCCGCCGATGGGCCGTCGACGATCGATGCCGCGCTCAGCGGCGGCGTGGACTTGATCCTGCTCGACATTGGGCTGCCCAAGCTGGACGGACTCGAGGTCTGCCGGCAGATCCGGTCTGCGGGTCACGCGATCCCGGTGCTGATCCTCACCGCCCGCGCGGACGAAGTGGACACGGTGATCGGCCTGGACGCCGGGGCCGACGACTATGTGACCAAGCCGTTCCGGCTGGCCGAACTGCTCGCCAGGGTTCGGGCACTGCTGCGGCGCGGCGCCTCTGAGAGCCGGGTGGTGCAGGGCGTCCGGATCGATGCCGACGCCCGCCGTGCCTGGGTCGGTGACCGTGAGATCGACCTGACCTCCAAGGAGTTCGATCTGCTCGCGCTGCTGCTTGCCGAAGCCGGCAAGGTGGTCACCCGCGAGCAGATCATGCGGCAGGTATGGGACAGCAAATGGTGGGGGTCCACGAAAACCCTCGACATGCATGTTTCGTGGCTGCGCCGCAAACTAGGGGATGACGCCCATAACCCCCGCTTCATCACCACGGTCCGCGGCGTCGGATTCAGGTTCGAGCGCGGTGACTGACAGCGAGGACGGAGGCTGAACCGTGCAGCGCCGCCTGCTCGTCTCGACGCTAGCCGTCGCGGTGGTGGCGGTGCTGCTGCTCGGCCTGCCACTGGCGTTCGTGCTCAGCCGGGTCCGCGTAGGCGAGGCCAGCCAGCAGCTCAAGCGCGACGCCACGACGCTCGCCACCGGGCTGCAGGAACGTGTCGACGCGGGGCTGCCGCCAGACGCAGGCGAGGTCGGCAGGTCGCTGTCCGACCGGTACGTGATCATCACTGAGCGTGGCGCTGCCCGGACGGTGGTCGGTACCGCGCCCCCGCCCCATGACACGATCACCGCCCAGGACTCGACCAGGGACTTCACGGTCACCGTGGACGCTGACGACTCGTTTGTCACCACGGAGGTCCTCAGCGGGCTCGGGATGATCGGCTCGGTGGCTCTTGTGGCGATCGTGGTGGCCGTGGGGCTCGCGCTGATGCAGGCGCGGCGGTTCACCCGGCCGCTGCAGGAACTGGCCGGTGCCGCGGACCGGCTCGGCTCTGGTGACGCCCGGCCGCTGGGCCGCAGGTACGGGGTGCCGGAGTTCGACCGGGTGGCCGAGGGCCTGGACAGCTCGGCGCAGCGGATCAACGAGCTGCTGGCCGCCGAGCGGGAGTTCGCCGTGGACGCGTCGCACCAGCTGCGCACCCCGCTGACCGCGCTGTCGATGCGGCTGGAGGAGATGATCGAGGCAGCGAACTACCCGGACGTCGTGCGCGAGGAGGGCGCGGCTGCCCTGGCGCAGACCGAGCGCCTGGCCGAGGTCGTCAGCCAGCTGCTCGGCCGGGCCCGGCGGCCAGTGTCCGGGGTCCCGTCCCTGGCCAGCATCGACGACATCGTCGCGCAGCAGATCGTCGAGTGGGACCCGGCGTTCCGCCGGGTGAGCCGGAAGCTGGAAGTGACAGGGGAGAAGGGCCTGCTCGCGTACGCCACGCCGGCCAGCGCGTCCCAGGTGATCGCCACGCTGCTGGATAACGCGCTCGTGCACGGCGCAGGCACGGTGACGATCAGGACGTCGGAGACGCCGCGTTCTGTCCTGATCGAGGTCAGGGATGAAGGCAAGGGCGTGCCGCCAGAGCTCGCGCCGAGGATCTTCGAACGCAGCGTCACCGGCTCGCCGAACGGGACCGGGCTCGGGCTGTCGCTGGCCCGGACCGTCGCCGCCGCGGACGGCGGCCAGGTGGTGCTGGTGCGGCCCCGCCCAGCGGTCTTCGCGCTGTTCCTCCCGCACGCAGCGGCCGGTGCATCGGACACGCCCGTGGTGACCGGCCCGGCATAGCCGGCTTCGCCCGTCAGCTAGCACTGCCAGCCAGGTACCCTGCCTCTCGCGATGAACGATCAGAAGAATGCTGGTGAGCTGGCCACTGCCAATGCCGCCACGCCGTCGCGGCCGCGCGTGCCCGTGGTCGGCATGGTCGGGGCCGGGCAGCTCGCCCGCATGACCTGCCAGGCCGCTATAGGCCTCGGCATCGGGTTCCGGGTGCTCGCGGCCGCGGCCGGCGAGAGCGCCGCGCAGGTCTGCGTGGGCACCCAGCTCGGCGACTACCGGTCCCTGGCTGACCTGACCGAGTTCGGCAGCGGATGCGACGTTGTGACGTTCGACCATGAGCATGTTCCCGCGCCGCTCCTGGAAGCCCTGGAGCACGACGGCATGCGCCTGCGCCCGGGACCGGGGGCGCTCCGTTACGCGCAGAACAAGCGGGCGATGCGTGAACGGCTGGCGGGGCTGGGTGTCCCGTGCCCGCGCTCCGCGCCGGTCGCCAGCCTCGATGACGTCACCCGGTTCGCCGCCGACTCGGGCTGGCCCGTGGTCCTGAAGGCGGTCAGTGGCGGGTACGACGGCCGGGGCGTCTGGGTGTGCGGCACGGCCGATGAGGCTGCGGCCGTGCTGGCTCACGGACTCGAGCTGCTTGCCGAGGAGCACGTCGCGTTCGAGCGCGAGCTCGCCGTGCTTGTGGCCCGCTCGCCGGGGGGCCAGGTAGCGATTTACCCGGTCGTGCAGACGGTCCAGCGGGACGGGATCTGCCGTGAGGTGCTGGCACCGGCGCCAGGTCTTCCCGACGACAGCGCGCTCGCGGCGCAGCGGCTGGGCCTGGACATCGCCGTGGGCCTGGAGGTCACCGGGATGCTCGCCGTCGAGATGTTCCAGACGCGGCCGGCCTGCTGGTGAACGAGCTGGCGATGCGGCCGCACAACAGCGGCCACTGGACGATCGAGGGCGCGCGAACCTCCCAGTTCGAGCAGCACCTGCGGGCCGTCCTCGACCTGCCGCTGGGATCACCCGCCCTCGCCGCGCCGCACGCGGTCATGGTCAACGTCCTCGGCGGCGACGATCCCGGCGTGGTCGGGCGGCTGGTTCACGTGATGGCCCATGATCCCGGCGTCAAGGTTCACCTCTATGGCAAGGAGGTCCGGCCCGGGCGGAAGGTCGGCCACGTCACCGCGCTCGGCGACGACGTCGAGGAGCTCCGCGCCCGCGCGCGCCGCGCCGCGACCTACCTGAGCTGCGGCAAGGACGAGGACTAGGAGAACGTCGTGGACAGCCGGCCGGTGCAGGGTCCCCTGGTGGGGGTCGTCATGGGAAGCGATTCCGACTGGCCGGTCATGGAGGCGGCTGTGACGGCGCTGGAGGAGTTCGGCGTGCCCTGGGAGGCCGACGTTGTCTCCGCGCACCGGATGCCGCGCGAGATGCTGAGGTACGGGTCACAGGCAGCCGGCCGGGGGCTGCGGGTGATCATCGCCGGCGCGGGCGGTGCGGCTCACCTGCCCGGCATGCTCGCCGCGGTCACCCCGCTGCCGGTCATCGGCGTGCCGGTCCCGCTGGCCCACCTGGACGGGATGGATTCGCTGCTGTCGATGGTCCAGATGCCAGCCGGGGTCCCGGTGGCGACGGTTGCGGTGGGCGGGGCCCGCAACGCAGGCCTGCTCGCTGTCCGGATCCTCGCCGCGGCTAACGACGAGCTGCGTGCCCGGATGCTGGCGTTCCAGGAGCAGCTCCGCGCCGCTGCGCAGGCCAAGGGCGCAGCTCTGCGCGCCAGACTTGCCGCGGAGCGCAGCTGACGGCCCAGACCACGAGCACCGCAGCGGACCACAGCGGCAGGATGGCACCGAGGACGTCAGCCCCGATTCCGTGAGTTACCCACCAGTATGGCGCGAGGACCGTCAGCCCAACCAGACCCCAAAGGAGGGCCTGAACGGGGCGTGCGATTTCCGCGCTGCGCCGCGGAACCATCATGGGGGGAATAAGCAGCAGCCAGACCCAGTGATGAGTCCACGAGATCGGGCTGGCCAGCAGGCCAGCCAGCGCGACGGGCAGGATGGCGAGCGCCCGATGGCCGGAGCTGACTAGGCGCCAGGCAACGAACGTGCTCACGACCAGGGTCAGCAGCGACAGCACGACCCACGCAGCGGTGGACCCAGTAGCGGGGAACGGGGACCGGTGCAGGATCGCATTCCAGGACTGATTGCCGGCGTAACTGAGGCTTCCGGCCCGGCCGGGGTCCAGCAGGTCGTGCAGCCAGTAGGCGCGGGACAGTTTGGGCCACAGCAGCCAGGACACGGCTGTGCAGGCGACAAACGACACCGCCATGCGCAGCGCTGATTTCATGTCGCGGCTCACGAGCAGGAGGATGCCGAAGACGAGTGGCGTCAGCTTGATTGCCGCGGCGATTCCGGTCAGCACTCCGCGATAAGGCCGAGGGACCAGCAGCAGATCGGCAACCACGACGAACATGAGGACCAGCTCGATCTGGCCGTAGTCGATCGCGCTCCGCACTGGCTCGAGGAAGATCACCGAGATACACGACAAGGCGAGCGCGCCGCACCAGACCGGAGGCGTCACCTTGATGCCGCGCTCGCGCAGCACCAGCACCACCGAGCCGGTCCCGGCACCGATGCTGGCCGCCCACAGCAGCCACTGGGTTACCGGAAAGGGCGTCCAGTTGAGCGGTGACAGCGCCGGGAAGGCAAACGGGGGATAGGTGAAGCGCAGCCGGCTGTGTGTGAACGCTGCGAGGTACGGGTTGCCCCCGGCCCACCAGTAGTGCACCGCGTCGCGGTACACCGTCAGGTCCAGTCCGTCGCCGCGAGCCCACAAGAGCAAGTATCCGAACACGGCCATCGCCGCGGCGGCAGCGGCGGCATAGGACAACGACGCAACCCGCGATGCGGGCCGGGATCCGGTCCGACGGTTCGTCATTCCCAGCACGCTTACCTGTCCTTTCTTGCGCGCTGACTAGGGCGCCTGCCGGGCGCAGCGCTGCCTGACCTGACGACGCAGCCTACCCCCAGCCCGGGATTGCAATTGCGCCTGCGCCGGGGCGTCGCTAGCGGCTTCGTACCCCTGACGTCAGGGCCTGTCCCTGGTCAGCACCTCGGTGATTCCGCCAGGAAGCGATAGCTGCAGCGTGCCAGCAGAGCACGCATAAGGCACAGAAGTGGTTTGCGACCGAGACGTAAGCGGGGTGCTGCTGTACGGCGACCCGTTACGGAGCAACGTGTAGCCGCCATGCGCTGACAAGTCGCTGATCCGCAGCTTGCCCTTCTCGGTGGCATAGCGGGAGGTGGCGCTGCCTGAGTAGACGATCGTGTAGGTCGCACCGTCCAGCTGCGCTTCCAGCGTCGTGCCGGTGCCGTAGTCTTGGGTCTCAACTCCGCTGGCCTGGAACGTCGTGCTTGGCCCGTGGCCTGTGTAGACCACGGTCTGGCCGTCGGGGATTGGGCCGGCCCCAGATGTCATCGTCCAGGTGCCGAACAGGCACGCGTCCAGCTGGCTGGAGGCGGGGTTCTGGTCCTTGCCATGGCCAAAGCCCGTCAGGGCGGCCACGCTGTAGCCGATCAGGGCCGCGACGACCACTGTGGCCGCGATGACGCCGCCCAGAGCCGCGCGGGACAGCCGGTGGCGCTGTGGCACTGGCCCGTCAGGGTCCAGCATGGTCCGCGGCAGCGTCGGCCCGATCGTCGGCTGCGCCATCGCTGCCCACTCCGCTGCCGTGGCGGCAGGCGCAGCTCGCGGGGCTGGCGGCGCGGGCGCGGACATTGCGTCATGACGGGCCACGTCGGCCGCAACAGCGGGAGGCAGCCAGGACGTGCTGAACTCCAGCCTGCCCGCCGGGACCAGCGCCCGGCAGTGCTCGATAACCTGCGCGGGCGCGGGCCTCGCGCGCGGGTCCCGGGCCAGGCAAGCCCGGATGAGCCCCAGCAGCCGGCCCGGGCAGCCTCCCAGGTCGGGATCGGAGTGCACCACGCGGTACAGCACGGCCGCGTCGTCGCCCTCCCCGAACGGTGACCGGCCGGTCGCCGCGAACATGGCCAGAGCGCCCAGCGCGAACACGTCCGTCGCCGCGGTCACAGGCCCGCCCTGCACCTGCTCGGGCGCCATGTACTGCGGCGACCCGATGCGGAACCCGGTGCGGGTCAGCATCGGCGAGTGGACAGCCCTGGCGATCCCGAAGTCGATCACACGGGGGCCATCGGCCGCCAGCAGCACGTTCGACGGCTTGAGGTCACGGTGCACCAGGCCGGCGGCATGGATAGCCATCAGCGCCTCCGCGACCCCGGCCATCACAAGAACCACGCTCGCCTCCGGCAGCGGTCCGTGACCGGAGACCGCCTGCGCCAGCGACGGCCCGGGGACGTACACCGTCACCAGCCACGGCGGCGATCCGTCCGGGTCGCCGTCCAGCACCTGGGCTGTGAACAACCCGCTCACCCGTCGCGCCGCCGCGATCTCGTGCCGGAACCTGGCCCGGAACTCCGCGTCATCGCCGAGTTCCGGCCGCAGCACCTTCACGGCCACCGGGCGCCCACCCCGCGTGAATGCCAGGTAGACGCGGCCCATCCCGCCCGCGCCCAGCCGGCCACTGAGCCGGTAGCCTCCCAGCTCGGCCGGATCACCCGGCAGTAATTCCGAGGGCATCACTCGACCTTTCTCCCAAAGCAGACGGAGCCTACCGTGCTGCGCTGATACAGGCGGCGGTCAGCCAGATTCCGGCAAGTCGGTACAGATCAGGCCCCAGGGGCGGCCACGAGCCCGGGTGATCACGACTGTGGCCCGGCCTGGGCCATGCAGGCCCAGGCGGCGGTGGATCTGCTGTACGTCCCCGGCCAGGCCGCGGCGCCGGATATCGACCGCTCCTATGCCGAGGTCTGCCAGTTTTCGGGCGAAGTGCCGTTCGTGCCATGGCGCCGACTCCAGCACCCGCAGCGTGCGCGCGAAGGGCGTGCGCAGCTCCTGATCCGAGGACAGGAACGCGATCTCCCGATCGATCTGCCAGACGCCAAGCAGCCGCGCCAGTTCCTGGACCAGCCCGGCGCGGGTCACGGCTGGGCTCGGATCCAAGAGGAACGCGCCTGGCTCCGCCACCGGCACGTCGGCACCGGGACCGGCCAGAGATGCCGTGAGCGTGTCCCCAGACGGGAGCACCGTGGCCCGGGTGCGCGCGGTCGCCAGCGCCGGGGACCAGAGCAGGGCCTCCTTTAGGTCCCGGCCGACTGCCACGAACTCGGCCTCCCACCCAGGCGGGACCAGCTCACGCGGCAGCCCCGGGGCCGTCTTGATGCCGACTGCGGGTACCTGGCCGGCCAGCGCCAGGCACCACCCCAGCGCCGGTTCGCTGCGCCCGGCGGCCAGGCGCCGCCCTCCAGCCCGGCGCGCCGGGTCAACGAACACCGCGTCCAGCCCGGCCAGCGTGATCTCGCGAACGTCGGCGCAGACGACCGCCAGCCGGTCCGCCACGCCGTAGACGCCGGCGTTGTGCCGCGCGAACGCCAGAGTCACCGGGTCACGGTCCACAGCGAGCAGCCGGCGGCCCGCACCGAGCGTGATGACGTTGCCGCCGATGCCGCAGCACAGGTCGGCAACTAGCCCGCCAGCCGGCAAGCGGGCAGCCGCATGCGACCCGGTCAGCTCCGAGGACGCCTGCTCCAGACCGTCGCGGGTGAACAGCATCTGGTCGGCACGGCTGAACTTCGCCCGCCCCGCGTGCCGCAGCGAAACCTGCGTGAGCGCGGCGGCGATCAGGCCGGGCGGGTAACGGCCGCGCAGGGCGCGAGCGAGTTCCAGCGCGCGCTCTGGACCGGCGTCCTCGCCCGCCAGCCGGTCCAGCAGCTCGCGGCCCTGCGCTGCCAGCAGGTCCATGGTCACGGGTGCTCCAGATTCAGCATGCCGCCGGGGTGGGCACTTGCCCGCGTTCGGAAAATCAGGACCTAACATCATGGCCATGAGCGCTGACTTCCCTGCCTTCGCCCTGTCGCCTGAGCTTGAAGCGCTGCGCGAGGCGGTGCGCGCGCTGGCCGACGAGAAGATCGCCCCGCATGCCGCCAAGGTGGACCAGGCCGCCGAGTTCCCGCAAGAGGCGCACGACGCGCTGGTCAAGGCCGAGTTGCAGGCCGTGCACATCCCGGAGGAGTACGGGGGCGCTGGCGCCGACGCGATCGCGACCGCGATCGTGATCGAGGAGGTGGCTCGGGCCTGCGCGTCGTCGTCGCTCATCCCGGCCGTCAACAAGCTGGGCACGATGCCGCTGCTGCTCGCAGGCTCCGACGAGCTCAAACGGCGCTACCTGCCGCCGGTTGCCAGCGGCGAGGCGATGTTCTCCTATGCGCTGTCCGAGCCCGAGGCCGGTTCCGATGCTGCCAGGATGAAGACCCGCGCGGTACGGGACGGTTCCGATTACATCCTGAACGGGGCCAAGCGCTGGATCACCAACGCGGGTGTCTCTCGTTACTACACGGTCATGGCCGTGACCGATCCCGCCGCCGGCTCGCGCGGGATCTCGGCGTTCGTGGTCGAGTCCGGCGACGAGGGGTTCTCGTTCGGCGCCCCGGAACACAAGATGGGCATCAAGGGCTCCCCGACCCGGGAGCTGTACTTCGACAACTGCAGGATCCCGGCTGACCGCCTGATCGGCGAGGAGGGTACGGGGTTCCGCACCGCGCTGTCTTCGCTCGACCACACCAGGGTCACGATCGCGGCCCAGGCGCTGGGCATCGCCCAGGGCGCGCTGGACTACGCCACCGGCTACGTCAAAGAACGGCACCAGTTCGGGAAGGCTGTTGCCGAGTTCCAGGGCGTTCAGTTCATGCTCGCGGACATGGCGATGAAGGTCGCCGCGGCGCGGGAACTGACGTACGCGGCCGCGGCCCGGTCAGAGCGCGCGATGGCGGGCGAGCGCGTGCCCGACCTCACGTTCATGTCCTCGGCCTGCAAGTGCTTCGCGTCCGACGCGGCCATGGAGGTAACCACCGACGCGGTCCAGCTTCTCGGCGGCTACGGGTATGTGCACGACTACCCGGTCGAGCGGATGATGCGCGACGCCAAGATCACCCAGATCTACGAGGGCACCAACCAGATCCAGCGCGTCGTCATGGCCCGGCAGCTCCTGAAGGGCTGACAGCGGACTGCTGAACTGCGGATTCTTCGGTCGGCTGGCTGGTAAGCAGGTCGGGAAGATCGAAGAGGTCGGTCCCTTCGCGCAGGTGGCGGAGCAGGAACTGCGCGCAGGAGGTCATGCCCGCCAGCTTCTCAGGTAGCGCCAGTCACGCCACCGCCATTGCCTGGAGGGTTCAGATGGTCCAGAGGGATTGGGTTGGGGTCATTCGTGCGGCGCGGATGGCGGGCAGCAGTCCGGCCACTGCGCCGATAACGATGGCGGCGGCCAGGCCGCCGGCCCAGGCTTCCGGAGGGATGACGAGGAGCTCGCCGTGGCTGTGGGCGTAGCTGGCGGTGGCGGCGGCGCCGACCAGGACGCCAGCGGCGCCGCCGGCCAGGGAAAGCATGATCGCCTCGGCAAGGAACTGAGCCCGGATCTGGCCGCGAGTGGCGCCCAGGGCGCGGCGCAGCCCGATCTCGGAGCGGCGTTCCAGGACGGAGATGATCATGATGTTGGCGACACCGATCGCGCCGACGAGAAGGGCGACGGCGCCGAGGCCGAGGAACAGGGTGTCGAGCGCGCCCTGGGTCTCGGCGCGGGCGGTGAGGGCGTCCGAGGGGCGGGAGACGTTGACCTGGCTGGGGTTTTCCGGGCTGGCCTGGGGGCCGAGGAGGTTGTCGACGCGGGTGACGGCGGCCTGGGTGTCGGTGGTGCGGACGTAGATCTCCGAGGGGTGTCCGTCGAAGCCCAGGTACTTCTCGGCGGCGGGGAAGCCGACCAGGACGGAGGAGTCGATCTCGGGGGCGTAGGTGTCGGGGTTAAGAATGCCGGTGACGTAGAACCACTGGCCGGCGGTTCCGCCGGGGCCGACCCAGATCCGCATGCCGGGCCGGACCCGGTCGATGCCCAGCAGCTGGGCTGTGGTGGTCCCAAGGACGGCGACCGGCTCGCGGGCAGTGGCGGCGTTGAGGTACCGGCCCTGGGCGAGGCTGGTGCCCACGGCGGCCGGCAGGCCGAGCGTGGCGGCGTCCACGCTGACGGCGTTGGTCTCGATCGGAGGGATGAGCGGGGACTTGTAGGCGTTGATGCCGGTGACGGTGCCGGTGTCCTGCACGCTGGTGACACCGGGTAGCCGGCCGATCATGCCCGGCGCGGTCAGGGGCAGTTCGGC
The DNA here is from genome assembly GCA_963815375.1 of uncultured Actinomycetota bacterium. Taxonomy (GTDB): domain Bacteria; phylum Actinomycetota; class Actinomycetes; order Streptosporangiales; family Streptosporangiaceae; genus JASHPR01. Next base: position 1,297,855 of record CAWFGX010000001.1, on the reverse strand, counting down.
GGTGGCGCCGGAGAAGGTCTGCCCGTTGGTGACGGTGAGCAGGTTGGTGCCGAGCCTGGCGATCTCGCTGAGCAACCCGGCCTCGGAGGAGGCGGCCAGGCCCAGGACCGCGACGATCACGCCGGTGCCGATCGCGATGCCGAGGGCGGACAGGCCGGAGCGCAGCTTGCGGGTGCGCAGCCCGATGCTGGCCAGGGCGCCCAGGTCGGTGGGACGGAGCCGGGCAGCCGACAGGGCGGCCGGGACGGACGGACGCGGCGATGTGGTCATGTCAGCCCTTCCCGAACGGAACTGGTGTCGGTGATGACGTGCCCGTCGAGCATTTCGATGCGCCGCCGGGTGCGGGCGGCGACCGCGTGGTCGTGGGTGATGATGACGACCGTCGTCCCTTGCTCGTTGAGTTCCTCCAGCAGGCTCAGGATGGATGCGCCGGTGGCCGAGTCGAGGTTGCCTGTGGGCTCGTCGGCAAGCAGCACCGGGGGGCCGCCGGCGACGGCGCGGGCGATCGCGACCCGCTGCCGTTCCCCGCCCGACAGCTGGGTGGGCCGGGCGGCGGCCCGGTGCCCGAGCCCGACCCGCTCCAGTGCGGCGGTGGCCAGCCGGCGCCGCTGGTTGCGTCGGACCCCGGCGTACAGCAGCCCGTCGGCGACGTTGCCGAGCACGGTCTGGTGCTCGGCGAGGAAGAACTGCTGAAACACAAATCCGATCCTGAACGCTCGCAGCGCGGACAGTTCCCGGTCGGTCATCCGCGCCGGGTCCAGGCCGGTGACGCGCACCGTGCCGGATGTTGGCTTGTCCAGGGTGCCCATCAGGTGCAGCAGCGTGGACTTGCCCGACCCCGACGGGCCCACGATCGCGGCCAGCTCCCCGGCCGTCACCGTCAGGCTCACCTGGTCTAGTGCCAGGACCGGCGGAGACCCGGGATACACCTTGGTCACCAGGCCCAGTTCCAGCAGCGGCACCGGCGTGAGCCGTGCCTGAGCCGCCCCGCCAGCCAGCGCTGCCCCGGCGCCGCCGCTCACGACGGCGCCACCACGACGCGCTGCCCTTGTGTCAGCGCCCCGGCCACCTGCACCAGGCCGGAGGCGTCGTCGAAGATCCCCGGCTCCACCGGCACCCAGTGCCGCGTGTCCCCTGGACCGACAACCTCAACCTGGTACCCGCCGGAAGCCTGAGCCAGCAGCGCGGTCACCGGCACAGCCAGCGCGTTCTTCACGCTCGCGGTGGTGATGTTCACCGTCACCGGCGCCTGGTCCAAGGTCCCCGCCGTCCCCGGATCGGTCAGCGTCACCTGTACCGGGATCGTCGTGGTGCTGCCCGATGCCCCCGACCCAGGCGTGGTCGTCGCCACCGTGCCCACCGAGGTGACCACGCCCGGCGTGGCCGCCCCGTCCGGCAGCGTCACCGTCACCTTGCTCCCGGCCGTGACCTGCGACTGCTGGGAGGCGTCGAGCTGGATCGTCACCGCGTGCTGGTCCGAGGTAGCCGTCAGCACCGGGCCGGAGGCCGAACCGCCCAGGCTCCCGGTCACCTGGCTCACCCGCAGTGCCTGCGGCTCGAACGCCACCTGCCCCAGCGACAGGCTCCCCGGCGGGCTGGCCACGCCCAGGTGCTCCTCCAGGTTCTGCACCCCGGCCGCCGTCTCCCACGAGTAGTAATCCCAGCCCAGCGCAGCGACGTCCGCGCGGCTGGCGTAGCCGAGGTCCACCAGGTCGTGGTTGAGCTGGGACACATCCGCCCCAGTGGTCCCCTGATCCAGCGCCCGCCAGTCGGGCACCGTCCCGTACAGCAGCACCACCGGGCTGCCGTTATCGACCTGGTACAGCTCCTGTCCCTGGCTGATCACCTGCCCCGGAGACGGCAGCGCGGTCAGCGTCCCGCCACCCTGTCCGAGCACCGTGTACGACCCGGCATACCCAAGCGTGGCGGTCACTGGCGTGACCGCCGACAGGTCCTGCCGGGTCACCGGGCTTGTCGCCGGCGGTGCCCCCTGCTGCCCGGTCCCGGACGTGGCGGCCGGGGAGAACGCCCCTGTTCGCCACGCCGCCAGCGCTCCAGCCGCCACCACCACGACGCCCAGGGCTACCCAGCGGCCACGTCCACGCGACCGGCCGTGCGGCGGCCCGCCCGCCACGATCTCCGCGTGCTGCCCGGCCGGCATTACCCCTCCCCGAGCCCGAACGTGAGCGTGGCGTGTTCCAGGCCCTGGCATTCGGTGATCGTGTTAGACATCGGCGTCGAATGCGTCTGGCTGTGGGTTATGCCGACCTGAGTGAGATTGAAGATGGGTTCCCCGTCGGATCCGATAGTGGGGTCGGGCCAGTTGGGCACCCCGTGGGAGCGCATGCACTGGGCGAACTTCAGGTCGGTGGTCATCATCTGCTGCACCAGGGCCGGCGGACAGTCGCCGGACAACGTGCACTGGCTGGCCTGTTCCTGGAACGACCCGGCGTTCGGGAGCAGGTGGTGGCAGGCGCTCTGGGCCGCGCTGAACACGGAACTGCTGACCCCGAAAGCCTGCGCGCCGCCCTTCGGCAGCTGTCCGCCGCTAGGGTCGGGGTAATTCGGCACGCCGTGGGAGCGCATGCAGTCGGAGTAGGCGACCGCTGACGGGGAGCTCGATGAATCTCCCGCGTTCGGTGAGCCGTCGGCACCGGTAGATGACGGGCTGCCGCTGCATGCCGCCGCCAGCAGGGCCAGGGCGGCCGTGGCGATGATGACGGCCGCGATCCGCGGTGCCCGCGGTCGTGCTCGCCGTGGCCGGCGCGTGATGTGGGTGCTGTCGTCAGTCGTGCCTTGCTCGTTATTCATGAGGGGGAAGGTACGAAAGGGCCGATAACGCGGCGATAACACCAGCCACCGGCGCAGGGGCGAGGGAACACGAACACGTCCTCGCGCGCTGGTGTAACCCTGCTGTTATCGGTGGTGAGCCACCATGGAGCCCATGCGGGTGCTGGTCGTGGAGGACAATCCGGTTGTAGCGGACGCCGTCGCCGAGGGGCTGCGCGACCAGGGCATGGCAGTCGACGTCGCCTACGACGGACCGGCCGGGCTGGAGAAGGCGGCCGTGAACACCTATGACGTAGTGATTCTCGACCGCGACCTTCCCCGGCTGCACGGTGACGTCCTCTGCCAGCAGATCGTGGACTCGCCGGGCACCAGCCGCATCTTGATGCTCACCGCCGCCGCTCTGGTCGAGGACCGGGTGGAAGGGCTGAACCTGGGAGCCGACGACTATCTGGTCAAGCCGTTCGACTTCTCCGAGCTGGTGGCCAGGGTCCGCACCCTGGCCCGCCGCAGCCCCTCCACGCCGCCCGTGCTCACCCGGGGTGACCTGGTCGTCGACCGGACCCGCCGGGCCGTCACCAGGGCCGGCCAGCCCGTCCCCCTGGCCAGGAAGGAACTCGGGGTGCTCGAGGTGCTCGTCTCGGCGGACGGCGCGGTGGTGACGGCGGAGCAGCTCCTCGAGCAAGTCTGGGACGAGCACGCCGATCCGTTCACCAACGCTGTCGCGGTCACCATCCTGCGGCTGCGGCGGAGGCTCGGGCAACCGCCGGTGATCGAGACGGTCAGCGGCGGCGGGTACCGGATCCCTTAGTCATGGCACTGACCTGGCTGCTGCCCAAGACTCTCGGCCACCGCAGCGTGCGGGCCCGGATCGCGCTGGCATGCGCGGGACTGTTCCTGGTCACCGGAGCAGCGCTCGTCGCCGCCACCTACGCGCTCGTCGACCACAGCCTCGGCGTCTCCGCAGTCGCCGACCAGACCAGCGCCGAACGTGGCCTCCTCTTCAAAGGCTGCAACGCGGCGAAATCCAGTCACAGCCCCACTCTGGCCGACCCGACTGTGGAGACCCTGTGCCAGCAGGCCACCTTCGGGGGTATCCGTCTCGGCGCCGCCGATCAGCGCGCCAGCGATCTCCGCGAACTACTGCTGTGGTCGCTCGCGGGCCTGGGCGTCGGCACGATCGTGGCCGGCATGCTGGGGTGGGCAACTGGACGGCGGATCCTGCTCCCGCTCCACACAGTCACCGCTGCCGCCCGCCGGACCTCGCAAGAGCACCTCGGCGAGCGCATCAGCTTCGACGGGGCCGACGACGAGCTCAAGGAACTGGCAGACACCTTCGATGACATGCTGGGCCGCCTCGATCTGGCCTTCGCCAGCCAGCGCCGCTTCGTGGCCAACGCCGCACACGAACTGCGAACCCCGCTGACGTCAGCACGCACCCTGATCGACGTCGCCATGGCCAAGCCCGTCAGAACGACCGGACAGCTTGAGGTGCTCGCCGTCCGGGTCCGGGAGGCCCTCGGCCAGTCAGAGGCCCTCATCGAAGGGCTCCTGACCCTGGCCCGATCCGACCGTGGCCTGACCAGCTACGAGTGGGCCGACCTCGAAGCAGCCGCCCAGGATGCAATAGACCAGGTCAGCGCGACCGCACGAGACTCGAAGATAGTCATTGACGCCGACCTGTCGCCAAGCCCCGCCCTTGGCGACCGGATCCTGCTCGAGCGCCTCGCCGTCAACCTCCTCGACAATGCCGTCCGCTACAACGTCACCGGAGGCTCGGTAAGAGTCGTCACCGGCACCGTCTCCGGCACCGGCGATGGCATGTCGTACATCATCGTCACCAACACCGGCCCCCTCGTGCCGGAATCGGCGGTGGCATCCCTATTCGAGCCATTCACCCGCCTCGACGGACGAGTCGGCAACGGCCAAGGCGTCGGGCTCGGCCTGTCCATCGTCGCCTCGGTCGTCAACGCCCACTATGGTCACCTCCAGGCCGAGGCACTCCCCAACGGAGGAATGACAATATCGGCCCGGCTCCCGAAACCAAGGGAGGTCACCTAAGGCGAGGGCAGCGAGCCGGGGTTGCTCCACGTCTGCCTCGCCCAGCCATAACCGAACCCATAGTGCGCCTCAGGGGCAGGCGGCGAAGCGGGCGGCCAGTTCGGTAATGCGGTGCTGGCGGTGTTCTGGGCGCATCCGGCCTGCGCGTTCAAGCAGGCTCATGCCGTGGAGCGCGCTCCAGAACACCTCGGTCACCGTTCCGTCGCCGTCATCGCCGAGGGCACCCGCCAGTGCGCTGAATCCCGAGCGCAGCTCGGTCTCCGCGTCATCCTGCGCGAAGCGGGCGTCGATGGGCAGCTGGAACATGGCCTCGTAGAGCGCCGGGTGCGCCGCCGCGAAGGTCAGGTACGCGCCGGCCACCGCGGCGGCCGCCTGCGCGCCCGTCGCGGAACCCGCGGCCGCCCGCGTGGCCGCGGCCAGCTCGGTGAACCCGGCGAGGGCCACCGTACGCATGATCTCTCTCTTCCCGCCGGGAAAGTGCTCGTAGAGCACCGGCTGGGTGTAGCCGATCGCGTCGGCGAGGCGACGCGACGTGACGGCGGTCCAGCCGTCGGCGTCGGCCGCGGCCCGGGCGGCGTCAAGGATCTGCTGCCTGCGCTCGGCCGCGCGCCGCTCGCGGGCGGTGCTCGGTTCCGGCATGGCCCCTCCTGTTGCGTTCTGGTCCAGTCCTGCCTATGTTAGCAGTGCTAGAAAATCTAGCAGTGCTAACTGGAGGAGACCGATGCTCACCACCCTCGCCATCGTCACCGCGACCGTCGTCGGCACCATGGTTGGCGTCGAGTTCGCCGTCGCGGTTTTCGTCAGGCCGCTGCTGCTGAGCCTGCCCGCCGGGCCGTCGCTTGAGGGCCGCGCCTACGGTGCGCGCGTCCTCGGGCGCGTCATGCCGTTCTGGTACAGCGGGTCGTTGCTGCTCACCGCCGGCCTCACCGCCGCCGTCTGGGGCAAGCCGGCGGCCGGCGCCGGCATCGCGGCGGCCGCGCTGCTCGCCGTCAGCGTGATCATGTCGGTCACCCTGCTCGTGCCGATCGCCAGCCGCAGCGCCACCTGGACCGCAAGCGACCACCCCGACGACTGGCGCCAGCAGGAGCAACGCTGGGACCGCCTGCACTATGCGCGCGTGGCGATCATTATCGCGAGCTTCATCCTCGTCCTCGTCGCCGCCACCGCCTCCTGACCCTTCACCCGGATGAGTCTTTCGCCTGGCTTCGCGGCCTCGCCCGGCGAGGACCCGCCCGTCCCGTGCCACCGCGCCTGTCATCACGCACCGCCGCCCGGCCGCGGGCCTGAGGAGGTTAACCAGTGGTCCCGGTTAGGCCGCTGCTGCTTCTACGATCGCGCCGGTTGCCAGGAGAACTTCTTCGCTGCCTGGCGGCCCGACGAGTTGCAGGCTGGCCGGCAAGCGGGAGTGAGCTGGTACCGGCAACGCCAGCGCCGGGACACCGGCCAGGTTGAACGGCAGGGTGCAGTCGTGGTAGTGCCTGGCGGCGCCATCCAGTGGCGGCCGAAAGAAGCGCACGGTTGGCAGCGCCAGCAGCTGAACCTGGCTGAAGATGGCCGCGAGGATTCCGGCCGCCTTCTGCGGGGTGACCGCCTGCACGACCCGTCGTGCGGTGACGCGGATCTGGCCGATGATCGGATGGGCAGCCGGGATGAAAGCCATGGCACGAATACCTAGCCTGACCCGGGCGGGCCGGTACTCTCGCGCACGATCAGACGCGTCTCCAGTTCCATGCTCAGCGCCTCGTGGGCATGCCCGTCGAGCTGGCGCATCAGCATCGTGACGGCGGTGCGGCCCATCTCCTGCAGCGGCTGACGGACGGTGGTGAGGCGGGGTGTGGTGGCCCGGCTGACGTTTATGTCGTCGAAGCCGACGACAGACAGGTCCGCAGGCACCCGCAGCCCGCGCGCCGCAGCCGCCTCCATCACGCCCACCGCAACCTTGTCGTTGAAACAGAGCACGGCGCTTGGCCGCGGTCGCAGGTCCAGCAGCTCCCCGCCAGCCCACACCCCCGTCTTGGTGGCAGGCTCGCCGTCCCGCATCAGCTCCGGATCGCCCGCCACCCCGGCCTCGGCCAGTGCGGCGAGGTGCCCGCCGACCCGGTCGTCCCGGGTATGCCAGTCCGGTGGCCCGGTGATCACCCCGATCCGACGGTGACCAAGCTCGATCAGGTGTCGGGTGACGGCCTGGGCGCCGGAGAAGTGCGCCGCCGAGATCGACACCATGCCGTGCGGCACGGCGGTACGCGGGTCCACCACCACAAACGGGTAGCCGCGAGCGGCCAGTGCCTCAAGGTCGGCGTGGGGCTCGGGGGGAAGGATCAGCACCGCGCCGTACGTATCATGGCGGCGCGGTAACTCGCGCACCACAGTGGACTTAACCACCGCGTCACCCGCGTCGAGCAGCATGCTCTGGCCATGGAGCGCGAGCGCCTCGGCGATCGACGTGACGATGTGCCCGAAGTAGTCGGTGAGCAGGTAGGGGCAGCGCACGAACACGGGCGGACTGCTAGCCGACGCCGGTGCATGTGGTCGCCGACGCGGCTCAGGCGCCCGGTCGCCAAGCTCTTTCACCACCTGGCGCACCCGCTCGCGGGTGTCCGAGGCGACGTTGTCGCCGCCATTGAGCACCCGGGAGATGGTGGCAATCGACAGCCCGGTCTCGGCCGCGATGGCGCGCACACCCACCCGGCCAGTTCTGGTAACCAGGCCTGAAACAGGGCCTTGTTTCATCGCCTCTCCGTAAGACGCCGTTGGGCGAGCGCTAACAGCGCATCGACCACGTACAAGCATCTTGACTCTTCATCGGCGCCCTGTTGCAATATCTAATAAGAAAGTTTCCTAATTGTTTCAGAAACAAGGGTGTCAGAGACAGGGATAGCACTAGCTCCATCCGGCGGGTCATCCGTTCTCGTCGGACCCCTTGGCCGAAGGGATCAGCCGATCGCTATGCGCTTACTAAGAACTCCCGCGAAATCGTGGTCAGCCGCGCTCGCCCTGGCCACCGCCCTCGGATCTGGCGGCCTCGCGCTCGCCACCGCCGGACCGGCCGCCGCGGCCGGCTCCGCCTTACCGGCTCACTTCGCCGCGCCCTACCTCCAGATCTCCTCATCGGACGCCGGAGATATGGCTGCCGACGAGGCCGCGACCGGCCTGAAGTACTACACGCTGGCCTTCCTCATCCCGCAGTCCGGCTGCACCCCGGAGTGGGAGGACGACGGCTCCGCAGTCGGCGCCTTCGCCTCGCAGATCAGCGCCATCCAGGCATCCGGCGGCAACGTCATCATCTCCTTTGGCGGCGAGGACGGCGGGGAACTCGCGCAGACCTGCACGAACGTCTCGCAGCTCACCGCCGCCTACCAGAAGGTCGTGAACACCTACGGCGTTACCCGGCTGGACTTCGACATCGAGGGCAGCACGCTGTCGGACACCGCCGCCACCTCACTGCGCGACCAGGCGCTCGCCGCACTGCAGGCCGAGGACCCGTCGGTGCAGGTCGACTTCACTCTCGCGGTCTCCCCGCAGGGACTGCCCACCGGCACCGGCTCGGAGTACGCGCTACTGCAGGACGCTCAGGCCAAGGGCGTGAAGGTGTCCGTCGTGAACATCATGACGATGGACTTCGGCGCCGGGTCCAACGACCTTGCCGACGCCGAGTCCGCCGCTCAGGGGGCCGCTGGCCAGCTCGCGAGCCTGTACGGGATCTCGACCTCGGCGGCCTACAGCATGATGGGCCTGACGCCGATCGCCGGTACCAACGACGACGGCACCTACTTTTCCACCTCGAACGCCCAGTCGCTGGAAAGCTTCGCCGCCTCGAACGGCGTTGCCGAGCTGTCCTTCTGGGAGGTCGACGGCTACGACAAGCCGACCGGCTACCAGTACTCGTCGATCTTCAACCAGGTCACTGGCGGTGGGGGTACCAGCCCCGGCGGGGCGACGGGTCCGATTACCGGGTACGAGGGCCTGTGCCTGGATGACCGCGGGGCCAGCACCGCGGACTTCAACCCGATCCAGGTCTACACCTGCAACGGCACCAACGCGCAGGACTGGACCGTGAACAGCAATGGCACTCTGACGGTCCTGGGTAACTGCCTGGACGTCGCCGGCGCGGGCACGGCAAACGGCACCCTCGTCGACCTGTATCCCTGCAACGGCACTGGCGCGCAATCCTGGGTTCACGAGTCGAACGGCGAGCTTGTGAACACGAATTCCGGCAAGTGCCTCGACGACACCGGCTACGGCGGCTCCGGCACCCAGGTACAGATCTGGGCCTGCGCCGACACCGCCAACCAGCAGTGGAACCTGCCATGAGGCGCCGTCTCCTCGCCGTCCTCGCGACGGCGGCCCTCGCGTTCGGCTTCGCGGTAGCCACGACTCACCACGCACAGGCCGCGACCACCGGGGCCACCGGTCCGATTACCGGGTACGAGGGCCTGTGCCTGGATGACCGCGGGGCCAGCACCGCGGACTTCAACCCGATCCAGGTCTACACCTGCAACGGCACGGACGCGCAGCAGTGGACGGTCGCGTCCGGCAACACCCTGCAGGTGCTGGGCGACTGCCTGGACGTCGCCGGCGCGGGCACGGCAAACGGCACCCTCGTCGACCTGTACCCCTGCAACGGCACCGGCGCCCAGGTCTGGGAACCCCAGTCCAACGGCGAGCTGATTAACCCCAACTCCGGCAAGTGCCTCGACGACACCGGCTACGGCGGCTCCGGCACCCAGGTACAGATCTGGGCCTGCGCCGACACCGCCAACCAGCAGTGGACTCTGCCGAGCGGCGGGGCGCCCACGGGCAACACGCCGAACTTCGGGCCGAATGTCTATGTGTTCAACACCAGCATGCCGACGACGACGATCCAGAACGACATCAATGCGGTCTACAACACGCAGCAGTCGAACCAGTTCGGCACTCAGCGCTACGAGCTGATGTTCGAGCCGGGCACCTACAACGTCAGCGTCCCTGTCGGCTTCTACACCGAGGTCGTCGGCCTTGGGCAGAACCCGACGCAGACGGTGATCACCGGCGGCGGAATCTATGCCAACGCCGCCTGGAACGACGGGAACGCCACGGAGAACTTCTGGCGTGGCGTGGCGAACATCACCCTCGACCCGTCGTCCGGCAGCACCGAGTGGGCGGTCTCGCAGGCCGACCCGATGCGCCGGGTGCAAATCGACGGCAATCTCGTGCTGGACGACGACACTTCGGGCAACACCACGAGCAACTGGTCGTCCGGCGGTTTCATCAGCGACTCCGTCATCACGGGTCAGGTCAGCTCGGGCACCCAGCAGCAGTTCATCATGCGCAACGACCAGTTGGGCAGCTGGACCGGCTCGAACTGGAACATGGTGTTCGTGGGTGACACCGGTGTTCCGGCGCAGAGCTTCCCGAGCCCGCCGTACACGACGGTGAACCAGACCCCGACGGTCGACGAGAAGCCCTACCTCTACATCGACTCCTCAGGGAACTGGGACGTGTTCGTGCCCTCGAACCGGACCAGCTCGCAGGGCGTCTCCTGGGCGAACGGCAACACGCCGGGAACCTCGCTGCCGCTGAGCGACTTCTACATCGCGACGCCAAGCAGCACGGTCGCCCAGATCAACGCCGCGCTGGCGAGCGGACAGGATCTGCTGTTCACCCCAGGTGTCTACCAGGTCAACGGCACCATCGACGTCAACAACCCCGACACGGTGGTGCTCGGTCTTGGCCTGGCCACCCTGGTGTCCAATGGCGGCAACACGATCCTGCAAACCGCCGACGTCAACGGCATCCGCATCGGCGGATTGATCTTTGACGCCGGCGCCACTAACAGTTCCGTCCTCGTCCAGATCGGCCCGTCCGGGTCCAGCGCCAGCCACGCCTCGGACCCGACCGTCCTGTCTGACGTCTTCGCTCGCATCGGTGGAGCCACTGTCGGTGAGGCCACGCAGACGCTGGTGATCAACAGCAGCAACGTCATCTGTGACGACATGTGGCTGTGGCGCGCGGACCACGGCAACAGCGGCACCGTCGGCTGGACGACTAACACCGCCGCCAACGGCCTTGTCGTCAACGGCGCCAGCGTCACCACGTATGGACTCGCGGTCGAGCATTACCAGGCCGTGCAGGTCCAGTGGAACGGCAACGGCGGAGCCGACTACTTCTATCAGAGCGAAATGCCCTACGACCCGCCCAGCCAGTCCGCCTGGATGGACGGATCCTCCGACGGCTATCCGTCCATCGCGGTCGCCAGCAGCGTGACCAGCTTCCAGACCTACGGTATGGGCGTGTACTGCTACTTCGACGTGAACCCCAGTGAGATCAGCGCGAACGCGCTCACCTCGCCGACCTTGCCTGGAGTGCAGTGGCACGACATGGTCACCGTCTCACTGGGCGGCACCGGAACCATCGAGCACATTATTGACGGCAACGGCGCCACGGTCGACTCGGGCAGCACGGTGGCCGACCTGACCAGCTACAACTGAGCGCAACCGGTTAGGACCCGGCCGCATTGAGCGGAGTCGATGCGGCCCGGTCCCCCGGATGCTCCCGCCGCGTCCCCCGTCGGCCGCACACAACCGATATGTCGGGCGAGCGCTTTTTTACCCCCGTGCGACACCGCGCACAGCGCTCACTCCTTCATGCTCCGGGACTCTTGCCGACGCCCGGCTGGTCACCGGCTGACCGTACTCAGACCCAGATGGAATTGCGCATGTGGTTTTGTCCTTCCTGCCACCAGATGGTAGAGCGCATGTGGCTTCTTCCTTCCTTTCTGCCATAGGCCATTATCGGCGCTTGGCATTCCTGACTGACCGGTGCTCGCTGGCGATGCACCTTCTGTAGCCCGTTTAGTAAGACTTAGCCCGTTATCGGCCTTTCGGTGCGATACTCAATCCTGGAGTCGCCCGGTGACAGGGCGGTGGTCTCCTGGTGGCGCTGCAGAGGTTGCGGGTGGGCCAGCCGCCCGCTTGCCGTACCGAGGTGGACATGTGGCTGGGTGTGCTTGGCCCGCTGGTGATCAGCGACGGTGCCGCCGCCATTGCAGTACCGGCTGCCAAGCAGCGCGCTGTTCTGGCTGTGCTGCTGGTGAACGCCAACCGGGTTGTGCCTGCTGACGAACTGTCCGATATCGTCTGGGACGGTGCCCCGCCAGCCGCAGCGCGTGTCACGCTGCGCGGGCTGATCAGGCGGCTCCGCCTGCTGCTTGGCCCTGCGGTGGGTTCCAGGATCGCCACACGCCCGCACGGATATGAGGCCGGGTTCGGTGCTGACGAACTTGATCTGCTGCGCTTTGACCAGCTGTGCCGCGACGGGGAGGCCGCATTGCGTGCCGGCTCGTGGAGCCGGTGCTCGCAGGTCCTTGGCCAGGCACTGGGACTGTGGCGGGACGCACCCCTGCGCGATGTGCCCTGCCAGCGGCTGCAGCGCGAGGAGGCACCACGGCTGGAGCAGGCGCGCCTGCAGGCTGCCGAGTGGCAAGCCGAGGCTGAGCTGTGCCTGGGTCATTACGATCGCCTCGTCCCGCAGCTGCAGAGGCTGGTTGCCGAGCAGCCGCTCCGCGAGCGCTTCTGCGCCCAGCTGATGATCGCGCTGGCCCGGTCCGGCCGCCAGGCCGAGGCTCAGGCTGCTTATCGGCACGCACGCCAAACGCTGATCGACGAACTCGGCGTCGAGCCAGGGCCGCAGCTTCAGGACCTGCACCAGCGCATCCTCAAGCAAGACCCGAACCTGTTGCGCTCGCCGCTGGCTCCAGCCGCCGGTCTCGCAGAACCCGCCCCAGCAGCAGCACCGAACCCCAGACAGCTGCCGACAGCAACCAGGCATTTCGTCGGCCGGGCTGATGAGCTCAAGACGCTGACCGCGCTGCTAGACGAAACCGCCACGGACGGGCCCGCGGTGGTGATCGCCGCGATCAGCGGGATGGCGGGGGTCGGCAAGACCGCACTGGCGCTGCGGTTCGCCCATCAGGCCGCTGACCGGTTCGGTGACGGGCAGCTGTATGTCAACCTGCGCGGCTTCGACCCTACCGGCACCCCGGCCGATCCCGCCGAGGCGATCCGCGGGTTCCTGGATGCACTCGGCGTTCCCCTCGGCCACATCCCGCCCACCCCGGCCGCGCAGGAAAGCCTGTACCGCAGCGTGCTCGCCGGCAAGCAGATGCTGATCGTCCTTGACAACGCTCGCGACGAGCAGCAGGTCCGCCCCCTGCTGCCGGCCAGCCCCGCCAGCCTGGTAATAGTCACCAGCCGCAACCAGCTCTCCGGCCTGGCCGCCGCCGAAGGCGCCAGCCTGCTCACCCTCGACATCCTCAACTCCACCGAAGCCACCGACCTGCTCGCCAGCCGGCTTGGTCGAGCGGGAGCCAACGCTGAGTCTGGCACCCTGACAGAAATCGCCGACCTGTGCGCCTGCCTGCCACTCGCCCTGGCCGTCGCCGCCGCCCGCGCCGCCGCCCGCCCCAGTTTCCCCCTCACCTCGCTCGCCGCCGAACTGCGCACCAGCGCTACCCGCCTGGACGCCCTCGACAGCGGAGACCCAGCCGCCAGCGTCCGCGCTGTGTTCTCCTGGTCCTACCAGCAGCTCACCCCCGACACCGCTCGGATGTTCCGCCTCCTGGGCCTGCACCCCGGCCCCGATACCTCCGCCCCCGCCGCCGCCAGTCTCACGGGCCTTCCGCTCGCTCAGGCTCGCCTGGCACTCGGCGAACTCAGCCGTGCCCACCTGATCACCGAGCACATCCCAGGCCGCTACGCCTTCCACGACTTGCTCCGCGCCTACGCCACCAGCCAGGCCCGCACCACAGACACCCAACTGGGCCGCAGACAAGCCATCAGCCGGATTCTCGACCACTACCTCCATACCGCTCACACCGCCTGCAGGCTGATCCATGCCTCGCGTGATCCGATCACCATCCCACCGGCCCGTCCTGGCGTCACGCCGGAACACCCGGCTGACCACCAGCAAGCACTCGCCTGGCTGCAAGCCGAGTATCAGGTCCTGCTCGCCGCCATCACCAGCGCCGCCGAGAATGGGTTCGACAGCTACGCCTGGCAGATCCCCAAGGCGATGGCCGAGTTCATGGACCGCCGCGGTCACTGGCATGAGAAGGCGGCCATCCAGCGCATCGCCATGGCGGCCACCGAACGCCTGGGCGACACGGCCGGGCAGGCCATGTCCGTCCGCGGCCTGGCGCAAGCGTGCGAGCGGCTCGGCGATCACGATCAGGCAATTGCTCACTGTGCGGCCAGCCTCAAGCTGTACCAGCAGAACGGCGACCGTTATGGTGAGGCCAGAGTGCATCAGCTTCTCGGTGTCGCAGCCGAAAGCCAGGGCCGTTACGCCGACGCGCTCAGTCACTCGGAGCAGTCGCTGCGTTTGTATCAGGCCACCGGCAACCGGCCAGGTGAAGCCGAGACGCTCAACAATGTCGGCTATCAACACGCTCTGCTCGGCGACTACCAGCAGGCCAGCAGGTACTCCCGGCAGGCGCTCACCCTGACCGCTGAACTCGGGTTCCGCGATGTCGAGGCATTCGCCTGGGACAGCCTCGGTTATGCCGAGCATCACCTCGGTAACCTTGCTGAGGCCGTCGCCTGCTACCAGCGCTCGCTGAACCTTTTCCGGGAATACGGCAATCTGCCGATGGAAGCGGCCATCCTCACCCATCTCGGCGACACGCGCCACGCGTGCGGCGAGCTGCGCCAGGCCCGGAAAGCCTGGCAGCAGGCGCTAGACATCCTCGAGGACCTGCGAGACCCAGACGCCGGCCGAGTCCGCGCCAAACTCGCCGCCGCTGACGCGGCAATCTGATCTCCATCAGGCCGCGTCGTGGAAGACGATGCTCGAATACCTCGCGAACCCCGCTCCGGGCCGTGCTCCCGTCGTCGCCCCTTCCCACTCGTTAACCTGGCCCAGCGAAGAAGCGGCTCGCGGCCAGCTGGCCGCGAGCCGCATACAACCGATATGCCCGGCGAGCGCTTTACTCCCAGGTGACATCGCGCACTACGCCCCACTCACTTCATGTCCTCGGGGCTTTACCTGTGCCCAGCATGCCCTGGCTACCGTGCTCAGCCCCAGATTGTGTGGCGCATGTGGCTTCTCCTTCGTGTCGTCGCGCCTTTACCGGTGCCCGGCATCCCTGGCTGACCGGTGGTGACTGCCGATGCGATACCTAATCCTGCAGTCGCCCGGTGGCAGGGCAGTGGTCTCTGGGTGGCGCTGCTGGCGGGCGGGCCGCAAGTCCTCGTTCAGCTCATACAGCCGTGACCGGCCGGCGAACCGCTCAAGCAACTCCGGCGGGTTCTTCGGTTGCTGTGCCTCTCGCGAGCTATGGTCGCCAGGATCAGCGGTTTACCGGACGGATGCCGTTTTCGAGGGTTCGGATGACGGTAGCGGTTACCCCGTGTCGCGGCAGCTCGCCGCTGTCCGCGTCCTCGCAGCCACGGTAGACAAGAACCCAGAGGACATGCTGAATCCAGGTCGGGCTGACCTCGGGGTCGAATACGCCTTCGGCTTGGCCTCGCCTGATGAGTTCGATCACGGGATCGTCTGCTGGTACGCGCTTGTCCGGCGCTGCATAACCTTCCAGCAGACGCGGATCGCCGAAGACGAACATCAGGCGGTCCCCGACTGCGACCATCGCGGCTACTGCCCGGCGCATAGCGTCCAATGGCGAATCCTGATCTAGTTCTGCGTCGGCAATGGACTCGCTGATCACCCGGATTGAGTCCTGAATGGTCGCCGCGATCAGCGACTCGCGATCGGGGAAGTAGCGGTGCACGGTAGTGCGCCCGACTCCGGCGGCCTCGGCGATGGCGGGCAGAGTAGCGGTGCGGTCTCTGGCGAGCACCGAGGCGGCCGCGGCCAGGATTGCGTCGCGGGTCCGGTTGCGGACGCTGGACTTCGGCCGTGCGTCGTCATTCACTCAGACATGATAGCGCTTCCGAGTCCATTTTTGGTACTCTGACGTTCTACTTCGGTATGCCATAGTCCCGTATGGTGCTGAGACTGGAGGATCGTCATGCCCCGCCTCGCTGACAGGCACCCAGAGAACGCGCCGGGTGACTGGTATGTGGATGACCGCTGCATCGCCTGTGACGTCGCGCGCCAGCACGCTCCCGAACTCATCACTACTACCAGCGGCGGGCAGTCCATCATCACCCGTCAGCCAGCCAACCCCGAAGAGGAGATGTCGCTCTGGCGGGCAGCGCTGGCCTGCCCTACCCGCTCGATCGGCACCGCCAGCCGCCGTCACGCGCCGCCCGGGGTCTTCCCCCAGCAAGTCGCGCCCGGCGTGTTTCTCTGCGGCGCCAACGACCTTCGCTCTTTCGGTGCCCACGCCTGGTTCGTCCCCCAGGCCCGTGACCCATTCCTCGTGGACTCTCCGCACTGGAACCGAGCGATCGTCCGGGCGGTTGAGGACGCTGGCGGGGTCGACCATGTTCTGCTCACTCACCGAGACGACATCGCCGACGCCCAGCGCTACGCCGAGTACTTCGATGCCCGGGTATGGATTCACGACGCTGACCGCGATGCTGCCCCATTCGCCACCGACATCATCGCCACCGACGATGAGGAGATCATCTTCCCCGGCATGATCGCCTTCGCCGTGCCCGGCCACACCCGGGGAAGCGTCCTCTACCTGCACGGTCAGCAGCACCTGTTCTCCGGCGACACGCTTGCGTGGTCGCGGCAGTCGGGAGACCTCCGCGCCATCCAAACGATCTGGTACTCCCGCCAGGAGTTTCAGCGCTCCCTGATCCGATTTGCCGCCTCCGGCAACCGCTTCGAGCACGTCTTTCCCGGACACGGTGACTGGACCAAGGCGCCCGTCAGCGACATGAGCGGCCGGCTCGCACGGCTTGTCTCTGCAGCGTGACCTGCCGAAGCCGTGCCAGGGCTGCCCGCAGGTCCCCGTCGTCCAGGACGTAGGCGACTACAGCGAAGGCGATGACCGCTCCGCCGGCGGCCAGCACAGCTATGCCCGCGGCCAGGAAATTGTGGCCGACAGGCACAGCCAGGCTTATGGCCACCCCGGCCGTAATACCCGCGCATGCGGCTGCCAGGCCAGTCAGCGCGGCCCGGCCGGCCCCCTGGACGGCGGATCGGCCGCGGATCCGGCGGATCACTAGCGCCAGGGGGATGGCCACGAGGGTCTGGCCAATGGTGCTGCCCAGGCCAAGAGCGGCTACTACCAGGCGGGGCGGTACGAGTTCGGCCAGTACGACGTCTGCGATTATGACGACCAGCCAGTTGCAGGCCAGCGCCGCCGCGGCGACCTTGAGCCGCCCGAGGGCGAATAGCACTCGCGACAGGTTCGCGATCACTCCGGCGCCCGCCAGGCCTGGAGCAAACATGACGAAGCCCAGCATGAGCTGCGATACCTGATCCGGCTGCCTGGTCAGGACATGAGCAGCGGGAACGGCAATCGCGGCAAGCACGGCCGTGCCGAGCCAGGATACGAGCAAGACGGCTCGCGTCGATCGAGCGCAGGCCTGGTCGAACACCGGGCCGTCCCTGGCCGCCAGGACAGGGAAGGCGCTGGTAGCGATCGAGACTGCCAGCACTGCATGCAGGGAGCTGAACGCCTGCCAGCCAAAGTTGTAGATGACGACCGCGCCCGTCGCTCCGCGCCCGTTGGCCAGAGCTATCGCCACGACCGATGACAGATCGCCGGCGATCAGCTCGATAACCCCGACGATCGCCAGCCCGCCCGCCCAGCGCGCGACTCCGGGCGGGAACCGCAAGACGGGCCAGAACCGCAGATGCAGGCGCCAGGCTGGCACCAGGCCGGCGGCCACCAGGGCGGCAACGCCCAGCGTGGTGCCCGCAGACAGGACAAGCTCGGCTCCGAATGAGAGTCGGCCTAGCGGGAGGCCGTGGGCCAGGGACGCGAACGCGACGTAGGAGCCGATGACCACGAGGCTGGACAGCGCCGGCCCCAGCGCCGGGCCGGTGAACCTGCGGTGTGCCTGCAGCAGCCCGTAGAGCACGACCGAGAGCCCGTACAGGATGATCTGCGGAGCGAACACCGCGATCATCTGGCCGGTGGCGGCAACCACCTCGGCATGGACGCAGTGTGCGCTGGCATTGGCGGGATTGAGCAGTGACGCTATCGGCCCCGCGGCCGCGGCCACGCAGATGGTGATCGGTACCAGGATGATCACGGACCAGGTCACCAGGGCCGAGGAGATCAGGCCCACGCGCGCCTTCTCGGCTGGATCAGCTGCGGATCGCTCGGCCGGACGGGCGAGTACCGGGACCATGACGCTTGCGAGCGCGCCTCCCAGGACCAGTTCATACACGAGACTGGGCACCTGGTTTGCGGTGACGTAGGCGGTGCCCAGGCAGCCGGTGCCAACGGTCTGCGAGAAGACCAGAGTGCGGGCAAGCCCGAGCACCCTGGAGAAGACGGTGAGCCCAGCGATGAGCGCGGCGCCGCGCGCGAAGCCTGCGCCGGCCTGCTGCGCGGGACCCGCAGCTGTCCTGGTAACCGTCGGAGCAGGCTCGCTCACACGCTATCCGGGCTGATTGGCATATCCGCGCTCCAGACCTTCATGCATGCGGGGCGGCCGCGACTGGCCGCCAGGCCCCGGTGACAGCACTGGCCCGGAGCGGGAGACTTCCACTTCGCTCTTGGCACGGCGCGGCCTGGCCTCTAGATCACCTGATCCACAGGTCGTGCGCACAGAACAGGCCGCCGTCGGCGAGTGTATCGGCGGCACTGAGCATGGTGCCCCTGCTTTGCTTGCAGTGCTCGGTCTGTCACCCCGCCGCGCTGGCTCAGCCGCCGCTGCCGGCCGGCGCTAGAACTGGCCGTCCGGCGGGAACGGCATGCCCATGCCGTTCCCGCCGGACGCGCTTACCGTTATGAGGCCGGGAAGCTGAAGTAGTGCAGGCTCACGTACGGGGGATTACCGCCCGCTCCCGAGACGAATTCCAGGTACACATTGTGGGTTCCTGTCACCTTGGAGATATTGGCCGGGATTGTCTTCCAGGTACTCCAGCCGCCGGTATTCGCCACGGCGAAGGATCCGACAGGGCTGTTTGACGGGTTGTCGAGCACCACCTCCACCAGCCCGCTCACCCCGGCTCCGGCGCCCGACGCGACCCTCGCGTCGAACTGGCTCGATCCGGATCCGAAGTTGACGTTGCTGTACTCCAGGTAGTCACCGTTCGATAGCTGGGCGACCTGGTTGCCGTCCACGCCTGACGGGCTGGTGTCCCCGGCCGCCGCGGTGACGGAGATGCTGCCGTGGCTGCCGTTGTAACAGTCAGCGGAGATGTCCGACGTCGCAGTGGTGGTGCAGGACGTTCCGCCGCCAGTACTTGTGGGTGTGGGGCTCGGCGTCGGAGTCGGTGTCGGGGTGGGCGTCGGGCTGGACGAGCCGGTGGTCTCGTACGCGGCGACATAGGCAACGCTCATGCTCGCGCCCGAGGTGGTGGAGCTGGTCGGCGTCGTGCAGCCGCAGACCCCGTTCGGGTAGCCGCCGCCCATCGCCAGGTCGAAGATGATCGAGAAGTTATGGTCGATCGCCGCCTGCCACGTCGCGGTCGGGACCTGGCTCTCATTGACCTGGAAGAACTGGCTGCCGTTCAGGTACCAGGTAATGGATTCGGCGGAGGTGTTGGTGCGGTTGACGATGATCGAGTACGTGTTGTAACCGGTCTGGCAGCCGGAGCAGGCCAGCAGCCCGCTTCCTATGCCGGTGGTCTCGTTGCACGGTCCGCCTGGGTCAACGCCGCAGTGGAAGGTTCCCGAGTGCTCGGACAGCGCGTTGACATCCTCCAGGATGTCGATCTCGCCGGTCGACGGCCAGGAACCAGGTCCCAGCATCCAGAACGCGGGCCAGTAACCAAGCCCGCTCGCCGGGTTGGGCTGCTCGATCGACGCCGTCACCTCAAGCTCGCCTCCGGCTGGCGCGCCGACATTGGCGGTGTTGGTCTGGATGCGTCCTGACGTCCATGCGCCGCCTGACTCGATCGCCTTGATCACCAGGTGGCCGTTGCCGTCAAGGTAGACGTTGCTCGTCGAGTTGGTCATGGTCTCGATCTCACCCGTGCCGAAGCTCGAGCCAGGACCAGTGTCGTATTTCCAGTTGGCCGAGTTGACCATCGACCCAGCCGCGCCCGCGAAGTTGTCGCTGAACACGGTCGTCCAGCCGGCGGGGGGCGGAGGCGGTGTAGTGGCCGACGCCGACTGCGACATCGCGATCGCACCCGCAACCATGCTGCCGAGAAGTAATAAGACGGCTGATAACGCGGTCAGGACGCGCCTCCTGGGCGCAGCCAGGCCCTGGGGGGCATTGGGGGCGGGCGTTACGGCCGGCCTGGTGTGTTTCATGTGCGGGATCTCCTGTCTCGCCGATCGACTCGGATGCCGCCGTCGGCGACTGGCGGCTGGCTGCGAGCGGTAAGCCGTATCCATTGCCTGAAATGCCGGGCGGTTCTCGCTCTCCGGCCGTGGCTCCCGCCGCTAAGGAGCCTGTCGACGGCCATGTGCCATTCGTTCAAAACATGATGTAAGACTTTTAATAAGTGGCTGTCAAGACCTCAACCGCGCCCGCGGGCCGGTCCTGGGCTGGTGGGCAGTCCCCACGGCCACCATCGGCATAACGGGCGCCTGCAGGCAATCAGCGCTTGCGGGCGTCCTTTGGCCGGGCGCGTACGTGCATACGCTCGCCTTGCGGGCCGAAGAGGGTCAGTACCTCGGCGGGCTCCGTAGTGGCGCTTCCGAACCAGTGCGGGATGCGGGTGTCGAACTCGGCGACCTCGCCGGCGTTCATGACGAAGTCGTGCTCGGCGAGCCGCAGCCGCAGCCGGCCGGACAGCACGTACATCCACTCATAACCCTCGTGGACCTTCTGCCCGGTGTCGCCGTCGGGCCCGGCTGGCGGGACGATCATTTTGTATGCTCGCGGCCCGCCCGGCCGCTGGGTCAGCGGGATGAGCGTCCGGCCATTGCGGCGGAACGGCTGCAGCCGCACGCGCGGGTCGCCCGCTGGCGGCGCGCCGACGAGATCATCGAGCGGTACCTCGTACGAGCGGGCCAGGGCCAGCAGCAGCTCCAGGGTCGGCTTGCGGCCGCCGGACTCCAGGCGCGACAGCGTGCTCGTGGAGATGCCGGTCGTAGCCGACAGCCTGGCTAGCGATAGCTGGCGCTGCTCTCGCAGCGATCGCAGCCGCTGTCCGACAGCGTCAAGCACGGGATCGTGTTCCACACCTTATTGCTAATCCGGCAACAAAATTTGTCAACTCGCGGGCCGGCGGCCGATGGTGGGCCCATGAACGAGATCTCTGACGTACTCGTGATCGGCGGTGGCGCGGCCGGACTGAGTGGCGCGGTCGCGCTGGCCCGGTCGCGTCGCTCGGTCCTGGTGGCTGACGCAGGTGAGCCGCGCAACAGCCCGGCGGACCATGTGCAGAATTTCCTCACCCGCGACGGCACGCCCCCGGCGGAGCTCTACGCAGCGGGCCGGGCCGAGGTTGCCAGGTACGGGGGGATCCTCGAGACGGGCAAGGTCAGCTCGCTAAGCCGGGACGGCGATCTGTTCCGGGCCGAGGTCAACGGCCGCGCTGTCTCCGCGCGGCGGCTGCTGGTCGCGACCGGGCTGCACGATGAGCTTCCTGACGTACCCGGCCTGGCCGAACGGTGGGGCATCGACGTTCTGCACTGCCCGTACTGCCACGGGTGGGAAGTCCGCGACAAGCACGTCGGGATACTCGCCACCGGGCCCGGTGCGGTGCACCAGGCGTTGCTCTTCCGGCAGCTCACCCCGCAGGTGACCGTGCTGCGCCACACCGCCGCTCCGTTCGCCGCGGAGCAAGCCGGCCAGCTCGGCGCGCTCAGCATCCGGGTCATCGACGGTCTCGTCGCTGAGGTCGAGGCCAGCGCTCGCCACCTGACCGGAGCCCGGCTCGCCGACGGCACCCGCGTCGCCTTGGATGCGCTGATCGTCGCACCGAAGTTCGTGGCCAACGCGGATCTGCTTGCGCCGTTCGGCCTTGCCCCGGTCGAGGTGAGCGTCGGCGGGCAGGTGATCGCGACCCGGATCGCGGCGGACCCGGGCGGCGCGACCAGCGTGCCTGGAATCTATGTCGCCGGCAATGTCGCCGACCCACAGGCACAGGTCATCACCTCGGCAGCGGCCGGGCTGATGGCCGGTTCCGCGATCAACATGGACCTCGTCGCCGAGGACACCAGCCGCGCGGTCACTATGGCCACCGTGAGGAAGAGCGCATGAGCGAGAGCCATGACCACGGGTCCTTTGACCACGGGTCCCTTGACCACGGGTCCCTTGACCACGGGTCCCTTGACCACGGGGCCCTTGACCACGGGGCCCTTGACCACGGGGCCAACGATCATGCGGCTCCGCACGGGGAGCAGGCCTGGGACGAGCGGTACCGGGCTAAGCCGGAGATCTGGAGCGGCAACCCCAACGTCGTCCTGGTCGCTGAGGCAGCGGATCTCCCGCCCGGTACGGCGCTGGACGCGGGCGCCGGCGAGGGCGGTGATGTGTTCTGGCTCGCCGCCCGGGGATGGAAGGTCACCGCCGCCGACATCTCGGGCGTGGCCATCGAGCGGGCCGCCAAGCGCGCAAGCGAGCGCGGCCTGGCCATCACCTGGCTGCACGCCGACCTGGCCAAGGTCCCGGCGCCCGGAACGTACGACCTGGTCACCGCCCACTTCCTGCACGTACCGAAGTCCGATCAGCAGACGCTGTTCCGTCATCTCGCCTCTGCGGTCGCACCGGGCGGCACACTGCTTGTGGTTGGTCACTGCCTCAGCGACATGGAGAAGGTGCCGCGCCCCGACCTGGTCGAGTACGGCTGGACGGCCGGGGAGGTAGCCGCCTCGCTAGGCGAGGGCTGGACCATCGAGGCAGCCGAGGCCCGCCCCCGCCAGGCAGTTCTGGATGGCGAGGAGGTCACCGTTCACGACGCGGTTCTGCGCGCCCTCCGCGAGTGAGCCAGCTGGCCGGCCCACTCCCGAGCCCTTACTCGGAGATCGGCGCGGGTTCCGAGTACCCTCCCGCGTCGATGTCCTCGATGAGAGTCGGGCCTGCGGGTGACCAGCCGAGAAGCTCCCGCGTCATCGTGCTCGTCGCTGCGAGATCCATGCTGAAGAATGTGCCGATCCACCCGAAGTGGTCTTGGACGTCATCAGGGGAGATCGACGTGACGGGCAGGCCGAGGGCCCGGCCGATGGCCTCCGCGATGTCGCGGCTGGGTATGCCGTCTTCAGCGACGGCGTGCAGGCGGGCGCCCGCCGGAGCCTTTGCGAGTCCAAGAGCGACCATGCGCGCGGCATCGGGCCGGTGTACCGCGGCCCACCGGTTGGTCCCGTCGCCCGGGTAGCCGGAGACGCCCTTTTCTCGGGCCACCGCGGCGATCGTCGCGATGAACCCGTGGTCGCCGGCTCCGTGCACGGTGGGGGCGAACCGCAGAGCGATGGGGTGCACGCCGCGGCCGGCGTATTCGAATGCGAGGTTCTCGCTGCCCCCACGCGGGGAATCCGGGCCATGGAACGGCGACGGGTCGTTTTCCGCGGCGGGCCTGCCCTGGGTGAGGCCGGCGACGCCGGAAGCGAACAGGAACGGGCGGCCGGTCCCGGCGAGCGCATCGCCGATGGTCTGGACCGCGGCTCGCTCGGCTGCGATCGTGGCAGCCTGGTTGGACCAGTCGTGCTTGTTCGCGAGATGGATGACGGCCTCGGCGGCCTCAGCGCCGGCACGGATGCTCGCGGGATCGTCGAGATCGCCGCGCCGGACGCGAGCCCCCTTTGCCTGGAGGGCGGCCGCGGAAGCATCCGACCTGGCCAGCCCGGTGACCTCATGTCCAGCGGCGAGAAGTTCATCGACGGTGGCGGAACCGATCCATCCGGAGGCTCCGGTGACGAATACGCGCATGGCCCTGTCTCCCTTCGGCTCCGTCATAATCGGAGCAGCTGATCCAGTGATGTCAGTGACTGATGTCAGTCACAGACATCACGATACACCTGTACGACAGTCACTGTCATCACTAAACTCGGCGCCATGGTGCGATGGGAGCCGGGTGCGAGAGAGCGCCTGCAGGCAGCGGCACTTGAGCTGTTCGCCACTCGCGGATTCGAGCAGACGACTGCCGCCGAGATCGCGCAGTCCGTGGGCTTGACCGAGCGCACCTTCTTCAGGCACTTCAGCGACAAGCGTGAGGTGCTGTTCTACGGACAGGATCAGTTCCTCCAGTCGTTCCTCGACGGGGTAGATGCCGCAGCGCCTGACGCATCCCCGATCGAGGTCGTCGCCTCGGCACTGCAAGCGGTGGCAACGTTCTTCCCCGACGAACGCCGCCCCTACTCCCGCCTGCGACAGTCCGTCATCGACCAGAACCCCGCGCTCCAAGAACGCGAACTGCACAAACTCTCAGGCCTTGCCACAACGGTCGCCGAGGCCCTGCGCGCGCGAGGCATCGGCGAGCCAGCGGCCACCCTTGCGGCCCAGTCCGGGGCCACGGTGTTTGGAATCGCGTTCGCACAGTGGATCCGCGAAGGCGAAAACCGGTCCCTCCCCGACATCACGTCGGACATACTCCGCGAGCTCGTCAACCTGACCGGAGCGGCAACCAGCTTATTCAGGATCGTGGACCCAAACCCACTACCTGAGTGGGTTTGGGTCCACGGTAATTGAAGCGGGCGCCTCACCGACAAACTGGGCAAACATTGGCTTGCGGCACTAGTCAGCGCTGGTGGCGGCCAGCGAAGGATCGAGTTCGGCACCCGGGTCGAATTCGGGGATTAGCTCGCCGATCAGCTGGATGCTGCGCATGACGCTGTCGTGCGGGAGGGCAGCGACCTGCTGGAAGGTCATAAGCCTGTCAATGCCGAGGTCGGCGAATGCCTTGATCTTCTCGCGGCAGGTTTGCGGGGAGCCGACGATCAGGGAACCCTGCGCGTAGAGCGCATCAAACAGCGTCTCCTCCGGAACGGGCTGACCTTGCAGGATGCTAGCGATGGCATGCTGGGCGTCGTTCGGGGCAGCGAAATCCGCTTCGCCGCGCAGGAATTGCCCGGTCAGCCCGCCGCCTGAGGGGTCATGGATCAGCTTCTGCTCATTGGCGAATCTCTCGGCATAGGCCGCAGCGGCCTCAAAGAATGTCAGCGCGGTGACCGTGTACCAGGCAGCAGCTGCGGCCGCCCCGTCGCGCATGGCCTGCTCGTCGGTCTCGGCGCAGTGCACGAAGGTGAAGTAAGCGACCTGGTTGTTGACGTACGCGCCTACCGGCCGGTCGCATTGTGCGACCGCGCTGCGGTAAAAACGGACCATTCGCTGGGCGTAGTCGAGCGGCTCCCACAAGGTAGTGCCCAGCACGCCCACGCCGCGGCGCCCGGCATCTGAGAAGGACGCAGGGCTCGAGCCGGCCTGCCATAGCGGGGGGTGCGGTTGCTGGAATGGCTTGGGCAGAACCGGTATGTCATCAAGATGGTAGAAGCGGCCGTCGTGGGTGACCCGAGCGTTGGTCCACAGCTTCGGGACCAGTTGGAAGGCCTCTTCGGTCTGCTCCGCGACCTCAGCCTGATCGACGCCGAACAGGCGCCATTCCGGCACCGTGGAGCGGGTCAGCCCCACCTCCAGCCGGCCACCGGAGAGGTGATCCAGGGTCGCTGCGCGCTCGGCGGCCCGCACCGGGTGGTTGATCGCGCCAGGCGCCAGCACGGCGGAGTGGCCTAGGCGGATACGCCGCGTGCGCTGGGATATCGCCGCCAGAATGATCTCCGGGGCCGACGAGAGGCTGAACTCCTCCCCGCCGTGGTGCTCCACCTGCCACCAGCAGCCGTAGCCAAGCTCGTCGGCCAGTTCGGCCTGCTCGATTGCCTGCAGCAAGCGGAGGTGCTCGTGGCCCTCGGTCCATGGCCGCGGATCCTGAATCTCATTGAAGAGATCGATCTTCATTTTTTACCGGAACCTCTGCCATCGTGAGGGTTTGTCTCACGGCCAATATCACAACCGCAATCCGCCTTGTCAATCCCCGAATGATTTGCCTCATCCGCCACTCGAATTGACTTGCTTCTCCTTTTTCGCTGGCCGTTGCTCCGGCATGGAAGATTTCCGTAAGGCGAGATCCGTTCCTGCGCAAGTCACAGAGCGCGGAGAAGGCCCGGGGTGTGGCGCGGGCGCTGAGCGGTCGAGGCGGTCATCCGCCAGCAGATCGCGATTACTGTGGGACAGTCGGGGTGAATGTGACGGGCAGGGTAGCCGGGCAGCGGCCCCACGGCGACGGGACGAGGCCGATGTCCTCGGCCGGGATGGCCAGTCGTACGTCCGGGAGCAGGTGCAGGACGGTCTCGGCCGCGTTCTTGGCGATGATCCGGGCCGGGACATGTCCCGGGCAAGCGTGGGGCCCGGCCGACCACGAGAGGTGAGACCGGTTCCCTATCTCGTTCCACAGGTCATCGCTGTGAGCCCTCGGGTCGGCGTTCGCGGCGGCCAGGCCGAGAATGAGCACGTCGCCCTTTGCGACCGGCTGGCCGCCCAGGTCGACGTCGCGCAGGGCGAACCTGGCCGGCAGGTTGGCTTGCGGGGGATACCGCCACAGCACCTCATCGAGCGCGTCGTCCACGCCGAGTCGCCCGCCGCGCAGCCGGCCTGCGAACCGGGGATCGGTGAGCATCAGCCGCAGCGTCTGCGCGATCCAGGTCACCTCGCTCTCAAGCCCGGCGGACACCATCAGCACGATCGTCTGCAGGATCTCGGCGTCGTCATGCAGGTTCTTGTGGCTTACGAAGGCGCTGGTCAGGTCGTCGCGTGGCACCGCCTGGCGTGACCGCATGAGATCGGTGAGGATCTCCTCGTAGCGCTGGTTCGCCGCATGGGTGTCCCCGCCCCCGCCGTACAGCGTATGCAGGCAATCCAGCAGTTCCTGGCCGAGCGTGACGTCCAGGCCAACCATCTTCCCGATGGCGAGCATCGGGACTATCGCCGCGTAGTCGGATACCAGGTCAGCCCGTCCGTTCGCGGCGAACCCGGCGATCAAGTCGGCGCAGATCTTTCTGTTCTCCCGGCTGACCTGGCGCAGCGGCAGCCCGCTGACCGCCTCGTCGAGGGGCGCGCGGAGCCTGCGGTGTACGTCGCCGTCCTTGAAGAAGGCGTGCTCCCTCGGGAACATCGCCGGGCCGAGCTGGGAGTCGGGCGGCACGCGCCCTTCGGCGAAGTCCCCCCAGTTATGCGGGTCGTGGGAGAACACCCGCTCATGCTTGACGACCTGGCAGATCTCGTCGTAACCAAGCACCAGCCAGGCGTTGACACCAGGCTCAAGCTGAACCGGGGCCACTGCCCCCCACTGGTCGCGCAGTCGCTGGTAGGCAGCCTGAGGATCGCTGGTAGCGGTGGTCTCAGCCAGCGGGGTCAGGCCGTCGAGGTCGGACAGCCGGCCGGCAACCCGGGCTGGCGCGGGGACTGCGGAGGTCATGATGGCACTTTCTGGTTGGCGAGGGTGTGCTCTACAAGAGTGATAAGGGCCTTGACCGAGCCAGCGCGGTCCCGGGCGTCACAGCTGGTGACCGGAGTGCGCGGTGGCAGGTCGAGAGCGTTGGCGAGTTCGCCCTCGCTGTACCGCGGGGTGTCGGGGAATTGATTGACCGCGAGCGCGAACGGCAGCCCGGCGGTGTGTGTCTCGAGCTGATCGAGCACCTCGAAGCTCTGCTCAATTCGGCGGGTGTCGGCGAGTACGAGGGCACCGACGGCCCCTTCCGCCAGCCCGTCCCACAGATCCCAGAACCTTCGCTGTCCGGGCATCCCGAACAGATAGAGCACGAGCCGCGGCGAGACCGTGATCCGGCCGAAGTCCATCGCTACCGTGGTGGCCTTCTTCTCCCCCAGGCCTGCCAGGTCGTCCACGCCTACGCTCGCCGTCGTCATCGCTTCTTCGGTACGCAGCGGCGCGATCTCGCTGACCGAGCCAATCAGCGTGGTCTTGCCGACCCCGAACGCGCCGACCACCAGGATCTTCGCCGACCGCTGAACAGTCTCGGCCAGATAGCGGCCTTCAGGTTCCGAGGTGCCGTCAGGCGAGCTTGCGTAGGCCATGGAGCAGCTCCTCAAGGACTTCACGGTTGACCGGCGCGCCGTCGGCGGTCCGCACCACCAGGTGACAGGAATCGACCAGGTCGGAGGCGACGACCAGCACCACGCTCACCGGGAGTTCCAGGTAGGCGGCGGCCTCGGCGAGCGAGAGCAGACTCTGGCACATGCCGAGCAGCGCCCGTTCCGTCCGGCCCGCCGAGATCGGGAGCGGCTTGCCCGGCGACGCGGCAATCACGAGCGTTTCCGGCCTGATGGTGTTCCTGGTAGGAACAGTGCGACCGCCGGTCAGGACATAGGACCGGACCGGACGGTCACGGTATTCGCCCGTACTGCTCATGTGCCGGGTCCCGTCAGTCCTCGCGCTGCGGGGTGCCGAAGTTGGATTCTCCGATCTTGAGCACCTGCGCCTGCATCTGCTGGGCGATCAGTGCCGGGTCCACGCCCTGCTCCGTGATAACGGCCAGGTGCGAGCCGTCACCGGCGCCGCGCACGAACAGGTAGCCGCCATGCCCGTCGAACTCCACCATGACTTGCCGGGCATTGCCCACGCCGGTGCCGAACTGCCTGGCCAGGCTTTGCCCGATCGACTTGAGCCCGGCGCACGCCGCGGCCAGGCGTTCGGCGTCGTCTTTGCTCGTCTCCGACGAGTGCGTCCGCACCAGGCCGTCGGCTGACAGCACCACTGCGTGCCGGACGCCGCGAACCATGGTCACCTCGTCAAGCATCCAGTTCTGCTCGACAGTCATCACAGCTCCTGCTCTGCTGAGTCGTTGCGCTCCCCAGCGCGGTCGTTGACGCCCGCGTCCCCGCTGAGGAACGCGTTCATCCACGCACCGGCCTGCTCTGGAGACTGTCGTTCGGCCAGGCCAGCACTGTCGGGCTCAGCACTGTCGGGCTCAGCACTGTCGGGCTCAGCACTGTCGGGCTCAGCACTGTCGGGCTCAGCACTGTCTGGTGCCGTAGCGTCCGCCGCTGGGCCGGCTGTCGCGGGCCCGGCAGCCGCCGCAGCCGGACCATCAGCTTCGTGCCTGGGGGAACGCCGACGCGCAAGTGGCCGCCGGTCGTCCTCGGTGACCGCCGGCTCCTCATCCGCGGCCGGGCCCGTCCGCGGCGGCACAGTCAGCGTTCCCGCAGGCGCCACGGTATCCACCAGCTCGTTCGGAATACCGACGACTACGCGCACCCCGCCGTACACGGATTCCGACACATCGACCCTGAGCCCGTGCCGATGGACGTACTGGCCAACCACCGCGAGGCCCGTCTGCGGGAACTCGCCCAGTTCTTCAAGCCCGATGAGGCGGGCGCCGGAGGCGATCTCGCGCGCCTGAGTCAGCCGGTGGTCATCGAGGCCGACGCCGCAGTCGTGCACCTCGATGACCGCGCCGCGCTGCACCGCCCGGATCGTCACCGGCACAGACGTCGCCGGCGGTGAGGACTGAGTAGCGTTGGCGAGCAGTTCGGCGACCAGGTGGATGAGCGGCTCGACGACCGTTGCCGTCGCCGCGATGTCAGGATCGCCGGCCACCTCGACCCGCCGGTAAGCGATGATGCGGCCGGCCGCGGCCCGTACGACGTCCACGAGCGGCAGCGGTTCAGACCACTGCTGGCCAGGCCACGCGCCGCAGAGCACGGCCATCGACTGCGCATGCCTGGCCTGCTGCGCCGCCGCGTGGTCCACCCGCATGGACACGTCGAGCACGTCAGGATCACCCGGGTGGCGTTCCGCCATCAGCGTCGCCTCCTCCTGGATGCGGTGCGCCGCCGTCTGCACTCGGCGGGA
The DNA here is from genome assembly GCA_963815375.1 of uncultured Actinomycetota bacterium. Classification (GTDB taxonomy): domain Bacteria; phylum Actinomycetota; class Actinomycetes; order Streptosporangiales; family Streptosporangiaceae; genus JASHPR01. The sequence continues at coordinate 1,268,185 of CAWFGX010000001.1, read as the reverse complement.
AAGGGAAACCACCGCCGAACGGACCGACTCACTCCGGTCTCCCGCCTGGGCGGCCTCGGTCACCAGCTGGTCGAGTAGCTTGCCCAGCTCCGCGTCGAAGTCGTCGGGCAGCTCCGCAGACGGCGCGTCCCGCCCCTCGAACGCGGCAGGCATCCGGTGCGCGACCGTGTGGTCGAGGGCCTGGCGGAGCGCGGCTTCCTGGAAGGCCAGGTTTTGCTGGGCGGCGCGGGTGTGGTCAAGGCGTGCGCGCAACGCGCTCTGCTCATCGAGCAGGCTCTGCTCCCGGCCACGCGCCTGCGCAAGCCGCTCCTCCTGATGAGCGAGCTGGCTGGTCTGGTCGGCAATCCGTTCGGCCTGCGCAATGAGCTTGGCCTCCTGCTGAGATGCCCGCAGCTCCAGCCCGGTCAGCTCGTCGCGCTGGCGGGCACCCGCGCGCCAGGCCAGCCAGAGGAAGACGACGACCACCAGCGCAACGGCGACCGCGACACCGCCGGCCACCGTCATCCACACCCCAGACGTACCTGATCGGTGCAGCAACGCGGCAGCGACGGCATAGGCACCGAGGCAGCAGGTGAGGATTGCGGCAGCGACAGACGGCCCGGGCTGTGGTCGCGGAGCAGGATTCGAAGAACCGGTCATGGCACGCCTTCACAAATGCACAAATGGCACAAATGGAAATAAAGATACTCTCATCACTCATTGGTGCATTAGAGTACAAAAGTCCGTCGACAATGGTACTCGTGTTCCGGGCTTTTGCGGCCGTTTCCCGAGGCTGGGCTAGCGCCGCCATCGCGTGGGCGACAGATCTTGCGGCTGCCTCCGCCCAGCGGGTCCGGTTCTCTCGTGACCGGGGTGGCCGTATCCGATCTGGCCACCCCGGTCACGGGTCAGCTCAGTCGACGTTCAGCGCATTGCTGTCCTCGAAGAAGCTGGTGTTCCCGCCACTGATTTCAGTGCCGACGAACTTGACGGTGATGGTCTCGCCGATATACGAGGCCAGGTTGGTGGAGTACTCGACGTAGCTGGTGCCGTTGTTGGCTGCGGTCGCCACCGGGACCGTCTGGACCACTGTCCCTGAGGAGTTGAGGATGTCCAGCACCAGGTTGTTCTCCGCTTGCCTGGTCGTGTTGGTAACGGTCGAGCTGACTTCGACCCAGTAGGTGAGCACTGCGCTCTTGCAGGTGGCCGGGACCGTGACCGTCTGCGCGACCGTGTCCGTGTGGGCGGCGCCATAGCCGTCCAGCCAGGCCAGGTAGGAGCCGCTCTGGGCCGGGACGCCTTCGGCCGTGCTGGCGAGTACATCAGCCGTGGACGTCCACGGTGCTATGGAACCTGTCTCGAAACCCGGGTTGCCGAGCAGCTGCTTCGCTGTGCAGCCTCCTCCGCTGGCGGAGTTGATGGTCCAGGTGAAGGACGCAGATCCGGAGGCACCGGTGGTGTCTTTCGCTGTAACCGTGACATTGCTGGTTCCGGCGGTGGTGGGTGTGCCGGAGATCAGGCCGGTGGAGGAGCCGATCGACAGGCCTGCGGGCAGGCCGGTGGCGCTGTAGGTGAGCGTCTGGCCGGAGGCGGAGTCAGTCGCGCTGATCTGCAGGCTGGCCGTGGTTCCGACTGTGCCTGTCTGGTTGCCGGGGTTGGTGACTGTGACCGTGTTGCCGGTCGCGGAGTTGACAGTCCAGGTGAAGGAGGCAGATCCGGAGGCACCGGTGGTGTCCTTGGCGGTGACCGTGACATTGCTGGTTCCGGCGGTGGTGGGTGTGCCGGAGATCAGGCCGGTGGAGGAACTGATCGACAGGCCCGCGGGCAGGCCGGTGGCACTGTAGGTGAGCGTCTGGCCGGAGGCGGAGTCAGTCGCGCTGATCTGCAGGCTGGCCGCGGTTCCGACAGTGCCCGTCTGGTTGCCGGGGTTGCTGACCGTGACCGTGTTGCCGGTCGTCCCGATGCTCTGGAACGCGGTGAGGCCGTCTGGCGTGCCCCAGCCTGTCGGGCCGTTGTAGGTGTTCGCGGCGCCGGTGGCGGTGCAGAGCACGGAGTCAGCCGCTGGCGGCGTGCACGTGCCGTTGTTGCTCGCGGTGACCTCGTACAGGTTGCCCGTGTGGGTGTAAATCGAGTCGGCCGCCTTGTTCCCGCCATTGCCGTTGTTGCCGGCCAGGGCGAATACCGACGCGATGATCGGTGAGGACTCGCTGGTGCCGCCGACCTCCAGCCATCCGCCGTTGCCATTGGATGTGTCGTAGACCGCGGCGCCGGTGTTGGGGTCGGCGTCCGCGGCAACGTCGTTGTCGACACGGTCGGAGCAGGCGGGCGGAATGATCGAGATGGACGTCTGCCACGATGGCTGCGGCTCGAAGGCCGAGCAGCCCGAGCCAGTGCCCTCTGTCGAGCTGGTCTTCCAGACGCTCTCGGTCCAGCCGCGCGCGTTGGAGGAAGTGTTCAGCGTGGTGCCGCCGACCGAGACGACGTTCGGGGAGGTGGCCGGGTAGATGACGCCAGCGCTGTAGGCGGAGTCACCGGCGGATGCCGTGTAGACCACGCCCGATACGCCGAAGTATTCGGAGTCGAAGGTGGTGTCGGTGGATGTCTCGCTTCCGCCCCAGCTGTTCGAGATGTACTTGGCGCCCAGCGTGGTGGCGGCTGTCGATTCGGCGATGTAGAGGCCATCGCCGCTGTCGTTGTTGGCCTCGACCAGGTCGATCTTGCAGAGCGGGCAGATCGCCGAGACCATGTCGACGTCGAGGGACTCCTCCAGGGTCCAGTCATCGTTGGCCGGGGCCTCGGACGGCAGGGGCGAGGTCGCGCCCTCCTGGTTGTACTGGGTGAACTGGCCGCTCGTCAGGGCCGGCAGGCCCGCGGCGGACCGGTATGCGGCCAGGTCGCTGGCTGCCGACGGGTCGTTGTAGGCGTCAACAACCGCGACAGTCGTGCCCGAGCCGTCTGTGGCCGACGCCGAGGTCAGACCATAGGCGGCCTGGAACTGCGAGGGCCCGTAGCCGTTGCCAGCCGGGATCGCGTCTGGCCGCACGGTCTGCGCAGTCGGATGGGCGGACGTATTCTTGATCACAAGGCAGTTGATCTTGCCGGGCCTGAAGGTGCTGCCGCATGCATAGGCGAAGTGGGACGATGCTGATGTGGCCGCTGTGGCGATCGCCGGGCTGACGGCCAGCATTCCTCCGGTAACGAGCCCAATCGGCGTGATGATCGCTAACAAGTGCCCTAGTATCCGCCTGTTGCCATGATGGTCAGCGCGCACAGCACGTTCCTCTCTCTGGAATGACTGCTGCATTCCCCCCTTGATTGGCTCCGCTCATTGTGGGCACAAGCCAATGCGTTACCAGGTTGCGTGGATAAATGGACCGCCGGCCGAGGCTGGACAGGCTGAACGGATCGGACAGCTGTGGGCGGCGGCCAACGGACGAGAGTCCCTTTAGGGACAGCGACGCTGATGCGGCGGCGGTGGGCGCGCCGTCCGCAGCGCGAACCGCGGCAGGAAACCATGTGCCACCGAGGGTCCACGCATTCTGCCTCCCGAAGGAGTGCCGTAACCGCCCTTACGATACAAAGATGGGCAAGTGCCTGCAAGACTTGATTTGGTGGAAAAGTTTCGGTTTACAGATTTGCGTCTGTGGTGTAGTAAGCAGGTTCGCGTGTTCGGCTGGCTGGTGCTCCTGGCGCTGAGCAGGTCTCGCGCCCAGCCCGGAGTGGCCTGACCGCGCCGCGTCCGGCGCTGGGTGGTGCCCGGTGTCCAGCCGGGTTCGGCGAGACTCCAGCGGTGCTCAGTGGGCACCCAGCCAAACCGCCTCAGCTGACTGAGATCGCCGCGCGGTCGCGCCGCGTCGCCTGGAATCCCTTCTCGGCAGAGTCGTGCAGACTTTACAAATGAGGCAAGACTTCCCGTTCGCTGGCCCTATCATCTGGTTTATGGATATAACGGATCACCGACCGCAGTGGGGACTCGCCGGCAGTTTAGGAACCGCGCCGATTGGCCCCGCGATGACAACCTTGAGGTCAGTGATCGCCCGCCTGGCATCGGTGGTGCGATGTGCGGGAATAGCCTGCATCGCCGTGCAGGTAATCATCTGGAATTCGTTTTACACAGCTAGTTTATGGCGCCTGGCCGTTCCCGTCGCGGTCGTGGCGTGGGCGGCTTGTGGCAACGCTCTACCTGCGGCGACGTTCGCCTGCCCCCTTTTCGCCTGTGCGGACTCCGCGGTTTATGACCGCCCTGGCCCGATCCGGCAGCGACGACCTGGCCCCGGGTGGTGAGCCGGTGCAGGCAGGACGTGGGGCTGATAGAAGGCGCGCTCAGCGATCCGGGCGATCCGGGCTCTGGAGCCGAAGGCCGCCACGGCGACCTGGTCAGCGGCATTCAGGCTGTCGCCGCGCAGATGCGCACCCGGCGCCTGGACGTCCAGGTGGAGATAACCGGCGATCGGGCACCCGTTGTCCCGGCGCCGGCCGCCGCCGCGATCTCGGCCGCCGTGCGCGAGGTCCTGTGTAATGTGGCCGCGCACGCCGGGACCGGGCAGGCCTGGGTTCAAGGTCAGCCTCGCCGCTCCGCACGCTCAGCGGCATGGCCTGGACCGTCTGCAGGTGACCGTCCGCGACAAGGGCGCCGGGTTAGGGCCCGGGCGGACGCGGATGTAATCCTTCTCGATCTCGACCTTAGAGACGAAAGCACCGTCGAACGCAACGTAGCCGCCATCCTCGCTGCGGGACCGGCGGTCCTCGTCCTATCGGCCTCCGAGAAGCCGGTCGCCGTCCGGACCGCGATGCGCGCTGGGGCGCTCGGCTACGCCTTCAAGAGCGAGCAGACCGGCCAGATACAAGAGGCGATCAGGGAGGTCGCCGCAGGCAGGGCCTGGATCTCGCCTCGCCTCGCCACTATCTTCGCCACCGACGACGCTGCCGACAGACCTGCCCTCAGCCAGCAGGAGGCGCGTGCGCTCCAGCTCTACGCCACTGGAATGCCACTGAAATCAGTGGCCAGGAAGATGACTATTAGTGACGAGACTGTCAAGCAATATCTAGGACGTGTTCGCGAGAAATACGCACTAGCGGGACGAGCAGCGCCAACGAAATTGGAGTTGTATCATCGAGCCGTCGGGGATGGGTACCTCCCACCAACTCCTTAGCCGCTATTCCCCCCTATGCGGCGCGGGAGCCCAGGGTGTACCCGTCCTCGGCCTTTCGCTACGCCGATAAATTTACATTCCGGTGGGCTGCAGTGTCGCCGGGCGAAGGGTTTGAGTCTCCGGCGGAGGAGACGCAAGTGTGAGGAATGGACGGCGGCGCGCTCTACTCGATCGGCGCCCCCGCCCGGCGGACCGGGCTGGTGGTCAGGATGAGTGCCTGCCTGCGCCGGTGAACTGTGAGATAGCGCAGCCCGCCAGGTCCGGCGCGAACCTCCAGCTTCCACACCGCACCGCTCACCAGAGGCTCGCCGCTCTCGGTGACCAGGCCGGCAGTGCTGGCCAGGTGCTTCGGGTCATGGTCGTTGGCACGACCAGCAGTTCCGCTTGACAGGGCCATGACTGTCTGTATCTTTGTCCTATGGATATAGATAAAGGTATCAGCGGGCAGGCTGGCGCTTCCCCGTCCAACGGGGGCGGCGGGGGAGGGAGCGTGCCACCGCCCACGCCCCGGGGGCCAGGGTCGCCGATCGAGTTCCGGCTGGACGCGGCCACCGGAGTGCCGACCTATATGCAGCTTGTCCAGCAGGTGGAGCACGCGCTGCGGCTGGGCTACCTCAAGCCCGGTGACCAGCTGCCCAAGGTGCGGGACGTGGTCGCCGCACTCGCGATCAACCCGAACACGGTGCTGAAGGCCTACAAGGAGCTTGAGACCAAAGGCCTGGCAGTCGGCCGCCCCGGCCAGGGCACGTTCGTCCTGGCCGCGCTGAGCCAGGTCGCTCTCTCCGAGCTCGCCGAGCTGCGCAAGACCCTGCTCGGCTGGCTCGCCGCCGCTGACGATGCAGGCCTTGACGAGGACGGGAAGGTCGCGCTGTTCACCAGCGCGCTGCGGGATTTCCATAAGCGCCGCGGCGGCCAGCCTGATCGCGGCGGCGCGGCGGGCGGCCAAACGGAGGGCGTTGCATGAACGTCCTCGAGGCAAATGGCCTTGGCAAGCGGTACGGCAGCACCTGGGCGCTGCGCGAGTGCTCGGTGGCAATCCCAGCCGGGCACGTAACCGCGCTGGTCGGCCCCAACGGCGCCGGCAAGACCACATTGCTGAACCTGGCGGTCGGCCTCGCAGCACCGTCCGCTGGCGTTGTCACCGTGCTCGGCGGTTTGGCCGCCGGATCCCCGGCGGCGCTGGACGGTATCGCGTTCGTCGCCCAGGACACGCCGGTGTACAGGAACCTGTCCGTCCGGGACATGCTGCACCTGACAGCCAACCTGAACTGGCGGTTCGATCAGCCTTACGCACGGGCCCGTCTCGCCGATCTCGGCATTCCGCTGAGGCGCAAGGCCGGGAAGCTGTCTGGTGGCCAGCAGGCGCAGCTGGCGCTGACCATGGCGCTGGCCCGCCGTCCGCGGCTGCTGGTGCTCGATGAGCCGGTGGCGATGCTCGACCCGGTCGCGCGGCACGACTTCATGGCCACGGTGCTGACGGCGGCGGTCGACCACGGCGTGTCGGTGCTGCTCTCCTCTCATGTGCTCAGCGAGCTGGAGCGGGTGGCCGACTACCTCATCCTGATGTCGCGCGGCACGGTGCAGGTAGCTGGCGAAGTAGACGACCTGCTCGACAGCCACCGGGTGCTGACCGGCCCGGCCGCCGAGGCCGACAACTATGCGCAGCAGCCGGTGGTGCACCTCAGCCGGGCGGAGGCCCAGGCCCACCTGCTGGTCCGGGCCACCGCAGATGATCCGGTCCCGCCCGGCTGGGAGACGCATCCTGTCGGACTGGAGGAACTCGCCCTGGCCTACCTGCGCGAGCCCGGTGCCGCAGCCCTGCCTGGCCCAGTCCGCGGCCGGCACGCTGAACCGTCGGAGGTGACGAAATGACCGCGCTGACCATGCCCGCCAGTTCGGAGAAGGGCGCGAGCCCGCGGCCGGTGCCATGGCGGCGGATGGCTTGGGTCACCTGGCGCCAGCACCGCTTCGCGCTGGCCGGGGTCGCTGCCCTCCTGGGCGCGCTGGCGGTGTGCGTGTGGCTCGCCGGCCTTAAAACGCACCACGTCTACGCGGCCACGGTCGCCGCCTGCCACCAAGGAGCCTCTGCCTGCTATGGCATGAGCACCAGCTTCATTGGCACGAACGGCTTTCTGGCCAATGGCTTCATACTGCAGGCGGTGCCCGTGCTGATCGGGGCGTTCGTCGCGGCGCCGGTGCTGGCGCGGGAGCTGGAGACCGGTACATTCCGGTACGCCTGGACTCAGGGTTTCGGCCGGTGGCGCTGGGCGCTCGCCAAGCTGGTGCTGCTAGCGGTCCCAGTGGCCGCCGCTGCCGGAGCCTTCAGTGTGCTGCTGTCCTGGTACTACCAGCCGTACTTCGCCCCGAGCAACCAGGCCCTGGACCTTTCCGAGGTGACCCCGTTCTTTCCCGGCCTGTTCGACCTGCGCGGGATCGCGTTCGCCGCCTGGACGCTGGTCGCCTTCGCGATCGGTGCCCTGGCCGGCATGCTCATCCGCCGGGTCGTCCCCGCCATTGTTGCCACTCTGGTCGCCTACGCCGGGCTCGCCTTCGCCGCCGGTGCGTTCCTGCGCGAGCATTACCTGGCCCCTCTGGTCACCAGCAACGTGAACGTGCCCGCTTCCGCGTGGATCACGAGCCAGTGGTGGACCAAGGGAGGCAGCTTCGCCTTCGCCGGCCCACCCCCCGACAGCCTCCTCATGCGGTTCTGCCCAGCGGGACCTCAGGGCCCGGTGGGGCCCGGCGGCAAGCCGAAGACGGTAGCCCTCGCGCAGTGCCTCACCTCGCACGGCTATACACAGTGGACTAGCTATCATCCGGCCAGCCAGTTCTGGCCCTTCCAGTGGATCGAGGGGGGCTGGCTGCTCGCGCTGTCGGTGCTGCTCATCGCTGTGACCGTCTGGCTGGTCCGCCGCCGCGCGACCTGATGCATCCCGCCATGCGGCGGCCAATGCGGTTCGCCGTGGACTAAGACCCACGCCCATCTTCCCTCCGGGCTGACAGCCCGGGAAACCAGCTTGCTCACCTGTCGCCGCGATGGCCAAGGTGGTGCAGGAAGGTGTCGCCGTGCACGCCGCGGTGATCTCGATCAGCGCCAGCGTCGGCGAGCACTCCCTTACCCATGGCCAGGTAGCCCAGTTGAACGCGGCGCTGGAGCAGGCCAGCGATCACCACGTCACGGTCGTCGCCTCTTCCGGCGACACCGGCGCGATCAGCGACGACGGCCCGCCCGTGCAGGTCAGCATGCCCGCCTCTGACCCGCTGGTGCTGGCGGTCGGCGGCACCGCCCTGGACGCCGCCCAGCCAGCTGGCACCTACCAGGGTGAGATGGCCTGGAACGCCGACACCGATGCCTCCGGAGGCGGCTACAGCAGCCTGTTCCCCCGGCCCACCTACCAGGACCACGTCACGTGGGCCGCGACCCGTGGTGTCCCCGACGTGGCCGCCGACGCCGACCAGAACACCGCAATGGCGCTGGCCTACGTCGGCGGCGAACTCCGGGCGGCCTCCGGCACCAGTGCTTCCGCCCCGCTGTGGGCGGGCGTGATCGCGCTGGCCGACCAGGAGGCCGGCCATCCCCTTGGTTTCGTCAACCCGGCCATCTACGCCATCGCCAGCGGCCCCGGCTACCACAAGGCCTTCCACGACGTGGTCACCGGCGACAACTCAGTGCTCTGGCCCACCGGCCTCTTCGTCGGCTACAACGCCGGGCCTGGCTGGGACCCGGTCACCGGCTGGGGCAGCCCCGACGCCCAGTACCTCGTCCCGCTGCTGGCGCACTCAGCTCGCTCGAGCGCCTGACCAGGGCCCCACTCAGATGCTCCAGAGCGCCTGAGTGGGGGACAGGCGTGCGGCGCGGATGGCGGGCAGCAGTCCGGCCAGGGCGCCGATGATGACTGCCGCGGCCAGGCCGCCGGCCAAGGCCTGCGGTGGGATGACGACGGGCTCGCCGTGGAGGTGGGCGTAGGTGGCGGTGGCGACCGCACCGGCGATGATTCCCGTGATGCCGCCGGTGAGGGACAGCAGGATGGCTTCGGCCAGGAACTGCGTGCGAACCTGTCCACGGGTGGCGCCGAGCGCGCGGCGCAGCCCGATCTCCTGGCGGCGTTCCAGGACCGAGATGACCATGATGTTGGCCACCCCGATCGCGCCGACCAGCAGCGCGACCGTGCCCAGTCCGAGAAACAGGGTGTCGAGCGCGCCCTTGGTGTCGGCCTGAGCGGTGAGCGCGGCCGAGGGCTGGGAGACCATGACATAGCCGGGGTTTTCCGGGTTGGCCTGCTGGCCGAGCAGGCTGTCGACGCTGCCGGTCACGGACTGGTTGTCCGGAGTGGTGCGGACGTAGATTTCCGACGGGTGCCCGTCGAAGCCGAGGTAATGCTCAGCGGCAGGGAACCCGACCAGGACCGAGGAGTCGATCTCCGGCGCCAGCTTGGCGATGCTCGGGCTGAGGGTGCCGGTCACGTAGAACCACTGGCCCACGGCCGGGCTCGGGCCGACCCATATCCGCAGTCCGGGAACAATCCGGTCGATGCCCAGCAGTTGCGCTGTTGTGGCGCCGAGTACCGCGACCGGCTCCCGCGCGGTCGCGGCGTCCAGGAACCGGCCCTGCGCGATGCTGGTGCTGGCCACAGCGGGCAGGTTCAGGGTGGCGGCGTCCACGCTGAGCGCGTTGGTTTCGATCGAGGGGATGTTGGGGGACTTGTAGGCGTAGACACCGCTGACACCGCCGATGTCCTGCACCGCAACGACCCCGTTCAGCCGTCGGATCATTCCGGGCGCCGCCTCCGGCAGCTCAGCTGTGTTGCCGGAGAGATCCTGTCCGGGAGTGACGGTCAGCAGGTTGGTGCCCAGCTGGCTGATCTCGTTCAGAACCGTGGCCTGGGAGGAGGCGGCCAGGCCCAGTACGGCCACGATCGCCGCGACGCCAATCGCGATGCCCAGCGCCGACAGCCCGGCGCGCAGTCTGCGGGTCCGCAGCCCGATGCTGGCCAGCCCGGCCAGGTCCCCCGGCCGCAGCCGGACCGCGACTGGGGTTGTCGGCCGGCCGGATGTGGTTGTCATGAGGGTCCTTCCTGCGCGGGCCGGGATCGGGCGGGGCTGGTGTCGGCGATGATGTGGCCGTCGAGCATCTCGATGCGCCGCCGTGTCCGGTCGGCGACCGCGTGGTCGTGAGTGATGATGATGATCGTCGTCCCGTGCTGGTTGAGTTCTTCCAGCAGTTCCAGGATTGCGGCCCCGGTGGCCGAGTCCAGGTTCCCGGTTGGCTCATCGGCCAGCACCACCGGCGGGGAGCCGGCCACCGCCCGGGCGATCGCGACCCGCTGCCGTTCGCCCCCGGACAGCTGAGTCGGCCTGGCCGCATCCCGGTGCGCCAGCCCGACGTGATGCAGGGCCTGCAGCGCCAGCCGCCGCCGCTCGCCGCGCCGGATGCCCGCATACAGCAGTCCGTCCGCCACGTTGCCCAGCACCGTCTGATGCTCGGCGAGGAAGAACTGCTGGAACACGAACCCGATCCGGGACGCCCGCAGCGCGGACAGCTCCCGGTCCCGCATGCTCGCCACGTCAATCCCGGTAATGCGCACGGTCCCGGCGGTCGGCTTGTCGAGAGTGCCCATCAGGTGCAGCAGCGTGGACTTGCCCGACCCCGACGGGCCGACGATGGCCGTCAGCTCCCCGGCTGTCACCGACAGGCTCACGCCGGTCAGCGCCCGCACCGGTGGCGACCCGGGATACAGCTTGGTCACCTGCTCCAGCTCCAGTACCGGAACGCGGGCCGCCGCGCTCCCGGCCCCCAGGGCCGCCTGCACGCCAGCGGTCATGACCCAGGCGCCGTCACGACGCGCTGGCCGGGCGTCAGCGCCCCGGTCACCTGCACCAGCCCGCTGGCGTCGTCGAAGACCGGCCCGACCGTCACGGGCACCCAGCGCCGCGTGCTGCCCGGGCCGGCAACCTCGACCACATATCGCCCCGGCGACTGTGCCACCAGCGCATACACGGGCACTGCCAGCGCGTTCCTCACGCTTTCTGTGGTGATGTTCACCGTCACCGGCGCCTGGTCCAGGGTTCCCGCCGCCTTCGGGTCGGTCAGCGTCACGGTCACCGGGATCGTCGTGACCGGCCCCGACCCGGACGCGCCTGGCCCCTGCGCGGACGTGGTCGCGACCGTGCCGATCGAGGAGACCACGCCCGGTGTCGTCGTCCCGTCTGGCAGCGTCACCGTCACGGTGTCGCCGACCGCGACCTCCGACTGGTCGGAGGCATCGAGCGGGATCATCACCACGTGCCGGTCTGAGGTCGCCGCCAGCACCGGCCCTGACGCCTGGTCGCCGAGGCTCCCATTCACCGAGCTGACCCGCAGCGCCTCTGGCTCGAACACCACCGAACCCAGTGGCAGCGACCCCGGTGGCGAGGAGATCCCCAGCGCCGTTTGCAGCTTTTGGACCCCAGCCGCTGTTGCCCAGGAGAAGTAATCCCAGCCCTGCGCCGCGACCTCCGCGCTGCTGGCGTCGCCGAGCGCGACCAGGTCGTGGTTCAGCTGGGTGACGTCCGCACCGGTCATGCCCTCATCCAGCGTCCGCCAGTCCGGCACGCTGCCGTACAGCAACACCACCGGGCTGGTCAGATCGGTCGTGTACAGCGCCTGCCCCTGACTGATCACCTGTCCGGGCGCCGGCAGCGAGGTGAGTGTCCCGCCGCCCTGCCCGGTCACCGTGTAAGAGCCCGCGTAGCCCAGCGTCGCGGACACCGGCATCACCGCCGACAGATCCTGCCTGACCACCGCCGCCGTTGCCGGCGCGGGCGTGCCTGGCCCAGTCCCCGGAGAGGATGCCGGAGAAAACACCCCGGCGCGCCACGCCGACGCCGCCCCGGCCGCCAGCACCGCCACTAGTCCCGCGGCTGCCCAGCCGCCCCGGCGGCGCCTGCGCGGCCCGCCTGCCTCCGCGGCCGCCGGGGCCTCCGTCTGCTGCACACTCATGCCGTCACCCCCACGCCAGCAGCGAGCCCGCGGGCTGCAAGCGCTCGCATTCAGTGATCGCGGTGCTGACCTGGGGTGGTGCCGGGCGCGGCACATTGATGTCGAAAGTAGGGCGCCCTTGTGAATCCACGCTGGGGTCGGGCCAGTTCGGCACCCCGTGGGTGCGCATGCATCCGGCGAATTGCCGCCCGGCGCTCAGTGCCCGCTGCACCAGAGCCTGCGGGCAGACGCCGGCCAGATAGCACTGCTGGAGCGAGCTGGCGGTGAGCGACCCGCCGGTGTTCGGCAGCAGGTGCTGACAGGCCGTCTCGCCCGCCTGGAACACAGCACTGCTGACGCCGAGCCGCTGTGCGCTGGTCTTAGGCAGCACTCCGTTGCTGCTGGGGTCGGGGTAGTTCGGCACGCCGTGCGAGCGCATGCAGCGAGAAAAGCTGACCGCTGACGCGGACTTCGCTGACCCCGCCGTGCTCGGTGAGCCGCCGGAGCCGGTGGATGACGGGCTGCCGCTGCATGCAGCGGCCACGAGGGCCAGCGCTGTCACCGAAACGATGGCGGCCGTTATCCGCGCTGCGGCCGGCCGGGCCGGCCATGGCCGGCGTATGAAGCGGATCTTGTCGTTCATCATGGTCTCCTGGGGTTATTCCGCTCACGATCCGGCCATTGCCTGCTGCGCGCTCCGCCAGCTGGGGTTGCCTATGTGACCCACGACGCTGTTATGTGGCACCAGCCGCAGGCATTCGTCCACCTTGGAAATGATTGGCGGTATCGGCTGAATGCTGGCAGGCACAATGAACGTAGGTTCGTTGGGACGCGGCGGATAGGGGGTGGGGTCGGGCCAGTCCGGTACGCCATGTGAGTGCATGCACCGTGCGAAATTCAGCATGCCGCTCCACTCCTGCTGCACCTCGGCGGCGGTCGGCCCGCTGCCGCCGTTGGGGAGCAAGTGCGCGCACGTTTGGGTCGCCGGCTGGAACCGGGAATCGCTGGCCGCGAGTTGCTGCAGAGTGGTTTTTGACAGCTCTCCGCTGCTGTTGGGGTCGGGAAAGTTCGGCACGCCGTGTGAACGCATGCATCGGGAGAAGGCGAGCAACTGGGAGTTCGATGAGCCGCCGGAACCGGTGGATGATGGGCTGCCGCTGCACGCTGCGGCCACGAGGGTCAGGACTGACATGGAAATGATGGCGGCCGCGGCTCGCGCTATTGGCGGCCACGCCCGCCGCGGCCGGCACACAATGCCGATGCTGTCGTTCATCATGGGGACTGGCGTCATGCCGGCAGTTCTACACACGGACCGGTGACACCAGCGCTACCAGCGATGTTGCACGGATGTCATGCCGGCCGGCGCATGCTGGTGGGATGCGGGTGCTGGTGGTCGAGGACCATGCAACGCTTGCCGGGCGGATCGCTCAGGGGCTGGCTCAGGCAGGGATGGCCGTGGACGCCGTGCACGATGGCGCCGCCGCGCTGGAGGCCGCCACGCATACGGCCTATGACGTGATCGTGCTCGACCGCGATCTGCCGGCCGTGCACGGCGACCGGGTGTGCCGCACCCTGGCCGGCGGCGGCCCGCGGATCCTCATGCTCACCGCCGCCGCCGGCGTCGACGACCGAGTCGACGGGCTGGAACTGGGCGCGGATGACTACCTGCCCAAGCCGTTCGCGTTCGCCGAGCTCGTCGCCCGGGTGCGGGCTCTGTCCCGTCGCGCGCCGTCCGCGCCGCCTGTCCTGCGCCGCGGAGACCTTGCCGTGGACCTTGCGCGGCACCGCGCCAGCCGCGGCGGCCGCTCGCTGTCGCTGACCCGCAAGGAATTCGGGGTCCTGGAAATGCTGCTGTCCGCCGGCGGCGCCGTGGTCAGCGCGGAGGAACTGCTCGAGCACGTGTGGGACGCGCACGCCGACCCGTTCAGCAACATCGTGTCGGTGACGATGGCCCGGCTGCGGCGCAAGCTCGGCGACCCGCCGCTGATCGAAACCGTGGTAGGCAAGGGGTACCGGATGTGAGCCGCCTGCGGCTGACCGTCCGGGCCCGGCTGACCCTGCTATACACCGGCCTGTTCGCCGTGTGCGGCGCGATCGTCGTGGCCGTCAGCTACAGCCTGATGGCGCAGCTAGGTACGTCAGGGCAGGACCAGCAGCTTTCTTCCCCCCAGGGCCGTCCGGTCAGCATCGCGGCGCAGTGCCAGTCTGTGGAGAACAGCGCCCATCCCGACCAGGGCCTGCTTGTCAAGTGCGCCGCGTACTTCCAGCAGCAGGGCGCGCAGGTCCAGCGTGACCTTACCCGGTCGCATCTGCTGCAGTACTCGCTGATCACGCTGGCCGTGGTTATTGCCCTCGCCGCGGTCCTTGGGTGGATCTTCGCCGGGCGAGCACTGCGTCCAGTGCACCAGATCACCGCGGCCGCCCGCGCCGCGTCCGAACACAACCTGTCGGGTCGGGTCGCACTGACAGGTCCACGCGACGAGCTCCGCGAACTGGCCGAGACGTTCGACGAGATGCTCGGCCGGCTCCAGGCCGCGTTTGACGGCCAGCAACGGTTCATCGCGAACGCCTCACATGAACTGCGCACCCCGCTCGCGGTCATGCGCGCGACGGTCGACGTCGTTCTGGGTAACCCGGACGCCGCGCCCGGCGATCTGCGCGCGATGGGTGAGGACATTCGCGCCGCTGTGGATCACGCTGAGCACCTCTTCGGCGCACTGCTCATCCTCGCGCGCAACGAGCGCGGGCTTTCCATTCACGAGGAGGTCGACTTGGCCACTGTCGCCGAAGACGTCCTCGATACCGCCGGCCTCGGCGACCGGCGGGCGCACACCACGCTCGAGCCCGCCGTCATCTCGGGCGATCCGGTACTGGCCGAACGACTCGTCGCGAACCTGGTCGACAACGCGGTCCGGTACAACACCGCCGCCGGTGACATCTGGATCAGCACCCAGACCGTTGCCGCCAGCAGCCAGCTGACCGTGGCCAATACCGGCCCCGTCATCACCCCGGCGGATGCCGGCCGCATCTTCCAGCCGTTCGAGCGGCTCAGCGACCGCACGTCCCATGACGGCTTCGGGCTCGGCCTGGCCATCGTCGCGTCCATCGCCGCGATCCACGGCGGCACCGCCACCGCCAGCCCTCGCGATGATGGCGGCCTGTCCGTCACGGTCACGATTCCCTCGGCCGGCGCTCCGGTCCCGGCCACCGGCTCCCCGGCCGGTCGTAGCTGAGGAGCAAGACCGCCCTTGCCCTCCCGTACCCTGAGACCGGCTGAGGGCTTGACGAGGATCCTCACATCTGGGGATCTTCATGGCCGCGTTCGCGGCCGGCGTGATCTGCGTGGTCACGTGGCTGGTCAAGGCCTTTGCCCGGCACCCAGACGACGAGTTCGGCTCTGCCTGAACACTGCCGGGACTGGGGCGGTATGCCCTGGTTGAGCAAGCATCGGTCTTCCTGACCAGGCGTGCACCCCTGGTAGCGTGCTGTGACAAAACGCATCAGGCATCGTTACTCAATGCATCCGCTGGGGGCATGATGACCAATGAGGCACCCGATGACGGGCCTGGCCAGCGACTTCCGTGATACCAACCTGCAGGAGTTGATGGACTGGGCGGTCGCTCAGTGCCCGCTGGCCGTGGCTCTCCTCGACGTGCAGATGCGGTATATGCGGCTGAACGGCGCGCTGTGCCGCATATTGGGCCTGCGAACCGAGGACGAGGGCCTGAACCTGCGGCTGACCGACCTGACGTCCGCGCCGGAAGCCGATTCATTTCTGGCTTGCGCACGGCGGGTGGCACTGACCGGGAAACCAGACATATGGCGTGGCGGGCTCCGGCTACCGGGCCACCAGGATTATCACGTCGCCGATGTCTTCATCTCGACCGTGGACGGGCCCGACGGCCAGGTTCGCGGGGTGCTGGCGGTCGGGCTCGACGTGACCGAGCAGCACCTGGCCCGCGAGCGGCTGGCACTGGTCGAGGAGGCGAATACCCGGATCGGCAGCACCCTTGACATGACCAGGACGGCCGAGGAGCTGGTCGGTGTAGCCGTGCCCCGGCTCGCCGATCTGGCCATGGTCGACCTCCTCGACTCGGTGGTCCGCGGGGATGAGCCAGTCACAGGCCGCTTGCACGGAACGATCCCGCTGCGGCGGATGGCGAATGGCTCTGTCCTGGATGGCGTCCCCGAGGCCGTGGCCCAGCCCGGCGAGGTCGCCTCCTACCCGGCACACTCACTGGTGGCGGAGTGCCTGGAAGCGGGCCGGACAGCGAGCTACTCCGGCCCGGGCAGCAACATTGCTCAGTGGGCTGTCGGCGCGCGCGCCGAGCAGGCCGCCAGCATCGTCCGCCACCAGCTCAAGTCCATGATGGTGGTCCCGATCCGGGCCCGCGGCGCCACGCTGGGGGTCGCGGTCTTCGCCCGCCACCAGCGCGCGGAGCCTTTTGGCCACGAAGACATACTGCTGGCCGAAGAGATCGTCACCCGGGCGGCCGTCTGCCTGGACAACGCCCGCCGCTACAGCCGCGAGCACGCGACCGCGCTGGCCCTGCAGCGCAGTCTTCTCCAGCAGCGTCAGCTCGAGCAGTCGGCTGTCGAGGTGGCCACCCGCTATCTGCCCGCGCACTCCGGTGTCGCTGTCGGCGGCGACTGGTTCGACGTGATACGGCTGTCGGGCTGTCGCGTAGGCCTGGTCGTCGGCGATGTCGCCGGCCATGGCATCCACGCGGCCGCCACCATGGGACGGCTGCGGACCGCCGTGCAGACCCTGGCTGACGTGGACCTGGAACCAGAGGAGCTGCTGACCAGGCTCGATGACGTGGTCGCACGGCTGGCGGCCGAGCAGGAAGACGCCGCGGCGGACCTCAGCGCGACCTGCCTGTACGCGGTGTACGACCCGATATCGCGCCGCTGCACCATGGCCAGGGCCGGCCATCCGGTCCCCGCGCTGCTGACCCCCGGCGGCACCGTGACCTATCTCGACCTGCCGGCCGGGCCTCCGCTGGGAGTGGGCGGCCTGCCCTTCGAAGAAGCCGAGGTGGAACTGCCCGAAGGCAGCCTGCTCGTGCTGTATACCGACGGCCTGGTCGAATCGCGCCAGCGTGACATCGACGCCGGGCTGGAGTCGATGCGCAACGTGCTGAGCGACGTTCACCAGCGGCGCGATGGCCCTGCGCATGGCATCCTCTCGCTCGGCACCATCTGCGACAGGCTGGTCGGGACGCTGCTGCCCGAGCAGGCAGGAGCAGGAGACGACGCTGCCCTGCTTGTCGCCCGGACGTGTGCCCTGCCTGCGGACCGGATCGTCTGCTGGGACCTGCCAGCCGACCCCGCCGTCGTCGCCGAGGCTCGCGCTGGCGCCGCCCGCCAGCTGGCCGCCTGGGGCCTGGAGGACATCACGTTCACCACCGAGCTTCTGGTCAGCGAACTCGTCACCAACGCCATCCGCCACGCCCACCAGCCCATCCAGCTCCGGATAATCCTGGACGCCTCCCTGACCTGCGAGGTCTTCGACGGCAGCGGTTCCGCGCCGCACCTGCGCCGCGCCGACCGCTACGACGAGGGCGGCCGTGGCCTCATGCTGGTCGCCCGGCTAGCCGAGCGCTGGGGCACCCGCCACACGAGCACCGGCAAGGTCGTCTGGGCCCAGCAGCCGTTGCCGGGCCGGCCGCGCCAGTTCTGCTAGTCGGCCAGCGCGGCGCTCTGCATCCAGCCGGCGTCGGTGAAAGCCAAGGACAAGGATGCGCTGAACGCGGCTACGGCTACCGTGACGGCGCGGCTCAGCCTGACGGCTCGGACGATGTCGGCGGCCCGCGGCGGGCGCCCGGCGCCGAGCTCGGGCCGGTACTGAGCACGGCCCGCGTAGCTGAGCGGGCCGCCGAGCCGGACGCCGAGCGCGCCTGCGAACGCGGCCTCGCACCAGCCGGCGTTCGGGCTTGGATGATGCGGGCCGTCGCCCCAGGCGGTACGCCAGGTGATGGCGGGACTGCCGCCGACCGCCGGGGCACAGGCAGCCGTGAGCAGGGCGGTGAGCCGGGCGGGCGCCCAGTTGGCTACGTCGTCGAGGCGCGCTGATGCCCAGCCGAAGCGCTCATACCGCGGCGAGTGGTGACCGGTCATCGCGTCCAGCGTGTTAATGGCCCGGTAGCAAGCGAGGCCGGCCGGGCCGGCCAGGGCGCCCCACACCAGCGGGGCGACGATTGCGTCACTGGTGTTCTCGGCGACAGACTCGACGACGGCCCTGGCGATCCCGGCGGCATCGAGGTGCTCGGGGTCGCGGCCGCACAGCCGCGGCAGCACCAGGCGAGCGCCGGGCAGGTCTCCTTCCGCGAGCGCGCCGGAGACCCGCAGCGCCTCGGCGGCAAGCGACCGGGCACCGGTCACCGCCCAGCTGACGGTGGCGGTGAGGGCTGCGCGCGCCAGGGGCCTGCGCCGGGCCAGTCGTGTCGCGGCAAGAACCGGGCCGCCTGCGAGCAGGACACTGCCCCCGGTGAAAACCGCGCCCGCGCGCTTGCAGTCGGCGTAGACAAGCTGCTCCAGTTCGGCCGCCGCCTGGCCGAACAAGGCGACGGGATGCCAGCGGGCCGGGTCGCCAATCAGGGCATCGGCCAGGGCCCCGGCCGCCAGCCCCGATGCGAGCGGCCAGTCGGCCGGCGGCAAAGAGCCCGGCGCCCGGGTGCGCGTCCTCATCCGCCGGCCCTGATAGCTGGCAGCCCAGGTGTCGGCCCGCCCGTGATCAGCTGCAGCAGCGCGCTGGTGTCCAGGTGCTCCTCGACAGCGTCGGCGAGCGCGTCGAACTGCTGCTGCCGGGCCTGCCCGAAGCAGGTGCCCGGCGCGGGAGTGAAGTCCAGGCCGGCGAGCCGGGCGATCTCGCCCAGGAACGCCCGGCGAAACTCATCGCCCTCCATGATCCCGTGCCACAGCGTGCCGTACACCGGGCCTAGCCGGCACCCGTCGAGCGCCATTCCTCCGCCTGGCTCGCTGGTGAACCATGGCTCGCCGCCATTGCGCCGCACGGTGCCGTGGTGGATCTCGTAACCCTCGACCGCTATCCCGGCGGCATAGCCTGACGGCCGGCTCAGCGTCTTCGCCGCCGCGAACCGGGTCGCCACCGGCAGCAGGCCCAGCCCTGGCACGCTGCCGCGGCCGCTCTCGATCTCGTCGTCGATGAGGGTGCCGAACATCTGGTAGCCCCCGCAGATGCCCAGAACCGGACGGCCGGCCGCGGCCCGGTCCCGGAGGGCGGTGTCCAGGCCCTGACCGCGCAGCCAGTCCAGGTCGGCGACGGTGGCCCTGGTACCGGGGACGATGACGAGATCGGCGTCGTCGAGGCCGGTCCTGGTGGTGACGAACCGGACGGCGACCCCAGGCTCCAGCGCGAGCGCGTCGACGTCGGTGAAGTTGGAGATCCGGGGCAGCCGGATCACCGCTACCCGCAGGCCCGGCTGGGCTGCGCTCTGCTCGCCGTAGCCCCCCTCCGTGACGACAGCGTCCTCGGCGTCCAGCCAGGTCCGCGCCAGGTACGGGACCACCCCAAGCACCGGCCGGCCAGTGAGCTCCGTGATCTCGCACAGGCCGGGCGCCAGCAGGCCAAGGTGGCCACGGAACTTGTTGATCACCAGACCACTGACCAGTGCCTGGTCTTCGGGCTCCAGCAGCGCCAGCGTGCCGTACAAGGCGGCGAACACTCCGCCCCGGTCGATGTCGCCGACCACGATCACTGGCAAATCCCGCGCCCGGGCCAGGCCCATGTTGACGATGTCGTGGCGGCGCAGGTTGATCTCGGCCGGCGAGCCGGCTCCCTCGCACACGACAACGTCGAAGCGGGATCGCAGGCCGTCGTAGGCGTCGAGAACTGTCCCGAGCAGTTGCTCTCGGCTCCCGCCGCCGGAGTTCCAGTAGCCAGCTGTCGCTGCCTCGGCTGCCGGGCGGCCCATGATCACCAGGTGGCTGGTCAGGTCGCTGCCCGGCTTGAGCAGGACAGGGTTCATGGCCGCCTCGGCTGGCACGCCGCAGGCCGCTGCCTGCATCGCCTGGGCCCGGCCGATCTCCGCGCCGTCGGGCGCGACCACCGAGTTGTTGGACATGTTCTGGGCCTTGAAGGGCGCGACCCGTACGCCCTGGCGGGCCAGCCAGCGGCAGATCCCCGCGGTGAGCACCGACTTTCCGGCGTCGGAGGCAGTCCCCGCGACCAGCAGCGACCCCGTGGTCATTGGCGCTGGCGCCCCCTCCCGTGCTGTGGCCAGCGATACGGCGGCCGGGGTGCCGTGTCAAGGGCACGGCCGACGATACCGGAGCGCTCAGCGAACGTCGGACCTGGCCGGTTCCGCGATACCGTGCCGTCGTGCAGGCCGGCCTGGAACATCACGGCGACGCTGACCTCGTGCCCGGCCTCACCGATCTTGCGGTCAACGTCCGGTCATCCGGAACGCCGGCCTGGCTCGCCGCCCGGATCCGCGAGACCGATCTCGCCGCATATCCCGACCAGCGCGCTGCAGTCGCGGCTGTCGCCGCCCGTCACCGCCGGACGGCTGGTGAGGTGCTGCTGACCGCCGGCGCTGCCGAGGCGTTCGTGCTGCTGGCCCGGGCGCTGCGGCCCAGATACGCGGTTGTGGTCCACCCGCAGTTCACCGAGCCCGACGCCGCTATGCGGGCCGCTGGCCACCACGTCAGCCAGGTGATCCTGCCGTACCCGTTTACCTTCGACGTCGCGCTGATTCCGGGCGACGCTGACATGGTCTTTGTGGGCAACCCCACCAACCCGACATCGGTTGCTCACCCGCGGCAGGCGCTGCTGCGCCTGGTCCGGCCCGGCCGGCTGGTCGTGGTGGACGAGGCGTTCGCCGACTGCCAGCCCGGCGAGCCGGAGTCCCTGGCCGGCCTGGGCGACCTCACCGGGCTGGCTGTCATCCGCAGCCTCACCAAGACCTGGGGCCTGGCCGGACTGCGGGCCGGCTACATGCTCGCCGCGCCTGACATCGTTGCGCGGCTGGCAGCCGTTCAGCCGCCGTGGCCGGTGTCGGCTCCCGCGCTCACGGCGTGCGTCGCTACCGCATCCCGCGCAGCGCTGCAGGAGGCGGAGGCCTGGACCGCGACGCTCGCCGGGGAGCGCGCGCACCTGCTGCACAGCCTCGCCGGCATCCCGGCAGCACGGGTCGTGCCCGACGCAGCGGCCTCGTTCGTGCTGCTGGCGACGCCGGTCGCCGACGTCCGTACCCGGCTGCACGCTCAAGGCTTTGCCGTCCGCCGCGGGGAGACGTTCCCGGGCCTGGCGCCGGGCTGGATCCGCGTCAGCGTCAGGGACCAGGCGACCTCCGACCGGTTCGCAGTTGCCCTGAGCCACGTGATCGGCAGTGCCTGATCCGATGTTCCGTACTGCCTTCACTTACGCGTGCCCCTGAGAAAGGCTATGAAAGCTGCGGGCAAACCGTCACCATAGTGATAGTTACGCGGTAGTGACGAGCTCGCCGTGAAGTGGCCATGCTAGGTACGCCGAGCTAGCCCGTCACTAGGGGTGGGGGATAAATGTCAGTAACGGCCGCCGTGGCCGGTGCAAGAATATAGGCCCAGTGCGCTCGACCAGCCAGTGGCTCAAGTGGTGTTTCAAGAGACCGGTCACCATCGTGGCGACCGTGCTCGTCCTGGGCATCGGCTGGGAGCTGGTCCCGTTGCTCCGCTGGCGGCTCCACGGCGGTCGGCTCGTATGAGACTGGCTCAGTGCACACCGCTGCCCGGCTCCGCGCTCCTGGCCAGGACCGGCAACCTGGCGGTGCTGTGCGACAGCGCTGGCGGCGGCGAGGACCTGCTGCTGACGGCGATGAACGAGGTCGCCGCGGCCGGAGGAGACGGCAATGACCTCGTCCGCCGGGCCACTCGGGCAGCTCTCGATCTGCAGCAGCCGCTTTCGTGGGCCTGTGCCGGAGTGACATCGGCCGGCGCGACAGCTGTCCTCGTACACGGCGAAGCAACAGCCCTGGTCACTGTCAGTGGTGTCTCGCTGACCATTTCCGCTGAAGCCGCTGTGATCCCGGTCAGCAGGCTGTTCACCGGGCCGCTGGTCACGGTGGTGCTGATGTTGCCGGGTCATGGCGATCCTGACAGCCGGCTACGGCTCGATGGGGGAGTCATCCAGGCCGGCGGCGTCTCGCTTGCGGTGATGGCCAGCGGTGACGGCTTGGCCGCCGGCCCTGCGGAACAGCCCGCTGGCGACGCGGAGCAAGCCGCGGTGCCCATGCCGGCAGACCAGCGGCCCGCGCCGCCGACCAGGCCTCTGGACATGGATGACCTTGTTCCGGACGGCCCTGCTGAGGTGCCGGAGCATGCGCCGGCCGAGCCTGCGACACGGCTGGCGCCGCTACCCCTGCAGGCCCTGATGAACGCCCAGCTAGCGCCGCAGCCTGAACCGCAGCTGCACGAGCCCAACCCCGCATCCCGCTTTGAGTCGGTGCTGCTGATCTTGTCGGACGACGGCAAGGACGCGCCGACGCAGGCGCCGCCCGGGCAAGAGGACGCGGTGGCCGACGAGCCTGTGCTGATCGACGGCGTGTACTGCCCGCAGCCCAAGGTCAGGCACTTCAACGACCCCGGCGTGGCATACTGCCGAGTCTGCGGCCTTGGCATGCTGCAGATGACCACGCGCATCGAGACGGGGCCCCGGCCCCCGCTCGGTGTCCTGCTGCTGGACGACGGCATGACCTTCCGCCTGGACTCGGACTACGTGCTCGGGCGCGACCCGGGGAAGGACGCTGACGTTGCCGCCGACCGGGCCAGGCCGCTGCGCGTCGTTGACGCCGGTGGCACGATCTCCAGGCTGCACCTGCGGGTCTCGCTGAACGGCTGGCGTGTGCAGGTCACCGACCTGGGCTCGGCCAACGGCTCGGTCGTTCATCACCCTGCAGTGGCAGAGCCACAGCAGCTGACGCCGCACGAAGCCGTCGAGATCACGCCAGGCACGAGCATCGACATCGGGCACCGCACACTGCGGTTCGAGTCCTACCTCAGCAGCTGAGCGCGAGCCAAGTCCAGGAGATCCGGGTGCAGTCAATCGCTGACTACGAGCTCATCAGGTCGCTCGGGTGGGGTAATCACGGCCAGTTCTTCCTGGCCCATAAGCCGCCGCGGCTGCCGGTGGATGCCGAGTTCGTGGCCGTCAAGGTTTTCGCTGGCACCACGACAGCGGACATCTTCAGGCGCGCGACGCGTGAGCTCAAGGCCTTTGTCGCAGTACCTTCGCCCCACATCGTCAGCCTGTACGACGCTGGCCAGCACGACGGCGTTCTGTATTACTCAATGGAGTACATCGCTGGCGGATCGCTGGCCGACCCCAGCCAGCCGCTCAGCCAGGACGACGCCATCACGGCCGTCCGTGACGCTGCGACAGCGGTAGCGACGCTCCACGCGGCCGGGCTGGTACACCGCGACATCAAGCCTGGGAACATCCTGCTGCACGAGCATGGCGGCAAGCTGTCTGATCTCGGTCTTGCCCACGTCATCGCTCCTGGACTTACGGTGACCGGGATAGGACCGCTGGCCTCCCTCGAGTACACCGACCCGGCTCTGCTCCTGGGCGTGCAGGCGACGCCAGCGACCGACGTGTACTCACTCGGCGTGACGCTGCACCGCGTGATCACCGGGCGGTGCATCTTCGGCGAGGACCTGCCCGCAGATGACGGGCTGCTCGCGCTGCGCCGGGTGATGTCGGCCACCACGGCGCTGTCACCTGGCCTGCCGCCCTCAGTGGCCGACCTGATCCGGAGTTGCACAGGACCTGAAGCGAACCGGCCATCGGCAGGCGAGTTTGCCGAGCGGTCCGGCCAGATACTGACCGAGGCAAACGGCATGACTGCGGGCAGGGCCGACTGAAAGGTCCTCATCACGGCGCAGTGGGCCGTGGGGCCACGGCGACGCCGAGCCCAGGGAGCGGGATAAGCGCATAGCCGAGACCGTCGAGCTCATCAACTACGCGTTCGAGGACGTGAAGCTGCCCGACGGCAAGGTGATCATCCCTGGCATGCTCAGCAACGGCGCGAACTGGAGCACCCGGATCTGATCGACCACGCGCCTCTGGCGGCGCTGACCGGTTGTCCTCCTGCGGCATCCTCGGTATGTTAGTAGCTAACATGTTATGAGCTAACATCATGGAGATGCAGATGCGGGCCGGACGATGGTGGATGCTGGGCGTGACGTGCCTGTCGATGGTCATCGTCACTCTGGACCTGACGATCCTGAACATCGCGCTGCCGGCCATATCGGCAGCGCTGCACGCCGGCACCGCCGACCTGCAGTGGCTCGTTGACGCGTACACGCTGGTCTTCGCCGGGGTCATGCTGCCTGCCGGGATGACCGGGGACCGCCTCGGCCGCAAGCGGCTGCTGCTGGCCGGGCTGGCGCTGTTCCTGGCAGCGTCGCTGTGGTGCGCGCTGTCGGTCTCGACGGGAGAGCTGATCGCGGCGCGGGCGCTGATGGGGCTAGGCGCCGGGATCGTGTTCCCGCTCTCCATGGCGGTCGTCTCAGCGGCGTTCGGCGATGATGACCGGCCTAAGGCCATCGGCATCCTTACCGCCGCTATCGCGCTCGCGCTGCCTCTGGGACCGGTGCTCGGCGGCCTGCTACTGCAGCACTTCTCGTGGCACTCGGTGTTCTGGATCAACGTGCCCGCCGTCTGCGTCACCCTGGCCGCGGGCGCCATCCTGATGCCCGAGTCACGCAACCCCGCCGCGCCTGCGCTGGACCTCCCCGGTGCGCTGCTCTCAGCCGGGGCGGTCACCTGCCTCGTCTGGGGCTTCATCAACGGGCCGGAACATGGCTGGACGGCGGCGTCCACCTGGATGCTGCTGGCCGGCTCGGTAGTGCTGCTGGCGGCCTTCCTCATCCGCGAGCGCCGCTCGCCGGCCCCGGTGATCGACCCGGCGCTGGTCCGGGACAAGCGGTTCGCCTGGGGTACGGCCGCCACCATCGCGGTCTCCGTGGCGCTGTACGGGATCTTGTTCACAGTGCCCCAGTACCTCCAGAGCGTGCTCGGCGAGGACCCGGTCAGCGCCGCTCTGCGGCTGCTGCCGATGATGGGCGGCCTGCTGGCCGCGGGCGGCGCGGCCAGCCCAGCCGTCCGGGCATCCGGCACCAGGCTGACGGTGGCCGCCGGGCTGGCGATGCTGGCGGCGGGGCTGGCCGTGCTCAGCCAGGTCCACCCGGCCACGGGCTACGCCATCGCGGCCGCCGGTCTGGCCCTGTGCGGGCTCGGTACCGGCGTGTCCATCGGTGCGGCGATGAACGTGGTCATGGCCGCCGCTGGCGGCGATGAGGCCGGAATCGGCGCCTCGCTGAACAGCGCTCTGCGCAACGCCGGAGGGGCGATCACCGTCGCGGTGCTGGGCAGCGTCTTGTCCACCACTTATGCTCGCGATCTGCACCCCGCGCTCGCTGCCCTGCCCGCCCGCGACGCCGCCACCGCACAGGCTTCCGTCACCCAGGCCGCGCAACTCGCCAGCCGCCTGCCATCAGGCGGCCCCGCCCTGCGAGCCGCCGCCGGGGCGGCGTTCCTGCACGGCATGAGCACCGTCATGCTCGTCTGCGCCGCTGTCGCAGTCGCCGCCATCGTTACCAGCCTGCGGTACCTGCCCGGACGGGGTGCCACAGGCAGCACGCTCTCACCGCAGACCCCCGTGACCACAGCCCCGGGCTCTCGTACGCGACGATGACCTTGTGACGGAACACGAACCGGACTGGCGGCAGCGCAAGAAGACCGCCACCCGCGACCGCCTGCGCGCCAGCGCGCTCCGGCTGTTCCGCGAGCAGGGATACGAGGCCACCACCGTCGAGCAGATCGCGGCCGCGGCGGGCGTGTCGCATATGACGTTCTTCCGCTACTTCCCCTCCAAAGAGGACGTGGCCATGTCCGACAGCTACGACCCTCTGATCGCCCAGGCGCTGGAACAGACCCCGGCCGCATGGCCAGTGACCCGCCGGATCCGCACAGTGCTGGTGCAGGGACTGCGCCATGTCTACGACACCGACCGCGACGCGCTGTTCGCCCAGAACAAGCTCATCGTCTCCACCCCAGCGCTCCGCGAGCGCCTGTGGGCAGACCAGATCGCCACGCAGCAGCTCATCTTGCAGGCCCTCAGCGGCGACCAGCCCAGCTTCGCCGAGAGGGTCACCGTCGCCGCCTGCCTGGCGGCCGCTAGCACCGCCATCCTCACCTGGGTCGAGAACGACGGCACCCCCGAGCTGCCCGACCTAGTCGAGCAAGCCTTCGACACCCTCACTCACCCTCAGTAACCGCCTCGAGTCGGCTCCCCGCCCGCGCACCTCTCCCAGCCGGCTGCCGCCCGCGACCGCAGCGTCATGACCTCAGACTGAATGGCCATGTCTCATGGACCCCTTCCATGCCCCGCGTGCTCATCCACGACCTGCTCGAGCGCGGTAACGGCGGCGGCGACCGGCGGGAGCGCACGGATTTCCCGAGTTTTATCACGATCGCGACCTTTCGCTGATCGTGGTGTGCTGACCTGCGGGCTTGTTGTCGAGGAGCGCAAGATTTATGCACTAGCCGAGGGTTGTGAACTCCGCCTCAGCCACCGGAGCAGCCACATCGTCAATGGCCGCATCGCGCAGTCAAAGGACCAGATCGCCGACGATGCCAAGAAGTCATGAGACAGCTGAGGGTTACGGCCGTCCGATCTCCCGCGCGACTCAGGTCAGGTCGGTGGCAGGGTTGATAATCCAGTGGTTGCTCCGCAGAACACGGCCGGCGAAGATTACGTCCCGCTGACCAGCGAACCTGAAGCCGAGGGACCGGCAGATGCCGTTCGACGGGCCGTTCGTAGTCGCCGGGAACGCATGTACGAGCCCCCAGCGGCCATCATCGCGGGCCAGCTCAAGAAGCATTCGGACGGCCTGCTTCGCGAGCCCGCGGCCCTGGAATTCTGGCAGGACCATCCAGCCGATCTCGGTAACCGGCTCGCCGCCATCCTCGTCGTGGGACCACAACACGACCGACCCCGCCGCCACTTCCGTCGCGGCCTCACTGGGGACGATCATCTTGATCCACGCCTCGCCGGCCGCTGCCGCGTGGACATCGCGGGCAACCTTCTCCTCAATGCCCTCGCGGGGCAGCGGACCGCCCAGCTCAGCCATCATGACCGGGTCACACCGCATCCTCACATAGGCGCTGACGTCACCCAGCTCAACATCCCGCAAACGCATTTGCTGCTCCCGGCCCAGGCCAGAGCTCCTGCTCCACTCTGCTCGTCATCGTTGGGCGCTCCCATCATCTATTGGCATACCGACAAAACGGCACTGCTGGCGACATGCCGGGTGCACGTCAGTTCTGTAGGCAGCGAAGATCATCTTGGGGTGCGGGCTTGTCAGGCGGGTTATGTCTGGTTGTGCAGTGCATGCTTCTGTTCGGCGCCATCGGCGCTCCTCGCAGGCGCCGAGGTTCGCCGGCATGGCCATCGCAAGTTCTCCTCAAAGCAGGCCCGTTCCGCGTGCGACCATAGGGAGCATGGCCAGGTTCTGCACCTACGCGGAGATCCTCACCCCGGAGCATGTGCAGTGGGAGGTGCACGCCCGCGGACTGGGGTGCGGGCGTGAGCCCGGGCTTGTCTTGCAGGAAGTCCTGGATCGCAATGGCGGTCGTTACGAGACCACGATGCCCGTGCCGGACAGCATCCGTGAGCAGGCACGCATCTGCGCTCAGGTGTCCGGGGACGGGGAGATGGCACGAATCGCCGGCTTGTCCGAGGTGACGATATCCCTGGAGCACCTGCGCGGCCTCGACCCTTCCACGCGCATCGTCTGCGGGTATGGCCTAGACGATTTCACCGACGCCGAACGCGACCGGCTACCTCGCGACGAAGACCCCGTCGACCCCACTCGCATCATCGAGGGCCCTTTCGACCCTGCCAACCCGAGGCGCATCCTGCGGACTTCTGCCCGCGGCTGATCTTGGAACCCTCGTCAACGGCCGGCCGGGATGACTCGGCCCAGGCCACGCCTGGAAGCTCGGCAGAGTGACATGGTCCATTATCCGCTGGCGCTTCATCGGCCCCGTCAATCTTGCCGGTGAGCAACATATCCTCGACGTTAAACAGCAGCTCAGGATAATTCTCGACCTTCAAGTGGTCGGAAAAGTGGATGAGATCAACGATGCCTAATGAGGCGCGCACTAGCCTGATAAAAGTCGGGTCTCACGGACCCCTTCCATGCCCCGCGTGCTCATCCACGACCTGCTCGAGCGCGGTAACGGCGGCGGCGACCGGCGGGAGCGCACGGATTTCGCCACGCATGTGCCGTGAGTGCTCGCGGTAGGCGGGATCGCCCAGCACTGTGCGCACTGCTGTGCGGATCGCCGCGGCGTTGCGCTCGGCTGGCCAGATGGCGTGGCTGACGCCGAGGGCCTGGCAGCGCCTGGCGCAGTAGGGCTGATCGCCGGCGATCGGCAGGATGACCAGCGGGACGCCCTCGGCGAGTGCTTCTTTGACGCTGTTGAAGCCACCGTGGGAGACCAGCAGCGCGCACCGTGGCAGCAGCGTCACCTGGGGAAGGGTGGGCTGGACCCGCACGCGGGGCGGCAGTGGCCCCAGGCGGGCGGGATCTTGGTCGAACCCGAGCGCGATGAGCAGGTTGAGCGGCTCGTCGCGCAGCGCGGCGAGGATGGTCTCGTGCAGCCCGGGTGTGCGGTGGAACACCGTGCCCATGCTGACCAGCACGGTGGGGTGTTCGGCGAGATGATCCAGCCACGGCGGCAGGTCGTCGTGCGGCGCGGGGGTGCTGTGATGGGCGAAGAAGCGCGCTGTGGGCGGGAACCGGGCCCCCGGGCCGTCAAAGCCGGGCGGTGTGAAGCACAGGTGAAGGTAGCGGAACGCCATGTCGCCGCCCGGGTCGGCCGGGCAGGCCCGCCTGCTGCCGCAGCCCGGTGAGCGGCCCGGCCAGTTCGCGGCGGCGGTCGAGCGCGGAATCGGCCGCGGCGGCAATAGAGGCGTGGGGCAGGCCGAGTGCCTCCGCAGCGACGCAGCCGGCGAACTCAAGCGACTCTCGGACGATCAGATCTGCTGACCACTGGCGCGCGATACCGATCAGTCCGGGCAGCATGCGCCGGGCGGCGGCGCTTATGAACAGGTTGGCGATGACCCAGGCAAACCGCTCTTCTCCGGCCAGCTGCGGGAACTCCAGCCCGCCCGCGGCCTGGCAGAGCACGTCGATGTAGTCCGGGTCCGAGACGTGCCAGTCCAGTCCGGCAGGCAGGAACGTCAAGCCGTGTGCCTCGACTTCGTTGCGGAGGCGGGGTGAGGAGCACAGCGCGACCTGGTGGCCCCGTGCCCGCATCACCTCCGTCACGGGAAGCAGCGGCTGCAGGCTGCCCCTGGCGGGCAGCAGGGTAAACAGCGCACGCACAGGCCCCGCCCCCATTCAGTGATAAGAACGCTAACATGAAAGTTTTGATGTTAGCCTTGCTAACATGAAGTCTGGCGGAAGTCAAGGGCTGCGGCAGCGGCCCTACCGCATGAGGGCCCGGGCCCAGGCCGCCGAAGCCACCGGCCAGGCAATCATCGCCGCCGCCCGCGCCTTGTTCGCCGAGCGGCCATACGACCAGGTGTCCCTCCCGGTCATCGCCGAGCGCGCCGGGGTGACCGTCCAGACCGTGCTGCGCCGATTTGGGTCCAAGGAGGACCTGTTCGCCGCCGCCGCGCAACAGCGTTCCGGTCAGATCCGCGCCGACCGCGAGGCCGCCCCACCCGGAGACCTCTCCCACCTCGTCGCCCACTATGAGCGCTGGGGCGATGAGCAGGCATACCTGCTGGCCCAGGAGGCCCGGGTGCCGGCAATCCGCGCCATCACCGACGCGGGCCGCTGTTATCACCGCGACTGGGTCACCAGGGCCTACGCGCCAGCCCTGGCCACGCTGCCCCCAGCCACCCGCCGCCGCAAGCTCGCCCAGCTCACCGCCGTCACCGACCTCACCACCTGGCGTCTCCTGCGCCGCGAACTCGGCCTCAACCCAGACCAGACCACAGCCGCGATCCGCGAACTTGCCGACGCCTGCCTGCCGTAACCTAGCGTGGCGCTGAGCGCGTCAGCGGGCGAGGATGGCCAGGTCGGCTTCGGCGATACGGCCGGGACTGTCGATGAGGTCGATCGCGACGATCTTTGAGTCGGTGATCGTGAATGCCGTGAGTGCGACCGGCCTTCCTTCCGCCGC
This sequence comes from uncultured Actinomycetota bacterium, assembly GCA_963815375.1. Taxonomy (GTDB): domain Bacteria; phylum Actinomycetota; class Actinomycetes; order Streptosporangiales; family Streptosporangiaceae; genus JASHPR01. Next base: position 1,237,893 of record CAWFGX010000001.1, on the reverse strand, counting down.
GTTGACGAGGCCCACGGCCCCGTTGATCAGCGCGGGCAGGCTGACCTCGGCGAATCGCCCGAAGGCGATCGCGCGTCCGGCTACGGCCGCCGCACCACGGACCGACTCGGCACCGTTGGAGCGCACCACGACGTCCGGGTCGAGTGCCTCGAGCAGCGCGTCGAAGTCGCCGTTATGCGCGGCGGCGAGGAAGGCGCCGGCGATTGCTCGCTGCCGGTTCAGGTCGGTGTCGACCACAGTCACGCCGTGGACCCGCCGGCGGGCGCGGCTGGCCAGCTGGCGGGCTGCGGCGGGCGAGCTGCCGACAATGGGTGCGATGTCGTCGAACGGGACGGCGAACATGTCGTGCAGGACGAACGCGAGCCGCTCCGCGGGCGCCAGCGTGTGCAGGATTACCAGGAGCGCGGGACCGATGGAGTCGGCAAGCAGCGCTTGCTGTTCGGGGTCGATGCTGTCCGCGTCGCTGACGGCTGACTCGGGCAGGTGCACGCCCACCGGCTGTTCCCGGCGCGACTGCAGCATGTTCAGGCACACCCGTGCAACAACCGTCGTCAGCCATCCGCCGAGATTCTCGATGCTATCGGCGTCGGAGCGGCTCAGCCGCAGCCAGGTTTCCTGAACGGCGTCGTCGGCCTCGCTGGCTGAGCCGAGCGTCTGGTATGCGACCGCCCGCAGCCGGGTCCGGTGGGCCTCGAACCGCTCCGCGAGCACGTCATGTTCATGCATCTGTCACATTCCTTCGTCGTTGCCGGTCATATGACTGACCGGCCAAGCCCCGCTGATGTGACAAGAACGCTGGCTTGATGCCCGGTATCCCCTTCAGCCACGGCGTGGCACCTGGAGACCATGATGAAACCGATTCTTGAGGCCCATGGCCTCGTAAAGCGCTACGGCAAGACCCAGGCCCTGGCCGGGCTGGACCTCGTCGCCAGCCCGGGCCGGGTGGTCGCGTTGCTGGGGCCCAACGGGGCCGGGAAGACCACGTTCGTGCGGGCGGTGGCCACCCTGCTGCGCCCGGACGCCGGGACACTGCACGTCGACGGCATCGACGCCTTGCGCAAGCCGGCCAAGGTACGGCAGGTGATCGGCCTGGCCGGTCAGTTCGCGGCGGTGGAGGAGGCAATGACCGGCCGGGAGAACCTGCAGATGGTTGGACGTCTTTTCGGGCTCAGCCGGAAGGCGGCCAAAGCGGCGACAGTCAGGGTTCTGGAGCAGATGCAGCTCACCGACGACGCCGACCGGCTGGTGCGCACCTATTCCGGCGGCATGCGCCGCCGCATCGACCTGGGCATCAGCCTGGTCGGAACACCGCGTCTGCTCCTGCTCGACGAGCCGACGACCGGCCTGGATCCGGTCAGCCGCCTGCAGCTATGGGAAGCGATCCGGGGCCTGGTCCTCACCGGCACCGACGTCCTGCTGACAACGCAGTACCTCGATGAAGCCGACCGGCTCGCCTCAGACATCGTCATCATCGACCACGGCAAAGTGGTCGCCGCCGGGACACCAGCGGAGCTGAAGACCCGCGCCGGGGACGACATGATCGAGGTGCACGTCCGCGACGCTGACCACCTCCCCGCGGTCTCCGGCGTGCTGGCCAGCATCGGTCACGACCCGCGAGTTGACGTCCCGCAGCACCGTGCCTACGTGGCGGTCGACGACGGCAGCAGCCGCCTGATGGACACGCTGCGGGCACTGGACGCCCGTGGCATCACCGTTGAGGACGTCTCGCTGCGCCGGCCCACGCTCGACGAGGTTTTCCTCTCCATCACCGGGAAGCAAGCGCAAGCCACCGACTCACCGCAGCACGCTGGCGCCTGACCGGGCCGGCTGACAGGAGGCATCATCATGAGTGACACGTCTGTGATCGCGTCATCCCCGAGTGTGCCCCGGGCGGCGGTCAACACCGGGGCCAGGTTGTGGGTCAGCTCCCTCCTCGTAGCGGGGCGGACCGTGCGCAAGTTCGCCCGCACCCCTCAGCTCATCGTCTTCACGACGATCCAGAGCGCGCTGTTCCTGCTCATGTTCCGGTTCGCGTTCGGCGGGGCCATCGGCACCGGTGGTTCCCTGTCGTACGTCGGCTTCCTGGTACCCGGGTTCATCGCCAGCAGCATCTTGTGGTCGGGGATGGGAGCGGCGACAGGGGTGGCCGAGGACGTCGAGCACGGCTTCGTCGACCGGCTCCGCTCCCTGCCCATTCCCCGCGCGGCCGTGCTGATCGGCCGCAGCCTGGCCGACGCTGCCCTGCTGGTATGGGCGCTCATTGTTGCCGCGGTCCTGGGATTCGCCGTCGGGTTCCGGGTGACCGGCACCGTTTCCGGCGCCCTGGCCGCGTTCGGGTTGTGCGTTCTGTTTGGGTTCGCCTTTGAATGGGTCTTCATCGTGATCGGGCTGGTGGGCGGCACCGCCCGAGCGGCCCAGTCGATGGGCCTGATGGTGACCCCGCTGGTATTCCTCTCCAGCGCCTACGTACCGGTCAGGAGCATGCCCAGCGGGGTACGGCAGTTCAGCGAGATCCAGCCGCTGACCCCGATGGTCAACGCGGTTCGGAGCCTCGCCACCGGGGCCCAGGGGAGGGCGCTGCTCGAGCACAGCACCAGGTACTACGTCGGGCTGTCGCTGGCGTGGGCGGCGGCGATCTTCCTGGTGTTCGGGCTCCTCGCCGTCCTGCGCTTCGCACGGCGCTGAGCCGGTTTGCGCCAGATGAGCGGCTTCCTCGCGGCGCGGAGAGTGGCCCACCGGGTCGCGCATCGCTACCTTCGTGTGCATGTTCGAACCGCCCGGTGCCCTGGATCAGCTCAATGACTCTCAGCGCCGGGCCGCGACCCACGCGGGCGGGCCGCTGCTGGTGCTGGCCGGAGCAGGGACCGGCAAGACCCGGACTCTGGTCGCGCGCGCGGCATGGCTGCGCTCCCAGGGCATCGAGGCCAGCCGGATCCTGCTGCTGACGTTCACCCGCCGCGCCGCCGACGACATGCTGGCCCGGGCAGCGGCACTGTCCGCGCCGGGGCAGGCGGCGGACGGAGGCTCGGGTGCCGACGACACGGGCGGGAGGATCTGCGGCGGGACCTTCCACTCGGTCGCGCACCGGATCATCCGGGCGCACGCGGAGTCGTTCGCGCTGCCGCCCGCGTTCAGCGTGATCGACCCGTCCGACGTCGCGGACGTGATGGACACGCTGCGCGCCGAGCACCGGCTGGCCGGCACTGACCGGCGGGCCCCGCGCGCCCCGGCGTGCGCTGACATCTACAGCCGGTGCGTGAACACCCAGACCACCATCGCGGACGTGGTCGAGGGCAGCTTCCCGTGGTGCCGGGAGTACACGGCGCAGCTCGCCGGGCTGTTCCGTGCCTACGTCGCCCACAAGCGCGCCCACGCTCTCGTCGACTTCGACGACCTGCTGCTGCTGTGGCGGGCGGCGCTCGCTGACTCCAGGGCCGGGCCGGCCCTGCGCGGCCTGTTCGACGCGGCGCTCGTGGACGAATACCAGGACGTCAACGCGGTCCAGGCGGAGATCGTGCGGCTGCTGCGGCCGGACGGGAGCGGGCTGACCTGCGTCGGCGACGACGCCCAGGCCGTGTACGGTTTCCGCGGCGCCGACCCTGAGCACCTGCGTGCACTCGCTGGCACCTTCCCGGGGCTGGCCGTGATCCGGCTGGCTCGCAACTACCGTTCGAAAGACGACGTGCTCGCGCTCGCCAATGCGGTCCGGCCGCAATCCGACGGCCTGCGGCTGGAACTGTCCGGCGTACGCGGATCGGGACCGGCCCCGATGCTCGTGCGCTGCTACGACGAGGCCACGCAGGCACGCGAGATCGCCGCCCGGGTGCTGGAGGCGCACGAGTGCGGCCGGGAACTGCGGGAGCAGGCGGTGCTGGTCCGGGCGGCGCATCACAGCGACGTGCTGGAGGTCGAACTGGCGGCGCGCGGAATCCCGTTCGTGAAGTTCGGTGGCCTGCGGATCACCGAGGCCGCGCACGTCAAGGACTTCCTGGCCGCGGCCCGCATCGTGGCCAACCCAGCGGACGACGTCGCCTGGTTCCGGCTGCTGCGGCTGCACGAGGGCATCGGGCCCGCCCACGCGCGGCGGGTCATCGGCGCCCTGCGCCTGGACGAGCCCTCGATCTTCGAACGGTGGACGAGCGCGGTGGAGGGCGTCCCGCTGCGCAACCGGGCGGCAGTGGAAGCCACACTGACCGGCCTGGTCGGTGCGGCCGCCCTGGACCACACCGGGGAACGGGCCACAGCGATCCTGGCCGCGCTGGCCGGGCCGCTGCGGGCCCGCTACCCGGACGCCGGTGCCCGGATCGCGGACCTGGAGCGGCTGGCGGACGCCGCTGCGAGCCGCCCTTCGCTGCACGACGCGCTGGTCGAGCTGGCCCTGGACCCGCCGGCGTCAGCAGGCGACCTGGCCGGGCCGCCTCGCCTCGACGAGGACTACCTGGTCATTTCGACTGTGCATTCCGCCAAGGGGCTCGAATGGCCCGTGGTGCACCTGCCGCACCTGGTCGACGGCGCTGTGCCAAGCGACATGGCGCTGGCCACAGCCGAGGGCCTGGCCGAGGAGCGGCGGCTGTTCTACGTGGCCGTCACCCGCGCCCGCGATGAGCTGTACCTGTACGCGCCGCTGCGGCTGCACTACCACCGGACCGGGCGCGACGATCGCCATGGTTACGCTCAGCTCAGTCGTTTCCTGAACGCAGCTGCGCTGGCCCAGTGCGAGTTGGTTGACGCCGCGCCGCCTGAGCCCATCATCCCCCGCGTGCCGCAGCTCGCCGCGACCGTCGATGCCGAACTCGAATCTTTGTGGGGCGCTGGCTGAGTCACGCCAGGCTCGCGTCGATAAAGGCGAAGGTGAGTTCCCCGAGGTTATGGCGGGTGGCATCAGGGACATCCCGCAAGGGCCCCTGCCCGGTGAGCACGGCGAGCCCGTGCACCGCGGACCAGATGGGGTACCCGATGCCGTCGCGACGGCGCCGGTCGAGCACACCCGCCTCCGCCAGCTCGTCGAGCACGGCGCGCAGATGCCCTAGGAGTCGTCTATACGCCGGTTTGGGCGATCATCCGTCCGGAGTTCACGGCCTCGGTGAAGGCCTTGTAGTCGCGTTCGTTCTGGTCGGCGTAGGCGGCGGAGAATCCGGCGATCGCCTGATCGAACAGGTCTCCCTGGCCGAGGTAGGAGGCGATCGCGATCCGGTCTCCCCAGCGGGCGTGCGCCCGGGCCAGCGTTGCTCCGCAGAACCGGGCGTATTGCGTGGCGCCGGGCACGAGCAGCCGTTCCACGTCCGCGCCGCCCTTCCAGTCGTGGAACTGGCGCACGTAGTAGTCGCGGGTCACGCCGTCCAGGCCCTTGATCCGCTGCCAGCCCAGGAAGATGTCGGTGGCTGCCTGCATCAGCCGCTGGCCCATCACCACCCGCCGGCCGTGGTGGGGGTAGGTGCTGCGGCCCGCATACGGTTCCAGCACCGAGGCCTGGGCCTCCTTGACTTGCAGAAACAGCGGGTCGCTTTCGTCGCGGCCGGTGAGCAGCAGGATGTAGCAGCGGGTGCCGACGCTGCCCACACCCACCACCTTGCGGGCGGCGTGGACGTAGCGGAACTCCTCCAGCGGGTGACCCTGGTGACCCAGCGTCCGCCGGTAGGAGGCGAGCAGTTTCTTGATCAGCGGCGCCGGGTCCTCCCACTCCGATCCAGGCTCGATCAGGTCCTCGATGGGGGTGATCAGCGGCGGGTCAGCGACGATCCGCAGCTCACCACCCACCCCGGCCGCCCGCTTGGCCAGCACCCGGGCGCTGTCGTTGGCATAGGCCTTGGTCACATGCTTTTCCGCCCGCCGCGCTGACTTTTTGTCCAGCTGCCTGACGCGCACCTGCTGCCGGACCAGGTTGAGCAGCACTCCGGCTTCCAGCTGGTCATACCAGGCGCCCAGTGTCGGCATGTTAGCGGCCCGGCGCATCCGCTCCCGGTATTCCCGGACGCCGGCCGTGACGACGGCTTGCCGGTTCGCGGGGGAAAAGCCCCGGAAGCGGCCCATGATCTCAAAGCTGGCAGCCATCCGCTTGACGTCCCACTCCCACGGACCGGGGAGGGTCTCGTCGAAATCGTTGATGTCGAAAATCAGCTGCCGTTCCGGGGTGCCGAACACCCCGAAGTTCGACAGGTGCGCATCCCCGCACAACTGGACGGTGATCCCCGACGCCGGGGTGGGCGCCAGGTCAGCCGACATGATCGCTGCCGCGCCGCGGTAGAACGTGAACGGCGACACCAGCATCCGCCCATACCGGATGGGCACCAGGTCAGGGACCCGGCTTGCCGCCTGCCCCTCGAGCAGCGCGACCGGATCCGGGCGATCCGGCGCCGGTTCCCATCGGCCGTGCTCCGACCTGGGTGTCTCCCGGCGGGCGGCCCGCCCTCTTGCCACGCGCTCGTCAACCGTCAGGTGCGCGCGCCGCCACGACGACGCAAACGGCACACCCCGCGCACCGTCCCGCGCGGCCAGCCCGGTTCCCATCGGTAGTGTGGCCATAGCCATGTTTCCCCCAGCCCGCCAGCCACGCCATCTTCCCGGTGAACAGTGAGCCCCCCCGAGTCCACGGGCAAAGTCGTTCGCTGGCAGTTTCCGCAATCATGCGTACACCAGCGCAAGTCTGCCCGCCAGGGCGGCAGATGACCAGCCCAGCCACGTCCAGCCAGGCGTGAGCCTCGCCCACCACGGCACTCCCGGGCGCACCTGAGCCTGGCCAGCCCTGCCCGCGTTGCTCCGCAGGCTCCCCGGCCGCCTGGACCCCCGTAACGCCAGCGATTGAAGATCTTTAGCCGCGGTGTTCGGGCTGCAGGGTCGGCGGCGTCCGCATCTGCGGGACGGTGAAGACGTCGATCGAGTGCGACGCCTGGCAGATCGTGAACTCTTCACACTGGGGTCGCGGCAAGCCGCGCTGGGCGCCGGGGGTTACCGGGCCGGCTAATCGGAGCCTTCCATCCGGAGCCCGGCCCGTCAGTCCCACCAGAACGACCAGTCCGGCTTTCCCAGAACTACATCGGCCGCATACTCGCGGATCGTGTCGTAATGAGCGACGACGTCCCGGCAGAACGCGTGGTGCTCGGCAGCGACAAGCTCCGCATGCTCGGCAGTGACCGGCGGCGCGGCCACGACCACGTGCAGCACGTCGGAGCCGATCTCGATGACCCGGGCGCCGAAGCGGTCTTCCCAGCTGCGCAGCACCGCTGAGAGCAGCGGGGTGTCATTGGTGAAGTTACATGGGCCAAACCAGCCCAGCGCCGTGATGACATCTGCGCTGCGGGCGGCGGGAACGAGCATGATCCGCGACGTGCCGTCGTTGTTGTCGCGCAGGTACCGGTCGGCGAATTCGCCGGGGTCCTGCCTGCTGTCTGTGGCGGGCGCGAGGCCGGGCCAGATGCGGCCGAAAGGCTCAAGTACCGCGAGGGTGTCGTCGTCCAGCTCGTCGTCGCCGATCCACTCTCTCCAGAAGGCTTCCAGCACTGCACCGGCATCAAGATTGCCGATGCGGGCCACGGGCCGCGGCGGAATTGCTACGCCTGTCACCCAGGGCCGCTCCGGTGTACCGAGGCTCTCGCTGGCGAACACCGGCCACAGGCCGGACCGGGCATGCGCCTGGCGCAGCCGGACCCACAGGTCCGCGCTTGCGGGCCCGTCGCTCAGCCAGAACCGGCCCGTCCCCTCCTCCGGCACGCCCAGCCGCCCGGCCGGCAGGTCCACATCGAGAGCGCGCAGCAGTCTCCCGAGGTCCTGCGGTAACCCCTCACCTGTCATGACGACCTCCGGCACCAGCCCGCGGCGGCTCCCCCGGCTAGGAGCAGCTCTTTCTACCCGTAAATACCAGCTGACACTGACAGCGTGAACGCCATCCCGGCCAGCCCGAGGTACAAAGACGAGAGTTCCCACTCCCGGTCCGGAGCCGCTGCGACCGCGCGGGCGCCCCTCTCCGCCGCCTTGGCGAACCGTTCATCCCCGAAATGCCGGTACCCCTCCAGCAACGCCAGCACGATCCCCGCCGTGCCGCTGTACAGCGTCGGGTCAAGCTCATCGTCGTCCGGTCTGCCCGTCCACGCCAGAGCCACCCCGTCCTCCCGCGCCTGCGTCAGCAGCCACTCAAGCGCGGCCCGGCCCGCAGCCGCGCCATCAGGCAAAGATTCCGTCACGCCGCCAGGATCTCACCAGAACCCCCCGGTCCATGAGCTGCCGGGTGACCAGGACAGCTCCGCTCCAGGACGGCCGCGTGCCTGAGATGCCACATGTTCCATGACGCGCCGCTGGCTATCTGTCCGCGCCACAGGCTGGGGCGGAGCCACCAGGGCCAGGTCAGCCTTGCTGAGCTGCCTGTTATCGTTCCGAAGCTGCTGACGGCCGGGCCTGGCGTGGCCCCGGGCGTGCCTGTTGTACTCCTCGACGAGCCTCTGCGGGATACGCCCTCGTGCCGGCACGTCGTACCCAGCGCCGTCCCGCAGCCAGCGGCGCATTGCCCTGCTCTGCTCTCTGTCCATGGCCGTGCGGACCTGACGGCGCGGGAACACCTTGTGAGCAGCCATCCGGTACCTGCCGAGGACCGAGAGCATCCTGCCCGCGTGCTGCTCGCACAGGTCCAGCTCATAGTCCTTGCCGTCGAGGCCCAGCCGGTAGGTCTTCACCTTCCCTGAGTGCCGTCCGGTGAGGTCGCACTCCATCGTGACGATTTTCTGAACACTCATCTTTGTTGCTGTTTCCTTTCCTGGTTAGCCCACGGTTAGTGGGCCAGTCGCATGGAACGTCTCTGTTCCGCTTACCGGGCTGGAGTTCTGCGTGATGACACACTTGCCCCCGGTCAGCGGGAACTTGCCGCTGAAGACGAGCGTGTAATCCCCGCTGCCCGTGGCCCCGCTGAATGAGCCGGTGCCGCCAGTGACCTTGTAGGTTCCCTTGGTGGCCTGCGTGGCCGTGCAGGCCGAGGTGTTCAGGCTGGGCGGCGGATTCGGGTTGTTGTGAGTGACGTACAGATCACCGGCAGCGGTCTTGATCGTGCCCTTGGTAGCGCTGGAATTGTTGAGGGCAAGGCTGCCTGTGCTGTTGACGACGCCGCTGGCCCTGAGAGGCAGGGTGCTCGCGTTCAGGTTGGTAGTGCTGCCGCTGAATGACTGGGTGCCTGTCGTGCTGCTGCTGCCGCACGCGGCCAGCGTCAGGGCCGTGAGTACAGCCAGCGCGACACCGGCAGCCGTGGCAATACGTCGTCTCATTAGTGCCCCCCGTCGGCGGGCCCAGAAGCCAGAACCTACAGGACACTGCCCCTGGGCTGGTGAACGCACTACATTCCCGAATATTCAGCTATTTATCATCCCCTTATCCAGGTTGGCTCATGTACTGCTTTGGCATTCCCCCCTTTCTCTTCTGGTATTCACTTTGCGTGCGCCAGTGGCCGGAGCACACATGAAGACCGAGCATCCGATCGGCATTGATGAAGACCATGCACTACGACTATGGAAGGCAACCTGGTCCGTGGCGCCTGGGCGCGCTGGGACGTCCTTACCCTCGGCGAGCTTGCAGGCACTTGGAGTGCTGTGGCCCGAGCGCGATGAAGATGGCCCAGGGGACGGAGGCCTGCGGGCTTGTGGTCCGTCGCCGGGCGACCGGGCGAGCGGCTCGGGCCCATCTACAGTGGGCAGCAGCGCTCGTCGTCCAGGTGAGGTGCTGACCGCCGGCGCTTCACGGGAAAGTTCCCTCACGCCGTAAGCACAAGGCCGGTCCGTATCACCATTTTCCGTCTATATTTAGTACTGCGAACTGCATCCGCTCAGGTCAATGTTCGTGAGTGATGCACCATTCGCGCCCTGGGCAGTCCACCTGGCCACCCCCGCCGTGGCACCCACAAGGATGATGCGGAATGTCGGTGACACCTCCGGCCGACCGGTGGGTCGTCTGTGCCACGTGCGGCGAGATCGTACTTCAGTCCGAAGACCCTTACACGCGGCGGCTCTATCACACACCCACGTGCCGGGAGCGGCTGCGCCAGATCCGCCGAATGCGCCAGCGCGGTGAGCTGCCGCCGGAGATGGCGCTTCTCGCAGAGCCTGGTTACCGGGTGGCGGCTCCGCCTCCTCCGGTACGCCGTGCCCTTGAGCCGACGACAGTCACACGGCACGCGTCACCCGCCGAGGGCAGGCACCGGATGTCAGGCAGCCGCCCGTTCCGCGTGGCGGCACCCACTGTTGCCGCCCCGTCGTTCCCGCGCAGCTACGGCAGGAAGGCAGCGTTCGCCCTGCTCTCGGCTGGTGGCGTCGTCGCCATAGCCGTCTTTCTGGCGGCCGCCCGTCCGTCGGCTGGGTCCCTGCCGCGCGCCAGCGATCAGCCTGTCTCCTCCCCGATCACCGGGGTGCCAGCCCCGACTAGTTCGCCCAGCCCGCAGAGCACCGTACCGAGCCCGGGTCCGGCGCCCTCGCGCCAGCTGATTGACAGCATGCGAGTCATGGGGCCGTCGCCCGCGCCAGCGGCGGCACCGACCCCGTCCGCGCGGACAGTGCTGATCACCTTCTCGCACGGCACTGACGGGTGGAGCACGTTCTGGGGGAACATCACCGAGGCGCCCGTCACCAGTCCTGCCGTCGACGGGGCCTCGCTGCTGCTCACCACGAGTTCCAGCCGGTACTCAGCGGTCGGCACGACGACCGGTGTCGCGCAGCTCAAGCCGGGCGACACCGTTACGTATCACGTCTGGTCAAGTGGCAGGTCAGGGCGCATCCGGCCGTTCATCCAGAACGACAGATTCAACATCGAATTCGCCGGGACGGGTGACACCCAGCTGCCGTCCACCAGGGGATGGTTCACGCTGACCTGGACCGTCCCAGCGACGTCGTCAGTCAAGGGCATCGGCCTGCAGGTCATCAACCCGGATCCGTACCACCATCGGCTCAGGCTCGCAATCGGTGGGCTCTCCTGGCCACAGAACTGACGGCGCACCGGCACTGAAAGCGTGCTACGAGCCGCGCCAACTGGGATTCGCAAAAGTCAGACGACGTAAGTCCCCCGCTGCGGCACGGTGTGCACGAGCCCCATATCCCGCAGCCTGGCCACCGACCGGCGCGCGGTTGACCGGGCAACCTCGAACCGCTCGACCAGCTCGCTCTCGGTCGGGATGCGTGATCCCCTCGGATACTTGCCGGCCCGGATCTCGGCAGCCAGGATGTCCGCCACCTGCTGATATGGCGGAACCGGGCCGGTCGGATCGATCACCACACGATCTTGCCCGAGCCGCTACCTAGTCATTCGTATTCACTCGTATCGACTCGTATGAGATATGATCCTCACAGACGGGGGCCTGGGCACACGAGGGAGGTTCAAGGTGGAAGACAACGATTACCGTGTCCGGCAGGCGCGCGAAGCCCTGGCATCACCCCCGTTCGTCTCCCCGCCAGGGTTAGCGCGCGAGAACGCGCGATTGCGCCGTCTGCTGGCACAGCTGATCGATGTATGTGACGACCATGCATGGGCCTGGCAGAACGCCGGCAATTTAACGAAGGACGACATTCTCCGCATGCGAGGCCTGTCATGACTACCCCACACCAGCCACCATCGTGTTCAGCAGCGCAGTGCCCGCCGCCGATGAAAGCGGCTCTGGTGGCGCAGGAACGCCACCAGAGCTTCAACCATCGAGGCCGTGACGCGACCATCCGGAGACCCTGACCTCGCCGCGTCCGGGCCGGCCACGCGGGCCGGCCCGGACGTCGTGATCACGCCAGGTCGAACCGGTCCAGGTTCATCACCTTGACCCACGCGGCGACGAAGTCGTTCACGAACTTCTCGGATCCGTCATCGCTGGCGTAGACCTCGGCGAGTGCGCGCAGCTCTGAGTTCGACCCGAAGACGAGGTCGACGCGGCTGCCGGTCCACCTGACCGCGCCCGTGTCGGCGTCACGGCCCTCGAACGCGCTGGCGTCCTCGGCCGTCGGCTGCCACGTCGTGCCCATGTCGAGCAGGTTGACAAAGAAGTCGTTCGTCAGCGACCCCGGAGTCGCCGTGAAGACGCCGAGCGGCGACTGCTGATAGTTCGCGCCCAGCACGCGCAGGCCGCCGACGAGCACCGTCAGCTCAGGGGCGCTGAGCGTGAGCAGGTTCGCTTTGTCGAGCAGCAGGTACTCGGCCGGCAGGCGGGTGCCCTTCCCGACGTAGTTGCGGAACCCGTCAGCCTTCGGCTCCAGCACGGCGAACGACTCCACGTCGGTCTGCTCCGCCGTCGCGTCGGTACGGCCCGGCGCGAACGAGACGTCGACCTGGTAGCCGGCGTTCTTGGCGGCCTGCTCCACACCCACGCCGCCCGCCAGCACGATCAGGTCAGCCAGCGAGACCTTCTTTCCGCCCGTCTGGGCGGCATTGAACGACTGCTGGATCCCCTCCAGGGTGCGCAGCACGGTCGCGAGCTCGTCGGGGTCGTTGACTTCCCAGCCGCTCTGCGGCTCGAGGCGGATCCGCGCGCCATTGGCGCCGCCGCGCTTGTCGCTGCCGCGGAACGTCGAGGCCGACGCCCACGCGGTGGACACCAGCTGCGAGACCGACAGGCCGGAGCCGCGGATCTGCTCCTTGAGGGCGGCGATGTCGGCGGCGTTCACGAGTTCGTGGTCCACAGCCGGAACGGGGTCCTGCCAGATCAGCGTCTCGGACGGCACCTCGGGCCCGAGGTAGCGCACGACCGGGCCCATGTCGCGGTGGGTCAGCTTGTACCACGCGCGGGCGAAGGCGTCCGCGAATGCGTCCTGGTCCGCCATGAACCGCCGCGAGATCGGCTCGTAGATCGGGTCGAAACGCAGCGAGAGGTCGGTCGTCAGCATCATCGGGGTCCGGCGCTTCGACGGGTCGTGCGGGTCCGGGACGGTACCAGCTCCAGCTCCGTCCTTCGGCTGCCACTGGTGCGCGCCTGCGGGGCTCTGGGTGAGTTCCCACTCGTAGCCGAATAGGATCCGGAAGAAGCTGTTGTCCCAGGTGGTCGGCGTTTCGGTCCAGATGATCTCGATACCGCTGGTGATCGCGTCGTCGCCTACGCCAGTGCCGAAGGTGCTCTTCCAGCCGAGGCCCTGCTGCTCGAGCGGGGCGGCCTCGGGATCGGGGCCGACGTTATCGTCCGGGCCCGCGCCGTGCGTCTTGCCGAACGTGTGACCGCCCGCGATCAGGGCGACCGTCTCTTCGTCGTTCATCGCCATCCGGCGGAACGTCTCGCGGATGTCGCGCGCCGCGGCCAGCGGGTCCGGGTTGCCGTTCGGGCCCTGCGGGTTGACGTAGATCAGGCCCATCTGGACCGCGGCCAGCGGCGCCTGCAGCTCGCGGTCGCCGCTGTAGCGCTCGTCGTCCAGCCAGGTCGTCTCGGGACCCCAGTAGACGTCGTCGTCCGGCTCCCAGACGTCCTCGCGGCCGCCGCCGAAGCCGAAGGTCTCGAAGCCCATCATCTCCAGGGCCACGTTGCCCGTGAGCACCATGAGATCGCCCCACGAGATCTTCCGGCCGTACTTCTTCTTCACTGGCCAGATCAGCCTGCGGGCCTTGTCCAGGCTCACGTTGTCAGGCCAGCTGTTGATCGGTGCGAAGCGCTGCTGGCCGGTGCCAGCGCCGCCGCGGCCATCGTTGATCCGGTAGGTGCCAGCGAGATGCCACGCCATGCGGATCATGAGCGGGCCGTAGTTGCCGAAGTCAGCGGGCCACCAGTCCTTGGAGTCCGTGAGGACCGCTGCGATGTCGCTCTTCACGGCGGCGAGATCGAGGGTCTTGAACTCTTCGGCGTAGTTGAAATCCTTGCCCATCGGGTTGGCCATGTCGGGGTTCTTGGCCAGGATCTTCAGGTTGAGCCGGTTCGGCCACCAGTCACGGTTGGCGTCACCCATCGTGGGCTGCGTGAGGCCGTGCACGACCGGGCACCCCCCGCCCCCGCTCTCCGGGGTCGGGCCTTCAGCGACTACGGGATCATGGTTCTCAGACATGTGAGTCCTCCCTCTTTGGCGGATCGCGGTCGTCAGGAACTGCGGGCGGTGGAACAGTCGGGGCAAAAGCCCCAGTACACGACCTCGGCCTCGTCGATCGAGTAGCCGTGGTCGTCGGACGGGGTCAGACAGGGTGCATCGCCGACCGCGCAGTCGACGTCGGCGACGGCACCGCAGGAGCGGCACACCATGTGGTGGTGGTTGTCCCCGACGCGCCGCTCGAACAGGGGCAGGCTGCCGGCCGGCTCGATGCGGCGCAGAAGCCCCGCTGAGCTGAGCGCGTGCAGGGCCTCATAAACGGCCTGCAGGGAAATATGGCCGACGCGATCGCGGACCCCTGAGGCGATCGTGTCGATGGTGAGGTGCTCACCGGCCCCGACGATCTCCAGCAAGGCGACGCGGGCGGCCGTCACGCGGAGGCCAGCGCCACGCAACTGCTCGGCGCTGGTCTGGGAACCGGATGCTGTCACCCGGCAAACTTACGCCCCTAAAGACAAACGTTTCAAGAAGATGAATGACCCAAGTCTAGAAAGCCCCTGGATACCGGCCCTTCGGGGCGATCGGGCTCGTCGTGGCTGTCATCCCAGAACCGCCGGTAACGCCCTAGCCACTCCGTCACCTCACGCAGAGGGCCGGCTTCCAGGCGGCTGAGCCGGGCGGTCTTGCGCCGGGTACGTGAGACCAGGCCCGCCTGCTCCAGCACCTTCAGGTGCTTGGAGATCGCCGGCTGAGACATGGTGAACGGCCTGGCCAGTTCGGCCACGGACGCCTCGCCCTCGGCCAGCCGGGTCAGGATGGCCCTGCGGGTCGGGTCGGCGAGCGCCCCGAAGATGACGCTCAGGCGGTCTGCTGGCATCTATAACCGGCCTTTTCTAAAACTGAACAGTTATAGATTCTCCGAGGCTCGTGCTCCTGTCAAGCCCTGGGGCGACCATCAACTGGTGCGGCCGGGTGGGCGCGTGGGGCTTCTCGCCATGTGCTGGTGGGGCGCCAAGGGCAAATGAGGTTTCTGGCGCTGAGAGGTTCGCTTCCGCTCAGGCGGGGTAGGCAGCCTCGGCGACAGGGGGTCGGCCGGGCGCGGGCGTACCCTCCGGCGCGGTTATCAGCAGGGGACGGCGCCGCGCCGGCAGCGGTCGCCCGCGCCCGGCCGACAAGCTTCTCCCGTGGCTCAGACCGCAGGACCTCAAGGGTGCTGAGAGCCGATGCCGCCGAAGGCACCGAAGACGGTCAGTTTCATGATCAGCTGCTCGTGTTCGCTCGCGAGGGGTATTCGGTCGGCTCGTCGACATGGGCGGGGGGAGCGCTGGCGTTCAGAGGAACGGGCGGTGCCGGCGGCTCGCCCTTGCTGTTTGCGGCGCGCACCGCGATGACCGCTGCCACGAGCAGGAACACGGCACCGGTCAGCAGGGCCCGCTGAAAGCCACCGGTCAGCGCCACGGCGGCCGGGGCGCCGCCTGCCAGCAGCGAGCTCGTCCGCGCGGTGGCGATCGCAGAGAAGATCGCGAGGCCGAGTGCGGTGCCGAGCTGCTGTGAGGTGCTGAGCAGTCCGGCAGCCATCCCGGCCTTGTCGGGAGGGACGCCGGCGTTCGCCGCTGTGGTCACAGCCACCAGGACGGAGCCGATCCCGGCCGACATGATCAGCAGGCCGGGGAGAAGGTCGCTGACATAGGAGCCGTGCACCGGGATCCGGGACAGGTAATACAGCCCGGCTGCGGCGATGAGCAGTCCGGCGATGATGACCGGGCGGGTGCCGGTCCGTGAGAAAAGCCGCGAGGAGACCCCGGCGGCGATCGCGATGCCAGCGGTGACCGGCAGGTAGGCCGACCCGCCCTCGATTGGCGAGTAGCGGAGAACGTTCTGCATGTAAAGGGTGAGGAAGAAGAACACCGAGACGAAGCTGGCGAAGGCGATCATCTGCGTGACGTCAGCCGCGGCCAGGCCCCTGATCCGGAAGATGGAGAACGGGAACAGCGGATCGCGCCGCCGCAGCTCGCTGACTGCGAAGGCGCCGAGGATAACCGCTGCTCCCGCGAGCTCGCCGATCGCGGCGGCGCTGCCCCAGCCCTGCTCGGGAGCCCGAACCAGCGCGTAGACCAGCAACAGCATGCCGCCCGTGGCGAGGATCGCGCCCGGCACGTCGAACGTCCGCAGCGCCGCCCGCCGTCGCTCCCCGGCCAGCAGGACGAAGGCGCCAGCCACGATGAGCGCGCAGACGGGCAGGTTGACGAACAGCACCCAGCGCCAGCCCGGGCCGCCAGACAGCACCCCGCCGAGGAACACGCCGACGGCGCCGGCCAGCCCGGAGATCGCGCCCCAGATGCCGAGCGCCCGGCTCCGGTCGGTACCCCGGCTGAACGTGGTGGTCAGGATCGACAGGCCGGCCGGGGCCATTAGCGCCGCGCCGACGCCCTGCCCGAGGCGCGCGCCGACCAGCATGCCCGAGTTCACAGCCAGACCGCCGGTCAGCGAGCAGGCCGCGAACAGTGTCGTGCCGGCGACGAGAAGCCTCCGCCGGCCGAGCAGGTCGGCGGCGCGCCCTCCGAGCAACAGCAGCCCGCCGTACGTGAGCAGGTAGCCAGACAGGACCCACTGCAGGCCCTCTACCGAGAATCCGAGGTCGCGCCGGATCGACGGCAGCGCGACGTTCATGATCGAGGAATCGACGATGTCGAGGAACTGAACCGCGCACAGCAGCAGCAGGATGAGCCTGCCGCGGCGGGTGGCAAGGGACGACGCGGGCTGCGTCATGGCTGCCTCCTGTACTGGACTAAGCAGTACAGTCGAGGCTAACAGGAAGTGGACCGATTAGTACAGGGTTAGTTGGCGAACTCCCGCACGTGGGCGAGCGCGGCCGCTACAGCCACCCGCAGCGATGCGGTGTCCTTGCGCGTCTGGCTCAGCAGCAGCCCGCCCTCGATGCTGGCCAGTGTCGCGGTGGCTAGCGGGCCCGGCGACGCGTCAGCTCGCAGCTCACCTGCGTCGCGCATCCGTACGAGCGCCTCGGTGACCAGGCGCTCCCAGGCGTCGAAGCCGGCCGCCGCGCGCTGCCGGGCTCCGTCGTTGTGCTCGGCGACCTCGCTTGCCAGCGATCCGATCGGGCAGCCGCGAAGGCCCGTCTCCTCGTACTCGGCTACGAAAACGGCGAGAACCTGTTCCAGTTCGGCCAGCGACGCGACGGCTCCCAGCGCGATCGTCAGCGGGCCCAGTACGTCCTGGCAACGATGTGCCACCGCGGCCTCCACCAGCTCGTCTCTGTCGGCGAAGTAGTGGTAGAGCTGGCCTTTTCCGGCACCAGCGGCCGCCAGTACGTCATCCAGGCTTGTGCCCGCGACCCCGCGCTCGGCGAAGAGCTCTGCGGCGCTCTGCACGATTCGCTCCCGGCTGGCGCGCCCGCGCCCGGTCCTCGGCTCGCCTGGCATGCAGCCATGCTAGCCGTGCGCTGTACCGGATAGTCCAACGGCTGCAGCCGTGAGAAACGCGGCACTAGTCGAGCGGGGAGTGGAAGTACCAGAGCTGGCCCTCGGGATCCCGCGCACCGTACTCGCGCACCCCGTAAGGCTGGCTGTCCGGTTCCTCGGTGATCACGGCCCCGGCCTCGACACTGCGCGCGTGGTGGGAGTCAGCGTCCTCGACGGTGACGACCGTCATGCTGGTGACCCCGCCGAGCGAGCGCGGCGACTTGTACTCGCCTCCGGCCGGGTGCAGCCAGATGACCCGGTCACCGGCCCGGACCTCGCCGTGCACAGCGCGCCCTGCCTCGTCACGTGTGACAGGGCCAGGGGTGAGGCCGTACACGCGCACGATGTACTCGTGTGCGGCGGCTAGGTCGTCGTAGACCAGGAGTCCTGTGGTTCCGTGAACGGTTCCGTCGAGCATGGTCATGTCCTCCAGGGTTGCGAAGAGCTGATCTGTGGATGGGTGGTCAGGCCGGT
The DNA here is from genome assembly GCA_963815375.1 of uncultured Actinomycetota bacterium. GTDB lineage: Bacteria > Actinomycetota > Actinomycetes > Streptosporangiales > Streptosporangiaceae > JASHPR01. The sequence continues at coordinate 1,219,994 of CAWFGX010000001.1, read as the reverse complement.
CCAGTTCCGAGGCCATGGCGGCAAGGCGGACGGCGAGCCGGGCAGCGATGGCGGCCCTTTCCCTGGCGTGCTCTAGGTGCCGGCGGACCGCGGGCCCAAGCTGCCACTCCGGGTCGTCAAGCACTGATGAGATCTGCTCCAGCGGGAAGCCGAGCCGTCGGAGCAGGCTGATCCGGTACAGCCGGGCCAGATCACCAGGTGTGTACAGCCGGTGGCCGGCGGCCGTGCGCATCGAAGGAGACAGCAGCCCGATGTGGTCGTAATGGTGCAGCGCCCGGACGGTCAGTCCGGTGGCCCTTGCCAGCGCGCCGACCTTCCAGGCCTGAACCTGCTCTCCAGCGGTCTCGTAGCTGCCCACACGCTGCACGCTAGGTCCTCACGCCACGTCAGGTGCAAGCCCACCGGCCATTAGTGCGGCCCGCAAGCGCTGACAGAGGTGCTAGACCTGCGGACCGGCGGCGCGGGCCAGGACGAAAAGCCACGGCTCCGGCTTGCGGGCGATGTGGTCGACCGAGATCACTGACCAGCCGGCTTTCGTGAGCACCTGGCGCAGTTCGGGCTCACGCCAGTAGGTGAAGTGGCGCGGCAGCGGGAGCTTCACGTGGGTCCACGCGGCGCCGTCGCCTTCTTTCAGCGTGGCGGCGAGCGTGCCGCCGGGGACGACAGCCTGCCGTACGCGCCGGAGAGCGTCCTGGAACTGGGGCCGCGACAGGTGCAGCAGCACGGCGTCGGCCAGGACGGCCTGGTACGGCCCACCGAGCGGGTCGGACCGCACGTCGAGCAGCCGGGCGTCGTGCCCGGCAGCGCGGAGCCGGTGGACGAACGCTTGTGTGGCGTCGGTCCTGGTCACGCGCACGCCGCGGGTTTCCAGGTAGTCCGCGTCCCACCCTGGGCCGCTGCCGATCTCCAGGACCTCGCCGCCGGACGCGAGGCTGGCCAGCCGGTCCAGATAGGCGGCCAGCTCCGTGCCCGGAGGGGCGCTCGTCTCCAGGTACTGGGCGGCCCCGTCCTGGTAGGCGGCCAGGGTCGCATCAACCGGGTCGGCCATAGGAGCTGGCGCTGAATCACCCGGCCCGGTCACGGCGGTGAGAGCCGCGTCGGCCGGCTGGTCACGCCCGATCCTGCCGTCTCACCATCCGATCGCCGTACCGTAGGCCGCCCACTTGACCTCGGTGGTGATCTCGCCGGGCATGAGTATCTCCGGGGTCGCCACCAGCCGGACAGCGACGACCGCGTTGAAGTTGCACTTCTGAGCCCAGTCGGCCAGGCCGTCCCGGGCCGAGTGCGGGTTCGGGTGCCCGCGGCTGGTCAGTATCGTCGCGCGGTTGACCACGTGTCCCTGCTGCAGGTCAGCAGGCAGGGAGTCGGCCGTGGTCATCGGGATCGCCGGCGGCGTCTGGGCGGTCGGGTCCTGCACCGGATCAGTATCGCAGACCAGTGCGGGCCGCCAGGTCATCAAAAGTCACCGCGGGGCTGGCTTTGCCACCCCTAGCCCGGCTCATGCGGCACATCAGGCATTAGGGGCAATTCCATCGTTGCTGTTAGCGCCCCGCTAGCGTCCCGGTAGTGGCGCGTTGACACCGCCGCTTCATGGTAATTCACTGCTCCCGGTGCCTCGCCGTCCGGGAAAGGCCGTATCTCCCCCCTTGACGGCCTGCCGGCGGCGAGTACCGCAATCGCGCGATTTACTGCCGCCAGCCGGCCCGCGGGCTGCCTCCCACAGTCCCGCGGGCTGGCTGGCTGGCCAAGGTACAGTCATGCGGTGCCGGCACGACTGGCCCGACGCTCATGACTGACTGGACGGAATGCCCGCCGCGGCAGGCGGGCGTCGAGGAGCGGGGCCTTGCCCGGGCGCTGGAGCTGGTCCGTGCCCGTGGAGCAACAGCGCAGCTCTGCGTCCTGCGCGAAGGGCGAGTCGTGCTCGACCGTGCGATCGGGTGCCGACCGGACGCGCTCTTCTGGCTTTTCTCCTCCAGTAAGCCGTTCGTCGCGCTGCTGGTTCACCTGCTGGCCGAGCGGGGCGAGCTGTCCCTGGATGACCCGGTAGCCAAGTACTGGCCCCGGTTCGGGAACGCCGGCAAGGAACGCATCACCGTCCGCCAGGTGCTGCAGCACCGGGCGGGCCTGCCCGTTGCCCGCCGCAGGGTGCTGGACGCGCTGGCGATGCCCGACTGGGAGCAGTCGGTACGCCACATCGAGCGGGCCAGCCCCTCCTGGCCGCCGGGCGAGGTTCCCGCTTACCACTACATCAGCTATGGCTTCATCCTTGGTGAGCTTGTCCGCCGGGTCGCCGCTACGGGCCTGCCCGAGTTCCTCAACGCCGTGTTCCTCCAGCCGCTCGGGCTGCGTGACACTCATCTCGGGCTGCCCCGGGCCCTGTGGTCCCGGCACGTCCCGATTCGCGGCCGCGGCCTGGCTGGCCTGGTAAGCCAGGCCTTCGTGAACCGTCAGCAGACCCGCGAGGCGGTCATTCCTGCAGCTGGAGTGTCGGCGACTGCGCGGGATCTCGCACGGTTCTACCAGGCGCTGCTGCGCGGCGGCGAACTCAGCGGCGTGCGGGTGCTGCAAGCCGCGACGGTCGAGGAAGCCAGGCGGCCAACCAGCGACGGTGAGACCGACCGGTTCCTGCGACTGCCGATGCGATGGTCGCAGGGGTTCCAGCTCGGCTCCGCGGGCGCGGGCGGCTCGGCGAGCCCGATGGGGCGGCTATCCAGCCCGCTGACGTTCGGCCACAACGGCAGCAACTGCTGCATCGCCTGGGCAGACCCAGAGCGCGACCTGGTCGTCGCCTACCTGACCGACATGCTGTCGGCCGGGCCTGAGGGCGCCCTCCACCAGGCCGAGGTCAGCGACGCCATCATCGCTGCCTGCGGCTGAGAAGGCGCGCTGCTCGCGGCGTGCGGACGGCGCTGGCGGGTGCACACTGGAAGCCGAGCGGAGGCGGTGCGGCATGTTCGAGAGGTTCACCGACCGGGCGCGGCGGGTGGTGATCCTGGCTCAGGAAGAGGCCAGGATGCTCGACCACAACTACATCGGGACTGAGCACGTCCTGCTCGGCCTCATCCACGAGAGCGAGGGCGTCGCCAGCAGAGCCCTCGAGTCACTCGGGGTCACCCTGCAGCCAGCCCGGGACCAGGTCCAGAAGATCATCGGCCGCGGCAAGAAAACGCCATCCGGGCCCATCCCGTTTACCCCGAGGGCCAAGAAGGTGCTGGAGCTGTCTCTGCGCGAGGCCCTGCAACTCGGCGACGACCACATTGGCACCGAGCACATCCTGCTCGGCCTGCTCCGGGAGGGCGAGGGCGTGGCCGTTCAGATACTGGTCGCAATGGGCGTGGACCTGAACCATGTGCGGCGGCAGGTGATCCAGATGGCTAAAGGGGAAGGCACCCGGGTGGCCACTCCCGTGCCTGCAGGGGAAGGCATCCGGGTGACCACCCCGCCCGGGCCGATCGAGGCCGCCGAAGCCGTCGCGCGCCAGCAGATGCGGGTGCCGCTCCATGTCTGGATGACATCGATGCAGAGCTCGCTGGACAGGGTGGTGGACCGGCTGGAGGCCATTGAGCGCCACCTGGGGCTGAAAAGCTCCGCAGCGGAAGCCGATGCACCGCCTGGCAAGGCAGAAGGCGAGCCGGCCGAACCCGAGGGCGGGGAAAGCCCGTCCGGCGAGTAGCCCGGCTCCGGCTACAGGCCCAGGTCGTCGAGCTGCTTGTGCAGGTCGGCCCGCGGGCCGGTTCCCACTGACGTGGACGTGGATGTTGCCGTGGTCCGGGCAGGCAGAGCGCTCTTTGGCTTGGCGGCGCGCGGGCGCCGCTCGCGGAAGATCCAGCCGGCCGCGATGCCTCCGACCAGGCCGCCGATGTGTCCCTCCCAGCTGATCCCCTGGTGGGGCAGCAGTACCGAGAACTGGTAGGCGAAGCAGAGGGCCATGACCGCGCCGATGATCATGTCGATCGCGTGCCGGTCGAAGAAGCCGCGGACCATGATGTAGCCGAAGTACCCGAAGACGACCCCGCTCGCTCCGGCCGAGACTGTTCCGTTGGGCAGGAAGAGCCAGGCGGCTATTCCGCTGGTCAGCATGACAAAGAGGGTCACGCCGAGGAACTTGGCGACCCCCCGGTAGGCGGCCAGGAAGCCGAAGATAAACAGCGGGCCCGAGTTGCCTTCGATATGAGTCCAGCTCAGGTGCAGGAACGGCGCGCTCAGAATCTCGGGAAGCGAGCCAGCGCTGCGCGTGTGGATCCCGTACTCCGCGCTGAGGTGGTAGTGATCAGCCCAGTTAAAGATCTGGACGATCCAGATGATGGCAAGAAATCCGACCATCACGAACAGCGCCTTGCGCGCCTCGGCCAGCACGGTCTCGGCGTCGCCCGTGCTGATGTCCCACATGCTGCGGCGCGACGGCCCGCTGCTCTTACTGGTCAGAGGCCGCGTGCTGCCCGCCGCCGGGGTTGATCCTGGACTGGTGCTCACTGTCATCACGGTCCCGCTGTCGGTGCCCTGACTGCAAGTTAACCCCATCCGGGTCGCGATGGCACCGCCCGCGGGTCAACGTAGCGGGCCCGAGTGGGTCCCAGTGGCCGCCGAGATCGCGCCGTAAACCTATTACTCTTAGTAATTGTAACGGCACGCGTTGCCAAGAATTGATGTGCGATGCGCAATTCGCGTCTTCACACAACGACTTTTTCACCGGAATCGCTTCGGCCACTCCGTCACTTCTGGCAACGTAGTTCGGCGACGGTGCTGGACCCACATGCGGCGGGTTCTGCCATCGCAGACCCCGTAACGCCGCACCGGTCCGTCCGTCATGCGACTCGCTGCCCTGACCCGCAGCGGTCCGCGCGCTGGGTGTTCCGCCCCGCGCGCTTGGCCGACGGAAGGACCGCATTGTCACAGCACCGCAGCCGGGCGCTTGCCAAACGCCGTAGGCGCAGGCAGATCCGCACCGTGACGGTTGCAACGGCTGCCTCGGTGCTCGTGATCGCAGTCGGCGTCGTGGTCGAGATCAAGTGGTCGGAGCCTGGCACCAACCCGGCCGGCGCCGCGCTCGCGTCGATTTCGACCAGTCACTCGGCCGCGCTGCTGGAACAGCAGCGCCAGGAGATGATCATGGTCGACTCCGCATCCAAGTCGGTGGACATGATCGGCGCCCCGGCGGTGGCCCAGATCCAGGTCCAGAAGCCGTCGTCCTCGTCGGGGTCCTCCGGATCCGGGGGCAGTCCTCCCATCTCGTTCACCCCGCCCGATCCGGGCAGCGCCCAGGCCATTGCCGAGCAGATGCTGCCGTCGTTCGGCTTCAGCGTCAGCGGCCAGTTTGGCTGCCTGGTTGATCTCTGGAACCGCGAGAGCGGCTGGAGGTACAACGCCGAGAATGCCAGTGGCGCCTATGGCATTCCGCAGGCACTGCCGGGGTCGAAGATGGCCAGCTCCGGCGCGGACTGGCAGACAAACCCGGCCACTCAGATCAACTGGGGCCTTGGCTACATCAAGTCCACCTACAGCACCCCCTGCGGCGCATGGGACCACGAGGAAGCTGACGGCTGGTACTGATCCAGCGCGGGCCTAATGGCGGCGGCCACCAGCAGGGAACGGCGTGGTGTGACGCAGGTCATATGGCGTTTACCGCCGTTTAACCTGCAGACCGCCTGATTCTTCGGCAGTGTGGAAGATTGACAGCACCCGCGTGCGTGACCGGCTACCTGAGTAGCTGAGTAGCCCGTCGCCCTGAACCCGCGGCACGTCTGTACGCCGTTGCCGGCCCCGGGGGACCATCCTCTGGAAACGGCAGCGTCACGGGGTGGAAGCCGAGCGCGCATCGCGCGCCCGACCAGGAAATCATCTTGTCAGAAGCATCACGTAAATCTCCCCTGTCCAGGAAACCATCCAAGATCACGATCGCATCAGCCGGCGGCACTGTCCTCGCCGCAGCGGCGGCCTTCGGGGTCGTGACGCTGTGGCCGGGCACACCGACGGCCCGGCCCGCTCTCGGAGCTCAGGTGGGCGCCAGCGCCAACTCGGCCCTGCTCGATGCCCTGCCCAGAACCAGCGCCCGGTCACCATGGTCGGCCCCGGTCCCTGGGTTCGACTATGACCAGCAGATGCAGCGCAGCCAGGTGCTGGCCAGGGAGCTGAGCAACGCGAGGCTGGCTGCGGCTCAGCGGCAGGCTGCGGCGCGAGCCGCAGCAGCCGCGGCCCGCCAAGCGGCGCAGCAGCAGGCCGACCAGCAGGCGCAGGCTACGGTAGCCCCGGCAGTGTCGCCGGGATCGGCGCAGGCGATCGCCATGGGAATGCTGAGTTCCTACGGGTGGTCATCGAGCCAGTTCACATGCCTGAACTCGCTGTGGAACGCCGAGAGCGGGTGGAACGTGACGGCCAGTAACCCGAGTTCCGGTGCCTACGGGATCCCGCAGGCCCTGCCCGGGTCGAAGATGGCCAGCGCCGGGCCAGACTGGCAGACCGATGCGACCACCCAGATCCGGTGGGGCCTGGACTACATCCAGGGCACGTACGGCTCGCCGTGCGCGGCCTGGGACCACGAGGAGGCTGACGGCTGGTACTAGTAGGTGAGAAACGGGCTGCTGCCACTCACGTAGTGGCAGCAGCCCGTTTTTAACGGCACTGAACACGGCCGCTGCCACCACGTGAGCGTCAGCGGATCGTGTCGGGGGGTGACGGACGGGGTGTGTGGGGGCTGGTCATCGCCAGGACGTCTAGGGCGGCGTCTAGCTGCTGCTCGGTGAGGTCGCCGCGGGTTATGTGGCCGCGGGCTATGACGGTCTCACGGATCGTCTGCCCAGTCTCCAGCGCTTCGTGGGCTACGGCGGCGGCGGCTTCGTAGCCGATGAAGGGGTTCAGGGCGGTGACGATGGCGGGGGAGGACTCCGCCAGGCGTCGCAGCTTGCCGGGGTCGGCAGTGATTCCCTCGATGCAGCGGTCGGCCAGCAGCCGGGAGGACGACGACAGCAGCCGGATTGACGACAGCAGGTTCTGCGCGATGACCGGCATCATGACGTTCAGCTCGAAGTTGCCGGCGCCGCCGCCGAACGCCACAGCAACGTCGTTGCCGATGACCTGGGCACACACCTGGCAGACTGCCTCGCAGATGACCGGGTTGACCTTGCCTGGCATGATCGACGACCCTGGCTGCAGGTCGGGGATCTGGATTTCGCCCAGCCCTGTGCGCGGACCGGAGTTCATCAGCCGCAGGTCATTGCAGATCTTGTACAAGCTCATGGCAACCGACCTCAGCACTCCGCTGAAAGCGACCAGCGCGTCCCGCGCGCCAGCTGCCTCGAAGTGGTCCCGTGCCTCGGTCAGCGGCAGACCCTCCTCGTCGGCCAGGCGAGCGATCACGGCCGGGGCGAACCCGGGCGGAGCGTTCAGGCCGGTGCCCACCGCGGTGCCGCCAAGAGGCAGCTCGCCGACGTCGGGCAGGGCAGCGGCGACACGCTCAGCCCCATGCCGGATCGCCGCCGCGTACCCGCCGAACTCCTGGCCCAGCGTCACCGGCGTGGCGTCCATCAGGTGCGTCCGGCCGCTCTTGACCACCACGGCGAAGTCTGCGGCCTTGTCCTCCAGGGCCTCGGCGAGGTGATCAAGACCCAGCAGCAGCGAGCGCTTGCACAGCTGCGCGGTCGCGAGGTGGATCGCCGACGGGAACACGTCGTTGGACGACTGGGAGGCGTTGACGTGGTCGTTCGGGTGTACCGTCCGGCCCAGCCTGCGGCTGGCGAGCGTGGCGATCACCTCGTTGGCGTTCATGTTCGACGAGGTGCCCGAGCCCGTCTGGAACACGTCGACCGGGAACTGGCTGTCGTGCTCGCCGCGCGCCACTTCGGCGGCGGCCTCGTAGATCGCCTCGGCCATGTCCGTATCGAGCACCCCGAGGTCGCTGTTGACCAGCGCCGCCGTGCCTTTGATCAGGCCGAGGGCGTGGATCAGCTCAGGCGGCAGCCGCTCGCCGGAGACCGGGAAGTTCGCCGCAGCGCGCTGGGTCTGCGCCCCCCACAGCGCGGGCGCCGGGACCCTGACCTCGCCCATCGAGTCATGCTCGACCCGGAACGCCCCCTCAGGCTCGGCGGTCACCACGCCTGCCTCGGTCCCGAGCCGATGGTCAGCAGGGGCTGCTCTGGCGAGCTGGACTCGGCGAAGAAGTCGTTGCCCTTGTCGTCGACGACGATGAACGCGGGGAAGTCGCGGACCTCGATCTTCCAGACCGCCTCCATGCCCAGCTCCGGGTACTCCAGCACGTCGACCTTTGTGATGCAGTCCCGGGCCAGCCGGGCCGCGGCGCCGCCGATCGAGCCCAGGTAGAACCCGCCGTGCTTCTGGCAGGCCTGCGTGACAGCCGCCGACCGGTTGCCCTTGGCCAGCATCACCAGCGAGCCGCCCGCGGCCTGGAACTCCTCCACGTAGGAGTCCATCCGGCCCGCTGTCGTGGGGCCGAACGACCCCGACGCGTAGCCTTCCGGCGTCTTGGCTGGCCCCGCGTAATAAACGGCATGATCGCGCAGGTAGGCGGGCATGGGCTCGCCGCTGGCTATGCGTTCTGAAATCTTGGCATGGGCTATGTCCCGGGCGACCACCATCGGGCCGGTCAGCGCCAGCCGGGTCTTGATCGGATAGCGGGTCAGCTCGGCGCGGATCTCGTCCATCGGACGCGACAGGTCGATCCGCACCACGTCAGCGCCGAGGTCGTCCTCGTCCGCGTCGGGCAGGTACTGGGCCGGGTCGGTCTCCAGCCGCTCAAGGAACACACCGTCGCGGGTGATCTTGCCGAGCGCCTGCCGGTCGGCCGAGCACGACACGGCAATCGCGACCGGGCAGGACGCCCCGTGCCTGGGGAGCCGGATCACCCGGACGTCGTGACAGAAGTACTTGCCGCCGAACTGTGCGCCTATCCCGGTCCGCCGGGTGATCGCCAGCACCTGCTGCTCGAGGTCGGTGTCACGGAACCCGTGCCCGCCGGGGGAGCCGCTCACCGGCAGCGTGTCCAGGTACCGGGCCGAGGCGTACTTGGCCGTCTTCAGCGCGAACTCGGCGCTGGTGCCGCCGACCACGATCGCCAGATGGTACGGCGGGCAGGCGGAGGTGCCGATCGAGCGGATCTTCTGCTCAAGGAACTTCTCCATCGCCGCCGGGCTGAGCACGGCCTTGGTCTCCTGGAACAGGTAGGACTTGTTCGCCGACCCGCCGCCCTTGGCCATGAACAGGAACTCGTACTCATCGCCGTCAATGGCCTGGATCTCGATCTGGGCTGGCAGGTTGGTGCCGGTGTTCCGCTCGTCCCAGATGGTCAGCGGGGCCATCTGGGAGTAGCGCAGGTTCAGCGTGGTGTAGGCGTCGTAGACCCCGCGGGCGATGTGCTCTTCGTCGCGGCCGCTGGTGAGCACGTTCTGGCCGCGGTGGCCGGACACGATCGCCGTGCCGGTGTCCTGGCACATCGGCAGCACTCCGCCAGCGGCGATGCAGGCGTTCTGCAGCAGGTCGCGGGCGACGAACCGGTCGTTCGGTGACGCTTCCGGGTCGTCCAGGATCGACCGGAGCTGGCGCAGGTGGCTGGGGCGCAGCAGGTGCGCGATGTCGCGCATGGCTGTCTGGGTGAGCAGGCTCAGCACGCCCGGCTCGACCTCGATGAAGTCCCTGCCGAACGCTCGCCGGGTGCTGACCCCGTCCGACGTCAGGTGCCTGTAGTCGGTGGTGTCTTCGCCGAGTGGCAGCAGGTCGGTGTAAGCGAACTCGGGCATGTGGTCCTCGGGTTCTCCGGCGCACCCGGACGGCGCGCTCGCCAGTGTCTCATCGTAGAACCCGGGCGTTCCGCAGCTCAGCGGCGCAGCCTGGCGCAGCTGAACGTGGTGTTCAGCGGGGCCGGCCCCCAGTAGTCGGGGAACGATGCTGTGATCGATCCCGCCGGGCTGCGCTGGCAATAGCTCTGCCACGACGCCGCGGTCTGCTCCCAGGCGGGCGCGTTCATGCGGCCCACCTGGTAGCGGAAGTCCCAGACCCAGCCGACGGCCAGGACCGCTGTTACCGCGACGACCGCGGCGATTGCCTGGGGGCGCGGCCGCCACCGAAGCAGAAACGCATCGGCCGCCACGATCAGCGCGGCATCGAGCAGCAGGATCGGCAGGGTGGAGTAGCGGGAGCCTGACTCCGCAACGACAGACACAGGCTGATCCGGAGCACCCCAGCCGAGGACCGTGCTGACCAGCGTGAAGACCAGGCCGGTCGCCACCGCGGTGACAACGAACACGCGGCACCTGGTTCCCAGCGTGAGCGCGGCCGCGCCGAGAGCCAGGACTCCGAAACCGCCGACGAGCAGGATGGCGCCGGTCAGGCCGAGAGCGGAGCGCAAGTCCCACGCGAGGTGCCAGCTGAATGCAGGCAGGACCACATCATGTGTGTAATACAGCCGGGCTTTGTCCAGGCTGCCGCTGCGTGAAAGATGGCTCGTCAGGATCACGCCGACCTGCAGCAGCGAGCCGGCGGCCCAGCCTGCGGTTACCGCGTGCTCGCGAGCCCGCCAGGGCACCACGATGGCGCGGGCAGCGACCAGCGGCGCGAAGACCAGGGCCAGCGAGCTCGAGGCGGCCGCCAGGAACGCGATCACCGCAGCGATCCAGGCCCCGCCGCGGCTGGGCGGCCGCCACAGGATGGCCCAGAACAGGGCGACGATCAGGTACCACGGCGTGTTGACTCCGTTGTCAGCTATCTCGAGCTGCGCCACTGGCAGCAACACGACGGACAGGCCCACCAGGATGCGGAGCCACCGTGACCTGACCTGCCCAGAGCAGGCGTGATAGCAGAAGAGCCCGCATCCGGATGCGACGAGCGCACCCGCAACCGCGAAGCCGGCGGCCGCATCCCTTAGCGGCAGCAGCGAGACGATCTGAGCGATCAGCCGCGGGACCAGCTGCAGGTAACCCCCGTACGACTGCAGCAGGTGCCATGGATGCGCGAGAGCCGCTGAGAGGTATATGCCGAGGTCTTCGGCGTAGATGCTGTGCCACGGTGGCGTGCCGGAGAAGCGGACAAGCATCACGGCCGTGCCTGCACCGAGAGCGGCCACCTGGATCAGCAGGAACGCAGCCCAGCGCCCCGCGCCTGTGATGCCTGCGGGCGACCTGGCCGGCTGGGGGAATAGCTCACCGAGCAGTTCGCGGGCACGCTGCGCGGCGGGCTGCCTGGGCGCCGGGGGCCTGGCCAGGCGCCGGGCACCGAGCTGCGGAGCGGGCACCTGCTAATCATGCGCCAGACCCGCTACCAGTGGTAGCTACACGCGCACTTAGCGTTGCTGGGCAGCGGGCAGTATCGCCCGGCAAGTGGTGATCTTCGCCTGATCGTGACCCCGCTCGCACCGGCTTCGCCACCCTAGATTAGTGTGTGACTCACACATTAATTTGACACGAGATCATCGGAGGGGAGAGGGAGTCGCATGACGCAGCATGCGGAGGGCACGTTCACAGTCGGTGCCTGGGATGAGAACACCTACGCCGAGCTCGACGGCAAGGGCAAGCTGACTCGGGCCACGGTCACCTTTGATTTCAAGGGTGACGTGACAGCCCAGGGCACCTGGGATGCGGTGATGTGCTACCGGGAGGACGGCACTGCGGTGTTCACCGGGATGCAGCGCATGGCCGGGCAGGTCGGCAACCGGACAGGCACGTTCGTGGCGCAGGCGGACGGCGTCTACGAGGGCGGCGAGGCCAGGACCAGCTGGACGGTCATCGACGGCTCGGGTACCGGGGAACTGGCCGGTCTCTCCGGCACGGGCTCGGCGGTGTCGGACAGCCCGCCCGGCGGTTCGTTCAGGTTCGATTACAACGTCGGCTGACCGGCGCGGGCTCGCTGTGGACTCCGGGGCGGGCCAGCCGCCAGCGGCCGGCCGGGGCCCTGACGACGATGATCAGCCGCTCGACCGGGCCGCGAACCTTCTCGGTGCGCTGTCGCTGGTGATCGCCGACCGGATGGCGGACGCCATGGCCGGGGCCGGCGGCCGGCCGGAGTCGGGGGCGGCCATGCTGAGCGCGCTGCTGCACTTCCTCGACCGGCCGTCGGTCGACCTGCTGCGGCAGGTGCTCGGACTCACGTCATCGGGCACCGTGCGGCTGGTGGACCGGCTAGCTGAAACGGGCTACGTGCGGCGCGGGCCTGGTGCTGACGGCCGCTCGGTGTCTGTGGAGCTGACCGAGCAAGGCGAGCAGGCCGCGCGGGCAGTGGCCGCCGCCCGGGCCGGCGTCCTCGGCGGTGCGCTCTCCGCACTGTCGCCCCAGGAGCGCGGGACCTTCGAGCAGCTCATGTCGAGGATGCTCGTCGGCATGATCCGGGCGCCGGGCGCGACCCGCTGGATCTGCCGTCTGTGCGACACCGGCACCTGCCGTGGCGCCCCCGGCGGCTGCCCGGTCGGCAACGCCGCCCGCAAGCGCTACCTGACCGGTGACTAATCGGGCCGTAACCCCTGTCAGGCCCGGCCGATCAGTGACCGGGCCTCTGCGGGGCCGACTATGAGATCGTGAAGGTCGCCGCCCACCTCGAGCCGACCCGACTGCTCGACCCCGCCGACGTTCACCGGCTCGAAACCGGCCGTTCGGATCAACCGCTCGACTTCCTCGCGGGCCCGGTCGTCGCCGGTCGCGTAGAACAGGACCGCCCGCTCCGGTGACCGGTTGCTGGAGGATTCGAAGAGATCGCCCGACAGGCTTCCAAACGCCATGGCCAAGCGCGCCCCGGCCGGCAACCACCCGGCTACAGCCTGTCCAGAGGATTTCCCTTCCGGCAGGAGACGTGTGAGGTTTCCTTCTGCGTCGATGCCGACCGGGTTGCTCGGAACGACCACGAGCTTGTCGGTTAGCGGGCCGGCGATCTCGTCTATGACGCCCTTCAGCACGGCAAACCGCAGCGCGAGGACGACGGCACCGGCGCCCTGCAACGCGTCGCGGTTGTCGACGGCGACGACCGCAGCTCCGCCGATCTTTGCCGCCAGCGTCCGGGCCGACTCAGTGTCGGCGCTCGAGAGCCGCAGGTTCTCGCCGCCTGAGGCGAGCTGGCGGGCGATGACCGATCCGATCCCTCCAGTGCCGATGATCGCGGTGGTCATGACCGAGTCACTCGGCCTCCTCGGCGGGCGTACTCGATGGCCAGTGAGCGGGCGACCAGTCCCCCTCTGGGTCCGTGGTCTGCCCCACTTCGATCAGATGGCCGTCGGGATCGCGGATGTAGCAACGGATCTCGTACTGGTGCTGTTTCGGCGGAGTCAGGAATTGAGCACCCCGTGCGCTCCATTCGGCGTACACGGCCGCGATGTCTTTGACCCGGATGTTGAGGAAGCTGCTGACCCGGTCAGGATCGGGTGGCGTCTCCAGGACGACCGCCGGCTTGTCGTCGGTCGGGCCTCCGCCGACGTTGATGATGATCCAGCTGTTGGCCAGTGCCACATAGGTCACGTCTCCGGAGAAGACCACCCTGCCGCCCAGTACTTCGGTGTAGAAGCGCCGGGAGCGCTCGACATCGTCCGAGACGATGAAATGGGCCAGCACAATTCCCTCTGGGGGCGGCGGGAGCTCGGCCACCTGGCACCTCCACTGGTTGAGTCTCACAGCGGCTTTACCCGGCCGCTGAGGTCCATAAGCCCGGCATCGACGGGGGCCTTCATAGCCAGACGCGGGAGTTACGATCACTGAGTGATCACTGGCGTGCACGCGGTTGTGTTCTCGTCCCAAGCCGAGCGGGTCCGCGCGTTCTTCGGGGAGGTGCTTGGCCTGCCGTCGGTCGACGCGGGCGGAGGCTGGCTCATCTTCGCTCTGCCTCCCGCCGAGCTTGCCGTGCACCCAGACGAAGGCGGCGCGCGCCCGGAGCTCTACCTGATGTGCGATGACATTCACGCAACGCTGGCCGAACTGAGGGGCAAAGGCGTGGAGGTCGCGCGGGATGTCACCGATCAGCGCTGGGGCCGGACGGCTGCGATCCGGCTGCCGGACGGCTCGGAATTCCCTATCTATGAGCCCCGGCACCCATCGCCGCTGCAGTCCTGACCATTCGGCGCCGATTGGGCCCTGCGCGCGGTTTACTCGCGGAGCAGGTCGTCGAGTTGCTTGGCGTTGACCTGGGCGTAGTCGCTATAGCAGTTGTTGAACAGGACGTGCGTGGTCGCCGCGCGGTCGGCTAGGTCGCGGACCTTGGGGGCCCAGTCAGCCAGTTCGGCCTCGTTGTAGCGGTACCCGAAGCGCTCGTGGATGTCCTTGCTTGTCCACTTGTCCGAGTGGCCGTGCATGCGGACCACCGCCAGATCCGCCGTCGCCGCGACGACCGGCGGGATCGAGTTCGGGTAGCCCTGCGGCATGTCCACGCACACGTACGGGAGGTCGTGCTCGGACAGGAACCGCAAGGTCTCGCTCTGATTGTCTTCCGTCATCCAGGTACGGTTGCGGAACTCGATGCAGACCCGCTCCGGCGCCACCCGCTTCGCACACGACAGGATGTACTCCTTGCCCGCCCGGGAGATCGGGAACCACTGCGGGAACTGCAGGAGGATCGCGCCCAGCTTGCCTGCCTGGCGCAGCGGCTCCAGCGCGGAGATGAAACGGTCCCACGCCTGGTCGGCTACTGATGGGTCGACCTGGCGCAGGTAAAACGGGTCCTTGCCGGCCTTCTCCGCGGCCGGGCGCAGGTCAGTCGGCAGCGATGAAACCCGTGTCGGGTGCTGGGTGAACAGGCTGAATGCCTTGACGTTGAACGTGAACCCGTCCGGAGTGCGGGCAGCCCACGCCGCTGCGGTCTGCTCGGCCGGCAGCGCGTAGTAGGTGCTGTCGACTTCGACCAGGGGGAACTGGCGAGTGTAGAAGTGCAGCCGCTTGGCCGGGGTGTCCGCTTCGGGCGGATACCAGCCTGACTGGATCAGCGTCCTGTCGGTCCACGACGCGGTGCCTACCCGGATCTCGCCCATGCCCCAGGGTAAGCAGCGCCGATGCAGCCGGCCACCGCGGACCCTGGAGGTTCAGCCGATCCAGTACCGGCGTATTGGAGTCGGCCGGGAGTCCACCTGGACGACGGAGTCAAGCAGCCCGCCGCACCGCTCGACAACGGTTCTTGAGCCGACGTTGTCGTCGTCACACGTCACCAGCACCCGGTCGACTCCGGCGGCCCTGGCGATGATCAGGCTCTGCCTCAGGATCTCGGTCGCGTAGCCGCGCCGCCGGTGCTGCGGAAGAACGCCGTAGCCGATGTGCCCGCCTTCCCGCTCAAGGAATGCGTTCAGGCAGTGACGGATGGACGACCTGCCGACGATTTCCCCCGCGACATCGGCAACAAGGAAAGTCCCCGGAACGCGGCCAGGGGCGAGGCCAACGCCAGCCTTCTCGTCGTCGAGGTGCTTGAGATACGCGTCCCACGGCATGCTGGCCTCAAGGCCCATGCCGAAGATGAACCCGTCCACGGCCATCGCCTGATGTGCATCACGGAACGCTGTCTCGTCGTCGGCCCGCAGCGGCCGCAGCCGAAGTTCCCGCGTCGGTGTGCCAGACATGCCCCGAGTCTGCCGGGCTGAGCGGCTGGCCGGCGAATGGTTTTCGCAGCGGCCGCCAGCCCACGCGTCGTCAGGTCGCGTACTTCAGCGCCAGGTCGCCGACCCGGGGGAGCGCTGCCTGGATGTGCTTGCCTGCGCTGCTGCGCACGCCGCGGTATGCCTTCACGAGCACCGGCTTATCGGAAAGGTCCGCGTGCCTGTCGGTCACCGACAGCAGTGACTCCGCAACGTCCCCGCCCCGCTCGACCAGGTAGTCGCCGAACTTGGCGCTGCCGCTGGCGTTGCAATCTGCCCAGTACGGCTCGAGCTTGTCCACCATTTCCGGGAGCAGGCGCTCCACCATGACGCGGGCATGGCCCGGGAAGAACTTGTTCATGGTCTTGTAGGCGAGCTTGACCGCGGCCGCGGAGACCCCGGACTGATCAGCAAGTTCCTGCTCGATCAGGATGAAGCAGTCGTCGATTACCTTTGGCTGGGAGTCCGGCGCGAGCAGGATCTCCTGAAGCGTCGCAACCATGCGTAGTGTGCTCTTTCTCGTCGGTGGGCCCTGCTCATCGGATCCGCGGGCGATAGCGCAGCCCGTCTCTAGACGGCGGCCGCCAGGCCACGGTTTACCGCGTTGCTGCGTGATCTGGTGGCGCCCCCCGCGAGCGACAGCTCGCCGATGTGGCCCCAGGATCCCAGCCGGCCCGCGCGGTCGGGACGCGAATCGGAAGAATGACTTCATGACAGAGTCCTGGGATAGCTCCTATACCGGGCAGGCACCGCCGCCATGGGACATCGGCAGGCCGCAGCCCGCGTTTGCCCGGATGGCTGAGGCCGGGCTGCTGACCGGCCGGGTTCTCGACGCTGGCTGCGGCACCGGCGAGCACACGCTGCTGGCCGCGGCTCACGGCGCGGAGGCTACTGGCGTCGACGCCGCGCCGACCGCGATCGAGCGGGCCCGGGCAAAGGCCGCTGAACGTGGCCTCACGGCCCGCTTCGAGGTAGCCGACGTCCTCGACCTGGGCCGGGTTGGCCAGACTTTCGACACGCTCATCGACAGCGGCGTGTTCCACGTGTTCAGCGACGAGGACCGGCCCCGTTATGTCGGCAGCCTGGCCCGGGTGCTGCGCGATGGCGGTATGTGCTACCTGATGTGCTTCAGCGATCGCCAGCCGGGCTCATGGGGCCCGCGCCGGGTTACCCAGGACGAATTGCGCGCGGCCTTCAGCGACGGCTGGCAAGTCGTCTCGATCGAGCCGGACACCTTCGAGATCAATCCGGTAGACGGCAACACCACCGTGCAGGCCTGGAGGGCCAGGATCCGCCGGGCGGTCTGAGACCGTCGCGAGACAGCACGGCCTGGTCTCATCGGCCTGCGACCACAACCCATTCTTTGCCTCTCCTGTAGCTGAGCAGAGAAATGGCTGCATACCGTCTAGCCTTGGCCTTGCCAGTCGGGCACACTTGAGCGAGTGACGCAGAACCGGTGCATTCGCCAGGGTATTTCGGTCGTCTTCAACACCAAAAGTCTCATATGCCTCGCTGGCGAGCGGAAGTGCACGTTCCCGGGACTGCCCAGACCGCCAGCCAATGAGGCGGGGCGCCACTAACACCCTCCGAGTTCTATCCCTGGGACCCGCATGACTTCCGGCATCGGTTTAACGACTGCCCAGCCCGGTCGCGCCGCCCGCGCCGCGATCCTGGCCGTGTGCAGCGCGAGCCTGTTCATGATTGCCATCGACACGACGGTGGTGAACCTTGCCCTGCCGCTGATCGGCCGCGGCCTGCGGACGCCGGTGTCCGGGCTGCAGTGGACGATCGCGGCGTACACGATCAGCACGGCGAGCCTGATGCTGACCGCGGGATCGATCGGCGACCGGTTCGGCCGGCGCCCGGTGTTCCAGGCAGGCCTGGCCGTGTACACGCTCTCGTCGCTGGGGTGCAGTCTGGCTCCGGGGGCGAGCGTGCTGATCGCCTGCCGGGCACTGCAGGGTGTTGGAGGGGCCGCGCTGACCCCGATGTCGCTGGGCATCCTCACTGCCACGTTTACAGATCCGGGAGCGCGGGCCAGGGCGATCGGGATCTGGACCGGCACGTTCGGGGCTGGCATGGCGGCTGGGCCGGTGATCGGCGGTGCCCTGGCTGCGTCCCTTGGCTGGCGGTCGGTGTTCTGGATCACGGTCGCGCCCGGGCTGATCGCATTCGTGCTTGCCCGGCTTGTCCTGCCGCCGTCGCGGGCGGCCCGCCCGCGACGCTTTGACCCGCCTGGTCAGGCCCTGGTGATAGCGTTCCTGGCCTGCCTGGTCTACGGGATCATCGAGGGGCCATCGGCTGGCTGGCAGTCGGGGTCCGTCATGGGTGCGTTCGCCGTGGCGGTGGTGGCACTGATCGGGCTGGTGGCCTGGGAGCGCCGCCGCGCCGACCCGCTGATCGAGCTTCGGGTGTTCCGCAGCGTCCCGTTCACCGGGGCCCTGGTCATCACCCTGTGCGCGTTCGCCGGCCTGGGCGGGTTCCTGTTCCTGACCGGCCTGTACCTGCAGTACGCACGGGGCATGAGCGTCTGGCACGCGGGCCTGTGGCTGCTCCCGCTGGCGGCCGGTTCCGCGGCGGCCCCGCCGCTGACCGGCCGGGTACTGGCCCGTTATGGCGCCCGCTGGCCACTCGTTCTCGGCGGTGCCGGGCTCGCGGCGGGCTGTCTCGCGCTGGCACAGACGTCGCCGACAACATCCGGACTGCTGGTGCTGACCGTTGCCTACGTCGTCTTCGGCGCCGGCTACGGCGCGGTGAACACGGTCGTGTTCGCGGCCGCTGTCGCGGGCATGCCCAGTGCTCAGGCTGGCGTGGCCGGCGGCATGAGCTCCGCTGGCCGTCAGGCCGGGCAGTCGCTGGGCGTCTCGGTGACCGGCGCGGTCCTCGCCGTCGGCCTGCACGGCTCGTTGCGCGCTGGCTTCACCGCTGCCAGCCATCCCGCTTGGCTTCTGAACGCGGCCTGCGGGCTGGCCGTCTTGCTCCTCGGCCTGGTCACCACGTCGCGGCGGGCGATCCGTACCGCAGCCCGGGTCGCCGCCCCGATCTCCGATCGCAGCAGCCAGCTGGATGACCGGGCCACGGCAAGCGATCCAGCAGCCGACGCCCCTGAGCTGCCGGCTGCAGAGCCTCCGGCTCTGTCAGCGGGCGAGGCGCGGGAGCAGGAGGGCGGAGGCAGTGACGCCGGCGACGGTGGCCGCCGCCAGGACTCCGAAATCCAGGCCAAGGTTGGTCGGGATGCCGATGAGCAGCCCGCGCAGCCCATCGACCTCGTAGGTGAGGGGATTGACCTTGCTGATGGCCTGGAGCCAGCCGGGCATGATTCGCTCGGGGTAGAGGGCGTTGGAACTGAAGAAGAGCGGCATCGTGATGGCCTGGCCGATGCCCATGAGCCGGTCGCGGGAGAGAGCGATCCCAGCGATGGTCATGGACAGGCAGGAGAAGAAGGCCGAGCCGAGGACGACGATGACAACGGTGGCAAGGAGCTTGAGCGGGTTGTCGCTGAGGGAGACGCCAAGGATGGCGGCGAGGACCACGATAACGGCGGCCTGAACGATCGATCGCACCCCCGCGGCAAACGCCTTACCCGTTATAAGCGCCGGGCGCGGAGTGGGGGTAACCATTAGCTTGGTCAGCACCCCGGCGTCGCGTTCCCAGATGATCTGGATGCCGTAGAAGATCGCGATGAACAGCGTGGACTGAGCCAGGATGCCAGGCGCGAGATAGGCCAGGTACGGGATGTGATCCGGGGTCGGGATCGCGTGGATCTTGGTGAACGTCTCGCCGAAGATCAGCAGCCACAGCGCGGGCTGGATCGCGCGGGTATAGAGCTCGGTGCGGTCGTGCCGGATCTTGCGCAGCTCCACCCAGCACAGCGTGATGATCCGGCTGCCCAGACGGCGCACGACGGCCCACGGGGTGTCGGCTGGCAATGCTTGCCCCGGGGGGACGACCGCCCCAGACCCCCCCGACGGGGCTTGCCCCAGGGGGAGGACGACTCCCCCGGCATTAGCCGAGCCGGCGGGCGGTACGCCTGGCGCGACGGACGTCACGGATTCCTCCCTTGTCGGTGTTGTCGTCGAGCGTGCCGCCGGTGTAGTGGCGGAACACGTCATCCAGCGTGGCCCCGCTGCCGAGCGCGGCCTTGAGCATGCCCGGGGTCCCGGTCGCCCGGATCGAGCCCCTGTGCATAAGCGAGATCCGGTCGCAGTAGGTGTCGGCCTCGTCCATGTAGTGAGTGGTCATCAGGACGGTGATAGGAGCGGCCTCTCGCAGCCTTGCGATGTACTCCCAGACGTCGGAGCGCGCGATCGGGTCGAGGCCGACCGTTGGCTCGTCGAGGACCAGCAGGCTAGGGGTGCTGACGAGCGCCTGGGCCAGTTCCAGCCGCCGGATCATGCCGCCGGAGTAGGTCTTGACCAGGCGGCCGGAGGCATCTGTCAGGCCCATCGCCGCCAGAGCGCTGTCAACGCGCTCGGCCCGCTGCCGCCGCGGCACGTCGAACAGCTTGGCGAACAGCACCACGTTCTCCCGGCCGGTGAGCGTCGCATCGGCGGACAGCAGCTGCGGCACGTAGCCGATCATCCGCCGTACCCGCATGGGTGAAGACGTGGCATCCGTTCCGAATACCAGGATCTTCCCAGCGACCGGCCGCAGCAGCGTAGTCAGCATCCGGATCGTGGTCGTCTTGCCTGCGCCGTTCGGCCCGAGCAGGCCATACGTCTCACCGGGCTCGATCTCCAGGTCCACGTGGTCGACCGCCACGTGATCCCCAAAGCGGTAGGTGAGGCCGACGCAGCGGACGGCGGGCTGGCCTGGCGCGTAGCGTTCTGGACGGAGATCGGCTGACGGGGCTGCCGATGTATCGGGCTGCGTGCTCACGCGGTCTCCATCCGCTCGGCGAGGCGCAGCAGCGCCGGTACCGCGGCCGCGAGGGCCTGCTGATCATGGCGGGACATCTGGGCCAGCTCCCTCCCGGCCAGCTCGGCCCGAACGTCACGGAACTCCGTGCGCCGGCGCTCGGCCTTCTCCGTCATGAACAGCAGGACGGTCCGTCCGTCTTGGCTGCTCTTCGCGCGTTCGAGCAGGCCAGCGTCTGCCAGGCGACCGACAAGCGTGCTCACAGTGTTCGGCGCGAGGCGCAGTTCCTGCGCTGCGTCAGCGACCGAGATCCCGGGCCGGGCCGAGGCCAGGCGGACCAGTTCGGCCTGCGCCGGCGGAAGCGGCTGCTGCGTCCAGGCCTCATGCGCGGCCCGGCGCGCGGCCCGGCGAAGCACAGCCATCGCCGTGAACAGGTCCGCGGCCGCGCTCTGGGCACCGAGCCCAGGCTCGGTGGCTTCGGTCCTAGTAATATCGTTCACAGAGCTAACTATAAACGCCTGCGCACACCTGCGAGAGCTCCGCTGCTCGCTTATCGTCGGGATCATGAACAGCCAGGCTGAGACCCCTGAGGGCGCGCCAGCCGAACGGCCGGTGCGGGTCGCGCCGATGACGGCCGGGCACGCGGCGCAGGTCCTTGCCATCTATCAGGCGGGCATCGATGAGGGCAATGCGACGTTCGAGACCAGCGCCCCGAGCTGGGAGAGTTTCGATGCCAGCCATCTCGCTGAGCACCGTTTCGTGGCTCTGTCCGGTTCGGAGGTCACCGGCTGGACGGCGGTGTCGCCAGTCTCGGACCGGTGCGTGTACGCCGGCGTTGTCGAGCACTCCGTGTACGTCCGCCCGATCGCGCGCGGTCAGGGCATCGGCCGTCTGCTCCTCGACGCACTGATTGCCTCGACCGAGGCGGCGGGGATCTGGACCATCCAGTCAGGGATCTTCCCCGAGAACGCGGCCAGTGCCGCGCTGCACCAGTCAGCTGGATTCCGGGTCGTCGGCACCAGGGAGCGCCTTGGCCGCCATCACGGACGCTGGCGCGACGTCGTACTCATCGAACGCCGCAGCCACCTGATCTGAGCGTGAGGCCCAGCTCTCGCTGACCCAGCCGGCCCGCGGTTCCTTTCCGGATAGGCCATAAAGTGATAGTCCGACTATTCCTTAACCCATCTCGGTGTCCTCAACTCCGAGATTCGGTTAGGGCCCGGCTTTCCGGAACACGCGGATGCTGCAGCCAACTAGGCCGAAATAGCCCTAGAACACCTTAGAAGCTACCAAAATTATTAACTTGGTCGATTCATGGTCAGATAGGGCCTCGATCCACCAAATTGACGCGGCAGACAGCCGCGCGGCGGCGGTGACGCTACTAGTTGGCCAGGCCGCCCTGGCTGGTGCGCTTGCCGTCTCCGCGCTCCGCCGGGCGGGACGGGTGCCCGTTGGCCGCCGGGTCACCGCCGTTGGCCGCCGGCTTGCCGCTGGAGGCGGGCTGAGTGCTGGTTTCAGGCTGGCCGTTGGCAGCGGACTGGGCGCTTGCGCCCGGTGTGGCTGCGTCGTCGTGCACGTACCGGCCGCCGCGCAGCAGAGACGTCCCGGAGGCGATCACCAGGACGGCCATCGCCATGCCGAACACGATGACCAGGCCGTGGTGGAAGGGACCGGATATCAGCTCCGGGAAGAACTGCCTGCCGGTCAGTACCCTGACCTGCGCTGCGGGCAGGTGCGCCAGCACGCCGGTCGGCGCGAGCAGCTGCTGGACCGGGTTGTAGCCGAGGAACGCGGCGAACAGGCTCGCGACCGGCGGCTCGGCCCCGACCGCGTGCGCGATGTGCGACGGCACGCCGTGCGCCGCGAGGCCACTGGTGAGGGTCTTCGGCAGCGTGCTGGACAGCCCGGCGATCATCAGCGAGAAGAAGATGCCGATGGACAGCACCATGCCGGAGTTCTGGAACGTGGCCAGCATGCCCGAAGCGGCCCCGCGCTGCCGTGCCGGCACGCTGTTCATGATCGCCGCCGCATTGGGGGCGGAGAAAAGCCCCATTCCAGCACCGGCCACGAAGACCAGAAGGGCAAACCATACGTAACGGAAGTCTGTGGGCAGCAGCAGCAGGCCACCGAACCCGGCTGCTGACACCAGGAGCCCGCCGGAGGCGAACGCCCGGGCACCGTGCTTGTCCGACAGCTTGCCGGACAGCGGGCCGAAGACGACGAAGCCGCAGGTAAGCGGCAGCAGGTAGATGCCCGACCAGAGCGGCGTGTCCTTGAAGTTGTAGCCGTGCAGGACCAGCCAGATCCCCTGCAGCCACAGGATCAGCATGAACTGCAGGCCGCCGCGGGCGATCGCGGCGAGCAGCGTGGCCGCGTTGCCAGCGGCGAACGCCCGGATCCGCAGCAGCCGCAGGTCAAACATTGGCGAGGCGATCCTCAGTTCGATGACGCAGAACGAGACCAGCAGCGCCACTCCGCCAAACAGGCCGGTCAGCACCAGGGGATTGGTCCAGCCCATCGAGTGGCCGCCGTAGGGGATCAGCCCGTAGGTGATCCCGACGAGCAGCCCGATCAGGCCCAGCCCGAACGCCAGGTTGCCGAGCCAGTCAATCCGGGCCGGGGTCCGGACCCCGGTCTCGCGCAGGCTCAGGTACGACCAGATCGTCCCGCCGATGCCAATAGGCACCGAGACCAGGAACACCAGCCGCCAGTCCACGGCGGCGAGCACGCCGCCCAGGATCAGGCCAAAGAACTGGCCGGAGATCCCGGCAACCTGGTTGATGCCCATCGCCATGCCGCGCTGGTCGGCCGGGAACGCGTCGGTGAGGATCGCCGGGGAGTTGGCCATGATCATCGAGCCGCCGACGGCCTGGATGACCCGGAAGCCGATCAGCCAGAGCGCCCCCTTCGGGCCGGTCAGCGGGTCGAACGGGAGCGCAAGCGCGCCGAGGCCGAAGATCGCGAAGCCGAAGTTGTACATGCGGACCCGGCCGTAGATGTCGCCGAGGCGGCCCAGCGTGACCACCAGCACGGCCGACACGACCATATAGCCCATCAGCATCCAGAGCAGGTAGCTGACGTTGCCGGGGGTCAGCGGGTTCAGCTTGATGCCGCGGAAGATGGCTGGCAGCGAGATGATCACGATGGAGGAGTTGACCGTGGCCGACAGCATCCCCAGCGTGGTGTTGGACAGCGCCACCCACTTGTAGTTCCGGCCGCGCAAACTGCGAAGCCCTCCGGCCGCGCCGTTCGTCAGCGCTGTGCCAGGCACCACGGGGCCCGCGCCCGCTCGCTGCCCTGGGTCGCCGCTGCCCGCAGGCTCTCCCACAGCCCAGTTCCCCTCGTCCGCGGATAGTTGCTTTGGCCAAACTAACAGATGATTGTGGCCGCCCGGTTGACCCCCGAGGCGCTGTATCTTCTGGGTGTGACCTCGCGTTCCTCACCCCATGATCTGCGCGCGTCTGACGCGGACCGGGAGCGTGTGGTGACGCTGCTGGGCGACGCTGTCAGCGACGGCAGGCTGACCCTTGGTGAGCATTCAGAACGCATCGAGCGCGCCTACTCAGCGCGCACGCTCGGCGAGCTGGCCGAGCTAACAGCCGACCTGACGGTGCCAGCCGCCCAGCCGATCCGGCTAGACGGGCGCAGGCCCGTTGGGGCGTTCTTCAGCAGGGACCGTCGCGAGGGCCGCTGGGTGGTACCAGAGCGCCTGATGGTGACCGCCGTCGTCGGCGAGGTGGTCCTCGACATGCGGGAGGCGCTGCTGCAGAGCCACCGGACGCTCGTGCTCGCCACGATGCTCGGCGGCACCCTGCAGCTGATCGTCCCCGACACCGTCACGGTCGAGACGACCGGCACCGCGGTACTGAGCAGGGCTAGCGGACCGCTGGCCGCCAGGGCGGCAGAACCGGGCGCTGGCCGGGCAGGCGGCCCGCCGATCGGGCCCGAGGGCCCGGTGATCGAGGTGCGTGTGCTGGGACTCGCCGGCAGGCTCAAGGTGATCAGGCCGCGGCGGCCCCGGTGGCGCGGACTGCTCGGCCGCCGTGGCTGACCCGCCCGGCGGCTGCCGCTGCCGTGCGGGGCAGGCTCAGCCTGTCTGGCCTCGCCAGCCGTAGTCCACTGCCGAGTACTGGGAGACCTTCCAGAGCTGATGCTCGCTGTGGATGTTGCGCAGGGTGCCTGACCGGGCCCGCATGACCAGCGAGTGGGTGGTGGCGCCGCCGGCCGGTAGCGCACTCCGGTCATCAGCTCCCCGTCGGTGATCCCGGTGGCCGCGAAGAACGCGTCGTCCGAGGTGACCAGGTCATCGGTGGTGAGCACGCGGTCCAGGTCATGGCCGGCGGCCATGGCTCGCTCGCGCTCGGCATCGTCACGCGGCGCGAGCTTGCCCTGGATCACCCCGCCCAGGCACTTGATCGCGCACGCGGCGATGATGCCCTCTGGCGTGCCCCCGATCCCGAGCAGCAGGTCGATCCCGGTGCCCTCGCGCGCGGCCATGATCGCCCCGGCCACGTCGCCATCGGTGATCAGCTTGATCCGCGCTCCTGCGGCGCGCACCTCCTCGATCAGCCCTGCGTGGCGTGGCCGGTCCAGGATGACCACGGTGACGTCCTGCGGCGAGCTGCGCTTCGAAAGGGCCACTGAGGCGATGTTGGCGGCCGGCGACGCGGTGATGTCCACCGCGTCTGCCGCCTCTGCTCCGGTGACCAGCTTCGACATGTAGAAGACCGCTGACGGGTCGTACATCGAGCCGCGGGCGCTGACCGCGATCACCGAGATCGCGTTCGGCATCCCGTTGGCCGTGAGCCGCGTGCCGTCGATCGGGTCCACCGCGACGTCGCAGGCGGGGCCGCTGCCGTCGCCGACCTGCTCGCCGTTGTAGAGCATCGGCGCCTGGTCTTTCTCGCCTTCGCCGATCACGACCACGCCGTTCATCGACACTGAGTTGATCAGCAGCCGCATCGCGTTCACTGCGGCCGCGTCGGCGCCGTTCTTGTCGCCGCGCCCGACCCAGCGGCCCGCGGCCAGCGCGCCTGCTTCGGTCACCCTGGCCAGCTCCAGTGCGAGGTTCCGGTCTGGCGCGCTCGGCGCCGGCGGGGCCGGCGCTTCCGGCTGATAATCGGTCACGAGAACGCCCTCCCGTTGTCGGCGTAAGAATCCTATGCACACTGGCGGCGTAGCCTTGAATACCCAGCCGGCCGTGAAGGAGTACTGCGGGCATATGACAGCAGAGCAGGCACAACAGGGGGAACAGCCGGCCGGGAGAGTGTCCGAGCGCGGAGCAGCCACCCGGTCTGCCCTGCTCGCAGCCGCCCGGGAGGTCTTCACCACCGACGGTTACGCCCGGGCAGCCGTGACAGACATCGTGGCCCGCGCGGGCGCGAGTGTCGGCAGTCTGTATCACCACTTCAGCGGGAAGGCTGAGCTGTACCTGGCGCTCTTCGAGGAACTCAGCAGCGAATGCGCCGAGCGCACACAGCGGGCGGTCCACCACGCGCGCGACGCCGGGGTCACCGACTCCCAGCAGCTGTTTCTTGTCGGGGCCCGCGAGTACCTCGACGTATGCGTGGAGCAGCGCACGCTGTTCCGGCTGTTCGTCGCCGGGGACAGCCCGCCCGGCTTCGACTTCGTGCGCAGGCAGCGGACCGCCGACTGGCTGAGCATGAACACCGAGTTCTTCGTCCGCAGCGGCGAGCCGCTCGACGAGGCCGTCGCGATCGTGATGACGGGTGCGCTGGCCCTGTGCGCCGCCGAACTGTCGCTTAGCGCCGACGCGGCCCGGATGCGGAAAATTGCCGACGGCGTCATCGAGGTCTTGTCCAGGCTTGGGTCGCCGTAGCGTTCTGAATCCATGACGCGCCAGCCGGTGTCACCGCCGTGATCGGCCTGCTGGTCAGAATGGCGCGGCCGGGTCGCTGCCGTCGGGCTGTTCCCGCTCGGCCATCGCCTGCGCCAGCCGGGCGCGCGCGCCCTCGAGCCACTCGGTGCAGACCGCGGCGAGACGTTCGCCGCGCTCCCACAGCTGCAGCGACTGCTCCAGCGTCAGCCCCCCGGCCTCTAGCCGCCTGACCAGCTCGGCCAGCTCGTCACGCGCCTGCTCGTACGGCGGACGCCGGACAGGCGCCTGTGCTTCCGTGGCGCCGTTCTCGCCATCGGCTCCGGTCACGCTCTCACCCTAGTCGAGTGATCCTCAGGCGTTGATGGCGTACACGCGGCCCTGGGTACACGTGGTGGTGACGTCAGAGGAACTCGGCGGTGCAGGTGGCGGCACGATCCCGGCGGGAGTGCAGGACTCCACAATGATCAGGGGCGGGCCTGCCGTCGAGTCGCCGAGGACCCACAGGTCGCTGCTGGACCAGGGCCCCTGCCAGCGGACCTTTCCGCTGGCGGTGAGGCCCTCAAGCCGGCCGTACCAGCTCGTGTCCGATCCGGCCTGGCTGCTATCCGGCAGGACCTCGCCGACCAGCGCGGAATCATAGAAGTTCCAGAAGGCCCCTTCGGCCCCGGGCTTCAGGTCGATGACCCGCCAGAGCCGGGAGGGCACACTGCTGGCCGCGATCAGATTGCCGGTGGTCAGGCTGACCGTGCGGAGTGTCAGGGACCCGGAGCCGAAGGCGGGTACCGATTCCTGGAAGACCGCTGCTTCGGGCGGCTGCGACGCGGGATCGATCTCCGCCAGGGTGCCGGGGTAAGACCACAGGGCCTTGCCGGTAGCGGTGTTAACCGCTGCGACCTGGCTGCTGCTGTTCTGACCGGCTGTCCCGGTGGCGACGAGCAGGGTGCTCATGGGTCCGGCCGCGGCGGTGACAGCGAGGCCAGGCTGGATCACGGCGAGGTCTGTGCCCGCCAGCCCAGGGCCCAGCGGCAGCAGGGCGAGCGTCGCCCCGCTGGAAAGGTTGACCCGCTGAAGCGCAGTGGTCGCCGAACGACTCGAGTTGGAGTTACTGGTGTCGGCGTAGAGGATGTCGCCGACCACCGAATACCCGGTAAAGGTCTGCAGCGTTGCCTGCCAGCGAACAGCGCCGTTGGCGTCGTTCAGGCCGTAGACCTGCGAGTTCACCAGTACAGATAGCGTGTCGCCATATAGCCCCAGGATGTCTGTACTGGACGCGTTGGGGTCGTTGTTGTTGGCGCCGGGCGGGAGCGGCAGCGCCAGTTGCGGGCCCACCGCCCCCGTCGCGGCGTTCAGGATCCGCACGTAGTTGGGCGCGGCAGAGTTCGGGAACGGCGAGAAGTTCGCAGCCGCGATCTGGCCGGCTGCTATGACCGTCAGGTCGCAGTAAGCCTGCGGGTCCGAGCTGGACTGGCTCTGCCCGTCTTCGGCGTTGGCCGGGGCGAGCTTCTGCTTCCAGCGGACCTGGCCGCTCACCTGGTCGATGCCCTGGGCGACCCCGCCCGCGCACACGACGGCGAGGCCGGCTGTGAACGCTGCGCTGTGCGCCTCATCCGGGGGAGTGTTCTGGAATCCGGCCTGGCTGACGATCGTCGCCGGGACGTTGAGCACCCCGCCGCCGTCGCTGAGATCAACCGGGTAGCTGCCTTGCACTGGCAGCGACCAGCGGACAGTCCCTGGGGCGGTGCAGTCACGCTGTCCCGACGCACACGTCAGCGCCGAGGTGTTGCTGAGCACCGACGGCACGACGGGCGGCGAGCCCGACGACGAGCACGCAGATGCCGCGGCCAGAACGCACAGCACCGGCGCCAGGTGCCTCCAGCGCGCCGGTGCAAACCTGCTGGCGGACGCCATGCTCCTCAACCGCGGCTCCTCATTTGCTGATGCGACCCAGAACGGTGCTCGTGCGAAGAAAGGTAGCAAAAAGATATCTGTGTTACGTGTTGAAACGTCTGTGCTGGCGCTGGGCGCGGTAGGCAATGCCTAGGAGCCAGCTGCAGGCCCGGCCGTGACGCCGAGCTCGTCGTCCGCGAATCTGAGGGTCAGCGGGTCGCCGGGTGCTACCTGGGCGGCGGAACGGACCACAGCCCCGTCCGCGGACTGGACGATGACATAGCCGCGGCCCAGAGTGGCCGCGGGGGACAGGGCGATCAGCCGTGCGCGGGTGTGAGCCACGTCGTCGGCTGCCCGGTCCAGGCTGGCGGACAGGCTTCGCCGGGCCCGCTGGATCAGGCCTGCTACCACTTCCTGCTGCCGCTCGATCTCGCGGACTGGGTCGGCCAGGGCAGGCCGCGACCTGATAGCGGACAGCCAGGACGTTTCGCGCTCCAGCCGGCCGGCGAGATACCGGCGCGCGCGGGTCCGAAGCTGGCCGATAAGCGCGAGCTGCTCGGCCACGTCAGGCACCACCCGCCGGGCCGCGTCGGTCGGTGTGGACGCGCGGACGTCGGCCACGTTGTCGAGTATCGGGGAGTCCTGCTCGTGACCGATCGCGCTGACGACCGGGGTCCGGCATGCCGCCACGGCCCTGACCAGGGCCTCGTCGGAGAACGGGAGCAGGTCCTCGATAGAACCGCCACCGCGGGTCACGATGATGACCTCGACCTCGGGATCAGCGTCGAGTTCGCGCACCGCCTCGATGATCTCGGTCACCGCGTACGACCCCTGCACCGCAACCGGCAGCGTCCGGAACCTGACCGCTGGCCAGCGCCGGGCTGCGTTGTGCAGAACGTCACGCTCGGCCGCTGAGTCACGCCCGCAGATCAGCCCGATCATGGCCGGAAGGAACGGCAGCGGCCGCTTGCGTTCAGCGGCGAACAGGCCCTCGGCCGCCAGCGACCGCCGCAGTCGTTCCAGCCTGGCCAGCAGCTCGCCGATGCCGACCATGCGGATCTCCAGCGCGGTCAGCGAGAACGAGCCCTTGGCGGTGTTGAAGTCGGGCCGGGCCCAGATGACCACCCGGGCACCCTCAGCAGGCGGCGGGTCGCTGCCGTCCAGGACCGCCCGGGTGCACACCACACGGGCCGAAACAGCGGCGACAGGGTCGCGGAGGGTCAGGAACACGGTGCTGCCACGCCGGTTCAGCTCCGCGATCTGGCCCTCGACCCAGACCCGGCCGAGGCGGCCTACCCACTCCCCGACGAGCCGCAATACGGTCCGGACCGGAACCGGCGACTCGGGCGTCGTCTCCAGCGGCATCAGCGGGTGCTCAGGCCTCGCCGGTCTCCAGCTTGGCGATGCGTCGCTCGAACATCGTCACCACGTCGGCCCGCCCGGCGTGAGACTTCTCGTAATCAATCAGAACGCGCAGCTGCGGGGGATCGAGGTTGCGAAGCCGCGCCCGCAACGAGGCAACCGTGAGCCCGTCATAGTTCGGAACCGGCAGCACGGACTCGGCAGCGGCCACCGGCTCCGCAACGGCCGGCTCATCGGCGGCCGGCTCGGCGGGCTGTGGCTCCGCGGCGGGCGGCTCGGCTGCAGTCACCGGCTCCGCGGCAGTCGGCTCCGCGGCAGTCGGCTCCGCGGCAGTCGGCTCGGCGGCAGTCGGCTCGGCGGCGGCCTGTGGCTCCGCGGCGGGCATTTCCGCAGCGGCGGCCGGCTCGTCGTCGGGCGCCTCGTTGTCCGACAGCAGCCTGACGTTGCCGGTCTCGTCCAGCGAACGCCACCGGGTCTTATCCGGCACTGTCTTCTCGGCGACTGTCTTGTCCGGGACTGTCGTGTCCGGCACTGTCCTGGCCGGCACTGTCGTGTCCGGCACTGTCCTGGCCGGCACTGTCCTGGCCGGCACTGTCCTGGCCGGCACTGTCCTGGCCTGCACTGTCTTAGTCGGCACTGCCGGTGTCGGCACCGTCTTGTCCGGGACTGTCCTGGCCGGCATTGGGCCGGCACCGCCACGCGCTGGCCGGGTCGGCGGCGCCGCTGTCGCCGAACGAGCCCGGTTCGCCTCAGCTGCCCGGCTCTTGATCCGGTCGGCGACAAGGAGCACCTGGCCGATCCCGGCGAACACGGCCCGCAGGGCTTGCGCAGGAGCTTCCTTGACACGGTCACTGACCTGCTGCGAGATGCGCATCGTGATCGTTCTCCCTCTGGCGCACGGACGTGGGTCTTGTCCGCGGCGACACATGACGCCTGGCTGTATGATTCTCGTCTTCTGGCCCGCGGGCGCAAGTGCCCGGCCCGCACAGCGTACGCACCGCTGGGTCCTCGCCCGGAAATTGGTTCGCCTACCATGAATGAGTGCCAACGCCGACCCGACGCGTGCTGCTCGCCAAGCCCCGCGGTTACTGCGCGGGTGTCGACCGGGCTGTGCAGACCGTCGAGAAGGCGCTGGAGCGTTTCGGCGCCCCCGTCTACGTGCGCAAGCAGATAGTGCACAACACGCACGTGGTCCGCGCCCTTGAGCAGCGCGGGGCGATCTTCGTCGAGGAAGCCGATGACATCCCCGAGGGCGCTGTCGTCGTCTTCTCCGCGCACGGCGTGGCGCCGCAGGTACGCGAGGAGGCCGACCGGCGTGGCCTGCGCACGATCGACGCCACCTGCCCGCTGGTCACCAAGGTCCACAACGAGGCGAGGCGCTTCGCTGCCCAGGGCTACGACATCCTGCTGATCGGGCACGACGGCCACGAGGAGGTTGTCGGCACCACGGGCGAGGCGCCAGCGCACATCCAGCTGGTGGACGGCCCCGCGGGCAGCGCCAGCGTTCAGATACGCGATCCGGTCAAGGTGGCCTGGCTATCCCAGACGACACTGTCGGTGGACGAGACCAACGAGACCGTTGCCGCGCTCCGCGAGCGGTTCCCGCAGCTCCTCGACCCGCCGAGCGACGACATCTGCTACGCCACCCAGAACCGGCAGGCAGCCGTCAAGCAGATCGCGGCGCAGGCCGACCTGGTGATCGTGGTGGGCTCGCCGAACTCATCGAACTCGGTTCGCCTGGTCGAGGTCGCGCTCGACGCGGGCGCCAGCGCCGCCTACCTGGTGGACGACGCAACCGGCATCGACCCGGCCTGGTTCGACGGGGTCACCACTATCGGCGTGACCAGCGGTGCCTCGGTGCCCGAGGACCTGGTGACCGGGGTGCTCGACCGGCTGGCAGGCACCGGGTTCAGCGAAGTGGTCGAGATCGAGGCCGTTCCCGAGCGCATGGCCTTCGCGCTTCCGCACGAGCTGCGCCGCGGGTTCGACGACCGCTAATCCCGCCACCCTGGACAGCCTGGCCGGCCCTAGCCCCTAGCCCCTGGTTCCGCCCTGACCCGATGGGCGGAAGCGGCCGTCACCGGGCTGTGCCTCTGTCGCGGTCCGGGCCGAATCTGGCGCGTTGCCGCGCAGGTCCGCTGCGAGATCCCGAAGGCACTGGCGGAGCCCCCGGGCCATGGCTATCGCCAGGCCCAGTATCACGCCGGCGAACAGCCAGGGCGCGACGCCGGCCAGAGTGAGGATGATCCCTTCCCCGATGGACTCCACCGAGCGGCGCATGCCAGCGGCGTGCGTGGTCAGCGCCTCGGTGATAATCAGGGCGATCATGAAGATCAGCGGCGGGCTGGCCACGACGGCCAGCAGCCCGTCGCGCCGGGTGTAGCGGGCGGCAAGGCCGCCGCCGGCTACGAAACTCAGGCCGGTTAGCACCCCGAGGTGCAGCCACGCTGCGGCCAGCGTGCCGATGAGAAACAGCCAGAACATCGCGACCACGGCGCCGCGCGCGGTCAGGCGGGTCGTGGACCCGGGCGAGGTAAGACGCGCCATTGGGCCAGGCGGCAGACGGCGAGCCGGCGGCCGCTCCGCTCCCTGCGGCAACCCGCTCCCTCCTCCCCACTCCGTACGCGCTGCCACGCTGGTGTCTCCTCGCCGCTGTCGCTTCGGTTAGCCGCTGTCAGCCGGCCGCCTCAACCGCCCGCGGCCCGGAGACGAGCTTGGGCGGATCGCCGTGCACCGGGCCTTGCCTGGCGACTAGTTCCGGGCCCGCCTCGGTGATCAGGTCGGGCGCGGACAGCGACCGGACTGTTTCCTCCACCGGCCCAGGCTGCTCCAGCTCTGCCTCGACTACGCCCAGTTGGTTCAGCTTGCGAGCGGTCACCAGGACGCGGTTTTCCAGCGAGCCGACTGTCTTGTTGTAGCTGCTGACCGCGCTGGTCAGCGCTCGGCCGAGGCCGTCCACGTGCCTGCCCATACCCGCCAGACGGTCATACAGCTCACGGCCCAGGTCGAATACGGCGCGAGCGTTCTGGGACAGGGCCTCCTGGTGCCAGGCGTACTGAGCTGTACGGAGCATGGTGATCAGCGTGGTGGGTGTGGCGATGTGCACCTTATGCGCCATCGCGTGCTCCAGCAGCGCGGCGTCGTGCTCCAGCGCGGGCGCCAGGAACGCCTCACCTGGGATGAACAGCACCACGAACTCCGGCGCTGGGCTCAGCGCCGTCCAGTAAGCCTTGGCCGCCAGCCGGTCCACGTGCTCGCGCAGGTGCCGGGCGTGCGCATCAAGCCGGGCCTCTCGCACCCCAGCGTCCGTGGCCTCTGCCGCCTCCAGGTAGGCGGCGAGGGAGACCTTGGAATCCACAACGATGTTCTTCCCGCCAGCCAGCCGGACCACCATGTCAGGACGCTGCGTCCCATCGTCGGTTGTCACGCCGACCTGCTCGTCGAAGTCGCACCGGGCGCTCATACCGGCCATCTCGGCCACGCGGCGCAGCTGCATCTCGCCCCACCGGCCGCGGGCCTCCGGTCGCCTCAACGCTGTGACCAGGGCTTGCGTCTGGACACGCAGCTCGTCCGAGCTCTGCCGCGCGATCATCACCTGCTCGGCGATGGCAGCTGCCGACCTGGCCCGGGCCTCGTCGGTCTGGCGGAGCTGGGTCTCGACCCGTGCGAGCGTATCCCGCAGCGGCTGGACCATGAGCTCCACGGCAGCCTTGCGGTTATCCAGCTCGCCGGCGGCCCTGGCGTTCACCGCCTCCAGCCGGCCGGCCGCCATCTCCAGGAATCGCTGCGAGCTGGCGTCCAGAGCCTGCCCGGCCACCGCCTGGAAGTGCTCGGCCAGCTTCCCGTCGACAAGGGCCGCACGCTCCTGGGCAGCGTGGGCGCGCTCATCGGCCGCTGCGGCCTGGCCGGCCAGCCGACCTCGGGAGTAGAGATAACCGATCAGAGCACCGAGCAGGGCGCCAATCACGAGCCCGAGAAGCAACGAGATCGCGTTCATAAATCCATGCTTTCAGCCGGGGCCGACAGTTTCGGTTCCGACACGCCTGGGTTGCGGCCTCAGATCGCGTCGCCGCCAGCTCAGCAACCCCCGTGCAGACAGCGCGCGGCACCACGGCGTAGGCGCACCCGGACTCACCTAGAATCACCGGGTGAGCCTGTCCATCGGGATCGTGGGGCTGCCCAACGTGGGCAAGTCCACCCTGTTCAACGCGCTGACCAGGGCCAGCGCGCTGGCGTCCAATTACCCGTTCGCGACCATCGAGCCGAACGTTGGCATTGTGGGCATCCCGGACCAGCGGCTTGCCGAGCTGGCCAAGCTCTACGACTCAGCCAGGATCGTTCCGGCCACGGTCAGGTTCGTAGACATCGCCGGGCTGGTGCGCGGCGCCTCGCAGGGGCAGGGCCTGGGTAACCAGTTCCTTGCGCACATCCGGGAGACCGACGCGATCTGCCAGGTGGTCCGGGTCTTTGATGATCCCGACGTCACCCACGTCGACGGCGATGTGTCGCCGGAGCGGGACATTGAGACCGTGGCGATCGAGCTGATCCTGGCCGACCTGCAGACGCTGGAGAAGGCAGCCCCGCGGGCCGCCAAGGAGGCCAAGTTTTCCAAAGACCCGGCCAAGCTGCGGGCCGCTGACGCCGCCGGCAAGGCGCAGCAGTTGCTGGACGGCGGGACCACGCTGTTCGCCGGAGCCGCCGCGGCCGGAATCGACCTGGCCGACCTGCGTGAGTTCCAGCTGCTGACGGCTAAGCCGTTCCTTTATGCGTTCAACGTCGACGACGCCGAACTCGGTGACAAGGAACTGCAGGACCGCCTGGGCGCGCTGGTGGCCCCGGCGCAGTCGGTGTTCCTGGACGCGAAGACCGAGGCCGAGCTGGCCGAGATGCCCGAGGAGGAGGCAGCCGAGCTGCTCGCCGGGCTTGGCCTGGGGGAGCCGGGGCTGTCCCAGCTGGCCCGGGCCGGGTTCACCGCACTCGGCCTGCAGACGTTCCTGACCGCCGGGCCGAAGGAGGCCCGCGCATGGACGATTCCGGCCGGGGCCACCGCGCCGGAAGCAGCCGGGGTGATCCACACCGACTTCCAGAAGGGGTTCATCAAGGCCGAGGTCATTTCGTACGACGACTTGATCGCCGCCGGATCGGTCGCGGCGGCGCGCGCCGCGGGCAAGGCCCGGATCGAGGGCAAGGACTATGTGATGCGCGACGGCGACGTCGTCGAGTTCCGCCACAGCTAACCATGACGACCCGCGAGAACCTCGAGATTACCCAGCTCACTAACCCGGGTGAGGCTGATCCGGTGGTTAGACAGGAGCTGACCGCATGCTGGATAGCGGTCACGAACGCCGGCGGCGCGGCGGGATTCCCGTTTCCCCCGGTCGACGCTAGTCAGGTCCGGCCGGCCGTCGATGCTCTTGCGTCCTGTCTCGATCCCAGCCAAAGCCGGATACTGCTTGCCCGCGTCGGCGGCGCCCTCGCAGGATGGGTGGGCCTCAGCCGCGATCCCAGCCCTCTCATCGCGCACTGGGGTGTTGTCAGCCACTTGCAGACGCAGCTCGCGCTCAGGAACGAGGGCATCGGGTCGGCCCTGATGCATCGACTCCGGGAAGTTGCCCGCGACGAGATGGGCTTGGAGCAGCTCCACCTGGCAGCACGCGCCGGAATGGGACTCGAAGACTTTTACTCTCGGCTCGGCTGGCGGATAACAGGCCGTTGGCCTGGCAAGCTCCGGCTTGCTCCTGACGACACCAGAGACGAGATCTTGATGATCCTCACGCCTCTGTGACCATCGGGAACGCCGGGTGAGCTGGCCATGCCTACGTGACGCCTCCGGCTTGAGTGTCGCTCTTGGCGACGTGGAATCCAGTCGAGTTCCGTTTCAACGTCTGATCCCGGCCTCCCTCCTCGCGGCGCGGATGAATGGGTATCTGGTGCAGTCAGGTGTGCAGCAAACCCGCTTTCACGGTTGGCCGGGCACGAAACGGCGGCCGCTCCGCAGTGATAAAAGGGGCAAATGGTACGAAGTCGCCAAGGCGGGAGTTCCGAGGGGGGTGAGCTGCCCGCCCGGCCACAGTGAAAAGCCCCGCCGGGGCTGCCCGGCGGGGCTCGCCGCGGAGGTCAGTCAGGACCATTGCTCATCTCCTTCCGGTTCACTGCCGGTTAGGTTTCAGCGTAAATGGCATGCTTCGGGTGAAGCATGTAGATTTTCGCTGGGAAGGAACCAGATGGGCTAGCGGGCCGGGTCGACTTCGGCGTGCCAGGTAAGGTCCAGGACCCGGCTGCATCGCTCGGCCACCTCGGGGTCGTGGGTGGCGAGGATCAGCGAGCCGCCGCCGCTAGCCACCGCGAACATCCGGGCGAGCGCGACGGAGCGGGCCGCCGGGTCCAGCTCGGCGGTGGGCTCGTCGGCGATGAGCAGCCGTGGCTCCAGCGCCAGGGCCCGGGCTACCGCGGTCCGCTGCTGCTGGCCGCCGGAGAGCTCCTCGATGAGCTGGTCGGTATGTGCCTCAAGACCCAGCTCGGCCAGTGCGGTCCGGGCGGCCCGCGTCGCCTGCTCCGCCAGGCCGGCGGCGCGCAGCGCGATCTCGATGTTCTCAGCGGCGGTCAGCAGCGAGACCAGGCCGTATCCCTGCAGCACGACCGACACCCCGAGGCCCGGCCCGGCGAAGTGGGTCAGCAGCTTGCCGTCGATGTAGACCTCGCCGGCGCTCGGCGCGGCCAGCCCGGACAGGATGGCCAGCAGGCTGGTCTTGCCGGAGCCAGACGGTCCGGTCACGGCCAGGCTTTCGCCCGCCTCCACGGTAACGTCGATGCCGCTGAGAATCTGCTGGCCGCCGCGTGCGTATGCCAGCCCGCGTGCCTTCAGCATCATCCGCCCCGTTTCAGATCGGCCCGGCTCAGCTGTATGCCATCCCCGGCCGGGACCGCCCGGGCCAGCGAACCTGGCGGGAGCAGCTCCAGCAGATCGGGCGGAAGCTGGATAGTCCCGTCCCTGCCGACCACCAGGTAGTCCTCCCCGGCGTGCCCTTCCGCGCCGACCCGGCCGTCGCGGATGGTCACCGTGCGGCTCATGGCCTGGCCGACGGCCGGATCGTGGGTGACCAGGACGACGGTGGTGCCGGCGTCGTCGTTGGCCGCCCGGATCAGGTCGATCACGGCGGCGGCGCTGCGATGATCGAGCTGGCTGGTCGGCTCGTCAGCCAGCAGAAGCTTCGGCCCGTTCGCCAGCGCGACCGCAAGGGCGAGCCGCTGCTGCTCGCCGCCTGACAGGCGGCCCGCTTGCCTGTGTGCCACCGGCGACAGGCCCACGGCATCCAGCAGCGCAGCCGTCCGCCGTCGCTTGGCCCGCCACGACCGGCGGGTGGGTGCCTGGGCGAACTGGACGTTGCCCGCCGCGGTCTCGTACGACAGCAGGTTCCGCGCCGGGTTCTGCATCATGACCCCGACGTCGCGCAGCCGCATGTTCGCCGCCTGCCTCGGGCTCAGCTCGGTCAGCCGCCGTCCGCACACCTCCACCAGCCCTGCGGTGGGCCGCAGAAACCCGGCGAAAAGCCACAGCAGCGTCGACTTCCCCGCGCCCGACGGGCCCAGCAGCGCGACGGTTTCTCCCTCGCCGACATCCAGGTCCACCCCGCGCAGCGCGGTGACCTCCAGGCCAGGTCCGCCGTACACCTGGACGAGCCCGTCGCACCGGACCATGAGATCGGTCATGCTGGTGCCTCCCGCAGCTGCTCCAGCCGGACACCCTGGATGATCGTGGTGCTCAGCACGAGCGATACCACGACCAGCAGCCCGACGGCGATGCCCAGCAGGGCGCCCAGCGGGCCGGCCGGCGGCACATAGGACAGCGGCAGCGGCGGTGTGTTGACGAACTCCGGGACGGCGCGGAGCGACAGCGCGGCCGCTACCAGCCCGGTGGCAATGCCGACGATGGTCCCGAAGCCGAGCACCACGGCAAGCTCGATCCCCACGGCCCGGCGCAGCTTGCGCCGGGCCACGCCCGAGGCCTCGAGCGCGGCGTACTCATACCGGCGCCTGCGGGCGGACAGATACAGACCGAGGATGGCGGCGCCCACCGCCAGCAGCGCCGCTGCCCCGGCGTCGGCCAGGAATAGCGAGCTCGCCAGCGCAGGTCCCTGCCGGGACAGCAGCGCGTCAGCGGCCGCGGCGCTGGTGACCGACGTCACCCGGATGCCAGCGGCCTTCAGGGCCGCCTCGATCTGGCTCTGCGCGCCATCGGCGAGCCATACCTGCTCGTCGTCCTGAACGAGGTCCTGCGAAGCGGCCAGCTCTGCGTACTGCCGGTCGACTATGAACCCGTTCGTCGGGGCACCGGGTACGGCCGCGACGGGCGCGACGATCCGAACCGGCAGCGGGCCGCCGTCCAGCCCGACGCCCTGGAACAGCGATCCACGGCCGCTGATCATGCTGCTGGGAGCCAGGGCCGGCATTGGGTTCGGATGGTTAACCGAGACCAGCGTCGGGGCTGCCTTGGACGCCGAGGTCGAGTCGAAGTTCCAGCTCAGCCCCAAGGAGGTGGCGTTGACCACGTCAGGGGGGCTGAACGGGTCGCCCGACTTCCACTGCCCTCCGGAGGTGAACAGCCCTGACCGCGCCTGAGTCCAGCCCGTCGCGCCCGAGGCCTGCCAGGCGAGCCCGGTGATCGTGATGCTGCCGGAGACCGGCTGGTGGATCTGCTGGAGCAGCACTGCTGGCTGCAGGTAGAGGCTCTGCAGCACGCACGGGCAGCCGGTAAGGCTGGCGGTCAGGGTCGCGGTCCCCTTGGTTGGCAGGGTTCCTATGAAGACCGGGTTCGAGCCGGTGGTGACGTTGGCCCACAGCTGCTCACCGGGCAGCGACAGACTGCCGACATTGAGGGTGACCCGCATCGCGCTGCCAGTCACGGTGACCGGCGCGGGCGCCGGCGGATCCAGTTCGTCCATCAGCTTGGCCAGCGGCTGCGCTGAGAAGCTCGGTGCCCAGAACGCCACGTGCGCGAACCGCTGTGGATCAACGGCGTACGTCACCGTTCCGTTGCTTCCGCTGGAGAGGCTGACGAACTTGTCGACGACCGCGGCCTTCGTGCCGCTGGGGTCTGCCTTGTCGACGATAGCCCCCAGGTTCTTGCCAGCGGGCACCGCGACCGTGAGCACTGTCGGAGCCCCGGCCTGGGTGTAGGCGACCAGGCGGTCGTTGTTGCGGTTCACCGACCACGCGGTTACGGCAAACGCTGCCAGCGCGAAGGCGGTCGCCAGCACGATCGTGGTACGGATCCCCCCGGGGCGGCGGGCGATGTGCCGGATCGCGAGATAGCTGCTGGTCCCACCGCCCCTGCTGGTGGGCCCGAACGCGGCCCGGCAGGCAAGCGGCAGCACCCGGGACGCGATGACGGCGACCGCCAGGCCCAGCAG
This sequence comes from uncultured Actinomycetota bacterium, assembly GCA_963815375.1. GTDB lineage: Bacteria > Actinomycetota > Actinomycetes > Streptosporangiales > Streptosporangiaceae > JASHPR01. The sequence goes on along the minus strand of CAWFGX010000001.1, from coordinate 1,181,104 downwards.
CCCCGGCACCAGCAGGCTCAGCGTGCTGTGCGAGGTTGAGCTGATCTCCCCATTCGCGGCCAGCTCGATCAGGCCGGCCACCGCGCCGGTCAGCAGGATCGAGTCCACGACCCAGCCGCGGTCAGTGGCCCCCCGTCCGGCCCGCCGCCACTGCTCGGCCACAGGCCGCCGCAGTGTCCTGGCCGCCGCGACGACCACGGCGACCAGGCCGCCTGCGGTGACAACGGCCGCGGCCAGCCAGGCATCCGCGGACACCGTCACCGGGGTACCCGGGTGCAGCAGCACAGTGGCCAGCACTGTTGTCGCCGCCAGGCTGACCAGCACGCCAAGCGGCAGCGCGAGCAGCAGCAGCGTCGCGGGCTCGGACAGCGCGAACGCGAGCGTCCGCCAGCGCCCGCGGCCACGCAGCCTGGCCAGGGCAACCTCTGGCCCGCGCACGTCCACCGCGTCTGTGACCGCGAGGAAGAGCAGCAGCCAGCTGACGGTGAGCAGCTGCGCTGTGATCACCCAGATCGGGAGCAGCACGGTCCGCCAGCTCGCCTCGATGGCGGCGAACGCGCCCGGGATGCTGCTGGCAACCGGTATCGAGTCAAGCTCCAGCACGGCGCTGTTGACCAGGTTCTGCACAGCCGACTGCAGCAGGGGCACGTCGGCGGCGGCGACGTGCCCAGTGATCATCGGGAAGTCGATCACGCCCGTGCCCTGGGCGGTCACCGGGGCAGCGGTCATCGTGGCCTGCGACGTAAACAGCGCGTCGAGGGTCGGGGCCAGGTTGTTGCTGCCGAACTCCATCGGAAAGTAGGTGACGGCGTGGCCAAACCAGAAGTCCTCGTAGATATTCCGGACGCGGTAGATCCCGGTGAGGGTCAGCGTGGGCCATCCGGAAACATCGAGCGTGTCGCCAACACGAAGCGAGTACTGCCGTGCGAGCGCCTGGCTGGCGATCACCTGGTTGGCCGCCGTCGGGCACGATCCGGTGATCTGCAGGTGCGCGCACACGTCGGTGCGCCAGTCCACCGGGATCGTGTTCTGCGGCACGCTCCAGACGCCGGAGCCCTCGAGGTCAAACAGGGGAGAGGCAAACAGGCGCCGCATGGTCGCGCCGCCGCCGAGCTCGCTGGAAAGCTCCAGGCCTACGTCCTGCTGCAGCGTGCTGGTCAGAGTGCCGAGCTGGCCACTCGTCGTTGCCTCGATGCCGCGGTTGTACACGCCGCCCGAGCGCAGCGAGTCCTCAAGGATCGATTGCTTCGCCGCGGCGTAGTAGGTCGGCCCGGTAGCGGCGGCGGCAACCGCGACCAGCGCGACAGCGAGGATCAGCACGGTAGATCCGAGCCGGTGTGCGAGGCCGCGCAGCGCGGCCGCCAGACGGCTCATCTGCCCACCCCGCCAGGCAGCCAGGCCACCGGAAACCCGGGCCCTGGCAGCGCCGTCATCTCGCGCGCCGTGATAGTGGTGACCGCCCACGAGCGCTGTCCCGCCTGAGGGTCGGTCGAGCAGAGAACCGACTTTCCGTCCGGCGACCAGATGCACCAGCTGGGCACGACCAAGACGCGTCCGCCCGCCGCCTTGGCCTGCGGGCTAGCTCCCTTGGGAATGGCGATAAACCTGGGCTGGCTGCCGACGTGCCAGATGAACAGCGAGGCCTCGAGCCCTCCACCCTGGCCGAATGCGACGTAGGCCAGCGATTTGCCGTCCGGCGACCAGGCAGGCAGGCCGGGGACGAACGTCGGGCCCGGCGGAGTAGCTGCCAGCATCTGGCCCGCCCTGTCCAGCACGACGATCCCGCCAAGCCCACTGCCGGATACCGGCCGCACGACAACCGCGATCTTGTCACCCGCCCCGTCGGGGACCGGGACGAGCTGCACGGCCTGGTCGACCACGCCGAGGTCGCTGTTGATCGCCGCCGCCGTGGCCAGCACCACCGGAGGATGCCCGGCGTCGCGCAGCTCGACGTCGGCGTCCGGGGTGACCTGAACTGGCGTGCCAGAGGCCACGGGTGACCCTGCCGACGACACGAACGCGCCAGGCGCCTGCGGGTCGCCGGCTACGGCGTCGGCGTTCCCCAGCGAGTCCTGGATGCCGGAGGACAGCGAGGCAGCCCAGACCGGGTTCTGCACCGAGTAGCTGCTCGTCTCCGCGTGGACGGCCCCGTAATCTTCCAGCATCACCAGGTCATGGTCATGGTCGGCGAAACTGTCCGGCCACGCGGCGCCGTTGCTGCTGCCCAGCGGCACGCTGGACGGGTAGGCGATGACCCGCTGGCCGCTCCGGACAGCGAGGACCTGACCGTTGCCGTCCGACAGGTAGCGGTCGTCGGGGGAAGCTGACACCGACTGCCCGACGACGCCCAGTGCGTTCAGCGTGGTCACGTGGGTACCGTCCGGATCGGTCAGGGCGAGGCTGCCATCAGACTGCTGGACCACGATCCGCCCGCGGTCGACAGCGGCGGGCAGGCTGACGGTGGCCGAGCGCGCCGGGCCCGACGCGGACGGCCACGCTGCGATCGCCGCCGCTATCGCAGCTGCTGCGACAAGGACCCCCGCGGATAGCGACGCCCGCCACCACCAGGGCCGGGGCGGCGGCTCGGGATCGAGCACCGGGAATCGCGCCCGGCCCCCATTTTCCTCGTCAGGGGCAGGCACACCGCCACGGTACGCGTCCGTGGCCTGCTCGCGGCAGGAGGACGCAGTGATCGTTACCAAACGGGGACTGCGATGCGCAATGCGGTAGCAACGCCGCGAGCGTGACACCGGCTGCAAAGCATCGCGAACCTTCGTATCCCGCGCTGCTTCACAGCGCGGCCACTGCTGCCAGCACCGCGAGTATTGCCGTGGTCAGGGCGGCGATGCCGTGTCCAGCCGGAATGAGCACCGCGATGTGCTCCCGCGGCCGCCTCGCGGGTTTCCCTGGCCGCGCCGGGTCAGCCGGCACGCTCGTGACAACCTCCTCAACGAGCCGCTGCAGCAGCGCATCGTCGGTGAGCGCGCGGGCGAGCGTGTCGTCGGTGACGGCGCCGATGAGCGGGCGGCCGGCAGACCCAGCCTGCTGGCCGCCCGTCAGCGAGGCGGCATCTGAGGCGTCCGGTCCGCTTCCGCTGGCGGCGCGGGCCGGGAACGGCGTCCACAACGTGACAGTGGAGATGCCCAGCCCGATCACCAGCACCAGCAGCGTCACGGCCACCCAGGCGAGGGCCGTCACGCGAGTCACGAGGAAGCTGATCCACAGCAGCAGCCCGCCCGAGGCCAGCCCAAAATGCGAGAACACCAGAACGGGGGCGAGTCCCTCCCCTTCCGCACGCACACGGCGCAGACCGCCGTGGCGGATCCAGGTGGTGAGCATGTACAGCCCGCTGCCAGCGTCAAGGAGCCATGTGATCAGCGCCACAAAGCCGAGGGTCCGCGCAGGCCCGTGGGCCGGCGCGGTCGACTGAGCGAGCAGCGCGCCGGCAGCCTGCGCGGCGCTGATAGCAAGGGCCATGAGTCACTTTAGACTCGCGCCCATGAGAACGCAGCCCCAGGCCAGCCAGCCATCGGGCACCGCCCCGCCCGTGGCGCGGCGGGTGCCGTCCGAGCGCATCTTCCATGGCGACACGTTCAGCGATGACTATGCCTGGCTGGGCGATAAGGACAACCCAGAGACCGTCGCCTACCTCGAAGCTGAGAACGTCTACACCGGGGCGATGACCGCCGGCCAGGCGGGGCTCCGCGACGCCATCTTCAGCGAGATCAAGTCCCGGACGCAGGAGACCGACCTTTCCGTGCCGACCCGCAAGGGGGGCTGGTGGTATTACACGCGGACGGTCGAGGGAAAGCAGTATGCAGTGCACAGCCGCCGTGAGGTCCGCCCCGACGACGCCGGCCCGCCGGTCAGCCCGGACGGCTCCCCGCTCGACGGCGAGGAGGTGCTGCTCGACGGTAACGAGCTAGCCGGCGACAGCACGTTCTTCTCGCTGGGTGCCTTCCAGGTGAGCCCGGATGGCAGGCTGCTCGCCTACTCCACCGACTTCACCGGCGGCGAGCGTTTCACGCTGCGGGTCAAGGACCTGGTCACCGGGCAGACGGCCGCCGATGAGATCCCGGGCACCTTCTACGGCGCCGCCTGGTCGCTGGACGGCTCCGCCCTGTTTTACGTCACCGTCGATGACGCCTGGAGGCCGTACCGCGTCTGGCGGCACATGCTCGGGACACCGGCAGCCAGCGACGCCCTCGTGCACGAGGAGGCCGACGAGAAGTTCCGGGTCGGTATCACCCTCACCCGCAGCGAGCGCTACCTGCTTCTGTCTGTTGCCAGCACGCTGACCAGCGAAGCGTGGCTGCTGGACGCGAGCAGGCCGCAGGAGGAGTTTGAGGTCGTCCTGCCGCGCCGGCAGGGCGTGGAGTATGAAGTCGAGCACCAGATTGCCGCCGACGGCAGCGACCGCCTGCTCATCCTGAGCAACGACCACGCGGAGAACTTCCAGCTCGACGCCGCGCCCTTGTCTGACCCCGCGAACCGCACACCTGTCCTGGCCCACGCCAGCGACACACGCCTCCTCGGCGTCGATGCCTTCGCCGGGCACCTGGTCGTGTACTTCCGCCGGGCGGGCCTCACCGGGCTGCGCATCATCGGCGGCGACGGGACCCAGCGCGACATCGCGTTTCCGGAGCCGGTCTACACGGTGTCGCCGGGGTCCAACCCTGATTACTCCTCAGGGCTGTTCCGGCTTGGCTACGCCTCGCTGGTGACACCCGACTCGGTCTACGACTGTGACACAGCGACCGGCGGCCTCACGCTGCTCAAGCGCAGGCCAGTGCTCCCGCTGCCGAGCGGCGAGGAGTACCGCGCCGAGGACTACGAGCAGCACCGGGAGTGGGCGACTGCCAGCGACGGCACGCGGATCCCGATCTCGCTGGTATGCCGGAAGGGGACCGTCCGCGACGGCAGCTCGCCGCTCCTGCTCTACGGCTACGGCAGCTACGAGATCTCGGTAGATCCGGTCTTCTCCATTCCGCGGCTGTCGCTGCTCGACCGCGGCTTCGGCTATGCGATCGCACACGTACGCGGCGGTGGCGAGATGGGCCGGCACTGGTACGACGACGGCAAGCTGCTGCTCAAAAAGAACACGTTCACCGATTTCGTCACCTGTGCTGAGCACCTCGTCAGCCAGGGCTGGACTGAGCCGTCACGGCTGATCGCACGTGGGGGCTCGGCCGGGGGCCTGCTGATGGGCGCGGTAGTCAACATCGCACCGCAGGACTTCGGCGGCATCGTCGCGCAGGTTCCGTTCGTCGACGCGCTGACCACGATCCTGGACCCGTCGCTCCCGCTGACCGTGGGCGAGTGGGAGGAATGGGGCGACCCGCTCCACGACCCGGCGGTCTATGAGTACATGAGGTCGTACTCGCCGTACGAGAACGTGACCGACCGGGCCTACCCGCCGATCCTGGCGGTCACGAGCCTTAACGACACCCGCGTGCTGTACCGGGAACCGGCCAAGTGGATCGCCCGGCTGCAGGCGGCAGGCAAGGGCGGGCCGTTCCTGCTGAAGACCGAGATGGTCGCTGGCCACGGTGGCCGCAGCGGCCGTTATGACGCCTGGCACGAGGAAGCCCTGGTTCTCGCCTGGATCGTGACCACAGCCGCCGCCGGGACCCGGTGACGACCCACATCGCGCCAGGTCACGGGGCATGTCACAGCGATGTCACACCCCGCGGGGTCTGATGCTCTCGTCCCGGCCCGTCATCCGGTCACCGCGCAGCGCAGTCCGGAGGACCGGCCGGGCCAGGCGAGAGGGATGGTCAGGCCATGCGCGGAACCAACGGCCGGGCGCGCCCTGCCGCGTTCGGCGCCGCGCCCGGGCCAGCCGCCGATGGCAGGCCGCCGCGGCAGGCTGACGCCCCCCCGCCTCCGACCGCTCCTCCTCCGACGGCTCCTCCTCCGACCGCTCCTCCTCCGACGGCCCCGCCTCCGACGGCATCGCCTGCGACCTTCCGGTCACCGCCAGCTGAGCCCGAGCCAGAGCCAGGCGAGTGGCCGTACGCCGGAGAGTGGCCGGGTGCCGTGCAGCGTCAGCCCAGTGCCTCCAGACCGATCTCAGGTGCCCAGCAAATGCCGCCTTATGATGTCCAGGCCCCGCCCGGCATATGGGACGAAGACGTGGAAAGCATCCTTGGCGGGGTTTCGGATTCACGAGCCATTCCCGAAGTCGCCGGCGCGCCGGCAAGCGCAGATCCCAGGTCGGATGGGCGTTTTGCCGCAGAATGGTCCCGGAGAGGGGTAACGGTGCGCCGCAACTCCTTGCTGCAGGGGCGCAGGAGAGCGGGCGGAGGTGCGATGGTTCGCAAGGCGACCCCCGAAGACGGCTTGCGACCGGTTGAGATTGCTGCTGATGAGTTTGCCGGCGACTGGGCAATGCCCGATGGCACAGTAATGGACGGCACGGTACCGGACGGCCCTGGGGCGACAGGACCGGGCGGAGCAGGGCCTGGCCGAACGAAGCTCTCCCGGCCTGCCCGGCCGCGTGCTCAGCAGCGACGCGGCGGCGGAGGCCGCTGGCTGGTCTGGTCGGCGCGGGCTGTGATCTGGGCTGTGCTGCTCGTCATCGGGTTCCGGGGTGTGGCGTCGATCGTCGGCAGCGTCCGGCAGGGCAGCAACACTGCCGGGGGCTCGACGGCGGCAACCTCGCCTGCCAGCCAGTTCCCGACCTCAATGGCCGAAGCGTTCGCGCTGCAGTTCGGGTACGCCTACCTCAACTTCAGCCCGTCGGCGGCTGCTCAGCGCGCCGCCGAGCTCACCCCGTTCATCCCGGTTGGCTCGGATCCGCAATTCGGCTGGAACGGCTCGGGATCGCAGCAGCTCCAGTCCGAGCAGGTCGCCTCGGTATCGGTACACAGTGCGCACCAGGCCACCATCACACTCCTGGCGCGGGTCAACAGCGGCCTGGTCGAGCTTGGGGTGCCGGTCTACGCAGCTCAGGGCGGCCTGGTCGTCTCCGCCGAGCCCGCGCTGCTCCCGGCGCCCGGCCGGGTGAGCCCGCCACCTGCTCCCCGCACCAGAAGCGACGCGGCCGCCCAGGCCGCCCTCTCCGATCAGCTTCAGGGGTTCTTCCGCGCCTACGCCAGCGGCGATCAGCAAACGCTCACCAGGTTCCTCGCTCCTGGCTCCACCGTCACTGGGCTCGGCGGCACCGTCACATTCGGCTCAGTGAGCGCGATTGAGGTGCCCGCCGGGGGAGCAACCCGCCAGATCGCGGTCACCGTGGCCTGGCAGGTTCCGGCGCTGGCACCGCCGCCGGCACCGCCTCCGCCAGTCACCCGCCACTCTCGGTCCGGTACCCAGCAGGAAAGCCCCACGCCCTCAGCCAGCACCCCGCCCCCCGTCACGCCCGGTCTCCAGATGACGTACGAGATGACGGTCGTGCGGCTGCACGGGGCCTGGTACGTCAAGGCCATCGGCCCGTCGGCACTGCAGCCGGAGGCGCCATGATCCGAACCCCGCCCGCACTCCTGCCGCGTGCCCGCAAGCCCAGCCCCCCATACCCGGAGTGAAAGCGATGGAGCCACACCTGCTTATCTCGGCTTCCCCACTGGCGCTCAGCACCGCCAACCTCGTGACCTATCTGCAGGGCCTCTTCGGGCCGCTGTTCCTCGGGATCGTCGGCATTGTCGCCATCTTCTTCCTGTTCACCCGTGAGATCACCAGATTCGTCCAGTTCCTCGTCCTCGCCGTGGCGATCGGTGTCGTTTTCTATACGCCCAGCATCGTGCAGGCCCTTGCCACCGGCATTGCCAACGCACTCGGCGTTCACTGAACCCAGCAATTAGTCGGAAGGAGAGGGAGGAGCGCAGCAGGGTTGGATCTGCCAACTTATACCAGCATCTGGCGAATCGAGAAGCGGCTCTACAAGCTTTATGATTTCCGCCTTCCGATGCCAATTCCGGTTGGCCAGATTGCCGTATTCACGGCCATTACCGTGCCGTACGTGGTCATCCTGAAGGTTGCGGGACTGCCATTCAGCCACACCCTGCTCTGGCTCTACGTCCTGCCGCCCGGTGTGGCGACCTGGCTCGTCTCCCGGCCGGTGCTCGAAGGCAAGCGCCTGCCCGAACTCGTCGTCTCCCAGGTCCGGTACCTGTGCGAGCCGCGAACCTGGTGCCGGATGGCACCGCTGCGGGAAGCCGAGCACGTCGTGGTTACCGCGCGCGTGTGGCGGCGGGCCGAAGGCACCGCGCTCCCAGCTCGCCGCCGCCCGGCCCGCAAGGCAGCCAGCCGGGCGTCCCGGCCCGCGCCCGCCCGGCCGCAGCAGACCGCCCCGCCGCGGCGCCGTCCGCCAGCACTCGCCCCGGCCCAGCCCCCGGCCGTCCGGCCGCAAGCTCCAGTGCCCCAAGCTCCAGTACCTGCCGCAGTCGTACCGAAACCGGCAGTGTCCAAGCCGGCAATGCCCGCAGCTGCTCAGCCGTCGGCGGCCCAGCAAGTTCCGGCGGCCCGGCTGAGAGCCAGCCAGCCAGCGGTCGCAACGCCCCCCGCGACCAGGCCAGCAACTGCACGGCCAGCCGTCACGGCGCCCCCCGCGACCAGGCCAGCCACTGGCCAGCCACCGGTGGTGACGCCTCCGGCAGCCCGGCCAGCCCCCGCCCGGCAGGCGGCCCCACCGCCCGCAGCGGCCAGCGCGGCAGCCGCTCCGCCAGCGGTCGCAACGCCGCCCGCAGCTCCGCCGGCAGCCCCGCGGCCCGCGGCCGCTGGACCAGGGCCCGCGCAGACCCGGCCGCGGGTGACGGTAGCCGGGGACACGAACCCTGAGCGACCTCTCGCCGTCGTCGAGCGCGCGCTCGCCCGCTCGGCCGACGCCCGCGGTGCTGGCTGGCGCCAGCCAGTCGTCCTGGTGCCCGGCGGCCAGCGGCCAGGAGCGCCGGACCAGCTGCAGCGCGACCGCGCGCGATCGCGGCTTCCGCTGAGTCCCGGCAACCGGGTCGTGGTCCTCGGCTGCACCGTCGGCGCCGGCCAGACCGTGACCGCGCTGATGACCGGGGAACTGCTGGCCAGCCTGCGCGCCGACCAGGTGGCCGTGCTTGACCTGAACCCCGGCACCGGCTCGCTGGCCGACCGCGCCCGGGCCGTCCCCCCGCTGACAGGAACCCGGGCGCCCGCGCCCTCGCGCCTGGAGGTGTTCACCCGCGAAGCTGCCGCTGCGGCCAGCGCTGACGCGGATCAGGAGGACGCCGCCAAGATCTTCGAGCTGCTGTCAGCGCGCTACCCGCTCACCCTGGCCGATCCCGGGCCGGCAGTGGTGCCGCGGGTACTTGGGACCGCCGGCCAGCTCATCCTCGTCGCCCCCGCCAGCTCGGACGCGGCCGCCGCGCTGGCGGCGACACGGGAATGGCTGGAGGCACATGGACATGCAGGGCTGGCCGAGGCGGCGATCATCGTGCTGAACGGCGTCAGCAGGCATACGATCCAGCACGTCGAGCAGGCTGAGGCGTTGGCCCGGGGCCGGTCCCGGGCCATTGTCCGCATTCCCTGGGACGACCGGCTGAAAAGACAGGACACAGAACGGGCCCGTCCCCCCGCATCCGCTGCCCGGCCGGCGCCCGGGCCACTGAGCCCGCAGGCACTGCACGCGTACACAGCGCTCGCGGGCCTGCTCGTCGCCTCTGTCGCCACGATCCCGGAAGGCGCCCCACGCAGCGCCGGTCCTGCTCAGCAGAAGCTGCGGGCCCGGCCATGAGCTCTGTGAAGACCGCGCGCCGCAACCGCCTGGCAGTCCGGTACTTCGATGACCGGATCCTGCTCACCGAGACCCACGCCTGGGCCTACTACCGGCTGCCGACCGTGTCGTATGAGTTCACGACGCCGCAAGAGCGCGAGGCGCTGGCCACCAACATCACCGTGGCCCTCGCCGCGATCCGGATGGCAGACGCCGAGGTGCACCTGCGGATCTCGCATAGGACATACCAGGCCGCCGAGTGGGCGACAAAGCTGGACGCCACCTCAGACGGGGGCGCGGGCTGGACGGGCTACCTCGACGAGATGTACCAGCACGTCTGGGCGAAGGACTTCTGGACCAAAGAGGTGTACCTCGGCGTCCGGCTCGGGCAGCGCGGCATGCGCGCCCAGCTGTCCGGCGGCGTCCTGGCCCAGTTCATCGGCGCCTACAAGGCCAGCGAGGAGGCTCTGGGCCTGACCGACGACGCGGTCCCAGGCGGGGAGATAGCCCGGTGGACTGAGCAGGCCGAGCGGCTCGGCCGAGCGCTTGGCTCCAGCGCCCTGGCGGCGCGGCACGCCAGCTCCGGCGAGGTCGCCTGGCTGTTCCGGCACGCACTGGCTGGCACTACCGGCGAGCCAGCGCCGTCGGCGGCGCGGCGCCGCCGCTGGGGTGCGGGAGAGATCGAGGCACTGCTGGAAGGCCAGGTGCACAACGGCCGGTCGCTGCTGCGGCTTGAGCACCCGGCCGGGGAGTCGTACGCGGCGTTCCTGTCCTTCTCCCGGTTCCCTGACGTCATGTACTTCCCGGACGGCGAGCCCTGGCTGCACTATGCCGATGCGCTGCCGTTCCCGGTTGAAGCCAGTCTCCGGATGCGGCTGATCTCGCCGGCCAAGGCCAGCAAGGACGTCAGCCGGCGGCTTGCCCACGCCCGGGATATGGACGCTCACATCCGGGAGGCGGGCGCAGAGCTGCCGATCGCGCTCGCCGAGCAGATCGAGGCCGCTCGGCTGCTGGAGCACGGCATCACCAAGGAACGGCTGCCGTTCGTGTACGGCTGGCACCGGCTGATGGTGACCGCGCCAACCCGCGAGCTGTGCACCCGCAGGGCCGAGGCCGTGACCGAGCACTACCGGGATGCCGGGATCGACGTGGTCAACTCCACCGGGGACCAGTTCTCGCTGCTGTGCGAGTGGCTGCCGGGGGAGCGGGTCCGGCTCTCCTCTTACCTGCAGCGCCAGCCGCTCTACACGATCGCTGGCGGGATGCCGACAGCAACCGTCGACCTGGGCGACCGCGCCGCACCGGACGCGGGCTGGGTTGGCCCCTACATCGGCGAGACCCTCGGACGGGCCCGGTCGGTGGTGCACTTCGACCCGCTTGTCGCGGCAGCGCGAAACCGGCCGACAGCCGTCGCGATCACCGGCGAGCCCGGGGGCGGCAAGACAACCCTGGCCCTGCTGCTGATCCTGCAGCTCGCGCTGCGCGGCGTGACGATCGCGGTGATCGACCCCAAGGGAGACGCGGAGTCGCTGGTCGCCTTGCTGCGGGAGCGGGGGCGGCAGGCGCGGGTGCTGCCACTGGGCAGTGCCACGCCCGGGCTGCTCGACCCGTTCTCGTTCGGCGACGACCTCGCCGAGCGGCGGACGATGGCTACCGAAACGCTGCGGCTGCTGCTGCCGAACATGAGCGAGGAGCGGGAGAGCGCGATGATCCAGGCGGTCGGGGCGGTCGCCTCGGCCGAGAAGCCCAGCCTGGGCAAGGTAGTCGCGCACCTGGAGAAGTCGTCTGACCCGGCCTCGATGAACCTCGGCGCCGTGCTCGGGTCGATGTCGCAGATGCGGCTGGCCCGGCTGTGCTTCGCGGCGTCCGGCGGCGAGACCATGGACGCCGCCGGATGGACCACGGTCTTCACGCTGGCCGGGCTGACGCTGCCCGACGCCGGAGTCAAGCGCGACGACTACTCCTACGAGCAGCGGCTGTCGGTGGCCCTGCTCTACCTAGTGTCGCAGTTCGCCCGCAGGCTGCTCAACGGCATGGACCGCAGCCTGCCGAAGGCCATCTTCCTTGACGAGGCGTGGGCTGTGACCTCGACGCCGCAGGGCGCCAAGCTGATCCCTGAGGTGTCGCGGATGGGCCGGTCCCGCAATACCGCGCTGATCCTCGTTTCCCAGAACGCCGGTGACCTGCTGAACGAGCAGGTCACAAACTGTATCTCCGCTGTATTCGCGTTCCGGTCCACTGAACGCGCCGAGGTCGCGAACGTGATGGCGCTGCTCGGCGTCGAGGCATCCGACGATCACAAGGCGGTACTGCGCGCCCTAGGCAACGGCGAGTGCGTCTTCCGCGACCTCGACGGCCGGGCCGGCCGGATCGGCATCGACCTGATCTCCGACCATCTGCGGAAGGCGCTGGACACCAACCCGACCCGAGCCAGGTCGGAGGTGCCCGTACCGACAACGTGACCAGCTGAAGACGAGCCGCGGTGCGCTAGGCACTGCAGCATCACCGGCACCCCCGAGCCGCTCCCTTCCCCCGACAACCCCCGCCAGGAGCCCACCCGATGCGCACCACGCGCCGCCACGCCGGCAAACCCGCTGAGTCACGGCCGCCGCGCGCGCGGCCTGGAGGCGAGCAGTATGGTCCGGGGGGACGACCCCCCGGAACCCCCCGCGAGCCCGGCAGCCCAGGCCTGAAAACCAGCCCGGGCCGCCGGGGGGGCGTGCGCCGCACTGTCATCTTGCTCGGAGTCGTGGGCATCCTCGCGTTCCTCCTGAGCGCGGCGTTTCCGGCGCAGCGCGCCCAGCCGTCCGCCACTGGGGCCGGCGCTGGCCACCCGGCCGCCGCTGTCACCACGGCGGCGCGGCAGCCGGCCACGTCGTCGAGCGGGCTCTGCTCGGTCCCGGGGATCGGCGACATCGGCTCGCTGTTCAACCTGTGCACGCTGGGCTCCAGTGGCCTTATCGGCGACCTGAACAACGTCTGCCAGCCTTCGCTGCCCGATCCTGAGGCTGCCAACTCCGGCCTCGACGCTCTGATCAGCCCGCCGGCCTCAAGCAAGCAGCCGGCCACTCTCTACAACAGCTACGGCGTCGCCGGCCAGTACTGGGCAGCGACCGACCTGCAGTGCTCCGACATGACCTCGCTGATCGGGAACAACGTCGCTGGCATGGTCTTCGACATCGCCAAGGCCATCGACCGGGTCACGATCACCGTCTACCAGGCCGCCGCTGGCAACGGCATCCTCAGCTGGCTGACGAGTGTTGTCGACAAGCTGGTCAGCGCGCTCGGCAACGCCATCTACTTCCCGTACCTAGCGCCCGTCGTGCTCATCGGCACGATGTGGCTGGCCTGGCAAGGGCTCATCCGCAAGCGGGCCACGCGCACCATTGAAGGCACGATCTGGATGGTCGTCGCCTGCACAGCGGCGATCTGGCTGATCGGGCGGCCAGCAGATTTCACCGGGATGGGCGCCGACGTGTCCAACGGCATCACCAGCGCGCTCAACACCGCGTTCGCGAATCTCCCTGCCCCGAGCCAGAGCAGCTGCCTGCCGGTCGCCGCCAACGATCCGCAGGTTCAGCCGGCCAGCTACGGTTCCGGCTCGGGCAGCGCGGTCGTCTCCCAGAACGCCAACGAGCTGTGGACCGTGCTGGTATGCAAGCCCTGGCTGGCGGGGGAGTTCGGCACCTCCGATTACTCGCCGCCGGGCAGCCCGCCGACCCCGGTGAACACCTACGCGCGGCAGCTGCTGTGGTCCCAGGCGATCGCGACCAACGAGAAGCCGACGAGCGCGCTCATCCAGGCTAAGCAGTCCACCTACGCCGGGATCTCCACGAGCATGCAGCAGAACGATCCGTCGGTGTATCCCCTGTTCCAGGGCAAGGAGTGGACGACACGGCTGGAGATCGCGTTCGCCGCCCTGTTCGCGGCGGCGATCGCCGGGGTGCTGGTGCTGCTGATCTCGGTCACGCTGATCCTGCTCAAGCTGGGGTTCCTGCTGCTGCTCATCACCGGGCCGTTCTTCCTGCTCATCGGCACGCACCCGGGATTCGGCCGGGTCATCGCTGTGCGCTGGTTCGAGATGCTCGTCGGCGTGCTGCTCAAGCAGGCGGCGGTCGCGCTGGTGCTGAGCATCCTGCTCTACGCCTACTCGCTGATCATGGGGACCACCGACGCGGTACTCCCGTGGGGCCTGAAGATCCTCATGATCGCGCTGGTCACCATCGCCGTCTTCATCTACCGCAAGCCATTCCAGCACCTGTTCTCGGCGGTGGGCTACGGCATGATCGGCTCCACGACGCGGGCCGAGACCGAGGTGGACCGCGTCCGTCCGAGCGTGCGCGAGAACGCTCTTGCCCGCGCGGCTGGAGCCCTGCCTGGCCTGGCCACCTTCCGCGAAATCAGGCTGGCGCGGCGCAGTCTGGGTGCCATAGCGACCGCCGGCGGCATGGCCGCAGGGACCGGCACGTCCGCAGCCGGCGTTAAGGGATCAGACGGCGAGGACGGCCGGGTCGCGTCCGACGGCACCGGCAGTGCTGCCGCGGCCGGTGCGGAGGGCACCAGGGCAGGCGGCCGCACCGGAGCGACAGTACGGGCCCCTGAAGCAGTGCCTGCAGGCAACGGGCAGGCCCGGTCCGCGCCGCCGCTGAACCTCCCGTCCCGCAGCGGAACTGGGGGAGTGGCGACAACTGCCGCGGCCGGGGGCGGGGCGGCGGCATCGCCCTCGCCGCTTTCCGGCTCGGCGCCATCACGGTCAGCGCCGTCGAGTTCGCCGGCGGCCCCCGCCAGGACCAGCTGGCCGATGCGACCGGGCCCCAGCCCCCAGACCACGCAGGCACCGCCTGGTCCGGGGCGCCCCGCACGGACGGCCCCACCGAGCGGCCGCAGCGGGCCATGGGCCGATACATCAGCGGGCCGCAAGCCCGCCTCGCCATCCGCCAGCCCGCCGCCCCCAGCGCGGCAGCCGGCGCAGCAGCCCGCCGCACCCTCTGGCGGCGCCCCGGCCGGGCCGCCTGTGCGCAGGCCCCGTGCTCCGTCCCCGGGCGGGCGCTCCTCCGGTGCTGACGCGTCCCGCGATACCCCAGGCGATGGTCAGGCCGCGCCCCGTTCTGGGGGCCCATCCTGGATGCGCCCGCGGCGCCGGAAGTAGCTGCTGCCATGGAGATGTCGCCCGGCCAGCGCAAGGCGATCTTCGCGCTGATCGTCCTGGTCCTCGCTGGGACCGGCGTCTACCTGGTATCGGGACGGCTGCACAGCGCGAGCCCGTCCCACGCCGCCCCGCCGCACCACCCGGCGGCCGCGCGCTCGCCTGCGGCGGCCACGCCGCGGGCTGTGGTGCCTGACGCCAGCCCAGCCCCGCGAGGGCAGGCGACCCCGGACATCTACCAGTGGCTCCCGTTCACGCAATCCGATCTTGCCAACGCCTCCGCCGTGGTCTCCCAGTTCTCCAAGGACTACGGGACCTGGTCCTACACCCAGAACGCCACCGAGTACGTCGCCACGATGAGCGGCCTGGTCACGCAAGAGCTCTCGCAGTTCGTGGCGGAGGGCTACTCCGTGCCTGCCGTGGCGAGCGTGCGGACCACGGACAAGCAGGTGTCGGCGGGTACCGCGGTTATCAACTCGCTGCGGTCGTTCGGTGCGTCGAGCATGACCTTCGCCGTGACGATCTCCGAGGAGATCACTAGCACCGGCGGCACCAGCCAGGTCTCCGGGCAGTACGCGGTGACCGTCGCCAGCAGCGGCAGTGCCTGGCAGGTCAATGACATCGAGCTGGCCTCGGCTGGCAACTCGTGAATTTCGACTGGCGGCCCGCTGGCATCAGCCGGGGCGTGCTGCTCGGCGCGGTCGTCGTCGGGGTGCTTGGCCTCGTGGGGCTGCTCATCACGCCGATGCTGGTCGTTGGCGGCAGCAGCCTCCTGTTCGCTGCCGGCGGCGGCTGCACGGGGCAGGGCGGCTCGGCCGACCAGCCCGCGGCCAGCACCGAGGCCAGCGACTCCATCCCAGCCGACTACCTGACCCTGTTCCAGAAGACCGGGCAGCAGTACGGGGTTCCCTGGGTGATCCTGGCCGGCATCGGCAAGGTGGAGAGCGACGACGGCCGGTCGAACCTGCCCGGGGTGCACAGCGGCGCCAACGCGTTCGGCGCGGCTGGCCCGATGCAGATCGGCATCGGGGGCGCGTCCGGCAACCAGTGGGGCGGCACGCCGGTGCACCCCGCGAGCGAGCAGGTGAATGGCGTGGCGACCGACGCCGACGGAGGTCCTGACGCCAGCGTGTACGACCCGGCGGACGCGATCGCCGGCGCGGCGAAATACCTGCTCGAGAACGGGGTGGAGGACAACCCGGCCGGCGCCGTGTTCGCTTACAACCACTCCGGTTCCTACGTCCAGCTCGTCCTGTCCTATGCCGCGGTGTATGCCCGCGGCGGCTACACGGTCGCCGCGGCGGCCGCTGACGACGTCCCAGGGTGCATTCCCGGAGTAAACCTGGCTGCCAGCTCGGGTGGAGGAACCGCGCAGCCGCCGAACCAGACCGCCGCCACGGCGATCAGCTTTGCCGAGGGACAGCTCGGCAAGCCCTACCTGTTTGGCGGGACCGGACCTGACGCCTTTGACTGTTCCGGCCTGGTGATGATGGCCTACAGAGCCGCCGGCATCTACATTCCGCGCACCTCGCAGCAGCAGTGGCTGTGGGGGCCGCAGGTCCCCGCCAGCCAGGCCGAGCCGGGGGACCTGGTCTTCTTCGTCGGCGCCGACGGCACCCCTACCTCGCCCGGCCATGTCGGCCTGGTGATCGGCGGGGGCATGATGATTGAGGCGTACGCGACCGGCTACCCGATCAGGATCGCGCCCTACGCCAGCCGGGACCCGATCGGCTTCACGCGGCCGTGGGCACATTCCGGGGCTCAGCCAGCATCCTGATGGGGCCTAATACCCGAGCAGCCTCTGGAAGTACCACTGCAGAGCCCTTCCGCCGGACGCGGAGCCCGTCAGCCTGGTGAGCTGTTTTGCAGGATCGGCCATGTGGTACCGGGCGAACGCCCCCACAGAGTGTCCTCGTTGAGTGTCCCCGCTCCTTATGAGGAGCAAATGAGAACCTACAGGGGTGAATCGGGACGAGGCCATCGATGTGCTCGATCAGCTGCACCGGGCGCAGAACGAGTTCTACGCGGGCGGGCAGCCAGGGCAGTTGCCGCAACTGCTCGCCACCGGCATCACCTGGACCATCCCAGGCCGCAGCCCAATCGCGGGAACCTATCGCGGCGTGGCGGAAGTGCTGGACTACTTCCGGCGACGGCGTGATGTCGCGGCTGGGACGTTCCGCATAACGAGGCGGGATGTCCTCGTCGGCGACGGAAACCGGATCGCCGCGCTCACCGACGGCACCGCCACAATCGGCGGCACCGACCATCACTGGTCCACGGTGGGCCTGTACGACATCGACGGCCAGCAGGTGGCGGCGTGCTGGCTGCTCCCGCTGGACGCCGATGCCTTCGACAGGATCTGGTCGCGCTAAGCGGCCGCGCGGCGGCTGGCCGGCGCGCGCTCTCTGGCAATCATCAGCCGTAGGTGGGGTGCTGCGGCCAGCCAGGCGGGGAGTCCTCCCAGTCCTCCTGGCGCCCGTACGGCATGAGGTCGAGGATGTTGTTGGCGAACAGCAGCCGGTCCACGCCACGGTTAGTGGTGGCATACGTTCGGTAAACCTGATCGCCGTCGCGCATGAAGACGGTCAGCATGAAAAGATCGTCCGCGCCGGTGTCACGGGCGAACGTCGTCCCGCGTGACGACACGAACGGCATCGTCCAGCCCATCTTCGCCTTGTACGACTCGATCTGGGCCAGCGGCATGTTGGACACCAGCGCCCAGCTGATGCCGTAGTCGGCCAGGTTGGCCAGGTCGGTGACGCTGTTGGCGAAGTGGGTGCATCCGGGGCAGAACTCGTCGGGCCCGTTGTCCATGAACTGGTAGACGACGAGCTGGTCGCGCCCGTCGAACAGGTCGAGCAGCGTCTTGCTGCCTTCTGGCGTGCCGAACATGTACGCGCTCGCGTCGAACCTGACCATCGGCAGCCGGCGCCGGCGCGCGGCGAGCGCGTCCTGCGCCCGGGTCGCATCCTTCTCGGCCTTGAGCAGGTCATCACGGGCCTGCTGCCATTCCTCTGCTGACACGATCTGGGGCATCGCTGTCATCGATTCACTCCCTGCGCTGTCGATGCGTTGACGGGCGATCCGGGCCACCCGTGCACCTGTTACCAAGAGGCCCGGCGACTCCGCCCGCTGCCAGGTGAGACGCTGCCGCGTTCCGGAACTAATCGGCGGCGTCGTGCGATCGCGGCCTACCAGTGGCCCCGGTTCCACTGGGTGGGCCGGTCTGCGCGCCGCAGCGGGCCAGACGGCGCGTGCTCGGTGTGGCCGCCCGGTGGGTTCCGGCTGGCCGAGACGGCTGAGGCCCGGGGCCGCTCGCTGGCCTCACTCCGGGGGCCGGACGCGGTCAGACCTGTGAGCCCGCCGTCAGCAGCCAGGGGCCGGGCGCCGATCGCGCCGAGTGCCTCCCTGGCCGCGGTGAGCTTCTCGTACACCAGCAGCACCGGGCTGCCGGCCGCCATCGACATGGCTGCCAGGAGGGCCGACCGCGGGCCGTCGGCTGCGGCGCAGCAGATGTCCGGCCGGGCCTTGCGCATCGCCGTCATGATCAGGTCGGTCATCTCGCCTGGTGCCCGGCCGCGCTTGTCGGCGTCTTCGTAGACCACGACCCGGCTGAACCATGTGGCGATGGCCTCGGCGGCCGCGGCGACCAGGTCATCGCGGCGGTCGCCGGGCAGCGTGACAGCCGCGGCTGGCTCCCCGCCCCACACCTGGCTGATCATCCGGCCGGTCGCGTCGAGCGCGGCCGCGTTGTGGCCGTAATCGAGGACGACCATGCAGTCCGGCGCCTGGTAGACAGTTCCCCGCCCCGGATTCGACTCGGCCGGTGTGAACGTGGCCAGGGCGCGCCGGATGTCCTTGGCACTGACTCCGAGAGCGCGGCAGGCGGCCACGGCTGCGAGCGCGTTAGCGACGACATGCGGCGCGCGGCCGTCGAAGGCACCAGGCAGCTCGGCCACGGCCAGCAGCGGGCGCTCCCTGGCTCCCTCGAACTCGACGAGCTGGCCGCCGTGCAGCTCGCAGCTGATCCCGCCTGCCTGCCGGTGCCGTCCGGTGACCTCGCTGTCCTGCAGCAGGCTGAAATACCGGATCAGCGGCGAGTGCTCCCGAACCCGCGGGCGGTCGGCGATCGCGGCTACGGCCGCGTCGTCGGCGTTGAGCACGATCGTGCCACTGTCCGCGATCTCCTCGGCGACCAGCGCTTTCACGTCGACGAGCTGCCTGAGATCCTCGACCCCGTCCGCACCGAGGTGATCGGGGGCGATGTTGGTGATCACGGCGACGTCTGCCTTCTCGAAGCCGAGGCCGCCGCGGAGGATGCCACCACGGGCAGTTTCCAGGACGGCAGCCTCCACGCTGGTGTCGTCGAGCACCATCCCGGCCGACCGCGGGCCTGAGGCGTCCGCGTTGTAGACCAGCCGGCCGCGGCAGTAGACGCCATCGGTGGTGGACATGCCGACGGCCAGGCCAGCCTGGCCCAGGATGTGGCCGATCATGCGGACCACCGTGGTCTTCCCGTTTGTCCCTGTAACCGCGACGACCGGGATCCGCGACGGCGCGCCTGGGGGGTACAGGCTGTCGATGACCGCGCCGGCCACGTCCCGGGGCGCTCCCTCGGCCGGGGCCTCGTGCATCCGCAGGCCCGGGCAGGCGTTGACCTCGATCACGGCGCCGCGGGGGGATTGCTGTGCCCCCGCGCCGGAGCCGGGCGCAGAGATGTCGTCCAGGCGCAGGTCGACGCCGCAGACGTCCAGGCCGGTCACGGCGGCGGCGCGGCGGCACATGTCGGCGATGTCGCGGTGCATCCGGTCGGTTACATCCATGCTCGTCCCGCCGGTGGACAGGTTTGCGTTCCGCCGCAGCGTGACGGCCTGCCCCGCGGCCGGGACCGATTCGATGTCCAGCCCCTGCGCGGCCAGGTGCGCGATCGCCTGCGCGTCCAGCCTGATCCTGGTCAGCGCGCGGGAATGGCCCGCTCCCCGGCGCGGGTCGGCGTTGGCCTGTTCGATGAGCTGGCCGATATCGCTCACGCCGTTGCCGGTCACCGAGGCCGGCCGCAGCTCGGCTGCGGCAACCACCCGGCCGTCGACGACGAGTACCCGGTAGTCGCTGCCCGGCACGAACCGCTCCACGATGACCCCGCCGTCGGGGGCGGTGACCTGGGCGTACGCGGCCGCGGCCGCACCCGGCGTGGTCACGCCGACGATCACGCCGGTGCCCTGGCAGCCTGAGCGCGGCTTGACGACCAGCGGTCCGCCGAGCGCCTCTGCGGCGGAGGCCGCCTCCCGCGCGTTCCTGGCGACCATCGCCTCGGGCACCGGGATGCCCGCCTCGGCCAGCAGTGTCTTGGCGAGCATCTTGTCGGCGGCGATGTCGACTCCGACCGCCGAGGTCTGGTCGGTCAGTGCGGCGCAGACCAGCCGCCGGTAGCGGCCGTAACCTAGCCGGAGCATGCTCCGGTCGCCGACCCGGCGGACGGGGATCCCGCGGCGCCGGGCAGCGGCGGCGAGGGCAGCGGTGCTCACGCCAAGCCGCTCGCGCTCCACGATCGCGGCGATCCGGGCGACGTCAGCGGCGAGGCCTGCCGGCCGCTGGGACAGCAGCGCGTCCACAGCGGCGATCGCTGCCCTGATCAGCTCGGCGGGCACAGTGGAGTCCGAGGGCTCGTCCTGCGGGCACTCCAGCATGATGTCGTAACGTCCGTCGGCGCCAGCCCATATCGTCCGGCCCAGGTGCACGTCCCGGTCGGCCAGGCTGGAGAGCTCCAGGGCCACGTGCTCAGCGACATGGCCGAAGTAGGTCCCCCGGGCCATCGCGTCGATGAACCCGCCCGGGCACCCGGCGGCGCAGTGGTGGCCGGCCAGGCCCGGTAGCTCAGCCGCGAGCCGCTCCGCGAAGCCCGGGCGGCTGGTCGTCTCGACACCGGTCAGATCGTCCAGCTCGACTCGCGCCAGGCTGACCGGCCTGGTGGTAAATACATTCGGTCCGCTCAGATGACGCAGGTCTTCGAGGCGCACGTAACGCTCCCTTTAGTGATTCCGGTGATTCCGGTGATTCCGGTGGCGTCAGTACCGGTCGTGCGCGGGCCCGATGCAGGCCTCGCGGGTCGCGGTGTCGAAGATGCAGCCGGCGGGCAGCAGGTGCAGGCGGACGCCGAACAGCGTGGTCGGGTCCTCGTCGCCCGCGGGGTGGATCACCGTGGCACCCTCAGCATCGACAACCGTCGCTACGCCGCTGCCGAGGACCTCGAAGCTGCCGCCCTCGACGAGGATCCCTGTGTTCTCGTCGATACCGACGCCGAGATGATCCGGGTCCAGAGCCACGGCGCTGAGTAGCCGGGGCAGGCGGCCGCGTTCGCCGAAGTGCATGTCGATGAGCACCTTCGGAAGCAGCCCGAGCCCCGGGCCGGTCCGCACCGCCGAGGCGGACACATCCGGCCCTTCCCCGCCGAGGATCATCGTGCGTCCCATGGCGGTGGCACCGGCACTGGTCCCGGCCACGACCAGGCCGTCGCCGGTGCTCAGCCGGTCATGCAAGATGTCGTTAGCCCGTGACCCGACGAGGGCCCGCAGCCGGGACTGGTCCCCGCCGCTGATGAACACGCCCGTCGCGTCCTCTAGCAGCTTGGCAACGTCGTCGCTGTCGGCGTCGTAGCGGCCGTGCAGCCGCAGCTGGATCGTGCCGTCAGCGCCCAGCCTGCGGAACACCCGCTCGTAGTCGGCGTGGACCTCGTCGGGAGCCCTGGTTGCGGTGGTGACCAGAACGATCCGGGCGCTCGCCCCGCCGCTGAGCTCGACGAACCGCTCCAGCAGTCCGGTACCGTCGCACCGGTCTTCCGCGCCCCCGATGATGAGCAGGCGGCCAGGGTGAACCCTGCCGTCCCCGTGGTCGTCCACGCATCCCCCTCGCCCCTTTTGCTTACCCTCCGTATCCACCTACCAACCAGCGGCAACCAACCCCGCACACCGACCATCAGGGCTGCGCGGGCAGCCGCCTGCGCACCGGCCGAGGGCCGCGCACGGGCCGCGCACGGGCCGCGCACGGGCCGCGCCCCAGCGCAGCGGCAGGCGAGGTTTACGGGTGTCGCTGTGCAGCGTTAGGACCAGCGCCGCTGCCGGCAGGATTTGCGGCTGTCCCGGCGAAGTGGCACGCCATTGGACCCGGCAAGGGGCGCCGCCGCCGCCCGGCTACTCGGGGCGCAGGGTGCGCCGCGGGTTCCTGGCGTGCCTGGGGCCCGTGCGCTGTCGGGACAGCTCCTCGGGCAACTGCAGCAGAGGGTTGGTCGCGCTGGCCACGACGTCCCCGGCGACGTCGATCACGCGCTTGCCCCGGTTCCGCGCCGCCGACCGGAGCTGCTCGAAGGCCTGACGGGGGCGGATCCGGTGCCGCTCGGCCAGGACGCCGATCGCCTGCTCGATGCGGATCCGCGCGGTCAGCGCGTGCTCGAGCTGGCCCACGGTAGTCCGCAGCTGACGCGCGTCCTCCACGGGCACGCCGCGGTCCGCTGGCTCGCGGGATTCACCGCGCGGGCCACGGCCGTCAGCCCGGGACCGGGCGGCTGGCTGCGGCGCTGGGGGAGCCGTGGCCGGGGACGGCCCGGGGACGGGCGTAATCGCCGGCTGGATCTCCGTGGGCAGCTCCGCGGCGATGAGGTCGGCGAGGACCATCGCGCAGGTCAGATCGGGCAGCTCATCGTCGCCGACGCGCCAGCCGTCCGCGGTGCGCCGGACCACGGGCTCCTCGCCTGGCGGCAGCAGCGTGCCGGGCGGGAAGCCATCGGCCCGGTCAGCCCCGGCCTGGGCAGCGAGAGTGCCCCTGCCGGCCAGGCCGTCAGCGCCGGGCCGCCGGCCGTCCTGAAGGCGGCCGTCACCCGCAGGGCCTCCGCCAGCGGCTGCTGCGGCGCCACGGGAACCGAGTTGCTCCACGCCATCGGACCCGACTGCGGCATCCTGGCGCGATAGCGTTCTGTATCGCTTTGATGGCATTAGCAGGCAGCCAGCTCTTGCAGCCGCTCCCTGACATCAGCTGCAGAGGGGTTCGTGAGCGCGCTGCCGTCGGGGAAGACGACGGTCGGGACCGTCTGGTTGCCTCCGTTAACGCTCATGACGTACTCAGCGGCCGCCGGGTCCTTCTCGATGTCGATCTCGACCATCTCGATGCCCTCGGCTGCGAGCTGGCGCTTCAACCGCTTGCAGAAACCGCACCACATGGTGGTGTACATGGTCAGCGGCTGTGTCATCGCCGTCCCTCCCCTTCGCCTGCAACCACCTTAAACATAACTAACGCGTAGAACCTTCGCGGACCTTCCCGCAGCCGGGAACAGGCCTAGCCTGCCATTCGTCCCGAGCGTCGGTGGCATGCGGGAGGATGGCGCCGGGCGCATGCGACCGGGAGGTACTGATGGACGCGACGGCCGCTGTCCTGGACGGCCTCGACCCAGAGCAGCGCGAGGTCGCGCTTGCCGCACGCGGCCCGGTCTGCGTGCTTGCCGGAGCAGGCACCGGCAAGACCCGCGCCGTCGCGCACCGGATCGCGTACGGGGTGGCGGCCGGCATGGTGGACCCCGCGCGCGTGCTGGCTGTGACCTTCACCACACGCGCGGCTGGCGAACTGCGAGGACGGCTGCGGCTGCTCAGCCAGGCGCTGCCCGGAGGCGGGCTGGAACGGGTAGCAGCGCGGACGTTTCACGCCGCCGCACTCCGCCAGCTCACCCACTTCTGGCCGCTGACCGTGGGCGGCCCGCCGCCTCAGGTCCTGGATTCCAAGGTGGGCCTCGTCGCCGACGCGGCTCGCAGGCTGCGGCTGCGCATGGGCACGCCGGATCTGCGCGACGCGGCAGCTGAGATCGAGTGGGCCAAGGTCACCGGGGTGGCTCCGGAGGAGTATGCGCAGTCCGCCGGGAAGGCCGGCCGAACGCTGTCAGTCGGGTCGGCCTCGCTGGCCGCGCTCTACGCCGCCTACGAGGAACTGCGCCGGGAGCGGCACCTGGTCGACTTCGAGTCCGTCCTGGAGCTCACCGCTGCGATCCTCGCCGAGCACCCGCAAGCCGCCGCGGCGGTGCGGGACCGGTACGGGTACTTCGTCGTCGACGAGTACCAGGACGTGAACCCGCTGCAGAAAATGCTGCTGGACGCGTGGGCGGGCGACCGCGACGACGTGTGCGTGGTCGGTGACCCGCGGCAGACGATCTACTCGTTCACCGGGGCTACCCCGGCCTATCTCACCGGCTTCGCCGCTGAGCACCCGGGCGCCACCGTGATCCGCCTGGTACGCAACTACCGTTCCACGCCCCAGGTCGTGACGCTGGCGAACCGCCTGAGCGGCGCCTTCGCCCCGGGCGGGGACGTCCTCGCGGCGCAGCGGCCCGCTGGCCCGGAGCCCGAGTTCGCGGAGTACGCCGATGAGGTTGAGGAAGCGGCAGCGGTCGCGCGGCGGGCAGCGGCGCTGATCCGCTCGGGAACCCCGGCGCGGCAGATCGCGGTGCTGGTGCGGATCAACGGGCAGACCCTGCCCTTCGAGCAGGCCCTCGGGCGGGCAGGCGTGCCCTACGTCGTCCGGGGCGCGCAGCGGTTCTTCGACCGGGCCGAGGTCCGGCAGGCGGCTGGGCTTCTGCGGGCCGCCTCGCATGCCGCGTCGGCCGACCGCGAGCCGGCCAGCCAGGTGCGGGCGGTCCTGTCGGGCATCGGGCTGACAGCGGAGCCGCCCTCAGGCCGGGGTAAGTCGCGAGAGCGCTGGGAGTCGCTCGAGGCGCTGGCCCAGTTCGCTGACGAGTTCTTTGCGGCGTCGTCTGGTGCCTCGCTCGCTGATCTCGCCGCAGAGCTCGCCGAGCGCAGCGCGACCGGGGCGACCCCGGTGCTTGACGGGGTCACGCTGGCCTCGCTGCATGCCGCCAAGGGGCTGGAATGGGACGCGGTGTTCCTGGCCGGGCTGACCGACGGAACGCTGCCGATCATCTACGCGCAGACCAGCGAAGCCGTCAAGGAAGAGCGCCGGCTTCTGTACGTTGGTATCACCCGCGCCCGGGACCACCTGCACCTCTCCTGGGCCCTGGCCAGGTCACAGGGTGCCCGGCCAAGCCGCCGCCCCTCCCGGTTCCTCGCCGAGATCCGCCCCCGCCGCCGCCTTCCGGGCTCCGGCCTAGCGGCAGCCCGGCCGGGACGATAGCGTTCCCGCACGCGCGCCACAGGGGCGCGGTGCCGCGTTGCACTGAGGAGTGAGGGAGCCTGCGACCGAACGACGAGGGAAACGCGGCACCCCAAAGCGCCCCGGCGGCGCAAAGCCAGCACAGGACACCGCTCGATCAGGTCGTCGACCTGCTGAACCTGGAGCAGATCGAGGTCGACATCTTCCGCGGCCGCAGCCCCGAGGGCGAGCGCCGGCAGCGGGTGTTCGGCGGGCAGGTGGCCGGGCAGGCGCTGGTGGCGGCCGGGCGTACCGTGCCTGAGGACCGGCCGGTCCACTCGCTCCACGCGTACTTCATCAGGCCGGGCGATCCCACTGTGCCGCTGGTCTACCTGGTGGAGCGGGTCCGTGACGGCCGCTCTTTCACCACCCGCCGGGTGTCGGCCGTCCAGCATGGCAAGACGATCTTCACCCTGTCGGCGTCGTTCCACCATGAAGAGGAGGGCGTCGAGCACGCTGACCCGATGCCCGACGTCCCGCCGCCGGAGTCGGTGACCCCGACGGCCGAGCGCATGGAGAAGCTGTTCGGCCCCGTCGTCCGCGAGTACTACGGCAACAACCCCATCGACATCCGCCACATTGGGCCACTGACTTTTGAGGCTGAACGCGACCCCTCGCTGCGGACGACCAAGAACCTCGTCTGGCTGCGGGCAGACGGCGAACTGCCCGACGACCCGCTGCTCCACGTGTGCGTGATGACCTATGCCTCCGACATGACCCTGCTCGATTCGGTGATGCTCCCGCACGGCCTGTCCTGGGCGGACGGGCGCACCTCAGGCGCGAGCCTTGATCACGCGATGTGGTTCCATGGCAGGTTCCGCGCTGACCGGTGGCTGCTGTACGCACAGGATTCGCCCGTTGCCCGGGGTTCCAGGGGGCTCGCGCGCGGCGAGATGTACACCAGCGACGGCGACCTCGTGGTCTCCGTGGTCCAGGAAGGGCTGATCCGGGTTTCTGAGCCCCTCCCCGCTTCCTGAACGACCAGGAGAAAACGCGGGAAGAAAATTCAGTTGCCCTGTCCCGGGGCGGCTACATAGGCTGCTGCCGAGTCCGCGATTGTGCCGTCGCTGAATGTCGGCCATCGAACCCAGCGTTGAGCCTCAGCGCCAAGCGCCGATGCTGAACGAGTGACCTGCCGGAAGGAGGTGCCCGGGATGCTGAACTTCGTGCCACGCGACGAGCGTGGTGCTGCTCTGGAGACCGCCGCTGATGTTGCGGCTGGCGCTGGCTTTACCGCTGGTGCAGGCCTTACGGCGAACAGGGCGGCGCGCGTGCCGTTCGGCCTGGGCGCCGCCCTGCCGTCAGTCGGCACGGTCGACCGCCCGCGCCCGGTGTCCGGCGCGCATTCCGCGTACCAGCTGCTCCCGTGGGCCGCCTTCGGCGCGGGGCAGCGGTGTGTGGCGGCGCAGCCGCAGGCCGCCGAAGCGTACGGCATGCCGCAGCAGCCCGAGACCAGCAACAAGTCGATCAAGCAGTACCCGCAGACGACCCGTATTGCCGCTGGTAACAGCGACGCGAAGGGTCCGCATCCGGCGAGGGATCCGGTCTAGAGCGACCGGCCTGATCCCCTCAGAGGCCGCGGACCCGGAATCGGGTCCGCGGCCTTCGTCATGCGAGGCCACCGTTTTGTCAGACGCGTGAGAGACCGTAAGACGAGTAGACGAGAGGGGATGGCACCGATGCACCGGCCCAGCACAGCCGTCGTGCTGGAGGAAGAGGCGGCAGGGTTCGAGGCGGATTCCATGCAGGCAGTGGCGGGCGCGGGGACGCTCGCGGCCCAACTGCCGGGCGTGACCGCACAGGCTCGGCAGACGGGCGCGGCGATCCGGGAGACCCGTCCGGGTGAGATCGCCCCGGTGACCCAGGCAGGCGCACCGGTTCCGGTGACGATGACTGGGGTGCCGAGCGGCCGGACGCTGCCGTGCACCGACGACCCGGACCTGTTCTTCGCCGAGTCGCCCGATGACGTCGAGTTCGCCAAGGAGCTCTGCCGGGGCTGCCCAGCACGGGTGGCGTGCCTGGCCGGGGCGCTGGAGCGCAGGGAGCCCTGGGGTGTCTGGGGCGGCGAGCTGTTCCTGCGGGGCGAGATCGTTCCGCGCAAGCGCCCGCGCGGGCGTCCGCGCAAGGACGACGTAGCGGCGTAACCAGGAATGGGGGTGAAACAGATGTATCTGCCTCAGGAGATGGCCCGAGTCCGGCAAGAGGAATTGCTGGCAACGGCTGCGGCGCGGCGCCATGCGCTGCGAGTGCGCGCGCTCGGCAAGGCAACGCGCAGGGCCGAGCGGGCAGGGCACCGGCTAACCCGCTCGCTGCGCGAGGCTGCCCGATTGCGCGGTGAGGTTCTGGCCGAGCGAGGGCACTGAGCCCACGCCAGGTAAGGCGGATTCCGAAGGGCCCGGGAAGCACGTGCTTCCCGGGCTCTTCGCTGATATCTGGCGGCCGCAGGCCTGAGTTAAGGCGGCCGTGCTCAGGCTTTCGGGCTGCCAGCTCCTGCAGCGGCCGTCTCCGGATCGTCGTCGCCCCGTTCTGTATCCGGTTCTGGGTCAGGGTCCGGGACGGGAGCCGGGTCGTCGGCGTAACCAGGTATCCACCTGATCACCTCAGCACGGAATGCTCCCTCGCACTCAAGCTGGCAGAGCACCCCGATACCGGCAGTGGAGACGCGATGGATGAGGACATAGGACGGTGGCAGGTTCAGGCGGCGGCCGACTGCCGCAGCCCGCATGTCCGTTACCCGCGACGCCTCTTCCCGGAGCCACTCCCTGGTGAACCGGAACGTCTCGACCTTGGACGGTTCGGCGAGCGGGGCCAGGTAGGCGTAGAGCGCCTCAAGATCGACGCTGATGCCGTCCCTGAGGAAGCCGTTGACGCGCAGCTCGTGCTCGACGACCTCGATGTTGCCGCCCTTATGCATAAGGCGCAGCAGCCTGCCGAAGAACGGGGGCAGCCCGTCGGGAAGACGGTCCACCGCGCCGAAGTCCAGCACCCCGAGGCGGCCGTCACCGAGAACCCGGAAGTTGCCGGGGTGCGGGTCGGCGTGCAGCAGGCCGGCCGGGCAGGCCCGGAGAAGAGGAACCTGACGAGCAGGATCCCGACGCGATCCCGGTCTTCGCGGCTCCCTTCCGCGATGATCTTCGATAGCGGCGTGCCGTCCATCCACTCGGTGACCAGGACGTGGTCGGTGGCCGTAACGACATGCGGAACGGTGATATCGGCGTCGTCGGCGTAGGCCTTGGCGAAGGTTTCCTGGGCGTCGGCCTCGAGCCGGTAGTCGAGTTCCTCCGTGACCCGTGCCCGCAGCTCGTCCAGCACGGGCCTGACCTCGAGTCCGGGCATCAGCACGCTGAACAGCCGGCCGAGTCGGCTGAGCTGAGTGAAGTCGCTGATCAGGGCCTTTCCCGCGCCCGGGTACTGGATCTTCACGGCGACTGCCCGGCCGTCGCGCCAGACGGCGCGGTGCACCTGCCCGATCGAGGCGGCAGCGGCCGGGCGGTCGTCGAAGTCGGAGAAGTTATCCCGCCAGTCGGCACCGAGGTCGGCCGCGAGCACCCGGTGCACGGCGGCGGTCGGCAGTGGCGGCGCCGACTCCTGGAGCCTGGTCAGTGCGGCACGGTACGGCCCGGCCAGCTCGGGAGGGAGCGCCGCCTCGAAGATCGACAGGGCCTGGCCGAGCTTCAGTGCGCCGCCCTTCAGCTCGCCGAGGACTTTGAAGATCTGCTCGGCGGTGCGCTGCTGGATCTCCTGGGCGACAATCTCGGCCGGGCGGCCACCCAGGCGCTTGCCCAGGCCCAGCGCCGTCCGTCCGGCCAGGCCGACCGGCAGGGTGGCAAGCTTCGCCGTCCGCGTCACGGCACGGCGGGGCAGATCGCTCACGGTTTCGCGGCATGGAAGTCTGCCTTGTCTGGATCGGGCATAAGGTGCCGCTTCACCTCCTCGGCCGTGTAACGCTGACGTCGTGTGATCCATTCTCGGGTACCTGGCGGCGTGGCTGCTACCCGGGCTGCGTCCGGTCAGAGAATGCCAGCGTGGCACGAGCACCGGGGATGCGGCGGCCATGTGCGGCGTCGCCATTGCCACCCGGGCAGGACGAGCTCGAGTGTGCCGTTGGTCACGGCGTCGGCTGAGCCTGCCCGGTCGATGAGTGCCAGTGCCTGGAACGCGGCCTGGGCGGCCACCGCTGTCGCTAGCGGAGCGTCGCAGCCGACTGGATCGGGCTGACGGCCGGACAGCTGGGCCAGGATCAGCGGCCAGGCCGGGTCCCGGTCGGCTCGTGCCAGGTCCAGGCAGCGCAGGCATGCGGTCAGCCCGGGAATGACCAGCGGGCCGACGACGCCGATCGCCTCGCTTGCTGACACGGCCAGGTGGGGCACGCGCTCGCGCATCAGGCAGTCGCGGAGCTCGGGGGTGGGGCGGCCGGTCAGGATCGCCAGGTCGGGCAGTGGTGTGCGGGGTGGAGTCGGGCCGGGCGGGCGCGTACTGCTCTGTGGTGTGCCTGGCGGGGGCGGGCCGGGCGCTGGCGGGTCGGCCAGGGTGACCTGGCCGATTCCCGAGGTCGTCAGCAGGCGCACGATGATCGTTCCGGCTCTTCCGCCGCCGTCGATGCTGACCTGCGCCGCTTTTCTGCGTGCGAGCGTGCGAGCGCCACCGTCACCGTCCCGGTGCGCCAGGGACACCGTGGCCAGTTCGGCTGCGAGCCGCGTCCGTTCCGGCTGAGGCAGCACCCGGAGGGTGCCTGCCGGGAAGTCGTCAACAGCGCCGGCCGCGGCGAGCAGCGCGAGCACCCGCTCGGCCGTCTGCGCCGGGATGCCTCGGTCGGCCGCAGCCTGGATCACCTGCTCGCGCTCGCGGCTTCCGTCGAGGAGGGTGATTAACCACGCAATCCCCGCCATCCCCGTCAGGGCCACTGCCCGCCGCGGGTCGATCCCGATCTGGAGCGTGTCGCGATCCCGCCATACCGGGATCAGCCCGGGCTTCAGCGCAGGTCTCACAGACCACAGCCTGGCAGGCGGTGCCGACAGTCAGGCTCCGGACATAGCAGGAGTCCCCGGGCACCGGAGCGGGGAGGGCGGGCAGCCACTCGCTCCGCTGCGCGCCGTTCGTCCCCCTTCCCCAATAAGCGACGTTCGGCGCGAAGCTCGGGGACTCCTTTGATGGGACGCTAGGCCGGCGTGCTTGGCCGGTCAATACACCCATGTGGATGAGGCTGTGGACAACTTGGGGAGACAGCGGGATGTTCTTGTGGACATGAGCGAAACATGCTGTGAAGTAAGTCATGAGCCCATATATCAAACAACGGCTCACCAGGCATCACGCCTTCCACCGCCTGTGGACCGTGCTTTGCCTGGCAGCTTCCTGGAGCGGGCCGAGCCGTGGCGGCTGGCGAGGGCGGAGCGTGACGGCGACGCTGACACCAGCCGGCTCCGGCGCCGGTTTCCCCCGGATCGGGTAACGAGCCCGGGCTGGCATTTGTGACATGGCATCGGTGGAAAGTAGGTGTTGCCAGAGCAGCATCGGTGGACCATCCATGCTGCTGAGCAGGCGGGAACGACGGGCGCGTGTGTTCGTTTTGTACTCGTTTGGCGGGAGTGGGGGGCTGGTTCGCGGGTGGTGAGCCGGTCGTGAACGCCCAGTCCGCTGGTGGGCTGGCAGAAGAATGTACCTTTGGCCTTGTTATAGCCGGACTAGATGCACATTCTTATCTCCAAGCGCCACGGGCGCCTGGCACACTTGCCTCTTCTGCCTCATGTGTCACTGCAGATGGCGCGATCGGCCCTTCCTGGACGGGGACTTGCAGGAGCCGCTAGGTGTCGGCGGGCGGGCCATCTTCGCCTGTGTCGTGGTCCGGAGCTGATTCGCCAGCAGGGCCGTCCGCGGGTCCTTTCGCCTGGTCTTCGCCGGTTCCTCCGGCCTGCTCCGGGGTGGGTTCGCCTGCCTGCTGTTCCCCGGGTTCGCCTGTCTGCTCCGCGGTGGGTTCGCCTGCTCGCCTTTCCGGGGATTCGAGGTCGGAGATGTCGAGCTCGGGGCGGCCGCGGACAAAGGCCTCTGGGTCGTCGAAGTCGTCGGCTGTGGGCATCAGATCGGGATGCGCCCAGATCGCGTCGCGATCGGCGACGCCGCGGGCGTCGGTTAGGCCGCGCCAGATGGCTGCCGCCTCGCGAAGCCGGCGCGGGCGAAGTTCCAAGCCGACCAGTGTCGCGAACGTCCGCTCGGCCGGGCCGCCGCTGGCCCGGCGCCGCCTGATCGCCTCGGCCAGAGCGGTGCCCTGCGGCAGCCGGTCGGCGGCCGCGTCATCGACGACGGTGGCAACCCAGCCCTCAACCAGGGCAAGCAGGGTCTCCAGCCGCGCCAGCGCGGCTTTCTGCTGCTCGGTGTCCTCAGGCTGGAAGAGGGACGCACCGCTGAGGATCTCGTTCAGCGCCTCCGGGTTGGTCGGGTCGATCTGCGGCATGGCCTCGCGCAGGGCCCCCGCGTCCACCTGGATTCCCCTCGCGTAGTCCTCAACGGCTCCGAGCAGCCGCGCCCGCAGCCAGGGCACGTGGGCGAATAGCCGGTGATGCGCGGCCTCGCGCAGGGCGAGGAACAGCCGTACCTCGTCAGAGTCGACCGACAGCCCTTCCCCGAAAGCGGCCACTCCAGCTGGCAGCAGCGCTGCCGTGCCCGCGGGCCCGAGGGGGAGACCGACGTCGGTCGAGCTGACCACCTCCTGCGCGAGCGCGCCGACAGCCTGGCCGGTCTGCCCGCCGACCATCATCCCGCCGATACGGCGCATCATCTGGCCGAGCCCGCCGAGCGCACCCAGCCCGCCGGTCAGGGCGGTCATCGCGGAGCGCATCTCCGGCGGGAGCTCCCCGGCGAGTTCCTGCGGGTCGTCGGTCAGCATCCCGCCCATAGCGTCCACCGCGCGGGCAGCGATCGGGTCGCACAGCTTTGACCAGACCGGGAGGGTGGCCTCCACCCATTCTGACCGGCTCCAGGCCTGCGCGACGCGGATGCCTGTGGGCAGGATGGTAGCGTCCTCGAGCCACAGGTCCGCGGCATGCAGTGCCTCGGTGACCTTGCGGCGCTCGATGTCCAGGACGCTCGGGTCGCCCTTGGCCGCGACCGCCTGCCTGGCAACGTTCTTGGCGAGCTCCCAGTTGACCGGGCCGCCCTGCCACGACATCAGGTCGGCGAACTGACGCAGCGCCTCAGCGAACTGCTGCGGGTCGCCTAGCGGGCCCAGAGGGCCCGTCGAACCAGGCCTGGACGGCTCATCAGGATTGCGGTCACGATCGCCGGGCAGTCCAAAGCCAAAGGGAGGGTCGTTCATCTGCGCTGCCTCTCAGGCAGGATGGAAGAGTCCACGTTCGCCACGTTATCCCGGGAGCACGTCACGGTGAGCAATCGAGATGCCAGGTTCGCCGCCAGCGGAGCCCGTGCGGCCAGCCGCCAGTGTAGGGACGACTGGTGAGCCGCCGCGACGAGCGCCCTGTGGTCGCCGTCACTGGCGCGGCAGGCGGCCTCGGGCACATGCTCACAGTCCGGCTGGCCGCGTCACCACGGATTGGGCGGGTCATCGCGATCGACGGCCACCGAGGCGATGTGCCGGGCGTGATGTGGCGGGTCGTCGACGTCCGCGACCCGGCACTGGCCAGCAGGCTCGCTGGGGTCGACGTCGTCGTGCACCTGGACCTGGACCTGGCGCCGAACTCCGACCACAAGCCCCGGCGGGCGTTCAATGTCCGTGGTGCTCAGACCGTGCTGACCTCGGCCGCCGCGGGTCGCGTGGGCCGGGTAGTGCTGGTCACCAGCGCGATGGTCTACGGCGCGCGGCCAAGTAACCCGGTGCCGCTGGACGAGATCGCGCCGCTGGAGGCCGATCCTGACAACAGCGTGGTCGGCGACCTCCTGGAGATCGAGCAGCTGGCGCAGCGCTCACGGCACATCAACCCAGGCATGGCCGTCACGGTGGTGCGGCCCGCCGCGCTCGTCGGCGAGGGCGTGGACACCATGATCACCCGCCACTTCGAGGCGCCGCGGCTGCTCGCCGTGAAGGGCTGCGCCCCGGCCTGGCAGTTCTGCCATGTCGACGACCTCATGTCAGCGCTGGAGCTGGCCACGGCCGGCGAGGTCACCGGCACCTTCGCTGTTGGCTGCGACGGCTGGCTGGAACAGGAACAGGTCGAGGAGCTGTCCGGACTGAAGCGGATCGAGCTGCCGGCCGGGCTGACGTTCAGCACCACGCAGCGGCTGCACCGGGCCGGGATCACCCCGAGGCCCGTGACCAACCTGCATTACGTCGTGTACCCGTGGGTCGTTGACTGCGCGACGCTGCGCGAGGCCGGCTGGAAGTCCTCGTTCGACAACGAGGCGGCGCTCGCGGTGCTGCTCGAGCAGCGGGGGGCGCACCGCGCCGCTGCTGGCCGCCGGATCGGCCGCAAGGACGCGGCAGTTGCCGCTGGCGCCACCGCTGGCGCCACGGTCGCCGTCATCGGCACCGCTGCGATCGTGCGCGAAGTCAGGCGGCGCCGTCGCGGCAGCTGAGGGGCACTGGTACGCGAGGCTGGGCGGCGCTCGTGGCCGCTGGGCGCCCGCGATAGCGTGGCTGGTGTGGATGCCGTCCGGCTAGCCGAGCTGCGGGATACGCCCCTTTCGGCTGACGAGGTGCTGAGCGCCGTCGCTGACCCAGCGGCCGGGGGGGTCGCGTTGTTTGTCGGCACGGTCCGGGACAATGATCACGGCCGCGGCGTGACCCGGCTCGGGTACACCGCGCACCCCTCGGCCGCGGCGGAGCTGCGCCGGGTGGCCGAGAAGGTCGCAGCGACGTTCGGTGCGGTCGCCGTTGCCGCCGTGCACCGGGTCGGCGACCTGAAGGTCGGTGACCTGGCGGTCGTGGTCGCCGTGGCCAGCGGGCACCGCGGCGAGGCGTTCGACGCCTGCCGCGCTCTGATCGACCAGGTCAAGGAGACGGTGCCGATCTGGAAGCACCAGCAGTTCGAAGACGGCGGAAGTGAGTGGGTGAACAGCGCGTAGTCTTCGTCCATGTCCCGCCGATCCGTCACGCTCCTGGTGGCTGCCGTCGGTGTCCTGATCGCCCTGGCGGTCGCCGCGCTGGCCCCCGTTCCGTACGTGGCACTGACCCCCGGTCCGACGCTGAACACGCTCGGCAACCTCAACGGCAAGCCGATAATCCAGGTCAGCGGCCGCCAGATTTACCCGACCACCGGCAACCTCAACATGGTGACGATCTCGTTCATCGGCGGCCCGGGCACCCCCTTCAACATCTTCGCGGCGCTGCGTTCCTGGCTTGACCCTAACGACGCGGTTGTGCCGCAGCAGGAGATCTTCACCCCGGGACAGACCCAGCAGCAGGTGGCTCGTCAGGACACAGAGGAGATGGCGAACTCCCAGGAGACGGCCACCGCGGCCGCGCTGTGCCAGCTCAAGATCAACTTCAAGACGGTCGACACGGTCCAGACGACGATCAAGGGGATGCCAGCAGCAGGGGTCCTGCGCGCCGGGGATGTGATCTCGGCGGTGGACGGCAAGCCGGTGACCTGCAACGCCGACGCGAGCACCCTGATCAAGGCCCGCAATCCCGGCGCCCCGGTGGAGCTGACGATCGTGCGGGGCGGTCACAGCCAGAACGTCCACCTGACAACGGCCAACGAGGGGGGCCAGCCAGTGGTCGGCGTGGAGGTCGTGGAGAGCTTCGTGTTCCCGTTCAACGTCTCGATCAGCGTCGGGAACATCGGCGGCCCCAGCGCTGGCCTGATGTTCTCGCTCGGCATCGTCGACAAGATCAGCCATGCTGACCTGACCGGCGGCAAGTTCATCGCCGGAACCGGCGAGATCGAGGCCAACGGGACCGTAGACCCGATCGGCGGCATCCAGCAGAAGATGGTCGGAGCACGGGAGGCCGGGGCGACGGTTTTCCTGAGCCCAGCGGCCAACTGCCCGAGCACCTCAGGAGCGGTGCCCGCCGGCCTGCGCGTGGTCAAGGTATATTCCCTGGCCGGCGCCATCGCCGACCTGAACGCGCTGAAGGCAGGCCGGCCAGTTCCCTCGTGCTGAGGCGCTACTCGCGCTGCCCCTCGGGGTGCCCTAGGTGAGGTGAGGGGGGAGGCGTGGCCTTCCGGTCCCCTGGCCAGCTTGATTACCCCAACCAGAGCCCGGGCGGCCAGGCGGACACCACCTACGACGGCGGCGGCGGTGTTCCAGTGGGCTCGCCCGGCAACGACCCGGTGCTCGACACCTGGAAGAAGGCGTTCCCCGGCGTGATCAAGCCGCAGAGCGCCATTCCGGCCGACCTGCTGCCGCACCTGCGTTATCCGCCGGTCCTGTTCGAGGTGCAGCGGCAGATCCTGACCCAGTACCACGCGACGCAGGCGCCGGAGTTCTACGGCGGCCAGAAGTTCTGGGCTGCGCCGACCGACCCGAGCGGCGTGGCCCCCCAACGCGGCCAGCCAGCCGCCGTACTACCTCACGATGACGATGCCGGGCCAGCCGCAGCCGGAGTTCTCGGCCGTCACCTCGCTGCGGCAGGGTGGGTCGGCGGTCACCGAGGGGCGGCCAGGTGGGCTACTCGACGACGCTGGCAGGCGCGCTGGCGCAGGTCTTCGGCGTGCCGCCGGGTCAGGCCACTTCGGCGTCGCCGGGCTCAGGGCCGGGCTCCACTGCGCTCAAGTACCTGCAGCTGGCCGAGAGCTACTACAGCCAGGCCCAGGCAGCCCTGAAGAACGGCAATTTCGCCGCTTATGGCAGTGACATGGCCAGCATGAAGGCGGCGCTCGACAATGCGACGAAGGCCGCCCAGGGCTCCGCGCCCTCGCCGCCTGATACGCCTTCGCCTTCACCATCGCCGTTACCCACCCCGTAGGCCAGCGCGGGTGCCCGCCGCCCTGCGGCAGGGCGGGCACGTCGCCGCCGCGGAGGGCGTACGCTCGGTGCTGACGGGATATCCAGAGTGAAAAGTTCGTCTGCCGGGAGCTGAGCGGGCTCCGGCGGACCGGCCCGGTGAAGGGAGCCTGACCGGTTGTGGCGCCTCGTGTGCTTGTGGACGCGACCGCTGTGCCCGCTGACCGTGGCGCGCTCGGGCGCTACGTTGACGGGCTTGTCAGTGCCCTAGACGCGGCCGGCGCGGATCTGGCCGTTGCCTGCCAGCGCGCCGACGAAGAGCGGTACGGGCGCCTGGTGCCCGGCGCGCGGGTCGTGGCGGGCCCGCCAGCGATCGCCCACCGGACCGCACGGCTGGCCTGGGAGCAGAGCGGGCTGCCGCTCGTGGCCCAGCAGGTCGCCGCCGACGTCATCCACTCGCCGCACTAC
Organism: uncultured Actinomycetota bacterium; assembly: GCA_963815375.1. Taxonomy (GTDB): domain Bacteria; phylum Actinomycetota; class Actinomycetes; order Streptosporangiales; family Streptosporangiaceae; genus JASHPR01. Next base: position 1,144,790 of record CAWFGX010000001.1, on the reverse strand, counting down.
TCGATGCCGCTGCGCCCCGGAGCGCCCATCGTCGTAACCGTCCACGACCTGACGTTCTTCACCGAGCCTGACGCGCACAATCCGGTGACCGCTACGTTCTACAAGTCAGCGATCCGCACCTCAGCGCGGCGTGCGACCCGGCTGGTCGTGCCGTCGAAGGCCACCAGGGACGAGGTGGTCCGCGCGCTCGGTGCCGATCCGACCAGGATCGATGTCGCCTATCACGGGGTCGATCACGCGCTGTTCGACCTGCCAGGTGACGCCAAGGTGGCGCACGTCTCCGGCCGGCTCGGCCTGCACGGCAGGCCCTACATCGGCTACCTCGGCACGCTGGAGCCGCGCAAGAACGTCCCTGCGCTTATCACCGCGTGGGCAGAGGCCGTGGCCGACCTCTCAGCGCCACCGGCCCTGGTGCTGGCCGGCGGCAGCAGCGGCTGGAGCGAGGAAGTCGACGAGGCGATCGCGAACGTGCCAGCCCACCTGCGCCTGGTGCGGCCTGGTTACCTGCACTTCACCGACCTGCCCGGCTTCCTCGGCGGGGCACTGGTCGTCGCTTTCCCGAGCAAGGGCGAGGGGTTCGGGCTGCCGGTACTCGAAGCCATGGCGTCCGGCGCTCCGGTGCTGACAACCCACCGGACCTCGCTGCCCGAGGTCGGCGGCGACGCGGTCGCCTACACCGAGCCCGACGCCGAGAGCATCCGGACGGCGCTGCGCTCCCTCCTGGATGACCCGGATCGTCGGCAGTCGCTCGGCACCGCCGGTCACGCCCGTTCCCTGGAGTTCACCTGGGCCGCATCGGCCGAGGCACACATGGCGTCGTACGAGCGTGCAGCGATGCAGGGACGCGAGTAGTAGTCTCCCTGCACATGCCAACCGATCCGTCCTTCCCGCCGTCAGCGCCAGCGGGCCAGGTCAGCGGCCCAGGCGCCGGTAAGGCGGGACCCGAGGCCATCCTGCTCGTCGGCGGCTACGGCACGCGGCTGAGGCCGCTGACGCTGTCCGCGCCTAAGCATCTGCTGCCCACAGCGGGAGCACCGTTCCTCGCCCATCAGCTGGCCAAGGCGGCCAGCTTCGGCGTGACCCGGGTGGTGCTCGCGACGTCCTACCGGGCGGAGATGTTCCGCAAGCAGTTCGGGGATGGCTCCTCGCTGGGGCTGGAGATCGAGTACGTCCATGAGGAGCAGCCGCTTGGCACCGGCGGCGCGATCCGGAACGCAGCGTCCGCGCTCCGCAGTGCCCCGGGTGACCCGGTCGTGGTGCTGAACGGCGATGTGCTCTCCGGCCACAACCTGACCGCCCAGGTGCGCGCGCATCAGGAGGCCGGCGCCGCTGTGACACTGCACCTGGTCGAGGTCCCGGACCCGTCCAGGTTCGGCTGCGTCCCCACCGACTCGGCAGGCCGGGTGACCGCGTTCCTTGAGAAGACGCCGCACCCGGTGACCAACCGGATCAACGCAGGCTGCTACGTGTTCACCCGGAGCGCCATCGATGCGATACCGGCTGGCCGGGTGGTGTCGGTCGAGCTCGAGACCTTCCCCGACCTGATCGCCGCCGGAGCAGTGGTGCATGGCTACCCGGAGACGGCGTACTGGCTGGATGTAGGCACGCCGGAGACGTTCGTCCGTGGCTCGTGCGACCTGGTGCTCGGCAAGCTGGCATCGCCTGCCCTGCCGGGGCCGTCCGGGGAGTCGCTGGTACTGCCAGGCGCGGTCGTGGAGGCAGGAGCCAAGCTCTCTGGCGGCACGGTCGTCGGCACGGGCTGCCGCGTCGGCGCGGGTGCCCAGGTGGAAGGCAGTGTGCTGTTCGACGGCGTGACCATCGGCGCAGGTGCGGCCGTCCGGTGCAGCGCGGTCGGCCGTGACGTGCGCATTGGCGACGGAGCGGTCCTGGACGGCGTCATCATCGGCGACGGGGCCCGGATCGCGTCCGGCAACGAGCTGAGCTGCGGCATGCGGGTCTGGCCAGGAGTGGACATCGGCCCCACCGCCATCCGGTTCTCGACCGACGCCTGACGGCTGCTCCGCCGCAGGCCGTGGTGCCGGGGCGGGGCGTCAGGCGGGCCTTGCTTAGGCTTTAATGTCATGAGCCCCGACGCGCCTGCATCACCGCCCTTCCCGCAGCGGCCTGTGTCCGAGCCCGCACGGGTGTCTGCCTCGGGGGGACAGCCTCCCCAGACCCCCCCGCCAGCCGGTAAGGCGGCGCCGACGGGGAGCGCGCTGCGCCGGGCGCTGGCCCGGGCCAGAGACGGCAAGGCACTGGACCCGGATGAGGCGGCCATCCTGCTGCACGCTCGCGGTGACCAGCTCGGCGAGCTGCTCGGGTACGCGTCACGGGTGCGTGATGCGGGGCTGGAGCGCGAGGGCAGGCCGGGTGTCATCACCTACTCGCGCAAGGTCTTCATCCCGCTGACGCGGCTGTGCCGGGACCGGTGCGGCTACTGCACGTTCGCGACTGTGCCCGGCAGGCTCGCCAGCCCGTACCTGTCGCCGGACGAGGTCATTGAGATAGCGTCCCAAGGTGCGGCGCTCGGCTGCAAGGAAGCGCTGTTCACGCTCGGTGACCGGCCGGAGGACCGGTGGCACCAGGCCCGGGAATGGCTCGACGCCCACGGCTATGACGACACGCTGTCCTACGTCCGGGCAATGGCGATCGCCGTGCTCGAGCAGACTGGCCTGCTGCCGCACCTGAACCCGGGGGTCCTGAGCTGGCAGGACTTCCAGCGGCTGAAGCCGGTGGCGCCGTCCATGGGCATGATGCTCGAGACCACAGCACAGCGCCTGTACACCGAGCGGGGGGCCCCGCACTTCGGCAGCCCGGACAAGGACCCGGCGGTGCGGCTGCGGGTGCTGGAAGACGCCGGGCGCAGCAATGTCCCGTTCACCACCGGCATACTGATAGGCATTGGCGAGACCATGGCCGAGCGCGCGGACTCGATCTTCGCAATCCGCCGGGTCGCCCGCGAGTACCGCGGCGTTCAGGAAGTCATCGTCCAGAACTTCCGGGCCAAGCCGTCGACCAGGATGCAGGGCGTGCCCGATGCCGACCTGGACGACCTGGCGGCCACGATCGCTGTCACCCGGCTGGTGCTGGGCCCCGGCGCCAGGATCCAGGCGCCTCCGAACCTGATCGGTGACCAGTACCGCATGATCCTCGCGGCCGGCGTTGACGACTGGGGCGGGGTGTCGCCGCTGACCCCGGACCACGTCAACCCCGAGCGGCCGTGGCCGCAGATCGACGACCTGGCCGAGCGCACAGCGGCCGAGGGTTTCCAGCTCCGTGAGCGGCTCACGATCTACCCCGGCTACATCCGCGAGCCCTGGCTGGACCCCCGGCTGGGCGCGCACGTGGCCGCGCTCGCTGACCCGGCCACCGGACTGGCCCGCGAGGGCGCGCTGCCGCGCGGGCAGCCGTGGCAGGAGCCGGACGGCGGCTGGGGGGACGCCTCGGGCCGGACCGACCTGCACGTCACCATCGACACCGATGGCCGGACGGGCGACCGGCGCGACGACTTTGCCGAGGTGTACGGCGACTGGGCCGAGGTGGGCACGCGCATCGACCCCGCCGCCAGGCCATCCGCGCCGGGAAGCGCGCCAGCCAGCGGCAGCAGGCCACAGCGAGACGGGCAGCGCGCGCCGCAGCGGCTGCGCGCCGAGGTGCTCGGAGCGCTCAGCCGCGCCGAGGACGACCCCAGTGCGCTGACCGACGCCGAGGCGCTGGCGCTGCTGGACGCCGACGGCGCGGAGCTTGACGCGCTCACGGCGCTGGCCGACGCGGTTCGCCGCGACGCGGTCGGCGACGACATCACCTACGTCGTGGACCGCAACATCAACTTCACGAACGTCTGCTACACCGGCTGCCGGTTCTGCGCGTTTGCGCAGCGGCGGACCGACGCCGACGCCTACACGCTGTCGCTGGCCCAGGTCGGCGACCGGGCCGAGGAGGCCTGGCAGGCCGGCGCCACCGAAGTGTGCATGCAGGGCGGCATTCACCCTGACCTGCCTGGCACCGCCTACTTCGATCTGGCAGCTGAGGTGAAGCGGCGCTGCCCGGAGATGCACGTCCACGCGTTCTCGCCGATGGAGGTGATGAACGGCGCGTCGCGCGCCGGCCTGCCGGTCAGGGAGTGGCTGACCGCGGCCCGGGAGGCCGGCGTTGGCTCGCTGCCAGGCACCGCCGCGGAGATCCTGGACGACGACGTGCGCTGGGTGCTGACCAAGGGCAAGCTGCCGGCGGCCGCGTGGATCGAGGTGATCACGACGGCACACGAGCTCGGCATGCCGACCTCGTCCACGATGATGTACGGGCACGTGGACACGCCGGCGCACTGGGTGGGGCACCTGCGCGTGATCCGCCGGATCCAGGAGCAGACCGGCGGGTTCACCGAGTTCGTGCTCCTGCCGTTCGTGCACGCCAGCTCGCCGATCTATCTGGCCGGCCTGGCCCGGCCTGGCCCCACCCTGCGGGAGAACCGGGCAGTGCACGCGGTGTCCCGGCTGCTGCTGCACGGTGCAATCAGCAACATCCAGTGCTCCTGGGTGAAGCTGGGCGACGAGGCCTGCCGCGCGATGCTGTCGGGCGGGGTCAACGACCTCGGCGGCACGCTGATGGAGGAGACGATCAGCCGCATGGCCGGATCGCAGAACGGCTCGTTCAAGACCATCAGCCAGCTCGCCGCGATGGTCGCCCCGACCGGACGGCCGATGCGACAGCGGACGACGACCTACGGAACGCCTTCTGCGGAACGGATCACCGCCGCCGCGGCCAGCGACGGCGTATGCGCCTCCGTTCGGGGCCCGCGCCCGTCCCTGCCCGTCGTGAGCGCGTAGGCCGGCGCGCTCTATGTCACCCCTGTGCCGGGGCGTGACAGGAACCGAACTGGCCGGCCGTTGCGACAGAGAGTGCATGAGAGCGCGAATGACGGCGCGGCAGGTCGCCGCCGTTATCCTCACTGCCCCGGTCATGGCCCTGGCCGGGACAGCCTGCGGCCCCGCGGCGGGCGTTGAGGCAGCCGGTCATGGTCCGCCTCCGGTCACGGTGCTGACGCAGGGCGCGAGTAACGGCGATATCTTCATCGCTCCAGAGGGCGGTGGCGGCTATGAGAGCGGCCCGGAGATCCTCACGAGTTCGGGCAAGGTGGTCTGGTTCCATGCCTTGCCGGCCGGCGAAATGGCGACCGACTTCCGTACCCAGACCTACCAGGGCAGACCGGTGCTCACATGGTTCCAGGGCAGCGGCCTGAGCGGAACCGACTACATCTACAACGACCGCTACCGCCAGATCGCTGAAGTCAGGGCCGGTAACGGCTACTACACAGACATTCACGAGTTCCTCATCACGCCCTGGAACACGGCGCTCATCCTGGCAGACGCCATGGAGACCGCGAACCTGCCCTCGATCGGTGGTCCCGCCGACCAGAAAGTCTTCGACGGCATCGTCCAGGAGATCGACATCTCCACTGGCAAGGTGCTCTTCCAGTGGAACAGCGCGGACTACGTTCCTTACCGCGACAGCCACAATCCGCGGCCCGCCTCGGCGGCCAGCCCCTGGGACTGGTTCCACATCAACGCCGTCCACCTCGACACCGACGGGAACCTGCTGATCAACTCCCGCTACACCTGGACGACCTACAAGGTGAACCTGCACACCGGGAAGATCATCTGGGAGCTTGGCGGTAAGCAGAGCACGTTCAGGCTCACTGCCGCCCGCGGGCAGGTCCTCGACAGCGCGGGTGAGATATTCGCGTTCCAGCACGACCCGGAGGCCATCGGGAACGGCGAGTACACGTTCTTCGACGATGAGTCCGATGGCTCCACCACGCTGCTGTCGCATAGCCGGGTCGTCACCGTGAAGCTAGACGTCGCCGCCAGGGTGGCTACCCTCGTGAAGTCCGTTGACCAGCCCGAAGGCCGGGTGGCCCCGGCTGAGGGGAACGCGCAGACCACTGGCAACGGCGACTTGTTCGTCGGCTGGGGCGCGCTGCCCTACATCTCCGAGTTCAGCCCAACCGGGCGTCTGCTGTTCAACGCGGCGTTCCCCGCTGGCGTGAGCACCTACCGCGCCTACCTCCTGCCCTGGCGCCCGGCCAGTTAGGCGGCCTCGACGCTCTCGGGGCCGCGGGCGGGCACTGCCCATTCCCGCCAGCAGTCACAGGGTTATCAGGAACTGGTCTGGGTCGCGGTCGGGGCGGGGCGGGGATGGTGCGGCCGGGTGGCCGACGCCGACCGCGCCCATCGGCTCCCAGCCCGACGGGAGGCCGAGCGAGCCCGCGGCGGCCTGCTGGCAGAACAGGGTGCTGGAAACCCAGCATGACCCAAGCCCCTCTACCGCGAGCGCGACGAGCAGGTTCTGCACGGCTGCTCCCATAGAGACCACGAACATGGCCCGCTCGGCGGCTGAGCGCCGCTCGTCTGGATAAGCGTGCGCGGCGGCGGAGACGAGACACGGAACGATGATCAGCGGTGCCCGGCGCAGCGGCTCGCCGCGCCGGACGCGACGGCTGATCTGCTCGTCGGTGAAGCCGTCGCCACGCAGGTCGGCGGCCCACGCCGCGAGCATGTCGTCGAGCAGCGCGGTCCTCGCCCGCTGCGACTCCACCAGCGCGAACCGCCACGGCTCACTGTGATGCGGCGCTGGAGCGGTGAGCGCGGCCGCGATCGCGCGGCGGACAGCGCCGGGGCCGACGGCCTGGTCGCTGAACTCGCGGACGGTCCGGCGCTCGCGCAGCACATCGGCAGTGCCGAGGCGGAACATGTCGTCGGCTGAGGGCCGGACCAGCGCAGCTGCCCCGGGGCCGTCGGCCGCGGTCACCAGCGCGGCCAGTCCGCGCACGATCGCGACCGGAACCTGCGCGGTCTTCCCCTTCACCAGGTCGGCCGCTGAGGCGATCTCGTCAGCGACAGCCGCAACGGTCACCTCGAGCTGATTGCCGAACGTATCCGGCTGGCCGCGGTGGTCGCGCAGCGGCGCGATGCCGGCCGCGCCGATCGCGGTGTCGGTCTGACCGTTGCGCCATGGACGGCCCATGGTGTCGGTGACGACGACGCCGACGCTGACCCCGCGGCGCTCGGTGATCGCCTTGCGCAGCCGCCGGGCTGAATCGTCGGGGTCCTCGGGCAGCAGCACCACCGTCCCCGGCGCCGTGTTGGAGCTGTCCACGCCTGCCGCCGCGAGCACCAGGCCGTGCCTGGTCTCCACGATCCGGGTCAGGCCACGCCGTGCCACCACCCGGACCGCCTCGCTGTCGATCGCGCTCTCGCGGTCCGCGCGGATCACCCGCCCCTCGGCCTTGCTCACGATCTTCGACGTGACCACAAGGATGTCGCCGTCGCGCAGGTCCGTGGCCGCATCGCTGATCAGCCGGGCCAGGTCCGACCCGGCCGAGATCTCAGGCATCCCGGGCACCCCGCTGACCGTTACCGGGCCGCCGGCTGGCACGGGTGGCGCAGGAGAACCGCCAGGCCCGGTCATGCCAGCTCCATCGCCAGGGCCAGGGCCGCGCGCGCGATCTCGGCCGAGGCGGCCAGGTCGGTCATGTACAAGGGCAGCGCCCTGACCGCGATCCCGGCCAGGCCAGGATCGTCAGCAGCCGCCTTGTCCTGGTCATCGACCAGCCAGCCGTCGAGCAGCGCGGACCCGTAGTGCGCGGCCACGGCTGCCGCTGTCGTCTGCACGCCGATCGCGGCCAGGCAGGCATCGGCCATGCCGCGCACCGGTGCCCCGCCGATGATGGGCGCGACCCCGACGACGGTCTTGGCCCGAACCGCCTCGGCGATGCCAGGTACGGCCAGGATGGCCCCGACGCTCACCACCGGGTTGGACGGCGGCAGCAGCACGACGTCGGCGGCCCCGATCGCTTCCAGTACCCCGGGCGCCGGGGTCGCCTCCCCGGCGCCGCTGAACACGATCTGCGCTGCCGGGACCTCGGCATGCATCCTGACCCACCATTCCTGGAAGTGGATCGTGCGCGTGCCGCCAGCCTCGCTGATTCTTACGTGGGTCTCAACCCGGTCGTCGGTCATCGGCAGCAGCGTGACGCCAGGCCGCCACCGTTCGCACAGCGCCCTGGTAACGGCAGACAGCGGCAGGCCTTGCGCCAGCATGCTGGTCCTTGCGATGTGCGTGGCGAAGTCACGGTCGCCGAGGCTGAACCATTCCGGGCCTGCGCCGTAGGCAGAGAGTTCGGCCAGGACGGTGAATGTCTCGCCGGCCCGCCCCAGCCCTGCTCCTCGCTGATCCCGCCGCCCAGCGTGTACATGACGGTGTCGAGGTCTGGGCTGATGTGCAGCCCCAGCAGGTCGATGTCGTCGCCGGTATTGCCGATGACCGTGATGCCGGCGTCGGGCGCGGCGGCCTTCAGGCCGCGAAGGAAGCGGGCGCCGCCGACGCCGCCTGCCAGAACGGTGATGCGCATGCTGGAAGTCTCGCAACCTGCCGGAGCGGGCGTCCGGCGGGCCCCCGCAAACCGGCGAGGCGGCTCGTGGCCGACAGTTTCACTGCTGGGTGATTCATAAAATATGGTACTATTACGGGCCGTACCGAGTACAGACTGCAGTGCGGCGAGGACGCGATGGACACCAGTGAGCTGCGCCGGATCCGGGAGTACGTGGCCTGGCTTCTTCTTGTGGCCGCGACAGTGCTGGTCGGCGTCGGGGCCTGGCAGTTCCTTGGCCTGCCGGGCTCGGCGGACTCGCCGTTCGGCCCGGGCGGCCTCTCGTTCGCCCTGCGGGGCGAAGAAGTTGTCGGCACCGTGGCCGGCATAGACCTCACCTTGCTTGCGGTCGCTGCGGTGGTGCTCGCGGCGCTTGCCGGACGGCCGGTGCCCACCGCCCGGAGGGTCGCGCTGGCCGCCGTGGTCGTCCAGAGCGTGGCGCTGGGCCTGGCGCTCATCGGCTGGGGTGCCGCGCTCCCGTCGTCTGGCGCGTGGTTCCCCCTTACCGGGGCAGCCGATCTGGTCGTGGCTGGGGCCGGGCTGATCCTCTCCATTGCCGTGCTGCGGGGACCGGCGCTGCGAAAGGCCGGCTGACCCGGCACCTGCCGTTGGGCCGTGCGCGGTGCTCCGTGCCTGGTAAAGGGCCCGGTTTTTTTCGGTCATCACGGTCAAGCAGGCCGCCATTATCACGTATTCCCCTTGACTCAGCGCAAGACACGCCTGTGTAATTTCACTGATGTAATTCTCGCTCTGGGGAGGGGCGAGAGCCGACGGGGGTCGGGGAGGGGCAGGAGGTGTGGTGTGACTGACGTCATCGTCTCGTTGGTGCACGACGGGCTCAGCATCGGCGCTGACGATGCCGAAGAGCTGGGCTGGCAGGACCGGGCGCTATGCGCCCAGACGGACCCGGAGGCGTTCTTCCCCGAGAAGGGGGGATCGACCCGGGAGGCGAAGCGGGTGTGCCGCAGCTGCGAGGTCCGGGCCGAGTGCCTTGAGTACGCCCTCGAGCATGACGAGCGCTTCGGGATCTGGGGCGGGCTGTCGGAGCGAGAGCGCAGACGGCTCAAGCGCGAGGCCATCTAGCCGGCCGTCTGGGCGTATTCGGCGCCTGAAATGGCGCCGTCGCGTATTGTTCACGGGTACTGGCCTGCACACGCCCCCGCCGACCCGCAGTCAGGCCTCACAGCATCCAGCCAGCAAGCGGACACACTTGTCGCCTAAGGACACTTACCCGCAGCACATAGTCACGGCGGTGATCGTCGCACATGACGGCGCCGTCTGGCTGCCGCATGTCATCCAGGCACTGCTGGATCAGACCAGACCCGTCCAGCGCGTAGTTGCCGTGGACACTGGCAGCAGGGACCGCAGCGGCTCAGTGCTCGCCAGCCAGCTCGGTTCAGGCGTCGTGTTCGGGATGGAGCGCAGTACCGGATACGGCATGGCCGTCAGGCGTGCACTGCAGCACCGCGCGGCGAACGCGAACGTTCCCGGCCCCGGCCAGTCCGGCGAGCGGCAGGAGTGGCTGTGGCTGCTGCATGACGACTCCGAGCCCGCGCCTGACGCCCTGGAGCAGCTGCTCCGCGGAGCGGCCGAGACACGGAACGCGGCGGTGCTGGGCCCCAAGGTCAAGGAATGGGCCGACCGGCGGGTAATTTTCGAGGCCGGGGTCACCATCGACACAGCGGGCCGGCGGATCACCGGCATCGAGCCGCGGGAGGTGGACCAGGGCCAGCACGACGGGGACCGCGACGTGCTGGCGGTGGGCAGCGCGGGCATGCTCGTCCGGCGGGACGTCTGGGACTCCATAGGAGGTTTCGACCCGGGCCTGGCCCTCTTCCGCGACGACGTCGACTTCTGCTGGCGAGTGCACGCCGCGGGCCACCGGGTCCGGGTCATCACCGACGCCGTCGTCTATCACGTCGAGGCCTCCAACCGGCGCAAGCGCGCTGTGTCAGTGGCCCGGCGGCCCAGCCAGCTCGACCGGCGCAACGCGATGCTGACGCTGGCCGGGAACCTGCCCGCAGGTCCGATGCTGGCCTCGTTGATTGACAACCTGGCCGTCTCGGCCCTGCGCATCTTCTATTTCCTGTTTGCCAAGCGCGTGGCAGCGGCGCTGGACGAGCTCGCGGCAGTCGGCTCCGTTGTCTCCCACCCGTTCCGGCTGCTGAAAATACGCCGCCGGAGAGCCCGGGGCCGGCGGGCGGCCTACGCCAGGCTGCGCCGCGATTTGCCGCCAGGCCGGTCGGTGCGGCGGATGGCTGAGCTGATGGCGGCCCGGTCCAGGTCGGAGCGGCGCAATCAGAATGCCGAGCGCCATTCCACCGACGACCCCGAGAACACCGACTTCCTGCTCAATGACACCGGCCTGGCGCAGCGCATCCTGACCAGCCCGGCTGTGCTGCTGTTCATCTGCCTCACTGTGCTCGCCCTCGTCGCCGAGCGCTCGCTGCTCGGCCCCGGCCCGCTGGCCGGCGGAGCGCTCATCCCGGCCTGGGGCGGCGCTTCCGGATTGTGGCGTGAATACTTCCATGGCTTCCATGCGGTAGGAGTGGGCTCCGGCACCAGCGCGCCTCCATACCTGGCCATCATCGCGCTGCTGGCTACCCTGCTGGCTGGCAAGGCGTGGCTGGCTGTCGATGTGATCCTGATGGGCTGCGTGCCGCTGGCGGGCCTCACGGCCTTCTTCGCGGTGCGGAGGATTACCCAGTCCGTCCCGGTCCGGCTCTGGGCGGCGGCGTCGTACGCGCTGCTGCCAATCGGCACGGGAGCGATCGCGGCCGGCCGGATCGGCACCGCCGCTGTGTTCGTCCTCGCTCCGGCCATTGCCGTGCTGGCGGGACGCATCCTGACGCAGCCGCCCCGGCGGGCTCGGCGAGCCGCGTGGGCCACCGCGCTGACGGTCGCAACGGCAGCCGCGTTTGTGCCGCTGGTCTGGGTCATTGCCCTGGTGGCTGCGGTGGCCCTGGCCGTGGCCCGTCCGGCGCTCTGGCGCAACCTCGCCATCGTCACGATTGTGCCGCTGCTGCTACTGCTGCCCTGGACGGCACAGGTCGCCACGAATCCTTCAGAACTGCTGCTGGAGGCCGGCCTGCAGCAGCCTGGTCTGGCAGCGCACGACCTGGCCGCGAAGTCGCTGATGCTGCTGAGCCCCGGTGGCCCCGGCCTTCCCCCGGTATGGGTTACGGCCGGGATCTTGCTGGCCGCCCTGGCCGGGCTGCTGCTGGCCAGGCGCCGGGGCCTGGTGATGGTCGGCTGGGGTGTTGCCCTGTCCGGGCTGCTGGCCGCGGTCGCGGTGAGCAGGATCGTGGTGACGCCTCCGGGGAATGGGCCCGCGGTGGCGGCCTGGCCGGGGGTGGCGCTGCTGATCCCGGCCGTTGGCCTGCTGCTGGCTGGCGTGACAACGTGCGACGCGGCCAGGCGTCTGCTGGCTGCCCACAAGGAAAGCCGTGTGGCAGGCCCGGCCAAGGCCGGCGGCCGCGCGTCCGGCAGTGGGCCGCTGCGGCGCATGGCCGCGGTGGTGCTGCTTGGCGCCGCCTTCTCGGCGCCAGTGCTCGCCGCCGCCTCCTGGGTGGTCACGGGAGTCCGCGGCCCGGTTAGCCGGGTCAGCGGGCCGGTGGTGCCGCCCGTCGTCGGAGCCTCTGCAGGCAGCGACCTGCAGGTCAGGACGCTCGTACTGCGCTCGGCAGGAGGCCAGGTCAGCTACTCGCTGCAGCGGGGCGACAGCCCGCAGATCGGCGATGCGGACCTGGTGCCTGACCCTGGGGCCCAGCGAGCGCTGGCCACGGCCGTGGCCGAACTCGTCGCCCCGAACGGCGGCGAGGCAGTCAATCAGGGTCAGCTGCTCGGCGAGCTCGACATCGGATTCGTGCTGCTGCCCGCGCCAGTGAACCAGGGCCTGGCCAGGCAGATCGACAGCGTCGCTGGCCTGAGGCCGGTCAGCGCCACCTCAGCGTTCGACCTGTGGCACCTGCAGGCCACAACGGGCGAGGCAGTTGTGCTCGAGCCGAACGGAACTGTGGTGCCGATCCCCGTCGGGCAGGGTGGCGTCTCGGGCGCGGCAGTGCCGTCAGCAGGCGGCACGCTCGAGCTGGCTGAGCCCGCCGGAGGCTGGAACGCCACGCTCAACGGGAGGCCCCTGGTGTCCGTGGCGTCGCCCGCGGGCGGCTGGGCCCAGGCGTTCCAGCTCCCGGCTGGCGGCGGCACACTCGACGTCAGCCATCCGCAGACCACCCGCGACGTGATCCTGATCCTGGAGTTGCTCGCGGCGGCCGCCGTGGCTGTGCTGGCACTGCCGGGCGCGAGGTCGGAGAGCGAGGAGGCCACGCAGGCCGCGATCACCTCGCAGCCGGTTGGCAGCCGCCGGGCTTCAGCAGCCGGGAGCGCTGCCCCCCCGACCCATGCTGGGCGCAGGGGGCGGGGCCGGGCCGCCCCGCAAGCTGGAGCGGCCGCTCACGGCCACCGGCGGGATGCCGCCGCTGTAGCCGCTGGAGCGGGGCGCCCTCCCGGCGCACCGCAGGAAGCCGGACTGGACCAGCGCACTGCGCCAGGCGCCCGGCCGGATGTCGGCGCTGTGGCGGCCAAGGCCGCTGGCGCGCCACGGGACATGGATGCCGCTGCCACGGCGATGACGAGCGCATGGGACAGGGATACGGCAGCGACCAGCGCGTGGGACTCCAGTGCACCGGCGGCAAGCGCCCGGGACACCGATGACGCGGCGACGCGCGGGCGGCCCAGGCCGGATCCGGCAGCGACCTCGGCCTGGGCTTTTGACGCTCCAGCGCCTCCCTGGGACGCCACTGCCACGCGTGACCCGTGGGACGCCACTGCCACCCGTGACCCGTGGGACGTGGGTGCCGCTGCGATGGATGAACGGGACGTAGGCGCCGCGTCCACGGGCGCGTGGGACGTCAGCGGCCCGGCGGGTCCGCGCCACGATCGGACCGCGCCCGGGCCGCGCCCGCACCGTGGCCAGGACGCCGCCGGTCCGCAATCGTGGCCGAGCACCGGCCGGGATGCCGGAGGGCCGGATTCGTGGCCGAGCGCTGGCCGGGACGCTGCCGGGCCGCAGTCACGCCCGCGCCGTAGCGCCGCTGGCCGGCCGCCGCCGCAAGCGCCGCCTCAGGCACCGCCGCCGCGACCGCGCCGGGACCGGGACACCGGCGGGCCGGAGCCGCGCCCAGACCGGGATGCTGGGGGGGCGGACGCGCGCCGAGGCCGCGCTGCTGGTATGCCCGAGCCGCGCCCAGGCCGCGGCGCTGGCCTGCCGGAACAGCGGCCAGGCCGTGATCCCGGGCCGGGGCGCAAACGCCTCTGGGGACTCGGGCACCGGGCGGACGAAGCGCCCGCACGCGAGGGGCCACCCGCAGGGTGGCCACCGGGCCAGCGGCCGCCAAGGGAGCGGCCCGCAGCCCCCACAGTGCCGCCAGGCGGCGGCCGGCCCAGCGGCCCGCCACCGCGCTCGCGCGCAGCACGGCCGGGCGGCGGCGCCCCCGACCGCCCGGCCGGACCGCCCGCTGGCAGGCGAGGCCAGCCTTCCCGCTTTACGCCGCCCGCCCATGACGAGCAGTGGCCGGCCGACCAGGAGGAGCGGTGGGCATCCGGCCGGCAGGGAGGCTGGCAGCCGCCGCAGGCGCCGTCCGGCTGGCCCGGCGGAGGCAGCGACATGCTCGCCCCGCTGCCGCCTCCCGCGCCGGGCCGCCATGGCCGCCGGCAGCCGGAGCCGGAGGACGATGACGATGCGCCGCCGTCCGGCCGGTGGCCGGCGCCGGACTACGACTCAGGAGCGGATCAGTGGTGACGCGCCTGCTGGCGAACCGGATTGTGCTGGCGCTGCTGGTGGCCGCCGCTCTGGGCGCGGTCTACGGCCTGGCCAGCGTCAGCCACCCCACCGATGTCAGCGGAGCCGGAGCCCGATCGTCCCCGGCCCAGGCAACCGTGTCGTCCGCGGTCCGGGCCTGCCCGACGGTCGGCTCGCCCGGAGCCACAGCGTCCGTTCTCGCGCTGGCCTCGTCGTCCACGGGTACAGGCCGGGCTGAGGTAAGCCCGCTGTCGTCGGCCGGCTCCGTCACGTCACCGGCACCCGTGCAGGTCTTGTCGCAGCCAGGCCGTCTCTCGCTTGTGACCGTGCCCGGGGCCCCCGTTCCGGCCCCAGGCCTGGTCCACTCGCCGCCCGGCAGCACGGTGCCGACCTCAGCGGCGCAAGGCGGCGTCATGATCCAGGCAACCGGGTCCATGGCGCGTGGCCTGGAGACCGAGCAGGCAGGCCTGGGCGGGATGGCGACCGAGCAGTGCCAGGGTCCCGGCACCGATTTCTGGTTTGTTGGGCCGGGGCAGCAGTCGGCGCCGGCTGTCCAGCTTTACCTGATGAACACCGACAGCGCGCCGGCCAACGCCACGGTGCAGATGTTCACCGACAGCGGCCCAGTCCTTGGGAGTACCGATGCCGGGATCACTGTGCCGGCGCACGGGCAGGTTGTGCAGTCCCTGGCCGGCGCCCTCAACGGGTCCCACGTCGTGGCGCTGAACGTGACCACCAGTGTCGGCAGGGTGGTCGCGGCGGTCCTGGAGACCTCGCCCGGCAAGCCGGGTGCCTGGCTGCCCCCGACTTCGCAGCCGACCACGACCGTGACGCTTCCGGGACTGCCGGGGACGCCAGGGGGCGCAGACCTGTACGTCGCGGTGCCCGGCGCCGACAACGCCCAGATCACGGTCACCGCGGTCACCGCCAGGGGCTCCTACCAGCCGACGGGCGGCACGGCGGTCAACCTTCCCGGCGGGTCGGCGGGCTCGGTGCCGCTGACGTCGCTGGGCGGCATCCCCGCGGCGCTGAAGATAACGTCCAATGTCCCTGTGACCGCTTCGCTGAGCGTGGCGGGCGGGCCGGCCGGGCGCCTGGCGTGTTCACAGTCGCCACCGGCCCGGTGCAGGAGCAGGGGGTCGTCGCTGGCAACCCGGGCGGCGGCGGCGGTTCGTCCGTGGTTATCCTCTCGGCTCCGCGGAACGCGGCCAAGGTGCAGCTCACCGAGCTCACCTCGACTGGCCGGGCCACAGGGGCGCCGCAGGTCGTGGAGCTGACAGCGGGTCACACAGTGGCCGCCGCTCTGCCGGCCGGATCATCGGCGTTCGCGGTCGTCATCACCCCGCTGCCTGGCTCCGGGCCGGTGTACGCGGGGCGCGTGGTGATCCAGGGCGGCACAGCGCAGTCCATCGTCCCGGTGACCAGCGCGCTGAACTCGGTCCCGCTGCCGGCGGTCAGCAACTCGCTGGGCGCGGCCCTGCCCTGACGCGAGCTATTCCTCGTCCGGGTAGCCCGGGTCGATCGCCTGCGGGTCAACACCGAGCAGCCGCGCGAACTCCTCTACCACGACGTCCAGCACCAGCTCGCTCAGGTCCTCCTCGTCGTCGGCGCGGGCGATCAGTGGGCGCCGGTACACCACGATCCGGGCCGGGCGGGCAGGCTGCCCGGGATCGCCGCTCCCAGTAGCGGCGGGATCCAGCCGGGCCAGTGGCACCGGCTCCGGGCCGGTGTCGAACGCGTCGGCGGCCGGGATCTCCTCGACCGCGAACTCCACTCCAGACAGCTCAGCCTGCCAGCGCGGCTCCAGCTGGGCAACGGCCTCGAGCACCAGGTCGTCGAAGCGCTGTGCGCGGCTCCGGTAGATAGGCACCTGCTGCGGGGTCAGCGTGCCGCGCATGCCCCGGCCGCGGACGTCGCGCCGCCTGACCCGCGGCGAAAGAGGGCCCCCGGGGAGCTGACCCGAGGCAGGCTCACCGTCCACAGTCACCGAGCGTATCCGGCGCGGCAAAGCTGGGAGGGCCGCAGTGCTGAACCGCCACGAGCGACCCAGTAGTCCGCCAGAGACACGATCGTGCAGAGTGCCCCGGGTAATGGCGTTCGGCCCCCTGGGTCGATACCGTCAGCCCTTGTGAGCGACCTCCGCGAAGGGCGCCCGCTGGCCGTGATCGCGGCCCCGTTCGCGAGGGTCACAAGGGAGGTGGGCTGTTGAGTCCTCGTCAGTGCAGTCGGCCAGCGTGCAAGCGGGCGGCCGTGCACACGCTCACCTATGTCTACCGCGACTCCACAGCGGTCCTCGGTCCGCTCGCAGCCTACGTAGAGCCACACTCCTACGACCTGTGCGCCGCCCACGCCGGCCGGATGACCGCGCCCAAGGGCTGGGAGGTGGTTCGCCTTCCCGCTGGCCCGGCCGAGGAGGAGCACGAGGACGACCTGGAGGCGCTGGCGAACGCTGTCATGCAGGCAGCGGTGCCGCGCCCGGCGGCCGAGCCGGTCGGGCAGGGTGTCGAGATCGGCCGTCGGCGTCATCTGCGGGTGCTGCGTTCCTCGGCACCGGACCCCGGCCGGCTGCGGTAGGCCGGTAGGCTCTGCTTCGTCCAGAGCGGTCGGCGAGTAGCGCGCCGCGACAGGGGTAGGCGGGCGCCGGGAGGCAAGCCGCAATGGCCGAGTACGCGAAGATTTTCAAGGCATACGACATCCGCGGAACGGTGCCCGACGAGCTCGACGAGAGCGCCACCGAGGCCATCGGCGCGGGGTTCGCCAGACTGACCGGGGCCCGGTCCCTCGTGATCGTGCATGACATGCGCACCACGTCGCCCCCGCTGGCGGGAGCGCTCGCCCGGGGTGCGGCCGGGCAGGGTACCGACGTGATCATGGCCGGGCTCGGCTCGACCGACATGCTGTACTACGCCAGCGGCAGCCTGGACATCCCCGGCGCGATGATCACCGCCAGCCACAACCCGGCCAGGTACAACGGGATCAAGCTCTGCCGCGAGGGGGCGCGCCCGGTCGGCGCCGACACCGGGCTGGCCGAGCTGCGGGCCATGGTCGAGGAGGGCATCCCGGCCGGCCATGGACCGAGCGGCAGCATCACCTCGCGCGACCTGCTGTCCGGGTACGCGGCCCATCTCAAGACCCTGGTCAATGGGCTGTCAGAGATCCGGCCGCTCAAGGTGGCGGTCGACGCGGGCAACGGGATGGCCGGACATACCGTGCCGAAGGTGTTCGAGGGCCTGCCGATCGACCTCGTGCCGCTGTTCTTCGAGCTCGACGGCACGTTCCCGAACCACGAGGCGAACCCGATCGACCCCAAGAACCTGGTCGACCTGCAGCACGCCGTCGTCAGCTCGGGCGCGGACATCGGCCTGGCCTTCGACGGCGACGCCGACCGGTGCTTCGTGGTCGACGAGCGGGGCGAGATCGTCCCACCGTCGGTCCTGACCGCGCTGATCGCGGTGCAGGAGCTCGCCCGCGAGCCTGGCGCCACGATCATCCACAACCTGATCACCTCGCGGGCGGTCCCGGAGATCATCACTGAGCACGGCGGCGTCCCGGTACGCACGCGGGTCGGCCACTCGTTTATCAAGGCCCGTATGGCGCAGACGGGGGCGGTTTTCGGCGGCGAGCACTCCGGCCATTTCTACTTCAGGGACTTCTGGTTCGCCGACTCCGGCATGCTCGCCGCCCTGCACGTGCTCGCCGCTCTCGGCACCCAGGACGGCCCGCTGTCGTCGCTGCTCGCTGAGTACTCCAGATACGTGGCGTCCGGTGAGATTAACAGTGAGGTCAGCGACCAGGCAGACACGACGCGAAAGGTCCGCGCCGCGTTCGAGGGTGATGACGGCGTATCAATGGACGAGCTGGACGGGCTGACCGTCGGCGCCGACGACTGGTGGTTCAACCTGCGACCGTCCAACACCGAGCCACTGCTGCGGCTCAACGTCGAGGCGGGGGACGAGGCGACGTTGTCCCGTATACGCGACCGCGTCCTGCGCATCGTGCGCGGAGAGGCCACCTAGGCTGGACGCCGCCCGGCCCCAGAGCAAGGCTCGACCCGAGGGAGACGCCGTGAACATCGACGACTGGCTGCTCGACATCCTGGCCTGCCCGAAGTGCCATGCGCCGCTGCGCGTTGATGACGACGCCAGCGAGCTGGTCTGCACCGGTGCCGACTGTGGCCTGGCCTACCCGGTCCGCGATGACATCCCGGTGCTGCTGGTCGATGAGGCGCGCAACCCTGCCGCCGGATAGCAGCCCCGCCCGCGCCGCCAGCGCGGATCACAGCCGGGAAGACGCGGATCGCAGCCAGGAACAAGAGCACGGCTCCGGCGGCCGGCGGGCTGTTGCCGCAGCGCTCGCAGCCAACCTCGGTATCGCGGTGGCCAAGTTCGCCGCGTTCATCGTCACCGGATCGGCGTCGATGCTCGCAGAGTCCGTGCACTCGGTCGCTGACTCGGGCAACCAGGCGCTGCTGATCATCGGGCGCACCCGGGCCCGGCGCGCCGAGACCGAGGAGCACCAGTTCGGATACGGATCCGAACGCTACGTCTACGGGTTCCTCGTCGCGCTCGTGGTGTTCGTGGTCGGCTGCGTTTTCTCCGTCTTCGAGGGTGTGGAGCGGATACTGCATCCCGGGCAGCTGACATCGCCGGCTGTCGCCATTGGCGTGCTCGCTGTTGCGGCCGTCCTGGAAGGGTTCTCGCTGCGGACCGCGGTTTCCGAGTCGGACCATGCGCGCGGGCCCCGCCGCCTGCTCCGGTTCATCCGCCGGTCCAAGGCACCCGAGGTGCCTGCTGTGCTGCTGGAGGACACGGCCGCGCTGACCGGCCTGCTGTTCGCGCTGGCCAGTGTCCTCGCGGCCTGGGCTACCCACGACGACCGATGGGACGGGGTCGGCTCGCTCGGAATCGGCCTCCTGCTCGGGCTGGTGGCGGTGGTCCTGGCCAGGGAGATGAAGAGCCTGCTGATCGGCGAGTCAGCCAGCGCCGATATGGAACGCGCCATCGTCACGGCCCTGGAGGAGGACGGCCGCGAGATCGAATGTGTCATCCACCTGCGCACCCTGCATCTGGGACCGGAAACGCTGCTGGTCGCGGCGAAGATCGCGGTGCGCCGTGATCTCACCGCCGCGGCCATCGTCGCGGGTATCGATGCGGCAGAACGAAGGGTAAGAGCTGCCGTGCCGATCGCTGAGCTGATCTACCTGGAGCCTGACGTGTACCAGAAGGCCAGGGAGGACCTGTCCGATCCGGCGGTGCGGGCAGCCCGCCGGCCCCGGCTGCTAGCCCCAGTCCGGGGGGTCACACGCGCTGTCCGCCCCGGCCAGTCCCGGGCTGACCCTCCGGACCGCTCCTGATCGCCTGGCGGCCTGGCATGTTGAGCAGCCGCTGGGCCCGCTCCTGCTCGAAGTCGAGCGCGCGGGCGGCCGGCGGCCGGATGCGGCCGATCCGCCGGCCGAGTTCCGCGACCTCGGCGCGCACGCCGGGCTCGGCGAGCACTCGCAGCCCGAACGCAAGCGCCGCCGGGCTGACGTCGTAACGGCGCTCGATCGCCAGACCCAGGGCTACCGCTTCCAGGTCGCGCTCGTCGAACCGCCGGTGCTGCCCGGGCGGTGCCAGCGGCGCGCCCGCTCGGGTCTGATGATCGCGGACCTCGGGAAGCAGGCCCAGGGATTCGCGATATCGGAGCATCCGCGGTGAGGTTCCGAGGCGATGAGCCGCTTCTGTGATGCGCACAAGGCGTAATCTTACATTCTTGTGTCAGCAACAGGCCCTTTGGCGTGCAGACAGGCGTACCCGTCCCGTAGCGTCGGGTACATCACGCCAACGAAATTCCACTACGCCACAAGGAGCGTTTATGCCCACCGAAGCGGTCCCGTTCAAGGTCGCTGACCTGTCACTGGCCGAGTTCGGCCGCAAGGAGATCCGGCTCGCCGAGCACGAGATGCCGGGGCTCATGTCGGTCCGGGAGGAGTTCGCCGGGTCCCGCCCGCTGCGCGGCGCCAGGGTCACCGGCTCGCTGCACATGACAATCCAGACCGCGGTTCTGATCGAGACGCTGGTCGCGCTCGGCGCCGACGTCCGGTGGGCCAGCTGCAACATCTTCTCCACCCAGGACCACGCCGCCGCTGCTGTCGCTGTCGGCCCGGATGGCACGCCCGACGCCCCGAAGGGCATCCCGGTGTTCGCCTGGAAGGGCGAGACCCTTGAGGAGTACTGGTGGTGCACTGAGCAGGCGCTTACCTGGCCCGGCGAGGCCGGCCCGAACATGCTGCTCGACGACGGCGGGGACGCCACCCTGCTGGTGCACAAGGGCGCTGAGTTCGAGAAGGTCGGTTCGGTGCCAGAACCAGCCGAGGATGACCCGGAGGAATGGCTGGTGATCCTCTCCCGGCTGCGCGCGTCACTGGCGGCGAACCCGCGGAAGTGGACCGAGATGGCCGACGGGATCAAGGGAGTCACCGAGGAGACAACGACCGGCGTGCACCGGCTGTACGAGATGTCCTCGGCTGGCACGCTCAGGTTCCCGGCGATCAACGTCAACGACTCGGTGACCAAGTCGAAGTTTGACAACAAGTACGGCTGCCGGCACTCGCTGGTGGACGGGATCAACCGCGCGACCGACGTCCTGATCGGCGGCAAGGTAGCCGTGGTCTGCGGCTACGGCGACGTGGGCAAGGGCTGCACCGAGTCGCTGCGCGGCCAGGGAGCCCGGGTGATCGTCACCGAGATCGACCCGATCTGCGCGCTGCAGGCGGCAATGGACGGGTTCCAGGTGGAGCGCCTGGAGGACGTCGTGGCCACCGCGGACATCTTCGTCACGGCCACAGGGAACTACAACATCATCACGGCTGCGCACATGAGCCAGATGAAGCACCAGGCGATCGTTGGCAACATCGGTCACTTCGACAACGAGATCGACATGGCCGGCCTGGCGCGGCTGCCTGGCATTCAGAGGAACAACATCAAGCCGCAGGTTGACGAGTGGGTGTTCGCTGACGGCCACTCGGTGATCATTCTGTCCGAGGGCCGGCTGCTGAACCTGGGCAACGCGACCGGGCACCCGAGCTTCGTGATGTCCAACAGCTTCACCAACCAGGTGATCGCGCAGATCGAGCTGTTCACCCGGGGCGAGCGGTACCCCCTTGGCGTGCACGTGCTGCCCAAGCACCTGGACGAGAAGGTGGCCCGGCTGCACCTGGACGCTCTCGGCGTCCGTCTCACCACCCTCACCAAGGAGCAGGCCGCCTACATCGGCGTCCCAGTCGAAGGCCCCTACAAGGCCGACCACTACCGCTACTGACCCCCGCGCCAAACGCGCCAAAGGGCCGCGGCGCCGCGTTGTACTGAGGAGCGAAGGAGCTTGCGACTGAGCGACGAGGGAAACGCGGCGCCCCAAAGCGGCCCGGAGGCGCAAGGCAAACACAGCCCGGAGGCGCAAAGACAACACAGCCTGGCTGCTGCCGGCCGGGCCCGGATCGGCTGGGCCGAGCGGTCTATGCCCGTGCTCGGGCAGGTCCGGGAGGCCTTCGAGCTGCGGCAGCCGTTTGCCGGGCTCGCGGTCGCGGCCTGCCTGCAGGTCACCGCGGAGACCGCGGTCCTGGTGAACGCAGTGACGGCGGGCGGGGCGCGGCTGCACCTGGCCGCGTCCAACCCGGTCTCCACCCAGGACGACATCGCTGCGGCGCTGGCCGGCTGCCCGGGTGTCACGGTCCACGCGCGCAGCGGCGTCGACCGGAGCATGTATTACGAGCACATCCACCACGCGCTCGATGACCTGGCTGGCACGCCCGGGCTGGTTATCGACGACGGCTGCGATCTGGTCAACACGCTGCACACCGAGCGCCCCGAACTGCTCGCCGGGGTGCACGGCGGCTGCGAGTCGACGGCGACAGGGGTCGCCCGGCTGCGCCGGATGGCGGCCGACGGCACGCTGGCGTTCCCGATGGTGGCCGCGGACGGCTCGCGGACCCGGCGGCTGTTCGACAACTTCGCCGGGACCGGCCAGTCGGTGATCGACGGGATCCTGCGGGCCACCAACATGCTGCTGGCAGGCAAGGTCGTCGTGGTAGCAGGTTACGGGCCGTGCGGCAGCGGGATCGCCGAGCGGGCCCGGGGGCTCGGGGCCCAGGTGATTGTCACCGAGGTGGACCCGGTCCGGGCGCTCGAGGCGCTGCTGCGCGGGTTCCGGGTGCTGCCCATGGCCCAGGCGGCGCCGCTCGGGCAGCTGTTCATCACAGCGACTGGCTCCCGCGACGTGATCGGGCCCGAGCACCTGGCGGCGATGCAGGACGGGGCGGTGCTGGCCAACGCCGGCCACTTCGACGCTGAGGTGGACACACGGGCACTGGCCGACCTCGCCGTTGCGGTCCATCCCGCGGTCCGTCCGCACTCCGACGAGTACCTGCTCGCGGACGGGCGGCGCCTGGTCCTGCTGGCCGAGGGGCGGGTGGTCAACCTGGTCGCGGCCGAGGGCAGCCCGTCGGCAGTGATGGACCTGTCGTTCGCTGTTCAGGCGCTCGCCCTGGCGTGGCTGGCCGGCCGGGACAGTGGCGGCGTGACAGGGCCACCTGGTGTGCTGGAGGTCCCGGCTGAGATCGACACGGAGGTTGCCGCGCTGGCACTCGGGTCGGTTGGCGCCGAGATCGACGCCCTGACCCCCGTTCAGAAGGAATATCTGGATTCCTGGCGGTACGGCTTTTAGGCGCCTAGGCCGGAGGCGCGAAGTCGCCGAAGGCTGGTGGTTCCTGGTGAGTCTGCTGGCCCGCTGGCGCGGCCGGGCCTGGCGCTGGAGCCGTGGGCGCTGGGGGGGCAGAGGGCACCGGAGGATTGGGTGCCATCTGGCTGGCCGGGGACCAGCCCGGCATCGCTGTGCCGGGACGTGGCGCGCCAGGGTGCGAGCCGGGCCATCCCGGGTACGGAGCCGCGGGGTACTGGGGTGCGGGGTACCGGGCGCCCTGGTACTGGGGTGGCGGGTACTGGGCCTGGGCCCCTGGCCAGCCGCGCTGGGCCGCGAGCCGCGACATCTCCCGGTGCCGGCGGACGGCCAGCACAGCCGACAGGAACGGCACCACCGGCGTGCCCGGCGGCGGGGGCGGAGTGACCTGGGCTGCGACAGCGGCGGCGATTTGCTGGCCGAGCTGATCCCTGGCCATTGGCTCAAGTTCCCAGATGCGGCGCAGGTAGCTGGCGGCCTGCTCGGCGGTAAGGTCCTGCAGCGCTGACAGCTCCAGGGTCTGCGCCCAGCCGTAGAGCGGCGGCGGTACCACCGCGAGCATGGGGGGCAGGCCTGGCCGGCGCGGCAGCCGCTCCTGGATCACGAACGTGCCGGAGAACAGGTCACCGAATCGCTTGCCCTTGGCTGTGAGCATCGAGCACATGAGCGCGAGCGCCCCGAAGAAGGCCCAGATCTCCAGCAGAGAAGCGAGCGCCCGGAACAGCGCCTGCCGGAACCGCTCCGGCCCGCCGTCGTCGCTGACCACCCGCAGCCCGAGTGCCATCTTGCCCAGCGACTGGCCCCTGCTCAGCGTCTCGAAGATGCACGGATAACCGACAAAGGTCAGTACCAGGACGCTCACCGCAACTGCGGCGAGCGCGGCCGGGTTCAGGTGGACCTGGGCCGCACTTACGATCCCGAGCAGCACGGACAGCGCGGCCACCTGGACGCCGATGTCGATGAGCAGCGCGACGATGCGGCTGGGGAACTGGGCGACCGGGACGTCGAGTACGACAGCCTCACCGCTGACCACCTCGGCCATTTGCTGTGCCCCTTATGTCGGCGCCCGGATGCTGTCGGTTCAGGCCTAGGCTATCCATTCCCGGGCGGTAACCTCCTGCCGTGGATGTAGACGCGTTCGTTGCCGCGCATCAGCAGGAGTGGTACCGGCTCGACTACCTGGTCGGCCGCCGTCGGCGCCTGACTGGTGAGCAGGTTGATGAGCTCGTCGCCGGTTATCAGCGGGCCGCGACTCACCTGTCGGTGCTGCGCACCGCCGGGTATGACCCGGCGCTGGTTGCGCAGCTGTCGACGCGTGTGGCCCGGGCCCGGTCCGCGGTGACCGGCGCGCACGCCTCGGGGTGGAGTTCGGTCGCGCGGTTCGCGGTCGTGTCTTTCCCGGTGATGGCCTACAAGGCCCGCTGGTGGTGGCTGGGCACCGCTGCCGGTTCGCTGCTGCTTGCGCTGCTGATCGGCTGGTGGATCGCCCGGTCACCCGCTGTGCAGAACTCCATCCTGCCGCCCGATCAGGCCAGGCAGCTGGTGAACAGCCAGTTCAGCGGTTACTACTCCCAGTACGCAGCCACCTCGTTCGCGGCTCGCGTCTGGACCAACAACATTCTCGTTGCCGCGGAGTCACTGGTCTTCGGCTGTTTTCTGTGCCTGCCCGGCCTGTACATACTGTTCATGAACTCCCTCAATATCGGGGTGGACGGCGGATTCATGGTCGCCCACGGCCGGGGCGTGGAGTTCTTCGCCCTGATCCTGCCGCACGGGATGCTGGAGCTGTCCGCGGTCTTCCTCGCCGCCGCGGCGGGCCTGCGGCTCGGCTGGACCATCATCGACCCGGGCCCGCTGCCGAGGGAACAGGCTCTGGCCACGGCGGGCCGGGAAACGGTCACGCTCGCCCTCGGAATGATCATGGTGCTTCTTGTGTCCGGGGTGATCGAGGCATTCGTCACGCCCTCGCCGCTGCCCACCTGGGCGCGGATCGGGATCGGCGCGGTCGCGGAGGCCGCCTTGCTCACCTATGTGATCGTCCTCGGCCGCCGGGGAATCCGGGCCGGGCTGTCAGCAGACATCGAGGAGGCCCCGGACGTGGTCCCGGTGGCCGGCTGACGCGAGCATCCGCGGGCGCGGAGCCCAGGTGCCGGCCTACAGCTGACCGGCGGCCTTCAGGCTCAGGTAGGCGTCGGCGAGGGCCGGCGGAAGCCGGTCCGGCGGCGCGTCCACGACGACGACACCGCGCCGCCGCAGTTCGGCCGAGATCCGCGCCCGCCCGGTTCGGGCCCGCTCGCCAGCGGCCGCGCTGTAAACCGCCGCGGCATCCCCGCGGGACGCGGCCATCTGGTCGATGCGCGGGTCGGCGACCGCAGCGACCAGGAGCCGGTGCCGTGCTGCCAGCACCGGGATCCGGGGTAGCAGGCCCTCCTCGATCGGGGCCGGATTCAGGTCGGTGAGCAGCACCACCAGACAGCGCTGCCGGGCGGTCGCTAGAACCGTCGAGGAGATCAGGTCGGCGTCGGACTCGCTCAGCTCCGCGTCGAGCACGGCCATGGCGTTGGTCACAGCCGCCAGCACCTCACCTCGGCCCGAGCCCACCACGCGCGCCCTGACCTGCCGGTCGATCGCGATCAGGTCGACCCGGTCGCCGGCCCGTGACGCCAGCGCGGTCAGCAGCAGCGCGGCGTCCATCGACGTGTCCAGCCGGGGCACCCCGGCGACCCGCCCAGCTGCTGTCCGGCCTGTGTCGAGGACGATCAGGATGCGCCGGTCGCGTTCCGGCCGCCAGGTGCGGACCATGACATCCACCTGGCGGGCGGACGAGCGCCAGTCGATCGACCGGACGTCGTCGCCGATAACGTACTCGCGCAGCGAGTCGAACTCGCTGCCCTGGCCCCGCAGCAGCGACCGGTGCTGCCCGTCCAGCTGCCGCAGCATCGCGAGCTTCTCTGGCAGGTGACGGCGGCTGGTGAACGGGGGAAGCACCCGGATCGTCCACGGGGCCGGATGGCTGCCCTGGCGCCCGGCGAGCCGGAGCGGGCCGAGCGAGCGGATGGTCACCCGGTCGGCGGCGAAGTCGCCCCGGCGCTGCGGAGTCAGCGTGGTCGTCAGCCGCGTCCGTCCCCTGGCCGGAACGCTGACCTGCGCCCGCTCTGGCCGCGCCTGTGTGCTCGGCTGCCAGGCATCCCGGACGGTCCCGCGCAGTGCCCGGCCGCCCGGGTTGTCCAGCGTGAGGGCCATTGTCGCGGTCTCGCCGAGGCGGATCCGGGTGTCGCCGGAGCGGGCCACCCGTAGCGGCCTGACCGGCGCCGCCAGAACCACATCCGCCGCGATCAGCACCAGGATTACCGCGTCGACCAGAAGCAGCGCGGTGACCGTTTGCAGCCCCAGCACCACGAGAGCCCCGATCACCGCGGCCACAGCCGCCCGCCCGGTCAGCGTCACTGACTGTGGAGCCCTTTCCGTGGGTGGAGCCTTCTCCGTGAATAGCGCGGGTGACGCTGCACAATCACGAAGCGACCTTCCACACTCATCCGAGCGCGCCCCTTACCGCGGCACGGGGACCCCGGCGAGCACCGCCTCCAGGACCCCTTCCGCCGTTGTGCCCTCGAGCTCGGCCTCGGGGCGCAGCTGCACCCTGTGCCGGAACGTGGGCCGGGTCAGCGCCTTGACGTCGTCAGGCGTGACGTAGTCGCGCCCGGACAGCCAGGCCCAGGCCCGGCTGGTGGCCAGCAGCGCGGTGGCGCCGCGCGGGGACACGCCGAGCAGCAACGACGGCGACTGCCTGGTCGCACGGCACAGGTCCACGATGTAGCCGGTGATCTCGGGCGAGACGTGCACGCGGCCTACCGCGGCCGAGGCGGCCGCCAGATCGGACGGCCCGGCGACCCGTGTGATCCCAGCGCTGCCCAAGTCGCGGGGGTCGAACCCCGCCGCGTGCCGGGACACGATGCCGATCTCCTGCGTGCGGTCGGGCAGCGACACGGTCAGCTTCAGCAGGAACCGGTCCAGCTGGGCCTCGGGCAGCGGGTACGTGCCCTCGTACTCGATCGGGTTCTGGGTCGCGGCGACAAGGAACGGCTCTGGCAGCCGCCGGGCGCTGCCCTCGACCGTGACCTGGCGCTCGGCCATCGCCTCCAGCAGCGCGGCCTGGGTCTTGGGCGGCGTGCGGTTGATCTCGTCGGCGAGCAGCAGGTTCGTGAAGACGGGGCCTTCGCGGAATTCGAACCGCGCGGTCCTCGCGTCGTAGATCAGGGAACCGGTCACGTCGCCTGGCATCAGGTCTGGCGTGAACTGGATCCGCTTGCTCTGCAGGTCCAGAGCGGCCGCGAGCGTACGGACCAGCAGTGTCTTGGCTACCCCGGGAACGCCTTCAAGCAGCACGTGCCCCTGGCACAGCAGGGCGATCAGCAGGCCGGTGACCACTGGGTCCTGGCCGACGACGGCCTTGCCGATCTCGCCGCGGAGCGCGCTGAGGGCCGCACGGGGATCGCCCGCGCTGTCCTGGACGCCTGGATAGCCACTCTGGCTGAGCCCGGCGGAACCCGGGTAGGTCCCGGGGAGGCTCTGGGCGGCGTCCGCCGGGGTGCCGGCCGCCGCGAGGCTGGCTGGCGTCTGGTAGTCGGGATTCACTGCCCGCGCACCTTTCTCTCCAGAGCGTCCAGATCGTCGGCGAGCGCGACGAGCGCGGCATCGTCGGTCGGCGCCGGCCCGAACAGCATGGCCGCCACCAATGGCTCAGCGCTACCGGACCGCGCAGAAACCGCTGAAATCACCTCGGCGGGCCGGGTGCCGGGAGCCAGGCCGAGTGCTGGCAAGGTCCGGGCCAGCATGGCCGTGCGCAGCGCCGCAGCAGCCCGGTCACGGGCGCGGCGCGAGCGGTAGAGCCCGGCCATGCCCTCGGCGGTCTCCGAGGCGCGGACGACGACCGGCAGCCGCTCAGTCGTCAGCGGCCCGAGCCGGCGTACCCGCCACAGGGCGGCGAGCACCGCGGCAATGCCGAGCTGGATCGCGATCAGGTACGCCGCCAGCGGTACCAGGCTCAGCGGCGATTGCTGCCCGTTGCCGGCCACGGTGGCCGCTGTCGGACCCGGGACCAGCCAGACGATCCGCGACCTGGCGGCGAGAAGGTCCAGCGCGAGCGCGGCATTGCCCTGCTTGGCGAGGCTGCCGTTGGTCAGCGGGTTCCCGGTGCCGAGCAGCGTGATCACCCGCCCGCCGGCGTTGTACTGCAGCAGCGATGCCCCGACGACACCGGAGTCACTCGCGGGCGCCTGGTAACACTGTGCTGCCGTCTGCCCTCCAGGCAGTGCCGTCTGCCCGCCGGGCAGTGCCATCAGCACCCCGCCCATGTCCGCGCTCCCGGCCAGCTGCGCCGCGGGCAGGTCGCAGCCAGGTGTCAGGGACTGAACCAGGAACGTCCCGACGGACGTCACCCCGGGCGCGAACGCCTCGAGTGCGTCCTGGTCCGGCGCGATCACCACCACGTCGGCGCGCACCCGGGCAAGCCCGGTGAGCTGCCCGGAAGTGAGCAGCGACGGGCTCGTGATGACCAGCGTACTGCCGCCCTGGCCTGCCGCGGCCTGCGCCGCGGCCGGTGTGACTTCCTTGAGCACCGTGTGGCCCCGGCTGGTCAGAATGTCGGCCAGGGCATGCGCGCCCGTCGTACTGGTGTCAGCAGGGTCGAGATACCCGGTGACGGTCGCGGATGGCTGCAGAAGACCGATCACGGCTGCACCGAGCACGACCACCGCCACCAGAACAAGCGGTATCCGCCAGCGTCTCCACTCACTCGTGGCCGGGGCTTCAGAACCCGATCCAGACGGGCCAGCCGGGCTGCCCGGCGACCCTGGTGTGCCTGTCACGGCCGGGGCGGCAGCCGCCGGGGGAGCAGGGGGCGGCGGTGTGCGGGCGGTCACGACGGCGGGGCCAGTGCTGCAGTAGCCAGCGGCTGGTCGGCAGCTGACGGCCTTGCCGAGCGGATCGCGGCGTCCAGGTCGCGCAGCCGCTGGTAGCCAGCGGCGGTCCCGTCCCGCCCCCCGTACTTGACGTCGTCGAACAGCCGAGCGGCCGCCGCGAGCCCGGGCGCCTGGGCCGGCATCGCCTGGCCGGCCTCGGCCGCTAGCTCGGTGGCGGTCCGGCCAACCCGCGGCGGCACGACGCCGCGCTCCTCGAGCGCGACGGCGATCGCCCGCACCGACTCGATGATCGCACCGGTGAAGTCGCCTGCCGCGGCCAGGCGCTCCGCCAGCTCGCGGTGTTTGCGCGCGCTGAGCTCGCTGCCGGACAGCACCGGGCCAGTGCTGGCCGCCTTGGACCGGGCTACCGGCCCGATCCGGTGAGCCACCACCGCTGCGATGATGATCACGAGGATGATCAGCGCGACGATCGCCCACCAGCCTCCTGGCGCCGCCACCCCGCCCGAGTTCAGGGAGTGGTTGATCCAGTCCGCGATCCGCTGCGACAGCGACTCTTTGGGGTGGTAGATCGCTTTGGATAGCTCGGTGCGGGCGAGCCGCTGGCCCTCGGCCCGGCTGACCAGCGAGCCGCCGGGTACCACCGCCGTCACCATGGCGCCGGCATGGCCATGCCGAAGGCTCTGGAGTTAGCGGGGGACGGCGCGCGCCAGACGGTCTCAAGTTCGTCGCCGGTCATCTGCAGGCCGGCCGTGAGGTTTTGCAGTGCGAGGTCGAGACCCTCCCGGCGCATTCGCATATCGAGGTAGACGAGGACAACCACCCCGGCGCTGATCGGCCGGGTGAACGCGCTCGCCAAGATAGTGCCAAGCGTGCTAATGATCAGCGCCGTCACGGACACGGCCGACGTCCCGACCGGATTGAGCGGGTTGATCCCGGTAATGATGATCTCGACGATCACGAACGGGACCTCGATCGCGGTAGCGGTGATGAAGAGGATCAGCAGCATCAGCAGATAGATGCCGAGCAGACGCCAGAAGCTCTTCCGGACCAGCCTCCAGGACCGGCGCAGAGCCCTTACCGCGCTCTGCTGCTCCAGCATCACCGCCGGGACTGACAGGCTGAACATCACCGCCAGCCATCCGAACGCGGCGAACGCGCCCAGCACGCCAAGCCCCGCCAGTGCTCCTAGCCCGGGATTGGCGTTCCCTGAGGTCAGGAGGTGGAACACCACCAGGACGGCGATCACAGGGGCGGCGAGGATCACCGTGAGCCAGAGCAGGGTGGGCAGCCGCGGCCGCGCGATCCGCCATGCTTCGCCGATGCTCACCTTGCGGCCGAGTACCCCCCGGCCGATCACCACAGTGAGCAAGCCGATCAGCAGTATCTCGACGATAATCTGCACGCCGTCCTGGGCGAGCTGCACCGGGTAGGTAACGGCTGGCTGGAGGGTGAAATTCTGGCCCCCCGTGTTCAGGACCGTTCCCGACGACGCATGCCCCACCAGGGCCAGCACCGCGGTGATGACGCCAGAGCAGGTCAGCATGATCGCTGACAGCCCGAGCGTGGCCCCCCGGTTCTGCCGGACCGATGTGAACGCACCGCTGAGGATCTCGCCGACACCGAGCGGACGCAGCGGGATCCCGCCGGGCTGCGGTGCCCACCGCCAGTTGCCAGCCCGCCCGTTGCCCGTGGGCGCGGACGGCGGCTGACCATACGGCTGCCCGTACTGCGGCGGTACCGGGCCGTGCGGCGCCTGCCCGGAACCGGCCGGGCCAGGGGGCGGCTGGCCATACGGTGGCGGCTGGCCATACGGTGGCGGCTGGCCATACGGAGGTTGCTGGCCATACGCCGGCATCTGGCCGTAGGGCGGCATCCGGCCGTACGGGAGCGGCTCTCCGTAGGGGCCTTGCTGTCCGTAGGGCCCTTGCTGGCCATAGGACGGCACCTGGCCGTACGTGTGCGGGTTCTGGGGCTGGCCGGGCGCGGGCTGCTGCGGGGAGACGGGTGACTGTCCGTGGGTCGGCTGGTCCGGCGTACCAGGCGGGTGGTGCTCGGACATCTTTCTCCTTGACGGGCCGACGCAGGCCGCTTGCGCATTCAGCGGTCGGCGAGCGGCTACGCCCCCGGGACTAGCCCCCCTCAATGCTCGCACCGCAATACTGGCATGGCCGCGGCTGTGATGCGGACGAAGGGGGCGCGAGACCGCACAAAACCTGGCGAACGACCCCACCGCGTACGCTGTTCAACCTGGCCACGCTGGCCGCTGGGCGTGCATGTGGCGCACACTCGTGCTGTGGAGGCATTCGCGCTGCGCTGGCTCGACCCGCCTGAGGGGCCGGCGATCGCGCTGCTGGACCAGACCCGGCTCCCGGCCGAGGAGTCCGTTGTCATCTGCGCGGATGTGCCGGCCCTGGTGGACGCCATCCGTCGGCTCGTGGTCCGCGGGGCGCCCCTGCTGGGGCTGGCCGGTGCCTTCGGTGTCGCGCTTGCCGCCTATCGCGGGGACGATGTGGCCGCCGCGGCTGCCGCGATCGAGGCGGCCCGGCCTACCGCGGTGAACCTGGCGTGGGGTGCCCGCAGAGCGCTCGCCGCGTACCGCGAGGCAGCCGCAGCCAACGCTGCGGATAATGAACGTTTCCTTGCCCGCGCCGTGGTCGCGGAGGCCCAGTCGATCGCGGCGCAAGACGCGGCCGCCAGCGCGGCCATGGCGCGCAATGGCCTGGCCCTGGTGCCGCCAAAGGCCCGGGTGCTGACCCACTGCAACACCGGCGCGCTGGTGTCGGGCGGCGAGGGCACGGCGTTCGCGGTGATCCTCGCCGCGCACCGGGATGGCAGGCTCACCAGGCTCTGGATCGACGAGACCAGGCCGCTATTGCAGGGGGCGCGGCTGACCGCCTGGGAAGCCCGACGGGCCGGGATACCGCACGCGGTTCTCGCCGACTCGGCCGCCGCCTCGCTGCTCGCCGCGGGCGATGTGGACATCGTGATGACAGGGGCGGACCGGATCGCTGCCGACGGCAGCGTGGCGAACAAGGTCGGCACGTACAGCCTGGCAGTGCTGGCCCGGCACCATAAGGTGCCGTTCGTGGTGGTTGCCCCGGTTTCAACCATCGACCTGGAAACCCCCGACGGCACGGCGATTGAGGTCGAGCAGCGGGCTGGCGAAGAGGTCACCAGCATGGCCGGAATACCCGTCGCACCGGCCGGAACGCCCGGGTACAACCCGGCGTTCGACGTGACTCCGCCGGAGCTGATCTCGGCCATCGTGACAGAACGAGGGGTAGCGCAACCAGTCACAGCAGGTACGCTGCGTGTTCTGTATGGCCAAGAGGCGAGGGATGAAGCTGCCCTCGCCACGGTTTACGTGGAACGATGTGATTCATGAAGGGTCGCGTACTGGTCGTCGATGATGACGCCGCCCTCGCCGAGATGCTCGGGATCGTGCTGCGCGGTGAGGGCTTCGAGCCCACGTTCGTCTCTGACGGTGACAAGGCACTGGATGTGTTCCGTGACACCCATCCGGACTTGGTGCTGCTGGACCTGATGCTGCCTGGCACCGATGGCATCGATGTCTGCCGTCAGATCCGGGCCGAGTCCGGGGTGCCGATCGTTATGCTCACAGCCAAGAGCGACACGGTGGACGTGGTTCTCGGGCTGGAGTCGGGCGCCGACGACTACATAGTCAAGCCATTCCAGTCCAAGGTGCTCGTGGCCAGGGTCAGGGCCAGGCTGCGCCGGACCGAGGACCCAGCCCCGGAGACCCTGCAGATCGGCGACGTCACGATCGACGTGGCCGGCCACGCCGTCACCAGGGCCGGAGAGCCGCTGAACCTGACCCCGCTGGAGTTCGACCTGCTCGTTGCGCTGGCCCGCAAGCCGCGCCAGGTGTTCACCCGCGAGGTCCTGCTCGAGCAGGTCTGGGGATACCGCCACGCGGCGGACACCCGGCTGGTCAACGTGCATGTCCAGCGGCTGCGCGCCAAGATCGAGAAGGACCCGGAGCGTCCTGAGATCGTGGTGACCGTCCGCGGCGTCGGCTACAAGGCGGGGCCAGGCTGACCCGGCGGCTCAGCCAAGGGAGGGACATGAAGGGGGCAGCGGCAAGCCGGAGCGAGGCTGCCTCGCGCCGCCTGTTCGTCGGCCCGCTGGCAGCCCGGCTGCCGGCCACGGTGCCTGAAGCGGTGCGCCACGGGAACCGCGGATGGCCGCGCGGGCCGCGCCGCTGGCTGCACGGCCGGCTGCCGCGCCTGCGCCGGACCGCCAGGCGCCAGGCCGTGGCGCTGCGCCGCCGCCTCTCGGCCGCGCACCTGGTCCTGCGCGCTCGCTGGCTGCGGTCACTGCAGCTGCGCGTGGTCACGACCACGCTGGTCATCTCCGCCGTCGTGGTCACGGTGCTCGGCTTCATCCTGATGCAGCAGATCACCTCGGACCAGCTGCGGGCCAAGGAGGCTCAGGCCAGCAACCTGGTCGGCAACGGCCTGATCACAGCTGAGACCCAGCCGGGCGTGACCTCGCCTCCCAGTGCCGCGGCCCAGAACCTGGTGGGGTCGATAGTTGATCAGCTGCGGGCGAATGGGGCTCAGAGCGACTATGGCGTCGCGATCGAGATCGTCCCTAGCTATTCGGGTCCCCCGGTTTACACGGGCGGGGACAAAGCGGGCATCGTGCCTGCCCAGATCCCGGCGCGGCTGATTAACAAGGTGAACGAGTTGCAGCGGAGGGGACAGAGTTCGCCCGCGTTCACGTTCGCCAGCATGAGCGACCCGTCCGGAACCGCCAGCTCGGTCCCCGGACTGGTCTACGGTGTGCCGGTCGGGAGCTATTACCAGCTCTACTACTTCTTCCCGCTGACCCAGGTCCAGCAGACCCTGTCGCAGGTGCAGGACGCACTGCTGGCCGGGGGCCTGGCGCTGGTCTTCTTGTTCTCGGCGATCGCGGCGCTGGTGACCCGCTGGGTGGTGGCCCCGATCCGGCAGGCCGCACGCGGCGCGCGCCGGCTGTCTACCGGCAACCTCGGCGAGCGCATGCCGGTACGGGGGGCTGATGAACTGGCCGCGCTGGCGTCGTCCTTCAACGAGATGGCCGCCAGCCTGCAGGAGAAGATGATGGCTCTGGAAGAGCTCTCGCAGGTCCAGCGGCAGTTCGTGTCCGACGTCTCGCACGAGCTGCGGACCCCGCTGACGACGATCAAGATCGCGGCCGACGTCCTGTTCGGGAGCAGGAATCAGCTCGACGGCCCGGCGGCGCGTTCGGCCGAGCTGCTCAGCAGTCAGCTGGACCGGTTTGAGTCGCTGCTCACCGACCTCCTGGAGATCAGCAGGTACGACGCCAACGTCGCGGTGCTGGAGCCCGAGCCCGTCGACATCTGCGACCTGGCCCGGCGGGCCGCCGACGAGGCGCAGCAGCTGGCCGAGCGGCGCGGCGCCAAGATCGAGTTCCGGCTCCCGGCCGAGCCCTGCGTGGCTGACGTTGACCGGCGCCGGGTGGAGCGCATCCTGCGGAACCTGCTGGTCAACGCCGTCGAGCATGGTGAGGGCAAGGACGCGGTGGTCACCGTGGCCGGGGACTCGGCCGCGGTGGCCGTGGCTGTCCGGGACTACGGGATCGGCCTGGCGCCCGGCCATGAACGGCTCGTGTTCGACCGGTTCTGGCGCGCAGACCCGGCGCGGGCCCGGACGACCGGGGGCACAGGGCTGGGCCTGTCGATCGCTATGGAGGATGCGCGGATCCACGGCGGGTGGCTGGAAGCCTGGGGCGAGCCTGCCCAGGGATCGGTGTTCCGGCTCACGCTTCCCCGGGTCGCAGGCGGCGAGCTGGCCGGATCGCCGCTGCCGCTCGGCCCGGACGAGCCGGAACTGGCCCCAGGTGCGGACGCGGCTGGTCTGACCGCCGGGTCGGTGACGGTCCGCCTTGTTGGCGGGCCGGTCATCGCTGGCCTGCCAGAAGGGCCAGCGACAACAGTGCTCGCCGAGCTCACCGGCAGCGCCAAGCCCGGGGCTGACGGCGCAACCGGGGCTAGCAGGCTGGCTGAGGGCAACGGGACAGCTGCGGCCAGCCGTGCAGCGGCTCACCGTGCGGCCGAGTCGGCCAGCCGGGCTGCAGACCGGTGACCAG
This sequence comes from uncultured Actinomycetota bacterium, assembly GCA_963815375.1. Taxonomy (GTDB): domain Bacteria; phylum Actinomycetota; class Actinomycetes; order Streptosporangiales; family Streptosporangiaceae; genus JASHPR01. The sequence goes on along the minus strand of CAWFGX010000001.1, from coordinate 1,109,818 downwards.
CTCACGGCATAGTCGGCTCGCGGCCGTCCGGCTGGCGAGCGCGAGGCACGCCGCGGCCGTTGCCGCCACCACGCTGGCAGTCGCTGTGCTGGCGGCGGTCACCGGCTGTGCCGCGGTACCGACCGGCGGGCCTGTGCAGCAAGTGGGCACTGGCCAGTCTGGCGTCAGCCAAGGGCAGCCCTACTCGCAGCCGATACCTGTCGGCCCCGGCCAGGGCTGGAATCCCACCCAGATCGTGGACGGCTTTCTGGCCGCCAGCGCCAGCTTCGCCAGCAATCACGCAGTGGCCCAGGAATACCTTGATCCGACGGCGCGCCGGAGCTGGCAGCCCGGGTGGGCGGTGACAGTGGTGAGCACCACGCCGACCACCAAGATCGTTTCGGCGCCGAAGGAAGTCACCGGCGACGCCGGTGCCGGTCAGCCGGGCGGAGGGGCTCTGGCCAAGGTGGAGGTCATTGGTCAGCCGGTGGCGACGCTCACAGGCACCGGCCAGTACCTTGTGTCCTCGGGCGCGCCGAAGCCGATCTACTTCTCCCTGGTCAGGGTCAACAGTCAGTGGCGCATCGACGACCTGCCGCGCTCGCCGCTGCTGCTGACGGAGGACGACTTCCAGCACGTGTACCAGGCGCGCAACCTCTACTTCCTGGCCCCGTCCGGGCACACGCTGGTGCCGGACCCGGTGTTCGCGCCACTGGAGGCGACGAACACCGAGCTTGCCACTGGGCTGGTGAACGCGCTGCTCCAGGACCCGACGGGCTGGCTGAACGGGGCGGCAACCACCGGAGTGCCGGCCGGCGCAAGCCAGATCGGCCAGGTCAAGATCATCGGCCCGAACGCTACGGTCGACCTGGGCGGCCGGGCCGCCATCACGAGCCAGGCCCAGCGGGAGCGCATTGCAGCGCAGCTGGTCTGGACGCTCACCAGCGGGCCAACCGGAATTCACTCGGTCGAGCTCGAGATCAACGGCCGCCCGCAGCAGATCTCGGGAAGTCAGTACCAGCTGCAGCAGACGTACCACGCCTGGGTCGCCCCTGCGCAGCCAGCCAGTTCCAGCCTCTACCTCATCGGCACCAACGGAGCCGTCGAGCAGATGCCCAGCGCAGGCCAGTCCGACTCTGGCCAGTCCGACTCTGGCCAGTCCGGGCATGCCACCGGAGTACAGGGCCAGGCCGGCACCGCCGGAGCCCCCGCCCTCAGCTCGATCGCGGTCTCACCGGACGGGCACTGGATAGCCGGGATCTCCGCGGACGGGAGCGCTGTCTACATCGGCGACCTCAGCCGCGGCGGGGCGATGCGGCAGTGGCGGTCGCCCAGCGGCGCCTGTACCTCGGTGAGCTGGGATACTCAGGGCGATCTGTGGATTGCGGCCGGAGGCGACCTGTGGCTGATGCAGCCGAGTTCTGGCGACGCGAGCCAGGTCGGCCTGAGTGAACTGCCGCCCGCGGACAACGTGATCAGCTTCCGGGTCGCGCCGGACGGTGTCCGCGCCGTCATGATCGTCAGCACGCCCATCGGGACGCAGGTCCAGCTGGCTTCGATCGCCCGGAGCGGCCCGTCAGCGTTCATCGGCGAGCCGGTGACCCTCGGTGCGGGCATCTCCGACCCCGAGGCGCTGAGCTGGTACGGCCCGGACAGCGTGATCGTGATGTGGGGGGGCGCCGCTGGCGCCCAGCTGGCCGAGGTCCCGCTGAACGGCGGCCAGCCCACAGCGATCGCAACCCCCCCAACCACGGTGTCGATGACAGCAACAAGCCCCGGGCAGGTGGGCTCGTCCGTCGTCCTGGGCCTGTCTGGCGGCCAGATCCTGGTCGCGACGGCGTCGTCGCCAACGTCGGGCCTGAGCGAGTTCCAGCCCACCCATGCCACCGGCCGGGCTCCCGCTTACCCAGGCTGAGCCGCTTTCCCTCCTGACATCTGGGGCCGGCCGGACTAGCGTCGTGTCATGGCACCCGCCCGGGTCCGTGGTTGCACTGCAGTGGCCTTCCAGCTAACCGGCAGGCCGCCGTGGCAAGCCGATGCCAGCCGCAGGCGAAACGGCCCACGTAAGGCGACTTATTGTCGACTGATCACGGTGCGGCTTAGAAGTAAGTCCTGCCCCGCCGGGAGATCCGACGTCTTCCGGGCAGGGAGAAGGGCAGTAGTGGCACATGTGGCCGCGAGCCCCTCAGCAGGCGGATGTGGGGTCGAAGACCAGGTCGGCCGGGCGGGTGCCATCCACCTTGCGGGTATAAGGGGGTTCGGCCAGTGGACATCATCTTCAAGGGCCGCCACACGGAGGTGCTTGACCGGTTCCGCGCGCAGGCTGCGGCCAAGCTCGCCAAGATCGAGAAGCTGGACCACAAGGCGATCAGAGTTGATGTTGAGGTCATTGCCGAGCACAACCCGCGGCAGTCGCAGCGGCGGGAGCGTGTCGAGCTGACGATCTCCTCGCGCGGCCCGGCCATCCGGGCCGAGGCTGCTGCGGAGGACCGCTACGTTGCCCTGGACATCGCGTTCGCCAAGCTGGAGTCGCGGCTGCGCCGGGCCGGTGACCGGCGAAAGTGCCGGCATGGCGCGCACGCGGCGATCCGGGTCATCGACCTGCCCGCGGCCGATGACGTCGGCGTCGAGCCAGCACCAGTAAGCGTCCGGTCTGACGGGCCGCCGCCTCAGGCAGCGGAATCAGCGCCGGGGTCGCTGCCAGAATCAGCGTCAGATGCGGCGCCGGGTGCCGCGCGGGAAGAGGCAGGTGACCGGCAGCCGGCCGAGGGTTCCGATGACCTGGTCCCGGTCGCGATGGAAGGCGAGGGACCGCTAGTCGTGCGGGAGAAGTTCCATGGAGCGAGCCCGATGGCGATCGACCAGGCCCTGTTTGAGATGGAGATGGTGGGTCACGATTTCTTCCTGTACCGCGACGCCGATAACGGCTGCCCCAGTGTGGTGTACCGGCGGCGCGGCTACCAGTACGGTGTGATCCGGCTAGTGGACACCGCCGACCAGGCCGACGGGCAGGCAAAGCAGGAAGCAAGCGCGTCAGGGCTCGCCTCGCGGTTTGCTCAGGGTGCCGGGCATCTCCGGCATCTGGGGCATCTCGGCTAGCGTTAGTTTGCGTCGGGGACACAGGTCCGCGAGAGTTGATCACACACAGTTGATCACGCTCAGTTGATGACACTCAGTGCAGAACAGGGGCTGAGCTTCCGGGCAACGATGCCCGTGGCGGCGGCCCTGGCACCACAGCAGGCCCGGTCAGGGAGGAGGCGCTATGGGCGGCAGTCCTGGTAGCAGCGCCGCAGCGCCGGGCGCGTCGCCGCGCCCAGAGCCGATCCGCACGATGATCGTGGATGATCACGCTCTGTTCCGCCGCGGCCTTGAGATGGTGCTCGAGGACGAGCCGGATATCGAGCTGGTCGGCCAGGCGAGTGACGGTGCCGAGGCGGTCGAGCGGGCTGCTGAGGCGCTACCGGACATCGTTCTGATGGATATACGAATGCCGCGCAGCAGCGGGATCGAGGCATGCCGGGCGATGAAGGCGGCTGCCCCGAGCACCAAGATCATCATCCTCACGATCAGCGACGAGGAGGCGGACCTCTTCGAGGCGATCAGGGCTGGCGCAAGCGGCTACCTGCTCAAGGACATCCCGCTCGACGAGGTAGCGGACACGGTCCGGGCGGTGCATGGCGGGCAGTCCCTCATCAACCCGTCGATGGCAGGGAAGCTGCTCACCGAATTCGCCGCGCTGGCCAAGCGCGACGAGCAAGAGGAGCGCGCTGAGGAGCTGCCCGCTCCCCGGCTGACCGAGCGGGAGATGCAGGTGCTCAAGCTCGTCGCCAGGGGGATGAACAACCGTGATATAGCCAAGGAGCTGTTCATCTCCGAGAACACGGTGAAGAACCACGTCCGCAACATCCTGGAGAAGCTGCAGATCCACTCCAGGATGGAGGCGGTCATGGTGGCTGTGCGGGAGAAGCTGATCGAGTTCAGCTGATCCGCGGCGCCGTCAGGTCAGGTCCGAGATCGCCTTCCGCAGCCGCGGCTCGGCGCTGAGCGGTTCCACCTGGCCGAGTTCGACGTTGTCACACCCGACCCAGCCGGCAGCCTCAACGAGCGCGCGTGCCATCGCCTCAGCAGCCGAGGCGGTGCCGAGCGACAGCTTCCGCGCGACGAGCGTGCGGCCGCTGCGGGCCGGGTCGACGCGGCCCGCCAGGCGGCCACGGGCCAGCAGTGGCATCACGTAATAGCCATGCACGCGCTTGGCCTGCGGGAGGTACGCCTCCAGGCTGTGCTGGAAGCCGAATGTCCGCAATGTTCGCTTCCGGTCCCAGACCAGCGAGTCAAACGGGGACAGCAGCGTGACCCGGTGCCTGCCGGGCCGGGCCAGCGGCGGCCCGGGCCACGACTCGTCCAGGGCGGCTGGGTCCACCCAGGCCGGGACCGGGAGGCGGCTGCGGGGCGTAACGAGTTGCACTGGCAGCAGGCCGGCTGCTTCCGCCGCGCTGCCGAGGTCCATGGCGGTGCCATCCCCGCCGTCCCTGCCCTGCCCGCCCTCCCCGGTGCCTCCAAACCGGATCCGCTGGTAATCGGCGAGGTCGGCTCGGGTCACCACGCCGAGTGCGCGGGCAGTGACTCCCACCAGGTGAGTGACGCACTCGGTGTCGGAGGGTTCGGCGCGGCGCAGTTCCGGCGGCAGCACCCGTTCTGGCAGGTCGTACACCCGGCGCCAGCCGACGCGCCGCGCGCAGATCACCTCGCCTGTGGCGAGCAGCCACTCGACAGCCTTCTTCGTGTCCGACCACGACCACCAGCCGCCCCCGTTCCTGGCCCCGCCCAGGTCGCTGGCTGTCAGCGGGCCCTCGGCGCGGATCTTCGCGAGCACCTCAGCGCGCACCCCCGGATCATGCTGGTGCCAGCGCGGGCCCCGGGCACGGAACGCCCTCCGGCGGAACGCGTAGAACGGCCACTCCTCGATCGGCAGTACGCAGGCAGCGTGCGACCAGTACTCGAAAGCGGCAGGACGCCGCGGATGCCAGTACGCCCGCTCGATCCGGTCTCTGGGGACCGGGCCGAGGCGAGAGTAGGCGACAAGTTCGTGGGAGCGCGCCAGGACGCTGATCGTGTCCAGTTGCACGGCGCCGACCCGTCGCAGCGTTGCGGGCAGACCGCCTTGCCGCGCGCCTGCGCCCACGAAACCCTGGGCCCGCAGCGTGATCAGCCGGGCCTCATCCGGCGACAGCGTCAGCTGCGGCGTTGCATGCAGAAGCCCGGCCACGGGTCGAGAGCGTAGCCTGAGCCTCTGACAGTCGGGTGCCTGCCGCACGGGTGCCTGCCGCACGGGCGCCTGCCGCACGGGCGCCTGTCGTGCCGGCTAGAACCAGTTGCGGCGGCTTAGTACCAGTCGTCCATGATGTTGGTGGCCAGCGCGAGCAGGCCGCCCACCACCGCCAGGCCGACGCCGGTCCAGAACGCCGCCCAGACAGGGCCGGTGACGAGCCCGAGACCCCCGGTGACGAACCCCACCATGATGAGCGAGACCGCGAACCAGGACACCGCGCGGCCGTGGAACGCCGGGGGATAGGAGACCGGCGCTTCCGGGGTCTGCGGCACGTAAGCCGTCTGCTCCGCCAGCCCCGCGGGCTCAGGCCCGGCGGCAGCGCCGGCGACAGTGTCCGGCTTCACCTGGTGCGACATCCGCACGCCCCTCTCCTCCGCTGCACGCGTGCCTCCTAAGGTATCGGCCTGGCGACGATAACTCGGCATCACCCCGGGTCTCGCCTACCATGGCTGTAGGCACGGCGTCAGAAGCCTGCCGCGATGCCGTCCGGCCGTCCCTGCCTGCGGCCCGCGGCTGCGTCGAGGCGGGCACGCCGCGCCCACAGCCAGACGATCCGCGAGGAGCGCGACGCAAGTGCCAGCCATCATAGATAGTGTCCTCCGTGCCGGCGAGGGCAAGATCCTGCGCAAACTCAGGCGGATAGCCGACCAGGTCAACTCGATCGAAGAGGACTTCGCCACGCTCAGCGACGCTGAGCTGCGCGCGATGACCGACGAGTACCGGCAGCGGCACGCGGACGGCGAGTCGCTCGATGACCTGTTGCCCGAGGCGTTCGCAACTGTCCGCGAGGCCGCCAAGAGAACGCTCGGCCAGCGGCATTTCGACGTGCAGCTCATGGGCGGCGCTGCGCTGCACATGGGCAACATCGCCGAGATGAGAACCGGTGAGGGCAAGACTCTCACCTCCGTGCTGCCCGCGTACCTGAACGCGCTGTCAGGCAAAGGCGTGCACGTCGTGACCGTCAACGACTACCTGGCCAAGCGCGACTCGGAGTGGATGGGGCGGGTCCACCGGTTCCTGGGCCTCGAGGTCGGCGTGATTCTGGCCCAGATGGAGCCCGATGACCGGCGCAAGCAGTACGCGGCCGACATCACCTACGGCACGAACAACGAGTTCGGCTTCGACTACCTCAGGGACCACATGACCTGGGTCCTGGCTGACTGCGTGCAGAGGGGTCACAACTTCGCGATCGTGGACGAGGTCGACTCAATCCTGATCGACGAGGCACGCACGCCCCTGATCATCAGCGGTCCTGCCGACCAGAACAGCCGCTGGTATCACGAGTTCGCCAAGATCGCGCCCAGGCTGCACCGCGGTGAGGACGGCGAAGGCGATTACGAGGTCGACGAGAAGAAGCGCACGGTCGGCATTATGGAATCCGGCGTGGAAAAGGTCGAGGACTGGCTGGGCATCGACAACCTCTACGAGCCGAAGAACACTCACCTGGTCAGCTTCCTGAACAACGCGATCAAGGCCAAGGAGCTCTACAAGAAGGACAAGGACTACGTCGTGATGAACGGCGAGGTCCTGATCGTCGACGAGTTCACCGGCCGGATCCTGCACGGGCGGCGGTACAACGAGGGCATGCACCAGGCCATCGAGGCCAAAGAAGGTGTGCAGATCAAGGACGAGGACCAGACTCTCGCCACGATCACGCTGCAGAACTACTTCCGCATGTACGACAAGCTCGCGGGCATGACGGGCACCGCCATGACCGAGGCCAACGAGTTCCACCAGACCTACAAGCTCGGCGTGGTCCCGATCCCGACCAACATGCCCATGATCCGGGCCGACCAGCCCGACGTGGTGTACCAGACCGCCGACGCGAAGTTCGGTGCTCTGGTCGACGACATCGCCGAGCGCAACAAGGCGGGCCAGCCGGTGCTCGTCGGCACCACCAGCGTGGAGAAGTCCGAGCTGGTGTCCAAGATGCTGAAGCGCAAGGGCATCTCGCACGAGGTCCTGAACGCGAAGTACCACGAGCGCGAGGCCACGATCATCGCCCAGGCTGGCCGCAAGGGCGCGGTCACCGTGGCCACGAACATGGCCGGCCGCGGTACCGACATCATGCTCGGCGGCAACCCCGAGTTCATTGCCGACCTGGAGCTGCACCAGCGCGGCCTGTCACCCACGGACACGCCCGAGGACTTCGAGGACGCGTGGCCGGAAGCGGTGGACAAGGCCAAGCGGGCCGTGGCTGAGGAACACGAAGAGGTCGTCGGGGTCGGCGGGCTGTACGTGCTCGGCACCGAGCGGCACGAGTCGCGGCGGATCGACAACCAGCTGCGCGGCCGGTCCGGGCGGCAGGGCGACCCCGGTGAGTCGCGGTTCTACCTGTCGCTCGAAGACGAGCTCATGCTGAAGTTCAACGCCGACAAGGTCGCGCACTTCATGGAGTGGCTCAAGCAGCCGCCGGAGGTGCCAATCGAGTCGAAGACCGTGAGCCGCTCGATCCGGTCCGCCCAGACCCAGGTCGAGCAGCAGAACTTCGAGATCCGCAAGGAGCTGCTCAAGTACGACGACGTGATGAACCGGCAGCGCCAGGTCATCTACAAGGAGCGGCGCCAGGTGCTCGAGGGTGCCGATCTGACCGATCAGATCCGCGGCTTCATCGCGGACGTGGTAACCGATTACGTTGGCGAAGCGACCCGTGACGGCTACCCGGAGGAATGGGACCTGGACCAGCTCTGGCGCGCGTTCGGCCAGCTCTATCCCGGTGGCATCACGGTCGACCAGGCGATCGACGAAGCCGGCGGGGAGCGGGCCGGCCTGTCGGACGACCTGATATCCGAGCTGATCAAGGAAGACGCGCTGGAGGCCTACGAGCGCCGGGAGGAGGAGCTGACCCCGGAGCGGATGCGCGAGCTGGAGCGGCGGGTCGTGCTGTCGGTGCTGGACCGCAAGTGGCGCGAGCACCTGTACGAGATGGACTACCTGCGCGAGGGCATAACCCTGCGCGGATACGGGATGCGCGACCCGCTGGTGGAATACCAGCGCGAGGGCTACGACATGTTCACGGTGATGATGGACGGCATCAAGGAAGAGTCGGTTCAGTACCTCTTCCACCTGCAGCTGGAGCCGTACGACAACCCCATCGTCGAGGACTCGGTTCCTGACAGCGCCGGCACCGAGGTCGTTGCCGGAAATGGCTCCAGGCCCGCTGGCGCGGGTCCTGGCGGCTCCGTGCCCGGCGCCGGGCCAGCCCCCGTGGTGGGCGGCCCCGTGGTGGGCGGCCCCGTGGTGGGCGGCCCCGTGGTGGGGAATGCAGCCGCAGCCGGGACCGGGCTGGCCCCGTCGAGGCCGGCCGCGGGTGGCGGCCAGGCGGGCCGGGGTTCTGCTCAGCAGGGTTCACGCCCCGGACGGCATTCCAAGACCAGCCCGCGGCGCGCAGCCGGGCAGACCCCCGCGGCACCACGCCCTGCACCGGCGTCAGGCGCACCAGGGGTTCCTGCGGGCCTCGCGGCATCACCCGGCCTGGACCGGCCCCAGCGCCAGGCAGCACTCCGGTACAGCGCGCCGAGCGAGGACGCGAGCGGCAAGGCCGTCCGGCGCAACGAGTCGGCCAGCGGCCCGGACTACTCCAAGGTGGGACGGAACTCTCCGTGCCCATGCGGGTCCGGCCGCAAGTTCAAGCAGTGCCACGGCGACCCGCGTAACCGCTAGAGCTCGGTGAGCTGACCGGCGGATTAGCCGGGAATCCTGTCCGCCGCATCTGCGGACAGGGTTCCCGGGTAATGGTCAGCCACCGCGCGTCAAGTGCGCTGAATCCGCGCGCCCGGGGGCGCTATTGGGCGGTGAGTTTGGACGGCGGCTGGGGCTCCCCGGCCGCTGCCCGCTCAGCTTCCAGCGCCGCCAGCATCTCGACCAGTTTCTCGTTGCCGGATTTCTTCCTCCAGCGCACGAAGTAGCAGCCCGCGGTGGTGAGCAGCCTTCCGTCACCGCAGACCACCGCGACCGCGCGGGTTCCGCGCGGCGACAGGTCGAACAACGGTGCCCGCACGGCCCGGAAGCCGTCCACCTCCGGCCACGGCACGTGCCTGGACCGCCCCAGAGCCGAGCGCACCGTTACCCCGCCCGATCCCACCCCGATACCAGACCGCAGCCCGGCGGCGAGCACCCACCCCGCCGCGGCGCCGAGCAGGGCTGCGGGTACTGCCTCCGGCCACCCGCCTGCCCGGGAGGCCGCCTGGAACGCCAGGCCACCGGCGATAAGGCCAAGGAACACGACGAAGTGCGCTGTCCGGTACCAGATCTGATCGCTGAACCGGTACCAGCGGAGCTCCCCGCCGGTCGCTGCTGACTCCTTCACGGGCAGCATTACAGCAAGAAGTACGACACTTCGCGATTTCCGCAGGTCCTGGCCCCGGCGCTGGTATCTGGCGGCAGGCCCCCGCGGGGTGGCTGGCTGCCGGGCCCTCCTGCGGAGTTGAGAATGTACAATTGGTCCGGCTCTGGCCGGACTGCAAGTACATTCTTCTTCTGGCGCGGCTCCAGTAAAAGTAATTATTCGGGCATTTGACTCAAGTGTCACGCCCCGTCGCCGCGCGCACTCGCGCAGGCAGCCCGACTGCCAGCCGCGACACCACGGCTGGCAGCTCCCGCGGGTCTTTGCCCAGGCGAGTGCATCGCGGGCAGGCAGGGATCAGGCTGCCTCGATGGCGGTGCAGACCCACCGGGGCGCCGCCGCGTGGCGCGCCGCGTGCAGGTGACGCGGCCCGTCGCGCTCAAGCCGCACGGCCAGCGCGTGCACTCTCGGCCCGAACCCCACGATCACGGTCATCTCAACGACGCCAGCAGCCGGGCAGGTCGTCATCACGCGCCGCACCCGCGGCACCGTTCCGGCAGCCAGCATCGGCCCGAGCTGGCGGATACGCCGCCGCGCCTGGTCGCTCGTCCACGGCACGATCTGGCCCTGGGCCCGCGACCCGGCCAGCGTCTCCGCGAGCACCTGCGCGAACTGGCCTGCCCAGGCGCCTCCCGCGTCCGGCGGCTGCGGGGAGGCGGGCCGCAGCAACCCGGGCGCGTCCGGCGCCAGGCCGTCCGCCGGGGTTGCGCCGTCGGCCAGGGAGGCGCCGCCGCCTGCGGGGCCACCGCTGGCCCAGGCGCCGTCTGCCGGGGCGCCGACAGTCGTGGCGCTGGCCGGGGCGGTGCCCTTGGCGGTGGCGGTGCCCTTGGCGGTGGCGGTGCCCCTGGCGGTGGCGGTGCTGTCTCCTGCGGAGGGGCCGCTGGCCGGGGTATGGGCGCCCTGGGGGCCGGTGTCGGCTAACGGGCCGGCGTGGCCGGCGTGGTCGGCGTCGGATGCGTTCATGCTGCTTGGCGGGCTCCTGTCATCGTCGTAGGGCGGCGCGGAATCAGGGATCGCGAGCAGGTGCACCGCGACGGCCTCCGGCACTGGCTCCGGCTGTGAAATCGGTGGCGGTGGTGGCATGAAACCTCCCGGAGAAACGGGCTCCCGCCAGGTCGCCCCGTTGGCACGCAGAGCCTCGGCATGTCAGTGTTGTACCGGGCGCCGGTGACATTCCCGGCGGCGAGCACGATCCGGGCGCGCACCGAACGCGGCGGAATGCGCCGGACCGCGCGCTGGTTTCACTCCCGTGGGACACCAGACCCAATGAGAAAGCCCAGGAGAGAGCACAGTGTCGTTGCCACCGCTGGTCGCGCCGGCCGAAGAGCTGACGGTCGACGAAGTCAGGCGTTATTCGCGCCACCTGATCATCCCGGATATCGGCATGACCGGGCAGAAGCGCCTGAAGAACGCCCGGGTGCTCTGCGTGGGAGCGGGCGGTCTCGGGTCGCCCGCGATGATGTACCTGGCCGCCGCTGGCGTCGGCACGCTCGGCGTCATCGATTTCGACGTGGTCGACGAGTCGAACCTGCAGCGGCAGGTTATCCACGGCCAGTCGGATATCGGCCGCCCGAAGGCACAGTCCGCCCGTGACACGATCACGGAAATCAACCCGTACGTCAACGTTGTGCTGCACGAGGAGCAGCTCGATAACGACAACGCGCTGCAGATCTTCGCGCAGTACGACCTGATCGTGGACGGCACCGACAACTTCGCCACGAGGTACCTGGTCAACGACGCGTGCGTGCTGCTGGGCAAGCCATATGTCTGGGGCTCGATCTACCGCTTTGACGGCCAGGCCAGCGTGTTCTGGGCGGAGTACGGACCCTGCTACCGCTGCCTGTACCCGGAGCCCCCGCCGCCAGGCATGGTGCCGTCGTGCGCCGAGGGCGGCGTCCTCGGTGTGCTGTGCGCTTCCATCGGCTCTATCCAGGTGAACGAGGCCATCAAGCTCATCACGGGCATCGGTGACTCCCTTGCCGGCCGGCTGATGATTTATGACGCGCTCGAAATGAGCTACCGGTCGGTGCGCGTCCAGAAGGACCCCGACTGCGCCGTGTGCGGCAAGAACCCGACGATTACCGAATTGATTGATTACGACGCATTCTGCGGCACTTTGTCGGAGGACGCGCAGCGGGCAGCGTCGGGATCCACGATCACCGCGACCGAGCTCAAGGAGATGCTCGATAACGACGAGAAGATCTTCCTGGTCGATGTCAGGGAGCCGAACGAGTACGAGATCGTGTCCATCCCCGGCTCGGTGCTTATCCCTAAGGACCAGTTCCTGACTGGCTCGGCACTCGAGCGGCTGCCTCAGGACCGCAGGATCGTGCTGCACTGCAAGAGCGGAGCGCGCAGCGCCGAATGCCTGTCAGTGGTCAAAAACGCCGGATTCTCCGACGCTGTCCATGTCGGCGGCGGTGTCCTGGCGTGGATCAATCAGGTTGATCCGTCTCTGCCCGTGTACTGAGGCGTTCAGGCCTTAGCATTTCCCTGTGGCCATGCCGCCGGAGCCTCCGGCCAACACAGGCAGGGCGCTAGCGGGCCGGAGACGCGGCGGCTGGCGCCCCATCATCACGGTGACGGCCATGGTCCTTGGCCTGGCGGGCCTGGTCGCGTCCGCGGCAGGCATCGCCAGCCAGGTCCTGCCGCGCAGGTTCACGGCCGCGCAGCAACAGCAGATCATCGCCTGGGAGACCGCGAAGCGCTGGCGGACGATGCCCGCCGGGAAGATCTTCCCTGCGTTCGTCTCCTACCAGCTGCCCGACTACGACCTCACGGCCGGCTCCCAGCTGCCGCTGGTCGCCAATCGCGTGGGAATAGCCCCGCAAGCTCCCTGCGCCGCGGGGGCAGATCTGGCAGCGGCACGGGTGCTGGTGGCCGGCCACTGCGTGGTCATGCTCCGGGCGACCTATACCGATGAGACCGACAGCTTGCTGGTCACGGTCGGCGTGGCGGTCATGCCGGGGGCAGCGGCCGCCCAGTCCGCGGTCGCCGCGCTGTCATCCAGCCACGGCCAGCTAGCCGGAGTCCGCGCTGCCTCGTTCCCCGACACTCTGGCCAGCGCGTTCGGCGACCAGCAGCGCCAGCTGTCCTGGGCGGTCAGCAAAGGCCCTTACCTTGTCCTGTCGACGGTCGGCTACGTCGACGGCAGACCGCAGGTGCCGGTGTCGTCCGACCCGTACGCGGACGAGGAGATGACCAGCTTCGCCGAGGGTATTGCTGGCGCGGTTGAGGCGCTCATCGCCTCCACGCCGCCTGCGCCACGCTGCCCTGGAGCCCCTGGATGCTGAGATTCCGCCGCTCCAGGCGGCCGCGCCGGCCCAGGCTCCTGCGCCGGGCCGGGCTCTTCGCTCTCACGGCCGGCTCAGCACTGGCCGTGATCAGCGCAGGCGCGAGCCCGGCGCAAGCCGACAGCGTGCGGGACGCTCAGATGTGGGTCCTCGACGCCATCAATGCCCAGTCGGCCTGGAAGGTGACCCAGGGTCAGGGCGTAACCGTGGCGGTGATCGACAGCGGCGTCGACCCGCACGTGTCCGACCTCGTCGGGTCGGTGACCACCGGTCCCGACTACACCGGCGTCAGCACCCCGGAGTCGAACCCGGATTGGGGTGTGCACGGGACGTGGATGGCGTCGCTGATCGCGGGTCACGGCCATGACGGCGGTGGCAGCGGCATCATCGGTATCGCCCCGAAGGCGCACGTGCTCTCCATCCGCGTGATTACCGACACCAAAGACCCCAGCGCTTCCAGTTACGAGCACGAGCCGCAAACACAGATCCAGAACGAGCTGGCGGAGGCGATCACGTACGCGGTGTCCCACGGCGCCAGCGTGATCAGCATGTCCCTCGGCTACGGCATGCCGAGCCTGCCGGTGCGGTCAGCGCTGAAGGAGGCGCTGGACCACGGCGTTGTGGTCATCGCCTCATCGGGCAACTCCGGGGACGATGCCAGCACGGCAAGCCAGGGCCACGCGCCCTACTCCTTCCCGGCTGACTACCCAGGCGTTATGGGCGTGGCAGCGCTCAGCCAGGGCGGCGCACCGGCTGGATTCTCCAGCGACAACCTCTCCGTTGAGGTCGCCGCCCCCGGCGTTGACGTACCGGCGCAGGGCAGGGACGGGCAGTACTGGCTGGTGAGCGGCACCAGCCCGGCGTGCGCGCTGACCGCGGGCGTTGCAGCGCTGATCAAGGCGGCTTACCCCGGCCTCCCGCCGGACCTGGTGCGGCAGGCGATCACGACCACGACCACGAACCGCCCGGCGGGCGGATACGACGAGCAGGTCGGTTTCGGCACGGTGGATGCCGCAGCCGCGCTGGCCATGGCGGCGCAACTGTCAGCCCACGGCCTGGTGGGACCAGGGGCACCGGTTCCGCTGTCGCACGGCGCCACGCCTGCCGGTGCCGGGTCGCCGGCCACATCCTCGCCCGCCGCGGTGCACAGCAGCTCATCGCACGGCGACAGCACGCTCGTGCCGGCCAGCAACACCAGCCCGCTGACCGCAGGGATCGCAGCGGCCAGTCACTTCGGCGGTGGCGCGGCCGCGGTTCCGCCGCCTCCGGTGGCCCAGCGCGGCCTGCAGCCGCTCGTGCTCTTCTGTGCGCTGGCCGCGGCCTGCATGGCGGTCATCGCCACCACCATGACCCGGCTTGTCGCGGGCCGCCGTCCGTCAGCCCAGCGCGCAGGTGCTCCTGGCGGCTATGACCCGGGCAGGTACAGCCCCGAGACGCACGGGGCGGGCGGCTCTGGCGGCTATAGCTTCGGCAGCTACGACCCGGGCCACACTGACCCCGGTGGCGTCGCCGCCGAACGCGCCGACGCCCAGGTACCGGCCCCCCAAGGTTCGGACGGCGAGCCGCGCGTGACGGCCAGGCGCGCCACAGGCCCAGCCGTCCCGTCAGCGCTGCGGTTCCGCTGGTCTGGATCCCCGCCTGGCCGCCACGCGCTGCCTTCGAAGAAGCAGAGCGCGCGGCCACCAGACTGATGCCGGCGCGTCGGCAAGCGAGACCGGCCGACGTCGGCGAATTCGCCAGCCGGGTTCTTGACGTCGTGGACGCGATACCACCTGGCACGGTGATGTCCTACGGTGATGTGGCCGAGTACCTCGGTGAGGGCGGCCCGCGCCAGGTAGGCCGGGTGCTCGCGCTCTGGGGCGGCGCTGTGCCATGGTGGCGGGTCATTCACGCGGATGGCTCGCCGCCGCCGGGCCATGACCGCGCTGCCGTGGCCAGGTACCGCGAGGAGGGCACGCCGATGCGCCCGGGCGCGGACGGCCTGCCAGCCCGGGTGGATATGCGCCGCGCCCGCTGGAGCGGCGGGACCTGACCGGGCGCGCCCGTCCCGGCCCGCCATCACGTGCTGATCAGAACGATGCCCGCCGCCACAAGCACAGCTGCCGCCACCCGCCGGCCACCGAAGCGCTCGCCGAAGAGCTTCATCCCGATCACCGCCGCGAACACGACGCTGGTCTCCCGGATCGCCGCGACCTCGGCGAGCGGCGCCCTGGCCTGCGCCCAGAGCACGATCCCGTACGCGACAAGAGACAGCGCTCCGGCGAGCAGCCCCCGGGCCGCTATCGCCCCGGTCAGCCACGAGGCCGCGGGCCGGCGGAAGGCAGCGAACAGCGGGAAGACCGGTCCCTGCAGCAGGAACAGCAGCGCGGCATAGGAGAAGGGGTCGGCACTGTGGCGGACGCCGAGGCCGTCCACAATCGTGTAGCTGGCGATCGTGAGTCCGGTCAGCGCGGCGGCGCCGACCGCCGGGAACTCGGCCCTGGTGAAGCGCCCGGAGGACAGCGCAAGGCTCGCCAGCCCTGCGGCCAGCGCAGCGATGCCCACGGCAGGGATAACGCTCAGCCGCTCGCCAGCCAGGAAATATGCCCCGAACGCCACGATGAGCGGGGACGTTCCCCTGGCGATTGGGTAGACCTGGCTGAACGCGCCGAGCCGGTAGGACCTGATGAGTGCCAGGTCGTACGCGATGTGGATCGCCGCGGATGTCACGGCGAAGCCGACGGCTTCGCGACCTGGCAGTCCGGTCAGCACAAGCACGCCACCGCCACCGACCGTGGAAGCGATCCCGATCAGAGCGAACACGGCCAGCCTGTCATCGCAGGATTTTGCGATGGCGTTCCAGACCGCGTGCAGCGCGCCAGCGCCGATGACGATCAGAACAACCGGGAGCGTGATCTGGGTCTGTGCCTGCACCTACGGCTCCTTCTGCCTGCCGGGGTTTCCGGGCATGCCAGCAAGAGCCCTCAGGGCTTTTTCCCCGTCAGGTGTGGGGGCACAGGTGCCCCTGGCGCCGCTCGGTCCAGGCCGCCGCGATCCCTAGTTGTCAGGCTGAACTCGGCGGGAACGGCGCGGAACCCTAGGCGCAACCACAAGCTAACGGCAGTCTACCAAACCGGGCGCTGACGGGCAGGCGGGCACCACGCTGGCCGCGGCCGCGGTATCGCGGTCGTGTCGGGGCCGGAATGGCGGCGAAATGTCAGAGGCCTCTGGTGGAATGCCGAATGAAATGGATTCCGCTCAGCCTGCCTACCGCCTTGTGCGCCGGCCGTTGCCGGCGCTGGTGCCGCCACAGCTCGACGACTCGCAGCAGCAGGTCGTCCGCCACGCTGGCGGTCCGCTGCTGGTGCTGGCCGGGCCAGGGACCGGCAAGACCACGGCGATCACTGAGGCCGTGGTGCACCGGATCAGCGACCGGGGCATCGACCCCGCACGGGTGCTCGTGCTCACGTTCAGCCGCAAGGCAGCCGAGGAACTCCGCGAGCGGATCACGATGCGGCTCGGCCGGACGACAAGGCAGCCGCTCGCGCTGACCTTTCACAGCTACGCCTACGCCCTGGTGCGCCGGGAGTTCATGGCAGCTGGCGAGCTGCCGCCGACGCTGCTGTCCGGCCCGGAGCAGCTGCTGGAGGTCTCCAGGCTGCTGCGTGGCGAAGCCGCTGATGGTGGCGGCAACTGGCCCGAGCGGCTCCGCCCGGCGCTTGGCACCAGGGGCTTCGCTGCTGAGCTGCGGGACTTCCTGCTGCGCGCGTCCGAGCGGGGCCTGGATGGGCGCGGGCTGGCTCGGCTCGGCAGGCAGCGGCAGCGCGACGACTGGGTTGCGGCCGGAGGCTTCCTGGAGCGATACGCCGCGCGGTTCGACCTCGCCCCCGTTCCGGCTTATGACTACGCCGAGATTGTCCGGATCGCGGCCAGGCTGCTCGGGCGGGCCGCCACCAGGGACCGGGAGCGCCAGGCCTACGACACCGTGCTGGTCGACGAGTACCAGGACACCGACCCGGCCCAGGAGGACCTGCTGCACGCGCTGGCCGGCGACGGAAGGGAGCTGATCGCGGTCGGCGACCCGGATCAGTCGATCTACGGATTCCGTGGCGCTGATATCCGGGCGGTCAGCCGGTTCGCGTCCCGGTTCCGCGCCCCTGACGGGAGCCCAGCCAGAGTGATCGCGCTGCGTACCTGCCGCCGCAGCGGCAGCGTTCTGCTGGCCGCCTCCCGCCGGATCGCCGCCAGGCTCCCCGCCGCCCAGACCAGCCAAGATTCGCATACGCAGCGACAGCACCGGGGGCTGGTCCCGCTGCCCAGTGCTGATCCGGGAACGGCGAGAATCATCGTCGCCGCGACCGCGAGCCAGGAAGCTGTGGTTATCGCAGACACGCTGCGCCGCGCCCACCTGATCGACGGCCTGGCGTGGTCGTCCATGGCGGTCCTGGTGCGTTCTGCAACTCGTCAGCTGCCGGTGCTGCGGCGCGCTCTCGCCTCGGCCGGGGTCCCGGTGACGATCGTCGGCGACGCGCTGCCGCTGGCCTCCGAGCCGGGAACCCGGCCGCTGCTGACCCTGCTCGACTGCGTCCTGCGCCCGGGGGCGCTCGACGAGGAGACGGCGGCAGAGCTGCTCGTTGGCCCTCTCGGCGGCACCGACGCACTGGGCCTGCGGCGCCTGCGCCGCGCGCTCCAGGCTGCGGCGCGGGCCGCTGGCCAGCCTCCGCCAGACGCGCCGTTCTCGGCCGCGCTGGCCGACCCGCGTGAGCTGGCCCTGGCCGGATGGCCCGCGGCAGAGGCAGCCGCAGCTGTCGATGACACCGAAGGCCGGGCCGGCGTCCGGACCCCGTTCGCGGCGGCGGAGCGGGTGTCGGCACTGCTCGGCATCGCGGCGCGAACAGCCCGCGAGGGAACTCCCCACGACGTGCTCTGGGCAGTGTGGGAGGCCTCGGGCCTGGCGTCTTCCTGGCAGCGGGCCAGCGCGGCAGGCGGTGCTCGCGGTGCGGCCGCCGATGCCGACCTTGACGCGGTCGTGGCCCTGTTCGACGCGGCCGCACGGTTCACCGCGCGCCTGCCGCACGGCTCGCCCCGGCTCTTCCTGGACAGCCTGAAAGGGCAGGAGATCGTCGGCGACACGCTGGCCGAGCGGGCCGCACGCGGCGACGGGGTGGCGCTGCTCACCGCTCACCGGGCCAAGGGGCTCGAGTGGGACCTGGTCGTCGTCGCCGGAGTGCAGGAGGGCACCTGGCCCGATGTCCGCACCCGCGGATCACTGCTGTCCATGGACGAGCTCACCGAGGCAGCAGCGGAGCCAGGGTTCGGTGACGGGCTGCGGCCTGCGGACGCCGCAGCAGCAGCGCTGGCGTCCAAGCTGCTCGACGAGGAGCGCCGGCTCTTCTACGTCGCTGTCACCAGGGCCCGGCGGGCGCTCGTCGTCACTGCCGTTGGTGGTGACGACACCGAGGACCGGCCGTCCCGTTTCCTCGCCGAGCTGGCCGGGGACGACATCGAGCCCGAGCACGTAGTCGGGGCGGGGCAGCGCTGGCTGTCGCTGCCGGCGCTCACAGCGGACCTGCGGCGCGCCGCGGCAGACCGGAGCCAACCAATGCCGGTCCGGCGGGCGGCCGCGGCCCAGCTCGCCCGGCTTGCCTCGTCCGGGGTCCGCGGGGCCAGCCCGCGGCAGTGGTACGCGCTCACCGAGCTATCCGGTCCGGGCCCGGTGACCAGCGGGACCATCCGCCTGTCACCGTCGCAGGTGGAGAGCTTTACCAAGTGCGGGCTGCGCTGGCTGCTCGAGTCGGCCGCCGGTGTCAGCTCACCAGCCGCAGCACGTCATTTCGGGATCGTGATCCACGCTGCTGCCGCGCTGGCCGCCGACGGTGCCGAGGACGCAGAGATCAGCAAACGGATCGATGAGGTCTGGGGTCACCTGGACTTTGGCAGCGCCTGGTTCAGTGCGAAACAGCGCCAGCAGGCTGAGCTGATGATCCGCAAGTTCCTCGACTGGCACCGGGCCAACCCGCGCCAGCTCGCTGCCGTGGAGCAGGACCTGCGGGTCAGGATCGGGCGGGTAGAGATCACCGGCAGGGTGGACCGGCTGGAACGCGACGCCGACGGCGGCGCGATCGTCATCGACCTGAAGACAGGCTCGTCCCGGCCGTCCGACGACGAGCTGGACCGGCATCCGCAGCTCGGCGTCTACCAGCTGGCTGTGATGCTGGGTGCGTTCGAGGACCTTGGCCTCACCGAGCCCGGCGGTGCGGAGCTGGTCCAGGTCGGCCGGGCGGGCCTGGCCGCCCGCGCGCGAGTGCAGCGCCAGGGCCCGCTGTCCGCCGACCCGGAACCAGGCTGGGCCCAGGACCTGGTCGAGACCGTTGCCACCGGGATGTCCGGGCCGGTGTTCACCGCCCGGGCGAACCCAGGCTGCCGGGTATGCCCAGTGGCCTCCTGCTGCCCAGTCCACGACCGCGGCACCCAGGTGACCCCGTGAGCCCCGGGAGCGAGCGGAGGGGCGCGGCGCCGCGTTGTACTGAGGAGCGAGGGAGCCTGCGACCGAGCGACGAGGGAAACGTGGCGCCTCAAAGCGCCCCGGAGTCGAGCGAACCAATAAACACAGCGAGCGAACCATGAGCACACCGCGATTTGGGCCAGGGCAGCTTGCGCGGTTGCTGGGGGCAGCGGAGCCGACCGCCGAGCAGGCCGCGGTCATCGGTGCGCCGCTGCGCCCGATGGCCGTCATTGCCGGCGCTGGCTCCGGGAAGAGCGAGACGATGGCGGCCCGGCTGGTGTGGCTGGTCGCGAACGGCATGGTGCGGCCGGAACGGGTGCTCGGGCTGACCTTCACCAGGAAGGCATCGGCCGAGCTCTCCGAACGCGTGCGGAGCAGGCTGGACAGGCTTCGGCGGGCGGGGCTCGGCGACGCGGCCGAGGACCGCCTGGCCGGGGACCCGGTCATCTCGACCTATCATGCCTACGCCGGGCGGCTGGTCGGAGACCACGCTCTGCGCGAGGCGGTCGAGCCGTCGCTGCGGCTGATCACGCCCGCTGTCTCGTGGCAGCTCGCTGCGCGGGTGGTGGCGGCGTACGAGGGCCCGATGGATGCGATCACCTGGACCCCCTCCACAGTCACCGCTGCCGTGCTCGACCTGTCCTCCGAGCTCGCAGAGCACCTGCGTGACCCTGGTGACGTCATGGAGGTGGGCCGCTGGCTCGCCAGTCAGCGTGACAAGCTTGGGTCCGGGAAGCCCCCGGCTGCTGTGGCTAAGATCCTGGGCTGCCAGCGCGTCCGCGAGGAGATGCTGCCGCTGGTGGCCGCCTACGCCAGAACCAAGGCGGCCCGCGAGGTGATGGACTATGGCGACCAGATGGCACTGGCCGCCCGGATCGCCAGCAGGCATCCCGAGGTAGGTGCCGCCGAGCGCGCCCGGTACCAGGCGGTCCTGCTCGACGAGTATCAGGACACCAGCCATGCTCAGCTGGTGCTGCTGCGGGCGCTGTTCGGTGGCGGGCATCCGGTGACAGCCGTCGGCGATCCCTGCCAGTCGATTTACGGGTGGCGTGGTGCGAGCGCCGGGAACCTGCGCCGGTTCGGCGCGGATTTCCCGGATCGCGCCGGGCGGGCAGCGCCGACGGCGCTGCTGTCCACGAGCTTCCGCAATACTGGCCGGGTCCTTGACGCCGCTGCCGCGATCCAGGAAGGGCTGCGCGCGGCGGCTCCTGAGGTCCCGAGGCTGGTCGCGCCGCCGCAGCGGGCCGCTCGGGGCGAAGTGGTCTGCGCTCTGCTTGAGACCGCCGCCGCTGAGGCGGACTGGATCGCTGAGCGCGTCGCTGGGCTGCTCAGGCTCGGGCCTGGCGTGGCACCCGACGGCGGCCCCTGGCCTGACGGGCGCCCGGAGACCGTCCGCCCTTCAGGCATTGCCGTGCTGTGCCGCAAACGGGCCCAGTTCCCGGCGATCCGGGCAGTGCTGGAGGCCAGGGGAATCCCGGTCGAGGTGGTCGGCCTCGGCGGCCTGCTGACCGTGCCTGAGGTCCAGGACATCGTGGCCACGCTGCGGGTCATGCACGATCCCTCCGCGTCCGATGCCCTGGCCAGGCTGCTGACCTCGCCGCGCTGGCGGATCGGTCCGCGGGACCTGGTAACTCTCGGCCGGCGGGCCCGGCGGCTGGCCCGGTTCGGCGAGGGTGGCAGCGATCTGGGCGCCGGGGCCGGCAGGCCTGGCCGGGCCGCCTCGGCTGCCCCCGATGCTGGTCAGCCCGGTGAGCCAGGACCAGCCGCGGCCGCCGAACCCGTTGCCGCGGCCGGGCAGCGCGGACGGGAACCCCGGGGAAGCGTTCAGGATCCTGATGTCATGCAGCAGGCGGTGACCGATTTGACCGCAGATGCTGGAAGCCTGGTCGAGGCTCTGGATGATCTCGGTGAGCCGTCGGCCTACTCCGCCGCCGGGTACGCGCGGCTGTCCGCGCTCGCGGCCGAGTTCCGGGCACTGCGCGGGCACGCGGGCCGGCCTCTGCCGGAGCTCGTGGGCGAGGTGGAGCGAGCGCTCGGCCTGGACATCGAAGTGGCCGCCCGGCCTGGCGCCGACCAGGCGACCGCGCACGCCGACCTGGACGCGTTCGCTGACGCGGCCGCTGCGTTCGCCGGCGACCAGGAGGAACCGACGCTGGGCGCGTTCCTTGCCTATCTCAGCGCCGCCGAGACCGAGGAGTTCGGCCTGGAGGGGGGCCAGGTCTCGGGCAGCGATTCGGTGAAGCTCGCCACCGTGCATGCGGCCAAGGGCCTGCAGTGGGACGCCGTCTTCGTGCCGGGCCTGTCCGGCGGCGCGCATGGGCACGTCTTCCCGGCCAGGCCGAAGCTGACGACCCGGTGGACCGAGAACCCGCGGCTGGTGCCGTTCGGGCTTCGCGGGGACACCCGCGACCTGCCGGCTCTGGCCGGCCTGGACTCCAGTTCGCTCGAACGCTTCACCGCCGCGTGCGCAGATCGTGAACTGGCCGAGGAGCGGCGGCTCGCGTACGTGGCCGTGACACGGGCGGCGTTCTGGGCCGGCTGCACGGGCTACTGGTGGGGCGACGGCGTATCCCGGCTCGGCCCGTCGGTGTTCCTGGAGGAGGTGCGGGCCGCGTGCGAGGCGGGCGCCGGAACAGTCGAAACCTGGGCTGAGGAGCCCGGCGAGGACGCGCAGAACCCGGCCCTGGCCGAGCCACCCGAGGCGCCCTGGCCTGTGGCCGTGGCTGGCTCGCGCTACGAGGCGGTACGCGAGGCCGCCGAGCTGGTCAACGAGGCGCTGTCCGGCGCCGTCCCGCCATCCCCTGCGTCCGCACCGGTCCCAGCCGCGTCAATGGACCATCACTGTCGCCAGGGCGACAGTGATCCTCCATCCACGGCGAAGGAAGCGGGGCTCGGGCCGGACCAGGCGGGGCCCGGGCCGGATGGGCTGGAGCCCGGGCCGGATGAGCTGGAGCTGGTCGCGGCCTGGGAGCGCGACGCCGACCTGCTGCTTGCCGAGCGGGCCGAGCGGCGCGGCGGTGATGCCGTCACCGTTGGCCTGCCGAGGCGGCTGCCCGTGTCCTCGCTGGTGACCGTCGCCCGGAATCCGGGCCAGCTCGCGCAGCAGGTCAGGCGGCCCATGCCGCAGCCGCCAGCGCCACTGGCCCGCCGCGGTACCGAGTTCCACCGCTGGCTGGAGCAGCGGTTCGGGCCGCAGCGGCTGATCGACCCCGGTGACCTTCCGGGCGCGGCCGACGCGGAGTCCGAGCCTGCTGACGACCAGGACCTGGTCGCGCTCCGGGAGCGGTTCGAGGCCGGTGAGTGGGCGAAGCGGTGGCCGCGCGAGGTCGAGGTGCCGTTCGAGACGCTGGTCGGCGACCGGCTGATCCGGGGACGGATCGACGCGGTGTTCGCCGACGGTCCTGGGGGCGGGTTCGACGTCGTCGACTGGAAGACCGGCCGGCGGCCTGCCACTCCCGACGAGGAGCAGGCGGTCGCCGTGCAGCTCGCGGCGTACCGGCTGGCCTGGGCCGCACTGGCGGAGGTTCCGGTCAGCGAGGTCCGGGCCGCCTTCTACTACGTCACCGAGGGCCTCACGGTCCGGCCCGCCGACCTGCTCGACGAGGCTGGCCTGGCCGCGCTGATCGAGACCATCCCAGCGGCTTAGGGCAGCCGCGGCCAGCCTGACTCCCTCGGCACCGCGACCAGACGTGGTGCCAGCCTCAGCTCACCCGGCAGAGGATCTCGCCATTGATGACGGTAAACCAGCCGTCCGGGTCCGAGGTCCATGAGCGCCAGCCGTCGGCGATCTGGCGCAGTGTGTCGCGGGTGGCGTGGCCACCGGAGACGGCCATGTCCGCGTAGCGCGACTCGGATGTGCGGTCGGCCCATGAGCCGCCCCACCACGCTCGCGCCTCTGGTGTCGCGTAGGTCCAGGTGGATGAGGAGATCTCCAGGTCCGTCAGCCCCGCCTGCCGCGCCCAGGCGTGCAGCCGGCGGCCTGCGTCCGGCTCGCCGCCGTTGGCCCGGGCAACCCGGCGGTACAGGTCGCGCCACTCACCCAGCGC
Source organism: uncultured Actinomycetota bacterium (assembly GCA_963815375.1). Classification (GTDB taxonomy): domain Bacteria; phylum Actinomycetota; class Actinomycetes; order Streptosporangiales; family Streptosporangiaceae; genus JASHPR01. The sequence continues at coordinate 1,086,342 of CAWFGX010000001.1, read as the reverse complement.
CGGGACCTCGGGGTACCAGACCATGGCGCCATAGTCGCCTTCGCGGACCGCTACCAGTCCGCCAGGCCGGCAGACCCGGCGCATCTCGCGCAGCGCCACGACCGGGTCGCCCAGATGCTGGAGCACCTGGTGGGCGTGGACCACGCAGAACGCGTCGTCAGGGTAGTCCAGCGCGTAGACGTCACCAGTGGCGAAGCTGAGGTTGTCCCGGCCCGCGGCAAGGCCGCTGGCCTGCTCCAGCACGCCAGGCTCGGCGTCGATGCCTGTCACGTGCCCGGCAGGAACCCGGTCAGCCAGGCCAGCGGTGATCGTGCCGGGCCCGCATCCGACGTCCAGGATGCTCATCTCCGGCGTGAGCTTCGTCAGCAGGTATGCCGCGGAGTTCTCCGCGGTGCGCCAGCGGTGGTTGCGCAGCACCGACTCGTGATGACCGTGCGTGTAAACATCCGGCATCTGCCCATACTAAGAGAGCGTCTTACATTCTGGTCAAGCGGTCTCACTATGTGAACAGGACCTAGGAATGGGACTCGCGCCACCCCGAGAGCCTGGTCTGAGCCGTCAGCGGCCCAGGTGACGCTCGACAGACTCGACCTTGGATGCCATGGCACCGGTCACACCTGGCCGCAGGTCTGCCTTGAGCGTGAGCCCGACCCGCGGCGCCTTCGCCGCCACCGCGTCAACGGCCTGCTTCACCACACCCATGACCTCGTCCCATTCGCCCTCGACCGTCGTGAACATCGCGTCGGTCCGGTTCGGCAGGCCGCTCTCGCGGACCACCCGGACCGCGTCGGCGACGTACTCGCCGACCTCCTCGCCGACTCCGAGCGGCGTGATCGAGAACGCAACAAGCATCTGGCTCTCCTCTGCGCGGTTTCCCGGGTGAATACAGCCGGTTTCCGTGATCTTCCCGGCTCAGTCCTGCGTGATTCGGATCTGTACTCTCCCGCCATCTGGCAGCTCGGCGAGCTGCCTGGCCGTCTCAGCATGGCAGGCGACCAATTCCGCCAGCGAGATGATCTTGCGGCTGACCGCCGAGCCGTCGCGTGACTCAGCAGCCCACAGGGGCGGGAAGGCCGTGATCCCTTGGCCAGGCCTGGCTGCCTCCGCTTGCTCCTCCCAGCCAGGCCAGCGCAGGTCCGCGAACGTCTCCTCGATTCCGCCCGCCAGTGCCCACTGCACCAGGCCAGAGTGGCCAGGCAGCCCAATGGGAGTCCACGCCAGCGTGTCAGGTCCGAGATAGCAGATCTCGCCGGGCTCTCCGGGGAGGCCGCCGCCGTTGAGGGCAAAGGTTCCGCCCAGCACGTCATAAGCGACGATCAGATGACCAGGCGCGGTGCTCCGCTCGGTCGGCTCGCCTAGGCCGTTGGCGTCAGAGAGGGACGGCAGGCCATCCAGGCCCGAACCAAGCAGGCGAAGCCAGCCATGATCGACCAGGATCGCGCCGCAGTGGCCGGCGACCGCGCCCAGGAACGAGTGGACGGTGACCTGCAGCCGGTACAAGGTACGCGGTCCGGAATCGGCGTCGCCAGATGGCACCACGTTCACTGGCACGGCGGCCGCAGCGGCGAGCTGCTCGATGACGGGCCACGCCGGGTCGGCTGCGGCTGCCAGCTCGTCGTAATCGCGGACCCGCACGCGCCCTCCTCAACTGTGTCTGCGTCCAGGTTGCCAGGCGGCAGCCGTCAGCGGCCGGCAAGCGTGCCTGATCGCCGCCCAGCTAGGAGATACCAGCGGCGATGGTGGCGTCGAAGCGGCTGAGCGCCTGCTGGTCGCCAGTGCGCTGGACCGGCGTGACCTGGGGCCGGTGCCACAGCCAGCAGTCCAGGTCGGCCGCTGATCCGGCGATCTCGGCTGCCGCTTCGGTGCCCGGGTCATGGTCGGCGGGGTGGATGTCGGGCTCGTTATACGACGTGCCGCCGGGGTCAGTGCCGCTGAACCGGCCCAGCATGACCAGCCAGCTGTCACCGGTGTCGGTTGCCCGCAGCCGCACCGTCTGGCCGGTGTCCGGTGTGAAGGTCCCCCACTCGGGCACCCCGCCGTACATGACCCGCAGCGCTTCTTCGACCCCGTCGGCCGCCAGCCGCATGTCGACCGGCCCGCGGATGCCAGCCGCGAGCTCGGCATCGATCCGGTGGATCAGGGCCTCGTGGGCCTGGCGCCTGCGGATGAAGCCCACGGTCTGATCTGCCGACCAGGTCCAGGCGGGGGAGTCCGGAGGAACGGCGGCCAGGGCGGTCCCGAGGTCGCGGCTCGCCCGGTCATAGAACGTCAGCAGGTCCGCCCGCCCGGCCGGGCGCCGCGGCTTCAGCTCCTCGGCCTGCTGGCTGTCCAGGTGCTCACGCACGACCGCGCCCCACAACCACTGCACCTCCGAGAGATGCCACAGCAGGTCGTCAGCGTTCCAGTCCGGGCACGACGGCACGGCCGCATCCGGTGCGGCCTGTGCGACAGCGTTCCTGAACCGCGCTGACTCGCTCGCCAGATGAGCCAGGTAATCCAGATCCGGGTCCACCCGATGCACGCTACCGGGCCGGGTTCAGGTGCGCATGTGGCGGGGCGGCGCCGCTAGGCCCGTCGGGTGATGCGGATGTGGGCAGCGGGCGTCGGTAGAGTCCAGGTCAGGGTCTCCTGTCAGCTCCGCGCCGGAATGTCCGGCGCGACTGGCCCCCCCAGGAGCCTCGAGGAGGACCATGGACGCTCGCGGCCCGGCCGATGCCACGCGCGATGTCCCGATGCCCGAGCCAGAAGACGGCCTGCTGAGCCTGCCGCTGTCGCGCGCCGAGGTGGACAGGTCAACCGCCCGCCGGCGGGACACGGAATGGCTGGCTGCTGCCTGGGCAGACCCGGGCACGCGGGTCGTTGTCGTCGAGAACGGGCAGGCGCTGGTCCGCTCCGCCGGCGACACCGAGGAACTCGTTTTCGTTTCCCCGGCGCAGGCGCCGGAGGGGATCAGGTTCCTGCTCGGTACCGATGCGGACGGCACCGCGTACTTCGGGGTGGCCGGGCCGCTCCCGAAGCCGCAGGCCGCCACAGACGCTGACGGCTCCGGAATCCGGCCGACTAGCCTTCGGCAGGCCGGGCCGCTGCTGTCGGACCGCGATGTCGGCCTGATGACCCATGCTGTCGCGCTTGCCAACTGGCACGCGGTCCACCGCCACTGCCCGCGGTGCGGCGCGATCACCGAGCCCGAGATGGCGGGCCACTCCAGGCGCTGTGTAGCCGACGGGAGCGAGCACTTCCCCCGGCTCGACCCTGCTGTGATCATGCTTGTGACAGATCCCGATGACCGGGCGCTGCTGGCCAGGAACGCCCAGTGGCCGGAGCGGCGGGTGTCGATCCTGGCCGGTTTCGTCGAGCCAGGCGAGTCCGCTGAGCAGGCTGTTGCCCGGGAGGTCTTCGAGGAGACCGGGATTTCGGTCAGCGACACCCGGTACGTCGGCAGCCAGCCGTGGCCGATGCCGCACAGCCTGATGCTGGGGTTCCGCGCCCAGGCCACCGGCAGCCTGGTGATCACGGTCGATCAGGAGGAGATCGCGGAGGCCGGCTGGTTCTCCCGGGACGAGCTGCGAGCCAGGATCGCTGCGGGCGACATCAAGCTGCCACCGCCGGTGTCGATCGCGCACCGGATCATCGAGTCCTGGTACGGCAGCGAGCTCGCCGGTGCCTGGTGAGACTAGACCGGGAGATGGCCGGTCACAGAGGATACGTGACCCCGGTCAGCCGCTCCGACTCCGACCACAGGCGGCGCTGAGCGTCGGCATCTTGGGCGGCCTTGCTCTGCCCGACCAGCTTCGGGTAGCCAGTCAGCTGCGCCGGTCCGCCCGGGCCGTAGAACTCACCGCCCCGGGCCGCCGGGTCGGTGGCCGCGCGCAGCAGCGGCAGGGCGCCCATCTCTGAGGTCTGGGAGATCAGCGGGACAGCAATCCCGTCAGCGGCCTGCATCCAAGACGGCATGTGGCGGACAAGGCTTGTGCGCGAGTAGCCCGGGTGCGCGGCGAGCGACATCGTCTTCCCGCTGGCCTCGGTTAGCCGCCGCTGCAGTTCGTGAGCGAACATCAGGTTCGCGAGCTTGGACTGTGCGTAGGCGGCGAAGCGCCGGTACCGGCGCGCGGACTGCAGGTCGTCGAAGTTGATGCGGCCAGCGCGGTGCGCGAGGCTGCTCACAGCGACGACCCGGGAGCCTGGCACGGCCAGGAGGCGGTCAAGGAGCAGCCCGGTGAGCGCGAAGTGACCAAGGTGATTCGTGCCGAGCTGGAGCTCGAATCCGTCCTCGGTCTCGGCACGCGGCGGAAACATCACACCGCCGTTGTTGATCAGCAGGTCCAGGCCAGTATGGCGCGACCGGACCTCCTCGGCCGCCTCCCGCACCGACGCGAGCGAGGCCAGGTCCAGGCGCACGATCTCAGTGGCGGCACCGGGCGTGGCGGCACCGATCCGGTCGGCCGCGTCCCTGGCCTTCCCGGCATCGCGGCACGCCAGCACCACCGTCGCGCCCCGGGCCGCGAGCACTGCGGCGACGCTGAACCCCAGCCCGGAATTGGCCCCGGTGACCAGCGCCGTCCGGCCGTGCTGGCCGGGTACGTCCGCCTCGGCCCAGCGTCCGCCCTTGCCGCCTGACATCGCTCACCCGCCGTCTGCTCAGAAGTGGTGACACTGTCTCACAAATCTGGCGGCGATCCGGGAGCTGAGCCACAGGAACGGGCCAGGGATGCCCGATGCTAACGTCGCCCAGGTGACTGCGACCCGCCTGAGAGTCGTCTGAAGCTCCCGTGAGGCGAGTCGTGATCCTGGGCCGCGGCGGCGCGGGCAAGTCCGTTCTGGCCCGGCAACTGGGGCAGGTGACCGGCCTGCCGGTGACAGAGCTTGACGCGCTGTTCTGGCAGGCGGGACCAGATGGGCCCGTTGGGCCGGACCCGGCTGAGTGGGCGGCGCGCGAGCAGGAACTGGTCCGGCGCGACTCCTGGATCCTGGACGGCGACCTCGGACCGTACGACGACGGGCTGGCGGCCCGGCTCCATGCGGCCGACACCGTCATCCTGCTGGATTTCGCGCTTGCGCGGTGCGCGTGGCGGACGATCCGCCGCGGCCGGGAGAACGCCAGCTACTGGCGCTGGCTCCGGAACTACCGGCGCCGCAGCCTCCCGCAGGTACTGCGGGAAATCTCCGCGCACGCGCCGCAGGCCGCTGTGCACGTGCTCCGCAGCCCCTCGATGGTCCGCCGCTTTATCGCGGGACTGCCTGCTCAGCCCGCTCCCCGCTGTGGCGGTTAACCGCAGTACGGTGATCGCCAGCAGGCTTACGTTCAGAAGGACAATCACGGCGGTGACAGCGGACGCGAGCGCCGTAGTGAGCGGGCGGTTGACCAGCGAGCCCATGACGTCGCGGCGCCTGGTCAGGGTAACCAGCGGGACCAGAGCGAACGGGATCCCGAACGAGAGTACGACCTGCGAGATCACCAGGCTGCCTGTGGCGGGCAGGCCGAGGCCGAGCACCAGCAGGGCGGGGAGCATGGTCACCGCGCGGCGGGCGTACAGCGGGATGCGGCGGCGGATGAACCCGGCCATCACCACTTGTCCTGCGTAGGTGCCGACGCTGGACGAGGACAGGCCCGAGGCGAGCAGCGCCACCGCGAACGCGAGCGCGGCGCTCCCGCCCACTAGCTGGCCCAGGCCCGCGTGCGCCGCCTCGATCGAGTCGGCGCCGGGCCGGCCGTCGTGGTGGAACACGGCCGCGGCCACGAACAGCATCGCCAGGTTGACCAGGCCCGCGGCGCCCAGCGCGGTGAGCACGTCGATCCGCTGGAACCGCAGCAGGTTGCGGCGCTCGCCCGCGTCGCGGCAGGAGACCCGGGACTTGGTCAGCGCCGAATGAAGGTAGATCGCGTGCGGCATGACGGTCGCCCCGACGATGCCGGTCGCAAGCAGCAGCGCGTTGCCGTCCAGGCCGGGCAGCAGCCCGGCGGCTATCGCCCGCGGCTGCGGCCCGGCGGCCATCAGGTCGTAGCCGAACCCCAGGAACACGATGCCGAGCAGCGCCGCCACCGCGAGCTCGAACGGCCGGTACCCGCGCTGCTGCAGTGCCAGGACCGCGAAGGCCAGCACCGCGGTCGCCAGGCCGGCCATCAGCCGCGGCACGCCGAACAGAAGGTTCAGGCCGATCGCGGCCCCGACGAACTCAGCGAGGTCAGTCGCCATCGCGACCAGCTCCGCCTGGACCCACAGGCCCGCGCTAACCCCCGGCCTGTAGTGCTCACGGCACAGCTCAGGCAGGTCCCGCCCAGTTGCCACGCCTGCCTTGGCCGACAGGTACTGCACCAGCATCGCCATGATGTTGGCGACCACGACAACCCAGGCCAGTGCGTACCCGAACCGGGCGCCGGCCGCGAAGTTCGTCGCGAAGTTGCCCGGGTCCACGTAGGCGACCGCCGCGACGAACGCCGGGCCGAGCAGCGCGACCACGCCGAGAACCCGGCCGCGCGAGCGCAGCAGCTCGAACCCGCTGGCCCCCGCTGCTGGCGCCGGGGTCGATGGGGACTCGCTGACCAGCGCCACGGATCAGCCCACGGACGGCCCAAGCCCGAGCGACTGCGGCATTGTGGCGTCCGGCGACGGCTGGTGCAGGCCCTCGTCCAGGGCGCCGTACTCGGTCATCAGCGCCCGGCTCCCGCCCCACGGCGTCTGTTCCTCAGCCACCAGGGTGCTGGTGGTGAGCAGCAGCCCGGCGACCGAGGCGCCACCCTGAAGCGCCGACCGGGTCACACGGAGCGGGTCCACGATGCCCATGTCGATCATGTTGCCGTACAGGCCCTTCAGGGCGTCGAAACCCTCGTCGGCGGCAAGCGGCGCCAGCCGGGTCGTGACTTCCTCGCCGGAGTAGCCCGCGTTGGCCGCGATCAGGCTGGCCGGCTCGGACAGCACGCGGCGGACGATCTCCACGCCCGCGGCGTAGTCTCCGTGGGCGGTCACCTTATCCAGCGCTGCCCTGGCGTGCAGCAGCGCCGCCCCGCCGCCCGCGACGATGCCCTCGGCCATCGCGGCCCTGGTGGCCGACAGCGCGTCCTCCACGCGGTGCTGCAGCTCCTTCAGCTCTGCCGGGGTCGCAGCGCCCACGCGGATCACTGCGACCTTGCCCGACAGAGCGCCGATCCGCTCGGTCAGAACATCCTCGTCAACCCCGTAGCTGGCCCGCTCGAGCTCGGCCCGCAGCTGTGTCAGCCGGAATTCGACGTCGGCCGCTGAGCCATGGCCGCCGATGATCGTGGTCCAGTCGGCGGTGACCCGCACCTGGGCCGCCCGGCCGAGGTGCTCAACAGTCAGCGTCTCCAGGGTGAGTCCGGAGTGCCTGCTGAAGACGGTGCCGCCGGTCAGCGCCGCGATGTCCTCCAGCTTGTGCAGCCGCCGGTCGCCGAACCCCGGCGCCCGCACGGCCACACACTGGAAGACGCCGCTGACGTGGTTGTGCACGAGCATGCTCAGCGCAGTGCCCTCGACGGACTCGGCGATGATGAGCAGCGGGCGCGGCGCCTGCATGATCTTGTCCAGCAGCGGCATCAGCTGCTGCACCTTTGTGATCTTCTCGCTGCACAGCAGCAGGTACGGCTCGTCGAGGACCGCTTCCATGGCGGCCGGGCTCGTCACCATGTAGGGCGAGAGGTACCCGTTCTCGAACTCGAAGCCCTCGGTGAACTCGACGCTCATGCCGGGAACCGCGGCTTCCTCGACGGTGATTACGCCTGCGTCGCCGACCGTGTGCAGCGCATTCGCGATCACTGCCCCGACGGTCTCGTCGTCATTAGCGGAGATCGCGGCCACCCGCGCGTAGTCCTGCTCAGTGGTCACCGGCCGGGCCACCTTGTCCAGGTACTCGACCAGGCGGCCGACGGCAAGGTCGATGCCCCTCTTGAGCAGCACGGGGTTGGCGCCGTCACCGATCGCGGCCATGCCCTCCCGGACTATCGCCTGAGCCAGGACGGTTGCCGTCGTGGTGCCGTCGCCGACGATGTCGTTGGTCTTGATCGCCGCTTCCTTCACCAGCTGAGCGCCCATGTTCTCGAACTGGTCCTGCAGGTAGACCTCGCGCGCGATCGTCACGCCGTCGTTGGTGACCACCGGGGAGCCGGTGACCTTCTCCAGGATCGCGTTGCGGCCCTTCGGCCCCAGCGTCGGCTTCACGGCATCAGCGAGCTTGTCCACGCCCGCGAGCAAACGTCCGCGGGCGTCCTCCCCGAACCGCAGTTCCTTGGCCATGGCTCCCCCTAATCGCACTCAGGTTGTGGTGTGGTCCTCCTTGTCGCCTGCCAGGCTCCGCGCTAGGGCACGAGGATGGCGCGTCCGCGGACCCGGCCAGCGTCCAGGTCGGCCAGGGCCTCGGGCGCCTCGGCTAGCGGGTAGGTCCTGGTGTGCAGGGTCACCTTGCCGTCCTGGGCCAGCACCATGAGCTCGGCCAGGTCGTTGTAGGTACCCACGATGTTGCCGATGATGTTGCGCTCGGTCGAGATGATGTCCAGGGTCGGGATCGTCAGCGTGCCGCCATAGCCGATCACGAAGTACGAGCCGGCCTCGGCTGTCATCGCCCAGCCATCCATCTCGGCGCCCTGCTCGGCGACGAAGTCGAGCACGACGTCGGCGCCGCGGCCGCCTGTGAGCTCCTTCACCGCCTCGACCTGGTCCCCGTCGGCCACCACGGTGTGCCGGGCACCGAGCTGCTCGGCGAGCTTCAGCGCGTCGGGGCTGCGGTCGACCACCACGACTCTCGTGGCGGTGAGCGCGGCCAGGCACTGGATGCCGATGTGGCCCAGTCCGCCGGCACCGGTGACCACGCACGTGGTGCCTGGGTACAGCAGCGGAAGGGCCTTGCGGACCGCGTGATAGGCGGTGATCCCGGCGTCGGCCAGTGCGGCGACGTCGGCTGGCTGGGTCTGCGGATTCAGCTTCACACAGGCCCGCTCTGAGGTGAGCAGGAACTCCGCCATCCCGCCGTCGCGGGACAGGCCAGGGAACTCGCTCCTGACGCAGTGCATGTCGTCGCCTGCCCGGCAGGCCCGGCACAGGCCGCAGGTCGGCGTCGGGTGCAGGATCACCGTGTCGCCCTCGGCCACGCTGGTGACCGCCGGGCCAGTAGCGTGCACCCAGCCTGCGTTCTCGTGACCCAGGATGTACGGCAGCGGTGTGCCCATCGCCGCGTCCCATTGCCCGTCGATGATGTGCAGGTCGGTGCGGCAGACCCCGGCGCCGCCGATCTTCACGATCACGTCGTTCGGGCCGGAGATGACGGGCTCGGGCACCTCGTCGATCACTGGCTGAGCGTGGAACTCATGCAGCCGGACTGCCTTCATTAAGGCTTCCTCTCGGTTTCCTCGGCTGAAGGGGAGGTCGCGTACCGGGCCTGGAGCATCCCCCGGCAGATACTCGCGTTCGCCTGGATGCTGATACCGGTGACGCGGGCCCGGCGCAGGTGGAGCGGCAGCTCTCCTTCGCCCACACCGGCACCGGTCACCGGGTCAATGACCAGCGGGGCTTCGTCGCCCGCGGGCAGGCCGAGTTCGGATCGCCGCTGCCGCAGCCGGTCAAGACCAGGCGACGCGGGAAGCTGGCCGAGGGTCATCTCCACCAGCGACGCGGGCCCGGCGCCCCCGGCCAGCAGCGGACGGCACACATGGTCGGTGCCGGCCATCACGGCCTTGCGCAGGAAGTTCGTGCGCAGCTCGTGCAGCTCGCCGACGGCCTCGCCGTCGAATGCGCGGGCAAAGCCCGCCCGGGCGGCCACGCCGCCGTTGATCGCGTCCGAGGCGAAGTGATCCTCCAGCACCACCTGCGCGCTGCGGATACCGTCAAGACCCGCGACCGCGTCGTACGCGTCGGCCACCATCAGGAACGCGAAGTTTGGCGCGCAAAAGTAGGTCGGCAGCCGCAGCCGGACCTGCGCGTCGCCGTCACGCGAGACCGTGGCTGACGTCACGAAGCCGAGCGAAGTGATCGGCTCGTCCAGCTCGGGATCGCGGACGGCCGCCAGAGCGGACAGGACGGCCGCCGCCAGTTCCCTGGTAAGTACCGGCGGCGGTGACCCCAGGTCGTGGCGGTCATCCCCCGGGCAGCGTTCAGCGCCCGCGGGATGGCCGGCACGACCCACCACGCTCAGCCCCCCCGGCCCCGCCGGCGAGGTCGAGGGCAGGGTCGTCATGACCCGGCCACGCCGGCGATGCGCTGCTCGTGCAGGTGATACTCGGCGGGCACGTCAATCCCGTACAGCCGGGCGGCGTTCAGCCCAAGGATCTTCTTCTTGCCGTCCGAGCTCAGCCGCGGGTAGTCAGCGAACTCGTCGCCGTCTGGCATCTCCCAGTCAACGAACCCCTCGACCTGCCACTTCGGCTCCCAGATCGCGTAGTCGCTGCCGAAGAGCATCTTGTCCTCGCCGACCCAGAACAGCAGCTCGCCCATGACCTTGGCGAAGAACCTCGGCCGCGCGTGCATCAGCCCGCCGATGACCACGGCCAGGCCAGCGTAGACGTTCGGCTCCTGCACCGCTATGAAGCAGAAGTCCTCGATCCGCGGCAGCCCGACGTGCTCGACGATGAAGTTCAGCTCCGGGAAGTCGGTGGCAACGTGGTCGACGTCGGACACGTCAAACGCGTCCTTGTCCAGCGGCCAGATCGTCGGGCCCTTGTGCACGTGGACGTTCTTGACGCCGAGCTCCTGGCAGGCCTCCAGGTAGCGGTAGGCCTCGGGGTCGGTCAGCTTCCAGCCACGCGAGCCGTTGCTCCACTCGGCGGTGTACAGCTTGCAGCCCTTGGAGCCGAAACGCTCGACGTTCTCCCGGAGCTGGGCCAGTCCCTTATCGCCCTCGCGCGGGTCCCAGCGGGTGTTGTAGACGAACTTGCCTGGGTGCTTCTGTCCCATCAGCGCGTTGCGCTCGGTGGTGTTGAAGCCCTCCTTGTACCACTCCTTCAGATATGTCGGCTGGAAGATCGCGACGTCCACGTGGCCGTCGTCGAAGACGTCCTTCATCAGGTCGTCTTCTGAGTACTTCTCAAAGTGCTCAAGCGGCCAGTGCGTCTCGGGCGGGCCGAGGCCCTGGTAAGCGTGGAAGCACTCGATCCATCCCTTGGCGAAGTTCTCCGCGCCCGGCACCCAGTTGTCGGGCGCGGCGTTCCAGTAGTGGAGGTGGCCGTCGACGATGAAGTACTTCTCGCCATCTTTCTCGTACACCGTGCCTCCTTGCACGCTCCGCGGGACGGTCCGGGGTCACCCCAGCGCAGGCTGGGGTGTTACCCCGAGTTGTGCCCGCGGACGGCTACGTTGATACCGTCTTAAGGTCGAAGCCGAGTTCCTCCGCGGCGTCCTCCGGGTTGGCGACGAAGATCGTCTTCTCGTCGGTGTGGATCATCCGGCCGTAGTGCGTCGACATGTCCTCCTCGAGCTCGGCGCTGTCGAAGAACCCGGGCTCCTCGCCCAGCGCCTCAGAGATCTCGTCGTAGACGACCTCCATCCGCCCGGTCGCGTCGACCCGCATCATCGACGGCAGGTAGGTGACCTTGACGTTCGGCTTCGTGGCCATCACCTCCGCCACCACCTCGCCGACCTGGTTGTTCATGAGGGTGAAGCCGCTTCTGCCGGATGCGGTGTTGTTGGATTTGAACGGGCTCTCCGCTGTCTTGAACGTGGTCACTGCACCAGCTCCTTCGGTGTCTGCAGACCCAGGTCGGATACGATGCCGGCGAACCGGCTCTTGGCCAGGTCGAGGCCGTCCTCGAAGCGCGGTGGCTTCAACTCCGGCTGCGACCACAGCGGCTGCAGCGTGCGGGCGGCTGTGATCGCGCGCGGCACCCATGTGGACAGCCAGTCCTGCATGATCGCCTTGTTCTGGTCGCCGAACTCACGGTCATTGGCCAGCAGCTCGAACATGGCCCGGGTGTAGCGCAGGTCGCGCTCGGCGAAGTCGTACTCCTCCGCCCCGATGATCGTCGGGGTCACGAAGTCGCCGTTGCGCGGCGCCGCGTGCTGCACCAGGTGGCTCCGGAACAGCTCGCCGACCAGCGGCTCGAAGACGACGTTCGACGCGAGGATGGCCTCGCACCAGTCGTCGATCCCGGTGAGCTGCTCGGCGACCTCGCGGACGCCCTGCCACGCCGGGTCGTTGTCCCAGGTGTCCTGGTGCGCCGAGCCGTCGAAGATGGTGATCTCCTCGCTCAGCGTGAGGTTGTAGAGTGCCAGGTCCTGCGCTGACCGGATCCGGTGCATGCCGTTCACCGAGATCGCGTTGTTGTGCATGTTCGTCGGGGCCCGGCGGTTGGCGTTGGAGAACAAGTAGATCCCCAGACCGTGGTCGACGTGCATCCAGGCACCGAGGTTGCGCTCGACGAAGCGCACCCAGCTGCGGTTCCACTGCTCGAACGCCTTCGACTGCCGCGCGTTGTCCACGTTCTGGTTGAGCTGGCGCACAACGTTGGCGTTGTAGCGGTAGATGGTGAGTTCCCACTCCTCGTTCGGGTCGCGGAACTCGTGCCAGCCGAGCGCTGGCCACTCGTAGCCCTTGCCGCCGGATCCGGGAAAGCGCTCCGGCTCGGGCCGGTCAGAGCCCCAGGCCTTGAGGGCGGTCCACTCCAGCGGGTAGCCGCCGGTCCCGTCGGAGAAGCCGTAGATCCAGCCCTGGCTCAGGTAGTGCCGCGTGTCCGGCTGTACCTCAACGGTCACGTCCTCGTAGTGCGTGGCCTTGCGCCGGGCGGGCGTGTAGTACGTGAACTTGCGGTTATCCGAGTCCGGGAACTCCTTTGCCCCGGCCTCGGCATCGGTGAAGACTACCCTCGGCACGCTGCGTTCTGGCCCCGTGGTCACATGCTCCGTTGTCATGGGCTCTCCCCTCCTGCGTCGGCATCCTCCGGGTCACCGGTCGTGGTGAACTTGTCGTAGTAGATGCGCTTGTCGGCCACTCCGAGGTCGGCCAGCATCGGCAGCGCCGCCTCCACCATCGGCGGCGGGCCACATACGTACGCGTGCGCGCCGGCCAGGTCGTCCTCGTGCCGTCGCACCACGTCGGTGATCAAGCCGGTCTCGCCCTCCCAGCCGTCGCCGCCCGGCTCGGACAGCGCGGGCAGGTAGCGGAAGCTGGGCAGGGCTTCCTCCAGCGCGCGCAGCTCAGCCTCGAAGCACAGGTCGCGGCGGCGCCGCGCGCCGTAGTAATAAGTGGCCGGGCGCTGGATAGCGCGCTCGGCCATCGACCTCAGCAGCGACAGGATGGGAGCCATCCCGGCGCCGCCGCCTACGAAGATCAGCGGGGCGTCCTCGCTCTCGCGCAGCGTGAACACACCGAACGGCCCAGTGAGCTCCAGCCGGTCGCCGATTGCCAGCCGCGTGTCCAGATAGTGCGAGAACAGCCCGTCCGGGTAGATCTTGATGACGAACTCGAGTTCGCTGGCTGACCCGGCCGACGCGCTGTCCCCGTTCTTCCCGCCCGGAATATTGGCCATGGAGAATGAACGGGTCTGAGTGGTGGCCGGGACAGTGATGTCGACATACTGGCCCGGGAAGAACCGCAGCTCCGCCGGCTCGATAAGGCGCAGGACCAGGCGGCGCATGTCGTGGGTGACGGGCTCGCTGGCGGCCACTTCGGCGACCGCCTCCTGGATGGGCAGCCCCGACCGGATCATGTCCTCGTCGTAGTTGAGCAGCTCGATCGTGATGTCCTCGTACGCGTGGGCCCGGCACAGCAGCGTGTAGCCTTCCTCCCGCTCGAAGTCGGGCAGCGCGAAAGTGGAATACCGCTCCAGCTCGATGTCGTCGCCGTCGAGGATGAATGACTTGCAGGACGAGCACTGGCCCTCCTTGCAGCCGTGCATGAGCATGATTCCCTGCTCAGCTGCGGCGCGCAGGATCGTCTGGTCCTCGGCCACGTCGATCTTTATGCCGACTGGCTCGAACCGCACGACGTGCTTATCGGCCATGACTCCCCTCAGCTGGAGGGGGCCGGCGGGCATCCGGTCCGGCGGCCCCCTCCAGGTTGTGCCTCAGGTATCCGCTGGTGCGTAGCGGCCAGCCGGCCCGCCGCGCACGTAGCTGGCGTGGAACGCCTCCCGCTCCTCCGGGGACATCTCGTTGAGCAGAACGTTGGGGCTCTGCACCGCTGGCATGCGGCGCAGGTGGTCCAGCGTCCACATCTTCTTCGGGTCGAGGTCCAGGTGCGGCTGTGCGGTCATCGTCTTGCCGTCGTCCCGCACGAACCCCATGTCCTTGACCACGTCGGCCCAGTTCCAGCCGTGGTAGAGGGTCTCCCACTCCCTCTTGCCGATCAGCTGGCCCATGTTCGGCGTGGACCGGCCCTGGAAGGTCGGCCGGAAGGCGACAGTGTCGGTCCACCGGCAGGCCTCGTGGCAGTAGGTACGCACCTGCCCGTCGACCTCATCGATCACCATGTCCTCGCGGACCAGGCACGGAACCATGCAGGTCCAGCACCGCTGCGGGTACTGGTAGTCGACGTCCTCGGCGACGATCGGGTGGTGGCCGTTCGGCCGCGAGAGCCGGTTGTAGTTCTCCCACCACTTGCCGTACCTGTCGTACCATCCCGGGTACTTGTACTCGAACCACTCGAAGTCCTTGTCGGTCATCGGGTCGATCCGCCAGTAGTTCGCCAGCCATCCGGTGGCGAAGAACTGGGCTACCTCATGCACGTAACCCTTGTTCCAGATCTGGTTCCACGCCTCTTCGATGAGGTCGTGCGGGATGGTCAGCCCGTACTTCTCCAGCGGCACCAGGTAGCTGCGGTAGTAGTCGTCATAGATCCACCGCCGCCACATCTCGGCGTACGACTCGCGGTCCTTGCGGCGGTCCTTGGTGCCGTACTCGATGAAGGTGCCGATGGCCGCGTCAACCACCCGGTGGTTGTTCCACCAGGCGTACCGCAGGTCGCGCTCGAGCAGCTGGCGGTTGCTCTCGTCGGACAGCGCCATCAGCAGCGTCGCGTAACCGTTGCTGATGTGCCTGGACTCGTCGGACTGCACCGAGTGGAACACCGTCGGCAGCAGGTAGTCGCCGTTCGCCGCGGCCTCAGCGGGCATAGCCACGAACAGGGTGTTCGTGAATGCCGTCTCGGCCACGATCGTCAGGTAAATGCTCGCCGCTGTGATCGCGTCACCAGTGATGAACGCCTCGGCGAACTGACGCCCGATCGTCCCGCAGTAGTCGTCGTGGAACCCACGAAGGCTCATGTTGAACCCGGACGGGTCGATGTAGTTGTTCATGTACAGGCGCTTGAGGTTCTGCTGGATCGTGGAGTGCCGGACCTCGTCGATCATCTGGATCGCCTGGCTGTTGTGCAGCTCTGGGTTGGGCACTGTACGGAACAGCAGCGGCATCGCCCGGGCGGCCGAGATCTCCGGCAGCGGGATGATGGAAAGGAACAGCTTCTGCCACTCCAGCCACCGCTCCTGGACATTCCGGAACATATTGCCACGGATGGCGCCATCCTCAGCGCCATATACTCTGTGGTCCTTCTCCTCCTGCATCGGGAAGTACGAGCGGAGGACCTGCTTGAGCGGGTCCTTCTTCTGCGCCTTCTGGAATGTGTAGTCGGTGCCGTACTGGGATACCGGCTCGTGATAGCGCGGCTCCCAGGAAAGCTCCTGGATCTTCTGGTGGGCCTTGGCCACACTCTGGCGACTCATCGTCACCCCCTTCTTCTGGCCGGCCGGACTGCCTGTGTGCCTGACAGACCGCTGCGCCAGCCACCGGTTAGCCGTCACCGAATACGGCGTCCCGGATGGCGGCCAGGTGCTGCGTTATCTCGCCCGAAGCCTGACTCGTGCCTTCGGCCACGGGCTCGATCCCAAGGGCCCGCAGCAGGTCCGCCGCGGGCCTGCCCGGGTCACCGGCCTCGCCCAGGATCGGGTGCATACCCTGCTCAGCCAGGTGCGCGAACACCAGGTTAACGACGCTCCAGGGGTTGTAACTCCCACCCTGGAACTCGCCCGGCGAGTCCATCACTCACCCCCCTCCGCCCGGATCGGAGGCTGGCCGGTGTATCTACCAGCAAATAGCCACGGGGCCGCGCTGGCGGTCTCAACATGAGACAGGCCCTGGAACCGGTGGGCGCGACTCTGACGGGGTACCACTACCTGAGGAGCCGCGTGCTGTCTCCGCAGGTGAACCGGCTGACGCAGCGGCACCACAGGCGGGGGGTGGACTCATGCGGGGCGGCGCAGCGAATCGAGGGGCGCAAACCAGGGCGCACTACCCGGCCGTGACCGGCCGTGACCGGCTGGCAGACGCGCGGGAGCAGTTCCTGACGGCCTCGGCGGGAGAGCCGCGTGGCGGGCTCGCCGGGGTGCGCAACATTATCCTGGCGTCCTGGCGGCGGTCCCGCGGGTGGAAGGTCGCTGCCGACCGAGTAGACCTGTCCTACCTCAGTGATCCAGATCTGGACACGCCGCTGACCCGCGCCGCGATGCCGGTGCTCTGGCAGCTGCGCGAGAACCTGGAGGGCCAGCCGATCAGCATCATCCTCACCGACCCCAATGGGCTCGTGCTCTTCCGGCTGCGGGCCGACAGCGACCTCGACCATCACCTGGACAGCGTGCAGCTCGCGCCCGGGTTCAGCTACTCCGAACGGTCTGTCGGAACGAACGGTATCGGCACGGCGCTGGAGGGCGGCCGCCCAGCGCACGTCTTCGGGCACGAGCACTATGCCGAGAACCTGGAGGACCTGGCCTGCGCCGGGACACCGATCCGGCACCCTATCTCTGGCAAGACCCTTGGCCTCATCGACCTGACCTGCTGGCGCAAGGACGCTGACCCGCTGCTGATAGTGCTGTCGCGGACAACCGCCGATCAGATCGCCCACGCGCTGCTCGCCGACACCAGCGAGCACGAACTCGGGCTGCTGCAGGAGTACCGGCGCGCATGCCGGCACACGCCGGGCATCGTGCTCGCGCTCAGCAACGACATGCTGCTGAGCAACGACCAGGCCCGGGAGGTGCTCGATCCGGGCGATCAGATGGTGCTCGTCGGTCAGGCGGCCGAGGCGCTGGCCAGCGGCCGGACCCTGGCGATCGACGTCGACCTGCCGACTGGTGCCAGGGCCCGGGTGCACTGCCGGCCGCTGAGTGCGGGCGACCCGCCATTCGGCGGCATCGTGCACGTGCGACTCCTCGCAGGTGGCGACGCAGCGGGTTCCGCGGCCCGTGGCGCAGCGGCCCCGGCCGCGACGGCCGGGAACGCGGGGACCACGACTGCCATGCCCGCGGCCGCAGCAGTAAGTCCGGCCACGGGCAGGAGGGCCAGGGATGCGGGCCGGACGGGCAGGCGGGGGGCGCGGGCGCCGATGCCCCTGCCCGGCCTGGTCGGCTCCGGAGCGCTGTGGCTGCGGGCGTGCCGGGACGTCGAGGCAGCCCGCGAGTCGGGGGAGTGGCTGGTGCTGGAGGGCGAGCCTGGCGTCGGCAAGCTGGCGTTGCTGGGCGGGGTGCACCAGCGCCGTGACCCGGCAGGCCACTTCCGGGTGCTCGACGCAGCCGACGCCGGCTCAGGATGGCTGGCTGAGGTGCGCCGTGAGCTGCTGCAGGGCGAGGGTGACCTGGTGATCAGCCACGTCGACCGGCTGGGCCCCAGGCATCGGGGCGCGCTGGCCGGCGCGCTGCAGGAGGCCAGAGCGGCACAGCGGGATGGTTCGCTCTGGCTTGCGGTGACCCTGAGCCAGCCTGGCGGCGACGATCTGGCCAGGCTGCTCCGGTTCTTCCCTCGCACCATCGAGGTGCCGCCGCTTCGGCACCACATCGACGACCTGCACGAGCTGGTACCGTTCTTCCTCGGACGGCTGGGCCGCCACGGCGGGCTTTCCTGCTCGCCCGAGGCGATGCAGCTGCTGATGCGCTTTGGCTGGCCGGGGAACGTCGAGCAGGCCTGGCAGGTCATGCGGCGTGTCGTGCGGCACCGCCGCAGCGGGGTGATTCAGCCGCAGGACCTGCCGCCCGAGTGCTGGTCGGTGTCCAGAAGGCTGCTGACGCCGCTGGAATCGATGGAGCGCGACGCGATCACGGCAGGCCTGCTGGCCAGCAACGGGAACAAGGTGCAGGCCGCCGAGGCGCTCGGGATGTCGCGGGCGACCATCTACCGCAAGATCCGTGAGTACGGCATCGTCGCCCCGGCGGGGGTCTGACCAGCGGTAAGCGCCGGACCGCCTCATTTTGAGATGTGCGCAGCCAGGTGGCGGCTGTAGGCAAGTTGTGCACAGTCATGTTCTGGCTCCTGAGCGACTTCGTCAAAGGGGGAGCGATGCGACGTTTGCGACATGGGTCAGGAGAATCGGCTCGGGATTCCGACCTGCAGCCAGTGGATGACCCCCGTACCTCGGTGCCCGCTGCCCGCTCCGCCACGGCCGGCACCGGCCCCGCGACAGCGGGAGAGCGCGGCGGGGTGACAGAAGCCGAACCGGCTGGCCGGCAGGCCGCACCAGAGGCCGAGGCCCGAGCCGCTGCTACGGGACCGCTGACCGGGGATCCCTCGGTACTGGGACTCCCGAGCTTCATTGCCGGGTCGGTCGCACTGGGCCTGGTGCTGATCGGGGCTGTGCCTGCGCTCGCTGTGGGTGCCTCGCTGCCGATCATCCTGGCCGCGGCTTCGGCCGGGCTGTTCCTGGCCACGATCTGGGCCGCCGCCACCGGCCAGAACGCGGTAGCGGCCATCTTCGGCGTCTTTGCCGGCTTCTGGCTCAGCTACGCGCTGCTGCTGCTCGGACTGATGCATGGCTGGTTCGGTATCCTCCCGGGCGATGTCGCCCGGACGACGGAGGCGTTCCTGATCACCTGGATAGTCGTGATCGGCTTGCTCCTGTTGGGGACGCTCAAGCTGCCGCTGGCCTTCACAGCGGTCCTGGTGCTGGTCGAGGCCGCACTGGTGGTACTGCTCATCGCCACGTATCAGACGAACTCCAACATGACCAAGGCTGCCGGCGCTATCGCGATGACCTTCGCCGCCGTCGGTGCCTGGGTCTACCTTGGGGCCGCGACCAAGGCCAGCGGCGGCCGGCATGTGCCGCTGGGCAGGCCAGTGTGGCGGTAACCCGCTGCAGGCCAGCTCGTTGACGGTGATCAGGCGCACCCACGCGCGATTAGTTCCGGTACGGCGGTCCGTCTGGAGTACCAGGGGCCTGGCCCGCAGGCCCAGCAGGTACGAGGAGGATCGGGATGGCTTTGCCGGAGGTGGTATCGCGCGAGGAGTGGCTCGAGGCCAGGGTGCGCCTGCTCGCCAGGGAGAAGGAGCAGACCAGAGCCCGCGTCGCACTGAACGCGGAGCGGCGTCGGCTGCCCATGGTCAGAGTCGGCAAGTCCTACACCTTCGACGGCCCGGACAGGACTGTCACCCTTGGCGACTTGTTCAGCGGCTGCAGCCAGCTGATCGTGCAGCATGTCATGTTCGGCGCAGACTGGGACGCGGCCTGTCCCGGCTGCACGGCCGCGCTCGATGTGATCTCGGAGCCGCTGCTGGCCCAGCTCCGGTCCCGGGACACCGCGCTGGCTTTCGTGTCCGTCGCCCCGCTCGCCAAGCTCCAGGCCTACCAGGCCGCCAGGGGCTGGGCAGTGCCGTGGTATTCCTCGGCGGGCAGCGACTTCAACCGCGACTTCCAGGCCACTGTCGACGCGTCGCAGGTCAACTACAACTACCAGGACCTCTCGGACAAGATCGATGACGGTGAGTCCGAGGAAATGCCGGGGTACAGCTGCTTCCTGCGCAACGGCGGGGAGATCTTCCACACCTATTCGGTCTACGCCCGGGGAGCGGAGCCGTTGATCCCCGCTTACGCGATGCTGGACATGACAGCATTCGGCCGGTCAGAGGACTGGGAGGAACCCAGCGGGCGAGCACGGGTCATGCACGGGGCAGACCCGACATTCACCAGCTGAACGCTGGCTCAGGCGGCCCGGCGCGACGAGGCAAGGGACGCGAACACCACAACGGAGCTGAGGTAATGACCGGTGGCGTAGTCGAAGGCGCCTCCGCATGTGATCAGGCGGAGCGCCGCGTAGTTGGCCGTGCCGTAAACGGCTCTCGCCGGGAAGTTCGACTTGAGATAACGGCGAACGCCAGTGACTCTGAACACCGCGGTCATACCGTCTGCTAGCTGCACATCGACCCTGTCTCCGGGGCGCAGGGCGCCCAGCCGGAAGAAGACGGCAGGCCCCTGGTAGCTGTCCAGGTGACCCTCGATCACCGATGTGCCGAGCTCGCCGGGCGTCACTGAGCCCTCGTACCACGCCGCGTCGCCGGCCTGCGCGGGCAGCGACGGTACCTGAATCGCACCGTCAGCGGTGTCTCCGAGGTGCAGCAGGTCCGAACTTACGTCGATGGCCGGGATGTTCACCGACATGGGAGGTGAGCGCTGCAGCGATGGTCCGCGGTCGCGGTTCGCTGACGGGCCAATCGCTCCTGATGCGGCTGGCGAAGGCTGGGGAGCGTGCCTCTGGGCGCTGACCGCCGCGCCGATAGCGGCGGCCCCGGCGATGACGAGAAGGACGCCAGCCATCCCGGCAGCGCGGGCTCGCAGGCTGTGCGGTACGCGCGGCGGCGGGGCGTACCCGGTCTCCGGCCAGGACATGACCACGCGCAGCCCGGCGATGCGCCGCCACTCCACGCGCCCCAACGCTGCCGCCCTTTCTCAGCCGCCCGGCAGGAGCACCACTAGTGCGTAGCCTGACATAGCCATGGTTAACATGCCATTGCATGCATGCTCGGTAGATGGGCATTACCTTCATGGCCCTCGGAAATACGGGCGGCCACCTGCCGACGCTCAAGGAGGGTCCATGAAGGCGCAGGACGCGGCGGCGAGGCCCGGGCTCCGCGCGATGCTGGCAGCTGCACGCGCGTTCATGCTGGCATTACTCGCCTGTGCTGCCATTTCAGCCTGCGCGACCAACAGTTCGGCGGCGCTTCCTCCTTCCTCGCCCCAGCCGAGCGGGTCGGCCACGGCCTCGCCCAGCACGTCCCGGGACGCCTCGCCCAGCGTTAGCCCTAGTGCGACCCCGACGCCGGCCGTGTCACCCAGCCCGGCGCTGTCGTCCAGCCCGTCACCGTCGCTGAGCCCGTCGCCGACGACCAGCCCGTTCCCCACTGCTGCTCCGGCCACCGGCGGCGGCGGCACGGCCGGGCTGCAAGACGGGTGGCTGTTCGTGCTTGGTGGCGCCGCGATACTCGGGGGCGCCGGCAGCCTGGCCTACCGCAGGAAGATCATCAGGAACCGCTGAGGCTCGGCCGGGCCATCCGGAGAGAGGGAACAACGTCATGCCGCAACAGAAGGTGCTGTTCGGTCTCGGCGCCGGGGCCTGGAACGGAGCGGCTGTGGGGGATGCGGGCCAGGTCCTCGAATCCGCGGTCCAGGCCGACCGGGACGGGCTTGACCTGCTGACGATCGCCGATCACCCGTACTTCGGCGACCGGCTCGACGCCTACGCAACGCTGGGCGTGGCCCTCGGGCGGACTTCCCGCATCGTCGGCGTCGTCACGGTCACCAACCCCAGCAGGCCCGCGCCGCTGCTGGCCCGGACGCTCACGTCGCTGTCGGCCCTGTCCGGCGGGCGGATCATCTTCGGAATCGGCGCAGGGGGCCTGTGGGACCAGATCGCCAACTTCGGCGTGCCACGGCTGAGCCCCGGGGCGGCTGTGCGGGAGATGGCGGAAGCAATCCAGCTGGTCCGGGCGCTATCGGGCGGCGGAGACCCGGTGACCTTCGACGGGGAGTTCTACCACGTCTCCGGCATAGAGCCAGCGCCGTCCCCGGCCCCGCCGGTCTGGACCGGCTCCGGCGGGCCAAGATCGCTGGCCGTCACCGGCAGGCTGGCCGACGGCTGGGTTCCTCCTCGCGCCGCGGACTGGCTCACACCGGCCTACCGTCAGGCGCGCCCGCTGATCGACGAGTCGGCCGCGTCCGCCGGCCGGGATCCGGCCGAGGTCGCCAGCATCTTCAATTTCGGCGGCCGGATCACCCCCGACCCGCTGCCCGCCACCCGCGACAGCGACGGCCGTTGGATCGGCGGCAGTGCCGCCCAGTGGGCCGAGGAACTCACCGGCGCGGTGCTGGAGCACCGAGCGGGCGGTTTCGTCTACCGGTCGACCGACGACACCCCCCCTGCGGTAGCACTCGGTCGCTGGGCCACCGAGGTCGTCCCCGCGGTCCGCGAGGCAGTCGCCGGGGGCTGAAACCCGCTTCCGGCCGCTAGCTGCCGAAGACGTCGCTGAGCGATTCAGCGGTAGCTGCCGCCTCACCCCACCTGTCCAGCTGGCCTTGGTCCGTACGCGACATCACGGTGTCCCGGACAGGAGCGGCCACAGGCGCGGTCAAGGCGGGTGATGGCCTCCTCCACCCCGGCGGGGGCTCCGTCAGCTTGCGCAGGGGCCGGCGCCGGTGCCAGTCTGTCGCTCGGTGACCTCGTCACCGTCTCGGACCTGGACGTATGGGTTCTTCCGGAGGGGTAACGCCATGAAGCTTGGCCTGCATGTGCCCGATTTCACCTGGCCAGAAGGCCCGCCAGGTCTGGGCAGGAACCTGACCCGCATCGCCACCGCAGCCGAGGACGCCGGGTTTGCCAAGCTCAGCGTGATGGACCACGTCTGGCAGATCTCTGTGATCGGGCCGCCCGAGCACGAGATGCTTGAGGCCTACACCACGCTCGGGTATCTGGCCGCGAGCACATCGCGGATCGACCTGCTGGCGTGGGTGACCGCCGTCGTCTACCGCAAGCCCGGGCTGCTGGCCAAGGCAGTGACCACGCTGGACGTTCTCTCCGGCGGGCGGGCCTGGCTGGGAATCGGTGCGGCCTGGTTCGAGCAGGAGGCACGCGGCCTCGGGCTGGAGTTCCCGCCGCTCGCCGAGCGGTTCGAGCGGCTGGAGGAGGCGCTGCAAATCTGCCTGCAGATGTGGAGCGACGACGAGGGTACCTACTCCGGCAAGTACTACCAGCTCGCGCGGACACTCAACTCGCCGCAACCACTGACCCGCCCGCACCCCCCGATCATGATCGGCGGCGGCGGGGAGCAGAAGACTCTGCGCCTTGTCGCGCAGTACGCGCAGGCCTGCAACCTCTTCGGTGGGCCCGAGCTTGAGCGCAAGCTCGACGTGCTGCGCGCCCACTGCGAGGCAGTAGGCCGCGACTACGACGAGATCGAGAAGACGGCCATGATCCCGCTCGATCCCGGGCCAGACGGACAGAACGTAGAGCCGCTGCTCGTTCAGCTCCACGACCTAGCCGAACTGGGTGTCTCGCATGTCCAAGGGCGGGTCCCGAACGTCTCGGCGATCACCCCGCTCGAGCTGCTCGGCGAGCGCGTCATTCCGGTCGCTGCTGGCTTCTAGCGAAGCCGCTGTCGCTGGCAGCGCCAGCGTCGGGTCAGGCCCGCGGTATCGGCTTGTACGTGAAGTCGTTAAAGAGGCTCACCTGGTCACACATGTGCGGGCTGGGCACGCCAGCGGCCGAGATGAAGCCGCTCTCGCCGGGAGGCAGCAGGTCCTGGCCGGTCACGACCGAGCCGACGTCCGCCGCCATCATGAACGTGCTGCGGTTCTGGGCCGCGCTGACCCCGCAGGTCGTGGCCACGCCCACGGCGAGCGGGTCGAGCAGGCTGGTCCAGTTCACGTTCCCGGCTGGCTCGTAGCCCCACTTGGTGATGTCGGCGGTGCCGAAGCCCGGGACGTTCTGGCCGAGCTGCGTGCCGGTGCCCGACAGAATCGTTATCGCGTCGCTGAGGCTCTCCACAAGCAGCTGGTCCTCGTTCCCGCCGAGGTAGCCGCTCTGGTAGCAGAGTGTCCCGCAGGGCACGATGCCGCGGGTCCCGGCCAGGATGTGGTACAGCAGGTTGTAGGTTCCCATGCCGCCGAGCCCGCCGAACGTGCCCAGTCCCAGGCTGGCGTCGCTGAAGTTGACCGTCCCGGTGTACTGCTCACCTGGGAACGTCCCGCCTTCGAAGACGTTCCGCTCGAAGGCCTCCAGGAAGTTCATGAAGATGGACATCGCCGGGCTGCCGAGCGTCGTGACACCGTCCCAGTGGGCGAGCGCGGCGACGGCCGGGGCGAGGTCCGGGTGCGTCGCCGGGTTCGTCAGCGGGCTGCGCGCAGCGGCCAGGGCCTGGTAGGCGCGCACGACATACGGAATGAAGTAGGGCGCAGCTGGCCGGGTGTCGTCGACGTCGTCGATCGTCCCGATCGCGTGCTCGATCTGCTCCAGATAGGCGACCGTGATGCGGGTGCTGCGCTGCAGCAGCTGGCTGATGAGGGTCGAACGGAAGATCGTGCCCCAGTACTCGTTGCCTTCGTTCTGCTGATAGAACGCCTGCTGCGAGGGCTTGGTGTTCCAGTTGTCCAGGTAGCCCTGCGCCGGGTTGATGCTATGGGGCATCTGCGAGAACGGGACGAAGCCCAGCCACTGCTGCGTCCCGTTGCCGAGCGCGGGCAGCCGCGGGTCTACCGAGGCGAACGACGGCTCGACCGGGACCAGCCCGTCACCGAAGTAGGCGATGTTGCCGCGGTTGTCGGCGTACAGGAAGTTGTGCAGCGTCGTGACCAGGCTCATCGAGTGCTCGAACTGCCGCAGGTCGGTGTCGCTGCCGAGCTGCGAGAATCCCACTAGCGAGCCTGTCTCGTGCATCCATGAGGCAAACCTGAGCGAGAACGCTACGCCGGCCGCCGGATCTGTCGAGAACACCGGGCCGTCGATCGTGCGGTACACGATGAAGCTCACCGGCGCCTCGCCGGCCACCGGGATCTGCTCGGTGATCGCGGTCATCGGGACTTGCTTGCCGTCGAACTCGTACGTCGGCGGGCTGGCGGAGAAGTTCACCTGCTCCATGTAGATGCGCTGGTCGACGGTCTCCTCGCTGGTCGAGGTCCAGGCGACACTTCCGTTGCGGCCGATGAGGATGAACGGCTCACCGGTGATCGTCATGCCGCCGGCGTCGTATCCGGGGGCGTGCAGGTACGCCTCCCAGTCAACGCTCGGGTTTCCGATTCCCTCCTGCGGCCCTCCCCACAGCAGCGTATGGCGGTCGGCTGACCGCCACGGCGCCACGGCGAAGGCGTCGGACCCGCCGTGCGCCAGAACGTCCAGCGAGATTCCGGTATTCAGGATCGACTGGCGGTCGGAGGTTAGCGTCGCCGATGCCTGCTGGATAGCGGGATCGCCCGCCCGGTCCAGCGCCGTCAGCGTGCTGGCGGTCGCGGCAGGCGTGGCCGCGTGGCCGCATGGCCGGCGTGGCCGCATCGCCAGAGGCGCGGACGCTACGGGTGCTGAAGCCGACCCCCATGACGGGCCGCCGGGCACTGTCGTGGGGGCCGTCGGGTCATTGATCCACCGGGCGTCATTGAAGATCGCGACAACGTCCGAGGCCGCGTTCGGGTCAGATTTCTTGGCCATCTCGGACTTGAGGTAGTCGAGGAAACTCAGGTTCTGCAGCTCACTGCCGCCACCGCCGCCGAATTCCCGGGCCAGGTAGTTGCCGACGGCGACAGTGTCGAGACCGGTCCACGGCGCCGGCCGGTACGGTCCGCTCAGGCCCAGCAGCTTGCCCAGCACGAAGAACTCATACGGCACCTTGGCCGCCTCGCTGGCAGAGGTGGCATAGGCCGATGACTCGTAGCTGTTGACCCCCGCCGCGAACGCGTTCAGCGCGTCGCGTGTTGCCGCTGGCAGGCTGTTGTACTGAGCCTGCAGCTCGGCTGGCGTGTAGAAGAACGTGCGGACATCCTCATCCTGAGACAGCTCGCCGGGGCCGAATATTGCCGACAGAGTGCCTTCCACGGTCCGGCGGGTCAGCTCGAGCTGCACCATGCGGTCTTCCGCCTGGGCCCACCCGTCGCCGAACCACATTCCGGACATCGAGGCCGCGTAGATGCTCGGCACGCCGTAGGAATCCCGGGTGATCACCGCGCCGAGCGCGCCGCTGCCCACCCGCTGGCCGCCGGCGGGCAGTTCCGGCCTGGCGCTCGAGGCTGCCATGGCAGGAACCGCGGGAATGGCCACAGCGAGAGCGGCCAGCACGGCGGCGCCGATAGCGATCAGCCGCCTGGCCGGACGGCGACGTCCTAATGCAAGCCGGAATCCCACCCCGCTCACCTCCGCGACGGCAATGTCAGCAGACGGGCCAAAACGGACCGTAAACCCCGGCCCCACCAGTGTCAATGGTTGCCAAGCGTGTCAGCTCCCCCGTTCACGCTGCGGTGCGGTGGCGGAACAGCCAGGAGGCTGCCGCGCATGACACAGCCAGGATGACCGCGCAGTAAGCGATCGCGAGGAGTGCCTCGTGGCCGGGGGAGGCGCCAGTGGAGGTGTGCCCGGTCCACAGCGCGCGCATGGTCTCGATGAGACCAGCGCAGTCGCGAGCAGGTTGCGGGCCAGGCTGGCGATAACGTGGCCAACCAGAACCGAGGAGCCGCGGATCGGCATGGACCGGAAACGGTCCACGATCCCGTTGGCCATGTCAGTAGCGACAGCGACCGCTGTGGTTCCCGCGCCGAACCCGGCGCACAGCACGATCAGTCCGGGGACGACATAGTCGACGTATCCGCCACCGCGGCGCGGGGCCCCGCCGAAGACGTAGACGAACAGCAGCATGAGCACGACCGGCAGCATCAGCGCG
Organism: uncultured Actinomycetota bacterium; assembly: GCA_963815375.1. Classification (GTDB taxonomy): domain Bacteria; phylum Actinomycetota; class Actinomycetes; order Streptosporangiales; family Streptosporangiaceae; genus JASHPR01. The sequence goes on along the minus strand of CAWFGX010000001.1, from coordinate 1,059,742 downwards.
GTGAAAAATGACTCAGGATCGCGCAGCGAGCGCCGGACGCACCGCGCGATCATCACGCGCGAGTCCAGTGCGACGTCAAGCTCATCGGGCTGTCTCCATTTCTGATGACTGAACCAGCAGGCCGCCTGCAGCGCTGCCTGGCATGCGCTCGTCGGCCTGACCCGCCTCAGTGCCGACGCTCGACTTCAGCTCGTCAGGGGTGCCGCTGGCGATGACACCGCCGTGGTCCAGCACGCCGATCCGGTCGGCGAGCTGGTCGGCCTCCTCGAGGTACTGGGTCGTGAGCAGGATCGTGACGCCCTCACTGGCCAGTCCGCGCACCGCGCCCCACAGCCGCTCGCGACTGCGCGGGTCGAGTCCGGTTGACGGCTCATCGAGGAACAGCAGCCACGGCCGGGTGATCATGCTGATGGCGAGGTCAGCTGACGAGGACAAGATACGGGTAATCGGCCTGCTCAGCTCCTACTCACTGAGCGAGGCGCGGATGGCCCACGATGCGGCCCGCGCGCTCCAGCAGGCAAGAGAGCCACAGCCAGCCGCGACCGCCCCGGTTGGGGCTACGAGCTTCGAGGCGCTGCTGCGCCAGCTCGTCGACGAAGAACACTACCCGCGGCTGTACCGGCTGGCCTGGTCCGCCGACACCGCCGACGACGCATCGCCCGCCGAGACGGAGCGGAAAGAGTTCCTGCTCGGCATCGAGGTGATCCTGGACGGCGTCGAGTCCCTCATCGCCCGGGCGCAGCGAGCCCGCGGGCTCAGGTCTGCTGGTAGACGGCGGCGCTGATGGCGCACGGGTCGCACCCCAGGAGGTAGCAGATGCCCTCGGCGTTCCACTGGTCCGCGACGGCGATCTGGCCGACTGCACTCATCGTCTGCGTGCAGCCGGGGCAGATCGGGTAGTCGGCGTTCTGGATCCAGGTTGGCTCGCCGCCCACGCGATGCAGGTTCTCCCGCGCATTTGACAGCGCCCAGTCCTGATGCAGCCAGCGCTGATCGAGCCGAACGAGCTCGACTGGGGTTTCCGGAACGAACCAGTCCTCGAAGGAGTCCAGCTCGGGGTCACCGTCGGTGCTGCGGCTGACTGTGATCGGCTCAGGTGCCCCGTCCGGGGAGTGCCGGGCGTACGCGGTATCGGTGAACGTGTCGCAAAGCGGGCACCAGGCGAACTCAACCCGGCTGCGCGACGTGATGCCGATGTTGGCTGGCACCGGGTCCAGCCGCAGCAACCGGTGCAGCCGCTGGCTGCATTTCGGACACGCCCGGTCGAGGAAGCCGCTGGTGATGTGCTGTTGGCCCGATCCGTCATTCACCGGCCAGCTCGACTGGCGGCAGCGCAGGGGGTGCCGGGCCGCCCAATCGTCCAAGACTCCCTGAGGGAATGCGAGGTGCCACACGGCCGTGGCATGCAGCCGCCGGATCGCCCCATCACTGTCCCGCCCGAAGCCGACCATGGCCAGGTGGTCATCGTCTACAGGCAGCCGGTCCAGGACATCCGGGCGGCGGGTCTGCAGTATGCACCGGACCGCGAAGCTCGCGTCCGGCCCGCTATTATCGTCGGCCACCTCGAGCAGCCGGGAGACCTCACCGTCGTCCGCGGCCCGCCACGGCCAGCTCGCATAGTAGGAGCGCCGGTTCGGCCTGATGTCCCACAGAGACCGCAGGTGCGCGGTCAGCGCCTCAGGCTGGTGTACGGAGACATAGGCGATGACGTCATCAGCGGCCTCATTGTCGCCGTCGCCCCGGGCGCGGGCCGCCTCCCCGGCCAGCTGCCATAGGTTCGCTGCCGGAAGCCGGTCGCAGATCGGCCCGATGCACCAGTCGAATCGCGCATACTCATTGATCATCCGCGACGCGACGCCGGACAGGATCCCTGGCTCATCCAGCGTGGCCAGCCGCGCCGATGTCTCCCGGAATCGCTGGATGTCGCCAGTCCGTTCCGTCAGCAGTTCGTACCAGTCTTCAACCTCGGCGCCAACCACGACGCGACTCTAGCCGTCACCTGGTTTCGCTATCGGCCACGCCGCAGGCTCATTGAATCCGGCCTGGCGGGTAGCGTTCCCGTGTGGGGAGTGTCTTCGTTACTGGGTCGTCGGACGGAATCGGGCTTGAGACGGCCAGGCAGCTGGTCGCCGCCGGGCACCGCGTGGTGCTGCACGCGCGCAGCGCTGGCCGTGCGCAGGAAGCAGCGGCCGGCGTACCAGAGGCGGCCGGGGTGGCCGTCGGGGAGCTGTCCACGATCGCCGGAGCGCGGTCTGCTGGCGAGAGCGCGGCCGACCAGGGGCCGTACGACGCGATCATCCACAACGCGGGCGTGGGCGGCCGCACCGCTCGCCAGGTCACCGCTGACGGGCTGAACTACATCTTCGCCGTGAACGTGCTCGCGCCCTACGTGCTGACGGCGGTGATGCCGGTACCGTCGCGGATGGTGTACCTCACGTCGGGGCTGGAAGCAGCGGGCCGGGCCCGGCTGGACGATCTGCAGTACGAACGGCGGCCATGGGACGGCGTGCAGGCGTACTGCGACTCCAAGCTCTACGACGTGATGCTGGCCTTCGCCCTCGCGCGGCGCTGGCAGCGGGCCCGGATCAACGCCGTCGATCCGGGGTGGATCAAGACGAAGCTCGGCGGCCCGGGGGCCACCGACGAACTTCCCGAGGGGGCTGATACCCAGGTGTGGCTGACCACCAGCGACGATCCGGGCGCGGCGGTCAGCGGCCGTTACCTCAAGCGCCGCCAGGAACTGCGCGCCAATCCGGCCGCGTACGACACGGGGCTCCAGGAGGGGCTGCTCGCAGCGTGCGCTGAACTGAGCGGCGAGGAGCTGTCGCGTTCTACTTTGGCAGCGGGCCGGTGACGGCGGGGATGCCGGCCGAGCCCGGCAGCGTCCTGCAGAACCGGTACCGGCTTGACGAGCACATCGCGGTCGGCGGGATGGGCGAGGTCTGGCGGGGAACCGATCTTGTGCTGAACCGGAAGGTCGCCGTTAAGCTGCTGCGGCCTGAGCATGCCGATGACAGGGACCTGGTCGTGAGGTTCCGCGCTGAAGCGCGCATGGCGGGGCTGCTGTCGCACCCCAACATCGCCCAGGTGTTCGACTTTAACGACGCCGTGCCGCCGGATCCCGCCTACCTGGTGATGGAATACGTCGACGGGCCGTCTCTGGCCGGGCTGCTGCACGACGGACCTCTGGACGCCGCGCGCACTATGGACATCGTCGCCCAGGCCGCCAGGGGGCTGGCCGCCGCGCACCGCGCCGGCATGATCCACCGCGACGTCAAGCCAGGGAACCTGCTGGTCCGGCAGGACGGTCTTGTCAAGGTCAGCGACTTTGGCATTGCCCGTGCTGAGGCCGCGACGCCGGTCACCCGGACTGGGCAGCTGCCGGGGACGCCGGGATACATGGCGCCCGAGCGGTCAGCTGGCGCTGGCGCCACCCAGGCGTCGGACCTGTACTCGCTTGGCGTTGTCGCGTACCAGTGCCTCACCGGGCGGCCGCCCTTCGAGGGCGACGCCCTGGCAGTGGCGATTGCCCACATGGATCGGGAGATGCCGCCGCTGCCGCCGTCGGTGCCGGCTCAGGTAGCCGCACTGGTCGCCGAGCTCACAAGCAAGGACCCGCGGTCCAGGCCGTTGTCCGCTCAGGATGTTGCCGAGCGGGCCGAGTGGCTGAAGGGCGTCCAGGCGGGGGAGAGCGATACTGCTTGGCAGCTGCCGGCTGTCGCCCCGACCAAACCGGATCTCCCGCGCGTGGGCGGACCGGGCGCTGGAGGCGTTCACCTGCTGCAGCCCCAGACATGGCGGCGCCTGCACCTCCCGCATGTGCCCGCCCGGGCCTGGATCGGCGGCCTGGCTGTCGTCGTGATCGCGCTGGCCGGGTTGGCCGGCTGGATGCTCGGAGCGAGGTCCCAGGCGCCGCCGGCCGGTCTGCCCCATGGCTCCCACTCGACCACCCAGCCCGGTCAGGGCCCGGCAGGCGACCAACTCCCGACCCAGGGCGCGTCCGCCACCCCTGATGTGACGCCATCGGCCCAGCCCAGCACGCCTACTCCCAGCCCGTCCGCGTCGCCGACGCCAACGCCGACCCCGTCCGCCACAGCCTCACCCACAACCTCACCGTCTGCCTCGTCAAGCGCAGGCCCGACCCCCACGGCCAGCGCTAACTCCGCGACCATTACGCCGCAACGGCAGCCACCTGGCTGACCTCGCGCAGAGCGGCCGCTGCAGCGTCCGGGTCGGCCGCGAGCAGCGGCAGCCGGACTGCCGGGCTGGGAATCCGGCCCTGCGCGTGCAGCACGGCCTTGATCACGACCGGGTTCGGCCGAGTGAACAGCGCCGCGGACAGCCGAGTCAGGCGGTGGCTGAGCAGGCGGCCGCCATCGACTGCTCCCGACCGCCAGGCAGCGACCATATCGGCGTAGGCGCCGGTGCACAGGTGTGCCGAAGCAAGGATGGCCCCCGCCGCGCCGAGCGCGAGGAGCGGAGAGACGACGATGTCCTCGCCACCCAGGACAGCGAACCGCTCCGGCAGGTCAGCCATGAGCCTGACGGTGTCCTCGTCGATGCCGCCCACGGCCTGCTTCAGGCCGGCTATGCCCGGCAGGCCGCCCAGCTGCCGCAGCGTTCGCCATCCCACGGACTGGCCGGTGCGGTACGGGATGTTGTAGATGATCAGCGGCACCGGGCTCTGCCTGGCGAGGCTGGCGAAGTGCGCGGCGACGCCCTCCTCGGACGGCCGGGTGTAATACGGCACCACGGTGAGCGCCGCCGATATCTCGGGCCACGCGGTCAGCTGCGCCAGGGCCTCGGCTGAGGCGCGGGTGTCGTTGGATCCTGCTCCAGCGATCAGCGTCGCCGAGCGCTCCCGGCACACCCGCGCGCAGACGTCCAGGACGGTGTGCCGCTCCTCGGCGGTGAGCGTGGCCGGGCTCACCGGTCGTGCCCAGGGCCACGACGCCTGCTGCGCCCTCGTCGAGCACGGCATGTGCCAGGCCCTCCAGCGCGTCGGCCGCGAGCTGGCCGTCGGCGGTGAACGGGGTGATAAGCGGAACGTACAGGCCTGCGAGCGTGAGGTCATCCATGAGCCGAGGCTCGCATGAGCCGACTATGTAGGTCTATTTCAGATTCATTCAGATATTTGTAAGCTGAGCTAATGCTTGACGTCCGCCGGCTGCGGCTGCTGCGCGAACTGGCACACCGCGGCACGATCTCCGCCGTGGCCGAAGCCCTCAGCTACACACCATCAGCGGTCTCTCAGCAACTGGCTGTGCTGGAACGCGACGCCGGTGTGCCGCTGCTGCAGCGCAGTGGCCGCCGTGTCTGCCTCACACCGGCCGGCGCCACCCTGGCGCAGCAGACCGAGGACATACTGGCCCTGCTCGAACACGCGGCAGCGGGGCTCGCAGAGGCCCGGGCTGGCCTGACCGGCCCGCTGCGGATCGGCGCGTTCCCCACCGCAGTCCGCACCATCTTGCCGGCTGCCCTGGTCGCCCTGGGCCGCGACCACCCTGGCCTGGAGCTGATGGTGACCGAGCTTGACCCGGCCGGGGTCCCCGACGCCCTGCGTTCGGGGGCGCTCGACGTCGCTCTCGTCCACGAGTACGACTACGTGCCCACCCCGCCCGATCCCGCGCTTGGCACCGAACCGCTGCTCGAAGAGGCGATCTACCTCGCGTCGTGCGGCCCGCCGCCCGACCTGGCCGGGAATCCGGTGCGGGCGCACCGTGACGCCGCATGGATCGTGGGAAGCCCCGGTACCCTGTGCTGCACGATGGCGATGCGTGCCTGCGCGGCGGCCGGCTTCGCGCCGCGCATCCGCCACCACGCGGACGACTTCGTCGCCGTGCTCGCGCTGGTCGCGGCCGGGCAGGGTGTCGCCCTGGTGCCTCAGCTTGGCGCGACCAGCCCGCCGGCCGAGGTCGTGCTCACCCCGCTGCCGACCCGCCGCCGCACCCGGATCGCCTACCGCAGCGGAACGCGGCAGCAGCCGCCGGTGTCTGCCTGCATCGGCGCCATCCGCGCATCGGCACAGCGGCTCGGGCTCCAGGAGCGGCTGCCAGCCGCGGGCGAGGAACTACCCCTCTGGCTCTAACCGCGCACCAGGCCAGTCCGGCGGCGGCGCCTGCCGGTACTCGGGCCGGGCCACCGGGTCGTCGGCGCCCACCATGTCGCGCGTGCCTCGCTGCTCCGGGCCCGCTGAAGCGGCTGCCGGTTCCTCCTCGCGCTGCACCCCCTGGGTCAGCCCGACGATCGCCACGATCGCCGCGGCCGCCATGATCCCCGCCATCACGTACAGGACGGTCTGCGTCGCATAGGCGAAGTCGAGCCGGAAGAAGTGAGGGATCGACGCGGTGCTCCCGCTGCTGCCGTGAGACTGTGCGAGATTCGCCGCCTCGGCGTGTGCCTGCCCGCTGGGCAGGCCCTGGGAGATCAGTGACGTGGTGAGCTGGTTGCGCATTTCGGTCACCAGGATCGTTCCGAGGATCGCCAGTCCCATGCTTGCCGCGTAGTTACGGACCGTCTGGGTGATACCGGTCGCCTCGCCGTAGGACAGCCGGCTGGCCCGGTTGACAGCGTCGGTGCTGGCCGGCCCGAGCATGAAGCCCATCCCAGCCCCGGCCAGGATGATGTACCACTGCTGGGCGCTGAAGCTGAGCCCGGTGACCTCCCCGCCCCACAGCCAGAACCCGACGGCGCCGAGCACACAGCCGATGACGACGGGACGCTTGGCCCCGGCACGGTCCAGCATCCGGCCGCCGATCTGAGCCGCGATGACGAAGCCGATGAAGAAGTACAGCAGGATGACGCCGGCCTGGGACGAGGATTTCCCCAGCGAGATCTGCGCGTACTCGCTGGCGAAGAAGAACACCGGGATGAACGCCAGGTTCGTGATGCCAAGCACCATGTTCTCGACCAGGAACGGCCGGATGCGGAAGATGCTGACCTTCATGAGCGGGGATTCGGTACGGAGTTCCACGAAGTAGAACACCACCAGCAGTGCAAGTCCCGCGGCGATGCACAGGCCGATCGCGGGATTGCGCCAGCCCCAGATCGACGACTGCTGAAACCCGAACACGCTGAGCGCCACGCCGGCGGCGATCAGGACCAGGCCCCTGAAGTCGACCCGGGCCGGCCGGTGCTCGGTGACGGGCCTGGAGATGGCGATCAGCGCCAGAGCGATGAGGGCGACCGGGATGTTCACCCAGAAGATCGCACGCCACGTCCACTCGGTGAGATAGCCGCCCAGGATCGGGCCGATCGCCGTCAGGCCGCCCGCGATGCCGAAGAACATGGCCAGCGCCCGCCCGCGCTGGCGCAGCTCGAACGTCTGCACCACGATCGCGAGCGCAGCCGGGAACATGATCGCCCCGCCGAGTCCCTGGACGACCCGGAATATCACGATCCACGCCTCGGCGAACGCGCCCGTCGGGGTCAGCCCGCACAAGGCCGAGGCGCCGGCGAACACGATAACCCCGAGCGTCACCATCTTCCGGTGGCCGACCGTGTCAGCTAGCCGGCCGCCGAAGGCGAACAGCGCGCTGAGCGACAGCAGGTACGCGTTCACGCACCACTGCACGCCGGTGCTGGTCAGCCCGAGCTCGCGCTGTATCTGGGGGACCGCGATCGACACGATTGTCTGGTCAATGAAGATCATTGCGACCGCGAAGATCATCGCGGCGAGGATCAGGCTCCGGGACCGGCTGCCCATGGCACTGCTGACTGTCATGACCCCCCCGAGGTCCGGCCGGCGCGCTGCCGCAACGCAATCACGCTAACAGGCCTGCTGGCGCTGCGGCCCCGAGGCAGCCGCCTCCAGGCGACGGGTCAGGCCGAGGATGGGGCGGCGACGAAACGCGACGTCGCCCGGCTTTGGCCGGGTTATGGTCGGGCGCATGGAGTCCCACGTCGTCGGCGTCATCCGAACCGCCACGGGTCTCGAAGAGCTCGTCTGCGAGCGGCATGGTGAGGCCCCACCGGATCGTCCATGGCGTGTGGACCGCGTGTGTGCCCGTCGCTGCCTGTCGAGAGGTTCGCACGCGGCTCTGTGGGAGGCGTGGCTCGCGCTTGCCGCGGTGGCGGAGTGGGATGGGCGGACGCTGGACCGCGTTCTGAAGGTCCTGCGCGAGACAGTCCCGGCCGCCGAAGGCGGCCTGTCGCTTCCGCCGCTGGCGGGGGCGAACCGGCAGGCGCGGATACCGCGCGCGACGGCGGCGCACCCGCGCGCCTACCGTGGCACTCTCTACAAGCCACCGACCCCCCCGCAGCCACGAGCGGTTGATGTCCGTCCTTACCTGCTCGGCAGGCGCCATGTCGATGAGCTGCTCGTCTTGCTGGGGGAGGAGCCTGGCAGCGACCCCTACCTGCGGTCGCGGTTCGGCGTTACGGGCACATCGCTGGATCCGTGGTTTGTCAGCAGCCTGTTGCCATTGTTCGACGGGTGCTCGTGGCGCGACGTGACGGCCTTCCAGGCGGTCGGCCGGGCGCTTGACCTCGGTGGGGACTCAAGGCTGCGGGCAACCCTGGCCGGGGTGTTCCTGGCGGCCGGTGACTCAAAGCGAGCACTGGGATGGTGGAGCTACGTCCTTGCGCAGCCTTCGGTGACCCGGATCGAGGTGGCGCAGATCATCGCTGGAAGCGGGGTCACGGCTGTTGATGCCGTCGGTGCTGAGGTGGCCAGCGAGATCGCGGCGCTCGAACCGGCTCAGCAGTGGTCGTACCTGCGCGGGCTCGCGCGGGGCGCCTCGCTCGCCTACCTGGGCTCTGGTTTGACGCTGCGGGCGTTTCCGCGGGGGAAGGTAATCGAGCCGCCGCCGGGCAGCGCCGACGTGGCCGAGGCCATCAGCGGGACGGTCAGGCGCCTTGGTCAGGCGACGGAGGAGGACGGCGGCCCTGAACTCTGGCGTACGTTTCTGTGGCGACTGTGCGGCGAGCAGCCCGGATTGCTGGACCTGCTGAAGTCACCCGAAGTTACGAGCCTGGTTCCGCGCGCCGCGTTCTCGCTGCTGCGCCTCGCGGCGGCACCCCACTGGCTGCGGGACAGCGACGGGCAGATCTGGGCTGAGCTTGAACGGTGGCTGCACACCGTCGCCGGAGCGGCAGCCCGCCTGCCTGCCGAGTATCAGGGCAAGTTCATCGAGAACTGGGCTGAGATCTACTGGGGTGTCGTTGAAGACTGCACCGGCCTCGCTAGCGTCTTCGGCGAGGGCATCGCCCTGAGCTTGCGGACAGCGCGCGAACCGTTCCTCGCTGATCCGGTGGCTGGCAGGGCCCTAGGGTGCCTGGCGGCGGCGAGGCGGAACGGCACTTCATGGCTCGATCAGATCCGTTCGGCGCCCGATGCCAGCTGGGTGGCCCTTGAACGCGCCTGCCGCCGTGAGAACGACGCCTTGCTGGTCGGCCGGGGACTGGCCGGGCTGGTGCGACAGACCCCGGAACTCCTGATCACCACCTTCAGCCGCAACCCCAAACCGCTGCTGCGAACCGCGAAGACGCTCGCGGGCGTATCCGCTGAACTCGCTCAGCAGATCCTCAGCGACTACGCCGCGTCGCCCCTGGCCAAGGGCAACGTCGCCGAGATGTCAGTCGGCCATCTCGCTGAGCTGATCGAGCCTGTGGACGGGCCGAATCCAGTCCGCCGGGCACTGCGCGAGCATCTCGCAGGCCAGCGCGACCTCAGCGTCCGGCAGATCAGCTCTCACCGCGGCCGCATGATCGCTGACCTGGACCTCGTGCGGCTCGCGGCCATACGGCAAGGCGTCGAGCGCCACTTGGGCTCACTGGTCGGACTCCGGCGGATCGAGACGCCGAAGACGTGGCACGCCCTGCTGATGCTGAGCAGTACGGACGTCAACCGGCGTCAGCTACGGCGTCTCATCACCGCCACCGTCGACGGCGACAAGCAGTGGAGACTGCGCCACCCGCTGACGCAGGCCTGGCTCGCGCGTCATACCCGGCTTGACCTCGACTCCTGGCTTGCTGGCATCCAGCTGCACCGTGACGTCGACCGGATCGGGACGGTCCAGCTCGCAACCGAGACAGACCCGCTAGAAGCCCTCAAGCTCGGCACTTACGTTGGCAGCTGCCTCGGCCGCGGCGGCGGCCTGTCCTATTCGGCGGCCGCGGTCGTGCTCGACATCAACAAGAACGTCGTCTACGCCCGAGACCAGCGCGGCTTTGTGATCGGCCGGCAGCTTGTCGCTCTCTCCGAAGCAGGCGAGCTGGTGTGCTTTCACGTCTACGCCAGCGATCCAGGGCAACTGCAGCCACTGTTTCGTGAGTACGATCGCGTACTCGCCGCACAACTGAACGTGACGGTATTCGATCCGTCCGATTCGGAGGCCGGGTACGAGATCGCCTCGATCCTCTCCCACGAATGGTGGGACGACGGCGCCTGGGAACCCGACCAGCCCTGACCAGCCGGTGTGGGTGCCGGACAATTTTGGTTGCGGCCCGCTGGCAGGCCACGCGCGGGGCCCCTGCTGTGGTTGCTGGGCATCGGCAGGGCGGTCAAGGGGCCCGGGCTGTGCCAACAGCAACAGCGACGCGCCCACGACACTGTGCTGATCGCAAGGTTCGACCGGGCCGGGGTGTCGGTACCTGGGCATACGCTCTGCGTATGACGCTTGAGAGGGAGACGGAGGCAGGTGCCATCTTCGGTGGCCTGGAGCGGGCCGAGTACGAGCGGCTGACCCGTGAGCTGACCGGGTACTGCTACCGGATGCTCGGATCGCCGTTCGACGCCGAGGATGCGGTGCAGGACACGATGGTCCGCGCCTGGCGGGAGTTTGGCAGGTTCGAGGGCCGCTCGTCGCTGCGCACGTGGCTGCACCGGATTGCCACGAATGTGTGCATCGACATGCTGCGCAAGCCAAGCCGCCGCACTATGCCGATGGACCTGCAGCCCCCCACACGGGCGGAGGGTGCGCAGATTCCGCCGCCGCTGGACGAGCGCACCTGGGTGCTGCCGATCCCGGACGTCAAGCTCACCGACGCCAGCGTCGACCCTGCCGAGCAGGTGGTGTCCAGGGAGACGGTCAGGCTCGCCTTCGTCGCCGCGCTGCAGCGGCTGACCCCACGCCAGCGCGCGGCGCTGATCCTGCGCGACGTGCTGCAGCTCTCAGCGGCCGAGACCGCCGAACTGCTCGGCACCACGGTGGCCTCAGCCAACAGCGCACTGCAGCGGGCCCGGGCGACAGCGCCGTCCATCGACGCCGACGACCCCGCACTGGGCACGGCCGACCCCTCACTGCTGGAGGAATACGTCGCCGCCTTCGAGGCCTACGACGTGTCCCGGCTGACCGCGCTGCTGCGCAGCGACGCGGTGAACTCGATGCCGCCGCTGCCGCTGTGGCTGCTCGGCCAGGACGAGATCCGGACGTGGATGCTGGGGCCAGGCTCGGAGTGCCGCGGCTCCCGGCTGCTGCCCACGGCGGCGAACGGGTGTACCGCTTTCGCGCAGTACCGCCCCGACGGCCACGGGGGCCACCACCCGTGGGCGATACAGGTACTGGAGACCGACGGCAGCCTCATCACCGGCCTGCACTGCTACGTATTTCCCGACCTGTTCACGTACTTCGGCTTCCCTGCCGCCTTGTGACCTTGCCGGTCCGGCGCGATGAGTTCCGGGGGCACTGTCCGTCCAACCTCTTAACGGTGGCGTACGGGTCCCACCGTGAGAACGGAGGAGAGCGATGACTCCGCGGGTCGTCTCGGCCGCCGAGTGGCTGGCTGCACGCAAGGAACTGCAGGCGGCCGAGGAGGAGGCCGTACGCACTCTCCAGCAGATCGCGAGCCAGCGCCGCGAGATGCCGGCCGTCAGAATCGAGAAGAACTACGTTTTCGAGGGCCCGGACGGCGAGGCCAGCCTGCTGGATCTCTTTGAGGGCCGCACTCAGCTCATCGTGCAGCACTTCATGTTCGACCCGGCCTGGGACGAGGGCTGCCCGGTCTGCTCCTATCAGGCCGATAGCGTCGGTCACCTGGCCCACCTGCACGCCCGCAACACCTCGTTCGCGGCGGTGTCCCGGGCACCGATCAGCAAGATCGAGCCATTCCGGCAGCGGATGGGCTGGACCTTCCCGTGGTATTCGTCGCAGCGGAGCGATTTCAACTACGACTTCCACGTGACTCACGACGAAAGCGTGGCGCCCATCGAGTACAACTTCCGGACCGCGCGGGAGCTAGCCGACATGGGCGAGCCCTACTTCGCCCGGCCCGGCGAGCAGGGTGGCGTCAGCGTTTTCGTCCGGGACGGGGACACCGTGCTTCACACCTGGTCAGGCTATGGCCTGGTCATGGACTTGCTGCACGGGACCGACATCCGCCTCGACCTCACGCCACTGGGCCGCCAGGACGAAAACGTCGAACTGCGCCACCACGACAGTTACGCCTAGGTCCTGCCCCAGGGCGCCGGGCAGGCAGATACTCGCCGGGTGGCCATCCACGAGAAGACGTTTCGGCCAGGCACTGTTCGACGGGGCGGGAGCCACCAGAGACAGCCCGCCAATCGAAGCCGTCTTCCTCGTCATCTAAACTTGCCTTGGTGGTGGTATCCGGTTCCCAATACGGGCCAGCCCAGTGCCTGACGGTATGCATCCAGGGTCGCACCGCATCCAAATATTGGACGTAAACGCTGCGGCGCTGCTCCACCCATCGCCTTTCATCTCACGATTCTAACTATCGCGCTCGTGCTCATTCTTACACCGGCCTAGAATAGGGCTCTTCACAGATGACGGTGTAACGCTGGGCCTCGGCGTGCAATCGTCAGAGGAACGTCACGCGGGCCGCTTCCTGCTTGCCTTGGGCGAAACCGGCACGGGCGGCGGGCATGCGGGTCGCGGGATCCATCTGGTTCGTGCCCATTGCGGCTCGGGAATCGGCGTCCGGTGTGATCACCTCGACGCGGCTGCCCTGCTTGCGCAGGGCCTCGACCTGGCTTGCCAGGTCCGTACCCCATTCCGGTGGTCTGCGCAGGCCCTCGAACTGGCCTGGCAGGTCCGCGCCCCGTTCCGGTGGTGTCTGGCTCCGTCCGCCCAACGGCGAGAGCACCACGACGTTCGCATAGCCCGAGGCAAGGTCGGCGTTGTCGGTGGAGCGCACGCCACCGTCGATGTAGCGAGTGCCGTTGATGCTGTGCGTGGGGACCAGACCAGGCAGGGCGCAGCTCGCGGTGACCGCGTCCACCAGGTCGACGCCGGAATCGCGGTCGAACGCAGCCAGCTCGCCGGTATGCGCGTCGACGGCCACCACGATCATCGGCCTGTCCGGCCATTCAGGGCGAGGCAACCTGGCGGCGACCGTTGCGCGCCGCTGTCCCGCCGCGGGTCCGAGTGTGGAGTCGCTCTCCAAGCCGAACGCGCCCATCGCACGCTGCAGATCGGCTGCCGAGGTGGCGGCGGCGGAGATGGCCCTCATCCGCTCGAACACCGTGGCCATCGGCAGGGACGGCGGCCGTTCCCGGTTCTGTCCGGCCGGCTGAACCGGCGGGGACAGTACCGAGGCCAGCAGTTCGGCCGCCGGCATACCGCTGCGCACCTGCGCTGCCGCGGTGGCACCGGCCGAGGTGCCGACCACCAAATCGGCGGCCTCTGTCATATCGAGACCAGCTTCGGCAAGGCCTGCGATGATACCGATCTCCCACGCATTTCCGGCAGCCCCACCACCACCGAGAACCAGAGCAACGTTGTGAACCATCTGCCCACTTTTTCAGCCAGTGGATACTCTTGTCGAATCGAAATACCAAGACTGTGCCTTATGGCCGGTTTCGCGGCCATTAAACTGCTCCCGGCCACAGACCATAAAGCCCGGAGCTACAGCCAAGGCGCCCATGAGATGCCAGCGATCTCGGCGTGAGATTATCCCGGGACGCTGCTGCAGACAGATTTCATAAACAGATGGCCGGATCGCGGGGCTCAGTGAGCCGGCTGATCCCGCCACTCCTCAGAGCGCTTTCGCTGCGCGATGATCTAACGCTGCCCATCATCCCGCCCTGGGCGCATGGTCTCGGACCAGAAGTTGGTGTCGACGAGAATCACTCGAAGGTGACAGGCTCGCGGGATTCACCGCTGCGGTCAGGCACACGCAGTGGCTGCTTTCCCGGCGGCGCCGATGCCATCTCGTCCAGCCACCAGGACACGAAATCCTCGTCGGCCGCGGGGGTGCGGCATGCCCGACACCAAAGACACCGGCCAGCCCCAGTCCCAGGACGGCCCAGGGCTACATAACCTTGGTGGGGTGGGCGACGTCCGTGCTGACCAGCGGCATGCCGGCGCACGGGACGCGCCGGGATCCCTGACCGCCGCCATGGGGCACAAGGTGCTGGCTGGACTGCGGGCTGTCGGATGGGCGTCGGCGAACAGCTGGCGGGCGACCGCCAACCTCGGGATGTCCCTCGCGCTCGGCGGGCTGTTCGCCGTCGCCGCTGTCTCGGCGCTGCTGCTTTCGGCGGCCACGGTCTGGATCCTCGGCCTGGGCACCGCGGTCCGGGCCGGCACCCTCATGCTCGCCGCCCAGATGGCCCGCCTGGACCGCTGGAGGATCGAGTGGCTCTGCGGGGTCCGGATCGAGCCGCCGGTGGTGCCCCTCGCGGAGCAAGGGGCGGGGTTCCGCGCCCGCCAGCTCGCGTGGGCGCGCTCGCCGTGGCTGTGGCGCCTCCCCGCCTACCAGCCGGCGCGCCTGGTCTTCGCCAGCGCGGTTGCCTTCGGGGCGGTCACGTGGTGGTGGGCGGCAATAATCTGCTTCGTGCTGGCCGGCCAGCCTGCCGGGCCGGTATTGCTGCTCGCCTGGCCTGTTGGCCCGGTCAGCTTGACTCCAGTGGAGATGGCCGCGCTGGTGGTGACCGGGGTCGCCGGGTTGCTGGCCTGGCCGGCAGTCATCCGCGCCGCCTCGCCCCTCGACGCCGCGCTGGGCCGGTGGCTGCTCGGGCCCAGCCGGGCCAGCCAGCTCTCCACCGAGGTTGCCCGTCTGGCCCAGGCGCGCTCGCACGCGGTCGCGTCCGCCGGGGCCGAGCGGCGGCGCATCGAGCGCGACCTCCACGACGGGCTCCAGCCCCAGCTGGTCAACCTCGCCCTCGACCTTGGTCTCGCCCGGGCCCGGCTCCGGTCCGATCCCGGCGCGGCCCAGTCCCTCATCGATCGCGCGCATACCGAGGCCAAGCGGGCAGCCGAGGATCTGCGTAACCTCGTCCGCGGCATCCACCCCTCGGTGCTCGACGAACGAGGACTCGATGCCGCGTTCTCTGCCCTCGTTGCTAGCTGCCCGATCCCGGTTGAGGTGACCGTTAACCTGCAACACCGCCCACCTCCAACCCCGGAGGCAGCGGCCTACTACGTGGTAGCCGAGGCGATCACCAACATCTCCAAGCACGCCCAGGCCCGCAGGGCCACCGTCAGCATCGGCTACGCTGACGGCGCGCTGCGGGTTGCCGTTGAGGATGACGGGCGCGGCGGTGCCCGCCTGGAGCCCGGTGGCGGCCTTGACGGTCTCGCTGCGCGAGTCGCTTCACTGGACGGCACCTTCGAGCTGACCAGCCCGCAGGGCGGGCCAACCCGGATTGAGGCTGTGATCCCGTGCGCGCAATGATCGCTGACGACAGCGTGCTGCTGCGCGAGGGCATCACCCGGCTCCTCGCTGAGGGAGGCATCGAGGTCGCTGCAGGTGTTGGCGACGCCGAGGCGCTGCTGGCGGCCGTCGCGAACGAGCAGCCAGACCTGGCTATCATCGACGTGCGCATGCCTCCCGGCCACCGCGATGAAGGCCTGCGAGCTGCGATCGAGATCCGCCGCCGCTGGCCCAAGGTAGCGCTCCTCGTTCTCTCCCAGTTCGTCGAGGAGCGCTACGCGACCGAGCTGCTGTCAAGCGACACCCGAGCCGTCGGCTACCTCCTCAAAGACCGTGTCGCCGATGTCGACGAGTTCATCGAAGCAGCCCATCGCGTCGCCGCGGGCGGAACCGCCCTGGACCCCGAAGTCGTCCGGCAGCTCCTGGCCCGCAGCCGGAAGGCAGACCTGCTCGCCCGGCTCACCCCCAGAGAGCGTGAGGTACTCGGTCTGATGGCAGAAGGGCGCTCCAACAACGCCATCGCCGAGGCGCTTGTGATCACGATGGGAGCGGTCGAAAAACATTCCGCAAGCATCTTCATGAAACTCGACCTGCCACCCGATGATGAGCAGCGCAATCGCCGCGTCACGGCGGTCATCCACTATCTGGGCAGCTGACCCGGTCACGCTTGCGGTCAGCTTGTGCTCAGCCACCTATTGACACACTAAGCGCGGCGGGAGCGGGCTCGGCGCTTGCCCTCGTGCATAGCCTCCACCCGGGCGATCGGGATCGCATGCCCTTCTTCGAGCAGATCGCGGCTCAGCTCTTGCTCTGGCAGGCCAGTCAGCCAGGGCTCACGCCCCGTGATCAGCCGGAGCGCGGTGCGCACCGTGAAGTCCCCGGGCTGCACGCGGTCCAGGTCGTCCCAGGCAACCGGGAACGACACCGGCACGCCTGGCCGGACGCGCGGGCTGTAGGCAGCCGCCACTGTCGCCCCGCCCGCGCGGGTCGAATCGAGGAACACCTTGCCCTCGCGGTCGCCCCGGATGAACGCGGTGGTCGCGACGTTTGGATCGAGCCGCTCGGCGTGCACAGCGATCGCGCGGGTGGCCGCAGCGGCATCCTCACTGGCCGTGCCAGCGGCCAGCGGAACGAAAACATGCACGCCCTTAGCTCCGCTGGTCTTGACCGCGCCAGTCAGGCCGACGTCGGCCAGAGCCTGGCGGACCTGCTGGGCAGCCCGCACAGCCAGACCGAACGCCTCGCTCCCCTCCGGCGGGTCGATGTCCAGCACCAGGTATGTGGGGTAGTTCAGGTCGTCTGCATAGCCCAGCGTGGGGTGGTACTCCACCGCCCGCTGATTACCAAGCCACAACAACGTCTGACGGCTATCGCAGAGCGCATACGAGACTTCGCGCCGCGAACTCTCGGCCCACAGACGCACAGTCGGCACCCACGGCGGGGTATAGCTGGGAACGTTCTTCTGCATGAACGGCGCCTGCCCCGGCCGGACCCGGATCACCGACAGCGGCCGGTGGCGCAGCTCCGGGATGATGAGGCCGGCAACGCCGTCGAGGTAGTCCACCAGATCGCGCTTCGTAGCCCCGGCCCCGTCGAACAGCGGCTGGTCAAGGTTGGTCAGCGACACGCCTTCCCGCACCTCGCCGCCGCTCACCTGGCCACCCTCCCACCGATCCCGGACGAAGGCCAGCACGGTTCCAGCCAGCCGTGTGCGCTAGCGTCCAGAGCATGCCGAATTCCGACATGACCGGACACTGGGCCGCCCGGCTGCGCGACCTGGCCACCGAGGAGGGCGTCCCGGGTGCCGCGCTCGGGGTCTGGGCGGACGGACCGGAGTGGCTGGCCGCGCACGGCGTGCTGAACGCGGCCACCGGCGTGAACGCCACTCCCGACTCGCTGTTCCAGATCGGGTCCATCACGAAAGTGTGGACCGCCACGATGGTCATGCAGCTCGCTGGCGAAGGCCGTCTGTCGCTGGATACGACCGTCGCCGACGTCCTGCCCGGACTGCGGCTCGGCACGCCGGACGGCAGTGCCGAGGTCACGATCAGGCACTTGCTGACCCACTCCAGCGGCATCGACGGGGACATCTTCACCGACACCGGCCGGGGTTCGGATTGCCTGGAACGCTACGCCAGCGGGCTGGCCGGGGCGGAGAGGATCTTCCCGCCGGGCGGGGCGTACTCCTACTGCAACAGCGGGTTCGTGCTGCTCGGCCGGATCATCGAGGTGCTCGACGGCCGGGAATGGGATGCGTCGCTGCGTGAGCGGCTGACCCGGCCACTGCGGCTGGCCAAGACTGTCACCCTGCCCGAGGAGGCGATCCTGCACCGCGCCGCGGTCGGGCACCGCGAGCCGCCCCGCGGCAACGAGCCCGTCTCGGTCTGGGCCCTGCCGCGCAGCCTCGGGCCCGCGGGCGGCATCGTCGCCACCGCCGGTGACGTACTGGCGTTTGTGCGGATGCACCTCGACGGCGGGCTGGCCACTGACGGCACCCGGCTGCTCGCCGAAGACCTCGTCACAGCGGTGCCGCAGCTGCAGCTGGCGATCCCCAGTTTCGGCGGCCGCGGCGACGAGATCGGGCTGGCCTGGCGCCGGTACCAGTGGAGCGGCGGCCGGCTGATCATCGGG
The DNA here is from genome assembly GCA_963815375.1 of uncultured Actinomycetota bacterium. Taxonomy (GTDB): domain Bacteria; phylum Actinomycetota; class Actinomycetes; order Streptosporangiales; family Streptosporangiaceae; genus JASHPR01. The sequence goes on along the minus strand of CAWFGX010000001.1, from coordinate 1,041,556 downwards.
CACGACGGCGATACGGTCGGTCAGAAGGCGTTCTTGCGGATCGACCCGCTCAGCCGCGTCGCGGCGTGCCTGCTGACCAACTCCCCGCAGGCCGAGCCGCTGATGCGGCGGCTGTTCGCTGAGATCTTCGCTGAGCACGCTCGTGTGACCATGCCTGCCGAGCCCGGGCCAGCGGCCGGTGCCGCCGACGCGGACCTGCAGCAGTACGTCGGCCGGTATGAGCGGACCTCGCGGCGGTACGACGTGACCGTCCGCGACGGGCGGCTGCACGCCGTGTCCTCGGTGACTGGTGCCCTTGCAGCGCTCACCGACCATGAGCCGGAGGAGGTTGACCTGTATCCCGCTGACTCCTCGGGGGAGCGCTATGTGTGCCGCCGGTACGACAGCCAGCCGTGGACCGGGATCGCCTTCGGGCGGCTCAGCAACGGGACGCCCTGCCTTTTCACCAGCGGCCGGGTGACGCCTCGGGCCGGGTAGCTCAGCGCGGGGTCAGCACGCAGAACTCGCCACCTTCGGGGTCGGCGAGAACGGTCCAGGTGACGCTGCCCTGGCCGATGTCCACGGGCACCGCACCCGCCTGCTCAAGCCGCCGGACTTCCGCTGCCTGATCTTCGTCCTCCTGCGGGGCGACATCCAGGTGCACCCGGTTCTTCACCGTCTTGGCGTCCGGGACCCGCAGCAGTTCCAGGAACGGCCCGGTGCCGTCCGGTGAGCGCAGCTGCTCCCAGCCGTCATCCGAGCCCGTCCGGGTAAAGCCGGCCGCCAGCTCCCAGAAGCTGGCCAGCGACGTCGGGTTCGCGCAGTCGACCACGACAGCGGCCATCGGCCCGGTGTCGCGGTAGACCGGCCGCGGGTCGAGCACGCAGAATTCGTTACCCTCGGGGTCGGCCAGTACCACCCACGGCACGTCGCTCTGGCCGATGTCGGCTGGCTCGGCCCCCAGGCCGCGCAGTCTCGTCACCTCCGCTGCCTGGTGCTCGGCCGACTCGGTCGCCAGGTCCAGGTGTACCCGGTTCTTGACCGTTTTGGGCGCCGGCACCGGCACGAACACGAGCGGCAGCGCCACCGGGTCCGGGTAGGTGTAGCCGGGCGGCGAGACCACGACCTCGTCGGGTTCCTCCTCGGCGATCTCCCAGCGCAGGGCCGCGGCCCAGAACCGCGCCAGTCGGCCCGGGTCGGCAGCGTCCACCACGATGTGCACTAGGCGCGTCGGCATGCCGCCCACCTTAGTAGCGGGCCACAGTCCCCGGCCGGAGGACCACGGCGATGTCGCCGACCGCGACCGGCCCCTGGATGCCGAGGGCGTCACCGGCCGCGTTGTCGGGGGAATCGCGGTATACCGGGAGCATGCGAGATGACGGTTCACCGCCTGGCCAGATGAGGTCGTCGGCGAGCGTTCTGCTCAAGGCCCTGGAGGGGGAGCAGCGCGAGCTTGCGGCGCGTCCGTTCACTGACGACGTCGCGCGGCGGTGGATCGAGTACCGGCCGCTGCCCCGGCCCGGGGCCAGCCTCGCGAACATGAGCCTGGCCGCGCGCAAGGCCGCCCTCCGCCTGCTGGCCACCGGGCTGAGCGAGCACGCGTTCGCGCAGGCGATGGGAATTGTCGCGCTTGAGGAAGTGCTCGACCTGCGTGAACGCGGTCAGCGGGGCCGGCACAGTAACGACTACTGGGTCAGCGTCTACGGCGACCCGGATGGCGACGGTCCTTGGTCGTGGCGCTTCGAGGGCCATCACGTGTCGGTGACGATGACCGTGGCCGGCGACGAGGTCTCGCCGGCCCCGGTCTTTCTCGGCGCCAACCCGGCCTGCGTCGCCTACCGTGGCCGGGCGGTGTCCCGGCCGCTGGCCCCGGAGGAGGACCTGGCGCTGGAGCTGCTGAGCGCGCTGACCCCAGAGCAGCGGTCGGCCGCTGTCGTGTCTGACCAGGCTCCCTACGACATCCGCAGCGCCACGAGGGCGCATGCGCCGGAGCGTATCGAGCAGGCCGGCATCGCGGTCTCCCGGCTGGCGGGCGTGCCTCGCGAGGCGCTGGGCCGGCTGGTGACCCTCTACCTCGACCGGCTGCCCGCGGTGCTGGCCGCCCGCGAGGCAGCACGGATATCGGCTGGCGAGCTGTACTTCGCCTGGCAGGGCCCCCCAGGGCCGGGTACCCGGAACTACTACCGCGTGCAGGGCGATGACCTGCTCATCGAGTACGACAACACGTCCGAGGACGGCAACCACCAGCACACTGTTCTGCGCCGCCCGCGCAGCGACTTCGGCGGAGACGACGTGCTCGCCGCGCACCTGAGCCAGGCGCACGCCTGAGGTCCGGCGGGCACTCGTGGAAGCTCTGGGTGCGGCAGAGGAACAGACGCTTCGGCTCGGCGACGGGCGCAAGCTCGGGTACGCACAGTACGGCAGCCCCGACGGGACGCCCATCTTCTACTTCCACGGGCACCCCGGATCGCGCCTCGAGGCACGATTCGCCCGCCAGGCGGCGGCGGAGGCCGGCCATCGCGTGATCGCCCTGGATCGTCCCGGCTACGGGCTGTCGGACTTCCGCCCAGGACGGGCCATCACCGACTGGCCCGATGATGTCGTCGAGGCGGCCGACCTGCCCGGGCGCTGATGCGGTCCATGCGCCGTAACATCACCAGCCGTCCGGAGCGAACGATCGAGGCCCTCGCCCGCGCCATGTCACCCGCTGACGCCAAGATCGTCCGCCGCCCGGACGTCCGTGGCATCCTCATCGCTGACATCACCGAGGCATTCCGGCAAGGCACCGAGGGCGCGGCGTGGGATGTCGTGCTGCTCTGGCCGGCGAAGGTCATCTGCTGGTCATCGACCGCATGCCCGACCTCATCGAGGCGTTCCGGGCTGGGCCTGACCGGACGGGCTAGCGGTCGAGGCGGGCCGCCGCCCACGGCAGCCTGGTTCGGTGGTAGAGCCCGGCCTTCGCTCTGCGTATCCTGAACGCGGCAGGCACGCCTGCCGGATCCGAGCTACGCCAGCCCGGCGCTGGCCGTAGCGTGCACGGACAAGAGCGGCGCAGCCCTCGCGTGTGTTCTCCTCCCCTTCCATCGTGATCACTCCGCGGTGGCCAGGCGCCGGGACCAGGCCACCGGACTGAGGGCACGATGTCTCACGACAAGATCAAGGCAGCAGCTCGCGAGCGCATGGCAAAGACCGGTCAGCCGTATGTCACCGCCCGGCGCGAGGTCATCAGGCAGCAGCAGGCGGCTAGCGGTCACAGTCCGCTGCTGCTGTGGATTAACGGCCCCTCCGGGGTCGGCAAGACCGCGGCCGCCTTCGAGCTGAACCGGCGGCTGCCAGGCAGCGTCGTCTGCGACCCCGCGCACGTCGGCTACGGCATGAAGCGCATGCTGCCGCCGTCGCTGCGCCGCACGTTCTGGCAGGACATCCCTGCCTGGCGGCGCTCGGTGCTGGAACTGCTGCGCCTGACGCTGGCCGGGCATAACGGGCCGGTGATCACCCCGATGGCGCTGGTGAACTCCGCCCACTTCCAGGAGATCATCGGCAGCCTGCGGGACGATGGCGTCCAGTTGCACCACTTCGCGCTGCTGGCCGAGCCCGCTACGGTAGTGCGGCGGCTGCGGGCACGCAGCCTCGGCATGGAGCCGAGAACTCAGCCCTGGGAGGTCGACGTCCTGGACGAGTGGCTGGAGCAGCTTCGCCGGCCCGAGTTCGCGCAGCACGTCCACACGGATCACAGGACCGTGGCGCAGGTGGCGGACATCATCTCCCACTCGGCGGGACTGGTGATCAAGCCCTCCACCGACGGCCCGATGCGTGCCTGGCTGCACCGGTACGCAACAACGGTGCGTAGCGTCCGGTGGAACAACTAGGTGCCAGTCCCGACTCCGATGGCACCTCCGACCACCGGCGAGACCCGGAACTGCCCGCCGCAGGCGACGGAGTCGGCCCCGGTACCGACGCTGGTCAGGCTCACCGCGGTGTAAAAGAACGAGCCGGGGACGAAGACCTCCGCATCGGTAGCCCAGTCGCAGCTGCTCGATGGAGACACGCCCGCGAAGTAGCCGACGTCGAACGAGGCGAGGTCACCAGGAGCCAGCCCCACGAGCGACGGAGGCACGGCCGGGAAAAGGTAGGCGCCTCCCCGTTCCACCGTCACCGGCAGGACGTTCCCGTCCGGAGCAGCCAGCCGCAGACCCGGGTAGCCGTACAGCCGGCAGTCCGACGAGGACACGTTGCGCAGGGTGAACAGCAGTTCCCTGTTCCCCAGCCCGACGTCGTCCAGCCCTGCTGCGATCTGCAGCTGTCCCTGGGTGCACCGCGGCCACGTCGCGCTCCCGGCAGGAGCCGACGGCAGCACGAGCGGGAAGCCCGATTCCGAATCGCCCGGGCTGACATCCGCCTGCCCGGCTGGGTTGCAGAACCGCGCGGCGGTGACCCGGGTAACGAACCTGCCACTCTTGGCGTATGCGTGATCGGCGCTCAGCGTCGGTGAGCCCCGGCCTGCGCAGGAAGCGGTGATCGACTGCGACGAGCCGTCGCCGAACGAGACCGTGGCCTGTGCTAGCGGCCAGTCCGTGGCGGGTCCACCGCCGTCCTGGCTCAGCACCGTGACGCCGAGAGGCTGGCCGGTGAAGACGACCCCGTCCGCGGGGTTCAGCTGCACGCTGACGAAGATCGAGACCGACCCGGGCGGTGTCGTAGCGACCGTCGCAGCAGCGTGATAGGGCCGGCTGGTTACCGCGGTGGCGCCAGGATGTGGTGTGCCACAGCCGCACATTGTGACCGCGACGGCTAATGTCACCGCTGCACAGCACGCGGCACGGAGATGGTTCCTCATTGGCCGGCTCTTCCTGTTCGGGGTTCTGCCGCCCTCTTCGACGCCGGTGATGACTGCCTGGTTATCCTTTTTTGGGGTCTCCTACTGTTGGGGGTGTGGCAGCGGAGACTGAGCGGGCGCGGAGCAAGCGCCGCTTCCAGCGGACGCTGTTCGACGACATCCCCGGCTTGTACGAGGCGTCCCGGCCTGGATACCCCGATAACGTCATCGAGTTCGTGGTGGAGACCGCTGGGCTCGGCGCGGGCAGCGCTGTCCTCGAGATCGGGTGCGGCACGGGCCAGCTCACTGTGTCTCTGGCGCCTTTCGGCCTCAGCCTGACCGCCATCGACATCAGCCCGTCGATGATCGCCGCCGCACGGCGTCGGCTGGCAGGCACGAACGTGGAGTTCCAGGCCGCCTCGTTCGAGGATTTCGCAGCAGCCGATGCGTCCTTCGACCTGATCATCTCGGCTGCGGCTTTCCACTGGATCGACCCGGAGGTCCGGTACAGCAAGGCTGCCCGGCTGCTGCGGCCAGGCGGCTGGCTCGCCCTGCTCGGCTCTTCCGACCGCTACGACGACCCAGTTGGCGCGGTGCTCGACAGACTCTGGGCCGCCAGGGACGACACCGACGGCGCCTGGGTCCTCGGTGCCTCCGACAGCGAGGTCATCGCCGGCACCAGCCTCTTCGACGCTGCCGTCTGCGATCTCGACACGCGGCGGCTGACCGAGCCGGCGGAGGTCGTCTTCGACGTCGAGAGGACCAGGGCGACCTATCTGAGCTGGCCGGAGGAGTTCCGCGACGCATTCGCCGCCACGCTGAGCCGGGAACTCAGGGACCGGCACGAGGTCCACCTGACCCGGCACACATCGGCCACGATGGCACGCGTCAGCAAGCCATCAGCTGGTCAGTCGTAGTGCCTCAGGTGCGGCCAGATCGCGTTCCACCCCGCCACCGGGCCGGTGCAGACGCCGATCTGCAGGTCCGTCCAGTCGTTCTGCACGTCGTATGGCGGGCTGAAGGTAGCCAGCAATCGGCAGCTGGCGAAGTAGGGGCTCAGTTGCCCGAGCGCGTCCACCACGAGCACTGTCCGGTCAGATGCCTGCCCCGGTCCCCACATCCAGTAGGTGTTATGGCCGGACAGCACCGGCGGCAGGTGGTAACCGGAGCCGAGGACGTCGAGCGCGCCGGCTTCTCCGTAGGCTCCGGTGAATACCGACGTGGGCGGCTGGCCTGCCCGCGCCAGGGCGGCATCCTGCGCCGCGACCGCGCTGACGAGCTGCGGCCAGCCAATAGTGTCGCCGACGTTGGAGAGGTGCTGAGCGCTCGACGGCAGGCTGTGCACGTCCGTCACGGGCACTACCGGAAGGTAGAGCGGCATCAGCACGAGGCCCACCAGCGGCGCGGCAGCCACGGCTGCGGACCGCAGCCGTGGCCATCGAGCGCGGGCGATCCAGCGCTCGGCGGCCACTGATCCGGCGGCCAGCACCTCGGGAGCCATACCGAAGCTGTAGTAGCCCTTGCCTGGCACCCAGGCCAGCACATAGGCAACGATCAGCGTGCACGCGACCGCCAGGAACCGCAGCTCGGGCCGTCGCCAGAGCACGACAAAGCCGACAACGGCCAGCGGGAAAGCCAGCACGCCCAGGGCCACCACCTGGTCCGGCAGGCCGCCGATGTAATTGCCCGCGGTGCTGTTCTGCTGGTGCAGCACAGAGGCCATGGTCAGCTCCGGCCAGCCGTGCGTGGCCTGCCAGACGACGTCCGGCGCCCACAGGACCGCCGCGATCGCGGCGCCGAGCCACGGCCATGGTGTCCCCAGGACTGGACGGTACTTCGAGGCCAGGATCCCCAGAGCCAGGCAGATCAGCAGGAGGAGCATCAGGTTGTCGTTCTCAAGCCCGATCCCTGCGGCGACGCCGCCGCCCAGCCACCAGCGCGGTCGGCCGCGCAGCAGCGCCACCGCCACGCACAGCCCGACCACAGGCCAGGTCAGCAAGTCCAGCGGCGTCGTGTTGCCGAGGTGGTCGGAGCTGAGCAGGACCGGAGTGCACGCGGTCAGCAATGCGGCGATGACCCGGCCGGGCGGGCCCGCCCCGAACAGTGCTGCGAACCTGGCCGCGAGCACGACCACAGCCCCGCCGGCCAGTGCCGGGACAATCCGCACCGCCGTCGGGGTGACGCCCAGAATGTCGGTGAGCTTGTCAACCAGCGGCGTCAGCGGCGGCTGGTCCACATAGCCGAACGCCAGATGACGCCCCGCCTCGATGAAGTACAGCTCGTCCTGCATGAACCCGTACCGGCCGCTCAGCGCGAGCTCCAGCGCCACGAACACGGCCGCGATCACCCATGCCAGGACAGGTACCCGGTCGGGATGCGACTCTGCCGCCTCCGGCGGAGACGTCGCTTCGGTTAAGGGCGCTGCCCCTGTGGCACCGGCAGCGGCGCCAGCCTGGTCCATGACTTGCCTCCAGCGTTTCGCGGTCCGGCGACCACGGTACGCGTCGTGTGCCATCGCTGGCTGCGTTGCGAGCCCCTTCGGGTCGTAGTGCTCAGCCGCCCGTGCTCGCGGTGACCGGGAAACGTTCGCCAGATGGCTCCGCGGGTTACTAAGTAACGTGCGGTGTGCTGGCTAGCTGACGAGGCAGCCGGTGCTGTGGCCTTTGGCGGGGAACGCCTTGGCGAGGGCATAGGCGATCTGCTGGCCGCGGATGGCGTACCCGGCCGAGGTGTAGTGGATGCCGTCACTGATGAACCAGCCTGGCTGAGCCAGGGCGGCCCAGTTGAAGACGCGCATGTTCGGGTACTGGGCGCAGGCCTGCCGCAGCGCGGTGTTCCAGGCCTGCATGTTCGCCTCCGAGTAGGGGCCGGTGTTCAGCGTTGAGATGACGTCGACCCACATCACGGGCTCGCCGTGCGCGACCGACATCATCTGCTGAATCCTCGCCAGCCGGCCCACGTTCGAGCCGATGGCCACATCCGCGGTGTCATTGGTCCCGAGCGCGATCACCCAGCAGCCGTGGAACCCGCCAGCGACGATGCTGCGGGCCGCGTTGTAGCCATTGGTGTCGCCCGGGAGGGTCTCGACGACCGAGTTGGCGCCGACGATGTTGGTCGTCACCTGCTGCACGCCCACGTCCTGGTACTGAGCGGCCAGCCGCTGCGTCGGGTCTGGCAGGTAGTCGGCGGAGACCATGCCCTCGGAGGTGGAGTCGCCGATATGAACGACAGAGCGGCACGAGGTGTGTGGTACCGGGATCGGAGACGGCCCGGGGACCGGGGACAGGTCGGGCGAGAGCGTGCCCGACGTGCTCGCTGACGCCGCGGCGCCGGCCTGGCTGGCGGCGGAGGCGCTGGCGGGCTGGCCAGCCGCTGATGAGGCGGTGCCAGATGCGTGCCCAGCGGACAGGCCCGCCTGCGAATGGCCGCCAGGAGGTGCGGGCAGTGTCGATCCGGCTGCGAGCGAGGCGGTACCGGTACCTGCCGATGACGCGGGAGCGGCGCTGGCCAGGCCGGTGCAGGCGGTAACAACCACGGCGAGGGCACCGGCTGCCGCCGCCAGGTCGGCGGCGCGGACGTTCCAGGGCGAGCGCACCCGGGCCCAGAGTCGGCCCAGTGCGCCCTTGCGGACCGGCTGCTCGACAAAGTGCCACGACAGGGCGGAAAGGACAACGGTGACCGCGGTCTGCCAGGCGGCGCGGACGAGATTCTCAGCGGAGTTGGCCGGGGTGGTCAGCACGATGACCGGATAGTGCCACAGGTAAATGCCGTAGGACCGGACCCCGAGCCAGCGAAGCGGCGCCCATCCCAGCGTCCGGCCGGTGATCGCGCCCGGTGTGGCAGCGGCGGCGATCACAGCGGCCGTGGCCGCCGACAGCAGCACCAGCCCGCCCTGGTAGAGGAACGGGGAGTACTGGCCAGTGCGCCAGATCATCACAGCGATCCCGGCCAGCCCGGCGAAACCGGCGGCGTCAAGCGCGATCCGGCCGGCAATGACCTTGGCGGTACGGCCGGCGGCGGCGGAGTCGCTGACTGTGGCCCCGTCCGCCGGGGCGTGGCGCCCCTTGGCCAGCGCTGAAGCAGCCGCGCGGCGGCTCGGCCACACCATAGCTAGCGCGGCGCCGATCAGCAGCCCGCCGGCCCGGGTGTCAGTGCCCTCGTAGACGCGGGTCGGGTCGAAGCCCGGGTGGTACAGCACGAGCATCGCGACCGTGGAGGCGGCTGCCAGGACCAGCGTGGGCAGCGCCAGCCAGGCCACGCCGCCCGGCCGCCCGCGACGCACCAGGCGGACGCACAGGAGGCCGAGCAGGAGGAGCCAGGGCCAGGCCAGGTAGAACTGCTCCTCGACGGCCAGCGACCACAGGTGATCCATCGGGGCGGCCGGCGCGAACCTCGCGAAGTAGGACTGTTTCCCGTGTATCAGGTACCAGTTGGAGGAGTAGGTCGCGGCCGCGGCGACCGCCCCGCGCAGCCCCGCGAGCCGGGCCCGGTCGGCCACGGTGATCCACGCGCTGACCACTGCCAGCATGACGAAAAGGGCGGGCAGCAGCCGCCGCGCCCGCCGCGCCCAGAAATCAGCCAGCGCCAGGCGCCCCCGGGCGGCCCACTGCCCGAGCAGAAGATCCGTGATCAGGTACCCCGACAGGGTGAAGAACACGCCGACACCCAGCAGCCCGCCCGGCGCCCACCCCAGTTGCTCGTGAAAGGCGATAACGGCCAGAACGGCTATCGCGCGCAAGCCGTCCAGCCCTGGCATGTAGCGCTGGCCGGAGCGCACCGGTTCGGGCATGACATCCCCTCTGTGTCGCGCCCCGCCCATCTCCTGCGGGCGGGTTCTCATGGCGCAGCGGAGGTGTCAATACCCGAAGTATTGTTTTAACTACACATAGTGATTACCAAGGGAAGGGCACGTGCCCCAGGGCGCGCATTGGGCCAGGGGGAGGGCTGATTGGCGGGATTGGTGGTGGTTATGAGCCGATCAGGCATCCGCTGTGCGTCCGGAACGCTGCCTGATCGCCGGCACCGCCGATGGGGACACGGCTCCATAGCGAGGGCACGCCAGTGCGCGCCTCGCGGGCGCAGTAGGTAGTTTGCTTGTATGGATCAATCCACTGGCGGTCTGGCTGCGAGCCAGACGGGCTGCGGCAGGTGGCGTTCTGAAAACTTGTTTTGGAGGGTGTCGCCGTGACAGCAGCGGAACAGTACGGCACGGCGGCGGGACTGATCGAGCGATCCGCGGCGGCGTTCGTGTCCGGCGTGCCGGAGCATCCCGCTGACGAAGGTTTCTTCGGGCCTGGCAGCGTGACCTGGCGGGTGAGCGGCGACATCGGCGGGCCGGTGGCGGGCCTCCGGTCGCTGATCATGCAGGCGCTGCACCCGCTCGCGATGGCAGGTGTCGACCAGCACAGCGACTGGCGCCGCGATCCTGTCGGCCGGCTGGCCGCCACGTCCGCCTACGTCACCACGATCAGCTTCGGCGAGCGGGCGGCGGCAGAGCGGGTGGCGGAGCGGGTGCGCCGCATCCACGAGCACGTCCGCGGCACCGACCCGGAGACCGGGCGACCGTATGCCGCAAGCGATCCGGCGCTGCTGCTGTGGGTGCACGCGGCCCTGGTCGAAGCTAGCCTGGCCGTCGGCCGGCTGTTCGGGACGCCGCTATCGCCGCAGGACAGCGACCAGTACGTGGCCGAGATGGTGGTCGCCGCCGAGCTCGTCGGGGTGCCCACCGGACTCGTCCCGTCCAGCGCTGCTGAGCTCGACAGCTATCTGGAGTCCGTCCGGCCCGAGCTGCGCTGCACGCCAGCGGCACGGGAGTCGATGGCGTACCTTCTCGATCCGCCTGGCCTGGACGAGGACATCGCCGAGCTGTGGCAGGACATCCGCTATGCCGCGGTCGCCGCGCTGCCCGAGTGGGCCCAGCAGATGTACGGATACGACGTGCCAGCGCTGACACCCGCGCGCCGCGAGGAAGTCAGGCAGGTGCTCGGCATTCTTGACGCGGTGTTCATAGGCGAGCCCGGGGTGCTTGAGGCACGCCAGCGGATCGCTGCCCGGATGCGCAGCGTGCCGGCGTCGGCCTCGCAGCGCGCGTGAACCGCCGCCGGAGGCTTGCCGCCGCAGCAGTTATCGGCACGGCCGGTGTCGTCGGTGGCGTGCTGCTCCGCCGCCAGATCGGGCGGCTGGCGGCCCACCCGACGGGCCGGCTCCGGCTGCGGCGCGGGCTGGCCGCGCTGCAGCTCGTCGCGCGGGGCGGGGCCCGGTACGCGACCAACGCCCCGCGGCTGTTCGCGGCGGCAGGCGAGCACCGCCAGCGTTTGCGCAACGACCTCGCTCTGCGGACCGCCGAGGACGTCACCACCACGCTTGGCACGATGAAGGGCGTGCTGATGAAGCTCGGCCAGATGGCCAGCTACGTTGACGACGGCTTGTCACCCGCGGTCCGCCGCACACTCAGCAGGCTGCAGGACAGCGTCCCCCCGATGAGTCCCGAGCTCGCCGCACAGGTGGTCGAGGAGGAGCTGGGCCGGCCTCCGGAGGCAGTGTTCGCCCGCTGGGATCCCGAGCCCATCGCAGCGGCCTCGATCGGACAGGTGCACCGGGCGATCACCCTCGACGGCCGTGCCGTCGCTGTGAAGGTGCAGTACCCAGGGATCGCCGAGACCATCACCGCCGACCTTGGCAACGTGGCCCTGCTGCGCCGGATGCTCCGGATCACCGCGCCCAGCCAGGACGTCGACGCGCTCCTCGATGAACTGCGCGAGCGCATAACTGAGGAGCTTGACTACCGCCGCGAGGCGGACAGCCAGCGGCTGTTCGCCGCCTATTTCGACGGCCATCCGACGATTCTGGTCCCCAAGATCATCGACGAGCTGTCCACCCGGCGGGTAGTGACCAGCGAACTGTCGGACGGGACGCGCTTCGGCGAGTTCACCGGGTGGCCGCAGGACGAGCGCGACCTCGCTGCTGAGACGATCTTCCGCTTTGTGTTCCGGAGCCTGTACGAGCTGCGCGCGTTCAATGGCGACCCGCACCCGGGCAACTACCTCTTCCACGGCGGGGGAAAGGTAACGTTCCTGGACTTCGGTCTGGTCAAGCGCTTCACCGACACCGAGTTGCAGCCGCTCATGCAGATGGCCCGCTACCTTTGCGTTGAGCACGATCCGGAGGGCTTCCGCAAGAACCTGGAGAAGGCCGGGTTCCTGATGCCGGACGCACCGCTGAGCACCGAAACGGTCATCGAGCACATGGCCGTGTTCTACGACACGGTGCGCGAGTCCCGGCAAATGACCATGACCGGGGATTACTCGTCGGCGGTGGTGCGCCGCTTCTTCGACGTGCGCAGCCCGGTGACCGCCTACGCGCAGATCCCCCGCTCTTACGTCATCCTGCAGCGGATCAATCTGGGCCTGTTCGGCCTGCTCGGTGAGCTGACCGCGACCGCCAACTGGCGCGCGATGGCCGAGGAGATCTGGCCGTTCGTCCTGGGCCCGCCGTCCACCCCCATGGGCGAGGCCGAGTCTGACTGGCTGGCCCGGCGCCCCCGGGTCAGGCCGTGGGCCATCTGACCTCAGCGATAGTTGATCTTGCCACGCTGAAAGTGGCTCCAGTGGCGTTGCTGCGCCACCTCTGCCACTTCCATGAACCGTCAGCTCCGCCAGAGATGTCAGCTATCCGGGCGGGTCAGTGCGGGAGCGACCTTCTCGGCGATCAGCTCGAAGGACCGGATCCGGTCGCCGATGTCGTAGACCATCGTGGTGAGCATCAGCTCGTCGGCCTTGGTGCGCCGCAGCAAGTCGGACAGGCGCCCGCGGACAGTGTCCGGCGAGCCGACCGCCTGGCTGATGAAGCGGGCGGCGGCGTGCTCGCGTTCCGCTTCGGTGTACGGGTAGGCGGCCGCCTCCTCGGGCGTGGCCAGCGGCTGCGGCATGCCAGCGCGCATCCGCACGAACGACAGCGCGGCCGGGCCGGACAGCCACTGCGCGCGCTCATCGGTGTCGGCGCAGATCGCGCTCACCGCCACCATGGCGTACGGCTGCTGCAGCCACTGCGAGGGCCGGAAGTTCTCGCGGTACAGGGACAGGGCGGGCAGGGTGTTCACCGAGCTGAAGTGGTGCGCGAACGAGAACGGCAGGCCGAGCAGGCCCGCCAGCTGCGCGCTGTACCCGCTCGAGCCGAGCAGCCAGATGGCCGGCATGTCGCCCTTGCCCGGCGTCGCGGTGATCCTGGCGTCAGCCTCCCCGGAGAACAGCCCGATCAGGTCGGTGAGCTCGACGGGGAAGGCCTCGGCCGACAGGCCCTCGATCGTCCGCCGCAGCGCCAGCGCCGTGAGCTGGTCAGTCCCTGGCGCCCGGCCGATGCCCAGGTCGATCCGGCCCGGATGCAGTGCCTCCAGCGTGCCGAACTGCTCCGCGACCACGAGCGCAGGATGGTTGGGCAGCATCACCCCGCCCGAGCCGACCCGGATCGTCGAGGTAGCCGCGGCCAGGTGCGCGATCAGCACGGCCGGCGCCGAGCTGGCGATTGCGGGCATGTTGTGGTGCTCGGCCACCCAGAACCGCCGGTACCCGAGTTCCTCGACCCGCCGGGCCAGCTCGGTCGTGTGACGCAGCGCCTCTCCTGACGTGGTCCCCACGGCAACAGGCGATAGATCCAGAACGCTCAGCGGCACCTCACCCACGTCACTCGTAACCCGCCCAGGTGCTGCTTTCTTCCGGGAGTGCCGGCCGGCCCGGCGCTGACGTCAGCCGCTGCCCTGATCCCGCGGCAGGACCGGCGGGTCAGTGCCGAACGCCGAAAATCCCCGGCTCACGGCGGTGGCCAGGCGCACCGAGATGTGGTCGAGCACGGCGAGCGCGCACTGCTGGTCGGCCTCGGGCACGCCGCTCAGCAGGTCCTCGGACAGGCCGATGTAGCCCTGGAGCAGCCTGGCGAATGCCTTCTCCGCTGCGGGTGTCAGCGCGACGATGGTCGCGCGGCGATCGGTCGGGTGAGCGCGCCGCTCCACCCATCCGTCAGCCTCCAGCGAGTCGATCAGGCCGGTGATCGTCCGTGGCGAGACACCAACGGCCTGGCTCAGCGCGCGCATCACCACAGGTCCCGAGGCATGGAGCGCGGCGACCACGCGTCCGCGGGCGTAGCTCATCCCGAACTCGTGTGCGCCGCGGCCCTGGAGCTCGACCAGCCGCGGGGCCAGGCCGAACAGCCTGCCAATGACGCGGCTGGCGGTATCCATGCTGAGCGCGGACGAAATGTCCGCCTTGCCGGTTCCCGCCTCGCCCAAGTCGGCCGGGACCTCACCCAATGCCGCGGCGCTACCGTCGCCCATCGTCGCGCCATCGCGCAGGTCGCCAGCCTCCTCATCCGGGGCTGTGCCGCCAGCATCGCCCACCGCTGCGCGATCACCCGCGCCAGACAGCTTTCCTGAGCCGACCACATTGTTACGCTACCTCATTAACTGTTAGCCTCACAATATGACCGATGCCGATGCTGTCCCGGCAGACCCGCTTGCGGTCGAGGTGAGGGCCCTCGTCAAGTCGTTCGGCACCGTCGAGGCGCTGCGCGGGGTCGACCTGAGCGTCCGCCCGGGCACGCTCGCCGCGTTGCTCGGCCCGAACGGTGCGGGCAAGACGACGCTGGTCCGGATCCTGGCAACGCTGCTGCGCCAGGACTCCGGCACCGCCAGGGTGCTCGGCCGGGACGTGCTGGCGGAGCCATATGCGGTGCGAACGCTGATCGGGCTCACCGGCCAGTACGCGGGGCTGGACGAGGCGCTGACAGGGCGGGCCAACCTGATGCTGATTGGCCGGCTGGGCGGGCTCGGGCGGCGCGCGGCCGCTGCCCGAGCGAGCAGCCTGGCCGAGCGCTTCGGGCTGGCGGCGGCGGCAGGGCGCAAGGTGCGCACCTACTCGGGCGGCATGCGCCGCCGCCTCGACCTGGCGGCAAGCCTGATGAACCGCCCGGCGCTGCTGATCCTGGACGAGCCGACCACCGGGCTCGACCCCGGCAGCCGGGTCGAGCTGTGGGCCGCGCTCGCTGAGCTGCGCGAGGCCGGCACCACCATGCTGCTGACCACTCAGTACCTGGAGGAGGCGGACAGGTTCGCTGATGCCGTTCATGTGCTCGATCACGGCCAGATCATCGCGACCGGCACCGCAACGCAGCTGAAGGCGCGCGTCGGCACTCAGGTCGTGGACGTGCTGCTGGACGGGCAGGACGCAGCGGCGGCAGCTGCGGCGCTTGAGCACACCGTGGCCCTGTCTGACCTGCACACCGACGAGGCCTCGCGGCGGCTGACGATCCTCGCCCGCAACGGCATGGGCACGCTGCTGGACGCTGCAGGGGCACTCCAGGCCGCCGGTGTCTCAGTCGCCGACATCGCGCTGCGCCAGCCATCGCTGGACGAGGCGTTCCTGGCCCTGACGTCAGCCGGAGCCGGTGAGCGACCGCCCCCAGCGGCAGCAGCGCGGGGAGCCGGGCTTGCGGGCAGCCCGAGAGGAGCGCGGCCATGACCGCCGGGGTAGCAGGGACGTCGCCGGGCGTGGCCATGCCGCGCCGCGAGGTGCCGGGACCCGGCCGGCTGGTGCGGGACAGCCTCCTGATCGCCGGACGCCATCTGCGGGTGCTGCGCGGCAGCCCGGGGCGCCTGATCTACCCGCTGCTGCAGCCAGTCCTGATCCTGGGCCTGTTCGTCTCGGTCATGGAGAACCTCGCCTCGATCCCCGGCGGTTCCTACCGGCAGTTCCTGATCCCGGGAATCATGATGCAGAACGTGGTGCTGACCGCGCCAGTCACCGGGCTGGGCCTGGTCCGGGATGCTGCAACTGGACTGGCCGACCGGTTCCGGTCGCTGCCGATGCCGCGCAGCGCGGTCCTGATCGGCCGCTGCACGTCCGACGTCGTGGTCTACTTCTCGCAGGCACTCGTCATGATCGGCGTCGCGTCGCTACTGGGCTTCCGTGTGAGCACTGGCCTGGCCGGGATCGCGGGCATAGTCCTGGTGGCGATCGCGTTCGGCACTGCTCTCGGCATCCTCTGCGCCTGGCTGGCCCTGCTCATCGGCGACGTGGAGACAGCTGAGCGCGCGCTGTTCTTCCCGTTCATACCGCTGGCGTTCGTCAGCTCGGGCTACGCCCCCGTGAACCGCCTGGCCGGCTGGCTGCAGCCGATCGCCCGGGTCAACCCGGTCACCTCGGCCGTCGACGTGGTCCGGGCGCTCGCTGATGGCGGCCCGGTAGCCGTGCCGGCGCTGCACCTGGCGGCCTGGGTGGCCGCACTTGCGATCATCCCGGGCGTGCTGGCGGTCCGCCGCTGGCAGTCCTCGGCCTAACCGCGCTAGCCGCGGCCGTCGGCGTGCTGACGCCCGGTGCTCAGGTGACAAACGGCGCGATCGCGCGAGCGCAGCCCAGCGGCTCGGTGTGGCTGGTGTCCACTTCGATGTCGTAACTGACGCCGAGCGGGTGCCATGCAAAGCGTGACCCTTGCTGGGGGTTGCGTGGCACTGGGCAGCCCCACCGTGGGCCCCTTGCTGGGGTTGCGTGGGGGCCGGCGAGGCCCGGCGTGGCCCCCTGCTGTGGTTGCGGGGTGCTGGCCAGGCCCGGCGTGGGCCCCTTGCTGGGGTTGCGGGGCATCGGCAGGGCGGTCGTGGGCCCCGAGCCGGGGTAAGAGCACCGGCTCGGGGCCCACGACCGTATTCGGCGCGAGCGGCGCGGGCAGCTGAGCCCGCCGCGGCGCACAATCGGCCGCTGCGGGCAGGCAGAAGGGGCCGCCTGGGCTGCTGCTCCTATTCCGCGCGCAAACCATGCTGTCGTAGGGCACCGGCAGACTGATTGTGTGCTGTCTCTCCCGGGATCGGTCGCCGAGCTGGCCGAAGTCATCGACCGCGGCGAACGGGTTAAGTTCCTGTTCTTCTGGGGCCACAAGCCCGAGCCTGATGGCAGCCTTGGCCGCGGCTGTCTCAGCCAGTGGTGGCCCGCGCCGTTCACGGCCGATGGCGTGGTCTTCGCGACCGCCGAGCACTACATGATGTGGCGCAAGGCCATGCTGTTCGGTGATGAGCAGATCGCCGGGCAGATACTCGCGGCGTCCCACCCCAGCGAGGCCAAGGCGCTTGGCAGGCAGGCCCGGGGATTCGATGAGGCCGCCTGGGCAGCGCACCGGTTCGAGATCGTGGTAGCGGGCAGTGTGGCCAAGTTCGGCCACGATCCCGGTTTGCGCGAGTTCCTGCTGGCCACCGGTGATCGGGTGCTGGTCGAGGCCAGTCCGCGGGACCGGGTCTGGGGGATCGGCCTCGGTGCCTCCAATGAGCGGGCCGAGGATCCACGGCAGTGGCGCGGCCTCAACCTGCTCGGGTTTGCCCTCATGCGCGCTCGGGCGGCCTTGTCTAAGGACGTAGCCTCCGCGAATCAGCCGGCTAGCTGAGGCCCGTCCCCGGCCGGGTCTGCTGGCAGAGGCGCCGTAACGGGAGGCGCCGCCGGCAGAACGCGGTCCAGCAGGGCACAGACCGTGATCGCGCAGAGGAAGAACGCTGCCGCGGCCCACAGCAGGCGGGTCTCGGTGTAACTGGCCGGCAGCAGCAGGGAGACGCACGCGCCGGCTAGGCCGCCGACGACAGTAAGTGCCATCTGACCTGCCCACACGGCGAGACGGCCCGGCGCACGGGCCAGTGCCTCACGAGCACCGCAGCCGACCGCAGCTGTGATCAGCGCCAGGCCCACGGCGGCCGACAGATCGCGCAGGCCGAAGTTGAGCCCGTACCTGACCGGCAGTGCAGGCACGAAGAACAGCACCAGGAACCAGCCGAACGACCGGCCGATGACGTCGACGCCGCGTCCGGGCTGGCGGGATGGCACATGGCGCGCAGCGGCCCTGGCCCCGGCGAGCGCGGCGAGGGCGAGCCCGGCTCCGGGCAGTTCCGGGCCGAGGCGGCCGAGGTTATACAGCAGCGCGGTCGCGTAGACCACGAGCACCAGCCATCCGGTAGCTGCCGTCGAGGCAGCGAAGATCAGCAGGCCCGGCAGGTTGCGCGGGTGATCTTGCCCGGCGTCGGACAGCCGTCCGGCCAGCAGCGGCACCACGACGCCGGCGGCGACCCTGATGACGAGATCATCGGTGGTGTACGGGTTGCGTAAATGCCACTCGACCAGGCAGAACGTAACAGTCCAGGCCACCGAGGCCGGCCACGCCAAAGCACGGGCGCGCCGGTAGGCGTCCGCACCGAACCACCGGCAGACCGTCAGGTAGGCGAATACCACAAACGGCAGCTCCAGGAACGCCTGCACGCGGAGCACGCTCGGGGCCAGCAGGCCGGGGTCGGGGAAGTGCCGAGACAGCGTCTCGATCGCAGGCCAGCGGGCCAGGCTGAACCAGCCCGCCGGGAGATACCGCGCGATAAAAGAGGGATCGCCACCGCGGACCCGCAGTACATACACGGTGAACAGCACCTGATTGACATAGATCAGGGCGGCCACGGCGGCGAGCCAGACTCCCGGATGGCCGAGCCGCTTGCCACCGCGGTCAACGGCCAGCGGCCGCGGCAGCGTCAGCGCCGCGGCAGTTCCGGAGAACGCAGGGCGCGCCAGGCGTCCTGTCATCGCTTTCGCGCTGCCTCAGGCGATGCTGGGCGGGCCGGGTGGCGCTGACGCGGCCGGCACCGGGATCGCATGCTGTGGTGCGGTCACGCTGACGGGCTCACCCCACCGGCTGAGCGTTATGTGGGTCAGGTCCTTGCCTGAGCCCTCCAGGCAGCTGACCGGCAGCGGCCGGCCCGTTGCAGCCACGTAGACGGTGACGTCTGAACCCTTTGGCATGCCGTCGCCAGCCGGTGCTGGGCCACGGACGCCGACGACGGACTGCCCGTCGAGGGTGATGGGCGCCGTCTTGGTCAGAGTGCCGACCGGGTTGATCTCGCTGAGCACCGAGCTGGTTGTCACACCGCCGACAACCTGCTGGTATCCCGGGTCGCCGCTGGTGAAGGAGATCCACTGGCCGGCCAGCTGGACCGCCGTCGCGTTCGGGAGGCCGAGGAAGCCGCTGAGGGCGGTCGCGTTGCCATCGACGTAGCCGATGCCGTGCATGACGAGCACAGTCATCTGCCCGCCATCAGAGATTGTGATGTCCTGACGGCCGCCGGCGGAGGCCGAGTCGTCGCTGAAGACGATGGACGACGAGCCGTCCTTGGTGTTCGAGGAGAAATGCAGCGTTCCCGCTGCCGTGGCCGCTGCGTCAGCCTTGGACAGAATCTGCTTCGGCGACAAGGCGGCCAGCCCGGAACTCGCGGCAGGCTGCTGGCTGCTGCCGCTCGTGCACCCCGCTACTAGCCCGGCCACCAGGCCAAGGCTGCTGAGAACCGCCAGGGCACCTGTCACCCTGGCGGTGCATGGAAGGCTCACAGCAGTTTCTTCCCGGATAGCACAGCAGCTTAGCCGGGGCCCGCTCCGGCCGGAGCCATCGTGCGTCATGCCCGCGGAGCATAGGCATGACGCTTTTCGGGCCAGGCTCCGTTTCGCGTGGTTGAACGAAAGGTGGCGTTATTACGCCACCATCGCCACTCCCATCAGCTGTGGATGACGTCGGTGTGGTGGCAGAAGTGCACCCGGGCCGCGGCAGCGGCCCGGATGCGCCGCACTGAGTTCTGCCAGGCGGCGAGGTCGCTGGCCTGGCCGGGCGGCAGTTTCGCGTCGGGCGCGCCCAGGTACTGGCGCGGAGTGTAGGCGGCATCGCCGATCAGCAGGTCCGGCGGGCCGTCACCGGACTGGACGACCACGGACTGATGCCCGGAGGTATGTCCCGGGGTGGTGATCACCGAGACACCCGGCACCACCTCAGCGTCGCCGTCGAGCAGTTCGAACCGCGCGCCCATGAAGTCGAACCACTCGGCGAACTCCCGCCCCTCCCGCCTGGCCCGGTCGAGCTCGGTGCGCTGGATGTAGAACGGCGCGTGCCGGAAGACGGCGTTCTGGCCGCAATGGTCGAAGTGCAGGTGCGTGTTGATCACCAGGTCGATGTCGGCGGGGCTCATGTCCAGCTCGGCGAGGGCGTCGGCGGCCGAGTGGTTGACCACCCGCCAGTCGTTGAGCAGCTCGTCCGGGCCACCGACGCCGGTGTCCACCAGCAGCGCGCCACCCGGGTGGGTGATCACGAACCCGTGCACCGGCCACGTGCTGCTGTCGCTCGGCACCTGCAGGCTCGCCAGGTGCAGGCGCTTGATCTCCAGCGTCATCGGCCACCTCCGCCTCGTGCCCGGGTAGAGCACCATAGTGGCAGGTCTGCTCCAATAGGTGCATGTGCACGGCCATCCTTGACCTGGCGCCCCGCGCCCCGGTTTTGCTGGCCGGGATCCGCGACGAGCTCGTCGACCGGGCCTGGGAGCCGCCAGGACGCCACTGGCCCGATCACCCCGGGCTGACCGGCGGGCGCGATCTGCAGGCCGGCGGTACATGGCTGGCGGTGTCACCCGAGACCCGCAGAGTGACATGCATTCTGAACGCTCGCGGGCGGCCGGCCGAGCCCGCATCCCGGCGCACCCGGGGTGTCCTTCCGCTGGAGGTTGCCCAGGACGCCAAGCTCAGCCGCGCCGGGCTGGCGGACTTCGACCCATTCCACGTGCTGAGCGCGGAACCCGGGATGGCCCTGCTGTGGAGCTGGGACGGTGAGCGCCTCACCGAGCGCGAGCTCGGCCCGGGCCTGCACATGCTGGTGAACAGCGGGCTGGCCAGCGACCTGCTCCCGGCCAGCGCGGGCAACGACAGTGCTGGCAACGACAGTGCTGGCAACGACAGTGCTGGCAACGACAGTGCTGGCAACGACAGTGCTGGCAACGACAGTGCTGGCGCGTCAGCATGAGCTGGCCCGCCTCGGTTACTTCCTGCCACGGCTGGCCGCCGTGGCCCGCCCGGATCCGCGGCCCGGAACTCCAGTGGCCCAGGCCTGGGGCGCCTGGCTCCCGCTGATCAATGGTGACGGCCTTGCCATGGACGATCCGCGGGCGCTCATCGTCCGGCGCGACCTGGGCCGCGGCCGGATCTGGGGTACGACGTCAATCTCGCTGGTGGCGGTGCGGCAGGACGCGATGCGCTACGACTTCACCGCGACTCCGGGCGACGCGCGCGCATGGTACGAGGTGCCGCTTCTCCCTTAAATCGGGCCATAACGGTCCGGCCCGTCTAGCCTTGTCCAATGCGGCCGTCGAGCGAGCCGGGGTGCGCGCGGTGGTACGCGGAGAGGAACACAGGGTCGCATGCCAGCAGGTGACGAACGATCAGCTGATGTCCTTGACGAACTCGACGAAAAGGCAGCTGATGCCCGTGCGCCGCGCCGCACTGGGCGCTGGAAGCAGGCGCTGCCCCCGCTCACCGCAGCCGCTTCGGTCATCCTGCTTGTGGGGGTCGGGCTGGCCGTCAGGAGCTGGTCAGCCGGTCCGCAGCCCGCAGGTGCGCAGGGCGGTTCACCGACGGCACTGTCATCCCCTGCATACCGGCTCGTCGGAGCAGTGAACCTGATCACCGACGACCTCGACTGTGTGACGCAGTCTGTCTGCTATGCCTGGTTCACCGGCTCCCGCAATGCTGCCCTCAGCGAGCGGACCTCCAACGGAGGCGCCACCTGGCATCAGATCGCTCGTCTGCCACTCGGCGAGACTTTCAACGACAGTGTGGAGCCGTCCTGCCCAACGGCCAGAAGGTGCTTCGCGGTGACGGAGGGGAAGCTCACCCTCGCCGTCACCAGCAACGGCGGCACGAGCTGGCGCATAGTACGGCTGCCAGTGCCGGGCGGCTATTCCGGCGGGCAGCCCGACCAGGTGTCCTGCGCGACGGCGCAGCAGTGCGTCGTTCACGTCAGCAGCGGCACGTTCCTGTCCACCACCAACGGTGGCCGGAACTGGACCGCAGCAACCCACGTGCCCGGTAACGCGCCGGGAACTCTCCAGCTTCTGCGGTGCGACCCGAGCGGCCGCTGCATCGGGGCGGTTTCTGCCGGGCTGGGCACTGCGTACTCGCCGGGAGACGGCCCAGGGGTGGAGATCATGCGTTCCGCCGACCACGGGCTGAGCTGGACCTTCTCCAGCACCGACAGCGTGCCATCTGAGAGCGTGAACGACAGCGGGCTCGGCTTCCTGATGTCCTGCGGCGACGGCCTGCACTGCCTCTACGCCGCCGGCTCCGGTGTCGCCGTTACCTCCGACGGAGGTGTCACGTGGCAGCAGCCGCCGACCCCGGCCGCCTGGCAGGGCTGGACCATCACATCGGTGAGCTGCCCGGAGGCACTGGACTGCTCCGTGGCGCTGGCCCCCGCGCTCGCGAGCCAGGTCCCGGTGGTCCAGACCACCAGTGACGGCGTGACGTGGACTCCGCAGTCGCTGCCGTCCGCGGCTGCCGACCCGCTCCAGTACATAAGCATGCTGAGCTGTCCCACCCCCGGCGGCTGCCTCGGGCTGGGGAGCACGCTGTCCGAAGACCAGACGGCATTCCTCAGTTCCCAGGGCTTCGACCACGGCATCATCCAGACCTCGCCGCAGCAGGAGCTCTCCAGCCTGGGCGGCTAGCCGACCCGCGGCCAGCGTCGACACCAGCTCTCCGCAGTACCAGGCCGCGGCCAGAACCTCCGGTCTGGATGCCAAGTGAGGGCGGAATACCGGCCCCTATCTTGACCTGCAGCAGTGCCATGTGGCTACGCTGCATTCGCTCGACGTCCAGAACCGCTGAAGGGAGATCAGCATGCCTGGGGAGCCGCGTGCGGAGACCGTCGGCAGCCTGCTGCGTACCGAGGAGGTCATCCGCGCCGCGCGGGGCGAGAGCGGTCCCGACGCCGGGAAGCTGCTGGACGAGGCCGTCGCCGATGCGGTGAAGCTGCAGCAGGACATCGGCCTGGACGTGATCACCGATGGTGAGATGCGGCGCACCGCCTGGGCGCAGACTCCGCGCTTCGTGGCCTGCTTCGAGGCTGTGCCAGGGCGGAGGTCGCTGAACTGGCGCAGCGGCGAGGGCCAGAAGGTCGCCGCGACGCCGCCAGCTGGCTCATCGTTCGGCTACCCGGCTGTGGTGCGGCGGGTGGCCGGGGGACCCCGGACCGGCAACATGACTGACGAGTACGCGTCGCTGGTGTCGGCAGCGCAGGCGCGCACGAAGTTCACAATGGCTGCTCCCAGCTACCACCGGCGCTACTGGTCGCCGGAGCACTCGGCCCGGGCGTACGGCAGCTGCGAGGATTTCCTGAACGAGATACGCGACTACCAGCGCGAGGTAGTCCGCGACCTCATAGCCCTGGGCTGTGACTACGTCCAGCTGGATGCGCCCAACTACGGTTCGCTGTGCGACCCCGATACCCGCGCCCAGATGACGGCGGAGGGGCGCGATGTCGACGCCGAGATCGCTTTCGACGCTGAACTGGACAGCTCGCTGCTGGCCGGTTTCGACGGCGTAACCTCGGCCTTGCATATCTGCCGTGGCAACGGGCCGAACGGGGCCTGGCACTCAGCAGGCGGGTACGCCGTCATCTCCGGTCAGCTGTTCCCGAAGCTCAACTTCAGCCGGCTGCTGCTGGAGTATGACTCAGACCGCGCCGGGGGCTTTGAGCCGCTGGCTGACGTGCGGCCGGGCACGGTCGTGGTCCTCGGGCTGCTGACCACCAAATCCGACGAGCTCGACGACGAGGCCGACGTCGCCGCCCGGATCAGCGAGGCGACTCAGGTCAAGCCGCTGGCCGAACTGGCGCTCAGCACTCAGTGCGGGTTCGCCTCGGTTCCCGGCGCCAACCCGGTCACCCCAGCCGGCCAGCGCGCCAAGCTGGAACTGGTCGCCCGGCTGGCCCACCGCACCTGGCCGAGCTGAGCGCTCCTGGCCTGGGAACTGCTGTGATCACCGCTGCCGACGTCCGCGCGGTCGCGCTGTCGCTGCCCCGCACTACCGAGCACCTGATCCACGATCAGGTGAAGTTCCGGGTCGGCAAGATCGTCTACGTAGCGATCTCGCCGGACGAGACCAGGATGGGCTTCGGTTTCCCTAAGGAGGAGCGCGCAGCCCTGATCGAATCCGAGCCAGCGAAGTTTGCTCTCCCGCGCCTGTCCGACCAGCGCTTTCACTGGGTTCATGCACGCATGGCCGCGCTCGACGTGGACGAGATGACCGAGCTCGTCACCGACGCGTGGCGGATGGTCGTCCCGAAGAAGGTCGCCACCGCCCACCTCGGGCCCGTCGGCTGACCCGTGCCCCCGGCTGCGGGATCCGTGTCCGCACCGGCGGCATCCTCAGCGCCCAGCATCCGGTAGCGACATCCCAGAGCGCTCGATCTCCCGCAAGCCACGGCTAGGCGATCATGAAATTTCCAATTTTTTCTCATTCTTCACTTTTCTTAGGCATCTTGATCTGCGTGATACGACTTCGCGCAGTTTCCGGCCACGGCGGTGTCCTGTCCGCCCTGTCCGCGTTGCTGCTGATCAGCCTGGGAGGCCACGTTCGGGTTCCTTGCCGCCATGATCGGATCAGGCTCACCGCTCGTGTTCACCTGCGTGGACCGCGGGATGCTCGACGAGCCGGCCGTGAGCGGCGCGGCGGCGCGCCTCTACCCAGCTGGGCGCTGCCCCACCGTGCCCGCCTTTTACCGCGTCGCCCAGTCGAGGCGAGCCTGACATTCGGCCATTCTTTTGGCCCAGGGGCTAGTTTGCGCCAGCTGCCTGTTCTACAGTAAATGTTGAAACGATCGACGGTCGATTGTTCAACAACTAATGCGCCCAGAGTTACTTCCGGGACGGGAAGTGGTGATGGCCGCGCTGCGAGGGTTCACATGGTCAGCACACAAGAACCGGGTTTGCGCGGGGCCATGAACGGCCTCCCCACGCTGCAGCCACTGCCGACCACAGCGGAGCGTACAGCCGATGTGATCAGGAACAACATCTTCGAGGGCCGGTTCGCGCCCGGCACAGCGCTGCCGGAGGCCGCCCTGTCCACGGCACTCCAGGTGTCCCGGAATACGGTCCGGGAGGCATTCCGGACCCTGACTGCTGAGCACCTGCTGACCCACGAGGCACACAAAGGCGTCCTGGTGCGCGAGCTGTCGGAGGACGACATCCACGACATCTACAAGCTGCGCCGGATGTTCGAGCTGTCAGCCTTCGATTTGGCCATCGACGACAGGCACCAGCTCGATCTGCCGCAGATCGCCGCGGTTGTCGCGCAGGCGCAGCTGCTGGCCACTGGCGGCCGGTGGCTGGAAGCCGGCACCGCCGACCTCAGGTTCCACGAGGTGCTGGTCGGCATCCACCGCAGCACCCGGATCACCGAGGTCTTCCGCCACCTGATGACCGAACTCCGCCTGGGCTTCCTGGCAGTCGCCGACCCGGCAGCCTTCCACGGAGCATTTCTCGCCCGGAACCGGGCGATCCTTGAGCTGATGACGACGGGAAAGCTGCACGACGCCCGGGCTGAGCTCGCCGCCTACCTCGATGATGCCGAGACCATGGTCGTCAAGGCGGTCCAGGGACGGCTGCTGATCAGGTCGGCCCAGGGCAGCCGGTGACCGGACGCTGGCAGTTCTGGATTGACCGGGGCGGGACGTTTACCGACGTAGTGGCCCGGCGGCCGGACTCGACCCTGATTACGCACAAGCTGCTGTCGGAGAATCCAGAACGTTACCGAGACCCGGCCGTGGCCGCGATCCGGGAACTGCTGGGTGTCGCCCCGGGCGAGCCGGTCCCGGCCGGCGAGATCGAGAGTGTCCGGCTGGGCACCACGGTCGCGACCAACGCGCTGCTCGAGCGGTCCGGCGAGCCTGTAGCACTCGTCATCACCCGCGGCTTCGCTGACGCGCTGCGCATTGCCTACCAGAACCGGCCGCGGCTGTTCGACCGGCACATCGTCCTGCCCGAGGTCCTGTACTCGGGGGTCATCGAGGCCACCGAGCGAGTGTCCGCCAGCGGTCAGGTGATCACCCCGCTGGACGAGCCTGGCATCGAGCGGTCTCTACAGGCCGCGTACGACGAGGGGCTGCGGTCGGTGGCAGTCGTGCTGCTGCACGGCTACCGGTTCGGCGCTCACGAGCAGCGGATCGGGGATATCGCTGACCGGATCGGCTTCACCCAGGTCTCGCTGTCGCACCAGACCAGCCCGCTGATGAAGCTGGTCTCGCGCGGCGACACAACCGTCGCCGACGCGTACCTGTCCCCGATCCTCGGCCGCTACGTCGCCAGCGTGTCGAGCGAGCTGAGCGGCGTCAGGCTGCAGTTCATGCAGTCCAGCGGCGGGCTTACCGACGCGAGCACGTTCCGGGGGAAGGACTCGATCCTCTCCGGCCCGGCGGGCGGCATCGTCGGCATGGCCCGGACATCGGCGGCGGCCGGCTACGACCGGGTCATCGGTTTCGACATGGGCGGGACGTCCACCGACGTTTCGCACTACGCAGGCGAGTACGACCGCCAGTACGAGACCGAGGTCGGAGGGGTCCGCATCCGGGCCCCGATGCTGAGCATCCACTCCGTCGCGGCCGGGGGCGGGTCGGTGCTGCACTTCGACAGCGAGCGTTATCAGGTCGGTCCTGACTCGGCGGGCGCGAACCCGGGGCCCGCCTGCTACAGACGTGGCGGCCCGCTCACGGTCACCGACGCCAACCTCATGCTCGGCCGCATCCAGCCCGGGCACTTCCCGCACGTGTTCGGGCCAGGCGGTGACCAGCCGCTCGACGCCGAGGCCGTACGCGAGCGCTTTGCGGCGATGGCAGCGCGCATCGGTGACGGGCGAAGGCCCGAGGAAGTGGCAGCGGGATTCCTGGAGATCGCGGTCGCGAACATGGCGAACGCGATCAAGAAGATCTCGCTGCAGCGCGGCTACGACATCACCGAGTATGCGCTGGCGACGTTCGGCGGAGCTGGCGGTCAGCACGCCTGCGCGGTCGCCGACGCGCTGGGCATGACCCGGATCCTGATCCATCCCCTGGCCGGGGTGCTGTCGGCCTACGGCATCGGGCTCGCTGACGTCATAGCGATGCGCGAGGCGGCCCTGGAGGTACCGCTGAGCGACGGCGTGTGGCCGGACGTGCGGCAGGCGCTGGACCGGCTGGAAGCCGCCGCGCGCGCCGAAGTGGCCGGCCAGGGCGTCCCGGCCGGGCGGATCACCGCTGTGCACCGGGTTCACCTGCGGTATGACGGCACAGACACGGCGCTGCTCGTTCCGGCGGGGACGCCAGAGGTGATGCGGAAGGCGTTCGAGGAGGCGTACCGGCAGCGCTTCTCGTTCCTGATGCCGGACAAGCCGATCACGGTGGAGGCTGTGTCGGTGGAGGTCGTTGGCGCCTCCGACGCTGGGGGGCAGCTGGGCGGCACTCAGGAGCCCGGCGAAGCGAGCAGAGCAGCCCAGGCGGCCGGGCCTCGTGTGGCGCGGATGTTCGCCGGGGGCCGCTGGACAGCGGCGGACCTGCACCGGAGAGAGGACCTGCGCCACGGCCAGGTCGTCGCCGGACCCTCGATCGTCGTCGAGGCGAACGCCACCACGGTCGTGGAGCCAGGGTGGCAGGCCGCGCTGAATGACCTTGGGCACCTCGTTGTCACCCGGGCGACCGCGGCTCAGGGGGATTCCGGGGAATCGCAAGGGCAGCGGCGGACCGGAACCCGGGCCGACCCGGTCCGGCTGGAGATCTTCAGCAACCTGTTCATGTCCATCGCCGAGCAGATGGGCTACCGGCTGCAGAGCACCGCGCACTCGGTCAACATCAAGGAGCGGCTGGACTTCTCGTGCGCGATCTTCGACAACGACGGCGGCCTCATCGCCAATGCCCCGCACATCCCGGTGCACCTCGGCTCCATGGGGGAGAGCGTCAGGGAGATCATCGCCGCCCGGGCCGGCCAGATGAAGCCCGGCGACACCTACGTCCTCAACGACCCCTACCACGGCGGGACGCACCTCCCCGACGTCACCGTGATCACGCCAGTGTTCTCGCCGTCGGGCGGCGAGATCCTCTTCTACGTGGCATCGCGTGGGCACCACGCCGAGATCGGTGGCATCACGCCCGGCTCGATGCCCGCGTTCAGCACGCGCATCGAGGAAGAGGGCGTTCTCATCCGGAACTGGCTGCTGGTCGAGCACGGGCAGCTGAGGGAGAGCGAGACCGCCGGGCTGCTGCTCGGCGCGGCACATCCCTCCCGCAACCCGGTGGCCAACCTGGCCGACCTGCGGGCCCAGGTCGCCGCGAACGCCAGGGGCGTCAGGGAACTGCTGGCCCTGGTCGGTCACTACGGCCTCGACGTTGTCCGCGCCTACATGGGCCACGTGCAGGACAACGCTGAGGAGTCGGTGCGCACAGTCATTTCGGTGCTGCAGAACGGCAGCTGCAGCTACAAGCTCGACGACGGCGCCGTGATCAGGGTTGCGATCCGGGTGGACAAGCAGCGCCGCAGCGCTCAGATCGACTTCACCGGGACCTCGGACCAGCTCGAGAGCAACTTCAACGCGCCGTCGTCAGTCGCCAAGGCCGCGGTGCTGTACGTGTTCCGCACGCTGGTCGGCAGCGATATCCCGCTGAACTCTGGGTGCCTGAAGCCGCTGCAGGTGATCATCCCGCCCGGCACGATGCTGTCGCCGGAGTACCCGGCGGCGGTGGTGGCCGGCAACGTGGAGACCTCGCAGGCGATCACCGGGGCGCTGTACGCGGCGCTCGGGGTCATGGCCGAGGGATCGGGCACCATGAACAACCTCACGTTCGGCAACGACCGGCACCAGTACTACGAGACGGTCGCGAGCGGCTCCGGTGCCGGGGACGGCTTTGCCGGAGCCGACGTGGTGCAGACCCATATGACCAACTCCCGGCTCACGGACCCCGAGGTGCTGGAGTGGCGGTACCCGGTCCGGCTGGAAAGCTACGAGATCCGGCGGCGCAGCGGCGGCCGGGGACGCTGGCCCGGCGGCGACGGCGGGCGGCGCCGCATCCGCTTCCTTGAGCCGGTGACGGTGACGCTGCTGAGCGGCCACCGGCGGGTTCCGCCCTACGGGATGGCCGGCGGCGAGCCCGGCGCGCTCGGGCGCCAGTGGATCGAGCACCCGGACGGCACCGTCACCAGCATGGCCGGCTGCGATTCCGCGCCCGCCGCGGCCGGGGACCTGCTGGTCATAGAGACCCCCGGCGGCGGGGGCTACGGCCCGCCGGGCAAGGAAGCATGAGCCGGGACCCACGAGCAGCCGAGCCGGCCGCGGCGCGAGAACGCTTCCGCGGCGGGCTGCGGACGCCGACGGCTGGCTGGGCGGCGGGATACGCTCAGGCGAATCTGGTGGTGCTGGCGCGCGACGCGGCCTTCGACTTCCTGGTGTTCGCGCAGCGTAACCCGAAGCCGTGCCCGGTGCTCGACGTGACTGACCCCGGCACCCCGTTCACCCATCTGGCGCCAGGAGCTGACCTGCGCACCGATTTACCGGCCTACCGGGTGTGGGAGCACGGGCGGTGCGTTGCGGAGCCGGCGGATATTTCCCGGTTCTGGCGCGACGACCTCGTCGCGTTCCTCATCGGCTGCAGCTTCACGTTCGACCGGGCGCTGGATGCGGCCGGGGTGCCGGTGCGTCACGTTGAACAGGGACGGAACGTTCCCATGTTCCGCACCACCGAGCAATGTCGGCCGGCCGGGAGCTTCAGCGGCCCGCTGGTGGTGTCGATGCGGCCGGTCCCGCCTGACCGGGTCGCGGCCGCAGTCAGCGTGACCGCGCGCTACCCAGCCGTGCACGGCGCCCCGGTTCACGTCGGCAGCCCGGAGGCGCTTGGCATCGCCGACCTGTCCCGGCCGGACTACGGCGATCCAGTGACCCTCGCGGCGGCGGATGTACCAGTGTTCTGGGCCTGCGGCGTGACCCCGCAGGCGGCGCTGGAGCAAGCGCGCCCGCCGTTCGCGATCACTCACGCTCCCGGGCACATGCTCATCACCGACGTTCCCGACCAGGCCTACGCCAGCTGACCGATCACCGAGGTCATCATGTCGACCCCGCGTTCTGGACGCCGGTCGACATGTCATTCGGCGTCATCGGGATTGTTCCGCTGGCTCTCGTATACCGTCATATCCGGCTTCTGGGGCGTCTGCGCGCGGCCTGGCACGGCATGTGGCTGGCGATCCTGACCGCCGCCTGCGACACAGACGGTACCGAGGTGTCATGGCTGGCTGAGCTTGCGGAGGGTCGCGCGCCATCTGCCGGTTGGCCACCTGGCCGCGTTCACGGATCTGCTTGTGCCCTAACGCCGTGATGACGAGCCAGCCGGCTGGGGGATACTTCTGGCATGGGCGAACGCAATGTCCTGCGCGGCGAGCTCGAGCCGTGCGGGACGGACCCGGTCACCGGGTTCTACCGGGACGGATGCTGCAATACCGGCACGGATGACCTGGGCAGCCACACGATCTGCGCCGTGGTAACCGCCGAGTTCCTGGAGCACCAGCGCCGGATCGGGAACGACCTGTCGACCCCCAGGCCCGAGTACCTGTTCCCCGGGCTGGTGCCGGGTGATCGCTGGTGCGTGACGGCAGCGAACTGGCTCCGGGCACACCGCGACGGCGCTGCCGCGTACGTGGTGCTGGCCTCGACCCACGAGAAGACGCTGGACATAGTCCCTCTCGATGTGCTCAAGCAGCACGCCATCGACGTGCCGGCCAGTCCAGGTTCACTCGAAGACTTGTCGTTATCGCGATTAGCCGGCGTGCCCAGGTCTGCCCGCTATTGCGGTACCGCGAATCACTGACCAAGATGTGGGCTTGACGTTGTCCTCTCGCTGACGGCAGGGGATTGCGAAGCTACTTCCCGCGCGGTTTAGGAGGACAGCAGTTGAGGTTCGCGGTTCACGGGCCGGGCATTCGATGACTGGTGAGCTCACCCCGGCCGAGGACGCCCCTGGCGGGCGCGACCGGCCCGAGCTGCGTGCCTCGCATCAGGACCGGGACCGGGTCGTCGAGATCCTGCGAGTCGCGGCCGGCGACGGACGGCTGACCTCCGACGAGCTCGATGAGCGGCTGGAGGCAGCGCTGACCGCCCGGACCTACCGGGAGCTGGCCGCGCTGACCGCCGACCTGCCGGCGGCGGGGACCGGGCGCGGCGCGGTTACAGCGGAGCCCAAGGACCTGGTCAAGATCGAGTGCAAGGGCTCGAATACCCAACGGGTCGGCCGCTGGGTGGTCCCCCGGGAGATGGAGATCAGCGCGATCGGCGGCTCGGTAAAGCTCGACTTCACCGAAGCGGTGATCAGCGAGCCAGTGCTGCGGATCCGGGCCAGCGTCAAGGGCGGCAACCTGACGCTGGTGACCAAGCCTGGCATTGAGGTCGACGCCGGCGAGGTAACGCTGATCGGCGGCACCATCCGGGCCAAGGGCCTGCCGGCTGCCGGCTGGAGTCAGCCGGTCCAGCTGCGGATCGAGGTATCTGGCCGGAATCACGGCGGCACGATCGTGGCCCGCCCGCCGCGGCGCTCGTTCTGGCAGTGGCTGCTGCGCAGGCCGCGGCCTTACCAGGAGTCGGTCAACCGCCCGGCTCTAGGATGAGGCGCCACCCAAGGAGGCGACCATGACGTCGCGCGTTGAGTCAGTCCAGGTGCCCGGCGGGTCGTTCGACCTCACCGTGTGGCTGCCAGCTGCAGGGCCAGGTCCCGGCCTGCTGCTGATCCAGGAGATCTACGGCGTCAGCGACTACATCCGGGAGGTCGCCGAAGACCTGGCGGGCCTGGGCTACGTGGTCGGGGCGCCGGACCTCTTCTGGCGGCTGGAGCCCGGCTACCAGGCCGATCATGACGAGGACGGGCTGAAGCGGTCGCTGGCGATGGGGTCGCGGTTCGACGTCGAGCAGGGTGTGGCCGATGCCGCGGCCGCACTCGACCACCTGACGGCGCTGCCCGAGGTCGAGGGTGGCGTCGGCGTCATCGGGTTCTGCCTCGGCGGCACCATCGCCTACTTCCTCGCCGCGCAGGCCGAGCCCGGTGCGGTGGCCGCCGTGGTCTCGTTCTACGGCTCGGGCATCCCGGAAAGCACCGACGCTCTCGACCGGATCAGCGCCCCGGTGCAGTTCCACTTCGGGGGCAGTGACGCCTTCATCCCTCGTGAGCAAGTGGCGAGCGTGGAGGAAGCCGTCGCCGGGAAGCCGGACGCGGAGATCCACGTCGAGGAGGACGCCGGACACGCCTTCCACAACCGGAAGGCTCCCATGTTCCACGTGCCCGACGCGGCGGCACGGGCGTGGCAGCGCACCGAGGAGTTCCTCCGGCGTCATCTCCCCACTAGGCAGCCGGCGGCTCCTGCGCCCTAACCGCGCTGCCCGGCTGCGGCGGCTGCGGCGGCTGGGGCGGCGGGCGGCGGGCGAGCCTGGTCGTGGGCCCCGGGCTGTTGCTCTAGGACCCTGTTGGCTTATTCAGGCGGCTTGTGTGAGGGCGAGCCGCTGGAGGTGTGTGGTGCGGGTGCGGTCGAGGGGTTTGCCGGTCCACCAGGCGTCGAGGCGGATGAGGTTGATGGCGGCTGCGGCGACGTTGTGCTCGAGGGTGGTCTTGGCCAGGCCGTGGTAACGGCCGCGGCGGATGCCGGTGACGTGGGTGGCCTGCCACATGGTGCCCTCAACGCCGGCGCGGATGGCGTAGCGGGCTTTCCACTGGGGGGTGGTCTGCTCGGCGCGGGCGGCGGCGGCGGCCTCGTGGATCTCGCGGGGCCGCAGCCACAGCGCGCGGCCGGTTTTGCCGATGGAGGGTGCGCACAGGTCCCGGGCCGGGCAGGGGCGGCAGGCGGAGACTGGCCAGGCGACCTGGATTGCCTGGCCGACCTTGCGGGTGGTGGTGCTCCACTGGGTGCTGGGGATGCCCTGGGGGCAGGTCAGCTGGCGGTGGTCCCAGTCGATGGTGAACATCTCGGTGGTGTAGCCGCCGGGGATGGCGGCCTGGCGGGTCGCGGTGGTGCGCAGCGGGCCGGTCAGGGTGATGCCGCGGGCGCGGGCATCAGCCAGCAGGCCGGCTGAGACGTACCCGCCGTCGAGGGCGTGCTCGGCCGGGGTCAGCCCGGCGGCCTGCAGCATGTCGTGGACCGGCCCGGTCATCGTGACGTCAGGCTCGCTGGCCGCGGTCGTGGCCACGTTCGTGATCAGGTTCGGGATTCGCGTCTGGTCGCCGCCGCCGGGCGGGCTGCAGGTCTCGCTGAGATGAACCTTGTACCCCACCCAGCCCTTGCCCCGTTTCTCGCCGTAGCGGGCGGCGGTGTCATACGGGGAGCTGATCATCGCTCTGCCCGGCGGCAGGCCATGTTCTCTGGCCTCCCGCCGGACCACCTTCTCCCCGTGCTCATCGATCACCCGGTAGTACTGCTGGACCCAGACCCGCCGCAGCGTCTGCGCGGCAGGCAGCTCCCGCGCCCACGCAGGCGCCCCGGCTGAGTACACCGCCTCCAGCAGCCGGTATCCATCCCGGCCGTAGGTCACCGCCAGGTCTTTACGCCTGGCCTCGGTGGCCGGCAGCCGGATCTGGTCGATCCGCTGCCCGTACCTCTGCTGCCAGGACGCATCAATCACCGTGGCCAGCCACTCCGGCGCCACCGCTGCCAGCGCCTCCAGCGCCGCCCGCAGGCTCTCCCCGGCCAGTTCCAGCCGGCTCAGGCTGCGGATCGCCGCCAGCACATGCGTCGAGTCCGTGCGCTGCCGCCCGCCCGCACCCACCAGCCCCAGCTCCCCCAGCCGGCCAAGCAGCCGGTCCAGAATCTCCCGCTCAAGGCCCGCCGCGACCAGCCGGCCCCGGAACTCACTGAGCACCGAGAAATCAAACCCCTGATCCTCTAACGCCAGGCCCAGGCAGTACTTCCAGTCCAGCCGCCCCCGCACCGCATCAGCCGCCTGCCGGTCCGTCAGATTCTCAGCGAACTGCAGCACCGTCACCACCGCCAGCTGCGCTGGGGAAACCCCCGGCGCCCCCCGCACCCCATACGCCGCCGAAAACGCCTCATCATCACACCAGGCACCCAGCTGATCACGAACCCGGATCGCCAGCACCCCCTTCGGGAACGCGCTCCTGGCCACCCTGGCCGTATCCCCCGGGACCTCCGGCCACGGCCGCGGCTGCATCGACATAACGACCCGATTCTGCAGCCGGGACGGGGAAGAAAGGAGCCGGCCGCAGAAACGATCATGAACCACATCGCCGCATCACGCCGAAAGCCACACCACATGCCGCTCAATAAACCAACAGGGTCCAACAGCAACAGCAGATTTCCCACGACCGGCCTGGCCTGCGGCCAGTACGACAGCAGCGGGCCCGGGGTGTTGCCAGCAGCGTCGTTAACCGCTCTATACCTAGTGCCGGGGTTCGGATGGCGCGGACCGGGTGATCTTTCCTTGCTGATGACCCTGTTCGCGAGCCCGCTTCGAGGGCGGTTCTGTTGCCCGGTTACCTTGCTGGCGCGCCCGGCATTATCGGGCCGCACACCCGGCACGCTGCGACCTTGCCGATCGGCCGCATAATCCTCATTGGGCTGATCGTGATCGTAGCGATCGTCCTGCTGCTGGCGATTCCGGTGTGGTGGGGGGCCGGCTTCGACAGCTTCACCAGGGGAATGAGCAAGGCGGCGCGCCCCACCTTCCTGTTCGGCTTTGGCGTGCTGATCGTCGGCCTCGCCTCCGGAGTCCGGATCATCGATATCGCCGGCGGTGCCGTGATGGCCGCCGTCGTGCTCGGCGTGATCGTGGAGAACTACTTAATCCGGGGCACCCTGCCGGGTGCGGCTAGCAGTGCGGGGAGGCGGCCACGTCGAGCGCCGGGTTCTGGTCAAAGAACCCGGCTGGCTTCAGCAGGAACCCGGTCCTTTCGACCGGCATGACCGGCCAGTCCTCGGGCCGGGTGATGTGGTGGCTGCCCAGGGTGTACCAGAGGACCACGTCGGTGTTCTCGATCGGGCGGTCGGCCTTGGTCCACGCGGGGAGCCCGGCGCCGCCTGGGTGCTGGTTGGGATAGTCACCTGCCGGGAACCGCTCGTCGGGCCGGAACGGGGTGACCCACAGGTGCCTGGTCGCGAACTCGGCGCACCGGGTCACTGAGGCGTGCGGCTGGCCGAACGACAGCACGCCGGCGCCGGGGACGAGCTTGTAACCGGGCTGGTGCCCGAGCGCCGTACGGGCACCGGGGTTGGCGACCAGCCAGTACCGGCCCCGCAGCGGGTCGGCCAGGCGCTGCGCCTCGGACTCGCGGCGCAGCGGCCGCCGCACCGGCCGGAAGGCGTTGCCCAGCGGGTTGCCCGGGCCGGGCGGGACCGCCTCGGTGTCCACCTCGTAGACCGTGTTGTTCAGCCCGTCTACGGCCATGTCCAGCCGGACGCTGAAGAAGTGCTGGTGATGGGCTGCGAGGGTCTGCGGCGCGACGACCGTGCCGAAATCGCTGGTCTCACCGGGAGCAAGAGCGCTGGTCACGACGATGCCGGTCAGCTTCACCTCGAACTCGATGCTGCCGTCCTGATAGAAGTACCAGTAGAAGGCGTACTCGTAGTTGTCCGCGGTGATGATGAACGAGATGACCAGCCGGCGGCTGCGGCGTGTCTCGGTCTTGCCCGACCCGGCATCGAAATGCTTCCACAGCAGGCCAGCGTCTTCCTCGTGCAGGCAGATGGCCTGCCTGACCGTGTACGGCTGGCCGTCGCCGTCGGCAAGGTCGACGTCGAGGTAGCGGATTTCGCCGAGACAGTCACAGCCGCGCTCGAGTGAGTTCGCCAGTATCCCGAGGCCGAACTCGCCGATGTCAAAGGCAGCACGCCAGCCGTGGAACGGCCGCGGATCGGCGTAGGGGACGAACAGCTCTGTCACTGAGGCGCGCCACAGGACCGGCCGGATCTTGCCCTGGTCCTCGTAGCCGACGGTGTGCAGGACCAGGCCCTCGCGGGCGTTGAAGCCCAGGCGGAGCCGCCAGCGCTGCCAGCGAACCTCCCAGCCACGGACCTCAAAACTCGGGCCCTCGGGCTGGACGATCTCCAGTGGCCTGAGGTCGTTCCGCAGCGGCCCGACGCGGTCGGCAGCGTACGCGCCGGATCCCGGCGGCAGCGGCACCACGCCCGCGTCCTCGACCCGCAAGACCGTCATGTCGTCCAGGTCCACGATCGCGTGCAGCCCGTCGATCGGCTTGGCGTAGGGGTTGTCGTCTGACCGCTGGCGGTAGAACATCAGCGTCCAGACCACCCGGCGGCCCGCCTCCTCGGGAGCTGAGTGCGTCCCGATCCCCCACGGCTCCACATGCACTTTTCCCGGATCGTTGATGCCGCGCCGTTCCAAACCGGCCCGGACCCGCGGATCCGCCCTGGTCACGACCACGCACTCGGCGATTTCTGCTGGCGTAAGCGGCGCCTGGGCGTCCTGGATGGCCCGCCACGATGCGACCGTGCCGGCCGACAGCGACACAACCGCCTCGCACGTCGCATGCTGCAGCGGATCCCGCAGCACGATGAACGCCTCCCGCGGCCCTGCGGGGGGTTCCGGGGGGTCGTCCCCCCGGGCTGGTACGGCGGCAGCTGGGCTCATACTGGGCTGCTGGGCCGCCGAATCAGGCGCTGGGAACGGCACCTGGTCCTTGGCCGGCTCCTGCAGGGTGACGGAGACGAACCGTGCCTCCGGACTCACCCGCCGTTCTCTCCTGAGGATCTCTACGGCCCACGCGATCTCACCGGCGTCGAGGGGATCAAGCGGATGGCGGACACTGGTCTCGTGGTGGCCATCGGCTGCGGCCCGGCCTCCGTGAGTGGTGTCCGTTCCGTCCTGGCGCGCTGTCATCGGCGTTCCCCTCCCGCGACCCGGTGCGCCGGAAAGGAAGCGTGAACAAGCCCCCCCCGGCCTCCAGCACACTACGCCGGATGATCACTGAGGTGAATAGGGCGATGCCGTGCTGCTCGTGGAGATGGTGCGCTAGCTGGGGCCGCACAAGGCACGAGCGTAGGGGTGCCCCGCGGGTACGCTACCGATCCGCTACTGAACCTATGCCGGGCAGGCTTCGAGCCGGCGTCGGCTGTGTCGTGCTGTGGCAGCCTGGGCCGTATGCCACAGCAATGCGAATCGCCGGTCTTCATCCTGACCGCCAGCCGGTCGGGATCGACGCTGCTGCGGGTCATCCTGGACAGCCACCCGCGGCTGGCCTGCCCGCCGGAGACCGAGGTCACCACGGCCTGCATGGAGCTGGCCATGACCTGCGATGTGCTGGAGAACGCGGGGGCCGCCTCGGCTGCGGCAGACGATTCTGGTGAACTGCCACCCGCCATCCGGGCGGTCGTGCGGGCGGCTGTGGACCAGGCCTATGGCTATTACCTCGCCCAGCGCGGCAAGCAGCGCTGGTGCGACAAGTCGCTGGATAGCTACAGACACGCCGAGCTGATGGCGCAGGTCTATCCGGCCGCCAAGTTCATCTGCCTGTTCCGGCACTGCATGGACGTGGTCGCCTCGGGCGTCGAAGCCTGCCCCTGGGGTCTGCAGCGCTACGGGTATGACCCGTTCGTCGCCCAGTACCCGGGCAACAGCATCGCGGCGATCAGCAGTTACTGGCTCGCCTGCGCTCAGGCAATCCTGGCATTCCAGGACGCACATCCCGGATCCTGCCACCAGGTCCGCTACGAGGATCTGGTCACCGCGCCGGAACAGACCGCGGCCGGGATCCTGTCGTTCCTGGGCGAGGAGCAGATGCCGGGCATCACGCAGGCATGCTTTGACACCCCGCATGAAATCAATGGCCCGGCAGACGAGAAGCTCTGGTTTACCAGCTCGGTCACCGCCGGTTCGATAGGCCGCGGGACCGTCGTGCCTGTCATCGGACTGCCGGAACCTGTGCGTTCCGCGGTCAATGAGGTCCTGGGCAGGCTCGGTTACCGGTCCGTTGATGATCACTGGAACGACGCCGTCACCGGGACCGATCCCAGGCTCTCGCCGGGATCCGCCGCTCCATCCCGGCCCGGTTCGGGCGGCGGACAGGAGCACGGCGAGGCCGAGGCGGTTGCGGCCTTGATCAGGGCCCGGCTCCGGTCGCAGCCCAGCGCCACGCTGCGCGAGATCGCCGGCTACTGGCCCGAGCTTGCCGGCAAGACCATGGAGATCGTGGTCGAGGAGGGGGTTCACGGGCGTGCAGAGCTACGCCAGACGTTCCCGAGGGTTTTCGCGCACGACGCGGCCGGCCAGGCGCCGGACCCGGAAACCGACGGCGCAAAGGGGGAGGCAGCCGCGGTCACCATCACCGCGAGCGACGCTACGTGGCAGTCCCTGCTCAGCGGTAAGAGCAACGTCGTCACCGAGCTGTCGGCCGGCCGGATCCGCTGTCTTAGCTTCGAGGCCGATCGTCATCAAGGCTGCATCCAAGGGCATCACCCCACCGGCGCCATGCGGGCAGTCGCGGTCATGCTGGGAATCAGCAAGATACCGGCCGCCCGCGCGTCCGTGGCAGCGCCTCTCCCGCGCACCGAAGCGGCCGTCGGCACCGCGGGCTGATCACGCTCTGTTGCCCGCTACGGGGAGCGGGCCGTGGCCTCCTCGGCCGGTTCCCCAGGGGGCCGCGCCATTCGGGCGCCCGCTGCGGTCTGGCCGTTTCCTTCTTCGGTCTGGTAGCCACTGGCCTGGAGCGTGAACAGCCGGTGGTAATCACCGCCTGCGGCCATCAGCGTGGCGTGCGTGCCGCTTTCGGTGACCCGTCCCTCGGACAGCACGTAGATCTCGTCGGCGTCGCGGACGGAACCAAGCCGGTGGGAGATCAGGAGGCTGGTCTTGCCTTCCCGGATGGTACACAGCCGCCTGTGCAGCGCGTGCTCGGCTTCCGCGTCCATGCCCGAGCTGGGCTCGTCGAGAATGAGCAAGTCACGGTCGGCCCGCATCAGCCCTCGGGCCACGGCGAGCCGCTGCCATTGGCCGCCGGACAGGATGACCCCAGTCTCCGGGTTGTCCTTGTCCTTGCTGCTGAAGAAGATCAGGCTCAGCAGAGTCCCGTACCCCCGCGGCAGGCTGACGATCTTGTCGTGCACGCCGGCGTGCGTCGCCGCCTCGCGAATCCGTTCCATGTCGTTCAGCCGATCCAGGTCACCGATGCCGACGTTCTCCGCGGCCGTCAGGTCGTAGCTCATGTAGTCCTGGAAAACCGTGCCGATCCGGGTCCGCAGGTCCTCCGGCGCCACGTCGCGCAGGTCGGTGCCGTCCCACAGGATGCTGCCGCGGACCGGGTCGTACAGCCGGCAGATCAGCTTGACCAGCGTGCTCTTCCCCGCGCCGTTCAGCCCGATCAGTGCGACCGAGTGCCCGAACGGGATGAACATGCTGACGCCGCGCAGTACCCACGGATGCCGGTCGCCGTAGCGGAACCACACGTCACGCACCTCGATGCCACGGCTCAGCGCGGGCAGGTGCCGGGGCGACGCCGCGAGCGGCAGGTCGGGGCCTATCGTGACGATGTCCACGTAGTGGCCGAACAGCAGCAGCGACTGGTACACGCCGGAGAGCCGCGAGACCATGCCGGAGATCGCGCCCTGGACGCCCACGGCCGCCAGCGCGAACAGGCTGACATCCCCTACCGACATCCTCCCCGCCGCGACCTCCCGTACCACCCAGACCGTGCCAGCCGCGGTAATGCCCGCCGTGAGCAGCGACAGCGAGCCCTCGATCGTCAGGACACGCAGGTCCAGTGCCCGCTGCCCGGCATTGACCGAGCGCACTTCGCTGAGCATGCGGCCGCGCAGGAAGCTGCCCAGCCCGAACAGCCGCACCTCCTTGGCTCCGTCCCGGTCGCTGAGCAGGCGGCCGTAGAACAGCTGCCGGCGCACCGCCGGGCTCCGCTGCCATTCCAGCCGGGCACTCCGCCGGCCGTTGGAGATCTGGGCCGCGATCGCTGGAACTGCGGAGACCGCCACGATCCCGGCAAGGACCGGGTTGATCACCTCGAGCGTTCCGAACATTCCGACCATGATGACCAGCGACTGACCGGCCTGCAGCACACCTGATACCAGCGACGAGGTGGTGGTATTGGAGAGCTGCTGGGCCACCTGCACCTTGTCGGCGAACACCGGCGACTCGAACCGGCTCATGCCGGGGAATGAGTTGATCGCCTGGAACATCCGGTCCCTGATCACCAGGCTGAGCCCGCGCTGCAGTTCGGACTGGACGAAACTCTGGGCGTACTGGGTGATGGCCGAGACGACGCCGGCCCCGCCGAGGATCCCGGCGAGCAAGAGCACATGACTGATGGCCCCATGCTGCAGCGCCAGCGGCGCCACGCCGGCGTGTGCGCCGGTGGTGGGGCTACGCGAGACCAGGTCGTCCAGCACCTCCCGCTGCAGCCACGCGGTGAGGGTCGGAACCGACCCGCCCGAAACCGCCAGGACCAGCATGAGCACCGCGCACAGCGGTGACGCGGCCCAGACCAGGCCCACGACGATCCGCGCCCGCCGCGCGAACTCTCGCGGCGAGGCGCGCGGCGCTCCGGCGTCCGCGCTGCCCCGGCTGGCGTGGCGTCCCCTGCTCACCTTGGCTGGCGCCTCCGGTCAGGCCGGCACCGCGCTGGCCAGCACCTGGACCGCCATGCCCCGTGCCTCGATCCGCCCGTCCGGGCCGATCAGGTAGAACGCGGGAGTGCCCCTCACCGAGAAGGCGGCGGTGAGTGTGCCCTTTCGCGGCGTGATCACCACGGCCGAAGGCCCGTCGAGCTCGGCCGCGAGCCTGGCAGCGGCCTCTGTCTCGCCTACGACGACGGCGAGCGCCTGGCCAGGACCGCCGGGCAGGGCCTTGGCGAACTCGATGAACTCTGGGAGCTGAGTGCGGCATGGCTCGCAGCCCGGTGAGAAGAACCCCACCACGCTGCGCGACCCGGCCAGATCCGCCAGCGAACGGCTCTCGCCGCTGGTGGTGACCGCGGTGAACTCCGGTGCCAGGCTGCCCGCCGGCAGCAGCGCAGCCGGGGCCATCACCGGCACCTTGTCGACCCGCTCGCTGAGCAGGCGGACCTTACGGATCACCGCGAACAGCAATGCCAGGTTGACCAGGCACAGCACACCCACGGCGGCCAGCGCGACGGACATGGCGGCTTCTCCTGTTCTTGCCGTTGGCATCGACAGATGCCGTTACTGAACCCTCGCGCCGGGCGCCGCCTGATCGGCGCCGGCGAAGAGCGCGGCCAGGTCATCAAGGAACACGACGAACATGGCGACGACCAGGCCCGCGCCCAGGCTCACGACCGCCCCGGCCGGGCGCGCGCCGCCTGGGCCAGCGGCTGCGGCCCCCGCGAGGGCTACCACGCCGAGCAGGGCGTCGCGCACCACATGCCGCCGGCCGAGCGGCGATGCCGACACGCCGAAACACCGGCACGGTGCACCGGTTCCGCGCGCCACCGCCAGCCAGGTGCTCGCGGTGAACACCGCCAGCACCACAGCGGCCAGCACCAGCCCCGGCCGGACGGTCCACGGCAGCGCGATTAGGATCACGATCATTGCCTCGGCCGCCGCCGTCACGGCTGCCACCACGCGAGGCTGCCGGCGCACCAGCGGAACCGGCAGAGCGGCCAGCCACGACGCAAACGCCCGGAAGGCCGCCCCGCTGCGCAGCTTGCCGGACAGCGACGCCAGGAACACCACGCCGACCGCGCACCGGCAGGCAAGAGCTATGTACAACACGATCGAACGCCTCCGGCATGGTGACTACGGCCGCCCGCCTGCTGGCCCGCGGCGACTGCGCAGCCGCTGCCACGCTGGGGCTAAATGAAGAGCTGGGTCAAACGCAGGGGTCGCAACGTTCGCCAGTTGATTTCGCTCGCCCGTAACAGGTGATGCAATACAGAGTGCCTGTGCTGCAGGCAGCGAGGTCGCCCGCCTGGCACCAGCAGTATCCGTGCGTGACGCAGGCCGCGGCTTCTCCCGTGGGCAGCAGGTTGGGGACGAGGCTCGCGATGCGAGCGCTCCGCCATCCGGCCATGTCTTTCATGGTGGGACCCTTCTCGTGCGCCTGGACACTTGCTGCGCCGAGACACGCGTCCCGCCGCCGGTTCCATGGTCGGCAACAGCGCTCCCAGAACTCTCCCTGGCCGCACCCAGCCCGCTACCGGAGTTGTACCGGTCTGATGGTCTGAGCCTGTGGCGGGGCGGCGGATGCGGCAATCGTGTGGCACGCTGCGGCCATGCTCATCCCCGGACCAGACAGTCCAGGCACTAGCGGCACACCAGACAGCCGCCGGCAAGAGCCGTGCCAGTCACCGGTTTTCGTGCTGAGCGCGAGCAGATCAGGCTCCACCCTGATGCGCTTCATACTGGACAGCCACCCGGACCTCGCCTGCCCACCCGAAACCAGGCTCACCGTCGCATGCGCCCGGCTGACGAACGTCTGGAACGCGCTGGAGAAGGCGAATGAAGGCGAACAAACCGCCAGCGAGGCGGCCGGGCTGCCTGGCTCGCCGCGTGCGCTCGCCGCGGTACGAGCTACAGTCGACGACGTCTACGCAAGCTATCTGCGGCGCCGGGGCAAGCGGCGGTGGTGTGACAAGTCGCTGGGCTCGCATCAGGCCGTCGAGCTTGCGGCGCGGCTGTACCCGGACGCGAAGTTCATCTGCCTGTACCGGCACTGCATGGACGTGATCGCCTCGGGTGCGGAGGCCTGCCCATGGGGGCTGCACCGGTTCGGCTTCGACGGCTTCGCAGCGCACAACCCGGGCAACAGCGTGACGGCCATCGGCAGCTACTGGCTGACCACCGTTCAGTCGATCATGACGTTCGAAGAGAGTCATCCGGCGATGTGTCACCGGGTCCGCTACGAGGACCTGGTCACGGCACCGGAGCAGACTGCCGCGGCGATCTTCTCGTTCCTCGGTGCCGAGCCGGTGCCCGGCATCGCCCAGACGTGCTTCCAGACGCCGCACGAGGGCAACGGACCTGGCGACGAGGAGATCTGGTTCAGCGACGGCATCACAGCCGACTCGGTGGGCTGCGGCGTACGGGTGCCCGTCGCAGCGCTGACGCCGCAGCTCCGGCAGGCGGTCAACGATGCGCTGGCACGGCTGTGCTATCGGACCGTCGACGACGAGTGGAACGCGGCAGCCGGCCGCGCTGACGTTCGTGCCGACACCGCCCCGGGTGAGCAGGCCCGTGATGCTGCCCAGCCGCAGCGGAGCCCGAAAGCGGACGAGACGGCCCGCGTGATCGGGAACCGCCTGCGGTCCCGGCCTGGCCAGGCCCTGCGCGAAGTCAGCGCTGTCTGGCCGGCGGTGGCAGGCCAGACCGTCGCGATCGTCGTCGAAGGCGCCGACGGCGGCCATGCCGAGCTGCGGTGGAGCTTCCCCGCACCGCCGGACGCGCGGGGTACCGACGGCGACTCCGGTGGCAAGCCAGTGTGCACGATCATCGCCGGCCTGGCGTGCTGGCGCGCGCTGCTGAGCGGCCAGGCGAACGTAGTCACCGAGATGACGTCGGGCCGCCTCCGCTGCGTCAACCGGCGCGACCGGCACAGCATCAGGTCCGACGAGCTGCACGCGGTCAGCTGGCTGCTCGGCCTGGCCAGCGCGCCGCTGGTCCATGTGCCGCCTGCTGAGCTAGCCGGCGCAGTGGCTGGCAGTGCTTAGACCCGCAGCGCGGCGGCTGCTGTGCCGGTGAGGCTGCGTGCCGGGTGCGGCAGCAGGAGCGGGTCATCGGCCAGAATCTGCTGATGCAGGGCACGTAGCGGCGGCCCTGGTTCGAGGCCGAGTTCGGCCACCATCAGCTGGCGCCCGGCACGGTACAGCGCGAGAGCGTCGGCACGGCACCCGAGCCGGTACAGCCCGAGCATGAGCATGCCGCGCATTCGCTCCCGGAACGGGTGCGCTGTCAGCCATCGCGACAGTTCGGCGACCACGCGGTCGGAGCGCCCCAGGGCGAGATCGGCCTCCGACCTGGCTTCACACGCGACTAGCCGCCGGTCCTCGAGACTGTCGGCGGCGCTCCGGATGAGCGGGGACCGCACGTCCGCGAACGCCGAGCCCCGCCAGAGCGCCAGCGCAGCACCGTACAGCTCGGAGGCAGCTCCTGGCTCGCGCGACTCCGTTGCCTGCTTAGCCTGGGTGGTCAGCACGTCGAAGCTGGCGAGATCGAGTTCAACGCCCTCGCGGCAGAGCACATAGCCCGGCGGCCGGGTGGCCAGGGGCCCGTCGGCAGACCGGGAGCCATGCCCGATCGCCTGACGCAGCGACGAGACGTGTGCCTGCACCTTGACGCGGGCACTGGCCGGAGGGTCTGCGTCCCACAGGACGTCGACAAGCCTGTCCACCGGCACGACACTCCCGAAATCGAGCGTCAGCGCTGCCAGCAGCGCGCGCTGCCGCTGTCCCGCCAGCAGGACGGTCTGGCCGTCCGCGGTGATCTGGATCGCGCCCAGAACGTCGATACGCATCTGTCACCTCCGCATGCATGACGCTGTTCGCAGCTGTCTGCTGTTCCCGGCTGTCATATGTCCTGTCTGTTGCCAGACGGCGGAAGCCGCCGGACAGCGACACCCAGTACGTTCGCGGCCGGAAGGAGTCCCCAGGTGCGCGAGTCGGAGCTGGCGGCGTTGTCACCGAGTACGACGAGCATGCCGGGCGGCAC
The DNA here is from genome assembly GCA_963815375.1 of uncultured Actinomycetota bacterium. Classification (GTDB taxonomy): domain Bacteria; phylum Actinomycetota; class Actinomycetes; order Streptosporangiales; family Streptosporangiaceae; genus JASHPR01. The sequence goes on along the minus strand of CAWFGX010000001.1, from coordinate 997,259 downwards.
CTCCCTGATCTCACCTAAGCCAGGCCTGGCCACTTCAGGCACCACGTCGCCGTGCATCGCGGCGACCCGCTTGATCATCCATCGCTTCCTCACATCTGGGTCGTAGCCCCACGCCAGGCATTCGCCCGCCGGGTCCCGGAAAACCACGATGCGGCCGACCCGGACCCCATCCCTGGCTCTGCGGCGGATGAGCACCCGCTCGCCCGGCATCAGCGCCGGGGTCATGCTGGTCCCGGTGACCGTGATGACCAGAAAGCACCGGCGCACCACGACAAGCGCGAGCATGGCGGCGGCTATGGGACAGGCGATCACCAGGCTCCACAGGCTCATGTCGGCACGACGCTCCGTGTTTGCGGCGCCCTCGCGGACGCGACGGACGCCTTTCTGCCGCGTTCGGGGTTACCGCACGGACATGCGACGCGACGGCAATCCATCCTGCACCTCGGGTGTTGAGCAGATGTTGAGCAAACGTTGCTCACCTGAGCGCAGTGTGTGGAACCGGCCCGCAGAAGTGGCGGAAAGCCAGATAATTTCTGCCACGGCGGGCTAAAGGTGCCACTTAAACGCGGGGTGACGGGACGTGACGGAGTTCCGGGTCTTAGGGCCGGTCGAGGTGTGGCTCGCGGGGGAGCCTGCCGATACCGGGCACGCCCGGCAGCGCGCGGTGCTTGCGGTGCTGCTGCTCGAAACGAGCCGGGCGGTGCCCCTGGATATGCTGATCGGCCGGGTATGGGGTGATAACCCGCCACGATCGGCGCGCAATCTGGTGTACGGGTACGTGGGCAGGCTCAGGACGCTGGTCGCCACTGGCCAGGACCCGGCCGCCACGCTGTGCCGCCGCCAGGACGGCTACCTGCTGCAAGCCGAGCCGGACCAGGTGGATGTGCATCGGTTCCGGTGGCTCGTGGCCGAGGCGGCTGGCACTGCCATGGATGATAACCGCGCTGCGGCGCTGCTGGGCCAGGCGGTGGCACTGTGGCGGGGTCCAGCGCTGGCTGGACTGGACAGCCCGTGGCTGAACGGCATGCGTGTCCAGCTGGAGCTGGAGCGGGCTGCGGCGGCTGCGGATCTCAACGACATTCGGCTCCGGCGGGGCGAGCACCGTGCGGTGGTCGGCGAGCTGGCGGGCCAGGCAGCCGCTTCGCCCGGGGACGAGCGGCTGATCGGCCAGCTGATGCTGGCGCTGTACCGCTGCGGCCAGCAGGCCGAGGCGCTGCACTGGTTCGAGCAGACCCGGCAGCACCTGGCCGGGGAACTGGGTGCCGACCCTGGGCCGGATCTGCGGGCGCTGCACGAGCGGATCCTGCGTGCCGACGGGTCCCTGGTTGTCACGCCAAGGCGCGGCGGCCGGCCCGCCGAGCCAGTGTCCCCGCACGAGCTTCCTGCCGACGTTCCGGGATTCACCGGGCGCTTGGCCGAGCTGGCTGAGCTGGATCGGCTGCTGGTCAGGCGGGAGGAGTTCAGCGGTAAGGAGCTGGGTGCCCACAATGAGCCGGTGGCTGCGGCGGTGATCTCGGCGGTGTCGGGGACCGCGGGAGTGGGCAAGACCGCCCTGGCGCTGCACTGGGCACACCAGGTGGCGGGCTCGTTCCCGGACGGGCAGCTGTATGTGAACCTGCGCGGCTTTGACCCCGGCGGGATCCCGGTTGCTCCCGCCGAGGCGATCCGGGTATTCCTGGGCGCTCTCGGTGTGCTGCCCGACCGTATGCCCCCGAGCGCCGACGCGCAGGCGCGCCTGTACCGCAGCCTGCTGGCCGAGCGGCAGCTGCTGATAGTGATCGACAACGCCCGGGACGAGCAGCAGGTCCGGCCGCTCCTTCCGGCCAGCCCGGGCAATCTGGTGCTGGTCACCAGCCGCAGCCAGCTCGCAGGACTGGCCGTCGCCGACGGCGCCTGGCTGCTCACCCTCGACGTCCTTCCCGAGCCTGAGGCCCGCCAGCTGCTAGCGGCCCGCATAGGCAGCGCGCGTGTGGCTGCCGAGCCTGACGCGGCCGCTGATATCGCCAGCTTGTGCGCGTGCCTGCCGCTGGCGCTGGCCGTGGCCGCCGCACAGGCCGCTGCAAGGTCTCGCCTGTCCCTGGCCGCGTTGGCCGATGAGCTGCGGGAGAGCCCCGGCCGGCTCGACGCCTTGGACACTGGGGACCCTGTGGCGAGCGTCCGCGTGGTGTTCTCCTGGTCCTACCAGCAGCTCAGTCCGGGCGCAGCCGAGATGTTCCGGTTGCTGGGCTTGCATCCGGGCCCGGACATCACCGCCCCGGCCGCAGCCAGCCTGGCGGGCGCTGGCTCGTCTGAAGCCAGACACTGCCTGGCCGAGCTCACCCGCGCGCACCTGATCGCCGAGCACGTGCCCGGCCGGTACGCCCTGCATGACCTGCTGCGCGCCTACGCTGCTGAGCAGGCCCGCCACTCCAGCAGCCAAACCGACCGCGACACCGCCGTCGGCCGGGCCCTCGACCACTACCTGCACACGGCCGCCTGTGCCGCTCTCGTGCTGATCCCATCGAAGGAATCGCTGGCACTCACCCCGCCCAGGCCCGGCTCGGTTCCTGAGAAGCCCGCCGATTACCGGCAGGCCATGGCCTGGTTCGAGGGCGAGCACCAGGTTCTGCTCGCCGTCATCACCCTCGCCGCCGAATCCGGGTTCGACAGCCACGCCTGGCAGATTCCCTGGGCCGTGGCATCCTTCCTGCGAGCCCGCGGGCATCACCAGGAGTGGGCCGCGACCCTCCGCACAGCGCTGGCCGCAGCGTCACGCCTGGGTGACGCCGCCGCGCAGGCCGTGTGCTGCCGTTTCCTGGCGGCTGCCTGCTTTTTCCTCGGCGACTACGGCGAGAGCGCCGACCTCAATGCGGAGAGTCTTGCGCTGTACCAGCGGCTTGGCGACCGCCTCGGCCAGGCCAAGGTCCAGCACAGTCTGTGTGTGCTAGCCGACCAGCAGGGCCGCTACGCCGACGCGCTTCGCCACGCTGAGCAGGCGCTGCGTCTGTACCAGGCCATCGGCGACAAGGCGTCAGAGGCCGAGGGACTCAACTCCGTCGGCTGGTGCCACGGCCTTCTCGGTGACTACCAGCAGGCCCGCGCGTTTTGCCGGGAGGCACTGGCCCTCAATGCGGAGGTCGGCAGCCGCAGGCTCGAGGGAGGTGCCTGGGACAGCCTGGGATACGCCGAGCATCATCTTGGCAACCTCGCCGAAGCGGTCGCCTGCTACCAGCGCGCGCTCAGCAGGTACCGGGAAGGTGGCGACCGCTTCTATGAAGCGAGCACCCTCATCCACCTCGGCGATGCCCGCCATGCTGCTGGCGAGCTGGCGCAGGCCCGGAATACCTGGCAGCAGGCGCTCGCCATCTTGGTCGAGCTTGACCATCCCAACGCCGACAGGGTCCGGGCCAAGCTCGCAGGCGCCGCGGAGCGGGGCTAGCCGGAGTCCGGGGCACTGCGCGGCAGCGGGCAGGATGGAAGAACCATGACGCTGACCGACCAGCTCCCCGGGAACGCCTCCCCTGATGACCTGTTCAGCGCTTTCGAAGCCTGGACCAAGGAGCAGGGCCTGTCCCTGTACCCGCATCAGGAAGAGGCGCTGATCGAGATCGTGTCCGGGGCGAACGTGATCCTCGCGACCCCGACCGGGTCCGGCAAGAGCCTGGTGGCTGCGGGCGCGCACTTCACCGCACTGGCCCGGGGCGAGCGCACGTTCTACACTGCGCCGGTCAAGGCACTGGTCTCGGAGAAGTTCTTCGCGCTGTGCGAGATGTTCGGCGCGGACAGCGTCGGGATGATGACCGGCGACGCGAGCGTGAACGCGACGGCGCCCATTATCTGCTGCACGGCGGAGATCCTGGCGAACATCGCGCTGCGGGACGGGGCCCAGGCCGACGTCGGCCAGGTGGTCATGGACGAGTTCCACTTCTACGCCGACCCGGACCGCGGCTGGGCCTGGCAGGTGCCGCTGATCGAGCTGACCGGGGCGCAGTTCCTGCTGATGTCGGCGACGCTGGGCGACGTCAGCAGGTTCGAGCGCGACCTGACCCGGCGCACCGGCCGCCCCACCGCTGTCGTCCGCTCGGTCGAGCGCCCTGTCCCGCTGCTGTTCTCCTACGTGCTCACCCCGCTGCACGAGACGCTGACCGAGCTGCTGGCCACCCGGCAGGCGCCGGTGTACATAGTGCACTTCACCCAGGCCGCCGCGATCGAGCAGGCCCAGGCGCTGATGAGCATCAACGTGTGCACCCGCGACGAGAAGGACGCGATAGCCGGGCTGATCGGCCGTTTCCGCTTCACCAGCGGGTTTGGCAAGACCCTGTCCCGGCTGGTCCGCCACGGCATCGGGGTGCACCACGCGGGCATGCTGCCCCGGTACCGCCGGCTGGTGGAGACCCTGGCCCAGGCCGGGCTGCTGAAGGTCATCTGCGGCACCGACACGCTCGGCGTCGGCGTGAACGTGCCGATCCGCACGGTGCTGTTCACCGCCCTGTCCAAGTACGACGGCAGCCACGTCCGGCTGCTGCAGGCGCGCGAGTTCCACCAGATCGCCGGGCGGGCTGGCCGGGCCGGGTTCGACACCACCGGCTATGTGGTCGTGCAGGCGCCCGAGCACGTGATCGAGAACGAGAAGGCGCTGGCCAAGGCCGGGGATGACCCCAGGAAGAGGCGGCGCGTGGTCCGCAAGAAGCCACCGCCGGGTGCGATCGCGTGGGGCCAACCGACGTACGAGCGGCTGGTCGCGGCCGAGCCCGAGCCGCTGCGGTCCAGCTTCACCGTGACCCACGCGATGCTGCTGAACGTGATCGGCCGCCCCGGCGATGCGTTCAGTGCGATGCGGCATTTGCTGACCGACAACGACGAGGACCCGGCCTCGCAGCGCCGGCACATCCGGCGCGCCTTCGCCATCTACCGGGCGCTGCTGTCCGGGGGAGTGGTCGAGCGGCTGGCCGAGCCGGACGAGCAGGCCCGGCGCTGGCGGCTGACCGTTGACCTGCAGGATGACTTCGCGCTGAACCAGCCGCTGTCCCCGCTCGCGCTGGCCGCGATCGAGCTGCTCGACCGCGAAGCGCCGGAGTACCCGCTCGACGTGCTGTCGGTCATCGAGGCGACGCTTGACGATCCAAGGCAGGTGCTGGCGGCGCAGCTGCAGCGCGCCCGCGGTGAGGCCGTCGCGCAGATGAAGGCCGACGGCATCGACTACGACGAGCGGATGGAACGGCTGGAGCAGGTCAGTTACCCGCGGCCGCTGGAGGATCTGCTCCAGGGTGCGTACGAGATCTACCGGCGGGGCCATCCGTGGGTCGCTGACCACGAGCTCGCGCCCAAGTCGGTGGCCCGGGACATGTACGAGCGGGCGATGTCGTTCACCGAGTACATCGCGTTCTACGGGCTGTCGCGCTGCGAGGGGCTGGTGCTGCGTTACCTGGCCGAGACGTACCGGGCGCTGCGGCAGACCGTGCCCGAGGACGCCCGGACCGAAGAGCTGGCTGACCTGATCGAGTGGCTGGGTGAGCTCGTCCGGCAGACCGACTCCAGCCTCATCGACGAGTGGGAGAAGCTGCGCGACCCGCAAGCCGAACTGGAGCGGGCCGCCGACGAGCGGCCTCCGGCGGTGACCGGCAACACGCGGGCGTTCCGGACCCTGGTGCGCAACGCCCTGTTCCGCCGGGTGGAACTTGCCGCGCTGCGCCGGTACGAGGACCTCGGCGCGCTGGACACCGGGTCCGGCTGGAACGCTGCCGCCTGGGAGGCGGCGCTGGAGCCGTACTTCGACGAGCACACCGACATCGGAACCGGCGCCGACGCCCGCGGCCCGGCCTACCTGATCATCGACGCCGGGCCGCCGCGAAGCCTTCCGCGGCCGGACTGGACTCTGCGGCAGATCTTCGACGACCCGGACGGTGACCACGACTGGGGGATCACCGCCCGGGTCGACCTGGCCGCCTCCGACGAGGCAGGCGAGGCCGTCCTGGTCATCACCGACGTCGGACAGCTCTGAGCACGCGTGAGATCTCCCCAGGCCGGTAGGGCTCGCTGATCTGGGACGTCGGCTGATCCGGATGCAGGCCGAGGCGCCGTAGCGCGCTGGCCCGTATCAGGATGCGGATATCGCAGCCGACCGAGCCGTCGGGCCGGCGGGCGCGCATCACATGAACCAGGATGTCGTCGTCCGCGACCGCGTGGGCGTAGTCGACGCCCCGGTCAAGCAGTCAAGCCTCGACGGCAGCGCCTGTGCGCCCGTGACCGGGCGTGTTCGGGTAACAGATGACTGGCACCCATCCAGCGTCGCGGCCGTTCATGCCGCCGAGTCTATGTACTGGCAGTAGCTCAGACCGCTAGCGCGGCATCGTGGCCGTCGCGGTCGGAGATGCTGTCGTCGTCGAACCAGGCACCGCCCTCGGCGAGGTAACGGAAGCGGAGCATGCTTCCGGCCGGGACGGTCACCGAGGCACTGCGCGTGCCGTTAGCGCGCCGCCGCAGCGGGTGAGCGAACGGGTTCCAGCTGTTGAAGTTGCCCACGACGGACACGGCTCCGGTGGGCGTGTCAGTAGGCAGGGCAAAGGTGACGCGCACCTTACCGTCTCGCCCCGGCTTGTTTGTCTTGATCAACGCTCTCTCCTCTCCTGCGGTCCGCCCGCGATCAGGCAAATTCTATGGAACCTGTGTGCGAGATTCGTCCATCTGCCCGTCAGCGTCGCAGCGTGTCGGCCTGCGCGGCCCAGCCAGCTAGCCTGACCGGGTGGAACCACGACAGGGCTGGCCATTCAGCAACGAGGACGAGATCCGCCAGGACACCGGTCACCAGCTGACCCGGCTGGCGGGATCGGCCCAGTTCAGCGTCGCCGCTCCGGCCGCGGTACCACCGCGGTGCATGGCCCGGGCCGAAGTTGCCCTCGGCGACATCGACGACACCGCGTTCTGGCAGTTCCTGAACCGTGAGCGGCTCAACGGCACGCCCCTGTACTTCCGGCCCTTTTTGGACCGCGAGCCCGGGCGCTGCGCTGCCGGCTGCTCGGATGAACCGGTTCGGTGATGGCACCCGCCGGACTTTCGCAGTCAGCCGGACTGGGCGCAGCCCGCTAGCCCACCGCATGATCGCGGAGACCTGCCCGCGGATGTCTTGATCACGGAAGCCCAGGTGCGCCATGTGACGGCGGCACTCCGTGATCATGACCCCGGCTCACCGCCGCTGTTGACGATCCACCTATTAATGTGATATCACTTTTGTATCTCACTTGGCCAGCCAGCGCCACCGGCCACCGGCCAGAGGCGGCAGGAGGCATCCCGATGCAAGCACCAGACGAGAACACCGCTCCCTCGCGCTCCGTATTGAGGCGTCTGATCAGCCCATGGGAGTACCGGCACGCCCAGGCCGTCGCCGCCGTGCGCTTTTCCAGCGGCGGCTTTCAGCTCGGCGTCGGCCTTGTTCTGCTCTCTCTCGGTCGCAAAGCAGGAACTGACCAGGAGCGGCGCAAGTGCTACCGATGGTCAGCGTTTTTCCTGGTGATGGCGGCGTTGCAGTTCACGGGCGGTTTGCTGGATATGGCCGCCACCCGCTCCGCGCCTCCTCAAGCCTGACATTTCGGTCTAGGCCTGGCCTTGCGGTCGCTGCTGTTGGCACGGATGCGGAGGGAGCCCTAACCTCGCGCCATGACCCTGCGCCAGCGACTGAACCACGTCGGCCTGAAGAACATCAGCCGGATGCACCGGGCCGTCGTTCACGCGACAGGCGGGCGGCTCGGCAGCAGGGGCTTCGGGATGCCCGTTGTCGAGCTGACCACAGTAGGCCGCAAGTCGGGACTGCCGCGCTCGGTCATGCTCACAGCGCCGATCATCGAAGGCGACCGGGTCGTGCTGGTGGCGTCCAAGTACGGCGACGACCGGCACCCCGACTGGTACCGCAACCTGCTGGCGCAGCCCGAAGCCGACCTGACCATCGGCGGCCAGCGCCGGGCCGTGCGCGCCCGGCCAGCGTCGCCCGACGAGAAGGCCGACCTGTGGCCGCGGGTGATCGCGGCCTACAACGGCTACGCCACCTACCAGAGCCGGACTCAGCGCGACATCCCCCTGGTCATCTGCGATCCGCGAAGCTGATCCCCCGAGCCGTACTTCAGGCTCGGGGATCAGCTCTGCGGGGGGTCCGGGGGTCCGGGGGGCCGCCCCCCGGCCAACACTGATCCGGGCACGCTTCCGGCGCAGGGCGCTGACGAGCGCAAACCCGCCCTAGTGGTGTCTACCGGGGCGCATCACCCATGCGGTAGCCGTGCGTGAGCACGTCCATCTCGGTCTTGAGCTCCTCATCGAGCGTGTACTCGGTCGCGGCCAGGCTGGCGTCGAGCTGATCAGGCCGGCTGGCACCGATGATCGGCGCCGTGATCGCCGGGTTCGCCAGGACCCAGGCGACAGAGAGGGTCACCAGGCTCACGCCGGCTTTGTCGGCGAGCGCACGGAGGGAGTCGACGGTGTCGAACTCGGAGTCGTGCCAGTAGCGATCCTGGTAGGCCGGGCCGGCCCAGCCGAGCGTGAACCTGCCCTCGGGCGGCGGTGCGGTGCGGTCGTGCTTGCCGGCCAGCATGCCCCCGGCGATCGGGTTGTAGGGGATGACGCCGACTCCCTCCTCAGAGCAGTACGGCAGCATCTCCCGCTCGATCTGGCGGAACAGCAGGTTGTAGCGCGGCTGGACGGAGTCGAGCCGCGCCAGGCCCAGCGTCTCGGTCCGGCCCACGGCGCGCACGAGCTGGTAGGTGAGGAAGTTCGAGCAGCCGACGTAGCGGACCTTCCCCGAGTGAACGAGGTCGTCCAGGGCGCCGAGCGTCTCGTCGATCGGCGTCCTCGTGTCGTAGCCGTGCAGCTGGTAGAGGTCGATGTAGTCCGTCTGCAGCCGCCGCAGCGAGGCCTCAACAGCGGACATGATGTGCTTGCGGGAGTTCCCGGCGTCGAACGGGGCCGGCCCGGTCGGCGCGAAGCACTTGGTCGCGACTATCCAGCGATCCCGCCTGCCGCGCAGCCAGTTCCCGATGATCTCCTCGGTCCGGCCCCGGCTCTCCAGGTCCCCGCCGAGCGGGTATGCGTCAGAGGTGTCGAGAAAGTCGATGCCCCCCTCGGCCGCGCGGTCGAGGATCGCGTGCGACGCTGGCTCGTCGCACTGCAGCCCGAACGTCATCGTGCCTAGGCAGAGCCTGGAAACCTGGAGGCCGGTCCGGCCGAGTCGGGTGTGTTCCACACCCCGCACGTTACCGTGGCTGAGCGATGCCGGCCGCCGCCGGGGAGTGGAGGGACGGTGCTGTTCGCCGCCAACCTGTCACTGCTGTGGGCAGACCTTCCTTTGGAAGATCGGTTTGAACGTTGCCTGCGGGCCGGCCTTCGAGCGGCTGAACTGTGGTGGCCGGGCGCCGCTGACGCGGCGAAACTGCCCGCTCTCGCCGCGCGGTGGAACCTGAACGTCGCGTTGCTGAACTTCGACGCCGGCGACATGGCAGCCGGAGACCGTGGCCTGGCCGGAGACCCGTCCCGCCGCGACGAGCTGCGCGCGAACGTCCCGGAGGCACTGCGGATCGCCCAGGCGTGCGGATGCCCGCGGCTGAACCTGCTGCTCGGGCGGCGCAACGAGCGGTTCTCACTGGAGGAGCAGATGGGGTGCGCCCGCGACAACGTCGCCTGGGCCGCGGACCTGGCCGCGCAGGCAGGCTGCGAGGTGACGATCGAGGCCACGAATCCCATGGACCACGGCCCGGTGCTGCTGACCACGACAGCTGCGTCGGCCGCGTTCATCGCGGAGGTCGGCCGGCCCAACGTGCGGCTCCAGTACGACGTGTACCACATGCAGCGGACCGAGGGTGACCTGGTCACGACCCTGGACGCGTACTGGCCGCTGATCGGCCACATCCAGGTCGCCGACGTGCCCGGCCGCCACGAGCCCGGCACCGGCGAGATCAACTACCCGTTCGTCCTGCGCCACATTGCGAGCCGGGGCTACCAGGGAGCGATCGGCCTCGAGTACCACCCGTCCACGCCCCGCCCCGAGGACTCCCTCACCTGGCTGCACCAGTACCGCTAGCCGCCCAGCAGGCCGATAGGCCGGAAGATTCTGTGCGCATGTGGTCGATGACTTTCCGGCTTAATCCGGGCGCTCCCCGACGGCGCGTCCTGAATGTCGTCACGTTGCCCCGTCTGAGCTGCCGGGAATCCCGGTGCGGGATGGGTGACGCTTGATCTCGTATTCCCAGAACCGGCTGTGCCCCGTTCTCCTTGTGTGGGCCAGCTGCTCGATGCTCATGTCCAGCGGGTTCTCGGCTAACTTTGTCGTCCAGCCGCACCGGCATTCGGCCCCGAAGAAGGCCACTGTTTCTCTGTTGTCGCCATGGCGCTGGGGATTGCGGAGTATCAGCATCGCGGTGTCACGCTGCCTGAAGGGCTGATCTGGACCCAGACCACCTTGCCGGCCGCTGTCCGGTAGGTGCCCCAGTCACTTCCCAGGGCCTCGACGAGCTGAAGCCCGCGGCCGCTTTCCTCGCCGGGGCTGGCGTCGGTGCGGACGGGCATGCTGTCGCTGCCGTCCCAGACGCGAATGACAATGCCGGTCTGGTCAGAGGCGAGCCAGAGCCGCACGACCGGAACGAATGCCGGGTCTGCTGCGCTTTGTAAGCGCCCGGATGCCTTTACCGCATTGGTGACCAGTTCGGAGGCCAGCAGTTCTGCGGTAGCGGACAGGCGGCCCAGCCCCCACTCGGCGGCTGCGGCCCGGACGTGTGCCCGCGCGCACGGCACGGCCGAGGCCAGTGCGGGCAGCTCAAGACCGGTCTGTAACGGCCGCGCCGGCGCGGCCTGAGCGGGCGCCGCTTGTGCTGGCGCGTGGTCATTCATCTGCTGGCTCTCCATTTCCCGGCCGCCGTCTTGCTGTTCAATCTCGCAGGCCTTCTGTTGTTAATCTGGTGGCCGGGCGGCTTGCCACGATCCGCCACGAGCGCTCCGGAGGCCTGCCACGATGGCCAGAGGTGACCCTGAGACCAGCGCGCCCGCGTTCTTAGGCGATGAGCTGCGGCGCGCCCGCGTGGCCGCGGGTTTCAGCAGCCAGGAGGCGCTGGCGGCCCGGCTCGGCTTCGACAGGACGGTTGTGGCCAAGGCCGAGACGGGCGACCGGCCGCCGACGGCCGAGGTGCTGGCCGCCTGGTGCGCGGCCTGCCAGGTCGACGCCGACATGTTCGGGCGCCTGGCCGTGCTGGCCCGGCGCGCCGAAGGGCCGGTGCCGACATGGTTCGAGGACTGGCTGCGGGCCGAGGGCGAGGCTCACACGCTGCGCATCTGGCAGCCGCTGATCATCCCGGGGCTGCTGCAGACCCCGGAGTACGCGCGGGCGCTGTTCCTCGCGGCTGGGGCCGATGAGACGAAAGCCGATGAACTGGTGGCGCTGCGGATGGAACGCCAGTCGGTACTCGACCGCGCCGAACCGCCGCATCTGGTCACCGTGCTCGACGAGTCCGCGCTCCGCAGGCTGGTCGGCTCGCCACCGGTCATGTACGAGCAGCTCATCCACCTGACCAGCATGGCCGAGCGCCCGGGCGTCTCGGTTGAGATCGTGCCGGCCAGCACGGGAGCCAACGCGGGGCTGAGCGGGGGCTTCCAGCTCGCCTCATGCGACGGCGCACCCGACGTGCTGAACATGAACGGCGTAGAGGACGTGACCGAGGAGCGACGCTCGCTCGTGCGTCAGGCAACCCTTATCTTTGATCTTGTCCGCGCCGATGCGCTGCCACGCACCGCGTCGCGGGCCCTCATCCTGGAGGCAGCAGAACAGTGGAAGACGTGACAGAGCTTCGCTGGCGGAAGTCCAGCTACAGCGGCAACGGCGGCTCCGATTGTGTCGAGGTCGCCAGCAACCTGCCAGGCTCCGTTTTCGTACGCGACTCCAAGGACCGCGAAGGGCCCTGGCTGAGCTTTGACGGCCCGGCCTGGTCTGAGTTCCTTCTCGGGGTCAAGCAGGGCGAGTTCAGCCTCTGAGCTGGCGGCCGGAGCCGCGTTACAGGACGGCTTGACGCCGAAGCCGCCAGATGGCCGCTGCCGCCAGGACGGCCGAGCCGGCCGCCGGCAGATACCACTGCCAGGTCCAGACCTTGTAGGGGGACCCCAGGTCCAGCTCGAACGGGAAGTAGCTGGATGTTATCCAGATGGCCATGGCAATCGCCGGCCGTGCGTCCACGGCTGCCCACAGCGCGACGGCACCGAGGATCAGCCAGGGAGCGAAGTCCAGCGGAGCGTAAATGAGGTCATGAACTGGGCGCAGCGGGACGAGGTACATGATCACGTCCAGCATGTTGACGGCGAATATCGCGCCGGCCAGCCAGAGCCAGGAACGGGGCAGGCGCTGGCGTCCGCACATCAGGATGGCCATCAGGTCCAGCAAGCCCGCGGGCCGGATACCCACGACCCAGCCGCCGGGGTTTTCCCAGGTGGCGACGTAGAACGCCCACATGGCGACACAGGCCAGCGCCGTGACCACGACCGGCCGGGGTGCGAACCAGGCGGCCGCCACCGCGGCCAGGGCCAGCACGTCGGTGGCGATCTCGTAGTAGCTCAGGTCCGGGTTGAGCACGGCCGCGCGAGGTATCCAGAGCTGGAACAGGATGTTTCCTCCGAGGCTGCCGGCGAAATACCACACCAGCGCCATCGAGACGCCGAGCAGCAGGGCCAGGCGCAGGCTGGCGGCCGTGCCCGGCCGCTGAGTCCCCCAGGCGCGGACCCTGAGCCCGCCCATGATCAGCGCTCGCGCGTCCCGGGCCGAGGGCCATCGTGCGCTCGGCGGGCTGGCCTCCAGCAGGGTGGTGAGCATCTCCTCGCCTCGCTGCGCCCGGTACCAGGCCGGGTAGGCCCGCAGCAGCCACCGGCAGCGCCGCTCCAGCGCGGTCATGCCGGCTGCGGCTTCCGGCTCGCGCTGGCCGCCCGCCGGCGGGCGTCGCGGCTGGTCACCAGGCGGGCTGTCTGCGCCATCCGCGTCGCCTCGGCGCGGAGCGCGGCCGCGCCCGACTCGGTCAGCCCGTAGGATCGGCGGGCCCGGCCGTTGACGATTTCCTCGCTCACCAGCCGCACGTAGCCCTCGGCCGTCAGCCGGTCCAGCGCCGTGTACAGCGTCCCGGTCGCCAGCCGGATCCGGTTACCCGACAGCTCCGAGGTGCGCTGGATGATCGCGTACCCATGCAGCGGCCCGTCGAGCAGGGATGCCAGCACGAAGTAGGTCGGCTCCCGCATCTCGGGCATCGATGTATTCACATCGACAGCATAAGTAGATCACCGACATATATCAAGCGCTGGCGCCGGTTCCGCTGCGAGCGCGGCGCCCCCAGGCCGCATCTGCCCCAGCCGCGCCATCCCCGTGCCCCAACCGCATGGCTGGACCATTACTGCTGTTCCAACCGCATGGTTGGACCGTTACTGCTGCGGCAGCGCTGTCTTGGCCGCACCAGGCGCCGAGCTGAGCGCTTGTGGCAGGTGTCCCCCTGTGGCGTGCGGGTCGGCGAGCCGGGTGAGTTACAGGTAGATGGTCTTGAGCTGCTGGTAAGCGGCGACAGCGCCGGGGCCGAGTTCGCGGCCGATGCCGCTGGACTTGACCCCGCCCCACGGGCCGGCCGGATCGGGCAGATAGCTGTTGATGCCCATGGTGCCGGTGCGCACCCGCCGGACGACATCCCTGGCCCGCTGCGGATCGCTGCTCCACACCGAGCCGCCGAGACCGTAGTCGGAGTCGTTGGCGATCCGGACCGCGTCGTTGGTGTCGGTGTACTCGATGACCGACAGCACCGGACCGAAGATCTCCTCCTGGGCGATCGTGGCCGAGTTGTCGACGTCGGCAAACACGGTTGGCTCCACGAACCACCCCTGGTCCAGCCCCTTCGGCCGGCCGCCACCGGTGACCAGGCGGGCGCCGTCGCTGCTTCCCTTGGCGATGTAACGCTCGACGCGGTCCCGCTGCCGCTCGGACACCAGCGGGCCGATCAGGGTGGCCGGGTCGAGCGCGTCGCCGACCTGCAGTGACGAGGCGAACGCCGCGAACGTGTCGACGACCTCGCCGTAGCGCGAGCGGGGGGCCAGGATACGGGTGCCCGCGTAGCAGGTCTGGCCGTTGTTGACCAGCGTCGCCGCGAACAGGTCCTGGCCGATCTTGGCCAGGTCCAGGTCGGCGTCATCCAGGATGATCGCCGCCGACTTGCCGCCAAGCTCCAGGCTCACCGGGCGCAGCAGCCGCCCGCACACCTCCGCGATCTGCCGGCCAGCAGCGGTCGAGCCGGTGAAAGCGATCTTGTCGACGCCGGGGTGCTGGACCAGGTAAGCGCCAAGCTCCCTTCCGCCGGGCACGATGCTGATCACGCCGGGCGGCAGGTCCGCGGCCAGCACGGCCTCGGCGAACACGTACGAGTCCAGCACGGTCTCTGGTGACGGCTTGAGCACGATCGTGCAGCCAGCAGCCAGCGCCGGGGCGTACTTGAACGACGCCAGCGTCTGCGGGTAGTTCCACGGCACGATCCCGCCAACGACGCCGGCCGGCTCGCGGCGGATGATCAGGTCGCCGCCGAGGAACCGCGGCACCTGCTCCTCGACCGGTGCACCGGCCAGCAGGCTGACGATGTAGCGCAGCGTGCCCACCGGAGTCATGCCCTCGATCAGCGGGGACAGCGCTATCGGCATGCCGTTCTGCAGGCTGACCAGGCGGCCTATGTCCTGAGCCCGGGCCTCGAGCTCGGCCGCGAGCCGTTCGAGCGCGGCGGCCCGCTGCGACGGCTCCCACTGCGACCAGCCGGACGGGTCGTCGAACGCGCGGCGCGCCGCCGCCACCGCCGCGTCGGCGTCGGGCTCTGCTGCCTCCGGGGCGAGCCGGCCGGCTCACCGGTGCTGGCCGAGCGGACCTCGATCCTGGCGTCGGAGCTTGGGCGCACCCACTCGCCCCCGATGAACAGGGCGTCGTAGCTGTCTGGCACCGGACCTTCTCCTCTCAGCCAGCGTCAGGGACGGCCATGACGTGGGTCTCGGTGAACTCGAGGAGCCCCTCCCGGCCGAGCTCGCGGCCGATGCCGCTCTGGTTGAACCCGCCGAACGGCGCGCGTTCGTCGACGGCGGTGGCGTTGTGATTGTTGAAGAACGTGACGCCGGTGCGCAGCCGCCGGGCGACGCTCATCGCGTGGTCGGTATCGGCCGACCACACCGACGAGCACAGCCCCGACCAGGTGTCGTTGGCGAGAGCGACAGCCTCTGCCTCGTCGTCATAGGGGATCACCGGGAGCGCTGGGCCGAACTGCTCCTCGGTCACGATCCGCAGCTCCCGCGCCGGGTCGAGGACCAGCGACGGGAGCAGGTAGTTGCCGTCGCTGGCCTGACCTGCGTACTCACCGAAGGTCAGCACCTCGGCGCCGGCGCCGCGCGCCTCCTCGCACAGTTCGGCCACATAGTCGCGCTGGCGCTGTGTGTTCAGCGGCCCCATCGTCGTGCCCGGGTCGAGCCCCGGCCCCACCCGGGTGGGCTCCAGCGTCGCGCGCAGCCCGTCGACCACCTCGTCGTAGCGGCGGCGCGGCACGTACAGCCGCTTGACTGCCATGCAGACCTGCCCGGTCGTCATATACGTTGCCCCGCTCATCCGGCCGAACGCGGCCTCGTCGAGCTCGGCGTCGTCGAGGATGACGGCCGGGTCGTTGCCGCCCAGCTCCAGCGTGACGTTCGTCAGGGTGGGCGCTGCCATCGCCATGATCCGCTTCCCGCCGCCGACGCTGCCGGTGAAGCAGACGTGCCGGACCCGCGGGTCGCCGACGACCACCGGGCCCACGACCTCGTCAGCGCCGGTGACGACGTTCAGAACGCCGGGCGGCAGCGCGCGGACCAGGTGGCGGAGGGTCATGACCGACGACAGCGGCGTGGTTGGCGGCGGCTTCGCGATCACGGTGTTGCCTGCCATCAGCGCGTACGGCAGGCTCGCCGCGAGGATGGCCAGTGGCCAGTTGAACGGGTAGATGATCGTGACCACGCCCGCCGGGAGTTTCGAGATCGTGGTCCTGAACGGCGGCCCGGCGATGTGCTCATCCTGGTCGAGCGCTGGCGCGAACTCCGCTGCCTGCAGGAACCGGCCGACGAACGCATGCAGGTCGATCGTTGCCTCGAAGCGGACCTTCCCGTTCTCCCGGGAAAGGATCTCGGCGCGCTCGTCCGCGTCGGCGTCCAGGCCGTCCAGCGCCTTGAGCACGACCGCGGCCCGCTCGGTGGCGGTCATCGCGGCCCAGGCCGGCCAGGCCTCGTGCGCCGCGGTCACGGCATCTTCGGCGTCGTCCGCCGAGGCCGCGGCCGCGTGCCCGATGATCACGCCGTGACGGGCCGGGTCGTACACGGGGAAGGACCCGGCTGTGGGCCGCTCCTCGCCCCTGATCAGCAGCGGGGTGCGCAGTTCCGTTTCGCTTGGCGCGGCCATGGGACCGCCTCCTTCTGGTCCCTGGAACGGGTGTCGGCGCCATGCGGCACCTGCCCCGCTGCAGGGCCTGTAGTCTCAGTGTGACTTCAGCCTAGGCTGCGCCAGCTGAGCCGCCAATAATCCTGCCGTGGTACGGCAGAATGGTCTGGACCCGAGAGCGCGGAGGCTCCTATGACATTCCTCGACGAAGCGGCGTGGCGGGGCCGGGTCTACTCCGGCGGATGGGTGACTCCGACTGGCGGCGAAGCCGCAGTGACCGAGCCGGCGACGGGCGAGGAGCTCGGCCGGACCGGGATCGCCGACAAGGCTGATGTGGCGCGAGCCGCCGAGCTGGCGGCCGCGGCCCAGCCCGCGTGGGCAGCGATGCCGCATACGGAACGGTCGGCGCTGCTGCGCCGGGCCGCTGACATCTGGCTGGCCAACGCCGCCGAGATCGAGCAGTGGAACATTCGCGAGAGCGGGAAGATACCGCCAGCCGCGCAGTTCGAGACCCACGTCGCCACCGGCGAGGTGTATGAGGCGGCTACGCTCCCGTCCCGGCCGTACGGCGAGCTGATCCCGAGCGAGCAGCCGCGCCTCAGCTTCGTCGAGCGGGTGCCCGCCGGGGTTGTCGGCGTGATCGCGCCGTTCAACTTCCCGCAGATCCTGGGCATACGCTCGGTGGCTCCCGCGCTGGCGCTGGGCAACGCGGTCGTCCTCAAGCCCGACCCGCGCACAGCGGTCTGCGGCGGGGTGGTTCTGGCCCGGGTCTTCGAGGAGGCGGGGCTGCCCGACGGCCTGCTGCACGTGCTGCCAGGCGGTCCGGAAACCGGGGAGGCTCTCGTCACCCACCCGCTGGTGCGGATCATCTCGTTCACTGGCTCCACCGCCGCCGGCCGCCGGGTGGGTGAGGTGGCAGCCCGTCACCTCAAGCGGGTCCACCTGGAGCTTGGCGGCAACTCCGCGCTGATCGTCCTCGACGACGCCGACGTGGCGCTGGCGGCATCCGCCGGAGCGTGGGGATCTTTCCTGCATCAGGGCCAGATCTGCATGACCACCGGCCGGCACCTGGTGCAGGAAAACATCTACGGCGACTACGTCGCCGCACTCGCTGAGAAGGCCGCGCACCTGCCCGTTGGGAACCCCGCCACCGAGCAGGTAGCGCTCGGCCCGGTTATCGACCAGAGGCAGCGTGACAAGATCCACGGGATGGTCACTGCGAGCACGGACGCGGGCGCGAAGCTCGCGGCTGGCGGGAGCTACGAGGGGCTGTTCTACCAGCCCACGGTTCTGGCCGAGGTTACCCAGGGCATGCCAGCGTATGCCGACGAGGTGTTCGGCCCCGTCGCCCCCGTTCTGAAATTTGCCACTGTGGAGGAGGCCGCCGCTATCGCCGCTCAGAGCGACTACGGCCTGTCGCTCGGCATCCTGACCAAAGACGTCATGCGCGGCCTGGACCTGGCCCGCCGCATCCCGACCGGGATCGTCCACATCAACGAGCAGACCGTCGATGACGAGCCCAATGTCCCGTTTGGCGGCCTCCTGGACTCCGGGACCGGGGCGCGATTCGGCGGCTCCGCCAACATCGACGCGTTCACCGAGATGCGCTGGGTCACCATGCGCGGTGACATAGCGCCCTACCCCTTCTGATCTCGGCCCTTCTGTTTTCGGCACCGGGGCACGCGGCGTCTACTCTCAGAGGGCATGAGCGACGAGCTGTCACTGTCCCTGGCGGAGTGGCTGGTGCTCGGCGTCCTCAGCCAGGAACCGCTGCATGGCTTCGCCGTTGCCCAGCTCACCGCGCCAGGTGGTGAGCTGGGCCGGGTCTGGCAGGTCCCCAAGGCAGTGATCTACCGGGCCATCGGCCGCCTGCTTCAGGCTGGCCTGGTGACCCCCGAGGGCACCGAGGCCGGCCAGGGGCCGCAGCGGACCGTCTACACGGCCACGCCGCCGGGCCGGGAGGCAGCCCGGGACTGGCTGGCCACCCCCGTCGGGCACGTGCGGGACATCCGCTCACAGCTCTTGCTCAAGCTCGCTCTGCTGGACCGGGCCGGCGACGATCCCGCCGGCCTGCTCCAGCGGCAGCGGGGGGTGCTGGAGCCGATCGCGCAGGCTATTGAGGCCAGGCATGACCCCGGCGGCTTCGACGCGACCCTGCTCGCCTGGCGCCGGGCCACGGCGCAAGCCGCGCTGGACTTCCTGGATACCGTCGGCGCGGCCGGGCCGCGCCGCTCCTTACCGCGCGCTTGAGGTCAGGCCGGAGCCTTGGACCGCAGGATCTGAATAAATTCGCGCATCCACGCCGGGTGGTCCGGCCAGGCGCGCGCCGAGACCATCTGCCCGTCGACCACTGCCGGGCCGTCGACGAACTCGCCGCCCGCGGCGGCCACGTCGAGAGCCAGCGCCGGGTAAGCGGCGCTGCGCCGGCCCTTTAGCGTGCCCGCGGCCGCCAGTACCTGCGGGGCGTGGCACAGCTGAGCGACGGGCTGGTCGGCCGCCATGAAGTGCTGCACGATCCGCTGCACGTCCGGGTCGTTGCGGATGTACTCCGGGGCGCGCCCGCCCGGGATGACCAGGGCCACGTAGTTAGCCGGGTCGACGTCGGCGAACGCAACGTCGGCGGGCCAGGTGTAGCCGGGCTTCTCTGTGTAGGTGTCGAACCCGTCGGTGAAGTCGTGCACGACGAACTGCAGCTTCTTCACCGAGGGCGCGGCGATGTCGAGCTCGTAGCCCTCTTCAAGCAGCCTCTGGTAGGGATACATGACCTCCAGTGATTCCGCGGCGTCCCCGGTGATGATCAGGACCCTCGGCATGCCCGCGCCTCCTTCCTCAGGCCGGCGCCACGGCCGGCGATCCGCTGCCTGCATGCCCCGCGGCCCGCAGGGCGAATCTTCCTGCCTCTATCTTGTGCCCGCACCTGGGCTGTTGTCTCATTGTGACTACTGGACCTGGGCCAAGGGCGTGCCTGGGACCTTGCGGGAGGTGAAACCATGACCGTGACGGCAGACAAGATCGTCGAGGAGTTCACCGGCAGCCCCAGGCAGCTGTTCATCAACGGACAGTGGACCGATGCGGCGTCGGGCCGGACTTTCGAGACCCCGGACCCGGCGACCGGCGACACTCTGGCAAACATTGCCGAGGGCGACGCCGAAGACATCGACCGCGCAGTACGGGCCGCCCGGGAGGCGTTCGACGACGGTCCCTGGGGACGGATGACCCCATCGGAGCGCGGCCGGATCATCTGGCGGATCGGGGACCTGATCCTGGAGCACGCCGACGAGCTCGCCCAGCTGGAGTCGCTGGACAACGGCAAGCCGCTCGTCATAGCCCGGGCCGCGGACATCCCGCTCGCGGCTGACCTGTTCCACTACATGGCCGGGTGGGCTACCAAGATCGAGGGCAACACGATCAACATCTCGGTGCCGTACATGCCGGGCGCGAACTTCCACTCCTACACGCTGCGCGAGCCGGTCGGGGTGGTCGGGCAGATCATCCCGTGGAACTTCCCGCTGCTGATGGCCGCGTGGAAGCTCGGGCCCGCGCTGACGACCGGCAACACCGTGGTGCTCAAGCCAGCCGAGCAGACCCCGCTGACCGCGCTGCGGCTGGCCGGGCTGATCGCCGAGGCCGGCGTCCCCGACGGTGTGGTGAACGTGGTCACCGGGTACGGCGAGACCGCCGGCGCGGCGCTGGCGGCGCACCCGGCCGTCGACAAGGTAGCGTTCACCGGCTCAACCGAGGTCGGCAGGCTGATCGTGCAGGCAGCGGCCGGGAACCTGAAGAAGGTCTCGCTGGAACTCGGCGGCAAGTCCCCGAACATCGTCTTCGAGGACGCCTCGGCCGCTGCGGTCGAGGGCGCTGCGAACGCGATCTTCTTCAACCACGGCCAGTGCTGCGTGGCCGGGTCCCGGCTGTTCGTGCAGGAGGGCCGGTTTGACGAGGTGGTCGAGGGCGTAGCGGAGATCGCCAAGTCGATCCGGCTCGGCCCGGGCATGGACGCCACCACCCAGATGGGCCCGCTGGTGTCCGACGAGCAGCTGCAGCGGGTCACCGCCTACCTCGAATCGGGCCAGGCTGACGGGGCGACAGCCGTCACCGGCGGTAGCCGGCACGGCGACCGTGGCTACTTCGTCGAGCCCACCGTGCTGACCAACACGACGCCGGACATGAAGGTCGTCCGTGAGGAGATCTTCGGCCCGGTGGTGGTCGCTGCCCCGTTCAGCAGCCTCGATGACATCGCGGCCGCCGCGAACGACACCGAATATGGTCTCGGCGCCGGCATCTGGACCCAGGACATCTCCAAGGCGCACGCACTGGCCAAGAAGATCCGGGCTGGCACGGTCTGGATCAACTGCTACAACGTCTTCGACGCCTCGCTGCCGTTCGGCGGCTACAAGCAGTCCGGCTGGGGCCGCGAGATGGGCCACGAGGTCCTGGAGGCCTACACCGAGGTCAAGGCCGTCACCGCCCAGCTGTGACCGATGCCCGGGAAGGGCGGCCTGCCGTGTGGCACCGTCCTTCCCGGGCGCGGGATTTGTTATCGCGCTGCCGCACCTGGCATACGGTTGCCGAGTGAGTGCGATCCTGGCCGGCCGGGGACTGGAGGCCGCGCACGGTGACCGGGTGCTGTTCTCCGGGCTTGACCTGACAGTGGGCCCGGGTGACGTCATCGGCCTGGTCGGCGCCAACGGTGCCGGCAAGTCGACGCTGCTGCGCATGCTCGCGGGTCTGGAGGCCGGGCAGTCAGGCACGGTGACGGTCAGCCCGCCCGGCGCGACCGTCGGGTACCTGCCGCAGGAACCGGACCGCCGCCCAGGGGAGACCGTGCGGCAGTTCCTGGCCCGGCGCACCGGAGTGGCCGCCGCGCACGAGGCGATGCAGGCCGCTGCGAACGCGCTGGCATCCGGGAAGTCCGGCGCGGACGACGACTACGCCAGCGGGCTGGAGCGATGGCTGGCGCTGGGCGGAGCGGACACCGAAGAGCGGACCGACGCCGTTGTCGCCGGGCTGGGCCTGACCGTGAGCCTGGACCATCCGATGACCGGCCTGTCCGGCGGGCAGGCGGCACGGGCCGGCCTGGCGTCGCTGCTGCTGAGCCGCTACGACGTGTTCCTGCTGGACGAGCCGACCAACGACCTGGACCTCGGCGGGCTCGAGCAGCTGGAAGCGTTCGTGCAGGGCCTGCGCGCCGGGACGGTCGTGGTCAGCCACGACCGGGAGTTCCTGGCCCGGACCGTGACCGGCATCTTCGAGCTCGACCTAGCCCAGCAGAAGGTCACCGCGTTCGGCGGGACCTACGAGGCCTACCTCGCAGAGCGCGAGGTGGCGCGCCAGCACGCCCGCGCCGACTACGAGGAGTACGCCGCCCGGCGGTCCAGCCTGGAGGAACGTGCCCGCACGCAGCGCGCCTGGATGGAGAAGGGGGTCAGGAACGCGCGGCGCAAGCAGCCGGACAACGACAAATTCGCCCGGGCGTTCCGGGCCGAGACGTCCGAGAAGCAGGCGGCGAAGGCGCGCCAGACCGAGCGGCTGATCGAGCGGCTCGACGTTATCGATGAGCCGCGCAAGGAATGGCAGCTGCGGATGGAGATCGCCGCGGCGCCGAGGTCAGGGGCGGTCGTCGCCTCGCTGCGCGGCGCGGTCGTCCGGCGCGGTGGCTTCACGCTCGGCCCCGTCGACCTGGAGATCGACTGGGCCGACCGGGTGGCGATCACCGGAGCGAACGGCTCGGGGAAGACGACGCTGCTCCAGGCGCTGCTCGGCCGGATACCGCTGGACGAAGGGCACGCCACACTCGGCCCGAGTGTCGTCGTGGGCGAGGTCGAGCAGGCCCGGGGGGAGTTCGGCGGCAGTGAGCCGCTGATGACCGCGTTCGGTGCTGTGGCCGGGGATATGAACCCGGGCGAGGTCCGCACGCTTCTGGCGAAGTTCGGCCTCGGGACCGCGCAGGTGGTGCGCCCGGCGAGCACCCTGTCCCCGGGCGAGCGCACCCGGGCCGCGCTGGCGCTGCTGCAGGCCCGCGGCGTCAACCTGCTGGTCCTGGACGAGCCCACCAACCATCTCGACCTGCCAGCGATCGAGCAGCTGGAATCCGCGCTCGCTACCTACCCCGGCACCCTGCTGCTGGTGACCCACGACCGCCGCATGCTCGACGCCGTCCGGACCACCCGCCGGATCGATGTGGCCGACGGCCGCGTCACCGGCTGCTGACCCGGGGCCGCGGGTGGGCTTTCAGCGGGTGTCGGCGTGGGCGGGATCCAGGGACGGGCCCCGGACCGTGTGCTCCGGGTCGCCCACCCCGTGCCGGCGACCGCGCATCCACAGCAGGGCTGCGGCAACGATCAGGAGGAACCCGACGATGCCTGCGGCGATTGGCACGCCCGTGGCCCACGTGTTGATGGTGCCGCTGCCGTTCTTCGCGTCGTTAACCGCGGAGTTCATGGTGGACGAGGTGTACGCGTAACTGTCGGCCAGCACCGGGAACACCGGGACGAGCCTTCCGCCGGGAAGCACGATGCTGGCGACCTGGCTCTCGGTCGTCTGCTGGTTGACGACGATCCCGGTGGGCGGCGCCACCCAGTAGGTGCTGGTACCCGAGTACACGTAATGGACGGGAACCGACGTCGCGTTCGGGTAGGCCTTCCCCAGCTCGGTGGCCACGCTCGCCGGGATCAGCCCTGCCTTCACGATCTCGGGGATCAAGCTCGTCGGCACCGACGTCGGAAGGCCGCGGAGCGCCTGCGGGTTCCTTATCGGCGCGGGTGGAACGGTGACCTGGTAGACGTTGGTGTTGATGCCGCCCTGCGGCTGCTGCCTGACGTACTTGACCGGGACCGTGGTCAGGGTGAACGGGACCCATCCGGTGTAGTTCTGCTGCTTTGCGTTGATGGGCAGGTTAAAGGTCTGCCCCGTGGCCTTTGTGATGTTCCAGCTGCTCGGATGGCTGGCCGTCGCGGCGAAGCTAGTGCGGCTGATGGAATAGTCCGAGCTGATGCTGCCGATGTTCCGGCCCAGTGCGGTCGCGGTGGTGGCGTCGCGCACCAGCGCGCTGTTCCCGGCCGTCTGCTGCACGCTTACCTGCCTGTGCAGCGTCTCGGGGACTCCGGTGATCACCGCACTGGAAAGGTTGCCGCTGCCCAGCGCTGCCGGGTTCACGAGGGTC
This sequence comes from uncultured Actinomycetota bacterium, assembly GCA_963815375.1. Lineage (GTDB taxonomy): Bacteria > Actinomycetota > Actinomycetes > Streptosporangiales > Streptosporangiaceae > JASHPR01. The sequence goes on along the minus strand of CAWFGX010000001.1, from coordinate 973,695 downwards.
AAAATGCGCCCGCTGTAGTTTCGGGTGACGTTCGAGTTGCCCGGCAGGCGCGCGATGTAAGAGGGCGTGATCCAGAACGCGAGCAGGAACGCGGCCAGAACGAGAATCAGCCCCACGGCACCGCAGGCGATTGCGGTCTTGCGCATGACAGGTCCCCCCGGTCAGTGCCGGGCCGTGCAGGCTGGCGTTGGCCTGGCGGACACGGCCCGCTCACACTTCACCCTTTGCCAGCCCGGTCCTGGCCCACATCACCCGTGACAGGTGATCCCCGGGGCTATGGCCATCCAGCGCCCGGCGCGGGGGCCGGGGCGCAGATCACCATGCCGGTCCGCTCGCCGCCAGCGGCGTTCTCGATGCCGCGCCACTGCGTCGCCACGAGGAACAGCATCCGCCCGTCAGCACCGCCCAGCATGCAGGCGAAACAGCCCCGGTCCAGGTCGATGGTGTGCAACACCTCGCCGCCTTCGCGGACGCGTACACACCGCTGATTGGGGACGTCGGCGTACCAGGCGGCTCCCTCGTCGTCGAGGCAGATGCCGTCAGGGACACCGTCTCCCAGATCAGCCCATACCCGGCGGTTCGACAAGCTGCCGTCCGCGGCAATGTCAAAGGCCGTGAGTTTCTTCCCGTAGGACTCGGCGCAGATCAGGGTCGCGTTGTCCGGGGTGACGGCCATCCCGTTGGGAAAGGCTATGCCGTCCGCCACCTGCCTAAGCGAGCCGTCTGGTGTGAGCAGCGCGATGATCCCAGGGGCGAACTCACCGCCTGGGAACTCAAACCCCTGGTTGTTGATGTAGGCGTTGCCCCGGCCGTCCACGACGATCTCGTTCCAGGGATGCTGCACCGGGGCCAGGGCGCTGAGGTCGGCATGGACGGTCAGCGCTCCGCCAGGCTCGGCACGCATGAGGGCCGCGCCACGCCCGGAGACGACTACCAGGCTGCCGTCCGGCAGCCAGTCGAAGCACATCGGGAACGAGGAGAACTCGACCCTGTTCATGACCTGACTGCTGCCGTCGGGAGTGACCGAGATGATCTCCTGGGCGCCCCAGTCGGCAAACCACAGGCGGTCGTCGTGCCATCGCGGCGACTCACCAAAGGCGATGCCGGTCATCAGCGTTCGCAGGCTGGTCATCGTCGTCTCCCTGTGTCCCCGGGCGTTCGCCGCTTCAGATCAGACAGCCCGGGGCACCCGAACTCATCGGCCCGTTCAGGTCCAGGGACGCTCCGACGGTCGCATGCGTATCTTGTAGCCGATCGGCAGCAGCGACCAGCCGAGCCGCTCGCTGGCCAGCCCCCACAGGCCGCGCGGGGCCCCGAGCGTTACGACGATAGCGAGTCCGCCGACGATGACCAGGTACCACGCGCCGTAAGCGGACAGCGTCTGCTGCAGGGCGAACAGCACGAGCGCGCCGACGATCGGGCCCTCGATCGTCCCGATGCCACCGACCAGCACCATGAAGAGCATCTCCACGCTGTACTGGATGTTGAACACCGATGTCGGCTCGACATACAGGGTCTGCAGTGCGACCAGCGCGCCGACCGCCCCGGCTCCGCCGCACGCGGCGAGATAGGCCAGCAGCCTGATCCGCCCCACCCGGACCCCGGAACTGGCGGCGCTGACCGGATCGCTGCCGACAGCCCTCGCATCCAGCCCGAACGTGCGCCGCACGAGCAGGTAGACGCCTGCCACGCTGACCACGGCGACCGCGAGCGTCGCCCAGTAGATCAGCGCCTCGCGCAGGACCGGGCTGTAGCCAGACAGCCCCAGCAGGCTCACGCCGGTGGTCCCGCCCACTGACGGCGACAGTGTGGCTACGACCTGGAACGTTGCCGCTACCACCAGGGTGGCAACGGCAAAGTACCCGCCCGACAGCCGCAGCACCAGCGCTGACACAGGCACTGAGACCACAGCCGCGGCGGCGGCCGCCAGGAGGATGCCGGCGAACGGGTCGATGCCGTGCGCCGCCACCAGGTACAGCGCGTAAGCACCAACGCCGATGTAGGCGTGCTGGCCGAACGACGTCAGACCGCTGAACCCGGCGAGCAGGTTCCACAGGCTCGCCATGGCCACGAACGTGAGCAGCACGATCAGCGGCTGTTCCGCCGGGCCGCCCAGGACGTAGGGCACCGCGGCCAGCAGCAGCACCGTTACCAGGCTGACCCCGGTGAATGCAGACGCCGCGGCGCTCCACCGGCTGACGGTCACTGGCATGACTGAAGGCCCGGATTCCGGGTGCCCGACCGCTGTGACGTCCTTCATCCGGATGCTCCAGGCGCTGGCATCTCGCGGGCCTGGTGGCTGGCGAACAGCCCGGCCGGCCTGACCGCGAGCACGGCAAGGAACAGCAGGTAGACGGCGAGTACGGCGTAGGCCTCGTTGACCTCGCCGACGAGTCCCTGAGTGACGCCGAGGATCACCCCGCCGGCCAGAGTGCCCCACAGTGACCCGATGCCGCCGATCACGACCGCCTCGAACGCGAAGATCAGCGTGTTCGCTCCGGTAAGCGGGTCAAACGTGCCGATCGTGCCGATGAACACGCCGGCCAGGGCGGCCATGAGGACCGCGACACCCGCGACTCCTGCGAAGACCCGCAGCACCCTGACGCCCACCAGCCTGGCGGTGTCGAGGTCGTCGGAAGTGGCCCGTACCTGTCGCCCCCATGACGTGTGAGACAGCACCAGCTGCAGGCAGGAAAGGACGGCGCAGGCGGCAAGGAACGCGGTGACGAACAGCCACGACACGGTGATGCTGCCGATGCTGAGGCTGGCGTGGGTCAGCGCGCCGCCGTTCAGGCCGCGCGGGTCGGATGTCGCGCTCACCTGCAGCAGGTTCTCGATCATTATCGACAGCCCGAAGGTGACCAGCACCGGCGCCAGCACGCCGTGGCGAAGTGCCCGTCCCAGCAGCAGCACCTGGAGCGCTATGCCCACTCCGAACGCGGCTGGCAGCAGCAGCGGCAGCGTGACCCAGACCGGCACGCCGATCACGGCGGACAGAACGAGCCCGAGGTAGGCCCCGCACACTGCCAGGTCGCCGTGCGCAAGGTTCACGATGCGCATGACGCCAAACGTCAGCGACAGCCCGCAGGCGATGAGCGCGTACAGGCCGCCGAGCAGCACGCCGTTGATGATGGCATTGACCCAGTTCACGAGCGATCCTCGCCGAAGTACGCGCCGATGACCTGCTCCCTGTCCAGGCCAGCCGCCGGAGCGGCGAGCGCTACCCGCCCCTCGAACAGGCAGATCACGCTGTCGCACGCGTTGAGGGCGCGGCGCAGGTCCTGCTCCACGATCAGCAGCGTGGCCCCGGCAGAACGCAGCCCGGACAGCGTGTCGTAGAGCTCCCCGACCACGAGTGGCGCCAGGCCGAGCGAGATCTCGTCGAGCAGCAGCAGCGCCGGGCCGCTGGCCAGCGCCCGCGCGATGGCCACCGCCTGCTGCTCGCCGCCTGACAGGGTGGATGCACGCTGCCGGCGTCGCCTGGCAATCATCGGGAACGCGGCGTAGATCCGCTCGAGCGGCCACGTATCGCTGGCGGCCGCCGAAGCGCCCACCTGGATGTTCTCCTCGACCGTCAGGCTCGGAAACAGCTTGCGGCCCTCGGGCACCAGGGCGATGCCGCGAGATATCCGCTGGTGCGGTGGGGTGGCCGTGACATCTGAGCCCTGATACCTGACGAATCCCGACGCAGCTGGCTGCGCCCCGGCGATCGTGCGCAGCAGCGTCGTCTTGCCTGCGCCGTTGGCGCCGACGAGCGCGGTCGCGCCGCCGCGGGCCACCGACAGCGACACACAGAAGAGCGCCTGGAAGTCCTGGTAGAAGACGTCGAGCCCGCTGACCTCCAGCAGCGGACCGTCCAGTGCTGTGCTCATAGGACGCCACTGCCGAGGAACGCGATCCTGACCCCTTCGCTGGCCAGCACGTCGGAAGGGGCGCCGTCACCGATGATCTTGCCGTCAGCCAGGCACACCAGGCGGGTGACCACCGCGGTCAGCGCCCGGAGCACATGCTCTACCCAGATGATCGTGGTGCCGGCCGAGTTCACCGCACGGATCGTGCCGACCAGCGTCTCGGTCTCCGGATCGCCGAGCCCGCCAGCGATCTCGTCGAGCAGCAGCACGCGCGGGTTCATGGCCAGCGCCCGGGCAAGTTCCAGCCGCTTGCGGTCGAGCAGCCGCAGCGATCCGGCCCGCGTGTTGGCCTGGGAGGCCATGCCGGTGACGTCAAGAGCCTCGTAGGCGGCCGTGTAAGCATGCCGCCCGCGCAGCCGGGCCGCCCGCATCGCGCCGACGAGAGCGTTCTCGAACACGGTCAGGTCCGCAAGCGGCCGGGGCACCTGGAACGTGCGGCCCAGCCCCATCCGGGCTCTGGCCGGCGGAGGCATCCGGGTCACGTCCCGTCCCTCCAGCAGCACCCGGCCGACGTCGCAGCGGCTCGCGCCGGCCAGCAGGTCGAGCAGCGTGGTCTTCCCCGCGCCGTTCGGGCCGACAATCCCGACTGCCTCGCCCGCCGCGACACTGAGCGAGACGGAGGCGAGCACGCGCAGCGAGCCGTAGCTCTTCGTGACGTCGGTAACTTCCAGTACCGGCGCGGCGTCACCGCTCACAGCGCTGTCCGGCCCGGCTGAGCTCACAGGAGCTCGAGGGAGCCCGCGACCGGCACAGCCGGGAGGAGCGAGTTGTTGATGACGACGAGCTGGTAGCTCCCGTTCACCAGCCGCCACTGGGCCAGCAGTTCCGGAATCTCGGACACGTGCGGCACCGGCCCGGTGGCGAAGTCGTAGGCTCCGGTGATCGTGTGGCCCTTCAGCTTGCTGAGGGCGTGCGCCACGGCAGTGCCGTTCTTCGGGTCGCCGGAGGCCTTGAGCGCGGCGACGGCGATCTCGAACACGGCGTAGTTGAACCCCATCGGCTGGGTCCAGTCGTTCCCCGTGCTCGTCTTGTAGTTGGCCGCGAACGCCGATGCTGTCGTGCCGTCGAGCGAAGAGGAATACGGGAACGACGGCGTCCACCACAGCGGCGACATCACGTTCTCCACCAGTGAGCCGAGCGTGTCGGCCGCACTCGGGAACAGCAGCGCCTTCGAGATCGATGCGATCTTCGGTTTATAGCCGCTCTGACTCGCCTGCCGCCAGAACGTGATGAAGTCCGGCGGAATCGGCACCGCGTGCAGGATGTCCGCGTTCGCGTTCTTGAACTTGGAGATGATTGAGGCGTAATCCGTGGTCCCGTCGGTGTATGCGCCTGACGGGACAACCGTCCAGCCGAGGCTTTCTGCCTTCTTCGTTATGTATTTCTGGAACCCGGCGCCGTCGACGTCGTTAGGCCACAGGCCAGCCACCACGTGATCGGTGGATGCTGTCTGCCAGACCGACGCGAACAGGTTCGTCTCCTCCTGGGTACCGAGGAAGTACATGTATGAGTAGTTGAACGTATTCGGCGTGCCGCTGCTCGAGTAATACCACTGCTCCCATGGGCAGATTGTCAGCACGCATGGCACGCCAGAGGCCTCGGCCTGCGAGGAGACCGGGATCACGGTCTCCGGGGTCGCCGTGGCGATAAGCAGGTCCACCGAGTCCTGCTGGACCATCTGCGAGGCGACCGTGGCCGCCTGCGCCGAGGATGACTGGCTGTCCCCGGAGATGATCTCCACGGAGTATTTCTTGCCGCCGATGGTCAGGCCCTTGGCCAGCGCCGACCGGACCTGGCCGAGCACGTAGCCGTTGGACTGGGTGAACACCGACAGCGAGCCCGTCTCAGGGCTGACAAAACCGATCTTTATCGTGCCGCCCGACGTACCCGAGCCCGAGGGCGTCGACTTCAGCCCGCTCGAACAGCCGGCCACTCCGGCCAGCCCGCCACCGAGAGCAACGCCAGCTGCGCCGAGAAAGCCTCGCCGGCTCAGCAGGCTCCGTCTTCCCGCATCCACGTCCGTCATATGCTCGCTCCGCAAATGAGGTCTCCAGGCCCCTGTCGCGTCATTGTTGGCCGGGCAGGCGCTGGCGTCTTGCACCACCGGGCACATCCCTTGACCATCCGCGCATAGGCCCCCAAGCTGAGACGATTACCTAAAGGAGGTAGTCGGTTATGCCCGATGTCGCGCAGACACTCGACCTGCCGCCCGGTCAGCGTTTCGACTACTGGAAGCACCTCCTGACCGACACCTTCGTACCGCTCGAAGTGTCCCGGCCTAGCCGTAACGACGATTTCCGCGGCAGTCTGCGCGGCTGTGACCTGGGTCGGCTGCGCCTGATTGACGTCCACGCCGAGCCGCACACCGCGCGCAGGACGGCCCGCCTGGTCAGGACCGCCCCAGCTGGCTGCTACAAGATCGGCCTGCAGCTTCGCGGCAGTTCCGTCCTGGTGCAGGACGGCAGAGAGGCCCCGCTCGGCCCGGGCGACTTCACCTTCTACGACACTGACCGTCCCTACACGCTTGCCCTCAGTGACCTGCACCGCATGCTCGTCCTCGTGTTCCCTTATGAGATGCTCGGCCTGCCGCAGCCCCGGCTGGCCCGGCTGACCGCGACCAGGCTGCCCGGAGACACCGGCGGCACGGCAACGCTGATCGGCCCGTTCCTGAGCAAGGTCGCCGACCTCGTCGACGAGGCGGACAGGCCTGGCCCTGGTGCCCGCTTGCGGCTGGCTGGCAACGTGCTCGACCTGCTCGGCACGGTCCTCGCCGAGCGCCTGGAGTACCCGCTAGACGATCCCGACATCTCGCACCGCGCGCTGATGCTCCGGATCACCGCGTTCATCGAGGAGCACCTCGCAGAGGCCGGGCTGTCGCCGGCTCAGATCGCGGCGGCCCACAACGTCTCACTGCGCCAGCTGCACAAGCTGTTTCACGCCAGCGGCACGACCGTGGCCGGGTGGATCAGGGAGCGCCGGCTCGACCACTGCCGCCGCGACCTGAGGGACCCGGGCTGCGCGTCACGGCCGGTGGCCGCGGTGGGAGCCCGGTGGGGCTACCCGGACCCGGCTCACTTCAGCCGGGTGTTCAAGGCCGCTTACGGCGTAGGCCCGCGCGACTACCGCGTGAGCCATCGCTGGTGACCGGCCTCCGGCAAATGCGCTGCGGGTAAAGCGGCGTGCGCTGGCATCCAAGACTGGCAGCGGACCCGAGGCCAGCATGGGCGGCATGGTTCCGTCAAAGCGCCTGCACGGCAAGGCCGCCATCATCACCGGCGGCGAGGGCAGCATCGGCATGGCAACGGCTAGCGCGTTCGTGGCCGAGGGTGCGAAGGTCTGCCTGGTCGGCCTGGTCGAGAAGGAACTGCGCGACGGTGCTGCCTTGCTGGGAGACGCCGCCACCTGGGTCGTGGCGGATGTCACCGACGCCCAGCAGGTCAAAGCCGCTGTCACCAAAGCAGTGGAGTGGTCAGGCACGCTTGACGTGGTGGTGAGCAACGCGGGGATCAGCGGTGTGATCGCCCCGGTAGCCGACTACCCAGACGAGGTCTTCGACCAGGTTCTCGCCGTGCACGTGCGGGGCACGTTCCTGGTGTGCAAGTACGCGATGCCGCACCTCCGTGCCGGCGCTAGCGTCGTGATCACCTCAAGCGTGGTCGGCCTTACCTCCGACGCCTGGATATGTGCCTACGCCACTGCCAAGCACGCGCAGGTCGGGTTCATGCGCACGCTGGCGAAGGAGGCGGCGCCGCGCGGCATCCGGGTCAACACCATCCACCCGGGCCCGGTCGACAACGAGTTCCAGCACCGCATCGAGATCGCCGCGACAGGGGCGGACCGGGACCAGGCCGCGTCGATCTTCGAGCAGCTCATCCCGCTGGCCAGGCACGCCGCTCCGGACGAGATCGCCCGCGCGATGCTGTTCCTGGCCAGCGACGAGAGCTCATTCATCACCGGGGCCACTCTGGCAGTCGACGGCGGCATGTCGATCTAGGGACGCTCCAGGCCTGCGTGATCGCGCAGCGTGGCGCCCGCGTACTCGGTCCGGGCTATGCCGCGGGACTGCAGGATCGGCACGACGTGCTCCACGAACGCGGTGAGCTGGCTGGGCAGCACGTTCGGCATGATGGTGAACCCGTCGCAGGCACCCGCCTCCCACCACCGCGTGATCAGGCCGGCCATGCCTTCGGGCGTGCCGGTGAAGTCCAGGCCGCCAGGCAGCGCTGACAGCTGCTGGGCCACGGCCCGGAACGTCGCCGCCGGCTGCTCGGTCGCCATCTTGTAGATCGAGGCGCCGAAGCTGGTCCTGGGCGCGTCGTTGAGCAGCTCGGGCGGGAACGGGGCGTCGGGGTCGATCGCCCGGTAATCCAGGCCCGCGAGGTTGGCCAGGTTGCGCCACCGGAACTCGCTGCTGGCCGCTGCCTCGAGTTCCTCCTTGAGAGCCGCAGCCTCGGCGTCTGTGCTGCCGAGCAGGAACGACAGGCCTGGCAGTACCCGGACGTGATCTGGGTTACGGCTGTACCCGCTTGCCTGCGTTCGAAGATCGTTTCGGAACGAAACCCCAGCGTCGATGCCGCTCAGCGGCGTGAACACCGCATCGGCATAACGGGCGGCCAGCGCCACACCCTGTGGGGAGGAGCCGGCCTGGGTCAGGAACGGGTGGCCTTGTGGTGACCGGGGGAACGGCAGGTAGCCGGCCACGCTGAAGTAAGGGCCGTGATGCCGCGGCGGGTGCAGCCTCGCGGGGTCGGCCCACTGACCGGTTCCTCTGGACACGACAGCGGCGCCGTCCTCCCAGCTGTCCCAGAGCTTGAGCACGACCTCGACGTACTCCTCGGCCCGCTGGTAACGGTCCGCCCGGGGTGGATGCGGCTGGTCGCCGAAGTTACCAGCGGCGGCGGGCTCGACGGTGGTGACGATGTTCCAGCCAGCGCGCCCGTGGCTGAGGAAGTCGAGCGTGGCCACCCGCCTGGCGACGTCCCACGGGTAGCTGTAGGTGGTCGACACGGTGGCGATGAGCCCGACGCGCTCGCTCGCCGTGGCCACCGCGGACAGCAGCTGCAGCGGATCGAACCCGGCGCCGGGCAGGTACTCCGAACGGAACTCGGCCACGCCCGGGCTGTCAGGCAGGAAGATCGAGTCGAGCACACCGCGCTCGGCGGTCCGGGCCAGCTCGATGTAGTGACGCGGGTCAAGCACGCTGGCCGGGTCCTCTGGTGAGACCCGCCAGGCTGCCTCGTGGTAGCCGGAGTTGCGCAGGTAGGCGTTCAGGAAAAGGTATCGGTGGTCATCGGTCACAGGACAAATCCTCGTCCATACTGCTGCCAGACAGGCCACTCGGCGCAGCGGGACGGGTCATGACTGACGATCATGCGGATGTGCCTGCCGCCACGGACGGCGCCGGCCCGCTGGCCGGAGCTGCCTGGGGATCGCTGCTATCCGCGCAGGACTTCGCTGCGATTACCAGCGTGGGGTTCGAGCCGGTCGGGCATGTCCTGGGCGCGGTTGTGGTCCATCTCGGCTACGTGAGCCACGGGGCCAAGTGCTCGGCTATCGGGTCATACGCGTCAGGGACCGACCTGGCCTCCGCCTCGGCCGACTCGTTCAACGCCCTGCTGAGGAAGCGGTACGGGGTGCGCAGGCAGGCCCTCTCGCGGGCAATTGAGGAGTGCCAGGCGCTCGGCGGCGACGGGGTCGTCGGGGTGAGACTGAGCATCAGGCCGTTCCCGGCGGGCGGTACAGAGTTCAGCGTGATGGGAACGGCCATCCGCGCGCGAACCGAGAATCGCCCGGCGGCGCCGTTCACCTCACATCTGTCGCCGCAGGAGTTCGCGAGGCTGCTGCGCTCCGGCTGGGTTCCCACCGCGCTCGTCTTCGGTATCTCGCTAGGCGCACGCCATAATGACGCCCGTACCCGCACACAGGCGCGCCGCAAGGCCACCGGTGAGGTGCGGGGTTTCAGCCAGCTGGTCGGAGAAACCCGCCGGGACGCGCGGGTTCAGCTGGAACAGGCGGTTGCCGCGCAGGGCGCGGACGGGCTCGTCGCCGACGAGATGACGCTGCATATCGGCGAGCGGGAATGCCCGAGGCAGGAGGGAAACCGCGATCACGTGGCCGAAGCCGCCATCATGGGAACGACGATCGTCACCTTCGGGTGGTCGCCGGGCACCGGCGGCGGGGCCCCGCTGACCATGATGCGCCTCAATCCGTCGCCTGCGGCTTCCACGGGCCTGCGCCCGGTCAGCTCGCTGCCGCAGTCCCAGCCGCTACCTGATTCCGAAGCCGGGCTGCTCGACCGTGTCCTGTCCGCCTGGGCCGCCCGGATCGGCCAGTAAGGCGCCCGCCTGCCCGGCGGCCAGTAAGGCGCCCGCCTGGCTAGCGGCCGCTAAGGCGCCCGCCTGGCTAGCGGCCAGTAAGGCGCCCGCCTGGCTAGCGGCCAGTAAGGCGGCAAATTTTGTGCGCATGCGGTCACAGGCTTTCCGTCCTAACCGGCCGCAGGCCTGGCACCGCCGCGGTTGCGCCAGTATGGGGACCATGCGCGAACAGCGGTACGTATTCGGAGAGGTGGCGGAACTCTACGACAGCGTCAGGGCTGGCTACCCAGATGCGCTCGTCGACGACGTGATCGGCTTTACCGGGGCGGACGGGCCCGACCTGAGCGCCGTCGAGGTCGGCGCCGGCACTGGCAAGGCCACGGTGAGCTTCGCCGCCAGGGGCCTGGAGATCGTGGCTATTGAACCCAGCCCGGATATGGCCGCGCTGGCCAGGCGCAACTGCGCGCAGTTCCCCAGGGTCGCCGTCGAGGAAACGTCGTTCGAGGACTGGCCAGCACCGGCCGGGGCGTTCGGCCTGGTGTACTCGGCCCAGGCCTGGCACTGGGTGGCGCCTGAAGTCCGTGACCGGAAGGCAGCGCAGGCGCTGGTGCCCGGCGGCGTGCTGGCGATGTTCTGGCATCGGGCCCGCTGGCAGCCCGGACCGCTGCACGATGATATGGACCGCCTGTACCAGCGCCTGGCGCCCGACCTGATGGCTCAGCAGCCGACCTTCCCTGGCCTGGCCCCGAATCCCGGTGACGACCTGGTGACCGCCGAGATCAGGAAGACCGGGCTGTTCCGCGACGAGATGATGCGCGCCTACCCGTGGTCAGCGACCTTCACCGCCGACTCCTACACCGACCTGCTGATGACCCAGTCCGGCCACCGCATGCTCCCCGAGGACCGGCGCGCCGGGATCCTCAGCGGGGTCCGTGACATCATCGCTGGGCACGGCGGCGAGATCGAGGTCCCGCACGCGACGATCCTCGCTATGGCCCGCCGCGCCTAGCTGTTTTCGCAAGGCGGCACAACCACCCGCCGCGATCAGGCGTCGTCAGCAGAAAGCCGTATCGACAGCGCAGCAGCGGTGGAGGAAAAATGCACTGCCGTAGGCCAGGTCGTCTGGATGGTGCTGTCCGAGCTGTCTTCGCCCTCGTGCCGGGTACCGTAGTCATTACCGTAGTGACGGCGATGGCCCAGGTGCGCCGCGAAGCACCGATCTGATGATGAATGATCTTCACTCATACCCCCGGGAGCGGCTCGCGGGCTGGTGAGCGGCCCGCAGATCCGGGTGCGGACCCGGAAGGACCTGGCCAGTCAGCGCAGGCGACGCGGCCACCGGTGCTGGGATCACATCATTGCCGCGCCACTGTGGCCGCTGCACGACGCTAACCTCGGCACGCTGCTGCGCACCTGCGACGCGGTTGGAGCCTGCCTGGCAGTGCCGCGGCTGCCCTGGGTGCCCGGAGCGCTAGCCCGCGGGAACACACTGCGCCGCCCGGCGTGCGTGCACTGGGTCGGCCGTGACGTGTGCCGGTGGCTGGAGCAGCAGCGCGCGGCCGGAACGCACATTGTGGGGGTCGAGCTCGCCGACGAAGCGGTCCGGCTGGGCGACCTGCCAGCTGCCCGCCAGCGCACGATCGCGGTGCTCGGCCACGAGCAGACCGGCATCCCGCCCGAGGCGCTCGACCTGCTCGATGCGGCCGTGGAGATCCCCATGATCGGCACCGGCAAGAGCCTGAACGTTGCCGTGGCCGGCTCGACTCGTGCTCTACCGGCTAGCCGGGTTCATCTGATCCGCGCGCGGTCACTGCGCGCCGGGGGTGCCGGCCAGGTTGTGCCGCGCCCGCAGGCCCGCCGTGGGGCCCCTGCTGTGGTTGCGGGGCGCTGGCGGGCCATGCGCGGGGCCCCTGCTGTGGTTGCGGGGCGCTGGCGGGCCATGCGTGGGGCCCCTGCTGTGGTTGCGGGGCATCGGCAGGGCGGTCAAGGGGCCCGGGCTGTGCCAACAGCAACAGTGAGGCGCCCACGACACTGCTGCCCGTGCGCTCCTTAGGCACTGGCGAACAGCGCGTGCAGCACTTCGCCCCGTCATCGCTGGAAGCCAGATGCTCGGCTGACGCTGCTCAGCGGCGGCTGCGAGTGGCCGTCGGAGCGGCCAAGGCGCGGCCGGCCTGGTCAGCGAGCGTGACCGCAACCAGGCGGGCCTGCTGCGACGGGCGTGAGCCGGGCGTCGCGGTCATTATGAACCGGCCGTAGTACTGGCCGTTGCCGAACACGCGCAGCTCCACGTCCCCGGCCGGGAAGCCGGCCCCCTCGACATCCAGCCGTCCGCGGCCGGCCCGTCCCGCGATCAGCGTGCCGTCCTGCTCCAGCCGCGGCAGCTGGCCCACAAGAGACCCGTACTCGAAGCGGCACCGGTCCAGGCCCAGCAGGCCGATGAGCTGCCCGCGGACGTGGTCGAGCACAGCATCCCCTGACCTGGCCGACTGCGCCAGCGCCGCGGTGTCGTGGATCTGGGTGAGGTATCCGGCATCGGTGATCGCGATGACCCGCAGCTTCCGCGCACGGGCTGCTAGCTGCGACACGGCCAGACCCACGACAAGCAGCAGAACGAACGTCGTCACGTCGGCCGAGTCGCGGATGGTGAACCTGTCGTAGGGCACGGTGAAGAGGAAGTCGAACCAGATGGCTGCCCACACCGCCGCCAGCGCGCCGGCCACCCGGTTCCCGATGACGGCAACCGCGACCACAACGGCCACCAGGATCATGGCCACATTGGTGTTCGACCAGGCCGACCGGAGTGGCAGCAGAATCGCAGCCACGGCGATCGGCGCCACCAGCGCAGCGGAGATCGCCACGAGGTCTCTCGTCAGCCATCGACGGTAGCGCGTCATCGGCAGCCACCTCCAGGGGCTATGACCGTTCCCGCCAGAGCATGACACCAGCGACCACCAGGACGGCCAGCGCCGGGACGAAGAACAGGCCGGTGTGGGTGATCTGACCGATACCACCCACGACGATTGCCACCACTGCTGCAGCCAGTGCCGGCATCCTGGCTGGTGCCGGGGCGAATGCGGCCGCGGCCGCCAGCAGAGCGGGCGCGACGGCCAGCAGCAGCGCCGACCACGTCGCGGGCACCGGGTCAGCGCTCGTAAGCGCGGAAATCGTGATCAGCTGGGCTGCCCCGGCGAGGAACAGGGCGCCGCGGAGCCACCGCAAGCTCGGGGGGACAGAAGGACGTCGAACCGCAGCTGCCGTGGCCCCGCCCGTGGCAACGGTCTCGTTCCCGATGGTCATAGCGTGCTCCTGGTAAGTCGATTCCGATGTTCACATCTCGCCGACCAGGCTTCCCGGCACACCTAGTGGGAGCATAGGCTCCGCAGGCGCCGGTGCCTAGGGCCGTGCGCCCGTTCAGCCGGGACTGAGCGGCCCGGTGAAGGCCCCAGAGTCGCTGCCGCAGGACGCGTTGCCGGTCAGCCCGCCATAACTCTGGGCGAGGCCGCGTACGGGTGCGGGGGACGCGGCGGGCGAAGCGGCGGGGGCTGAGGGCGAAGCCGCGGGGGCTGAGGGCGAAGCCGCGGGGGCTGGCGGGCTGGGCGTTCCGGCGACGGGCGCAGCCGGGCCGTGGCGAGCCGGCGTGGGCAGCGTCGCGTCGCGCGCGACAGCCGAGAACAGCTCGCTGGCCTGGGGCTGCTGGAACTCGACCCAGTTGGGATTAGGCGGGTAAAGGACGTTGCTCGCCTCGATGAACTGGTAGTCGCGCGCGGGCAGCCCGTGCAGGCTCTGCGCGATCTGCAGCAGGTCCGACTGGCTCAGCCCGCTGTCCGTGGTCAGCGCGGCGGCGGCGTCACTGATCACCCGCACCAGCCGGGCCGGGCTGGCCAGCAGGTCCGCGTGCAGGACCTGCTGCAACGTCTGCGTGAGCAGGTAGTCGTCACGCTGGATCCGCTGCAGGTCCGAGCCGTCCCCGGTGGCCTCGCGGGTGCGCCAGAACTTCAGGTACGTCACGCCGTCGATGTGGTGCTCGCCCTTGGAGAGCACAAGCCCGGAGAACGAGTCGTCGACGGTCACCGGGACGCAGACGTTCACGCCGCCAACGTCGTTGACCACGTTCACCAGCCCGGTGTAGCCGAGCTCCAGAAAGTGGCTGATGCGGATGCCGGTCTGCTGCTCCACCGTCTTCCACAGGCATGCCGGTCCGCCGTAGGACAGAGTGCTGTCGATCTGCTCGATCGCGCCGGGGCTGGCTTGCTGCCCCTGCCAGCCAGGACCGCTGGCGCAGGAATAGACAGGCACGACGGTGTCGCGGGGGATGTTCACCACCGTCACCAGGTGGCGGCCGGGGGAGAGATGGACGATCATGATCGTCTCAGAGACCTGGTCGCCGCTGTCGTTGCCGACGTGCCAGGCGAGTTGCTGCTGGCGGGTCAGGCCGGCCGTGCTGCCCGATGCGAACACCAGCAGGTTCAGCGCGTTGTTGTACTGCGGCGGCCGCTTGCCCAGGCCGGTCACGTTGACCCGGTGAATGCTGTCCCACACAGACCGGTACTTCAGGTACCCGGCCAGCGCGCCGATCACCAGCAGGCACACGGCAGCAACCGAGGTCCAGCGGATGATTGTCCGGCGCCGCGAGTGCCGCCGCTCGGGTCGCGGGCTGCCCTCACCGTGACCGGCGCTCCCGCCGCGGCTCGGCAGTTCGGTTGGCGGCGTGTGCTGCTGCGGATCCGGCATGTCGTGGGAGCCGCCCATATGTCCTCCCCGGCCAGGTTTCGTCGGTCCCCGCGGGCCCCGCGCGGTGGCCATCACCCGCCAATGAGCGTCCAGAACTCCCTTCCCCGCGAACGCGGCCTGACACTACGGACGGCGCCTCATCATGTCGGCGAGCCCGCCGCCTATCGCAGGCGAAACTCAGACGGCTGGGCGCAGCGCGCGCACCGCATCCGGGACGTCAGCGCCTGGCGGGGCGACGATCGCGATGACCGGGGTGTCCAGGCCCGCTGCCTGGTACTGCGCGACTCGCTCGCGGCACGCCTCGGGCGCGCCGTGCACGAGCAGGTCGTCGACCAGGCGGTCGCTGATCGCCGCGAGCGCGCCCCTGCGGTCACCAGCCCGCCACGCGTCGATCATCGGCCGCATCGTCTCTTCCCGGCCCAGCCAGGCATGGAACGCCGCATAGGCAGGAACGGTCAGGTAGGCGGCGATGAGGCGCCTGCCGATGGACCGGGCGACCTCGGCGTCGGCGGTCGGGCAGACGAAAATCCTGGCGATCAGCTCGCAGCCGGGCCCGCAGACCGCCCGGACCGCGGGAACGTCATCTGGTGCCAGCCAGTTCGTGATCGCCGCGTCCGCCTCGGCGGCGGCGAGCCTGAGCATCTGCGGGCGCAGCGCGGCCAGCGCCAGGCCCGGCGGCACCGCGGGCGGGGCGTCCAGGCGGAACCCGTCCACGGAGAACGTCTGGTACTGCTCGGTGACCTTCTCCCCGGCCAGCGCCCGGCGCAGGAACCGCAGCATGTCCCTGGCTCGCTGATACGGATGTTTGAACGCGATCCCATTCCACCGTTCCACGACGGCAGGCGATGAAGTGCCAATACCCAGCACGAAGCGGCCCGGTGCCAGGCTGGCCAGCATGGCGGCGCTCATCGCCAGCAGGCCAGGTCCGCGCGTGTATACCGGGGCCACGGCGGTCCCGAGCCGCAGGTCACCGTCCCACTGTGCGGCCAGGGTCAGTGGCGTGAACGCGTCCGCACCGCTGACCTCGGACGACCAGGCGTCGGTATAGCCGAGCGCGGACAGGCCGGCGACGACCTCGCGCTGGTCGGCGAGCCCGATCGTGGGCAGCGGAAGCGTGATGCCCCAGCGTTGCTCTGACCCCACCGCGGTCCTCCTCACGGATCCTTGTGGTGCTCCTCATCCTGCTCCGTCCGCATCTCGGAGTGTGTCAGCGGGTGCGCGCAAAGCTACCCGGCATGGCAGGATTTCGGGCATGCCCCCGAAACAGTCCCCGGACGATCAGCCGCTCGGGCCGGAATTCGACGATCCCGATCTCGATGCCGTGTTTGCCAGGGCGTCGCCAGAGGACACCATCGCTGCCGTTCTCACCGAGGCGCGTTTGGTGCTGGCCGAGGTCGACAGGCCGCTGAACGCGGAGCTGTGGGGGTCGGACATCATCGGGGCGCTCGGTTCCGCCGACAACCATGCGGACGCGATCGCCGAGGCAGCAGAGCAGGCGGGCACCTCGGAGGCAGTGGCAGCGCTGTGCGCGCTCGGCGCTGTCGGCCCGGACAAACTCCGCGCCGCTGCCGCTGAGGCCGCCGACCGGCTCACTGCTCTCGGGGTCAGCCGCCCGGCCTGGGCCGACGCGATCGGCCAGCCCGGCCTGGGACTGTGCTGGTGCTACGGCGACGCTCTCGGCGAGCAGGAGGTCATCACGATGTCGTTCCGTTACGACGACGCTGAGCATGTCGTGTCGGTGCTGCTGGACAGCGTTCAGGGCGGAGGCATCAAGAACGTCTGGATCGGCGATTCGGGAGATCTTCTTGAGCGGACCCGGAAGCTGGCCCAGGAAGATCCTGGGATGCGTTTCCAGATGATCACGCAGTCTGACGCGCGGGCCCGGATGGACCGGGCGATCGCCGCCGGGGAGTGCCCGCAGCGGCAGGAGGAAACAGCGGCGGTCGCGTCGACGCGGGCACTGCTGCGATCCCGCGTGGCGCTGCTGCCGCGCTGAGGTGTCCCGGGCGCCTGGGTTAGTCAGCGGAGGCCGATGAAGTCGGCCATCTGCTCGACCGCGTAGCCGAAGAACGCGTCGGCCGGGTCGACGCCACCGACTAGCTGGCCGAACAGCTCGAAACTGATCATGCCGAAGAGCTGGGTCCAGGCGATCAGACCGCGCGCAACCAGGGGGCCCTGCGTGCCCGGAGCGATCACGTCGGCGACAGCTGCGGTTTGCTCGGCGAGCACAGGCGGCAGTGGTCTGTCTCGGAGGCGCCGGTCCGGAATCCGCCCTCCGGCGCCGTCGTCCTGGTCCGTAGTGCTGGCCAGGATGTGCCCGATGACACGGGGCACGCGGATGGCCGGGCCGACTGTCGCCTGGGGTGCCCGGTAGCCGGGTACGGGCGAGCCGTAGATCAGCGCGTACTCGTGCCGGTTCGCCAGGGCCCAGCTTCGGATCGCGTGGCACACCACCCGCCAGCGATCCCTCGCCTCAGGCGCAGCGCTGGCCTCGGCTTCCTCGGCAGCCTGCCCGAGCGCATCGTAGGCTTCGATGATCAGCGCAGTGAGCAGCTCGTCCCGGCCAGGAAAGTAGCGGTAGAGGGCTGAGGAGGCCATGCCGAGCTCGCGGGCAACGGCACGCAAGGACAGGCCCTGTGCGCCGTGGGCGGAAAGCTGCCGCCGCGCCTCCTGCTTGATCTCGCGGGTGAGCTCGGCCCTGGCCCGATCCCTCGCGTTCCGGCTCGCACTCTGCGGCCGCGCGGCTGCTCCGGTCATGACGCTAGTGTGTCACGAGCGAGAGCAACAATCAAAAACGAGAGCAGTGCTCTTGACTCGAGAGGGCTGGATGTGCACACTGATCTGTATAGAGAGCGGTGCTCACGAAAAGCTGCGAATGCTCACACCGAACCTAGGAGGACCAGGATGTCTGAGAGTTCTGAGCCCAGGCTCATGAAGCCCACCACGCCGGTGGCGCGCCAGATGGACCGCCTGATGGGCGGGATGGTTGCCGGGCTGACGCGGCTCGGGATCAGCCTGAAGGGCAGCCGGGTGCTGTCTGTCCGCGGGCGCAAGAGCGGCGAGTGGCGCAGCACGCCGGTGAACGTGCTCAACTTCGAGGGCAGCCAGTACCTGGTCGCGCCGCGGGGCCACACGCAGTGGGTACGCAACATGCGCGCGGCTGGCGGCGGTCAGCTGCGGGTCGGGCGCCACGTGGAGAACTTCACTGCCACCGAGCTGCCCGACGACCAGAAGCCCGAAGTGCTGCGCGAGTACCTGCGGCGGTGGAAGTTCGAGGTGGGGATGTTCTTCGAGGGCATCGGCCCGGACGCGCCTACGGAGAAGCTGCGCGAGATCGCCCCGGGGTACCCGGTGTTCCGGATCACGACCCGCCCGGAGTGACTACAGCGTGAGCGCCAGCGTGGCCCCCGATGGATCGGTGAGCCGGTGGTATCCGGCGCTGTCAGGGAAGCTGGCGAGGGGGCCCCGCACCCTCGCCAGTGGCCCGTCCGGGCCCACCAGGATGGTGCCGTCGGCGTCCGCCGCGACCAGCTCACCGTCAACGCGCAGCAGAACTGGGCCGTCCCGTCCCGCCGAGATAGACGTCCGTCCGGCGCGCAGCCCGTCCAGGACTGCCGCTGGGCCGTCGGCACCAGGGCTGGCTCCGGCGGCGCACTCGACCCAGGTCGTCGGGGACCCAGGCGGGGCGTCGGCACCGGGCCGGTGCCAGTCGCTGCCGCCGACCGGTATCGCGTGAGGGTCCCAGGCCAGCCACCATGCCAGCGGCATGGTCCAGTGCGGGTCGAGCCAGCTCCAGTGCCATATCTCCGCCAGCGGCGGGCGCCTGCTCATCGGGATGGTCCAGCTCAGCTGCCCGCCATACGGATGGTTCACCGACAGCAGCCCGCCACCCCGCTCCGTGGCCTTCAGCCAGGAATCCGCGGGCTCGCGGAAGTCAACCCAGCCGACGTCGCCGAGCGCACCCGCGTGGCCTTCTTCGACCGTCACCTCCTGGCCAGGCAGCAAGATGATTCCGTGCTCGGCAGCTGCGGCCGGCAGTTCCGCGTGATGACTGACCGTGTTGTGGTCGGTGACCGCGATGAAGTCGAGGCCGTTGCCGGCCGCGAACCGGGCTAGCTCTGGCACTGTCATCGCGCCGTCTGAGTGCACCGTGTGGGTATGCAGGTCGCCGGCCAGCCAGCGACGGCCAGCGCTCGCCGGGAGGTCGCGGCGCGGCATGCGCTCGGCGAGCGGGGGCAGCCGGTCCGGAGCCTGCCCGGGGTCCAGCTCTCCCGGCGTGCTGCTCACCTCTGCCGTCAGGCGGTAGTCGGCACCGCCGGGTGGCACCCGGTACAGGCCGATCATCAGCTGCCAGGTCCCTGGCTCCAGCTCGCCGGGCAGATAGCCCGGCGTCGCGGCATCCGCGGTGATCACGAAAGAACGCCGGGCACCTCCCGACCAGCCGCGGAACCCGGCGTGGCCCATGCAGCCCATGTCCAGGACCGTCTCTGAGCGGTCGTACTCAAGCTCGGCCCGCAGGCCGCACGCGCCCTCGGGGACTTCCACCGGCAGGTACTGCCACCGGCTCGCGAAACGATCCTCCAGAGTCCAGCGCCCCCGGTGCCGTGTGATGAGCATGCGCCCCATCTGACCAGAAGGCCGCCCCGCTCGCTACTCTGGCTGGTTGTGCGGGCGGGCCCGCCCGAGTGCCGGCGCCGCGGCGCTGCGGGGACCTTACTGCCCCGTCGCTTCGAGCGGTGCCCTGAGGAGGGCCAGCTTGTCACGGAGCTGGCTGGCGCTGGGGTGGTGCTGCTCGTCGAGGATGTCCGCGGCCTGCTGCCAGACGTCCCGGGCCTGATCGGCGTCCCCGGCCGCATCATGGACGTCGCCGAGATGCTCCAGGATCGTGGCCTGGTACAGGTGGTGGCCTAGCTGGCTGAGCAGCCGGAGGGCGCGGGTATAACAGCTGGCGGCGCCGTCGTAGTTGCCCAGGTGGTGCTCGGCATAGCCGAGGCTGTCCCACGCCTCACCCTCGCGGAGGCGGTTGCCGAGCTCGCGGTGCAGGGCAATGGACCGCCAGCAGTAGCTGCGGGCCTGCTTGTAGTCACCAAGCTGGGCGTGAAGCCATCCGATGTCATTGAGAGCCTGGGCTTGCCCGGCCTTGTCGCCTATCTCCTCAGCCAAGGCCAGAGCCTGCGTGACACATTCGAGGGCACCCGCATGGTCGCCCTCGCTCTCGCGCATGTAACCCGCGCCTACCAGCAGGTTAGCCTCGCCGGCCCGGTCGCCGAGCTGACGGTAAAGCTTCAGGGATTCCGTCACGTGCGGCTCTGCCTGGCCGTTGTCGCCAAACCGGAAGTAGCTGTGCGCGATGCGCTGGTGGATCAGAGCCTGGGCCGAGATGTCATCGAGCCGGGTAGCTGCATCCAGCGCGGAGCGAAGAATCACAACCCGTTCCTGCCAGTGACCGCGCCGGTCGAGGAAGTCGGTCATGGCCTCCGGGATCTGCCAGGTATGCGTGTCGAACCCGCTGTCAGCGGCGAGTGCCGCAGCGGCCAGGAGGTTGCGGTGCTCGGCCGCGAACCAGGCCAGCGCCTGGCTGCTGTCGGTGATCGGCTCGGGAGTGACTCCGGGGTGAGGCGGGTCGAGAGTAGCTGGCTTGACGAAGGATTCGGAGTCGGCAGCAAGCAGGCGCGTGGCGTTGCGTGCGGTGTGGAGGTAGTGGTCGAGGAGGCGGTGGGTGGCGTTGTGGATGTCGTCGGGGTGGTCGGTGGTGTGGGCTTGCTCGGCGGCGTAGGTGCGCAGGAGGTCGTGGAAGGTGTAGCGGCCGGGGGCGTGTTCGGTGAGGAGGTGGTGCTGGGCGAGTTCGCGCAGGCGGGTGTGGGCGGCGGGGGGGTCGATGGCGGCGAGGCTGGCGGCGGCTGCGGGGGTGATGTCGGGGCCGGGGTGGATGCCCAGGAGGCGGAACATGCGGGCCGCCGGGAGGTTGAGGCTGTGGTAGGACCAGGAGAAGACGGCGCGGGCGCTGGTGGCGTCTTCGCCGGTGGACAGGGCGTCGAGGCGGTTTTTGGTGTCGGTGAGCTCGGCGGCCAGGGCGGCGAGGGGGAAGCGGGGGCGGGCGGCGGCGCGGGCGGCGGTGATGGCCAGGGCGAGGGGGAGGCGTGCTGACAGGCGGGTGAGCTGGTTGGTGGCGTCGGGTTCGGCGTCCAGGCGGGCGGGGCCCAGGCGGCGGGTGAGCAGGTCGCGGGCTTCGCCGGGGGTCAGGACGTCGAGGGCGAGGGGGCGGGCGCCGTTGGTGGCGACCAGGCCGGCCAGGTCGCTGCGGCTGGTGACCAGGACCAGGGGGCCGGGGGTGGCCGGGAGCAGGGGGCGGACCTGGGCGGGGTCGCGGGCGTTGTCGAGCAGGATGAGGATGTTCTGGCTGGCGAGCAGGGCGCGGTAGAGGGCCTGGCGGCCTTCGAGGGTGGCCGGGATCTGGTCGGGGGGGGTGCCGAGGGCTTCGAGCAGGGCGTGCAGGGCGTGGCTGGGGGGCAGCGGGTCGCCGGAGGGGTCATAGCCGCGCAGGTTGACATACAGCTGGCCGTCGGGGAACGCGGTGGCGTGCTGGCGGGCCCAGTGCACTGCCAGTGCGGTCTTGCCGACCCCGGCGGTGCCGGTGATCGCCGCGATCACCACCATCGTGCTGCCCCGCCCTGGGCCAGCCGGCCGGGCCAGCCCCGACAGCGCCGCCAGCTCAGCCCGCCGCCCCGCGAACCCCGGCACCGACGCCGGCAGCATCGCCGGCCGCCGCACACCCACACCCGCAGCTGCCTCGACCGCTGTTCCGGCAGCCGAAGCCCCGGCCCCGTCGGTCGCCGTTACCGATCCTCCGGCACTCGTCACCCCGGCCGCACCCGCGGCCGTTCCAGCCTCAGCGACCGCGGCCATTCCGGCCGCCGTTCCCGTCGTCGGCCCGGCCGTTCCCGCGCCGGTGACCACTGCCGTTCCAGCGCCCACTGTGCTAGCCGTTCCCGCGCTCACGGTCGCTGAAGCTGCGTCGCCGGCCGCCGGTCCCGTTCCCGTGCTCGTGGTCGGTCCCGCCGTTCCCGCCTGCGCCGTATCCATGGTCGTGGTGTCCGCCGCGGTGATGGTCGAGGTCGGGGAGGCGGGGAGGAGGAGGGACCGGTCTGAGCGGAGGATCTGCTGGTTGAGTTCGCGCAGGGCCGGGCCGGGCTCGATGCCGACCTGGTCGATCAGCTGCCGGCGGGCCTGCCGGTAGGCCGCCAGCGCCGCCGCCTGCTGCCCCGACCGGTACAGCGCCAGCATCAGCAGCTCATGCAGCCGCTCCCGCAACGGCTCAGCACCAGCCAGCGCCGCCAGCTCAGCGATCACCTCACGATGACGCCCCAGATGCAGATCCGCGTCAATCCGCGCCTCCACCGCCGCCAGCCGCATCTCCGCCAGCCGCGGCACCTCCGCCGCCACCAGCACCTGACTGGGCACATCGGCCAGCGGCTGCCCCCGCCACAACCCCAGCGCCGCGCTCAGCTGCCCCGCAGCCACCTCCCACGCACCCGCCCGCGCCGCCGCCCGCCCAGCCCCCGCCAGCTCAGCAAACCGGGTCACATCCAGCTCCCCCGCCCCAGCCGCCACCAGATACCCCGCCGGCCGGGTCACAATCCGCTCATACCCCTCCGCCCCCAGCACCCGCCGCAACCGCTTCACATAGTTCTGCAGCGTCACCCGCGCCGTCCCCGGCGGCCGGCCCCCCCACACCGCCTCCGCCAGCACATCAGTCCCCACCACCTCATTGGCATGCAGCAGCAGCACAGCCAGCAGCACCCGCTGCTTACCAGCCGTCACCGGCACCACAACCCCGCCCGCCCGCACCACCAGCGGCCCCAGCAGGCCAAACTCCACCCCGGCCTCCCAGCGCTCCGGCCAGCTTGCGCGACTCGAAAATGGTCGGCACTGCTAGCGGCGGAATTTTCTAGGCGAAGACCCGCGCGCGCCCCGCGCGTTCCGGGTGCCCAAGTGATCCGCATGCTACCGGCATTGACGACATTGGCGGTTACTAACCGCAAACATCTCCTCCGGTTATGTAATCATTTAACGCGAAATAGACCGATAGATGAATGCTCAAGACTATGAGCGCCGGGCATGACCTGCGCGGCATCGTGCAGTGCGGGAGGCCCGCGGACACCAGAGGGGACCACTGTCGTCAGATCAGGAGGCCAGGTGTGCCGGGCTGTCAGACTGGGCGCGGCGGAGTTTGTCGCGGACTCCGTCGGCGTTGGGGTGGTGCAGGTCGTCGAGAACGGCCAGGGCCTGCTGCCATATGCCCTGGGCTAGGCCTGGATCGCCTGCCGCGTAGTGGGTGTCGCCGAGGTGGGTGAGGATGGTGGCCTCGTTCAGGCGGTCGCCGTCCTCACGGAACAGGGCCAGAGCACGGCTGTAGCAGTCAGCGGCCTCGGCGTAGTTGCCGAGGTGATGCTCGGCATACCCCAGGCTGTCCCAGGTGTGCGCCAGCCCTTGACGGTTGCCGAGTTCGCGGTGCAGGGCAATGGCCTGCAGGCAGAACGCGCGGGAGCGCTCGTAGTCGCCGGTCTGAGCGTACAGCCAGCCAACATTGTTCAGCGAGTTGGCTTTCCGGGCCTGGTCGCCGGTGATCTCGGACAGGGCGAGGGCCTGCTCGGCGTGGCTGAGTGCCGTCTCGTAGTCGCCGAGCCGCTCGTTCAGGATGCAGGCGTTCTGGTGGGCGCGAGCCTCGCCAACCTGGTCGCCGAGCTGACGGTAGAGCCGTAGAGCCTCGGCCAGCAGTGCCCGGGCCTCTTCATGCTCGCCTAGGTGACGTTTGGCGCGGGCCAGCAGCCGCAGGGCCTCGGCCTGTCCCGCGGTGTCACCGCTGCGGGTGGCGGCATCTGCCGCTACTCGCTGCAGGGCCGCCCACTCGTGCCAGTGGCCGCGCCGGTCGAGGAACTCCGCCATGGCCCACGGGATCTGCCATGCGTGGGTGTCGAACCCGGTGTCGGCGGCCAGGGTGACGGCAGCCAGGAGGACGTGGTTTTCCTCCTGGAACCAGGCCATCGCCTGGTGGTAATCGGCGAGGCACTCGGGGGTGACGCCCTGGCATGGCGGCGGGAGGCTAAGCGGGGGGCGCAGGTTGAGCAGCTCTTGCCGTGCTCCTGCGTCAGCGGTGTGGAGGTAGTGGTCGAGGAGGCGGTGGGTGGCGTTGTGGATGTCGTCGGGGTGGTCGGTGGTGTGGGCTTGCTCGGCGGCGTAGGTGCGCAGGAGGTCGTGGAAGGTGTAGCGGCCGGGGGCGTGTTCGGTGAGGAGGTGGTGCTGGGCGAGTTCGCGCAGGCGGGTGTGGGCGGCGGGGGGGTCGATGGCGGCGAGGCTGGCGGCGGCTGCGGGGGTGATGTCGGGGCCGGGGTGGATGCCCAGGAGGCGGAACATGCGGGCCGCCGGAGGGTTGAGGCTGTGGTAGGACCAGGAGAAGACGGCGCGGGCGCTGGTGGCGTCTTCGCCGGTGGACAGGGCGTCGAGGCGGTTTTTGGTGTCGGTGAGCTCGGCGGCCAGGGCGGCGAGGGGGAAGCGGGGGCGGGCGGCGGCGCGGGCGGCGGTGATGGCCAGGGCGAGGGGGAGGCGTGCTGACAGGCGGGTGAGCTGGTTGGTGGCGTCGGGTTCGGCGTCCAGGCGGGCGGGGCCCAGGCGGCGGGTGAGCAGGTCGCGGGCTTCGCCGGGGGTCAGGACGTCGAGGGCGAGGGGGCGGGCGCCGTTGGTGGCGACCAGGCCGGCCAGGTCGCTGCGGCTGGTGACCAGGACCAGGGGGCCGGGGGTGGCCGGGAGCAGGGGGCGGACCTGGGCGGGGTCGCGGGCGTTGTCGAGCAGGATGAGGATGTTCTGGCTGGCGAGCAGGGCGCGGTAGAGGGCCTGGCGGCCTTCGAGGGTGGCCGGGATCTGGTCGGGGGGGGTGCCGAGGGCTTCGAGCAGGGCGTGCAGGGCGTGGCTGGGGGGCAGCGGGTCGCCGGAGGGGTCATAGCCGCGCAGGTTGACATACAGCTGGCCGTCGGGGAACGCGGTGGCGTGCTGGCGGGCCCAGTGCACTGCCAGTGCGGTCTTGCCGACCCCGGCGGTGCCGGTGATCGCCGCGATCACCACCATCGTGCTGCCCCGCCCTGGGCCAGCCGGCCGGGCCAGCCCCGACAGCGCCGCCAGCTCAGCCCGCCGCCCCGCGAACCCCGGCACCGACGCCGGCAGCATCGCCGGCCGCCGCACACCCACACCCGCGCCCAATCCCGCACCCGCGCCGACAGCCATTACCGGCGCCGTTCTCGCACCCGCAGCCGCGGCGCCCGCCGCCAACCCGGCCGCCGTTCCCAAGGCCGAGCCTGCGGCCGTTCCCGCCGCTGTTCCGGCGCCCGCCGCCGTTCCCGCCGCCGTCATTCCAGCTTCCGCCAGCCCAGCCCGGGCCGCGGCTGTTCCGGCGCCCGCCCCGTTGGCCGGGCCCGCCGCCGCCGGGACCCCTGCCACCGGGATCGGGCCGGCGCCCGGGGTGCCCGGAGTGCCGACTGTGCTGGCTGGAGCTGTGCCGGCTGTGCCGGAGGTCGGGGAGGGGGGCAGGAGCAGGGCGCGGTCTGAGCGGAGGATCTGCTGGTTGAGTTCGCGCAGGGCCGGGCCGGGCTCGATGCCGACCTGGTCGATCAGCTGCCGGCGGGCCTGCCGGTAGGCCGCCAGCGCCGCCGCCTGCTGCCCCGACCGGTACAGCGCCAGCATCAGCAGCTCATGCAGCCGCTCCCGCAACGGCTCAGCACCAGCCAGCGCCGCCAGCTCAGCGATCACCTCACGATGACGCCCCAGATGCAGATCCGCGTCAATCCGCGCCTCCACCGCCGCCAGCCGCATCTCCGCCAGCCGCGGCACCTCCGCCGCCACCAGCACCTGACTGGGCACATCGGCCAGCGGCTGCCCCCGCCACAACCCCAGCGCCGCGCTCAGCTGCCCCGCAGCCACCTCCCACGCACCCGCCCGCGCCGCCGCCCGCCCAGCCCCCGCCAGCTCAGCAAACCGGGTCACATCCAGCTCCCCCGCCCCAGCCGCCACCAGATACCCCGCCGGCCGGGTCACAATCCGCTCATACCCCTCCGCCCCCAGCACCCGCCGCAACCGCTTCACATAGTTCTGCAGCGTCACCCGCGCCGTCCCCGGCGGCCGGCCCCCCCACACCGCCTCCGCCAGCACATCAGTCCCCACCACCTCATTGGCATGCAGCAGCAGCACAGCCAGCAGCACCCGCTGCTTACCAGCCGTCACCGGCACCACAACCCCGCCCGCCCGCACCACCAGCGGCCCCAGCAGGCCAAACTCCACCCCGGCCTCCCCCAGGCAGAAACAATGGCATAAAAAGGACAAAAAAGTTATGTCGCCATAAATGGAACTAACGCCATTAGCAGGCGATCCTTGCGTCAGGCAGCTGCAGCGCCTGGGGCCACTCCCGAGACCCCGCTGCGCCGCGATGAAACTGCCTTTAGATGGTGTAACGGATGAAGCGGCGCCCCGGTTGGCTGGCAAGGGAGCTTATGCCTTTTTCACCTGCTCTGCTCGTCTGCTTCCTTGCGCGGGCGGCCGGGCCGGCGCAGCGGCTGAACCTTGGCTGGCATCCGCCCGGCGTCGGCGAGCGCACGACGCAGCACCAGTTCGATCTGTGCGTTGGTGCTGCGCAGCTCGTCAGACGCCCAGCGGGCAAGTGCGTCGTGCACCGCCGGGTCCAGCCGGAGGAGGATAGGTTTCCGCTCTGTTGCCAACGCGCTGGCCTGCCGTAGTGCTACTGGTAAAGGGTGCCGGTGTTGACCACCGGCTGCGCCGGGTGGTCGCTGCACAGGACGACGAGCATGTTGCTGACCATGGCAGCCTTGCGCTCGGGGTCCAGCTCGATAAGGCCGTCGGCGTCCAGCCTTTCCAGCGCCGACTCGACCATGCCGACCGCCCCGTCCACGATCTTCTGCCTGGCCGCCACCATCGCCCCTGCCTGCTGGCGGCGCAACATGGCGTGCGCGATCTCCTGCGCGTATGCCAGCCGGATCAGTCGCGCTTCGATGATCTTCACTCCGGCCGGTGCCACCCGGTCTGCGATCTTTCCGGCGAGCCGGGCAGTGACCTCCTCGGTGGCTCCGCGCAGCGACGGATGCCCCTCGCCGTTATCGTCATAGGGGTACTGGCTCGCTATCTGGCGTACGGTCGTCTCGGCTTGCAGAGCGACGAAGTTGGTGAGGTCATCCACGCCAAACACAGCCTTGGCCGTGTCCTCGACCTGCCAGACCACCACGGCAGCGATCTCAATCGGGTTCCCGTCGGCGTCGTTGACCTTCGCCGCTTCGGTTTGATGGCTGCGGATCCGCGTGGAGATCTTTGTCCGCTTGCTCGACGGAGTGACCCAGAAGAGGCCGCCGCCGCGAAGCGTTCCGGCATACCGTCCGTACAGCTGGACAACCTGGGCTTCCCCGGGCGGCACCGTAACCACCCCGACCACCACGACGATGGCCAGAAGGATGAGCACCCCGCCGCTAGCGACCAGCCCCCAGTGGGGGCCGACTCCTCCTTCTGAGACCAGCACGATCCCCAAGATCAGCAGGATCGAGTGGACCAGTATCATCACCCCGCCCGGAGGGCCGACCGCTGGGCGCTCGCGGATCTCCCCGCGAGACTGTTCCAGCCCGGTACTGGCCGAGGCGGCCTCATCGGTGCCCGTACCCGCGTTCTCAACAGTCACCAGTCGGCCTCCTCAACTGCGAATCCTTCCTATAGTGATATCACCTTTTCCGCCCGGCGGCCCGCATTGACACCGGCAATCGCTGACTTCAGTGGGCTGCGGAGGGCACGGCCGGGCCGAGGAAGGCGTTCACCGTCGCGGCAAAGCAGGCCGGGTCGTCCAGCCACGGGTAGTGGCCGGCCCCGGGCTGCACCGTCACCTGCGCGTTCGGGAACATCGCCCTGGCCTCTGCCAGCGCCCTGGCCGGGATCAGGTCGAGTTCGCCGCCATAGACCAGCACTGGGGAGTCCAGCCTGGCCAGCGCGGCCACGGTGGCGGGCGGGTCGAGGGCATCGCCCGAGTAGAAATGGGCCTGCACGGCCTGTGCCCGCTCACTGAACATCAGCGCGGCGTGCGCCCGCGCCGCCTCGTCCCACGTTCCGTAGAAGAACGGCATGTACCTGTCCGTGGTCCGCCGCGATCGGTCGCCGGCCTGGGCCTGCTCTGCCGCCTCCAGGGCGTCGGCGTACCACGGCTCGCCGGCCCGGCGCTGCATCGTGGCCCGCTCCTCCTCGTCGGTGATCGTGATCCCGAGCGCCCGCACGCTGGGAGCAAGCAGTATCAGGTGATCGATGCGCTCGGGATGGGCAGACGCGTAGAGCACTGCCACGTTGGCTCCGGCCGAGTGACCGGCCACGTCGATGCGTTCAAACCCTAGGTAGGCGTGGAGCGCCTCAACGTCGGCCACCAGCCGGTCGCACCGGTAGGTGCCCGGGTCCGCTGCGTCCGCCGACGCGCCGGTGCCCCGGCGGTCCGGCAGCACGAGCCGCCGCGGACCGCCCAGACCACCGAGATCACCGAGATAGTCGCAGGATCCGCCCGCGCCAGGCAGGCACATCAGCACGCGGCCAGCGCCGAGCGTACGGACCGCGATCTGCGTGCCGTCATAGGACGCGAAACGCTTCATGTCCTGATCCTGGCACTGTCGCGGCTCCGGCACCGCCGCCCGCCCGAGGGCAACAGCAGTGATGGTCCAAGGGTGCTGCCGGAACACGGCTGCAGCAGCAGTAATGGTCCAACCATGCTCCCTGGACAGCAGCAATGCTCCAACGACGCGGTTGGAGCGAGGGCAGCAGCAGGGATGTGCCACCGATACCGCTTGCACGACCGCCGATGGCACAGCCATGCGCGCCGCGGATGGGCGCCTTGCGGGCCAGAATCAGCCGCGCGGGGTCAGACGGCCCAGGCTGGCGCAAGCTTCTCGCCATCGGGAACGGCGCACCCCTGGCGATGGCGGCCGCGGCCACCTCGCTGTCCGGCGTGTAGGCGCGGGCGCCCGCTGGGGCGACGACGAGGGCGGCGAGGCCGGCCGCCCGGTCCGCGCTCACCCGGCGCGGAGCGTCCGCCGGCATGATCAAGGTGTCGCCCGGGCCGACGGCGAGCACCTCGCCGCCGAGCTCGACCGCTGCCCCGCCCTCGAGCACCGTCCACACCTGCTCGTCGTCCCACGCATGCAGCGGCCCGGTCTGGCCCGGGTTCATGTCAACGCGCCAGACGGCATGCCCGGCGCCGCCGAGCGATGGCGACGCGAGGGTGGTCATAACGGCGTTCGGCGTCTCGGTCCGGCGGCTTTCGGCGCTGCGGATCACAGTCATCGCACGACCCCTATAAGTTCGTGCTCCAGGCCGTCGGCCCGGCTGGCTCGACCGCGGTCGAGCTTGGCCGCCGTCTGGGCATCTCGAAGCAGGCAGCAGGCAAGATCATCGGATCGCTGGAGCGGCTCGGGTACCTGGAGCGCGGCGCCGATCCCGGCGACGCCCGCCGCAAGGTGGTCCAGCTGACCAGCCGGGCCAGGGACGCACTGCAGCGTTCCGAAACCATTTTTGATCAGCTGCGGGCACGCTGGGCAGCGGCCATGGGGGAGGAGCGCCTGCGCGCCATCGAATCCGGCTTGCGCGACGTCACGCCGGCCGAGATATGGCGACTCGACGTCCCGGGGTGGTTCGGCATTGCCTGAAACTTTCGTAACGTTACGCCACGGGCCGGCCCGGGCGGGGAATCCTCGCCGCCGCCGGCCGGTTGGCACCGGCATGGCAGCGACGCAGCAGGGGACACAGCAGACGGGCGGCGCCAGCCCGGTTGATTTCGCGGCGTTCGGCGACTACGGCGACTTCCTGCGCAAGCAGCCGCCACGGCAGGCAGGTGCGTTCGAGCGGCCGGCGTACCCGTTCCAGGGGCGGATCACAGCGGACGGGTCCAGCGGCTACCCGGCAGTGGCCGGCCGGTACCACCTGTACATCTCGTGGGCATGCCCGTGGGCGACCCGCACCGCGATCGTGCGCAAGCTGCTCGGCCTGGACGACGTCATCTCGCTGTCGGCCGTGGACCCGATCCGGGATGGGCGCGGCTGGGCGTTCCGCGATGGGCCTGGGTACTCGCTGGACCCGGTGAGCGGGTTCTCGCTGCTGCGCGAGGCCTACGAGGCGACCGAGCCGGGCTACGACGGGCACATCTCGGTGCCTGTGCTGTGGGACCGGGAGACCGGCCGGATCGTTAGCAACAACTTCCCGGACATCACGATCGACATGGAGACCCAGTTCGGCGCGTTCACG
This sequence comes from uncultured Actinomycetota bacterium, assembly GCA_963815375.1. Taxonomy (GTDB): domain Bacteria; phylum Actinomycetota; class Actinomycetes; order Streptosporangiales; family Streptosporangiaceae; genus JASHPR01. The sequence goes on along the minus strand of CAWFGX010000001.1, from coordinate 943,421 downwards.
GATGGCCCGGACCTGTACCCCACCGGGCTGCGAGACCAGATCGACGCGCTGAACGAGGTCGTGTACGCCAACGTGAACAACGGCGTCTACCGGTCCGGTTTCTCCACCAGCCAGGAGGCCTACCACGACGCAGTGACCAGGCTGTTCGCCACGCTCGACGAGCTGGAAGAGCGCCTGGACGGGCAGCGGTACCTGGCCGGCGGCCAGCTCACCGAGGCTGACGTCCGGCTGTGGGTGACGCTGGCCCGGTTCGACGCGGTCTACTACTCGCACTTCAAGTGCAATCTGCGCCGGCTTGCTGACTACCCGAGGCTGTGGGCCTACGCGCGCGATCTGTACGCGATGCCTGCGTTCCGGGAGAGCACCAACTTCGATCACATCAAGCGGCACTACTACATGACGCACCCGCACCTGAACCCCAGCCGAATAGTGCCTGACGGCCCGCTGCTGGACTGGGATGAGCCGGCAGAGCACACGTAACGGGCCTCGGGGCCGGATCCTGGACACTCCTCCCTGTTCAGCGGCCCCATGACGTGCGAAAGTTGGGGCAACGCGGGAGGGCCTGATGGGCAGGGATGTTCCAGCAATCAGGGTTAGCAGTTACGACAGGCGCATCTACCGTGCGAAGGCTCGCAGCTGCCTGGACGTGCTCGCCCGCATGCTGCGCGAGTTCAAGTTCGACACCGAGCCGCGGCAGATCGGGCTGGAGATCGAGCTGCACCTGGTGGACGGGGTCGGTCTGCCGTCGATGAAGAACGCCGAGGTGCTGGGCGCGATCGCTGATCCCACCTGGGCTTTCGAGCTAGGCCAGTTCAACCTGGAGATCAATGTGCCGCCACTGCCGCTGGGCGGCAACGCTCTGGCGCAGATGGAACGCGGGATCCTGGCCAGCCTCGATCACGCCGAGCAGCGCGCGGGCATGGCCGGCAGCCGTCTGCTGCTGATCGGCATCCTGCCCACGCTGCGCGAGAGCGACGTGGGCGAGCACGCGATGTCCGCGACCACGCGCTTCCGGCTGCTGAACGAGCAGATCATCGCCGCTCGCGGCGAGGAGATGCGGATAGCGATCGAGGGACAGGAGCGGCTGCTCACCCACGCCGACTCGATCACTCCCGAGGCCGCCTGCACCAGCGTCCAGTGTCACCTGCAGCTGGGCCCCGAGTCCTTCGCCAGTTACTGGAACGCCGCTCAGGCGATCGCCGGAGCGCAGGTGGCTGTCGCGGCGAACTCCCCGTTCCTGTTCGGGCGGGAGCTGTGGCGGGAAACAAGGCTGATCCTGTTCGAGCAGGTGACCGATACCCGGCCGGTCGAGCTGAAGGAGCAGGGAGTGCGGCCGCGGGTGTGGTTCGGCGAGCGCTGGATCACGTCAGTGTTCGACCTGTTTGAGGAGAACCTGAAGTACTTTCCCGCGCTGCTGCCGCTGTGCGAGGACGAGGATCCTATGGCGGTGCTCGACGGCGGGCGCGCGCCGAGCCTGTCCGAGCTGACGCTGCACAACGGCACCATCTACCGGTGGAACCGGCCGGTGTACGCGGTGGTCGACGGCATGCCGCAGCTACGGCTGGAGAACCGGGTGCTGCCAGCCGGACCGACGGTCGTCGACAGCCTGGCCAACGCCGCGTTCTACTGCGGGCTGGTCCGTGCGCTGGCCGAGGCCGAGCGGCCGGTCTGGTCCCAGATGTCGTTCGCCGCAGCGGCCGACAACCTGGCTGAGGGCGCTAGGCTCGGTATTGACGCGAAGCTCTACTGGCCCGGGCTCGGCGTGGTCCCTGTCACCGAACTAGTGCTGCGTCGGCTGCTGCCGCTGGCCGCCGAAGGGCTGCGGCGCTGGGGCGTGGACAGCGATGACGCCGAGCGTCTGCTCAGCGTTATCGAGGAGCGCTGCCTGCGCGGCCGGACCGGTGCAACATGGCAGGCCGAGGCAGTCCGCACGCTGACTGACCGCGGCCACGCCGACCGGCAGGAGGCACTGCGGCTGATGACTCAGGGATACATCGAGCGGATGAGCACGAACGAGCCCGTGCACCGGTGGTTGCCGGTGTGAGGTTCGGATCTGCTGCCGGCCGCTGGGTGCTGCTGGCCACGGTCCTCGGGTCCGCCATGGCGTTTCTGGATTCGACCGTGGTCAACGTGGCGCTGCCGACGATCGGCAAGGAGCTTGGAGCCTCGCTCGAGGACCTGCAGTGGGTGATCACCGCCTACACGCTCACGCTGGCCAGCCTGATCCTGCTGGGCGGGTCGCTCGGCGACCGGCTGGGCCGCCGCCGTGTGTTCGTGATCGGCGTCGTCTGGTTCGCCCTGGCGTCCGCGCTGTGCGGGGCCTCGCCGACCATCGGCGTGCTGATCGCCGCGCGGGCACTTCAGGGCATCGGCGGGGCGCTGCTCACCCCGGGCTCGCTGGCGATCATTCAGGCCACGTTCGATGAGCAGGACCGGCCCCGGGCCGTCGGCGCGTGGTCGGGCCTTGGCGGGGTTGCCGGGGCTGCCGGCCCGCTGCTCGGCGGGTGGCTCGTCCAGGCAGGGGGATGGCGCTGGGTGTTCTTTATCAACCTGCCGCTGGCCGTGGTCGTGGTCGCTGTCTCGGTGCGGCACGTCCCGGAGAGCTCCGATCCGTCGGCGCATGGCCGGTTCGACGTCGCTGGAGCGGTACTGGCAGCGGCGGCGCTGGCCGGGGTGACCTACGCGCTGATCGAGGCGCCGGGTGGCCGCAGCCTGGCCGAGCCGGTCGCCGCAGCCCTGCTCAGCGTGGCCGCCGCAGTGGCGTTCATCGTCGTCGAGCGCCGTCGCGGCCGCCCGGACAGCCCGGTGCCGCCGATGCTGCCGCTGGGCGTGTTCGGCTCCCGCCAGTTCACCGCGGTCAACGTGGTCACGTTTGTCGTCTACGCCGCGTTCGGCGGATTCTTCTTCCTGCTGATCCTTCAGCTGCAGATCGTGTCCGGCTTCTCGCCGCTGGCGGCTGGCACCTCCCTGCTCCCGGCCACGGCTGCGATGCTGCTGCTGTCGGCGCGAGCCGGATGGCTGGCGCAGCGGACCGGGCCCCGGTGGCTGATGACCGGCGGGATCGCGCTGTGCGCGGTCGGCCTGCTGCTGGCGACGAGAGTCGGCCCGCACGCGTCCTACGTGGCGGACGTCCTGCCATCGGTGCTCGTGTTCGGTCTTGGCCTGTCCATCACTGTCGCCCCGCTGACCGCGACCGTCCTCGCCAGCGCCGACGTCCGGCACGCTGGTGTAGCAAGTGGCGTGAACAACGCAGTCGCCCGTGCCGCCGGGCTGCTGGCCGTCGCCGGCCTGCCCGCCATCGCGAGCCTGGGCCCGGCCTCCTATCATGCGCCCGCCGCGTTCAGCAGCGGGTTCCGTATGGCCATGTTTGTCTGCGCCGCCCTGCTAGTGGCCGGATCGGCCCTGTCGGCGCTGACGATTGACGACACCGTGCTGCGCCCACGGCCCGATCGCCCCGCCCCGCAGCCAGAGTGCCGGGTGAACTGCCCGGTAGGCGCCCCCCCGGTCGAACCGGGCCGGGGCGCCCGCGTGCCGGCCAGCAGCTAGCCGTGGCGCACGTCCTCGGCTTCGCATCGGTGGCCCTGCGTGGGCGCCCGGTCATCCACCCGGTGCACGATCCTTCTGATCATCCTTAACGGGGTCATGCCCGCCCGCGCTGCGGCGCCGTCCGTTCTGGCTGTGCCGCCGGCCCGCGGCCAGGGACGCACCGTCCCTGCCGGGCTCGCGTATCTCGACGCTCAGCTCGGGCCGTCGCTGCTCCGTCTGGGCATAGAGCTGATAGGCGGTCAGGTCCTGCTCGGTGTACGGGGGCGGGAACAAGCTGCGCGGCCAGAGCCGGCGCACCGCCGTCACGTTCATCTCCACCGCGTACATCGTGATCTGGGCCTGCAGGTAGAGCCAGGCGATCAGGCCGAGGACGAGCCCGAACGTCCCGTACAGCTCCGAGCTGCGGTGCAGCGAGTGCCCAACGAAGTAACCGCCGATCACCTGCAGCACCTGCCAGGCCACTGCCGCGGTGAACGCGCCCAGCCGGAGGTCGCGCGCTGGCACTTCCCGGGCGGTGGCGAGCCGGAACGCGAGCCAGAACAGGCCCAGGTTCAGCACCAGTGACACGGCCACGGTCGCGACGTGGGCGCCGATGCCCGGAAACAGGTGCCAACCGCCGCCGGCGATCCCGGACAGGGTCACGGTGACGATCTGGCCGATACCCACGACCAGGATCAGCGCGATGCTGCGCAGCAGCGACCAGGGGAACCGGGGCCGGGACGTTCGGGGTATCTCCCACGCCGCGTTGAACGCGTTCTGGATCGCCCCGGCGATGCCGCGCGCGCCGAGGAACGTGAAGATCAGGCCGATCACGAGCGCTGCCCCGGTCGCGCCCAGCGCGTGCACGTTCTGCTTCAGCTGGGGGCCGATGATCGGGTACTGCGCGAGCGCGGAGTCGAGCAGGCGGTTACGCAGCGCCGGATCGTGGCTGAGTGTGATGTCGAGCACGGTCACTAGCACCAGCAGCAGCGGGAAGATAGCGGCGAACGCGTAGTAGGCGATCAGCGCGGCCAGGTTGCCGGCCTGGTCGTCGCCGAATTTCTTCCAGGAGGCGACGGCGAACGCCAGCCAGCGGTGCCGCTGCTGCATCCGGTCCGCCGCCCGCAGCGTCCGTGTCGCGAAGTTCATCGCCTCACCTGCAATCTGCGAGGTCCATGCTGAACACTGCCCGGCGCTGCAGCGGTCATCCGTTCTGGCAGCAAGAACTTGCCGGGCGCTACCTCCCGTGCTGCCCGGCTGTGGCCTGGTACCGCGGGGGAGCCGGTGACTCAGGCCCCTAGCATTGGGTTCCATGAGCCGCGTCGCGCACCCAGCAGGCCCCCGTCACGCTGACGTGCTGCCCCCTGAGCACCCGCCGGCGGCGCCGGCCGACCTCAACGCGCTCGACCCGGGGGTCTGGCCCCGGACCGCGCGCCGCGACCGTGGCGGGATAGTCCTCGGCGGCGTGGACGTCCGCGACCTCGCGGCAGAGCATGGCACGCCGCTGCTGGCCTGCGATGAGCATGACTTCCGCGGCCGGTGCCGGGACTTCCGCGAAGCGTTCGGGGACCAGGCCGGGGTGTTCTACGCGGCCAAGGCGTTCTGCTGCCGCGCGGTGCTGCGCTGGGTCACCGAGGAGGGCCTGGGCGTCGACGTGTGCACCGGCGGTGAGCTCGAGGTGGCGCTGCAGGCCGGCGTGGCACCGGAGATGATCACCCTGCACGGCAGCAACAAGCTGGCCGCGGAGCTCGACCGCGCGGTAGCCACTGGCGTGGGACACATCGTCGTGGACTCCTTCTCGGAGATCGCGCGGCTTGGTGCGATCGCAGACAGGCGCGGCGCACGGCCCCGGGTCCTGGTCCGGGTCACCACCGGCGTGGAAGCCGCCGCGCACGAGTTCGTTGCCACAGCGCACGACGACCAGAAGTTCGGCTTCTCACTCGCGTCGGGTGCGGCCGACGAGGCGGTCCGGCAGGTGCTCGCCAGCCAGGCACTGGCGTTCGCGGGCCTGCACTCGCATATCGGGTCGCAGATCTACGACACAGCCGGCTTCGAGGTCGCCGCGCACCGGGTGCTGGGCCTCGCGGTCCGGATCCGGGACGCCCACGGGATCGAGATCGAAGAGCTGGACCTGGGCGGCGGTTTCGGCATCGCCTACGTGCCCGGCGACGACCCGGCGGACGTCAAGGTCGTGGCGCAGAACCTGCGCGAGATCCTCGACTCGCAGTGCCGCGCGGCCGGCCTCGCCCGCCCCCGGCTGACCGTCGAGCCCGGCCGGGCGATCGCCGGGCCCGGCACCGTCACGCTGTACCGGGTCGGCACCGTGAAGGACGTCGACGGTCTGCGGACCTACGTCAGCGTGGACGGCGGTATGAGCGACAACCTGCGCACCGCGCTGTACGACGCCGAGTACACCTGTGTGCTGGCGTCGCGGGAGTCGTCCGAACCGCCGCTGCTGTGCCGGGTCGTTGGCAGGCACTGCGAGACGGGGGACATCGTGGTCAGGGACGCCTACCTGCCGTCCGACATCGCGCCAGGCGACCTGGTCGCCGTCGCGGCCACCGGCGCCTACTGCCGGTCAATGGCCAGCAACTACAACCACGTGCCGCGGCCTGGCGTTGTGGCCGTCCGCGACGGCACCTCCAGGGTGCTGCTGCGCCGGGAGACCATCGAGGACCTGCTGCGCCTGGACGAGGGCTGACTGGCCCGTCGTCAGGAACCGGAAAACCGCAGTCCCCGAGAGGCCTGTCGTGCCGAAGCGCCCCGTGGTACCGAAGAGCTCAGTCACCCTTGCTGACGGCCGCGAGCTGTTCTACTTCGGAGAGTCCGCCGAGTGGGCGGCCGGGTTCCCCGACCGCAGGCCCCCGGAACGGGTCGAGGCGTCGTCGGCCATCCGCTACGACCCGCTGCGAGGCGAGTGGGTCATCGTCGCCCAGCACCGGCAGGACCGCACCCACCTGCCGCCGGCCGACCACTGCCCGTTCGACCCGTCAGCGCCCGGCAGGCTGACAGAGATCCCGGCCCCCAGCTACGAGGTGGCCGTCTTCGAGAACCGGTTCCCGGCACTGGAAGGCGCGGGCGACGACGCCAGCGCTGCCGGCGCTGGCGATGCCGCACCGGGCAGCGAACCCGCAGGCCCGGCTGGCCTGCGGGCTGTCGGCCCGGCTGGCCCGCACGTCACCGGCCCGGCCGGCCTGCAGGTCACCCGGCCGGGCGTTGGCCGCTGCGAGGTGGTGTGCTTCAGCCAGGATCACTCTGGGTCGTTTGCCGATCTGACCCCGGCACAGGCGGCCGTCGTCATGGCTGCCTGGACCGACCGCAGCGCGGCTCTGGCTGCCCTGCCCGGTGTCGAGCAGGTCTACTGCTTCGAGAACCGCGGCAAGGAGATCGGCGTGACGCTCACCCACCCGCACGGGCAGATCTACGCCTACCCCTTCGTCACCCCCCGCACCTCGCGGATGCTCGAGATGGCGGGCCAGTACAAAAGCGAGACCGGCAGGAACCTGTTCGACGACGTGGTCGCCGCCGAGCTGTCTGACCCGGCTCGGGTCGTGACCGCTGGCGAGCACTGGGTGGCGTTCGTTCCGTACGCCGCGCACTGGCCGTACGAGGTCCATCTGTACCCCCGGCGCCGGGTGCCGGACCTCCAGGGCCTGGGCGCGGTGGAACGCGACGAGTTCTGTCTCATCTACCTGGACGTGCTGCGCAGGTTCGACCGCCTGTTCGGCGTCCCGGCGCCCTACATCTCAGCCTGGCACCAGGCACCGGTCCGGGCCAGCCACCTGGGGTTCGCGCTCCACCTAGAGCTGTTCACTGTCCGGCGCGGGCCGGACAAGCTAAAGTACCTCGCCGGATCGGAGTCTGGTATGGGTGCATTCACCAGCGATATTGCGCCAGAAGCGGCTGCGGCCGCGCTGCGCGGGGAGAGATCATCTTGAGGCTGCTGGTCACCGGCGGGGCCGGTTACATCGGGAGCGTCGTCGCTGCCATGCTGGTCGACGGCGGCCACGACGTCGTGGTCCTGGACGACCTGTCCACCGGCCACGCGGACGCCGTGCCCTCGGCTGCCTGCTTCCAGCAGGGCACGATACGCGAGGACGCGCTGGCGGTGCTCAGCACTGGCGTGGACGCGGTGCTGCACTTCGCGGCCAAATCGCTGGTGGGCGAGTCGGTCGCCGAGCCGGCCCTGTACTGGTCGCACAACCTCGGCGGTTCGCTGGCCCTGCTTGACGCCATGCGCCAGGCGGGTACCGGCCGGATCGTGTTCTCATCGACCGCTTCGGTTTACGGCCAGCCAGAGCGTGTGCCGGTCACCGAGACCGACCCGGTGCGGCCGACCAGCCCGTACGGAGAGTCCAAGCTCGCCGTCGACATCGCCCTGGCCGAGTACGCGCGCATGCACCAGATCGGCGCGGTCAGCCTGCGGTACTTCAACGTCGCCGGCGCGCACGCTGACCATGCGGGCACCTGGCGCGGTGAGCGGCATAATCCGGAGACCCACCTGGTCCCGAACGTGCTCGCGGTCGCTCGCGACGGCGGGCAGCTGCAGCTGAACGGGGACGACTACCCCACGCCGGACGGGACCTGCATCAGGGACTACATCCACGTGTCAGACCTGGCCCGTGCGCACCTGCTGGCCCTCGAGGCCACGGCACCAGGCCGGCACGCTGTCTACAACCTCGGCAGCGGGACCGGGTACTCCGTTCGTGAGGTGCTCGACACGTGCCGGGAGGTGACCGGGCGCGAGATACCGGTCCGAACAGTGGGCCGGCGGCCTGGCGACCCGGCGGTGCTTGTGTCATCGGCCGATGCCATCCGCGCCGACCTCGGCTGGCATGCAGAGCTCGACCTGCGGTCGATGGTCGCTGACGCGTGGACGCTTACGCAGTTGCTCGCCACAACCGGATGACCGCGGGCGGCGCAGTGGCGGCCGACTGGTTCGCCACGTGCTACAGCAGGCAGCCCGAAGGCGTGTGGCACGCCCCCGGCCGGGTAAACGTGATCGGTGAGCACACCGACTACAACGAGGGCTTCGTGCTCCCGTTCGCGCTGGCCCAGGGGGTCCAGGCCGCGGTGTCGCGGCGGGCCGACCCGGTCCTCGAGCTCCGCTCCAGCCATCCAGGCACCGTGCCGGCCGACCTGCCGCTGGCCACGCTGACCCCTGGCTCGGTGTCCGGCTGGGCCGCCTACCCGGCGGGGGTCGCGTGGGCGCTGCGGGAGGCCGGCTACCCGGTCAGCGGGGCCAGCATCGCCTACGACGCGGACCTGGATGCCGGCGCCGGTCTGTCCTCGTCCGCCGCGCTGGAGTGCTCGACGGCTCTCGCGCTGGCTGAGCTGAACGGTCTGACCGTGTCACGGCCCGAGCTGGCAGCGCTCGCCCGGCGCGCCGAGAACGACTTCGCCGGGATCCCGACCGGGATCATGGACCAGTCCGCCTCGCTGCTGTGCCAGGCCGGTCACGCCCTGCTGCTCGACTGCCGCAGCGGAGAGACCAGCGCGGTCCCGTTCGACCTGGCGGCCGCAGGCCTGCTCCTCGTCGTGATCGACACGCGTGTCCGGCGCGCCCTGTCCGACGGGCGGTACGCGGCGAGGCGGCGCGAATGCGAGGAGGCGGCCCGCGTTCTCGGCGTGCCGTCCCTTCGGTACGTGACCGACAGCAACGAGGTCGGCCGGCTCGCCGACCCGGTGCTGGAACGCCGGGCCAGGCACGTGTTCACCGAGAACGCACGAGTGCTGCAGACCGTCGCCGTGCTCCGCGCGGGCGACCCCGCCCAGTGCGGCCCGTTGCTGACCGCCTCGCACTCGTCGCTGCGCGACGACTTCGAGATCTCCTGGCCCCAGGCCGACGCGGCGGTCGACGCAGCGCTCGCGGGCGGCGCGCTCGGCGCCCGCATGACCGGCGGCGGGTTCGGCGGCTCAGTGATCGCGCTGTCCGAGGCGGCCCGCGCCGACAGCGTCCGCGCCGCCGTGGCCGGCGCCTATGCCGGCCGCGGCTGGCCGCCTCCGCTGTTCACCGAGGCGCTGCCCTCGCCCGCCGCCCGCCGCCTGCGCTGACCGCATATCCGCCCAACCCCCGCCGCCCGTATGCTCCTCAACCGGCCTGGCTGGGACACTTTTCGTATTAGCCGAGAAGTGTCCCCGCTAGCCAGACGCGCCGGCCGCGCCTGCGCAGGCAAGCCAGGGCCTTGCCTGTGTCGGCAGCGGTGACGGTGATGGGGCTGGTGGATAGCCTTGTCGGGGAACGCGGCGGGTGTCTTGTGGGCTATGCAGCTTGCGGCTACACGGTGCGCCGCGCTGGAAGGGGTCTGAATGGATGACAGCGCCGGCCGAGCCGGCCTGCTGCCGCTGCTGGTAGCGCTGCTGGGCTGCGGCGCGGTGGGCTCGCAGGTGTTCCGGCTGCTCGGCGAGCAGTCGGCCGACCTGTCGGCGCGAGTGGGCGCGCAGCTGAAGGTCGCTGGCGTCGCCGTTCGCGACCCCAGCGGGCGGGCGCGTGCCGCTGGAGTGCCCGACGATCTGGTGACGACCGACGCCGCCGGGCTGGTGACCCGCCCCGACGTCGACATCGTCGTGGAGATGATCGGCGGCGTTGAGCCGGCCCGCTCTCTGCTCCTCGCCGCGATGAGCGCTGGCAAGTCAGTTGTGACCGCCAACAAGGCGCTGATGGGCGAGGACGGCGGCGTGATGCACGCCGCGGCGCGCGAGCACGGCGCGGACCTGTTCTACGAGGCGGCGGTGGCCGGGGCGATCCCGCTACTCCGGCCGCTGCGCGAGTCGCTGGCCGGCGACGCGGTGCGCCGGATACTCGGGATCGTGAACGGGACCACTAATTACATCCTCGACCAGATGGATACCAGCGGCGCGGAGTTCGGCGACGCGCTGAAGGAGGCGCAGGCGCTCGGGTACGCCGAGGCTGACCCGACCGCTGACGTGGCCGGATACGACGCCGCTGCGAAGGCAGCGATCCTGGCCAGCCTGGCCTTCCACACCAGGGTCACTACTGCTGACGTGTACCGGCAGGGAATCACCGCGGTGACAGCCGCCGACATCGTCAGCGCCCGGGAAGTCGGCTGCGTGGTCAAGCTGCTGGCTATCTGCGAGCGGGCCGACAGCGGGATCACGGTCCGGGTGCACCCGGCGATGATCCCCAGGGAGCACCCTCTCGCCTCCGTGCGCGGTGCCTACAACGCCGTATTCGTCGAGGCCGAGTCGGCTGGCCGGCTGATGTTCTATGGAGCTGGCGCGGGCGGCGGCCCGACGGCCAGCGCAGTGCTCGGCGACCTCGTCGTGGTCGCGCGCAACCGCGTGGCCGGGATCCGCGGCCCGGACGCGCCCAGCTACGCCGAGCTCCCGGTACTGCCGATGGCCGAGGCTCTGACCCAGTACCACGTCGCGCTGGACGTGGCCGACCGGCCTGGCGTGCTCGCACCGGTCGCCGAGGCGTTCGCCCGGCACGACGTGTCGATCAAGGAGGTGCGCCAGGAGGGCCGCGGCGACGAGGCTTACCTGGTGATCGTCACCCACACCGCCCGCGAGGCCGCGCTCGCGGCGACCGTGGCCGACCTGTCCGCGATGGAGGCAGTACGCGCCGTGGACAGCGTGATGCGCGTCGAGGCCGAGGATGCCTGATCGCGAAGCTCAATGGCGCGGTGTGATCGCCGAGTACCGCGACCTGCTGCCGGTAACTGCCGACACCCCTGTGATCACCCTCGGCGAGGGAGGCACGCCGCTGATCCACGCGTCAGCGCTGTCGGCCATGACCGGGTGCGAGGTGTACCTCAAGGTCGAGGCGGGCAACCCGACCGGATCGTTCAAGGACCGCGGTATGACAGTGGCGGTCAGCGCCGCCGTCGGCCAGGGCGCAACCGCTGTGATCTGCGCGTCCACAGGCAACACCAGCGCGAGCGCCGCCGCCTACGCGGCCAAGGCCGGCCTGACCTGCGCCGTGCTGGTGCCCCGCGGGAACATCGCGCTGGGGAAGCTGGCCCAGGCCCTGGTGCACGGCGCCCGCCTGCTGCAGGTGGACGGGAACTTCGACGAGTGCCTGGAACTCGTGCGCAAGCTCGCCGTGGACTACCCGGTCGCACTGGTGAACTCGGTGAACCCAGACCGGATCGCGGGCCAGAAGACCGCGGCGTTCGAGGTCGTCGACGCGCTCGGCGATGCTCCGGACGTGCACTGCCTGCCTGTCGGCAACGCCGGCAACATCGCCGCCTACTGGAAGGGCTACAGCGAGTACCTCGCCTGGCGGCGGTCCACCCGCGCTCCCCGAATGCTCGGCTTCCAGGCGAGTGGCGCCGCCCCGATCGTTACCGGCAGGCCGGTATCAGCTCCCAGCACGATCGCGACCGCGATCCGGATCGGCAACCCAGCGTCCTGGAAGCTCGCCGAGGCAGCGCGGGACGAGTCAGGCGGCCTGATCGAGTCGGTGACCGACAGGCAGATCCTGAACGCTTATCGGCTGCTGGCCCGCAAGGAGGGCGTGTTCGGAGAGCTGGCTTCCGCCGCCGGGGTGGCCGGCCTGCTCCAGGCCTGCGAGAAGGGCCAGGTGACGGCCGGGTCGCTGGTCGTCTGCACGATTACCGGCCACGGGCTCAAGGACCCTGACTGGGCGGTGTCTGCAGCGCCGGCTCCTGTCACGATCCCGCCGGACGCCTCAGCAGCGGCCGCCGAGCTGGGCCTGGCGTGATCGCGCCGGTAGCACAAATGAACTGGCCCGAGGAACCAGTCACCGTCCGCGTTCCGGCGACGAGCGCGAACCTGGGTCCCGGCTTCGATGCCCTCGGCCTGGCGCTGACCCTGTGCGACCTGGTTGAAGCCCGGATCACAACCGGTGGCGTCACGATCGAGGTGTCCGGCGCCGGCCAGGACACCGCGGCGGCGGGGGAGGGGCACCTTGTCGTCCGCGCCATGCGTGCGGCGTTCGGCGCGCTGGGCGCTCAGCCGCCAGGCATCGGCCTGCGCTGCGTCAACGCGATACCGCAGGGTTTCGGGCTCGGTTCCTCTGCCGGGGCGATCGTGGCGGGCCTGGTAGCCGCGCGGGCGCTGTGGCCGGGCAGTGCCGATGCGGCCGGTCATGTGCTGAGTGATCAAGGACTGCTGCGGCTGGCGACCGAGCTCGAGGGACATCCGGACAACGTCTCGGCCTGCCTGGCCGGTGGCCTCGTCATCGCCTGGACCGGCGGCTCCGGGGCGCGCCTGGCCCGTCTGGAGCCGGTTCCCGAGCTGGTCCCTGTTGTGTGCGTCCCCAAGGTGCCTGTCCTGACCGAGCACGCACGGCAGGCCCTGCCGTCCAGCGTGCCGCACTCCGAGGCGGCGGCTAACTCAGCCCGGGCCGCGCTGCTGGTAGCCGCGCTCACCGCTGACCCGGCGCTGCTCCTCGACGCCACCGAGGATTTCCTGCATCAGCGCTACCGCTCGGCCGCGATGCCCGCCACCGCGGACCTGGTGGCCAGGCTGCGTGCAGCCGGCGTACCAGCGGTCGTGTCGGGTGCGGGCCCGGCCGTGCTTGGCCTGACCGCTGTCGGAAGCACCCCAAGGGCCGACGTCGTGGCGTCGGTAGCTGCGCAGGCCGATGGGGCTTGGCAAGTGCTGCCACTGGGCGTGGACCGCGAGGGTGCCGTCATACAGGGCCAGATGCGGTGGCTGACAAGCCACTGATGATCCAGTGCCGGGGTGCACAGCTCGCCGGCCAGCCGCTGACGTCAGCGCGACGGGAACGGGGCATCCGGATCGAAGTGGTCGCCCACCGGCGGGCACCCCGGCAGCTGGGCCAGCGCAGCCCTTAGCGCCCGAGGACGCCGCGTGGGCGCCATCCATACCGTGGCGGGGCTGCCGAACGAGTACACGTTGCTGACGCGCTGCGCCTTCGGACCTCCCCGAGCGTCTGGGTCGACGTAGAGATAAATAGAAGCTCCTGCGAGCGGCGACACCAGCCGGATGAGCCAGCCAAGCCAGCGAAGCCAGCCCGGCCGGGCGCTGGAGCTCTGGGGATCGCGTGCCTCCTCGGCCGGGCCCGGGTGCCGCTTGGCCGAGCTGCGCAGGCGGGGCGCCTCGATCACGAGAATCCGGCGGACGACTGTCCACGGGCAGGCGAACACGGTGTAACTCTCGCTCGTGGCGAATCCCAGTGCGCGCCTGTCCCCGATCTGGATTCCTGCCGCGTCCACTCTGATCCCGGTCGGCCATCTCGACCGCAGCAGCCGCGCCCAGAAAACGGTCCAGCCCAGCGCGGCAACCTCCGCAACGAAGAAGGCTCTATTGATCAAGAAGCCATACAGCCCGCAAAGGAGAACCAGAACGGCTCCCACCGCCGTGGCGAGCACCCCTGTGAGCAGCAGCGGCCAGCTCAGCGCGCATCTCTTCTCGGCATAGATCAGGCCAACATCCAGACCAGCGGTGTTCACCGGCTCCACCAAGATCACCTCGATCGGGCTCACGGAACGAAGGCCGCTTCCAGACCGATCTATATAACACTTACGCCAATCGTTTGGACCGTGGAGACGCAGAACGGGCGACGTCGATTGCCCAACTCAGGAGGAGTGCCCATGGGCCGGCTGGATGACAAGGTTGCCTTCATCACCGGCGGTGAGAGCGGGATTGGCCTGGCTACGGCCCGGCTGTTTGTGGCCGAGGGCGCACGGGTCCACCTGGCCGGCCTCAGGAAAGACATGCTCGAGCAGGCCGCCGCCGAGATCAGCCCAGGGGCGGTCGGCTGGAGCGTCACCGACGTGACCGAGGAGGACCAGGTCACGGCGGCGCTGGCGCAGGCTGTCGGCCGGTTCGGCAGGCTTGACGTGCTGTTCAGCAACGCGGGCATCGCCGGCGACCGCGGCCCGATCGCCGGTTACCCGACCGACGTGTTCCGGCGGGTGCTCGATGTCCACGTACTTGGCGCGTTCCTGGTGCTCAAGCACGGGCTGCCGCTGCTGTCCGACGGCGGCAGCGTGATCATCACGTCCAGCGTCGTCGGCCTCACATCAGGGCCGGGAATCTGTGCCTACGCGACCGCCAAGCACGCCCAGGTCGGGCTCATGCGCACTGCCGCCAAGGAGATGACCGGACGTGGCATCCGGGTGAACACTATCCACCCCGGCCCGACCGACACCGCGTTCCAGCAGGCGATCGAGGTGGCGGCGACCGGCGCGCCGCCCGACGAGGCCGCGCGCGCCTTCGATGCGATGATCCCGCTCGGGCGCCATGCCAGCCCAGAGGAGATCGCCCGCTCCGTGCTGTACCTGGCCAGCGAGGACAGCTCGTTCGTGACAGGCAGCACGCTCATAGCAGACGGCGGCATGCGTGGCTGACGGCCCGCAGTCTTTTTTTCCAAAACGTTACGGACCTACTCACGCCCGACCGAACTCGGGCGATGGGCGTGACGTTCTCCTGGACGGATGGAACGTCCTTGCGCCGCGCTACCCTGGCAGGGCAGCGATTTGGAGGGAACCGTGGATTCGGAGCCAACTCCGCAGCAGGGTCAAGACCCCGGATTAATTCCTCCTGAGCAGGGTGCGGGTCGTGCTGTGACCCCGCCCGCCGATCCGTGGGCGGCAGTTGACGCAGGCCGGCGTTCAGACGAACCGCCGTGGCTGGGCACGGTCAAGGGCAGGCCCGGCGGGGCGGCACCTGGCGCGGACTATCCCGGCGTGGCCGGTCAGCCCCCGCGCCGGGACGAGTTCTCCGCGGCCCCGCCGCCCGGCTACCAGCCCCCAGGCGCGCCATTGAGCTACCAGGCTCCTGCTCCGCCAGCGGGTTTCCCGGCTCCGGACGCGCAATCGTGGCTCGGCGATCCGGCCGGGCAGGCCGGATATCCGGCTCCGGCCGGGCCCCCGGGGTTCCCGGCACACGGCGGGCCCTCTGGCTATCAGGAGCCTGGCTTCTCGCCGGGCTACCCGGCCGCAGGCGGGCCTTCGGCTTACCACGCACCTGGCGGGCCGCCGGGCTACCCGGCTGCGGGCGGGCAGGCTGGGTACGCGCCGCCTGACGCGTCGGCTGGCTACCCGGCTGCCGGCGGGCCGGCTGGGTACGCGCCGCCTGACGCGTCGGCTGGCTACCCGGCTGCGGGCGGGCAGGCTGGGTACGCGCCGCCTGACTACCATTCTCCAGGCGCGCCGCCGGACTACCCGACGACACGGTCTGGATACCAGGGGGCTGAAATGCCCGGCTACTCGGCTGGGAGCGGGCCGCCCGGGTTCCCGCAGGCTCCCGCGCCCGGTGGCTACCAGTCCACGGTCCCGCTGCCGGGTGATCTCGCCGCCGGGGCGCCTTCCGGTTATCAGCCCGCTGGGTGGGGAAACGTAACGCCGGCCGGCGGGTACATCGGCACCCAGCAGCCGGGTTATCCGGGCGGGCAGGAAACCCAGTGGTCCGGCGCGGGCCAGCCGCAGCCCCGGCGCCGCCGTGGCGTGCTCGTCGGTATCGTCGCGCTGGTCGCCGCCGTGATCGCCGGGGCTGTCACAAGCATCGTCCTGGTCCTCAACAAGGGCGAGTCGCCGAGTGCGATGGCACAGCAGGCCGGGCAGGCCATCGCCCGGGCGCCCGGCGACACCCTGTCAGGCAGCTTCGACCAGGCCAACGCGAACCTCACCGTGACTAGCGCTGGCACGGTCGAGGGCACCTACTCGCAGGAGGCCTTCCCGGCGACCCGCATCACGATCAACGGAGTGACCTACCTTAAGGCACCGGCTGGGTTCTGGAATCTGCAGCAGAATATCGACCAGGCAGCGGCCTCGCAGGCAGGCGGCGCCTGGGCCAAGGCCCCTTCAGACGACGTCACGAACTTCGCCGCGTTCACACCCGCGCAGATCGCGCACGTGCTGGAGCACGTGGGAAACCAGCCCCGGGTAACGGATACCACGCTGTCCGGCCAGAAAGTGATCAAGCTCACCGCTGGCGGCGCGAGCTATTACATCACGACGGCGACCCCGAACCGCCTGCTCCGCATCGACGGGAGCATTGGCCAGACGGCCTACTCGTTCACGGTCACACCGCTCACTACGGCGACGATCGCGCCCGTGTACACGACCATGGGCGGCTACGTTAAAGCGCTCCAGGGGGCGCAGGATCCGGAGGCCAACCTCACCGCGGGCACCAACATCAACTTCGCCAACGACTGCTCGACCAGCACCACATCGTGCACGGTGAGCATCAACGTTTCAGTCACCGACCCGGGTTCTGCCACGGTCCTGATCACGATGAATGCCGCTTTCTCCAAGGTCAAGAACGGCACCGCGTTCGGCAGCTGCAACGCGACGGTCCCCGCGAATACCAATAACTCCTCCACGGCAGTGACGGTGACGCCGCAGTGCGCGCTGAGCGGCCCGGCCTGGACGGGGTGGGTCGACTCCCAGAGCGGGGAGTTCAGCACCTGGGTAGCCACCACGTTCGGGGCTGAAGTGAACTCGGCCACCGACGTCGCCAGCCTGCAGAACACGCTGAACCAGCAGCAGGGCTGACACCACTGGGTGCTAGGCGACCGCGCGGCGGAAGACGCTGGTGGCCCAGACGAGCACGAGGACGCACAGCGGCACCAGGACGGCGAACGCCTGCCAGACTGCTGCGCTGGCCAGCGTTCCGGCTGCGAGCACGCGCGACGCCTGGACGAGGTAGTAGAGCGGGTTGAAGTGCGCGACCACGCGCATCCACGTCGGCCCGAACGAGATCGGCAGCAGCACCCCCGCCAGCAGCATGATCGGCAGGTTTATGCCGTTGGGGATAGCAGCGAAGCTGCTGATGTCCTTGGTGATCAGAGCAGTGGCGATCGAGAAGGCCGCCACGATGGTCAGCAGCAGCGCAAGCAGCACCGCCAGCACGGCCAGGCCCGCCCAGTGCACCGAGAACCCGAGCCCGTACCCGGCAGCAACCACGACGGCGTCGAACACCAGCATCATCAGCAAGGTGGCCAGGATCGGGCCGGCCAGGATCGCGAACCGGCTGGCCGGGGTCACCCGGAACCGCTCGATGACGCCAGCCTTCAGCTCGAAGATCGTGCTGAAGCCTGACCCAATTCCCGAGGCGAACGCGAGCAGCGACAGGATCCCCGGCAGGAACAGGTCGAGCACGTTCCCGGTGGGCAGGCCCCCCAACCCGGCCAGATGACGCAGCAGCGGCGTGAACAGCGCCAGGTACAGGATCGGCGTGGAGAAACCCACGACGAGCCAGACAGGGTTGCGCAGCAGCTGCCGTAGGTACCGCTGGAACAGCAGACCGGTGTCAGTCACCGCTTTCATGCGGCCACCTCCTGGTGAGATGGAACGTCGGCGGTGCTGCCGCCACCGTCAGAGCCTGTGCCCTCGTCGCGAAGCGACCGTCCGGTCTGGCGCAGGAAAACGTCGTCAAGGGTCGGCTCGGACATGGCGATCGACCTGACCCCGATGCCCTGGCTGTCGAGCAGGCGGATGAGCTGTGGCAGGGCAGTGCCGCCCTCGTCCACATACAGCCGCACCTGGCCGTCAGCGGCGGTGAGCTCCCGTACGTACGGCTCGGTGCGGAGCAGGGACGCGGCGCGCTCGCTGTCGCGGCCCTGGTTGCCGGATGGCGGCCCGCTCCGCTGGGCATCAGGCTGGTCGTCGGCCTGGTCACCGGTCCGCAGGCTGATCACGATCGCGTCGCCAGCCACCTGCTGCTTAAGCGAGCGCGGCGTTCCCTCGGCAACGATCCTGCCGTGATCCATGATCATCAGGCGGTCGCAGAGCACGTCGGCTTCCTCCAGATAGTGGGTGGTCAGGAACACGGTCGTGCCCCGGTCGCGGAGCGCGGCGATGTGATCCCAGAGGTTGGCGCGGCTCTGCGGGTCCAGTCCGGTTGTCGGCTCGTCCAGGAACAGCACTGACGGGTCATGAACGAGCCCGAGCGCGATGTCCAGCCGCCGCCGCTGCCCGCCCGAGTACGTGGCGACGCGGCGGTTGGCGAAGCCGGCCAGGTCCAGCAGGCCAGCGAGGGCTTCAGCCCGCTCCTCCGCCAGTGACCGGCCCACCCCGTACAGGCGGGCCTGCAGGATCAGGTTCTCCCGCCCGGTGGCGAGCTCGTCGGAGCCGCCGAGCTGGCTGACGTAGCCGATCCGCCGGCGGACCTGCCCTGGCTGCCGGGCGACGTCGTACCCCGCCACCGTCGCGGTGCCCCCGTCGATCGGCAGCAGGGTCGTCAGCATCCGCAGCGTGGTGGTCTTGCCTGCGCCGTTGGGACCGAGGAAGCCGAAGATCTCCCCCTGGCTCACCTCGATGCTGACCCCGCGGACGGCCTCGACCCGTCCGCCGCCGTCCTTGCGCCCCCGGCCCGGGCCCCGCACAGTAAAGCTCTTGCGCAGGTCCAGCGTGCTGATCACCTTGTCCACCGCGGTCACCGGCTCCCTTCGTCATATGACTGGCTCTCGCCGATTGGCGGTTGCCAGGCTGGCTCGTCGGCGCGCTCATGGACCTCGCGCCACCACTGCGTGCCGTCGAGCGCTCCGGTCTCGATGTCGCGGATGAGCTGGCGCACAAAGTCCAGCTCTGCCTGGCGCAGTGCCACCGCGAACTGACCCTCGACCCAGAGCAGCCGCGGCAGCCCCATCTTCTGCACCCGCTCACGCGCCCCGGCTGCCGCCGCGAGCTGGGCCTCCAGCCGGGAAGCCCGCTCGCTCAGCAGCGCGACCACATCGTCGGGCGGCAGCGCGGGCAGGAACGACAGCGCCGCCTGGAACGCCGGATACTCCTTGGCTGGCGTCGCGATCAGCTCGGTGAGCCAGTCATGCATCTCGATCAGCCCCGCGTCGGTGATCGCGTAGACCGTCCGCTCCGGGAGGCGGCCGGAACGCTTCGTCGCCTCCGCCTGGATCAGGCCACGCCGCTCCAGCGACTCCACTACTCCGTACAGCGACCCGAAATTGAGCCGGACGCTGTCGTCCTTGTGCCGCTGCCGCAGCGTCGTGGCCACCTCGTAGGGGTGCATCGGCCGCTCGTACAGGCACGCCAGGACAGCCAGAGCCAGCGGGTTCGCGCGGCTGCGTGCAGGCACTCAGACCTCCAAGTCGAGTAGCCTCAGTCAGGTACTCGTCCTAGAGTAGTTGATATAGCTCGACCGTCAATCACTGAGGACCGCCTGGGGTGCAGATGCCTCGGGACGCTCACCGGGTAACGATGGGCAACCCGGGTGCCGGGCGTTCAGTCAGCTTCTGCTGGTGGCGAAGGGCAGGGCTTCGCGGCGGCGTCGCAGCCTGCGCCGCGCCATGTGCACGAGCCTGATCACGATAAAGATCGCGGGGATGTCGAAGATCAGTGCCCCGAAGATGGATCCGCCCGCGGAGACACCGTCCATCAGGTCGGGGGAGCCCCATCCGTCCCAGACCGGCTGGCGGACCAAGAACGGCTGGTCAAGGGGGACCTGGTACTGCCACGTGGCGCTGACCGGGGGATTGGTCTGCAGGACGCCGTTCGTTATGTTGTGACAGCCGCCCCGCCCGCATACCTGGCTGTACGACAGCGGCGTGAAGGTCACGCTGTTCCCGGCACCGACCGCGTACGCGACCGCGTTGACCTGGTCCGGCAGGAACCCAACCGCCAGGCCAATCCAGAGAGCCACAAACACCCAGGCGAACACGTTGCTGACCCAGTGATGCACGGGCGTGTGGAAGGGGTGCGTGGCCAGCGGGTGATGCGACACACGGCTGGCCGCGTGCGCCCGGACCGCTGGGTGCCGGTTATGCAGGCGGGCAGTGTCGACGCCCACGGCGACCAGTGCCGTGAGCGCCAGGGCCATCAGCGCGATCAGGATGAGCCCGATGATCGTGGTGGTCGCGCCGGTGGGTTTGGGCCAGACGTGCTCCCCGATCGCGACGAATGCGACCAGGGCGATCAGGCTGCCGCCCAGCGTCCAGGCCCAGCCACGCCGCCGGTGCAGCAGGCGCACAGTCGCCCTGACCGCGGGATCGTTGTCGGGGTCGAGGTCGACCAGATCTCCGCCTGGCACCGGGGCGGTCATGGGCGTCATCTTAGGGGTCAGCCAGCGGTGACAACCATCGGCTTCGCGCCCTGGCGACGCCGCCGCCTGCGCCGGATCTCGTGGACGATGCCGCCGATGATGGCGGCGGCCAGGCCGTCAACCACCAGGCCGGCGCTTATCCTGAAACCGGAATCTCCGTCGCTTCTCCGGCCAGAGTGGCCATATCAGCATGATTGCCAGGAAGATGGCCCTGTTAGGCCCGCCCAGCGGCTGGCCCAGACGGGCCTGCCGCGAAGCCGCAGGCTGGAAGCCCTCCTGGCCCGGCCTGGCGGCTACAGTCGGGAGGACCGTGCGTTCCGAACGAATGAAGGGGTTTCTGTCCGTTGCTGTCCCTGGTCCTGCCCAAGGGCTCGCTCGAGCGGGCGACCCTTGACTTGTTCGATGCTGCCGACCTGACCATCCGGCGGTCTTCTGACCGCGACTACCACGCGTCCATCAACGACCCACGGATCGACCGGGTCCGGTTCCTGCGGCCGCAGGAGATCCCGACCTACGTGGAGCAGGGGCTGTTCGACTTCGGGATCACCGGCCGCGACTGCATCACCGAGGCCGCGGCGGATGTCACGTCCCTCGGTGAGCTGCAGTACTCCAAGGTGACCGCGGACCCGGTGCGCATCGTGCTCGCGGTTCCCGAGGGAGCGCCGTGGACGTCCGTGACCGACCTGCCAGAGGGGGTGCGAATCTCGACGGAGTTCCCGGCGCTCACCCGGCGGTACCTCGACGCGGCCGGGGTCAAGGCCGTGGTGATCAGGTCATACGGCGCCACCGAGGCTAAGGTGCCCGACATCGTGGACGCGATCGTGGACCTGACCGAGACCGGCTCGTCGCTGCGCAAGAACGGGCTGCGGATCCTGGACACGCTGCTGACCAGCTACACCGAGCTGATCGCCTGCCCGGCCGCACACGCCGACGCGGCCAAGCGGGCTGCGATGGAGGACGTCGCGCTGCTCCTCCGCGGCGCCGTCATGGCGCGCGGCAACGTGCTGCTGAAGCTGAACGTCCTGGGCGAGGATCTGGCCGCGGTGACCGCGATCCTGCCCGCCATGTCCTCCCCGACCGTCACGTCCCTGGCCCGGAGCGACATGAACGCCGTTGAGGCCGTGGTGCCCAAGCGTGGCGTCAACACGCTGATCCCGGCGCTCAAGTCGGCCGGAGCCCGGGACATCCTGGAACTCCCGATCTCCAAGATCATCGAGTAGCCGGTGAGCCACGAGCCTGGCCGGCGCTGGTGGCAGGGCGCCGTCTTGTACCAGGTCTACGTGCGGTCGTTCCTGGACACCGACGGCGATGGGTACGGTGACCTGCGCGGCGTGACTGAGCGGCTGGATTACCTGGCCTGGCTCGGCGTTAACGGCATCTGGCTGTCGCCGACGATGCCCTCGCCCGACGACGACTGGGGCTACGACGTCTCCGACTACCTGGCCGTGCACCCCGATCTCGGCACCATGGAGGACCTGGACAAGCTGATCGCCGAGGCCGACGCGCTCGGGCTGCGTGTGCTGCTCGACCTGGTGCCCAACCACACGTCAACCGCGCACCCGTGGTTTATCGACGCCGCGAGCGGGCGGGATGCGGCCCACCGCAGCTATTACGTGTGGGCCGACCCGGCCGCGGACGGCGGTCCGCCGAACAACTGGCGCAGCGCGACCGGCGGCTCAGCCTGGGCGTGGCACGAGCCGACCGGCCAGTACTACATGCACAGCTTCCTCGCCAGCCAGGCCGACCTGAACTGGCGTGAGCCCGCAGTGCACGCCGAGTTCGAGGAGATCCTGCGGTTCTGGTTCGACAGGGGTGTGGCCGGGTTCCGCATCGACGTCGCCCACGGGCTGTACAAGGACGCGCAGCTGCGCGACGACCCGCCTGCCCTGGAGTCGACGAGCTGGCTCGAAACCCGGGCTGGGCTGCGGCAGACCCGCAGTGCGAACCAGCCGCAGAGCCACACCGTGTTCCGGGACTGGCGCCAGATCGCCGACGGCTACGAGCCGCTGCGGCTGCTGCTCGGCGAGACCTGGGTCGGCGACCCGGCCAGGCTGGCTCGCTTCTACGGCCATGACGATGAGCTGCAGCTGGCATTCAACTTCCCGTTCCTGTTCGCCCCGTTCACTGCCACCGGCCTGTCCAGCGCCGTCGGCGGCACACTGGCCGCACTGCCTGAGCGCGCATGCCCGGTGTGGACGGCTTCCAACCACGACGTCGGCCGGCTCGCCACGCACTGGTGCTGGGGCGACGAGCGCAAGATCCGGCTAGCGCTCCTGGTGCTGGCGACGCTGCCGGGCACCACAGTGCTGTACTACGGCGACGAGATCGGCATGACCAACGTCGATGTGCCGCCCGAGCTCCTGCGCGACGAGATGAGGGGAGCCAGCAGCACCAGGGACCGCGGGCGGACGCCTATGCAGTGGGACGGGTCGCGGTCGGGCGGTTTCACCCGGGAGGACGTGACGCCGTGGCTGCCTGTCGGCAACGCCGCGGCCTGCAACGTCGCGGATCAGCGCGACGACCCGGCCTCGGTGCTGTCGCTGTGCCGCCGCCTGCTGTCCCTGCGGCGGGCTGAGCTCGGCGGGCTGCCCACCTGCGAGCTGCTGCACTCAAGTGAGCAGCTGTGGGCCTACCGCGTGGGCGACCTCACGGTCGCTTGCAACTTCTCCGACCAGCCAGCCGAACTGCCCGTCAAGACCGGCGCTGTGCTGGTCGCCAGCGGCGCGGCTGAGCCCGGCGGGCAGCTTCTCCCGCCTTGGGAGGGCGTCGTCGCCCGGTCTGCCCGGTAGCGCCTGGAGCGCCGGTCGGCCACCCCCTTATCGGCCGCCACGGCGGCGCGGTTTTCGCGGCTGGTCGCCCGGCATGGCCTTCACCGGTGTCGGGGCCGCGGTGCTGGTCGGCGGGCGGGAAACTCACCTCTATTCTCAGTCCGCCACCTGGCTGGGGATCGGCGGTAATGGCTGCCTGGTGAGCGTCCGCGATCGCCTTGACGATGGACAGCCCGAGGCCGGTCCCGTCGGTCTGCCTGCTGCGTTTCGTGGTGAGCCGCTGGAAGGGCTGGAACAGGCGGCCGATGTCGGCTGGCGGGATCGGCGGGCCGGTGTTGGTCACGGCCAGGACGGCACGCCCGGATCGGGTGCGGGCTGAGATGTCGACGTTTCCGCAGGGCTGGTTGTAACGGATGGCGTTGTCGACCAGGTTGCGGACCAGCCGCTCGATCAGCCGCGGGTCGCCGGTGACCGGCGCCGGGCTGGTCGTGACCTTCGTCTGGAGTCCGCGGTTCCCTGATTCGAGCTCAGGACTGAGCAGGACGTTCTCGATGACGGCCCCGAGCTCGAAGGATTCGCGCCGGGTTACTCCTGTTTCGCTGCGGGCCAGGGTGAGCAGCGCCTGGATCAGGTGGTCTTGCTGCTGCGTGGAGACGAGGAGCCGTTCGCAGGTGGAGCGCCAGAACGCGTGCGTTGGCTGCGGGTTGCGCAGTGCCCGTTCCAGCAGAGCGCGGTCCAGGGTCAGCGGGGTGCGTAGCTCGTGGGAGGCGCTGGCAACGAACCGGCGCTGGGAGTCGAAGGAAGCCTGGAGCCGAGAAAGGAGGCTGTCGAGGGTGGCAGCGAGCTCGCGGAACTCGTCGTCCGGGCCTTGGAGGCCCAGACGCTGGTGCAGGTTGCTTGCGCCGATCCGACGGGCGGCCGCGCTGATCGTCCGCACCGGACGCAGGACCCGGCCGGCGACCAGCCAGCCGAGGGCGATCGACAAGATCGCCACGAGGCCGAGCGCTATCGCGGACCAGATCAGCAGCTCGTGCAGGTCGAAGGCATGCAGCTGAGCGTCCTGTGCCAGCTGCTTCGCCTTCTCAGCGGGCGTCGGCGCTGCTGCGGCGCCGCCGGTGCTGCCGCCGTTGCCCGGCCGCGGCTTGGCCTCGTTGGTGGGGATCATCATGGGCGGGTTGCCGAAGGTGATCTTGCCTGCGGGCAGGGCGAAGGTGCTGGTTGCCTTTTCGACAAGCAGGTACGTGACCGTGAGCAGGACGGCCCCGGAGACCAGGAACAGCGCGCCGTAGAGCATGGTGAGGCGGAGGCGGGCCGTCAGGCGGGGCATGCGCAGCCACCCGGCGGGGGCGAGCCGGGCAGCCAGTCTGGCCGTCATGATCCGCCGATGCGGTAGCCGCCTTCACGGACCGTCTCGATCAGCGGCGGGTCGCCCAGCTTGGCCCGGAGCCTCGCGATCGTGACCTTGACGGCCGCGGTGAACGGGTCAGCCGCCTCGTCCCAGACCCGCTCAAGCAGTTCCTCGGCCGGCACGATCCGGCCTCCGGCGGCCATCAGGTGCTCCAGGACCGCGAGTTCCTTGGGGCTGAGCGCCAGCCGTCTGCCGGCCCGGATCGCGGTCCGCCTGGCCGGATCGAGACGGACATCGGCGCAGGCCAGAACGGCGGGCAGCGGCGGCCCGGAGCGCCGGCACAGCGCCCGGATGCGGGCGGTCAGCTCGGTGAACGCAAACGGCTTGGGCAGATAATCGTCGGCGCCCAGCTGCAGCCCGTCGACGCGGTCCTCGACGCTGCCCGCGGCGGTGAGCATGAGCACCCGGCTCTCGCTGCGTCCGGCGACGAGGGCGCGGCAGACATCGTCGCCGTGCACGCCGGGCAGGTCACGGTCCAGAACGATTACGTCGTAGCCGTTGACCCCGGTGCGCTCCAGTGCGGCCTCGCCGTCGAGGGCCACATCGACGGCCATCCCCTCGCTGCGCAGCACGTCGGCGACCGTCTCGGCCAGATCCTGATGATCTTCGACGAGCAGGACCCGCATCACTGCCTCCCCAAGCCGGCGGCTGCCAGCCGCCGTCGTTCACGGATGCCGGACATGCTGGTCAGCGCCACGTCGACAGCATGCCCGAACGCTGGTTTCGGCCAGGTAACAGCCACGCTTACCGAGCTGTAACCGCCCGCGCCATATAACCGGGCCGATGGCTGCCGCGCGGGCGACGAGGCAACGCCCTCGGCCGGTGGCCGCAGTACCCAGACCCCGGGCCGCGCTGAGCAGGTTGGTCCGTTCCGGATAGGAGTGCAGATGTTCTTCGTGACATACCTCCGGCGCGAGCTGCGCCGCAGGATGCGCCAGGCGATTTTCATCGCGCTGGGCCTGGCGCTGGGAGTGGGGCTGGTGGTCACCGTCGCCGCCGCGTCAGCCGGGGTGAAGAAGGCACAGTCTGGTGTCCTGAGCGCGCTGTACGGCGTGGGCACCAACGTGACCGTGACCGGCGCGGTGCCCGGCCCGCCCGCGTCAGGCCAGACGCGGCAGAAGCCCCTCCGCCTGGGCCCGAACGGCATGGAGATCTGCAGCAGCAGCGGGACGTGCACAAGCGCGGCCGGGAAGACGGTCGACAACGTGAGCTCGCAGTACTCGGGGATCAGCGAGTCGGAGGTAGCCGGGGTGGCCAGGCTCCACGACGTGGCAGCGGCGGCCGGCGGGATCACGCTCAACGACAGCATGGTCACGTTTGGCAGCTCAGCTAGCAGCCCGCCGCTGAGCTCGAGCAGCCTGACCCTGGACGGCGTGGACACCAGGCACCTCGCGCTCGGCCCGCTGAGCACCGCCTCGCTGACCTCTGGCCACTCGTTCACAGCGGCCGACGCTGATTCCGGCGTCGCGGTCGTGGACTCCGGGTACGCGACGTCCAGCAGCCTGAGGGTCGGGTCGGTCCTCACCATCGACCAGATGACGTTCACGATCATCGGGATCGTCCGCCAGGCCCAAGCCAGCAGCCCGCCCGACGTCTACGTCCCGCTGCGGCGGGCCCAGGCCATGTCGGTGTTTCCGGCGAGCCTGGCAAACGACGTGAACATGATCTACGTGGCCGCGGCCAGCGCCGCCGACGTCTCCGCGGTCACCAGGGAGATCTCCAGCCTGCTGCCCGGCACAACCGTAACCAGCCAGGGGAGCCTGGCGAGCGAGGTGACCGGGTCGGTGACCAGCGCCGCCAGGCTCGCCAGTGACCTGGGCCGGTGGCTGTCGGTACTGGTGCTGATCGCCGCATTCGCCGTGGCCTGCCTGCTGACGATGGCGGCCGTGGCCCGCCGGGTGGCCGAGTTCGGCACGCTCAAGGCGATCGGCTGGCGGACCCGGCGGATCGTCGGCCAGGTACTGGGTGAATCGCTGGTCGTGGGCATCGCCGGGGGCGCGGCCGGGGTCGGCCTCGGCTTCGCGGGCGCGGCGATCATAGCCCGGGTCGCGCCGAAGCTGTCCGGCGTCGTCAGCGGGAACACCGGACCCCAGGCCAGTGGGCCTGGCCTCAGCAACGGCGGCCCCACCGGCGGCTCCGGCGCCCACACCGTGTCTGTCCCGCTGCACCCGTCGGTCACGGCCGGGGTGATCATCGTGGCCGTGCTCCTGGCCGTGGCCGGCGGGCTGCTGGCCGGATCGTTCGGAAGCTGGCGCATCGCCAGGCTCCGGCCGGCCGACGCCTTGTCTCAGGTGGCCTGAGCGACGGCCGGCATGACACTTCCACTGACAGGAGACGACTGGTGTACAAGCTAACCGGCGTAACCAAGCTCTACCTGAAGGGCCGGCGCACCGTGCCGGCGGTCCGCGACCTTGACCTGGTGATCTCCGACGGCGAGTGGCTTACCGTCCAGGGCCGTACCGGCCATGGCAAGTCCACCCTGCTGAACCTGCTCGGCGGGCTGGACCGGCCGACCGAAGGGACCGTCGAGCTGGACGGCACCGGCCTGGGCGCGCTGCGTGAGACCCAGCTCACCCGGCTGCGGGCGAAGTCGATCGGGTTCGTGTTCCAGACCTTCAGCCTGGTGCCCACCCTGTCGGCAGCCGAGAACGTCGAGACCGCCCTGATCCCGCTCGCCGCTGGCCACTCTGCGCGCCGCAGCCGGGTTGCCGCCGCGCTGGAGTCGGTCGGCCTGGCCGACCGGGCTGGCCATCTGCCCTCGGAACTGTCCGGCGGGCAGCAGCAGCGGGTGGCGATCGCCCGGGCTCTGGTCAAGGAGCCAAAGGTCTTGCTCGCCGACGAGCCGACCGGCAACCTCGACGAAGACACCCGCGATGACATCATCACCTTGCTGGAGCGGCTGTGGCGGGAACGCGGCCTGACTCTGGTCCTGGTCACCCACGACACCTCGATCGCCAGCCGGGCCCAGCGCGTGGTGGTCATGAGCAAAGGCCGCCTCACTCCTACTACGCCACCGACTCCCCAGGCGGTCCGGCGGTCTCCAGGTTGAGCTCGCCCTGACCAGGTATGAGGGGCTGGCGCGGCCTCCAGCACCTCCAGCGGGTCAGGTGTCGAGGAGCTTCGCGCGCAGGGCGGCCACGTCGGCGGGGCCGAAACCGTGCTGGTCGAGCCAGGCCAGGACCCCGCCATAGGATGCGCCGATCTCGTCCAGGAACCACGCCATGGTCTCTGCCCGCGGCATGTGATCTTCGTCCGGCCGGCTGTTGGTGTCGGACGCATAAGTGGGCGTGGAGCGCAGCCGGTCCAAAACCGCAGCCATGCGCTCGCCGGTCGCCGCGTAGTCGGCGATCACCGCGTCGCGCCGCACGCCAGCGGCGGTGAGCGCCAGCGCGACGACCACGCCGGTCCGGTCCTTGCCAGCGGCGCAGTGCACGAGCGCCGCGCCGGGGGACTGCGCGATGCTGCGCAGGGCCGCGACTACCTGGTCCGGCCGGTCTTCGAGGTAGCCGATGTAGTAGCCGACCCGGACATCGTCCGGGTACCGGGCGCGTGCTCCGTCGCGCCGGCGGATCGCCAGCGCGTCAGACGCGTCGAACACCGTTCCCGGATCAGCACCGTCCTGGCCGGCCGCGGCATCGGCAGCGAGCCCGGCCGCTGGACCGGGTCTGCCGTCTGTGTCCGCGGCCGGCTCGCCCGGGCCGTCCGAATCTGTGGCGGCGTCCGTCGCTGTGCCCCGCTCGGGCAATACCGAGTGGTGGGCATAACGCACCGACGCCACCCGGCTCAGCGGCCCTGGTCCCTCAGCCTTGACCTCATAGGGGCTGCGCAGGTCGATGACGGTCGTCACGCCGATGCCGTCGACCAGCTCCTGGACGTCCGCTGGCGACAGATCCTGCAGGTTGTCGCCCCGCAGCAGCCGGCCAGATGCGGTCACCCTGCCGCCGGAGGCAGCCAGCCCGCCGACGTCGCGAACGTTTACGGCCCCATCAAGCTCGATCCATGCCACACGACCCATCCTTGCCGGTAACGGGCCGGGCTGGCCAGCCGGCGTTAGTCTGGGCTCGTGCTCACCAGGGTCGACCTGCGCGGCAAGACCGCTGCCAGCCTTGACGAGCGGCAGCTTGCCGAGGTCCTCCCGCGGGCCCGGCTGGACGTTGACGCAGCGCTGGAGGCTGTCCGGCCAGTCTGTGAGGACGTGCGCCGCCGCGGCTCGGCGGCGGTCCGCGACTACACCAGGCGTTTCGACGGCGTAGACCTGGCCACCACCAGGGTTCCGCAGAGCGCTCTGGCCGGCGCGCTGGAGCGGCTCGACCCGGCGGTCCTTGCGGCGCTGCGCGAGGCGGAGCGGCGGATCCGCCTGGTTCACCAGGCGCAGCTGCCGCGGCAGACGATCGCGACCGTGGCCGACGGCTCCACGGTGACCGAGCGCTATGTGCCTGCCGTGCGGGCTGGCGTCTATGTGCCGGGCGGCCTGGTCGCCTACCCGTCGTCGGTGCTGATGAACGTGATCCCGGCGCAGGTGGCCGGTGTTCCGCAGATCGCGGTGGCCTCGCCGCCACGCCCTGAGCACGGCGGCCTGCCACACCCGGCCGTGCTGGCGGCCTGCGCACTGCTCGGGATCACCGAGGTCCACGCGGCGGGCGGGGCCCAGGCGATCGCGATGCTCGGCTACGGGACCGAGGACTGCGCACCGGCTGACGTGATCACCGGGCCTGGCAACATCTACGTGGCCGCGGCCAAGCGGCTGCTGCTCGGCCGGGTCGGCACCGACGCGGAAGCTGGACCCACCGAGGTCGCGATCATCGCGGACGCTGCCGCCGACGCGGTGCTGGTTGCCGCCGACCTGGTCGCCCAGGCCGAGCACGACGCCCTCGCCGCGTGCCTGCTCATCACCACCGATCCCGGGCTCGCCGACCGGGTCGACCAGGAGCTGAGCAGGCAGGTGGCGACGGCCAGGCACCGGGAGCGGATCGAGGCGGCGCTGGCCGGCCAGTCCGCCTGCGTGCTCGTGGATGACGCTGATGCGGCGCTCGCGGTCTCCGACGCCTGGGCCCCAGAACACCTGGAGATTCACACAGAACGGGCCAGCGACCTCGCGTCGCGCGTACGCAACGCTGGTGCGGTGTTCGTGGGGCCGTATGCCCCGGTCTCTCTGGGCGACTACCTGGCTGGCTCCAACCATGTGCTGCCCACTGGAGGAACTGCACGGCACTCCGGTGGGCTATCGGTGCTGACGTTCCTTCGCGGCATTCACGTTGTCGAATGCGACGCCGCCGCCCTCGCGGCGGTCGCACCGTACATCGACGCACTCGGCGCGGCCGAGGATCTGGCCGCGCACGTCAAGGCGGTTCGCGTGCGCCTGGATACTCTCCGTACCGACCGCAGGTGACAGATGTCTACCCCGAGATGCATCTCCGTTACGTTAAGGACCGGTTTGGGCCATGGTTGAGATGTCACCCACAGTTATCCATGTCGTCATCCCACTGAGGCCCATTCTGGGCGTCTGCTCGTTCACCGTGTGATCGTGCGGATCACAGTTATCACCGAGTCGTTCCCGCCTCTCGTGAACGGCGTCGCTCACTGCGTCTTGCGCGTGGCCGATCACCTTGTCGCCAAGGGGCACAGCCTCCAGGTGATCGCTCCACGGCCGCCGGGCTCGCTGCAGAGCCCGGACAGCGAACTCCCCTACGAGGTTCTGCGGGTGCCGTCAGTGCCGATGCCCGGTTACCAGACATTCCGGGTCGCTGCCCCCGCTGTGCATCTGCGGACGGCGCTGACCCGCCATCACACCGAGCTTGTCCACCTCGCCTCCCCGTTCCTGCTCGGCGCGGGCGGTGCGCGCGCGGCCAGGCGGCTCGGGCTGCCCACGATCGCTGTCTACCAGACCGACATGCCAAGCTATGCCCGGGCGTACCACTACGGCCGGGCCGGAGAGGCGATCGCCTGGCGGCGGGTGCGGAAGATACACAACGCGGCTGTGCGCACCCTCGCCCCGTCCTCAGCCGCTGCCACAAGCCTGCACGCCCGTGGCATCGAGCGCGTCTGGATCTGGGGCCGGGGCGTGGACATCGCGATGTTCGATCCCGCCCGTCGCAGCGAGCAGCTGCACGCCGAACTCGCGCCCGACGGCCAGACGCTGGTCGGCTACGTCGGCCGGATAGCGCCGGAGAAGCGCGTCGACCTGCTGACCGAGGTCGCCGCGCTGCCAGGGGTGCGCCTGGTGATCGTCGGCTCCGGACCGACCGAGGCAGCGGTGCGCCGGGCGATTCCGGACGCGGTCTTTCTCGGCCAGCGCCACGGCGCGGATCTCGCTAGCATTTATGCCAGCCTCGACCTGTTCGTGCACAGCGGGCCGCACGAGACCTTCGGGCAGACCCTCCAGGAGGCTGCCGCAAGCGGGCTGCCAGTGATCGCACCCGCCGCCGGCGGCCCGCTCGACCTGGTCGATGACGGTGTCACCGGGTTCCTGGTGGCACCTGAGGACGCGGGAGCGCTGGCCCGGGCGGTCGCCCGGCTTGCTGCTGACCCCGGCTTGCGCGCTGCCCAGGGCCGCGCGGCCAGGCAGCGAGTGCTGGGCCGGACCTGGCAGGCCCTGGGTGACGAGCTGATCGGCCACTACGAGGCGGTACTGGAGATGGCACGAGCTGTGGAGGTACCTGCATGACGACGTTCGTCGCTCTCGGGGATTCGACCACCATGGGTATCGGCGACCCGGTACGCGGGGCGGACGGCCGCGGACGAGTCTGGCGGGGCTGGGCGGCGCTGCTCGCTGAGGGACTGCAGGACCCGAGCCTGCACATCCTCGCGTCGCCCGGGGCGCGGATGCCGGACTTGGAGACGGACCAGCTTCCCTCAGCGCTGCGGCTGCGCCCCGACGTGGCCAGCGTCGTCGTGGGCGTCAACGACACGCTGCGGTCCAGCTTCGACCCGGCCGTGATTGCGTCGGCAGCTTCGCACACGGTCGGCGCGCTGCGGGCGGCCGGAGCCCAGGTGCTTACAATGCGGATGCCGGACCCGGGCCGGATGCTCGGCCTGCCGAGTTCCCTGGCGCGGCCGCTGGCGCGCCGCATGCACGAGGTGAACGCGGCGCTGGACTGGGTCGCTGAGCGGTTCGGCACACTGCACTACGACGCCGCGGGTGACTCGTTAGTCAATGACCGGCGGATGTGGGCCGTGGACCGGCTGCACCCCAGCGAGCGCGGCCACCGGCTGATCGCATGCCGCTACTACGACGCACTGGCCGCGGCCGGGGTGCCGGTCGGGGCTCGGCCCGATCCTGAGCCGTCGAACCCGCCGCCGACGAAGCTCGCGGAGATCGGGTGGATGGCCACCAAGGGGACGGCATGGGTGCTGCGCCGCTCCACCGACCTCGTCCCCGGCCTGCTGGCGCTGGCGATCAAGGAAGCGTTCGCCAAGGAGCCGTGGCCGGGCCAGGAGCCAGGGCCAGAGCCGGTTATCGCCACCATGGAGATCGGCGCTGCCGAGCCAGACGCTCAGCAGGCGATGTGATCTCCTCGGCGTGCACGCCGAGATGACGGAGGTGCTCACGCACCCACAGGGCCCGCGGGAGCCGCACCGGCGCGGCTGGTGACCAGCCGTCGGCTGCGAGGTCGGGGACAGCGACAGGCAGCGTCGGCATATTCCGGTGGGGCGCTCCGACCTCGGCCGCGATGCCGTTGTAGAAGGTGGCCAGATCCGCGGTCTGCTGCTGCAGCACAGCAAGCGATCTGTCGCCGGCGCCGCTGCCGTCCGGGTACTGCGGGGCGTTGCCGTCAGGGCCGAGGCCCCGCAGGCTGGCCACCGAGTACGCGGTCAGCCTGAGCCGCATCGTGGCCATCACCAGGCTCCACAGGTCTTGCTTGGACCCCCGCTTGGTGCCCTGCTCCGCCAGGTATCCGCGCAGCGCATCGTCCAGGCGGATTCCGGCAGTGACCGTGGCCTGGGCCGTGTCAGGAGCCTGCTGGCGCAGGCCGAGCGCCCAGTCCACCGCCTGGGTCAGGTACGCCGCGCCGCCGCGGAAGGCGTCCGCCAGATCATCGCCGACTACCGAACCGACACCCCGCGGCCAGAACAGCACCCCGACGACCACGCTCACCGCGCACCCGATCGCCACGTCCTCGATCCGCAGCAGGCCGACCTTCCAGCCAGCCGGGGCCAGCAGGTTGAACAGGACCACGACGGTGATCGTGAAGGCCGCCTGGCCGACCGCGAACGGTGCCGTCCCCGGCGCGTAGGCGGCCACAAGGACGGCGATGGGCAGCGCGATCCACAAGGTGTTCTGCCCGGTACCGATGCCCAGCAGCACCGCGGCACCGACGGCGAACCCGAGGACCGTGCCGGCTAGTGCGCGCAGCGCCGTCGATCCCGTGGAGGAAGCGTTGCTGCGCAGCACCGACAGGGTGCCGAGCACGACCCAGAATGCGTGCTGCACATTGGTGAGGTCAGCGATGGCGACCGCGGCGGCCAGCGCCAGGGCGCCGCGGGCGCTGTTGCGGAACCAGACCGAGCGCAGGCTGGCGTGCCGGAAGACCACGCCGACGGCGCTGCCCAGGGCGGCCAGTCTGCTTTCGGTCCGCGGCTCGATGGCGGGCTGGCCGCTGACCCAGCTGTGACGCTGGGCGGCGACCACTTCCGGGCTGGCCCGCCGGGTGGCGATCAAGGCGTCCGCCACGGCCGCCTGCGCGGCGACCGAGATGGCCTGGGCCTGGGAGGCGTACGCGGCGAATGTGTCGGCGTCGGCTATCTCAGCGGCCGCCGCCCCGGGTGCGCTGGCTGCGTCCAAGGACCAGGATCCCCTGGCGCTGGCCGTGCGGGCGCGCTCCACCCTGCTGATGTCCCGTGCGACGTCGTCGTTGGTGATGTCCTGCCCGCGCAGCAGCCAGGCCACGTCTTCGAGCAGTCCGGCCGATGTACCAAGCAGCTCCCGGTCGGCTGGCGCCGCCAGGTTCAGGTCGACTTCGCTGTCGAG
The DNA here is from genome assembly GCA_963815375.1 of uncultured Actinomycetota bacterium. Lineage (GTDB taxonomy): Bacteria > Actinomycetota > Actinomycetes > Streptosporangiales > Streptosporangiaceae > JASHPR01. The sequence continues at coordinate 909,799 of CAWFGX010000001.1, read as the reverse complement.
CCTGTCACTGACCAGGGCGTTGCACCACTCCAGCAGCTGCACGACGTTGGCCAGCCCCTGATCGGCGGTTGCCAGCCCGGTCGGGCGGTACGGCGTTGCCGCGAATACGTCCATGAGCTGGTGCTTGGCCGCGATCGTGCCATCCCGGTCGGCCGGCGTTGCCTGGCCGCTGACAGCTTTCTGGAGATAGTCGGCGAGCGCGGCCGCTGACGAGGCCGCAGCCGCCCGCAGCCGGTCGCCAGGGGATTTCGGCGACAGCAGCAGCACAGCGACGGTGGAGACCGCCGACGCCAGCCACCAGCCGGCCAGCCGGTCCGGGATCAGGGCCGCTGTGCCGGGCGACGCCACCGGCAGCACGTAGGCCAGCAGTGCGGCCGTGACGCCGGACGCGCCGTTCGGCCCGGCCACCCCGGCGAAGAACACAGCGAAGGCAACCGGAAGGGTGACGACTGCGGCCACCCACACGGTCCCGCTGACCGCCGTGCCGATGGCAATCAGGGCGGTGCCAACGACGGCCAGGCCGAGGTGGGCGATGGCCTTGTCCCGCCTGGTGCCGCCGAACGACGCCAGGACCAGCGTGGCGAACCCGCCGAACGTCGCGAACAGGGCCATCTGCGGGTTGCCGATGACCTTGAACGTGAGCGCGAACAGGCTCGGGATCACGATCGTCGCGCGCGCCGCGCGCATCGCCGCTGGCACCGACCATGTCGGCAGCCAGGCGAGCTGTCCCGTGGAACCTGACGACGGGCGGGGGAGTCTGACGCGGAACCGGCTGGCTGCCGGAGCCGTGACCGCGGAATCGGGCATCAACAAAGCCTACGTGGCTGGCCTGCGCCTGGCCGCGGGCCCGGACCCCGGCGCGGGAGACATTAGGCTGTGGCGGGTGAGAACCAGCCAGGCACTTCCGCTGCGTGATGACCTCGCTGGCCTGGCCGGGTACAGCTCCCCGCAGCCGGACGTTCCGGTCCGGCTCAACAACAACGAGAATCCGTACCCGCCGTCCCCGGCGCTGGTGCGCGCGGTTGCCGAGGCTGTGGCCGGCGTAGCCGGCGGGCTGAACAGGTACCCCGACCGTGACGCGGTCGCCCTGCGCGAGGACCTGGCCAGCTATCTGGGCCACGAGCTGGCCCGGGACCAGGTCTGGGCGGCGAACGGCTCCAACGAGGTCATCCAGCAGCTGCTGCAGGCGTTCGGCGGGCCGGGCCGTTCCGCGCTCGGGTTCGAGCCGTCGTACTCGATGCACCCGCGGATCGCGCGGAGCACGGGCACCCGCTGGGTGCCCGCGGCCAGGGACGCCGGGTTCGGCCTGGACACCGCCCGCGCCGTGGCCGCCGTCCGCGACGCGCAGCCGGATGTAGTGTTCCTGACCTCGCCGAACAACCCGACAGGCACGGCGCTCCCGCTGGAGACGATCGAGGCTGTGTGTGAGGCTGCGCCCGGCATGATCGTCGTCGACGAGGCGTACGCGGAGTTCGCGCGCGACCCCTCTGGCACTGCCCTCACCCTGCTGCCGCGGTATGAGCGGCTGGTGGTATCCCGGACCATGTCCAAGGCGTTCGCGCTGGCCGGCGCGCGCCTCGGTTATCTCGCCGCCGCGCCTGAGGTCGTGGCGGCCCTGCAGATCGTCCGGCTGCCCTACCACCTGTCCGCGATCACCCAGGCCGTTGCGCGGGTTGCGCTCGGGCACGCCGGCGAGCTGCTGGCCACGGTTGCCACCCTTCGCATCGAACGCGACTCCCTGGTTGACTGGGTGCGCAGCCGCGGCCTGGCAGCAGCTGATTCCGACGCCAACTTCGTGCTGATCGGCGGATTCGCCGACCGGCACGAGGTCTGGCAGGCGCTGCTCGACCGTGGCGTGCTCGTGCGTGAGCTCGGGCCTCCTGGCTGGCTGCGGGTGAGCATCGGCACCACGGAGGAGATGGCATCGTTCCGTATCGCTCTTGATGAGGTACTCGCCTCATGACCGCGCACCGAACGGCACGCGTTGAACGCACCACCCGCGAGACCGAGATCGTGGTCGAGCTGGACCTGGACGGCAGCGGGACTGCCGAGGCGCAGACAGGCGTGCCGTTCTTCGACCACATGCTGGCCCAGCTCGGCAAGCACGGGTGCATTGACCTGGCCGTCCGGGCCAAAGGCGACACCGAGATCGACGCGCACCACACGGTCGAGGACACAGCTCTGGCCCTGGGTCAGGCGCTGCGCGAGGCACTCGGCGACAAGGCGGGGATCTGCCGCTTCGGTGACGCGCTGATCCCGCTGGACGAGACCCTGGCCAGGGCCGCGGTCGACCTCTCCGGCCGGCCGTACTGCGTGCACGCCGAGCCCGAGCCCATGCCGCCGACGATCGGCAGCTACGACACCACGCTGACCAGGCACTTCTTCGAGTCGCTCACGATCACGGCCGGCATCTGCCTGCACCTGACCGTGCTGGCCGGCCGCAACCCGCACCACATCGTCGAGGCCCAGTTCAAGGCGTTCGCCCGGGCGCTGCGCGCCGCGGCCGCCCCCGACCCTCGTTCTTCCGGCATCCCCAGCACCAAAGGCGTGCTGTGACGGCGACCCCGGGAGGGTCGCGGAGGTGCACCGGCTCCGGGCAGCCGCCCGGATGACTATCCCTCGCTGGTGTCAAAGGAGAACTGGCCGTCGCGACCCGGGTCGAGCCGGCGAGTCTGCACGACAGCATCGGCGTTGAGCGGCCCGTAAATGTGCGGGAACAGCTCCTCTGAGCCTGACGCGTGCTCAAAACGGATCTCGTGCTGCACCCGGCCGGTGTCGATCACCAGCACGAGCAGGTCTGGCAGCCCCTTGTAGTACAGGTTCGCCACCGGCCCTACCTGGGCAGCGGTCGAGCAGTGAATGAATCCCTGCTCGGCGAGCGTAACGCCGCGCGTCGACGTCGTGTACTGGCCGTCAGCCCGCGCCCGGGCCCAGTCTTCCGCTGCAGCGATGTGGTAAATGAAGCTCATTGACCCGCAATTCCTCAGTGCGGCCCATGATATGCAGCAGCCGATCCTGGGGGGATGTCGTGGCCGGGCCGGCGGCACGCGGTGCGGCAAAGAAACGGTGGGTTGTGCCGTCCCCGACTGGGCTCTCGGCAATGTTGTCGTAGGTGCTGGCGAGGTTAGCAAGAACCCAGTCGACCAGGTCCGGGTCCAGCTTCTCGGGCAGGCTGACGGCCCGGGCCAGGTCCCAGGTGTGGACGACGCTGTCGGTCACCCGGATGCTGACGAGCTGACGGCCGGAAGCAGCGCCGAGTGGGTAGTCGGCCACCCGGTCCAGCGCGCCGGGCTCGCCGAACGCGGCGAGGAACTGTGCCGTGGACTGGTCGAACGCTGCGACGGGATTGGTACCGAGCGCGTCGGCGTCTCGCAGCCGCAGGAACTCCTCGCCGCTGCCGCCGTGTGCCAGCAGCGAGTAGTTCAGGTTCCCCCGGGCCATGTGGTTGACCAGGTCGCACACTGTCCACTGCGAGCATGGCGTAGGGCTCGCCCACTGACCGGGCCGCACGGCGCGCAGCCGCCTGGCGAATCCCTCGCTGGCCGCGGCGAAACGGGCCAGCAGCACGTCGTCGCTGTCGCTCATAACGGGCAGTCTGCACGGCTCACGGCGGATCTTCCGGCAGGAATCCGACGTCAGCGAGGCCAGGCGCTGCAGGACATGGACAGGCTGCCGCCCATCGAGTCGGTCGCTCATCGATGGCCTCCGACAGGTCCGGCTTACATGAGCGAAGCCATGAAGCACTGGATGCGTTCCAGGGTGGCCGGGGCCTTCCAGATCGCATCGACCTCGGCGTCAGGAGGGCCAGGTCACGAACACGGGCGAGGAACCGCTGCCGGCATTCACTCGGTGCGCAGCGCCGAGGCCGTGCGCATGCTGGCGGCCCAGCCCGCCGGAAGCATCGCCCCGGCCACCGCGATCACGGCCCCGGCCAGCGCCAGTGCGGCGAGTTCCCACCCGTGGTAGACGTTCAGGAAGCTGGCCGGCAGGCCGACGTCCGCGGCGGCGGCCATCGCGGGCAGCACGAGCCTGTGCAGCGTGATCCCGGCCGGGACCGCGATCACGCCTGCCACCAGGCCGGTGACGATCGTGGAGGCCGGAGCCGCCCGGCAGGTCCTCGCCGGCAACCAGGGCGAGGCCACGGCGGCGCTGCTGGCCGTGGAATCCAGCGGGCGAGCGGCCATGACCGAGCTGCGTCAAATGCTCGGCCTGCTCAGCCCGCTGCCGGGGCCGGAAGAGGGCACCCAGACGGGCGCGGCCGACAGCCAAGCCAGCCAGGAACTGCGGCCGCAGCCGGGCCTGGGGCAGCTCCAGGCCCTCGTCGACCGGGTGGCCGCGGCCGGGCTGCCCGTCGACCTGCACGCCAGCGATGCGCCGCTGGGCCTGCCGCCGAGCGTGGAACTTGTGGCGTTCCGGGTCGTCCAGGAGGCACTGACCAATGTGATCAAGCATGCGGGAAAGCCCCGGACCAGCGTCGGGCTCGGCTACCGCGAAGGCAGCTGCCAGCGGCTGCCTGCTCAAGGACGTTTCCCCGGAGCAGCTTGTCGCCACGGTGCGGATGGTCCGCACCGGAGACGCCTTGCTGGCCCCGTCGATCACCCGCCGGCTCGTGGAGCGTTTCGCGCCCCACGCGACCGGCCACCAGGCCCGGCACGGTGACCTGTCCGAACTGACGCCGCGGGAGCTTGAGGTGTTGCGGCTGCTGGCCTGCGGCCTCAGCAACGCCGAGCTTGCCGCCCAGCTGACCGTGAGCGACGCAACGGTCAAGACTCAGGTCTCCAGGATTCTCGCCAAGCTTCAGCTGCGCGACCGGGTGCAGGCCGTCGTCCTGGCCTACGAGAGCGGCCTGGTCGGCCGCGCCCCGGCTGAACCAGTCGACCGCGGCTGAACCAGCAGCCAGGCCAGCGCGCGATAACTGCCGCGCTGGCGCGTGTACCGGAAGGGTCTTGGCCGGATAAGCGTTCATGCGGCCGTTCGTTCTGTAGCTGCCAGGAGGCCTTCGTGTCGGGTGCAGGCGGCTCTTGACCGGTCAGAGGCCGGGACTGCCTGTCATCCCGGCCTGCACCGGATCTGGCGGCGAGATGCCGGTGAGGTCCAGCAGCGGCTCGGCGTCGGGCTCGGGCAGCGACACAGCGCTCGCGGCCGGCGCCGGCTTTGGCCGGCGCGGTTTCCGGGCGCCGGCCCCGCCACCCCGGCCGCGGTAAACGAGCAGGCCGCTGATGGGGTCCGGCACGGCGTCGAGGGCCGCGCGCACGGCCGGCAGATTGCGGAACAGCTGCCACTGCTCCTCGGTCTCGAAGAGCACCTCGAAGATCACGCCCCAGCCGCCGGTATGCCAGGACCAATCGACGGCGCCGTTCGTGAGCGCGGCCTCCGTCAAGGCAGAGTCGTGCTGGTCTTGCCACCGGAAAGCCGAGAACTCACCGTGCAGCACCTCGATCGACCACCATTCGGCCATGATTGAGATAGTACGTCTTCAAGAATCATTCGTACCGGCGCCGAACCGGGGCGGCCAACCGCCACCGGGGCGCAACGGCTGAACTTTTTTATGCCCCAGATCGGCCGGCCTGTCGCTGGTGGAGGCTCGGGCGGTGAGACCGGCACGGGGGAGGCGGAGGATCAGCTGCCGCTGCCGTAGGGCCGGGTGATGATCTCCAGCAGGTGACCGTCAGGGTCTTCGAAGTACAGGCCGCGGCCGCCGTCTCGGTGGTTGATCACCCCGGCCCGTGTCTGGCCAGGATCTGCCCAGTACGGCAGGTCTTGATCGTGGATGCGGCCAAAGGCTGCGTCGAAGTCTTCGTCGCCAACGAGGAAAGCGTAGTGCTGGGGTGTGATCTTCTCGGTGGTCTCGGCGAAGTCCAGCGAGACGCCATTGTCGGCCTCGACAACAAGAAAATGCCCAAACCGGGTCGCCGCGGGCAAGCCGAGAATCGCGGTCAGGAACGCCGCCGACCGCTGCTGGTCACGGCACGAGACGATGGTGTGGTTCAACTGCACGCTCACGCGATGATTGTGCCCATCCCTCAGGTCAGCGAACAACCCCACGGGCGCCTGCTACCACGAATCCTGGCCCCCACCCTGTGCACTCACACGCCGCGCCTTGTGCGTTGCGGGCTTTGCGCACCGGCCGGCGCGCTTCGAGGCCGACCGCCGCTTCGCCCGGGGTTTCGATCGGATCCGCGGGCGCTACCCCAGCTGGTCGCGGCGGCGTGTCAGGAAGGCGGTCTCGGCGGTGTTGCCCGCGGTCTCGATGGCTCTGTCGTACGCCGCGCGCGACTGCTGACTGCGGCCCAGCCTGCGCAGCAGGTCGGCGCGGGTCACATGGTAGGCGTGATAGCCGGCCAGCCCGTGCTCAAGACGGTCGACGGCCGCCAGTGCGACTTCCGGGCCGTCAAGCTCTGCGACCGCGATGGCCCGGTTGAGGGCGATGATCGGCGAGGGATCGAGGCGGACGAGCTGATCGTAGAGAGCGACGACCTGCGACCAGTCGGTATCGCGTACGTCGCGGGCGGAGGTGTGCACGGCGGCGATCGCTGCGAGGATCTGGTAGCGACCCGGAGCTGTGCCGGCGGCCAGGCGCTCGCGCACCAGCCGGTGACCCTCGGCGAGCAGCGCCCCGTCCCAGGCCCCACGGTCCTGCTCGCCCAGGGTGACCAGTTCGCCGCCCGCCGAAACCCGGGCGGTGCGGCGGGCCTCGGTGAGGAGCATCAGCGCCAGCAGTCCGGCCACCTCGCCGTTCTCCGGCATGAGGCCGCGGATCAGGCGAGTGAGCCGGATCGCCTCGGCGGTCAGGTCGTGACGCACCGGTTCGGTGCCGGGGCCGGTCGCCAGGTAGCCCTCGTTGAAGACGAGGAAGAGGACGGCGAGTACGCCGGAGACCCGTGCCGGGAGATCCTCCGCGGACGGCACCCGGTAAGGGATGCGAGCCGTCTTGATCTTGGCCTTCGCGCGCGTGATCCGCTTCTCCATGGTGGTCGCCTGCACCAGGAAGGCATGGGCGATCTCGGGCACGGTCAGGCCCGCGACCATTCGCAGCGTCAGCGCCACGCGGGTCTGGATCGCCAGCGCCGGGTGACAGCAGATGAAGATCAGCCGGAGCCGCTCGTCGTCGATGGCGCCCTGAGGCTCGGGCGGGGCGTCGTCGTGCAACAGCTGAGCCTCCTGCTGCTTGTCATCGCGCTTGCTCTCGCGCCGGATCCGGTCGATGGCCTTGCGGTTGGCGGTGGTGGTCAGCCAGGCGCCGGGGCTGGGAGGTAGCCCGTCGGCAGGCCACCGCTCGACGGCGGCCGCGAACGCCTCGGCCGCCCCCTCCTCGGCGATATCAAGGTCGCCGAAACGCCTGGTCAGTGAGGCGACCACCCGCGCCCACTCCTCATGATGGGCCTTGGTGATCGCCTCCTGGACGTCGACCCTGTTCACAGGAACGGCCGCACCTCGACCTTCCGGTTGCAGGCCTTCGACCCCTCGGCGGCGAGTTTGAGCGCCACGTCGAGGTCGGCCTCGATAATCCAGATGCTGATGAGGTACTCCTTCGACTCCAGGAAGGGCCCGTCGCTGAACATCGCCTCCTCGCCTCGGTTGTCGACGACGGTGGCCGAACTGGGCGCCCCGAGGCCACCAGCGAAGACCCAGCGAACCTCCGCCTTGAGCCGGCCGCTGAACGCGCTGGTGGCCGCCATCTCGTCCGGGGTGGCGAGACCGGCCGAGTCGTCAATCACGGAAACTAGATACTGCATCTGGGATCATCTCCTGTCGGTCGGGGCGCCCCTCGTGGGCGGCCGCTCACGCCAGCTACTAACACCTCCGCCCCGATCCGACGCCGCCTCGCGGACTATTCTGATGGTGAGGCGTGTTGAGTAATAATGGACACGACATATCGTGTTGTTGGGGTAGGTCTGGGCCCTTGACGACCTCCGGGCCTTGAGAGGTGAACACGATGACCGGTTGGTACGCACAGCGGACTCCGAACAGGTCGGCCAAGGCCATGATCGCGGTGACGCTGCTCGCGGTGCTGCTGGTGGCGGCCGTGCCGGTGGCTCTGCTGGCCGCAGTGATCATGATGATCCTGGGATACGTCGTCGGCGGGCTCGCACTGCTCGGCGGCTCGGTCCTCGCCGCCGCCATAGCCGTCGCGCTCGCCGGCATGAGCGGGATGCGGCACCTGCGCAAGCTGCTCTCCGGGGGCAGTTTCCACGTCGTGCAGCTGGACGGCAGCCAGTACACCGACGTCGCAGAGCCGAAAGCCAGCGACTACACCGACGTCGTGCAGCTGGACCGCAGCGAGTACACCGAAGTTCGCTGACCTGGCCCTGCCCAGTTCGAACGCTCGTCATGCCGCGGTGATCACTGCACGAGTGTGTCGATAGAGTCAGCATGTGACCACGCCCGGATCAGAACATCTTGACAGCCGTCATCGCGATACGCTCCGCCGGATCATGGAGCATCCCACCAGCCACAACATCGAGTGGCGTGCGGTCATGTCGCTGCTGGAAGCTGTCGGCGAGGTCACCGTGCGTCATGACGGCCGGGTCTCCGTCAAGATAGGGCCCGAGCTCGAATTCCTCGCGCCGCCCGCCAGCAAGGACATTGACGAGCAGATGGTCATTGACTTGCGCCGCATGCTGACTAACGCGGGCTATCACCCGGCATAAGTCGGTGCCGGGCCGGATGCTCGCCGACCGCAGCCTTCCTCCTCAAACGCAGCCGGGGGACGCAGCAACGAGGGCACCGACCTCCTGGCGGCATCGATAGGTCGACCCGGATCAGTGCTCGGGTTCGTACTTGAACGAGAGCTGGAGCTTGGTGCGATAGGTGATCGCGCCGCCCTCGTTCAGGTGAATGTCCTGTTTGACGACCTCGGCCACCCGCAGATCGCGGAGCGTCCCGGCGGCGGTCCTGATTGCCTCGGCTGCCGCGTCTTCCCATGAAGTGCTGCTTGTCCCGATGATCTCGGTCACCCTGTACACGCTCATAACGCTCTCCTTTGAGCCGTGCGGCCCTGTCCGGGGCTGCTGCGGCCAGCCTGTCACAGTGCAACCGCGGCCCGGTGGCCGATCCAGCGGGTGACCGCCCAGAGCGCCGCAGCCGCGTGATCGTCCAAGAGGGCCGAAATCGACTGGGATCAGCCCGGCCGTTTCCTTACGATCGGACGCATGCCGAGCTATGAGCCAGTAGACCTGTCCGCTGCCTGTAACGCCGGTGTCGAGGTTCTTGGCGATGAGCCGGGTGAGGTTCCGCTCGGGAGCGTGGTCCTGCGTGGCCTGCCGTTCCTGATCGGGTCCGAGCCGCCCTCTGCGGAGCGGTGCTTGCTGCTACCCGGCGCACCGACGTCGGTCGGGATCGGCCGGCCCGCGCGGCGCGTGATCGTGGCCCACCGGCTGCTCGATCCGGGCGCACCGGCAGGTCACGCTGTCGGGCAGACCGTCGCGGAGTATGCGTTTCACCTGGCTGGCGGCGAGGTCGTGGGCGCACCCATCCGGGAACGGTTCGAAATCCAGGTGGTACCGCCGGGGTGGGGCCGTCTGCCATTCCTCGCCGTCACCGACACCAGCGACCACAACATGCCTCGCTTCGAGGGCAAATGGGGCGACGCCGGAGCTCGCCTGGTGGAGCACGGCTTGGGATGGCCCGCTGGATACTTCCTGTGGTGCTGGGAGAATCCTCATCCGGAACGAGCGGTCGAACGGATTGAGTTCATCCCGCTCGGCCCGCGGTTCATCGTGGCCGGCGTCACGACCAGCGACGTTGATGAGTACCCGTTCGTCCGCGAGCCGGCACGTCCGGTGCGGATTGTGGCGAAGGACCTGCGGAGCGGCGTCCTCGATATCGACGTGGACCGCGGTGTCGCTACCTACCCGCAGCCGCTGCCCGGGGAGGACGATCGGGCCGGCTGGGGAGCGACCGACGGTACGTCCGCGTACGCGTCGATCGCCGCGCTGCCGTCGGCCACCGTCACGGTCCGGCAGGGCGACAACGAGCTTGGCCGGGTGCGCTGGGGCGACGTAGAACGTGACGGGCAGGCGGATGCCGGCCAGGTCTCGCTCGAGCTGGTGGAAGGCGGCCGCAACTGGGTGCATGTCACCATCGTCGACGACGCGACCGGGCGGCCGGTGCCATGCCGGGTTCATTTCCGCTCGCCCGAGGGCGTCCCTTACCAGCCGCACGGCCACCACAATCACGTCACTCAAAATTTTGACAGCTGGCATTACGACGTTGGCGGTGACGCCCGTCTGGGTCAGCGCAGCTATGCCTATATCGACGGGACCTGCCAGGGATGGCTGCCGCGAGGCGACGTCGTCGTGGACGCTGCGCGCGGGTTCGAATACGAACCGCTCCGGCAGAGCGTGCGGATCGAGCCGGGTCAGCGAGACCTGACGCTGCGGATCAGGCGCGTCGCTGACATGGCTTCGGAAGGATGGTGGTCTGGCGACTCACACGTGCATTTCCTGTCGACCCCGGGCGCTCAGCTCGAACAGCGGGGCGAGGATTTGCGCGTCGTCAATTTGCTGCAGACGCAGTGGGGTGCCCTGTTCACTAACACCGAGGATTTCTCCGGTCGGCCCAGCGTCGTCGACGGCGGCGGCTACGTGACGTATGTCGGCCAGGAAAACCGGCAGCACGCGCTCGGCCACATGGTCCTGTGGGGCCTGAGAGAACCGGTCATGCCGTGGTGCAGCGATGGTCCCGACGAGGCCGAACTCGGCGGCGCGCTGGACGCGACGCTGAGCGACTGGGCCGACCGGACGCACGCCCAGGGCGGCACCGTCGTCGCCGCGCATTTCCCGAATCCGAACGGCGAGCCGGCCGTTCTCGTCGCGACCGGCCGAGCCGACGCCGTTGAGATGCTGGCCCAGTCCGACGACGCGATGCTTGAGTACTACCGCTATCTGAACAGTGGCTACCGGCTGCCGCTCGTCGGTGGCACGGACAAGATGTCGAGTGCCGTGCCAGTCGGCCTGTACCGTACCTACGCGCGGCTGGACGAGGAGTTCAGCTATGAGGCCTGGTGCCGTGCGGTACGGTCGGGTCGCACGTTCCTTTCCGGCGGCCCGCTGGTGATGCTCTCGGTCGACGGGCGCGAGCCCGGCAGTACCGTCGAGCTATCCGGGCCCGGGACGGTCAGTATCCAGGCCGCGGTGCGCAGCATTTTCCCGCTCCGTTCACTCGAAGTCGTGCTTAACGGCGAGGTTGTTGCGAGGAAAGAAGCCAACGGTGGACGGCAGGCCGAAATAAACGAGGAATTGCGGATCGACGGCAACTCGTGGATAGCCTGCAGAGCGTTCGGCGTCGATTACCACCTCGATGAATGGGGCCGCCGGGTTTTCGCCCACACCTCGCCGGTCTACGTCGCCTGCGGCGGCGACTGGGCAATGACCGACCCCGAAGGCATCCGCTATATCCGGACCCTCGTCGAGGGCGCCCGCGAATACATCCGGCACGCCGCGGTCCGCAGGTCCGACCAGCTGACGACGCACCATCACGGTGAGGCCGACCACCTCGCCTGGCTGGATCGGCCGTTCGCCGAGGCCCTGCGCGCGCTGGAAGACCGCGGCCCCAGGTGATGACGGCGCCCGGCCGGTCGTGCCGGCTGTCCTCGGCCTGCATAGCCTGACCACTGTTTCGTTCAGGGCACGCGCTCACCAGGTAATGGCCTGCCTGGCCTTGTCAGCGGTCGCGCAGTGGTCTCGGGTCCGGGGACACTGGTGCGGTGCCGTATGACCCGACCATCTACCTCGGCTCTGCTGCCCACTATCGCCATGGCCGCCCCGCCTACTCACCCCAGCTTGAGGCCGTCCTGACGCAGCAGGCGGGTCTGGACGGGAACGGCCGGCTTCTGGATGTCGGCTGCGGCCCTGGCGTGCTCGCCGTCCGCCTCGCTCATCTGTTTAGGGAGGCGGTCGGCCTGGACCCTGACGCCGGCATGCTTGCGGAGGGCTGCCGTGCAGCCAAGGAACAAAAAATCATGAACATCCGGTGGGTCCAGGGCGTGGCTGAGGACCTGCCCGCAGTCGCGCCAGGGCCATACCGGTTGGTGACCTTTGGCCAGTCCTTCTACTGGACCGACGAGCAGCCAGTGGCCGAGACCGTCTACGACATGCTTGAGCCCGGCGGTGCACTGGCACTCATCGTCCACACAGTGACGGGACGGCCCCGGCCGCCGGACCCAGGGGTACCTGCGATCCCCCACGACGCGATCATGGCACTGGTAGAGAAATACCTCGGATCTACCCAGCGCGCCGGCCAGGGCAGCGCCCCACAACGAACTCACCGCTTCGAGGATGTGCTGGCCCGGACCCGTTTCGGTGTTCCGCAGCAGTTCTTCGTTCCGGGCATTCCGGACCTGCTGCGCGACAGCGAGAGTGTCCTGTCCGGCTACTTTTCCTTCTCTTTCTCGGCGCCGCATCTGTTTGGTGATCGTCTTGAGGACTTCGCCGGGGAAGTGCGGACGCTGCTCGCGAACCATTCTGCCGAGGGCATCTTCTGGGACTGGCCCGGCGACACCGAGGTGGTAATGGCCCGCAAGCCCGGCTGAACAAATGGCCGTCGCATCTCGCGGGGCGTTACGTCTCGCGAGATGCGCTACCATCAACGGCCCGCTGTCCACCGTGAGGCCGGTCCCGGATCAGGTAGCGTGCGCCGTTCAAACTCTTCATCAATCCGCCGGACGTACGCCGCTCCGCCCTGTACCGCGCAGTTCAGCCCGACGACGCGACCGCAGCGATCACCGAACAGGCGAACTGGCCGAACGGCTTACCAAAGGATCCTGTACCGATCCTTCCTCGGCTCCTTGCCAGGGCGTGCTTCAAAAGCTGGGACTCTGCGGTAGTGCAGACCGTACTTTTGAGTACCAGAGACATCCGGGAAGGCAGGGCACGTCCTCGGGGTCGAACATAGCTAAGGCCATGAACGGACCGCACACGCCTAGTGCCGTGAAGGAGGCCAAACGACCGTGCTCACCCGTACCCGAGTCGTGGCTCTTGCTATCGCGCTCATCGCGGCGGGCAGTCTCGTGGCCGGACTCGCCGCCGTCTGGAATGACCAGCCAGCCGCGCCGGCCGCAACAGGTCTGGTAGCCCATCCGGCCACCTCCCCAAGCAGAGACAAGACGGCCACCCGGCCAGCCGCGACAAGCGCAGCCAATCGGCTGCTCCGTCCCACCGCTAGTCCGGGCAGTACCAGCAAGGGCCAGGCGAACACCGAGCCGGCCCCGCCAGCCTCGGTCTCTTCGCCGCGCCCGGCCGCAACCTTGAGCAGCCCGCGCTACTACACGATCCGGAACGAGGCGCACGACCTGTGCCTTAATGCCATGAACCATGTCAACACCGCCCAGGTCGACGTCGCGAACTGCAACGGGTCTTGGTATCAGGACTGGACGGGGCTGAAGGACGGCTCGGCCGAAGAGGTCGTTAATAAGGAGTCTGGGCTGTGCCTCACCGCCAAGTCCGTCGCGAACGGCGCGGACGTCGACATCGCGACCTGCCACGGGGACCACAACCAGCTGTGGCTGCCCGATGGGGCCAGGCTCTACCTTGAGGCTGCTTCATCGGGTCTCTGCCTCAACGGGAATTCTCCCGCTACCAACGAATCCCCCGCCGGTGCCACGACTTGTGCCAGCGGCACCAGCCAGGAGTGGGGTTGGTGAGGCTGGCGCCGGGCGTTCCGGCGCGGTGCGGATCCGGCCGGATGGCGGAGGATCCCACCCGGCCGGGGAATTGGCCGGGTGGGCCGATTCACAGACTGATCAGCCCCAGAGCCGGTCAGTCGCGATCCGCGCTCCGTCCACGAGTGCAGCCAGTTTCAGGTAGGCCACCTCAGCCGGCGCTTCCGGCATGCCTGCGAAGGTGGCGAAGCCGCAGTCGCCCGTCGCGACGATCCGCTCCTTGCCCACCACGTCCGCGAACCGCAGCAAGGTCTCGGCCACCGTCTGCGGGTGCTCGACAACCGGGCTGACCGTGTCCACGACGCCGGCGGCGAGCACCATCTCGTCGGGCAGCGGGTGGTCACGGAATACCGACCATTCATGGCGGTGCTGCGGATTGGCCGCCTCGATCAGGAGCATGCCCGCCTGGGCCTCATAGATCAGGTCAATGACGGCTTCAAGCGGCAGGTCCTTATGGTGCGGCCCGGGATAGTTGCCCCAGCAGATGTGCAGGCGGACCTGCTCGGCGGGAATCCCCTCCAGGGCCCGGTTGATCGCCCGGACGTGGATCCGCACGATGTCGCGGAATTCCTCGACTGTGCTGCTCTGATAGTCGGTGTGCTTGCTCATGGCCAGGTCGGGAGCGTCGACCTGGAGGGTCAGGCCAGCCGAGGCGATGAGCTGGTACTCGTGGCGCAGCGCGTCAGCGATGGCGAACACGAATTCCTCGTGGTCGGTGAATGCGCTGGTGCCCAGCCGCGCGAGTGTTCCCGGCGAGGGCGAGGGCATGAACCCGCCGGCCACCTCCGGGTGCTGCGCCAGCACCCCCTTGAACCGGGAAATCGCCTCCGTGACACGCTCGGGGCGGTAGCTGATCTCCTGAGATGTGTTGGAGGCCAGCAGGAGGTCACCCCACTCGCCGAAGTTAGCCAGGAACGGCAGCACGCCGTCGATGTCTTCTGGCATGTACGGCGTCATCGGGCCTTCGAAGCCGGTCAGGCGGATGCGGGTGTCCATGAACGAGGGAGTGCCCATCTCGCCGTCGCTCACGTAGTCCAGCCCGATCGCCGCTTGGCGCTGAACGGTGTCCTCGATGGCCGCGGTGACGGTCTCGCGGAGCTTGTCCGGGTCCACCGTCTCACCCGTGACCTGCGCCGCTATTAGCCCACCGACCTCCTCCGGCCGGGGCAGCGAGCCGATATGGGTGGTCATGATCCGGTCGGTGCTTGACGTGCCAGGTGCGTGGGCCACGCGGTACCACCCTAATAATAGATAAATGGATATAATTCAGGGACAATATAGCGAATATTGGCTGCGCTGAAAATACCCCCAAGGGATTGCCGTCAGTACTCGCCCTGGCCGCAGGAGCCCTGGCACCCTGGCCAGTGTTGGATCAGTGTGGCCCGCGCCCCTTCACCTAGCGCCTGTGGTCCTCCCTGTGGCCGAGCAGACGGCGCTCGGGCTGGTGAAGCGGAGACCACCACGTCTCCTCGCATCCGCGGGCGTTGCACTTGATCTTGATGTGTCCGGCGCGGGCCGAGCGGGCGGCAGGACAGTTGCACGGTTCCCAGGTGACTGTGACCGTGCCGGGCTTCCACGGGTGATGCAGACGGCACTCGGCAGGCCAGGGCACAGTGGTCATTCACTCAGTAGAACACAGTTTCGATTTCCTGGGAAGGCGTGATTCGTTCATTCGACATAGGCGGGCGCGAGAGGGCACACAGGTCCTGCCCGGCCTCGGCAACGGGGATTAACCGCTCCATCTGATGCGGCTGGAACCCTGTTAGATCCGGAGATATTGCCTGACTTATAGTGACATTGCGCCCGGATACTGGCGCAGGTGACGCTGATCGTCACTGCGGTTTCGCAGCCGGCGCAGGCCTCCGCAGACGGGATGGGTGATCCGCGGTGAAGCGCGACATCGGCGAACTCGACTGTTCCGCGCTCGAGGAGAGCGTCGGCAGCCGCCTGCTCGATGTCGGGGCGCCGCTGGCGGCGTGCCTGGCCGGGCGGGATGAGCAGCAGTGTGCCGCGGCCCTGGCGAGCCTGCGTAATCCATACGCGATCGAGGATGACCCGGGCGCTTTTCACACCACGGGGTGGCACGGAGCGTACGTGTCGGC
Source organism: uncultured Actinomycetota bacterium (assembly GCA_963815375.1). Taxonomy (GTDB): domain Bacteria; phylum Actinomycetota; class Actinomycetes; order Streptosporangiales; family Streptosporangiaceae; genus JASHPR01. The sequence goes on along the minus strand of CAWFGX010000001.1, from coordinate 894,037 downwards.
CCACAGCCCGCGGGTAGTAGCGGCTGAGTCGGCCGCCGACATTGCTGCTGCGGTCGATTTCGCCCGCGAGAATGATGCCAGGCTAGTGATCAAAGGCACCGGGCATGATTTCCTCGGGCGGTCGTGCGCTCCCGGCTCGCTGATGATCTGGACGCACCGGATGCGCGAGGTGACGGTTCACGACGGCTTCGTGCCCACCGGGTCGCCCGCGGGCGAGGCTGGCGTGCCGGCCATCACGGTGGGGGCCGGGACCCGGTGGCTGGAGGCCTACCAGGCGCTGCTGCCGCATGGCCGCTACGTCCAGGGCGGCGAGTGCGTGACCGTGGGCGCGGCGGGCGGGTTCATCCAGGGCGGCGGATTCGGGACCCTGTCGCGCCGTTACGGCACGGCGGCTGGCAACATGCTGGAGGCCGAGGTAGTGCTGGCGTCCGGGGAGATCGTGACCGCGAACGCCATCCAGCATCCGGACCTGTTCTGGGCGCTGCGCGGTGGCGGCGGGGGGACCTTCGGCGTGGTCTCCAGACTCACCCTGCGCACCCATCCCGCCCCGCAGACCCTCGGCCGGGTCAGCGGCACCATCACCGCCAGCAGCGACGCGGACTTCCGGCGGCTGCTCAGCCGCCTGGTCCTGGTCCTGCCAGCCCTATGCGACGATCACTGGGGCGAGCACGTCACCTTCTACTGCACCAATGTGGCCGAGTTCGGCCTGGTCGCCGCGGACCTGCCTGATGAACAGCTGCAGGCCCTGTGGGCGCCGTTCCTGGACTGGGTGACCGCGCAGCCGGACGCCTACCGCTGCGACGTCTCCGCACACACCGGGCCGTTCGCCCTGTGGGACCACGAGGCCCGCAGCCAGTTCGCGCCGGACTCGATCTGTCACGACGACCGGCCCGGCGCTCCGCCCGGCCGATTCTGGGATGCATCACACCAGTACGAGGTGTCGTGGTACCTCCACGCCTTCCAGTCACAATGGCTGCCCCGCAGGCTCCTGGACTCCGCCGAAACGCTCGCTGACACCCTCTACCGCGCATCCCGCCCTTTGGGTCTCCGCCTCGATTTCAAGAAGGCCCTGTCGGGCGCCGCAGCCAGCGCGCTCGCCCGCGACCGGGCCACAGCGATCAACCCGGCCGTTTTCGACGCGGCCGCACTGGCCCTGTGCGCGTCCTGGGAGGAGCGCGCCTACCCTGGCGTGCCCGGCCACGAGCCCGACCCCGAACTCGCCCGAGGGGGACAGCAGGCCGTCACCGAGGTCATGAACATCATCCGCGCCATAGCACCCGAGGCCGGCAGCTATGTCAACGAGACCGACTACCACCAGCCCGGGTGGCAGCGCAGCTTCTGGGGCGCCAACTACACCCGGCTGCTCGAGATCAAGCACACCTACGACCCGGGCAACCTGTTCCGTGTCCATCACGGCGTCGGCAGCGAGAGCAGCGGTGCTTCGCTTATCCCGGCTTGACGGGCAGGTCAGCGCGCTTAGCGGCAAGTGGTTCCGACTGTGTGGCCGGAATGCTGAGCTCAAAAACGGATCCTCGGCCCTGCGTGCTCCGCACGTTCACCGCTCCGCCGTGCGCTTGCACGATCGTCTGGACTAGAGCCAGGCCCAGTCCGAATCCGCCATCTTGCCGGTTCCGGCCGTTGTCCAGCCTGGAGAACCGGCCGAAGATCCGCCCGATGTCGCTCGCCGCTATGCCAGAACCCGAGTCACTCACACAGAATGTCACCAGGTCGTCCTTGGACCGCGCGCTGAACCCGATCGTGCCGTCTTCGGGCGTGTGCTCGATGGCATTCTCGATCAGCGCGTCTACGGCCACCGTCAGCCGGTCCACGTCGGCGTACATCGTGGCTTCGGGCAGCTCGCCGAGCGACCAGTGTCTGGACACGTGCGCCCACCGGTCGAAGGTCTCCAGCATGAAGTTCTGGACATCGACCGGGCACGGAGACAGGAACTCCGGGTTCTCCGCGGACGCCAGCAACAGTATCCGGCTCGTAAGCCGTCGCATCCTGAGCAGTTCGGTGACCGCTGCCCGCGCGTCCTTCACGATCGCCTGATCAGTGGCGGCACGCTCTATAAGCTCCGCGTGGCCGAGCGCGATCGTCAACGGGGTGCGCAGCTCGTGCGAGGCATTCTGCAGGAACTGGCGCTGCTGCTCGAGCAGCCGCAGGTTGTGATCGGAGACCCGCTGCATGCCCGCCATCGCAGCCACTCGCCGGCGGGAGTGCCAGACCATGATCACGAACATCATCGCGATGAGCGGGACTTCGGCCAGGTAGTCCGCGTCCTGTTCGCCGCGCAATACCTGCCATCCGATCAGGCCGCCGGTAGCGAGGGTAAGCGTCGCCGCTGTGAAGATGGCCGACCCCAGCTGCCACATGCGGAAGCCGTAGAGCGCGGTGAGGCTGATCCAGATGACCAGGAACGGCACGGTCTGCCATTGCGCGAGCAGGCGCATCGCGAGCAGGTTCAGCAGTATGAACGCCACCCAGGCGATATCCACCCATGACGTCTTCGTCCAGTGAACGATCCAACCACGCATCGAGCGACACCCTCCGCACGCGCCGACGGCCGTCCGCGGCTATCGGCCGACTTCGCCGCCCTTTCCTTGGTCGTCGCAGGTCAACGACATGCGTATCGTACGGCTCAAGGAACGCAGAACGGGCTACATGACGTAAGACGGGGCGGCAGTGAGGCCGCAGCTGAGTCCTGAGATGCCACCTGGTAGTGGCCGGAACGCCTCCGTGGCTAACCGCAGAGTGTGACTGGGGTGCTGACCAGGCCTGTGCGGAGTCTGCGGAGATCGCCGGCTCGGGGTGCTCTGTCGCTGCGCGGACAGACGAGCGGCTGCGGGCAGAACTGCCCGGTCTGGCCTGCCTCGCGATCGTCGCGATCTCCACCAAGAACGTACCGAACGGAGTGCTGGGCCGCTGGTCCAGGCATAACGTGGCCGTCGTGGCGGTGAATGTGGAGCAGGCCGAAGACTGGAACGGAGCCAGTGGGCGGGAGTTCATCGAGCAGCGTGAGCGGCATCAGCGGATGCTGGGCCGGCTGACGGCGCGGTTGCTCGCGGCCGCGCAGATCCAGGACGGGGAGAACGTTCTCGACGTCGGATGCGGCTGCGGTGATGTGACCATCCTCGCGGCGGGCGCCAGCGGCAGCGGTCATGCTCTGGGCGCCGACTTCTCCCGGATCCAGGTGGCCGAGGCGCGCCGGCTCGCCGCTGTTGCTGGCGTCGCTAACGCCAGGTTCGAGGTCGGCGACATCCAGGTGCACCGGTTCGGGGCCGGGGTCTTCGACGTGGTGCTGAGCAGTTTCGGTGTGATGTTCTTCGATGACCCGGCGGCGGCGTTCGGTAACCTCCGGAAGGCGCTGCGGCGCGGCGGCCGGCTGGCGTTTCTGTGCTGGCGCACCCGCGAGGAGAACCCCGTCTTTACCTTCGGGTTCCCCGGGGCCGCGGCGGTACTCGGCCTCCGCGAGCTGCCCGGGCCGTCGGCTGCTTTCTCCCTCGCCGACACCGGCCGGGTGGGCGCGTTGCTGAGCCACGCAGGGTTCCGCCGCATCGAGTGCGCGAAGGCCGACGAGCCGATGCTCGTCGGCCGCGACGTAGACGACGTGCTCGAGTACGAGCGGGCCTCCCCGGCAGCCACCGAGATCCTGGCCGGGCTCAGCCCAGCACAAGCCGACGAGCTGACCAGACAGGTGCGGGAGCGCCTGGTGGCGTACGCATCGCCAGATGGCGTGACGATGCCCGGCGCGGCCTGGCTCGTCACGGCCCAAGCTGTATAACCGACCCACCTACCGCTGAACCGAACCCATCGCTGCGGTTCACCGGAGCGGTGCCACACAGATCAGCTGGTTGTGCGCAGACAGCGTCTCGGGGAAACTGGCTCCTCTGGACGGGCCCGCGGGATGCTCTGGGTAAAATGCCGCCATCATGGGCCGCACGGTGAAGGGCTTCGACGCGCCGTGATCTTCGGCTTCTTTCTGCCGTGGATCATCTTCGCCGCCCTCCTCGGCCTGCACGTCGCCCTCCCCGCCCGCTGGATCGACGGCTACGTGCGGGACGATCACTGCCGGCCGCTGCGCTACCGGCTCAACGGCCTCGCGGTCCTCGTGGCCGCCGTCGGGATCGCCGTGGTGCTCGTCGCCGTGCACGCTGTGCCGGCCGACGAGCTCTGGCGACACCGCTGGGCCGAGCTCGCCGGTGCATGCGTCTTCGGCCTGCTGTTCACCGCCGCGCTCGTCCTGCCCGCCCCGCCGACCGGCAGGTCGTTGGCCGCCGACCTCTACTTCGGCCGCCGCGAGAACCCGCGCTGGCGCGGCGGCATGGTCGACGCGAAGATGTGGCTCTATCTGGCGGGAGCGGTGCTGCTCGAGCTCAACGTTCTGTCGTTCGCCGCCCACCAGGATCTCGCGATCGGCCACCTCAGCGCGGCCGTCGCACTCTCGGCCGGGCTGCTGACCTTTTTCGTCGTGGACTACCTCACCTTCGAACACGTCCACCTCTACACATACGACCTCTTCGCCGAGCGCGTGGGCTTCAAGCTCGGCTGGGGCTGTCTGGTCTTCTACCCGTACTTTTACTGTGTGGGCCTCTGGGCGCGGGTCGGCGAGCCCGACACGCACGCTCCGACCTGGCTGCTGGCCCTCGCCGGCGTCGTCTTCGCCGCCGGCTGGACGCTCGCGCGCGGGGCGAACATGCAGAAGTTCGTCTTCAAGCGCGATCCCGCCGCCCGCGCCTTCGGCGTGCTCGAGCCGCGCGCGATCGGTGACGGTGAGCTCACGCTGCTCTGCGGCGGCTTCTGGGGCGCCGCCCGCCACATCAACTACCTCGGCGAGATCCTCATGGCCGTCGGCATCACACTCGCCCTCGGCGCGCCCGGTGACCCCGTGCCCTGGCTATACCCCCTCTACTACGTCGGCCTGCTCGTGCCGCGCCAGATCGACGACGACCGCCGCTGCGCCGGCAAGTACGGCGCGCTCTGGGACGAGTACCGCGCTCGCGTGCGCTGGCGGATCGTCCCTCGGATCTACTGATGTCTCGAAGTCGAGCGGCATGCCTGAGAGGGTTGCGAGCATGTACGCGTGGCATCGATCACGCCGGAAGACATTGAGGCCGCTGTGCGCGCTGCCTGGGCCCGCGATACGTGCGATCCGGTGGACGCCGGTGACTGGTCCGCTGCGAACCCGGCCCGGGGCCAGTGCGGGACGACCGCGCTGACCGTCAACGACCTGCTCGGCGGCAGTACCTGACAGTGAAACGCCGCGTTCTGTATGTCCTCGGCCTGACCGGGGCCTCTGACATCCGCTAACCAGACTTATCCACCGGCCCACATCTCGGCGCTCAGCCGATGCGCTGCGCCAGCGAGACGATGATCCCCTCCGGGCCCCGGACGTAGGCCATCTTCCAGAAGCCCTCGTACTCCCCGATGCCCCCGACCAGTCCGAAGCCGTCCTTGGCAACGCGATCGACGGCCGCCTGAAGGTCGGTGACCTCGAAGGCCACGTTGCGCAGCCCCAGCTCGTTGGCGGGCGCGGCCGGCGAACCTGGCCGGTGGTCGGGCCGGGTGAAGCTCGAGAGTTCCAGCCGCGTGCCCCCGTCGGGGGGCTCGAGCATCACGATCTCGGTGCGCGAGTGGGGAATGCCGATGACCGTGTCCAGAAACTCGCCCTCGACGAACATCCTGTTCTCGACCTCAAGGCCCAGCGCAACGAAGAACGCCGTCACGGCGTCGAGGTCTGCGACGGTGATGCCGACGTGGTCGAAGCGTCGTACGTGTGACATGTGATCCATCCTCCAGATGATCGCGTCGAGCGGCCGGCCAGGGCATGTGTTTGCTGCTGTCTGCGCCGTGGTTAGGGTTGTCGAGTCCGCGCCACGGGGCCGGGTCAGTTTTGGGGTTCCCCGTGGTGACGGGCGGACCAGCTATGGTGCTCTGCCTGGCAGGCGGATGCGCGGCCGGGTTGCCTGCCAGAGGAGCAGTCGCATGACGCAACCGGACGACCGGCCGATTCGCTGGGGAATCCTCGCTACGGGCGGCATCGCTCATAGCTTCGCGCGTGATCTCGCTCTGCAGCCGGACTGCGAGGTTGTCGCCGTCGGGTCACGGTCGCAGGCTTCGGCCGAGTCGTTCGGGGACGAATTCGGCGTGCCGCACCGGCATGCGAGCTACCAGGCTCTGGTCAGCGATCCGGATGTCGATGCCGTGTATGTGTCAACGCCTCACCCCGGCCATCACGACGCTGCGCTGCTGGCGATCAGCGCCAGGAAGGCCGTGCTCGTCGAGAAGCCGTTCGCTATGGACGCCGCCCAGGCGCGGGAGATGATTGACGCCGCGCGCAACCAGGGAACGTTCCTCATGGAAGCAATGTGGACGCGCTTTCTGCCGCACATTGCGCGGGTGCGCGAGATCCTGGCCGCGGGAACGCTTGGCGATGTCGTATACCTGACCGCCGAGCACGGGCAGTGGTTCGCCCCCGATCCGCAGTTCCGGCTGTTCGCGCCGGAACTGGGCGGCGGGGCGTTGCTGGACCTTGGCATATACCCGGTCTCGTTCGCAAGCCTGGTGCTCGGCGCGCCGGCGCGGATCACCGCGGTCAGCAATCCAGCATTTACTGGCGTTGACGCCACGACGTCGATGATCTTCCAGTACGACGGCGGCGCGCACGCGGTACTAACCACGACCTTGCTGGCCGCGTCGGGCAACCCGGCCGCCATTTACGGCACGGCAGCGAGGATAGAGATCGACGGCTGGTTTTACACGCCGACCTCGTTCCGAGTGATCGCGCGTAACGGCGCTGAACTGGAGCGCTTCGAGGAACCGTATGAAGGGCGCGGGCTGCGCGGCCAGGCCGCCGAGGTGGGCCGCTGTCTTCGCGCGGGGCTGCTGGAGAGCCCGCTGCTCCCGCTGGATGAGACGTACACGATCATGCAGACAATGGACGAGATCCGCCGGCAGATCGGCTTGTCTTACCCACTGTCATGACCGCGCCGAGCCGTCAGGTCCTGCCCCTGCCCGAGGGGTGGGGCTTGCCGTTCTGGCAGCCGGTACACCCGGCGGGCGGTGCGGTCGAAGATGGCGTCCTGCTCGGCCGGGCTGAGCTGGGCCGTCAGCTCCTGGTACAGATCGCATACCTGCCCGTAAGGTGCGGCGAGCGTGGACACCGGCCAGTCGGAACCGAACATCAGGCGGTCGGGGCCGAAAGCGGCCAGCACGGTCTCGTAATAGGGGCGCAGGTCGCTGGCGTCAGCCGGGGCGCTGTGCGCGCCCGATAGCTTGCATGCCACGTTAGGCAGTGCTGCCAGGCGGCGGATCGCAGCGGCCCAGGGGCCGTCTTCGCCGTTCTGGCCCGGGCCAACGGGCGGTCCGCCCAGATGGTCGAGCACCATCGTCAGTTCTGGTACGGACCGGGCTGCGGTGATGGCAGCGGGCAGCTGGCGTGGCAGCGTCACGATGTCAAAGCTCAGCCCGGCCGCCGCCAGCGCCTGCAGCCCGCGGAGCACCGCGGGCCGGGCCAGCCAGCCCGGATCCTCCTCAGCCAGGACCGGGTGCCGGATCCCGCACAGGAACTCCGCGCCCGGCAGTTCCCGCAGACTGGCCGCCGCGTCGGCCACTGCCGCGGCAGTCAGGTCTGTCCAGCCCACTACGCCCGCCAGCAGCCCCTCCGCCGCGCCGGGCTGCGCACCGCTGGCCTCGGCAGGCCCGCCGGGTTGCTCCACAGCCTGGTACGGGTCGCGGCCCGCTGCCAGCGCGAGCAGATCTGGGGTCTCCCACGGCTCGGCGACCGTCTGGATGACAACGGTGCCAGTCATCCCGGCCGCTGCCGCCAGTGGAGCGAGGTCGGCGAGCGTGAAAGACCGGCGCAGCATGGCAAGCTCGTCGTCGCTGGCCCATGGCTGCCCGCCCATGAGCCAGCGATGCTCCCGGGCGGCAAGATCCCACAAGTGGTGATGCGCGTCGATCACCATCGCATGCTAGAGGCGCAGACGACGCCGGAAAGCGCTGGCCGTGGCTTGGGGGGACAGATCGTAACCTGCCGGAACGAGGCTGTGGGCCGGCGGCGTCGCGGCTGATCCACGGGACCGGCCGCAATTATGGCGGTACTGCCAGTCAGCGCTTGCCGGTGAAAGGCCAGATGGTGGGGTGCTGCAGCGGCGGCGGGGTGAGGAAGCGCGGCGGCTGGCTGAGGTCGAGGAAGTCGGTCAGCGGGCTGGCGGCCGCGTCCCGCCGGGTCAGCGCGGGCAGGTTCCACTTCAGCTCGATGGTGGCCAGGATCGATGTGTGGTCGCAGACGACCGACGACACGTGGCCAGGTTTCGCGAACGGAGAGGCCACCAGGCACGGCACGCGGAACCCGTACCGGTCGTAGCCGCCGGGCTCATCTGGCGGCACGTGAATATCGGGTGGGATGTCATCGGGCGGCACCACCGCCGGCGGCGGCACGTGGTCGTAGAAGCCGCCGCCTTCGTCCCACACGATGATGAACATCATGCGTGGCCACAGGGGGCTTACCGCGGCGGACTCGAACAGGCTCGCGGTGGCCGCCTCCCCGAGCTGGTCGTCTTCGAGCTCGCCCTCGTCGGTGAACACGTCGGGGGTGATGAGGCTGACCGCGGGCACAGGCAGGCCCGGCAGTCCTCGCCGAAGTCGCCGATGTCGCGCAGGCGGTCATGCCAGCGCACCAGGTTCCGGGGCCACAGCGCGAGGTCAGGGACCTCTGCGAAGTAGTTGACCCAGCTGATCCCATGCGCATCCAGCAGGTCCCAGATGAGCCCAGCGGCCGGGGGGCGGATGAACGGGTTCGGGATCGTGTCACTGACCTGCCCGGCCGCGGTTGCCGCCTGGAGGAACCGGCGGTTGGGGAACGTCTGTGCCATTACGGAGCAGAAGTACCGGTCGCCGACCCCGAAAGTGCGGGCGAAGCTGTAGTACCACGGCAGGTCACTCTCATCGAGGTAACCCATGGGGTCGTTGCTGCCGGCGGTGGTTACGAACCCGTCCATGGCGCCGCCGTTCCACTGGCGGTGAGAGGAGTTCCAGGTCTGGCTCACACGCAGCGGGTTCAGCGGCAGGCTCAGGTGATGCGCGCGGACCGGGTGCCCGGTCGCGTCGGGATTGCTGTTCAGCGGCGTCCCGTCCGGCCCCAGGGTGAAACCGTCGCCCCGGCCGAGCATGCCGAAGTAGTTGTCGAAGGAATGGTTCTCCTTCATCAGCACGACGATGTGATCAATGCCGGGCAGGCCGTCACTGCCCGCTGGCCGGCCGGGGAAGGGCAGGGAACCGGGGCCACGCGCAGCTGCCATTCGCCCACCCTAGCCAGCCCGGTCGGCCAGCGGGTAGCACGGGCGCAGGGCAAGTCCGGACGAGAACTACGGCTGAACCGCCCAGTCATCGCGTGCCTCGTTGCGGTGCGGCCTGACTAGTAAGTTCTCCGGCACCTGCCAGCCGCTTTCCTGGATCTATGGTTCACGGTGCACGTTCCGTGGTGATACACGGCCACCAGCTTCTTCCCGTCGACGCTGCGGTTATTTCTGTTCAGCGAACGAGTCATGCGATCCAGCGCTTTGCGCAAATGGCGTATGCCCCTGCGGGCACTCTTCGTGCTCCTGGCGGTGGCGCCCCGCGTCGCCCGTTGGCTGGCAGCAGGAGGACGAGCACGACGGCGCTCGCGCGGACCCAGAACACGTGACAGGAACCTCATGGAAGCCTCGGTCGGCTACATGCCAGACCCAGATGCTAGATCCCGGCGTTGCGCCGGACAACTGCAGCGGCCCCGGCCGCCGGTCCGGCCACGCTCCCAGCACACGTGGCCGCCCAGCGGAAGCGCGGGCCTCATCTAGACAGGGCGCTGGCCTGCCCTCGAGTCATGGCTGGGTGGGGGCAGCTTGGCTGAAGTACGGAATAGGTGGTGTGGCCAGCGGCAGCGCGGCCAGTTGCATCAGCAGCAGCACGTTGTCATCGGCGGCTGTGCGGTTCATCCGCAGCCGTCCGCAGTGCGTGCAGCGATGGATCAGCATCCAGCGGCGTTCGCCGCGGATGGTGACTGCTATCGGCTCCATGCCGCCCGGGCAGTCAGCCTTCCGGTCACCGGGCGTGTTGCGATCAAGGTGCCTGGACCACAGGCAGCTAGGACAGTGGTTGCGATGGGACGTGCCGGGGGCATCAAGCGAGACGTCTACGCCGCAATGCCCGCACACAAATGAACGAGGAAACGACAAGTCTGGCGACCTTTCCGACCAGGGCTTCGAAGCTGGGCAGACATTTCGCCTCCTCTCGTGCTCGACGAGCGTCGTCGCGGGCCCGGGTGGGCCGGCGAGGACCACTATCGTCAGCGGCATGCGTTCCGTCAAACAAATATGGCGGCCTCGAACAGGCCACAGGCTGGACGGCCGATAGCCGCGGCCAGCCTGTCGGCCCTCGTCACCGCCGATTTCATGTAGCGGTGAGCCGCAGGCCCTGAGTATCCTGCCGGCGCCCGAGGAGCCGATTCGGGGAAAGCTGATGACCACCGACAGCGACGTTGCCGATGTGCTCCAGCTCGAGCGTGAACTTCAGACTGCCGAATGCCGGCGTGACCGCGCTCGGGTCATCGCATTGCTGGCGGAGGACTTCGCAGAGGTCGGAGCGTCGGGCAAGGTATGGGATCTTGCCTCAGCGCTAGAACTTCTGGACGCAGAGTCCGGGGAGCATCCGGTCATCGAAGTCCGTGACCTCACCGGGTGGATCGTCGGGGACGGATTTGTCATGACCCGGTGGGACTCAGATCGCGGGGGCCGGCGGGCGCGGCGCACATCTTTGTGGCGGCGAGATCCTGCGGGATGGCGGCTCGTGCATCACCAGGGCACGCTGCTGCCGTGACGTCCGCTGCGTGGGCGCGGGAAACGCCAGTGCCGGCCGCAGGCAATGGGTGCCTAGTACCCGGGTATGACACTCTCAGGCGGGACGACGTCACGGCAAGAATGGGCCTAACCTGCTGGCTGTGAATTACCGGCGTTCGCGCTTCAGAGCGCGCAGCCTGCTGTCATGGCCAGGGCTCCTCGTCCCGGTCGTGGTGCTCGTCGTTGGCGGGTCACTGGGAGGCTGGCTCGCGACGCGGTCCACGGCCTCGACCTCGTCGTACCACCTGGTCCCGGTGGCCTCGACCACCCTCAGCCAGACGCTCTCCACCACAGGCACCATTGAGCCGGCGAACACCTCGACGCTGAGCTTCAGCGCGCAGGGCCAGGTCACCTCTGTCGACGTCTCGGTCGGGCAGCACGTCACCAGCGGAATGGTCCTGGCGACGATGAGCTCCCCGACCCTGCAGGCACAGGTCGACGAGGCCAAGGCCACCCTGGCGCAGGACCAGGCACGGCTCTCGCAAGATCAGTCCAGCGGCGCCTCCGGCGCTCAGATCGCCGCTGACCAGGCATCGGTCAGCGCTGACCAGTCCCAGCTGGACAGCGCCAACTCCGCCCTCAGCGGAGCCACGCTGGTCGCCCCCGCCAGCGGCGTCGTCACCACGGTCGGGTACACCGACGGCGAGCAGCTCGCCGGGGCTGGCGGCGGGGGCGGAGGCGGAGGCGGAGGCGGCGGGGGCGGGGGCAATAGCGGCAGCGGGGGGAGCGGCGGCAGCGGGGGGAGCGGCGGCAGCGGCGGTTCAAGTGCTGCCAGCGCGTCGATCACCGTGGTCAGCAGCAACGACGTCGTGGACGCCAGCGTCGACGCCTCTGTGGTCAGCGAGATCAAGACTGGTGACCAGGCGATAATCACACCGGAAGGGGGCAGCGCCCCGGTCACCGGCACAGTCGGCTCCATCGGCCTAGTCGCCAACACCAGCACTGGTGTTGCGACCTTCCCTGTGGTGATCGACGTCACCGGAACGCCGTCCGGCCTGTACGCGGGGGCGTCGGCGTCAGTGTCAATCACCTACAAACAGGTCTCGGACGCGCTCGTGGTCCCGACGTCGGCGATCAACCCTGGTCCCAGCGGGCAGAGCACAGTGCAGGTCATGGACAACGGCCAGCAAGTCACCCGGGTCGTCACCACCGGGCTCACCTCCGGCGGGCTGACCCAGGTCACCAGCGGCCTGTCAGCCGGCGAGCAGGTTGTCGTGAACATCGTCACGATCAGCCCGGGCAACAGCGGCAATCAAGGCCCCGTCAAGGGCGTCTTCATCGGCCCGGGCGGCCGCGGCCAGATCTACCGCATCAATGCCCCGGGCAAGGGACCGGGCGGTGGCTGACCGATGAGCCTCATCGAGCTGGCCGACGTGCGCAAGACCTACCGCACCGGCTCCCTGGAGGTGGCGGCCCTGCGCGGGATCACCCTCACGATCGCGGAGGGCGAGTACGTCGCGGTCATGGGCCCGTCGGGCTCTGGCAAGTCAACGCTGATGCACATCCTCGGCTGCCTCGACGTGCCGAGCGAAGGCAGTTACCGGCTCGCCGGCGAGGACGTCGACGCGATGTCGGAGTCAGATCTCGCCGTCGTCCGCAACCGGCGCGTCGGATTCGTCTTCCAGCAGTTCAACCTGCTGGCGTCGATGTCCGCGCTGCGCAACGTCGAGCTCCCGCTCACTTACCGCAGTGTCGGCCGGGCTGAGCGGCGCGAGCGGGCACTGGGAGCGCTGGAACGCGTCGGCCTCCGCGACCGTGTCGACCACCGGCCGGGCGAGCTGTCCGGCGGAGAGCAGCAACGGGTGGCCGTGGCCCGCGCCCTCGTCACTGAGCCCGACCTGCTCCTGGCCGACGAGCCGACCGGCAACCTCGACTCGGGTTCGACCTCAGCGATCCTCAGCCTTCTGGACGAGCTGCACAGCAGCGACCGCACGATCGTCGTTATCACCCATGAGGCCGACGTGGCCCGCCGGAGCAAGCGAACCGTGAGGCTGCTGGACGGCCTGGTGTCCGAGGACACCGTCACCGCGGGAGTCGCCCAGTGAGGCAAGCACAGTGAACTGGGGGCAGACCCTGCGGACAGGGCTGGAGGGCGTCCGCTCGCACCGGCTGCGGTCGGCACTGACCATGCTCGGCATCATGATCGGGATCGCCGCGGTGATCCTCACCGTCGGTTTCGGCGAGGGCGCCTCAACGCAGATCCGCGCTCAGATCAACGCGCTGGGTACGAACCTGCTGATCATCAGCCCGCTCGGGGGCAATCTCACCATCACGGACGTCTCAGCGCTGGAATCCAGGGCTGCTGCGCCGGACATAGCCGAGGTCGCCCCGGAAGCGTCGACCGGGCAGACCCTGGACAACGGCACAACGAGCTGGAGCACCGGCGTGGTCGGCACGTCGACTAACTGGCTGCAGGTTCGCGACCGCACTATGGCCGTGGGGAGGTTCCTGACCGCGGCCGACGAGAAGAACGCGGCCGACGTCACTGTCCTCGGACCTACCACGGCGACCAAGCTCTTCGGGCACGGTAACCCGATCGGCCAGTCCGTCACCATTAATGGCCTGCCGCTGGAGGTCGTCGGCGTGCTCGCCTCCGCGGGCTCGTCCGGGACCAGCAATGAGGACGACGAGGCACTGGTGCCGCTGTCCACGATGGAGCAGCAGATCGGCGGCCAGACCCGCAACTCAGTGACCACGATCTATGCCGAGGCGACCTCGCCGGGCACCCTGTCCGCTGCTTATCAGGAAGCCGACACGCTGCTGGTCAACATCCACGGTGACAAAGCCTCCAATCCCGACTTCACCATCAACAGCCAGCAGTCACTGCTGTCCACCGCTTCCACGGTGAACAAGACGCTGACCGAGCTGCTCGCTGGCATCGCCGCCATCTCGCTGCTCGTCGGAGGAATCGGCGTCATGAACATCATGCTGGTATCGGTCACAGAACGGGTCCGCGAGATCGGCCTGCGCAAGGCTCTCGGCGCGACGCCTCGTGTGATCCGGCGCCAGTTCCTCGTCGAGGCGTCGCTGCTCGGCCTGGTTGGCGGCGTGCTCGGCGCGGCCGTCGGTCTCCTAGGCGCGGCGTTCGTGCTGCCGCACCTGATCTCCAACGCGGTCGCGGTCTCGCCCACGGCCACCGTGGGTGCGATCGCGGTCGCCGTGATCATCGGCCTCGTGTTCGGCGTGTACCCGGCCGGCCGCGCCGCGCGGCTGGCCCCGATCGACGCGCTGCGCACCGAGTGAGGACGGGGAATCATGCGGATCGGCAAGGGGATGGCCGTGCTGGGGGCCGCCGTCGTCGTGATCGGCGGCGGCGCCGGGACTGCATACGCCGCGCTGTCGTCGTCCGGTCCCGCGTACCGGCTGGCCACCGTCTCCTCGGCAGACGTAACAGCAACACTGAACGAGGTCGGCAACCTGACGCCCGCACAGCAGGCTGACGTGGCATTCCCGGTCAGCGGCACGGTGGCGAACGTGGCGGTCAGCGCTGGTCAGCAGGTCACCGCCGGGCAGACCCTGGGCACGCTGGACACCAGCGCGCTCAAGGCCAGCCTCACATCCGCTGAGTCCACCCTGGCGAACGCGAACCTGAAGGTTTCCGACGACATCGCCAGTCAGGACGCAGCCGGGGCCAGCGGCGCTGGGCCAGCGTCGTCGGGAACGCCGTCCACGTCAGGATCTTCTACCTCGAGCCTGCGGCCGCTGCAGCAGGCCGTGCTCAGCAGCCAGCGCCAGGCCGACGCCGCCCTGGCGCTGGCGAAGACTGCTCTCGCCCAGGCCAACCAGGCCTGCGGGAAGTCATCACCGCAGCCCAGTCCGTCGCCCAGCCATACCGCCGCGGCGCCCGGCTCCCCTTCGCCAGCGCCGGTCAGCTGCGCCGCTGCCACGCAGCAGGTCCTGGCTGACGAGACCGCGGAACTGCACGACCAGCAGGTCCTGGCTGGGCAGCTCAGCTCGCTCGCCATGGCACTGAACCAGCTCATTTCGGCGGCCGGAACTCCTGCGGGCGGGGCCGGTGCCGCGGCCCAGGGCGACGGTGGCAACGGCGGCAACATTGGTGGCGACGGCGGCAGCATTTCTTCTGGCTCCGGAGGGAACTCGGGCGGGCCGGTCGGCGCGGCGCAGCTTGCCGCCGACCAGGCCGCCGCCGACGCGGCGTCGGACCAGGTCACCGTCGCCCAGCAGAACCTCAACAGCGCGACGGTCGTCAGCCCGCTCAGCGGCACAGTGATCACCGTCAGCGCCACGCAAGGGGCTGCCGAGAGCGCTGGGAGCACGGCGTTCCAGGTCGCCGGCCTGGACAGCTGGCAGGTGCAGACCCAGATCCCAGTGACTGACATGCTGCAGCTGAAGACCGGGCAGCCAGCGAGCGTCCTGCCGGATGGCAGTGCGGTCCCGCTGAGCGGCGCGGTGGTCACGATCGGGCTCATGCCCACCCCCAACAGCAACCCGGTGACGTACCCGGTCACGATCGGCCTGACCGGACAGCCGTCCGGGCTGCACGAGGGCGGCTACGCCGCTGTCACGATCACCACGGCGCAGACCGCGGGTGTCAGCGTGCCGACATCCGCTGTGCACTACTCCTCCAGCGGCCAGGCCACGGTCACCGTCTATTCAGCGGGCAATACCCGGACGGTCAAGGTCAAGGTCGGCACCAAGGGACCAGCGATGACCCGGATCACCTCGGGTCTCGCGATCGGCGAACAGGTCGTGCTCGCCAACCTGAACGCCCCGATGCCCAGCAACAATCCGTTCAACGGCCCTGGCCCGGGCGGCGGTGGCGGTGTCGTCTTCGTCGGCCCGGGCGGCCCAGGCGGCCCGGCGCAATTTAGCCGCGCTGGCTAGCCGCGCTGGTCAGCCCACCCGGGCATGCCGGGCGCGGCTTCGCTTCAGCGCGCTCACCAGCGTCAGCGCGAACACAGCGGCAAGACACAGTGCCAGCACAACCACCAGCATCACCGGGTTGGTCGGCATGTCGACCGACACAAGGTCGGCCAGCGTGGCCCGCTTCGGCGCCACGGGCTTCGGCGCGGAAGGCGCAGCGGACGCGCGCGCGACGGTGCCAGCCTGCATATGGACCTTGTTGACGCGCGCCGCTGAGGGCGCAGCGGTCAGCGCTGGCGCCGGGGACGGCGTCGCGCGCGGCGTGTTGACCTGCGCCCAGGCCTGCCCGTCCGGGCTGGCCAGCCAGGCCTGGAACGTTGCGTATGGCGGGTCCGGCGCTGAGGCGCTGACCGGGTAGCCGGCCGCATTCATCGCTCGGGCTGGGTCGATGATCCCGTAGCCATAACCGTCGTTGGGCACGGCCGGGCCCACCGGAACCGCGGTACTGGTCAGCCGCTGGTCCACCCGGTACCACGGCATCGACGGGTACCGCGACCTGATCAGCGCCGCCACTCCTGCGACCAGCGGCGCGGAGGCGCTTGTACCAGCGCCGGCTGCCGTGTACCGGCCGTCGCGTCCCACAAAGTCCACATCCTGCCCGGGCGCCGCGACACAGACGTAGGGCTCCCGGGTGCTGTACGGCCAGAGCGAGCCGCTGGGCCCGACCCCACCCACCGCCAGGACGCCCGCGCAGGATGCCGGCTCGACCGGCCCGGGCCCGCTCACGTCGGTGTCCCCGGCAGCCGCGACCACGACAACGTTGTGCTCGAGCGCGTAGGCGACGGCATCTTGCAGCACCGGGTCGCAGGACGTGCCCGAGGGCGACGGCAGGCCCAGCGACACGTTGACGACCTGGGCGCCGTGGTCGACGGCGAACTCGATCCCGGCGGCCAGTGTGTCCGCGTCGCCGGCGACGCCCGGGGTCGCGGCGTGCACCGGAAGGATCCTGGCCTGCGGCGCTATCCCAACTGTCCCGGTGCCATAGCCTTGCCCGGCGATCAGCACGGCCACGGCCGTTCCGTGTCCGTCTGACCGGGTGTCGAAGTCGGTCTCGCCGGCACCGGGATCCCCGAGCATGTCACCGCCCGGCACCACGACCCCGCGCAGGTCTGGCACGCTAGCCTCCACGCCGGTGTCGATCACCCCGACTGTCACGCCGGCTCCCTCGGTCACCGGCCATACCTGCTGCGGCACCTGCCAGTCCGGCAGCCACCACTCGTCCGGGCTCGGCGTGTACTGGCTTGCCTGCCCGGTCACCAGGGCCGTAGCGGCGGCAGGCATCCACAGGGCTGAGGCTACGGCGAGTCCCACCGCCACCAGCCCGCGGACCGGCCTGGTCACCTGCATCCATCACCGCCATTCACCGGGCCACGCATGGCCGACAGCCGCGACCTGAGCGATCGCGGCTGTCAGCCGAGCGGGACGCTTTGCGGAAGACACCCGCAAATATGGGCATTCTTCTACATCCGGGCCTCCGCCGCTGGCTTTTCCCCTAGGGGGGGTCAGTTGCGGAAGCTCAGCCGGTGCTGACTGAGAAGTTCGTGACGCTGAACGTGGCCGGGGCGGCGTTCGTCGACACCAGCTCAGCGCCGTAGTCCACCTGGTACAGCGAGGAGCTGGCGGGCATCAAGCCGTGCGCGATCGCGTAGCTGAAGAAGTCCTTCAGGTTCATGCTGCCCGACGTGTAGTTCGTGTTGGCGACGAACGCGATGTAGTTGGTCGACGCCGAGGACACCTCGCCGTTGCGCTGCCAGACCGTGTAGGCGTGCCCGTCGAGGGTGGTGCTGCCGACAGGCGAGCCGCCGGGCGTCTGCCCGTTGTTCTGGTTCCAGATCATGAGCTCGGTCGAGCCGGCGCTGGCGATCCCGTTGATCCAGATGTCGTAGGCGTCCTCATAGATCCCGACGTCCGGGGTGCTCTCCGCGAAGGAGGTATTGACCGGGCCAAGTGAGCTGATCGCGGGGTGGTTGTTGAAGTCCATGTGGACGTTCGGGTAAGTCTTCACGGTCGCGTGAGCGTCGTTAGCCAGGTTCGCAACGACGTACCAGCTGTGATACGAGCAGGCGTAGAGCGTCTGCGACACGCTGTACCCGCTGACGTTCCACATGTTGTTGGTTACGTAGTAGCTGCCGTCGCCCCAGCCGCCGAATTGCTGCGACGTCATGAACGCCGGGCTCAGGCAGATCCCGGACGCCGAGGATGTGCCCGCCCGGGCCGGGTCGGCACCCGAGTTACCGGAAGGCGAAGACGACGAGCGGTGCGCAGCTCCTGCGGATGGTGTCGCTCTGGGCGAATTGTGACCGGAGCCCGTATGGCTGGACGCGCCAGCGCTGCCCGCGGCCGAGGAGTGGGCGGTGTTCTTCGGTGCTCCACTCGCGTAGCTCACGGCCGCCACCGTGCCACCAGCAACCAGAAGGACCCCGACAATGACAGCGGTGACGATGACGCCTGGCCGTCTGGAGAATATGAACCCACGACGCTCGTGTGGGTCTGATCCGTGTTTCGCTGGTCCTTGCATCACAGTGGCATCACAGTGGTTGGTGCCTGGTCGTTCAGCCGCTTCTTTTCAGGAGAGTACACACACACCAGGCGTCATATACCCGGAACGGTACGAAAACGCCGGGGCTGCGGCTCGCCCTCCTCGTGGTCGCAGTACCCGCTCAGCGGCGGGTGATCACCACCGGGCTGATGCCCGGCCGCATGGTGGTTACGCTGGGTCAATGCAGGTGCGAACCGGTCTGGATGCGGCCTCATCGGCCCGGTGCGGGCGGAGCGTGCCGTGAGCCGGCCTGGCGTCGTCGTCCTCGACTACGGGTTCGGCAACATCCGGTCCGCGCAGCGGGCGCTGCAGCGGGCTGGGTCCGACGTCGAGGTGACGTCTGATCCGCGCACGGCGCTCGATGCCGATGGCCTGGTTGTCCCGGGGGTGGGTGCGTTCGCCGCCTGCATGGCCGGGCTGCGGGCGGTCCGCGGTGAGGTCGTGATCGGCAAGCGGCTGGCAGGCTCGCGTCCGGTCCTTGGCATCTGTGTCGGCATGCAGGTGCTGTTCGCCGAGGGCGTCGAGCACGGCGAGCGGACCGAGGGCTGCGGCGAGTGGCCCGGGGTAGTGCGCCGGCTGGATGCCCCGGTGCTACCGCACATGGGCTGGAACACCGTCGGCGCCCCGCCTGGCTCGCGGCTGTTCGCCGGGATCGGCGCCGACGCCAGGTTCTACTTCGTGCACTCGTACGCGGCCACGGCGCTGCCACTGGAGGGCAGTCCTCACATGACCGCGCCGCTGATCACCTGGGCCACCCACGGGGAACCGTTCATCGCCGCTGCTGAGAACGGCCCGCTCAGCGCCACCCAGTTCCACCCCGAGAAGTCCGGCGACTGCGGCGCTGCCCTGCTGTCCAACTGGCTGGGCACGTTCTGACCGGTGCCGTGGACCGACCGTCGGCACAGGCGACGCCCGGATACCTGTGGGCTCAGGATAAGAGCACTTCACCACTCCCATAGAGGTGCACATCACATTACAATTGGGAGATCTCAGTTGAACGGCGAACGGCGGTCACTAATCCATGTCAGAGTCATCGTCCCAGTCGACCAACTCCGGCTTGCTCCGCGACCTCTACTTTAATAGAACTGGCCTTCTATTCCTCATTACCATACTGACCTCCGTAGTGCTGTTCGCCGTGTCCGCGCGCACCCACGGCACGGCCAGTGTATTCTGGCTGACGCTAGCCACCGGAATTGTTGCTACCGCTGGATACGCAGCCTTTTCTGTGTTCATGACGACGAAACAGTTCGATAACTTTTTGCGAACCACTATTGAGGGATCTGTCGAGCGCAATATATCGACAGCGGCTGCTGAACTCCTGAACACCATTCATCGTCAGCAGCACGCATACATTCCGCTGAAAACATATCCTCCGACCGACCACCCAGACGAGATCTTCAACCGAGACCTTAACAAGAGCTTTACCACTTCCGAGCGGTATTTCTTTCAGGGCATTACCGCACGGTACAGTATGGGTAGACTCGCGACGCTTCCTGTAGCATTTGACTACATCAGGGTTATTGTTGCTGATCCGACAAAGCCGGAGTCAGTTATAGCGCGGGCAAAGCATGATATAGATGAGGGTAAAGATGCAGACCGACTCGCGCACGCGAGAGACGAGCTGGTAGACGACATTTGGATGTCAATCGTAGCGGCATATCTGGCTCGGAGAAAATGTGACCGAATCGAATTCTGCTTGCTAGCAGATCCTCCCATCGATCGCGCCGAGATATTTGATCACGAGATATTTCTTACCCGATTCAGTGATCCTGCATCAACGGGATTCAGATTTCCTTCATCCTGTCGATTCCCCCGAGATTCTATGGCGTATCAGATGCATGTCAAGGATGCCGCACGCCTTTTTACATCGCAATATACGATTAGGTTCGAGATTCCTCGGAGTGACGATCCCGCGAACTTGATCAGAGTTCTCGATGAGGCAGGCCTAACCCTCGATATGGAGCGCTACTCAAAATTGGCAAAGGATTTTCTCGAGTTTAAAGCACGTCTTCCTGGAGAGGTAACTCACTAGGTGATCCCGACGAGAGCTTAGTATCCGCCGAAGCGTCCTCTGGCCATGCGCGCCCCGAGATAGCCGAGATCTGGCGAGCACCTCGATCAACACAGTCGAAGACTGCTAGCAGCTCCTCACGTTCGGGCCAATCTGCTGGGATTGCCTGTCTCGAGAGCCAGCTGTAGTCCGAATGCTCCTGTGACAACCGGACAGTGTCGGAATCTGAGTGACATGCGACGGTTATGCCGATATATTGAACCCCATCGGCTTCCGTGAATGCCCATACTCGGACAGGAGCGACTGGCCGGATCGACAGGCCGGTTTCTTCGAGCACCTCCCGGCGCAGAGCGGAAAAGGGATCTTCGCCATATATTAGC
Source organism: uncultured Actinomycetota bacterium (assembly GCA_963815375.1). Lineage (GTDB taxonomy): Bacteria > Actinomycetota > Actinomycetes > Streptosporangiales > Streptosporangiaceae > JASHPR01. The sequence continues at coordinate 873,346 of CAWFGX010000001.1, read as the reverse complement.
TTGCCGCCCGGGAGATCTCGCTTGCTACCATGACCTGGGACTGCTGAGGTCAATATGAGAACTCGGTCATGCCGGATAATGCCCGCCTTCATGACGAATACTTGTGCACGGTCAGCGGCGCTGGCGTCCGCAAATGCTGGCGGCATCGCGTTAGTCCCCGTCCTTCAGAATGTCATTGCTCGCGGCAGCGGATGCCAACACGACCTTCTTCAGCCATCGAGCTGATTTGGATGCGCTCACTTCACTGCGCACAACGGATTCGACTGCATGGATAAATTCATCTTTATCATCATTAACAATGACATAATCATATCCTACAGCGAACGGTATCTGCCGCGCGTAGTCGGTGGCTCTCTCGTCCAGGTCTGTAGTCATTCTACGATCACGGAGCCGATCGAGAATGGATGAGTGGGAACTTGGAGTCACGAAGATCCCAACGACGCGGCGCTCAGAAGCGGCCCTGACGCGGAAGAATCCAAGTGGATCAAGGTGAGTGACCACGGGGTGCTCTGGCGCAGCGGAAAGCACGGCTTGCGGGGATCCGTAATAATGCCCAGAATAGCGACGCTGATATTCGACTATCTTGCCTTGTCTGCAAAGGTTTATAAAGGATCTATCGGAGACGAAATTATATTCAACTCCTTCTTCCTCGGATTCACGGATCGGCCTTGTCGTGAACGTCACGAGTCTCACGACGAGTCTTGCCTCGACTAGCGCATTGACAGCCGTAGACTTGCCAGCGCCGCTAGGGCCGGACATCACGAAGAGCAGCGGACGTGTATCGAGAGATGGCAAACTGCCCCTCCGCCATTTCAGTTGGCTGATCCGGACAAGAAGTCGATAAGTCCTGGCAGACGTGACTCGAGATCGTAGATGTCGTCGAACGAGCGGCCCGAAGGGTGAAACACCCTGCTGAAAGCGCGTCTCGGCGGGGCTTGGACTACAATCGTGCACGTATTGGAGTCGGTACCGTCTATACGATGGATCTGGTCTGCATCCAGCCAATAGGCTGTCCCAGTTCGCATTGCTTCCGTTCCCTTTTGCTGCAAAAATGCACCGAATTCGAAGTGGGATACTGTCAAGGACCCGGACAGGACCCTGGATCCAAATGAATATCGATGGTTGTGAATCGAGGCGGCAAATGATCCAAGCTTATCAGGCAGCGCGAATTGCTTGTATTGATGAAGCCAGACGATGGAGCCATTTGAGCAACTGCCAAGGTACCATTTAATATGGGAGGCCCGCTCCACGGACCTTACCGTCATGGTGTCTAGGTCAGCTGGCTTGAGGTGGCGGAGCCAATGCGATATGCAGGCGGAGGTGAGGTCTGAGGTACGGAGCAGCTCAAGTACACGCGACGCGCAATCGCCGCCATCGACATCGAACTCGATCCTTTCGAGCGCCGGAAATCCGTGACTTGGCCGTGCATTGTCCAGGAGTTCCGTCATCGCGCCTCTTTAAGTACCTCGTTTGTGCGTGTTTGCGAAGTAATATGGAACGGGTCAAAGGATACAGGAATGTCACGCTCGCCGTACATCTGCGGCCGATTGGATGATGGGACTGCCGGCAAGCGTTAACCGGACGAGGTGCCGGCTCAGCAGGCGCTGCACAAGTCCCCGGCTGAGGGTGTGAAGCTGCCGGCGGCAGGTGCCTGGGTAAAGTCGGGCGCGTGACTGACCTCTCGGCCGACGCTGCCGCGTCGGCCCCGCTGACGCTGCTGCCAGCGGTAGACGTGGCCGCGGGCCGGGCAGTTCGGCTGGTCCAGGGCGAGGCTGGAACCGAGACCGGGTATGGCGACCCGCTGGAGGCCGCCAGCGCCTGGCAGGAGGCCGGGGCCAGCTGGATCCACCTGGTCGACCTGGACGCGGCCTTCGGCCGCGGCTCCAACGCAGAACTGCTGGCGTCCATCGTCCGGCGGGTTGGCGTGGCGTTCGAAGTCTCGGGGGGGATCCGTGACGACGCCTCGCTGGAGGCGGCGCTGGCGACCGGGTGCGAGCGGGTGGTGATCGGCACCGCAGCGCTGGAGAACCCGGGCTGGGTGCGCGCTGTGATCGCGCGGTACGGCGACCGGATCGCTGTCGGGCTGGACGTGCGCGGGACGCGGCTGGCCGCCCGCGGCTGGACTGCCGAGGGCGGTGAGCTGGACGAGGCGCTGGCGCGGCTGGAGGCGGATGGGTGCCGGCGCTACGTGGTCACCGACATCCTCAAGGATGGCATGCTGCGCGGGCCCAACCTGGACCTGCTGCGCCGGGTGTGCGAGCGCACCGAACGCCCAGTGATCGCCAGCGGAGGGGTGTCCAGCCTCGCCGACCTGGAGGCCATCGCTGGCCTGCGGCCGCTCGGCGTCGAGGGCGCGATCGTCGGCAAGGCCCTGTACTCCGGGGCGTTCACCCTTCAGGAGGCGCTGAACGCCACTCGCGCCGCTGCCCGCCCGTTCTGACGCTCCCCGCCTGGCGCTAGCCCGGCGCCCGCCCGGCGCTAACGTCCCGTCCCGCACCGGTGCTAGCCCGGCGCCTCCGCCCGGCGCCCGGACTAGCCTCCTGAAACTTGCAGCCCCGACAAGCGTGGGCCGCGCGCGAGCCGCCAGCGAATCGCCGCAGGTCGGGCCTACTGGGGCGCCGATAAGGCCCCGCCAGTACGAGGCGCGGCTCTCCCCCGAGGCCCGCCGCATTGGTTACGTTCCGGGCACAAGCCCCCGTCACCGGAGTTCTGCCATGAGCCACCTTCACGTTGTCCGGCGTCTGTTAGCCCTCCCGGCAGTGGGCGTGCTAGCGGCCGCACTCGGGCAGGCGCCCGCCAGGGCCGCCACCGCGCCGCCGGCGCTGCCCGACACGCCCGGGTACAGCCTGCCGCTCGCCCTGCAGGAATCGCTGTATTTCTACGACGCGCAGAAGTCAGGCCCGTCGCGCACCGACAATGATCAGCCGCTCGACTGGCGCGGCGACGACGCACCGAGCGACTCCTGCGTTCCTCTCCAGCCAATGGTGAGCAACGTCGGCACCAACCTGTCGGCATCGTTCATCGCGGCCAACAAGTCCGTGCTCGACCCGGACAGCACCGGGTGCCTCAATCTGTCGGGCGGCTTCCACGATGCCGGCGACACGGTGAAGTTCGGCCTGCCGCAGACGTATGCGGCCTCGGTGCTTGGCTGGGGAATGTACGAGTTCCCGGAAGGCTACACGGACACCGGCACCTGGAACCACGCCATGGACGAGATGAAATGGTTCACCGACTACTTCCTGCGGTCGACGTTCCTCAACTCGGCCGGCCAGGTGGTGGCGTTCGCCTACCAGGTAGGTGAAGGCTCGGTCGACCATTCCTACTGGGGCCCGTCGGAGCTGGAGAGCTCGACGCTCTACCCACGGCCCGCGTATCTGGCTACGTCCTCGACGCCGGCAGCCGACCAGACCGCCAGTGCCGCCGCGGCGCTCGCGGTCATGTCAGTGCTGACGGCGAGCAGCGACCCGAGCTACTCGGCGCAGTGCCTGCAGTACGCCGAGGCGCTGTATTCGTTCTCGCTGGCCAACCCCGGGATCGGCTACTCGGGCGGTTTCTACAACTCCAGCGGCTATGTGGACAAAGAGGCCTGGGCGGCGGTGTGGCTGTATATAGCCACCGGCAACTGGAGTTACATCAATGCGATCGTCGCCACCGATTCTGCCGGTGACTACTCCGGGTACCTCGGCGCCATCGTCCAGAACACGACCGACCAATGGCAGAACACGTGGGTCATGAACTGGGACACCAGGTGGGGCGGTGTCTTCTCGCTGCTAGACCCGATCGTGGGTGGAAACTCGGCGGTTCCGGCGGTGGTGCAGGCGCTCGTGCACTACGTGAACAAGTGGCAGGTGCAGTACTGGTCGCACGTGCCGCACGACAACCCGTCCGACACGAACTTCATCGCCACCACGCCCGCCGGCTTCTCATACCTGACCTCATGGGGCTCGGCGCGCTACAACACGGCAGCGCAGCTCGAGGCGCTCGTCTACCGGAAGAACTTCCCGTCAGACCCCGACAGCGTGCTGTTCACGAACTGGGCGATGGGCCAGATGAACTACCTCATGGGGGACAACCCGGCGGACTGGTCCTACATCGTCGGGTTCGGCTCGACAACTCCCGGGGTCGGCTCGGAGGTCGGCGGCACCGCGACAGCGGCCTCGCACCCGCACCAGGGCGACGCGCAGGGCTCGCTGGACAACAACCAGACCGACCCGCTGAACGACAAGCACATCCTGTGGGGTGCGCTGGTCGGCGGGCCGTCGTCGTCGGATCAGCCCGACGACGTCACCACCGACTTCGTGCTGAACGAGGTCGCCGTCGACTACAGCGCCGGGTTCGTCGGGGCGCTGGCGGGCCTGTGGTGGTACTACGGCCAGAGCCAGCCGATGACATCGTTCACGCCGCCGGCCGAGCCGGCGGAGAATCCGTACTACATGACGGGCACCCTGAACCAGGACAGCGATCAGTCGACCCAGGTGACGCTCAACATCAACAACGTCGCCACTCAGCCGCCGCACCTGCAGACCGGCATGAGCACCCGGGTCTACTTCGACATCAGCTCGCTGCAGCAGGCCGGCCAGACGATCAGTGACATCTCCACGCCCGTGTACTACGACGCGGCGGACCAGATCGACGGGCAGGCGACATCCATCAGCGCGCCGGTCCAGTGGGGCAGCTCGGCGAGCTGCGTGTACTACGTCACCGTCAACTGGGGATCCGACAAGATCGGGCTCCCGCCGTCGCGTGCCTTCGAGTTCGCCTTCGTCGATGCCCTCGGGCCTGACTACAAGTTCTACTGGAACTCGTCGGCGTCGCCGTTCATGACCGGGCTGGCAGCCGGCACCTACGCCTCGGCGCCTGATCCATACCTCCCGGTCTACGTGAACGGGACACTCGTCTACGGCCAGACGCCGTCGACCACCCTCGACGACAGCTGCTGACCGGCCCGACAACCGGGCCTTCGGCCATCCGTAGCCCGACCCCGGCACATCAGCGCAGCTCGCCGTGCTGATGTGCCGGGTACAGTCGGTCGGGTGACGGTCGCGGTCAGGGTCATCCCGTGCCTGGACGTCGACGCCGGGCGGGTGGTCAAGGGTGTGAACTTTCTCGGGCTCCGTGACGCGGGTGACCCGGTGGAGCTCGCTGCCGCCTACGATGCGCAGGGCGCCGACGAGCTGGTGTTCCTGGACATCACCGCGTCAGCGGACGGCCGGGACACGATGACCGACGTAGTCGCGCGCACGGCGGACCAGGTGTTCATCCCGCTGACGGTCGGCGGGGGAGTGCGCAGCACCGATGACGTGGACCGGCTGCTGCGGGCCGGGGCGGACAAGGTGTCGCTGAACACTGCTGCGATCGCCCGGCCGGAGCTGCTCACCGAGGTGGCCAGCCGGTTCGGCTCGCAGTGCGTTGTGGTGTCCGTGGACGCCCGGCGCATCCCCACGCACAGCGCCCCGGCGGCGCAAATGTATGAGGTGACCACGCACGGCGGGCGGCGCGGCACCGGCCTCGACGCCGTCGAGTGGGCGCGCCGCGCCGCCGAACTTGGCGCTGGCGAGGTGCTGCTGAACTCGATGGACGCGGACGGCACCCAGGGCGGGTTCGACCTGGAGCTGATCTCGGCCGTGCGGGCCGTCGTGGACGTGCCGGTGATCGCGAGCGGAGGCGCGGGCAAGGCCGCCGACTTCGCGCCGGCCGTGGCTGCCGGGGCGGACGCGGTGCTCGCCGCCACCGTGTTCCACTTCGGCACGGTCCGGATACCCGAGGTGAAACAGGCGCTGAGCACGGCCGGCCACCCGGTCCGCTGACACCACGCCGACTCGCCCTGCCCCTCCAAAAGGTATATTTCAGGTAATGACCAGCTCCTGGGACAGGCCGCTCAGCTTCGCAGGCGGTCCCTCCGGGATGCTGACCCACTGCGCCTCATACGCCCCCCGTGCCGTGCAAGGCTAGGACCATGAGTGACGGAGCAACGCGGGTCAAGGCCGGTGAGTCCGGGCTGGCCCCCGAGATCGCGTCGCGGCTGAAACGGAACGCTGACGGGCTGATCGCCGCGATCGCGCAGCAGTACGACACCGGTGAGGTGCTGATGCTGGGCTGGATGGACGACGAGGCCCTGCACCTCACGCTTACCACGGGCCGCTGCACCTACTGGTCGCGCAGCAGGCAGGAGTACTGGGTCAAGGGGGAGACCTCGGGCCACGCACAGTGGGTGAAGTCGGTCGCGCTGGACTGTGACGCCGACGTGGTGCTGGTCAAGGTCGACCAGACCGGTGCCGCGTGTCACACCGGCGACCGGACCTGCTTCGACGCAGACGTGCTCATGGGATGAGCCCGGAGCCTCCGCCGTCACGGCGCGCGGTGCTGCGCACCGGAGTTATCGGGGGAGCCGCTGCCTCGCTGGCCGCGGGCTGCGGCCCGGCCAGTCCACCGGCCAGCCAGAAGCGTCCGGCAGCCCAGAAGCACCCCGGCGTCGTTCAGACGTACTCGTTCAACCAGGGCTGGCTGTTCGGCGGCCCTTACCTGCCTGGCTCTGAGGGCGCCGGGTTCGATGACACCGGTTTCGCCAAGGTCACGGTGCCGCACACGGTCGTGCCGCTGTCCTGGGGCAACTGGGATCCGGGCACCTGGGAGCAGATGTGGATCTACCGCAAGCACTTCTCGCTGCCCCAGCGCCCCGGTACCCGGGCGCTGCTCCAGTTCGACGGCGTCATGGTCAACGCGGCCGTGGTGCTGAACGGCACGTCGCTCGCCCTGCACGAAGGCGGGTACCTGCCGTGGACGACTGAGATCACTGGCCACCTGACAGGCGGCGATAACGTTCTGGGCGTCATCGTCGATTCGCGGTGGCTGCCGGTACCGCCCGAGGGGGCGCCAGCCGGCCCTGGGGCCGTGGACTACCTGCAGCCGGGCGGCATTTACCGCGACGTCACGCTGCGGGTCGTGCCGGAGATCTACCTGTCCGACGTGTTCGCCCAGCCTGTCGGCGTTCTCACTGCCGAGCGCAGCGTGCGGGTGCAGGCCACAGTCGACGCCGCGACCGTGCCCGGCGGCCTGGTGCCGGTCACAGCCGAGCTGCGCGATGGGCCGAAGGTGCTGGCCAAGGCGGCCACGTCGGTGCCGATCACCACCACAGGCACGACCGTGGCCGACCTCACGATCACCGGACTGCAGGACATCACCCTGTGGTCGCCGGGTACGCCACAGCTCTACACGGTTGCCGTCACCGTAAACCCGCCGGGCGCGCCGCAGCACACCGTCGATGTCTCCATCGGATTCCGCGAGGCACGGTTTGAGCTCGACGGCTTTTTCCTGAACGGGGAGCGCCTGCGGATCTTCGGCCTGAACCGGCATCAGCTCTTCCCTTACACCGGCATGGCGGCCGCACCGCGGCTGCAGCGCCGTGATGCCGAGATCCTCAAGAACGAGCTGAACGTCAACATGGTCCGGTGCTCGCACTACCCGCAGTCGCCTCACTTCCTCGATGCCTGCGACGAGCTCGGCATCATGGTCTGGCAGGAGCCGCCCGGGTGGGTGTACATGGGCGACGAAACCTGGCAGCAGATCGTCCTGGCGAACGTGCACGACATGGTGATCCGTGACCGCAGCCGGCCCTCGGTGATCGTGTGGGCCACCCGGCTGAACGAGACCCAGAGCAAGTTCCCGGTCCTCTACCAGCAGACCCGCGAGCTCGCCTACCAGCTGGACGGCAGCAGGCAGACGACCGGCGCGATGGCCGCCTATTCCACCGAAGGCTGGGCCGAGGACGTCTTCGCCTACGACGATTACCAGTCCCTTGACGGCAATGCTGTGCTCATGCCGCCGATTCCAGGCGTGCCGTACATGGTGAGTGAAAGCGTCGGCGCACTGGCCGGGCCGCCGACCTACCGGTGGATTGATCCTGAAAAGGTGCTCGCTGAGCAGGCACGGCTGCACGCCCAGGTGCACAGCATCGCTCAGTCTCAGGACCGGTTCGCGGGGTTGCTCAGCTGGGCTGGTTTTGACTACGCGTCGCTCCTCGGCGGCAACAAGATCTGGGAGACACTGAAGACGCCGGGAGTCGTGGACACGTTCCGGGTGCCCAAGCCGGGTGCCGCGTTCTATCAGTCGCAGGTGGACCCGAAGGTCCGCCCGCTGGTCCTGCCGGTGTTCTTCTGGGACTTCGGCCCCGGCTCACAGCCTGACGGCCCCGGCAGCGACGCGATGATCGCCACCAACTGTGACCGGCTGGAGATCTACGTGGGCGGCGCCCACTACACCACCGCCTACCCCGATTTCGCGCAGCTGCCCGGCCTCGCGCACCCGCCGGCCTTCGCCAACATCACCGTCGACGGCACTGGACAGCCGGAGCTGCGCATCGACGGTTATGTCGGCTCGAACGTTGCCACATCCACACGGATGTCCGCCGACACGTCCACCGACCGGCTGGCGCTTTTTGCCGACGACCGCTCGATCACGGCCGACGGGACGGACAGCACCCGCCTGACGTTCCGTGCCCTTGATGTTTACGGCAACCAGCGCAGGCGGGCCACCGGCGAAGTACGCCTGTCCCTGGCCGGCCCGGCGACGCTGACCGGGGACAACCCGTTCGACTTCAGCAGGTACGGCGGGGTCGGCGGCGCGTTCCTCCGCTCCATTCCCGGCCGGACCGGCCGGGTCACGGTCACCGCCTTGCACAAGACTCTCGGCAAGGCCAAGGTCACGGTGATGGTCGAGGCGGCCAGCGGCGCCGCCTTGTGATACTAGGCAGCCGGGCGACGCTCCGCTTGTCACTCCCCGGCCGAATAACAGGTTCCCGGTTGCGCTGCAGACCGCTCGGCTAGCTGGACGCCGCGCTGGCCGTGTACTACCCGAGAACCTTCGCCTGCGGAGCACCCTTACGGCGGACAAGCCCGAACGGCTGCTCGTCGGCTGGCCGCCGGGCTCTGGGTAGCCTGCCCACGCGCAACACGAATGTATGCCGCAAGTTCTAAAATCGCGGTACCTTCGTCATCGAGCCGCTGGGGCCCTTGAGTGCACCGAGAAAGCGAAACGCAAGATGCTCACACTCGACACGCTTACAAACCTACCTCTGCTGATCCGGAAGGAGAATGGCCTGCCCCGGCGTTTCCTTGTTCCCGGTACCCCGATCAAGCTCATTCAGCAGGGCCAGCCGTCCGTGCACTTGCTTGACACTGGCGATGTTGAATTCTTCGGTCGCAATGAGCTGGTTAACGGCGTTCGGCCGTTCTCACGGCGAGCGCTCATTGAGCCGGGGTCTGACCCCCACCCGCTCGAGTATGCTCTCTGGCTCATGGACCGGCCGCAACACCAGCAGACACGCGACGCCGTAAAGGGCCCGTTCCTGGCAAAACATATTTCGCAGCAGGAGTCACTGATCTACAAGTCGGCGCTTAGCCAGATTGAGAAAATCCGCCGCCGCGGGTCAAGTTTCTCGCTCACGACGGACTTCGGCCAACCCTTCGCGTTGTATGTGATCAGCTCCATTCTCGGCGCCACCGAGGAGGTGCCTGACTTCTTCCGGCACCTCGCGCGAGTGACAGAGCTAGAGCAGCTGAACGCCTACCCGCCGGAGAACGGACTGGTCGGGATTCTGGACCGCATCATCGACGATCACCTGGCCCGCCCGAATTCGCATGGCGCGTTCGGCGGCTTGCTCGAAGTGTTCCGGCAGGACAAGCTCGCCCCCACCAAGAAAGAGGCGAGACACATCTTGCGCGGATACCTGGCCTCACTCCTATTTGCCGGAACCGACACGGTCGCCATGACATTGGGAAACGTTTTCCTCGGGCTGCGGCGCTGGGGCATGTGGGATGTGGCGGTCTGGGCAGCCAAGCATGACGACCGCGCGCTGCTCGAAGCGCTCATCCAAGAGGCGTTCCGGCTGGATGTACCATTCCCCACGAATGCCGCCCGCGTAGTGGCGCCTGTACGCACGCCGAGCGGCGAGTTGCTCGCAGAGGGCACGATGGTGGTGTCGTGGCTCTCGGCGGCCAACCGGGGCTCGCGGTTCACAAACCCGAACAAGTTCGTGCTCGGGCGGACGGAACCCCATCTGGGCTACGGTCCCGGAGGGTTTCACTACTGCCTGGGCGCCCCGCTCGCCAACCTTGAGCTCGTGATCGCCACGCAATTGCTCTTGACCGAACTACCCGGACTGCATATATCAGGTACGCCCACATACACGCTTGGCCGCGTCAAGCGACTGCAGCTGTTGTGTGATTTCATTCGCGAGAAGTAACCGCGAATGAACGCCAGCGACGCGGCGGTCCACCGCAGCCAGGCCCGGCTCCCGGCCAACCCGGCTCGGCCATGCATAGATCGGCTCCGCGCCCGCAACCTTTCTGGCGCTCTCGATAGCATCCCACGGCGTCAGACGCGCGCTGAAGGGCGCACTAAATCGGTGGCCGTAGGCTCGCCCAGTGGCGCAGCGCGACTGGGTGGAATGGCACCGGGACTACGACGATCCAGCTTCCGTGCTCTCGCGGCGGGGGGAACTCGTGCAGGGGCACCTGCGCGCTGAGCTCGAACGTGCGCCCGCCGGGGACGTCCGCCTGATCAGCCTGTGCGCCGGGCAGGGCCGGGACGTGATCGGCGTGCTGACCGGGCATCCGCGCCGAGACGACGTGCGCGCCCGGCTGGTCGAGCTGGACGAGCGCAACGTCGCGCTCGCGCGGCAGGCGGCGCAGGCGGCTGGGCTGCACGGCGTCGAGGTGCTGCAGGCCGACGCCGGGGTCACCGATGCCTGCGCCGGCGCGGTACCCGCCGAGATAGTGGTGGCATGCGGCATCTTCGGCAACATCACCGGCAGCGACATCCAGGCCACAGTGGCCGCCCTGCCCAGCCTGTGCGCAACCGGTGCGCTGGTCCTCTGGACCAGGCACCGCAGTCCGCCCGACCTGACTCCCGCGATCCGGTCCTGGTTCGGGGAGGCGGGCTTCCGCGAGGAGGCGTTCGACACCAGCCACGACGGCTTCATGTCGGTGGGCGCGCACCGGCTGACGGGCGAGCCCGCCGCGCTGATGCCCGGCCAGCGGCTGTTCACCTTCGTGGCCAGGAACTGAGCCGGGCCATCTCGCCCTGAACACGTCGCCGCCTGTCACTCCCCGGCCGAATACTGGGGACATGAGAATTCTGCTGTCCGACGCGTCCGGCCTGACGGCGCGCCAGGCCGCCGGCCAGCTGTCTGGGGCCGGGCACCACGTGGAGGCACTGTCACCGGGCTGGCTGTGCCTGTGCCGGTTCACCAGGCACGTCGCGAAGGTGCACCGGGTTCCCGGTTACGGAGCAGATCCGCTCGGCTGGCTGGACGCCGCGCTGGCCGTGTACCGCTCCGGCCAGTTCGACGTGCTGCTGCCAACCCAGGAGCAGGTCGCGGTGCTGTCCCACTCCGCCGGGCGGCTCCGGGAGGCGGGGGTCAGCACCGCGGTGCCGCCGTTCGAGGCACTGCGCGCGGTGCAGGACAAGATCTCCGCGTCGGGCACGCTCCGGGCTCTCGGAGTTCCGCAGCCGCCAACGGCGTTCCTCCGGTCAGCGGACGAGCTGCGGGCGCTCGAGTCGTTCCCGGTCTTTATCAAGATCCCTATCAGTACCGCCACCACCGGCGTGCGGCGCCTCAGCTCCGCGGCTGAGCTCGGCCCGTGCGCGGACGAACTCGAAGCAGCTGGTGTCTTCGATGCGGGCGGAGTCATCGCCCAGGAGCCGGTCAGCGGCCTGCTGGCGATGAGCCAGTCTGTGTTCGCCAACGGGGAGATGGTGGCCGCGCATGCCACCCTCCGGGTCCGGGAGGGAGCCGGCGGCGGTGCCAGCCACAAGCGCAGCCTCGACGAGCCCGGTATCGTCCTCAAGCACGTCGAGCTGCTCGGCCGGGCGCTGCGCTGGCACGGCGGCCTGTCGGCGGATGCTGTCATGACTGACGCCGGGCCGCTGTTCATCGACATCAACCCGCGCCTGGTGGAGCCGGGCAACGCCTCGCGCTCTGGCGTAGACCTGGTGGGCGCGCTGATGGACGTCGCACGCGAAAACGCGCCAGCAGCCCAGCCGCCGGGCCGCCCCGGTGTGGCCACCCACCAGCTGCTGCTGGCGGTCCTCGGCGCCGCCGCCAACGGCCACGGCCGGCGCCGCATGACTGCCGAGCTCGCAGCGGCGCTCGCCGGCTCGGGTTTGTACCGTGGCAGCGCCGAGGAGCTCACGCCCCTGCGCCGGGATCCGCGCACTGCCGTGCCCGTCCTCCTCGCGGCGGCAGCCACGCTGGTGAGCCCGTCCCTGTCAGGCCGACTGGTCGGCGCCTCGGTCGCCAGCTACGCGCTCGCCTCGTCAGGCTGGGAGACGCTGCTCAGCACCCCGCCGGTGCCGTGACGCGCGGGCGATATGCCAGCCGCCCGGGCGTCATGACGACGCGGACCGGCGGGTGTGCGGCAGCCGGGCGCGGCTGTCGTCGTCAGCCGGGCTGTAGACGGCGATGCGCAGGTCCGGCACTGCCGGGATGTCCATCTCGGTTCGGGTAAGCGTGATCGGACCGGCGCACGGGAAGCGGAACCGCAGCGTGCGGGCCTGCGGGCCAGCTACCTCGTGACGGGCCCACAGGTCGGCGAACTCCCGGCTGAGCACGGTCAGGCGGCGGATGTCCTCATCCCATTCCGGGTCGCCGATGTGCTGCGCGTAGGCGGCGCGCAGCCTGGCCACGAGGTGCGGGATCTCCTCGTCGTAGTTGAGCAGCAGCTCAGCTGCCCGGGGCTCGGTGATCGCGCACCACAGCAGGTTCTTGTGGACGCACGGGAGGCTATGCCAGTCCGAGAACATGTCCTCGTGCGCGCTGTTGCTCTCGATGACGTCGAAGCGGCCGTTGAGGAGCACCGCAGGGAGCGGGTCGAGCGAACGGAGCACGTCGCGGACGGCTTCAGGGACCACAGCGGCGGTCGCCCAGGACCGCACCGGCATAGCCTCGGCGAGCCGGTAGAGGTGCCAGCGCTCGGGCCCGTCGAGTTGCAGAACGCGGGCGACGGCGTCGAGCACCTGCCAGCTGGCGTTGATCGGCCGGCCCTGCTCAAGCCAGGTGTACCAGCTCACGCCGACGCCAGCGAGAAGCGCGACTTCCTCGCGGCGCAGCCCCGGTGTGCGCCGTCGCGGGCCTGGCGGCAGCCCGAGATCCTCCGGGCGCAGCCGGGCCCGCCGCGCCTTCAGGAAGCCGCCGAGCTCCGCCCGCCGCGACTTATCCGGCTGGCCAGTCTGTGTCATCGCCACTACACCATGCTGCCAGGAGGGTCTGACAGTTTCTGAGGGCGCTCCACGCTGCGGGGTGCTGCCTGGCGGGCCTGCGCCGCTCGCGTCGCTCCCGCCCGCGCCGTCCCCGCCCGCTCCCGCTCGCGTCGCTCCCGCTCGCGTCGCTCCCGCTCGCGTCGCTCCCGCTCGCGTCGCTCCCGCTCGCGTCGCTCCCGCCCGCGCCGTGCCCGGCCCGCCCACGCCAACAGTGTCGTGGGCCCCGCGCTGTTGGACTAGCCCCAGCGCGGGCACCATGACCGGCCTGCCTGCCCCCGGGCAGCCCCAGCAGGGGCCCCTCGCCGGGCCTGGCTGCCCCAGCAACCACGGCGGGGGCCCCACGCCGGGCCTGCGTGCGCCCCGTAACCCCAGCGCGGGCCCCGCGCCGGGCCTGCGTGCGCCCGGCCTACACCCCGCACCCCCAGCGGGGGCCCCACGCTGGCGCCGCATCGGCTCTGCAACAGCAGTAACGGTCCAACCACGCTGACAGGCCAGCAGTAATGGTCCAACCACGCTGCTCGGGCGGGCTGGCCAGCCCAGCCCCCGAGCGGAGCGGGCGGGCTGTCAGACCTCCTCGGTAGCGTGCCTGCATGCGGTATGCGATCTCCATCGCGCCGGCCGGGCCAGCGGGTGATCCCCGGTCAATGGCTGAGCTGGCAGCCGAGGCCGAGCAGGCGGGGTGGGACGGTGTGTTCCTCGAGGATTACATCGGCTACCAGGGGCGGAAGGGGACGCCGACCTACGATCCCTGGGTGACGATGGCGGCGATGGCGGTCGCCACGAGCCGGGTGCGGATCGGGACGTCAGTGACTCCACTGCCTCGCCGCCGCCCGTGGAAGCTGGCGGCTGAGGCCGTCACGCTCGACCACCTCAGCGGCGGGCGCCTGGTCCTCGGTGTCGGCTCCGGCGACGTCAACGACCCGGGCTTCGGCGCGACGGGAGAAGCCGCGGATGCTGTCACCCGGTCGCAGCGGCTGGACGAAGGACTGGAGATCGTGACCCGGCTGTGGACCGGCCAGACCGTGACCTTTCACGGCCGGCACTACCAGGTCGACGACCTGCGGCTGTCGCCGCAGCCGGTCCAGTCGCCGCGGATCCCGGTCTGGGTGGGCGGAGACTGGCGGCTGCGCGGGGTCCGGGCGCGGGTGCCCCGGTGGGACGGCTGCTGTGTCTACACGGGAGCGCCGCCCGACGACTGGCAGGACATGACCCCGGACGACGTCCGGGACATCCGCGCCGTGGTCGCGCAGCCAGAGTTCGACATCTGCGTGGGCGGCCGCGAGCGGGCCGAGGACTGGGACCGCGAGCGGGAGCACATCGGCTCGATCGCGGCCGCTGGCGCTACCTGGTGGAGCGAATGGGTCGACCCGGTCGACCGGCAGGCGACCTACGATGCTGTCCGCCGAGGCCCGCTCCGCGCGGACTGATCCTATGGCGGGCCGGGAACACGAGCACGCAGCCGTGGCAGGGACACTGTTGTCGTGCGCGTGATGGTCGTCAGGCACCACGAGGAGGACTCGGCCGGGTTCATTGGCGCGGCCTTCCAGGCCCGTGGCGCCGTGATGAACTCGTGCCTGTTCCCGGACGGCGGGCCACTGCCCGCGCTGGACCGCGTTGATCACGTCGTCGTGCTCGGCGCTGAGTGGTCGGTGTACGACGACGACCCGCGCCGCGCCTGGATCGCCGATGAGCTGGCCTGGCTGCGGCACGCGGACGCTGCCGGAGTACCGGTACTAGGGATCTGCTTCGGAGCGCAGGCGCTCGCTGCCGCGCTCGGCGGCCGGGTCGAAGCCGCTCCCAGCAGCGAGATCGGCTGGGTTACGGTCGACTCAGTCGACCACAAGCTCATCCCGCCCGGGCCGTGGCTGGAGTTCCACCGTGACCGGTTCCTGCCACCTCCGCGGGCGAGGGTCCTGGCCAGCAACCCTGTGGGGATCCAGGCGTTCTCGCTCAGGCAGCACCTCGCGGTCCAGTTCCATCCCGAGCCAGATGCCGCGCAGATCCGGGCATGGCTCAACGCTGAGGGCCGCGAGATGGCCGAACGAGCGGGAACCGACCCCGACCAGTTCCTCGTGCAGACCCTCGCCGAGGAACAGGCCGCCCGCGACCGCGCGGACGAGCTGGTCGCCTCGGCGCTGCGGATCGCCAGGCCGTACGCGAGTTCCTTACTGCGTTAGCTTTGGCCGGTGAGCAGGCCCGGCGCACCATGCGCAATCCCTGCGGTGGTGCGTAACAACGCGCTGGCGGCGGGAGCCGCACAGTGGATCTGCGACCTCCCGGAACTTGCCGCAGACCTGGAGCGGGAGTGGTCGATCACCATCGGCGCGCCCTATGACGACTCGACCGAGGCGTTCGTCGCCGAGGCCACGGTCAGTGACGGGACGCCCGCTGTGCTGAAGCTGCACATCCCGCGCCCAGGTGACCATGCCAAGAGGGAGATCACGGCCTTGCGGCTGGCCCGCGGTGACGGGTGCGCCCGGCTGCTGCGGGCCGATACGGCGCGCGGAGCGCTGCTGCTCGAACGGCTGGGCCGCTCGCTGTATCAGCTCAGGCTCCCCATTGCCCAGCGGCACGAGATCCTCTGCTCAGCGGCGGCGAAAGTATGGCGCCCGGCTGCCGGGTGCTGCCTGCCCACCGGGGCCGACAAGGGCCGGCAGCTGTCCGGTTTCCTCACAGCGACCTGGGAAGAACTCGGCCATCCCTGCTCGGAACGGGCGATCGACTACGCACTGGCATGTGCGGCCCAACGCACACAGGCGCATGACGATGGGCGAGCCGTCCTGGTACATGGTGACGTGCACCAATGGAACGCACTCCAGGCCGGCAGCGGATTCAAGCTCGTTGATCCCGATGGCCTGCTGGCCGAAGCCGAGTACGACATGGGAATCCTTATGCGCGAGGACCCCATCGAACTTTTGCGGGGCGATCCGCACGAGCGGGCGCGCTGGCTGGCGGCGCGCTGCAACCTCGACGCCACCGCCATCTGGCAATGGGGTGTAGTGGAACGGGTAGCGACAGGGCTCTTGCTGACCAAGATCGGGCTTCAGCCTGTCGGCCGCGAGATGCTGACCGCCGCCGATCACGTCGCCAGATAAGCCAGGAAACGGCTCAGGCTGGCTTTTCGATTACTGCTTTATAGCCGTCCACCGCTTCTTGCAATTGCCTGGCGGCATCGTCCGCCACCTCCTGCCGTGCGGGGCCGGACCACCAGCATTTCAGTTCCAGGCGAGTCCCGTCAGCGACTGGCCTGACGAGGTGACCGATCTTAACGTGCGGCGGCGCGATATTCTGGCTAACCGCGCTGACACCCTCAGCAAGCTCCATGAGGACGCTCACGCTCGCGGTGAAACGCTCATCCGGATGGCGGTATACGACGTACTGCATATACCCCGCCTTCCGCTCCGGCGTCCCCGGCACGTGGCCCGCATATACCACCCTGCCCGGATCCATGAGGCGCACGGATTCCGGTGCTACTACTGCTTCCCACACGGCAGCAGTGGGCGCATGAATCACGGCGGTGGCCGATACCTGCACCGGATTCTTCAATGGCCAGGACACTGCACATTTCACGTGCATTCCCAGCGGTATCTTTGGCAAGGGCCACGGTGCCCGGCCCTCGGCGATGTCCCGGAGGGAATCAGCCCATGCCCTGACCTGGGTCTGCCAGTCCGCCTCGCGTGAGATCGCGTGAAGCCCGGGGACGACATCGCTGATTGACAGGCGCAGCATGGACCCGCGCGGCCGCGGAAGGACAGTTAAGGTGACGGTCTGCTTCCCCGCTGGCTCCGTGCTGCGTGACTGCCAGCAGATCATCTGGCCTGCAGTTTCCTGCCGGACATCGTGCAGGGTGGCGGTCACATTTTGGCCATTGGTGAGCAGACAGCAAAGCCGGTCAGTTCCCGCCACATCAGCGGGCACGTCCAGTACGAACCGGTCTGGCATCACCGACAGTGCCGCCGGGCTTCGCGCCAGCGCCCATACCTGCTCCGGGACAGCATCAACCGGCAGCTCGTGCTCCACGCGCAAGGTCGTATCCCACATTGCGGCTCCGTCCCGGCATCGCGTAATCCGCGCGCAATCATGGCACAACTTCCGGCGAGCCCGGACATACGGACACCTGCATGCCAGACCCGGGAAAGGGCGGTCTGTCAGCGGCCGGCGAGCCGCTCGACACGCGAATGCAGCCGCGCCACGTAGTTCTCCTGCTCGGGCTTCATCAGCACGCTGCGCAGGATCCTCGCGCCATCCCGGTCGGCGGTGACCCCAGGGTGGCGGCGCGCCATCGCGTCCGCTGTGACCCGCAGCGTGCTCAGGAACACCGGCTCAGCCTCGACGGCCATGCCCGCGGCCAGCATCCGCTCCGAGGCCTCGTCGATCGCTGACAGGCTCGATCGGCGCGTCACCGGGAAGTAGCACACAATGTCCAGCTCCGGAGCCTGATACAGCTCCAGCGCGCCGGATTCCGCCAGCAGCCGCGCCCAGTCCAGCGCCGCACCGCGGCCCGCCGCCAGCACCCGGCCCAGCCCATCCGGCTCGGGCGGCAGTAGCCGGAACGTCAGCCACAGGGCAGCGGCCGCGGCGCCGGCCCTTGAGCACTCCAGGCTGATCTCGCCCAGGTGCAGGTCACCGGAGATGAAATATGTGTACGGCGAGTCGTGCAGGTACAGCCGTCCCACGCCAGGATCCTTGAACAGGACGGCGCCGCATCCGTACGGCTGCAGCCCGTGCTTGTGCGGGTCCACCACGACGGAGTCGCATTGTCCGATGGCCCGCCACGGGGCAGCGTTCAGGCCCTCCGGTTTCTCAAGGCCCGCCAGCAGCGTGAAGAACCCGCCGTAGGCGGCGTCGACGTGCACCCGCACCCCGCGGTCGCGCGCGACCGGCAGTATCTCGTGCACGGGGTCGATGGCGCCGAGGCCGGTAGTTCCGGCGGTCGCGACCACGGTCCCGACCCGCCCGCCCGCGAGCAGGTCGTCGAGGGCTTGCACGTCCATCCGCCCGGCCGCGTCCACGGGCACCGGGATGCCCTCGACGCCGAGCACGCCGCACATCCGGGCATGGGTGTAGTGTGCCTCGGCGCTGTAGGCGATGACCCGGCCCGGCTGCAGCTCGCGGGCGACCCACAGCGCCTCCAGGTTCGCGATCGTGCCGCTCGTCGTCAGGTGGCCAAGGTGGGTGTCCAGCCCCAGCATCGCGGCAAGCTGCGCTACCGCCTCCTTCTCCATCCGCGCCGTGGCTGGCCCGCCGTCGAGCGCGTGGTTGTTCGGGTTGATCAGCATCGCGGTGAGGTAGCCGGCCACCGCGGCTGGGTGCGGCGGCTTGAGCATCTGTCCGGCATAGGACGGGTGGAAGAACGGATAGTTGTCGCCCAGCCTGGCGGCGAAGTCAGCGAACGCGGCGGCGAAGGCCTCGTCGCTGACCTGCAGCGACGCATGCGGCTCGAACGGGCCGAACCCCGTCTGCCACTCCTGCACCGCGTCAATGCCGCGGCTCACCCACTGCCGCAGATCCATGCCCGCCCTGCCGTTTCCGCCCGCCTGCCAGGTAAAAGCCCATCCTGGCAGCCCTGTCGGCAGGGGCTGACGCCGGTGTGGGTGCGCCTGGGGCCGGCCGATGCGAGGGCTACCGGCCGATCGCGAGATAGCGGTCCAGGAAATCGTTGCGGAACGTACCGGACGGGTCGTACTCACGCATCAGCCGGCGGAAGTCAGCCAGACGCGGGTAGAGCTTGCGCAGTACCTCGGGGCTGGTCCCGAACAGCTTGCCCCAGTGCGGCCGGGCATGCAGGGGTGTCAGGCACTGCTCGACCTGCGCGAGGACCGGCGCGACCGCTGCCCAGTCATTGACCCAGGTGAAGTGGAACGCGACCGTATCCTGCAGGTAGGCCGGGCTCAGCCACAGGTCGTCGGCTGCGACCGTGCGGATCTCGGAAATCTGCGTCACGGGGGCAAGCTGGCTGGCGATCTGGTCCAGCCCCAGCAGCGCCCTGGCCGCGTGCGCCCGCGGCAGCAGGAACTCGGACTGCAGCTCATCTCCTGAGCTGGGGATGAACTCGAGCCCGAAGTGCGGCAGGCGCTCGTGCCAGGGCCCACGCACGCCCAGCTGCCCGGTGCAGTTGGCAGGTGACATGCCCGGTAGAGGGTTGCGCGGGCCATCCGCCAGGCGGGCGCCCATCCACGCGGGCTTCGGGAGAGGCGGGCTCACAGCGTCCGCGCGGCGTTTGAGCCACGCTTGGCTTATCCGGGGGCCGCGCCAGTCGGTGAACAGGCTCACGCTGTACGCCGCCGACATGATCTCGCCAAAGTGCGCGGCGACCTGCTCGTAAGGCAGATCCTCGTACACATACTGACGAATATCGAATGTCTGAACGGTGTCGAGTGTCACCGTGGTCACGATGCCCAGCGACCCGAGGGCCACGACCATCCCGGGGAACCGTGCTGGGTCGGTATGACGGCTGACGGTCACCAGATCACCGTCGGCTGTGACCATTTCGATCGCTGACATCGCTGTGGCGAGGCCGCCGTTAATGTCGCCGGAGCCGTGCGTCCCAGTGGCGCACGCCCCGGCGACCGAGATGTGGGGCAGCGACGCCAGGTTCGGCAGGGCCCGGCCGGCCCGGTTCAGTGCCGTTGCCAGCTCGCCGTAACTGATCCCCGCGCTGGCTGTGACCGCGTCGTTCACCGCGTCGATCTCGATCACCCGCGGCAGGCCCGCGACCTCTATCAGGTCGCCGTCGGTGTCCGCCAGGTCGTTGAACGCGTGGCCGGTGCCGAGAGCGCGGGCGTGGGTGCTGCGGGCGACGATCTGCTGCAGTTCCGGCACGGAGGCCGGCCGGTGGAAGCGCTGCGCGCCGAACGTGACGTTGCCCGCCCAGTTCGTCCCCTGCCCGGTCATCCGCCTCCCGTCACCCAATAGCGTAAAGACAGCAGAAGGCTAAACAGAGATGTCTGGCAGATCAGGCTGATTTGTGCTCCTGATCTCCTACTTCATGGCGTTCAGGAGTTCCCGGCAGGCTTGCTCGCAGCGCCGGCAGGCCTGCTCGCAGACCCGGCAGTGCTCATGGTGCATGGCATGCTGGGCGCACTCGTCGCCGCAGCTCTTGCAGATGGCCACACAGGCCTCCAGCAGCGGCCTGGCGACGCTGACGTCATAGGACGCCTGGCGGCTTGTCAGGCCGATGGTGGCGGTGCAGACATCGGCGCAGTCGAGGCACAGCCGGATGCACGTGACCATCTCGGCCACGTTCTGCTCGCTCAGGTCGGCATCGATGTCGGCGATACATGCCTGCGTGCAGTCGCTGAGCGCGTCGATGGCGGCGGTTAGCACACCGGCGTCGACGCTGACGGGGTCTGGGTAGGTGTCCAGCAACTGCCTTGCGTAGCTCATGGCCCCTCCTTTCCCGGCAGTGCATTAGGTCAATCGTCTGTCCTACATCGCCGGCATCGTGGCGACGTGCAGGCCAGGAAGCAGCCACGGGAACCAGATCGCCAGGATGCCGACGGCCACCAGCACCACCCCGACGGCCTGCCCGAACGGCTTCCCGTAACGCCACAGCTTCTCAGCAAGAATGACCACCGCCAGCGCTGCCATGACTGCCAGGTTCATCACGCCAACAGCGATCAGCACGATCATCAGGCCCCAGCAGCACCCAGCGCACGTGGCTCCGTGATGCAGGCCGACCCGGACATCACGGCTGCGGCCCTTGAAGCCGAGGTAGAACATCAGCGCGCCGATCGGTGAACGGCAACGGCGCAGGCACCAGTCCTTCCAGGGGGTGAGCTGGTAGACGCCCGCGGTCATGAGGATCGCCACTCCGAGCCACTTCGCAGCCACCGGGGACGCCATCAGCAGCCGCCCGGTCCCGGCAAGGGCCGCGAAAGCAACCACGCCGACCGCGGCCCAGGTCAGCAGGTAACCGGTCAGGAACATGGTCATTCGCACGACGCGTCCGGCACCGACGGAAGCACCGCTGATCAAACGGGCCCACAGCACCGCGACCGGCGCGACCGACGGCAGCATCATCGCCGCCATCATCAGAACCCAGAACCCAAGGAACGGCGCCAGTGCCAAGCCCATGGTCCCGGGCCCGTTGCCCATCCTCTGAGCCAGCACGACGGTGACCGACCACGCCACAGCCGCGAACCCCGCGACCGCGAGCCACGGCACCGCCAGCTGACGCGGCGGGAGGCCCCGGACAGACTGCCCAACAGCGGCAGGACCGGCGCGGTCAGCCACCACGGCCTCCGGTCAGCCTTCGTACCGGAAATCGGTGACGAAGCTGTTCGTCCCCGTGAAATCGGCGTTCCAGTGGCCGTGATAGCTCACGTCTTTCGACCTGGCCTGCCGGACGGGCTGCGGGACAGCGCCGAACGGCGCGTTGGCGATCACCGCCGGCTCCTGGCCATCCATCCCGATGAGCTGGTCACCGCTCATCGAAAGAGCACCGGCTACCTCAGCGTGCAGCGAGCCGTCCGACTTCGTGAACGTAATCGCGGCCGGCTGCACCCCGGCGATCTCGCCGATCAGCGGGCCCAGCCCGGCCAGGTAGCCACCAGCACCCCCGGAAAAGACCGCGCCCAGAGCCTCGGACTGCTCAGCGGAAGCGCGGTCGTCCAGATACAGCGCCACCTTCCAGCCGCCGTCAGTCATCTGCTTTGGCGAGTGCACCGCCATCACAGCGTTGAGATCCGACAGGTCGACGCCGTCCTTGCTGCCGCTCGTGACGTGCCAGGCAAGCAAGACGTCACAGTTGTCGTGCGTGGCGGCCCCCAGCCACACGCAGTTGCAGCTGACATCGCAGTTGCATACCTCGAAATAATCCCCTTCAACAAAGAAACTCACGAATTCCCCCTTTGCAGCTCCACTCCCCGCGCAGGCGGCCGTATAACCTCGCCCTCTAGCACTACAATCGCACAGCCCTGGCTTTACGCCAGTGCAGACTCACCGCCCAGTGCGGTCGCCGGGCGTTCACCTAAATAGAACAGCGTCGGCGGCGCTAGGCTGCTGCGCCGTGTACAAGACGCGGCTCGACACTGCCCGGATCCGGGCGACTCGCCAGGTAATCGACCCGGTCTTTCTCGACACTCCGCTGTACCGCTGCGATGCGCTGCAGCCCGGCCTCGGGTGCACAGTGAGCATCAAGCTCGAAACGGCGAACCCGGTCCGCAGCTTCAAGGCCCGCGGCACCGAGGTCGTCGCGAGCCTGCTCGAAGGCAATGGCTCGCGAGCCGTGGTGTGCGCCAGCGCGGGCAACCTTGGCCAGGCCCTGGCCTGGTCCGGCCGGGGCCGTGGGCTCGACGTCACCGTCGTGGCATCCCGCTTTGCGCCTGCGGCCAAGCTTGATCGCATCCGCGCGCTGGACGCCAGGCTGGAGCTGGTGGACGGCGACTTCGACATGGCCCGCGACCGGGCGGCGGCCCTGGCCCGGCACCACGGCATCCGGCTGGTCGAAGACAGCCTGGACATCGAGACCTGCGAGGGCGCGGCGACCATCGGCCTGGAACTGGTGGACACCGTGCCGTCGTTCGACGCCGTCCTTATTGCCCTGGGTGGCGGGGCGCTGGCCACCGGTGTCGGTCACGTGCTGAAGGCTCAGGCGCCCGAAGTCGAGGTGATCTGCGTCCAGCCGCTGGGCGCGCCGGCGATGACACACTCGTGGCGCCAGCGGCGGGTCGTCACCACCGACTCGACCAGCACCATCGCCGACGGCGTCGCCGGCCGGCGTCCCATCCCGGCCGTCCTGGACGACCTCCTCCTGGTCGCTGACGACGCTGTCCTGGTTCAGGAGACGTCGATCATCGCGGGCATGCGGATGCTCCTCGACCACGCTGGCCTCGTCGTCGAACCGTCGGCCGCGCTCGGCATCGCGGCGATCCTCGAAGACCGGGACCGCTTCGCCGGCCGGCACGTAGTCACGATCGTGTGCGGCAGCAACGTCGACGTAGACGCCTATCACCGCTGGGTCGGTGCGCTCTGATTCAGCCAGCCCACAGGTTCGGCCCCTGCTTCAGCACGCTGACAGGGCGGCCCTGGGCAACGCGCCCGCACGACATCCAGGGCGGCCATGAAGCCCCGACCCCGGCCAGCGCGACTGCTCCGTGTCAGGGCACGGTGCTCAGACCGGCCGCGCCGAGCAGGTAGGCGCCCTGGTCGTGGCCGGGGCTGGCGATGAGCCTGGCGATTTCCTCGCCTGCCCGGGCGGGGGTGAGCGCAGGCCCCCGATTGGCCAGGAAGGCCGCGATATCTACGCCTTCCCGCGCCGCGTACGCGGCGACCGCGGGCTGGCCCAGCCCGGTTTCCGGCGTCAGGTCGGGAAGCACCGCGATGAACCGGATGCCGAGTCCTTCCCGGCGCGATTCCTCAGCGGCGTAACCGGTGAGGAACCGGATAGTGGCCTTGGCTCCGGCATAGCCGCCCGATATCGGCGAGCCCCGCAGCGCGGCCCCGCTGGAGACGGCGATGACCGTGCTGCCCGGCTCCAGGGGAGCCAGCAGCGCCTCACGGGTCCAGTGGAACGCGTGCTGCACATCCACTTCCCAGTTGCGGCTGAAGGTCTGCCAGGTGTGGCGGTGGATCGGTCGCGACAGCGGGGACGCGCCGGCGTTCAGCACCAGAGCGCGGGGGCGGTACCCGTCGATCAGCTGGCCGGCCACGACGGGGTCGGCCGCGTCGCCGACCACCGGTGTGAACGCGGGGCCGAGTTGCTCGCGCACCTCATCCAGCGCGCCGGCGTCGCGGGCGACGCCGACGACATGCGTGCCAGCCTGGATGAGGGCAGCGGCGACGCCGCGACCGAAGCCACGGCTGGCGCCGGTGACGATCGCCGTCGTTCCGGATAGCTGCTGAGTTGTCATTGTGGCTCCTTGTGGAGGGAGATCGGTTCGCCGGTATAGATCCCGGTGCGGAGCCAAAATCAACGCGTGTCCCCCGGTGACTTCTGGAGGTGCCGCGGATCAACCCAGATGGGGTACGTGCACTGGGCAGGGAGGCATCGATGACGGACGCGGCGGATTTCGCGCGGCTCACCGACCCGTTCCGGGCGGAGCTGCTGGCGCACTGCTACCGGATGCTCGGCTCGGTCCACGACGCCGAGGACCAGGTGCAGGAAACCCTGGTCCGCGCCTGGCGGTCTTACGACGATTTCGAGGGCCGCGCGTCGCTGCGCACCTGGCTTTACAAGATCGCCACAAATACGTGCCTGCGGGCGCTGGAGAACCGCGCCCGGCGTCCACTGCCATCTGGCCTCGGCGCCCCGAGCGAGAACCCGGACGGGCCGCTGACCGCCGGGAGCGGCGAGGTCCCGTGGCTGGAGCCGATTCCCGACGCCTTGGTCCAGGCCGGTCCCGCCGATCCCGCATCGGTCGTGGTGTCCCGAGCGAGCCTGCGGCTGGCCCTCATCGCCGCATGTCAGTACCTGCCCGCCAGGCAGCGCGCAGTCCTGATCTTGCGAGACGTCCTGCAGTGGCGGGCGTCCGAGGTAGCCGATCTGCTCGGCACCACCACGACTGCGGTCAACGGCCTGCTGCTGCGCGCCCGCGCCCGGATCGAGCAGGCAGGGCCAGCACAGGAAGACATCCGCGAACCCGCGGAGGCAAGCCAGCGCGCGCTGCTCGACCGTTACGCGGCAGCCTTTGAGAACGCCGACGCGTCCGCCCTCTCCCAGCTGTTGCAGGAGGACGCCACATTCGAAATGCCGCCGGTGCTCACCTGGTTCGCCGGGCGCGTCCGGATCGGACGGTTCCTCGGCACCCAGGTTCTCGGCCAGCCCGGGGACTTCAAGCTGGTCCCCATCGCCGCCAACAGCCAGTCGGGCTTCGCGTGCTACCTGCTCGGCCCCGACGGGCGCCACCACGCCCACGCGGTGCAGGTGCTCACCGTCGGCGATGCGGGCATCGCGCACATCGTCTCGTTCAACCAGCCCGAGCTGTTCCCTGTCTTCGGCCTGCCTGAGGTCCTGTCGGCCGCGACCGGCACGGCCGGGCCACACCGATGAACGGCGCTACCACGCTGCTGGAGCAGGCAATCAGCTACGCCGGGCGATCGGTGCTCGACGTCACGCCCGCGCTGCTGCTGCGCCCGACACCATGCCGGGGCTGGAACCTGGACATGCTGCTCAGGCACTCCACCGAGTCCCTAGCCGCGCTCCACGACGCGACCGTCACCGGGCAAGTCGCCCTGATCCCCGCGCCACCGGACCGCGACCAGGCAGCCGACCCCGCCCAGACCTTCCGCGACCGGGCCGGCCAGCTCCTCGCCGCTCAGGCCACCGCCGGCCGCCGGCACCAGGTACTCGACGTCGGCGATCTCCGGCTTCCTGCCATCGCGATGGAATGCGCGGGAGCCATCGAGATCACCGTGCACGGATGGGACATATCACAGGCGTGTGGCCAGTACCGGCCGATCCCGGACACGCTGGCCGCCATCCTGCTGGCGATCGCACCGCTGCTCATCCCAGAAACCGGCCGGCACCCGCTGTTCAGCCCGCCGGTCACGGCGGCAGCCCAGGCAGGCCCAGGGGACCGGCTCGTCGCCTACCTCGGCCGTAAATCCCCCACACCACCGCATGGGCCAGATCATCCCGAATCCACACCAGTGCCATTCCGCAGGCCGGCACCCTAGACGCCCGTGTTCATCGGAGTCGCGGTAGGGACTGCGGTTGCGCGTGGACCTTCCGCTCAGGCTTCAGTTTGGCCCTGCTTCTGCGCCGGGGAACGACGATGTCCTGTTGCCCCGGATCCAGGCCGAATTCTGATACCGCATCAGCCCGGTCAGTGCCGCAGCGGCGACGACCACGCCGGCGACAAGCGCCGCTATCAGCGAGTGGCCAGCAGCTACGGCCGCGAGCAGCCCGCCGGCCGAGCCGGCCAGTACTGCGGTGATCACGGCGACCATCCCGGCTACGGTCACGAATTGCTGCCACAGGCCGATCCCCAGCCCGGGGGTGGGCAGCCCTTCCGCGGGGTTGAGCAGGTAGCCGGCCAGCTCGGGAGCCTGATCGAAGTAATAGTCGCGGAGCTGGGCGATACGGCGCGCGTATGCAAGGTCCTCGATCCCTGACTGCAGCACCCGGTGAAATGTCGCCAGCCCCACGAAGGCGAGCGTGGGCAGGAGTATGAGCCCGAACGAGTAGAACGCCACGCCGGTCTTGGCGGCGGTGGCGACGAGCCCGAGGGCAATCAGGCCGCCGGATACCGCGCCAAGGAACACGCTCGCCCGGCCGGTCGACTCCGAGATCGTCGCCGAGCGGGCACCCTGAAGCGTGAAGTGCTCCGTGGTCACAAACGTGACCGCCGCCGGGCGCGGGTCGCCGTCAGCATGGTCAGCCTTGCTGCCTCGGTCAGTGTTGTCCACGAACCTCCGCCTCCGATCCTCCAGGCGCCGTGGCCGCGGCGTCGAAGCTGGCCCACTGTCCGGGCGCTGGACAGGGTGATCACAACGCTTTACGGCTGCGCCCCGCGACTCATGCGCCGCTCGCGCTACCGCTCCTGCAGCACCTCGACGATGTTTCCGGCCGGGTCCTTGAACCAAGCGGCGATGAAGGGGCCGCCGCCCCGGGTGATTCCCCGCTCGTCCTGGTTCATCCCGTCGTATCGCTCGAACTGGACGCCCCGCTTGGTCAGCTCGCCGACCGCGGCCTCGATGTCGTCCACCTGGAACATGAGGATGGTGGAGGTGGCCGGGCTGTGGTCCGGCTTCTGTAAATCCGGGTGTCGCCGCCACCCGCCAGGCGCAGGGTGAGCAGTCCGTGCTGCTCGGAAACCCGGATCCCGAGTGTCTCGCCGTAGAACTTCCTGGCCTGGGCCAGGTCGTCGACGGCGAACGCACTGAACGCTTTCGTGTCTGCGAACATGGCCTGCTCCTTTTTTGGACTCGCTTCTCTAGGCCTGCGCTGCTCATCGCCCGCAGCTTCCATTTGCACGTTGTGGCCAGCACGTTCCGCGGGCATCTGGTGGCGCAGCCCTGGGATGCGTGAGGTCAGTGGAGGGTGATCTTGCTCATTTCGATGGCGACCATGACGATCTGGTGGCCGCTCTGCTCGGCGTAGGCGCGTCGCGTGCTCGAGATGATGATGCCGTCGACGTCGCGGTAGTCGGTGGCATAAAGCTGCCCGGGCGCCCCGGCGAGGACGTCCATGGTGAAGTCATGGCGGCGCAGTAGGCCGTCCGGGCCGAAGCACGAGATCTGCTGGCGGGTGTGGCTTTTGATGTGATCGGGGAACGTCACTTTCAGCCGCCGCCACGTTTCACCGTCGGCCTCGATGGGGGCGATCTCTTCGGTGACGAACCCGGGCCAGGTGTACAGGAACGGCGTATTCAGATACGTCCACTGCGCCTCACCGACGAAATAGGCGAGA
Source organism: uncultured Actinomycetota bacterium (assembly GCA_963815375.1). Taxonomy (GTDB): domain Bacteria; phylum Actinomycetota; class Actinomycetes; order Streptosporangiales; family Streptosporangiaceae; genus JASHPR01. The sequence continues at coordinate 845,736 of CAWFGX010000001.1, read as the reverse complement.
TGAATGTCGTCCCACGGGGTCTCGAACTGGTGATCGTCAAACGACCTCTCCGGGTCATCGCGTGCCTCGATGAGCGCGCCGTCACGGCGCTGCACAACGACCCGGTGGGGCTCGAAGACCGACCGTTTGTCGTGACCGGCGAACTCAATCGTCACCATCTGCCGGCTGGTGTCCACCTCCAGGCGAACGTCCTTGAGTGCCTCACCCTTGCCCTTGAGGTGCCAGAAGGCCCCAGTAATAGACGCGTCGAAGGTGATCGACTTGACCTGATTCCATCGGTCCAAGCCGCCGTGTGCGGCGACAGCGCTGTCGAGTAGATCGTTCATTTCTGCTCCTCGCTGCTGGTCGGGGGTTCTGCTTCACGCGGCCGTTTCAGGCCGCTCACTGGTTGGATCCTCCGGCGGGCCGGAAATCACCGGGCAGCCCGAATCCGCCTGCCCGGCGATTCCGGCAGGCCTGGCGGATCTGCATTACTGGACCGCGCGTCCCGGGCGGCCCCGCAGCCAGAACTGGAGGACCAGCAATGCAGCTCGCAGACAAGAACGCCGTGATCTACGGGGCGGCCGGGGCGATCGGCGCCACCGTCGCCCGCGCCTTCGCCGCCGAGGGCGCCACAGTGTTCCTCACCGGCCGCAGCGCCACGGCGCTGGACAAAGTGGCCAAGGAGATCACCGCATCTGGCGGGACCGCTCACACCGCGGTCGTGGACGCGACCGACGAGGACGCGGTCGAAAACCATGCCGGCACGGTCGCCGCCCAGGCTGGGAGCCTGGACATCTCGTTCAACGCGATCGCCGTTCCTCAGGAAGGCATCCAGGGCACGCCGCTAGCCGAGCTGGCACTGGAACGCTTCGCCCTGCCCGTCCACACCTATATGACATCGCACTTCCTGACCACGCGGGCCGCCGCCCGGCGGATGATCCCGCAGCAGTCGGGGGTGATCCTCACCCTCACCGCCACACCCGCCCGGCTGGCCGCGCCGCTGACCGGCGGGATGGCCCCGGCGTGGGCGGGGATCGAAGCGCTGACCCGGGCGTTGTCGGCCGAACTGGGTCTGCACGGCGTCCGGGCGCTCTGCCTGCGCCCCGACGCCCTCCCGGAGACCGCCACGATCGACACCGTGTTCGGCCAGCACGCGAAGACCGCCGGCGTAACCCGCGAGCAGTTCACCGCCATGATGGTGGGCCTGACCCACCGCAAACACTTCCCCACCCTGGCCGAAGTGGCCAGCGCCGCCGTCTTCGCCGCGTCCGACCAGGCAGCCGCGATCACCGGCACCGTCCTCAACCTCAGCGGCGGCTCCATCACAGACTGACCCCCACCAGCCCCACGCAGGTACGCCCCCGAGCGCCCGGGGCGTACCTGGCCCGAGACCACATTCCCAACCGTGAGGAGACGTTGCTGTCAGCCTGGCCGGCATCGACTCGCGGGTGGCGTGTGCGGCTGCCATCGGCGACTCACCGGATTGAAAGCCGGCCAGCGTGGCGAACGAGCCCGGTTTCGCGCCGCCGTGCCGGGCCAGCAGGCAGCGGTCCTCGCCCCCAGCTCAGGCGACGCGGTCACCAGCGTGATCACGGCCGGCTCGATGCGCGGGAACAGCAGCCGTCCGCAGCCCTCGCACGATCGCTGGTGCCCGCGGTGGCCGGCCTGGTCATCCCGCCACAGGCGCCTGCTCGCCCAGCAGTCCCCAGATCCAGCGCTCGTCGGCGCGGCGCGACCCGCCGCGGTCCAGGCCGCCGCCGGCATAAGGCAGTTCGGGCACGGAAACCACCGTACGTTCTGCAAATGCCCTATGAGCGGGCCACGGTGATCATCGCCAATCCCGGGCCTGCCGCGCCTGCCGTGCTGCTCCCGGTTGACAAAACTGATATCACAAAACTAGTATTCTGATATCAGTTTTGGGCGCATGCCCTGTCCGGGCAGCGCGCGGCTTGCGAGAGCAGGTGCACGTCATGACTCAGTACGGCACATGGGTCAGCTACAGCGGGGATGCGAGGATCTTGCTCGCCATCGCCGTGCTGGCCGTCGCTGGTGGTACGACCGTGGCCGGGATCCGGCTGCCGCTGGCCGTCCGGTTTACCCGGCCCGGGCGGGTGGGCCGGGTAGCCCTGATCCTGGCCTGGGTCGCCTCCATGCCGGCATTCCTGGTCGGCGCGACCATCTACATCCGGCAGTACATTCACGCCTATGGCCTGAGCGTGGTCACGGACACGCCTAAGGACTCCATCGCCCCGGTCACCTTTACGGCGGCCCTGGCCGTCTTCTGCGTCATCATCTCGCGCGACTCGCCTGGCTTCGGGACGAGGCTGGTCAGCGCGGCCATCGGCGCGATGGCCGCACCGATGATCTTCGAGCTTCCCTTCGACCTCATCGTGATGGCCAGGACCTACCCCCCGATCCCGCCCGACCCGGCGCTATACCGGGCACTGTTCTTCGCGCCCCTGTTCGCGATCGAGATCACTACGCTGCTGCTCTTGCGGCTGTCGCCGATGGTGCGGCTGACCAGGGCCACGTTCTTTTCCTTCGCGCTGATGCTGGGCATATTCGCGGTCTGGGCCCTGTCCGGATTTGGCTACCCCTCAGCCCCGCTCCCCACCGCGCTGAACATCGCGTCGAAGATCCTTGCTTTCGTCACCGCCCTCACCCTGTTCCTCCACCGGCGGCCCACCACCGAGCAGGCACCCCACCCGGATAGCGACCAGCAGGCCCAGCCCGCCAGCCCGCCGCTGACAGCGTCGGCTGAGATCGGGGACGATCCGCAGCTGGCCGCCCGGCCCGCCCGGAGCAGTGGCCCGGGCAGGGCCCGGTTACGGTGCCGGCTGCCCGCAGGAGCTATCTGCGGCACCCTTGCCATCGCGCTCGTCGCAGCGGGCTGCTCGTCGGCGAGCCAGCCCGCGGGCGCGCCGGCCAAAGCGCCGCGCGAGGCCGTGGCCCCCGCCTGGTTGTGCCAGCCCGGCCAGAGGGCAGACCCGTGCACCTCTGGCCTGGGCGCCTCGGCGGTCACCGCGGGCGGCACTGTCACGCCGACCACCTGGCCGGATTCGGCGGCGGCATCGAAGTTCGACTGCTTCTACGTCTACCCGACGGCAAGCCTGGCCGCGACCGCGAACGCCGACTTGGCCAAAACCCAGCTGGAGACATACATCGCGAACGAGCAAACGGCTCCCTTCTCCCAGGTCTGTGACGTGTCGGCGCCGCTGTACCGCGAGCAGACCTTTACGAGCGTATTGAAAGGGCTCGCGGGCGACGAGAGTCTCATGCGCTCGACCTTCACCGTCGCCTACGACAGCGTGCTCCCCGCCTGGCAGTGGTTCCTCACCCATAGCGGCAGCAAGCCGATCATCCTGATCGGGGATTCGCAGGGCGCGGCGGTCCTCATCCACCTCATCTCCGCCCAGATCGACCGCGAACCGTCCGTCCTGCGCCGTCTCCTCGTCGCGATCCTGGTGGGCGGGAACCTCCAGGTCCCGTCGGGGGAGCTGGCCGGGCTCGACGTTCACGAAGGTCCCGTTGTGCACCTCGGCCACGCAGGCGGGCTGCGCGGTCGCCTTTTCCTCCTATTCTTCGGAGCCTCCGGCCGACTCGGTGTTCGGCCGGCCGGGCCAGGGCGTGAGCCTGCAGTCCGGGCAGACGGCCAAGGCCGGCCAGCAGATCGCCTGCGTTAACCCGGCCGCTCTCGGCGGCGGTACCGCCGACCTGGATCCCTACCTGCTCACGGCCACCCAGTTCGGGCTGAAGGAGCCGGTTACCACCCCGTGGGTCACCTACCCCGCGCTCTATTCGGCGACCTGCGAACAGCGCGGCGGTGCCAGCTGGCTACAGGTCACCAGCCTCGCCGGGACCAGCCACGCCCGGCTTGTGGTGAACGAAGGCATCGTGGGCGGCACCGACGATACCGGCCCGGCCTGGGGCTACCACGCCTACGAGTACGGACTCGCCCTGGGGAACCTGCTCCGCGACGTCGCCGGTGAGGAGGCTGCGTGGGAGTCGAGCCACTGACCCGCCCGGCCGACCACATCACGAACCTGCCGCGGGGCAGGTCACGCTCAGTCATTGCGCCCGTTCGATGGCCAGTTGTGCGGGCAACCGCGCTATGCGCTGATCCGGGTGGCGGGCCGGCGCGCCGAGGGGAACGCAGATGAGACCCGGCGGGGAGCACTAGCGTGCGGATTCCATCGATGCGAGCGCGGAGGTCAGGCGGTTCAGCCAATCGCGCGCGGAACCGCCGGTTCCAGGGTTATCCGCGACAAAGGCCGACCAGTCCTCGCGCGTCGGAGGTGAAATTTCGATACTGGCTTTGCCGGCAGGCACGCGCGCCGTTCTCGCACCTTGGCCCATGACCCTTCGCAGGAGTCTCGGTGAGAGATGAGTGCGGTTGTCCTCGGCGAGAATGACCGCGTCGTACAGGTCTTTGGAGCGTGGGCCCTCGCCGGTGGCGCTGTCTGTGCGCAGCCAGAGGAGTTTCCAGGCCAGGGAGAGTTCCGGGGTCGCCGCCTGGACGAGCAGTTGCCGCGTGGCGTCGTGTGTGAGAGGTATCCGGGTCCAGGCGGGTGGTTCGGGGAGGCGCTCGTCCAGGGCGAAGTCGACCTGCACCTGGCCTCCGGCCAGCCCAGGCGCGTTCCACGGGACGATCACGCGAATGCCGCCAGGCCCGTCGTCGCTGTAGGAGTACATCCAGGTGCCGTCGGTGCGCGCGTGGTCAGGGTCGAGCACGACGCCCGACGTTGCATCGGGCCACCGTCGCACCTGCTCAGCCAGGTCAACGCGGTAATGAGAAACGAACTCTGAGCAGTCCGGTTCCAGGTCCCAGCGGAGTCCTTCCGGAGGTACGACCACCCTGGTGCCGCGCGTGCAGAACTCCTCATCCCCGTCATTCCAGATCTCGTAGCGGCCGGCGCCGTCGGCGAACTCGGGCCACTGCTGGACGACGTCGAAACCGGGCGCATAGGGATGCGGGTCCAGCGGGTCGATGGGGACCGACAGGCCGGGCAGCACCACGAAGTCGAGGTCGGCCGGCTCACGGGCCAGGTCCCCGGCCCAGGCGCGCATGAGCCTGCTGCCGCGCAGGACCAGCGTGTCGCTCCACGGCAGCGCGATGATCAGGTCCAGCATGTGGTCGAGCGCGGCGCGATGAGCGGCCCGCTCGCGGGAAGCGGTCACGCGCCGGCCCAGCCGTGGTCAAGGCCCGGGTTGTCATCGTGCACGACGAACTCCTCCTCGACCTCGATGACATGGTGTCCCGCCCGCGCCAGTGCGCCGAGCAGGGCCTCCAGCCGCCGACGAGCCTCGGGACGCCCGACCAGCCGGCACCGCTGAGTCAGGAAGCGCTCGTGCAGGCCGCCGTGCAGGCCGCGGCGTGCGTTCCGCGACACATGCCCCGCATGCCGCGTCCCGATCCGCCGGACCGCGTCGGCCTCGGAGTCATCGGCGAGGACGAGCTTCACGTGGTGCTCGAAGTAGCATCCGGGCATCAGTGCCGAAGCCTCCGCGGCACTCTGCGGGACGTCTTCATTCCACGGTGCTGCCTCAACCTTCACGCGCACAACGTCGAAACCGGCTCGGCACAGTTCCCCTACCCGCCGCCGGGCCAGCACCACCTGCGCTGGCAGAATCCCGGAGCCGCGATAGGTGAGCATCGGCTGCTGCACAGCCGCCCCTCGGTCGAGCAAGATCTTCGTGTACTTCATCCCGCGCGGCTCCGCCCATCGGGCCAGCCCCTCGTCCCCCTCACCCAGCCGCCCCGGCAGGCGCACAGTCAGATGCGTTTCGAACATTCCAGCGAATGCCTTCACGGCCCCAATATAGCCCTCAAGCCATCATCGTGGCCGCCCGCGCGTATCTCGTGACAGGGCGCAGATCCGGCTGTTCTGACCCGGCCAACAAGCGAAGGCTGAACTCAAGAGTGGCTCGCATTCTGGCGTTCCGCGTCTGGGACCTGACGGCCATCCTGTCGCATTCCGTGCTTCACACCTGGCCGGCGGTTTTTCGATCAAGAGCCGCCGTTATGCCTTTCGGCTGGCGTGTAATGGGCGTCGGCCATAACAGCACTGAACTGGTCGTTCGGCTGACTGTCACTGATCTTGAACGCGGGGCCATCGCGGGCCGTCCTAGCCAGTCGTGTCAGGGTGGGACCTGTCAGGTGCCGTCATGCAGGAGCCGCCAGCCACCGGCTGCGGCGTCGCCCGCCGCGCACGGGCCAGCGAGAACCCCAGGCGGTGGCGGGCCCGGAATGCGGCCGGCGGGCCGGAGGAGCACAAGGTGAGGAGACCACAGCCATGCGAGTAGCGCTGGCGCGGCACCTGGGCGGGATTGACAACGTGGAGCTGGGTCAACGGCCAGACCCGGCCCCTGTGGCCGGACAGGCGCTGGTGCGGGTCCATGGCGCTGGAGTCGGCCCGTGGGACGTCGGATTCGTCAGCGGCGGCTTCCCGCGACTCACCCTGCCGTTCGTGCCCGGCCAGGAAGTCGCCGGAGTAGTCGAGGCGGCCGGTGACGGGGCGGCGTGCAGCCGGGCGACCGGGTATACGCAAGCTTGTTCCCGGCGGGCGGCGGGTTCGCCGAACTGGCGCTGGCGTCAGCGGACCGCCTGGCCCCCATGCCCGGCCAGTTGAGTTTCGCCGAGGCAGCCGGGCTGGTGATCGGCGGCGGGACCGCCCACCAGGGCCTAGTCGATCGCGGGCGGCTGCAGGCCGGCGAGACCGTGCTCATCACCGCCGCGGCGGGCGGCGTGGGCAGCCTCGCCGTGCAGATCGCGGCGGCCGTAGGCGCTCGCCCGCAGGGCGTGGCCAGCCCGCCCAACCACGATTACCTGCGGAGCTTGGGCGCCAGCGAGGTGTTCGACTACCACGCCGCCGACTGGGTCCAGCAGGTGCGTGCTGTGACTCCTGGCGGCGTCGACCTGCTGTTCGACGCCGCCGGGGGCCAGACCCGCGACCAGGCCCTCGGCGCGGTCCGCGACGGCGGCCGGGCGATCTTCATAGTGCTGCAAGGCCCTCCTCCCGCCCAGCCCGAGCGCGGCATCACTGGTGAATCGTTCGCCGCCAGCGGCGGCCGGCAGCGGCTTGAGCAACTGGGCCACCTGATCGAGTCCGGCAAGCTGCGCCCGCAGGTCGAGGCGGTCTTGCCGCTGGAGCAGGCGCGCGAGGCGCTGGCGCGTGTCGCGGGCCGCCACACCCGCGGCAAAATCGTGCTGCAGATCGGGCCGTAGAGGCGACATCTCCCGGTGCCCGCCCAGCAGGGCGAAGCGGAGACGGCCCACGACATGCCTCCCGCGGGCCATCGCCGACGTCGTCGCCACCATCGGCGCCGAGCTGGGTCCTGTTCAAGCACGTGACCGCGATGTAGACAGTGTCTACCAATGCTGGTAGACACTGTCTATGAGCGAGCCGGATACGGGTCTGCGTGACCGCCTGATAGAGGCTGGTGCAGCTCTGGTCGCCAGTGAAGGGATCCAGGCGCTGACGCTGAGGGGGATCGCCCGCCGGGCCGGGGTGTCGCACGGGGCTCCGCGTCGCTATTTCCCGACCCACCTGTCGTTGCTGTCGGCCATCGCACGTCGCGGCTTCGCCGACCTGGCTGTCGAGGTTGCCGAGGCTGTCGGCGACGGCCGGGCGGACCCGCGGGATCAGCTGATGGCCCTGGGACGTGTCTACCTGGCCTTTGCTCTGGCCAACCGCGGCATGTTCGAGCTCATGTTCCGTCATGATCTGCTGGAGAGCAACCATCTCCGCTTGCGGGAGGCCAGCCTGCCGCTGTTCAGCGTGCTGACCGACCTCATCACCCGGGCACGGCCACGGCCAGACGCGGCCCCGCCCGTTGTCGCGGGAGCGCTGTGGGCCAACCTGCACGGTATCGCCCAGTTGTGGGGGTGGAGGAGTCTGCAGTTGGCGACCGGAGCCCGCGACGTCGAACCGCTGCTGCGCGCCGCGCTGGACGCCTACCTGGAGCCGGAGCCCCGGTGAGCCCGCGTTATGCGCCGAGTGTCCGCACGATCGCTGTCGCCGGGGTGAGCATCTCCTGCCGGGAGAACGGTGATCCTGGCGGTCGGCCTGTTGTCCTGCTGCACGGCGGCGGCAGCAGCGCGGTCACATGGGACTGCCTCGCGTCGGCACTGGCGCAATCCGGCCATCACGTGATTGCCGCCGACCTGCGCGGACACGGCGGCAGTTCCCGCACCCTGGCCTATCCGCTTGCCGGATTCCGCGACGACGTCATCGGGCTGCTGGACGTGCTGGAACTGGATCAGGTCGCCATGGCCGGGCACTCACTGGGCGGCTACGTGGCATCGCTGATCGCCCAGCAGCAGCCCGAGCGCATCAGCCGCCTGGTGCTCGAGGAACCGCCCGCTCCCGCCCGGGGTCCTGCAGAGGCGCACGGCCTGTCGCCGGCCCGGCTGCTGCTGCCCGCGCTGGGTGCGCTGAGCCGTGGCCGGGGCTTTGATCACAAGGCCGTCACCTCGCCGATCCGGCAGCTGCGCGTTTCCGATCCAGCCTGGTGGGACCGGCTGGCATCGATCACCGCGTCAACCCTGCTGATTTCCGGTGGCCCAGCCAGCCACGTGTCGCCGCAGCGGCTGACCGAGGCAGCGCAGAAGATCCCCGACTGCCGGCTGGTCACCATCCCGGCTGGCCACCGCGTACACAGCCGCAGCCCAGAACAATTCAACGCCTTCGTCGTCCCGTTCCTGACCGACGACGCGTGACCATCGCGACGGGTTGATCTTTTGATGCTCATCGACCGGTGCAAAACCTCTAAGCCAGCACCTATGACGCTCCCTGAATCCTCGGCGCCCTGGTGGGACGACATCGCTGCCCACCCATGGCGCTGCGGGGGTCTCGCCGGGACCGCTCAGGCGTTTCCTCGTAGCGCTCACTGCCGAGAATCCGCGCCATGGTCAGCGTGCAGATCAAATCTGCGGAATCGCGTGCGAGGCCGCAGGCCAGGCTGGCCAAAGGGACAATCAGTCGGGACATTTCTCAGTGGATACGACTGAGAAATGTCCCGGCTATCCCGGATCGGGGTTCTGGTCGTGTCCCTTATTGCTGATCTCGGGCCAGATTGTGACCAATAGCCGGGTTGCGGACAGTCCCCGCTGCGTGCTCGTTTCCGGACCTGGTCTAAACGGGATAACGGACAGTCCTTGGTCATTCCGGATTTCTGTTAACCATAAATACGACCATTCTAAACAGCCTGCCTCGGGTGGCGTGGACCGTCGTTGGGGACGGGAGCGGTGGTTGAGGTGTGGGCCGGTGGTTGGTGGGTGTCGGTCGTGGTTGGGGGGGCGCGGGAGCCGTGGTTGGGGGGCGGGAGCCGTGGTTGGGGGCGCTGACCGTGGTTGCCAGCAGGCGCCGCGTCCTTGATCGCCAGGGAAGCGAGCGCGGGCCTGGGAGCGAGTTACCGCCCGGCGGCGCTGCGAGCGCTGGCTGAGCGGCGGGTGAAGGTGCAGGCCGGTGGCGCCGCGATGTCGCGCAGCTGCGCGACACGTGGCGGGCGATGTACAGCAGCTCCCGGACGTGGCTGGTCGGGGAAACTCCAGCTCGTCAGCCCTAGCGGTCGACAATTTTTCTAGAAAGATTTTGCTGGTTTCTGATTACGTAGATAAGCTGGACCCGGGCACCGGGACCGGCCGCCGAAGGCGGCCAGCTACCACGGCGCCACGGGAGAAGAGGTGCAAGTGATGGTTGCGCTGGTGATCATCCTGGTGATACTCGTCGTCTTCGGGCTCATCGCGGCCGGCCGCTCGTTCAAGATCGTGCAGCAGTATGAGCAGGGCATCGTTTTCAGGTTCGGGCGAGTGCTGCCGGGGGCGCGTTCGGCCGGGCTGACCGTGATCCGGCCGGTCGGCGACAGGATGCAGAAAGTCAACATGCAGATCGTCGCCATGGCCGTCCCGGCCCAGGACGGCATCACCAAAGACAACGTGACCGTCCGGGTTGATGCGGTGGTCTACTTCCGGGTCGTGGACCCGATCAAGGCGACCATCAACGTGCAGAATTACATGTTCGCGATCTCCCAGCAGGCGCAGACCTCGCTGCGCTCGATCATCGGTCAGTCGGAGATGGACCAGCTGCTCTCCGAGCGCGCCAGCGTAAACCGGGAGCTGCGCCGGATCATCGACGAGCCCACCGAGGGCCCGTGGGGCATCCGGGTCGAGCGGGTGGAGATCAAGGACGTCTCGCTTCCCGAAAGCATGAAGCGGTCGATGTCACGGCAGGCCGAAGCCGAGCGGGAGCGCCGCGCGCGGATCATCACCGCCGACGGCGAGTACCAGGCGTCCAAGCGCCTGGCCGCAGCGGCCAACGTCATGGCCCGCGACCCCGCCGCCCTCCAGCTGCGGCTGCTTCAGACGGTCGTCGAGGTCGCCGCGGAGAAGAACAGCACGCTGGTCATGCCGGTGCCGGTAGAACTGCTGCGGTTCTTCGACAAGTTCACGCCCACCGCGCCGGCGGGCGACAGCAAGTCGGCGGCCGATTCGGCGTCACTCGCGGACTTCGGCGACGTGGATGCAGCCGAGGCCGAGATCACGAGGGGGGAGACCCCCGCCAAACCCGAGGTCCCGCCGATCGCCAAGGTGCCCATCCAGTTGCCCATGCAGGCGAGCAACGGCAAGCTGGCCGCAGTGTCGCAGCCGGACGCAGCAGTCCGGCACAACGATGACCCCGCGGACTCGGGTGTATAGGTCCAGCCGGCCTGATCTGAGGGACACTGCGGCCGCGCGCTGCGACCCAGAGCGGTCCTTGGTGGACACCCAGTAGTCAGCACCATGCTCCCGCCCGACCTCCAGGATGGCCGGTAGCAAACGGCGAGCTAAAGGTCCAGATCACCATCGGGCTCCATTACCCGGCAGCCCGCGCGCCTGGTCCCGGGACGCTACTGTGGCTGCTGCGGTTCTGGGTGATCGGCGTGGGGTCATCCGCTTGACTCGGGTGGTGCCGCTGCCCAGAATCGCCAGCTCCGCGCCCCGGAAGGCAGGTGCTTCGGCATCTTGATCGTCGGGTGTCCGGCTATGGCGTGCCTCCGGGATACGGTGAGATTAGAGCGGTCACCCGCCGGATTGGCCACCTGTGATCACTCTCAGGTACTGGACCAGCCGGGCCGCAACCCGGGCAATCTGCAGATCCCGAGGATGGAGCCGAGATGGCACGAGTCCTTTACACGGCGCAGGCAACGGTCACAGGCGGCCGGGCAAACGGCCACGGGCGCACGAATGACGGAGCCCTGGATGTACAGCTCCGGGCGCCGAAGGAGATGGGCGGCGAGGGCGGTGGCACGAACCCCGAACAGCTCTTCGCCGTGGGTTATGCGGCCTGCTTCGAGAGTGCCCTGGGGGTGGTCGGCCGTCGTGAACGCGCCGAGGTGGGTGACGTCTCGATCGACAGCCGCGTGAGCCTGCTGCCCACCGAGGAGCGAGGTTTCAAGCTAGCCGTAGAGCTTGATGTAACCCTGCCCGAGGTTCAGGACCCGGAGCAGGCGGCGCGGATCGTCGCTGCCGCCCATCAGGTGTGCCCGTACTCCAATGCCACGCGGGGCAACATCGACGTGACTCTCACCGTAAACGGCCACGACCTCGGCTGAACCGCTCTGCTGAGAGGCCACCCGGTACCGATCACAGTCCAGTACGTGATCGCGCAGTCCCGCCGTTCTGAGCGGTGCTCTGGGCTTTGACGATGGTCCGGGCACGGACCCCAGATATGGGTCATCTGTGCCTGCCACTTGCTGGCCGGGCCGGGTGACGCTCGGCATCGTCGCGCCGCGGCCGGTCATTGCTGGGCAGGAGCGAGCCCCGGCGGAGGCGATCCGTGCTCGGCGGGGACCCGTCGGCGGCGCGCGTCGGCGTGGAAGCCCACGTTGCTGACGATTGCCTGGAGGGCCGCGACGTGTCCGTCATAAGCTGCCCGCCCGGCCCTGGTCAGGGACAGGCTGGTCCGAACTCGCGACGCGCAGGTGGACTTGTGCACGTCGATGTAGCCGGCCTCGTGCAGGACCCGTACGTGCTTGGACAAGACCGAGTCAGCCACTCCCAGGGCCTCTCTGACCGTGGCGAAGTCGGCGGAGCTGACAGCAGACAGTATCGCGCAGATCTGGAGCCGGTTCGGCGCGTGCACGATCTCATCGAAGCGGGCGGCAGTGCTCATTGGCCCGGCTGCAGGCGTGCTCGGAGCAGTTTGTCCGTCCAGCGCCCGGACACGACGGTCAGGGGCACGGCGAGCACGCCTGCTGCCAGGAACGCGCCATGTATCCCGCGGTCAAGGCCGAGCCAGCAGGCGACCGCGATCAGCCCGCTTAGGGTCAGGACCTGCCCCGCGAAGACGGCTCGCGTGCAGGCATCGAAGTACCTCATCGCGATGCCCACACGGCGCTGATTCCACCACATCAGCGCACCGCAGCCGGCCGTGTAGGCAGCTACCGACCAGGCGAATAGCATCCAGCTGCGGATTTCTGCCTCGGCGATCACGCCGCCCGCGAGCAACCCGAATGCCGGGTGGTACCAGCCTGGCGCGATGATCCGGTCAGCTAGCCAGGAGCGGCTGGCGTCGATGGCTGATATGGCGCTAGCGGCTTCGCCGGGTGCCATCTTGGCGGCCGTGCGGTCGGGGCCTGCATGACTTGCCATGATGGAAAGAGTAGCTGTCACTTTCCATCATGGCAAGTCAGGTTGAGCCGGTCGTGGCACCCGGGTAAGAAACGAGAACGAACCCGGCCGGCAGATCTGGGCGCAAGTCTGCCAACTGTCCCAGGCGGCCTGGCGCAGCGACGCATAGTCGGCAGGCTGTATGCCCGGCCAGAGACCCGATCACGCCCAGCCACGTGTGCTGGTCCGCGCCCGGTGCGCGAGTAACCGCCAATTGTGTCTGAGGGCGCTGCCGCTGGCCTCGGCGTTTGCGGTCCTCACTATAACGGTTATGCTAATCGTTATGATAAGCGTTTGGCTCGGCCGGTGAGCGTCCGGCATGCCCTGCTGGCCCTGCTCAGCGAGGGGCCGAAGTACGGCCTGCGTCTGCAGCAGGAGTTCGAGGAGCGGACCGGCGAGGTGTGGCCGCTGAATGTGGGGCAGGTGTACATCACTTTGCAGCGCCTTGAGCGCGACGGGCTGGTGGAGTCCGACGACGAGCGTGAGGCGGGGCCACAGAAGAGATACACGATCACCCCGGCCGGCGGTGCCGAGCTGGACGGCTGGCTTCACACCCCGGCCGGCGACATCCCTCCGCCGCGGGATGAGCTTGTTATCAAGGTCCTGATCAGCCTGCGGGTGCCCGGGGCTGATGTGCACGACATCCTGCAGGTCCACCGGCGGCACATGATCGAGCTGATGCAGCGGTACTGGCGCCTGAAGGCGGAGGCCGCAGAGGACGACATCGGGCTGGCGCTCGTCGCCGACGCCGAGACGTTCCGCCTGGATGGGATCGTCCGCTGGCTGGATGCGGCCGACGCCCGGCTGAAGCTGCATCCAGCACCCGATCCGGTCGGCGGGCCCACGGCAGCTGCGGTGCCGACACCGGCGCGAAGGACAGGAAGGAAGGTGCCGCGATGACAGCGGTGCTGGAGCTGCGCGAGGTGTCGAAAATCTACGAGGCCGGGGCGGCCGAGGTGGATGCGCTGCGGGGGGTCAGCCTGTCGGTCGATGGCGGTGAGCTGGTGGCGGTCATGGGGCCGAGCGGCTCTGGGAAGAGCACGCTGCTGACCATCGCGGGCAGCCTGGAAGAGCCGACAGCCGGCCAGGTGCTGGTGGCCGGGCACGATCTGTCGTGTTTGTCGGCTAACGACCAGGCGAAACTGCGCCGCCGCCTGATCGGCTATGTCTTTCAGGATTTCAACCTGCTCGCCGGGCTGACCGCGGTCGAGAACGTCACACTGCCGCTGGAACTGGACGGCGTCGGGATCAGGGCCGCGCGCCCGGCGGGGATGAAGGCCCTGGAGGAGCTGGGTGTTGCTGAGCGGGCTGACCGATTCCCCGATGAGCTGTCCGGTGGCGAGCGGCAGCGCCTGGCGATCGCGCGCGCGGTGGTGGGTGACCGCCAGATCCTGCTCGCCGACGAGCCGACAGGCGCCCTGGACTCGGTGAACGGCGAGGCAGTCATGCGGCTGCTGCTCGCCGCCTGCCGGCGCGGGGTGGCCGGGGTGATCGTGACCCATGACGCGCAGTTCGCGTCGTGCGCTGACCGAGTGGTGTTCCTGCGCGACGGGCGCATCATCGATCAGACCCGCACCCCGCCGGGCCCGGAATCGCTGCTCACCCAGGGCCCGCAGCGATGACCGCCACGCTGCGTGACCGGCCCGTCCTGGCCGGCCCCGCGGGCGGCGGCGTCCCGGCGCGGCGTGCCGTGGCCCGGTGGGCGTGGCGGCTGTTCCGCCGCGAGTGGCGGCAGCAGATCCTGGTCCTCGCGCTGCTGACCCTCACGGTCGCGGCGGCTGCCTTCAGCGTGTCGGCTGCCTACAACGTGGCGTCCCTGCCCGGCCCGCAGTTCGGCTCCGCCCGCTACCTGCTGCAGTTCGGCGGGAACGGCCCGAAGGCCATGGCGGCGGACGTCGCCGCGGCCAGGAAGGCCTTCGGGACCATCCAGGTGATCGGCCGCCGGTTCGTGCCGATCCCGGGCTCGGCCCAGACCGTCGAGTTCCCGGCAGAAGACCCGCGTGGCCCCTACAGCGGTCCGATGATCGCCGTGACCCGGGGCCGTTACCCCTCTGGCGCCGGGCAGGCCGCCGTCACCGGACAGCTAGCGCAGACCCTTCAGCTGCGCATCGGCTCCTCGCTGTCCCTCAGTGGCCATCACCAGACGGTGACGGGCATCGTCGAGAATCCCAGTGATCTGAGTGACCAGTTCGTCCTCGTCACGCCGTCGGGGGCGGGTCCGCCGCAATCCGTGACGGTGCTGCTGAACGCCAGCCCGGCCAGTTTCAGCGCCTTCCGCGACCGATTCCGCGGCCCGCTGGAATGGCAGGCGCGGGGTGCCAGCACCCAGGCAGCAGTGGCCGGCGGCGCGCTCGGTGCCGTCACGGTCTTGCTGCTCCTGGTCTCCCTGGTAGCAGCCGCAGGCTTCGCGGTTATCGCCGCGCGGCGCCAGCGTCAGCTCGGCATGCTCGCCGCGATCGGGGCGACCCGCAAGCAGCTTCGAATGGTGATGGTCACGGGCGGAGCCGTCGCGGGTGTCATCGCCGCCGCTGCCGGGACCGTGGCCGGCCTGGCGGCGTGGATTGCCGCCGCCCCGGGCCTGGATGCGTTCGCCGGGCACCGGATCGACCGGCTCACGATCCCGTGGGACCTGGTCGCGCTGGGCATGCTGCTCGCCGTCGTGACGGCGACCGCCGCGGCGTGGTGGCCAGCGCGGGCGGCCGCCAGGCTGCCGGTCACGCTCGCCCTGTCGGGCCGCCCGCCGCGGCCCAGGCCCGCGCACCGCCCGGCGCTGCTGGCCGCCTTGATGATCGCGGCGGGCATCGCCTGCCTCGCCCTGGCCAACCAGACCCGCCCCCCGCTGATCATCGCCGGCGCGCTGGCGATGACCCTGGGAATCCTGCTCATCAGCCCCCTGGCCATCCGGGCCCTCGCCGCGCTGGGCAGGCGCGCGCCGGTCGCGGCGCGGCTGGCGCTGCGGGACCTCGCCCGTCACCAGGCCCGCTCCGGAGCGGCCCTGGCCGCGATCAGCCTCGCCCTGGGGATCACCGCGGCGATCATCATCAGCTCGGCCGCTGACAGGTCCGCAGCGAGCGCGGGCAACCTGCCAGACACCCAGATCCTGGTCTGGATCGGCCAGCCAGGTGGCGGAAATGGCCCGGATGGCCCGGTCGTCCCCCTCCGGACACCCGCGCAGCTTGGCGCCCTGGCCGCTGCCGTGCACCAGATCGCCGGACCGCTGCATCACCCCGGGGTGTTCGCCCTTGACATGCCCGTCAACCCGGCCGACAAGCCGCAGCCCGGCGGGCCGGGCAGTCAGGCAGGACAGCCGGTCGCCGCCCTGGGCGCCCCGCAGAACCCCGCTGCCAGCAGCCGGGGAGGGACCTACAGCGTGCTCCCGCTATACGTCGCAACCCCAGCGATTCTCCGCTACCTCGGTATCAGCCCCGCCACGATCACCCCGGCCGCCGAATTCCTCACCGTCCACGCTGGGCCGCTCGTGGTCACCACACCCTCCACCTTCGCGACCGTCACCCACGTGCAGCGGATCCAGGCCGCGTCCTACGCCTCCCAGCCCACATCGCTGATCACCGTGGGCGGCCTGCACCGGCGACACTGGACGCAGATACAGTCGGGCTGGCTCATCCAGTCCGGCAAGCCCTTCACAGCCGCGCAGCTCGCGGCCGCGCGAGACGTGGCCGCGACAGCGGGCCTGATCATCGAGGCCAGGAACAGCCAGGCCTCACTCGCCACGATCAGTGCCGCAGCGACGGCCGCCGGGGGACTGCTCGCCCTCGGCGTCCTCGCCATGACCGTGGCACTGATCCGCACCGAGGCCGCCGGCGACCTGCGCACCCTCACCGCGGCCGGAGCCACCAGTACGACCCGGCGCACCCTCACCGCCACCACCGCAGGCGGCCTGGCTCTGCTCGGCGCGCTGATCGGAACCGCCGGCGCCTACCTCGCGCTGGCCGCCGGAGACCTCAGCGACCTCAGCACCCTGAGCCACGTGCCACTCCTGTACCTCGCCATCACTATCCTCGGCGTTCCCGTCGCCGCTGCCCTCACCGGCTGGATCCTCGCCGGGCGCAAGCCACCATCCATCGCCCGCCGGGTGCTCGAGTGACACCAGCCCTAAGCACGATCACAGACCGCGGCAAGATAGGTCGGCAGGTGCCGGGCCAGCGCGGCGTGGTGCGAGTGGTCCGAGCTGCCGATGACGAAGGCGCGCAAGGGCGCCTGTAACCCCGGTTCGGGGCGACTGAGGCTGGGCAGCCCCCGGTTCGGGGCGACTGAGGCTGGGCAGTCAGTCAGGCAGGTCGACCGCCCAGCTGACCTGGAAGTTCTGCGCGTGCCTGAGTGACCTGTTGCCGGATGCGCTGTGCGTTGCTGGCCTCGGCGAGCGCATTGGCCTCATCGAGCAGTGCCAGTGCGTCCTCATGGCGTTCCTGGGCTGCGGCAATATAGGCCAGCCCGACTAGGTTCGCGGCCGCGCCTGGCAACAGCCCAATCTCACGGCGCAGCCGTGTGGACTCCTCCAGCCGCTGCCTGGCCACATCCAGGTGCCCGGCGGCGTGTGCTGCGATGCCGAGGTGGCGCAGCGCTTCAGACATCACAGCTTTGTCGCCAGCCTGCGACGCCAGCTCCAGAGACCGTTCCAGGGCGGGTACCGCGGCGGCGTCGTCGCGCCGGGCAATCTGATGGAAACAGCCTGCCCAGAACAGCGCCTCGCTCTCGCCGCGCACGTCACCGAGCGCCCGGTACAGCTGGACCGCGCGCTCGAATAGCGCGAGCTCGGCCGGGTCCTCCCTAGCCGCAGACTGGTCTTCGTCGCGGCGCAGCAGGAACCGTGTATGCAGGACCCGGCCGCGTGCCACAGCCAGATCGGCTTCCGCCGCGTCAAGCAGCCGGTCGGCCTCTGCCAGCGGCCCGGCCTCACCGCTGAAGACTGCTCGCTCATACAGCAGCCCGGCCTGCCTGATTCGCTCATCCACGCCGACGGCCGCCTCCTCATCCGGGTCCGGACTGGCTCCAGCACCGCGTCCGCCGGTGAGGAGGCCGCACAAACTCATGTCAGGGTAATCGGATCACTGCCTTTAGATGCCCTTCGGCAGATAGATGCCCTTCGGCAGAGCTTAGCCATTCCGATTCGGCAGGCGCGGTGTCCGCTTCGCGGCAGGAAACTAGGCCAGGACGCCAAAGGCTGCTGATCGCGGCACAATATTGGCTACGACTCGTCGTCGCCGGAGTCCCGCAGCGCGCGCAGCGCTGCGGCCTGCTCGGCGGTAATGCCCTTGGCCCGCTGGTCGGCAGCCTCCTGCGCGGTCAGGCCCGCGCCGATCCAGTCGGCGACC
This sequence comes from uncultured Actinomycetota bacterium, assembly GCA_963815375.1. GTDB lineage: Bacteria > Actinomycetota > Actinomycetes > Streptosporangiales > Streptosporangiaceae > JASHPR01. The sequence continues at coordinate 827,772 of CAWFGX010000001.1, read as the reverse complement.
TCGTCAAACGGGATGCCAGCGCGCCACCAGTCCCGGATGGTCTCGACCGCGACGGCCCCTTTGCGAGCAAGTCGGCCGGCCTCGGTGGCGGTGAGGCCGAGGGCACGCCAGATCGCGGCATCTGCTGCGGCCACTCCTGCCCGTGCCCATGGCAGGGCCTCCTCGGCCTGCCAGTTGGCTTCGAGGTAGTCGTGCATGACTTTCGGCGGGACACCCGCGTCGAGGAACTGGCGGATGATCTCGCCGCGGACGCCAGGGGCCAGGCGGGCAGCAGCCGCGGCGACAGGCCGGCCAGGATGCGATCTCGAGTGCGGCGCGAACGCGGTGTCGGGGGTGAGCCCCCGCCGCAAGGCATCCGTGGCCGCTGCGAGACTGAAGCCGATCTCGTGCCAGTGGACCGCCTCGCCGGCGTCGATCCCGGCATCGCGCCATTTGCCGACCGAGTCGGGTGTCACCGCCGCGGTGATCCACTGCGCGACCCGCAGGCCGTCGTCGACTCCCGCCTTCCGCCAGGCCATCGCCTGGTCAAGGCCGATCCGCCACCGCCGGAACACCTCTGCCTGGTCAGCCGCGAAACCATGCTCGGCCCAGGCGGAGTCGCCCTCGTCTCGACCGGTCACCACTGTGCCTTGACTACGGGGCCAGCCGCTGCCGTCCCAGGGTCGACGAGTACCGTCGTCGCCCAGTCCGGAGTCCGCCCGGACTCGTCCATCAGGCCGACGACGACGCGGACACCATCGGGCGCCCGGCCAGGCCATGGCGTGTGCCCGTCGGTCAGCACAATGACCAGGTCTGGGCGCGGCCGCAGGGCGGCAGCGGCGATGAGGCCAGCGCCCATATCCGTGCCGCCGCCGCCGAGCAGCCGCACTTCCCGGGCATCGAGCACCCGCTGGTGCTCGTAGGCCTCCGCGTCGCAGCAGATCACCCGCAGGTTCCGGCGGCCCAGCCCGAGGCTGCGCAGCACCCCGCTGACCTCGCCAAGCGCCTGGGCCAGCATGCTGTCGCTCATGCTGCCGGAGGTGTCGAGCACCATGGCTACCTGCGGCATCGGCTGGCGCAGGCTCGGCAGCACCACGTCCGGCACTGCCGCCGCCCGGCGTGAGGGTTTGCGGTAGGTGAAGTCCACCCGCCCGGCCACGTCGGCGACCCCGCGGCGCACCGCAGCCGCGAGCTGCCGGCGCCAGTTGACGACGGGCGTGAGCACCCCGTCTGCCCAGCGCTGCCATCCTTCCGGAACGCTGCCGCGCCTCCGCTGGTGCTCGGTGATCCGCCGGGCGACGTCGTGACGGAGCAGCCGCTGACCGATCTCGCTCAGCCCAGGCCGGCCGCTGTTCCATGGCCGCTCCTGCCCGTCGGCGCCGCTGCCGCAGTCCGGGGCATCATGCTGGCCGGCCCGCCGCCCTCGGCGTCGGCGCTGGGCTGCCCCGCTGGCTGGCCGCCCGCGGCGCTGGGCTGCGGGACAGGGCTGCCGTCATCCTTGCGCTTTCCGCTGGGAGCGCCGCCTTCTGCACCTCCGGCCTTCCCTGCGGCCCGACCGCCGCCGAGGGCATCCCAGTACTGCTCGGCCGTCTGGCCGTCGGGCAGACCCAGCTTCGTGGGCGTCACCGCCTCTGCTGGGAGCTCCAGCTCGCCGGCCACCAGGTCGTCGTTGATCTCCGCGTCGCCCGCGAGGTTCCAGCGCCGCTGCCCACTGGTCTGGGCGCCCGTGGGCTGAGACGCCGTGGCCTCAGGCCTCGTTGTCAGAGACCCGGTCTCTGGCCCGTCCGCTTGACCCGGCGCCCCTGGGAACCGGTCGGGGTGCTGGCGCAGCAGGTGGGTCACCTGGTGCAGCAGCCAGAACCCGATCTGGTGCGGCTCCGCGGCCGCGAGTACATCCGGGTCCAGGTAGACGTGCCACGAGCGGTCAGCCGGGAACGCTCGCAGGTCCGCCGCCGGTGAACCCTCGCCGGCCTGCACCACCACGGGATCGAGCGCGAGCACGGCCGTGGCCAGATAGGGAGCCTGGTGCGCGGCCCACACCCGGGCCGCCGCCCAGCGCTGGCGCAGTTCAGCGGGCAGCTCACCGACTGGCCGCCACGAGAGAGTCATCGCATCAGCCCCGCCGCCCGCAGCACCGGCGCCAGTTCCAGCACCGCGGCTGGAAGTTCCGCCCCGTCTGGCCTGTGGGTGGCTAGCGTGCGGGCGACCAGTGTCGCTACGTCGGGTGCTCCCTGCGCGGCCGCGGCGACCACCTGCCAGGCTGCCTCCCACGACGCGATGTCACCGCGGCTGACCGCGACCGCCGCCACCGCGGTCAGGATCGCGAACGCGCGGTCGCTGCGCTCGGGCAGCTCGAAGGAGGCCGGGTCGGCGAGTACGAGCTCAGGATCCGGCAGGTCGGCGTTCTCCAGCCAGGACAGGAACTCCACGCCGGGACCTTCACCCACGGCACCGATCACCAGCTCCGCGCGGGCCTCCTCCGACGCACGGCACATCTCGCACCCGGCCAGCAGCCGCGCGACAGCTTCCCAGCTGCGCGGGCTCGGCCAGCCTCGGCTCGCCGCAGCGGGCGCCGACGGCAACTGCAGCACCAGAGCAGGCCGGACCTCCAGGAACGCGGCCACCGCTGCCCTCGCGCCAGTTACCTGCCCGGTGGTCGGCCGCTCGTCCAGGCCGACGAGCACCGGCGTCGGGAACCCGACGGCCAGGCCCCGCGCGACGGTCTTCGCCTCGACCGGCCAGTCCAGGTGGACCAGCCGGTTGGCCAGCGGAGGAGCGAGTTCCCAGCCGTCGGCTGCCTGCTCAGGTGGGTTGGCGGCGGCGACCACCCGCACGCCAGCCGGCAACGTCAGGTCACCGACGACGCGTTCCAGGACCACCCGCAGCATCGCGGCCTGCACCGCCGGCGGGGCCGTTGTCAGCTCGTCCAGGAACAGCAGCCCGCGGCCGGCGTCCCGAAGCCGCTGCGCCCACCGCGGCGGGGCGAAGTGGACAGCGCCGTCAATAACCACCGGGAGCCCGGCGAAGTCGGACGGCTCGCGGATCGAGCCGATCACCACCTCAACCGGCCAGTCCATGGCCTGCGCCAGCGCGACCACGGCCGAGGTCTTGCCAGTTCCCGGACTTCCCCACAGGAGGACTGGCACGCCGGCCGACACCGCGATCGCCAGCGCCTCGACAGCTACCGAGTTGTTCACGTGCCCTCCCGGGCTTCCCGTGTCTCGCGCCCGGCACTCTCGTGCCTCCAGCCCATTGTCCGCCCTCGGCACCGATGCTGGGTCCGGCCGTTATCCGGTGGCCTCTGCCCATGGCAGACACCTAGCGTGGCCGGGTGCTGACTCCGCCTGAAGGCCTGGACGATGCGGCGCTGGCCGCTGTGCTGCTGCGCTGCTGGAGCATGAGCGTCACGTCCCTGGCCTACCGGGCCGTCGGCTGGGGCAGCCATCACTGGGAGGCTGCCGATACCACCGGGTCACGCTGGTTCGTCACCGTGGACGACCTGGAAGCCAAGCAGCTATCGGACGGCGAGCCGCTGGCAGCGGTGCTCGGGCGGCTGCGTGCCTCGCTGGCCACCGCTGTCGACCTGCGCCGCAGCGGCGCCACATTCGTTGTGGCACCCGCTGCGGCCCGGGACGGCGAGCCGCTGGCGCGGATCAACGACAGGTTCGCCGTGGCTGTGTACCCGTTCGTTGACGGGCAGGCGTTCAGCTGGGGTGACTTCTCTGCGCCCGGCATCCCCGGTGGCCTGCTCGGCCTCGTGATCGGTGTGCACGGCGCCCCGGCGGTCGCCAGGCGGCACACGCTGGCCGACGACTTCGGCGTGCCGTTCCGCGGCGGGCTTGAGACAGCCTGTGACCCAGCCGCCGGAGCCGCTGACTGCGGCCCGTACGCGCTGGCCACGTCGGGCCTGCTTAAGCACAACGCCACAGCGATCCGGCGGCTGCTCGCCCGCTACGACGCCCTCGTGGCACAGGCCAGATCCAGGCCAGGCCGGGAAGTGATCACCCACGGCGAGCCACATCCAGGCAACACGATGCTCACCACGGGCGGGACCTGGCTGCTCGTCGACTGGGACACGGCACTGATCGCGCCGCCAGAGCGCGACCTGTGGGCGCTGGACGCCGGCGACGGAACCATTCTCGCGGCATACGCCAATGCAACCGGCGTGGTGCCACAGCCGGACTTGCTGGAGCTCTACCGGCTGCGCTGGGACATCAACGACCTAGCCCTGGACTCCCAGCGGCTGCTCAGGCCCCACGCCGTCACCGCCGACGCCGACAAGACCTGGAGCGTGCTCCGGGCCCTGGCCAATCGCATTACCGGTCAGGCCGAGCGATGACCGCCAGCAGCGGAATGCCGGCCGGTCAGCCGGTGCTGGGCCAGTAGCCGGCCGACCAGGCCACGGCCGCCAGCTCCGCCTGCCCGCCGACGCTCGGGTGGAAGTAGTCGACGTTGCTGACGTCTGAAGAGCTGAAGCTGACGTTGTAGATCGCGTCGTTGTCGAACAAGCACTGCGAGAACTGGGCACACACGGTGCCCAGCGCCTGGTTGTCGGCCTGCTCCTGGGTCACGATCTGCTGGCGCTGCGCACTGGTCGCGCTGACGCTGAGCATGTCCGAGCAGATGCCGAAGACGTTCCACTCCAGCTCGGCCAGGAAGTTGCTGTGCTCGTCCTCGTACAGCTGGTAGATATTCGGGATCGACGCAACCAAGATGTGCGCGCCCGGGTCGGCGCTGGTGAAGTTAGTCAGTGCCGTGTGGAACTCGGACTGGAACGTGGCCGTGGACGTCATGTCGCCGACGCTGGAAGTGCACACGTCATTGGCGCCCATCTCAACCGTCAGGAACTGCACTCCCTGCGAGGCGGCCTGCTCGACCTGCCCATTCAGGGCGGACATTGTTGCGCCGGGCACCGCGTCGTTGTATTCGTGCCCGCTGATGGCAGGGTTGGCGGCGAGTATCCGGCTGTACACGCTGTCTACGGAGCTGTTCGTGCCTGTCGACCAGGAATCCTGCGGGGTACTTTGCAGAACGCCGCTCCAGTTGACGTCGAAAGCGGTGGTTATGGAGTCACCAGTGGCTGCCATCGAATCGGGCAGCGGCACGGACGCGGCCGATGCACTGACCGCCGGCATTACCAGCAAGGCCAGGCACGCGGCCGCCGAAACGATGCTTGTTCCCATGCGGAGCATAAGCCACCTCGACAGTGAAGAGCGGCGCCCGGCCCGCCAGCTGCCGGTTAGTTACCTGTCAGTATGATTGGCGCGATGGCAGTGTCAATAGCCCTGTGCTTCGCCCCAGATCGCGGCCCTGGGTGCGCTGCGGACTGCCGCCCGGCATCTGGTTAACAGCCAGCCTGACCGGGTAGCGAGCCCTTCGAGGAGGGTGAGAGATGGCCAGGTTGCGACTGGGCGCGCGGCGCTACCCCGGGGGAACGGCGCCACGGGTCGTGGTCGTGGGCATGGGGTTTGCCGGGCTGGCCACCGTGAGCAGACTCGCGCGCTCGGGCATGCAGGTCACGCTCGTCGACCGCAACATCTACAGCACGTTCCAGCCACTGCTGTACCAGGTGGCGACCGGAGGGCTGACCCCGAGCGACGTCGCGTACCCGCTCCGGGCGTTCGCGCACCGTTACCGTGCCCGTTTTCAGCACGGCGACCTGGCGGTCATTGACGCGACCGCGCGCAAGCTCACGCTGGCCCGGGGCGAGACGCTGGACTACGACTATCTCGTCCTGGCCACCGGGGTGTCGGCGGCGTACTACGGAGTCCCCGGGGCGGATAAGTACAGCCAGGGCCTGTACACCCGCCGCGACGCGGTCGTGCTGCGGGACCGGATCCTTTCCTGGCTCGAGCGGCTCAGCGGCGACGAGGCGGGCCGGCAGTGGGCGGTCACCGTGGTCGGTGGCGGCGCGACAGGCGTGGAGCTGGCCGGGACCCTCGCGGAGCTGCGCAACATCGCGCTGCCCACCGCCTACCCGGGGATCGACCGGGCGCGGGTCCACATCAGGCTGGTCGAGCAGACCGAGACGCTGCTGGCGCCGTTTCACCCGTCGCTGCGCGACTACGCCCGCCGCCAGCTGCAGGCCAGGGGAGTGGACGTCCGGCTGAACACAACGATCCGCGAGGTCACAGCCGAACATGTGGTCCTGGCCGACGGCGAGCACATTCCCAGCGACATCACCGTGTGGGCCGCCGGTGTCAGCGCGCCCGGATCGATCGGCGCCTGGGGGCTGCCGCAGGGTCGCGGCGGCCGGATTCAGGTCGGGCCGGACCTGCGGGTCAGCGGGCACGACCGCATTTTCGCCGTCGGCGACATCGCGGGGGTCGAGAGCAGTCCGCTGCCGCAGCTGGCCCAGCCCGCGCTGCAGACCGGGCGGCACGCGGCCGATCAGATCGTCAGGCTCGCCGCTGGCCAGCCCACTGCCGGGTTCGAGTACCACGACAAGGGGATTCTGGCCACGGTCGGGCGGCACTCCGCCGTCGTTCAGCTTCCCTACCGGGTGCGCGTGCGCGGGTACCTGGCGTGGTGGGCATGGCTGGGGCTGCACCTGATCACCCTGCTCGGCAACCGCAACCGGATCTCCGCGCTGATCAACCTGTCCTACCGCTACCTGACCTGGGGCCACGGCGGGGCGCTGATCGTGGACAGCGACCCGCCGGCAGGCTGACCGCGCAGGAATACGACGGGAAATCCTGCATTTGGCAATCCCGTAAGGCACCGATTCTCAAACATTCACTGATCGCCGCAGCGTTTTCCGGAAGTACCAGCGAAAGGCCGTCCCGCCTTGCCAGGCCCGGGCCTGGCAACATCCCGCGCCTCCTGCTTCACCGTGCCTCGGTGTCTTTTCCCGGCGCGCTTCCAACGGATACGCTCGTGCACGTGACCTCCGGCACCGGAGGCACGTTAACACCCCAGGCTGCCCACCTGGAAACCCATGAGGAATGTTCCTGCCCCATGAGCGAGCAACTACAGGACGACTCCGTCCGCCAGGCATTGAGCTCAGCGGTTGCGTCCCACGGCATCAGCGTCCTCAGTGACCCGCAGGCTCTCGGCGACGTCGCGGGTCGGCTGATGCCGGGCATGCCCCACGCGCGGAACCTGCTCGTGACGGCAGCGGGGGCCAACATCGCGCCGTCGCTGCTCCAGCATTTGCAGCAGCATGCTGATCCCGCTGCAGCGATTCAGCAGGCCGCCCACGAACTGGCGCAGCGGACGGGACTCGACCTGGCGTCCTGTCAGTGGATCACCTCAGCGTTCGCCCGGGCACTTGGCTACCCGGTTGGAGCGGCCGCCACGCAGCCGCTCCCGCCGTCCGAGCCCGGGTTCCAGCAGCCGGGGGCGCCGCAGCCCGGGGCTCAGCAGCCGGCGTACGGGGCGCCGCAGCCCGGATACGGGACGCAGCAATACGGGTACGGGACGCAGCAGGCTGGATACGAGGTCCAGCAGCCTGGATACGAGGTCCAGCAGCCTGGATACGAGGTCCAGCAGCCTGGGTACGGGGCGCAGCAGCAGTCCGGATACGGATATCAGCAGCCTGGATACGGTTACCAGCAGCCAGCCCAGCCGTCCGGCTACCAGCAGCCAGCCCAGCCGTCCGGCTACCAGCAGCCAGCCCAGCCGTCCGGCTACCAGCAGCCAGAGCCAGGGGGCCAGCAGCCTGGGTACGGGTTTGCGCCGCCGGACGCCCAGCAGCCCGCGGGTCAGCAGTCCGGGTATGGCTACCAGCAGCCCGGGTACCAGCAGACAGCGCAGCCGTCCGGCTACCAGCAGCCCGGCGGCTGGCCTGCGCCGCCAGCAGGCATGGGCTACCAGCGCCGCTCCGGCTCCCGCGGGCGCACAGCCCTCGTGTCGGTCGCCGTGGTTGTTGTCCTGCTGCTGGCCTACGTAGGGATCGCAGCGGGCACGCACCTGTTCCCGTTCGCCCGCCACACGACGCCGCCGTCCGCGGCTACCTCACACGGGAAGCCGCGGCCCCCGTCCGCCGGCACCTCGCCCAGCGAGCCGGCCGGGATGGCCGACCTGACGCAGCTGCTGCCGTCGGTCCTCGACGACCCGAGCATCCAGTGCACGACGCTGACCCCGCCCTATCACTGGACCATGACCGGTGTGGTCGGGGCCTTGGCCTGCAATCAGGTCCCGGGGCTGACGAGCGGCGCGGTCTACGCCTACCAGCTCGACAGCGCGGCCCACTACCAGGCAGCCTGGGCGGCTTACAACAATTGGTGGGGGTTCGACGGCGCGGACGCGGGTTCGAGCTGCCCCCCGCCGAACGCCACCAGCCAGGCCACCCAGGGTTACTACAACCAGTTCTATCCGCAGCGCGCCGGCCAGGTCCTGGAGTGCGAGGAAGTCAGCGGCAACGAGCCGGCCTACACCTGGACGATGCCGAGCGAGAACACGTTCGTCGTCGCTCAGGGCGCGCCGAACTCGACGTTCGCCGCCCTGGACTCATGGTGGACCCACAGCGCAACGCCCGCTGCGGCCCCGACCCCGGCGCCCTGATCCCGCGGCAGGAACGGACGAATGGCCTGGCGAGCATTAGCTACTTCGACCTGAAAAAGGGACCTGCTGTGTGAGGGCCGGGAGCGGGCAGTCGGCTGGGTGGGTCGGCTGGTGCTTTGGCCGGTGCTGGTCAGCTGGCCAGGGTGCTGATCTTGACCAGGTTGTGAGCGAAGGTCCCGTGGCCGCACCAGATCGCGGCCCCGTGCCTGCTGTCCAGGCGGGTCCGGTCCCAGCCGTAGCCTCGTTTGAGATAGCTGATCCGCCCTTCTGATCCGGTGCGCCACTTGACGAGCTTGTGGAAGCTTCGGCTGTGCTCGAGTTTCTTGCGGGTGGCTGAGGTGGTGGCCTGGCGGGGGATCGCTACGGTGCGGACGCCCAGGTCGTGCAGGTCACGTTCGACGGCGGGCTGGCCGTAGCCGCGGTCGGCGGTGACTGCGCGGGGCACGCGGCCAGTCCGGCAGGTGACCCGCTCGATGGCGGGTGCCAGCTGCGGCCCGTCGGGGGCGGCGCCGTACTCGACGCTGTAGTCGAGGACGATGCCGTCGTCGTTGTCGGTGACCTGGGCCTTGTACCCGAACTCGACCGGCCGGTCGATGCGTCCCTTGCGGATCGGACGGGCGTCGGGGTCATGCAGGCTGACCAGGCGTGTGGCGCCGTCCGGTGTCCGCCCGGCCTGCCGCAGACGGGCTTGCGCGATGACCGTGCCGGTGCGCTCAATAGTGACCGCCAGCTCGTTCAGCGCCCGGCGCAGCCTGCCGCGCATCCGGCCGCTGAGTGCCTTCGGCACCGCGCGGCGGCCGTTACGCAGCACCGCCGCGGCCTGGGCCGCGGCCTTCCCCGCGAGGTCAGCCAGCTCGCCGGTCACCCGGCGGATAGCCGCGCTGGTCTCCTCCCGGCCTAGCTTGCTGCGGCTGCGCAGCTTGCTGGTGATCTCCCGGACCCGGCGCGCCGCCGCCCGCCGCCGGTCAGTCATCGCCGTATCCGGGGCCCCGCCCGCCGCCTGCACCCGCCGCGCCGCGCGCACCAGCTTGCCCACCGCCCGGGCCAGCAGCCCCGAGTCCGTCGGGTAGGCCACATTCGCCGGGATCACCGTGGTGTCGGCGCGGACCCGGTCAGTACGCAGCAGCTTCGCCCGTGCGGCCCTGGCCCACAGCGCCTCATTCAGCCCGGCCACCGCCTGCTCCCCGCACCGGCGGATCAGCTTCATCAGCGTCGTCGGATGAGGCACCTTGCCATCGAGCGGGATCCGGCAGAACCGCCGCCACGTGATCGAGTCGCTGACCTCGGCGCACAGGCTCTCATACCCCAGCCGGTACCTGAACTTCAGGAACATCAGCCGCAGGTAGCACTCCACCGGAGTGGACGGCCGGCCGATCACCGGATCGAAATGCGGCGCGAAAGGGGCGAAGAACGCGGGGTCATCCAGCAGCGCATCCACCCGCGCAAGGTGCTCTGGAAGCTTCAGCAGCTCATCGGGCAGCAGCAACTCCCACAGCGACGGCTGATCGCCTAAGGTGCGGAACACGATGGCCTCGATCCCTTCTAGCCCAAGGGGTCGAGGCCATCATGCCTGCCCACGGCTCCAAGATCACGAACCGCCACGCGCGTTTTTCAGGGGGAAGTAGCTAACACCAAGCGCAGGCGGAACGGCCGAGGGAGCTCCCATGGCTGAGGAAATCATCGAAGTAACGATCGGCCCTGATGGCAAGGTCGAAATACACGTTAACGGGATTTCCGGAATGGATTGCCTCAGCGAGACCGAGGACCTGCTGCGGCTGCTCGGCGGCGAGGTCGAGTCCCAGGAGCTGACCGGCGAGGCCTACCAGGACGTGGAAACGCAGCAGCAGGACCGGCAGTGGCACTGAGCCCGCCAAAGCTGACACTACCGGCGTCGCGGGGCGATTACGGCGATGCGGAGCACGGCGATGCTGACGGCACAGGCATGCTGACACCTGAGCGGGTGGCCCGGCTCGCCCGCCGCGCGCAGCGTCGGCGCGCGAACGGCAGCCGGGGCTGGCTGGCAAGCCGGGCTCTGCACCGGCTGGCAGCTGAGCTCCATCTCAAGGCGGTCTTCGGCGTATGGCTGGAGTGCCTCGACGACGAGACATGGGCGCTGGCGGCCGCCGGCGGCCTGGACCTGGTCCGGATCGTGGCTGGCGCGCCCGGGCAGCGGCGGCCGCTGGCGTCGCTCACCCCGGCCGACGCCCGGGTGGTCACGCACGCGCTGCAGGTCACCGACGTGGACTCGCCGGCCTGGCTGCTGGTGGACCTCCTCGGCGCGTGGCTGAACTACCGGTTCGGCGCCGAGGTGTCGCTCGGCGCGCCAGGACCACTGTGCGCAGCAGCCGATGACGTGGCCATCGCGGAGCTACGGTGACGGCGACGCGGGTCCACCCGCGGGCTTCAGGCCCCGAAGCACTCGCGGGTGCGCTGGCGCATTCATGCGGTGGAACCGCGCAGCCGGGCCAACGGCCCGGGCGTGCGGTTCGTGGTCTGGAGCCAGGGCTGCACGCTCGGCTGTCCCGGCTGCTTCAACCCGGAGACTCACCCGGCAGGCCACCCGGCGCACGAACAGGCCGCGGGAAAGCTCGCCGCGGCAGCCGCGGCGCTGGCCGGTGAGCTCGAGGGAGTCACCCTCACCGGCGGTGAGCCGCTGCAGCAGCCTGCAGCGGTCGCCGCGTTCTGCAGCGAGCTCAGGGCCCGCACCGACCTGGGCATCATCGTGCTGTCCGGATATACCCGCGCCGAGATAGAGGCCGACCCAGCCCGGCTGGCCGCGGTGGCCGATGCGGACATGATCATCGCCGGCCGCTACAACCCGGGCCTGCGCGTCGGGTCTGGCCTGCGCGGGTCGGCCAACAAGCAGTACTGGGCCCGCACCGGGCGGTACCGCTCCGATGACTTCGAAGCGGTCCCGGACCTCGAGATCGCCGTCGCAGCGGACGGGACGATCACGGTAAGCGGGATGCCGGACGAGCCGGTCACTATCGGCGAGGAGCCAGGCCGGTCAGCGACGCAGCGGGAGTCGTGGGCATGAGCACGTTCAGAATCTCGGAAGAGATCAGTCTGTACCTTCGGGCGCGGGTCGCGCTGATCGTGCTGGTGACGGTCGAGGAGCAGCGCGCGATCGCGATGCTTGACGAGGTGCGCCGCAGCCGCGACCCAGACAGCGACCTGGTCACCTGGGACATCGCGGACCGCTTCGCGTCGAAGGCGGGCCGGAAGGTGCCCGAAGCGGCCGACCCGGCCGGCGCGCTTGACAAGATCTCCGAACAGGCCACGGGCGCGCCTGACCGGCGAGACCTGTATGTGCTCAAGGACTTCCACGAGTTCTACGGCAAGGACTCGCGGGTCCGCCGCAGCTGCGCAGCCTGGCGCAGCGGCTGGCGTTCACCGGCTCGTCGCTGGTGGTCATCACCCCGGTCCGGTCGCTGCCGCCGGAACTGCGCGACGAGGCGGTGCTCGTCGAGATGCCGCTGCCGGACGAGGCCGCGCTCCGCGCTGAGCTCGACGGGCTGATCAGCTCCAGCGGGATCCGCACCAGGCTGCCCGAGCCCGGCCGGGCGCGGCTGGCACAGGCGGCGCTGGGACTGACGATCACTCAGGCCAAACGGGCCTTCGCCAAGGCGATCGTCCGCGACAAAGGCCTCGATGACCGGGCGATCGACGCGGTTCTCGAAGAGAAGAAGGCGGTGATACGGGAGAACCAGGCGCTGGAGTTCTACCCGGCCGAGCAGACTCCCGACGATGTTGGCGGCCTTGAGCAGCTGAAGAGCTGGCTGACGCTGCGGGAGCGGGCGTTCAGCGAGGAAGCCGCCGAGTTCGGGCTGCCCGCGCCCCGGGGCCTGGCGCTGATCGGGATCCCCGGTACCGGCAAGAGCCTGACCGCGAAGATGATCGGCGGGCTGTGGCGGATGCCGCTGCTGCGCCTGGACGTGGGAGCCCTGTTCGGCTCGCTGGTCGGCGAGTCCGAAGAACGCGTGCGCCGGGCCTTGCAGCTCGCGGCGACGGTCTCGCCGTGCGTGCTGTGGATCGACGAGCTGGAGAAGGGCTTTTCCTCCGGTGACCTGGACGGGGGCACCTCGCAGCGAGTGTTCGGCACGATCCTGACCTGGATGCAGGAGAAGACCGACCCGGTGTTCGTGGTGGCCACCGCCAACGACGTGACCGCGCTGCCGCCGGAGACGCTGCGCAAGGGCCGGTTCGACGAGGTGTTCTTCCTCGACCTGCCGACCGAAGAGGAGCGGCGCGAGATCATCGCGGTGCATCTGCGCAAGCGCCGCCGCGACCCGTCAACCTTCGACGTGCACCATCTGGCCCAGATCTCCGACGGGCACACCGGCGCCGAGCTCGAGCAGTCGGTCGTGGACGCGATGCACGAGGCGTTCGCGCAGCAGCGCGACGTGCGCACCTCCGACATCACTACCGCCATCCGGCGCTCGGTGCCGCTGAGCCGGGCGCAGCGAGAGGTCATCGGGCGGCTGCGCGCCTGGCTGCGCGACGGCCGGGCCCAGTCGGCCTCGTTCGCCGAGGCTGCGGCCGCCGAGCGCAGCCAGGTCAGGCTGGAGCTGGACGCGAGCGACGGGAGGCTCGAGGTCTGGAAGCCGGACGACGAGGAGCCGGATGACCAGGGATAAGCCTGACCGCGCCGCAGGCCTGCTGAGGGCGGCCTTGAATACCGTTTCGGGGCGGACGTCCGTATCGGCCCGGGCACTCCGCCCATCGGCGATGATGAGATCGGCATACAGAACGTCAGCGGAGGGCAACCGTGACCGCGCGCATCGGCGTGGATTTCGGCACAGCGAATACGGTCGTGGCGCGGTGGGACGAGGCGGCTGGCCGCGGCGAGCCGGTCCCGCTGGACGGCATCGACCTGGTCGGGGAGGCCGGGGCGGGCGTCACCCAGCGGGTCATACCGTCGCTGATCGCCTACGGTCACGACGGGAGCCGGCGCTGGCTGGGGGCACAGGTCGTGACCAGGCAGACTCTGCTGGATGACCCGGCCGTCAGCGTGTTCCAGGCGACGAAGAGCAACCTCACCGGCCGGGCTGCCGACGTTCCCCGGGAGGTGGGCGAGCGCCGGATCACCGGTCGCGACGCCGCGACCCAGTTCCTCGGCGACGTGATGGCCATGGCTGTGCTTGCCGTCGGCAGCGACGACCTGGAAATCGTCGCGACCGCCCCAGTGGAGACATTCGACTCCTACCGCGACTGGCTGGTCCGGGACGTCTCCGGGGACGCCGGCCCGGCCAGGCTGCGGGTCGTCGACGAGGCAACTGCGGCGGCGGTCGGCTATAGCGCGCGGATGAGTCCGGGCGATGCGTTCTGTGTCATCGATTTTGGGGCAGGCACGCTCGACATCACCGTTGTCCTGGTGCAGGAGCCGGATGCCGCCCGGGGCGGCGCAGGTGTGCGGGTGATCTCCAAGGTCGGCCTGGACCTGGGCGGCAACCACATCGACGCGCTGCTGGCCGAGCGGGCCGCCGACGCGGCCGGGCTGCCCCGCGGCGATGCCGTCGGCTACAACCGGGTGTTCCGGCGGCTGCTCGCGTCGGCCGAGGCTGCGAAGATCGCGCTCACCCGCTCTGGCCAGGCCGTGATCGCCGCCGCTGACCCGGTGACCGGGGCCAGGTACTCCTGCGAGGTCACCCGGGCCGAGTTCGAGCAGCTGCTGCGGGACCGCGACATCCTGGGCCGGGCGGGCCGCGGGCTGCGCAAGGCTCTCGACGGCGCCGCGGCCAGGGGGTACCCGGCAGACTCGATCACCGGGGTGTTCCTGACCGGCGGGAGCTGCCTGATACCCGCCGTCCAGGACGTGGTGCGGCTGCAGCTCAGCCCCGACGTGGTCCGGCTGGAGCGGCCGCTCGAGGCGGTGGCCGCTGGTGCTGCGAGCATCGCGGGCGGGCAGGAGCTGCACGACCACATCCAGCACGACTACGAGATCCGGCACGTTGCCGAGACCGGGGCGTACCAGTTCGAGCCGCTGGTGAGCGCGGGCACCAGCTATCCAACGGCCGAGCCGGTCCGCACGCTGACGCTCAAGGCCATTCACCACGGGCAGCGCCGCATGGGCATCAACATCTACGAGCGCGCCCACGACACCTGGCGCGACGGCAGCGCCGACCTCGAGATCATCTACGACGCCGGCGGCGGCGCGCGCACCGTGCCGGTGACAGCGCAGCAGCGGCAGGAACGGGTGCGGCGCTGGCTGAACGAGGACAGCCCCACGTTCCTGGACGTGAACCCGCCCGCCGCTGCGGGCGTTGCAAGGTTCAGCCTGGACTTCCGTATCGACGCGCAAAAGCGCCTGACCGTCTCGGCGTTCGACATCGAGCGCCGGATCAGGGTCCTCGATTGTCAGCCCGTGGTACGGCTGGCCTGAGCCGGGAGGGCAAGCGAGGTGACCAAGTGGCGCTAACTCCCCTGTCCCGCCGTGACCCAGCCGAGGTCGGCGGGTACCGGCTGCAGGGGCGGCTTGGCAGCGGCGGCATGGGCGTGGTGTACCTGGCGGCGGCGCCGGACGGCCGGTCCGTGGCTGTGAAGGTGATGCGGCCGGAACTGGGGGACGACGCCGAGTTCCTGGCCCGGTTCCGTCAGGAGATCTCCGCGGCCCGGCGGGTCAGCGCGCAGTTCACCGCCCAGGTGCTGGACGCCAACGCCGACGCGTCACCGCCATGGCTGGTGACCGCGTACGTCGAGGGGCCGTCGCTGTCCGAGGCAGTGGCCAGTCACGGCCCGCTGCCGCCGGACAGCGTGCTGGCGATGATGGCCGGGGTGGGCGCGGCGCTCGCTGCGATTCACGCTGCCGGGCTGGTGCACCGGGACATGAAGCCGTCGAACGTCCTGCTGGCCGCCGACGGGCCGCGGGTCATCGACTTCGGTATCGCCCGCGCCAAGGACGCGACCTCGGTGACGCGGACAGGGAAGGTGGCGGGCTCGCCGCACTATATGGCGCCAGAACAGGCCCGTGGCGAGCTGGTCGGGGCGTCTGCGGACGTGTGGGCACTGGGGGCGCTGGGGTTTTTCGCTGCGACCGGGCGCCCGCCGTTCGGTGAGGGCACGGAGGCGGCGCTGCTGTACCGGCTGCTGCACGAGACCCCGAACGTGAGCGGCTGCCCGCCGCAGGTGGCCGGGATCATCGGGGCCTGCCTGAACAGGGACCCGGCTGCCCGGCCGTCGCCGGGCCAGGTTATGGAGTGGTGCCAGCCCGGCCGCTCGGGCCGGACTCTGGAGTACACCCGGGACTGGCTGCCGCCCGCGCTCGCCGCCGACCTGGCTGGCCGCGCTGGACCCGCGGGCGCTCCTGCTCCGGCTGGCGCGGCCGCCCCGGTTCACGGTGCCGCAGCAGCCGGAATCCAGGGTGCCACGCCGCCGCGTCCGGCCCAGTTCCCGCCGGCCGCGCCTCGGATGCCGGCACCGGCGTCGCCCTCGCCCGGGATGCCGCGGACCGGGATGCCAACGTACGGGATGCCTGGGACCGGGTTGCCTGGGACCTGGATGCCCGGCGCCGGGGCGCCTCCGCCCGGAGGGCCGGTGCCAGGGGCTACCGCGCCCGCCCCGTTCGGGGGCGGCGGCGGCTGGCAGACCCCGCCCCCACGGCGGCGCTCGTCTCGCGGGGCGATGGTCGCGATTGTGGCTGGTGCGGTCGTACTGGCCGTCCTGATCGGCGTTGCCGTGTATCTCTACAGCGGGGCCCACAGAAGCGATATCGGTTACACCCCGCCGACCACTGCCCCGACCCACAGCCACGGCACGAGTACCAGGGGAACCAGCACAAGCAACAAGGGCACGAACCGCACGACCCCCGCCGTGGACCCATGCGTCGTCGGTACCTGGATAGTCACTCTTCAGCAGGTAACGAATACCATAAACGGCGAGCCTATCCAGTTCATTGGGGACAACGGCTGGACCGTGACCATTCAGGCCAACGGTCAGGGCTCGGAAACCTGGACGAACTCGGAGCTGACAGCAGAGGTCGACGGCAACGACTGGCGAGAGGTCGTCAACGGCGCGGCCACTTATAACATTAAAACCGAGGGTTCACAGATAATATTCAGCAACCAGTCGGTCACCGGCACTTACAAACTGTTCGAGAACGGATCTTTCAATAACACCGGGCAGCTGTCACTGGACCAAGAAAGTGCGACCTACTCTTGCTCTGGAAACTCATTCCGGGAGTCCACCTCGAATGATCAGTCGGCCTTTGTTAAAGCCAGCTGAGCAGCACCAAGGACAGGGCTGATGTCTCACTTCACCAGGATGCGGACAGCGCTTCGGGACCCGCAGGTGCTGGCCCGGGCGCTTGCCGAACTCGGCTTCGCCAGGGTCGAGGTCCACGGCACCGCGCAGCCACTGCACGACTACTGGGGCCATGTCGGCGGGGATAGCGCGGAGGTTGTCATCCGGCGTAAGGACGCGCAGGCAGCCAGCGCCGACATCGGCTTCGCGCGCCAGCCCGACGGCTCCTTCGCCGTGGTCCTGGACTCGATGGACACCCACAGGTACGGCACCGAGTGGCTTACCCGGCTGACACAGGCCTAAGGGGACGCGGCGGCCCTGGAATACGCGGAGTCTCACGGCTACGAGGTGCTGACCGACGAGGCTGAGCAGAACGGAACGCGCAGGCTCACCCTCCGCCGGGTCACCTGAGCTCCGGGGAACTGTCGGCGGCCGGTCCTATTCTGTCTGGCATGGCTGATACCGCGTACGCGTATTCCTACGCCTACCAGCGCCCCTCGGCGTTCCGCGAGGCGGCCGGGGCCGGGCGGCTGGGCCTGGAGACCGCCGGCGGCCGCGCGTTAGTGTCGCCGTCCACTCACCCCAGGTTCTTCACCGGGTTCCTGGCGCACCCCGGCGTGGCCGCTGCCGGACTGCTGGCTGTGGCCAGGGTTGCCGCAGAGCGCTACGTCATGGCCGGGTCCGGGTTCCGCCCGGCCATGGCCGACCCAGTAGTGACCTGCAACGGCGACCGGCTGCGGTTTGAGTCGTTCTCCGGCTGCTGCGGCGTGTACGCGCGGCTCGACGTGCTGTCGGAAGCTCTGGACGGCGAGGTGCACGACCGGGGAACCACCAACGTGGACGTGAACGAGCCGCTGCGGCGGGCACTGGCCCGCATTGGCGGGGACGACCCGCTGCACCTGGCGGTCGGCCCGGACGAGCTGGCCGTGACCACGGTGGACGGCCGGGCGGCCGAGAAGAAGGTGCCGCTGCCGCCGCGCTGGCTGCGCGGCTTCGCCGAGGCGCAGGTGATCATGGCAGCGTGTGACCTGCGGGCCGAGCTGGACGCCGCCGAGGCCGGCCGGTTCCTGCGCTCGCTGCCCGCCGGTTCGGCGGTGGGCACGGCCGGCAGCGGAGCCCGGGTGGTCACAGGGCGGGTGCGCGGTACGCAGTGGGCAGTCCCGTCAGGACGCGGCCTGCGGCTGGCCGGCGGGCCGGCCCCTGGCGCTGTGTGCCTGGCCGGAGGGCACCGGCTCGGCGCGCTGACCCCGCTGCTTCGGCACATCCGCCGGCTGCGCACCTACGGGCCGCCGGTCACCTCGCGGAGCGAGCCATGCTCCAGCGCCTGGGAGGTGGAGCTGCCTGGCATGCGGCTTGTCCTGGCGCTGTCACCGGCCGCGAACCGCGGGTTCTCGGGTGAGGGATCCGTGCTCGACTCGCTGTCCGGCAATTCGAGCGGCGACGCCGACCTGATCGGAGCTCTGCTGGCGTTCGAGCCCCGAGTTGAGGTTGACCTGCTCGCCGAGCGTTCCGGCCTGCCGCCGCAGCAAGTCCGCGCTGCCCTGGTTCGGCTCGGCACCGCGGGGCGCGTCGGCTACGACCTGGCCGAGGCGGCGTACTTCCACCGCGAGCTGCCCTACGACGCCGCCCTGGCCGAGCGGGATAACCCGCGGCTGCGCGACGCCCGGGCCCTGGTCGCCGCGGGTGCCGTGGCCCTGGACGGCGACGTGGCCACCGTGACGGTCACCGACCACGTGCAGCGGGTACGGCTCGTCGCCGATGGCCAGGCGTGGTGCACCTGCGACTGGTGGGCCGCGCACCGCGGCACGCGGGGCCCCTGCAAGCACGTGCTCGCCGCCCGGCTGGCCCGGGACGCCGCGGCCAGCCCGGCCGCCATGCCGGCCGCGGGAGCCGACCCCATCCCATCCGTCAGGGTCGGCTAAGGGGAGCTGAAAGGCATGAGCGGGGTAACGCGTCAGACGTATTTACTGGCGCGTTACCCCGTTGAGGGTCAAACCGGCCGCCGCGGTAGCTGCCGGTCCTGGACCTGCGGGCTGGTCCACCACCTCGAAGAGCGCTGCGGCCCGGCTGGCGGTTTCCCTGGCCCAGCGGCCGGTGCTCAGCAGGGCCAGGGCCACGATGCCGGCACCAAGCCCGAGTACTAGCCACCAAACTGTCTGCGCCGCGCTCGTGAACGCGATCCCGCCACGAGCCAGAGCCGATGCCACGATCGTTCCGGAGATCGCGACGCCCAGCGTGGTGCCTGTCTGCCGGCCGGCCGAGGCTAGCGAGCCTGCCACCCCGGCCATCGAGCGCGGCATCCCCGAGATCGCCGTGTTGGTGATCGGCGGGTTGACGGTGCCCAGGAAGACACCGAACGCCGCGTATACGGCCAGCACGCCCAGCAGCGGAGTGGCTGGCCTGATCCAGACCGAAGCGCCGCCACCCAGCGCCAGCGCGGTTCCGGAGACCACCAGCGGCAGCCGGGGACCGTGCGCGCCGACCAGCCGGCCGGTGCGCGGCGAGAGCAGCAGCGTGAGCGCCCCGACCGGGAGCAGGCACAGCCCGGCGGTGAGCGCCGGCAGGCCACGGACGTCCTGCAGGTACTGAGTCGTCACGAACAGGTACGCGCCGAATGCGCACAACGCCAGGAGCGCTATCACCACCGCGGCGCTGAACGGCACGCTGCGAAACAGGCGCAGCTCCAGCAGCGGGTCGGTGCGCCGCGGTTCGTAACGCAGGATGCCCAGGATGCCGAGCGCGGCGAGCGCCAGCAGTCCGAGGATGACAGGCGAGGTCCAGCCCAGCCGGCCCGACTCGATGATCGCGTAGACGACGCTGCCCAGCACCAGCATCACCAGGCCCTGGCCAGCAGGGTCGAACCGGCGCGCCCGGGCGGCGCGGGACTCCGGCACGAACAGCAATGTGCACACGAATGCGACGATGACGATCGGCACGTTGACCCAGAAGACGGAATGCCAGCCCAAGGTGTCGACCAGCGCGCCGCCGAGGATTGGGCCGAGCACCAGCGCCAGGCCAGACATCGAGCCGAACACGCCGATCGCCCAGGAGCGCTCGGCTGGATCGGTGAACGTGTTGGCGACGATCGCCATCGCAACCGGGTTGAGCATGGTCCCGCCCGCTGCCTGCAGCGCGCGCGCTGCGATCAGCCAGCCGATGCCTGGCGCCAAGCCGCACAGCACTGAGCCGAACCCGAAACCGGCCAGGCCGGCCAGGAAGACGCGCCGGCGGCCTACCCGGTCGGCTGTGGACCCGGCCAGGACCAGGAAACCGGCCAGCACCAGTGTGTACGCGTCGACCGTCCACTGCAGTCCGGCCTGCGAGGTGTGCCAGTCGCGGCCGATCGCGGGCAGCGCGACAGTGACGATGGAGATATCCATCACCACGATGACGATGCTGGCGCAGCATGTCGCCAGTACCAGGAGCCGTCGCCGTCGGCTGATCTGGCCGGCGGCGGTGGGGGACAGCGTTCGAAGACTCATAGCCACGACGCTAGGATTTAGAGTGTGCTCGAAGTCAAACCGCGAGTATCCGGGCTCGATCAGACCGACGTCCCCGGCGGCCTGAGCATCGCCGAGGCCGCCCGCCGCACCGGGGTCAGCGTCCACACCCTGCGGTACTACGAGCGAGCCGGCCTCGTCGTCACCAGCGTTGACCGCACTACGGGGGGCAGGCGCCGCTACCACCGGCTCGACCTGCAATGGATCGTCGTCTGCACCAAGCTGCGGGCGACCGGCATGCCCATCAAGGCCATCCGGCGCTACGCTCAGCTGGTAGCCGCCGGGCCCGGCAACGAGCTTGAGCGGCTTGGCCTCATGGAGGCTCACCGAGCCGAGGTCACGGCCAGGCTCGATGAGCTGCAGGAGAACCTCAAGCTCATCGACCACAAGATCGACGTGTACCGGGGGCGGGTCGCCGCCGGAGACGCTGACCAGCTCTGGGCGCCCCGCCGGGTCAGCGGGGAGAGCTGATCACGGCACGGACCTGGGCCTGGCGAACCGCATCCGACAGCGTGTCCAGGTCGAAGGCGCCGTGGTGGCGCTTGCCGTTGACGAAGAACGTCGGGGTCCCGGCCACGCCGCTCAGGTCGGCCGAGTCCACGTCCTCGTCGACCCGGTCCGCGCCCGCGTGCTTCTTCAGGTCGCGAGCGAACTGCTCGGTGTCCAGCCCGAGTTCGGCAGCGTAGCGGAGCAGGTCGGCCTTACCCAGCGCATCCTGGTGCTCCAGCAGCAGGTCGTGCAGGCCCCAGAACGCGTCCTCGCCCTGCCGGGCGGCGGCCTCGGCGGCCTCGGAAGCAAGCTGGGCGTGCGGGTGGACGTCGTTCAGCGGCAGATGCCGCCAGACGTAGCGGACATCGCCACGGTCGGCGAGCAGCTCGCGGATGACCGCCTCGGCCTGCCCGCAGTAGGGGCACTCGAAGTCGCCGTACTCGACAACGGTGACCGGGGACTTCTTGGGCCCGCGGATGTGATCGCGCTGCGGGTCGACGGGCACGGCCAGGTCGATGATCGTCTCCGACGTGCCGAGCAGGGCGCGGACCCGCAGCCGCTTGGGCAGCAGCATGATCGCCCGCGAGACCAGCCAGGTGAGCGCGGCCGCGCACAGCGCTGCTGTCAGTACGCCCGCCTTGGCCTGAGCGAGTTGCTCGCCGTGGAAGGCGAGCGATGCGATCAGCAGCGACACGGTGAAGCCGATACCGGCTATCGATCCGGCTCCGCCGACGGCACCCCAGCCGACCGGAGGGCTGATCCGCCCGCGGGTGATCCGGGTGACCAGCCAAGCGGCGGCCGTGGTGCCGACGGGCTTGCCCACGACGTAGCCGACCACGATGCCCAGCGTGATCGTCGACGTGAACGCGTGGGCCAGGAAGCTGCCGGTCACCACTATCCCGGCGTTGGCCAGCGCGAACAGCGGCACGATCAGGTAACTAACCCACGGATGGAAGAGCTGCTGCAGCCGGTCGTTGGGGGAGAGCGCGGTCCTGACGCCCTCGCGCGCCTCGGCGGCCAGTTCCGGCGTCGGCTGCTCACGGAACAGCCGGAATAGCTCCGACGCCCGTTCCAGGTCGGTGCGCGCAGCCGGGTGCGCATACGTCAGCACCCCGATGATCAGGCCGACGACGACGGGGTCGATGCCGGACTTGAAGACCGCGACCCAGGCCGCTGCCCCAAACAGGATGTAAGCCAAGCCAGACCCGATCTTAGCGAGGCGCAGCGCCAGGACGGCGGCGAGGAGCACCAGCCCGGTCAGCAGGGGCGCCGGATCGACGTGCCCGCTGTAGACCACGGCAATGATCACGATGCCGATCGTGTCGTCGACAACGGAGAACGTGAGCAGGTAGGTACGCACCCGGTCCGGCAGCCGCGGTCCGACCAGAGCGAGCATTCCGAGCGCGAACGCGGAGTCGGTGGACATCGCGGTGCCCCAGCCGTGCGCAGACGAGCGGCCAGCGTTGAAGGCAAGATATATAGCTACCGGCACCAGGATCCCGCCGATGCCCGCGAGGACCGGCAGTGCGATCCGCTGGCGCGCGCGGAGCTCGCCCATGTCGAACTCGCGGCGTGCTTCGAGTCCCATGACCAGGAAGAACAGCGTCATCAGGCCGGAGTTCACCCAGCCCTGGATGTCGTCCGACACGCCGTGCCCGCCAACGGTGATAGCCAGCCGGGTCCGCCACACGCCCTCGTACGACGCCGCGTCGATATTGACCCAGATCAGCGCGGCCACGGTCGCAGCAAGCAGCACCGCCGCGCTGCCGGTCTCGGTGCGCAGGAACTGGCGCAGCGGCGTCTCCAGGCTCCGGCCCCACGCGGTCGCGCCGGAGAAGGGCAGCCGCAGCGGGCGGGGCCCCGTCGCCGGGGGTTCCTGGACCTCGCCAGCCATGCCGCGTCCCTCCCGAACCGTGCTGTCGCCGGGCCGGATCCGGCAGTTCACCATGCCCGGATTGGCTCAGCTCTCGACAAGATCATGCCCCGTGGTGGTGCAGGCCGACACACCCCGCCGATGCAGGAAGGCCGGAGGCAGGAGACGTTCATAGAAACTGATTGTATAGTTTCTATATAGAGCACGCCGGACAAGGGAGCGTGCCCGGCATACCCAGCGGAGGAGCCATGCAGAC
The DNA here is from genome assembly GCA_963815375.1 of uncultured Actinomycetota bacterium. Lineage (GTDB taxonomy): Bacteria > Actinomycetota > Actinomycetes > Streptosporangiales > Streptosporangiaceae > JASHPR01. Next base: position 804,932 of record CAWFGX010000001.1, on the reverse strand, counting down.
CACGCAGCTCAGGACCGTTCAGCTCGGCACCACCGGCATGGAGATCACCCGCGTCGGCTTTGGCGCGTGGGCGATTGGCGGGGGTGGCTGGCAGTTCGGCTGGGGTCCGCAGCAGGACGACCAGTCGGTCGCCGCGATTCACCGGGGGATCGAGCGCGGGATCAACTGGATCGACACCGCCGCCGCCTACGGGTTCGGGCGCTCGGAAAGCGTCGTCGGCCGCGCGATCGAAGGGCTGGGCAGCGAGCGCCCGTACGTGTTCACTAAGTGCTCGCTGCTCGACGACGGCACCCGGAACGTGGTCCACAGCCTCAAGCGGGACTCGATCCTGCGTGAGGCCGACGCTAGCCTGCAGCGGCTCGGGGTCGACGCCATCGACCTGTACCAGATCCACTGGCCAGTCCCGGACTCCGACATCGAGGAGGGCTGGTCGGCCCTGGCCCTGCTGAAGGAGCGCGGGCTCGTGCGCCACATCGGGGTCTCCAACTTCGACGCCGCCCAGATCCGGCGCATCCAGCAGATCGCCCCGGTCGAGACCCTGCAGCCGGAGTACTCGCTGATCGACCGCGCGGCCGAGAACGAGATCCTCCCGCTGGCCGGGCGCGACGGGATCGGCGTGATCGTCTACTCGCCGATGGGCTCCGGCCTGCTGACCGGGGCTATGACGCGGGAGCGGATCAGCGGGCTGCCCGACGACGACTGGCGGCGCAGCGACCCGCGCTTCACCGAGCCGCAGCTCTCCCGGCACCTCGCGCTGGCCGACAGGCTGCGGGTGGTCGCCGACCGGCACGGCGTGACACAAGGCGCCATCGCGGTGGCGTGGACGCTGCGTAACCCGGCCGTGGACGGGGCCATCACCGGGTTCCGCCGGCCGGAGCAGGTTGACCCGATCGTCGAAGCGGCGGACCTTATCCTGACCGACGAGGATGTGGCCGAGATCGGGTCCGCGGAGAGCTAGTGATGATGACCGGAGCAGGTTTGGCCGCTGGAGTGCCGCCGGCAGTTCCGCCAGAAGTGCAGCCGACGGTGGCGGCACCGCGGCGTGGCCGGCCGCGCAGCGAGAAGGCCCGCCTGGCGATCCTGCAGGCCGCGGCCGAGCTGCTGCTCGACCGGGGACTGTCTGGGGCCAGCATGGACGCTGTCGCCGAGCGGGCCGGGGTCAGCAAGGCCACGATCTACCGGTGGTGGCCAACCAAGGAGAGCCTGGCGCTTGACGCGCTCTACGCCCAGTGGGCCGCGGCGGCGCCGGCGGTGCGCGACACGGGCTCGCTGCGCGGCGACCTGCTGGCGCAGATGCGACCCTGGGCGGCGCTCGCCAGCGGCCGGCCCTACGGGCGCGTGGTCGCCGCGCTGATCACCGAGGCGCGGACCGACCCCAGGTTCGCCGCCGAGTACCAGGAGCGGTTTCTCCAGCCCCGGCGCGAGAACGCGCGGGCGATCTTCCGCCGGGCGATCGAGCGCGGCGAGATCCCGGCAGGCACGAAGGTTGAGGCCGCGATCGACGCGCTCTACGGCCCGCTCTACCACCGGCTGCTGCACGGCCACGCGCCGCTGGACGATGAGTTCGTGCGCGATGTCGTCGACATCGTGCTGGCCGGCATCACGCCCCGGAGTACTGGCTGACAGCCTGCGCGATCCCGCTGGCGATCACCTGCTGGCCGTGGCTGCTCGCGGCGATCGATCCCTCGAACGGGTCAGTCAGGAACAGCGGCTCGGTCAGGGCGCCAGGCATCTGGCTCGGCGTGGTGAAGTAACCGGCCTCGGCCGGGCCGAGCAGCAGCAGGTGACCGTAAGCCTCAGCCTGGGCCGTCAGCGCTGAGCCCAGCCCCGTGTCGGACTGAACCCCGCCGTCGGGGATAGCCCACCCCTGAGCGTTCATGGCCCCGAGCACGTCGGACTGCAGCAGGCTGGCCAGCCTGAGGTTGTCGGCTGAGAACGGCCGGTCCGCGTCATACCCGGTGACACAGCCGGCGCTGCCTGGGTAACCCGAGTTCATGTAGATGCCGATCAGCAGATTGGCCCCGGCCATGTTCGCGCACACGTCACGGGCTGCGACGTCGCTGAAGGCTCCCTGGACCGAGAGCACCGCGCTCGAGGTGTCCGCTGGGGTGGGCGATGTGCCAGGAACGCATGCGCTGCTCCACAGGCATCTCGGCCCGCCGGGTCTTCGACCAGGCAGAACGCGGCGCTCGTGTTGTGTACCTCCGCGTCTGCCTCCATCAGACAATGGCTAGATGACGGTACCGTTTGCGCCAGCAGCGAATTTGATGTGAAGCCGGGGCACGAGGTCCTTACTCGGCCCGGTACTCGCGTTCGCCGGTGGCCGGGTTGTACCAGACTCGCGTTCGCTTGCCCGTCTCTGGATCCGTGAACACCTCACTGGTCGGCTGGGCGTCGCCGCTGCTACCCGCCTTCTTCCGGGTGCCCCGGTACCGGTCCAAGCCGAAGATGGCGATGACGATCCCAGCGATCACGACGGCAATGATCACCCAGTCCACGACGCTCATGACGGCCCCCTCAGCTGCCTGTGCTCGTAGCGCCGGGGGCGGTGTCCCACTCGACCACCCGGGCGGTGCCGTAGGCCACGATCTCGCTCATGCCCCGGCCCATCTCAGCGGAGTCGAAGCGCATCATGGTCACGGCGTTAGCCCCCATCGAGGCGGCGTTCTTGACCAGGCGGTCGAGCGCCTGCCGCCGGGAGTCCTCGCTGAGCTTGACGTAGGATCCGATCTCGCCGCCGACAAGACTTTTGAGCCCGGCGGCGATGTTGCCGCCCAGACTGCGGGAGCGGACGGTGAGGCCGAACACCTGGCCCAGGGTCCGCACAACCCTGGCGCCGGGGATGTTCTCAGTTGTCGTGACGATCATCGGCTGGGCAACGGCTACGTTCTCTTCTGGCGCCTGCATCGGGCTACCTCCTGCGACCAGCGGCTGCGGCTCGCACCGCATCTGATATCAACGTGATATCACATTTTCGGATACAGGGTCAAACTGGCGCTTACGGGCGGTTAGCCGGCGCGCAGTCTCCGCGCGCGGTGGGCGGCGTAGGCGCCGAGGATGACTGCCAGGCCGGCCCCGAGGACCACGGCTCGTGCCAGCGCTGCGCCAGTGGATGATCCCAGCGCGGCGGACACCAGCACGGTCATCGGCAGCACGGAGACGACCGGTCCCATCGCGACCCAGAAGAACAGCGGGACAACGGCGGTGTTCCCCATCGGGGTCTCGTACCCGCCGTACAGGTCCGGCGGGTACTGCTGGCGGAAGACGTTGACCAGCGCCCCGGCGACAAGCACCGGGACGGCCACGGCCAGCAAGGCCAGCAGCCGCGGATCACCGGCCGCTACTGACAGCGCCATGGCAGGAACGCCCGCGACCACGAGCAGGACCGCGCACGGCACCGCAGCGTGCCACCAGGCGAGCGACTCATACCGGAACGGCAGCAGCGCTGAGCGGCGGGTGTCGTCGGCGTCCAGCCGGGCACCTTCGCACAGCAAGGCAGCGGCGAGGTAGCCGAGGCCGAGCGCGCAGGCCACCGGCACCAGCGACGCGTGACCTGCCTGGCCTGGTTCTCCATGGCCGGCCGCGGCAATGCCGAACATGCCCACGGCCAGCAGCGCCAGAGCGGCCGCACCCACCAGCCGCGACGGTGCCCTGGCCAGCCCCAGAAGGTCGCGCCAGAGCAGAACGAAGGCCCGCCGGCGCGGATGGCGAAGCCGGAACCGGGCCCGGCGCGGGCCGCCAGCGCGGGTGTACGCCAGCGCGAAACCACGGGTATCGAAGCTCACCCGCGCCGCTGACATGGCGCTCAGCGTCTGCGCCCTGACCCGCAGCGCGCCGCCGGGGATCCCGGCGGTCCCGCGGTCCGCCGCCACCAGCGCCGCCAGGGCCAGCGCGCCGAGCAGCAGCGTCGCCAGCGGCCACAGCGGCGCGCTGCCCCCGGCGAGAGCGATCATCGGCTGCGCGGCCCATCCCCACGGCCCGGACCACAGCGCGATGCCGTCCAGAACGCTGGGCGGCCGCCCGGCAGCAGCCCACCCGGCCAGCCCGCCAAGTGCTGCCGCCCAGGCCAGAGCCGCCGGCGTGATCCGGCGCAGCCACCGGCGGGCGGCCGGGTATCGCTCGACCAGCCCGGCAGCCCCGGTGCCCAGCACGAACAGCAGCGACGTCGACAGCATCGCAGCGCCGGTCAGGCGCAGCACGCCGCCGGTGTCATGTCCGCCGAGCCCATTCGTCACCAGCGCGCTCGCGGGAACGATGCCGACCACAGCCCCGGCGATGATCGCGCCCACGGCGGACCTGCGGAACCTCGGCCGCAGCAGCCGGCCACGGCTGACCGGCGTGCCGAGCAGCCAGGACACGGCCGCCGCTGGCAGTGTGACCGGGCCGCGCCAGAGCGCGTCACGCAGCAGCACCACCAGGACCAGCAGCCCGAGCGCGGCGAGGCATCCCGGCGCCGCGTGGAGCAGTTGCAGCGCGTGCGGGCCGCCTTGCGGCGGATGACGCAGCACATGATAGGTAGCCGTGATCTGCGCGCCGCCGAAGAACGCCGTGAGCAGCACGGCCACGTAGATCCAGTAGGCGATGCCGGAGGCGCGTTTCCTGGCCTGCCCACGGCGCAGATCCTGCAGCAGCGCCAGGGTTGGCTCGGTGCTGTCCGGGACCGCGATGGCCTCGCGGGTAACCGTCACCGGATGTCCGCCAGCCACGTGATCTCTGCCAGCACCGCGTCCGGCGTTCCCTGGCTGGCGACCGCGCCGTCGCTGAGCACTATTACGTGGTCAGCGACTGACGCGGCCAGTTCGGCGTGATGCGTAGCGATCAGCAGCGCCGCCCCTGCCTTTTTCTCGGCCTGCAGCATCCCGGCCAGCCAGTGGCGCGCCCCGGGATCCAGGTGCTGCTCGGGCTCGTCGAGCACGATCAGTCGCCGAGGCCGGACCAGCACAGCGGCCAGGAGCATGGCCTGCATCTGACCACTCGACAGCGAGCCGGGCAGCGCGTCGGCGCGACCTTCGAGGCGGCACTCGGTCAGCGCCCGGTCGACGAGATCGTCAGCATCCCGGCCAGCGCCGTGCGCGACAGCGACAAGCTGCAGGTGCTCACGCACGGTGAGGTCCGGGTAGGCGCTCACCTGGTCACCGACAACAGCGATCTCGGTCCGAACCACGATGTCGTCCTGAGTCACGACGCGGCCCTCGTACCCGACCTGGCCCGTGGTCGGCGTGTCCCGCCCGGCCGCGATGCGCAGCAGCGTCGACTTGCCGGATCCGTTCATGCCCATCACCGCGGTGCACCGCCCGGGGGCGATCTGCGCGTCGAGGGGCTGCAGCACGGTGCGGTCATCGTAATTGCGGCTGACCCCGATCAGGGTCAGCAGGGGCGGGGGGTCAGCTGGCGGCACGATCCGAGTTCACCACACCCGGACGCCTGCCTGTCGCTTCCGGCTGTCATGGCTGCCCAAACCAGGTGCCGAGGGCCTCGTCCAGGCCACGGACGGGGGTCGGTGCGTTCGGCCCAGTCGCCCAGGCTACGTAGCCGTCGGGCCGGATCAGCATCGCGTCAGCAGGGACAGGGCTGGTCAGGCAGCGGGCGGTGAGGACGCTGACCCGTTCTGGCCAGCCGGCGGTTGCCGCGGCCACAGTGGCGTTCGCGGTGAAATCCAGCAGCACACCGCCAGCGCCCCGGGTGAGCTCGGCGACCCGCGTCCGGCCGTCGCTGGATTCCAGCCGGAGGTCTGGCGCGAGCCACCCGGCCAGCGGGTGTGGCGGCAGGCCGCCAGCGGGCGTCTCGTAGCGGATGTCGGAACCCTCGATCATCGCGCCGATGTGACGGACCGGGTCGGCGTAGGCCAGCAGCTCCGCCACCAGCTCGCGCAGGGCGCCGCCGTACTCGCCGGCCGCCGACAGCGCCTTCTGCGCCCTGGTCTGCAGGATCATCCGCTGGCCGGCCGGGTACCGCTCGCTGTGGTAGGAGTCGAGCAGCCCGTCCGGCGCCCAGCCCCGGATCTGTCCGGCGAGCTTCCAGCCGAGGTTGAGCGCATCGAGCAGGCCAGCGTTGAGCGATCCTCCCGCCCCGAAGATGTGCGCGGCGTCACCGGCCAGCAGCACCGGGCCAGCCCGGTAGCGGTCCGCCAGCCGGCTGTTCCCCACGGTCCGGGTCAGCCACTGCGGATCGGTCATCGGCAGGTCGGCCCCGAAGACCCGGCGTGCGCTGGCGCGCAGCTCGTCGAGGGTCATGGTGGCGTTCAGATCGATATCGAGGTCTTCTTCCCTCGTGTACACGATGAACATCCCGGGCGGAGCACCGCGGTCCAGCGCTGCGAGCGGCCCAAGCGAATAGGCGCCCGTCGGTGTCTGCGTCTGCTGCATGAGCCGCACGCGGCCTATGCCTGGCACATCCGCCGCGCCGCCGCCGGGCGCAATCGTGACCGTCGGCAGCAGGACGCGCCCGATCCGCCCGATCTCCGATGACGTGACCCCGGGAAAACCGATGCCCGCCTGCTTGCGGACCGGGCTGTGGGCGCCGTCGCAGCCCACGACATAGCGGGCCCGGATCTGGTAGACGCCGTCCGGCCCGTTCACCTCCAGCCTGGCGCTCTCGTCGCCCTCGGACGCCGACAGCGCGAGCAGTTCATGCCCGCGCCGGACGTTCCCGCCACGCTCGGCCAGGCGCTCGCCGAGCAGCATTTCCAGCCGCCGCTGCGGTATCGCCAGGATGTGCAGCGGGCTGGCGCTCAGCCGGGAGAAGTCAAGCTGCAGCGGCCCGAACTGGAACTGCGGCACGGGCCCGGTGTACGTGGTCTCGGCGCGGAACCGCTCCAGCAGCCCCCGGTAGTCCAGCACCGGCACGATCAGGCCGAACAGCCCGTTGCCCTTGGGGATCTCGCTGACACCGGGCAGCCGCTCGAGCACTACCGGGTCAACGCGGCCAAGCCGCAGCTCGGCGGCCAGCATCAGCCCGACCGGGCCGCCCCCGACGATCACCACATCCGCGGTCTCTTCCGTCACGGTGACCCACTCTGACAGATTTTTGCCTAAAGAGCAAGTTTGCTTTTAAGGCATACTATGGCTACGCTCCGGACGTGGTAGTCGGCACCGCGGGGCACCGGAAACGCACTGGCCTGCGGGAACGCAAGAAGGTCGCAACGCGGCAGGCGCTGAGTTCTGCCGCGCTCCATCTGTCCCTCGATCGCGGTGTGGAGAACGTGACCATCGAGGACATCACCGAGGCCGCCGGGGTGTCGCTGCGGACGTTCCGCAACTACTTCGCGAGCAAATACGAGGCGATCACGGCCCTGGGCGCGGATCGTGCCCGGCGGATCGGCGCGTCGCTGCTCGAGCGGCCGGCCGAGGAGCCGCTGTGGACGGCGCTAACGGGCGCCGTGCTCGAGCACTACGAGGGCTCCGACCAGGCGTTCGGCACCGAGACGATGACAGCGCTCCGGCTGGTCCTGGACTCGCCCGCGATGCGCGGCGAGTATCTGAAGATCAATTCAGAGATACAGAACGCTCTCGCGGCCGCCATCGCGCAGCGGACCGCAACCGACATCGAGTCGGATATGTACCCCCAGATCCTGGCCGGTGCTGTGACAGCTGCCTCTCAGGTCGCGCTGCGGCGCTGGTACGCCGCTGACCCGCCGGTCGCGCTCCGCCCTCTGCTGGAGCGCGCGCTGCAGCAGCTAGCCACCGCATGCTCCCAGCCCGCCGAGCCCTGAGGCCACGGGACCCCGTACCGCAGGCCAGAATTAGTCGTGACCGGCATGCCGCTCGCCGAGGCTGCCGGCCTGCTCAACGATGTCGCGGATCACGTTTTGCATGCTGACCCGCCGAAGCCGGGCGAGCGGATCCCGCTGCGCGGCGGCCCGCTTATAGAGATCGTCAAAGTCACCGAGCCCGCGGCGCACCTGGAAATGGCCGTCGACCTCTTCGGGGCCAAGGTGCGGGCCCTGCAGCTCGTGCATGCCGACGACCGCGGCCACTGGCCGTGGGATGTGGGCTACCGCGGTGTCCGCGGCGGCCAGCCGGTGCTGGGTATCCGCGGATGGGGGCAGGACGGGCCAGCGACAGCCCGAGCTAGCTGAATCCATACCGAGCGTAGGCTCGCCGTCGTGACGGGGAAGCCGCCCGTGCTGCGGGTCACATCGCGGAATGCGGCATTCCAGCAATGGCAGGCACTGCTGTCCAACCGGGCCAAGCGGCAGCGCACGGGCGAGTTCATCATCCACGGCGTCCGCCCGATCACGCTCGCCGTCGAGCACAGCTGGCCGGTCCGCGCCATGATCTATGACATCAGCAAGCCGCTGTCCCGGTGGGCTTCGGACATGCTGGCGGCCTCCGGGGCGCGCCAGGTTGCCATGGCCCCGGAACTGCTCAGCGAACTCGGCGAGAAGGACGGCGGCGCACCCGAGATGGTGGCCGTGGCGGCGATCCCGCCCGACGACTTCTCCCGCATCCCTCGCCGCCCGGACCTGCTCGCCGTTGTGTTCGACCGGCCTGCAAGCCCAGGCAACATCGGCACGCTGATACGGTCGGCCGACGCCTTTGGCGCGCACGGGCTGATCGTGACCGGGCACGCCGCCGACCCGTACGACCCGAAGTCAGTCCGTGCCTCCACCGGTTCCCTGCTCGCCGTCCCGGTGGTCCGGATAGCCAGCCCCGAAGATGTCATCGGCTGGGCCCGAACGACAGCTGCCAGGATCATCGGAACCGACGAGAAGGGTGACGCGGATATCGCCGATGTCGACCTGGCGGGACCGGCGGTGCTCGTTGTCGGGAACGAAGCGAACGGGCTGAGCGCGGCGTGGCGGCAGGCCTGCGACGTCATCGGCCGCATCCCGATCACGGGGGCGGCAAGCTCACTCAACGCCGCCGGAGCGGCGACCGTCGTCCTCTATGAGGCCAGCCGCCAGCGGCGAGGGCGATGAGTCCGCGCCGTGGTCGTGGTCTCCACTGGGGTGAGTTCCACGAGAGCGGAAGTGATCATCGTGACTGAGAACAGGTCGGAGGCGCTGGCGCGCCTCGGCGTCTTCGTTGGTGAGTGGGCCCTGGAGGCCCGCTTCCCTAACAGCCAGCCAGCACCGTCCAGCGCTGGGGACGAGGTCCCGCAGGTACGCACCCGGTTCGAATGGGCACTGGACCGGCAGTTCCTGCTGCAGCGCACCGAGGTTCCGATCCCCGAGGCACCCGGCAGCCTGGCGATCGTCAGCACCGACCCAGAGACCGGCGCGTACACCCAGCATTACTACGACTCCCGGGGCGTCGTGCGCCTGTACGCGATGAACCTGGCCGACGGAGTGTGGACCCTCACGCGCGAGTCGCCCGACTTCACGCCCCTGGACTTCGGGCAGCGTTTCACCGGCGCCTTCAGCGAGGGCGGGAACACGATCACCGGCGCCTGGGAGAAGAGCCTCGATGGCGCCGACTGGGAGGACGACTTCGTCCTCATCTACCGCAGGGTCGGGTGACAGCCTTCGTCGGCGCGCTGGCCTTCCTCGGCCGGCAGCCACTCCGGCGGCCTGGCCTCGGGATCTTCGGAGTACTCGAGGTCGTCTAGGCCGGGAGCGATCAGCTCCCACTCCTCGCGGGCCAGCTCAGCGACCTGCTCGGGGGTCAGGCAGTCGGCATCATCAGGCCAGTCCGCTGGGGCCGGCGCGCTGGCGCTGGCCTGGTCAGGAGGTCGTGGCTGATGGTTGTCTGGCTGTGCAGTCATCGGCCGCCTCCTCCCGTTCGAGTTTGGCTAGGTCTAACCTAGCACCTCACGCTTTATCGTCAAATTTATTTTCGATACCGGCATGTCACGCGGCTGAGACTCCTGCCCATGCCCTCATGGGAAACTCAGGGCCGGGAGGAGCCGACTTATACTATAATTCCGATAGGATTTACCTGATAAAGCGGAGCACAAGCGAGGCGGATGATGCCGGAATGACCAGCGGGGCAACTACACAGACGGCGAGTGCCGACTCGCTGCTTAGCGTTCCTGGCGCAGACATCACCGTGCGGGAGGTGCCGTGGCATCACCTCGCAGCCGTGGCGCTGCGCGAGGCACTGGCGGGGGAGATGCTCGTGCTCGGCGCCGAGCCGTCCCCAGGCCGGGGCGGGCTCGCAGCGGTGTTCGGCGCGGATGCCCGAACGGTCGCCTATACCGGGGTGGCCTTCACGGATGAGGGCCTGCCAGCCGGCTATGCCACGCTGCGGTGGACCGATGACGACGTCGAGCTCGCCGGGCTCTACGTCGTGCCCAGCCACCGGGACTCCGGAACATCCACGGCACTGCTGGCTGCCGCCGAGGCGGCCGCGCGGGGCCTGCGTCGCAGCCGGCAGATGCCAGCCACCGACGCCGGGCGGCCGCGACGGGCCTGCGTGGCAGCCGGCTGAGGCAAGCCAGCGGCGCCGGGGCGGCCGATGGCCGTGCGGCTGGGATGCGGGCGCGCGGCGCGCTTCGCGCCTTAACCTTGGCTACGGCCGGTGTGGCGGCGGGAGAGGGACTGGCGTGAGCGTTCTGGATCACCGTAGGAGTCGGCCGTGATTGTCACCGTGCTGGTCGGGAACCCCAAGCCGCGTTCGCGCACCTACGAGGCTGGCCACATCGTCGCCGAGAGGCTAACCGGGCGGAAGCCCGACCTCAGCATCGACCTGACCGACCTCGGCACCGCTTTGCTGGACTGGTCCGACACCACGGTGGCCGACCTGGTGACCGAGGTTCAGCGCAGTGACCTGCTAATCGTCGCCAGCCCGACCTACAAGGCGACCTACACCGGGCTGCTCAAGCTCTTCCTGGACCGGATCTCTGGCGGCGCGCTGGCTGGCGTCACCGCGGTCCCGGTCATGCTCGGCGGGCACTGGAAGCACGCGCTCGCCGCCGACCTTCTGCTCAAGCCGGTCCTGGTTGAGCTCGGCGCCACGTGCCCGACCCGCGGGCTGTTCCTGCTCGATTCCGAGTACGCGGCGAGCGAGGCTCTCGAGGAGTGGCTGGAGCTCGCGCGGCCGCAGGTCGCGGCCACCGCCACGAACCTGGCCTGAAGGCTGCTCACGCGCTGGCGGCTCAGGCCGCGGCGCGCTCGCCGGCTGGACGGCGCCGCAGGCTCACGTTCGAGATGGCCGGCGGTACGTAGGCCATGTCGAGCGCGCCGACATCGGTGCCGGGCGGGACGATCTCGTCGATCTGGGCGAGGATCTCGTCGTCGAGGATTGTTCCGGCGCCCGCGAGCAGGTCGTCGAGGTGCGCCATTGTGCGGGGCCCGATGATCGCCGAGGTAACGCCCGGGTGGGCGATCGCGAACGCCATTGCCAGGTGAGTCATGGGCAACCCGGCCTTCTGGGCGAGCGTGATGATCTCCTCGACCGCATCAAGCCGGCGTTCGTCGCTCAGGTGCCTGAAGCCGTACCTGGTCGCCCGGTGCGTGGTGGCCTGCTGGCCCTTGCGGTAGCGGCCGGTCAGCAGGCCCCCGGCCAGTGGACTCCAGACCAGCGAGCCCATTCCGTAGCGCTGGCAGGCCGGCAGCACCTCGCGCTCGATGCCGCGGCTGAGGATCGAGTACGGCGGCTGCTCGGTGCGGAAGCGCTCCAGCCCGCGCCGCTCGGCTACCCACTGCGCCTCGACGATGTCCGATGCAGGAAAGGAGGACGTGCCGAAGGCCCGGACCTTGCCTGCGCGTACCAGGTCGGTGAGTGCTGAGAGGGTCTCTTCTATGTCTGTGTCCGGCCTGGGCCGGTGGAGCTGGAACAGGTCGACGTGATCGGTCTGCAGCCGGCGCAGCGAGTTATCGAGTGCGCTGATGAGCCAGCGCCGTGAGGCGCCCTGCCGGTTGGGGTCGGCAACGCTGGCACCACCGACGTCGTGCCCCATGGGCATCCCAGCCTTCGTGGCCAGCACGACGCTGTCCCTGCGGCCCTTGAGCGCCTTGCCGACGATCTCTTCGGACTCGCCGTTTGAGTAGATGTCGGCGGTGTCGACGAAGTTGATGCCTGCGTCCAGGGCCTTGTGGATGATCCGGATCGAGTCGTCGTGGTCGGGGTTGCCGGCGGCCCCGAACATCATGGCGCCCAGGCAGTAGGGACTGACTTGGATACCGGTCCGGCCCAGCGTGCGGTATTGCATGACTGTCCTCCAAGCCGTGGCGGGTGCATGGGCGGCATCACTTCGATGCCGTACCATAAGACAAACGGAACCTCGTTCCAGAACTATACGGAACGTTGATCCGTTTATGCAAGTAGAGGAGCAGCGTGAGCGAGAATGCCTCCAGCGACGACCCGGGCGTACCCGGGACACTAACGGTCCAGGCCACACCGGCCGGTCCGGCACGTCGGGTACGCGCCGACGCGCAACGCAATATCGACGCGGTGCGCGAGGCGGCCAAGGCCGTGTTCGCCGTTTCAGGTGTGGATGCCCCGGTGCGAGAGATCGCCGCCCGCGCCGGGGTTGGCGTCGCCACCATCTACCGTCACTTCCCGCAGCGCTCCGACCTAGTCGTGGCTGTATTCCGGCACGAGGTCGACGCCTGCGCCGAGGCCGCCCGCGCCTTGGCGGCCGAGCACGAGCCAGGCGAGGCGCTGGCAAGCTGGCTGCGGCGCTACACCAGGTTCATCGCGACCAAACGCGGGCTCGCAGCAGCCTTGCACTCTGGAGACCCTGCTTTCGACGCCCTGCCCGGTTACTTCAATCAGCGTCTCCGGCCTGCTCTCGAGTCGCTGCTCGAGTCCGCGTCGGCTGCTGGTGAGGTGCGGGCTGACGTTCAGCCCGACGATCTGCTGCACGCAGTGGCCAACCTGTGCCTGTCCGCCGACGACGACCGATCCGGCCACGCTCAGCGCATGGTCGACCTGCTCATCGACGGGCTGCGCTACGGTGCCGGAACCCACGCAATGTAAGTCAGCGTGTGGTCGGCGCCGCGGCCTCGTCCAGGAAGGCTGCGACCTCAGCGTCGGTGGTCTGCGAAAAATCGTCGTAGAACTGCCCGATCGCGTAGAACGGCACCGGAGTGGCCACGCTGACGAACTCGTCTGCGTCGCGACCAATACGTTCTTGCCAGCCGGCTGGCGCGACAGGGACCGCCAGGACTATCCGCTTCGCGCCGAAGGCCCGCGCAATCTGGCATGCCGCACGAGCCGTCGACCCGGTGGCGATGCCATCGTCGACGATCACGGCGACCCGGCCATCGAGCGGCTGCCGTGGCCGCTCACCGCGGTAACGGCGGGCGCGGCGCTGGACCTCTGCCTGCTCCCGTTGTTCCACGTCCTCCAGGTCGGCTTCGGAGACGCGGGAACCTTCGATCACATCAGGGTTGAGGACCAGAACCCCGTCCTCGCCGACGGCGCCCATGCCCAGCTCGGGCTGGAACGGAACGCCGAGCTTGCGGACCACGATCACATCCAGAGGCGCGTCGAGCTCCTGGGCGACCTCGAACGCTACCGGCACGCCGCCACGTGGCAGGCCAAGCACCACCACCGGCTCGGCGCGCAAGAGACGCAGCAGCGCGGCCAGCCGCCGGCCAGCGTCGCTGCGGTCCCTGAACATGACTAAGGCGTACCCCTCGCAGCGCCCGCTAGGCGTTCACGCAGCCATTTGGCTGCTAGCCGACGACCACGGTGGCAGATTCCTGGCCCGGCCTGATAGCTGCCACGGCCAGCCCGGCGGCGCCGGGGCGCCACGAGGCGACCTGGACCTTGGTCGTGAAGCTGAGCTCGGCGACCAGGCTGTCACCGTCGGTAGGCCAGCCGAAGCCGAGGAGGGCATCGCTGCTGACCCAGCTTTCCGGCACGGCCGTAAGGCGACCGGTACCCATCGTTGCGACGTCGAGCTGGGCGGCGAGTGACCCTCCGTCATAGAAGCTGGCCTCGACCGCGAGGAACTGTCCATCGGGACTGAACGCGGCGCTCGCGGCTGAACTCGCGCCCGGAAGCGTGACCGTGGTAAGCCCGCCCGTGACAACGTCAAGGACCTGCACGCGGCAGTCCGGCGATCCGCCCGGGGAGCACGCCGGTGCCCAGGCGATCTCGGTCGGGCTCGCCGCGATCACGTTGGCGAACGTGCGATTCGCCTGTGGGCTTCGCGGGTCCCATAGCGTGTCGGTGATCGTCCCTGGCCTTGGGACTGCCGGGGTCAGCAGCAGGCCGCGGTCGGTTGCCCGCTGGATCACCTGTCCCGCCGGGAGCCTGACCTGCGGCCCGAGCGGCGTGCCGGACGCGCTGAATTCCTGCGCTGTGCCTCCCGACTGCGGAATGGGCGCACCTGGCGAGTAGCTGGTCAGCCACAGTTCGCCGGGCGCGGCACCGGGCGCAGCCAGGTTTGCCAGGCCGACCTCGGTCGCCGACCGGGCCTGGTCGCGGAGAAAGTAGACCGGCAGTGGCGTCGTGTTGCAGTAGCTGCAGGCGGTATTCCCGGCGAGGTTGGACTGGACTGCCCAGCCGCCGCTGACACGGGTGAACTGGTAGCCGGTTCCGGCCCGGGGGAGGCCGCCGATCAGCCTGGTCCGGCCGGTGGCGGGCCACAACCAGGAGGGCTGCTCCGCGGAGACTGGCAGCGCGACCGCGGCGCCCCAGGGCTGCGTCGGGCCGGTGATCCCGTCGGGCCCACCGCCGACTTCGGACACTCCTGCAGGGTGCCCCCCGTTGGCTGCAGACGGCGGTGGCTCGGCCGGACCGCGCAGGTGACTGGGCAGGTACACGGCGATCAGGACGGCCGCGAGCAGCAGTGCCCCGATCACTGCCAGCCGACGGGGCCACGGGCCGGGCTCGTGCTCCCCGCCCTGGCCCAGGATGTCGGGCATCGCGGTACCGCCGCCCATCGCGTGCTGCTCGTTAAGCCCGACGATACGCCCCGATGTACCGGTCCCGGCCGGTGAGGCGATCGGGGAGCAGCCCGGCAGGCGTCCTTTTCATGATCGTGGACCAAGACCCACCACTGGAGTGGGTTTGGGTCCACGGTAATTGAATGCCGGGTTCCGGAACGACCGGAAACCACCTGGAGGCTATGCAAAAACGGGGGTTGTGGCGCTGCGCCTGTCCAAAATCCGTGCGTGCTCGCGGCTAGCGAGGTTCGCACACAGGCGCGGCGCCGAGGCCCGGGTTCGACGCCAGCCGAGCTAGGTCGTACAGTCTCATCTATATAGTTGTGCTTATGCAAATGCCTGGGCGCTGAAACGGGGAGCGCAGGCCAGCCCCGGAGAGCTGAGAACAGGCGCGGCGGCGCGCGGGAGAGGGGTACGGCGGTGGACGACGGTCAGGGTGCGGCGGCAAGCCCGTTCCGTCAGCCAAAAGGGGTGTGGGCGGTCGCCTTCGCCTGCGTGGTGTCGTTCATGGGCATCGGCCTGGTCGACCCCATCCTGCCGGCGCTGTCCCGGCAGCTGAAGGCGACGCCGGGCACCGTGGAGCTCCTGTTCACCAGCTACCTGGTGGTTACGGCCGTGGCGATGCTGGTGACAGGCTGGGTCTCCAGCCGGATTGGCGGCAAGCGGACGCTCGTCGCCGGGCTGGTGCTGATCGTGGCGTTCAGCGCGGCGGCTGGCTCCGCGAACAGCATCGGCGGCATCATCGGCTTCCGGGCCGGGTGGGGCCTGGGCAACGCCTTGTTCATCGCCACCTCGCTGGCCGTGATCATCGGGGCTGCGTCGGGCGGGTTCTCTGGCGCGATCATCCTCTACGAGACGGCGCTCGGGGTCGGGATCGCGATGGGGCCGCTGGTTGGCGGCGAGCTGGGCGGCATCAGCTGGCGAGGCCCGTTCTACGGCGTGACCGTGCTGATGAGCATTGCGCTGGTGGCCACGCTGGCGTTCGTGCAGACGACGCCGAAGCCGGCGCGCCGCACCTCGATCCTCGACCCGCTGAAGGCGCTGCGGCACCGGGGCCTGGCAACGATGAGCGTGATGGCGCTCGGCTACAACTGGGGCTTCTTCACGCTGCTGGCCTACACGCCATTCCCGATGCACCTCGGCATCCACGAGCTCGGCTACGTCTTCACCGGGTGGGGCATCCTCGTGGCGATCTTCGCCGTGTTCGCAGCCCCGCGCCTGCAGGCCCGGTTCGGCACGCCGCGCACCCTCTATGTGAACCTGGCCTTGCTCTCGGCCGACCTGGTCGTGATCGCGGCGTTCACGTCGTCGCAGATCACACTGATCATCGCGGTGATCGTGTCCGGTGCCTTCGTCGGGCTCAACAACACGCTCACCACCCAGGCGGTGATGCTCGTCGCCCCGGTGGAGCGGCCGGTGGCGTCAGCAGGGTACGGCTTCGTCCGGTTCATCGGCGGCGGCCTGGCACCCTACTGCGCGGCCAAGCTGGCCTCAAGCCTGAACGTGCACGTGCCGTTCTACCTGGGAGCGGCCACGGTGGCGCTGGCCATCGGCGTCCTGGCCACCGGCCACGCCCAGATAAGCCGGGCCGAGCAGAACGGCGCGACAGCACTAGGG
This sequence comes from uncultured Actinomycetota bacterium, assembly GCA_963815375.1. GTDB lineage: Bacteria > Actinomycetota > Actinomycetes > Streptosporangiales > Streptosporangiaceae > JASHPR01. Next base: position 788,533 of record CAWFGX010000001.1, on the reverse strand, counting down.
CATGGCCCGGTCGGCCAGCCAGCGCTGGCTGCGCGTCCTAGCCCCGCCACGGCCGCGGATTAGGCGTATAAATGTTTCCAGACCAGACGTATATTCGTTATTCTGGGTCGGCTTCTACGCGGCTGGGTGGGCGCCGAACTTGCGTCCGTTCGTTGGGCCGGTCAGGAATTGTAGCACACAATCTCGGCGTGGGTGTAAAGCTCTGACTGGACACTCCCAGATATCTTGCCTTTCTTCGCAATCTTGGGCCAGGGTGTTGTCACCGATCATTCTTGCCTGTTGTAATTGAGACCCAGATTGGCAGTGCTCAGCAGGAGGTAGGCGAAACGTGCCGCACCCGTTGCGGGTGATGTTCGGGAGAGGTCGGCGTTTGCGCAGTCCGTCGGTGGACACCTTATGCGGGCACCGGCTGTGGCGATTCTCGACGTGTCGAGCGCCGCGGGACCGGCTGGGCTGCGGTGGCACGATCCGGGAGCGCACGAGTCGAGCCATCTCCTGCCCGGCGTCCGCGGATTCTCCTATCACCAGATCGCGGGAGAAGACGGCGAACTTGTCGCGGTAGATCGGGTTGAGCGCGGGCTCCGGCGGCCCGTGGCGCGTAGCGTTCGCCGTGTTCGCTCCCTGGCAAGGTTCCTCGGGACAAGCCAGCTACGGCTTGGTGACGGCGTGTATTGCGAGGTGATCACGTCGCCGTCGATGAACGTATCGGCGTTCGCGCCTTTCTGGTCGGGCTCGCGTTCGTATCACGTGCTGATAACGGGCGCCGACTCGCTTCCACCGTCGGTCGCCGGCTTCGGCGCCGTGAATTTCGTGACTGGATCGTGTCTGTTCAGTGATCGCGCGTTGCGGGTCCACGGGGACTCGGGAACGTCGTTTTCGTGTCTGAGACCGGGCGGCGCACCGATCGATGGCCTGGTTAGGCGGATCGAGTCATCGGAGGACCTGACGCTGTATGAGCTGGAGAGCGCGTGTCGGCTGCCCTGGCTTACCGCCAGCTTGATCGCGCTGCTGCCTCCTGGGATGCCGGTGAGCGTCACGCTCGACGTGCCCCGGATTCAGTACTACCTGTACCTGCTGGATGGCTTCGAGCGCGGCTTCGTATCAGCAGACCTGATGCTGCACTGGTTTGAGCTGGTGGATGAACGCAACGCCCAGGTGAGCGCCCTGCTTGAGCATGAGCTCGCCGAAGCGCTGTCCGACGAGCAGCCTGGTCGGCCAGTACACGTGGGAAGAGCCGACGGAATGGCGTTCCTGGAGCCCGCGATCCGGCGAAGCGTGCGGACACCTGCGCCACTTAGGCTTGCCGATATTGCCGGGATGCTTTCGGCAAACGACGCAGTCTGGGCCACCGCGATCGGAACGGCCGACCCGGCGACCTACCGGGATCTGATCAACCTCAGCTATGCCGTGGAGCAGCTGCGTTCCGGGATCGCACCCCGCGGTGAGCGCCCGCAGCTTGGCATCGCGATCGACAACCCCGGCGAGCGGCGTTCATACACACACGCGCGGGCGGTTGCGGCAGCCACCAGCAAAAAGGGCGATAGCTGGTTTGAGGCATCACTCCTCGGCCTGTACCCACTCGAGCGAGCGTTCACGAGCAAGGCAACCGGCCCCTCAGATCTCTACTATCACGACCCGGGTCACACGTTCACAGACCCCGGTGGACGCGAGTACGGGACTGACGAGCTGCTCGCGGGGCTCTATCCCGATCTCCCCAGAGTGCCACGCCCGGTATATCTCCGGCGAGACGGAGTTGCCGCGATCGCGGCGCAGTCGCCTGATCCAACCGCGCCGCCTGGGCGTGCCGGTCGGCAGTCGGGTAGCTCAAGGTACGTTCCCGGCGACTACCGGGAATACGGGGGTCTACGTCGGCGGGAAAGTCAGCCACGGCAAGAGTGTCTTCGCCGGAAGGCCTTACGAGCGAGGCGACCCGGTCGCTGCCCGGCGGTTTCAGGCCGCGCGCTGGCGGTAACACACTGGTAACAGAGGGCTGGCGAACCTCAGCAGCCCACGGCCTGCAAAGACCATGAACCTGGGGGTGATCGGGGGATGACTCTGCCTGCCACCACACGTCGCCGCTGGCCAGAACGCTGGCGTGTGGGCTGGCCCAGCGACTTCTGGGACCCGGCCAGCGATCTATGGGACCGGATGGGACGGCTGTTCGAGCCCGGTGCTGCGGGCGGCCCGGATACCTGGGTGCCGGCTGTCGAGACCGAGGAGACCGACGACGCCTACTTGGTGCGCGCCGAGCTGCCCGGCATGAAGACCGACGATGTCAACATCGAGATGAGCGGCCACGAGCTGCGCATCACCGGTGAAATCGAGGAGGACGGCTCCAACGGCCACACGCTGCGCCGGCGTCACGGCAAGTTCGCGTACCACACGAGCCTGCCCGCCGACGCCGACCCGGACATGGCCGAGGCCCACCTCACCGATGGCGTCCTGACCGTACGCCTGCCAAAGGCCGCACAGGCCCGGTCCCGCAAGATCGCCATCAAGCGCTGACGCCCGCCCCGTCTGCGCCTGCTGATACGGGGCGGCACCGACTACGTTGCGTAGCCGGTGCCGCCCCGTTCTGCTGTCTCCGCCTGGACTAGCCCTGGCCTGCCCGAGCTGTCCAAAAATATCTTGACCTGCTATCTTGACGGAGTATGTAGCGCGCCATATCGTATCTCGTACCTCAGATACGATATATCATATGGCGGCTGATGTGCACTCTCTGCAACCCATCGGTGCGAAACCCGAACCGCTTGTAGAGATCGTCTTCGGCATCATCCACGACGCCATCGTTCGGAAGGACCTGAAGCCGGGCTCGCGGGTCTCGGAGGCCAAGCTCGCCGCCCAGCTGAACGTGAGCAAGACCCCGGTGCGCGAGGCGCTCTTGCGGCTCGAAGGCATCGGGCTGGTGGTTCCCGACGGCAACCGCGGTACCCGGGTGGTCTGGCCGTCGGCTGAGAACATCCAGCATGCCTTCGAGGTCCGTGCCCTGCTGGAGGGCCGCTCGGCGAGCCGGGCTGCAGAGCACGCCGGGCTCCCGGCGCAAGGCGAGCTGCGCAGGCTCGCCGAGGAGTCGCTCAAGCGCGCCGAGGTCGGCGACGGGGACGGGTTCCGCGAGCTGGACCAGCAGCTCCACGCGGCGATCGCCGCGGCCGCTGGCAACGACGTGCTGAAGCGGCTCGTGGACAACGCGTACACCCTCACCTGGGCGCTGCGGCGGCGGGAGACCCCGTCAATCGGCTACCAGGTCGGCTGCGCGCATGAGCACCTGAGGATCGTGGCAGCGATCATCGATCACGACCCGGCGGCAGCCGAGGCCGAGATGACCAGGCACGTCGACAAGACGCGCCGGTTCGTGCTCGCGCACTTCTCCGGGGCCGAGGACCAGGGCCGGCAGCAGCAGGGGACCGTGCGCCCGGAGAGATCCCGCGGTGAGTGACGCGGGCGTCCCGCCGGCCGCCCCGGCGTCAGGACTGGCCCGGATCGCCGTGCTCGGCGGTGACGCCCGCGAGGTCGTGATGGCGCACCTGCTCAGCCGGGATGGCCACGACGTCGCGACCTACGGTCTCGGCGAACCTGCATGCCGGTCGCTGTCCGCCGCCGACGGCCTGGCCAGCGCAGTCGCGCTGGAGGCGGCATCGGCGCCGGAGGCCGTCGCCGGCCGTAGCTGGCTGCTCTGCCCGAATCCCGGCCTCGGCGAGGACGACCGGGTCTATGCCCCGTTCGCATCCGCCTCCATATGCCTGAACGAGGACCTGCTGCGGGCCTCGGACGTGGTCACCGGCGGCATCGTGCTGGGCAGGGCCTCAGCGTCGCTGCTGGCACTCGCCAGCACCATCGGGGCAGGGGTGCACGAGAGCAAGAACGACGAGGCGCTCAAAGTGCGGCTGGCCGCTTCAGCGGCCGAGGGACTGCTCGCGATGCTCGTCGAGCGCACCGACCGGGTGCTTCGGGACCAGCGCGTGCTCGTCCTCGGCTACGGAGCCACCGGGTCGGCGGTCGCTGACCGGCTCGTGCTGCTCGGGTCCCAGGTCACGGTAGCGGCCCGCCGCGAGGAGTCGCTGGCCCACGCCGAGCAGCACGGGGCGCGTGCCGTGCCATTCGAGAACCGGATCGCCGCGATGGCGGAAGCCACGGTGATCGTCAACACCGTGCCGTCGGTCTCCAGCATGCCGGCCGACGTGCTCGGCGGCCTGGACGGCTGCCTAGTCATGGATATCGCCTCGCCGCCGGGCGGCACGGACCACGCCGCAGCGCGGGCAGCGGGCCTCGGCCTGCTCTGGCTGCGCGGCCTCGTCGGCGAGCGCGCTCCGCGGACCGCGGGCGAGCTTCAGTACCGCTTCGTGAAGAACGTCATTGATTCCCGTTCCAGGGCGCTCGCGGCGCCGCCGCCCGCCTAACCCGACAACAGACTGCGAACCAACCATGCCGATAACGGCAGGGGGAGGAGAGTGTCATGAGACGCAGACGGATCCGTGTTGCCGCAGTCGTGACCTGTGCGCTGTTCGCGCTCTCGCAGGCGGCCTGCGGGAGCTCATCGTCGGGAGGTTCGGGCAGCGGGCCCGTCCTGGTCGGGGCCGACCTCTCCCTGTCCGGCGACTTCGCGACGGAGGGAGTTCCGTACGCGCGCGGGTACGACATGTGGGCCAGCTACGTGAACAGCCATGGAGGCCTGCTAGGCCGCCATGTGCAGATGGACATCTTGTCGGATGCCAGCAACCAGGCCGAGGTCACCACCAACTACCAGGACCTGATCTCGGTCAAGCACGCGTCGTTGCTGTTCGGCCCGGTCTCCACGCTGTTCACGGTGCCGGCCGCCCGCGAGGCCCTGCGCTTCGGCGACGCGCTCGTCGAGGGAGCGGGCGGAGGCCCGGTCGTGTTCAGCTCCGGGCTGACCAACGTCTTCGACACCGGGCTTCCGATCGCCGGCACCGTGGTCCCGTTCGCGAAATACCTCGCGTCGCTGCCGCCGTCTGAGCGCCCGAAGACCGCCGCCTACGCGACCGAGAACGACCCGTTCGACCAGCCGGAGACCGAGGGTGCCGAGCCGGTGATGCAGGCAGCAGGCATCAAGACTGTGTACAACAACTCGTTCCCGCAGGAGGTGGCGGACTACACGCCGATCGCCGACGCGATCGCCGCCACGCACGCGCAGGTCGTGATCCTGGGCGCGGGTGACCTGTCGGTACTGTCGCCGTTCATCCACGCGTGGATCCAGGACGGATACAGCCCCGAGGCGCTCTACGCGGCCAACGGCGTCAACCCGCCGCAGTTCCTGCCCGCTATCGGCGGCGCCGCGAACGGGAACGGCGTGCTGACGTCGGGCAGCTGGTTCCCGCAGTACAACAACTCAGACAGCAAGGCGTTCGTCCGCACGTACCTGAAGAAGTACGGCGGTACTGCCGACAACATCGACCCGTCGGTGGTCGAGGGCTACTCGGTCGGCGAGGTCATGCAGGCCGCAGTGGAGGCGACGCACAGCCTGAACCAGTCGAAGATCATCGCCTGGCTGCACTCCGGCGCGAGGATCAACACCGTGCTCGGCCCGGTGTCGTTCGACAAGCTCGGCCAGAACAAGGCAGCGTCCGCCTTCCTGTTCCAGTGGCAGAACGGGCAGTACGTCGCGGTCTCGCCGCCGCAGCCAGGCGTGTCGGGAATCCAGTTCCCCAAGCCGAACTGGGGCTCGAGCTGACCGGCCGCGCCAGCTGCTGCCAGCGACGACAGGGGCACTCGTGACAATCCTGCAAGCTGTGATCGACGGGATACTGAGCGGCGGGGTGTATGCCCTCATGGCTGCGGGCCTCACCCTGACGTTCGGTGTGATGCAGGTGATCAACGTGGCCCAGGGAGCGCTGGTCGTACTCGGCGCCTATCTGAGCTACGAGCTCGCGACCAAGCTCTCGGTGGACCCGTTCCTCGGCCTGCTGATCACCGTCCCGGCGCTGTTCCTGGTCGGCCTGCTCATCGAGTTCGTGCTGATCCGCAGGCTCCGGCAGCTGAGCGTGTTCAACTTCGTGGTGATGGCGATTCTGGCGACCTACGCCGTCTCCGTCATCACCGAGGGTGTCCTCGACCTGATCTTCGGCTCGAGCGAGGTGGAGATCCAGGCACCGTACGTCGACCGGTCGTTCGTGTGGCTGGGCATGCACCTGCCCGAGATCTACGTCTACGGGTTCCTGCTGGCGGCCGGGCTGCTGGGCGCGCTCAGCCTGATGCTGTACCGGACCAGATTCGGCCGCTGCGTGCGGGCGGCCGAGCAGAACCGGACCTCGGCGAGGCTCGTCGGCATCCCGGTCCAGCGGGTATCGACGATCGTCTTCGGCATCGGTGTCGCGGTCACCGCGGCCGGCGGGATGGTGTTCGGCGCGACGAACGCCTTCAACGGCGACAGCGGGGCCGACCTGATCTCCCGCCTGCTCACGATCGTCATCCTCGGCGGGCTGGGCAGCATGGGCGGTGCCCTGGCCGGCGCGGTTGTGCTGCTCGTCATCGAGAACGTCGTGGCCGTCGTCTGGTCGCCGCTGTGGGCACCGCTGGTCTTCTCGGCGGTCCTCATCGCCGTCCTGCTGGCCCGGCCTAACGGCCTGCTGGGCAAGGCGACAGCCTCATGAATGAGCCAGGGGGAGCGCCCCGGAGGCGCAAGGCGAACACAGCGGGACTGGCCATTGTGCTCCTCCTGCTCGTCGCGTTCCCGCTGGTAGCGACCAACCCGACGGTCACCGGGATCGGGTTCTGGGCGCTGCTGTTCATGACGTCAGCGACGTGCTGGGGCGGGTTCGCCGGGTCGTCGGGGTATGTGTCGCTCGGCTACGCGGCGTTCTACGGGACCGGGGCCTACGCACTCGCCGTGCTGGTGCGCGCCATGCACCTGTCCGGGAGCTACGTCGAGTTCGCCCTGGTCCCGGTCGCCGGCCTGATCACGATGGTGGTGTCAGTGCCGTATGGCCTGGTAGCGCTGCGGACGCGCCGGCATCAGTTCGTGATCCTGACCGTGGCCGTGTTCTTCGTGTTCCAGCTGGTCGCCTTCAACTGGTCCTGGCTGGGCAGCTCCTCGGGCATCTACCTCCCCGTCACGCCGTGGACCGGCGGGACATTCAACCAGGTCTTCTACTACGCGGCGCTGATCCTGGTGATCGGCACGGTCGCGCTGTACGCCTGGATCCGCCGCACCAGGTTTGGCCTGCAGTTGTTCGCCATCCGCGACGACGAGGACCGCGCGCTCAGCCTGGGGGTGAACACCGGGCGGGTCAAGCTCGTCGCCTGGGTGATCTCAGCCGGGCCCATCGGCATGGCAGGTGCTATCTACGCGTACTTCATCGGCCAGATACTGCCGCAATTCGCCTTCGACCCGCTGTTCGACGCGTCAGTGGCCGTGATGTGCATCGCCGGGGGACTTGGAACGATTGCTGGGCCGCTGATCGGCGCCGCCGTGCTCGAGTCGCTGCAGCAGTACCTGACGCTGACGTTCTCGTCGTCCACCCTGTACCTGGTGCTGTACGGCGTCGTGTTCGTGCTTGTGATCCTGCTGCTGCCGCAGGGGATCTACCCGGCGATCCGGGACCGGCTGAGTTCGGGCGAGCAGCGCGCCGGCCCGCATCCCATCGTTCAGACACTGCGCGGGGCCCGCTTCCGGATTCCGACGGCAGGGGGCAGGTAAATGGGCACCCTGCTGGAAGTGAACGGGGTCTGCAAAGCGTTCGGCGGCATCCAGGCTCTCGCCGAGTGCTCGCTCACGGTGGAGCAGGGTCAGGTCGCCGGGCTTATCGGGCCTAATGGGTCGGGGAAAACGACGCTGTTCAACGTCATCACCGGCTATCACAAGGTCCGCGAGGGGAAGGTTCGTTACGGCGGACGGGACATAACGAACGCCCGCCCGGACGTCATCTTCAAGCTCGGCATTGCCCGGACGTTCCAGCTTTCCCGCATTTTCACGCAGCTGAGCCTGCTAGAGAACGTCCTGGTTGCCACCCAGTCCGGCAAGGGCTGGGTCCGCAGCATGGTGCAGACGAAGGGCTCAAGCGCAGAACGCCGGCGGGCGCTGGAGACGCTCGATTCCGTCGGTCTGGCGGACATGTGGCGCGAGCCGGCCGGGTCGCTCTCCTACGGCCAGCGGCGGCTGCTGGAACTGGCCTTCGTCATGATCACCGACCCGCGGGTGGTGCTGCTCGACGAGCCGACCGCTGGCGTCAACGTCAAGCTCATCGAGCAGCTCGCCGGCCGCGTCCGCGACCTCAACTCCCGCGGCACGACGTTCCTGATCGTCGAGCACAACATGGAGTTCGTCATGGACCTGTGCGACACCATCACGGTGCTGCACCGGGGCTCGGCCATCGTGAGCGGCGGCCCGGAGGCAGTGCGCGACGACCCGCAGGTCCTCGATGCCTACCTGGGCGACGGCAGGGGCTGACATGGCGGACGCTGATGTGGCACCGGCTGACATCACCGGGACCCAGGATGCCCTGGTGACCGATGGCCTGGTCGTCGGCTATGGCGGCGGTGATGTGCTGCGCGGCGTGTCGTTTGGAGCCCCGCGCGCGGGTATCACCGCGATCATCGGGCCGAACGGCGCGGGGAAGTCCACGCTGCTCGCGGCGATCATCGGCCTGCTGCGGCCGCGCGCCGGCCGGGTCGTCGTCGAGGGCAGGGAGATCACCGGGATGCCGCCGGAGCAGACCCTGGCAGCGGGGATCACGATCGTGCCGCAGGCGCGCAGTCTGTTCCCGGACATGACGGTGCAGGAGAACGTGGAGCTCGGCGGCTACACGGTCCGCGACCGCCGGGTGTTCGCCGAGCGGCTGTCAGCGATCACCGAGATGTTCCCGGCGGTGGCCCAGTTCGCCCATCGCAAGGCCGGGCGGCTGTCCGGGGGCCAGCAGCGCATGGTGGAATTCGCGCGGTGCCTGATGCTCGACCCCTCGGTCATCCTGCTGGACGAGCCGTCGATGGGCCTCGACCCGGCATCGCTACGGGCGGTGTACGACGCCATCGTTGCCATGCGCGCGTCCGGGAAGACGGTCCTGCTCGTCGAGCAGAACGCCAAGGCGGCCCTCGAGGTGGCCGACAGGGCCGTGCTGCTCGAGGCCGGGCTGGTCCGGCTCACCGGCCCTGCGCAAGAGCTTCTTGATCACCCCGACGTCGGCCGGGTCTACCTGGGCCGCAAGGGAGCCGTCGCTAACGGAAAGGAGTAGCCGGAACGATGATCAGGCTGCAGCAGACCGGCCACGTGGCGCTGGTGGTCGGCGACGTGGAGAGATCAAAGGCCTTCTATCACGGCGTGCTCGGGATGGCCGTCCGGGAGGAGGACCCCGACCATGGCGGGACATTCCTCGGCGTCGGACGGCACGGCCACAACGTTGACCTGTTCCCCCGCAGCGCGGTGTCCGACGCGCAGCTGGGCGAGCTGGCCGGCCAGCGGATGCACCATTTCGCACTGCAGGTGGCCACCGAAGACGACCTGCGTGAGGCGTACAAGGCGCTCAAGGAGGCCGGGGTGACCATCGAGGCCACCATGAACCACGAGAGCCAGCAATCGATCTACGTCAAGGACCCGGACGGGAACCGGGTGGAGATCTACTGGGAGTTCCCGGATGCGGTCGAGATCTTCCAGAGCGGCCGGTCAGACGAGAACCGGCCGCTTCGCCTCGAGGACTGACAGGAGGACAGGGCAGGATGCCTTACGCGAAGATCAATGGCACCGAGCTGTATTACGAGGTGCACGGCAGCGGTGCCCCGGTGGTGCTCGCCCACGGCGGCGCGTCTAACCACATCAGCTGGTACCGCCAGGTGGTCGGGCTGCGCGACCGCTACACGGTGGTGACCTACGACCAGCGCGGGTTCGGGTTCACGGAGGAGAACGGCGACTTCGCTGCCACCGCGTTCGATGACCTCCTGGGGCTTTTCGACCACCTCGGTTTCGAGCAGGCGGCGCTGCTGGGCCAGTCGCTCGGCGGAGTCGTCGTGGCCGGCTTTACGTCGCGCCACCCAGAGCGGGTGCGCGCGCTGGTGCTGTCCAGCACGCCCGCCGGGCTGGTGGATACCGGCCGCAAAGCGCCGGACCCGGACGCGCCGCAGCCGTCGTACACCGAGCTCGCCCGGGGAATGGTCTCGCAGGATGAGTTCGCCAAGCGCAGCCCCGAGGTGCACTTCCTGACCGAGGAGATCATCGGCATGAACACCCGGGTGGTGCCGCGGCGGCTGAACGGCACCTTCCACGCGCGCAACGACATAGCGCCGATCGTGGAGGCGGGAATCCCGGTGCTGCTGATCAACGGCGAGGACGACCCGCGCGGCACCACCGGTCACATGGAGAAGATCAGGGACCAGATTCCCGGCTCCAGGCTGGTGATCGTGCCCGGCGGCGGCCACCTGGTCTACCTGGAGAACCCCGAGCCCTACAACGCCCATGTCCTGGAGTTCCTGGCCGAGCACCTCGGGTCCTGACGTGGCGGAGCCTGACGTGGCCGGTGGTGACGTGGCGGGGGCGGCAGCGGCCGGGCAGTCCTGCGATGCGCACCTGCACGTCTTCGGCTCGCCTGAGCAGTACCCGCTGCGGCCTGGCCTGGCCAGCGCTCCGTGGTCGGCGACCTGGGACGCCTACCGCGGAGCCGCTGGCCCGCTCGGCCTGGCCCGGCACGTCCTGGTGCAGCCGAGCCTGTATGGCGGGGACAACAGCTGCTTGATCGACACTCTGATAAACGCGGGCCCGGCCCAGGTCCGCGGCGTGGTGATGCTCGGCGACCGGGCCCCGGGCGACGGGACGCTGGAGAAGTGGCAGGCGATCGGCGTCAGGGGGCTGCGGGTCAACTGCTTCCCGCTGACCCAGGCGGTGCACAGCGTGGCCTCGCCGATGCAACCGCAGCCCGGCTGGGCCGACGCAGCCCGGGCGCGCATCGAGCGGCAGGGCGCGCTCGCGCGCGAGCTGGGGTGGCATCTCGACCTGCTGGCGCCCGGCTGGCTAGTGGTCGATCTGCTCCCGACGCTGAGCGACGTGGGGGCCGATTTCGTTCTCGCCCACCTGGGGATGTTTCCTGCTGCCGATGGCCCCGGCCAGCCCGGTTTCCGGGCACTGCTCGACTTGCTCGCCGACGGCCCGGGGAACTGCTGGGTCAAGCTGAGCGGCCCGTACCGGATCTCGCAGGCGGCCGGCTTCGCCGACGTCGCGCCGATGGCGGAAGCCCTGATCGGAGCCGCCCCGGAGCGCGTCGTGTGGGGCAGCGACTATCCGCACCTGTCATTCGGCGACCAGGTCACCATCGCGGAGATGGTCGCCCTGGCGGACCGGCTGCTGCCCGACGCCGCCGACCGGGCTCGGGTGCTCGTGCACAACCCGGCCCGGCTCTACGGATTCGGGGCAGACCGGTGACCGGCCCGCGGCCAGCGCCGGGGGAGTTCCCGGCCAGCCTCGCACCTGGCGTGTGGGGGGTGCTCGCGACACCGTTCTGCGGGCCGGCCCTGGCCGTCGACCATGAGTCGCTGCGGGCTCAGGTCGCTAGCTACCGGCGGGTCGGCGCCGCGGGCGTGGTCGCGCTCGGGGTGTTCGGCGAGGCGGCCAGCCTGTCCGCGGCCGAGCAGGCGGAGGTGGTCGCGACAGTCGCCGGTGCCGACGGCGGGCTGCCGGTCGTCGCCGGGCTCAGCGCACGACCTACGGCGCCCGCGGTAGAGCAGGCGCGCCTGGCCCGCGACGCGGCCGGCAGCTCGCTCGCCGCGGTGATGGCCCAGGTGAACAGTGCCGACCCGGATACGCTGCGGCGGCATCTCGACACGCTGCACGAGGAGTGCGGCGTTCCGGTCGTTGTGCAGGACTACCCGCTGACCAGCGGCGTTGCGATTCGCCCGGCTGTGCTCGCGAGCGTGGTCGCGCGCTGCCCGTATGTTGCCGCGATCAAGTGCGAGGCGCCGCCGACCGCGGTAGCAATCTCGGCGCTCGCCGCGGCGCTGCCCGTGCCGCTGTTCGGCGGGCTTGGCGGGGTCGGCCTCATCGACGAGCTTGCGGCGGGCGCAGCCGGGGCGATGACCGGCTTCTCCTACCCCGAGGGACTGGTCGCCGCGGTCCGCGCGCACGCGGACGGCGGCTTCGACGCCGCGCGGGAGGCGTTCGCGTCGTGGCTGCCAATCGCGAACTTCGAGAACCAGCCCGGCATTGGGCTCGCGATCCGCAAGGAGACTCTGCGCCGGCGCGGGCTGCTGGCCAGCCCGGCAGTGCGTCCGCCGGCCCAGGGCTTCCCGGCCGAGTTGGCGCCGCTGCTGGAGTGCCATATGCGCGCGCTCCCGGTCCCGGGGCCTTCCCCCGCGGCCAGGTGACCACGGATGTTGGCTCCCCGCGCCACCTACCCCTCCTGCGCAGCCGCTTGCTCGTCCCGGGTCGCCTCGACCTCGAGGGTGACGCGCAGCGCATCGGGGACCATGAATCCGCCTGCGGCCAGGGCGACGTGCCCGAACTTCAGAACGTCGAAATCGCTCCGCTTGATCGTCGTCGTGGCGGCCAGGCCCATCCGGGTCTTGCCCCAAGTGTCGGTGATCACGCCGCGCACAGTGAGATCGAGCGTCACCGGCCTGGTCAGGCCATGCATCGTCAGTTCCCCGTTCACCGCGTACGTGCCGGGCCCGGTCTCGGTCATGCTGCTCGAGGAGAAGTCGATCGTGGGGTACTGGACCACGTCGAGGACGTCCGGACCGTGGATGCGCTCGTCCCGCATCGCGCTCGCCGTGGTGATCGTCGCGGCGTCGATGGACGCCTGCACCGACGAGGCGAGCAGGTCAGGGGCGATGGTGATCGTCCCCTTCGGGCCTGAAGCGATGCCCTGCGCCAGCGCGACCGTGAAGTGCTCGACCGCGAAGACCACGAACGAGTGCATCGAGTCGATCGTCCAGGTACCAGGCTCGGGAAGCGTGACCGTGCCAGCAGCGGCGCCGGACTCCGGGTCCGTCATGAGGCCCCCTCAGCAGTTGAGCAATCAACAACCTGACAGTCTAGACTGTACTTGATCTGCGCGGTTATTACCTGGCCGCCGGGAAAAAAGAGGGGTCGTCGCATTCATGGCCTTGCGTGACGTTCTGGATTCGGGCGGGTTCGCTGTCACCGCAGAGCTTGGGTCACCGGCGGATCCCGTTGCACAACCGGTTCGGGATGCCGCCGCCGCGCTCGCACCCCTGGTCGACGCGGCCAATGTGACCGACAACCAGGCCGCCACCGTGAAAGTGGCGCCGCTCGCTTCCTCGGTCTGGATGATGGAGGAGGGTCTCGAGCCGATCTTGCAGGTGACCACGCGAGACCGCAACGTCCTGGCGCTGCAGTCCGAGCTCCTCGGAGCGTGGGCGCTGGGCGTCCGGAACGTGCTCGCGCTGTCAGGCGACCCGCTGAAGGTTGGCCGCTACGCCGGCATCGGCAAGCCGGTCTCCGAGTTCGACTCGCTCGGCCTGGTCCGGCTCATCCAGCAGCTGAACGCCGGGAGAATGGCCGCGGGCGAGGAACTGTCGGTGCCCACCGGGTTCCTGGTCGCCAGCGCGATCAACCCGCTCACGGACTCGCGCGAGAAGGTGCAGGCCAAGCTCGCGGCTGGCTCGGGCTTCTTCCAGACCAACATCGTCTACGACGTTGGCCGCTTCTCCGAGTGGTTCTCACCCCTGGTGGCCGACGGGGTGCTCGGCGGGGTGCCCGTGCTGGTCGGTGTCATGCCGCCACGCAGTACGGGCGCGCTCGAGCACATGCACCGCAACATCCCCGGAGTCGAGGTCGACGAGGAGACCTTCGCCCGGCTGCGTGGCCTGTCCGGCGAGGAGGCGAAGGCCGCTGGCGTGGCTGTCGCCGTGGACGTGATCAGGCAGTTGCGGAAAATCCCTGGGGTTAGCGGGGTGCATATCATGGCACCAGGCTGGGAGGTCGAGGCAGTCACCCGGGTCGTCGAAGCGGCCGGCCTTCCGCGACTAGCCCCACGAGACGCTGGACGACGTATTCAGCGACCGATCGCAGCCTCGCGAAGCCCCTGGACGGCAGTTCCCGCGCTTGTGCTCGCCGTCGTATCCGTTCCGCTTGGCTTCCAGGTTTCTGGAATTAGTCGTCAGAGGCCGCTCAGGGCGACCCCGGATGGCCGCGCCTAGGTACTCTCCGTCGTAGGCGCCGAACCAGGACACAGGAGGGCCAATCGCGACCGATTGCCTCTTTGTGCTACCCGAAAATGCTCACGGAGGTACCACATGCGTATCGGATCGGTGCTGTTTGTCGTCTGGCTGTTCGTCGGTGGATACGCCGCAGGGCAGCGCGGTGATTACAGCGGATCTATCGGAAGCTGCAGCAGGGCCGGAACGATCGCGGCGACACTTGCTGCCGGCCCGCTCAATTACATGGGCGTAAATCCGAAGATCAACTGCACCGTACCGCCGCCCAGCAATTAGGCCATATGGCACCAGCGACGTGAATACTCGCTACAGCGCCAGGAAGTAGCGCGCGACCGGCAGCTCGGTGTAGCCCGCTCGCTCGTAGACCAGCCGTGCGGGAGCGTGGCCCGGATCCCCGCCGGTGTCGATCATCGCCACTCGCACCCCGCTGCTGCGCAGCCAGTCGGTCGCCGTCTTGGTGAGCGCGGCCCCGGTGCCCTGGCGCTGGTGATCCGGGTCGACGGCCAGCATGTAGATTTCCCCGATGACGAAGCCGGAGTGCAGTGTGGCGGCGGCGAACCCGACAGGCTGGGGCCCGTCCGCCGCTACCCAGACATGCATGGTGGGATCGGCGAGCGTTTCGCGGACCGCCTTCTCCTGGTCCTCGCGCCAGTCTGGGTGCAGGCGGACGAACAAGTCGCTGCCAAGTACCTGCTCCAGCGATGCGAAAACCGGCGCCCATGCCCGCAGGGACAGCGCGACGATGGCCTCCTCGTCTGCGGCCACGTAGCCCCTGATGTTCATTACTGGTCCAGAGCGAATATGCACCACATGACCTTGGCGGGTTCTGTGCCCGCGTTGCGAAGGCGGTGCGGGCAGGAGGCCGGGAAGGTAATGGAATCACCTTTCTGTACCTTGTAAATCTCAGAGCCTATATCCACGTCAAGCTCGCCGGAAATCACATATCCGAACTCGCGTCCCTTATGGCGGGTCAGATTGCCGTTGAGTGATGACGATGACCCAGGATTGTAGGTGAGCAGCAGGAACTCAACGCTAGAAATCTGCCGTCCCAGCTGTTCCCATTGCACGCCCTTTCCCAGGTTGATGACGGCATGGTCAACCTGGCGCTCCACCTCGACAAGGCCGTCCGGGGTGGAAGCATGCCCGTGAGCCGGTTCACGAATTCTGGCAGGCGGCTCGGGAACATGAGCGTGCACCGAGGACTTCAGCATATCGTCCAAAGAGACGCCCAGTAGTTCAACGATCTCGAAGAGTGTTCCGACTGAAGGCTTGCTCTTACCTGTCTCGAACTGCGAAACGGCGCTCGCCGTCAGGCCGAGCCTGCGGGCCAGTTCGCGCAATGAAAGCCCTGCACGCATGCGTTCCGCGCGTAGCCGGGCGCCAAGATCCAGCTCGGCACGCTCAACCGCAACCATAAAATGTGATCATATCGCGTCCGGCCCGGTTCCCCTCCTGCGACTCGACTGACCTCATCGACCGAAACCCGCAGTAACAAATATTTTACATAATGACCTGGTGGCAGCATTAGCACCCGTCATTCGGGCGCGCACAGATGAGGAGAGAGCGCGCCGTGAACGCAGCGGTCACGCGGACTGGATGGCAGCGAGGCCTGGCTGGGCCCAGCCCGAGACCCACCCCGCCTGGACCCCAAACCCGGCTACCCCCGACCACAACCACGCCGCCTTCCGGCCTGAGCCTGGCCCAAGTTTCCAGCGCCAGCGCTCACTCGTGACTTGTAACGAATATTCCTATTTGCCGGCGCTCCCGTCACCGATGAAAGCGAGTCTGGCGGCGTTATTGCGCCCAAAATCCTTCAACGATCATTGAAAGCTGGAGCGTGATGCGGCCATGAGGCAGGTCACGAGGGGTGTCGCTGTGGCCGCGATCCGCAGCAGCAGGTACTGGAACGCGTCGCCCGGGTACCCCGCTCACCAGGAGCTGACCGGACGAGGTCAGCCAAGCAGGAATGACCGCCGCCACAACTGCATGCTGGGGCCGCCGATCAGGCCGTTGTCAGCGAGGACGCTGACGATCTTCTCGCCGCCGAACCTGAGCGTTTCCCGGTGGTGCGGGTTCGCCAGGGCCGCCCGGCGCGCGCTGCGCGGATCCAGCCCGACGGACCGGTAGACCAGCGGGCTGATCAGGCTGCGCGACACGATAAACGCGAACCTGGCGAGCAGCGTCCGGTGGTAGGGAAGCTCAGCCCGGCTCACAGCGGCAACGCTGCGGCTGAGCTCGGCCCGGGCGTAGGAGATATGCCGGGACTCCTCGACGATGTGGATCCGGTTGACCATCCGCATCAGCGGCTGGATCGAGTCATCGTCCACCTGCTCGCGCTGGAACCGGTCCGGGATCTCCTCGCCGATCAGGATCGCTCCCCACATCGCCGGGCCGCACGCGAGCGCTGGCAGCAGGTTGCCGATCGTCTGGATTCTGGCTGGCGGCCCGTAGCCGGGCGTGCCCATCCACTCGATCATGCGCGCGAACATCGTCGAGTGCCGGCACTTCCTCGGCCAGCTCGGCCAGCGCGTACTGCACATGACGGCTGACCGGATCACCGCGGTAAGCCAGCTTGGCCAGCACGCGCATCAGCGAGAACTCCAGCCAGATCCCGGTGCTCGCGACGCTGGCCGCCTCGTGCTTGCCGAGCTCGAGCCGCTGCCCCGGGCTGAGCTGGTCCCACAGCGGCGTCCGGTACAGCGAGCAGCGATGCTCCAGCATGAACCCCTTGCCGGGCTCGGCCGCCGCCGTCCAGTCGATGTCCACGTCCGGGTCGTAGCTGCGCGTTGCTGTCGAGCGCAGCAGCCTGTCGGCGACCCGCTCGCGTTCGGCTACCGCGGCTGCGCCGGCTGCTCTGGATGTGTCGGCTCGTGTCATGCCACTCCTCCGGGCCCTCAGAGCGCGCTTACCAGTCGCCTGTGACTTGAAGTAACGGTTACTTCTGGTAGCGTCTAGCGCGTGGGCGATGCTGTCAAGATGCCGGCGACGACCGACGGGCACGAACCGCTCGGCGCCAGCGACGGTCGGAGCCGCAGGTGGAGCGCGCACCGGGAGCGGCGCCGGCAGCAGTTCATCGAGGCCGCGCTGCGGGTGCTGGCGGCCCAGGGCCCGGACCTGCCGATGGAGGCGGTGGCCGCAGAGGCCGGCGTCACCAAGCCAGTCCTGTACCGGTACTTCAGCGACAAGGCTGCGCTGGTTGATGCGCTGGGAGAGGCGGGCTCGGCGTTTCTGCTCGACCGGCTGCTGCCTGCGATCCAGGCCGACGGGCCGCCGCTGGCGCGAGTGCGCGACGCGGTCAGCGCCTACTTCGCCGTCATCGACGAGTACCCGAACCTGTACTGGCTGCTGGCCCGCTGGCCGGCCACCGAAGGCGGTGCGGCGACAGGAGGTTCGGCAACAGGAGGTGCGGCAACAGGCGGTGCGGCAACAGGCGGTGCGGCAACAGGCGGCTCGCACATCGTGCTGCGCGACAGGGAGCTCATCGCGACGACGCTGACCGCGGTCATCGGCGACTACCTGCGGACCTTTGGCCTGGACTCCGGCGCCGCGGAGCCGTGGGCTTATGGCATCACCGGCCTGGTGCAGACCACCGGAGAATGGTGGCTACAGCGGCGCTCGATGAGCCGGGTGCACGTGGTCGAGTACGTAACCCGCCTGATTTGGGCTGCGCTGTCAGGCGTGCTGCGGGACGCGGCCGGGATAGAGATCGACCCGGACACGCCGCTGCCCGCGGTCCGGCCGCCACTGCCGCTGCGGGCAGAGCGGAGGGCAGATGGCTAGTACGGGTGACGGCGACGGATACACCGGGCCCGCGCGGCTGCGCCTCGGATCAGCGAGCTTCGACGTGCTGGCCGACCTGCGCGGCCGGTTCGAGCCGGCCGACGGCCGTTACCACTGGTACGGCAGGCTGGCGCGGCACGACGGCCTGGCCGCGGCAGTGACGGGGAACCGGGCGGCCGGAGTGCTGATCACCTCCGGCGGCAGCGCCGCGTGCGAGCTGTCCGACCCCGACCCCTGGCAGCGGTACCGGATCACGGGAGCAGAAGGCACAGCCAGGCCGCCGTTCCCGACGGGCAGCTCGCCTGGCACCCATGCCGCGGGAACGGACGCCGGTGATCCGCTGCGGGCCGATGCCACGGTCGCGGTCGGGGGGGATGGGCTGCCAGACCATGTCATGGTCGCGGTCGTCGGCGCCGGGTTCGGGGGGATCGGCGTCGGGATCCGGCTCCGGGAGGCAGGGCTGACCGACTTCGTCATCCTGGAGCGGGCCAGCGCTGTCGGCGGGACGTGGCGCGACAACACCTACCCGGGCTGCGCCTGCGACGTCCCCTCGCACCTGTACTCGTACTCGTTCGCGCCCAACCCCGGCTGGTCGCGTAGCTTCTCCGGGCAGCAGGAGATATGGCAGTACCTCGAGGACGTCGCCAGCCGCTACCGGGTCCGCGGCCACATCAGGTTCGGCGCCGAGGTCACCGAGGCGCGCTGGGACGACGCCGCGGCCCGGTGGTGGCTGCAGACCACGCGCGGCCCGCTCACCGCCGAGGTACTGATCGTCGCCGCCGGGCCGCTGTCCGAGCCGTCCTGCCCCGACATCCCTGGCCTGGACAGCTTCCCGGGCGGGGTGTTCCACTCCGCGCGCTGGAACCACGCGGCCAGCCTGGCCGGCAAGCGGGTGGCCGTGGTCGGCACCGGCGCTTCGGCGATCCAGATCGTGCCGGAGATCCAGCCACGCGCCGAGCGTCTGGTGCTGTTCCAGCGAACCCCGGCGTGGGTGCTGCCGCGCCGGGACCGGGCCATCAGCCCGGCGCGGCAGCGGCTGTACGCGCGGGTGCCTGCGGCCCAGAAAGCCGCCCGGCTGGCGCAGTACCTGAGCCGCGAGGCTCTGGTCGGGGCGTTCGTGCGGCGGCCTTCGGTACTGCGGTCTGCGCAGCGGCTGGCTGTGGCGCACCTGACCCGCTCCATCAGCGACCCGGACCTGCGCGCGAAGCTGATCCCGGATTACGTCATGGGCTGCAAGCGGGTCCTGCTGTCCGACGACTTCTATCCGGCGCTGGCCAGGCCCAACGTTCAGGTCATCGCGGCCGGGCTGGCCAAGGTGGACGGCGCAACGCTGACCGCTCAGGACGGCACCGCCTGCGAGGCTGATGCGATCATTTTTGCTACCGGCTTTCGCGTCACAGACATGCCAATGGCACAACGGATCCTGGGGGCCGGCGGAGTGAGTCTCGCTGGCACCTGGCACGGGGACATGACAGCGCTGCGGGGCACCACCGTGGCCGGGTACCCGAACATGTGCCTGGTGATCGGGCCGAACACCGGGCTCGGCCACAACTCGATGATCCACATCATCGAGTCACAGCTCAGCTACATCCAGGACTACGTGACGGCAGTGGCCAGGCTGGGCGGCCGGGGCGTTCTCGACGTAAGGCCCTCAGCGCAGCACCACTGGAACGCTGAGGTGCAGCAGCGCATGGCCCGCTCGGTCTGGGTAACCGGGGGCTGCCAGAGCTGGTACCTGAGCGCGCCGGGCCGTAACCCGACAGTGTGGCCAGGCTCGACGCTGGCGTTCCGCCGCGCGACACGGCGCCTGGACCTGGCCGAGTACGACGTCACCGCGGCCGGGGTCCAGCCGTGAGCGCGGACAGTACCGGGCCACCGGGCGGCGGCGCCGGGGCGGATCTGCGCGGCCAGGGAGCTGCGGCGGTCCGGCGCCGCCAGAACACTGGCCTGGCGGGCAAGACTGCCGTGGTGACCGGCGCGGCCCGCGGCATCGGCGCCAGCCTGGCCGAGGAGCTTGCGCGGCGGGGCGCCAGCGTCGCGCTGGTCGGCCTTGAGCCCGAAGAGCTGTCCGCGGCCGCCGAGCGCTGCGCCAGGCACGCCCGGGCTGGGGCGCAGGTCATCCACTGGGTGGCAGACGTGACCGACGCCGAGCGCATGAACGCCGTCGCCGCCGAGATCACCGCGCATTTCGGCGGCGCGGACGTTGTGGTGGCCAACGCAGGCATCGCGATCGGCGGGTTGTTCGCCGACGCTGACCCAGCGGAGTTCGACCGGGTGATCCAGGTCAACCTGCTCGGCTCGGCGGTGACCGCCAGGGCATTCCTGCCGGAGCTGGCGGCCGCGCGCGGTTACTTCCTGCAGATCGCCTCGCTGGCGGCAATGGCGCCAGCGCCGCTCATGGCCGCCTACTGCGCCAGCAAGGCCGGCGTGGAGGCGCTGGCGCACGCGCTGCGCGCCGAGGTCGCGCACCAGGGTGTCCGCGTCGGTGTTGCCTACCTGACCTGGACCGACACAGACATGATGCGCGGCGCCGACGGCGACGAGGTGCTGCGGGAGATGCGCGCACGGCAGCCGTGGCCGGCCAGCAAGACCGCGCCGCTCGGTCCGGCCGTCGAGCGGCTTGCCACCGGGATAGCCCGCCGCAGCGCGCACATCTACGGCCAGCCCTGGGTCCGCGCGATGCAGTGGCTGCCCCGTGGCATTCTGCCGGCGGTCCTGGCGACGCGCGGCTCCGCTGAAGTCGCCCGGCTGGCGCCCAGGCTCGCCGCCACTGCGGAGCAGCGCAGGCGACCCGTCGGCCCCGGCGGCCTGGCCGGATCGGCCGCCTCAGCGAACGGCCGGGATAGCACTTACTAAGGAGTGCGTAAGTAATCCGACCGAATCTGGTTATGCGGTGATGTAGTGCAGGTGCGGGTCGGCGAAGAATGCCCGGACCAGTCCGGGGCGTTTCTGGAGCCGCCGCAGGGCACCGACGGCCTTGGATTTCAGGTCTTGCCTGCTGGTGACTCCGGTCTTGCCGATGCGGTCGTGCTTGACGTTTTTCCAGACCCATTCGTCGGGGTTGAGCTCAGGTGAGTAGCCGGGCAGGCGGAACAGCTTCAGGCGGCCTTCGGTGGAGGCGGCGAATTCGTTCGTGGCGGTGGCACGGTGCGCGGGATGCCCGTCCACGATGAGATAGACCGGCCCGGCCGCGTCATGCAGCAGCCGCTTGCAGAAATCTGTGAACGTCGCCGCATTCGTGTTTCCCTCGTAGA
Source organism: uncultured Actinomycetota bacterium (assembly GCA_963815375.1). Taxonomy (GTDB): domain Bacteria; phylum Actinomycetota; class Actinomycetes; order Streptosporangiales; family Streptosporangiaceae; genus JASHPR01. The sequence continues at coordinate 767,387 of CAWFGX010000001.1, read as the reverse complement.
CGGCGAACCGCAGCGCGCCTTTCGCGGACACCGCGGAGATCATGTTCACCGAAAACCGGGCGCCGGTGTTCTTCACCTCCGGGGTCTGGCCGACGGGCGACCAGGTGGTGCCCGCGTGGTAGTCCGACCGGATCCCGGCCTCATCAGCGAACCAGACCGTGGCTCCCTCCGCCTCGGCCTGCGCCTGGATGGCGGGATACTCCTCACGCTTCCACCGGTCCACCGCCTCGGGATTCTGCTGGTAAGCGCGGTGCAGGGGCCGCTGCGGCGACATTCCCAGCTTGCGCAAAAGCCGGCCCACGCTGACCACCGACAGCGCGACGCCGAATTCGCGGCGGATCATCTCCCGGACCATCTCCCGGGTCCACAGGGCGAACTGAAACTGCATCTGCCGCGGATCCTGCCCCGCGATCAGCGCATACAGCCGCGACAACTGCGGCCCGGCCAGCTTCGGCGGGCGGCCCGGCACCGGCTGCGCCTTCAGCGCGTCTTTCCCGCCCTCGCGGTATTTCGCCAGCCAGGCGTAGACCGTCTTGCGGTGCAGTCCCAGCGCGGCGGCCACATCCTCGGGATGCGCGCCTTCCCCGACCTGATCCACCGCCCGGATCCGCAGCGCCTCAAGCGTCTTGTGATCAAGCTTCCGGCCGTCGTTATCCCGCACAGCACCATCCTGCCAGATCACAAGATCAAAGTCAGGCTACTTTCGAACTCCTTAGTAAGGCCTGTGACGCCATATCGGCACAAAATCGTCCGGCTTATTGCCCTAAGCCATGCCATTAGGGAGGCTCGGCGATTCCGGGCTCGCGAGGAGGCGACGCCTAGTACTCCAGCGACACTTTGTGATCAAGGTGACGTGAGGCGCTCCCGGGTATGACACAGCCACCGCGTAGATCATGCCTGGTTTGTGAAGACTCAGAATGATCTCTCGGTGGCTGCTGCTGCCAGCGTAGACCTTGACCGGTGGCAGCTGGAGTTTGATGAGCTGATGCTCCGGATCGGGTCGCGGTTCGCCCGGGTCGAGCCACGACGCCGGGTCGCGGCCTTCGTGCGCGGGCCTGCTGGCGGGGCTGCCCCGGACTAACTGCTGGACGATCGCCGAGCATGCCGGGGACACCGATCCGCGCGGAATGCAGCGGCTGCTGTCGCAGGCAGTGTGGGATGCCGACTGCGTGAGAGATGACCTGCGCGGATACGTCATCGAGCACCTCGGCGACCCGGGCGCGGTCCTGGTGGTCGATGAGACCGGCGACGTCAAGAAGGGCACCTGCACCGCGGGGGTGCAGCGTCAGTACACCGGCACCGCCGGACGGGTCGAGAACAGCCAGGTCGCGGTCTACCTGACCTACGCCACCGCGACTGGGTACGCGTTCATCGACCGGGCCCTGTACCTGCCCCGGTCCTGGACCGGTGACCCGCAGCGGTCGCTGCCACCGCCGGCATCCCTGACGATGCCGTGTTCGCGACCAAGCCGGTACTGGCCCGGACCATGATCGGCCGGGCGCTGGACTGCTGGCACACCCGGCACGGCTGGGCCGCCGGCGACGAGGTCTACGGTGCCGACCCGGCACTGCGCAAAGACCTGGCCGCCCGCGGTCTGGGATACGTGCTGGCAGTGGCCAAGTCCCACCAGTTCACCACTGGCATCGGGCCCCTGCCGGGCGTCCGGCCTCGCTGCCCGGCTGCCGCAATCGTGCTGGCAGCGGCTGTCGGCTGGTACCGGCGCCAAGGGCGAGCGCTGGTATGACTGGGCCCTGGTCGAGGTCAGCGACGCCGCCGTCGCCAGGGACAGCGGACCGAACTGGCTGCTGATCCGCCGCCGGATCAGTGACGGGGAGTACGCGTTCTACCGGGCGCACGCACCACGGCCGGTCCCCGTCACTGAGCTGGTCCGGGTGGCCGGGACCCGCTGGAAGATCGAGGAATCATTCGCCGGAGGCAAGGAACTCGCCGCGCTGGACGAGCACCAGGTCCGCAGCTGGACCTCCTGGCACCGCTGGACCGTCCTGGCCATGCTCGCCCACGCCTTCTTGTCAGTCACTGACTGCCACCCAGCCCCAGGCCCCGGCCACGGCGAGATCCCCGCAGCCAGCACCGCACTGGCCTGATCCCCCTGACCCGCAACGAGATCCGGCACCTGATCACTGCACTGACCAGCCGCCTTCAAACCACTGGCGTTCCACCTGCACTGGTCACTCTGGCGCCGCCACCACCAGGCAGTCGCGCGAGCCTGCCACTTCAAACGGCGCGCCGAACCAGCCCATGATCACAAAGTGTCGCTGGAGTACTAGGGGGACGGGTTGGCGCCGGTCGTTATCGTTTGCGGTGGCGTTGCTTGATCCGGATGTAACCGGACGCCAGGTGCCCGGTCACGATGATGGTGGGTGCGCCCGGGTCTGCGGTCTCGGGGGCCTTGTTGGTGATGTGCGAGGTGTTCGTGCTTGCTGGCCCGATCCGGGCTGCCCAGCCCTCCGGGAGAATCAGACGGATCCACGCGCTCCGGGTCACCGCCTCGACGGCGACCTCGTGGTGGGCGCACGTTGCCTGGGTGAAGTCGATGGTGATGAAGCCGGTCGTGGTCTCGGCGGTGATCCGCCGTGGCACCGCCCACCGGCCGGATTGCTTGATATAGGGTGCCTTGGTCTTGAGGACAAGTGTTCCTGGTTCAGGGACGACGTCCTGCTGCGGTATCGAAGAGAGCTGGGCAGGCAGGTCTGCCACCAGAGCCCGGAGCTGGCTGTAGGTTTTCGCGCTGTAGGCCTGGCCGAGCCGGTCGTCAAGTTCCTCGAAGTCGATGCGGCCTTCGGTGGCGGCAACCCGCAGCTTCTCGGCGATGGCCTCCCGGTCCGCGTCCGCCGCCCGGGCCGTGTCGGCCGGGCTCAGGGGAGCGGACGACTGCTCCGCATCGGTCATGAAACGACTATAGGGCGGCCTGCCACGGAAGACGATGCGGCTGCTCGATGAGCACCAGAGATTCCGCAGTTGCCAGGACCGGTTTAAGGCGCACCGTAGTTCACGCCAAAGCCGAACCGGAAATCCCCCTAAAGATCCACGGCAGGACGACACTATCCATGAAGCGTAGCGCGCGGATACTGTGGTGCCGGTCAAAAAGATAAATGGCCGCCAGAATGGCTGCCAGCCGTTCACCTTCTGTTATGCCGGGAGCGGGGTTCCCCTGCCGTGGGCCCTTGCGACGGAGGCCGACCACCGATGACGGAGCAGACCTACTTAGTTCTTATCCGCGATGGCAAGCTCGCGCTGGCTATGGCTGCAGCGCTGCAGCAGCGGCTGGCCGAGGACGGCGCTGGGGGCATGGCGCTGGTTCCCTCGACCCGTTGCGCCGACTTCGCCAGCATCGGACCGGCCAGCCGCGAATACCTGCGGCAGGCGGTCTGGTGTGGCGGGACGCAGGCTCAGGTGGTGACGCTGTACGAGGACGGGCTCGTGAGCGTGCTGGAGTCGCTGGGGCTGTGCGCCTACATCGGGGTGCCCGAGGACCATGACTGGCGGGTACTGCATTTCGACGGAGCAGGCGGGGCGATGCTGCTTCCTGTCGCCACCGCCCGCGACCTGGTCGACGCCGTGGCGGAGTACACGCCCTGGCACGAGTACGCCGCCGCCGCGGTCGTGCCGACATCGCGCCGGGCGGTTCGCAGGTCCCGCCTGGTTCCCGCAGGCCCGCTGTCACGCAGGCTGGCCATAGTCGGCGTCGCAGCCCCGCTATTGACCGTCGGCCTGCCTGTCGCCGTCGCCGCTGCCCAGACCGCCGCCCCCCAGGCGCCGGCGGCTCCTCAGCAGCATTCGTCCCCCGCGGTCAGCTCGGCTGGCCCTACTGTCACTGCTCCGCTGACACTCCCGCCGGCGGGCACTTCCGCATCGGACGTCAAAAGCTGGTGGCAGCAGCAGACCCAGCAGGTACCCGCGGATCAGCTGCAGCAGTTCGTCAACGCCAACGCGGCGCAGATCGGCAACATGAACGGCATCCCGTCCGCCATACGCGACTACGCCAACCGGCAGGTGCTGAACAACCTGCTCGATCCGAGCCAGTCAGGCAGCGTGCAGAGCCAGATCACCAACGTTCAGACCCAGATCAGCAGCCTGCAGAACCAGATGACCAGCCTGGGTACGGTAAGCGTCCCTCGCGAGGACGTTCTGGCTCAGATGGCGGACCAGGTGAGTCAATACCAGGCTCAGCTGAGCAACCTGCAGCAGCAGCTGAGCGGTCTGCAGGCGATACAACAGCAGGTCGGGGCCAACAGCGGCGCCTTCCCGGCGTCTACGGATCCGGCCGTTTCCCAGACGCCTGCCACGTCGGCCACCAGCGCTACGCCCGGGTGGCTGCTCAGCCTGAATATCAACAGCAATCCCGGCACGGGCAGTGTCAACCTCGGTACCTATTCCGTCGCCTTCGGCCCCAACCCCGACGGCGCTACCCACACTGCGGTGTGGCTGCCGGGACTGTACTCCAACCTCGTCAATACCAGTGACAATGCTCAGGTCAGCTGGTATCTGAGCGCGGCACAGACAATGGCCGCGACGGCCAACGCCAACCCCGCCGGGTCCGGCCAGACAACTTCTGTGGTTTTCATCCAGTACCCTGCGCCGGTCACCGGACCCACCGCTCTTTCTCCCGATATGGCGAAACAGGCCGCACCGGGGATCTTGCAGACCCTCCAGGGTATGAATGCGCTCAATCCCAGCACCGACCTTTCAGTGACCGGCTACAGCTACGGCTCGCAGACGCTTTACTGGACGCTGGACCAAGCGTCCAGTAGCGGGCTCGCCGGCCTGATGAACCGCGTTGCCTTTGTAGCTCCCCCGGGCTTTCCAGGGAACCCGTCCCAATTCGGCGTACCGTGGACCTGGACCGCTAACGAGAACGACATCGTCCCCGCGGGCGTCTCAAAGATTCCCTGGTCAAACCTGGGCAGTAACCCATTCTCAGTGGCCAGCGCCGCCGGGGTCACCCCGTTCGACTCGGGCACAGGCTCGCAGGGCAGCTTTCTTAACCTCTCCTGGAACAACATTTCAGTCTTTGGCTACAACCGTGCCGCGCACAGCGACTACTTCCCCACGGACTTTGATCCCACGCAGTTCTGGCCGACTGCGATGACGAGTCAGCCTGCGCTCTGGAACCTCGTGAACTTCTTCAACGGCAACTTGAGCCTGATGACTCCGCAGGGCACCTCCGCCATCAGCGGAATCCAGCAGATGCTGAATCCCGCCAACTGGAATGGCGTCCCGATCTCCTGGGCCACCGGCGACGCGCCCCCGACACCCAACCCGATCACTGGCGGACTTGACCCTTCAAACACCCACCTGTTCGGCGACCCTCAGGTTGGCCTGCCCAGCATGGTCAGTGAGTTCATCAACGGGCCTTCGGGGCCACCTCTGAACGTCTCACCCCAGGGTCCCCCCGGCTGGGCACCGTTGCCCTTGGCGCCCTGGCCGGGTGCGAGCACCGCACCACAGAACCAGAATCTGAACTCCGCGCCAACTGCCCCGCAGGATCCGCCAGCTCAGCCGGTTGCCCCCGCTAGTGGCGGTGGCGGTGCTGGCGGTGGTGCTGCCGGCGGAGTCCAGGGCCTGCCGGGCACGCAGTCCGGGCCGGCTGTGACCCCGGCCGCCGACCCGCAGCCGGTTGCCCCCGATCCTGGCGGTGGCGGTGCTGGTGGTGGTGCTGCCGGCGGAGTCCAGGGTTTGCCGGGCACGCAGTCCGGGCCGGCCGTCACCCCGGCCGCCGACCCGCAGCCGGTTGCCCCCGATCCTGGCGGTGGCGGTGCTGGCGGTGGTGCTGCCGGCGGAGTCCAGGGCCTGCCAGGTACCCCGTCCAGGCCGGCCGTCACCCCGGCCGCGCCAGCCACAGACCCCGCCGACCAGCAAGCCGCCGCCCAGGCCGCGCAGCAGGCTGCGGCCCAGCAGGCTGCGGCGCAGCAAGCCGCCGACCAGCAGGCCGCGGCCCAGCAGGCCGCCGCCCAGCAGGCCGCGGCCCAGCAGGCCGCGGCGCAGCAAGCCGCCGACCAGCTAGCCGCGCAGGCCGCTCAGCAGGCGGCCGCTCAGCAGGCGGCCGAGGAAGCCGAACAGCAAGCCTCCGCCCAGCTAGCCGCCGAGGAAGCCCAAGAACAAGCCCAGGAGCAAGCCCAGCTGCAAGCTTCCGAGGACGACACCGGCTCCTTCGGTGACACCGGCAGCACCACCGGTCTTGACTCCCCGGCGCCGGTCGACGACATCGGCGGCTTCGGTGACGGCGGCGGCTCCTGACATTCGCGGGATCAGCACGGAAAGCCTGTGACCATATCCGCCGGAGAAAATCTTCCGGCCTGTTGCGCTGAGCCGAGCCGTACCCGGGGAAGCTCCCCGTCAGCCCCAGACCTTCTCGGCGGTGGTGGCGACGAGTTCCAGCTTGCGGCGTTCCTCGTCGATTGTGAGCAGATTGCCCTGGGAGGTCGAGGCGAACCCGCATTGCGGGCTGAGGGCCAGGTTCTCCAGCGGAACGTAGGCTGCTGCCTGGTCGATGCGGCGGCGCAGGTCGTCGGGCGATTCCAGCTGCGGCACCTTTGACGAGACCAGGCCGAGCACCACGGTGGTGCCGGGCCGGACGAAGCGCAGCGGCTCGAACCCGCCCGCCCGCTCGGTGTCGTACTCGAGCAGGAACCGGTCGACGCCGACCTCGCCGAACAGCCGCTCGGCGACCGGCTCGTAGCCGCCCTGCGCCATCCACGCGCTGCGGTTGTTGCCGCGGCAGATGTGCATCCCCACGGTGACTCCCGGATCGTGCTGCTTCGCGGCCGTCACGACGTGCGTGTCGACGGTGACTGCCGCGGCCAGGATGTCCGCCGGGTCGAACGCAGCCCCGACGGTCGCGGACCGGAAGTGCGCGTCGAAGACCTGGTTGTAGTTCAGCGAGTCGAGCTGGAGCCAGGTGACGCCCTGGTCGATCAGACCCTCGATCTCCTTGACCTGGAGCGCCGCCAGGTCGCGGACCAGCTCTGCCGGAGTCGGATAGGCAACGGCACTGATGTCAGCGTCCCACATGAGCCAGCCCATGGACGCGCTGATCATGGTGATCTTGAACGCGCCGGGGGAGTACTGGTCAAGGAATGCAGCCTCGGTACGGGTGTGGTTCGCACGCTGGAACACCGGGGCGCTCGCGGCGACCGTGGCGAAGTCGGTCTCCTCCCTCGGTGGCCTGCTGCCATCCGGCCGGGTCCACTGCACTTTGGGCCGCTGGACACCGACCACGCCACCGATCGACGAGAGCAGGCCGTCCATCCAGTTGGTCCGCCGCAGCTCGCCGTCGGTGAAGACCTGCATGCCCGCCTGGCGCTGCAGCTCGATGGCCTCGCCGACCGCCCGGTCCTCGGCTTCCGCCAGCTCGGCGTCGCTGAGCTGGCCCCGTGCGCGTGCCTCCCGCGCCTCCAGCAGCCAGGGTGGCCGCAGCAAGCTGCCGACATGCTCGGCGTGATACTCGGTGGCCATCGTGTGCCTCCTTGCAAGCCGTACCTGACGTTGCTCTGACCAACTGTGGCCCGGCGCCGCGGCAAAGTCCACGCTGGCTGAAAGGGTGACGCGGCTGCTGGCTGCCGGTCAGGCAGCACCTAATGTGGGGCTATGACCGAGCGCAAACCGGCCGGGACGAGCTTCACCTCATGGATCGACCAGCAGATCCAGGACGCGCAGGAGCGGGGCGAGTTCGACAACCTGCCCGGCGCCGGGAAGCCGCTTCCGCGCCGGAGCGCCGCCGACGACGGCCAGGTTTGGCTGCGGGAGAAGCTCCGCCGGGAGGGCGTGTCCACGGAGGAACTGCTGCCTGTCCCGCTGAAGCTGCGTAAGCAGGCGGAGCGGCTGGCCGAGACGCTGCAGGAGATGCACTCCGAGCAGGAGGTACGCGACGCCGTCGCCGGGCTGAACCGGCGCATCGCCGAGTGGCGCCGGGTCCCTATCGGCCCCAGCATCTTCGTACCGCTGGTGAACGCGGACGAGATGGTCAGACGCTGGCGTGAGGGGCGTCCCAGCAAGAGCTGAGCCTGGCCGCCCGCGTGGCGGGAAGGGGGCTTGTGCGCGGGTGGGAGAGGCATAAGTCTTGCCAACGTGATCGGATCCTCCGGGCGGGGGGCTTGCCATGCCTGACAGCGCGACGGCCGGGGTCACCGAGGTCCCCATCCCCGAGCCGGACCTGACCTCGCAAGAGATCATCGCGCGGGCCCAGGCGTTGATCCCGCAGATACGCGAGCAGCAGGACGAGGCTGAGCGACTCGGCCACCACACTGACGACCTGGACCGCGAGTTCATCAAGGCGGGGTTCTACCGGATGCTGCAGCCGCGGCGGTTCGGTGGATATGAGTTCGACATGCCAACGTTCTGGAAAACGATGCTTGCGATCTCGACCGGTGATCCAGGCACCGGATGGGGACTGACGCTCGGCACTCATCATGCCCTCGTGCTCGGCGCGTACTGGCCACTGGACGGCCAGCGCGAGATCTTCGGGCCGGCCGGCGAGTTCCGGTGCCCGGCGCGGGCCGCGCCCCAGGGCAGCGCCGAGCACGCCGACGGCGGCTATGTGGTCACCGGCACCTGGGACTACGCCTCCGGCATCGCTCACGCAACCCACTTCATGGGCAACGCGCTCGTGCGGCCCCGCAACAGCCGGGATGAAGCGCTCAACGTCGTCCTGGTGATCCCGAGGGACCAGGTCACTGTCCTGGACGACTGGGGGGACGGCGTCACGCTTGGCATGAACTCCAGCGGCTCCAACGGGGTGCGCGTCGACAGCGTCTTCGTGCCGGAGCGGTGTACCTCTGTCAGCACCTGGACCAGGCGCACCGAGCCAGCGCCTGGGATGATGTGGCACGGCAACCCGCTGTACTGCGGCCGGATCTACGCCGTGTACCACGTCGGGCTGGTGATCCCGATGATCGGGGCGGCCCGGGCCGCGCTGGAGGAGTACGAGCACATCATCAGGACAAAGAAGACGATCTTCGGGCCGCAGGTCCCCCGGTACACCCATCCGGAATTCCAGCGCGCCTATGGCCACGCGCTGGCGCTCACCGACTCGGCCGAGGCGATCATCCTGCAGATCGGGGAGCAGTACATGGAGCTGGCCCGCCACTGGGCGGATGGGGGCCAGCCGTTCACCCGCGAGATGGACGTCCGTATGTACGCGATGACGCAGCAAGCGGGGCAGCTCGCTGTGAAGGCGGTGACCGAGCTCTTTGCCGCGGCCAGTTCGTCGGCGGCCAAGCGTGGCCAGCGGATGCAGCGCTACTACCGCGACGTCTCCATGTACCACGGACATATTTCAGCCCAGTACCTGGGCACCGCCGGGGAGCTGGCCCGGGTCCACTTCGGCCTGCCCGACGCCTTGTTCTAGAGCCGTGGCGGATATCAGGCCCGAGCTCGTCGCCGCCAACAGGATCCTCGCGCGCGAGGGCATCCTGGACGCGTTCGGGCACGTCAGCGTCAGGGATCCGGATAACGCCGGCCATTTCCTGCTGTCCCGGGCCAGGTCGCCGGAAAACGTGGAGGCCGAGGACGTCCTGGAATTCGACGCCAAGGGCGAGGTCGCCGGGGAGACTGCTGCGATCCCCTACGTCGAGCGTTTCATCCACGCGGGGGTGTACGAGGCGCGGCCAGACGTCACGGCGGTCTGTCACAATCACGCGCTCTCGATCCTGCCGTTCAGCATCTCCCGGTCGGTGAGGCTGCGGGCGACGGTGAACGTGTCACGGATGTTCGGCGACGGCGTGCCGGTGTGGGATATCGCGGATGAGTTCGGGAATTCCACGGACCTGCTCGTGCGGAACATGAAGCAGGGGCGTTCGCTGGCACGGGCTCTCGGCTCACGCCCGATCGCGCTCATGCGAGGTCACGGCAGCGTGGTCGCCGGGAGCGGCCTGCGCCAGGTGACCGACCGGTGCCTGAACATGGACCGGGGCGCCCGGGCTCAGCTCAGTGTGATGACGCTGGGCGCGGAGCGGTCGTTCACCGAGGCCGAGCTGGCACCGCACGCCGACCTGCCGCCGGGTGCCACGGCGGACGACCGTGCCTGGGAGTACCTGCGGCACCGGGCTGGCCTTGACTAGCAGCCAGACGCCGCAGGACCAGGCCCTCGGCGACCTGGTCAGTGCCAACCGGATCCTCGGGCACGAGGGCATTCTCGACGCCTACGGCCACGTCAGCGCGCGTCATCCCGGTGGCCCAGACAGGTTCTTCCTGTCCCGGGCCCGGGCGCCGGAGCTTGTCGAACCGCGTGACCTGCTGGAGTTCTCGCTGGCCGGAGAGCCGCTGACACAAGCGACCCGGCCGCTGTACCTGGAGCGCTACATCCACGCCGCGATCTACGCGGCCCGCCCGGATGTCGGGTCGGTCTGCCACAGCCACACCCCGTCGATCCTGCCGTTCAGCGTCTCGATGACGCCGCTGCGCTCGGTGATCCACACTGCCCGGTTCATCGGCACCGCAGTCCCGGTCTGGGATCTGGCCCGGGAGTTCCCGGGGGAGTGGAGTCCCCTGGTCCGCACACTCGAATACGGCGAGTCGCTGGCCGCGGCGCTGGGAGAGCGCAGCATGGCGCTACTGCGCGGCCACGGCTGCGTACTGACCGGCCGCAGTCCGCAGGAGGTGGTCAGCCGGTGCATCGCGATGGACAGGAACGCCCGGGTCCAGGAGGTCGCGCACCGGCTCGGTGACTACTCACCGCTGCACGAGGGCGAATGCGAGGACCCGCGGAACCCCGGGCCGCCGCTCGCGGCCGACAACAGGGAGTGGGAGTACTTCCGGCGCCGCGCCGGCCTGCAGTGATGCTTGACCGATGAGAGAGGAGCCAGGCGACCGTGGGACCTGCCGCCGCGAACCTGGGCCTGCTCCGCGCTGACCACGTCGCAGGGCTGCTTCGGCGGGCCGTCACCGGCTACGACGCTCCGCCGTACGAGTAGCCGCGCGCCCACCCATTGACACTACCTAATGGGTCTGCGTAGGGAATGAATGCGGGTTTGATGTAGCCAGGCGGGCTGTTGCAGAATTGGCTGACCTGCATCGGCGTGGTTTTCCTCCGCGTTTGTGATCTTCTGCGAAGATTGATGTATGGCGAAGGGGTACCGGCCGGTGCGGCGGGATCAGCTGTTCCTGCTGCCGCCGGACATGCGGGAGTGGCTGCCGGCTGATCACCCGGTGTGGCTGGTGATCGCGGCGGTGCGGGATCACCTGGATACTTCGGCGGCGCACGCGGCGCGCCGTACTGGCGGGGCGGGGACGGCAGGTTATGACCCGGACATGCTGGTGACGCTGCTGATCTGGGCGTATGCGAGCGGGGTGACCAGCTCGCGGCAGATAGAGGCGGCCTGCCGCACTGATGTGGCCTTCCGGGTGATCTGCGCCGGGGATGTGCCTGATCATGTGACCGTCGCGCGGTTCCGGGCGGCGTTCCCGCAGCTGGCGGCGCAGCTGTTCACCCAGGTGCTGGTGCTGTGCGCGCGGCTGGGCATGGGGAAGGTCGGTGTGGTGGCACTGGATGGCACCAAGATCGCCGCGAGCGCGTCGAAGTCGGCGAACCGGGCCGAGGAGGCGCTGGCACGGCTGGCCGCGCAGGCCGTCGCGGAGCACGGCGAGGCGGACGCGGCTGAGGACGCGCTGTTCGGCCAGGACCGCCGGGGGGATGAGGTTCCTGAGGATGCCTGGCATCCGCGGCGGCGTGACGAGCGGATCGCTGCGGCGCTGGCCGGGCTGCGGGCTGAGCGCCAGGCTGCGGAGCAAGCCGCCGGGCAGGCGGTGGAGGGCAAAACCCAGGCCCACCGTCAGCGGCGGCGTTCGGGGCGGCGACCCGGGCCGCCGCCCGCGGCCAGCGCGGTAGCGCTGGCTGAGGAGAACCTGGCGCAGGTGCGGGCTGAGCGGGCCGCCCAGCTCGCCGGGCTTGAAGACAAGTACGCCGCGGGGCAGGTGCGGCGGGGCCGCAAACGCGGGGTCGATGACTACTGCCGGGTCAGGCAGGCTGCCGCCGCCGTGGAGGCAGCCCGCGCCCGCCAGGGCAAGGCCGCCGCCCGGGCCGCCCGCAAAAAGGCCAGCCGCAAAGGCCCAGGGCCGGTCCGCAACATCACCGACCCCGGCTCCCGGCTGATGCCCATCCGCGGTGGCGGGTTCATCCAGGGCTACAACGCCCAGAACCTCACCAGCGAAGACCTGCTGATCATCGCCACCCGCCTCACCCAGGACCCCACCGGCATGGCCTGGCTGGAACCCATGATGACCGCCGCCCAGCACGCCGCCGCGCTCATCACCGCCGCCCAGCCCCCCGCCACCGCAGACACCGCCAGCACCAGCACCAGCCCTGTCGGGCTGCTGCTCGCCGACGCCGGCTACCTGTCCGAGCACAACCTCACCCTCCCCGGCCCCGACCGCCTCATCGCCACCGGCAAACGCCGCCGCCTCGAAAAAGCCGCCCGCGGCACCACCCCCCGCACCACCAGCCCCGCCAGACCGGCCACCACCGCCATGGCCGCCCGCCTGGCCACCCCCGCCGGCATCGCCGCCTACCGCCGCCGCGGCCACATCGCCGAGACCCCCCACGGCCACATCAAGCACAACATGCGCTTCCGCCAGCTCACCATGCGCGGCACAACCAAAGCCGCCGCCGAATGGACCTTCACCGCCACCGTCCACAACCTGCTCAAAGCCATCAGCACCGGCCACCTCACCACCACAGCCCTCGCCACCCTGGCCAGCTGACCACCACCCCAGCCACAACCTGGCCAGCCGCCCCCAAAGCCCCACCACACCCCTCAGACGCCACACCCATTCGGCAACAGCCCGCAGGTGTGCACTAAACCCGCATTCATGGCCGCTGATGCCTGGAGGTCAGAGGCGCCGGTACATGATGTGCAGGCCGACGTAGCCGTGGACTGGGTGACAGAAGCCTTCCGGGATCGTTGCCAGGATCTCCATTCCGAGTGAGCGCCATAGCCGGACCGCCGCTGTGTTGGTTTCCACCACCGCGTTGAACTGCATGCCCCGGTAGCCGTCGGCGCGGGCAAGTTCCATGACGTGCTCGCCGAGCGCCCGGCCGACGCCACGGCCGGAGTGCGCCGGGTCCACCATGAAGCTCGCTGTGGCGACGTGCGACGCCGGGCCGCCGTGATTAGGCCCCGTCTCGGCGGTTCCCAGAACGGTTCCGTCGTCATCCGTGGCGACCACGGTGTGCCCACCCGGCTTCACGCTGGGCTGGAACCAGATCGCCCGGGCCTCGTCCTCGCTGAGATCCCGGTCCCAGGAGTACGTTTCCCCGGCCTGCACGATCTCTTTCATGAATGGCCAGATCGCGGGCCAGTCCGCGAGGATAGCTTCCCTGATCAGCATGGCCGCTCCTCACTCCCTGGGCGGGATGCGGAACACCCGCTCGGCGTTGCCGTGGTAGATCAGCTCCTTGTCTGTGTCGGAGATCGGGGCCGCGTCCAGCCAGGCCACGGCCGGCGGGGTGGGCTGATAGGGATGGTCGATGGCCCAGAGGATCTTGTCTGCGCCGAGCGCCTTGATGGAGAAGTCCAGCGCCAGGTCGGACTCCTGGCCGCTGGTGGTGATCACGAAGTTGCGCTGGAAGTACTCGCTGGGTTTCAGCTCGAGTTTCGGGGCGGTGCCCCGGCCGCGTGCGGCAGCGTTCATGAAGTCGATCCGCCACAGCCAGAAGTGAACCGCCTCGCCCATGTGACCTAGGCAGATCTTCAGGTTCGGGAACCGGTCGAACACCCCAGCCACGATCATGCGCACCGCATGGGTGGATACCTCGAGCCCGTAGCTCCAGACGGCGCCCTCGAGCCCGTAGTGGCCGAACACCTGAGCCATGCCCGGGGCGGAACCGCGCGGATGGATGTACACGCAGGCGCCGAGCCCCTCGGCCGCCTCCAGCACCGGCCAGAATTTGGGGTCGTCCAGGTACTCGCCGTATGTGTGCGAGTTGACGATGAATCCGTTCAGCTTCAGGTCCTTGATGGCCCGCTCCATCTCCCTGGCTGAGCGCCTGGGGGACTGCGGGGCGAAGCTCGCCAGGCCAGCGAAACGATCCGGGTGCCGCGAGATCGCCTCTGCCAGCCGGTCGTTGGCCAGCGCCGCGAGGTCGACCGCGGTATCGGCGTCGAACATCTGCACGCCCGGCGCGGTCAGCGAGAGCAGGTGCATGTCGACGCCGTTCTCATCCATCTCGCGGATCCGGGCGTCTTCAAGATCGAGCAGCTTCTCCAGCAGTTCCGAGGTGCCCCCGGGCGCGTCGTAGATCCGCCGCACCAGCGCGAGGTCCGAGCTGTCGCTCGGTCCCCGGGCGACATCACGCAGCTTCGCGGCGACCTCGGGGATCGAGAAGGCCTCCTCGGTCGCGATCCTGCGTACTGGTCTGCTGGGGCTGCTGCTGGTCGTCATCGGTGGCCTCCTCGGATCTGTGGATCAGCCACGATAGTTGCATGAACGCAGACCCAGCGCAGCCGTGGTAGACGTCGCTTCCCGGGCCCCCGGGTCGTACCGCCAGCTGCTGGCCGAGCCGGTACTGCGCAGGATCGCGGTCGCTGATGTCTGCGCCCGGGTGCCGCAGGGCATGACGAGCATCACGCTGCTGCTGGTGGCGGCCCAGCACGCCCCGATGGTCCTGGCCGGGCTGGCACTGGCCGGGTACACCCTCGGCGCTGCGGTCACCGCGCCCGTCCGCGGACGTCTGGCGGACCAGCGCGGGCTGTTTGCTGTGACCGCGGTCTGCGGTGCGGGTTACGCGGCCGCATTGCTGGGTCTGCTGGCCTGCTCGCTAACGGGCAGCGCGGCCGGGCTGCTCGTCGCGGCCGCGACAGCCGCGGGGCTGCTGCTGCCGCCGCTCAGCCCGGGCGTGCGCAGCCTGTGGTCCGCGCACGCCCAGGCCGGGATGTGGCGAGCCGCGTTCGCGCTGGATGCTGCCGTGTTCGACCTGTCCGCCATCGGGGGTCCGGTCGTGGCCAGCGCGCTCGCGACCGGTATCGCCCCGGCAGCGGCGCTCGGTGTGGTCCTCGTCCTGACCGGTGCCGGGGTCGCCGCGGTCGGCGTGCGTACCAAGCCCGCGCCGTCCGCTGCGACTGATGCGGCCCGAGCGCCTTCACCGCCCGCGGACCCCGGTCGCGGTCATGGGCGCAGCCGCTCGCTGCTGGGGCCACTGCGCTCCGCCGCTCTGCGGCGTCTGCTGGTCACCGCGGCGCTTACCAACGCGGCGCTCAGCGCGACCGAGGTGGCGCTCATCGCCTATGCCCGGGACCACCACGCGCTATGGGCCTCCGGCCCGCTGCTGGCCGGGGTCTCGGCCGGAAGCATCGCGGGCAGCCTGCTGCTCGGCACTCGCCCGGGGGATGACGACAGGGCAGGGCGGCTGCCACGGCTGCTCGCCTGCTATGCGTTCGGGCTCTGCGGGCTCGTGGCGGCGAGCGCATACGCCCCGCTGCTCGCGGTGGCCGCGCCGGCAGCGGGTCTGTGCCTCGGGCCGGCCCTGGCGACCCTGTTTTCCGCGGCGGCGGCCACGGCACCGGCCGGGGGCGGCACTGAGACTCAGGCCTGGATCAACTCGATCATGAACGGCGGCGCTGCCGCAGGGGCGGCCCTCGCCGGGCTCGCCGCCGGCCGCCCCGTCCTCGGCTTGCTGCTGGCGGCAGCCGCTGCAGCCGCCGCCGCAGCCAGCGCCGCTGCGGCCAGATCCCGGGGTACTGTGCCAGCCAGAGGGGACAGCGACCCGCATCCCCGCCCGGTGCTTGAGCAGGAGGCGCCATGAACCTCCGCGAGTACCTCATGCTAGTCGGGGCCGTCGGTGCGCTGATAGGCATCGGGGTGGTCCTGCTCGGGGTGCGGCAGCTGTCGGCCGTGCAGTCGCTGCGACGGCTCGGCCAGGCCGGATGCGCCGGAGCGGTGATCATCTTCGTGGGGTCAATGTTCCTGCTGGGCGGGCTGGTCTTTCTGGCTGCGGGATTGCTCGTTCCGTGACGGACGAGGGATACCGAACCCGAGCAGCAGGCCGATGACGGTGAACACAGCGAGCATGGACAGGCCAACGGCGAACGGCTTTCCCTCGGGCAGCCTGACGGCGACCAGGACCGAGCCGACCAGGGCGGTGCCCAGCGACGATCCAAGGTTCGAGAAGCTTCGCGACAGGCCTGAGATCTCGCCCTGGTCGGCGTCGGGGAAGCTGGACTGGACGACATTGACCGACGCGGTCAGCATCACCCCGACCCCGAGGCCGAGCAGCAGCAGGCCCGGAACCCAGGTGAGGACGGCCGAGTGCGCCCGGACCAGGACCAGCAGCAGGATCATGCCGATGACCGTGACGGCGAAACCAGCGATGATCAGGCGGCGCTGCGGGTTGCGTCTGGCCAGCCTGTCGGCGGCGGCTGAGGCGACGAGGATCCCGGCCGTAGCCGGGGTGATGATCAGGCCGGTCTTTATCGCGTTATAGCCGTCGACCTCCTGCAGATAGACGGACACGACGAAGAACGTCCCCTGCAGCACTAGCCACTGGATGAGCTGGGTACCCAGGCCCAGGTTGGCCGTGCGGTTCCGGAACAGCCGCAACGGCAGCAGCACATCCCTGCCCTTCTTCTCGAAGGACCGGACGTGCAGGAAGAACCAGAGCAACAGCAGCGCGCCGATGGCGACGAACACCCAGATCGGGGAGATGCTCCCCTTGGGTATCAGCACGGTGTTCCCAATCGAGAAGTCCTTCCGTGACACCAGGAAGCCGTAGCTGCGGGACAGCAGCAACCCCAGCACCACGAACAACAGGCCCGCGGCTGACAGCACCGCCCCGGTCAGGTCGAACCGGGGCCGGTGCTCAGGTAGCGGCGAGTCGGCTATCCGCCGGGACAGGAAGATGATCCAGACCACCAGCAGGACCTGCAGCCCGAACGAGGCCCGCCAGCTGATGCCGCTGGTCAGCACGCCGCCGATCAGCGGGCCGGCCGCGGCGCCCAGGCCACCGGCTCCGCTGACCACGCCGAAGTACCTGGCTCGCGACTTGATGTCGGGGAAGGTCACGGTGACCAGGATGTAGATCGGCGGGATCATCAGCGCAGAGCCGACACCCTCGAGCACCGAGTACCCGCCGATCAACACACCGAGACCAGGAGCGACTGCCGCCAGGAGCGCGCCGGTGCCGTAGACGATCAGGCCCCGGGTGAAGCACGTCTTGCGCCCCCAGATGTCAGTCAGCTTGCTGCCGGGGATCATCAGGGACGCCATCGTGAGCGTGAACAGGGTGATCGCGGTCTGCACACCGATGACTGTTGTGCTCAGATCCTTGGCGATCGCGCTGATCGCGACGTTCATGTTCGTCGCCGCATAGCTGGCCGTGAACTGGGCCAGCGCGAGCGGCAGGATCATTGCCCGGGCCTGGTCGGCCGCGGGCCCGGATTTCGATGTCATCGGGTACCAAGCTGCCTGGGCAGGGCCTCGCAAGGCATCATCCCGTCAGGGCTATTTCGGTTGACGATATACCGGAAGACGAAATAGTCTCCCAGCATGCTGCAGACGGACGAACGCAGACAGGAAAGCACTGGGGAACGTACCGAGGAACGCACCACCGGCCTGCCCAGGCCGGCCGATGCGCAGCGCCAGGCGGGCAGCCGGCCCAGCGGGCTTGTGCTGGCGCTGCTGCTCTTCGGCCTCGCCGCGACCATCGTCGTGCTCCTGTGGTTCGGGGTCTCGCTCTCCGCCGGAGCGGCCGGTGGCTGCGGAGGGGGCTAGCGGGGCAGCGCCCCGGATCTGGCTCTGGCTGACGGTCGCTCTCACCGTCATGGCGTTCATCCTGGCGGTGGCGCTGGCGCCGCCGGCCTCGGCGTCACCAGGCCGCGGGCTCGGCTGGGTGCTGTTCGTCGGCTCGTCGGCGCATGTGGCCTCGACTGGCTGGCTGTACACGCTGCGCGACGTCCGCTGGTACGCGGCCAGCCGGCCGCTGCGGCTGCTCTGGGCGCCGGCCGCGCTGGTGCTCGCAGGCGCTGGCGCCGCCGCCGTGCTCTCCCCCCGGGTTGTCACCTGGCTGCTGCTGCCGTTCTTCGGCTGGCAGTTCTGTCACTTCCAGAAGCAGAACCTCGGCCTGGCGGCCATCGCCGCACGCTCGGCCGGGCTGGCCTCGCTGCGGACAGCGGAGCGCCGGGCAATCGTGGCCGCTGGCGTGGCCGGCGTTGGCGGGCTGATGGCGCGCCCGGCGCTGCTCCAGCTCCCGGTCACCTCCCCGCTGGCAGCGCTGTTTCCTGTGTCCGCGCTGGGTTTCGGCCTCGCCGCCGCTGCCGGCCTGACGCTGCTGTTGCTGCGGCCGCCACGGCAACGGCCGGCCGGCTTCTGCGTGGTCTACGTCACGGCGCTGTGCTTCTTCCTGCCGGTCTTCGTGTTCGCCTCGCCGTATGCGGCTGTGGGCGGGATGACGATCGCGCACGGGCTGCAGTACCTGCTGCTCGTGGGTCTGGTGGCCGCTGGCGGCCGGCGGGGTGCGGGCCGGGCGGTTCGCGTGGCCGCGTTCTGTAATGTCGCCCTTGTCGGCGGCGTGATCCTCGAGGCGACCTCGCATCTGCACGGCGCGGCGATGGCGGGCCGGATCCTGTTCGGCGGCTACCTGGGCGTGGTCATGGCTCACTTCGTGATCGACGCCGCACTGTGGCGGCTGCGCGACCCGTTCCCACGGGCGTTCATGGCCCGGTACGTCCCCTTTCTCGCCCCGGCCGGCCGGCAGCCGATGGATCGGCAGCCGATATAAGATGATGAGCGTGGCTGGAGCAGAGCGCGGCGCCGGGGCGCAGCCAGGCAATGCGGAGCCGCTGGCAGGATTCGGCCGCTACGCGGGTCCGGCCACACTGATCCTCGCCAGCCTCGCCGACGGCACAAAGCACGGCTATGCGCTCACCAAGGACATCGAGTCGTTTGCCGGCGTTCGCCTTGCGCCAGGGACCCTTTACGAGGCGCTCGGCCGCCTGGAGGCGCAGGGGATGATCGAGGCGGTTGAGAGTCAGGACCGCCGGCGTCCGTACCGGCTCACCGCCGCCGGTGCCACGGCGCTGCGGGCTCACCTGGACGCCCAGCGCCGTATCGCCAGCGTGGGCCTGCGGCGCCTGGCTGAGACCTGGGGCACCGCGTGAGCGCCGGCGGTGACGCAGGTCAGCGGTCACCGGCTGAGCGCCGGGCCCGGCGGCTGCTGCGCTGGTACCCGGCGGCGTGGCGGGCACGTTACGGCGATGAGTTCGCCGAGCTGTTAATCGCCGACATCTCCGATCGGCCGCGGTCGGCGGCGCGCACTCTGGACGTGGCCCGCGGCGGCGTGGTCGCGCGGCTCGCCCGGACCGGGCTGTGCGGGTTCGCGCTCCGTAGTTCCGAGCAGGCCCGCGCGAGCCTGGCCTTGCTCGGCTGCTGCCTGGCTGTCTTCCTCGGCTTCGGCGCGGCCATGTGGTCTCAGCTCACGATCGGCTGGCAGTGGTCCGAGCCTCCCCACGCTGCGACAGCGGTCGCGACGGTGGTGATGTCCGTGACCATGCTGGCCTTCGCGGGTCTGGGACTGCTGGCCGCCGCGCCGGTTGCCTGGGCCGTCGCGTCGCGCATCGTGCGCGGGCGCTCACGCGGCCTGGCCGGCCCGGCCGCGGTGTTCTGCGTGGCAGCGGCGGTGGCGGTCGCGGGCGCCAGGCACTTCGGGAACGCATGGCCGGGCACGGGGGGCCACGCGTGGGGCCACCAGGGCCTGGTGCCTGCCGGGCTGGCGGCTTTTTCGTGGGCGTCGACGCTGTTCGTCTCCGCTTACTGGGCTCACCCGGCGGCGCTGGGCGCCTTCCCGGCCGCGGAGGTCGCCTGGATGGCAATCAGCCCGGTGGCACTGGCCGCCGTGGTGGCTGCGGCAGCAACAGTCGTGCGGCGAGCCGAGCTTCCCCCGGCGGTGCTGCGCTTCGAGATCAGGCTGGGCACCGCGGCCTGCGCCGCGATGACCGTCTTTCTCGCCGGATGCTGCTGCTGGCTCGCGGCCGGGGACCGGGCGCAGCACGATCCTTTCCATTTCGGAACCATCGACGTCGCCGGGATCGCGGTGATGACCGTTGCCCTGGCGATCGCGCAGCGCGCCGCCCGCCGGGCCCGCCAGAGCGGGCTGGCCACTGTGGCACGCTAAGCGGCGCGGCGGCTGTCAGGACGCGGCCGCGGCCTTGGCTGCGTTGCCGACGATCGCGTCGATGATCTGCGGCCAGGCGCCGCGCGGCAGGTCGTGGCCCATGCCGGGGATGATGACCAGCTCAGCGGCCGGGATCGCGGCCGCGGTGGCCCGGCCGCCGGTGACGTTGACCAGTGGGTCGGCCTCGCCGTGAACAACCACAGTCGGGGCCGTGATGTCGTGCAGGCCACTGGTGCGGTCCGGGGACGCGGCTATGGCGGCGATCTGCCGGAGCCGACCCGCCGGCAGGTAGGAACGGTCGAACTTCGTGGTGGCCCGGGCCAGCCGGTCCTCGTCGCTGAGCGGGAAGCCAGGCGAACCGAAGACGCGGGAGGAGGCGGCGCTGCCCTGGATGGCCTCGTCCCGGGTGGCCGCGGATGGCCGGCCGAGCGCGGCCAGGGCTACGGGCGTGGCCTGGCCCACCGAGGGAGCACCAGTGGTCGAGCTCATAGAGCACAGGCTCAGCAGCCGGCCCGGGTGGTCAATCGCGAACTGCTGGGCGATCATCCCGCCCATCGACACGCCGACCAGATGTGCCTGGCCGATGCCAAGCGCGTCGAGCAGGCCGGCCGTGTCAGCCGCCATGTCGCCCAGATAGTACGGGACGGTGGCGTGGTCACCGCCCAGCACCGCCACCAGGTCTGGCGGGCTCAGGCTGTCCAGGCTGGCCGACAGGCCCGCGTCCCGGTTGTCGAACCGGATCACGCGCAGGCCGTGCGCTGCGAGCTTCTCGCAGAACTCCGCTGGCCAGTCGATGAGCTGAGCGCCGAGCCCGGCGATGAGCACGAGCGCAGGATCGCTGTCATGGCCGAAAGCCTCGTACTCCAGCTCAATCCCGTTAGCGGGCACACGCGGCATGCGATTCCCCTTCGGCATTTTCCAGAACGGGTCCGGCAGAACGCTATCTGCTAAGCCTGCCCTGCTTGTCACGCGGTGCCCAAGACTGCACCGGAGTATGCTCCGCGCTGATGAGCCCGCCTGCCACGCCGTCGGTGACCGTGACCTTCGCCGGCTCTGGTGACGCCTTCGGCAGCGGCGGCCGCTACCAGGCGTGCATCCACGTGCGCCGCGAGGGTGATTCACCGTTCTTGCTGGACTGCGGCGCGACATCTCTCAGCGCGCTCAAGGCATGTGATCTCGACCCCGGCGAGATCGCCACTGTGTTCGTCTCCCACCTGCACGGCGACCACTTCGGGGGGCTCCCGTTTCTGATCCTCGACGGCCAGTTCACCCACCGGGCCAGACCGCTGACCATCGCCGGGCCGCCCGGCACCGCCGGCCGGCTCCGCGAGGCGATGGAAGTGCTGTTCCCCGGCTCAGCCGAGGTCAGCCGGGACTTCCCTGTCGACGTGGTGGAACTAGCGTCCGGCGACGCGGCGACGGTCAATGGCGTCGAGATCACCGGCCACGAGGTGGACCATCCCAGCGGGGCTCCGCCGCTCGCGTTCAGGCTCAATGTCGGCGGGAGGATCATCGCCTACACCGGTGACACTGCCTGGACCGACACCCTGCGAGTCGTCGCCGCCGGTGCTGACCTGCTCATCGCCGAGGCCTATTACTACGACAAAAATGTCCCTTACCACCTGCGCCTGGCCGACCTCGTCGCCCACCGCGCCGGCCTGGCATCGAGGCGGATAGTGGTTACTCACATGTCCGCCGACATGCTGACCAGGCCCGGCCAGCCCGACGTGGTCAGGGCTCACGACGGCCTCGTGATGCGGCTCTGAGACCGCCCGCTTACTGAGCTGCTCGTCCCGGTATGCGCCTTATCGTAGGGTCTTCCTATGCCTCAGGCTGGTGACGTTCTGACCACGGCAGCGAGCCGGCCGCGGTGGACCCGACGACGGGTGCTGGCGCTGGGACTCGGCGGCGCAGCAGCGGTCGCCGCGGCCGGGGCGGTCGGCGTGGAGCTTGTCGATCACGGAGTCCTGCCCGGCAAGTCGGCGCTGGACAGGTACGACGGCGCCTGCTCGGTCGCGAACCCGGCTCTGGCGTACTCGCCGTTAGGGCCTTCGTTCTCCGGCACCTTCTACTCGGCGGCCCGGAACCGGACGGTCGGCTACACGATCGCCTACCCGCCTGGGCATCAGACCGGGGACGAGCTGCCGCTCGTGATCGCGCTGCACGGTTACGGCGGCAGCCACGTCCGCCCGCTGGCCGGCATGTCGCTGGCGCAGGCTGTGGCGCTCACGGCCGGCGGCCGGCCGCTCACGCCGATGGCGATGGTAAGCGTCGACGGCGGCGGTGGCTACTGGAATCCGCATCCCGGCGACAACCCCATGGCCATGGTGATCGACGAGCTGATTCCGTTCTGCCAGCGGAGTGGCCTCGGCCGGCCGCCCCAGCGGATCGGCACCGTCGGCATCTCGATGGGCGGCTACGGTGCGCTGCTGTTCGCTGAGAAGTATCCGCGCTTGTTCACTGCGGCCGCCGCGATCAGCCCCGCGATCTGGACCAGCTACGCGCAGGCCCGGGCCGCGAATGCGGGCGCGTACGCCTCGGCGGAGGCCTTCGCGGCTAACGACGCCGTCACGCATGCGGCGGCGCTGCGCGGCCTGCCGGTCCGGGTGGCCTCGGGCTACGACGACCCCTTTTACGCGGGCGTCCAGGTGCTCGCCCGCGCCCTCCCGCCCGGAGCGGTTGTGGACTTCGGCAAGGGCTGCCACAGCGGGCCGTTCTTCCTCGAGCAGGAACCCCCCTCCCTGGCGTTCCTCGCCCACCATCTCGGGAGATAAAGCGATGAGATTCGCTGCTGGAGACCGGCTGCTCGCGCACCTGCACCGGCGCTGGGAGCGCCTGGCACTGGCAGTACGCTGCCGACTGGTGGCAGCGCGAAGCCAAGGTCGGCAAGCGGAAGCATGGCGTCGAGCACCCAACATCGGTGCGCGCCAGGGAACAGCACGCGGTCGCGCTGCAGCGGCTCGGCCGCCTGGCCGAGGCCGCTGCAGAGTTCGGCAGGGTCGCAGACGCCCGGGCCGCCGCGCTGGGGACGGGTCACGATCGCACGCTTGTGGCGAGGGCCTGGCAGGCCAGGCTCCTCTGGCAGTCAGGCAGGTTCGCGGAGGCCGAAACCACATGGAACTCGGTGGCCGTCGTGACAGGGCGACTGCTGGGCAGCGGACACCCGGATACCTTGCACGCCCGGGAACAGCGGGCTGCGGCGCTGCGGGACGCTGGCAGGCTGGCCGAAGCTGAAGCGGAGTTCCGCGACCTCGCTGACCTGTGGCAGGCGGCTCTCGGCGACGACACTGGCGTGCAACGGGCACGCCGATGGCAGGCATCCATCCTGGAGGATCTCGGACGGTCATCCGAGGCAGAAAAGATCCTGCGTCCCCTGGTTACTGCCCTTACAGCCCGCAACGGCGCGGATCACCGTGTAACGCTCGTGCCCCGGTCCCAGCTGGCGTTTACGCTGCGCAGCCTGGACCGGGCCGCCGAGGCCGAGGCGGAATACCTCAGGCTGATTCCGGCTCTGAGCGCCGCATTCGGCTCGGAAGCCTGGGAAACGCTGTCTGCGCGGGCCCGTCTCGCGGTCACACTGCGCAAACTCGGCCGCCCGGACGAGGCCGAGCCGGAACTCGCCGCGCTCACCGCGGCGATGAGCAAACTCCGGGGACCGGGTCACCAGCACACCTGCAACATCCGGTATCACCATGCGCTGGCACTGCGGCAACTGGGACGAGCAAAGGATGCCGAGGCGGAGCTGCGCGCGGTGGTGGCCGGGCTGACCGCGAAGGTCGGCCCGGAGCACCTGACCACGCTCTACGCCAGGGCATGGCGTGGTGTTGCCCTGCAGGACCTCGGCCGGCTCGATGAGGCAGCCGTTGTGTTGCAGCCAGCGGTCGGCCAGTTGACCGCGCTGCTCGGGGCGGACCACCCGCGTGTGCAGGAACTCCGGGATCACCTCGCCGCGCTCACGGCCGACCGTCAGGCGCGGCCGCGGGCATAGAGGGCGGTGCACAGCGGGACGAAGACGGCCAGCAGCAGCGCGGTCCAGGCCAGTGAGGCGGCGACCGGGTGTTCCAGCGGCCAGCTGCCGTTCGTGGGCGCTGTCGGGTTGCCGAAGAGCTGCCGGGTCGCGGCGGACAGGGCGCTGACCGGGTTCCAGTCGGAGATCGCGCGGAGCCAGGGGGGCATGCCTGAGGTCGGCACGAAGACGTTCGACAGCCCGGTCACCGGGAACAGCAGGATCGTCGCCTGGGCGGCGGCATCCGGGCGGCCGATCAGCAGGCCCAGGTAGAGACCCAGCCAGGTCATGGCGATCTGGAAGGCGACGAGCAGGCCGAGCGCTGCCAGGGCATCACCGGCGCCGCGCTCGATCCGCCAGCCGACGGCCAGCCCGCACAGCGCCATCAGCACGAAACTCACCAGGCCGTAAAGGCCAGTCGCCGCCGCCTGGCCAGCCGGCACCGCAGCGCGGGCGATCGGCAGCGACCGGAACCGCTCGACCACGCCGCTGGCGGCGTCGCGCGCCATCCCGACCATCGAAGGAGTGATGTTGGCTGCGATCATGACGAACAGGCCCGGGACCAGGTAGGCGCGGTAGCTGCCGCCGCCAGGCACCGAGATCGCGCTGCCGAAGATGTAGCCGAAGACCAGTACCAAGATGACCGGCGCGCCGATCGTCAGGCCCAGCGCTGTCTGGTCGTGGCGGAGCTTGGTCAGCACCCGCTCGGCCGCTGCGAGCGCGTCGGACACTGCCCACCAGGCTCCGGTCGCAGTCCCCGCGCGCGCCTGCGTCCCCTGCTCGATGGTCATGCCGCCGCCTCCTTCGCTATCTGGTTACTGCTGGTCCGGTCGAGGAAGACCTCGTCGAGTGTTGGCCGCCGGACGCTGACGTCCTCGGCGCGCACGCCGGCCGCGTCCAGGTGCCTGACGAGTTCCGGGAGCGTGACCGCGCCCGCGGCGACCGGCATCGTGAGGCGCCGCTGCTCAGGTTCGATGTCAGGCGGCCGCAGCGCCCACGCGGCGACCGTGGCGGCCGCCGCGGCCAGGTCAGAGGCTCGTTCGACGACGATGTCGATCCGGGCCCCGATCGTGTCCTTGAGCGCGTCTGGAGTGCCATGAGCGGCCGTCCGGCCCTTGTCGATGATCACAATGTCGTCGGCGAGCTGATCGGCCTCGTCCAGGTACTGGGTGGCGAGCAAGATTGTGGTGCCGTCATCGGCCAGTGCCCGGACAGCCGACCAGATCTCCGCCCGGCTGCGCGGGTCAACGCCTGTGGTCGGCTCGTCCAGGAACAGGACCGCCGGGGTGACCACGAGGCTCGCCAGCAGGTCGAGCCGACGCCGCATCCCGCCAGACCAGGTCCTGACCAGGCGGCCTGCCGCGTCGGCGAGACCGTACTGCGCCAGGAGGGTGTCGGCACGGCGGCGGGCTCCTCGCCGGCCCAGGTGGTGCATGAGCCCGATGATCAGCAGGTTCTCCCGGCCGGTCAGGTCGTCGTCGACCCCCGCATGCTGGCCCGCCAGGGCGACACAGCGCCGTACCATCGCTGGTTCTGTGGCGACATCGTGGCCGGCTACGCGGGCCACTCCGCCATCCGGGCGAACGAGCGTGGCCAGGATCCGGATCGCGGTGGTCTTCCCGGCCCCGTTCGGTCCGAGCAGCGCGCAGATGGTCCCTTCGGGCACGGTGAGGTCGAAGCCGTCCAGCGCCCGCACGGCGCCGAACGACTTCGTCAGGCCAGCCACCTCGACAGCGTTCATGCTCTCTCCTGATAGTGCGATCGGCGTTCGCTATTTGCGAGGCTAGCTTAATGCATACGATGTTCGCAATTTGAGCGGGGCACCGGGTGCCGGCTGACTGGCTACCGTGTTCGCAATGACGCAGCAGCCGACAGCCGGTGACCAGGGCACCGTGGCCAGGAGCACCGTGGCCAGGAGCACCGTGGTCAGGAGCACCGTGGCCAGGGGGCCCGTGGTCAGGGGCCCCGTGATCAGGGGCCCCGTGATCAGTGGCACAGCATCTGGCAGCGCCCGGTACGGTCGGGGCGCGGCCCAGTCCCTGAGCACAGTGCTGCTGAGATCGCCCAGGCGGCTGTGGCGCTGGCGGACTCCGGCGGTCTTTCCGCGGTGACGATGCGGGCGGTCGCTGCGGCTGTCGGCACTGGCCCCGCGTCGCTCTACCGGTACGTCAAGACCCGCGGCGAACTACTGGAGCTCATGGCCGATCAGGTCATCGGCGAGGATCTCGGTGACGGCTCCCGTTCCGGTGACCCCGTCGCCGACCTGCTCGCGCTGGCCCGCCGGACGCTAGGCGCTTTCCGCAGGCACCCGTGGATTGTCGACATGCCCTCGGGCGTGCTTCCCGGGCCAGGAATGCTCATGTATATGGATCGGGTGATGGCGATCCTCGATGGAACCGATCTGAGCGGCAGCGCCAAGCTCGAGCTGTTCGGGCTGTACTCCGGCATGATCACGACGTTCGCGCGGCTGGAGGCCCAGCAGCAGCAGGCGGGCCGGGACATCGACACGTGGATGCCACAGGTGGCCGCCTACCTGATAGAGGTGGTAGCCACGGGTAAGTATCCGCACCTTGCCGCGGCGCTGGCCAGCCGGCCAGCCACCGGCGATTACGCGCCTCTGGAGCCCGCGTTTGACCGGGCACTGACCCGCGTCCTGTCCGGCCTGCTGCACAGGCCTAATCAGTTCTAGCGCCCCCGGCCCGGGCAGCACGCAGGCCGACGGTCACGCCGGTTGCGCCGACGAACGCGAGCAGCAAGATCAAGGACACAGCCGCCGAATCCGAAAGGCCCGGATTGAGCAGCAGATAATCCAGGCCAGATACCACCAGCGCCACTGCCAGCACGAACCCCAGCGGCGCCAGCCACCGGGGCAGCGCCGGCGACGTCAGCGCCACGCAGGACAGGGACACCGCCATCGCAGCCAGCAGGAGCATTTTTGCCCCGTCGATCTGCGTCAGCGCCTGGTTTACGGCTCCGGCCGTTCCGGATCGCCGCTGCGGCACCAGCGCGCTGATCAGCCAGGCGCCGAGGCCAAGTTCGAGCCACGAGACCGCCGCCGCCGCGAGCCCGAAGCCCAGGCCCAGCTGGCCGGCCAGCCGGGCTTTCCTGCCCGCCTCGCGCTCTCGCGTTCCCTGCGCCACTGCTGCTACCACTGCAGCCAGGGCGATAGCGGCGACTCCTTCAGCGAGCACGAACATGGCCATGGCTGGCCCGCCATGCCCGGCGAAACCCGCGACGACCTGGCTGCCGGAGGCGTTCACGCTGAGATTTGGGGCGCCCACAGACAGGCTGGCGATCCAGGCCACCACGTACCCGGCCCCCGCTAGGACGGGTACGCTCAGCGCCGCCCGGTGCCCGGCCCTGGCCTGTCTGGTCCGGCCCTGCGCCCGGATCGTCATAGTGCTGCTCCTCCTGCTCTCGGTCCTGGCATGTCGAGCGTGCCCCCCGCGGGTGCCGCTAGCCAGTGGCCAGGACGACAGCAACCAAAAGAAAACAGACGTTGTCCGGGGACCGGTTGGCCGGCAGAATTGAGGCATGCCAGCTCCCAGGCGTCACCGCGTGGCCTGCGTGCTGTCAGACGGGATGACGTCGATCGGTGTGGCCATAGCGGGCGACCTGTTCGGCGCTCCCTGGGAGCTCGGCGTTCCCTGGTACAGCTACCGGGCCTGCACCGGCGATCCCTGCCCTATCCGCATCGGCGCGCTGCGGGTAGAGGCCGAGCACGACATGAGTGCCCTGTCCCGGGCGGACACAGTGATCATCCCGGGCCGCGGCCGTCGCGAGCCGGCGCCGGAGCTGCTGGCTGCCCTGAGGAATGCCTACCAGCGGGGCGCCCGGATGGTGTCGTTCTGTACCGGCGCGTACATCCTGGCCGAGGCAGGAATTCTGGACGGAAGGCCCGCTACCACTCTGTGGACGCACGCTGAGGAGTTCCGCGCCCGGTTTCCTCAGGTCAAGCTCAACACCGCGGTCCTGTATGTGGACGATGGCCAGGTGCTCACCTCAGCAGGCAACTCCGCAGCAGCCGACCTGGCCCTGCACATCCTGCGCTCCGACTACGGCGCCGCCATCGCCAACACCGTGGCCAGAAGAATGGTCGCGCCACCGCACCGCAACGGCGGACAGGCCCAGTACGTGGAGACGCCGGTGACCAGGACCGGGGACGGCGGCCAGCTCGCCGCGACAATGGACTGGGCCCTGCAGCGGCTGGCCCAGCCCCTCCCGGTCACCGTTCTCGCCGCCCGCTGCTCCCTCAGCCCGCGGCACTTCACCCGGCAGTTCCGCCAGGTCACCGGTACCACGCCGCACCAGTGGCTGCTCACCCAGCGGATCGCCCTGGCGCAGCAACTCCTGGAGACCACCGACCTGGCCGTGGACCAGGTCGCCGGGAGCGCCGGATTCGGCACCCCGACCGCGATGCGCCTGCGTTTCCGGGAAATGCTGAACACCAGCCCGGCGGAGTACCGCCGGACCTTCCGCACCACGCCAGTCAGTGCACCGCTGGCAACGGCTGGCTCGTGACAAGCCGGTGACGGGGTAGACACAACCGTGAGACCCGCCCCTGAGCTGGTCGAGGGGACCGGAGGCAGCTGGTGCGGACACGAGGAAGCCTGCGCATACCAGGAGCGCTCGCCGACATTTGTGATCCGGCGACGATGGCCGTCGTCGTCTATGACATGCAGGCTGGCGTGCTCCAGCAGCTTCCCGACGGAGCCGAGGCCGTCAGCCGGGTTGCGCGAGTGCTGACCGCCGCCAGGGCGGGCGGGTATCCGGTGTTCTTTACCAGGCACATGTCCCTGCCACGCAAGCTCATGGGGGTCACGCAGCTGCGGACGGCAATGGCATGGCAGAAAACGGAGGACCCGGAGCAGGTCGACTCGTGGTTCCTGCGGGACAGCCCAGGATTCCGGATCTCTCCCGACCTTTCGCCTGGACCAGACGAAGCGGTCTTCGACAAGATCGCCATGTCCGCGTTCGCGGGCACGCCGCTGGAGATGGCCCTGCGCGACCTCGGAATCTGCTCGTTCGCGGTCTGCGGCGTCGCGCTCGAAGTTGGTATCGCACCAACGGTGTGGCATGCCGCGGACCTCGGGCTGATCCCGGTGGTCATAACCGACGCTTGCGGCGGGCGCGATCAGCCGGCCATGCAGCGGGTACTTGAGGCCATGCGGTTCTCGGGTGACGCGATGCTCACAGACATCGACGCGATCACACCGCTGCTCGCCAGATCGGGCTGACAGCCGGGCGACCCGCGGCATTTGCAAACCTAGGTTTACCAACCTAGGTTTGCTGTCATGGCCCAGGATCCTGGTGTCGGCGAGATTGCCGGGGCACTGCACGCGAGCATCGGGCTGATGCGCTGGCGGCTGCGCCAGATGCGAGTGGAGGGACTTTCGCTGCCGGAGCGCTCGGCGCTGGCGCGGCTGGACCGAGGCGGCCCGGCAACGCCGAGCGCCCTGGCCCGGCGGGAGCAGATCAGCCCGCAGGGGATGGGCGCGACTCTGGCCGGGCTGGAGGCGCGGGGGCTGGTCGCGCGGCATTCGGACCCTGACGACGGCAGACGGGTAGTGATGTCCCTGACCGAGGCCGGGTGCCGGGAGCTGCAGGACAAGCGCAACGCGACGGCAGAGCGGCTGGCCAAGGCCCTGTCGGCCGACTTCACGCCCGAGGAGCTTGAGCAGCTCAGGGCAGCCGCGCCGCTGATTCAGCGGCTGGCGGAGAGCATCTGATGCGGCGGGCAGGAGACCCGGAGGACAACGGTCAGGTGACGCGGGGCGCGACGGCGGCAACTCCGAGGCGTCCCGGGGCCGACGAGCGCTACAAGTGGGTGGCGCTCGCGAACACCACCGCCGCGATGTTCATGGCGACACTCGACGGTTCGATCGTGATCATCGCGCTGCCAGCGATCTTCCGGGGCATTCACCTGGATCCGCTGGCGCCAGGCAACATCTTTTACCTGCTCTGGATGATCATGGGCTACCGGCTGGTGCAGGCGGTGCTCGTGGTCAGCCTTGGCCGGCTCGGCGACATGTATGGCCGGGTCAAGACCTACAACTTCGGCTTCGTGGTATTCACGGCGGCGTCGGTGCTGCTGTCGTTCGACCCGTTCCAGGGCGGTCACGGCGCACTGTGGCTGATTGGCTGGCGCCTGCTGCAGGCAGTCGGCGGGTCCATGCTCATGGCCAACTCCGCGGCTATCCTCACCGACGCGTTCCCGTCGACCCAGCGCGGCATGGCGCTGGGCACCAACCAGATAGCTGGCCTGGCCGGCCAGTTCGTCGGCCTGGTCGCGGGCGGCCTGCTGGCCGCGTGGGACTGGCGAGCCGTGTTCTGGGTGAACGTGCCGGTCGGTCTGTTCGGGACGCTGTGGGCGTACCTGCGGCTGCGCGACAACGGCGAGCGGCACCGCGGCCGCATCGACTGGTGGGGCAACATCACGTTCGCCCTCGGCCTGGGCGGGGTCCTTGTGGCCATTACGTTCGCGATCCAGCCGTACGGTCACCACAGCATGGGGTGGACGAACCCCACAGTCGTGTGGCTGCTCGCAGCCGGGGTGGCACTGCTCGCCGCGTTCTGTGTGATCGAAAGTAAGATCGCCGAGCCGATGTTCCAGCTGGCACTGTTCCGCATCCGGGCGTTCACAGCTGGCAGCATCGCGGGCCTGCTGACCGCGATCGCCCGGGGCGGGCTGCAGTTCATGCTGATCATCTGGCTGCAGGGGATCTGGCTGCCGCTGCACGGCTATGACTACAGCCAGACCCCGCTGTGGGCCGGCATCTTCCTGCTGCCGCTGACAGCCGGGTTCCTGATATCGGGTCCCACGTCGGGCATCCTGTCCGACAAGTTCGGCTCCCGGGGGATCGCCACCGGCGGAATGGCGGTGTTCGCCGCCAGCTTCATCGGGCTGATGCTGCTGCCCATCGACTTCCCTTACTGGGCGTTCGCGCTGCTCATCGCCGTGAACGGGATCGGCAGCGGGATGTTCGCGTCACCGAACTCGTCCTCGATCATGGGCAGCGTCCCCGCCAGGCACCGCGGCGCGGCGTCGGGGATGCGGTCGACGTTCCAGAACTCCGGCACTGCGCTGTCGATCGGGGTGTTCTTCTCGCTCATGATCGCGGGCCTGGCGGGGACCCTGCCGCGAACTCTGTCCAGCGGCCTGCAAGCGCACGGGGTGCCGCACGCCGCCGCCGCGCAGATCAGCTCGCTGCCGCCAGTGTCGTCTCTGTTCGCCTCGGTGCTCGGGGTGAACCCAGTGCAGCACCTGCTGTCGGCCGCTGGCGTGCTATCCCGTCTTCCGGCCGCGTCGCAGCGGGTCCTCACCGGCAGGGCGTTCTTCCCGGGACTGATCTCCGGCCCCGTGCATCACGGCCTGGCCGTGGTGTTCCTAGTGTCCGCCGGGCTGGCGGTCCTGGCCGGCCTGGCGTCGCTGCTGCGCGGCGGCCGTTATGTCATGCCGGAGGAGCCGGTCAAGGCAGATGACAGCGCGCGGGCAGGGACTGCTCGGACCAGATGACCTTCCCCGTCGTCACGTACCGGGTTCCCCAGCGGTCACACAGTGCGGCGATCAGCTGCAGGCCGCGGCCGCCCTCATCAGTCCAGGCCGCCCGGCGGGGCCGTGGCGTGGTCAGGCTGCCGTCGAAGACCTCGCAGACAAGGGTCTGACTGCGCAGCAGCCGGAGCTGGTACGGACCCCGCGCATGCCGCACCACGTTCGCGACCAGTTCGCTGGCGACCATCTCGGTGGTCATCGTCAGTTCGTCGAGCTGCCACGTGGCGAGCTGGTCGCGAACGTGCCGGCGAGCAGCGCTGGCCGCCCGCGGGTCCTCGGGCAGCGGCCAGGTGGCGACGGCGTCCGGTGCTGTGGCCCGGACCTGGGCCACGAGCAGGGCGGCGTCGTCGGCTCGTTGCTGATCATCAGGCAACAGTGCCCGCGTGAGGCTATCGCACATCTGGTCCAGGCCCTCGCCCTGATGCGCCCGGAGCAGCCCAGCCAGGCGGTCCATGCCCACGGCCGGGTCACAGCTGGTCGAGTCGATCAAGCCGTCGGTGTACAGCACAAGCAGGGCGCCGTTCGGAACCGGCAGCTCGGTCACCTCGAACGGAGGCCGGGCCACGCCCAGCGGCGGATCGCCGTCGGCCTGCGCGAAGTGCACGCTGCCGTCGGGGCAGACGACAGCGGGCGGCGGGTGGCCCGCCCTGGCAATGGTGCAGCTGCCGGCCGTCGGATCGTAGATCGCGTAGAGGCATGTGACGAACGAGTCGTCACCAAGGCCGCAGACTAGATCGTTGAGGTGGGCCAGGACCTCGTCGGGCGGCAGCTCGAGGTCAGACAGGGTCTGCAGCGCGGTGCGTACGCGCCCCATGATGACCGCTTCCGGCAGCCCGTGCCCCATGACGTCACCGATGACCAGGGCGACCCGGTCGGCTGACAGCGGGATGACGTCATACCAGTCGCCCCCCACGTCCATGCCCCGGCCGGCCGGGAGATACTGGGCCGCCGCGGTGACGGCCGGCAGCTCAGGCAGCTGCTGCGGCAGCAGGGCGCGCTGCAGCGCCTGCGACCGGGCGTGCTCGGCGTCGAAGAGCCGGGCCCGCTCCAGAGCCTGAGCGATCAGGCCGCTGAGAGTGGTCAGCAGCGCGCGTTCGGCTTCTGTCAGACGGCGGGGCCGGCTGAAGGAGACAACGCACAGGCCGACCACCTGCCCGGAGACGACCAGCGGCATGTACGCCCACGCCTGTTTGCCGCACGCGGCCAGCAGGTGCTCCATGCTCGGGTAGCGCTGCTTATACTCTTCCGCCGACGAGATGAACCAGGGCCGGCGGCTGCTCAGTGCTTCGGCGGACGGGGCGGGTTCCGGTACCGGGCCGTTGATCAGGTCGAGGAAAGACTGGGAGTAACCGACAGCGCCGACCACGCGCATCCGGCCTTCGTCGACGACCTGGATGATCAGCCCGGAGGCTCCGAAGGGCGGCAGCACCCGGTCGGCAACAGCGGCCACGATATCCAGCGAGGTAGTGGCCTCGGCCAGGGCGGAGGCGAGATCCCGGATCCGGGCCGCGCGCTCGGCCGCTGTGTGCTCGGCTTCTTCCTGCTCGGCATCATGCCTGCGCGCCTCGGTGATGTCGGTGAAGTACCAGGCCAGGCCGTCAGGAATGGGGACGAGCCGGAACCGGTACCAGCGCCGGGTGTCCGGCCACTCGACATCGAAGCTGACCGGCGTCGTCCCGGCGGCGGCCTCGCGGCAGCGGGCCTCCAGGCCCGGTACCCGGCGGATCACGAGCAGGTCCCACAGCAGCCGCCCGGTCAGGTCGCGGTGTGAGCTCAGCAGACGCTCGGCCTCGACGTTGGCGAAGGTTATCCGCCAGTCCCGGCCGAGAGAAAGGAAACCGTCGCTCATATACCGCAGCGCGCTGCGGACGCCGTCACTGGCCGAGCGTTCCTGCGTGGTGTCCCAGGCTGTGCCCAGCATCCGGAACGCGTTCCCGTCCGCGTCGGCCTCCACCCGGCCGCGGACCAGGAGCCAGCGAGTGGTGCCATCCGGCCGGCAGATCCGGTACTCCGCCTGGTACGGCCCGCACGTGCTGACCGCCTTGTCGACTTCAGCGGTGACCCAGGGGATGTCGTCGGGGTGAACACAGCTGGTCCAGGTCTCGATACGTCCGTCGTATGTGTCCGGGTCGAGGCCCAGCAAAGCGATTGAGGGCTCGTCAAGGCACAGCACCCCAGGGGCCAGGTACCACTCCCAGGCACCGACCCCGGTCGCCCGGTAGCCCTCCCACAGACCGGTCTTACCCTCAGGGA
Source organism: uncultured Actinomycetota bacterium (assembly GCA_963815375.1). GTDB lineage: Bacteria > Actinomycetota > Actinomycetes > Streptosporangiales > Streptosporangiaceae > JASHPR01. Next base: position 733,457 of record CAWFGX010000001.1, on the reverse strand, counting down.
CCAGCACCGGGGCCGGAGTCTTCGGTGATTCGCCAGGCCGCTGCGTCCGCCGCAGCCGTTCGGCCGCCGAGCCCGCCACGATGCCCAGGGCGCTCTCGTGCCCGGCTGGCGGATTGCCCACCGCACCTGTCATACCCGCCACTATCCCCCGATTTGCGCAGGTCATTGTCGTTGTACGCCGGAGCATAGTCGCTGGCTAACGGTGCGCGGTCCAGCCGGCAAACCAGGGCCGCGGCAAGGCCGCCGGGGGAGCCCTTGAGTTCCTGGCGTTGCCAGATGCTCGATCAGCCGCAATCGTGAAACTGCGCAGCCGTGGCCGCGCGAACCCAGGCCTGGGCGCCTATCTGGACGGCCTCCCAGGGACTGCCGAGCGGCGGCGTGTAGGACAGGTCAAGGTCGCTCATGCAGTCCACGGTCATGCCGTGGAAGATCGCGGTCGCGGCGATGTCTATCCGCTTGGCGATCTCGGCGTGCCGGTGGCCGAACAACTGCAGTCCCAGGAGCTGCCCGGAACGCCGGTCGCCGGTGACCCGCATCGTGACACGGTGGCTGCCTGGATAGTAGGCCTTGTGGTCATCGGCGTCGGCGCCGACCGTGACCGGGTCGAACCCGGCCGCAGCGGCCTCGGCGTCGCGCAGCCCGGTTCGCGCGACAGCATGGTCGAAGACCTTGACCACCTGGGTGCCGAGGCTGCCGGCGAACTCGCGGCTGCCGCCGACGGCGTTCTCGCCAGCGACCCGGCCCTGCTTGTGCGCTGTCGTGCCGAGCGGCAGGTAAGTCTCGCCCAGCAGCCTGTGATGGGTGATCACGCAGTCCCCGGCCGCGAGCACGTCCGGCAGGCCGGTTCGCATCGCGCGGTCCACCTTGATCGCGTTCCGAACGCCTAGCTGCGCCCCGGCCAATGCGGCCAGGCCGGATTCCGGGCGGACACCCACCACGACCAGGACCAGGTCAGCCTCGCGGGTGACCGGCCCGCCGTCCGCTGTGACGGCCTCGACGGCCAGCCGGGCCCGCTCACCTGGCCCGGCGCGGCGGATCCCACGGGCGGCGGTGCCTACCAGAACGTCCACACCGTGGCCCCTCAGTTCGGCGCTGACCAGCGCACCCAGCTGCGGGTCGACAGTCGGCAGCACCTCAGGAAGCTGCTCCATCTGGGTGACTGACAGGCCGCGGGTGACCAGCGCGTCGGCCATTTCAAGCCCGATGTACCCGCCGCCGATAATCACGGCGCTGGCCGCTTCGGCCGTCTCCAGCGTGCGCACGAGCGCGAACGTGTCGTCCATCGAGTGCAGCAGGTGCACGCCGTCATCCGGTCCCAGGGCGTCCAGGCCGCCGACCGGCGGGCGCACCGGGACCGCGCCGGTGCCGATGACCAGCCTGTCGTAGCTGATCAGCCCGTCGGCCCTGTTCGGGCCCTGCACCAGGAGCTTGCGGGCTGGGACGTCGATACGCCGAGCCGTGGTGTCCAGGCGAAGGTGCATGCCGGTCGCCTCCAGGTCGGCGACCGTGCGGTGCGCCAGGTCGCGCCAGTGCGCCACCTCGCCGGAGACGTAGTACGGGATGCCGCAGATGGAGAAGTTCGGGAACGCATCGCCCGCGACAACTGTCACGTCACAGCCTGGATCGATCTCGCGGGCTCGCAGAGCGGCGCTGATCCCGGCGTCACTGCCGCCGATCGCTACCAGGTGCATCGATGCCTCCTGCTCGGATTCGGGTGCTGCCGGTACCCGCCCGGCCATCGGGCTCCGGGGGAGCTGTGGCCCGGCCGGGGACGGTGCGCGGGTACAGCAGCCGGATGATCAGTACTGCCAGGATTCCCCCGGCGATCTGGGCGGCGGCGAAGGACGGGACGGAAGCGGGCGCGATGCCTGCGAACGAGTTCGAGAACATCCGGCCGACGGTGATCGCCGGGTTGGCGAAGCTGGCCGAGGACGTGAAGAAGTACGCCGCGCCGATGTAGGCGCCGACCGCGGCCGGGGCGGCGGCCGCCCGGCCGGTGCGGGCCAGCGCGAAGATCACCAGCACCAGGCCGAGCGTTGCGATGATCTCCGAGAGAAAGTGTGCGGGCGAGGCCCGGTTGTGCGCTGAGATGCTCACCGCTTGCAGCGAGAACATCACGTTCGCCGCAACCGCACCGACGATGCAGCCAGCGGCCTGGGCCGGGAGGTAGGCGGCCGCGTCCCGCCAGGACAGCCTGCCCAGCGCGGCGTCGGCGAACGACACGACCGGGTTGAAGTGGCCGCCTGACACAGGCCCGAACATCAGGATGATCGCGAACAGCCCGGCTGCCGTGGCGGCGGCGTTCTCCAGCAGCTCCAGCCCGGTGTCCCCGGGCGAGAGCCGCTGGGCGGCAATCCCCGAGCCGATAACCAGCGCCGCCAGGAACGCGCTGCCCAGGAACTCGGCAGCCAGCCGCCGCCACAGCGCCCGGCCGGCCCTGTGGGCGCTGCCCTGCGTAGCCACCCTGCTGACGTCAGCAGCAGGCGGCAGCCGAGCCGGCGGCCTCGTCCTGCTCGCCAGAGCCACTGCAGCACTCCGCGGTCCCGGAGTCACCGGCGAAGAACGTCTGGCTGTCGCCGGTGACCGTGTAGACCTCCCACGACTCGCCGTCCGGGGCGCCCTGCACCCAGAACTTGTCCTGCCGCGCGTAGCAGCAGGTGATGTCGCGCTCATCGGTGGCGGTCAGGCCCGCCTGCGCGAGCCTGGCCTGGGCGGCGTCAACTGCGCCGGCGTCAGGCACCTCGATACCGAGATGATTCAGGCTGCCGCCCTCGCCTGGGTGCTCCAGAAGGACCAGCTTCAGTGGCGGGTCGTCGATGGCGAAGTTCGCGTATCCGGGCCGCTGCTTCGCCGGCTCGGCACCGAACAGGCTGCTGTAGAACGCGACCGCCTCGTCGATGTCATTCACGTTGAGGGCTAGCTGCACCCTGCCAGTCATGGAGGCCTCCCGAAATTCGTATTGATGACCATCTATGTCTGCTCTAGCTCCGCAGCTTGCCACTGAACATCGATGGCTGTCAATATAGACGTGTGTCGAATTCTCTGGAAGTCCTGGACCTGGCAGGGGCTGACGTTGCGGCCTGCTGCCCGCCTCTGGCTGCCGAGCCGCTGTCGCTCGACCAGGCCGAACGCGTCGCGCCGCTGCTGAAGGCGCTCGCCGAGCCGGTGCGGCTGCGGCTGATGTCGCTGATCGCCTCGCACCCCGGCGGCGAGGCCTGCGTGTGCAACCTCACCGGGGCGTTCGACCTGTCCCAGCCGACGATCAGCCACCACCTGAAGGTGCTGCACGATGCGGGCCTGCTGGACCGCGAGAAGCGCGGCGTCTGGGTCTACTACCGGGCCCGCACCGAGGCCCTGGCCAGCCTGGCCACCCTGATCAGCGCTCCCGCGGGCAGATGATCCGGCACCACGGCGAGCAGCAGTCCGCGGCCGACCTGCTGGAGGCGGAGCGCTCGCGCTGCCTCACCCAGCTGAACCGGCTCGAGCAGGAGTTTCAGGGGATCATCGAGTCGGGTTCGGGTGGCACCGACGACGAGCATGATCCGGAGGGGGCCACCCTCGCATACGAGCGGCAGCATGTCGCCGCGCTGGCCGGCCAGGTTCAGCAGCACCTGGCCGAGATCGACGCGGCTGTGGGCAGGCTTCAGGACGGCAGTTACGGCCAGTGCGAGAGCTGTGGCCAGCTGATCGGCGCCGCCCGGCTGACCGCCAGGCCGATGGCTACCACGTGCGTCGGCTGTGCCAGGCGCCGCTGAGCAGCACTCGCCTTCCGTTCTGAGGATTAATCGTTTATCGTCGATGAACGATGAACGATACCGCGGGCCCGCTCGACCGGGCCACTGCTGCTGAGTACGCAAGCTGGTTCAAGGCGCTGGCTGACCCCACCCGGATCCAGATCGTTACGCTCCTGGCCCGCAGGGCCATTCCGCTCAGCGTCGGCCAGATTGTCGGCGCCGTGGACGTCGGCCAGTCAACCGTCTCCGCGCACCTGCGGGTGCTGGCCCAGGTGCGGTTCGTGCTCGCCGAGTACCGGGGCACCGCTACGTACTACCGGATCAACGAGGCGTGTGTGGAGTGCTTCCCCACCGCCGCCGACATCGTGATGGGCCGTCCCGTCCCCGTTCCGCAAACCTGAGGAGGACATCGTGGCCGCAGACAGTTCCGCCGGTGACGCTGTGATCAGCCGTTATTCGGCGCTTGCCCGCACGGCCCTGGCCGGAGGCACCGTGAACGATGGCGACCCCGACGCCCCGGCCGGCGGCTGCTTCGGCGCGGCCGCGTACTCCGATGCCGAGTCAGCCGCGGTGCCGGAGCCGGCGCTGCGGGCCAGCCTTGGCTGCGGCAACCCGCTGGCAGTGGCCGACCTCCAGCCGGGCGAGACCGTCCTGGATCTCGGCTCAGGCGGCGGGCTGGACGTGGTGCTGTCCGCACGCCGGGTCGGGCCGTCGGGCACGGCTTACGGGCTGGACGCCAGCCCCGACATGCTCGTGCTCGCCCGCGCCGCAGCGGCCGAGGCCGGCGCGGCCAACGCCGTGTTCCTGCCGGGCCGCATCGAGGACATCCCGCTGCCCGCCGCTCACGTCGATGCCGTCATCTCGAACTGCGTGATCAACCTGTCCGCCGACAAGCCGCGGGTTCTGGCTGAGACGTTCCGGGTACTGCGGCCAGGCGGCCGCCTCGGCGTCAGCGATGTGATCGCGGACGAGGACACCCACGCGGCCAGGCGGGCCGAGTCCGTGCGCAGCACTGGATGCGGTAGCACTCTCACCGAGCGCGAATACCGGGACCTGCTGCAGGCGGCCGGGTTCACCGACATCGGCATCACCACCGTCAGTGACGCAGGAGAGGGCCTGCATTCAGCGATCATCCAGGCTGTCAAGCCGGTCCCGCCCGGTTCCCCCTAGGTGGCGGATCGGAGTGGCCGGGCCGGACGATGCCGTGTTCGTAGGCGTGGACGGCGATCTGGACGCGGTCGCGCAGATCGAGTTTGGCCAGGATGCGGGCGATGTGGCTCTTGACCGTGGCCTCGCTGAGGTAGAGGGTGGCGGCGATCTCGGCGTTCGACAGGCCCTGGGCTACGAGCCGTACGACGCCGAGTTCCCGCTCGCTGAGGCGCCCGGCCACAGCCGCTGCGGTGGCGCCGGGGGCGGGGCCGCTGCAGAAGTCCTCGATCAGTCGCCGTGTGATCGCTGGAGCGAGGAGGGTTTCGCCGGCGGCTACCGCGCGCACCGCGCCGGTGAGCTGCTCACGGCTGGCGTCCTTGAGCAGGAAGCCGCTCGCGCCGGCCTTGAGGGCGTGGTAGACGTACTCGTCCAGGCTGAAGGTGGTCAGCATCAGGATCCGCGCGCGGCACCCGCCCTGGACGAGCCGGGTGGTTGCCTCGATGCCATTGACCTGCGGCATGCGGACGTCCATCAAGATCACGTCAGGGTCCAGGAGCCGTGCCTGGGCCAGCGCCTGGCGGCCGTCACCGGCCTCCCCGGCGACGGCCAGGTCCGGCTCGGCTTCCAGCAGCATCCGCAGGCCCTCGCGGACGAGGTCCTGGTCATCGGCGATCAGAACGCTGATCACGGCAGCCCGTCCCCTAGCGGCAGCCGGGCCCGCACAGCGAACCCGCCGCCAGGCCGCGGCCCGGCGTGGAGCTCACCGCCGAATATGGCCGACCGCTGGCGCATCCCGGCCAGCCCGTGCCCGCCGGCCCGGGGCTGGTTACCGGCCTCCTTCGTTCCGTTGTCGGTGATCTCGATCGTGACCGCTTCCTTGGCGCAGCCGATCGCCACATCCGCGCAAGCCGGGCCGGCGTGCTTGAGGACGTTGGTCAGCCCCTCCTGGACGATGCGGTAGACCGACACGTCCACGGCCGCGGGCAGCGCCGCGGGGTCACCATCGATGACCAGGTTCACCGGCAGGCCGGCCGCGCGGACGGTGTCGGCCAGCGCGTCAAGCTCGCCGATGCCCGGCTGCGGGGTGAGCCCGGTCTGCTCGCCGGTGCCGTGCAGGACACCCAGCAGGCGCCGGGTCTCGGCCAGCGCCTGCCGTCCGCTGTTCTCGATCTTCTCCAGGGCCGTCTCAGCGGATCTTCCCGACGCCCGGGCGCCGGCCGCCTGGAGCACGATCACGCTCAGGTGATGAGCGACGATGTCGTGCAGCTCCCGGGCGATCCGTGTCCGCTCCACGGCTGCGGCCTGCTCGGCCTGCTGCTGCAGCGCCGCGTTCCGTCTGGCCAGGGCTACCGACTGCCTGCGGGAGCGGACGACCACGCCGGCCAGCCAGAAGGCCAGGAGCGGGATGGTGGTCAAGCCTATGCTGGCCCCGCCCGGATGCCGCGAGAAGGCCAGCAGCGCACCCTCGCTGACTCCGATCATGGCCGCGCTGATGACCAGCCCGGCAGCCGCGCGGCGCAGGGTGGCGTGCGCGCCCAGCGAGTAGGCGGCGGCGAACAGCACGACCATGAACGCCAGGTCCCGCGGCGGGTGCTGGGTGATCAGGTACTGCAGCGCTACGCCCGCCCAAACGGCTGTCCACATCAGCAGCGGCGCGCGGCGGCGCAGCGCCAGCGCTACGCCCACGAGTACCGGCAGCAGCACGCGCAGCCAGGCCGGCCCGGCGATCGTGGTGCCGGCCAGGTCGGCAGGCCCCCACGCGGCGACGGCGGTCAGCGTGGCTCCGGCGATCGCGACGCCGGCATCCATGATCATGCCCGGGTCACCGCCCGCGATGCGCCGAACTGCCTGCATGAACGGAACGTAGCGCCTGGCCAGGCCGTGTGCATCATCCGTGAGGCGGCCTGGATTCATCCTCGCGGATGAACCGGTTCGCTCGGGCGGCCGCAGACAGGCGGGCCGGTGCTCACGGACTCTGGCACCAGCCAACGACCCGACCAGGAAGAAGCACATGACTACTTGTTCCGTAACTGGCGGCAGTCCGCCTCCGTCCCTTGGTCAGCCGGCTGGCCAATTGGCTCTCGAGGTACACGGGCTCACGAAGCGGTTCGGTGCCCGGGCCGCCGTCGACAATGTGGACCTGCTCGTACCGCGCGGCTCAGCCTTCGGTTACCTGGGGCCTAACGGGGCTGGCAAGACCACGCTGATCCGGGTTCTGCTCGGCCTGACCAGGGCCGACAGCGGCACGATGTCGCTGCTCGGCGTCCCAGTCCCAGCCCAGCGAAGCCGCGCCCTGGCCCGGGTAGGCGCGATCGTCGACGAGCCACGGTTCCATGGTCACCTGACCGGACGGGAGAACCTGAAGGTACTGGCCGCGGCCCGGGGAGGAGACGCCGGGAAGCAGATCGGCCCGGCGCTGGACCGGACCCGGCTGGCCCAGCGAGCCGACGACAAGGTCTCGGCCTACTCCATGGGCATGCGCCAGCGCCTGGGCCTGGCCGCCTGCCTGCTGGCCGACCCGCAACTGCTCATTCTCGACGAGCCGATGAACGGACTGGATCCGGCCGGCATGCAGGAGATGCGGGACATGCTGCGCGGACTGGTCGATGAGGGACGGACTGTGATGCTGTCGTCGCACCTGCTGGACGAGGTGGAACGCACCTGCGACGCGGTGGCCATCGTCGATCACGGCAAGGTCGTGCGCCAGGGCCCGATCGAGGAACTGACCGGCGGCGCGGGCGTCGTCCTCGAGGTGCAGTGCTCCGACCCGCCGACGGCGGCTCGTGCTCTCGGCCAGCCCCCGGTCGCATCCAGTATCACGGTCACCGAAGACGGGCTGACCGTGACGCTGGCCGCCGGGTCTGCCCGCCAGCAGACAGCCGGGATCAACCGCCGCCTGGTCGAAGCCGGGATCGGTGTCTACAGTCTCCGGCCTGCCCACGCCCGGCTGGAGGACTGGTTCCTGTCCGTCACCAGCCGTCTGGGGGAGGAACAGTGACCCAGCAGAGCCTCGCCGCCGACCGGCGCGGATCGTGGCTGCCGGCGGTGCCCCTGATCGGCGCCAAGCTCCTTGAACTGCGCAAGCGCCGGACGCTCATGATCGTCACGGTGCTGTTCACCGTGCTCTTGCCGGTCTTCTTCTACGGCATCCGGCTGATCTACCACCTGAGCGACCCGGCCCGCTACGCCCCGGCCGGCGCCCCGAGCGCTTTCGCGACCGCCGGCACGGTGATGGACGAGTTCGGGTTCATCGTCGCCGTGGTGCTCGGTGCCACAGCCGGGACAGCCGACCTGTCCGACGGCATGTTCCGCCACCTCGTGATCACAGGCCGGGCGCGGCTCGCTCTCTACCTGGCCCGCGTCCCGGCTGGGCTGTCCATCCTGCTCTTGCTGGCCGCCGCCGGCTTCACGGTGGCCTGCCTGGTGACCGCTTTCCTCGGCAGCCCGCTGCGAGCCGGCGCAGTGAACCCGTCTCCGGCTGCCATGGCCGGCGCCGGGCTCTGGCTCGAACTCGACCTGGTCATCGGGTTCACGGTCGGGCTTGGCCTCGGCTCGCTCATGGGCCAGCGGACCGTGCCGGTCATCCTGCTGATCATGCTGCAGATCATCATCACGCCGATACTGGCCGATCACGCGCTGCCTTTCTTCCTCGACGGCCAGCGCGCCGTCGTCGGCGTCGCCATGGACCAGCTGAAACCGGCCGCGCTGGCCGGAGGCACCACGATCGGGCCCGGCGGTGGCCCGCGCGAGCTGCACATACCGCCAATGCCCACCTGGGCCATGATCACCGTGATCGTCGGCTGGATCATCGGCTGGTCAGCCATTGGCGCCTGGAAGATGGCCACCCGCGACGCCTGACAATCACCGGCGCGCAGACCTGAGGAAAGGAACGCCAGCGATGACAATCGCGATTTCAATCGGCACGCATAACGTCAGTGTCCTCCCGATCATCCTCGCCGTGATCGTCATAGGCGTCGCCATCTACGTCATACGGCGGCGCAGAAGAAACCCGCGCAGCGGCCAGGACAGATAACACGGGCAAACTCCTGTACAGGGTGTGGCAACCGGCTCACGGCTGCCTGCGTTCTGAGTGGCGTGCGGGAACATCCGGAGTTTGAAGCATTCGTTCGGGCCAGGTCGATGGTGCTGCTGCGCAGGGCGTACCTGCTCAGTGGGGACCGCGGGCATGCCGAGGACCTGCTGCAGACGGCGGTGCTGCGCACCGTGCGGCACTGGCGGTCGGCCCGGTCCGCGCCCGAGGCCTACGTCCGCCAGACCCTGGTGAACCTGTGCCGGGACAACTGGCGGCGCGCTAGTGCCCGGCCCCGGGAACTGCCGCTCTGAGCCAGCCAGGCCTGCCTGGCCGGGTATTCCTGGTGTCGAAGGTGCATGGCGTGACCGAGAGCCAGGTACTGGCCTTCGCGTCCACCCTGAACCTGACCACGATGCCCGTCGTAACTGTCCCTGCGACCGGCGGCTGGACCACTCAGGCAGAGCAGTGAGAGCGACCCAGCCGCACAGGGCCAGCGGATAGTCGAAGTAGCCGAACCGGGTTGCGGGGGCGAAGGTGAACAGCAGGGTCAGCAGCAGGGCCAGCCGGAGTGCGGCTGCGGCGACGGTGGCGGGAGGGCGCACCACCACCCAGACGGCTATGGCCAGGCCAGCCACGGCCAGAAGCGCCAGGGCAGCGGCGTGTCCGGCCGGGCCGAGCGTAGTCAGCAAATGGCCGGGCAGCGGGCTCTGCGCGGGCGACGGGGTGCGGGTCAGGCCGAGCGGGTAGCCGATCGTGTTGGCGGCCAGCGCGGTCAGGCCGGCCAGCCCGGTGAAGGCGGCCGGGGATAGCGCGACGACCAGGGCGGCGGCGGTCGCCAGCGCTGCGGCGGCGAAACGGGCCGCGGCGCGGGCGCCGTCGCGGGTCGCGATCACAGCGACCAGCACGGCCAGGGCGGGCCAGGCGGTGTACTTCATCGCGCAGGCAACGCCCAGGATTACTGCGGCGGGCCAGGCAGGCCCGCCCCGGCGGACAGCTAGGGCCATCGCCAGAATGATGAACGCGATGATCGGGCCGTCGGTGACGCCCACAGCGATCGACAGCGCCATGACCGGCGAGGCGACAGCGAACGCAGCAGCCGCCCAGGCTGCACCGCTGAACCCGCCGGTGATGAACGCTGCGGTCTGCCGAGCCTCAGGGCGCGACCGGAAGACGACCCAGAACGCTGCCGCAAGCAGGCCGGCCGTTGCTGCGGCCAGGTACGGGCGCGGGTCGCCGGCCAGGCCGGGCAGGCCCAGCGCGTGCGGCAGCCCGAACACGGCCATCACCGGCAGGTACGGGTTGTAGGCCAGGAAGCCGCCGTGCGCGAGCTGGGTGCCGGCCAGATACGGGCTGCCGTGCTGGAGCAGCAGCAGGCCGCCCCGGCTGACGACGGTGACATCCGGCGTGGCTGGCGCGCAGACCGCCAGCCAGGCTGCCGGGCCGGCCAGCGCCCCCGCTACCGCGGCCGCAAGCGCAGCGGCCCGGCCGCGGCGGCTGGGCCAGCGCCAGGACACGGCGGCCGCCGCGCCGTACCCGCCGCTGGCCCAGATGCCCCAGTAGTGATCCAGGCCCGGCCCGGACAGCAGCGCCATGGCCGCCGCGTACAGGGTGAACCCCGCGTACCACGCCTCCGGCCGGCGGCAGGCGCGCCCGAGCCGCGCCAGCCAGTGCCGAGCGGAGCCCGGGGTCACCACGCCGGGCGGACCCGGCGCTTCCTGCCGCCGAGGCGGCGCAAGCGTCATCATTCCCATGGCGCCAACGCTAGGAACCGGCGCTGCAGCGGCACATCGGCCAGCAGAGCGGTTCTGCTGCTGCCCAGGCCGGCCGTGCCGCTGATCCGGTATCACTCTGGGGAGTGACCTTGTCTCGTCCACGCGGCCGGCGTCAGCGGCCGGCGTCCGGCATAGGCTCAGGTCATGCCGGCTCGCGTACTGCCTCGCGTGCCGCGCGCCCGCCGTCGCGCGCTCGCGGACTGGCTGCTGGCCGTCGGCCTGCTGGTCGTGTTCGAGTTCCCAGCCGCTCAGGACGGCGTGTTCTACGCGCCGTCGCCTGGCAACGTCATCTGGGCGCTGACCGGTGTTGTTATGACCCTGTCCCTGACAGCCCGGCGGCGGCATCCTTTCGGTGTCTGGGCAGTCACCAGCACGGGCGCGGCGCTGCTGCTCGCGTTCTTCGTCCAGTTCAACCCGTACGTAACGATGGCGAGCTGGCCCGGCTCGCCGCTCGTGCTTCTCCCCGCGCCGCTGGTCGCGCTGTACACGCTCACTGCCACGTCCAGCCTGCTCGGCCGCCTGGCTTCCGGCGGGTCGGTCGTCGGGTTCGCGGTGCTGATGTTCGGGCTGGCTCACGGCCTCAACGCGGCGACCGTGAGCCAGGCATGGCCGCCGGGACGAGGCCTGCGGGTCGGGCCGGTTAACCAGTACCAGTCCCCAATGCTGGTCACGGTCGTCGGCCTGGGCATGCTGGTCACCGCGTGGGCACTCGGCGAGACCGTGCGCGCGCGCCGGGAGTCCGGCGAGGTCCGGCTGGCCGCCGAGGCGGCAGAGAAGGCCGAGCACGACCGCGCGATTGCCGCCGAGGAGCGGGCCCGGATCGCCCGCGAGCTGCACGACATCACCGCTCACCACATCAGCGTGGTAACGCTGCAGGCGGGCGCAGCCCGCCTGCTGGCCGAGTCCGGGCAGCCACCCAGTGTCGACCTGCTTCGCGGGATCGAGGACTCGAGCCGGCAGGCCATGACCGAGATCCGCCAGACGCTGGGCGTCATCCGGTCCACCCCGGATGGAGCGGCTCCGCTGCCCGGGCTGGCCCGGCTGCCAGACCTCGTCACGCAGATGGGCCTGGCCGGCCTGACGGTCGAGGTCGACGGCGAAGCCGGGGTCCTGCCTGGCGGGGTCGACCTCACCGCGTACCGGATCGTGCAGGAGGGCCTCACGAACGTCGCGCGTCACTCACTGGCACGGTCCGCCCGGGTGACGTTCTGGCGCGGGAGCGGGATGCTGCAGATCACGGTCACAGACGACGGGCCGCTGCGGGCCGCGCCGCCGGACGGTCCGGCCGGGAACAACGGCCATGGTCTCATTGGCCTGCGGGAGCGTGTCGCTGGCTATGGCGGCCGGCTGCTCGCCGGACCCCGCCGGGGCGGGGGCTTCGGGCTGCGGGCGATGCTCCCGCTGCATGACACAGCCGGCCGGGAACCGGGGGACAGGGACACCGCAGCGGTGCTGCCCGCGCCACCAGAGGATGACCGGGCGCTGGATGCACCGCAGGAGCATGCCGCGCCCCAGCCTGCTGGGCAGGGGCGGTAACGCGTGCCGGTGCGGGTCCTGATCTGCGACGATCAGCCACTCGTCCGGGCAGGGGTACGAACGCTGCTCGGCACTCAGCCCGACATCGAGGTGGTCGGCGAGGCGGGTGATGGAGCCGCGGCGGTTGCCGCCGCAGCACGGCTGCACCCGGACGTCGTTCTGATGGATGTCCGGATGCCGGGCACCGACGGGATCACCGCGACCAGTCGCATCGCCCTCGGCGACGGGTCACCGCGCGTGCTCGTGCTCACCACCTACGACCAGGACGAGTACGTCTTCGACGCGCTCGCCTCCGGGGCCAGCGGATTCCTCCTCAAGGACGCGCGACCAGAGGACCTGATCGCCGGGATCCGGTCGGTTGCCGCTGGCGACGCGCTGCTCGCACCGTCGGTGACGCGCCGGCTGATCAGCCTGTTCGCCCGCGGCCGCGCGCCGCAGGCCCGCCAGGCAGCGGCCCGCCTGGGCCGGCTGACCGAACGCGAACGGCAGATCCTCAGCCTGGTATCGCGCGGCCAGTCCAACGCCGAGATAGCCGCGGAGCTGTACATCACCGAGCACACGGTCAAGACCCACGTGGCCAGCGTGCTCCGCAAGCTTGGCCTGCGCGACCGGGTGCACGCGGTCATTTTCGCCTACGAGTCGGGCCTCACCGATCGTTCCTGATCCGCTTCCGGAATCACAGCTGAGCATTGACGTCGGCAGAGTTCACCCGCGATCTGCAGCGCCACTCACGTATTCAGCAGTGAGGTCTTAATGTCGGCACCGGGGTTGGAGATCACGCACTGGACGTTCCTGCTGCCGTTGTCCCAGCCGTTCTGGTCGGGGTAGAAGCCGTAAATGTTTATCGAACTGGTGATCAACGACGTGTTGACGCTTCCCTTGCGGCCTTCGCATCCCTGGTCGCCGAGCTGCTTGATGTTCGCCGGGTATGTGGAACCGCTAAGGGTGAACGTGGCGAAGACCTGCGCGTCGTGTGACTGCGTGCATGGGATCGCAGTGACCGCCTGGATGCTGCTCAGGCTCGACGGCAGGTTAAAGCAGTCCCCAACGTGCAGCGAGAAGACGCTCAGGGTGCCGCCCTTGTTGATCTGCCCGTTCGACCCCCGCGTGGCCCGGCCCAGGTTGCCGACAGTGACGGTCAGCAGAATGATCACCCACATGACGGACAGGAAGATGCCGGCGACCGCCATGCCTCGGCCGCGGTCGCCGGTTCGCTTGATCTTGCCCAGCGCGACGAAGCCGAAGATCGCGCTGATGACGGCGCCGCCTATGATGCCGAGCACGAGTGACGCGATCGCGAACCCGTTGGTGCGAGCCGGCGAATCGAACCGGGCGTCGTGGTCACGTGGCGGGTACTCGTCGGAGCCCTCGTCGACGTTCTCCCACCCGGGATACTGGGTGCGCGAGCCGCCCGGCCTGTAATCCCGGGTGCCCGCGGTGCCAGGCTCGGCGTACGGTGCTCTCCTGCCTCGCTGGGCCTCGGTTCTGTAGGACCTGCCAGCGTGGTACTGGCTGTCCGTTCCGTGGGAGCTGTGCTGGTCATCGGCTTCGTAGGAGTCGTCTGCGCGATACTGCCTTTCGGTTTCATACGAACTGCCGTCGCGGTACCGGCCGCTGGTCTCGCGGAAACTGCCGTCGCGGTAGCCCCGCTGAGCCCGGCCAGTCGGCAGGCTGGCCTGGGTAGCTCGCGATGACCGGTCCGAATACGGCGGTTCATCATCGCTGACCCACAGTTGCCACCCCGGCGGAGGCGCAGGCCACGAGGCAGGAGGCCTCCAGCCGGGTCTGGGCCTGAAGCCCTCAGGAGCGGGCGGCCATCCAGGTGGCGGGTTGAAGCGCTGGCTCACGTCGACCCCCTTGGAATCCGCGGATCGCACCGCGGAACCCCCATATAACAGCTACAGAGGGCTAAAGGGTAGTACGGCGCATCAGCGGGCACATAGTAAATAACGGTGGCGCTGAGCCCTTCCCACTGTCAGCGGGTCTGGGGAGCCGTGCCGAGCTGCCGCCCTCCGTCGACGTGCATGGTGAGGCCCGTTATCCAGGACGCCGACGGCGACAGCAGGAACGCGACGGCGGCGGCCACATCCTCGGGATCGCCGATCCGGCCCAGCGGGAATTCACGCGCCCGCATGTCGAGCCAGGCGTCGGCTGCTGAGGTGTCCGGCTCGCGGCCCGTCATCATCTCGGTTCGAGTGATGCCGGGGCTCACCACGTTGACGCGGATCCGAGCCTCGGACAGCTCAAGCGCCAGTACCCGGGAAAACGCCTCGATGCCGCCCTTCGCGGCAGCGTAGATGCCCTGCCCGGACTGCGGTTGCGTTGCCAGGGAGGAGCTGATGTTCACGATCGCGCCCTGCGACTCGCGCAGGTGCGGAATGCACTTCTGGGTGAGGAGGATCGGCCCGTACAGATTGGTCCGCATCACGTCATCGATCTCCGCCAGGCATACCTGCTCGATCGGCTTCCGCAGCGCCACGCCCGCATTGTTGACCAGTGCGTCCAGCCGGCCGTGGTCGGCGACGACAGAATCGGCAAGAGCGCCGATCGATTCCGGATCGCGAAGGTCACACTGGTAGGGACGGGCCCCGGACTCCCCGCTCACCTCCTGCAGCGGTTCCATACGCCGTCCAGCCACGGCAACGCGATACCCAGAGCGGGTAAGCACAGCCGCCACCGCCCGGCCTATTCCGCTGCCCCCGCCGGTCACGAGCGCGACTGCGCCACCTGTCCCGTTCATAGTGCCTCCTGATCAGCGGTGACCTGCCGCAGATTTCCATGATCCAGCAGCTGTCGGCGTGCTCACGGCGCGGGTCAGCGGGCCGGCACCGGGAGGGCGATGCCCGGGATCTTCAGCTCGACCCGCGCCAGCAGCCTGTGTGTCGTGATGAACAGAGTCCGCAAGTCCGGCCCGCCGAAGGCGCAGTTGGTGTGGTACTCGTCCGCGCCGAGGCAGATCGTGCCGAGGTGCCGGCCCGCTGGGTCGATGATCCAGACTCCGCCGGGTGCCGCACAGTAGACGTTCCCGGTGCTGTCCACGCAGACCCCATCGGTTAGCCCAGTCGCTTCCACCTGGCTGAAGTCGAACAGCGTCCAGCCGCTGGCCCGGTCGAGATCGCCGTCGGGCCGCACCGGGATCGCCCGCAGGCGCGCGGCCCGGGTGTCGGCGACGTAGAGGATGCTCTCGTCCGGCGAGAACGCGAGCCCATTTGGCATGACGACGTCGTCCAGCGCCACCGTCACCGTGGCCCCGCCGGTCAGGCGGGTCCTGTACACGCAGAACCCGCTGCGCGGATTCCCGGCCGCGTCTGTCTTGGGCTGGATGAACCGGACGCTGCCGTCCGCCTGTATCGCCAGGCCCGCGTCCTCGAAGGTAGCTGACGTGCTGCCACCGAAATAGACAGTTCCGTCGGAGCGCAGCGCCACGTCGATTGTGACCCTGAATTTGTGGCCGTCCACGGCATCCGCCACGACCGAGCGCTCGCCGTCGCCTGCGATCGCGACAAGTCCGCTGCGCTGGCACAGCAGCGTCCGGCCGTCACGATCCAGCGCTGCCCCGTTCCCGTGATCGGTCGCCTCCGCCACGACCGTCACGCCGGTGACGGGCGACCACCGGTACAGCAGGCTTCGCTGGAGGTCGGTGAAGAGCAGGCACCCCCGCTCGTGGTCCCACACGGGCCCCTCTCCGGCCTCGAGCCCCTCATACAGATGCTGGACGCTCGCGCCCTCACCCGCGATCTGCTCGAGCTCGGGTGAGTGCCGGATGATCGACACGCTGTCCTCCTCGCCGGAATCCGGTTGCGCTGCTGAAGTCCCAGGGCCGAGCAGCCCGGCACCTGGCTAGCCGCTGGAACTGGCCGCCAGAAGCAGCAGGCCGCCGATCATCGCCAGGTTCTTGTTGAACTGATTCCGCTGGCCCCGCCGCTCCGCTGGGTCATCAACGGTCCAGTACGAATGCCCAGCCAGAGTCGTGGGGATCATGGAGCCGATCAGCGCCGCCGCAGCCAGTCTCGGGGCAGTGTTGGTCGCGATCATGACCCCGGTGGCGACGTGAAGCGCGGCGTTGACCCGCACGATGTCGCGGTCGCCCGGCAGCGCCACCGGAGACACCTTCCTGGCCTTGGCCAGCAGCGGACCAGCGGTGCCGGTTGCCCGGGTGGGATCTTGGAACACCTCGGAACTAGCGCGGATGAACATCCAGGCAAGCGACGCGCGGCCCGCCGCTCTGGCGACCGATGCCGCCGACTCTCGCACGCTCACGGGTGACCTCTTCTATCTGGCTTCCGGATGGCAGGACAGATGCGGTGATGCTGGTGCTCAGGTAGTTGTCTGGTCCTCCACCCAGCGCAGGGACCGCCGGCGAACGATCTCGGCCAGCCGCACGAGGATGACCCCCGTTACGCTGAGGAAGACGATCAGCCCGATGTTGGTGGTCGTGTCGATGTTGTTGGTGGCCACCAGCATGAGCACGCCGACGCCACCGGTCCCGCCGAGGATTTCGACGAATATCACTCCGAGAATGCTGAAGGCCATCGCGTTCGGTACCGACGCGAATGCCCACAGCGAAACGTAGCGTATCCGAATACGCATCGTGGTCCGGAGCCTGGAGGCACCCAGTACTTTCGCGTTATCCAGGACTGCCGGCGGAACGCGTCGCCCGCCTTCCAGGCAATTGAAGAACATAATGAAGAAGACGATCAGAACGACTGTCAGTACCTCAGCGGCATTTCCGGTTCCCGCGACGGCAATCACCAGCGGGACCAGCGCGACCCGAGGTATGGCGTTGATGGCATGGATATACACGCCGAACACATCGTAGAGCCGGGGAATGCTGCTCATGAGCAGACCCAGAGCGAACCCGAGGAGACTGCCGATGAGCATGCCTTCGAGGGCGCCCCTGACTGTGTCCCACAGGTACGGCCAGATCATCGGGTGGCCGCCGCTGCCGATGATGAAGTCGTAGATCACCCGGACTGCTTTGCTCGGCGAGCTGATGAAGAACGGGTCAAGGAAGCGGAATCGTGAGCTCAGCCAGCCGACCTGCGGCAGATACTGCCAGCCGGCGATGAACGCGGCCAGAACTCCCAGACGGGCGGCGTATACCCATGCCGGTGACCTCTTCTGCGGGTTCCGGCCGAAGCCCTGCTTTCTTGGCTTTGCCGTGGGAGTGTCAACTCGCTGGTTTTGTGTGATGGCCATGTTCTCGTTCCCTCACCTGTGCGAGTCGCGCGGTCGTGGTCAGTCGCGGGTTCTGATGGTTCCGTCCGGGTTGGTGGCGGTCACGGCCCGGCCGGCCCGGATCTGGTGGCTGAGGGCCTCCCACAGGTCGCCGTACAGCTCCAGGAAGCCAGCGGTCCCGCGTACCTGGAGCAGGTCATCCGCGCCGGCCAGCGTTACCTGCCTGAGCTGGGCCACGCTTGCTGGCCGTGCTGACAAGATCGCGACCGAGTCCATCAGCGAGACCGCCTCGGCCAGGTCATGGGTCACCAGGAGCGTGGTGATCTGGAACTGCTCCAGGATGTTCCGGACCTGCTGGTGAATCTCGACGCGCGTCGGCTCGTCCACCGACGAGAACGGCTCATCAAGCAGCAGCAGCTGCGGGCGGGGCGCGATAGCCGCCAGGAACGCCACCCGCCGCTTCATCCCCCCCGACAGCTCACGCGGGAACGCGTCCCCGAATGCCTCCAGCCCCACCATCGCCAGCAGGTGATCCACCCGCTCCCGGATCTCCGCCTTCGACAGCAGCCCAGGATGGAGCAGGTAATACAGCCCCACATTCCGCCGCACGGTCAGCCACGGCAGCAGCGTGTCCTCCTGGAACACCATCGACACCGGCGCCCGGTCCCCGCCCGCCTCGTAGTTCCGGCGGATCACCCCCTGGCTCGGCCGCGCCAGGTCGGCGATCAGCCGGAGCACCGTCGACTTGCCACAGCCACTGGGACCCACAACGCCCAGCCGATGACCGCGAGCCACCGACAGCGACAAGCCGGAGACAGCCAGCAGCCCGTTGGGATAGCTGAACGACACGTCAGCCAGCTCAACCAGGAAGTCGCCAGCCGACGCTGGACCCGGCGCAGCCGGCCCGGCCTCAGAGCGCTCGGCCGCACCAGGCCCAGTCATCTGCTCCGCCTCCCGAACCCGCCTGCCGGCCACGCCGTAACCCGGCACCTACGCCACCTCCCGGCGCTCCTGATCCGCACCCGACCGCAGGACATGACCCGGAACGGCGCCGGTCGTCTTTCCGCCGACGACGACATCCACGCCGTTGACCAGGACCCGCTCGATGCCGACGGCGTCGGCGAACAGCCGGGGCTGGTTACCGGGCATGTCGTTGCGGAGCTCGGTGTTCGCGGGGCCCACGGTCGCCGGGTCGAAGATCACGATGTCAGCCGCCCAGCCGGCTTCGAGCCGCCCGCGGTTCTTCAGGTTGTTCCAGCGAGCCGGGCCGTCGGTGATGAGCTGAACGGCCCGTTCCAGAGGCACCAGTTCGCGGTCGCGGACGGTGGGGCCGACCAGCTCGGTGTACATGCGGAACATGTCCAGCTGGTCGACATGAGCACCGGCGTCGGTCCCGCCGACGACGACGCGGCGGTCGCCCAGCAGTTCCTTCATCAGGCGCCACTTGTCCTCCGGGTCGACCGTCGCGGCGAAGAAGTAGCACTGCAGCTTGTCGGCCACGGTGATGTCGCACCACGCATCGAGCGTGCTGATGTTGCGCTCGCGGGCGATGTCAGCCACGGCGCGGCCCTCGAGGTTCTTGAGCTCGGGGGAGACGGTCATCAGGACCGACTGTTTCTCGATGTTCTGGGCCGGCCGCAGGTCGTCGCGGCTGTCGATATCCGCCTGCAGCCGGGCCCGCACGGCCGGGTCAGCGAACGCCCGGATCTTGTCATCGACGTCCAGCGCCATGACAGCGGCCCATGCGGGCATCGTGTTGAAGTCGAGCGATGTGAGCGGCGTGAGCCGGCTCGACAGCACCGAGGGATTGAGCAGCGCGTAGACCTCGCCGCCCCGCTCGGTGGCGTAGTCCGACGCGGTGAGCCGATGGCGGATGAACGGCTCCTCGACACCGAGCCCGACTGTCAGC
Source organism: uncultured Actinomycetota bacterium (assembly GCA_963815375.1). GTDB lineage: Bacteria > Actinomycetota > Actinomycetes > Streptosporangiales > Streptosporangiaceae > JASHPR01. The sequence continues at coordinate 714,146 of CAWFGX010000001.1, read as the reverse complement.
GCATTCCAGTTCAGCCGGGTGCCAGCGGCGACCGACATCTGCGCCATCGTGTCGATGCTCCGCTCGGAGAACCGCGGGCGGCTGCCGGCCTGGAAACCGACGATCGCGCCCGGGTAGTCACGCAGCACGCGGCATAGCTGGACCAGCTCGTCCGGCTCGGCGAACCGCGACGGCACCGGCGCCCCTCGGTGGTCGGCGTGGATGTCGTTCCACGACGAGGAGAACCCGAGCGCTCCGGCCCGCAGGGTCTGGCGGACCAGCCCCGCCATCGCGTCGATTTCTTCCTGGGTGGCTGCGCGCTGCCAGTCATCGCCCATCACGAACCGGCGGATCGTCGAGTGACCAGCGAGGAACCCGCAGTTCAGGGCGGACTTCCCTTCGATGCGGCTGATCCAGTCGGCCCAGGTCGACCAGCTCGGGTCCAGGCCGATCTCCAGCGACTCCACTGGCATCTGCTCGACAGCCGACAGCATGTTGACGACGTATTCGGCGCTCGACTCGGCCAGCGGCGCGATAGCGAAACCGCAGTTTCCGCCGACGATCGTGGTCACGCCGTGCAGGGATGACGGAATCAGCGTGGGGTCCCACATGATCTGTGCGTCGAGGTGTGTATGCATGTCGACGAAGCCCGGCGCCACTACCAGATCGTCCGCCTGCACGACACGCGATGCCGACTCGGTGACCTCACCTATCTCGGCGATCTTGCCGTCCTTGATCCCGACGTCGCCGACGTAGGACTCGGTCCCGGACCCGTCGACGATCCGGCCGCCCTTGATCACGCAGTCCAACATCTGAGCTTCCTCCGTGCTGATCTGGCGCTGTCGCGCTCCTGTCGTGTCCTGTCCGTTGATCGCTGCTGAGTCCTAACGCCAACTCCTCGGGTAGTCCACATACGAGCGGCCCAGATCACGCACCGAGGCACAGCCGAGCGACGCCATCGTCGCCCTGAGCCCGCGCTCGATGATCTCCAGCGAGCGGGACACTCCCGGCTGCCCTGCCGCCATCAGCCCGAACACGTAAGCGCGCCCGATCAGGACGGCCCGGGCACCCAGGGCAACCGCCTTGACGACGTCCGAGCCGCGCCGGACGCCGCCGTCCATCAGCACTTCGCACTGGTCACCGACCGCGTCGGCGATCCGGGGCAGGACGCTCAGCGTGGGCGGCCGGCCGTCGATCGTGTTGCCGCCGTGATTCGACACGACTATTCCGTCGGCCCCGTGGCCGACCGCCAGGCGCGCGTCCTCGACCGTGACCAGTCCCTTGATGACGAGGGCGCCCTTCCACCGTTCCCGGATCCAGGCGATGTCCTCCCAGACTGGGGTCGAATGGTGGACGGCCTTCATCAGGCTGAAGACAGAAAGCGGGCTTCCGTCATCCGTTCTGGCCATGGGGACGGTCAGGCCATTCCGGTGGACCAGGAACTCCCACAGCCACTGGGGCTTCCATATGACCTGAGGCAGCGCGCGGAGCAGCGCCAGGGCGTCAAGGGAGGCGGGCGCGTACGCGCGCTGCCGCGGACCCCACTCGCGCTCGATCGCCGACTGCGAGTCGACCGTGAGCATCAGGCCCGCGCAGCCTGCGTTCTTGGCCCGCTCGAGCATGCTCTCCGAGTTGTCCCGGCCGAACATGTAGTGGAGCTGGTAGAAGACCGGGCCGGTAGCCGCCCGGGCGATCTCCTCCAGCGGCGTCCCGGTGGAACTGCTGACAACGCAGGCTGTGCCGGCCGCTCCGGCCGCGCGCGCGGCTGAGCACTCACCGTCCCAGTGCCCGGCGTGCAGCCCGCCGGTCGGTGCCAGCATGACCGGCATCGACAGGTCGGTGCCGAGGAGGGTGGTCTTCAAATCCACCTTCGATACCCCGCGGGCGCTCCGTGACAGGAGCCATACATCGTCGAACGCAGCCTCGTTCGCGCGTAGCGTGAGGCCCTTGGCCGAGCCGCCTTCGTATCGCTGCGCGAGGAACTTCGGCAGCCGCCGGTGCATGTAGTAGCGAGCATCATCAGTGCTGTGGATTCGCTGAGCCACCCTCCTGGAATTCATCTCGATGCGCGCCCTCCCGCGTCGACCCCGCGGCAGGGGTGAGAGCTACGAGGAGAAGACACTGTCGTCCACCGCCTTGGCGTAGCTGAACCGCGGGTCGCTTGGATCGATCTTGATTCCTTGCTGCGTGATGTTCTGGAGGCTGTCGGTCCACAGCTGCTTGGAGACCGGATTAACGCCGATGTGATCAAGTGCGAACACGTTCGGTGCCGCATTGTTTCCGGTCAGCTGGCTCTCGATCGCCTGGACCGACTGGCTGCTCCAGTACGGGGCTCCGCTGGCCTTGATTGCCCTGGCTATAGCGGCATTCGACATCTTCTTCATCATGGTGTCGGTCTGCTGCAATGCCGCGATGAAGCGCTGGATCACGTTCTTGTGGGCGCGAAGGTAGGCCGAGGTGGTGATGAGCGCGGTATTGATGAACGATCCCGGCAGTGCGTTGCCGCTCGATACGTAGCTCTTCGAGCTCGGGTCGATCAGCCAGTGGGCCTGGTTGCCCGCCACGACCGAGCCGGCGTTGCTCAAGAGCTCAACTGCCGCCGTATACCGGCCGGAGACGACACCGTCGACTGCGAGGTTGTAGTCCTCGATGGTGGCGATCTGGCACTTCAGGTGGTATTTCTTGATCCAGTGGTTCTGGTAGGCGATAAAGATGCCGCTCGTCTCCGACGCGATGGTGCAATTGGTGCCCATCGCCGCGAGAGCTGACATCGACCTGACGCTGTTGGAGGCCAGCAGCCCGGCAGGAACGTTCGAGGCCAGCGCACCAACTGCCTTCACAGGCTGACCTTCACCGATGAGCAGCGGCACGTCGGCGGACCGGTCGGCGATGATCTGAGCGCTGCCGCTGACCAGGAGCGGCGGCGCGCTCGGCCCGTCGGTGAAGTTGACGTTGAGGTTGTACTTCTTGAAGATGCCGAGCCCCATTGCGGTAAACGGGGCCGCCTCGAACATCGTGATGGTTCCCGTGCCCCAGGTCAGGCTGGCCTCGGGCTCTGAGCCAGAACTAGATGCGGAACCGGATGATGTGCTGCTGGAGCATCCCGCCGAGATCGCGACCGCCAGAACGGCCGACAGGGCGAGCGCGAAGCGGAGTCTGGGTCTAAGAGCTTTCATCGCATTCACGTTTCCCCTCCAAAGTTCGATGTCACGAAAGTCTGGTTGCTGCCGGAGGCCCCTTCGGGTGCCCATATGGCGCCGAAGATAATCCGGCCGTTTGGATCGGTCACGTTGATCCTGTGGCCCTTGCCAGCCGGATCGTTGAATATCACGATGTCGCCTGGGAATAGCCGCCGCCAGCCCTCCTCGGTCTCGTAGTCGGAGGAGCCTGTGCAGATGACATAGAGATTCCGGCTCGGCGCCGGATGCCAGTCAACGAAGTAACCGCCCGCTCGTTGCTGCGGGCTATTAGGAATCGTCACCGTCACCGGTCCGGTCGCGGCGCTGACTATTTCCGCGAGTTCGGCGACTGTATGCTCGCGGAGATGCGTCTTTTCATCAGATCCGGTGTAAAGTTCTATGATCTGCACACGTCCCCTTCGTTGCTGGTTGCGCCACGCCCGCGCCGGCGCTCGCCGACTCCGGCCAGTCGTGGTTAGTGGGTGCCCGAGTTCGGCTCGAGCGGGAAGTGGAGCGACACGGCTGGCGCTATCCCGATGGCGGCCAGGCTGTGCCCCCGGCCCGATGCGTCTTCCAGTACGACCACGTCGCCCGGGAATAGGCGGCGGACACCATCAGCGGTCCGGTACTCATGAACACCCGCGGTTATGACCGCCAGTTGCGGGTTGCTGACTGGCTGGTAGTCCGTCGAGCTCTGAGGACTGATGACAGCAACCGCACCGGATCCGCTGACTCGCTGGCCATAAGCGTTGAGGGTCTCCGGCATGAGGCCTGAGAAATGAGATTCACCGTCAGTGCCTGAGTAGATTCGGATTCGTTGCATTTCGAGCGTCTCTCCCCTATCGCTGCGAGTCTCGCCAGCCGCTAAGCAGACCGGCGTTAACGCCAACCTCGCAGGCCCGGCGCGAGTTACTACAGGCACACAACAGATGGTGGGGTCGGTCACGTTATCCGGTGCGTTACGCCGTCAGGACTGACAGAGGCGGAAGGATCACGCAGGGTCGCGGTGCCTGGGCGCGGTGCAGGCCGGCATGGGCCGGCGGCCAGGTCGTTCCCCGTTCCGCCGCTGGCCATCGCGGAGGTCACCGATGACACAAGGTTCACAGGCGGCAATCTCGTCTGGACAGGCCGTCACGACGTGCTCACCTGGCTCGCCGGGTGCGGCATCGAACCCGGGCTTACCGGGTGACGTCAGCCGCGACTATGACCTCGTGCCCGCCTCGGCGGCGGGCTGTCAGCGGCACTGCCGGAACGACGCCGCCAGCGGGCGCAGCAGACCGCCCGCCTCATTCCAGCGACAGGAGATGTCTCTGTGCGCTCGACTGCCGGTGTCTCCTTTGTTTACTGAGGTGGGTTCAGCCGCGAGCCTGTCATCAGGGCATGCAAAAGCGTTCCTGCTATGTCTTAAATGAATGCAGGAGGCGTAGCCTCCGGAAAGGGAAATGCTCCGGCGGTGATGCCGGGGTTACGGCCCGCTAGCCGGCGAGCATTTTCTGTATGGCCTGCCGGGTGATTCCCAGCTCCCGAGCGATCTCGGCCTGGGAGAACCCGTCTGCGATGAGAGCCCGGAGGATGTCACGTCTCTCGGCGTGGAACTGCTGCGCCAGGCGCATGTGCCGCAGGGCCTCGCTGCGAACCTCCCTCAGGCGCCGGAACGTCTCCTGGTGCGCTGACATGTCACCCTTGCTCTCCGCCATGCGTCAAGTATGTCAACCGGGGGTTGTCATGTCAACCGGGTGTTGTCATGCAGGCATCCCTAGCGCCGTCCGGGCGGCGTTAGCTGGACGCGGCACTTGCGACTTCGAGATCTGGTTCCTGGAATAAAGCCGTGCGCCACAGTCCGTCCTGCCCGCCGCTCATGAGCCTGCGGGCATCACCTGGGCGCAGCCCAAGCTCGTCAAGAGCCTCAGCGGCCCGGCGGTAGACAGCCAGGGCTGAACTCTCACTGCCCGCCTTGCGCTCGATCTCGAAAAGCACGCGGTAAGCCGGGTCGCAGTACTGGTTGACGGCTAGCACCGCCTCACATGCCGAGCGAGCCGCATCAAGGTCGCCCTGCTCGAGGTAGACAGTGGCCAGTTCAAGCCGGGCTTCTTCCTGAACCAGCTCAAGGTGGTTCCGGCGTTCTTCGACCCATGGCAGCGCGCTGCCGTCGAGGTAGCGGCCGTGGACAAGATCTAGCCCGCTCTCCAGGCGCTGCGTCCGCTCTGGTCCTGTGCACAGGCTGGCCGCTGCGAGCAGGCGCTCTGATTCGATGTCGTTGGCCATGACACTAACCGAATCTGGAAACACGACGAGGCTACCGCGACGCTCAAGCGTGATGTCGACCCCGTGGCGAAGCTTGTGAGCGATCTGCCGGAAGTGATTTCCGCCGCTGCGCTGGTCAGCCTCTGGGAAGAGGCGATTCTGCAGCTGAAAGCGATCGACGCCATTGGGGTGCAGCGCGAGATACCCCACCAGCTCAAGTATCTTCATGCGCCCCACGTTCGCCGGGACTCCGTCGACGAGCACATCGCGGTCGCGTCCAAACGGCTGCAGGGTCAGAGTGATCCCGTCGGTCTTCTGATGGACAGTTCCAGGGAACGGCCGCGCGGAGGGAGTTATCACCAGGCGCCGCCACCGGGCATCTCTCGGATTGCGGGTCATCTCGCGCTGCTGTATATCGGGGAAGAGCCGCACAGCGGTGATGAGAATGGCGAGGGTGCCGGCACGCCTCGCGACGTCGTAGGCGAGCGCCGCATTCTCAGAAGCTGCCTTATCGTTTCCGGTCCGTGCCTCTGCCTCGGATAGGCCCGCAGCGGCCATCGGAAGCAGGAGCTGCCGGTGGCAGTGAGACATCGAGGCCACCGCCTCACGCAAGATCAACTGCGCGTCCGCCGTCCGGCCAGCGCGAAGATAGGCCAGACCGAGGAAGCACTGAGCCATTTCTACGTAGGCTGCCTGGCCGGTTCGCGCAACTCCATCCAGAACGGGCTCAAGGCGGTTAATGGCGACGCTCGGTGCGTCGTCTGTCAGCTGCAAGTAGCCCATGAAGATCTCATAGACGGGCAGCAGTGAGAACCCTGTGCTGCGGCACTCAGCGAGCGCGAGGCGGAGGTGGTTGCGCGCGCGCTCGTGGTCTCCGCAGGCTAGGTCGACCATAGCCTCGATGAAGCGGCTCTGCGCCCGCTCGCGAATCTCCTGGGGAACCCGGCGCCACAGCCGGCCAGCCGCCTCGCCGCCTTCGCGAAAGGCCGCTGCCAGAACGACGTTGGGGTTGACCACAGGGGAGTCATCGTCCGCGGGGCTCATCATGGCCAGCTCGCCGAGACGGCCCTGGAGGAACAGCCCCCAGCTGAGCTGTCGCTCGACATCCGCCGGGACCAGGCCGGGCGAGTCGGGCGGAGTTATCGGCCGGGTCGCCGTCGTCACCTCGATCATGTAGCGGACGACGTTGGCCCGGGTATCCCCTTCGTACTTGTCAAGCAGCCGCAATGCCTCGTGCGGATGTGCTTGCAGTGCCCAAGCCAGCGTTGCCAGGAGACTCTGGTCCTGCTCGATGATGACGCGCAATCGTCCTTCGCGATCGAGTTTGCGTATCAGCTGCCGGGCGTAGTCGAATTCTCTCATCCCGTGGACCGTGCGAATTTTGGCACCAGTCAGCGCAGGGCTGCCAGAAACACGCTCGTCGCCGAAAGCGTCCAGCCACCGCCGGATCACTGGCCAGTCTGTCCGGGCGTACAGAGCTGGAAGCGCCATGATCGCTGTTTGCTGCGCCTCTTCAAAACGGTTAAGCGGCAGCCATACTTCTGTCGCTTCCTCGTAGTGCCGAGATGCCGCGAGATACTGCGCATACGATGCCAGCAGCTCGGCGTGCCGCTGCGGGTCAGTCTCGATCAGCCTCTGCCGCAGGAACGAGCGGAACAGTGAGTGGTAAACGATCGCGCTTGGGGTGGTGCTGGTGGCAGGCAGGTGCCGGGCAGAGACGGCGGACCACAGCTGCTGACCTTCGCTCCCGCAGAGTGCGAGCGCTACGTCAGGCGTCACGGCAGCGGTAACCGAGGTATCAATCAGGAACCGCTGCTCAGCTTCTGGCAGTGTGTCGAGAACTTGCCTCCCGAAGTAGGCAGAGAGGTTGTGCAGGTTCGGCTGCTCGTCGAGGCCGAAGCGCGAGGCAAACGCTACGCCAGCGACCCACCCGCCGGTAGAAGCGAAGATCCGTTCGCACGACTCGGAGGTAACTCCAAGTTGCTTGAGGTAGCGCTCCGTCTCTGCATAGGTCAGGTTGAGAGTCGCGTCACTCATGTGCGCGATCTGCCCGTGGACATAGCGTTTCTGCAGGGGCCAGGGCAGTTCCTGGCGTGCCAGCAGCAGAACCTGGAGCCGCTCAGGTATGTATTCCAGGAACGTGTCGAGCGCCGAGGCGGCGTCCGGTGAGCTGGCTATCTGCTGACACTCGTCGATGACCAGGAGACAGTTCTGCGTCCCGGCCGCGTCGGCCAAGATCGCGGCGGCCTCCTCGGTTGAGCCGCTAGTCTGCAGCGTTCGGCGCATGTCACTGATCGCGTTGCCTGCCAGGTCTCCCAGCGCCGTGGCCAGGTCGAAGATGAGGCTCGCTGCTGAGGAATCCGAGCGATCCATGGTGAGCCAGGCGAGCTTCCGGCCGCTGCTGGCCGCGTAGAGCTGGGCCTCGACGGTCTTGCCCGAGCCGGGCGCCGCAATCAGCTCGACGATCGAGTACGTGTCGAAGAGCTCGGACAAAAGCCGGTCCAGCCGCGGTCGCTCGATGCAACCGCGCGGTATGCCTGGTGCCGCGAACCTGTGATGCAGCGGTCGCGCGGCTATGTCGCCAGGGTGGGCGGTCATGCCGTGTACTCCCTCGGTCCAGTGCCTAACCGCACGTGAGGCCTGGCGCGTGGCCGCACAGAGCCTGGCAGCCCCACTGCCAGGTAATTTGCCGGAAACCCCCGGCAATGTCAACGTAACCTCTGGCTAAACTGCCTGGTAACCGCCGCTGGCGGCCTGGTGACGTGACCGGCCGCGGGGCTGGACGGGCTCAGTCTTCGGTCGCCCGCAGGACCTCGTGGGCGATTTCAGGGAAGGACCCGGGCGGGACGAAGCAGATGCCGCTGTCGTCGGCGACCACGATGTCCCCTGGCCGCACTTGCGCTCGGCAGAACCCCACCCAGCCGTTCAGTTCCACTGCCTCCATCCGAAGCCGGCCGGTTACCGGTGTCCGCGAGGAGGCCCAGACGCAAAGGCCAGATGCGGCGAGCTCATCGACGTCACGCACCGCGCCGTTGACCAGGACGGCCGCCACGCCAGCCGCAAGGGCTTCCTTGCCTGCCACGCCGCCGAAGAGCGAAGCATCGCACTCACCTTCCCCGTCGATGACCAGCACATCCCCTTCGCGGGCGGCCGCGATCAGCGCATGGTTTCCGAGTCGTCCAGACGATTGCTCCGTTCGCAGCCGGCCAGCAGTGAACCGTTCCGGCAAATAACGCAGGGTAACCGCTGTGCCCACGGCGCGAGTTCCGGGAATCAGAGGCGGCGCCAGGCTCGACGGTACGGCGCCTCGCAGACCACGGATGTCCAGCTGATCGCTGACGGCCGAAGCGAGCCCGCTGACCTGGCGCAGGGCTGCTGCCAGGCCCTTGTCGCCCATCCGGACTGGGGCCTCGTGGACAAACGTGGGCCGGTGAGGTGCTGGCTGCTGGCCGGTCACGGCGCCTGCTTGCTGGCGGGACGCCAGGACACGGCGACCTGGAGCACCCCGCCCCCGATGCCGAGGACGGCCGCGAGGATCAGCTGCGGCCAGCCGCCGCCGAAGATGCCCAGAGCGCTGTCAACAGACCACTGCCCGGCGCCGAGACCGCCGATTGCGATCGCTACGACGGTCAGAGTCAGGACGTACTCATAGCCCTCACCAGGCCGGAAGATGAAAAAGCCGTTGCGCACGTGGTTGGTGATGAAGGCAACTGTCATTACCCCGGCGATGGCGGCGCCGGCCAGCGGGGTCAGCAGCCCCAGTGCCATCAGCGCGCCAGCGCCGAGTTCGGTCACGCTGGCGGTCCAGGCGTGGACGACGCCGGGGCGCATGCCGAGCGACTCGAACCAGCGCGCGGTGCCAGCGATCTTGCCGCCGCCGAAGATGTGGTTCCACCCGTGCGCCAGGAACACCACCGCCAGAATCAGGCGGAGCAGCAGTAGAGCGAAATCAGCAGCCTGCGGCGATCCGTGCAGTACCACGATCAGTCCTCATCCCCGCAAGTAATGAGAGGTTACGCAACAGGGTCGCACGTCACTGCGCACCGAAGGCCCCGGCCTGGCGAAGTGCCTCGATCTCCGGCGTTGTGAACCCATAGTCACCGAGAACGTCGGCGGTGTGCTCGCCGACCTGCGGAGCTCGGGTGGCCGGGCGAGATGGCAGTTCGGCAAACCCGCAGGGTGTGTTGATGCTCACATGTGTGCCGTTGTCTGCGCCGACGTCGATGAACGCACTGCTGGCACGGACGGCCGGATCGCTGACTACCTCTTCCAGGCTGCGGACCGGCGCCCAGGTGATCCCGTGCTCGGTCAGCCGCTTCTCCCACTCGGCCAGGGGCCGGTCTCTGAAGATCTCGTCCAGCAACTCGATCAGTGGTCCCCGCGCCGCGCGCAGTTTCGTCGAGTCGCCGCCGCTGAAACGCGGGTCGTCGTCCAGCCACTCCGCGTCCAGGGCGCGCAGCAGTGTATGCCAGTGATCCTCGGGCACCATGATCTGCAGCCAGAGCCAGCGGCCGTCGGCGGTGGGGAAGCAGTTGATCGTGGGGATGCCCGCGTCGCGTCGATCGGTGTGCCGCTGACTGCGGCCGGTGGCCAGGATGTCGCTGACGTCCGACGCCATCAGCCACAGGCCAGTGTTCACCAGCGACGTCGTCACGTAGCTACCGCGCCCTGTGCGCTCGCGCGTGTACAGCGCTGCGGCGATCGCGCCGGCCAGGATTGAGCCCGCCGCGCGGTCACCGAACCCGCCGGCCGGCTGGGGTGGCTGGCCGTCGGATGCGGCAAACAGCGAGGCCGCGCCTGAATACGCCCAGTAGGCACCGTGGTCGTAGCTGCGATGCCGTGCTGCCGGGGTGGCCAGGTCATAGCCGCTGATCTGCGCCACGATCAGGCGCGGATGCTTCTGGCGCAGCTCAGCGGGCACGATGGCCAGGTGCTCTAGTGCGACCGGGCTGAGGTTCGTGACGAAGACGTCGGCCTTGTCCAAGATCCGGTCGAACGCTGCGCCGCCGTCTGGGTGTGTCAAGTCCAGAGCCAGGCCGCGCCGGGTGCGGTTGTGCACGTCGAAACGCGGATTGACGGGCTGGCTGGCGGCAGTCGCGTCGCCTACCGAGCCCGGGCCCCGCGCGGGGTCACCGGAAGGCGGTTCGACCTTGACGACATCGGCGCCCCAGTCGGCGAGCAGCGTTGCGCAGGCCGGACCGGCAGCGAACCGGCCGAGTTCGACGACGTGTACTCCGGTCAACGGCAGTTCCAGGGTGCCCTCGAGCGCGGACCGGGCAACGTCAGCCATGACAGCATGCTGGAGAACCGGCATTACTGCGGTCATTATGCGAGGCGCTGCCTCCTGGAAGGCCGGGCTCGTCGCCATTGACGCACGGCAGCTGTTAAGTCTGTTGCCTTCCGAAGCGACAGAGCTGTCAATTACCGAAGAGTGCTGGAATCATCGCGGCAACTCGCTCAATTGTTGCGACCTGATAACGAGCTGGATAACGCGTATCTCGGATACTCAGCGTGAGAAGGCCTTGGCGCGCGGACCTGGGTTGCCGCGATCGCCTTCGGAATACGCAATGCGGTCCGGTGAAGCGCCGCGGTAGTGTTCGGAGGATCTTGGATGACGTTGCTGCTCAGGGACCGCGACGTGCGTGTGCTGTGTGATATGGCCGGGATGATCGATGCGGTGGAGGAGGGGCTGCGCAGCGAGGCTAAGGGCCCGGGTGCGGTGCTGCCTGGCCGGCTGAATCTGGGGCATCGGGATGTGTTCTTGCGGGTGATGCCGGTGCTGCTGCCCGAGGCTGGGCTGATGGGCCTGAAGTTTTTCCAGGGGTCGATGGCCCGGGGGGTGCGTTACATCGTCGCGCTGTCCTCGCTGGAGAGTGGTGAGGTGGTCGCGCTGCTGGACTCGGCTTACCTCACCGCGGCCCGTACCGGCGCGACCAGCGCGGTGGCGACGCGGCTGCTGAGCCGGGAGGATTCGCGTGCTGTGGGCCTGATCGGCTCGGGTCTGGAAGCCGAGACGAACCTGGAAGCGGTCTGCTGCGTCCGCCCGGTGGAGCAGGTGAAGGTCTACAGCCGCTCCCCGCAGCGGCGGGAGGCCTTCGCTACCCGGATGGCCGGGCGTCTGGGTGTGCGGATCACCGCGGTGGACAGCGAACCGGAGGCGGTGGCCGGGGCTGACATCGTCGTGGTGGCGACCAACACCGGCCCGGGCGGGAGGACCGCCTGTCACGGGGAGCATCTGCAGCCCGGGCAGCATGTGGTGTCGATCGGGTCGACCACGCCAGCGCTGCGTGAGATCGACACCGCCGTCTTCCGCCGGGCTGACCTGGTCGTCTTCGACGCCGAGTTCAGCCAGATCCGCGAGGAGTCAGGCGACGTCGCCGCGCTGGTCAGCCAGACACCCGGGTGGAACTCAGCCCTGAGCCTGAACCAGATGCTGGCCGGCTCAGCCCCCGGCCGCTCAGCACCCGAAGACATCACACTGTTCAAGTCAGTCGGCACCGCCGCCCAGGACCTCATCGGCGCCTCCTACATCGTGCAGGAAGCACGCCGTCGCGGGACGGGCACAGAGGTCGACGAGATAGCAACGGCCAAGCAGTTCTGAGCGGCAGGTGGTAACGGGCACGGTAACCGCCTCTGGGTGAGACTGGCCTCGATCCTGCTGCCGGAAGGAACTCCCCAGTGGCCAGATACGCCAAGGCCGACGCGCGTGAGTGGGTCCGCTCGGAGATGAAGGGCGTGTCCAATGTCATCATCCCTTCGTACAGCTCTGACCTGCGTTCCCTGAACGAGGCAGGCATCCGCCACGACGTCCGGCGCGACATCGAACTCGGGTTCTCCGGCACCCTCATGGTCAGCGAGACCGCGATGACCGGCGATGAGTACGTCCAGTTCGTGGAGTGGTCGGCGGATGAGGCCGCTGGTGAGCTGGTCCTGTTCTTCCATGCCAGCTTCAACACGCTGGCCGAGAACATCGAGATGGCACGCCGGGCCGAGCGGGCCGGAGCGGAGATGGTGCTGCTGTCGTACCCGACGTCCTTCTACCCGAAGTCCCTGCGTGACATATACGACTACACCGAGGCATTCTGCTCCGCGACGAATCTCGCCGTTATGCTATTCCCCGTCCCGCTGTGGGGATTTGAGCGATTGCACCCGGCCTCGATCCCGATCGAGATGCTGGAGGAGATGGTTGACAAAATCCCCAACGTCGCTGCGATAAAAGGCGAGGGCGGCATGCCATCGATCGCTGGCTTCACCGAGACCTGGAACCGGCTGGGTCACCGCGTCGTGGTCTCGATGCCGCTGGAGCAGCAGGCAATTCCGCTGGCGACGATCCTCCCGCTGCAGCTCATTGCCACGTCCAACACCGAGTGCCTCGGTGGCGCCGTGCCGCAGATGCTGGCGCTCTGCCAGGACGGTAAGTACGACGACGCGATGAAGATCTTCTGGCAGGTGGACCCGGCCCGCCGCGCGAATGAGCGCGTAGGGGTCGCAGGGTCGAATAGCGTTAATCGCATGGTGTGGAAGTACCAGGCGTGGCTGACCGGATTTAACGGCGGGCCCCTGCGGATGCCCATTCAGCGCCTCGTGTCCACGCAGATGGCCGCGTACCGCAGCGCTGCCAGGGACGCCGGTGTGCTGACGGCCACCGAGGCCGACGAGGAATTCTTCGTCGGCCGCAATCCCTGCTGACCGATCAAGGAGCACGATATGGCGCTGGTTCAGGAATTCGGGTACCTGGTTTACGGTGTAGCCGATCTGGACGAGACTGTGGACTTCTTCCGGAATGTTTGCCAGCTCGAGGTGTCGGAGCGCCGCGCTGACTCCGCCTTCCTGACCGGTGACACCAAGCATGCGTGGATTCATCTCGAGCGCCGGGCCCAGCCCGGGCTGATCAGGCTCGGATTCCGGGCGGTGGATGGCGCTGCCCTGGAGGAGATCAAGGCGCGTCTCGATGCCGAGAATGTCCCGTGGACTCCCGGCGGATCTATTGAGGACGACCGGGTCGACAATACGATCCGCTTCCAGTACTCAGGCGGATTCGAGGTGGAGATCTACGAGGAGCAGGTGACACTTCCAGAGTCCCCGGCGCCGGCGCGGGGGATCGAGCGAGCCCTGCACCCGGTCGTGTTTGTCGATGACATCGTCGAGGGACGCGAGTTCTTCAAGCGAGTGCTCGGCTTCCATCGCTCCGATCAGATCGAGAGGCTCGTGGTCTTCCTGCGCTGCGGCAACGGCTATCACCACTCGCTGGCACTGGCCAAGGGCGAACCCGGGCGGCTGGACCATATCGCGCTGCTCGTCGACGACATCGACACAGTCGTACGTTTCCGGAACCACGCCCGCGCGCTCGGAGTGAAGAGCGAGGACCTGGTCAGGCACACCGCGTCCGGCTCGATCTCCGCATACGTCGAGGTGCCGCTGCTCGGTATCGGTATCGAGTTCTGCGCCGGGCCCGACCGGATCCTTGACGATTCCTACAACGGCCGTCTGCTCAAGGCCGGGCCGGTGACAGCTGACCGGTGGTCTGGAGGATTCCCCGCGGTGACACCCGCGGTGTTCCTCGGCCGCGGTGGCGGCACGCGGGCCGGCGAGATCGCGTCGCAGCCCGACGTTCCCTCAGAGCCCGAGTGACACGTACTTCGTCTCAAGGTATTCGCTCATCGCATACTTGCCGCCCTCACGGCCGTAGCCGGACATCTTCATGCCGCCGAAGGGTGCCTGGCCGGTTGAGGGCGCACCGTCGTTGACGCCGATCACGCCGTACTCAAGCCGCTCTGCGAGCCGCAGAACCCTTCCGAGGTCTCGGCCGAACACGTAGGCAGCGAGGCCGAACGGTGAGTTGTTCGCTCGCTTGACGGCCTCGTCGTCGGAGGCCACGGACGAGATCGCCGCGACCGGTCCGAACGTCTCCTCTGTGAAGATTCGCATGTCGTCGGAGACGCCGGTCAGCAGCGTTGGCTCGTAGAAACGCTGCGAGTAGCCGACGCCCAGATCCCGTACGCGTCCGCCGCAGACGAGCGTCGCGCCGCGCTCGACAGCGTCGTCAACGTGTTCGTTGACCTTCTTCACCGCGTCGTCGTCGATCAGCGGCCCGACGTCCACGCCCGCGCTGGTCGGCCCGAGGACGAGCGCCTTTACCGCCTCGGCGTAAGCGCTCACAAATTCGTCGTGGATACCAGCCGAGACATAGAGCCGGTTCGCTGCGATGCAGGACTGCCCGTTGTTGCGGAATTTTGCCCGAAGGACGCCGGCGACGGCCGCGGAAAGATCGGAATCATCCAGAACGATCACTGGTGCGTGCCCGCCGAGTTCCAGCGACAGGCGGGTGACGTTGTCCGCGGAGAGCCGGATCAGCTGCTGGCCGACCTCGGTGGACCCGGTGAACGACACCTTGCGCACCCGGGAGTCGGTGAACAACTCGCGTGCGACCGTAGGGCCCCGGCTGGGGACGACGTTCAGCACACCCGGGGGGATGCCTGCTTCGAGCGCGAGCCGGCCGAGTTCGATGGCAGTCAGCGGTGTCTGGGTTGCGGGCTTCACGATTTGCGTGCAGCCGGAGGCGAGTGCCGGTCCGGTCTTGCGTGTGATCATCGCGAGCGGGAAGTTCCATGGCGTGATCGCGGCTGTGACGCCAACCGGCTGGTGCTGCACCATGATGCGCTTTCCCGGGTTCCAGGACGGGATCAGCTCACCGTAGATGCGTGCCGCTTCCTCAGCCGCCCAGGCCAGAAAGGACTGCCCGTAGGCGACCTCGCCCCGTGCCTCGGAGAGCGGTTTTCCGCCTTCGCGGCTGATCAGCGACGCGAGGTTCCCGGATTCCTGCTCCACAAGCTGTGCGAAGCGGCCCACGGCTCGCCCACGTTTGTCTGCCGTCAGCTCGCGCCAGGCGGGCAGGGCGTCAGCGGCCGAGTCGATTGCGGCGCGCACGTCTTCCGCGGTACCAACCGGCACCTCAGCCAGCACCTCGTCGGTGGCCGGGTCGTGGACCGGAACAGTCCGGCCGTCTGAGGCCTCGCGCCACGTGCCGTGGATGAGGATCCGGGACTCCATCCAAAGACTCCTGCGATATGTCTACGCCGATAGTTGCAGTGGGAAACGTAGCTGTCGCTGCGGGAGCCGGGTCATGGGCCGGCCAGCGTAGAGGAGAACGCCGGCTGCGGCTTCGGTGCATCTGAGTTCCAGGCCAGTTTCCGCGTCCGCATAAGACGCTCCCGGTTCCAGATCGCACCGGGCTGACCGCCGACGCTGCGATGCTGAACACGGCATGGGCGGCGCCGCGATAAGTGGGTGCCCGTTGAGGATAGGGACATCGCGCGCCCGGCCGGTTTTGAGTACGACGAACCGGCCCGGCCCGTAAGCGGCGGACAGCGTCCGGCCTAGTCGTAGAGATGTGTCCCGCATCCTGACGACAACCCCCTGTGGATGCCTCGACCCGGGCGATGATCTGCTAGTTAACGCCAGGCCTGTTATACGTGCCGTTACCAGACGTCCTATTCCCCGCTACGTCGTCCAGTACAAGCCGGCCCGGCGTGGGGCTGGCCGGTCCCGGGTAACGGCCGCCGTAATTACCTGCTGCCGATGCTGACCTCCACCGGTAGGTGCCGAGCCGTGGGGACCTCGATCACGTCATGACCACCGATCACGTCGATGTGCTGGTCGTCGGTGCCGGGCCAGCGGGCGCCATCGCGGCAAGCGTGCTTGCCCCGGAGGGCTTCTCGGTGCTCTGCCTCGATCAGGGCGAATGGCCGGATGTGGCCGGCTATCCGGGGACCAGGCCGGAGTGGGAACTGGCTGCCGGCAAGCAGTGGCATCCCGATCCCAATGTCAGGCAACTCGGCGCGGACTACCCCATCGACGGCGGCGACTCTGGACTGAGGTCAATCAACATGTATTCCGGAGTCGGCGGCAGCACGATCATCTACGCCGCGCACTGGATGCGCATGGTGCCCTCGGACTTTCGCGTGCGGACCCTCGACGGCATAGCCGATGACTGGCCGCTCACCTACCACGAGCTCAAGCCGTACTACGAGGCGATCGAGCAGATGCTGGGGGTCTCGGGCCGGGCCGGTGACCCGGCGTACCCGCCAGGTGCCGGACCACCGCTGGCTCCCCTTCCGATCAGCCCGCTCGGCCGTCGCGTCGCCGAGGGTATGAACGACCTGGGCTGGCACTGGTGGCCTGGCTCGAACGCGATCGCGTCGCGCAAGCACGGCTCGCTGAATCCGTGCGTGCGTTACGGAACGTGTATGACCGGCTGCCCGAACGACTCGAAGGCCTCATTCGATCTCGTTGTCTGGCCTGACGCGATCCGGGCCGGTGCTCGCGTGGTGACGGGCGCGCGGGTCCGCGAAATCACAATCAGCTCAGCCGGCCTCGCCACCGGTGCGGTTTACATCGATCGCGCGGGTACCGAGCGTCGTCAGACCGCCGACGTGGTCGTGCTCGCTGGCAATGCTGTGGGCAACGCGCGGCTGCTGCTGCTGAGCACGTCGGCGCGCTTCCCTGATGGTCTGGCCAATTCGTCGGGGCTTGTCGGCCGCCGGCTCATGACCCATCCTTTCACGACGGTTCTCGGGCTGTTCGGCGACGGCGGACTAGGCCAGCGCGGGCCCAACGGCCAGTTTCTCTACAGCCTGCAGTTCTACGAGACCGACGAATCGCGTAATTTCGTGCGCGGGGCTAAATGGGGGCTCATCCCGGGACCCGGGCCAGTTGCGACCGCAATGTCAGCGATCATCCGGCCGGACGGCACCGATGGCCCGCACTCGGCTGTGTCCGAAACGGTCGGGCGATCGGTGCAATGGGGAATCATCGCCGAGGACCTGCCGCAAGAGTCTAACCGGATCACGCTTCACGATTCGCTGACCGACTCTGACGGTATTCCGGGTGTGAAACTCATGGTGAAAGATGACGAGAACGTGGTCAGGAACATCAGCTTCCAGGTCGCCCAGGCAGAGGAATCGCTGCTGGCCGCGGGCGCGACGCGCGTTGTCCAGCCTCCGACGCCGGCCAGCCGTTCTCATTGCATGGGGACGACAGTAATGGGCAGCGACCCGGGGACATCGGTAACTGATGAGTTCGGACGGGCACACGACGTGCCGAACCTGTTCCTGTTTGGCGCCGGTCTTTTTCCCACCGCCTCGGCGATGAACCCGACGGCGACGTTGTGTGCTCTGGCATTGCGCTCGGCCGAGCACATGATCGATTGCCGTGCGAGCCAGCCCGTGCCGGTTCATGCCTGACGGGCACCTCACTCCGGGCGACGCCGCGGCCCGCGAACCTGCCGCAGGCAGACTCGCGGCCGAGAGCGAGGCCCTGTGGAGGCTGGCAGACCTACTGATCCCGGCGACGGACCGAATGCCGGCCGCGAGTTCGGCGGAGGGAAGCCGGGAATGGCTCGATTACGTCCTGACGGTTCGCCGCGACCTGCTTCCGGCTGTGCGGCGAGTGGCGGCACGGGTCAGCGAGGACGGCCCAGCTGTGGTGCTGCGGGATCTCAGGGGAAACGATCCCGGCTTCTTCCTTAGTGTGGCGGCGGCCGTTATCGGTGCGTACTACATGAACCCAGTGGTCGGGAAGCTGATCGGCTATCCGGGTCAGGAGCCGATGCTTGCGAGCCCGGCCGAGGACGGCCTCGGCGACGACATTCTCGGCTGCGTGGCGAGCCGTGGCGCGAGGTACCGGCAGGCACCGGCTGAACCGACGTACGGCGGAAGCGAGGACGAGTTATGCAGCGACTGCATATTTATCCTGGCGGCGACGGCAGATCGCACTGGGAGGGCCTAACACCGGAAATGCTCAATCAGTTCGGTCAGCAGGTAACCGGGTCAGCGCGCGTGGAGATTATCGAGGCCCCGATTTGCAGAGGCCAGGCCGCGTCGGATCGCCGCGAGCTCGTGATCGCGCTGTGCGGCATACACGAATTCGGTGCAGTGGAAGGCAAACGGCGGCTTTTCCCCGGTGACGTGATTGTCATCGAAGATACCTCCGGGCAAGGCCATACATTCGACGCGATCGGCAAGGAGAAGGCTATATCGCTGAGATTTACTCTCGGCTCATAGCCCGACAGAGCTCGCGCGCTCGTCGACGAAATGGGGCACTCGTGCAGATAATCGAACTGTATACCGGGGATGACCAGCGGACACATGTCCGCGACTATACCCCGGAGGAGTTTGCGGAGATCGCCAGCCGGGCCGCAGGCCCAGTTTACGTTCCGCCACCAAATTCCGCTCCTAACCGGCCAGGCGAATTTTTTGTCGACTGGCATCCCTTCGAGATGTCCGTCCTCTACGTGATGTGCACCGGCGTCTCGGAGTACGAGACTGAGGAAGGCTGGCGACGATTGATGCCCGGCGATGTCATCATTTTCAACGACCCGACTGGTAAGGGGCACAGGTTCCACGTCAAGGGCCCAGAGAGCCGCATTGCGATGGGTGCGACCTGGAACAAGGCCGATGCATAGTGGTCAGCGAAGCTTTTGATCACGCGGCGCGCCAATGGCTGACGTCACACTTTGGTGGCGACGACAGGTGCCCGCAGTGCGCAGACCGTCAGTGGCGGATCAGCGACCCCAGCTATCCGATTATCCAATTCACGTGCCGGCGATGCGGCCGTATTGTGCGAACCGACCTGACGGCCATCGAGTACGCTGACGGCTCTGGCCAGGGTGCCGGCAGCCGTTTGGCCCGGGGGAGCGACCCCCCGGAGTCCCCCGAGAACCCGACGGCCCGGCCCTGAAAACCAGGGCGGGCCGTGGGTGACGCGGCGAGGCCGAGGGTCTTCGCGCTGGGCGCCCGCGAGCGTGATCATCCGGCAGCTCCGGTAATGACCGCGGTAACTGGCTCGGCCGGATAGTAGCGATCAGCGAGGCGAGCGCATCGACTTCAGCCTCGCATCGCGGCTTTACGGAGGCCCAGGCGTGGACAGGTACTCCTTCGTGCGCTGGAAGGCTGATGACGGCATCTGGCTGTCGTGTCGATCGGACGCGGGCAGGGTATTTGCCTGGCTGCTGAGCCGCCTCGGCCCGGTGCCGCCGCCTCCCCGGCGGCACTTCAGCCGCCACGCCGAGGCCTGTGCGGACCGGCGACGGCGGCTGCCAGCGAGCCGGCAGCCGGGTAACTCAGTCTCCAGCACATCAGCCTCTGGCTCGTGACGCGAAGGCACGGCAATAAGGAGAAATCAGTGCGGATAGGCATTGGGCTGCCCACGATGGTCCCCGGAGTTCCGGGCGCGCGGCTGGCCGAGTGGTCGCGGGAAGCGGAGGCAGCCGGATTCGCGTCACTGTCGTGTACCGACCGGGTTGCCTACTGCACCTATGACCCCTTCGCCGCATTGGCAGTGGCGGCCTCGGTTACCAGCCGGGTTGCGCTGCGCACAGCGGTGCTGCTTGCTCCATTGCGGCCGGCTGCCCTGATAGCAAAGGCGGCCCTGACTCTAGACCAGCTCAGCGAAGGCCGATTCGAGCTGGGACTGGGGCTGGGTGCCCGGCCTGACGACTACAAGGTCGTGGGCGTCGACTTCCACCGCCGCGGGGCGATCCTGGACGGCCAGGTCGCGGAGATCGTGAGTGCGTGGCAGGCCGGTACTGAGGAGACTGGCCGCACGGTCGGACCGCAGCCGACCAGCCCGTCCGGACCACCGCTGATGTTCGGCGGCTTTACCGGGCCAACGTGGCGCCGGGTCGCCGATCACTCGGCGAGCTGGATGTGCGGCCACGGCGGGCCGGACGAGTTCAAGACCCTTTCGGCCGAGCTGGACGAGGTCTGGGCCTCGCGCGGACGCCCCGGCCGTCCCGAACGTCTGATGGCTACCTACTTTGCGCTGGGTGACGACGCCGAGGACAGCGTCGGCACGTTCATCGACTCCTACTTTGGCTATGCGCCGTTTAAGAAGGAGCTGATGACCAACACGCCCAAGACACAAGATGAGGTTCGTTCGCTCGTCGAGCGGTTCACGGCGGCGGGATGCGATGAGCTGGTGCTATTCCCCTGTGCCGGGGCACTCAAGCAGGTGGAGCTGCTGGCAGAGTCGGTGCCGTGGTAGGTGCCCGCGGCCCGGTCAGCCTTCCGCTGGCTGCTGTCTGGCCGGGGCCGCCAGCCTGGCCAGCATCAGTTCGGCCGCGACCAGCACCAGCGCGAGGACGGTGACCGAGGGCCCGAGAACAGCCAGCCCACCGGCTGCGATGAGCAGGCCGATGACGGCCGAGAGGCCGGCTCCGCCGACCGCCGCGGCGCCTACCTGCCAGCCGATGACCCGCTGCGCCCGCCACTGCCCGATCCGGTCCGGGGTGAGAGCGATCAGCGCAGGGAACACCCCGGCCAGCGCGCCGCCCAGCAGAACAAAGCCAGCCACGGTGCCTGCCGCGCCCGGCTGTACCCAGATGATTGCGGTGGCGATCACAGCCAGGCTGGTACCCCAGCGGACCACGATCCGGGCCGACGGCGGATGCCGGGGCAGAGCCAGGCTCATGCGCACGGCGGTTAGCGCGGCCCAGTATCCGAACGTTGCCAGGCCGGCCTGCGACGCCGACAGGCCCAGGTGGCCCCGGCAGAAGCTCGCCTCCCACTGCCCTGCGCCGACCTCCAGGCCGGTATAGACAAAAAAAACGCCTATCCCGGCTGCGGCTATCAGTTTGCTCCGCCGCGACCAGCCAGGACCCGGCTGCTCTGCGGTCTGGGCGGGCTGCGCCCGGCTGGGCTGGGCCTGGGCGAGCTGGGCCTGGGTCGGCTGCGCCTGGCTGGCCCGAGCCGGCCGGGGAAGATCACGCCGACGGTGCAGCAGCCACGACCCCGCGAGCACCAGATCCAGCGCGAGCAGCCCGATGTAGCCGCGCCGCCAGGACCCGGTGAGGATCGCCGCGGTGACCAGGAGCGGCCCGGCAGCAGCGCCGACGCCGTAGCTGCCGTGCAGCAAATTAAGCAGGCGCTGCCGGCCCAGCAGGCTTACTTCCGTGTTCAGGCCGCCGTCCAGCATCCCGGCCCCGGCGCCAGCCAGCATTGCAGCTCCGATCACCAGCCACAGCCCGGGGGCCAGGGCGAATCCGGCTGCTCCCGCTGCGCCACAACTCGCTGCCACCACGAGCAGCGCGGGCATACCCAGCCGGCGGATCAGGGCGCCGACCCAGACGCTGACCACTGCGGCTCCCGCTGTGGCCGCGAGCAGGATCAGGCCGAGGTCACCGATCGGCGCCCCGAAGGTCTGGCGCATCGATGGCCACGCGGTTCCGATCATGCCGTCAGGCACCCCGAGAGCTACAAAGCTGCCCAGGCTCAGGACATCGAACGAGCGGCGCATTACCTCCTGACCTTAGGACCTCTGGGGGAGTCATGACTCCTCGGTCACCGTGAACCCGTTACCCGCGCTGTTCAGCCCGCTCGGCTTGTCCACGACTGTTCCCGCGTCATCAACCATCGTGGGATTACTGCCCGGCAGGGCCGTGAAAGGGTGGAGGCATGGAGTACACGAACCTGGGCCGCTCCGGGCTGTCCGTGAGCCGCTTCGTCCTCGGGACCATGAACTTCGGGGCGCTGACCACGCCCGCCGACTCCCACGCGATCATGGACCACGCGCACGAGCTCGGCATCAACTTCTTCGACACCGCTAACCGGTATGGCCTGGCCCCGGCCGGGCAGCGGGTGGACAACCCGCTGGCGCACCACGGCTGGGCCGAGGAGATCATCGGCGACTGGTTCGCATCAGGCGGCGGACGGCGCGAGCGCACAGTGCTCGCAACCAAGCTTTACGGCGCTATGGCGGAGTGGCCCAACGAGAGCAGGCTGTCCGCTCTGAACATCCGGCGTGCCTGTGACGCGTCGCTGCGCCGGCTCCAGACCGACTACATCGACCTCTACCAGATGCACCACATCGACCGGGACACCCCGTGGGACGAGATCTGGCAGGCGATGGAGGTACTGGTCACCCAGGGCAAGATCCTCTATGTCGGCTCGTCTAACTTCGCCGGCTGGCACATCGCGCAGGCCAACGACGCCGCCGCGGCACGCCGGTTCTTCGGGCTGGTCAGCGAGCAGTCGATCTACAACCTGATGACCCGGGAGATCGAGCTGGAGGTGCTGCCAGCTGCGCTCGAGTACGGGGTCGGGATCATCCCGTGGTCGCCGCTGAACGGCGGGCTGCTCGGCGGTGTGCTGCGCAAGGAACGCGAGGGCGCCCGCCGCGTGCATAGCGATGTGCGGGAGACCGTCGACCGCAACACCGAGGCGCTCGGCGCCTACGAGGACTTCTGCGAGGAACTCGGCGAGGAGCCCGGTACCGTGGCGCTGGCCTGGCTGCTGCAGCAGGACGGGGTGACTGCGCCGATCATCGGGCCGCGGACCCTGGCCCACCTGGTCGATGCCCAGCGCGCCCTCACCGTGACGCTCGACGACGATGCCCTGAAGCGCCTCGACGCCATCTTCCCCGGCTACAAGCCAGCCCCCGAGCACTACGCCTGGTAACCCACGGCGGGCCACCCGGGCTCGGTAAGGCCCGATCAGCACGGCATAACGCCGCTTGGTAACCCACGCACCGGGCCCGGCAAAACCCTGACCAACAAGGCACGCCGCTTGGTAACCCACGCACCGGGCCCGGCAACGGCCTGACCAACAAAGTGGTTGATCATAGGCTTATCTGGCCGTCAATCAACCACTTTGTTAGTTTTGGTCACAGTTCATTGATCCTGGACCTATTTTGGCTGGTCGCTGTGCGGCATCCCGGATGTTCCAGAACCGGGTTACTGACCGAATCCCGGTTGTTGAGGACACGAGACGGATTAGCGGATCGTCTGATTGGGACTTACGGCCGATCCGGAAAGGAACGATAGGTTGGTCAGCGCTATGCGGGCCTGCTGCGAGCGCAGCGAAACAGCGTAGGTTTGCCGCGGGGCGCTGAGGGAGTCTGCGTGGGCTGGCCAGGGCCGACTCCGTCCGGCTCTGCCACCTCAGCAGGCCGAGCCGCACTCCGGTCCGCTCCAGCCGTGTGACCAGCATCCCCCCGGCGGCCAGTCTCGTGGCCTTCCCAGCCTGGGCTGACTCGGTATAAAATCTTCCAAGGATTATTGGGGAGCGAAAAATATTAACCAAAATGTCCGCTGCTTTCACGTCGAAGGGATGTCTGTGTAATGCTTCCCCGTCCGCATCCTCAGCATCGGCACACAAGCCTGCGGCCCGTGCGTCGCCTCGCCAGGATGGGTGTCCTGGTGGTGACCGTCGCGTCACTGGTCGGCGCCATGACCGGCGCGGTCCCGGCATTAGCCGCTATACCGCAGCAGTCCAGCGGCGGCGCTGGCAACGTCCGGCAACTGCCGCTGAGCTACCTGCGAGCCCAGGCGAACTATCACCACATGGGCTACTCGCTCACCCCCCGCGCGGCAGCATCCGTGAGCAAGAGCGCGGTCCCGCTGCTCCAGGGTGCCTCGAGCGACCCGGTGTACGGGCTTGACGTCAGCTCATATCAGGGCGACGTGAACTGGAGCGCCGTCAAGAGCGACGGTGCCGGGTTCGCCTACATAAAGGCGACCGAGGGCTCTTACTACACCAATCCTTACTTCGCTCAGCAGTACGACGGCTCTTACGACGCTGGGCTGGTCCGCGGCGCGTACGCGTTCGCGATCCCGAATTACTCCAGCGGCCAGACTCAGGCTGAGTATCTGGCCAGTGACGGTGGCGCCTGGTCGTCAGACGGCAAGACCCTGCCGGCAGCGCTCGACATCGAGTACAACCCGTACTCCGGCGGAGAGTGCTTCGGCTTGTCCCAGTCGGCCATGCGCACCTGGGTCAGCGACTTCGTCGATGAGTACCACTCGCGCACCACGCGGTGGCCGGTGGTGTACAGCACCTACGACTGGTGGAGCACCTGCACTGGCAACTGGAGTGGCCTGTCCGCGAACGACCCTCTGTGGATCGCGTGCTATTGCAGTTCGGCCGGGACGCTGCTGGCCGGCTACTCCTTCTACACGTTCTGGCAGTACGCCAGCTCCGGCACGCTCCCGGGCGACCAGGACGTCTTCAACGGCGACTCGTCCCGCCTGACAGCCCTGGCCGACAACACCTGACCGCACTCGCCATTGCCTGCACCCGGCGCATGGGCGCTGCGCCGGGTGCAGCTCTGGAGACCTTCTTGCAGCCAGCTAGGCTGAAAAACGCCGAACCGCCGTTCGCGGCCCGGCGCTGCCGTCTCGTCGGCTGTCATTCACCTGGCCTGGGGGAATCATGAGGCATGTCTCGCTCGGAGATCTGGACGTTGCCCGGATCGGGCTGGGAACGATGGGCATGTCGGCCTTTTATACCGGGGCGCGGATCGACGACGCCGAGTCGGTCCGGACCATTCAGCGCGCGCTGGACCTCGGCGTCACGCTGATCGACACCGCCGAGGCCTATGGGCCGTACCTGAACGAGGAGCTGGTCGGGCGGGCGATCGCCGGCCGACGTGACCAGGTCGTGCTGGCCACTAAGTTCGGATTGATCAGCCGGCGGTCCAGGCCCGAGCGGCGCGGACTGGACAGCAGGCCGGAGAATATCCGGGTCGCTGTGGACGGGTCGCTGCGACGGCTGGGCACCGACCACATCGACCTGTACTACCAGCACCGCGTCGACCCACAGGTGCCGATCGAGGACTCCGTCGGGACCATGCGCGTGCTGGTCTCCGAGGGCAAGATCCGGCATATCGGCTTGTCCGAGGCATCGCCAGCCACGATCCGCCAGGCGCAGGCGGTGCATCCCATCACCGCGCTGCAGACCGAGTACTCGCTGTGGACCCGCGATCCCGAGGCCGAGATCCTGCCCCTGGTGCGGGAGCTGGGAATCGGCTTCGTCGCGTACTCGCCACTCGGGCGCGGGTTCCTGACCGGTCAGATCCGCTCGACAGGTCTGCTGGATGCAGACGACTTCCGCAGCAGCAATCCTCGCTTCGCCGGCGAGAACCTGAACCAGAATCTTCGCATCGTAGATGAGGTCGAGGCGGTCGCTGCCGAGGCGGGCGCGACCCCGGCCCAGGTGGCACTCGCGTGGCTGCTGGCGCAGGGCGACGACATCGTGCCGATTCCCGGGACCAGGCGCGTGCCCCGGCTTGAGGAGAACCTCGCAGCCGCCGACCTGGCACTCACCCCGCAGCAGCTGGCCCGGCTTAACGCGGTGCCCGCGCCAGTGGGCGACCGGTACCAGGACATGTCGCCGATCAACGGCTGATGCAGCCTGCCAGTGATCTCACGGGTGCAGGGGTGCCGCCGCGCGGCCGCCGCCCGGCTTGACTCGACTCAAAAAGTGATATCATAATTAGAAGTGGTGAGTCAGTCAGCCGGCCGCTGACGGCGACCTGGCCAGTGGCCTGCTGACCAAGGAGGCGAGCATGGGCGACCCAGCCGTAGCAGTACGCGGGCTGCAGAAGAGCTTCGGCACGAAGGTAGCAGTAGCCGGGATCAACCTGGACATCGCGGCTGGTTCCCTGGCCGGGCTCGTTGGCCCGAACGGCGCCGGGAAGACCACGTCCCTGTCGATGATGACCGGCCTGCTGCGGCCGGACACCGGCGAGATCCGGATCAACGGGCTCAGCGTGTGGACAGACCCGGCCGCCGCCAAGGCCATCATCGGGGTTGTCCCTGCCGACGTCCGGCTGTTCGAGCGGCTCAGTGGCGAGGAGCTGCTGGAGTACGCCGGGCGGCTGCACGGCCTGCCGGCCGGCGAGGCGCGCTCGCGCGCCGCACAGCTGCTGAACCTGCTGGACCTGACATCCGATGCGAAGCGGCTCCTTGCCGACTACTCAACGGGCATGCGCAAGAAGGCCTCGCTGGGCTGCGCGCTGATTCACAACCCGTCAGTGCTGTTCCTTGACGAGCCGCTGGAGGGTGTGGACCCGGTCTCCGCCGACGTGATCCGCAGGCTCCTGACCCGCTTCGTCGGCTCCGGCTCAACCGTGCTGTTTTCCAGCCACGTGATGGAGCTGGTCGAGCAGATCTGCGACCATATCTCGATCATCGACAAGGGCCGGATCGTGGCCACAGGCACCACAGACGAGGTGCGCGGCGGCAAGACGTTGCAGCAGGCGTTCATCGACCTGGTTGGCGGCAGGGCAGCAGGCGAGGAGGGACTGTCATGGCTTGGCTCCTCGTCCAGCTGAAGCTGCGCATCCTGCTGGGGGCGCTCCGCTCGTCCGGGTCAGCCAGGGTCACGTTCATCATCAGCACGATCTTCGCCGCGCTGCTTGCGGCAGGCACCTTCGTCGGCCTGGCCGCGCTGCGCGGCAACGGCGCGGCGGTGGACGAGACCACGGTCATCTTCACCGTGTTCGCGTTCGGCTGGCTGATCCTGCCGCTGGTCGTCTTCAGCCTCGACAGCACCCTGGACCCCTCTACGCTGGCCCTCTATCCGCTGCGCACCCGCCAGCTCGCTGTCGGGCTGCTCGCTGCCTCGGCCACAGGCGCATGGCCGCTGGCCAACGTCATCGGCCTGCTCGGGGTGACCGTCGGCGTGGCCCGAGGTGCGCTGGGCCTGATCATCGCGGTGCTCGCGGTGCTGCTGCAGGTGCTGTTCTGCATCGTGCTGGCCAGGTTCGTGACCACGAGCCTGGCCCGGATGCTGCGCTCGCGGCGCGGCCGGGACTTCGCGGTGCTCCTGATCATCCCGATTTTCGCGGCGTACGAGGCGTTCGCCCAGGTTGTGCCCAGGATGGCCGCCACAGGCAAGCTGACGGCAGCGAGCTTCGCCGGCGTAGACGCATGGCTGCGCTGGATACCGCCGGGACTGGCAGCGCACGCGGTCCAGGACGCCTCGACCGGCCATCCCGGCACTGCGCTGCTGCGCCTCGCGGTGCTGGCCGCCGTGATCGCCGTGCTCGGCTGGCTGTGGATCCGCTCGCTCAGCCGGGCCATGGTGACGGTCGACACCACGACACAGGGCGCCGCCGTACGAGGCGCAGCGCTCCCGTTCGCCCGCTGGGGCCTGCGCGGCACGATCATGGCCAGGTTCTGGCTCTACCAGCGCCGCGACCCGGGGTCGCTGGTCTACTGGGCGCTCACCGCGGTCATCATGGTCGTCGTATCCATCAGAACGGTGCTGACGGTCAGGTATCTGGGGGGCTTGCTCGCCAGTGCCGCCTTCGGAGGCGCGTTCATCGGCGTGTTCCACGCCAACGCGATCGGGATGAACGGGCCCGCGTTCAGCCTCGAGGCGACGGCGCTGACCGGCCGCCGTTCGCTCCGTGCTTACTTCTCCGGCCAGGATCTCGCGCTCGCCGTGATCGGCGTTCCGCTGATCACGGCGATCTCCTTCGGCCTGGCCGCGGTCGCCGGGCACCCGGTCGACGGGTTCCTGGGCACGGCGGTCGGCCTGGCCGCGATCGGCGCGGGCCTGGCCCTGAGCAATGTCTTCACCGCCATGCTTGCCTACCCGGTGGAAAGACGCCCGGGCAATCCCGCGCCCAGGCCCGCTGACGGGTACATGGGCTACAGAATCGGTGGCACGCTCGGCGGCATGATCGTCACGGGAATCGCGATCCTCCCCGTTCTGTTCGCGGTCCTGCTGACACAGTCGGACCCGGCGGCGGTGCGGATGCCGGCGCTCGTCGTCGGTGCTACTGCCTACGGCCTAGTCCTGGCCTGGGCCGGCGTACGTATCGCCGCGCAGGCCGCCGACCAGAAGCTGCCGGAGCTCGCTCAGATAGCCAGCCGCAGCAGCCTGTAGAGGCCGCCCGCAGTGGTCATGCGGTGAACCGCGGCCGCGCCGCGGTGGAGAGTTCGGTGAACGAGGCACCTGACCGTCCGAAACATACGGAAATCTAACGATCGTGCCAGGCCGGGGCATGCTTCCTGGAGGTAAGCTCCGTAGTTGTTGGGTGAGCCGGGAAGCTCTGGTCGGCATGAAGCTCTTATCCCGTCGTATGTGCCGGAGTTCTCGTTGATGAGCGAGGTTTCAGGTCTGGGGCGCGTGATCGTCGGCGCCAGCGGCTCGCCAGGCAGCCTCTGCGCGGTGCGTTACGCGCTGACGCTGGCGCGCGCTAATGCCGTGCCGCTGGAAGCCGTGATCGCCTGGCTTCCGCCAGGAGGCGACCTGGCCGAGCGCCGTTGTCCCGACCCTGCCCTGCGCCGTACCTGGAGCGAATCCGCGCGGCAGCGCTTGCTGCACGTTCTCGAGGATGCCTGCGGCGGCGCCACACCCGACGTCAGCCTGAGCATGATCACCGTCCGCAGCGAGCCAGGCCCGGCGCTTGTCGACGCCGCGGACTCAGCCGATGATCTGCTGGTTGTCGGAGCGGGACGGCGCGGCCTGCTGCGGCGGATCTGGCACGGCAGGGTCACCCGCTACTGCATGGCGCACGCCAGGTGCCCGGTCCTGGCCATCCCCGCCCCCGCCACGGCCAGGGAGATGGGCCTGGGCCGCACCTGGCCATGGCGCCACCGGGACCTGACGCTGGACCAGGCCCTGCGCGACTGGCACACCAGAGCCTGACCGGATCGTCAACCGATGCGGTCGAGGTAGAACGGTCCACCCGACGCGCCCACGAACACGGCCGGATAGGGCCCGACCAGCGGCCCGAGCAGCTCCGGCGGGTAGGTGACCGCATCGGTGACGGCGCCGGTGCTGAGGTTGTAGCGGCCCACGGAGTAGGTGCTGTTCTCACCAGTCACCAGATCCACAGGGCCGGCCAGGCTGCCGATCGCACGGTTGTTGCCCGCCGTTCCGGGGGCGTTCGCCTGCGGGCCCGCCAGCGTCGAAGAGTTGTAGGTCTGCGACGACGAGTCGAGGCCCTGCCCGGCGTCGTGGATCAGGAGCAGCTGGCCACCGATCACGCTGATCGCCTGGACCGCTGCCGGGCCGGACAACTGCACATTGACCGTCTGGCTGGTCGGGGCCTGCTGCCGCGTCCCGTCCGGGCTGATGTGCACGATCGTCGCGCCTCCGGACTCCACGTAATACAGCCCCTGTGGTCCGGCGGCGACCGAGGTGACGTTTGCGCCATCGGTTCCGACTGTGGTCGCCCTGGCGGTGCTGGGGTTGATCTCGATGACCTGCCCGCCTGACAGGCCGCCCAGGACAGCCCACACCCTGCCCGCCGAGGCCGCCAGCAGGCGGACCGGCTGCGCTACGTTCCAGGTCTCGGTGATGCTGCCCGTGGTCCGGCTGTAAGCGAGGATCTGGTTACCGCCGGCGACGTAGAGGTTGGTGTTGTCGGCGGCCAGCGCTGCGACCGGAATCGACGGGTGCTCGGCGACCTGGACCGGCTGGTCGCCGTCGACGACATAGATGGCCGATCCGGCCGGTGCCAGTGGCGACCCTGTTTGCTGTTGAACGGACGCGTTCGACGCGAAGGCGGCGAACACGCTCCCGTCCGGCGCCTCGGTGCCGATCGGGACTGTCCCGGACGTGTAGGTAACCGGGAACGGATCGTGCAGGACCACACGCAGCGGGCCGGTGGTGGACGGCGCGGGCGGCGGCGACACGCCCAGCCCCTGCTGACTGCCACTGGGCCTGGGCGACGCAGTGGAGCTGGCCGTCGGGCGCGGTGTCGTCGCACCGTGTGTCGGCGAAGCACCATTGGCTGGCGTGTTAGCCCCCGTAGGACCGAATATCCGCGGGACGACCCCTGTCGCGGCGAGAGCGACGACGACCGCGGCTGCCGTCAGGACGCTGCCCGCTGCCAGGAATGCCCGGTGGCGGTGGCGCACCCGTCGGCCTTGGCGTTCTGCCTCATTGATCAGTGTCCCGATCCTGGGTGAGTCCAGGCCCTGGGCGACCCGGTAGAAGATGCCGGCGATCTCTTCCTCGGTCAACGTCTCTCCTCGGTAGGGATGCCCAGTCATGACCCGAGCACGTCCTGGTCGGCGCCCAGCAGTTCGCGCAGCTGCGCCAGCCCCCTGCTGTTCAGGCTCTTGACCGCCGCGGGGGTAGCTCCCATCAGCGCGGCCACGGACTCGATGCTGTGGTCTTCGAGGTAGCGCAGCACCACCACCGCCCTGGTGCGGGGCGGGAGTCTTCGCAGCGCGGTGAGCAGCGCCATCCGCAGTTCCGCGTCAGCGTGGGGCGCGGGCACGTCGGAAAAGTCGGCTGTGGGCAACTCGCCTGACCGCTTGAGCCGCCGCTGCGACAGGAACGTGTTCAGCAGCACCTTGCGGGCGTAGCTGTCGGCGCTGGAGCTCCGTCGCAGCCGGCCCCAGGCCAGGAACACCTTTGTCAGCGTGGTCTGCACCAGGTCCTCGGCGTCGTGCCAGTCGTGGCACAGCAGAAAAGCGATCCGCAACAGCTGCGTGGTCCGCGCACTGGCGAACTCGCGGTACCCCGCCAGGGAATCAACGCCGCGGTCAGTCACCCTCACTCCTTACGGCCCTGCTGCAGGGATGGTGTCTCACCACTAATGACGCCGCAACCATGCCATTAGGTATCGGCCCGGCTTGTGGCTGGACTGTATCCCCGCTGCAGCCGCTTGACAGATCATCAGGGTAGTCATCTATAGTGCTAGTCGCCTAGATAAATCAATTGACTCGGATGGTGGTCACGCGGTGATCGAGTTCCACCTGGACGGCCGGTCGGGCGTCGCGCCGTATCTGCAGCTCGTGCATCAGGTACGGCAGGCGCTGCGGCTGGGCCTGCTGAGCGAGGGCGATCAGCTTCCCACGGTCAAGGACGTGGTGGCGGGGCTGGCGATCAACCCGAACACGGTGCTCAAGGCCTACCGGGAGCTGGAGCACGAGGGCCTGGCGGCGGCACGCCCCGGAGTCGGCACGTTCGTCACCGGGACTCTCGGCGGTGCCTCGCTGGCAGCACACGGGCCGCTGCGCCGCGACCTTCAGCGCTGGCTGGCAAAGGCGCGCCGGGCCGGGCTGGACGACGAGTCGATCGAGGCGCTGTTCGTCAGCACGTTTCGGTCCGCAGCTGAGGAGGACATAGCGTGAACGCTGTTCTGGAGGCCCGCGGGCTGGGCAAGCGGTATGGACGGAAGTGGGCGCTGTCCGAGTGCACACTGAGTGTCCCGTCCGGCCATGTGGTGGGCCTGGTCGGCCCGAACGGGGCCGGGAAGTCAACGTTGCTGAACCTGGCCGTCGGACTGCTCGCGCCCAGCATGGGATCGATCGAGGTGCTCGGTCAGCAACCCGCGGCCGGCCCGGCGCTGGCCAAGGTGGGCTATCTGGCCCAGGACGCGCCGGTCTACGGCGGGCTTTCCGTGGCTGATCACCTGAAGCTTGGCGCTCGCCTGAACCCAGGCTGGGACGCGCAGCTGGCTCGTGGCCGGATCGAGCGGCTGAATCTGGACCTGGGCCAGAAGGCCGGAACGCTGTCGGGCGGCCAGCGGGCACAGCTCGCGCTCACGCTGGCTGCCGCCAAGCGGCCGGAGCTGCTGATGCTCGATGAGCCAGTAGCCAGCCTGGATCCGCTGGCGCGACGCGAGTTCCTGCAGGACTTGATGGAATCTGTCGCCGAGCAGGGTTTGTCCGTTGTGCTGTCCTCGCACCTGGTCGCGGACCTGGAACGGGTCTGTGACTACCTGATCGTGCTGGTCGGCTCGATGGTGCGAGTGGCCGGGCCGGTCGATGAACTGCTGGCCACTCATCACCTGCTCACCGGGCCGCGCCGGGACCCGGACACGCTGCCGGCAGGGCAGCAGGTCATCTCGGCCAGCCACACAGACCGGCAGACCACGCTGCTGGTGCGGGCCAGCACCCAGGTCATCGACCCGGCCTGGACGGTCTCCGAGGTCGACCTGGAAGACCTCGTCCTCGCCTACATGAGCCAGGCAGCCGGCGGTAACGGCCGTCGCAACCGTCACCTGGAGGTACAGAAATGACCTGGCTCACCTGGCGCCAGTTCCGGGCCCAGTCGATCACGGCGGCCGCCGTCCTGGCAGCGTTCGCGATCCTGCTGGCGGCCACCGGGCCGCACCTGGCCAGCATGTACGCGGCCAGCAGAGTCCCCGGCTGCGGCGTCACCTGCACGCGCTCGGCCACGAATTTCCTGGGCATGGTGACCGGCCTCTATACGCTCGTATTCACGCTCGGCGTCGCCGCGGTCATCCTCGCCCCTGCCCTCATCGGCATCTTCTGGGGAGCCCCGCTGATCGCCCGCGAGATCGAGACCGGGACATTCCGGCTGGCCTGGACCCAGACCATCACCCGGGCCCGGTGGCTAGCCAGCAAGCTGGCGGTGCCCGGCCTGGCTGCCATGGCCGTCACCGAGGGGCTCAGCCTGATGTACAGCTGGTGGGCGGCGCCGATCACCGCAGCCGCCCGCCTGGCGCCCGGCGCGAGCTTCCCGACCGGCATGGGCCCGTTCAGCCTGCTGGCCTTCGACGCCCACGGCATCGTCCCGCTGGGCTATGCGGCGTTCGCCTTCACTCTCGGCGTGACCGCAGGCACGTTCGTGCGCCGCTCTCTGCCCGCGATGGCGATCACGCTGGCCGTGTTCGCCCTCGTCCAGGTCGTCGTGCCGCTGGGAATCCGCCCGCACCTGTTCGCGCCCGTCCGCCAGAACGTCTCGGTCGCCAGCCGGTTCAGCGGACAGCAGAGCGTCAGCGGACACACGTTCTCGCTGACCCCTGACTACATATTCGGCCAGCCCGGCGCCTGGATCCTGGCCAGCCATGCGGTCAACGCCGCCGGGCAGCCGGCGACCGTCATGCCCGCCGCCTGTATCAATCCCGCCTCTGGCGATTCCCTGGGGTGCCTGGCCAGCCACGGTATTGAGGTCGCCGTCACCTACCAGCCGACGAGCCGGTACTGGGCGTTCCAGTGGATCGAGACCGCGATCTTCCTCGCCCTGGCGCTGGCCCTGGCCGGTCTGTGCTTCTGGCGGCTCAGCCGCCGTCTGTCCTGAGTGCCCGCGATCACAGGTGCCAGACGGGACTCTCAGCCACCGCCTCCCACTCGGCCATCGAACCTGGCGGCCTCGGCAGGAAGGCCGGGTCCGCCGGACACTCACCCGCGCCCCAGCACACGTAGGTGTTGGCGACTTTGACAATGACCTCCACTCCGTCTGGCCGCAGCACTGTCACCTGGTAGACGTAGAGGCCAGATTCATCGGCGGCGGACACTAGGTCTTGCTCGGTGCCGCCGGCGGGGAGCCTGCGCTCAGCGCAGCTCGGCGCAAGCCCGCCAGCTGGGGGAGGATAGTTATCCTGGCTCCCGGTGCCTGCCGGCTTCGAGCAGTTCAGCGGCGTGAGGGCATCCAAAGCGCGTGGCCAGATGGCCAGGCCGAAGTCCACGTTGCCCTCGCCGTCGTTGTAGTCGGCATCCACCCCCTCAATCTCGGGGGACGACGAGCCGTGGACGTACGAGATGGTCGAGGCAGGCGGGAGCATGGGCCGCAGCGCTGCGATGATCTGCGAGGTCGTCATCGCGGGTCGGGCTGCTGGCGATGTCACCAGCCCGAACGATCTGATCTCCGCGCCCGGACCAGAACGAGACGGTGGACGGGTGACAACTCCGATCATGGCACCAGTGAGCACAAGCCCTCCGGCGGCCAGGACGCTGCCTGCCGCCAGGCACACCTTGCGCCAGCGACGGGGCCAGCGACGGCCCCTGGCGTTGTCATCACTCACCGTTTTCTTCTCACGAGACTGACAAAGGATGCTTCCCCACGTATCACCTCATAAGGTACGGCCCCGCGCTGACAGCTAGCCGTGAGAGGCTGGCGATGAGGGCAGGCTGTCGAGCCAGCGGGCTATGGCGGTGTGGTCGGCGTCGGGAGGCAGGTCGTCCAGGGCCTGAGACCATGCCGCGACCGTCGCCTCGCTCACCACTGACGGCGTCCCGGTGGCCCGCTCGATCGCCAGCGCCAGCTTGATGTCCTTCACCATCAGCCGGACCGGGAAGCCGGCGTTGTAGCTCCCGGTCAGCACGTACCGCGGCCACTTGGTCTCGGTGGAGCCGCTGCGCCCGCTGGAGCCGTTGATGATCTCGAGCATGACCGCTGGGTCCAGCCCGAACCGGCGCCCCGCGATCAGCGCCTCGGAACTGGCCAGCAGGTGCGCGGCTGACATCAGGTTGTTCAGCGCCTTGACCGCGTGCCCGGCGCCCACGTCCCCGGCGTGCACCACCCGTGACCCGAGGTTCTCCAGGATCGGGCGGGCAGCAAGGAACGCCTGCTCCGGGCCGCCGACCATGATCGTCAGTGAGCCACCCAGTGCCCCGGCGACGCCGCCGGAGACCGGCGCGTCGATCAGGGTGACTCGCAGCCCGGTGGCCTGGTCGGCGAGCTCGCGGGTGCGCACCGGGTCCGACGAGCTCATGTCAATGACCATGCTGCCTGGCCTCAGCTCGGCCAGCAGGCCATCATCGACCAGAACCTGCTCGACCACGTCGGAGTCGGGCAGCATCAGGATGACCGTGCCGGCCTCGGCGACCTCGGTCAGCCGGGCAGCCGCACTGAGGCCGTGGCTGCCGCCGACGGACGCCATGACCCTGGCGGCGGTGTCGAAGCCAAGGACCTGGTACCCGGCCGCGGCCAGCCGCCGGGCCATCGGCATCCCCATGTTGCCCAGCCCGACGAACCCGATGCTGCTGGTCACCGCCCGGCCTCGTCGGGGCCGTACTCCGTCTCGGTGACTTCCTGCAGCCAGGTAGTCGTCCCCAGGGACACCGCGAGGTGCAGCAGCGTCGTGTCAGGCCCGCCGCCGTGCCAGTGCCGCTCACCCGGCGGGCACCACACCACGTCCCCGGCCTTGATGACCTGGCCGCGGCCGCTCTCAGCGCAGATCAGGCCACTGCCAGAGACCACATAGAGGAACTGCCCCGATTCGTGCGAGTGCCAGTACGTGCGAGCGCCTGGGGCGAAGAACACGCCATTCACCGCGACATCCTCGGTGTCGCTGATTACTGGGTTGGCGTAAACGAGGCCGGTGAAGGTGTCGGTGCGCAGCTGGGAGGGTACCCCGGCGTATCCGTTCGGAATAATTTTCATTGTCAGCCTTCCGCGCCGTGGTCTGCGTTGTCGTGCAACCGGACGCCGCCCGCGAGATCGCCGATCGCGTCCACCACCCGGTTGCTGATCTGGTCGGCATAGCCGAGGTTGTTAGCCGCTCCGAACGCAGCGAGCGGGCCGGCCGCGTTCAGGCACGGGACGCCGAGCGACCGGACATGATCAACATACAGAACGACATCCTTGGTCATCAGCGCGCTGGTAAGGCCGCCTTCCAGGTAGTTGCCCTCGATGATGTGCGGGAAGCGGTTGAGCGTGGCGAAGTTGACGCCGCTGCTGGCGTTGATCACGTCCAGGACCGCGGCGAGGTCCAGCCCGGCCTTCTTCGCGGCCACCATCACCTCGGCGGTGGCGGCCAGGCTGACCGCGTTCAGGAAGTTGTTCAGCAGCTTGGTGCTGTGGCCCGCCCCGCTGTCACCCATCAGCACGACCTTCGCTGCGATGGGCGCCAGCACCCAACGGAAGCGTTCCAGCGCGCGGGCCGACCCGCCGGCCATGATCGTCAGAGTGCTTTTCTCTGCTGCCGCAGCGCCGCCCGAGATGCCGGCATCCAGGTACTCGACCCCGTGGTCGGCCAGTGCGGCGTGGATGCGCCGGGTGGAATCCGGCGATGCTGTGGACAGGTCGACGATCACCTGCCCGGGCCTGGCCGCGCCGATCAGCCCGTGCTCGCCTTTCCCGTCGCCCAGGACCACGCTTTCCACCGCGTGGCTGTCGGGCAGCGACAGCAGCACGCACTCGTTCCCGGCGCAGACAGCAGTGGGGGAGTCGGCCGGAGTGGCGCCGGCCGCTGCGGCGAGCCCTGGCCGCACGTCGTACCCGAGCACAGTGATGCCCGCCTGAACCAGGCGCTTGGTCATACGCCCGCCCATGTTGCCAAGACCGATGAACCCGACCTGCCGACCCGCCACCCGCCACTCCTCCCTGAGCTTTCCGGCGACGCGGGTCAGGTGGGTCTTTACCGTCGCGTGGCCGACCACAAGGGATGCCGCATAGTCATTGTGTCCCGCAAACCCGGCACCGGCATCAGCCGGATTGGATACATCCCGAGGATGAGGGCCACCCGGGTACGCTCCGGATAATCGCTACTGCAGGGTGACGCGGATTGGCAGGACACCGCACTAGTGTCATCTCCCATGGACGCGCTAGTTCAGCTGGAGAACGTCACCAAGAGGTACGACGGCGGGGCTGCGCCTGCTGTCGACGATGTAAGCCTGCGTGTCGGATCCGGCGACGCGGTCGCCATTATGGGGCCGTCCGGATCAGGCAAGTCCACGCTGCTCAACCTCATCGCCGGGATGGACCGCCCCACCAGCGGCGCGGTCAGGGTCGGCGACGAGCGTGTGGACTTGCTCAGCGAGGCCAGCGCGGCACGGTTCCGCCGCCGCCAGGTCGGCATGATCTTCCAGTTCTTCAACCTCCTCGACGACATGACGGTCATCGACAACGTGCTGCTGCCCGCCCAGCTCGCCGGCTTGAAAGCGCGCAGGGCGCGCGCCCGTGCCGAGGAGCTGATCGACACGCTGCGGATCGGACACCGGCGCGACGCTTACCCGGCGCGGCTGTCCGGCGGCGAGCGGCAGCGGGTCGCGATCGCCCGGGCGCTGATCAACGAGCCCGCGCTGCTGCTCGCCGACGAGCCGACCGGTGCGGTCGACTCGGCGACCGGCGATGAGATCGGACAGCTGCTGCTTGACCTCAACGCCAAGGGGCAGACACTGATCCTCGTCACCCACAGCCCCGAACTAGCCCGCCGGTACGCGCGGCGGGTCGTCAATATCGCCGACGGCCGGATCGCGTCCGAGACTCAGGTGCAGCAAGGGACAGGATCGTGAGCGCGGTCTTCCGTGCTGCCGCCGGCGGCCTCGGCGGCCGAAAGCTCCAGGCCGTCATCATCGGCATCGTGGTGCTCGCCGCGACGGCAGCCTCGACGCTCGCCCTGGGCATGCTGGCCGACGCGCACAGCCCGTTCGACCACGCCTTCGCGGCCGCCCGCGGCGCGGATGTGGCCGTCACCGTGGACACGTCCGTCGCTTCGGCTGCGGAGGTCACGGCAGCTACGAAGGTGCACGGCGTCACAGCCGTGGCCGGCCCTTATCTCGCGGAGAGCGTCTCCGCGCAGGTCTCAGTCCCCGGCATCTCCGGCTCGGTCACCAGCCCGCTGAACCTCGTCGGCCGCTCCTCGCCCGGCGGGCCCGTGGACGACCTCACCCTGCAGTCCGGCCACTGGGCGACCAGTGACAGCCAGATCGTGCTCTCGTCGAACGCGCCAGGTCAGATGGGATCCACGGTGACCGTGGGAAGTCATACGATGACCGTCGTCGGCGTCGCGGTCTCCGTCACGAACACCGCCGACGCCTGGGTCCTCCCCGCCGAGATGAGCGCCATCGCCGGCAGCGGCGGGACCGGCCAGGCGCAGCTCCTCTACAGATTCTCCTCCAGCGCGACCGCCAGCGACATCAGCGCCGACATCAGTGCGGTCAAGGCCACGCTGCCGCCGGGCGCGGTCGTCGGGTCGCCGGTCTCCTACCTGGATGTCCGCCAGTCGGAGCAGTCCGGCGTGGCGCCGTGGGTGCCGTTCATCATCGCGTTCGGCGTGATCGCGCTCGTGATCTCGGTACTGATCGTCGTCAACGTGGTCAGCGGCGCGGTCATCGCGGGCACGACGCGGATTGGCGTGCTCAAGGCCATCGGCTTCACGCCGCTTCAGGTCGTCGCCTGTTACGTGCTGCTTGTCGCGGTGCCGGCGATCACCGGCGCGGTCATCGGCGTGGTCTGCGGCAACCTGCTCGCTGCGCCGATATACCGGCAGAACGCGCAGGTGTACCAGGTCGGCGTGCTTGGCGTGCCGTTCTGGGTGGACCTGGCCGTGCCGCTGGCGGTGCTCGCGCTCACCGTGGTCGCCGCGGCCGGCCCGGCGTCACAGGCCGGGGCGATGTCCCCGGTGCAGGCGATCGCGACCGGCCGGGCGCCGAGGCCGAGGCACGGCTTCTTCGCCCAGCGGGCGCTGGCGAAACTGACCGGCGTGCCTCGCCCGGTCACCCTCGGCTTCGCAACGCCCGCCGCCCGTCCCGGCCGGACGCTCGTCACGGTCGTTGCGGTGCTGCTCGGC
Organism: uncultured Actinomycetota bacterium; assembly: GCA_963815375.1. GTDB lineage: Bacteria > Actinomycetota > Actinomycetes > Streptosporangiales > Streptosporangiaceae > JASHPR01. The sequence continues at coordinate 675,738 of CAWFGX010000001.1, read as the reverse complement.
GCGGCAGCGGTGACGTTCGGCGTTGGCCTTGAGACCTCGCTGAACCGTACCTACGACGACCTCTCCCGCGTTCACACCATGCCGGTGCAGGTCGCGGCGCTGCCGCCGGGCCTGCTGGCCGGCCCGGGCGGCCCGGCGGGACCCGGCCCCGGCGGCGGCCCCGCCAAGGGCGGCCAGCGCAGGGTCCACATAGTTGTCGGCCCCGGCGGGCACCTGACCGCGTCGCAGCAGCACGCCATCACCGCGGCGATCGACGCCCAGCCGGGCACGCTGCACTACCTGTCGGTGGCAAACGACAATCTGTCGCTGCCCGGCCTAACCGGCGCCGATGGCGGTGCCCAGATCACCGCCTACGGCGGAGGCGATCCGGCCTGGTCAGGACTGGTACTGATCTCGGGCACCTGGTACTCGCAAGGCTCGAGCGTCCCTGAGATAGACGTCAACACGCTCTTCCTCACCGACACTGGCCTGGAGGTCGGCGACACGTACACGATGCTCAGCGCTGGCCACAAGGTCACGACCAAGATCGTTGGCGAGGTTTTCGATCCAGGAAATGACGCGAGCCTGCTGATGGCCCCGGCCACACTTAGTGCGCTCGACCCGACAGTCAGCGGCATCGGCCACTACGAAGTCGCGGTCAAGCCGGGCGTCAGCGCTGACGCCTACGCCAGCGGCCTGAACGGCGCGCTCGGCGACACATACATCGTCGGAACCAGTGGCGGCGGCGGCCAGGAACTGATCGCCATCACGGTTCTCGTCACGATGCTGACCCTGTTGATCATCGCCGTCGCCGGACTCGGCGTGCTGAACACGGTTGCCCTCCAGATTCGCGAGCGCGCCCATGACATCGGGATCTTCAAGGCCCTTGGCATGACCCCACGGCAGACCCTGATAATGGTGGTCTGCTCGGTCGGCATCACTGGCCTGATAGCTGGCATCATCGCGGTCCCGGCTGGGATCATCCTCCATCACAATGTGGTGCCGGTGATGGCCCACGCGGCCAACTCTGGCTACCCGGCTTCCCTGATCTCGGTCTACTCAGCACCCGAAATCGTGATCCTCGCCCTCGCCGGCCTGGTCATCGCGATCGCGGGCGCCCTCGCCCCAGCCTCATGGGCGGCGAACTCCCGCACCGCCACCGCCCTGCGCACGGAATGAGCTATGGCAACAGGGGTGTCACCCACGCTGCGACCTGTGTGGCCACCTCTTCCGGGCTGGCAGCGGAGGTCTCGAAGGTTGGGTGGATGGTCGTGCGCAGCCAGGCGGCGAAGCGCTGGTGCTGGGCGATGGCGGCTTCGGTGAAGGTGCCGCGCCAGGCGGGGCGGGCGCGCAGCCGGGCGGCCAGCATGTCGTCGGGGCAGTCCAGGTTGGCGAAGTGGATCGGGCCGATGAGCCGCCGCGCTGGCAGGCCCTCCAGCTGGTCGGGCGTGAGCGAGCCGGTCAGCACCACGGGGTAGCCGTCGAGCCCCGCCGCGTGAACCAGCATCAGCCACGTGCTGCGCCAAGTCTCCCAGCCCAGCGCCGCGACGTGCAGGGTGGTGTCGGCCTCAAACACCAGGCACCGGGGGAGCAGGCTGCGCAGCGGCTCGGTGACCGTGGTCTTGCCCACGCCGCTGGCGCCGGTCACGACGAACAGCGGCAGCGCCGGAAGGCGGGTCTGCCACCCGCACCGGGGGCAGAGCAGACGGCCCTCCGACGGCTGCGCGTCCATGACCGTGTCCGGCCCGCACTGCATGCAGAAGAACCCATCCGGGGCTTCTCGGGATTGCTCACCGGTGGGTGACGACCGGGTGCACCCGCAGGGATTGTCCAGTGTCATGGCTCAGCCGCCTCCGGTCAGTCCTGGCGGCTTTTCGACGACTGGATCCGCTCCCGCCCGGCCGCCTCATAGTGCTCCTCGGTGACTGCCACGTGCTGCCGGGCCGCGAGCGCGTTGCGCAGATGTCGTTGCATCGGGCTAGACAGCGACAGCATCCGGCCGCCGCCGTACCGGAACAGGTCGCTGATCACCTCGGCGCACGTCTCGGCGGCGAACACCGAGGCCGCGGCCACCGCGATCCTCGGGCCTTCGGCCGCGCCGTTCCCCATGCGCGCCGCCTCGTAGGCGGTCTCGATGGCCTCACGGTGCAGAAGCCTTGCCGCCCGGACCTTGACCTCAGCCCGGCCCAGTTCCTTGAGGAACACCCCGCGCTCGCTCAGCGTCGGGCCGCCCGCGAACCGGGCCGTGCTGCTGGCCAGCTCGGTCATGTCATCCAGGGCCCGGCGGGCCATGCCGACGCACAGCGGCGGAACCTCGTTGCTCACGAACAGGTGCAGTTCCTGGCGGAACAGGTCGCCGCCGCGCACGGACTCCCCGCCGAGCTGGTACGTCAGCTCCTCCGGGACGAAGACGCCGTCCGTGCTGAAGTCGAGGCTGCCGGTTCCCTGCAGGCCAGCCACGTGCCAGTTGTCGATGACCTCGACCTCGTCCTTGGGGATCGCGAAGACCAGGACGCGGCCGGCGGCCGAGTCCGGCCGGAAACCGCCCATCACCCAGCTGGAGTGCACGATGCCGCTGGCGAAGCTCCAGCGCCCGCTGACCATGTAACCGCCGCTGACCGTCCGCCCAGCGCCACGCGGCTGCGGCTGGCCGGCCACCACTGGCAACGGGCGCCCCGGCTGGAAAACCCGCTGCACGCCAGCGTCCGGCAGCCATCCCGCGACCATCCCGGCGCAGCCGTTGCCGATCATGCATGCCCAGGCAGTCGACACGTCGGCGTACGCCATCTCTTCGATGACGTCGCAGAACTCCAGCGGATGCAATGGTGTCCCGCCGCATTCTTCAGGCGTTTTCAGCCAGAACGCTCCCAGCCCCCGAAGCGTCTCGACAGCCTCAGGTGGCAGCGTGCGAAGTTCCTCCGCCCGCTCGCCGGCGGCCTCGAACTCTGCGCGGCGGCTCCGGATGTCAGCGAGCAGCCCGCCCTTGACGTCACCATCGCCCGCTGGCGCGTCCTCAGTCATCCACGTTCTCCTCCCCGCCAGCCACGCCTTCATCATCAGTCTGACGGGATGGTCAAGGATCGTCCCGTCTGTCCGCTGCCCGTGCTGGCCACAATCTGTGCTGGCTACAATCCGCGGCATGAGGGTGACTGTCGATACTGATCTGTGCGAAGCCAACGCCGTATGCGAGGCCCTGGTCCCGGAGGTCTTCTCCGTGGACGAGTCGGACCAGCTCACGATCAGCGTCAGCGAGGTCCCTCCGGAGCTAGCCGAGCGGGTACGGCAGGCGGTGGCGTCCTGCCCGAAGATGGCTCTGCGGCTGGAGGAGTAAGCGCCGCCCGAACCGGGGCGGATCGGGCTCTGGTGCGCCGTGGCCTGGCGTGGCCGGTGGCGCCACGGGCCCAGACGGTACGCTGTTGAGCGCTGGAGCAGGCAATGCTGACCGCCTTCCTCGGCGGCGGCCTCCCTCCAGCTGAGCGATTCCCGATCCAGCGACCTTGGGTGAACGATGCATCGGTACCGGTCTCACACATGCGGCGAGCTTCGCGCCGCGAACGTCGGCTTGCAGGTGCGCCTGTCCGGCTGGCTCCAGAATCGCCGGGACCTGGGCGGCATCCTGTTCATCGACCTGCGTGACCACTACGGCCTGGTCCAGCTCATTGCCCGGCCGGGCTCACCCGCGATCGAGGCTCTTGGCAGCGTGCCAAAGGAAACCGTGCTCCGGGTAGACGGCCGGGTGGTTGCACGCTCGGCCGGGAACGAGAACCCGGACCTGCCGACCGGCGACATCGAAGTAGAGGTCGAGGAGATAGAGGTCCTCGGCGGGTGCGACCCGCTTCCGTTCAGTGTGTTTCCTGACGATCCTGTGTCTGAGGAGAGCCGGCTGACCTACCGGTTCCTCGACCTGCGTCGCCGGCGCATGCACCGCAACATCATGCTGCGCTCGGCCGTAATCCGCCGGATGCGGGAGCAGATGACCGCGGCCGGGTTCACCGAGTTCCAGACGCCGAACCTGTCCGCCACGAGCCCCGAGGGTGCCCGCGATTTCCTGGTGCCGTCCCGGATTCACCCGGGGCGGTTCTACGCGCTGCCCCAGGCCCCGCAGCAGTGGAAGCAGCTCGTGATGATCTCGGGCTTTGACCGCTACTTCCAGATAGCACCGTGCTTCCGGGACGAGGACGGCCGCGCTGACCGCTCGCCCGGTGAGTTCTACCAGCTCGACATCGAGATGAGCTTTGTCGAGCAGGAGGACGTGTTCGGCGTTGTCGAGCAGGTCATGACCGAGCTGTTCCGGGAGTTCGCGCCCGACCGCGAGACCACATCGCCGTACCCGCGGATCACCTACCGGGATGCGATGCTGCGCTACGGCACTGACAAGCCCGACCTGCGAGCGAAGCTCGAGCTGACCGACGTGTCGGCCATCTTCGCTGACAGCGGGTTCCGGGCGTTCGCTGGCAAGCACGTCAGAGCCCTGGCTGTCCCGGGCTGCGCGGACAAGCCCCGGTCTTTCTTCGACCATATGGAAGAGTTCGCGAAGAGCAAGGGAGCCCAGGGCCTCGCGTGGGTCCGTTTCGGCGAGGGCGTGGAGCTGTCCGGCCCGATCGCGAAGTTCCTGTCCGCCGAGGACGCCGAGCGACTGCTCGGCCTGGTCAGTGCCAGCCAGAGCGCGCCGCTCGACGGCGCTCCGGGCACTGCTGTGTTCTTTGCAGCAGGTGACGTGGACTCGGTCGCGAAGGTCATGGCGGAGGTCCGGGTCGAGGCCGCGCGGCGGGCCGGGCTGTTGGAGGAGAACGTCTTCCGCTTCTGCTGGATCGTCGACTTCCCCATGTACGAGCGCAATGACGAAGGCATGATCGAGTTCAGCCACAACCCGTTCTCGATGCCGCAGGGCGGCCTGGAGGCGCTGGAGAACTCCGACCCCCTCGACGTGCTCGCGTGGCAGTACGACATCGTCTGCAATGGCGTCGAGCTGTCCTCGGGCGCGATCAGGAACCACAGCCCCGAGGTGATGTTCAAGGCTTTCGAGATCGCCGGCTACTCCAAGGAGGAAGTCGAGCGGCAGTTCGGCGGCATGCTGCGCGCCTTCCACTACGGGGCCCCGCCACACGGCGGGATCGCTCCCGGCGTGGACCGGATCGTCATGCTGCTCGCCGACGAGCCGAACATCCGCGAGACGATCGCATTCCCGCTGAACCAGAACGCTCAGGACCTGCTGATGGGCGCGCCGACCTGGGTCACAGAGGACCGGCTGAAAGAGCTTCACCTCGCGGTCCTCGGCGTCCCGCAGGATGCTGCGCGCAGGCCCGCGGGAGATCGCTGAGCGGGGCCGCCACCTGGGATCCCTCCGATCTAGCGCCACGACTGCTCCTGCTGTGACCGCGGGCCCGGACGTGGTACTGCGGGCAGCCTCCGTCGACCTGATCCGCGGCGACCGGCTCCTGCTCGACCAGGTGAGCGTCACGATCCGGGCGGGCGAGCACTGGGCGCTGCTCGGGCCGAACGGGGCAGGCAAGAGCACCCTGCTGCAGATCATGGCGACCTACGCGCACCCGACGCGGGGCCAGGTCGACATCCTCGGCAGCCGTCTGGGCCGGGTCGACGTGTTCACGCTCCGGCCGTGGATCGGCCACGTCAGCCCGCACCACCGGGTGGCACCGCACCGCAGCGTTCGCGACGTGGTGCTCACCGGGGCCACCGGCACCATCGAGCTGGTACAGCGCCGGAGGATCAGCGCGGAAGAGCTGTCCCGCGCGGAGGCGCTGGCTGAGCTGATGGGCCTGAGTTCTCTGGCCGCCACACCGTGGCGGGTCCTGTCCCAGGGTGAGCGCAGCCGGGCACTGATCGCACGGGCGCTGATGGCGCAGCCGCGGCTGCTGCTGCTCGACGAGCCAGCGGCCGGCCTTGACGTGGCAGGCCGCGAGCAGCTCCTGGCCAGCCTGGACGAGCTGCGCGAGCAGCAGCCGGGCCTGGCCACCGTCCTCGTGACACACCACCTGGAGGAGCTGCCCGCTAGCACCTCCCATGCGCTGCTGTTGCGGGACGGGCAGATGCTTGCCGCGGGGCCCGCCCCTGACGTGCTGACCACCGAGCTGGCCAGCGCCTGCTTCGGCTACCCGATCGAGATCACCCGTCACGCAGGCCGCTGGGCAGCGGTCGCCGGGCGCGGACCGCGTTCCAGGCCTGGAGCAGCAGCAGGATGAACTGCCCCAGCAAGGCCATGGCGGCGCCCCGCTCATCCCACGCTGGTGTATCGGTGCCGAGCGCCTGGTCGGCAAAAGCGGCAAGTACGACGACTGCCACGATTGCGGTGACCACGACTATCGCTCCCGCCCAGTATGTTTGCGTATTTTCGTCCAGTAGTACTTAGCTCGGGCGGTTGCCTGTGACCGGCATGATGAGCGTGTGCAGGTAGTCGCTAGCTCCTTCGCGGCGGTAAAAACGCAGCGCTCCTTCGTTCCCGGCCACTACGGAAATGGTCATTACCTCGATGTCCCAGTCGGCCAGGAGGTTGTGTGCGGCGCCCAGCAGCGCCTGGCCCACATGAGCGCCCCGGGCACCACGGCCGACCACGAGCGTTTCCAGAACGCCGATCTGGTCGCCCCACTGCCACGACCCGGCGGCGTCGATGGCCCGGATCATTGCGTAGCCCAGCAGTTGGCCGGAGCTTTGCGCGGCCAGCACCGTGGCCTTGGGGGCGGAAAGCCACTGCAGGTACTGCCCGCGGCGGACGCGCCAGGAATCTGTGGGGGTGCGTGCCCGGCCGAGGGCTGCCAGGTGCGGCGCGTCCGCCAGATGGTGATCCAAAAGCTCCCGCCACAGTATTTCCAGCTGGTCGATGTCAGCAGCTGGAAGGACGTCGATCACGTAGCTCATGGCCGGGAGCGTAACCCGGTCAGGCTGGCCTGCGGGCCAGCGATGCCGCAGGCCCGCAGGTGGCGGAGCTGATGGAGACAAACGAGCAGCTGGCGGCGAAGCTGGCGCCGCTGGAGCATCTCCTGTCGCGCAACAGTGGGAAGATCCAGGTCCAGAACCGGGCGGCCCGCACGCCAGCGGCAGCCATCAGCCCCATGAAAGATCAGGGTTAGAGCTTGCCCTCGCGGATTGCCTGGTAGACAGTCGGCACCATTGGCTGGAAGCCGAGGCTACGCGCAAGCGTCACGTCCATGTGGCCCTTCCATGGATTAGTAAGCGGTTCCGCTGATGACTCGTAGGAAGAGCCGACGATCTGTGCGATTTCGTAGATGGTGAGTGGTGCCTCATCGGCAATGTTGACAATGCGGCCGTCCATGACTCCAGTAAGCGCAAGCTCGAAAGCCGTGGCTATATCTGCATGGTGAATCATGCTTAGCTTCTGCGCAGGGTGCCACTTCATGCCAGCGAGTAGCCCTGGAGCTGATTCCAAGTGCCCGTCTTTGTCGCCATAGACAAACGGAAGCCTTAGGATGCTCCAGTTCAGTCCGCTTTTGCGAAGTTCGTTCTCTGCCTCGATTTTGCTTGCAGGGTATGCAAGCGTCGGGGTTACCACGTCGTCCTCTCGCCCGGGATGCGAGGTGTCCGGGTTATACACATTCGAGGTACTTGCCATCATAAAGCGAGCCGCGGGAGCGTGATCCTTAACGGCGGCGATGAGGTTGCGAGTACCTTCGAGATTAACTCTCCATATTCCAGCTTCATCGCGTGTGCGAAACAATGCGGCGAGATGAACGATTGCCGACACGCCTTCAACGGCCGATGTCAGCGAGCCGGGACTGAGGATGTCTCCTTCAACCGCCGTAACTCCTTCTGGAAGTTCTCTGCCGGGCCGCACAAGCGCGCGGCAATCAATGCCTGCTTCTGCGAATCGCTTCAAAAGCCGCGAGCCAACGAGACCCGTACCGCCAGTTACCAGAATTGTCATGCTTATTTTTTCCCTTTGTTATAATTATTCAGCCGCTGAGTGGCATTCCGGAGGACTCGATTTGCTGTCTCAAGCTCCGCGTCATCGACTCCATCAAAAGCGACTGCGGTGATAAGCCCGATGGGATCGGGAAGCGTCGCCCACAGGTTCCTGCCGGCGGTCGTAATTTGCAGCACCTTCTGACGCTGGTCGCCCGGGTCGGGCATTTGATCGATGAGCCCTTTGCGCACAAGTGCACTGATCACGGCGCTGAGCGTCGCTCGTTCAATCTCGAGCATGCGCGTCAGGTCTCGCTGATTCACCGGCCCGTCATTTGCGAGCAGATAAAGGACGTACCACTGGGTGCTTCCAAGATCGTACGGACGCAGGACAGACTCCATCAAAGCCCGGCTCGCAAGAAAATACTTCTTAGCCCACGAACCGGCCGCTTCCAGGTCCAGCTCATCATGTTTGTTAGGCACCGTACTAATTTGTCAGCTACCTAACATCTTGTCAAGCCTGAGGCTTGCCGGCTCATCAGTCCGCGCCAGCCACGACGACTACCAAGACGGTCTCCTGCCCAACGGGCTGCCGACCGGCACCCCGAGGAACCACCCGACACCGCCTGCGGCCTCTACCCCGGCGACCCCAGCGCCTGGATCACACCCCCCGCCGCGACGGCGGGGCTAGTCAGGGGGCCGGCCCCTGGTCAGCGCGTGCCGGGTCCGGGGCGGGTCACGAATGTCCCTCGGCCCGGCACGGGCCGCACCCGGTTCTCGCGGATCAGGACCTTGATCGCGCGGCGGATCGTGCCGACCGACAAGCCGGTTTCGGCGCTCAGCTCGGCGATCGAGGGCAGCCGCGCCTTTATCTGCCCGAACATGATCCGCTCCCGCAGGTGAGCTGCGAGCTGCAGGTACACGGGCTCGGACGAGCGATGGTCGATTCTCACGGCACTGCCGATGGTAATGCCGACCGCCGACACAGCGAACGATGTCGAGCTGCCTGCTGTAGGGCTGATCAAGGTGCCAGGGCTCAGGGCTTCAGCGGCGGATTCGCTGGGTCGAGGAGCCCTCTCTCCTTCAGCCAGCCGTACAGCGGGGTGGTCTCCGGGTCGTGCCCCCAGGCGTGGTCCCCGTTGCCATCGTCGATGCCGCCAAGCAGTTGCTGCTGAACCGGGGTCAGCTGGGCGAACCAGTCGCTCATCCGCATCGGGGCGATGACATCGCGGATAGCCGTCCACCGGTAGGTGTAACTGAAAAACACCGCCTTGCGGGTGTGCCCGGAGTAGTTGCGTGACCGGGCATGCCAGATCCGGCGATCGAAGAACAGCGCGTCACCGGGCTCGGCAGTCACCTCGACGGCGCCTTCGGGATCGGGCCATGCGATGTCGCGCCGCTGCGGGCCGTCGATCCAGTTCGTCACGTGGCTGCCCGGCACGATTTTCAGGTTGCCGCAGCCGGGTTCGGAGACATCGGAAAGCCAGTACGCCAGTTTCACCGACAGCCGCGGCCGCGGGGTCGTTTCGATCTCGCGGTTCTGCCTGCCGCCGTCCTGGTGCCAGTCGAACCGGAACGGCACGCGCGCCTGGAGTGGTGGATGGACATCGAGGTGAGAGTGGTAGATGTGAATGTTCCAGCCGAGGACCGACCACACATAAGGAAACGTCACCCGGTGGTCGGTCAAGGCGGCGACCTCTGGGCAGTTGGCGACCGCGCTGAGCAGATGCATCGAGCCATCCGTCCCCAGCGAGCCGGCCTGTTCCATGGAAGCGTAGACGCGGTCGAGTGCATCGCGGGTGGCCGCCACCTCATCCGGGCGAAGTGCACCCGGGATGATCAGGTAGCCGTCGCGATCGAAGGCGGCCCGTTGCTCCGCTGTCATCGGCTCGGCGGGCGTGATCTTCCCACCCGCGGTCGAGTGTTGCCTCAATGCCATCTCCTCGCAACAGATGCGACGCCGGCGCGAACGGTTAGGTCGCATGCCGGTTCATGCGCTATGCGGCGTGCCGGGTGATGAGCTGATCCTGCAGCTGGATGAGGGCTCCAACTTGATTGGAGGCGTCGTAGTTGCTGAGGATGACCGCGACCCAGTCCAGGTCCCGGTAGATATCGATGTCGGCGGTCTCGCCGGCGGCCCCGCCGGTATGACTGAAGGCGGTCCGGTCGTTGACGATACGCATGTCCGGGCCGTAACACACCATGTTCAGCTGGGCCGGTACCCGTTGCGGGGGCAGGGGGACCTTGCCGGTGGTCATCGGGCTGGCCCAGGCGGGGCTGAGCAGCTGTCCGCTGGTCAGCGCCTGGGCGAAGCGGGTCATGTCTGGTGCGGTGGAGAATGCGTTGCCGGCTGGGTTACCGATGAAGTCTTCCTGGCTGATGACATCAGTGCGCTGGCTGGCAGAGGCTCCGGAGGCGTAGGGATGGGCGATGTCGCGGTTGGTTAGCCATTGCGGCTTGGTGTAAAAGTCTGACGAGGTCATGCGGGCGCGGGCGAAGACGTTCTCGCGGATGCAGTCGTAGTAGGACTGCCCGGAAACCTGCGCCGCGATGGCGCCGAGGGTGGCGTATCCCGAGTTGCTGTAGCTGTAGCTGGTGCCCGGGGTGAACAGCAGCGGGGACTGCCTGATGATCGCCATGATGCCGTCGATGGTTTCGGCGGCGCTGGTCCAGGTGAGGTGCTGCTGCTGATACGCGGCGCTGCCCAGGAAATCGTCCATGCCGGAGGTGTGAGTGAGCAGCTGGTGGATGGTGACAGTGCCGGCGATGGAGGTGGGGAAACCGTCCAGGTAGGTGCCGAGAGTCTGGTAGAGCCCGATCTTGCCCTGCTCAGCAAGCTGAATAACCGCGGTGGCGGTGAATAGCTTGGTCACCGACGCCAGCGCAAAGAGGGTATCGGCCCGGTTGGGGACACCGTTTTCCTTGTCAGCCATCCCGTAGGCCCGGGCCAGTACTGGCTTATCCCGGTAGGCCAGCAGCACCGTCCCGGAAAACTGATCCTTTACAGCCAGCCGCGCTAGCTGCTGATCATAAGTCCCTCCCGGCCGAAGGGCCTTCGGCGGCGGGACCGGCCCGCGGCCGCACCCAGCCGTGCCGGCGTCGGCGCTTCCCCCGGTCATCGCCACAACGCTGGCGGCGACCGGGACAGCCCCAAGCAAGCCGAGCGCTAGTCGCCGCGATGGCAGGCTGACCCTTTCACGCTGATAATTCGTCATCTCTCAGGCTCCTTGCGGTTAACCGTGCCCACCGGCCACCTTCTGGCCGATCCGGGCACTGCTGTGTGGTGCGCGTCAGATGATCCACAGGGCCTTGGCAGGCGGGCGGACAGCAGGCAACAGCTGGGCCGACGCCGATGAGCAGGGCGGCGCCCAGGGACAGGAGGGTGGCCTCAGCCAGCTGTCATTGCGAACCCCGTCCCGTTCGGATCGGGGTGCCTGAAGGGGTGATGTGGGCGGCGGGCTGATGGGAAGTGCTGCTGCAGGTAAGGGGAGCGCCGTCCTTGATCAGCAGCATCCGGACGTAGTTCGGGAACAGCCCGATGCTCAGCCGCGTGCCGGGCGGGATCGCCTGGCCGTCGATCACCGTTGCTGATCCGTCAGGCTGAGTCGACGGCTGCTTGAGCTGGCCGGGACCGGCCGGCGCGGCGGGTGTGGAACGGCAGAAGGTGCCGACGGTGACCAGGGCCGGTATGCCGTGCTCGGCCAGGGCCTGACGCAGGGCGCTGGGGTCCAGCCGGGAGGCCTGCGGGCCCTTGCCGCTGTACAGGATCAGCGTGGTGCTGTCGCCGGGGCCGCTGGTCACCGAGAACGCGGCGAGCCTCGCCGGACCCGGGCTCGGTGACAGAGTGCCTGGACGGGCCGGGGCGGGTCCGCCGAAGGTCAGCGCCGCGGCGGCCGCTGCTCCTGCCGTCGCGGCGGCCGCGGCCGTCAGCCCCGTGAGCCGACGGCGGCGGCGGGCGCGGCTTCTGGCAAACACGTTGTCCACCGGTGTGTCCATGTGCAGTCTGGAGAAGGACTCGCGTACCTGGCTCATGACGTCGTGATCGTTCATCGGATGACCTCTCTTACGCTCGTTCCGTTGTGTGCCGGGGGAAGATCGCGGCGCAGTGCCGCGACGGCCCGGGCTAGATGCGCGGTGACCGTTCCCGGCGCGATCCCCAAGACGTTCGCGGTGGTCCCGGTGTCCAGGTCGAGGAAGATCCGCAGCGCGAGCACCTCACGCTGGCGGGCGGGCAGCCGCCGCAGCGCTGCCATCAGCGCGGGGTCCACACCGTCACCCGTGGCGGCCGCGGCGGCGGCATCGTGATCAGCCAGCGGCGTCTCCCGGCGCCGCCGCCGCCACCACGACACCCCCAGGTTCAGCGCGGTCCGGATCACCCACACCCGCGGCGCCGCATGCGAGCGCACCTTCCCCCACGACGACCACGCCCGCGCAAACGCCTCGGCGACCTGGTCCTCAGCCAGCTGACGATCACCGACCACCGCGGTCACCGCTTTCAGGCAGGAATCTCTGCTGGCCTGGTAGAAGTCCGCGAACTCGTCTTGGTCACGCCCCATACCCTGCAAACGCATCAGCCAGCCGATCCACTTACCGCCAAGCGCTATCTACGGCTGGGCGATCAGCTTGCGTATCTCACGTGCGACTTTGCCGGGCTCTGTCAGCAGCGCGAGGTGGTGGCTTAGCTCCTGTCTCACCGGCCAGCCGAGTTCGTGCGCCCGGGCCGCCTCGCCTTTGTATGCCTCGCTGAGCTGCAGATAGCCACCGGGAGCGTCTGGCCATCCCGGTGCGGGCGGATGAATTTCCTTGAGCATGGCCAGCGGCAGCCTGGGGCATCCGGTTGCGAAATGCTGCCGGACAGCCTGATCAGGTATAAGCGCCGCCAGTTCCTCCTCGTCCCACCACTGCGGCCACGCAGGCAGCCAGCCCTGCGGGCCGGCCATGTCACGCAGCCGGGCCGCGAGACCGGGCTGCACGGTCTCCATCCAGGAGCGCCCCGGCGCCGGCAGCCGGGCGTCGACGAAGACGTAGCCCAGGGCCCGCTGTCCCAGCATCATCCCGGCCGTGGCCAGCAGCGGCCCCGCGCGGCTGTGCCCGATGAGGATTGCGGACTGGCCGGCCGCGCTATCGGCGATCACCCGAGCATGACGCAGGTGATACGGCGGCCCCGCCGCGACCGCGCCTGCCAGGTCGGGGACGGTTACCGCGTATCCGTCACCGGCCAGTTCTTTTGCGACTGGCCCCCAGGTCTCGCAGCCGACGAGCGGGCTGTGAACCAGCACCAGCCGAGCATGCATGCTCTCATTGGTATCACCGATCCAGTCGATGGCCCTGACGCCCGGGAACAGTGTGGAATCGTTCGCTGCCGCAGGCGCCGCCGACTGTCAGAGCTATGCCGGAAGGCCAACCAGCCGGGCACTGTCGTTCCAGAGACGGTCGCAGCGAGCCGGGTCTGTGGTGTGCGGCGCGGTTTCGACCAGAGCCCGGTCGACGAAGAAGCGGCCGGTCACGCCCTCGACCTCGGGCGCAGTGGCGAGCCAGGCCGGGGTGTCCGCGCCCACGTCCGGGCCTGGGCCGTCGCCGGTGCCGGGGAAGCGCGCAGGGCCGAAGCCGCCGGGCTGCGGGCCTGGCGGCGGGAACGTCCCGGAGCGGAAGGCCTCCCGGATCAGCTTGCCGATCCCGGGGACCTCACTGCCGAGTCCGGTGCCGCCGATGATGCCGGGATGACAGGCGTTGACCGTGACCGCGGTCCCGTCCAGGCGGCGGGCCAGCGCGTAGACGAACATCGCGTTCATGCTCTTGGTGCGGCCGTAGGCGAGGAATGGCCGCAGTTCGGCGGGCTCGCCGAGGAGTTCCGGGCGGGAGAACGTGAGGTCGTCCAGGTCGACCGGCCTGCGTCCGCTGGACACCGGATCGGCGGCAACCACGACAAGCCGGGCCCGGTCCAGTGCTGGGGCGAGCGTGCGCAGCAGCAGGTACGGCGCCAGGTGGTTGACGGCCAGCACACGCGGCAGGCCGTCGGACGTCCGCCGGTCCAGCGGCGTCACCAATGCCGCGTTGCTGATCACCACATCCGGCGGCGGCCCGGCGAGCAGCCGGTCCGCTAGCGCCCGTACCTGGGGAAACTCGGCCAGGTCGGCGCGTTCGAGGGCAAGGTCCGCGCCTGGAACGGCTTCGGAGATCCGCTTCCCCGCCGCTTGCAGGCGCTCGTCGCTTCGGCCGGCCAGCGTCACGGTCAGGCCCTCACTGGCCAGGCGGCGTGCGATTGCCTCGCCGATGCCGTTGGTTGCTCCCGTCACGACCGCGTGCATTACTCCTCCTCGTTGTTCTGGTCAGCGGGCGGCGTGATCAGCGCATTGATCACGGCCTCGCGTACCGTGGCGGACAGCCGGGCGTTGCCGCGGTCGCCGGGGTTACGGATGATGGCCGCGGTGACACCGTGCAGGGCGGCCGACAGGACCCGGGCAGCATGGCCCGGCGTCACGCCGGGCCGGAGGTGACCCTCCCGTGCCAGCTTGGTGAAGCCCTCGCGCAGCTCCCTGGCGCTCTCGGCCGCGGCCGGAGGTAGTTCCCCGGGTCCAGCCGGCCACATCAGCTGGTACATCGACGGGTTAGCGCGCGCGAACGCGACGTGCAGGTCCCAGCCCTGACGGATCGCCGCGGCCGCGTCCCCGCCCGTCCTGGGCAGCGCGCGCTTGCTCGCCAGGTGGCGCTCGAACGCGTCGGTGACCACTGCATCCAGCAGCCCGTGCTTGTCGCCGAAGTGGTGATACAGAGTCGGCGCCTTGACACCTGCCCGCAGGTAGATCTCGCGGGTGGACGCTGCCTCGACGCCACGCAACGCAATGACCTCCGCCGCCGCGTCGAGCAGCGCCCGGCGGGTATCCCTCTGTACCATCGTTACACCACTATACCGTTGGTATAGAGAAGGCCGCTCGCGCGGGCGCCGGCTGACCAGGAGCGTGCGAGGCCTGTAGCGTCCTGCGCTCTTGCCGTCAGGCAGAGCCGATGGCCAGCGCACTCACTGGCTGACTTCCCCGAAATCGATCCGCATAACGACCCGCCGCAGAGTCGGCCTGCTGACCTCGGTGAACCCTGCGCCAGCGAAGATGCTGCGGCTGCCGCGATACAGCTCGTTCCAGGTGATCTGCTGTCCCGGCTGAGTGATCATCGGGTAGCCCTCGATGGCCCGGGCGCCGCGCTCGCGCGCGAACGCAGGCGTGGCAGCGGCCAGAGCGCGGCTGACCCCGTGGCGCCGGAAGCCGGTCCTGGTGACGAAGCAGGTCACGGCCCACACCGACTCGTCGGCCCGGTCCTCGGTCCGCCCGGTCCACGGAACCCGGGTGCGCAGCAGCCGCGGGAAGGCCGTCCTCGGCTCGACCGCGCACCAGCCAGCTGGCTCGCCGTCGAGGTAGGCGACGAGCCCGCTGGTCGTGGCGGCGCCGGGCTGGCCGCAGGCGGTCTGCTGGCGCAGCCGCTCGGCGCGCTCGCTGACCGGAATCGAGCGCCACTCGACGTCGCGGAACTTGAACCACTGGCACTGGCACCGGGCCGGGTCCCCGCGGGTCCCCAAGACAGCTTGCAGGTCGTCCCTTGACGCCAGGTTCGCGGGCACGGTCACGATCACGCCGTCGCTGCTCACCTGCGTCAGTGTAGAGATCCCGCCACGCCCCGGACCTCACTCGCGCCCCGCGCCCCCGCGCCCCGCGCCCCGCCGCGCCCCCGTGCCCCGCCGCGCCAACAGGCCCGCAACCCGGTCGTGGGCCCCGGGCTGGTGCTCTTACCCCAGCTCGGGCACCTTGACCGTGTTGGAAGGGCGGTGAGTACCCCAGCGGGGGCCCCATGGTGGTGTCGGCTAGGCGGTCATTACCCCAGCAAGGGGCCCGCGGTGGCGCTCGGCACGCCCATCAGTAACCCGGCAGGAGGCCGCGACGGTGTCGGCCGAGCGGGATTACCCCAGCACGGGGCCCGGGGTGGTGCTGGCCGGGGTGGTGCTGGCCGGGGTGGTGCTGGCCGGTGGTCGGCCCGCAGGGGGAGGCATCGTCAGGGCTGGGCGGCGTGGCGTTTGACCACTTCGGCGTAGCGATCCAGAGTGTCGGGGCCGGGGCTGCCGAGCGCGGACCTGATCATGTCGGCCATCTCGCCATGGCGGTCCAGGTGGGTGTACGTCAGCGTGACCTCGGTCGTGTCCGGGCCGGCCGGGACGAAGTCGACCACAATGACGCTGGCGCGGGAGTCGTCGAAGACTGGCTGCCAGTTCGGCCCGATCCGCCAGGTGACCGACAGCCGTCCCGGCGGGTCCCACTCGGTGATCGTGCCCCTGGTGATCTCCGAGCCGTCGGCGCCGCGCTCGTAGAACCGGCCGCCCTCTCGCGGCTCGAAGGTGATCGATTCCGGGTTCCGGATGAACGTGTGCTCGGCTGGCAGCCATTCACGCGGCCGCTCTGTGTAGATCCGGAACGCGACGTCGGGTCTGACGGGAACGGTCACTGACTTGCGGACGGGCGTGTCGTCAGCGGGCATGCGGTACTCCTCTCGGGCGATGCGGGCTCCCCGGTGGCCGTGCGGCCGGTGCGGGCCGGCCGAGCCACGCAGAGTTCGTCGTCAAACATAAAATAGTTATGTATCACCATTATGAGCCACCAGCATACCGCCAGATAGACTCTGGATCCATGCACCTGCCAGCCGACTTGCCGCCCCCGGCGACCGAGCGGCTCCGGTTGATGCAGGAGGTGCGCCTGTCGCTGCTGGGGATCGCTGAGCGGCTCCGGCAGAACTGGGCGGCGCACGCGGCGGCGGCTGGCCTGTCGACGTCCCAGGTCAACGCTCTGCTAAGCCTCACGCCGGGCGAGGCAGTCCCGATGCGGAGCCTCGCAGCGCGGCTGGATTACGACGCGTCCAACCTCAGCGTGCTTGTGGACCGGCTGGAGCGGCGTGGCGTCGTTGAGCGCCGGCCCGACCCGGGCGACCGCCGTATCAAGGCGCTGGCGCTTACCCCAGAGGGGGAGCGGCTGCGGGCCACGTTCTGGCGCGAACTCCTCGAGGATGCCGGGCCGCTCGCGCCGCTGGCCGACTCCGAGCTGGAAGGGCTGGCCATGCTTCTCGGCGTTCTCAGTCCCGCCGAACCGGTTCGCGGCGCCGTTCACCCCGGGTCGTCTGGCCGCGGGTAAGGCCCGCCGAGTGCAGCCAGGCCAGCGTGGGGCCCTTGCTGTGGTCGCGGGCAGAAGCCAGGCCGGTCGTGGCAGTTGCTGCAGCAGATCACCGGCATGCTGACCAGCCTGATTACCGAGCAAGGCGACGACGGCAACTTGCGCTAGGTTCGCCGCCCGGTCGTAGCTCTGAGCCAGCGGCGCTGTCGCCGCATCCTCCGCCGGTCCTGCCCCCAATCGTCGAGGCTTCCGGGCAGAGCCTGGACGGTTCCCGGTAAGCGGCCAGATGATGGCGAGGATGGTGCCAGCGGGGCGCCGCGACGACGCGGACGGGAGGCTGCATGACCACCACCGAGCGGCCGCGCGGCGGTTTGGCCGACGCGCGCGCTCCAGGAAGTAGCGAGCGGCCGCGCGGCGGTTTGGCCGACGCGCGCGCTCCAGGAAGTAGCGAGCGGCCGCGCGGCGGTTTGGCCGACGCGCGCGCTCCAGAGGGCACTCAGCCGGACCCGGCGGAACTGCTGCGGCTGTATGAGCGGATGCTGCTGATCCGCCGGGCGGAGGAGCGGCTGAGCGCCGACAGCGCGGCAGGCAAGCTTCCTGGTGCGGTGCACCTGTACATCGGGGAGGAGGCGGTCGCAGCCGGCGTGTGCGCGCACCTCACCGACCGGGACTATGTCACCTCCACCCACCGCGGCCACGGTCACTACCTGGCCAAAGGCGGCGACCTGAACGCGATGATGGCCGAGATCTGGGGCAAGCAGGAAGGCATCTGCCGCGGCATGGGCGGCTCGATGCACGTGGCCGACATCTCCAAGGGCATCCTCGGGGCCAACGGCATTGTCGGTGCCGGGCTAGCGATCGCGACGGGGGCCGCGTTCGGCGCGAAACTCGACGGCGACGGCAAAGTAGCGGTCTGCTTCTTCGGCGACGGTGCGTCGAGCCAGGGCGTGCTGATGGAGACGCTGAACGTATCCACGCTCTGGCAGTTGCCGGTGATCTTTGTGTGCGAGAACAACGCGTTCTCCGAGTTCACGCCGTCGAAAGAGGTGACAGCCGGGCGGATCGCTGACCGGGCCCGTGCGTTCAGCATGCCGGCTGTCGAGGTTGACGGCAACGATGCGGTCGCGGTCTGGCAGGCGGCCGGCGAGGCTGCGGCCCGCGGGAGGGCCGGAGGCGGACCCTCGTTCATCGAAGCTCATACCTACCGCATCCAGGGCCACTTCGAAGCCGAGAGGTTCGTGCTGGCCGGCGGCCGGTACCGGGAGGACGCCGAGATCGACGAGTGGCGGGCGAAGGACCCCATTGAGCTGCTGCAAGCGAGCCTGCTCTCGTCCGGCGTGGCCGACAGGGCTCTCCTCGTCGACGTGAACGCGCGCGTGCGGCGCCAGGTCAGCGAGGCTGCGGCCTACGCGGAGGCAGGAGAGCCGGCGGACCCGGGGCTCGCGGAGACGCTGATGTTCGCCGGGCAGGAGGGCTAGCGCGATGGCACGCCGGCGTCTCATCGAGGCCGTCAATGACGCCCTGGCCGAGGAGATGGAACGCGACCCGAAGGTCGTGATCTACGGCGAGGACGTCGAGCTGTCAATCGTCGGCGACATGCGCGGACTGCACGAGCGGTTCGGCCACGACCGGATCCGCAACACCCCGATCTGCGAGGCCACGCTGACCGGGATGGCCGTTGGCCTGGCGTCGGCCGGGTACCGGCCGGTGGTGCACATGATGTTCTCCAACTTCGTGTACACCGGCATGGACGCGATCGCGAACCAGATGGCCAAGCTGCGGCTGATGACCGGCGGGCAGATGGAGCTCCCGATCACTGTCATCGCCGGGTACGGTGGCGGCGCCGCCAACGCCGCGCAGCATTCCGACTCGGCCTACCCGGTGCTGATGAACCTCGGCGGGATCAACGTGCTGACACCGTCGACTGCCGCCGACGCGAAGGGCCTGCTGAAGACCGCGATCAGGGGACGCAACCCGAGCTTCTTCCTGGAGCCGTCGGGCCGCGGCGGCGAGCAGGGCGAGGTCCCGGACGGCGATCACCTTGTCCCGCTGGGCAGCGCGTCAGTGCTGCGCAGCGGTGATGACGTCACAGTCGTCGCGATCGGCCGCATGGTCCGGCCCGCGCTCGCCTCTGCGCAGTCCCTTGCCGGGCAGGGCGTCAGCGCCGAGGTCATCGACCCGCGCACGCTCGTGCCCTTCGACGAGACGACGGTGCTGGCGTCGGTCGCGAAGACCGGTCACCTGGTCGTCGTGGACGAGGCCCGGGAGTGCTGCGGCGCTGCCAGCCAGATCGCGGCACTGGTCGCCGAGAAAGGCTTCGGCTCGCTGCGCGGGCCAGTGCGCCGTGTGACCACGCCGAACGTGGCCATTCCGTACGCGCCGAACGCTGAGGCTCACGTCATCCCGGGCCAGGCCAGAATCACCGAGGCCGTGCTCAGCCTGGCCGGGGTGCGCGCATGAGCGCGCGGGCCTTTGTGAAGCTGCCAAAGATCGGGATGACGATGGAGGAGGCCACGATCATCCGGTTCTGCAGGCAGCCCGGCGAGCCATTCCGGGCAGGCGACCCGCTGTACGAGATCGAGACCGAGAAGGTCAGCCAGGAGGTCGAGGCGACGGCTGACGGTGTGATGCTGGAGCACTGCGTCGCTGAGGGCGATAACGTCAACGTCGGCTCGTCCGTGTGCGTGGTGGAGGTGACCAGCCTGTGAACGCCAGTCACGTCACCGGTGTCGGCCATACCGGCATCACCGTCTCCGACCTCGACCGTGCGGTCGGCTACTTCCGCGACGCCCTGGGCCTGGAGGTCAGCGACCCAGTGCACGTCGGCGGGGAGCTGTTCGAGCAGGTAACCGGCGTCGATGGATGCGTGATCGACATCCGCTTCGTCGACGCCGGCAACCACACGATCGAGCTGCTGTGCTACTCCAGCCCAGCGGACAAGGACAGCTCCGCCCTTCGGCCCTGTGACAACGGCCAGCTGCACCTGTGCCTGGACGTCGACGACATCGAGGCGGTGATCGAGGCCGGGCGGAGGTACGGCTTCGAGCCGGTCAACCCGGTGCAGGTCGTCGCCGATGGCCCGCACGCTGGCACGAAGGTCATCTATACACGGGGCCCCGACAACCTGACGGTCGAGCTGATGGAGCACCCGGCGCGGGAGCCACGTGGCTGACGAAGCCGGCCTCGCTGAACCGCGCGAACTCCCCGTCGCTGGAACAGGCCTGAAGCCCGTGCTTGAGCGGGGGACTGGGCATACCGGCCCTGATCGTGTCAGATCTTCTAAGATCCACCAGTGCCATCAGCGGCCCGGCTGTACAATTTCCGGTTGATCATGACACATCACGATGGGTTGGGTCCTGCGCACGGCATCTCACTGGCTCGCTGGGTTCTTGTCCGTCGGCACGAATTTCGTCTCCGGTGAGAGTGCAGCTGTGAATGCCGAGCTTGTGCCCGCTCAGGCCACCGATGGCCTCGGTGTGGTCGCTGACGCACTCGCCCGTTCGGGTGAGGCCATCAGCCTGGCCGCGCGCCATCTCGACCCGTCGCTCGTCGATGTCCTGCGGACCCTCGGGTTCGACCGGGACTACGTATCGGCGCAGGGCTGCTACCTCTACGATTCTGCGGGCCGGGCGTACCTGGACTTCCATAGCGGCGAGGGCTTCGCCAGCCTCGGCCACAACCATCCCGATCTGCGGGAGGTGCTGCAGTCAGTCCTCGCCGCAGACCTGGTAGACGGGGTCCAGATCCACTACTCCGTGCTCGCCGGGATGCTCGCAGAAGAGCTGTCGCGGCGTCTGCCGCGCGGACTGGATGCAGTGTTCTTTGCCAGTACCGGTGCCGAGGCGGTCGACTCGGCGATGAAATTCGCCCGAGCGGCGACGCGCCGGCCGCGGCTGCTCTCCTGCGACAGCGGCTTCCACGGCGTCACGTTCGGGCCGCTATCACTGGTCGGTGACGACTTCTTCAAGGAAGGCTTCGGCCCGCTGCTGCCCGGTTGCGAGCGTGTTCCGTTCGGCGATCTGTCCCGGCTGGAGGCCGAGCTCCGCAAGCGGGACGTGGCAGCGTTCATCGTCGAGCCGGTCCAGGGCCGGGCGGTTGCCCTGCCGCCCGAGGGTTACCTGCAGGCGGCGCAAGCGCTATGCCAGAAGTACGGAACGCTGTTCGTGGCCGACGAGGTTCAGACCGGCCTCGGGCGCACCGGCAAGTGGTTCGCGCTCGAGCACTGGGGGCTTGAGCCGGACTTCGTGCTCGTCGGGAAGGCGCTCAGCGGCGGCTACATGCCGGTCGCTGCGATGGTCACAACCCGGGAGATCTACCAGCGAGCGGTCGGGACCCTGGAACGCTCCTACGTGCATCAGTCGACGTTCGGGCGCAACCGGCTGTCGATGGCAGCGGGCCTGGCCTCGATGCGGATCATCGAGCGAGACGGCCTGGTCGAGAATGCGGCGCGTATCGGCGGCGTGCTGAGCGACGGGCTTGCAGATCTCGGCAAGCGCTACGAGATCATCAGCGAGGTGCGGGCCAGCGGATTGATGATCGGCATCGAGCTGTGCGCGCCGACTTCGCGCTGGGCCCGGCTGAACTGGCGCCTGATCCACCTGGCGCACGAAGGGCTCTTCCCCCAGCTAATCGTGATTCCACTGCACCGCGACCACGGCGTGATCACGATGGCGGCCGGCAAGAACGACGTGATCAAGCTGTCACCTCCGCTGACGCTGTCGGAGCCGGAGGCGCGCAGCTTCCTGGCCGCGCTCGAGGCGGTTCTGGCCGACAGCGTCGGTGACGCGGGAAAGAACTGGCGAGTCGTGCGCGACATCGCGACCGCGACACTACGGCGCAACGGCGGGCGGGGAGCAGCCGGCGTGACGGCGCAGAGGTGACGGCACGGCTGCCCGGCCGGGCCCGTGAGGACCTGTGCCTGATCACCGGCGGGACCGGGTTCATCGGCGGGCACCTGGCGCGACGGCTGGTCGACGAGGGCTATCAGGTGCGCTGCCTGGTGCGGCCGGGCAGCGACACATCGCTGCTGGACGGTCTCGCAGTCGAGCTAGCGGTCGGAGACATCACGGCACCAGATTCACTCGCCCGCGCGTGCGCTGGCTGCCGGTATGTGGTCCACTGCGCAGCGCTCGTCTCCGACTGGGGTACCGGCAAGGAAATCACGCGGATCAACGTCGGCGGAACCCGCAACCTGCTGGAGGCCTCGGTCAGCGCCTCAGTGGAGCGCGTCGTGCACGTGAGCACCACCGACGTGTACGGCTACCCAGGCACTGCAGCGGTCGAGGAAGACCACCCTCCGCCAGGCTTCCGGAACTGGTACGCGCGCACGAAGCTGGGTGCCGAGGCCGAGGTCCGCCGCGTGGCGCGGCAGCACGGCCTGGACACGGCGATCCTCCGCCCGGCAACCGTCTACGGGCCACGGTCGAAGGACGTTGTCGGCGAGATCGCCCGGGCCATCCGCGGCGGCAACATGGTCCTGATCGACCGCGGCCGACCCATCGCAGGCCTGTGCTACGTAGAGAACCTGGCCGATGCCGCGCTGCTCGCGCTCAGCCACGACGCGGCCCCGGGCCAGGCGTTCAACATCACCGACGGCCTGCCCGTGACCTGGAAGCAGTTCACTGACGACCTCGCCAGCGGCCTCGGCTGTCCGCCGGTCCACAGGAGCGTGCCCTATCCTCTGGCTCACGCCCTGGGCTTCTCGATCGAGCACGGCTACCGCGTGCTCCGCCGGGCTACCAGGCTGACGACGCGGCCGCTGCTGTCGCGCCAGGCCGTGCAAGTGCTCGGCAAGAACCAGGACTTCAGCAACCGCAAGGCCCGCGAGACCCTCGGCTGGGCACCCCGCATCGACTACCGGACTGGCCTGGACGCCACCATCGACTGGCTCCGCTCCTGCCCCCGGTCGGCATCCGCGGTCGAGGACGGCTGAGAGGGTTAGCCGCCGGGGCGCCGGACCCGGCTCCACCAGAGCGAGAGCGCCAGGGCCGCAGCGACAAAGAGCCCTCCGAAGCCGGCGAACCACGTGGCCAGGTCGACCTGCTTGCGGACAATCGTTATTGTGCCCGAGAGGTGGCCGAGGGCGTCCTTGAGCTGGCTGGCGCTCTGCGCGCGGTAGAACTTGCCGCCAGTAATGCTGGCGATCTGCATGAGCGCCTGGTAGTCAGCGACGAGCGGATTGCGCCCGCCGAAGCCGCCGAGGCCCCCGCCCCCACCGAAGTTGCCCCCGCCCCCTCCTCCGCCGAAGCCGCCGAGGCCGCCGAAGCCGCCGAACTGGGAGGAGCTGCACTCAAGGGGCGCGGGATGGGTTGTGCCGTATCCAATCGTAAACACGCGGACATGACGGGCAGCGGCCTGGCGCGCTGCGATCTGCGGGTCGACGCCCTGATTGTTCGAGCCGTCGGTGAGTACGACGATCACATCGGGCGCATATCCGCTGCGGCTTTGAGGGCGGGCGCTGCTCGGCGGGACCGACGGGTCGACCTGGGCGATGGCGTTGAGCGAGGCCAGGATTCCCTCACCGATGGCGGTGCCCCCTGAGGTGGTGAGACCGTTCAGGGCGCTGAGCAGCTTGCCGGTGTCAGTGGTCGGGGGGACCACGACCCCGGCGGTTCCCGCGAACGCGACAATGCCGATGCGCGGACCGCCGGCCTCGGACTTGATGAAGGCACCGGCCGCGTCCTCGGCGGCGGTGATGCGGTTTGGCTGCACGTCGGTAGAGCACATGGAGCCCGAGACGTCGAGGGTGAGCATGATCGTCGCGGAGCTCGACGGGACCGGAACGGTCGCTTGCGGACGCGCGGCGCCAATGCACAACACGGCCAGCCCGGCCACGAGAAGTGCGACGGGGATGCGCCGCGTCCAGCGCGTGCGGCCTGGTATCGCCGCCCGAACGAGGGCGATCGAGGTCACACGTACCGCACTGCGCCGGCGCCGGCGCCGCATCCACCACCAGGCCGCGAACAGCAGTGGGATCACGAGCAGACCAGCCAAGGCCCACGGCCAGGCGAATGGCATTCAGATCACCCGCCCTGACCGGAGGATGGTGAGCACGGCGCCTCCGGCCAGCAGCACCAGGGCCAGCGCGATGAACGCGCCCGCGAGCGGCAGTTGCTGGCTGGCGACAGTGAGCCGGAGCTTGATCGTCGAGGCGACGCCGTCGAGCTCGCTGGAGTCCGAGGCGGGGTGGTACGTGCCGCCTGTGGCCCCTGCGATCGATCTGAGCGTGCCGGGTTCGAGCGCGGTGAACAGGTGATAGCCCTCGACGTCTACTGTCGTACCGGCGGTGGTGCCGACGCCGACGGTGTCGACGTGCACGCCCGCCTTCTCCGCGACAGCGACGGCCGTTGAAGTGCTGATTCCTTCGCCCTCGTCCTGGCCGTCGGTGAACATCACGATCGTGGCTGACGGCCAGTAACCGATGTTGGGCAGGACCCCGTTGCGCCCGACGGAGACCGTCTTGCCTGTGATCGCCGACAGCGAGGTAAGGATGGCCGAGCCGAGCGAGGTGCCGCCGCCGACCGCCAGCCCGCTGATCGCCGCCTGGGCGTCCGTGTGATCAGCGCTCGGGCGCTCTGTGACCAGCGCGCCCTCCTCGAACGCGACCACGCCGATCTGGACGCTGCCCGGCTGGGCCGCGATGAAGGACAGCGCTGCCTTCTTTGCCGCTGCCAGCCGGCTAGGCGCGACGTCGGTGGCGCCCATGCTCCCGGACACGTCCATGGCGAGGATGACGGTGCCGACAGCCCGGGGGACCGGCACAGAGGCTGAAGGGCCAGCGACGGCGATCGCGAGCGCGGCGATGCCCGCGAGGGTGAGCCAGGCCCCGGCCTGCCGGACGTGGGCCCCGGTCGTGATGCCAGCTGCTGTCAGCGCGGCCGAACGGCGCCGGGTCGCCGCGACCACAGCCCAGCCGAGAGCCGCGGCGACCAGCAGGCCGGCAACGAGCAGCGCGGGGGAGGCCAGGCTCATGCGCGCCTGCGGTGGGTGTGGGCCACGACCTCGATGAGCGAGCCGACGAGGTCGTCAGCGGTGCTGATGCGGTGGGCCGGCACACCGGCCCGGCCCATGCTCGCGTTCAGGCGGGTCTCACGCTCGGCTGCACCCGCGCCGAACCGCGCCCGCAGCAACGGGTCGCCGGAGTCGACGATGAGCTGCTCGCCGGTCTCGGCGTCCTCGACCACAATCAGCCCGGCCTCCGGAAGCTCGTCGTCGGCGGCGTCGGTGACCCGGAGGGCCACGACCTCGTGGCGCTGGGCCAGACGGAGCAGGGAGCGTTCCCAGTCGCCCTCACCGATGAAGTCGGAGACGACGATGACCAGACTCCGGCGCCGGGCGAGCCGGGCGGCCGTCTCCAGCATCGCGGCAAGATTGGTTGTGTCGCCACGCCGCGTCCCGCCGGTGCGGTCGAGCTCGGCGCCGATGCGAAGCACATGCCGGCGGCCGGCGCCGGGTGGCACTATCCGCGCCATCCCGGTGTCGTAGTACAGGGCGCCGACACGGTTCCCGCCGCGGGTGAACAGGCGGGCGAGCACGAGGGCCAGCTCGGCGAGCACGTCATGCTTCCCGCGCCCGGGCGCGCCCACCGCCATGGATGCGGACCGGTCCAGCACCAGCCATACGGTGAGCTCGCGGTCTTCGTTGAACATGCGCAGATGAGGCTCGTTCAGCCGGGCAGTGACATTCCAGTCGATGTGCCGGGCGTCGTCGCCTTCGACGTACCCGCGCAGGCCGGCGAAATCGCTGCCGTGCCCACGGTGCACGGTGCGGTAGCCACCCTGCACACGTCCTTCGATGCGGCGGACGACCCGCCATTCGAGGCGGAGCAGAAGCCGTTCGGGAGCGGTGCGCATAGGTTCAGTGGCCCTGCAGTACGACCTCGGGCTCAGCCACGGCGTCGAGCACGCGGCTGACGATGTGGTCCGGGGCGACATCCTCGGCGAGGGCCTCATACGAGAGCACTATTCGGTGCCGCAGCACATCCAGAGCGAGCTCGCTGACGTCGTACGGCAGCACGTAGTCGCGGCCCCGGAGGAACGCCAGCGCCCGGCCACCGGTCACCAGGGCTATGGAAGCGCGTGGGCTGGCCCCGTAGCTCAGGTACCGCTTCAGGTCATCAAGTCCGGCGAGGCCGGGCAGGCGGGTGGCGGTCACCAGGCGGACCGCATAGTCGGTGATGGCCGGGTCGACGTACAGCTCCTGCACGCGCCGCTGCATAGCGATCAGGTCTTCCGGCGTGAGCATCGCCCGGGTTGGCTCAGGCGGACGCAGCGCGCGCTCCACGATGGCGTGCTCTTCGGTGGGACTCGGGTATGTGACGACGACCTTCATCATGAACCGGTCGACCTGCGCCTCGGGCAGCGGATAGGTGCCCTCCGACTCGATCGGGTTCTGCGTCGCCATCACCAGGAACGGCTCAGGGACGCTGAATGTCTCGCGGCCGATGGTGACCTGGTGCTCCTGCATCACCTCGAGCAGGGCGCTCTGCACCTTGGCGGGAGCGCGGTTGATCTCGTCGGCCAGCAGCAGGTTGGCGAAGACAGGGCCGAGCTGGGTCTCGAACTCGCCAGTGTGCTGATGATAGACGCGCGTCCCGGTCAGGTCGGCGGGCACCAGATCGGGAGTGAACTGGATGCGCTGGAACTGCCCGCCGACCACTGCGGCGAGCGACTTCACGGCCAGTGTTTTGGCCAGGCCCGGCACGCCTTCCACGAGCAGATGCCCGCCGGCCAGCAGGGCGACAGCCATCCGCTCCAGCAGCAGGTCCTGGCCAACGATGATCCGCTTGACCTCGAACAGCATCGGCTCGAGGGGGTTGGCGGAGTCGGCCGGGGACGGGTGTGCGGCCGGAGGGGTCATGGATGTCCTCCTGTAAGTTCGCCGGTCATATAAGCGGTTCGTGCGGGCCGGTGCCACTCCCGCCGCCGAGCGCGGCACCGATCGGTACGGCGAAGCCGATCCCGGCAAACGCATCCTCGTGTGCCGGGTTGGCGATCGACACCACGATGCCGATCACCGTTCCCTGGAGGTTCAGCAGCGGGCCGCCGGAGCTTCCGGGGTTGATCGACGCATCGAACTGGATGAGCCCGGAGTAGCTGCCCTGAGCGGTATCCGCTGTGCGGTTCAGGCCGGAGACGACCCCCGCGGACACGCTGTCGGCCAGGCCGAGCGGATTGCCGATCGCGACCACCCCAGACCCGACGCCGGGGCTGCCACCAAGCGCTGCCGGCACAACCACCTGCGGCAGCGACGCCGGAGTGAGCACAGCTATGTCTTGCTTCGGATTGGCGGACTCGACGGATGCTTGGGCCGTGGTGCCGTCGAAGAACGTGACCGTGACGCCGCTGGCGCCCGCGATAACGTGATTCGCGGTCAGGATCGTGCCATCATCGGCGACTATCACACCGGTCCCGAGGTCGCTGGCGGTGCGGACAACGACCACGGACGGCCTGAGCCGCTGGTAGATGGCTGATACCGACAGCGTGGCCGTCGCGGTCGGGGAGGGGCTTGGCGTCGCGGCACCCGCCGGGCTGGCCGCACTGCCAGGACGGATCGCGAGCACGACGATGACTGCGATGAGAGCAGCGACAGCCGCGAACGCAGCCGCGAGAACCCGGCGCGACACGCGAACCGCAGGCCGAGACGGCCCGGGGTCCTTGTCACCATCAGGCTCGCGATTCATAGCCCCACGCAAAGAACGGTTGTCACGGACAGGATAAGTGCGGGTGACACCGATCTACTGCCTGCCAGCTGCGTCTGCCCTGAACTGCAGCTGTGGAAAGGCTGCAGCTATTCATCCCGCTGCCCGTAGACGCGTGAATGGCCTCCTAGTTATAGTCTAATTGACTATAACTAGGAGGACACGTGGCCGGACTGGCTCATCTCCTGGCGCCTCTGAACGTGGCGCTGTTCACTCTGGGCAATGATCACGTGTCAGTGGCCGAACTGCTGGGGTTCGTGACCGGCGCGGCCAGCGTGTGGCTGACGGTGCTCGCACGGATCAGCAACTTCCCGGTAGGGATCGCGAACAGCGTGTTCTTCCTGGTGCTGTTCCTGTCCGCACGGCTGTTCGCCGACTCGAGCCTGCAGGTGGTGTACATCGTGCTGGGCTTCACCGGATGGTGGCAGTGGCTGCACGGCGGCCAGGACCGGACCCGGCTGGTGGCCGGCCGGAGCGGCTGGCCGCTGCTGGCCGCGTGCATAGCGTTCGCCGGCCTCGCAACCTGGGGCCTGACAGCCGTGCTCCGCGAGGCTCACGACGTCGCGCCGTTCTGGGACGCGCTGACCACGTCGGTCTCACTCGCCGCCCAGTTCCTGCTGAACTGCAAGAAGATTGAGAACTGGGCCTTCTGGATCGCGGCCGACCTCGTCTACGTCCCGCTGTACCTGGTGAAGCGCCTTGACCTGACCGCGCTCGTCTACGTTCTGTTCCTGGCCATGTGCTTCGCCGGCGTGCGGGCATGGCGAAGCGCGCTGCGGTCCGGCAAGGCAGTCACAATCGGCCCGGATCCGGCTGCGGTGCCCGGCGGGAGGACAGCGTGACCGTCCGGTTCGGGCACGGCCTGGTGGTCGGGAAGTTCTATCCGCCTCACCGGGGTCACCAGTACCTGATTGAGCAGGCCGCGTCCGGTTGCGGGGAGCTCACGGTGCTGGCGATGGCCGCGGGCGGCGAAACCGTGTCTCTGGCCGGCCGGGTGGCCTGGCTCCGGGCCGCCTGTGCGGGCCTGCCCGCCGTGACGGTTACCGGGGTGCGCTGTGACGTGCCCGTGGATTTCAGCGATCAGGCGATCTGGGCGGCTCAGGTGGCGGTCATGCGCGCGGCGCTGGAGCAGGATGCGCGGCCGCCGGTGGACGCGCTGTTCAGCAGCGAGGCGTACGGCGACGAGCTGGCCGCGCGGCTGGACGCCGAGCACGTCTGCGTCGACCCCGCCAGGCAGGTGATGCCAGTGTCGGCCAGCACGATCCGCTCGGACCTGTACGGCGGCTGGGACTGCCTGACCGCGTCCGCGCAGGAAGGGCTGGCCACGCGGGTCGTCGTCGTAGGCGCGGAGTCGACTGGTACCTCGACGGTCGCCGGGCTGCTTGCCGATCACTACCGCCGCCGCGGTGGCGTGTGGGCGCGCACGGTGTGCGTGAGCGAGGCCGGCCGCGAGTTTACCGAGACCAAATGGCAGCAAGCCCGGGCCGCCGCGACGGCCGGCGGGTTGCCCGAGCCGCCGCTGCAGGATCTGAAGTGGACGGCGGCTGACTTCGACGCGGTCGCTGCCGAGCAGACCCGGCGGGAGAACCAGGCAGCCGCTGCCGGATCGCCACTGGTGGTCTGCGACACCGATGCGTTCGCCACGTCGGTGTGGGAGCGCAGGTACCTGGGCGGGCAGGCGCGCGGCCTGCAGCCGTGGGCGAAGCAGTTGCTGCCGCCCCGCGGGGTGTACCTGCTCACCTCGGATGATGGCGTCCCCTGGGTCGACGACGGAATGCGCGAGGGGGACCTGGCGGTGCGGGCCGCGATGACTGGGTGGTTCGCCGCGGCCCTGACCGGGGCCGGTCACTCGTGGGTGCTGCTGACTGGCAGCATTGACACCAGGCTCGACCTGGCGGTTCGGGTCACCGACTCGGTGCTCAGCCGCCGGGCCGCGTTTGGCCCGGCGATCACCGACGATGCCGTGGCGGGAGGGCGGGCGCGATGAGCGACGCGGCGGACCCCCCGGCTGAGCGTCTCGGGGAGCGCGAGTTCCTGCACGGCTACGACCCGGGCGAATTCCCGCCGTTCGCGGTGACCGTGGACCTGGCGGTGTTCACCATCCGCGCGGGCCTGCTCACAGTGCTGCTGGTGCAGCGCCGCGGCCACCCGTTCCGCGGTTACTGGGCATTGCCCGGCGGGTTCGTCCGGGCCAGCGAGAGCGCGGGCGAGGCTGCCGTACGCGAACTGGCTGAGGAGACCGGCGTCGCCGGGTTCACCGGCCACCTGGAACAACTGCGCACCTACTCCGGCCCCGGCCGTGACCCGCGGATGCGGGTCGTGTCAGTCGCCCACGTGGCGCTTGCTCCCGGCCTGCCGGACCCGCGGCCAGGCGGTGACGCCGCGGCCGCGCGGTGGTGGCCGGTCGAGGACCTCGGCCTGAGCAACAGCGGCCCGGACGCCCCCTCGCTGGCGTTCGACCACGCGCAGATCCTCGCCGACGCGGTGGAGCGGGTCCGGTCCAAACTGGAGTACACCACTCTGGCCACCAGGTTCGTGGACGAGCCTTTTACCCTCGCGGACCTGCGCCGGGTGTACAGCGCCGTCTGGGGCGAGGCGCCCGACCTGGGCAACTTCCGCCGCAAGGTGCTGAGCACCGACGGCTTCGTCGCCGAAGCGCGGCGATCTGCGGAAGCGGCAGCCGGGCCGGCCAGCGGCCGGCCGCCGCTGCTGTACCGGCGCGGCGCCGCCGCCGTCCTGTACCCGCCGATGCTCAGGCCGGGTGACACCCCGGCGAAGCCGGCATCTGGCCACGGACGCAGGCACCCTTGACAACCTCTGTGAAACGGACGGACGGTTGCTTGGCGGCAGCTAACTGCCTTGGAGATTGGCCACCAGGTTTCCCCGAGAACGGAGCCAGGAATGGACGCGCATGGGCGGAGCGGACGGCCGGGCCTTCGTCGCCTTTTAAGAACAGGCATTGCCACTGGTTCCGCCCTGGCACTGATGGCCGGTACTGGCTACTGCCTGCCGGCACTCGCTGAGAGCGCCGCCGCTGCGCCGCTCGCTCCCGCGCCCGACGGCGCGGCAAAGGGCGGGGCGGTGATCGTGGTGCTGAAGACCCAGCCCACCAGGATGAACATGCGGACGCAAGGCCCCAAGCTGAAGGCTGACGCCGCATCGGATCAGGCGTCCGTCGTCGCGAGCATCCGCGCCAGCCACGGCACGGACGTGCTTCAGCTGACCGACCCCAGCGCGGTGGCAGCCACACTGTCCGCCGCTGAGGTCAGCGCTCTGCGCGGCAGCCCGGCGGTCGCGGAGGTCATCCCAGATCCGAGGATTCAGGTTGCCCCGGCTACCGCGCTGCCGGTGCCGAGGGTGGCGAACGTGGCGAGGAACAGCGGATCGAGTACCTGCCCGTTCAACCCGGCCGGGCCGTCCGCGCCGCTGCAGGAGGGTGAGGCCGACGCCGACATTCACGCCTCCAACGGCAATCCGAGCGCGCCGGACGAAGCTAACTCCATCGCCACAGGCACCGGGGTCGTGGTCGCGAACGAGGGCATGAACGAGCTGGCGGGCAACCCCAACTTCTTCCGGCCGGACGGAACACCGGTCGTCATCGACGCCCCGGACTACACCGCGAACGACAGCAACGACGAGTTCTACGGCGACGCCTCGTCGATCGCCGCCCAGGGCACCGTCACCTACCAGTACTCGGGCGCGCTGCCGGACGCCACCGTACCGGTCCCGCCCGGCTGCACCTTCTACATCAAGGGCGACGCTCCGGGTGCCTCCCTGATCGACCTGTCCAACACGCCGTACGACCCGCCGGTGCAGACCCTGGCCGAGGTCGTCTCGGGTATCGACAACGCGGTCAGCAATGACAGCGCGGATGTCATCTCCGAGTCCTTCGGGGCCCCGTACATCC
Organism: uncultured Actinomycetota bacterium; assembly: GCA_963815375.1. Classification (GTDB taxonomy): domain Bacteria; phylum Actinomycetota; class Actinomycetes; order Streptosporangiales; family Streptosporangiaceae; genus JASHPR01. Next base: position 644,132 of record CAWFGX010000001.1, on the reverse strand, counting down.
CCGGTACCCCGGATGCGGACTTCTTCGAGTCGGTGGACAACGCGGCGGTCGCCGCGGGCGTGACCGTGGTGGCCTCGGCTGGTGACAGCGGCGACTCGGGAACCGTGCTCTCGCCAGCTGCGGACCCGAACGTGATAGCGGCGGCCGCTGTTGACAACTTCCGGCTGGTAGCGATGGACGACGGCTACAGCAGCTATGTGTCCAACAACATGGCCGCGCTGTCCTCGGCGGGCACAGCTCCCACGAACAAGCTGGTCGACCTGTCCGCCCCGGGCTGGTACGGCAGCGAGGTGGCCTGCGCGGACGGCTCAGGCGGGTGCCCGCCGGACTACCCGACCGAGTCGATGCGCGGGACCAGCGAGTCGGCGCCGCTGATCGCCGGGGCCGCGGCTGACGTGATCCAGGCCTACCGGGAAACTCACAACGCTGCCAGCCCGACGCCCGCGCAGGTCAAGGAGATCCTGACCAGCACGGCGAGCGACATCGATTCGCCCGCCGACCAGCAGGGGTCCGGGCTTCTGAACGTCTACGCCGCCGTGAAGGCCGCACAGGAGATGCCTGGCACGACCCTGCCTGGCAGCAATGGCTCAAACGCGCTGGTCGCCTCCCCGTCGCAACTGGACACCGAAGGCAATGGCGGGACGGTCAGCAGCCAGAACGTCAGCCTGTACAACACCAGCGGCTCCCCTGTCACGGTGAGCGGCAGCTACCGCCAGATCGGGACGGAGTTCCAGATCGGCAAGACCGTCACCGAGAACGTCAGCGCTCCCAGCCCAAGCCAGCCGGTGCCAGAGGCGGGCGCGACTGCGGCCAGCCCGGTCACCTTCGTCGTCCCGCCGCACCTGGGCCGGCTGGACATCGACATGATCTGGCCTGACCCGACCAACGGCAACAGGCTGGCGATCCAGCTGTTCAACCCCCGCGGCCAGCTGACGCAGGAGTCCTACGACGACGGGACCCTGGCGACGCCGAGGCGGCCCGCGACGATCCCGAACATCCAGCACATCGAGGTCTCGGCGCCGCAGCCGGGCCGCTGGATCGCGGACATCCTGTGGGGCGGCATCGACCAGGACCTCGCGCTGCCGCCGATCGTCCCGGGCACCTACACCGGCCCGCTGTCGTTCAAGGTGTCCGGCCAGGACTGGATCACGACCCCGGCGTCCCGCCCGGTGGTCATTGCGCCGCACACCAGCGTCTCGGTGCCATTGCGGGTGGCCTTCCCGCTGCGCCCGGGCGACCATCCCGAGTCGGTGCAGTTCGCCTCCTCGGCCGGGCCCGGGTTCGCCGCTCCAGCGGTGACCTCGGTGCCGGTAGCGCGCCGCACCCTGATCCCCTCGTCAGGAGGCTCGTTCCAGACGCTGATCACCAGCACCGTTGGCCGGAGCATCGGGCAGGTGGACACCTACAACATCAACGTCCCCGCCGGGGCATCGCACCTCGCGGCCAGCTTCCAGACCGCTGACGTCAGCGCGGACAACACGATCACCTACTACCTGGTGGCCCCGGACGGCACGGTCGCCGCCAGCGGCAGCACACCGAACACCACGGCCGGCCAGCCGGCCGGCACGGCGACGCTGACGACTGCTGACCCGGCCGCCGGAACCTGGGAGATCGACGTGGAGCTGGGCCTGACCGTCAGCGGCAACGAGTTCACTCAGACCGTCTACGGCACCGTGACCGATACCGGCTGATACCCTCCCGGCGGGCGCCCGGCCTCTGCCGGGTGCCCGCGGAGGAGCCACTGCCGATGACGACATTGCGTGACCGGCACCGCGGGTGCCTGCTCGGCGGTGCCGTGGGTGACGCGCTCGGCGCTGGCATCGAGTTCGAGTCGCTGGAGGAGATCCGCGCCAGCTACGGCGCGGCCGGTGTCACCGGGTACGTGCCCGCCTACGGCCTGACCGGGGCGATCACAGACGACACCCAGATGACGCTGTTCACAGCCGAGGGACTGCTCCGCGACCAGCAGACCCCCGCCGGGCAGCGCGACGCGTCCGCAGCGATCTGGCGTGCCTACCAGCGGTGGATGCTGACGCAATCAGGCGGTGTCCAGTCCGGCGACGGCTGGCTGGCCTCGCAGGAGTTCCTGCAGCACCGGCGCAGCCCAGGAATGACGTGCCTGAACGCTTTGTCAGCACCTCAGCCTGACCCGGCTGGCCTCGCTGCCAACGACAGCAAAGGATGCGGCGGCGTGATGCGGGTGGCCCCGGCCGGCCTGGCCGGCGGGGATCCGTTCCGGCTCGGCTGCCAGGCGGCGGCGCTCACCCACGGCCACCCCAGCGGCTACCTCGCGGCCGGCGCCCTGGCGCTGATGGTCGCCGACCTTGCCAGCGGCGACGCTCTGGGGCAGGCCGTCGTGCACGCGGTCAGCGAGCTGCGGCAGGCCGACGGTGGCGAGGAAGTGGCGGAAGCTGTGGACGCCGCGGTGCGCGCGGCGGAACTCGGGCCGCTGGGCTCGTACTCGCTCTTGGAGCTGGGTGAGGGCTGGGTGGCCGAGGAGGCCCTGGCGATCGCGGTGCACTGCGCGCTCACCGCCGGCGACTTCCGTTCCGGCGTGCTGCACGCTGTCAACCACGGCGGCGACAGCGACAGCACCGGCGCGATCTGCGGCAACCTGCTCGGTGCCCGTCTCGGCGCCGATGCCATCGACGCGGGCCTGATCGCGGGCCTTGAAGGAGCCGATGTCATCACCCAGGTCGCCGACGACCTCTGCAACGTGTTCGCCGAAGGCCAGCCGCCAGACCCGCGCCGCTACCCCGCCGAGGTCACGCCCGGGCAGGAGCCGCCAGGCTGATCCTGGTCAGAACCATGTGGAGCACCAGGGGTCAAGCCCGGTGGCGAACATCTGGTTCGCGCGGAGCAGCGAGGCTGGGTCGGCGTCGACAAGACCGGAAGCGGCCAGGCGGGCGACGGACGGGCCGCCCAGGAACAGCGACCCGAGGGCTGCGACATCCAGCCGCAGGCCATCCCCGCCGGTGCTGGGCGCGGGCCGCAGGAGGCGCCGTCTGGGCCGGCTTCCAGCAGCCAGCGGCCCTCGTTCCAGGGACAGAACGGGTCTGCCACCTCAAGCACGAGCGAACCCTCGGCCGCGTAGCGCCTGGCGCTCAGCGCCTCCGGGAGGTCGACGAGCCGCACCCAGAGGTGGTCGTACACGCTGGTCACGACGAGCTGCCGGCTGTCGGTCAGCGCCCACTGCAGCGGTTCATGCTCGGGCCGCCCCCGCGCTTCCACCCCGTCGGTGAGGTCCAGGTCGGCCAGGTACGCCCACAGGCTGCGGTACGCCGTGCCGGTGGAGGCGACGAGGTGGTCGACGACCGCGGTGGCATGCGAGCTGTAACGCTCCTCGCGCTCGATGCGGTAGCTGGCATAACCGCCGACGTCCCCGTCCTCGTCCCGGCAGACAACGAACTGCCGGCCACGCCGCTGGTCATCAGCGGTGTGATCACGCCACCAGCCCGGATAGGCGCGCACGTCACCCACCTGGGAACGGCGGGCCTGCTCCGCAGGGGCCGGGAGCACCTCCCGCGCTGTCGCCGCGTCCATCAGTTCCAGCCGGCCGGCGTCATCCATGTCAGCCAGGTGCCGGGCAGCGCCGCGCGCCAGCCGCCACGAGCTGTCCCAGGTCGCGGGCCCGTACCCGAACCGGCCGTAGATGCCCGCCTCGCTGGCGCCCAGGCCGGCCACTGGCACACCGCGCGCGTGCAGGTCGTCAAGCTGGGCGCGCATCAGTGCCCGCAGGATCCCCTGGCGGCGGTGCAGCGGGTGCACGGCGACATACGAAACGCCTGCCATCGGCACCTGAACCTGGCCCGGTGCGGTCAGCTCGATCGAGAACGACATCGCCGTCCCAACGATCGCCCCCGCCACGAACGCGCCGAACGGGCTCTGGTCGGCTACCTCCTGGCCAGACCGCCGCCGCTCCTCCTCGCCGGAGTCAAAGCCCCACGCCGTCTCAACGGTGTCCACGAACTGCGGAATCTCGGCGCCTGCGACGGGCCTCACCTCGACGGCCCCAGGCCCCGTGCGCTGGGAGGCAGTGGTCATGGCATCACGATACGGACCCCGGGCGGGTGACGAGCTACCGCATCACGCCGATGACACAGCCGCCGGCCCCCGCGAGCAGGATGCCAGCCAGCGCCATCCTCGCCTGCCGTGTCCCCGGCTTGGGATCGTGGAAAAACCAGATGCCGATGCTGGCGTTGACCAGCAGGCTGAGCTGGCCAATGGTGAAACCGGCGCCGGTGCCAATCCGGCTGACGAGGCCGAGCAGGGCCAGGTTGCCGATGCCGAACAGAGCGCCAGCGCCGAGCTGCGCGGACAGTGCCCGCGGGCCCAGGCGTACCGGCTCGCCAGCCTGCAGAGCGAGGGCCAGGCCGGCGCCAACCATCCCGATCGCCAGCGGGAAGTCGCTGACCTGCGCGGGTACCGCAGCCCACTGAGCCGGGATGAAGTAACTGCCCCACAGAACCCCGGCCGCGCCCGCCCACAGCGCCCCGCGGCGGGCCCGGCCGTCGGCTACCACGCGCGCCGACGGGGAGCCCGGCGCGGCGGAACTGTCGCGGGAACCGGTGATCAGCAGCATCCCGGCGAGGACGGCCAGCAGAGCGACGCCCAGGACGGCGAAGCGGGCCCCGGTGAAGTGGTCCAGCTCGCCGAAGATCAGGGACCCCCAGGCGAACGCCACGATGATGTTCAGTGGGGCCCAGGTTCCGGCCGCCCGGGCGAGCCCGATCGCCTCGGTGGCCCGGAAGGCGGAGTAGTTGCCTGCCGTCCACACCACGCCGCCGGCCAGCGGCAGCCAGAAGGTCCGCCAGCCGAACTCCAGGCTGCCGCCGCCGGCCAGCAGGGCAGCAGTGGCGAGCACGACGTTGCCGACCGTCGCGTAGAAGGTGCGGGAACGCTGCGGAACCCCAGGCACGAGCTGGGCCAGCGGAATCCAGGTGCCCCAGGCGAACACTGTGATAAGCGCGAGCAGCGCGGTCATAGCCGAGGCCAGCCAGTGCAGGTGCCGTCAGCGTCTCTCACCCCTGCAGTTTATCGTCGTTGAGCGAGTATAAAATGAGCGAGATGAAGGCAGGCCTCCGGACATCCGCGCAAACCGCGATCGTGCGAGCGGTGCACGACCACCCTGGCGTCACCCGCGCGCACGTGGCTGCCGAGATCGGGATACCGAGCGGGTTCGCGGCAGAGACCGTCGCCCGGCTGGTCGGATCCCGGCTGGTCTCCGAGCAGTCGGCTCCGTCAACGGGCCGGCGCGGGAGGCCGACGACGTCGCTGCGGGCCAACCCCGAGGGGCCACTCGTGGCCGCCGCCTCGATCACGCACAGCGCCTGGCAGGTCGCGGCGGTCGAGCTCGGAGGCGGGACGATCGCTGCGGCCGAGCGCCTGCACGACCGGGACCAGGCCCAGGTACTTGATGCGGTCGCCGCTGAGCTGGACCGGGTGCGGCGGCGCTTCGGCACACGCGTGCGGGCCGCGGCGGTCGCCGTGCCCGGCACCGTGGTGGGCAGCACGCTGGTGCATGCCCCCGGGCTGGCCTGGCATGATGTCGACCTTTCGGCGCTGTGGCCGCGTTATGAGCCCGGGGTCGAGTTCCTCGCGGGCAACGACGCGACGCTCGCGGGCATCGCCGAGTCCCGCCATGGCGTCTGCGCTGGCGTGGGCACCACGCTGTACCTGCACCTCGATGCGGGCGTCGGTGGCGCGGTCATCGAGGCCGGCCGGGCGGTGCGGGGCTCGACCGGCGCCGCGGGCGAGTTCGGGCACATGCCGTTCGGCGATCCTGCCCAGCGCTGTCTGTGCGGCGCGCGGGGGTGCTGGAACACCAGCCTCGACGGTGAGGCACTCGCACGCTTGCTGCGCGAGCCGGTGCCCGACGACGGCGCTGGCTACCTGCGCCGCGTGCTGGGCTCGGCTCGCGCCGGCCAGCCGGACGCGCTCGCGGGGATCCGGGTGGTCGCCGGCTCTGTCGGTAAGGGAATCGCGGGTCTTGTGAACGGCCTCGACCCGCACCTCGTCGTCCTCGGCGGCCTCGGGCCCGCACTGCTGGACATGGCCGCCACGGAGGTGACTGCCGCGTACCACCAGGGGCTTATGGCGTTCCGCGCCGTGCCGCCCCCGCCGCTCGTCCCGGCTCAGCTCGGCTCGGCCGGGCCGCTTCTCGGCGCTGCCGACCAGGGCTTCTCTGGGCTGCTCACCGACGAGGGCCTGCAGGCCTGGGCAGCCGCGAGCGGCGGCACTTAGCGGCCAGGCAGCCAGATTCCGCTGGTCAGCCGGCCAGCGTGTGCGTGCTCGGCGGAAAGAGCGCCTCCACCGGCACGGGCTCTGGCAGGATCCGCTGAGTGACAGCGTGCCGGATCAGGTACTCAAGCACGGCCCGGTTCGGCTCGATCCCGTAGGGCAGCGGATCGGCAGCGGTGATGTCCAGCACCCGCTTGTACATGAGGTCCGCCGGTGTCGGGTCCTTGACCAGGCCGCCGCGGAGCCGGCTGACGTAGCGGGCCTTTGCCTCGGCGTAAGCGCTGAACAGGTCAGCCGCCAGGTCCGGATGAGCGTCGAGCAGATCGTCCTTGACGACGAGCAAGTGGTTGATCGGATACAGACCGCGATCACGGAGCGCGCGGAACCCGGCTTCGGCCGCGTCCGGTATGAGCGGAGCGACTCCGGGGCGGTCCGGCCTGATCCCGACCGCCGCTGCCGGATCTCCCGCGGCCACGCGCTCGGCCAGGCCGCCGTCCGCGGTCAGCGGCATGACGTTGGCGGGCGGACGGAATTCGGCCACATGCTCGTCGCCAGTGGGAACCCACGTCACCCGGCTGAGGTCAACGCCATATTCGTCCTGGAGGATGGCCCGCGCCCACACGCCGGTGGTGACCGTGTAGCCACGGTTGACGCCTACCCTTCGGCCCTCCAGATCCTTCGGGCTCGTGATGTCGGATGTCGCTGCGCGCACAATGGCGCTGTGGTGAAGCTCGCGCACGAGGAACACGGGCAGCGCGGTGAATGGCTTGCCGAACGACTTCGCGCACAGGTAGGTCGTGATGGCCATCTCAGTGACGTCGAAGTCCAGGGACCGGACCATCTTGCGGAACGCCTGGATGACAGGGACTTCCTGGAATTCCAGCACGTACCGTCGCGGCCGTACGGCCCCGTCCTTGAGAGCCTCAGTGCTGCCCTGAGTCTGCGTCACGGCCGTGAGGGTGATGTCCGCCATAAAGCTGCCGCCCGGTCCGGTGGTGTGTCCCGCAGCCCTGTAGCCTATCAGTTATAGCGGTCCGCATTCCGGGCCAGGTCCGCGGACCGCGGGGCCTGACCAGCGCGTTGGCGCAGGTGCGTAAGGCGTTTACCCGCCGCCGGCTGGTGTGGCAACAGGACGAGAATTGCTGTTCGCGCGGGAGTCGCCAGATGCCGGGAGATGAGCCGCAGGTCCTGATCGTTGGCGGCGGGCCTGTCGGCCTCACGCTGGCCATCGAGCTCGGCCAGCAGGGTGTTGTCTGCGAGCTGATCGACAAGCGGCCGGCGCCGGGCCGGCTGCCGAAGATGGAGCGCTGCAACGCCCGGACCATGGAGAACTTCAGGCGGGCCGGCATCGCCGACCGGATTCGCGCCGCAGGCATGGACAACGACGCGCCCATGGACGTCTTCATCTGCGTTGGGGCGCTGACGCGCCCGCCGCTCGTGCATCATCCGTACCCGTCGGTCAGCAAGCTCAAGGCGTTCGGGCGGACGGTCACTGACTGCTCTGTGCCGCTGGAGCCGTACCAGCTGATCTCCCAGTACACCCTGGAGCCGCTGCTGCGGGAGGTCGCCGAGAACACCCCCGGGGTCACCGTCCGGTTCGGTCAGGAGCTAACCGAGTTCACTGAACGCGACAACGGGGTGACCGCGCTCGTCAGCGTGGACGACGCTGCGCGCAGGGAGGTCCGGGCGGATTACATTGTCGGCTGCGACGGCGGCAGCAGCACGGTACGGCAGGTGCTCGGGGTTGAGTTGCGCGGCGACTCACTGCAGGAATTCCGGCAGGCCCTCTTCTACTGCGCGGACCTCTACGAACGCATACCGATCGGGAGGGGGAGGCACTACCACTTCGCCGATGACCGGTCGACCTTCTTGATCGTCCAGGACGATCAAAGCCACTTCTCGCTTCACGCGAGGGTCGACGATGACGCGGACATGCCGAAGCTCTTCGCCGAGATCGCGGGGATGCCCATCGATTTCGAGACGCTGTACGTCGGCAAGTGGATGCAGCGGCTGATGCTGGCCGACCGCTACCGGGTCGGCCGGGCGTTTCTCGCGGGTGACTCCGCGCACCTGGTCATCCCCACCGGAGGCCTGGGCATGAACACCGGTGCCGCAGACGCCGTGGATCTGGCCTGGAAACTGGCGGCGACCCTGCAGGGCTGGGGTGGCCCGGTGCTCCTGGACTCATACGAGCAGGAACGCCGGCCAGTCGGGGCGCGTAACGTCGCCGCGTCCCGCAAGGCTGCGACGGGGCGGCGCGCGTGGCGAGCGGCGTGGGATCCAGCGATCGCGGATTACACGCCGCAGGGCGAGGCCGCTCGCTCCCGGCTCACCGAGATAGCCGATCGCGAGCAGCGGTGGAGCAACGACCTGCCAGGCATAGAACTGGGCTACCGCTACGACGGCTCGCCACTCATAGCGCCAGAACCCGGTGATCCTCCCGATGCCGACAGCTTCGGCTACACCCCGTCGACCTGGCCCGGTACCCGGGTCCCGCATATCTGGCTGCGTGACGGGAGCGCCCTGCAGGACCACCTCGGCCGTTGCTACACGCTGCTGCACGGGCGCCCGCTCACAGCCGCTGACGCGAGGCTGGCGCAGGCCTTCGAGCGGTTCGGCGCGCCGTTCGCGACGCTGCGGTTTGACGCCGAGACTGCGAGCACCCCGTTCGAGGGATACCCGCTGATGCTCATCCGCCCGGACCTGCACATCGTCTGGCGCGGTCGCGAGCTAGCCGGCGGCCCGGAGACGCTGGCCGCCCTGGCCACCGGGCACGGCTAGTGCGCTGACCTCGAAGGATCACCGTGTTGTCGGTGTCGACATGCCGTGGTCGGTGCGTGTGCTTTGGAGCGTTTCGGCCCATCCTGCGCGGCTGGTGAGCAGGCTGCCGAACCACCTCACTCTGCTGGCCGCCGCCCGCCACCGGGCAGACCAGAAACTTAAGTCGCTACTTGACTTTGCGGTTCCGGCGGCTAAGGTTAAGTGCATGCTTAAGTATGAGGCGGAGGCAGCGGACCGGGTGTTCCACGCGCTCGCGGACGCGAACCGGCGGGTGGTGATCGAGCGCCTGACCCGCGGCCCGGCCACCGTGAGCGAGCTGGCGGCCCAGCTCGGGGTGACCATCGCCGCGACGGTCCAGCACCTGCGGGTGCTGCAGGACAGCGAGCTGGTGCGGTCGGAGAAGGTCGGGCGGGTCCGCACCTGCCAGATCGATCCGGCTGGCCTCCGCAACGCCGAGGCGTGGTTGCAGCGCCAGCGCACGGCGTGGGAGCACCGCCTGGACCGCCTCGGCGCGGTCCTCGACGACCAGACGAAGGAGTAAGGATCATGACCGACCACTCGGTGAAACACAGCACGTTCACGCTGGAGCGGACCTACGCCGCCTCGCCCGCCGCGGTCTTCGCGGCCTGGTCCGACCGCGACACGAAGGCGAAGTGGTTCGCGGTCGAGGACGGCCGCTACTCGCTGGACTTCCGGGTCGGCGGCACCGAGGCCGTGCATGGCGGGGACGGGGCCGACCTCGTCGCGAGAAGCGAGTACCACGACATCGTCCCTGACGAGCGCATCGTCTACACCACGGCCCTGTTCACCGACGAGGTCCTGTCGACCGTGTCGCTGACCACCGTGCGGTTCGCCCGCGACGGCGACGGGACCCGCCTGGTGCTGACCGAACAGGGCACCTTCCTGGACGACCAGGAACAGCCCGAGTGGCGCGAGCAGGGCACCGGCGACTGGCTGGACGCCCTCGGCCGTCAGGTGGCCCAGCGATGACGGCGGACAGCGAACGGCAGATCCGCGAGCTGCTGGAGACCCGCACACGGGCGTTCGGCCGCCGGGACGCCGCCACCGCGGCCGCCGACTACGACGACGACCTCGTGCTGTACGACGTGGTCGGCCCGTTCGTCCGCCGCGGCGAGGACCCGACCGGCCGGCTGGAGAGGTGGATCGCGTCGTACCGCACTGGGATCGGGCACGAGATCCGCGACCTGGAAATCACCGCCGGAGCCGATCTCGCGTTCTGCCACTTCCTGGTCCGGATCAGCGGCACGATGCGGGACGGCACCGAGGTCGGCATGTGGGTGCGCGCGACGAGCTGCCTGCGCCGACAGGGCGGCGCCTGGACGATCGTTCACGAGCACGCGTCGGTGCCCTTCGACGCCGGCACCGGCCACGCCGTGCTGCGCGGTGAGCTCTGATGACCCTCCAGCGCGGGGTCCAGGACGTCCTGGACGAACTGGTCGCCACTGGCGCCGAGACCGGCCTGCACGGCTAGCCGCCCGCGGCGAAGATCTATGTCCATAGGCGAATTATTTGTTAGCCTAATGATGTGACTAACGAATCACTTTCGCTGCCTGCCGCGGTACAGCTGCGGGTTGCCACGGGCCGTACGGTCGCGCGGCTGGGCCGCCAGGTAGAGATCGCACTGGCCCGGGTTGACCTGACGACGTCCCAGTACCGGGTACTCGTTCAGCTGACCGAGGGCGCCGAGGCATCGTCCTCGCTCGCCGCAAAGCTCGCCGTCAGCCGGCCGAGCGCGACAGCCGTGGTCGAAGGTCTCGTTCAGCGGGGTCTAGTTGACCGCCGCCATTCCGACGAAGACCGCCGGCGGGTGTCTGTGAGCCTGACCGAGACGGGCCGGCAAGTACTGGCCGAGGCGGACGAGGTGGTCACCGTGAAGCTTGCGGAGCTTCTCGGCGTCATAAGCGCCAGGCAGGCGCAGCAGGCAGTCAATGGCATCACCCAGTGGGGCACGGCGATGGACGCCAGCAAAGCGCGGAAGAGGGCTACAGCGGACCCGGCCCGGCCCATGGCAGCCCTATGACCTTCAGGAGGCTGCTGCTCGGCCCGTCAGCTGAGGAAACCTTCCGGCAGATCGAAACATCACCGTACGTCCCACTCACCGAGATATCGCCTTACCGGCCGCCGAAAAACCGGCCCAGCCCGGACAAGAACGCGTCCTGGATCAGGCGCACCTGGCCGCTTATCACAGCACATAAATGGGTGTGGGGCGCCTCCCTGGCCGGGTCCTTCTTGGCGCTCCTCACCCAGGTGCAGATCCCGCGCGAGCTCGGCGCCGCGATCGGCGGCTCCCTAGGCACCGGCGCTCATCACACCAGCCTGGCGCACTACGCCATGATCATCCTGGTGCTCATCGTCATACGCGAGATCTCCAACTACGTGGGCCGGCGATGCCTGCTGACCACTGCTTACTGCTTCGAGTACGACCTGCGGAACATCCTCTACAGCCATTACATGGGGCTGTCCTTCCCGTTCTACGACAAGGCGCAGACGGGGCAGCTGATCTCCCGGGCGAACTCCGACGTCCGGGCTGTGCAGCAGTACCTGGTCACGGCTCCCACCGTGTTCGTGCAGTGTGCCGTGGTCATCGTGGCTTTCGCGGAGATGTTCACGATCAACGTCCCGCTGACGCTCGTGACGATGGTGTCGCTGCCGCTGACGTTCGTCTTCGGGTTCATCATGCGCAAGCGCATCTTCCCGGTGTCGTGGCTCATTCAGGCCCGTCTCGCGGACGTCGCGACGATCGTCGAGGAGAACGTGTCAGGCGTGCGGATCGTCAAGTCCTTCGCCGCCGAGCAGAACGAGGTCACCAATCTCGCCCGGGCAGCCGACCGGCTGCAGTGGGGATACAACAAGGACGCGGAGATCCGCGGTGCCTGGGCCCCGATGGTGGAGAACCTTCCGCGCGCTGGCCTGGCCGTGATCCTCCTCTACGGCGGCGTCCTCGCGCTGCACGGATCCCTGGGGCCCGTCCCGACCGCGGTGGGCCTGCTTTTTGCCTTCCAGTCCTACCTGCTGCTGTTCCAGCCGCCGTTCCGGCAGCTCGGCTTGGTGATCATGAACGGGCAGCGGGCGTCAGCGGCGGCGAAGCGGATCCTCGAGGTGCTCGACACCTCCCCCGAGGTCGTCGGCGCGCCCGGCGCCGCTGACCTTACCGATTGCCGCGGGCACGTGGAGTTCGATGACGTCAGCTTCTGCTATGCGGGGGGACCGCAGGTCCTGTCACACTTCAGCCTCGGCATCAGGCCGGGGGAGACCGTCGCCCTGGTCGGCCGGACTGGCTCGGGAAAGTCGACGGTCGCGCGACTGCTGAACCGGTCGTACGACGTGACCGGCGGCCGGATCCTGATCGACGGGAAGGATCTCCGCGGTCTTACGCTGGAGAGCTTGCGGGCAAAGGTCGGGCTGGTCACCGACGAGCCCTTCCTGTTCTCGGTCTCCATCGGGGACAACATCGCCTATGGCAGACCCGGCGCTTCGGCCGACGAGGTCGCTGCCGCCGCGCGAGCGGCGGGTGCCGACGAATTCATCACGCGGCTCCCGGCAGGCTACGACACGGTAGTCGGGGAGCGCGGGTACACGCTGTCCGGCGGGCAACGGCAGCGGATCGCCCTCGCCCGGACTCTCCTGGTGAACCCGCCTGTCCTGGTGCTCGACGACGCCACCAGCGCCATCGACGTGCACGTGGAGCTCCGTATCCACGCCGCACTCCGGGACCTGATGGCCAGGCGGACCACGCTGATCATCGCGCACAGGCTGGCCACCATCGCCCTGGCTGACCGCGTGGCCCTGATCGAGGACGGCCGCGTGGTAGCGGCCGGACGCCACGAGGACCTGCTCACGACCGACCGACGGTACGCCGAAGTGCTGGCCCGGGTTACCGCCAGCGAGCCCGTGCCCGGGGGGATGCCGTGAGCATGAGCTTTGGCGGGGGCTCGATGTGGCGGGGGCTTCGCGGGCCCGCCGTCGGGCGCACGGCCAGCGCCGCGAGCCGCAAGGGTGATCCCGGCCCGTTCGTCGGGATTCCACCTGAGCTCGAGACACCGGTGCGGAAGCTGGTCGCCACCGAGCCGGGCCACGGCGAGCCCACGGCCGTGTTCACGCCGCGTAACCCGGACAGGCGGCGGCTGACACTCGGCCGCCTGCTCCGCCGCCGGTGGCGGGTTGCGCTCGTGGCCCTGGCGCTCGTGGCCCTGGAGTCAGTGGGTTACCAGACCGGGCCATACCTTACGCAGATCGGCATCGACAGCGGCATCGCGAAGGACCGCACCGGAGTCCTGGTCGCGACCGGGCTCATCTACCTGCTGACGGTCGTACTCACCGTCGTGGTGGAACGCAACAGGGTCCGGACCTGCGGGCGACTTGCCGCCTCGGTAATGAATGACCTGCGGGTTAAGGTCTTCACCCACATCCAGCGGCTGTCGCTCGACTACTTCACCGCGGTCCCTGACGGGGTGACCATGAGCCGGATGACCGCCGATATCGAGGTGCTGCAGCAGCTGCTGCAGGACGGCCTGGCGCAGTTCTTCATTCAGGCCGAGACGATGGTGATCGTCACCGCGGTCCTCTTCACGTACAACGTGAAGCTCGCCGGGCTGACCGTGCTGATCGTGCTGCCCGCGCTGACACTGCTCTCGCTGTGGTTCCGGTCCGCGTCGCAGCGGACCTACCTGCGTGTCCGGGACTCGCTGGGGCTGGTCATCGGCGACATCGCCGAGAGCCTGTCCGGCGTGCGGGTGATCGCCTACTTCAACCGCCAGCGCAACAACATCATCCGCCACCGCACCATCGTCGGCCATTACCGGGCAGCGAATTTCGCTACCGCCCGGGTGACCGCCGCTTACAGCGCCGGCAGCGACCTGATCGGCCTGATTGGACAGCTGTCGCTACTCCTTATCGGCGGGGATATGGTCGTTCACCATCACCTGCCAGTCGGAGTGCTGGTCGCGTTCATCCTCTATCTCGGATCGTTCTTTCAGCCGATCCAGCAGCTCGTGCAGCTGTACAACACCTACCAGCAGGGCCAGGCGGCGGTCACCAAGCTGCGTGACCTGCTGGCCACCGACCCCACCGTGGGCGAGAGCCCCACGGCGTACGAGCTGCCCCCGATCGAAGGGTCGATCACGTTCGACGACGTATGGTTCGGCTACGACCCCGCCATTCCCGTGCTCGAGGGAGTGGACATCCGCATCGCCGCCGGGGAGACCGTCGCGTTTGTCGGAACGACCGGTGCGGGCAAGTCGACGATCGCCAAGCTGGTCACCCGTTTCTACGACCCGACGGAAGGGCGGGTGCTGATCGACGGGCACGACCTGAGGCAGATCACGCTCTCCTCCCTGCGCCGTCAGCTTGGGGTGGTGCCCCAGGAGCCTTTCCTGTTCACTGGCACGATCGGCGACAACGTCGGGTTCGCTGTGCCCGATGCGACCGACGAGCAGATTCGCCAGGCGATCGTTGCCGTTGGCCTGGGGGAGCTGATCGACCGGCTGCCGTCGGGCATCGACACTGAGGTCCACGAACGCGGCCAGTCTCTGTCCTCTGGTGAGCGCCAGCTCATCGCGCTCGCCCGGGCTTTCCTGGCCGCACCCCGGGTACTGGTGCTGGACGAGGCGACCTCGAACCTGGACCTCAAGTCTGAAACCCTCGTGGAGGCGGCACTGGACGTCTTGCTGCAAGGCCGGACCGCGATACTGATCGCGCACCGCCTCTCAACGGCAATGCGAGCCGACCGGATCATCGTCGTCGAGGACGGCAAGATCGTCGAGTCCGGCGCGCACAGCGAGCTCGTCGCCCTCGGCGGTCGCTACGCCGACATGTTCCGGACCTGGGCCACTGCCAGCACCGCAGCGTGAGTCCCGCTTGAAGTGCCTATCTCAGATACAATATAATTCATGTTGTGCATCCGTCGCATACTGCTCACGTGGTAACCGACGGCACGGTTCCTGGCCCCGTGGCCGATGGCCTGGCAGACCCAGACCCATCTCCCAGCTTGTTCTCCTTCGAAGTCGACCAGACGGTCAGGCTCACCACTATCGGGATCGACATCGGCTCCTCGACGTCGCAGATGAGCGTCTCCCGCATCGAGCTGCAGCGGATTGACAACCGCTACGTGACGACGCGCCGGGAACTGCTCTACGAGTCCGACATCCTGCTGACGCCCTACGCGGACGCCGAGACGATCGACACGGCCGCGCTCGGCGACTTCTTCCAGGAGCAGTACGCCAAGGCCGGTATGAGCCACGACGAGATAGACACAGGTGCGATCATCCTGACCGGCCTCGCGCTGGCCAAGCACAACTCCCGCAACATCGCCGATCTGTTCGCCGCCCAGGCCGGCAAGTTTGTCGCCGTGTCGGCCGGCGATGCGATCGAGTCCACACTCGCGTGCCGCGGCGCGGGGATCGAAGGGCTGTCGCGGGGGACCGGCCGCCCGGTTGTGCACATCGACATGGGCGGGGGGACCACCAAGTACTCCTATGTGGTGGGCGGCGACATCGACCGGGTGGCGGCCATCGACATCGGTGCCCGGCTTGTCCTGGCGGCCGACGGCGACGCGCGGCGAGTGCTGCGTATAGAGGAGCCTGCCGCGCTTCTGCTCGCCGAGGCCGGCATCGAGATCGGCGTCGGTGACGTGCTGACCGACGAGATCCTCGAAGTTCTTGCCGACCGGATGGCCGAGCAGGTGCTCGCCCACGCCGGGCTGGCGCCTGACGCCGACGCCGACGCCCGCCTGCTGCGGACCGCGCCACTGTTCGGGAGCGGGCAGCGGCCGGACGCCTCAACCCTGGTCACGTTCTCCGGGGGAGTCTCGGAGTTCATCTACGACCGCCAGGCGAGCTCGTTCGGTGATCTCGGCCGGCCGCTCGCCGACGCGGTGCTGCGCGCTCTGCAGAAAAGAGGCCTGCGGGCAGAGGAGACCGCCCGGGGCATCCGGGCGACGGTGCTCGGGGCGTCGCAGTACAGCCTTCAGCTGACGGGCAACACCGTGTACGCATCGAGTCAGTCGCTGGTCCCGCTGCGCAACGTTCCGGTTGTCAAGCCCCGCATCGATCTTGACCAGGACGAGCTCGACACCGACGAGCTCATCGACGCGATCAGCCGGGCGCTGGCGACCAGACACCCCGACGGCGCCGGGGTCGTGGCCATCGCTGTGTCGTGGCGCGGGTCCGCGACCTACCAGCGCGTGGATGCCCTGGCCCGGGCGGTCGTACAGACGGCCGGCGCCGCCACCAGCGAAGCAGAAGGTGCACCGGTCGTACTGGTCTGCGACGCAGACATCGCCGGGCTGCTGGGCCATCACATCAGCGACCTCAGCGGCGATGCCGCCCCGGTCCTGACCCTCGACAGCATTCAGGTGAGCGAGTTCGACTTCCTGGACGTCGGCGCTTTTGTCCCCGGAACCGGGGCGCTGCCCGTGGTGGTCAAGTCGCTGCTGTTCCCGACGCCAGCCGTCGAGCCCTGACGGCTGGCCGCACCGATCAAGAGAAGGAGACGACGTGCCCGAGTTGCAGAAGGAACTGTTCACCGAGCCGGCCGCAGAGTCGGATCGGGCCGGGCTCCGGCAGTGGGCGCCGCCCAAGACAGGCTACGAAGGCTTTATGGAAGAGGAAGGCATTCCTGTCTACAAGGGCATCATCGGCGTGCACAACGTCCGCGAGCTCGATCTGCGGCCGTGGGACCGCCTCGGCGGCAATGGCGCGTTCCTCTACCTGGACAGCCTTGAGGGAATCAAGGGCATGTACGTCCTGGAGGTCCCGGGGGGCCAGGTCACTAATCCCGAGCGGCACCTCTACCACGAGTTCTACCTGGTACTCGAGGGTCGGGGGACGACCGAGACCTGGGTCAGCGGCTCATCCGAGCGCAGGATCTTCGAGTTTCAGCCGGGCTCGCTGTTCTACCTGCCGCCCAACGTGATGCACCGGCTGGTCAACGCCACCCGCGACCGCATCCTCATCATCGCTACGACCAACGCGCCGCCCCTGTACAACATGATCCGGGACCGCGAGTTCATCTTCAGCAACGACTACATCTTCAGGAAGCACTACAACCCGGACGACGAGAAGTTCTATACCTACGACGAGCAGATCTACGCCGTCCCAGGGAACAAGCGCGCCCAGGCGCGGACGAACTTCTACCCGGACATCATCAATGCCGACCTGCCGCTCGACAACCAGCGGGTGCCCGGCTACCGGCGCATCCAGCCCGGATTCCGCGGGTTCGAATACGACCACAACGGGTTCATCTCGCAGTACCCGATCGGGCGGTACTCCAGGGGCCACCACCACGCGGCCGGGGCTGTCCTGGTATGCCTGCGCGGCGGGGGTTACACGTTCAACTGGCAGCGCCACCTCGGCACCAACCCGTGGAAGGACGGCAACGGCGACCAGGTGCGTGTCCTCGAGTACGAGCAGGGCGGCCTGGTGGCGGCCGCGCCCGGCGGCGGGCAGTGGTTCCACCAGCACTTCCCCGTCAGCGCGGAGCCGTTCCGGGTCATCAACTTCTGGGGCGGGCCGACACCGGTCGCCGGGGACAGCCTCAACCACGAGACCGGCATGAGCAACAACCTCAACATCGAGGAGGGCGGAGGCAGCATCGGGTACTCGAAGGAGGACCCCTACATCCGCCAGCTGTTCGAGGAGAGGCTCGCCGAGGTCGGGATGAAGTCCCAGATGCCCGACTCGCTCTACACCGACGACTGACTAGTCAGGGAGGGCCAATGACGAACCTATCCGGCGCGCCCAGCATCAACCCGACCGGCTGGGATGAGGAAGCAGCGCGGACGTGGCTCGCGGGGCCGACGTCGTCTGCGAGCGAGGCACTCCGGCGGCCGTGGCAGATCGCGGCGACGGTCATCGGCCTCAGTGAAACGAGTGTCAGAACGGTGCTCGACGTCGCTTCAGGACCGGGCGGGTTCCTGCAGCTGCTGCTGGGAGAGTTTCCGGCGGCCCACGGAATGTGGCTCGACGCGTCTGAGGTCATGCTGGAGGAGGCCAGGTCCCGCCTGGCCGATCTCGGCGACCGCGTCGAGTACCACGTGGGCGACATCCTGGATCTGGACCGGGTGTGCGCTCCCGGATCCGTGGACGTGGTCACGACTTCCCGGGCCACTCATCACCTGACAGTGGCCGATCTAGGCCGCTTCTACGAGCAGGCGGCGACCGTGCTGCGGCCCGGGGGCTGGGTGGCCAACTGGGACAACGTCACCTCGGGCGGCGAGTGGGACGGCCTGCTGCGTTCAGTCCGCGCCAAGCTGCGCGGCGGGGCGCGCGATGCCGCGCCCGGCCACCCCCACGTGCACCGGTCGCCGACGGTCGAGGAGCACCTGTCGGCCATGCAGGCGGCTGGCCTCGCCGATCCCCAGGAAATATGGCGGGAGTTCGTCACCGTGCTCGTGATGGCACGCAAGCCCTGACGCCGGGCGGTGGCCAACGCGGTCTGCCCGGTGCGGAGGAGGTCAGTCAGCGTGATCAACCGCGTGCCGAACGACCGGATCTGTGAGGCGGCCCGCCGGGTATTCGACGAGGCCGCCCGGGACGGGCGTGAGATGGCGTTCGCGGTAGCCGACGAAGCAGCGGCCCTGGTGTTCGCCGTCCGGACCGAAGGGTGCGCAGGCCGCGTGCTCACCCATGCCATCCGCAAGGCCTACACCGCAGCGACCATGCGACGGGACACGATCACGTTCCGGGACGGGGACCGCCGGGCTGGCAAAACCCTGGCCGACTGGGGTGATCCCCAGATGACGTACCTGGCCGGCGGGGCAGTGCTCGCCAGGGACGGAGAGCACTGGGGCGGCGTCGGGGTCGGGGGCAACACGACAGAGCGGGACGCGGAGCTCGCACTCCTCGCCCGCGACCTGCTGCTTCATGGCGACAGCCGCGGTCCGCGCACTGGCCCCGCCGACGTCCGGGCTTTCGGAGAATCTGTCAGCTACGCCGCACGGGAGGACCTCTTCGCCCTGACCGGCGTGACGGGTGTGGATCCGGGAACCGGCAAGATCCCGGAGGCACCGGAGGCGGAGTTCGCCCAGGCGTTCGCCAATGTCAGCGCGCTGGCCGAGCGCTTCGGCTTCGGGCTGGGAGAGGTCGGGCGGGTCACCGTGTTCACGCCCGACCCGTCGGGGCGGCCGTTCATCAACCCGGGCTGGCTGGACCTGTTCCCGGGCGACAGCCGGCCAGCCCGCAAGACCACCCACGTGCCGTTGCGGAAAGGGCTCAGGGTAGAGCTCGAGGTGGTCGGCGCGCGTGGTGTCCGGCAGGCGATCGAGATCGAAGGCGTCCGGCACTCCGATCCGCTGCCCATGGGCGCACGGGTCGGCCTGGCACGTCTTCTCGTCGGCGATCGTGAGCGACATACCCGGCAGCGGGGGTCGCCTGCCGGAGCGAGCCGGCGCCATAGCCCAGGCATTTGCCAACATGGCGAGCTTCGCTGAGGCCGCAGGGGGGACGCTTGACGACATCGCCAACGTCTGGGCCTACCTGGGCATGTGGGATCTCCACCCGGATTACGTCGACATCTGGGTCAGCACCTTCTCCGCCGAGGCGAGCCTGCCGTCTCGCAAGACCTTCTATTACCCCAGGACCGACGTCCAGCTGCAGTGCGAGATGGTGATCGGTGGCAAGCGCCGCACACTGGAGATCCCTGGCATCGGGCACCACGACCCCATTCCGATGGGGGTTGTCACAGGAGGCGTCTTCACTACCTCAGGTGTCGACGGGAGGAACCCGGAGACGGGGAAGCCGCCTCGCGGCGTGCGGGCGCAGTCGGCGATGGCCATGCAGAACCTGCAGCTGCTGCTCGACCAGGCATCCTTGCCGCGCTCCGCGCTGCTGCATGTCACCGGGCTGGTCGGGGAGCAGTCCTACGCAGCCGAGCTGTCGGCCGCCTGGGCAGAGGCTTTCCCCGATCCGGCCACGGTCCCAGCCTTCCAGCTCATGGAGCTTGGCCTGCCAGCCCGTGACCTGCTCGTGCAGGTGATCGCGCGCGGTGTAGCCGGCTGATGCCGCGGCCCAGGGACGCTTGGAAGGAGCACGCCAGACACCGCGGAAGCGAGCCTGCCAGAGACGGTGGAAGCGAGCACGCCAGACAGCGTGGAAGCGAGCCTGCCAGAGACCGTGGAAGCGAGCACGCCAGACACCGTGGAAGCAAGACCGCCGGGCCCGTGGCGCAGAACCTAGCGATAATAAATGGCGGGCTTTAACTGGTGTCCTGCTAAACGCAGGCCGGGCCGCCGAGATTGGTCGGTCCCTTTTACCTCATAAGTGAATGCTCGCCGGGTTCACGGCGCTCCGCCCGGCGGCGATACGGGCTATGGATGGGAGTCTGCTGCACACCTGACTACATCGTCGTCACATTCATGGTCTGGCAGCGCCGCCGGGACGCACCCGTCACTCCCTGACCCGGCCAGCGGCGGGCCAGTGCCGCGGTCCCCTGGCTTGCCGTAACCCCAGTGGCTAAGATCGCTAGACGTCATTCCATACAATATAGGCTATCGCCAATCTCGTGTAGGACCGACCGATTCGCCACATGGCCGGCCGGACTTCAATGGCGAGGAGGGCGAGAGTCAGCGTCACCACCTGCAAGCGCAGCCGAGTTCAGCGGCTGCGGTACCGACGGACGGGGCGAAGATCCTAGCCGGTGATCGTCAGTGTGGCCTGCGTGGCGCCGACCGCCTCTGCCTGCGACTCAGGATCGACCACGTCAGGCTCGACGACGAGCGCGGGCCTCAAGGTCTACTACGTCACACGTCAACATTGTGAAGCCGTAGATGTCGTCACTGACCACCGGCCGCGCTGGCCCCCGCTGTACCAGCCAGCGCCGCACCGTCAGCCTGTCACGTGGTGCTGGAGATTGTGGTATCCGAACTCAACGCGGGCCTGGTCCAGCCTGCGTCCCTGAAGGATGAGTGCCCGGATGGCCTGCTCCGCGCGCTCGATGTCCTGGGCCGCCGCCAAGACCTCAGCGCAGCGCTCGGCGGGTACCACGACGATGCCGTCGGGATCGCCCAGGATGATGTCGTCCGCCCGCACCCGGACCTTGCCGATGGTGACCGGGTCGCCCATAGCTGCCACCTGGACTCTGTCCTTGCCCGTGCGCATGTAGCTGGAGCGGCTGAAGATTGGGTACCCGAGCTCGAGCGACCGGGGAGAGTCCCGGCAGACGCCGTCGATTACGGTGCCGGCCAGGCCCCGGGCGTGAGCAACTGTGGTGAGCAGGTCCCCCCAGACGGTGGCGTCCATCCGGCCGGCATTGTCGAGGGCAACGA
The DNA here is from genome assembly GCA_963815375.1 of uncultured Actinomycetota bacterium. Classification (GTDB taxonomy): domain Bacteria; phylum Actinomycetota; class Actinomycetes; order Streptosporangiales; family Streptosporangiaceae; genus JASHPR01. The sequence goes on along the minus strand of CAWFGX010000001.1, from coordinate 622,831 downwards.
CGGCGCCCGGTGGCACGTCGTCGATGTAATCGCCGACCGTCCCTCCGTTGACGTCCACTGGCTGGTACCTGATCGTGAACGCCCGGCCCACCATGCGGAAGGAGCGATCCAGCGGCTTAATACCCTCGGCCTGCCCGGCTATCCCCAGGCGGTCGAGGGCATCGGAAACCGCTGTGGTGGACAAGGTGCCGAACTGCGGGACCACATCCTCGGGCATTGGCGTAGGTTCCTTCCTGACGCTGTGGCCGTGCCGAGCGGGACGGGTCCGCCACGACCCAGCCCCACGCTGGCTTCGCTGATACCGCGCTGAAGCCAGACTGCACCAAAGCCGTGGTGTAGAGTATAAGCATCGACGTGACGGACGAGGCGACAGGTCCCCATGAGCGTTCTGGAGTTGGGAGCCGCGGGCGGCCCTTTGACAGTCGGCGTGACGAAGTCCGAGGCTGCGTACCAGGAGATCAGGCGGCGCATCATGGACGGCACCCTGGTTCCAGGGTCGGTCCTTGAGCAGGAGACTCTCGCCTCCACCCTGTCACTGTCGACGACGCCTGTTCGGGAGGCGCTGCGGCGCCTGGAGTCCGAGCGGCTTGTGACCCTCCAGGCCCACCGTGAGGTGCGGGTCGCGCCGATGACAGTGGCTGAGCTGCAGCAGATCTACGCGGTGCGGCTCGAGCTGGACCCGCTGGCTGCGGGGCTCGCCGCTGAGGCAGCAAGCGACGAGCAGCTGGCTGCGGTGTCGGTCAGCTTCGGGCAGCGACCGAAAGACCCGATCGAGCATCTCATCCTGAACCGCCGGCTGCACCGTGGGATCTACGGAGCGTGCGGCAACCAAGTGCTGATCCAGATACTCGACTCCCTGTGGGACCGGTCCGACCGCTACCGGATGGTTCTGCTCAAGACCGACGCCAAGGCGGCCGCGATCGAGAGCGAGCACGGTGCGATCGTTCTCGCCTTCGCGAGGCGCGACGCTAAGGCGCTCCGCCAGCTGATGACCGGCCATCTCCAGGAATCCATGCGGTCCATCGTCCAGCTCGGCGGGATCATGGAAGGGCGTTCCGCAGCCAGGTGACCGTGCTCGCAGAGGCGGCCACGGACCGTGGCTGGTTTCCGCCCGACGCAATCGCTGAGGACCCGGCTTCGTTCCCGCCCGGACACGGTCGCTGAGGACCGCGGTTTGCTCCCGCCGGACGCGGTCGCCGATCTCCTCCGAGTCGGCTGTGCCCGGGGTCCGGTGTCTGGGCCGTCGGCGCAGACACCGTCGGCGCAGCGGCCCACGGCGCACGTGCCTTTTCGCCACTGTTGCCCTACCGGCAGCCTCCGATGTAATTTATAGGATGCCAGCGGAGGCCGGCCGGTAATGGGAGGAACCTCGTGGCACGCGTCGTTCTTGGTCTGGGCACTTCGCATACACCTCAGCTGAGCTCGCCCGTCGGGATATGGCCCGATCATGTGCTCCGCGACCAGCGCAACCCGGCGCTGCTGGGCACGGACGGCGAATATCACAAATACGAGGAGCTGCTGGCTGCGGCCGACCCGGCGCTCGGGGCGCAGCTGACCCCGGAGGTATGGCAGAGCAAGGACGCCAGGGCACAGCAGGGACTGGCGGAGCTAGGGTCCACACTGTTGGCGGTACAGCCCGACATCGTGGTGGTGATCGGCGACGACCAGGAGGAACTCTTCCTCGACGACGGTAAGCCGGCGTTCGCGGTCTTCTGGGGCGCCGAACTGACTGACCTGCCAGCTACGGCAGAGAAGCTGGCGCGGATGCCAGCAGGTCTGCGCGCCGCCAGCTGGGCGGCTCACGCCGACGAGCCTGAAAGCTACCCGACGGTCCCTGAGCTCGGTAAGCATCTGGTCGAGTCCCTGGTAGCGGAAGAGTTCGACGTCGCCCAGTTCAGCCGCCAGCACGACGGGCGCTCACTCGGTCACGCGTTCACGTTCCCCCGCCGCCGCCTGCTCGGCGGGAAGGCCATTCCGCTGATCCCGGTTTTCGTCAACAGCTACTACCCGCCGAACCAGCCTTCGCCCAAGCGCTGCTTCGACCTTGGGCGCGCGCTCCGGCGGGCGATTGATTCCTGGCCGGACGACCGGACGGTGGCGGTAGTGGCGTCGGGCGGCCTGAGCCATTTCGTGGTGGACGAGGAGCTCGACACCCGGGTGCTCGACGGCATGAAGAACAAGGACGTCACGTCTTTGACCACCATCCCGAGGCGCTACATGCGCTCGGGGACGTCAGAGATCCTCAACTGGATCACCCTCGCGGGTGCCGTGGAGGATCTCGAGATGGACCTGGTGGATTACATCCCTTCCTATCGGTCCCCAGCGGGCACCGGAGTCGGGATCGCGTTCGCCAGGTGGAGCTAGCAGCCGCATCCGATGCAGGCCGCCTTACCCATGGGAGAGAAGAAGATGAAAGTTGTCGTCGATCTCGACCTCTGCCAAGGTCACGCTCAATGCGAGGATGCGGCTCCCGAGGTGTTCAGGGTCAACGACGACGCCCTGGTCGACGTCCTGATCGAGCAGCCAGACGAAAGTCTCAGGAGCAAGGTCGAAGCAGCGGTCCGGCGCTGCCCTACAGAGGCGATCAGGATCGAGGACTGACCGGCGCATGGTCCCATCTGGCGGCCACGTGGTCGTGGTTGGCGCCTCCCTCGCGGGAGTCCGCGCGGCGGAGGCGCTGCGGCGGGAGGGGTTCACCGGCCGGCTCACGCTGATGGGAGCCGAGCCGCACTTCCCTCCCTACGACAGGCCGCCGCTGTCCAAGGAACTGCTGCTCGGCGCTTGGCCGCCAGAGCGGGCCCGGCTCCGCGTCAGCACGGAGCTTGACGCCGAGCTCGCTCTCGGTCAGCGCGCCACCGGCCTTGACCTGGAGCGCAGGCAGCTCACGACGAGCGAGGGGGCAACCGTCAACTTCGACGGCCTCGTGATCGCCACCGGCGCGGTCCCTCGCTGGCCGAAACTGCCAGGCACTGAGCTCGGCGGGGTGCTGGCGCTGCGGACTTTTGAGGACAGCCTGGCGCTGCAGCGCGAGCTCAGCCGGAGCCCGCGGGTCGTGGTAGTCGGTGCCGGGTTCATCGGCTGCGAGGTCGCGTCAGCCTGCCGCCAGCAGGGACTCGACGTGACCGTTGTCGAGGCTCTTGCGCTTCCCCTCATCCGGGTCCTCGGACCGGACATGGGCGAGTTCGTCCGGGCCTTCCACGACTCCCGCGGTGTGCTGTTCCGCCTCGGTGCTGGCGTGGCCGGGCTGCGGGGCACCGGCCAGGTCGAGCAGGTGGACCTCACCGATGGCACCTCCCTGCCCGCGGACGTCGTCGTACTGGCCATAGGGGCGGTGCCCGAGACCACGTGGCTCGACGGCTGCGGCCTGGTCCTCGACGACGGGGTGGTCTGCGACCAGACATGCGCGGCCGTCGGGGCGCAGGACGTGGTCGCAGCGGGCGATGTTGCCCGGTGGTTCAACCCCCTCTTCGGCGAGACCATGCGGGTCGAGCACTGGAGCAATGCCGCGGAGCAGGCGGAGGCAGCGGCCGCCACGCTGCTGCGGGGCCGGGAGGCCGCCGAGCCGTACACAGCAGTCCCGTACTTCTGGTCGGATCAGCACGGGAGCAAGCTCCAGTTCGTCGGCATTCCCGCTGGCAGTGCCCACGTCGTCGAAGGGTCGGTGTCCGAGGAGCGGTTCGTGGTCGCCTATGAGCGGTCCGGCCGTTTGGTAGGAACGCTGGTGTTCAACTGGCCGGCGCGCATGGCCCGCTACCGTCGCCTCATCGCCACCCAGGCGGATTTCGCGACCGTGGACTGAGACCTCGGCTCATTTATTGCCTATAGGTATAGATTGCACACGGGCGTCAGCCTAGACTGCTGATCAGCCGCGATGAGTGGTCAGTCGGCCCGGCCCGGAAACCGCGAGGAGCGATCTGCATGACAACAGCTGCTCAGGCAAACGAGAAGACCCAGGCTGCCGAGAGGCCGAAGGACAAGCAGAGGGACCGGATCTTCGTCCGCGAGATCCGCGGGGCCTACAGCGAGATCTACGCTCAGCTCTACAGCGGCCCGAGGGTGTTCCACAGCGGCGACGTCCCCTGGAGGGGCGGCCCGCAGCACTGGAACAAGAGCATCATCTCCCCAGGAGACAACGATGCCACGCAGTTGTTCCACTGCCACATGGACGTCTACGGTCCCGGCGGCAAGAGCCAGCAGCACGCTCATGTCAACAGCGCCGTCTTCTACATTCTCGAAGGCCGCGGCTACGACATCCACGACGGCGTCCGGTACGACTGGGAGGCAGGCGACGTCTCCATCGTGGAGAACGCGTGTGTCCACCAGCACTTCAACGCCGATCCCGAAAAGCCAGCGAAGGTGCTGGTAATGAAGGCCAAGCCGTTGTTCATCTTCACCCACATGCTGTTCCAGCGCCTGCTCCAGGCTGCGCCCAAGACCCCCGTTCCTGGCTTTGAGGACTACACCCCCGACGACTGAGAACCTCCGCACGCAGCGACCGCACGGCAACACGAGGAGCCTTTTCATGCGAGAGAGTGAGCGTGTCCATCTCGGCACGAGCGGCCCGGCCTACTACGCAGACGCGCTGAAGGAGGCGCAGCGGCAGCGGGAGATGGAGGCGGAGCTAAAGACCGTCGTCAAGGCCGAGGAGATGGTCTGGGAGGACTCGCCGCACGGGCGTATCAAGCACATGGTCAACGGCGAGATGGGTACCAAAGAGCACTGCGTTGACATCTACCAGCAGCTGATCGGGCCGAACGGCAAGTCAGGCAAGCACCGGCACCTGTCCGAAGAGGTCTTCTATGTCCTCGAGGGCCAGGGTTACGACCTGCACTGGGACGTGGATTTCGACGCCGACGTCACTTACGAGTGGGGGTGGCAGGAGGAGCCCAAGCGCTTCGACTGGGTAGAGGGGGACTTCGTCTACATCCCGCCGTACACCATCCACCAGCACTTCGAGAGCGCCGGCCAGCAGGCCCGGATCGTGGTGGCTAACTCCCGGATCCTCAAGGCGATGGGCCTGGACTGGTTCGAGCAGCTCGAGGAAGCATCCGCATAGCGGCCGCGGGGTAATCCGATGGCAGCACAGGCCAGCGAAGTCGTGCTGCTCACGGGCGGCATGGGGTTCATCGGGCTGCACACGGCGCGGCAACTCGTGGACGCCGGTCACCGCGTGGTGCTCACGAGGTACCGGGTACGGCGCGAGCCTGACTTTATCCGCAAGTACCTGGGCGATGCCGTGGTCGTCGAGACCGTCGACGTCGGTGACCCGTACACGGTGTTCGAGGTCACGGCTCGGCACCGGGTGGACAGCGTCATCCATCTTGTCGCCCCAGCGCTCGGTGTCATGAATCCGGCCGAAGAGACCAGGGTCAACGTCACCGGCCTGCTCAACGTGCTCGAGGCAGCCCGGGTGGCTGGCGTCAGGCGGGTTTCGCTGTCCAGCTCGATAGCCGTGTACTTCGGGCTCGACCAGAGCCCCTGGCGCGAAGACGCCGGTCTGCCTGTCATGTCGGCCAGCCCGACGACCGCGTTCAAAAAAACCTGGGAGATCCTCGCCCACCACTACGCGGACCGGGTTTCCATGGAGGTCGTCGCGATGCGCATCGGCGTCGTCTACGGGCCGCTCTACCACTCGATGGCCAACCTGCCGAGCCGTCTGGCTCATGCCGCGGTCCGGGGCCGGCCTGTCGACTTCGCCGAGGGATCTGCCAGCGCCCCTGCCAGCGACCAGGGCACTGATCTGTGCTACGTGAAGGACTGCGCGCGGGCGATCCGGCTGCTGCACCTCGCGCCATCCCTGAGTGAGCAGGTCTACAACATCGGCGGCGGCCGGTCGACCTCCAATCAGGAGGTTGCCACTGCTGCCGCCAAGGCCGCCGGCTGCCCAGCCGTTCAGCTGGGCCCTCCGCAGGGCGCGGAGCCCCAGTACATGGATACCTCGCGCATCCGCAGGGAACTCGGCTTCGAGCCCGCGTACACGATCGAGTCGGGGATGGCGGACTACGTGGCCTGGCTCCGCGAGCATGACGAGTAGCACGGAGCCGGCCGGGCCGGGCCAGGCGGGCCTTGGCCGCGTGTTCGTCGAGCGGCTGCTCGAGGCCGGGCAGGACCTTCCGGCAGCGGTCGTCCACGAGACTCGCCGGGCCCTGCTCAATGTGGTCGGAACCGCGGTAGGAGCGAGCCAGACAGCCGCCGTCGACGCCGTCGTCAGCACCGGAGCACGGGAGGGCGGCCGCGCCGCCAGCGTGCCGCCAGGCCGGACCGAGCACCTCGACAGCTACTGGGCCGCGACGGCAACCGGGCTAGCCGCTCACCTTGACGACTTCGATGACACTCACCTGGAGACCGTCATCCACCCAGCGGCGCCAGTGCTGGGGGCGCTGTGGGGGGCCGCTGCCGCGGAACCATCGGTTCCCGGCGCCCGGCTGCTGCAGGCAGCCGCTGTCGGGATGGAAGCGGAACTCCGGGTCGGGATGGCGATGACCCCCTGGCACTACGACCAGGGGTGGCACATCACAGGCACGTGCGGCGTGCTCGGGGCTGCGGTCGCAGCGGCTGTCCTTCGCGGGCTCGACGCCGGCGCGACGCTCCGTGCCCTGGGGGCGGCCGCCAGCATGTCGCTAGGCCACCGGGAGAGCTTCGGGACCATGGTAAAGCCGCTGCACGCAGGGCAGGCGGCGGCTAATGGCCTGCTGGCCTCCGACTTGGCCGAAGCGCGAATCCTCACGGCCCCGCTCGTGCTTGAAGCGCCCGGTGGTTACCTGGCCGCCCTGTCGGGGCAGTGGAACGCCAGCTGGCTCGCACCCGCAGACGTCGGCCGCCGGTGGCTGCTTCTTGACAACAGCTACAAGCCATTTCCCTGCGGGGTCGTGGCCCATCCGGCCATCGAGGCTGCTGTCGGCCTGTCCGCGGTCCTGGGCACCGGGCGAGCGGCCGAGGTGTCCGAGATCGAGGTCCTGTGTCACCCGCTCGTCCCTGAGCTGATGGGCAAGCCCGAGCCGGGCTCCGGGCTCGAAGGACGTTTCAGCGCTGTGCACGCTGTCGCAGTCGCGCTGCTCGACGGGGCGGCCACGCTGCAGCAGTTCACCGACGCGCGGGTCACCGATCCCGGCGTGGCCGCCCTGCGGCGCAGGATCGTGCTCCGCCCTGACCCCTCCTGCGGACGCCAGGCGGCGACGGTCCGCGCCCGGCTCGCCAGCGGGCGCGTCGAGGAGGTGGCCGTCGAGACCGTCGCCAGCAGCCGCGAGCGCCCGCTCACCGACAGCCAGCTGGCGCAGAAGTTCACGGACCTGGTCGAACCGGTGCTGCCAGGCGTCGCCGAGCGGGCTCTGGAGGCGTTGTGGGCGCTCGGCGACGGGAGCGCTCTGCCCGATGTCGCCCGCCTGGTGACCGGAGTCCCGGCATCGAGCGACCGGCGCCCGCGGGCGCGCACGGCGGATAACGCCGCTCCCGGCGGTCCAGGCTCCGAGCGCCTGGCCGCCGCCGCACCGGACGGGCTGTCGGCCCGGCTGGCGTCATTCGCCGCCCGGCTCGACACAAACGCCCTGCCCCGGCCGGCCCGGCCGGCGCCATCCGGGTCCTCGCGGCCGTGCTCGCCCGCGGTATCCGGGGATCGGCTCACCCCGATGCTGCCCGGGTCAGGGCGTGGGCTGCCTCGCGCGGCACGTCACGCGAGTCGACTGTCCTTGGCCAGCAAGAACGGATGAGCGCCACCTGGTCGGCGTTCGTCAACGCCGTCTCCAGCTGCTGTGACGCGATGCCTGCCGGGGACTTCGGCGGGCGGCTCGAGACCGCCGTCGTGTGCGCGGCGCTGGCGGCGGCGCAGGCCAGCGGGCGGTCCGCTGGTGACCTGCTGGCCGGGATCGCCGGCGGGCTTGAGGTCGGCGTCAGGCTCGAGCGCGGCCTGGGTGACCGCCACGCCGGGCGGGGCTGGGATATCGCAGGCACCGCGGGACACGTCGCCGCTGCAGTCGCTGCCGCGCGAGCCAGCCGGCTGCCGCCATCTGGTGTGCTGGCCGCCCTGGGCGTTGGAGCGACTGAGGCGGCCGGCCTGCGAGCCGCGCTCGGCACGCCAGTCGCGGCGCTGCACGTCGCCAAGGCCGCCATGGACGGCGTCGCCGCTGCCTGCCTGGCGCGGGCCGGTCTCGACGGACCTCGTGAGCCCATTGAGGGACGGCGAGGGCTGCTGGCGCTGGCCGCCGAGGGCGGGAACCCGCCGGTGATCACTGACGGTCTCGGCGAGACCTGGCAGTTTGCGGGCGCGGACGGTCCGGTTCTTTCCCGCGATGTCGTGGGCCATCCCGGGTCAGGCGCGCCCAGCGATGGCAGCGCCGAGGTGGCAGGTGAGGAAAGTGCCCGTGAACTGGCCGAGAGCGGTCTGCTGGCTGATGGCGACGGCCTGGAGGGCCTGCTGCTTTGGTGCGACGACCAGGCACGGAACCAGTGCTGACGTGCACGAAATACAGACTTAACAGACTCTAGACGGTCCGTTCCATAGAATATAGGCTATCGCCAATCTCGTGTATATGAGGCCGGTTCGCCAGATAGTCCAGCGGCCTCACGGTGAGGAGGGCGAGAGTGAGCGTCACCAAATGCCATCGCAGCCGGCTCCGGGGGCTGCGTTACCACAGGGCTGGGCGAAGAGCGTGGCTGACGATCGTGAGCGTGGCCTGCGTGGCGCTGGCCGCCTCTGCCTGCGGGTCAGGGTCGGCCAAGCCGGACTCCGCTGCCACAGGCAGCGGCCCGGACCTCTCATACTTCAATGGCAAGACGATCACGATGATCGCCCCGGACAACCCAGGCGGGTCGTTCGACCAGTGGAGCCGTCTGGTCGCCCCGGCCATGGGCAAGTACCTGCACGCCACGGTCAATGTGGAGAACATTCCTCCTGGCAACACTGTGGTCGGCCAGAACACCCTGGCCCACGCGCAGCCCAACGGCCTCACGATCGGATGGCTGAACGCCATCGAGGACGTGAGCTTTAAGATCACCAGCGGATCGTCGGGTCTGACGTTCAACCCCGCCGATGAGGACATGATCGCGGCACCAGGCCAGAACATCACTGTCTGGGTGACCGATCCCTCGTCTCAGTACAAGTCGTGGAAATCGATCGTCAACGCCAAGTCGCCGGTTGACACCCTGGACGTCACCAGCGGAACAGCGGACCTGTACCTGCGCGCGGTCTACGGTGCCTACGGCGTGAAATCCAAGATCATCACCGGCTACGAAAGCTCCAAGCTGCTGGCCGCTGGTTTCCTCCGTCACGACGCGCCGGTCGCCGAGGAAGAGTTCACCGTTTTCGCTGACGCCATCTCCTCACGCGAGGCCCGGCCGGTCCTGATCACGAACCCGGTGCCGAAGTCCGACCCAGGTACCAAGAGCCTGCTCAGCGTGCCTTCGATCGCGCAGATGGCCAAGGACTTCCCGCCGAAGACAGCGAAGGAGAAGGCGGCCCTGCAGGAGGTCGTCGCGCTGGTGAACCTGCCCGGCAACATCCTCAGCGCTCCGAAGGGGACGCCAGCGGGCGAGCTCGCCGCCCTCCAAGCCGCTGCCAAATACGCCCTGACCAGTGCCTCGGTGAGCAAGCAGGCGGAGACCGAGGGTCTTACCCCTGGCTATTTCTCCGGTCCGGCATGCCAGCAGGGCTACAAAGCGGCGCTGGCGCACGTCAGCGTCCTGAAGCCATACATGTCGTCATGACCACGGGCCGACCGGAGCACAGTTCGAAAGGGGACTGAGCGCATGACTAGCCGCGTGACCGCGGAGGAGAACGAGCGCCTGACCCGCGTGGGTGCAGGGACTCCCATGGGGAACACGCTTCGTCACTACTGGCTTCCTGCCCTCCTGTCCGAAGAGGTAGCCGACCCGGACGGCGCGCCCGTCCGGGTCCGGATCCTCGGCGAGGACCTCGTCGCCTTCCGGGACTCGGCGGGGGCCGTGGGCCTGCTCGACGCCTACTGTGCCCACCGCCGGGCGCCGCTCTTCTACGGAAGGAACGAGGAGTGCGGCCTGCGCTGCGTGTACCACGGGTGGAAGTTCGACGTCACCGGGGCGTGCGTGGACACGCCGTCAGAGCCGCCGTTCAGCAGGTTCAAGACTCGTATCAGCCTGACGGCGTACCCGACATGGGAAGGCGGCGGGATCGTCTGGACCTACATGGGTCCTGACACTCACATGCCGCCACCGCCCGACTACGAGTGGCTGCGCGTGCCCAGTACCCATGTGCGGGTGTCCAAGACCGGTGAGGCGTGCAACTACCTCCAGGCGATCGAAGGCGGGATCGACACCGCGCATTCCTCGTTCGCTCACAACAACGACCTGAGCAACCCGAGGCAGCTGCGCGTTCTCGATCCGCACCCCACGCTGGAGGTCGAGGTCACCGGCTACGGGTTCCGGTACGGCAGCATCCGCAACGTCAGCGACGACCGCTCGTACTTGCGGGTGTACCAGTTCCTCATGCCCAATCAGCAGATGCGCGGCGGTCTCGTCGACGCCGAGGGCAGCCCGAGGAAGCTCCCGTCGATCGATGGCCACGTCTGGGTCCCGATCGACGACGAGAACACGTGGGTCTACAACTGGAAGTACGCGGCCGACGAGAGCACCCCGATCAGCGACGAGTACTGGGAGAGGTCCGAGTCGGGCATGGGCCGCGGCAAGGACGACTACCTGCCCGGGACGTACTGGCTCAAGCGCAACACCGGCAACGACTTCCTGATCGACCGTGAGGTCCAGCGGACCAGGACGTTCACCGGAATCCAGGGGGTCAACACCCAGGACTTCGCGCTGCAGACGGGGATGGGACCGATCGTGGACCGGACCCGGGAGCACCCGGGCTCGACCGACCGGGCCATCATCGCCGCCCGCAAGCTCCTGCTTGAAGCCACGGCCGATGCGGCGGAAGACCGTCGGCCGCGCGGCACCGACCCTGAGGAGTACCGGGGAGTGCGTGCTGCTGACGCCGTCGCCCCGCGGGGCACGCCGTGGCAGGACGCGATGAAGGAAGCCGTCGTCGCGAAATGGTGAGCCACACATCCAGCGACGTCGACGGTCGGCCAGACACCCTGGCCGCCCAGCCGGCCAGCGCCGGCCGTCACCGGGTGCTCATGGTGAAGGCCGTCGGGAGGACCCCTGAAGCCGTGGCTGACGAGACCCAGCGACTGCTGTCGGACGCCGAGGTCGACGGCTGGACCCTGGTCGCTGTGCAGTCCGTCGTCTACAACGCCGCCACCACCGGCTACCTGCTTCTGGTCATGGAGCGATGAGTACGGCCGGCCGCAGGTACGAGCACCGCGTCATCGCTGTCCGGGCGACGGGCCGGGTCCCTGCCGATGTGGTGGCTGACATCGAAACCGAACTCCCCGGACACGAGGCCGGCTGGGAGTGGGTCGCCGGCGAGCCGGTCATCTTCAACTCATCGGCCAGCGGGTACCTCCTGTTCTTCCTGAGGCGGCCGGTGGGGGTGAACTCTGCACGAACCGACGAGACACGGAGTCTTCCTTGAGCAACCTGGCACTCAGCGCGGCGCTCACCCCGAGCCCGATGACCCGGCCGCTGCTGGACGGGACGGTCTCCGTCGAGGGCATAGACCTGACCCCGACGGCCATTCACGCGTCTGAGATGTTCTGGAGGCAGCTGCGCTTCGAGGAATTCGACATCTCGGAGCTGTCGCTGTCGTCATTGCTGATCGCCCTGAGTCGCGGAGACCGGAGATGGACGGCTATCCCCGTCTTCACCACGCGCCGGTTCTTCCACACGGGCATCCTCGTCAACTCAGGTGCCGGGATCAGCGAGCCAGCCGACATGAAGGGCAAGCGTGTCGGGGTCCCGGAGTACCAGCAGACGGCCGCTCTGTGGAGCCGGGCCGCTCTCCAGCACGAATTCGGCGTCGCTCCGCAAGACATGGTCTGGTACATGGAGCGTCCGGTCGAGCGCAGCCACGGCGGCGCGACGGGCTTCCAGCCGCCGCCTGGCGTCGATCTGCACTACATCCCCACCGACACCAACATCGGTGAGCTGCTCGTCGCCGGCGAACTGGATGCCACACTGCTCTACCTCGGCGCCCCCAACCTGGTCGACCGCAGCAGCATCGACCTGGCCCAGACCTCGGCCGTCCGGCCGCTCTTTCCCGACCCGCTGGCCGAGGGAATCCGCTACTACAAAAAGACGGGCGTGCTTCCCGTCAACCACACGGTGGTCGTGCGAACGTCAGTTCTTGAGCGGCACCCGTGGGTGGCCCTCAACCTCTACGGCGCTTTCGTGCGGGCCAAGGAACAGACACGGCAGAAACTGAGAGAGCTCCTGAAGCCGTACGAGACGATCGGCGTGTCCGCGGCCGGGCAGTCGGGCCCGCTCGGCACGGACCCTCTCCCGTACGGCGTGGCCAGGCAGCACGAGGTGCTGGATCTGCTGGCGCAGTACTCGCACGAGCAGGGTCTCACCCCGCGCCGGGTCGACCTCGGGGAGGTCTTCTTCCCGGCAACGCTCGACCTGTAACGAGCACGGCAGCGTGACCGTCGTTAGCCGAGGAGGTAGCACACGTGACGGAGGTCCTGGCCTCAGTCGTAGTAGGGCACAAGGCGAGCACCGTGAGGGAGTTCGCACTTCCTGACGTGCCCATCGACGGCGGGCTGCTCCGGGTCGAGGCCGCAGGCGTGTGCGGAAGCGACGTCGGCTCCTACGACCACGACCCGACCGAGCGGGTCATGGGCCACGAGAACGTCGGCGTCATCGAGAAGGCCGGCCGGGTGGCCTCCGAGCGCTGGGGGGTCGAGGAGGGCGACCGGGTCGCGCTCGAGGAGTACCTCCCCTGCGGCCACTGCCGCTACTGCCGGACGACGGAGTTCCGCCTCTGCTTCGCTACCGATCCCCGGATGGCGGGCGCCGTGCGGTATGGAAGCACCAGCGTTGACGTGCCGCCAGCGCTGTGGGGCGGGTTCAGCCAGTACCTCTACCTGCACCCCAACTCCATCATGCACAAGGTCCCTGAAGGCGTCCCGGCCGAGCAGCTCGCGCTCGCCCTGCCCCTAGGCAACGGCTACGAGTGGGCATGTGTCCTCGGCGGCGCCGGCCCGGACCGTTCCGTTGTCGTCATAGGTCCCGGTCAGCAGGGCCTGGCCTGCGTCTTCGCTGCCAAGCGGGCTGGCGCCGAGCCGGTGGTGGCGCTGGGGCTTGGCCGCGACAGCGAACGGCTCCGGGTCGCGCGGGCGCTGGGTGCCGACGCGACGGTCAACGTCGAGACGCAGGACGCTGTGCAGACGGTCCGTGAGCTGACCGGCGGGGAACTGGCTGACGTCGTTATCGACACCGCGGCCGGGAGCGCGGCGACACTGCGCCCGGCGCTGGCGATGCTGCGGCACACCGGCACGCTGGTGCTGCCGACCGGCAGCGGCCCCGTGGACGGGCTCCCGATCGACGTTGTCCGCAAGAAGTTCCTGACGGTCAGGGGTGCCCGCGGGCACAGCTACGCGGCCGTCGACTGGTCAATCAGGGCTATCGCGTCGGGAAAGCATCCCCTGGACCAGCTGTGCACGCACCGTTTCGGCCTTGCCGGTGTCGACAGCGCCATCCGGGCGACAGGCGGCGAGCTCGGGCCGGAAGCCATTCACGTGACAATCGATCCCTGGAGCGCCCAGTGAACCAGCGAGGGCATTGAGGAGCTGGTGAGCGAATGCTGCACAATCTCGTGGGCGGTCTCGGTGCTCTGACCTCGCCCCTCGCGGCGCTGCTGCTGGTCGTCGGATGCCTTATAGGCGTCTTCCTCGGCGTCCTCCCCGGGCTCGGCGTCGCGCTGGTCCTGAGCGTCATGCTCAGCTTCATCTACCACCTCGGCGTGACCCCGGCCATCGCCCTGATGCTGGCCACGCAAGCGGGGAGCTACTTCAGCGCGTCTATAACGGCGATCCTGCTGAACACTCCCGGCGCCCCCGAGTCGCTGCCGACGACCTTCGACGGCTACCCGATGGCGGCGAAGGGCAGGGCCGGCCGGGCACTCGGGATCTCGGCGACGGCCACCTGCCTCGGCGGCCTGGTCGGGTGCGTGGCCCTGCTCGGGCTGCTGCAGATCGTCAGCTACCTGCCGCTCGTCTTCCACCCGCCGGAGTACGTCGCCATCATCGTGCTGGCGGTGGTGCTCACCGGGACCCTCGGGACGGATTCGCTGACCAAGGCGATCCTCTCGGCCGCGTTCGGGCTCATGATCTCGTTTGTCGGCAACGACCCGGTGACCGGCGATTACCGGTTCACGTTCGGGCAGCCGGCCCTGTACAGCGGCATCGACGTGGTGGCGCTGGCCCTCGGCGTGTTCGCCGTCGCGCAGATGGTGTTCATGTACGGGACCAACAGGGCGGTGACAGGGCTTGGCGCGAAGGCCCTCGCTCCCGGTTTCCAGCGCCAGGTGCTGGACGGAATCCGGGAGGCGCTCGGGCACTGGTTCCTCATCGTGCGCTCGGCCGCCGTAGGCGTGATCTGCGGCATCGTTCCGGGCATCGGCGGCTTCACAGCCAACTTCCTCTCCTACGGCATCGCCAAGCAGACCAGCAAGAACGGCAAGAGTTTCGGGACTGGCGTCGCCGAGGGGATCATCGCCCCCGAAGGCTCGTCCCTGGCCAAGGAGGCCGGGTCGCTGGTGCCAGCTATCGGCCTGGGGCTCCCGTCTGGCACAGGCATGGTGCTGTTCATCGCCGCCATGGCGATCCTCGGCTTGTCGCCCGGGCCTGGCTTTGCCGCGGCTCATCCTGAACTGCCCTACACAATGCTGTGGACCGTTGCGATCGCCGGCGTCCTCGGCACGGTCGTCGGGCTGGTGGCAGCCCCGGTCCTGGCCCGGGTGACCCGGGTGCGGGGCCCGCTGCTGCTGCCGTTTATCTTCGGCGTCTCCGTGGTCGGCGCCTATGCGGTGAACGTCAGCATGGCAACCGTCCTTGAGCTGGTCGTGTTCGCCTTCGTCGGCGTCGTCCTCCGGCGGCTCCGTTACTCGCTGGCAGCGCTCGCCGTCGGGCTCGTGCTCGGGTCTCAGTTCGAGGACAACGTCTTCCTGACCCACCAGATCTTCGGGTGGAAGGTCTGGAACCGCCCGCTGACCGACATCCTCTTCCTCCTGGTGATCGTCGCGCTGATAGCGCAGGTGGTCCAGCGCCGCCGCCGGACGAGGACATCGGCGATGGAGGAGGCGGCTGCGAGCCGTGGCCGGGAGCTGCCGCAGGCATACCCGGTGATGGAGCTTTGCACGTCGGCTGGCCTCCTGGTACTCAGCATCTTCTATGTCCTGGTGGCCAGGACCTACAACTCGACCGACCGCCTTCTGCCACTGATCGTCGGCGTTGTCGCGGTGATCGCCGCTGTTGCGCAGACCGTCATGACCGCCAGGGACTTTGCCACTTACCGGCGGCGGCGCGCTGCGTCTGCGGATGGCGAAGGACCGGCGCCGGTCGCCGCTGCCGTGGAGACAGGCCCGCCGGTCACGGCGCCTGCCAGTAACGGCGGGCCGCCGGACACGGTCGAGCCGCAGGAGAGCGTCGGCCTGCCAGAGACCGTCGGCACCTCAGCGGCGGTCGGGACGCCCGTAGCGACCCCCCGCAAATCCCGCCGCTTCACGCGTACGGCCGTTCTGGTACAGCCCGCTGGAGAGACCGGGGTGAGCGACACGCCAGCCGAGGAGGCGGACGAGCTCGCCGCGGCTGGGGCCGAAAACGACCCGGCCAGCCGCGGCTGGCGGCGCTACCGCAGGGAGCTGATGGCGCTGGGGTGGGTCGTCGCCATGGCGCTCGGTGCCGAGCTGTTCGGTTTCATCATCGGCATCCCGCTCGTCGTCCTGCTCTACGGGCTTTTTGGATGCGGCTGCTCCAGCCTGCGCACCAGGCTGGCTTTCACAGCGTCGTCGACCGTCGTGATGGCCGTGCTTACGTGGGCCATCTTCAACGTACTGCACCTGACTTTCCAAGGGATGCTCGGGCTTTGAGCTGCGCCGACGTCCTCCAAGCGAGCCGGAGCCGAGGCTCGAGGTATCCGAAAAACAAGAGAAAGGCAGCAGTGCATGTACCAGAACACGAAGGTCCTTGACGTTCACGGGCACGTCTCGGTGCCGGCGAGCTCCAATGCCCTCCTGCCCTTGATGCTCGGGGCCAACACGCCGATGCCGAGCCCGCTGTCCACGCCCGGCGCACGGGCCACGGCGACCGAGGAGGAGTACCGGGCGGCAGCTGCCGGGCACGTCAGCTACATGGATGAGCGCAACATCGACGTGCAGATCATTGGCCCGCGCCCGTTCATGATGCTCGGCTGGATGGAGCCCCACCTGCTCCCGGCCTGGACCAGGTACGTCAACGACACGATTCACCAGCAGGTCAGCTGGTACCCGGACCGCTTCCTCGGCGCGGCCCAGCTGCCGCAGATCAGCGCGGCAGAAGATCTGAGCAACTGCCTCGACGAGCTCAACCGCTGCGTCCAGGAGTACGGCTTCATCGCCGCGTATGTCAGCCCCGACCCCGCGGGCAGGCGGACGACCCCGGGCATGCACGAGCCGTACTGGTACCCGCTCTACGAGCGGGCGCAGGAACTCGGCATCCCGCTGATCGTGCACGGCACCAACGGCCTTGACCCTCGCTACCGGGTGGTGCCGCACAACTACCAGCTGGCTTTCGTCACCGAGCAGTACCTGGCCGGCCAGTTCCTCTCGCACGGTGATGTGTTCGAGCGCTACCCAGAACTCAAGGTCGTCATGTGCCACTGCGGCGGCGCGCTCAACCGGTTCATCCCCACAGATCACCACATCGCGCAGAAAGACCTGTCCCGCAATCTCTACTACGACACGTGCGCCTACGACACGCTGTTCCTCGAGACCGCGATCAAGCAGCGGGGCGTGAGCCAGATGCTTTTCGGCACCGAGGCACCCGGCTCTGGCCGCGCGGTGCGCCCCGAGACGGGCAAGACCTCAGATGACCTCGTCCCTGTTATTTCCGGGTATGAGTTCCTGACCGAGCAGGACAAGATCGAGATTTTTAACAGCAACCCGGCGAAGGTCTTCCCCGCCATGGCAAAGATCTGAGGCCGGCTGGTGATCCGCAGCGGCATTGTTATCCGCAACATCGAGCGCGCAGACGCGCGCATGGTCAAGAGGCTCGAAGCGGCCGGGGTGGCGACGGTCCACGAGGCCGCGGGCCGGACCGGGCTGCTTCAGCCCTATCTGCGCCCGATATACCCCGGCGCCAGCGCGGCTGGAACCGCGGTCACGGTCATGTGCCAGCCAGGCGACAACCTCATGGTCCACCTGGCCGTCGAGTGCTGCCGCCCGGGCGACCTGCTGGTCGTGGCTGTGAGCTCGCCCAGCACAGACGGGTTCATTGGCGAACTGCTGGCGACGTCGCTCCGGGCTCAGGGCGTGACGGCGGTGGTGATCGACGCCGGAGTGCGCGACGTCGCCATGCTCAGGGATATGGACTTCCCAGTGTGGGCTCGGGCCGTCTCGGCTCAGGGCACAGTCAAAGCCACCCCCGGCGCCGTGAACGTGCCCGTGGTCTGCGCAGGTCAGCTGATCGAGCCCGGCGACCCTGTCATCGCCGACGAGGACGGCATCGTCCGGGTGCCGGCTGACAGCGCCGCGGAGGTCGCTGACCGCGCGGAGGCCCGTATCCGCTACGAGGCGCAGATCAAGGAGAAGCTGGAGGGCGGCGAACTCGGAGTGGACCTTTACGGTTTCCGCGACCTCGCTCGCAGACAGGGAATCGTCTACGTTGACGAGCCGCCAAGGGCCGAAGACAGCGCGAAGACCGTCATGGGGTAAGGGCCAGCCCGGTCAGGCGCAAGACGTTGCCGTGGAAGATGGCTTCCTGCTCTTCCGGCGACAGCCCGATCTCCTGGATGTTCTTGATCGTGGCCCGGATGTAGCCCGGCCCCTTCTCCGGGTCGTACGGGCTGTCCGAGCCAAACAGGATGTGGTCGGTGCCGTAGAAGTCGATCACGCAGCGCAGCGCGTGGGCGGCACCGAACATCGCGGTATCCCCGTACATCATCGAGAAGTACTCGATCGGCCGCTTGCTCAGCGGGTACCCCTCGATGTCGGCCCGCTGGTCGGGCGGGGTGCGGGCCCCGAGCTGGTCCCAGCCAGGGCCGACCCGGCCGGAGAAGTGCGGGACCATGCTGCCGCCGTGGTGGATGAGCAGTTTCAGGTCCGGATAGCGCTCCAGCACACCGGAAAACACGATCCTGGCCATGAACGCCGACAGGTCGTACTCCCAGCCGAATGTCCACCAGATCTCGAACCTGGAACGCTGCTCGGCGGGATAGTCAGGCCATTCAGCGCTCCGGCACGGGTGCACCTGCAAGATCTTCCCCAGCTCGGCCACCTTGGCATAGAACGGGTCGAAGCGCGGATGATCGAGCGCCTCCCCGTTCACGTGGGTGTAGATCTGCGCCCCGAGCGCGCCGAGCTGCGAAGTCGCGTACTCCAGCTCCGCCACGGCCGTCTCGGGGTCGTCCAGCGGGACCGCGGCCATGAACCCGGCGAACCGGTCGGGATGGTCGCGGACCAGTGCGGCGAGGGAGTCGTTGCCGATCCTGGCCATTTCTTTCGTCACTGACGGCGGCCCGAGGTACTCGAGCGGCGGCGCAGTGATGTTGATGATCTGCCGGTAGTCTTCGCCGAACTCGTCCATCTGTGCGAATCGCACGTCCATGTCGACAAGGGACGGGATGCCGGACACCCGCGTGCGCAGGTTCGCCATGTGCGAGGTGCCCTCGAGCTCGAAGAACCGCTCGTAGTAGGGCCGGGGCATCACATGGCAGAAAGCGTCGATCTTCAGCATGGGTGGACCTCTCCTTCAAGCTGCTGCACGTAATACGCCCAGCGCCCCCCGATGGAGGCAACCGAGTCACGGAGCCCGTCCAGCTCGGCCGGGCTGATGATGCGGGGGGACCGGCCGGTCTGCAAGATCGTCAGGTTCGCGTCGGCGAGCTGCTCGAGGGCGATCGCCGTGACCGCAGCGCGGGGCACGTCGGCAGCGACGCTGACGATCCCGTGCCCTTGGAGGTGGCACAGCTTCCCGCCGCCGAGCGTGCCCGCGAGCTTGCGCCCGAGCTCACGGCTCGTGACCAGCAACGGGCACGGCCATGCGGCGACGGCGCCGCCGTCGGTGAGCACGGCGGGCACGTGCAGCACGGGGAGCAGATCCTCCCCGATCACGCCGAGCAGCGTCGCGGCGCGCTGGTGTGTGTGGACAACCGACAGCACGTCTGGCCGGGCCCGGTAGATCTCGGTGTGGATGAAACGCTCGGAGGGCGGCGGGTCGCTGCCTTCCAGGAGGTTGCCGTCGAGGTCGATCACGACCATGTCGTCGGCGCTGAGGGCGGCCGGGCTCATGACCCGCGGCGAGTGCTTTGGCTTGATGATCACCCGTTCGGTGCCCGGAACGCGGGCGCTGCAGTGGCCGAGGTAATCCACGAGTCCCTGCTGGTACAGCACGCGCCCTGCGGTCGCGACGAGCTCGCGCAGCTCGCGCTCGGTGACGTCGGCGGCGCCATGCTCTGCAAGCTGCCGGATCACGTCGCTGTCCCGGTTCTATGCATCAGCGCCTCGCTATCGTACAGTGATAACGCCACTATCGTATTACGATAACAAGTACAGGGCAGGGCATTTTGGCTGTCAAGGGTTCGGCGCCACTGGCTTCCGTGACTACGGGACCATCAGGCCCCCGCAAGCCGGGGCAGGGAGCCGAGGGCGCTCGCCGGGTCCTGGCCGTGCTGATGAGCTTCTCGCGGGAACGGCACAGCCTCACGGCCCGTGAGCTCTCCGAGGCCACCGGGGTCCCGCTGCCGAGCGTCTACCGCTACGTCGCCCTGCTGCGCGAGGCCGGCCTGCTGGTCGGCGATGACCGGGGCTCTTACCACCTGTCGGCAAGGCTTATCGCGCTGAGCAGGGCGGCCGAAGCGGCGGAGACCCTGCTTGACTTCGCCGATCCCGTGATGCGCCGCCTCGCTGCCGAGACAGGGGAGACGGTCATCCTGGTGAAGCTGATCGCATCCGCTGCCGTCTGTGTGCACCGCGTCGAATCAGCTCACCAGCTGCGGACCGCCTACGAGCCCGGCCAGCCGCTATCGCTGGAGCGTGGCGCGAGCGCCCGGCTCCTGCTGGCCGGCATGCCACCCCATGAGAGGCGGGCCTGCCTGGCGTCACTTGCCCACCGGGACCCACAGGCGGCAGCCCGGCTGGAGGAACAGGTAATAACGGCAGGCCAGCGAGGGTGGGAGGTGAGCGAGGAGGAAATCGACAAGGGCATCTGGGCGGCGTCCGCAGCGATCAAGGACAGCACGGGCATCGTTGCCGCGCTCACCGTGCCGTCCCCGCTTATCCGGGCCCCGGCTGAGATTCAGGAGCGGCTGCTCGCCCGGGTCCGCGCCGCGGCCCGCGAGATCAGCCTGGCCCTGCGCGCAGCACACAGATAACACTGGCACACAGAGAACACGGGGAGCCCCGTCCAGGACTGATCGCCGCCACTATCGACCGGCGGCTGGCCGGTGAGCGAGCCAAGATGCTGCCGCGCCGCGGGTCCCACACCATGCCGGACAGTCTCCTGAAAGCGCAGATCCCGGTGCGCAGCTGGGCCGACTGGGACGACGCGGTCCCCGGGTTCGTCGAGATCGACCTGGCCGGCCACGACGGCGGCGCCGCTTCGGGGGAGCTCTGCTTCACCCTCACCGTGACCGATATCGCCACCGGCTGGACGATCAACCGGTCGGTCCGCAACAACGCCCGACCAGATCTGGGAACTGGACGCGGACGTGACCAGCTACTTCCTGCCCCAGCAGAAGTTGATCTTCAAACAACGCAGCGGCGCCAGGGTCACCAAACGCTGCGACACCGCGACCACTGCACACCGGCGAGCCATCCATGAGACCGTGCGCAAGCGTCCCAAGATCGCCATGAGCGTCCGGTTCAGGCGACTCGAACCAGCTGCACTGTCCGGGCCGATCCTGGCCCGGACCGGCGAGCTGGAAACCGGTAAATGCTCCTTCACGTTACGTTAAGGACGATATCCTTCAATTCAATCAGGGTTTCGATTCGGTAGCTAGCCTGTGAAAAGTCATGTGCTTTTGTGAAGTCGTTATGGACAATGACGCAGTCAATACCGGCCGCCAGGGCTGAGTTCAGCCCTCTGGGTGAATCCTCTACAATCAGTGTCTCTTCTTTGGTGGCTCCGAGGCGCTTCAAGCCGGTCAGGTATGGTTCGGGGTGCGGCTTGGCGAACTTGTAGTCTTCGCGGACAAGGACGAAATCCATGAATTGTGTAACTTGGCGCTTTTCATGGATTATTTCAAAATCCACACGTTTTGCAGTCGTCACGATGGCCATGCGGACGTATTTTGACAGTTCAGCAAGAGTTTCAGCGACGCCTTCGATCTCAATGGCTTCTGTTCTGAGATATTCCTGATAATAATCATTACGAGCCTCACGCTGCCTGCTGATGGTCTGTTCATCAATACCTGCCGCCCTGGCTCGGGCCCAAGTGCCCAATCCCTGGTTCATGTCCCGGAGATACTGATCCTTGTCCAAAGTCATACCAATGTCCGCCAGGGCGCGTTCTCCAGCTTTGTAATACCAGAATTCGGTATCCACCAGAACACCATCATGATCGAAGAGTACGTATTTTTTCACTCTCTTGATCCTTTCCGGTAGCCGCGGCAAATTTACCGCCAGCGGCCACCCGGGATACCTAGAATCCGTGCTGCTTCCCGCCCGGTAACCAACTCTCGCCAGTATTCGTCGGCACAGCCAGGGTTAAGCTCCCGCCTCAGCCCCGAAGTGAATCAAGTAACGTCATGCCCGCAACTTAACATCAGACGGAGCAAATCGGCAATGGTCATTAACAGCAAATAGTATTCCTGCTACTTTAACTTGCGGCGCCGCTGTCGTAACCGCCTGGAGCCGCGCTTCAACCTTGACCGAGGCAGTGGCCCGGCGCACTGACTCGATCTACTGAGACGAGCCGACAGCGAGGGCAGTTCCGCCTTCAGAAGCCATGACAGGAGTGCGGAGCCGTCATCGCACCCGATCTCCTACGCCTTGTAGTAGACTTCAGGCGTGTCCGTCCGCGCGCTAGCCGTCCGCGCGGTAGCCGTCCGCGCGGTAGCCGTCCGCGCGGTAGCCGTCCGCGCGGTAGCCGTCCGCGCGGTAGCCGTCCGCGCGGTAGCTGGCGCAGCGGTGGCCCTGCTGGCGGCGGGCTGCTCGTTTGGGCATTTTTCGTCGGTCGGCTCATCAAACGTGGTGGGGACCACGATTTTCCCTTCAGGGCAACGGCCCGCGCTGCCCGCTGTGTCTGGTCAGACGCTCACCGGCGGCAAGCTCCGGCTGGCTTCGGACCGCGGGCACGTGATCGTTCTGAACTTCTGGGGATCATGGTGCTCGATCTGTCAGCAGGAAGCACCTGCGCTGGCGGCCGCCGCCCGGCAGCTCGCGCCATCGGGCGTCCGCTTCGTCGGCGTTGATGTCGCGGACAACGCCGCCAGCGCCAGGGCCTACATGCAGCGCTACGGGCTCCAGTATCCAAGCCTGAGCGACCCGGGCGACCGCATCGCTGCCGAGTTCAATCAGATCGTGCCGGTTGCCGCCTTCCCCAGCACGCTCGTGATCGCCCCGGACGGCAGGATCACCGGGCGCGTGATCGGCGCCGCATCCGACCACGACCTCCGGCGCCTAGTCGAAGCAGCTCTGTAGACGGGTCCCGCAGCCGCCTCCGATTTTGTTGTCCTCACAAACCACATGATCGCGAGGCGGCTGCCCGTGCCGAACCCAGCACCGACACAGCCAGCCCGGGTCTTCCAAGCTCAACGCCGTAATGGCTGCTGCCCTGCTAGCAGGCGCGCCACGTGTGAGATCAAGCCCGGCGAGAAGTTCCCGCACCGCGTACGTCCCCGGGTCGAACAACCAAGGCTGTGCGGAGGAAGTCAAACGAGGCAACGAACTAACGTTGCCGGAGGTACTGACATGAGACAACAGGCAGTCCAGAGACGCCGCTGCCCGGCGATCAGCGGGTGGATTCCGCGGCCGGCGCGGCGGCGTCTTTTTTTCCGGACACCGAGTAGAGCACGCGGGTGTTGCGTGTCTTCAGGAAGTCCTCTAGCGACTGGCCGCGCATCGCGGCGTAGACGTGCAGGTTCGATACGCCGATGACAGCGGCCAGTTTCTCCAGCACAAAGAAGATGACGCCGTAGTGAATCAGGCCCGGCCAGTCCCGCCGGCGAATGAGGTCCTTCTCCTCCTCGGTCAGGCCCGCTTCGGCGAACGATGCCTCGGGGTCGGACAGGAAGCGGGCCCGGTGCTGCGGCTCGATCATCGCGTGCAGGTACTTATTCAGCCGGTACGCCTTCACGCTGGCGGCGAGGTCGAACGGGTACGTGCCCGGCAGCTTGTCGATGCCTTTCATCTGCTCGGCCATGCGCTCGCGATGGCGCTCATGGATGACCGCCGGGAGGTCCGCAGCCTCGTTCTCCAGGACGAGCGTGGCGATGCTCGTCATCGACGGCAGGTAGAAGGAGCTGTGCACCTTCCGGACGTTCTCCGACAGCGCCCCGCGCATGATCAGCCACATAATGACCTCCGCGCCTTCGAAGCCGCCAAGCGTCGCGTATTCCGCGTGGGTCATCTCGGCGAGCGGGGCGGGATCGCGGGTGATCGCGTCGAGGAACTGATGGTCCCAGTCCGGGTTGTTGAAGCCGGCGCGCTCGCCGTGTATCTGGTGGGAGAGCCCGCCGGTCGACACGACGGCCACGCGGATGTCCTCCGGGTAGCTCTCGATCGCGCGCCGGAGCGCCTGGCCGAGCTTGTAGCAGCGCGCGGCGGTGGGGATGGGAAACTGAACCACGCCGACCTGGAGCGGGACGATCGTGGTCGGCCACTTGCCGTCCTCGCGGTCAAGCAGTACCGACATCGGCGAGAAGAACCCGTGGTCGAGCGGCTTGTCCTGGAAGAACGACATGTCGAACTCGTCCGTGACGAGGCTGGACGCGATGTGCCGGGCCAGCGCCGGGTTCCCTTGTATTGCCGGGAGCGCTCGCGCCCCGCCCCCCTCGTCGGCGACCGCGTACTCGTCACCAATGCCGAGCGTGAACGCCGAGTAATGGTCAAAGAAGAACGAGGTGACGTGATCGTTGAATATGTATACGATCGCTTCGGGCTTCTTCTCCTTGAACCAGTCCCGCACGGGTTCAAAGGCCTCGAAGATCGGTGCCCAGTCGCCGTCGTTCTGCTTGTTCTGGTCGTAGGCAAAGCCAATGGTCGGCGTGTGCGAAGATGCGACGCCACCGACGATCCGGGCCATGGGTACCTCCCGGTCATCACGATTCGCTGTGTCCGCGGGGCGGTCACCCGACTCTATAGTTGCGCGTTGGTGAAGTAAATTGACTTGTCAGGCATCGTTCCATAACTTCACGTTATGGAATGGCAGTCTCGGTCAGCCGCCCGGCCTGCGCAAGCGGCGCCTTCTCCGGCAGCCCTGTCGCGCATCAGGCTCAGGCACCTGAGTTGCTTCGTGGCTGTCGCCCAGGAGCGGACGCTCGCGCGCGCCGCGCAGCGGCTGCAGCTCAGCCAGCCAGCGGTCTCGAAGACGCTGTCCGAGCTCGAGCTGCTTGCTGGCCGGCGGCTGGTCGAGCGAGGGCGCAGCGGCGCCCAGCTGACCCCGGCGGGTGAGCAGTTCCTCCGGTACGCGGTCGACGTCACTCAGGCGCTGCAGGCAGCCGCCGCCGCGCTCACGCGCGACGGCGCGCCAAGCGTTCCGGCGGTCAGGGTAGGCGCGCTGCCCACTGTGGCCGGCGGCCTGCTCGCGCACGCAATCGCGCGCCTGTGCACCAGCCGCCCGCACGCCCGGGTCCAAGTGCGGACGGCATCCAACCCGGAGCTGCTCGCTGCGCTGACATCGGGCGACGTCGATTTCGCCGTCGGCCGGATGGCCGAGCCCGCGACGATGCAGGGCGTGTCGTTCGAGCTGCTCTATGCCGAATCACTGGTCATCGTGACCCGGCCCGGCCATCCGCTGGCGCTGACGGGCCGGAGCGTATCCCTGGTCGCGCTGCTCGACTATCCACTGGTCATTCCGGGCGCAGGCACCGCACCGCGGCATGACGCCGAGGGGTTCTTCGAGGCGCACGGCATCGCGATGCCGCCAGGCCGCACCGAAACGCAGTCGGTGTCCCTTGGCCGCGCGCTCACCCTGCTCTCCGACGCGGTATGGATCACCCCGCAGCACGCGGTCCAGCTCGACATCGACTCCGGATGGCTGCGCCGCCTCAGCGTTCCCGTACCCGCCAGCGCCGAGCCGGTCGGCCTGCTCAGCCGCAGCGGGACAAAACCGGGCGAACTGGCTGAGCAGCTGATGCAGACTATCCGGGAACTGCCCTAGGCAAGCATCAAGAAGGGACGTGGCCAGTGGGCACGAAGGCTGGAATTCTGGCGTTTGGCGGGGACATCGCTGCCGCACTGCGGCGGAAGCCATCGGCTGACCCGGAACGGACGCGCGCCCTGGTCGGCGCGGCCTTTCCCGGCTACGAGGTTGAGCCAGCGAAAGGCTCCCCGCTGTCGGAATCGACATACCCGGATGACGACATCGCCTACGCGCTGAGCGCGCCCGGCATCGACATTGTGTGCGATCGGCGATTCATGATCCGCAAACCGTCCGAGCTGCCAGAACACATGCTCGGCCTGGCCGCGGGCCACCAGGCCGCGCTGTGTCAGATGCACTCAGCGGACGACTCGTTCGGGTACGCGATATGGAACGACGGTGAGCTGGTCCGTTCTCTGAGCATGTCCCCGATGGACGGGATCGTGGAGGATATCGGGGAGCCGCTGGAGTTCGAACGGCCGTTCTGGGCCAGGCCCGGGGCCGCCGCTGACCTCGGCCCCGGCTCGCTGGGGTTCCGCACCCTTGACCTCGGCCAGCAGGCAATGCGGTTCCTCTTCGGCTTCGCGCTGGAGGGGAGGCCCGAGCCCGGGGAAGCTTACGCAGGTGAGGTGACAATGCTGGGTTTCGAGGTCACGGATCCCACAGGCGCTGAGCATGCTGCGCGTGAAGCCGCCCTTGCCGAGTTCCGCCGGACCCACACGCGGCGCAGCTACCGGATCGGGCCGGATGGAAGCCTGGTTGAGGCCGATAACTAGCGGCCGGGTTTGCGGCCCCACGCCACGAAGAGCAGGTGGCCCATTGACACTGTGCGCGGGTCAGCGAGGTGCTCACGCACCGCTCGGTCCAGGGCATCCAGCTCGCGCTCATCGGCCAGGCCGAGTTCGACGGCTACCGGGCGCAGGCTGCGCACCAGGTCGGGCAGGATCGTGCGGCGCGAATGGCTAACCGGGTAGGTCCCTGCATAAACCACGACGCTGACGTCCTCCAGCCCCGCGTCCCGGTACAGCTCGGTCAGCCGGCGGCCGATGCGCAGATCAGCGCCTGACCGGTCGAAGCTGGCCTCGAAGATCTGCCCCAGCCGGTCCCAGGCAGGCAGCGGCGGGTAGCAGAGCCGGTACTCGGCATCGGGTTCCTGGCTGGCGACCCAGCCGCCAGGCCTGGCCAGCCGGACCATCTCGGCGAGGACTTCGGCTGGCTCGGGGATGGTAACGAGCAGAGTACGCGCATGCACGAGGTCGAAGGAGTCAGCGGGCAGGCCAGTGTGCCTGGCGTCGCCAGCAACGACGCCGACGTTGGCGAGATGGTGCTGGCTTGCGTACTCCCGGGCCATCGCGACGTGGCTCAGATCGGCATCCACCCCGGTCACCGTGCCGCCAGGCGCCACGGCAGCGGACAGCACATCGAGGATGCCGCTCGGGCCACAGCCCAGGTCGATCGCGTTCTGGCCGGGCTTCAGGCCGATCCGGTCGAGCAGCGCGAGACTCTCCGGGAGTAGTTCCTCCGACTGGCGCAGCAGCCGGGCGCTTTCGCCAGGGTTGCTGCCGAGCGCGTAGATGTCTGCGGCGTCTGGCGCGGTGTTCGCTGCGGTCATGATCTTCTCCCTCGCGATCCTGCGTCCCATCGTGTCCGGGCCCGGTTCCGGCCGGCCTACCTGCGGCTTACCGCCCGCTTACCCGGGCCTCGCTACGCTGGTGTCACTGGGTGCCTTGTCGCTGTGCACCGAGACGGCGGGGGAGGGGCACGGTGGAGTTCCGCGTCCTGGGTCCGGTCGAGGCCACCGACGGCGGTCTGCCGCTGGAGGTGGGCGGCGCGCGCAGCCGCGCCGTGCTCGCAATGCTGCTCGCGCAGGCCAACCAGGTGGTCCCGGCCGACCGGCTGACCGAGGAACTCTGGCCCGGCCAGCCAGCGGAGCGAGCAGCCGCGAGCTTGCAGGTCCGGCTGACCGAGCTGCGCAAGGGCCTGCGCTCAGCGGGTGCGGCCGATCGCCTGGTCACCCGTCCGCCGGGATACCTGCTCCAGGTACGGCCGGGGGAGCTGGACAGCCGACGGTTCGAGGCGCTGGCCGCCGCAGGAAACGCCGCACTGGCCGACGGCGAGGCTGCCACGGCAGTGCTCAGGCTGGATGAGGCCCTGGCCCTGTGGCGCGGCCCGGCGCTGGCCGGTGTGGACGCCGCGCCGTTCGCCGTGGCCGAGGCGGGCCGCCTGGAGGAACTGCGGCTGGCCGCGCTCGAATCGCGAGCAGAAGCCCTCCTGGCCTGCGGCCGTCACCGTGAGATGATCGCTGAGCTCGAGACGCTGACTGCGGCGCATCCGCTGCGCGAGCGGCTCTGGGTAGCGCAGATGCTGGCCCTCTACGGCTCGGGACGGCAGGCCGACGCGCTGCGCACCTACCGCGCGGTGCATGCGATCCTCGCTGACGACCTGGGAATCGAGCCCGGCCCGGAACTGCGCGAACTGCATACCCGCATCCTGCGGCAGGATCCCGCGCTGGCCCGCCCGGCCGGGCCCAGTGCTGGAGGTCCCAGGGCTGTCAGCGGGCGTGACCACCCGCCGCAGACCCGCTACGCCGTGACCGACGACAGCGTCCACATCGCCTACCAGGTCCTGGGGAGCGGCGAGCGCGACATCGTGTTCGTGCCTGGGCTGATGAGCCACCTCGACCTGCTCTGGGAGGATCCCGAGACGAGTGACTTCTACCGGCGGCTGGCAGGGCTGGGACGGCTGATCCTCTTCGACAAGCGCGACACCGGGATGTCGGACCGCTCGCCGGGCGACGCCTCCCTGGAAGAGCGGATGAGCGACGTGCGCGCGGTGATGGCGGCATGCGGCTCCGAGCGCGCCGTGCTGTTCGGCTACTCCGAGGGCGCGCCGATGAGCATCCTGTTCGCGGCCACCTACCCCGAGCGCGTCACCGCACTGATCCTCGGGTCAGCATCTGCTCGCTGGTTCCCTGCGTCCGGCTACCCGTGCGGCCGCGAGGCCAGCGAGATGTACAACGCGCTCGTCGACATCGCCGAGCGCCGGTGGGGGCAGGGCGACACGATCGACTGGTACATCCCGAGCCAGGCTGCCTCACCGCAGGCGCGGCAGATGGTGGCCCGCTTCGAGCGCATGGCGGTCTCCCCCAGCGCGTTCCTGCGCATGGTCCGGATGATCCACGAGATCGATGTGCGCGCTGTGCTGCCCGCGATCCGCGTGCCGACACTTGTCGTCCAGCGCCGCGGCGACCGCATCACGCCGCCTTGCCACGGCCGCTACCTCGCGTCGCACATCGCTGGCGCCCGGTATTTCGAGCAGTCCGGTGACCACTCGCTGCGCTTCGCCGGCAGCGGCGACAGCAGCGCTCTGCACGATGAGATCGCGGACTTCCTGGCGGGCGCGCCTTCTGTCCCCGACCACGATCACGTCCTGGCGACCATCCTGCTGGCCGAGCCGGTCACATACGCGGCGACCACGGCTCAGGCCCGCTGCGCTCCCAGCGAAGGAACGATGAACGCGCACATCGCCGCAGCCGGCCAGCAGGTTCTCGGGCACCGTGGTCTTCTGGTCAGGTCCACGGGCGACGGCGTTCTCGCCACCTTTGATGCCCCAAGGCAGGCGATCCGGTGCGCGGCCGCCATCCGCGAGCACGCCACCGGACTCGGGATTGCACTGCGGACCGGGATCCACACCGGCGAAGTGGACCGGGCAGGCGGCGACATCGCCGGGACGTCGCTGCGCATCAGCAGCGATGTCGCGGCGCTCGCGCAGCCGGGCGAGATCCTGGTCTCGCGCACGGTCAGCGACCTGGTGACGGGCTCGGGGATCTCGTTCAGTGACCGGGGGACGCACAAGCTGGCCGGCCTGCCCGAGGAGTGGTCCGTGTTCGCCGTCACCGCGCTCTAGGTCGGCGACCTGCCGGTATTTGCGCTCAGTGAGGCCGCTGGATCGCGGCAAGCGCATACTTCGCTCCGGCGTCGACGCGGTCGCGGTGCTGATCCCAGTAGGCGGCCGTGCTGCGCAGGCTGTCGCGGCCAGTGGCGAACGTCCAGCAGGCGAGGATCAGCGGGCGCAGCCGCATGGCCGCGCCGAGCCGGTCGGCTTCAGCGGGTTCCAGCGTGACGAACCCCCGGTAGCCGGACATGGCCGCCTCGATGCTGCGCTTGCTGCCGGCCGCTGCCCACAGCAGGCAGCCGAGCGACACGATGCGCGGCCCCTGCCCGGCCCCGGACCAGTCGATGACCGTGATGTCGCCCTCAGGGCGGCCGATCGCGTTGCGGGGCACAAAGTCCGGATGAACCAGGGTGTGCGGCAAATCTGCGCCCGCGTCGGCACCCTCCAGCGCGTCGGCAAGGGCGTCGTAGCAGTCAGCGTCGCTGGCCGCCACCCGGTGCCGGGCAGCAGCCAGCAGAGTGCGGGCGGCATCGAGCTCCTGAGCGGTAGAGCCGTCAGGGAGCAGGTGGTGCCAGGCGCCGCTGGGCCGCTGGGCCGCTGGCTGGCCGCCGGCCGGCATGCTGTGCAGCTGGCCCAGCAAGCGGCCCAGCAGCTCGAACGAGGCCGGCTGGCCTGCGAGGGCTCGCCCGGGAGCCCGTTCGGTAACAAGAACGCCTTGACCGTTGAGGACGGAAACCGGTTCCGGGCGGGCGCCTCGCTCCGCTGGGAAGCCCGCCTCGGTCAGCCACGCGAGAAGTTCAGCGTCCTGGCGGACCGCGCTCGCGTCCCTGACGGCAGGGAAGATCCGGCCGATCCAGCTGGCCCCGTCGGCCAGGTCCACCCGGTGAACGCCTAGGTCGAGCTTGCGGGTGCTGGTCACGACGACGCCATAGTCCGACTGAAGGTGGCTGGCGATGGCGTCGCTGCCGGAGCGGTACTGCATACGTTCGGTGAACGCGGCGATCTGGCTCGCGCTCGGCGGCAGGCCGGGGGGTGCTGGTGCCCACACGGGAGCGAGCATGCGGAGGCCTGCCCGCTGCGCCCGTTCAGAAATCTGAATTGTTCGCCATCGGCTGCGGTGCAGCAAATCATCTGTCTCCGCGTTTCGCGCCGCCTCAGCCGGCAGGACGAGCGCCAGCCGCGTGCCCGGCGTGGCCAGCGCGCGCAGTTCCGCGAGCAGCGTGCCAAGAGCAGGCTGGCTCAGGCCGCTGGCCGCCCGGCCGCAGCAGAACAGGGTGGGGGAGTCGGGCGCCTGCTTCTGCTTCCATCTGCTGCTCCAGGGAATCGACTGCGGTCCGGACGACCGCCGCTGCGGCAGCACCGCGCTCGGTGAGCCGCACGACCAGCCGCCGCCTGTCGCCGGGATCCACGGTGCGGTCCAGGTAACCCCGGACCACCAGCCTTGACACTGGGTCATCCGTAAGTGCAAACTTACGGTTTGTGGAAACTTACGGAGAGAGGGATGCCGCCTGGGACATCCTGGCCGACCGGACCCGCCGTGCGATCGTGGAGCGCCTTGCCGAGAAGCCGAGCGCGGTCGTGGATCTGGCTGACCATCTGCCGGTGAGCAGGCCAGCGGTGTCGCAGCACCTGAAGGTGCTGAAGGACGCCGGCCTGGTGACCGAGCAGGCGGTGGGCACCCGGCGGATCTACCGACTCAATGCGGCCGGTGTTGCGGCGCTGCGTGACCAGCTGGACACGTTTTGGCACCGCGCGCTGGCTGGCTACCAGGACGTGATGGACACTCCGGCGGAGGAGGAACCGTGACTGAGACTGGATCTGCGGTAGTCCGTAAGCAGGTCGTCGTGGATGGCCCCGTTGAACGGGCGTTCGCTACCTTCACGCAGCGACTGGGAGACTTCAAGCCGCCCGAGCACAACCTGCTGGGCGTCCCGATCGCCGAGACGGTCTTCGAGCCTCGGGTCGGCGGCCACATCTACGACCGCGGTGTGGACGGCACCGAGTGCCGCTGGGCTCGCGTACTCGCCTACGACCCGCCAGACCGCGTGGTCTTCAGCTGGGACATCAGCCCCCAATGGCAGATCGAGGCCGATCAAGCTAACGCCAGCGAGGTCGAGGTCCGGTTCGTGGCCGAGACTCCGGAACGCACCCGGGTCGAGCTCGAGCATCGTCACATCGACCGCCACGGGCCAGGATGGCAGGCCGTCAGCGACGGCGTGGACGGTGACCAGGGATGGCCGCTGTACCTCGACCGGTACGCCGCCCTGCTCAGCAGTTAGGCCCTCTGCGCTGACGCCATGACAGTGTCGTGGGCGCCTGGCTGTTGCTGTTGCAACAGCGCGGGGCCCGCGACCGGCCTGCCCGCTCCCGGTGACCACAGCAGGGGCCCCGCGCTGGGCCTCGCTGGTCTCGGCAATCCCAGCGTGTGGGTCAGGCCTGGAACTGGGCGACGAGCTGCTTGCAGAAGGCGGGCAGGTCGCTGGGTTTGCGGCTGGTCACCAGGACGTTGGGTCCGTCGGTGCACACCTGGACTTCGGCGTCGACCCAGGTGCCGCCCGCGTTGCGGATGTCGGTCCGCAGGCTCGGCCACGAGGTGAGGGTGCGGCCGCGCACGAGGTCGGCCTCGACCAGGGTCCACGGGCCGTGGCAGATGACCGCGGCGGGCTTGCCCGCGCTGAACATGGCCCGGGCGAAGTCCACGGCCTCGGGCTTGGTCCTGAGCTGGTCCGGGTTGGCCACGCCGCCGGGCAGGACAAGGGCGTCGTAGTCGGCGGGGTTGGCCTCGGTGATCGTCTGGTCCACAGAGAGTTTGTCGCCCTTGTCGAGGTGGTTGAACGCCTGGGCGTCGCCGGCCTCGGGCGCGAGGAGTTCCGGGGTTCCGCCGGCGTCCTTAACCGCTCGCCAGGGTTCGGTGAACTCGGCCTCCTCGGCACCCTCGTTAGCGATCATGAACGCAATCCGGCGTCCCGCGAGCTCGTTCGCCATGGTTGGTCCTCTCGGTAGGTGTTGTCACTGCGCCACCGTCCGCTGACTGGGTCCGCCGCGGATGTCCTGCAGGGCCTGCTACCCGGCACGGACTGGCTAAACGAGAACGTGTGGCTCCTGGGCCGCTGGCTGCCCGGAGAATCCCGGCACGTCAGGCGTAAGTCCCCGTGACCGAGAATCCGCGCCATGGTCAGCGTGCAGATCAAATCTGCACAACCGCGTGCGAGGCCGCAGGCCAGGCTGGCCAAAGGGACAATTAGCCGGGACATTTCTCAGTGGATACGACTGAGAAATGTCCCGGCTATCCCGGATCGGGGTTCTGGTTGTGTCCCTTATTGCGGAGCTCGGGCCAGATTGTGACCAATAGCCGGGTTGCGGACAGTCCCCGCTGCGTGCTCGTTTCCGGGCCTGGTCTAAACGGGATAACGGACAGTCCTTGGTCATTCCGGATGTCTGTTAACCGTAAATAGGACCGTCCTCAACAGCCTGCCTCGGTGGCGTGGACCGTGGTTAGGGCGCGGGAGCCGTGGTTGGGGCTGGTGTGGGCCGTGGGTGGGGCTGGTGTGGGCGGTGGTTAGAGGAACCCGTTGCAGAGACCTGTGGTGGACGGGCGAGCCCAGGGGCGTGGCACAGTGATCTGACAGCGGCGGGGCCTGGACCGGTTAATCAGTGCATGGTGGGAGTCCTGGGGTGCTGGTCCGGCCGGTATCGCATGATCAGTACGAAGGTCACGATCAGCAGGGGCAGGACGGTGGCGTGGTAAGCGATGTCGGGAGCATCGCCGCTCCGGGTGGTGATGCTGAGGCCGTACAGGAACCCGGCGATCGCGAATGCCGTCGTGGCGAGCGCGACTCGCCGTGCGGCCGCCCCGCGGCGCGCCAGCGCGCTGGCGCCCGCCGCGAGCACGACGCAGATGACGGCCTCGGCAATACCCGCTCCCGCCGCGCTGAACGGCTGGCCGCGCCCGTGTACAAGGCCGGACAGATGCAGCGCGGACGCCACTGCGAGGCTGGCCGCCTCGACCGTCATCAGGGCGGCGATGCGGCGATGCTGCGGAACGATCACTGATGTCGCTGACATGAGCCCAGAGTGCCGGCTGGGGCGCCACCGCGTCGTCAGCCGCAGCGACGTTCCCGGCTAACCCACAAGGACCAGGTGACCTGCTCGCTGGTACCACCAGGGACGACCCGCGGTGCCGTCGGCCGTCCCGGCTGTACCTCAGCGGGCTGTGCCTCAGCGGGCAGTGCCTCAGCGGGCAGTGACCTCCGCGGCTGCGATGACGGGCTCGTGACGGACCGGGAAGTTCACCGAGCTGGCGATGAAGCACTTGGCGTGGGCCTCTGAATGCAGGCTTGCGGCAGGCTCGATCATTTCCGGCGCGGCAACGGTGATCCGCGGCCGGAGCACAACGTCGGTGAATCTCCCTCCGCCGTCATCGTCCTCGGTCATGGTGCCGGCCGCGTCATCGGCGTAGCTGGTCACAACGACGCCCGCGACGGCGCACAAATGCAGGTACCAGAGCATGTGGCACTGTGACAGCGCGGCGACGAGCTCCAGCTCGGGATTCCACCGCGAAGGGTTGCCGCGGAACAGCGGGTCGGAGCTCCCGGCGATCACCGGGCGGCCGTCCGCGATCACGTCGTGATCGCGCTCATAGGCGCGGTATCCGCTGGTGCCAGTGCCGCTGTTGCCGGTCCAGGTCACCGTGACGTCGTAGTTGTGGGTCCTCGGCATGGTCACCTCGACTCAAACGGCGGCGGCCGGCCGCCTCTGGCTCCCCAGGCTCAGCCGCCCGCGGCTGCTTTGCTGGGGCAGTTACAGTGGCACATGAAGATTCTGCTGGAACTCCTGGTCTGCATTTTCCACCCGGTAGCCGTGATCCTCATGTGGGTCAACCTGGCGACCCGGACGGACCTGTCCTTCGGCGCAAAACTAGCCTGGGCAATTTTCGGGCTGATCCCGCTTGTGCCGTTCCTGTACGTGCTGACCGGAGGGGACCTCTGGTAGACGTCGCAGTCAGCCTGGCCTGCTATAGAGCAGGACCAACTGGCCATCGACGTTCCATTCATGCGTGAGCCGGAACCCGGGGGCGAGGAAAGAAGCCGGATTCCACCTGCCCGGCAGCATCCAGATCCGGTCGACGGTCAGTTCCCGCTGGAACAGGACTCGCAGGGGGACGGTATCCGCATACAGGCGGCCTGCGGCAGCCGGGGTCTGCGACAGGCTCAGATCACGCAGCCGGGAGAACGCCGCCGGGTAGGCGAGATACCAGGGCGGGATGGACGGTTCCGGGTAGACGATGGCGTCGCCCGGGTGCTCGTGCGCGCCGAGGAACTGGGCCACTGCCTCCATGCCGCCCCCGGGCGTCCGGTACGCGAGCTGCGTTGGCGCGACCAGGGCCGCGACCAGGACCAGCGCAGCAGCCCGGGCCGGCACCCGCAGCGAGGCGAGTCCCGCGCCTGCCAGCAGCGCCACCGCTGGCAGGCAGAACGTTATGTACCGGCTGTTGTAGACCGGCTTGAGCTCGGACGCGGCCACCAGGACGACCGGAGGCAGCACTAGCCACGGCGCGGCGAGGCAGGCGAGGCGGCGGTCCGGGCCGCGCGCGGCCGCCAGTGCGCCCCTGCCGGGCAGCACGGCAGCAGCTCCGCCCAAGATCCCGCCCACCGCCGTCAGCGCCGCGATCACGACCGCCGCCGCGGCCGAGCCCGCGGTGAGAGTGGCCACTAGTTCCCAGCCATCGTGCCACCCTGGCCTCGGTATCCACGCGATCTGCGCCCGCTGCTCCCAGCCGATGTACGCCAGCGGCGTCACAACCAGGCCAGCTGCCGCGACCGTGATCAGCCACCTTCGGACCACCGCGACGGGCGGCAAGGCCAGGCTGTCCCGGGGCTCCAGCCTGCGCCGGCGCTCAAGGCCCACCAGCGTGATCGCGTGCGCGGGCACCAGCAGCAGCCCGAAGAGCTGGATGTAGCCAGTCAGCACGAGCGCGAGGCCGTAGGCAGCGAACAGGGCCGGCCGCGGATCCTGCTGAGCACGCAGCAGCAGGTAGCTCGCCAGCACCGCCGCCGCCGTCACCGCGGCGTAGGGCCGGGCGTCATGGCCCTGGGCGGTGACTGTGGGCAGGGCGGCG
The DNA here is from genome assembly GCA_963815375.1 of uncultured Actinomycetota bacterium. GTDB lineage: Bacteria > Actinomycetota > Actinomycetes > Streptosporangiales > Streptosporangiaceae > JASHPR01. The sequence continues at coordinate 587,458 of CAWFGX010000001.1, read as the reverse complement.
AAGATCAGGGCAGCACACAGGCCCGCCCGCCGCGAAGCGAGCCTGCATGCTATAGCGGTGATCCCGGCAGCCGCCGCGGCCATCGCGAGCGCGGACGGGATCCTGGTCGCGAGCTGGCCCGTTCCGGCGATCCTGACTACCGGCCACAGCAGCAGGTAATAGAGGCCATGCACCGCGTCGACGTGCCCGAGCAGCCGGATGAGCTGGGGGACAGTCCGCGAGACCGCCGACACGGTATCCATCTCGTCGCCCCAGTACGTGGGAGCGCCCGCCCTCCACAGCACCACTGCGAACGTGACCGCCGGGCCGGCCATCAGGGTCCAGTCCGCTGGTCGGCGAGGCTTTGCAGCGACGTAGCGGGTACCTGTGCGGCCAGCTGTCTCCAGCTGGCCGCGGGGTGCCGTGATCATGCGGGTCACCCGAAGAACTGGAAGACGGGCCCGCCGAAGGTGCCGTCACGAACCTTGCGGAAGCCGGCCGGTATGGACACGGTTGCTTTCGCGACATTGGCCGGCGTCGGCGGCAGCAGGCGGACGTCCTCGCTGATCGTGCCGCGGGCTCGCGCGCCGCCGGAACTCTGGCCGGTATTGCTCCAGATCACTCGCATCGGAACGTAGGTTGACGGGTCGACGTACAAGGCCGCATCGACGTGCGGGGTTGCGGGGTCCGGGTGTGTGCCCTGAGCCCAGGACGCGGGCCCCCGCACGGAGGCAGTGAGCTTGATCGCGCTGTGGCCGTCCACCCGGCCATACCCGGAGTACCTGAACTCGCCGCAGGACAGCGCCTGTCGCAGGTAGCTCGGCCAGTCCACCGGACCACCGGACTCGACGATGTCGAGCCGTGTCGAGCACCCAGCTGGCGTTACCCCCGGCCTCGTTTCCGGGGACCACTCCCGGAGGCCGTAGTCAACGACGACATAGCTCGGCCGCCCGTCTCTCACCGCCGTCCCAGCGGCGGGACGTCCATGGCCATATGCCGTGGGCGTTCCCGGTGCCGTGGTGTGCGCGGCGGATCCGGACTGGATCATGCTGAAATTGCCGTCATAGCTCCACTGGGTGATCGACGGGAACTGCGGACTGAAGCTGTAGGTGGTCTGCATGACCATGTCGTTGTTGGCCAGGGCGCTGCGCACCTGCCCAATCACGTAGGAGGCCGTATACGCCTGGATCCCGCCCCCGTGTGGCGTCGGCTGACCGACACTGGCAGTTACCCACACAGTGGCCGACGCAGCGACCACGGCGGCCGCGGCAGCGCGCAGCGCCAGCGCGCGCTGCCTGCGCGAGCGGCCGGCGGCGATGATCGCCTCGGCTGGCCGCTTCATGCGGACACCACCGAGGGAATCCCGCATAGCCATGACCGGTCCGCGCAGTGCCGCCAGCAGTTCTTCGGTGTTCCTGGCCGGCTCGTTCATCTGGTCGCCCCCGTCAGGTCCGGAACGTAGGCAGGCGCCAGGCCCGGGACGTGATTGCCGGCACGCCTAAGCCGGCGCCGTGCCACTGGCCCGCCTCCGGGCGCGCTGGCCGTGGCCGCGGGGCCAGTGGCAGGCGGCGTCCCCGCTTCGGGCTCCCCATGGGCGCCGAGCCCGGCTCTCAAAGCCTCGAGCGCCCGGTGCAGGTGGGTGCCCACTGTTCCGGCGGAGATGCCGAGGGTCCGCGCGGTGGTCTCGGTGTCCAGGTCAAGCAGCAGCCGCAAGGTCAGCACCTCGCGCTGCCGCAACGGCAGGCTGCGCATCGCCGCAGCCAGCGACGAGTCCATGCCGGCGTCCTGACCGCTGTAGTGACCTGCGCCGATCGCGACATCGTGGCCGTCGAGCGCGACCTCCCTGCGGCGGCGGCGCCACCAGGAGACGTGGAGGTTCAGCGCGGTCCGCACAACCCAGGCACGGGGCGCCGGGTGCTCGCGCACCTTCCGCCAGGACATCCACGCCCGGGTGAATCCCTCCGCGACGAGATCCTCGGCGAGGTCCCGGTCACCGACGTTGACCAGCACGATCCGCAGGCAGTCGTCCCGGGCGGCCGCGTAGAACGCGGCGAAGTCGCGCCTGTCCTGCTCCACGTCCCAGATACGCATGGGCCGCGCGATCCCTTTACATTGAGGGTGCACAAATGCCCATGATTTGGCAGGAATCTGTAAGCCGGCCCCAGGCAGCATCAGAGATGCGCCCAAGGCGCCCGCCGGGACGCGGGGGCCGGCCCTGGCAGTCACCCGGGGCCGGCCCCATAGTCCCGTGGGTTGAGGCAATACCCACGCCCGGGTTGACCCGGCCCGGCGCCTCCCTTCGGGCAGGTGCCGTCTTCCCTGCACGCCACCGCCAGCGAGCTGCACACGCGTCTCGGCTACTGCCCTGTGCCGCCGTAAGCCCGGGCGGCGCTAACTGGCGTCGATGCCGCCGGTTGCGGTGTAGCGCAGCTGGGTTGCCATCCGGACGGCGGTATTCGGGGCGCCGTAGCCGCTGTAGCCGCCCTTGCGTTGCACGAGCTCGAAGAACAGCCGCCTGCCGAGCATGAGCGTGTACAGGTGGAAGAACTCGCCGCCACGTTCATCCCGGTCATACAGGATCCCCAGCTGCTGCAGCGTGTCGGTCAGGCCGGCGTCAAGGTCAAAACGGGCCACCAGGTCGTGGTAGTAGTTGCCGGGCACGTGCAGGGTTGGAGTTCCCAGAGACTGCAGAGCGCGCGCCGCCGCGAAGATGTCGTCGCAGCTGAAGGCGACATGCTGGCTCGCTGCTGTCTCGCGCAGTCTGCCTCCGCCGAGCAGCGGGACGTTCAGCACCAGCCGCACGTCACCGTCTGAGGTGCGCATAGCCCGGCTGCGGATAAGGCCGTAGGGGGAGGCGATCTCCGCGCTGCCCTGTGACTGCATGCCGAGCACCGACTGGTAGAAGAGCGTGGCCTCATCGAAGTCGTCGAACGGCTGAGATAGCGCTACGTGGTCTACGCCAGTCACCAGCGGCGGCCCGGCGCGCTGTGGCTGGGCCAAGGGCCGGAAGTCGCCGAGCCATCCCGTGGTCCCGGAGTCGCCTGTGGTCCCAGAGTCAACAGCGGCGCAGAAGAACACCGCGGTGCCGTCCGGGGAGGCTGCTGCCGTGAGGTCCGCCTCGTCGGGCTCGCGCCTGCGGGGAATCGGGGGCGCGAGCAGCGCCCGGGCGCGAGCAGCGGACTGGCCAGGATCTGTGCTTTCCATGGCGATGGCGGCTACCAGGGCGTCGCCGGGTTCCCGGCCGATGTCCCCGAGGTCGAAGCGGTTGATCAGGAGGCGGACGCCGGCTTGCTCCCACAGTTCCACGGCTTTCGTCCGATGCCGGCCGACACGCACGAACCCGAGTCCCGACAGCATGTGGTCGGCAGTCTGCTCGAGCAGCCCGTCCACGGCCAGTTCGATGAACGCATAGCGCGGCAGTTCCGCCGGGGCAGGCAGTTCCCGCAGCGTCACTGGCCATCGCCCCGGATGGCCAGCGAACCGATCCCGGAACCGTACCAGGGACTCCTCGAGTGCCAGCAGCGACCGCATGCCATCTTGTGCGGTGCGCCCGGCATCTGCCTGCCGGAAGACGTCGTTGAACACCTCGAGCGACCACGGTCCCTGGTAGCCGGCCGCAAGCACGTCCGCGATGAATCCGGTCAGGTCGAAACCTCCCTGGCCTGGAAAGCACCGGTAGTGACGGCTCCACGGGAACGGGTCCATCGGGAGCAGCGGCGCATCAGCGAGCTGGACGAAGAAGATCTTCTCTCCCGGGATACCGCGGATCGGACCCGGGTCGTCCCGCAGCGACAGGATGTGAAAGCTGTCCAGGCAGATGCCCAGGTACGGATGCTCAGCAGCAGCCACGACCTGCCATGCGCGGGCATAGCTTCTGATGTTGCGCCCCCAGGCGAGAGCCTCGAACGCAATCCGGATGCCGTGACCGCTGGCCTGCTCGGCAAGCTGCCGCAGCTGCTCAGCAGCGAGCGCGTCATCGTCGCGAGCGGAGGCGCTGACACTGGAACAGACCAGCAGGGTGTCGGCGCCTAGCGCGGTCATGACCGTGAACTTGTGCTGGGCGCGCCGCAAATTGGCTGCCAGCTGCCCGTCCGTCACGCCCTCGTAATCACGGAAGGGCTGGTAGAGCATGATCCGCACGCCGAGGTCCGCAGCCAGCGACCGCACATCGGCGGGTCCGAGCCTGCAGCTGAGGAGGTCGTTCTCAAAAATCTCCACCCCGTCGAAGCCCGCCCGTGCTGCCGCGGCCAGCTTTTGCTCGAGCGTCCCGCTCAGCGAGACCGTCGCTATTGACCGCTGAACGCTGGGCTGCGGACCCGGCCCGGAATCACGACAGCCCTGATGCGCGCACTCTGCTGGTGTCACTTGTTCACCTGGATCCAGGTTTTGCCAGGCGCCTCGCGCGCCGCACGCATAGCCGCCTCGGCTTCCCCGAGGGGATAACAGGCCCGCAACACGACCCCAGGCGACGGGATCCCTGACGTGAGCGCTGCGGCGAAGTCAGCAGGATGGTCGTAGATAATCGATCCCCGCAGCGTCAGCTGGCGCCGCACCAGCATGGCGGTGTCAATCCGGGCGTCCGCGCCGAGCCCGATCAGCACGACGGTCCCGCCGCGTGCCGCCCGTTTCGTGGCGTCGATGAGGGCGGCAGCCGCACCTGAGGTCTCGAAGACCGTTGTGAACCCGGCATCCCCGGCCTGAGCCTGGACGGCGCCCAGCTCGACTGCCAGCTGCCGCCGCCCCGCGTGTGGTTCCAGCACGTACGGAGTGATGCCGCGGGCAACGAGCGCCAGGCAGAGCAGAGTCCCCTGCGACCCGGCCCCGACGACGAGGCACCGGCCGCCGGGCTGAGCGCCACTGCGCCTGATCGCGGTCAATGCGACGGTGAGCGGCTCGGCGCACGCCGCGTCGGCATCGCTCCAGGTATCAGGAACCGGCCAGGCGTAAGCAGCGGGAATGGCGATGAGCTCAGCCAGCATTCCCGGCGCGGTGAAGCCGACAATTGTGCGGTCCGGGCACATCGAGGTGTGCCCGGACCGGCACGCCGCGCAACGAAGGCAGGGGAAGTTCGGCTCGACAACTACTCGCTGGCCGGTTCTGGAAGGGTCGACGCCGGGCCCCGTCGTGACAATCTCACCGGTTGCCTCGTGCCCTGGCACCCAGGGCACCGACGGAGGGCGCCGTACGCCTGCCACGAGGTCAAGATCCGATCCGCAAATTCCGACGCCAAGCACCCGGATGAGAACCTGGCCGGAACCCGCTCTGGGTTCCGGCCAGTCATTAACCACAGACAGCGACCAGGGCGTGTTGCTCAGGACAACGGCGCGCACAGATAAGTCCCCTGCAGGCGAAATCGGTCAGGGAATGTAGAAGTACTTCGTGTATGTGGCGAGGCTGGCGTCCGTGCTGGTGATGAGCACGTCGGGCAGCTGCGCTGATGCCGTGATCTTGCTGGATTTCCCGGTGATCTTGTCGTAGGCGAACTGCGCGGCGTCGGCGCCTTCCTGCCCGGCAGGCTGAGCAACCGTGGCGCTGATCCCGCCCGACTTCAGCAGCGCAACCTCGGCCGGGCTGGCGTCGAACCCGACGTTGATGACCTTGCCGGTCAGGCCGAGCGCCTGGAGAGCAGCAGCGGCGCCCTCCGCGTTCGGCTCGGCGCTGCCGAAGAACGCGTTGACACTGGGATGCGCGGCCAGGATCGAGCGTGCTGTGGTCTCACTCGAGCTTGTTGCCTGCTGGGTGTACTGAACGGGAAGCACGGTGATGCCCGGGTACGCGGCCTTGATCTCGTTCTCGAATGACTGGATCCGCGCGACCTGAGTTGTCGCGGTTGGCGACAGGCTCATGAGCGCGACTGTGCCCTTGCCACCCAGGGCCTTGCCGATGTAATCGGCGGCTTCCTTGCCGCCGGATGTGTTATCCGTCGTGATTTCACTGGTGATCTTCGACGTGTTCGCCAGCTCCGTGTCGGTTGTGATGACCGGTATGCCGGCGTTGAGGCAGGTGTTGATGGCCGGCGCCATAGCGGTCGGATCGGTTGGCGAGACGATCAGAACGCTGGGATGCTCGGTGCAGATCGCGTCAACCACGGGTGTCTGAGAGGCGGGCGCAAAGTTTGGTGAGCCCTGGTACGTGACGCTCATGTTCAGGGACTTTGCTTTGGCCTTCATGCCGGCGAGCAACGTGTCATAGAACGCAACGCCCGTGGCGCCCGGGACATAGGCAATCGTGTAGTGCTGTGGCGAGCTGTCCCCGCTCGCCGCGGAGCTTCCCGATGGCGAGGACGAACACGCTGCCGCACCAGCAATGACAGTTGTGACGAGTGCCGCCAGCGCCCACGGGCGCGTCAATCTTGTGCCCAACGGATTCTCCTTTGAAGTGCGGACCATTTGCTTATCTCTTGTTTCTCTGGTTACGAAGCCGGTCAATGTAGACAGCGGCAACGAGGATCGCGCCGACCGCTACTTCCTGCCAGAACGGCGGAACGCTGACGAGCACGAGTCCTGTGAGGAGCACTGCGAGAATGCCGGCGCCTATGACGGACCCGATGATGGTTCCGCGTCCGCCGGACAGGCTGGCGCCGCCGATGACGACGGCCGCTATCGCGTTGAGGTTGTCTGTGGCGCCGGAGGCCGGGGACCCGGCGCCGAGCCGGGCCATGACCAGGACGCCGGCCACCCCAGCGAGCAAGCCCGAGAGCAGGTAGATCCTGAGCAGGTAGCGGCGGTCGTTGACCCCAGCCCTGATAACCGCCTCCCGGTTGTCACCGATGCTCAGGGTGTATGCGCCGAACCGGGTCCGGGCCAGTATCAGCCCGCACCAGATCGTGATGACCGCCGTGACCAGCACGGGTACCGGCACCCAGCCGCCGAGGTTGGTGTTCCCGAACGTCTGCACTGACGCCGGTATCGCCGATATTTCCTGGCCGTTGTTGAGCAGATAGCCGAGACCTGTCGCTATGCCCAGAGTGCCGAGGGTCACGACAAACGGCGGTATGCCCGCCCACGCGATGAGCACGCCGTTTAGCGCGCCGAACAGAGTCCCGGCAACGACAGTGGCGCCAAAGCCGACGGCCACCGCGCCTATGGCAGCGCCGTGGGCACCGGCAAACCAGGTCGCCATAACCCAGGCGCCTGCGGTTCCGGAAAATCCCAGCAGCGCGCCGACCGACAGATCAATGCCCCCGGAGCAGATGACGAACGTCTCGCCAACGGCCAGCAGCAGCACCTCGGTAGCCGTGCTCGATGTATTCAGCCAGTTGGCGCGGGTGAGGAAGTACGGCGAGTCGATACTGAACGCCGCGATCAGCACCAGCAGGACGCCGCCGATCCACAGGTCGCGCACTGCTGCCTGGCCGCGCAGCCACACCGCGCGACCTCGGGTGGCCGCAGGCGCCTCGGCGGGTGGGTTAAGGCCTGTCACTCCTGGCGTCCTCCGCTCGCAGACCTGGCGCCCGTTATGTAGCCGACCAGGTTTTCGCTGTTCAGGTCGGCGCCGGCGAGCGTGGCCGCCACCGAACCGAGCCGCAGCACAATGGCGCGGTCGCATACGGCGAGCACGTCCGGCATCTGGTGGGAGATGAGGATCACGGCGATGCCCTCATCTCTGACCCTGCGGATCAGGTCCAGCACCTGCTGCTGCTGCTCGACGCCCAGCGCACTTGTCGGCTCGTCGAGCAGAAGCACGTTCCGGGCCCAGCCAGCTGCGCGGGCGATCGCGAGCGCCTGACGCTGGCCGCCGGAAAGCTCCCGTGACGCCAGGCGCACATCGGGGATCCGGGTCCTGAGCCTGGCCAGCTCGCTCACTGTGTGCTCGGTCATGGCCCTGCTGTCCAGCCAGCCGACCATCCGGCCCAGCCAGCTGGCGGATACCTTCTCGCGGCCCAAGAAGAAATTCGCAACCACGTCCCGCTGGCCGGCCAGTGCCAGGTCCTGGTAGACAGCCGAGATCCCGGCATTGTGAGCGGCAGCCGGATTGCTGAACCGGACGGGCTGGCCGTCCAGCAGGATCTGCCCCGCGGACGGCGACGCGGCGCCGGCCAGGATCTTCAGCAGCGTGGACTTGCCTGCTCCGTTGTCACCGACCATGCCGACGACCTCGCCCGCAGCCACGTGCATGGCCACGCCGCGCAAGGCATGAACTCCGCCGTAGTGCTTGGCGAGATCACGAACCGCGAGCCGGGGAGCCACGATGGCCACGCCTCCGCCTAGACAGAACCGACCGAATCGCCCGGAGCGGCCAGGCCTGGCCGCACCGCTCGTGCACGTTCTTTATGAACTAACCTGATAGTTCATAAGAAGTACCGCATGACTCACCCAGATGTAAAGACCCTGCGACCGGTATGGTCACGACGAGAGATGGAGCGAGATTGACCACGACGCGACGGCCACCGGCGGCGGTGCCGGCAGGCCCGCTCCGGCAGCGGGATCCGGAGCGGACCCGCCAGGAGATCCTCGACGTCGCGTTGCGGGAGTTCGCCAGGCGTGGCTACTCAGGGGCGCGGGTCGACGAAATCGCGGCTCAGACCCGGACGACCAAGCGGATGATCTACTACTACTTCAACAAGAAGGAAGACCTGTACATCGCCGTGCTCGAGCAGGCGTACTCGACTGCCAGGGACGCTGAGCGGCAGCTGGACGTTGACCACCTCGACCCGGTAACCGCGATGCGCACCCTCGCCGAGCTGACGTTCGACCATCACGAGTCACACCAGGACTTCATCAGCCTCGTCGCCATCGAGAACATTCACCGCGGCGAGTTCATCGCCAAGTCCGCGGAACTCGCCAAGCTGAACGCCCCCGCGCTCGAAGTTGCCGAGCGCATACTGCAGCGTGGCTATGCCACCGGGGCGTTCCGCCGGGCCACCACCGCCATCGACGTACACCTGCTGATCAGCGCCTACTGCTTCTTCCGCATCTCGAACCGGCACACGTTCGGTGCCATTTTCGGCATCGACCTGCTCGACTCTGCGCGCCGCGACCATTACCGGCAGCTGGTCGGAGACATGATCGTGAGCTACCTGACCTCGGGGTCCGAAGCAGCGGACTGACCCGGCAGCGTCGGGATCGGGCCCGCAGCGCTCGCCGCACGTCACGGTCTGAGCGCAGACCTGGAAGCCGAGCTGGCCGGCATCGACCCGCTGACCGACGCCCTGATCTCTCAGTCGCCGGCCCGGCCAGCAGCCAAGCAGGCCGGCTAGCTTCCGTTCTTGGCGGGAACGCGGTGCAGCGGTTCGCGGCCGGGCGGCTGGCTGGGCCGTGGCCGGGACGGTGCCTCCGGTACCGGGAGGACCTGCGGCTTTTCGGTCGATAGCCGTACCGTCTGGCCATAGTGCGAGATCTCCAGCGGCTCGCCGCCAGCCAGGGAGTACGTTGCCTCGGCGCGGGTGACCTCGACCCGCACGCACCGGCCCCTGATCTTCATGGAAAACGCGAGCCTGGCCAGTTCGTCGGGCAGCCGCGGCGCGAAGCTGAAGATCAGGCCCGCGGCTCGGAAGCCGCCGAAGCCGGAGACCAGCGCGATCCACGTGCCGGCCAGGGAGGCGATGTGGAGGCCGTCGCGGGTGTTGTGCTGAACGTCACGCAGATCGATCAGGGCAGCCTCGCCCAGGTAGTCGTAGGCCAGGTCCAGGTGACCAACCTCGGCCGCCATGACCGCCTGAGTGCATGCGGACAGCGAGGAGTCCCGTACGGTCAGCGGCTCGTAGTAGTCGAAGTTCCGCGCCTTCTGCTCGTCGGTGAACGCGCTGCCGCACAGCTCCATCGCGAGCACCAGGTCGGCCTGCTTGACGACCTGCTTGCGGTACAGGTCGAAGTAAGGGAAATGCAGCATGAGCGGATACTGCTCGGGCTGGGTGCTGGTGAAATCCCACACTTGCTGCCGGGTGAATCCGTCCGCCTGCGGGTGCACACCGAGGGCGTCATCGAAGGGGACCGTCATCGCCTCGGCCGTCGTGCGCCATCCTGCGCGCTCCTCGTCGGTGACGCCGAGTTCACCCGCCCGCCCGGGATACTGCTTGGCCAGGCCTGCGGCTGCGAGCAGGTTCCGCTGCGCCATAAGGTTCGTGTAGATGTTGTCATCCGCTATGGCGCTGTACTCATCTGGGCCGGTGACCCCGTCGATGTGGAACCGCCCCTCTGCATCATGGTGGCCGAGGGAATCCCACAGCCGGGCGGTGTGGACGAGCAGGTCCATCCCCGCGCCCTGGGCGAACTCCTCGTCAGCGGAGGCTTCGATGTAGCGGACGGCTGCCACGGCGATGTCAGCGTTCACGTGAAACGCGTCGGTGCTCGCAGGCCAGTAGCCCGAGCATTCCTCACCGGCGATCGTCCGCCACGGGAAGGCCGCACCCCGCAGGCACAGCTGCTTCGCCCTCTGCCGGGCCAGTGGTAGCGTGCTCTGCCGCCATTGCAGCGCGTTGGCGACCGCCTGGGGCACCATGAAGCTCAGCATCGGCAAGACGAAGGTCTCGGTATCCCAGAACGCATGCCCGCTGTAGCCCGGCCCGGTCAGCCCCTTGGCCGGGATCGCCCGGTTCTCGGCCCGGGCGCCCGCCTGCAGCACGTGGAACAACGCGAACCGGACCGCCTGCTGGACCTCGGTATCCCCGTCGACCTCGACATCGGCGCTGTCCCAGAAGTCGTCGAGGTACTGGCGCTGCTCGGCCAGCAGCCCGTCCCAGCCGACCTGCCGGGCCGCGGTGAGCGCTGCCCACACCTGGTCCCGGATGGCTGGGAGCGACCGCACCGCGGACCAGCCGTAGCCGGCGAACTTGAACATCCGCAGCTTCTGCCCCGGCTGCAGCACCGCGGTGGCAGTGATCAGCCCGCCGTTTTTGAACACCCGGGACTGCATCTGCACGTCGGCCGCGGACTCTATCTCGTGATCCATGGCCGCACCCACCCTCAGCCCGCTGCGCCTGGTCTTGTGCACGAGCAGCACGGCCTGGTCGGCACCGCCTTTGAACTCCTGCCTGAGCGGGCTCTCCAGCGCCGCGGCTGCCCGGGGGTCGCCGCTTGACGGCGGCAGCTGCTCGTTCGCAAGCAGGCTGGACTGCAGCGCGACGCGAGTCTGGCCGTCAAGCGGCTCCACCTCGTAACAGATCGCCGCTACCGCGCGTTGCGTGAACGACACCAGCCGGACCGAGCTGACCCGCACCGCCTGCCCGCTCGGCGACACCCACTCAGCCGTACGGTTCAGAGTCCCGGAGCGGAAATCCAGCATCCTCTCGTGCGCCCGGAGCTGCCCGTAGCGGACGTCGAACGGCTCGTCGTCCACAAACAGCCGGATGATCTTGCCGTTCGTGACATTGATCATCTCCTGCCCCGATTCCGGCTGTCCGTAGGAGCTCTCGGCGTAGGGCAGCGGCCGCGATTCGTAAACCCCGTTCAGGTAGCTGCCAGGCAGGCCGTGCGGCTCGCCCTCGTCCAGGTTGCCTCGCCAGCCGATGTGGCCATTGGCGAGCGCGAACAGCGACTCAGTCTGGGCCTGCAGGTCCAGGTCCAGGTGAGTCTCGCGCAGGTTCCACGGCTCTACGGTGAATGTGTCTTGAACTATCACTTGGCCTCCAGCCGGTGCCTCTGGCTGGCGCAGGCCCCCGGCGCCGGCCGGGGCCAGCGCCCGCCCGCCCCGCTTCCATCCTCACCCGTGAGTCTCGGCCGGGACAGGCCGGGCAGCGTCAGCGTCACGTCATCGGAGTGATATAGCCCGCCACCGTGGGCAAGAAGCCAAGGGCGTCACACGGGCGGCCAGGCCACTTCACAGTCCGCCTTGGATGCCAGAATCAAATCGCGGCTGCGATTGCAGCCGCCAGTTTCACCACCGAGGAGCCAGGATGGCGCAGGCGCGGCGAAAGGCGAGGGTGGTGATCGCCGGAGCGGGTTTCGCGGGCTTTAACGCCGCGAGGGAACTCTCCCGGCTGGCCGCGGACATTGCCGAGATCGTAGTGATCAACTCGACGGACTACTTCCTGTACCTGCCGCTGATGCCCCAGGCCGCAGGCGGGCTGGTGGAGCCAGGGCACATCCGTGTCTCGCTGCCCAGGCGGCTGCGCAAGGCCCGGTTCGTTCTCGGCACCGTGACTCATGTCGATCCTGCGCACAGGCTGGTCAGCTGGGCGGGCCCTGAGGGCACATCAGGTCAGACGGACTATGACCGGCTCATCCTGACCGTCGGCAGCGTGAACAAGCTGCTGCCGATCCCTGGTCTGGCCGATTACGCACACGGGTTCCGCAGCGTCGCCGAAGCCATGTACCTGCACGACCACATCGTCCGGCAGCTCGAGCTGGCCGCGTCGGCGGCCGACCCGGCGGAGCGCGCGGCACGCTGCACGTTTGTGGTGGTCGGCGGGGGCTACACCGGCACCGAGGTCACGGCGCAATGCCAGCTGATGACAACGCGGCTGGCCAGGCAGATGCCGGAGCTGGCCGGCCAGCCGATCCGCTGGATGCTTCTCGACACCGGCCCGCGGCTGCTGGATGCCCTCAGTCCGCACCTGTCGAAGACGGCCGAGCGCGTACTGCGGCGGCGCGGCGTGGAGGTACTGACCGGGCACTCGATCGCCGAGGCCAGTGATGGGTACGTTCAGCTGACCACCGGCGAGAAGGTGCCCACCCGGTCGCTGATCTGGTGCGTCGGGGTCCGCGCCGACCCGCTCGTTGACGACCTGGGCCTGGATACCAACAGGGGGCGCCTGGTTGTCGACGAGTACATGGCGGTCCCCCAAACCGCCGACGTCTACGCCTGCGGTGACTGCGCCGCAGTGCCCGACCTGACCCGCCCGGGCCAGGCCTGCGGCATGACCGCCCAGCACGCCGAGCGGCAGGGCAAGCACGTTGCCCGCAACGTGGCCGCATCCCTCGGCAAAGGCACACGCAAGCCCTACAAGCACCACGACGAGGGATTCCTGGTTGACCTGGGCCGGCTGGCCGCCGCCGCGAACCCGCTTGGCATCCCGCTGTCAGGGCCGCCCGCCAACGCTGTCACCCGCGGCTATCACCTGTCGGTGATGTACGGAAACCGGTTGCGCGTGCTGACCGACTGGACACTGAACGCGACCACCCGCCCAGAGGCGACGTCGCTGAGCCTGATCGACGCTCAGTCCGTCCCTCTCGACGTAAACAAACCACGAGCCTGACCCGGCAGCGGCTGGCGGCTGTTGGCTTTACACCGTGCACCGGCCGCCGGCCGGGTCACTGAGGCAGCGGCTGTTTGTGCACCGATGCCTGATAGATCTGTTCGATCGACGACTCGAGCTGTGCGTTGAACTCCTCGCCGGTCTGGCTGTCCGTGAGTCCTTCGAGGAGCGCGCGCGAGAAGCTGGCGATGAGCGTGGGGTCCTTCGCGAGCAGATCGCAGGCCTCGTCGCGGCTGTACCCGCCCGACAGCGCGACGATCCGGAGGATGCGCGGGTCGGCCGCCAGCTCGCCGTACAGGCCAGGCTGCGTCGGGATGGTGATCTTCACCATCACGACCGCGTCCTGAGGCAAGGCCTCGACGTGCTTGGTAATGGCATCCCGCAGCATCGTCTCCGCCTCCTGTTTGTGGGGGCTCGAGATGCTCACCTCCGGCTCCATGATCGGGACCAGCCCGGCCGCCATGATCCGGCCCGCATAGTCGAACTGCTGGTCGACGATTGCCGCGATTCCGGCCTCGTTGGCGTCGCTGATGACCGATCGCATCTTGGTGCCGAAGATCCGGTGCCGGCTCGCGCGCTCAAGCAGGTCATCGAGAGTGTCGATGGGCTTCATGAGCTGCACGCCGTCCTGCTCAGGAGCGAGTCCGGAGTCGACCTTCAGGAACGGGACCACACTTTTCTCGTTCCACAGGTACTGCGCAGTCGGCATGCCGCTGACATCCCGCTCCATGGTCTGCTCGAACAAGATCGCTGCGATAACGCGCGAGCCGTCGAACGCGCGACTGGTCAGCACCCGGGTCCGCATGGCGTGGACAAGATCGAACATCTCGGCGTCGGAGCTGTAGCGGTCCCGCCCGATGCCGTACTCAGCAAGCGCCTTGGGCGTGCTGCCGCCGCTCTGGTCAAGGGCGGCAAAGAAACCGCGGCCGGATTTGACCTTCTCGAACTGCGTAGCATCCATAGTCCTGATTCTGGCACCAGGCACACAGGCCCGTGTCCTTGGCCAGCCGGACTGGCTGGCCAGATGCTGTACTTGGCATTGACTGTACGTGCCACATACTGTATGTGCTATGAACGACGCCGCGGACCGGGTTGCCGGCGTGCAGCCGGCAGCAGCGCAGGGGTGCGAAGCAGACGGCGACCGCGCTCACCAGGACGACCACCTGAGTGCCGCCGATGGTTTTATCCAGCTTTCACGTCTGGTACAGGGCATCTTCGCGCGCACCTCCGAGCGTCACCATCTGACAACGGCTCAGGCGAGGCTCTTGTGCGTGCTTGCTGCGGGCCCCAGGGGGATGGCTGAGCTAGCCCGCTGCTTCGGCGTCGAGAAGGCCGCGCTCACCGGCCTGGTGGACAGGGCCGAGCGCCGCGGACTTGCCGTACGGTCACCGGTGCCGGGCGACCGGCGCGCACTGCGGGTGACGCTCACCGACGCTGGCCGGCGGGCAGCGGGTGCTTTCCATGCCGACGCGACACAGGAACTCACCGGTCTCCTCGCGCCGCTCATGCCAGCCGACTGTGAGCAGTTCTGCACCGCGATGGGCACGATCATCACAGCCAACGGGCACCGATGAGGGGAGAACGCATGAGCTTTGATACACGTAACGGAACCCGCGGCAGCCGTCAGCCTTCTGGGCCGTTCTTCCGCTGGATGAACAACCTGATGGCCAGGCGGCTCCGCCGCAAGGGCGGCAAGATGATGGGGTTTAACGCCCTGGTCCTGACGACGGTCGGCCGCAAGAGCGGAACCGAGCGCAGCAACCCGGTCGGCTGGTTTCCCGGCAGGGACGGCAGCTGGCTGATCGTCGCCTCGGCGGCCGGAGCGGCCAGGAACCCGGCCTGGTACTACAACATCGCCGCACATCCGGACAAGGTCCGCATTCAGGTGGACGGCCAGACGGTGCCCGTGACCGCTGAGCAGCTCCACGATGCAGAGCGGGACGAGGCATGGCAGCAGATCACAGTCGCCTCTCCCCGGTTCGCGCAATATCAGCAGAAGACCGACCGTCAGCTGCCTGTCATCCGCCTGGTTCGGGCAACAGGCTGATCCTCCGAAAGAGGGCTCCCGTGATCTTCACCGAGACCGAGCTCGACTATCTGGCCAGTCAGCGGCTCGGCCGGCTGGCCACGGCACAGCCGGACGGCACGCTCCAGGTCAGCCCGGTCGGCTTCCGCTACAACAGCGCCACCGACACCATCGACATCGCCGGGCGCGCCATGGCCGCGAGCCGGAAATTCCGCAACGTCGCCGACAACGGCCGGGCCGCCTTCGTGGTGGACGACCTGGCCTCGATCCAGCCGTGGCATGTGCGCTGCGTCGAGATCCGCGGGCACGCCGAGGCGATCGCCGAGCCAGCCGATTCTGCCTACGGCCCAGCCACCGGAGGCTTCGATGGGGCCATCATCCGGATTCATCCCCAGCGCGTCATCAGCTTCGGCATCAGCGATGGCGCGACCAGCGCCCGTGACGTCGGCTGACGCGGCTGGTCCGGTTCGGTCAGACACACGGTTCTGCTCATAGCAGCCAGGGTCACCCGCCGCCGGGGACACCGAGGCGGTCATCGCCGAGAAGCCCGGGAAGGACAACGCTCCCGCCGCTCCGGGCGGCGACATGGATTTCTGGCGCCCGTCACCGCCTGGGACGCGAGTGCCCACCCCCGGTCCGCCCGGACGCGAGCGGACTGGGGGGCGCTGCTGTACTGAGTGGATGCAGCAGATCTGGTTCATCACGGGTTCCTCGCGCGGCTTTGGCCGCGCGCTGGTCCGCGCCGCGCTGGACGCCGGTGATCTCGTCGCCGCGACCGCACGCCGGCCTGGGCAGCTCAGCGACCTGTCCCGCGAGTACGGCGACCATATCCACGCGATCGCTCTTGACGTCACCGACGCGGTGGCCGCCGGGTCGGCGATTGCTGAGGCCCGCAAGCGCTTCGGCCGGCTCGACGTGATCGTGAACAACGCCGGGTACGCGAACGTCTCGCCGATCGAGAGCACTGAGGACGAGGACTTCCGGGCGCAGTTCGAGACCAACTTCTGGGGTGTCTACAACGTCTCGAAGGCGGCGATTCCGGTGCTCCGTGAGCAGGGTGGCGGCCTGATCATGCAGTTTTCGTCCATAGGCGGGCGCGTCGGCGGCTCGCCCGGGATCGCTTCGTATCAGGCAGCGAAGTTCGCGATCGACGGTTTCAGCCGGGTGCTGCAGGCCGAGACCGTTCCTTTCGGCGTGAAGGTGATGGTCGTCGAGCCGAGCGGGTTCCGCACAGACTGGGCCGGATCCTCGATGATCGTCCGTGACGTCCCCGAGGCATACGCCCCGACGGTCGGCGCCATGAACACGCTCATGCGGCAGCGTTCCGACGGCCCGGCGGGCGATCCCGTCCGCGCGGCCGAGATCCTCGTGCGGGTGGCCAAGCGTCGCGACATCCCGTACCACCTGCCGCTCGGCGTGAACGCCGCCGAGAATTCAGTCCGGCTCGACGAGCAGCTTCTCGCCGAGGACCGCCGGTGGGGACCCGTCAGCCGCTCCGCTGACTTCGCCGAACCGTACCCGGCCGAGTTCCCGCCCGACGCCGGGGAGTGACGGAGGGGGCCAAGGCCACTGGCCTTGGCCCCCTCCGCTGAGGTGCGGGCGCGTGATCAGTGCGAGCTGGCCGTGATGCCTGCCTCGGCTGGCTGAAGGCTCGCGTTCTGCGCAGCGGCGCCGTCGGCTGGTACGGCGGTCTGAGACACGTCAGCGTTCCGTATCTCTTCGAGGCGACGGCGCGACGGCAGCAGTGTCAGCGCAAGCAGCGCGCCGAGGGCGAACAGCGATGCCGACACGGCGAACGCGACCGTGTAGCCATGGACCGAGGCGACGACCGGCGCCAGCCGTCCGGCGTGGTGTAGCGCCAGGTAGCTGGCGGTTGTGGTCAGCGCGACCGTGCTCAGGGCACTGGTCCCGATCGAGCCGCCGACCTGCTGCATGGTGTTGACGAGCGCCGAGGCCACGCCCGAGTCCTGCCGCGACACTCCGGCAGTAGCGGTGTTGATCGCGGGCGAGAAGATCATGCCGAAGCCCAGGCCGAGGGCCAGCAGCGCCGGCAGGACACTCCCGGTGTAGCTGGCGGCCGCGGTGATCTGGGTCAGGTAGAGCATCCCGCCGCCGGCGAGCACCATCCCGGTCACGATCAGCGCGCGCGGGCCGACCCGCGGCAGCAGCACGATGCTGGAGCTGTTCGAGGCCAGCAGGATGCAGGCGATCATCGGCAGGAACGCGAGTCCGCTGGTTATCGGGCTGTAGCCCTTGACCAGCTGCAGGTAGTAGGTGAGGAACAGGAACACGCCGAAGACGGCGATCCCGGTGATCCCCACCGAGAGGTACGAGGCAGCCCTGGTCCGGTCCGCGAGGATCCTCGGCGGCAGCAGCGGGTGGCTGACCCAGCGCTCGGCCAGCGTGAACGCTGCCAGCAGAACCGCTCCTGCGATCAGCGAGCCGATGGTCTCGGCTGCTCCCCAGCCCGCCTGCTCCGCGTGGGAGAACCCGTACACGAGTGCGAACAGGCCTGCCGAGGCGAGGATCGTTCCTGGCCAGTCCATTCGCGGGCGGTTAGTGGGCCGGCTGCCGCGCATGTACGTCAGGGCCCCAGCCACCGCGATGGCGGCGAACACCAGGTTCACGTACAGGGTCCAGCGCCAGGAGGCGTACTCGGTGAGGATGCCCCCGAGGATCAGGCCGACCGCACCGCCGCCGGCCGCCACCGAGCCGAAGACACCGAACGCGCGGCCGCGCTCCCGCGGGTCGCGGAACGTGCTGACCAGCGTGCCGAGAGCGGAGGGCGCGAGAATAGCACCGAAAGCGCCCTGCAGCGTCCGTGCGGTCACCAGCATGGTGAACGAGACGGCGGCCCCGCCGAGCGCGGAGGACAGCGCAAAGCCTATGAGGCCGGCGATGAAGACCCGCTTGCGGCTGAACATGTCGCCCAGCCGGCCGCCGAGCAGCAGCAAACTGCCGAAGGCCAGGGCGTAGGCAGTCACTACCCACTGCCGGTCGCTGTTGGGAAAGCCCAGCGCGTGCTGGGCCGACGGCAGGGCGATGTTGACGACGGTGGAGTCAAGGACGACCATCAGCTGGGCTACGGCGACGATCACCAGGATGAGCCAGCGGTGGTTGCTAGCCGTGTCGCGGCTCACCGCGGACGCGGCTGATGGGGATGACACGGCTGATGTGGATGACACGGTGAGCTAAACCCCCAGGTACGTAGTGAGGCTGTTGCGGGCGGCCGCGGTGTGGCTCATGCGGGGGCCGTCGCGGCTGTGGTCAGGTCGGACGCGTCGGCTAGTGGCTTGATCGCTTCGTCCAGGGTGTCGAGCAGGCGGAGGAACGTTGCCCGCTCCTCCTGGGTGAGCGTGCCGAACATCTGCCTGAGCAGCCGCTCGCGCGTGGCGTTCGCGATCGTCAGGCAGGACTCGCCGGCCTTGGTGATGGCGACGAGCTTGGCCCGGCGGTCGGTGGCGTCCGGCTGGCGCTCGGCCAGGCCCTGACGCTCCAGACCGTCGACAATGTCGGTGATGGAGTGCGGGGCCAGCCCGAGGTCGGTGGCCAGCACGCTCTGCCGGACCGGTCCCTGCTCGCGCAGCCGGATGAGCACCTTGGTCCGCGCCAAGGACAGGCCGCAGGCGCTCATTTCCTCGTTGACAGCCCGGAACATGCGGTGATGGACGGCGAGGTACCGCTCACCTACCTGCTCTGGCGTGATCATCGTTGGTTCTCCGCTCTGGCGTCCGCGATGCGGGCCCGCCTATTACTGACGGGCCTCATCTTGACACTCGACATAATGAGGCTCCTCACGGATTTATTCCGGCTCCGCCGCTGTGGCGTCCGGGCAGTTTGGGGCTACTGAATCGGCGAGATCAAGGAGAACGTGACGGTCTGCGCCGTCTGGCCCGAGGTCACCGTGACCTCGGGGCTGCCGCCGCCTGCCACTGTCGGGTTCTGGGTCACGGAGACCTCGATGGTCAGCGGCTGGCCAGGCTGAAGAGTCCCGCCGACCGTATTAGCCCCATCAACGGTGATGGTGTAGTACGCCCGTTTATCGGTCGGCTCCGTGATCGTGTAGGTCACTGGCCCGCCCACGGCGCTGATGGCGAAACTGCCTGTGTAGGCCGCGGTGCCCGGCGTCTGCTGCAGCTGGACGGGCTGCGGCGTGACGATGTCGAGCGTGCCCGGGGACGGCGGCGGGCTCGACGACGGGCTCGGTGACGGGCTCGGGACTGGAGTGGGGTTCTGGGTCACAGTGGGCGATGCTGTCGCGGACGGTGAGGGGCTGGCCGTAGCGACCGGGGCCGAGGCTGCGGGCGGCGTCGGTGCCTTGCCAGCGGCGAGCGCAGCAGTGCTGTGCCGGCTGGCCGCGTGGTGATCGTGGCGCAGCAGATAGAAGGCCGTGCTTGCGCCGCCTGCCAGCAGGATGACAGCGGCCGCGGAAACCACCGCAGCCGCAAGCGGGTTCATTCCTGGACGGCCCGTGCGCACCCGGCTGACCGGGACCGGGAAACCAGAGTGCTGGAACTTGCCGGCTCGCCGCACGATGCGCTCGCGGTGCGCCGCGTCCGCAGGCGACTCGCTGGAGACCAGCCGCAGCACCTGGGCGCGCAGCCCGGCCGGAAGGGCCAGCAGCGGCAGCGGGAGGGCGCCGAGCAGCATCGCCGGGCTCAGCTCACGGCGCCGGCGCTCGCCGCAGACCTCGCACCCGTCGATGTGCCGGCTGACTCGCTTGCGCAGCAGGATCGTCAGCCTGCCGTTCCACCCGTCCAGGATGGCCTGGAGTTCTGCGCACTCACCGCGGTCAGCTCGCGCCACCAGCAGCGCGCCGAGGGAGCGTTCGAGCTGGCCGCGGGCCCTGGAGGCCAGCGCGTGCGCCTGGTTGACCGGCACGCCGAGCGCGTCCGCGAGTTCGGGCCCGTCAAGGTCGTGCCGCAAGGTCAGCTCGATGACCTCGCGGTCGCCAGGGTTCAGGCCGGCCACGGCCGCGTTGACGAGTTCTGCTACCGCGGCCCGGTCCGCTTCCTCAGCCGGGCCGGCCGCCGCGTCCGTCATCTCGCTCGCCTCGTCCAGGGCGGCAAGCCTGTTCCGGCCGCGCAGCCGGCGGTGGCACTCGTTCCTGGCCACCGCGTACAGCCACGGGCGCAGCCGGTCCGGATCACGCAACCCGCCGAGCCTGGCGGCGGCGATGACGAACGTGTCCTGGACCGCGTCGGCCGCGTCAGCCGGCTCGACAAGCAGCGACCTGCAGTACACGTGCAGCGCCGCGGCGTAGGCATCAAACGCGGCGGCCAGGCCGGCCGGGTCGCCCGCCACCACGGCCGCGACGATCTCACGGTCGCGCATGCGCTAACCGTAGAAGCATTCGGGTCCCGCCGCACACAACCAAAAGGCATATCGTGCCTGCTTCTTCCTTAAGAACCGCGTCGATCTCCTAACCGGTGTCAGTTCCGCTACCGGTAAGAGAGACGGCGGGGGCACGCGCCAACAACTTTCCGCCCCCGAGCAGCCTTCCCGCCCCGAGCAGCCTTCCCGCCCCGAGCAGCCGTCCCGCCCCGAGCAGCCTTCCCGCCCCGAGCAGCAATGTGGTCGGACCATCACTGCGCCACTCGGGCTGCTTGAGCGACAGCGATGGTCCAACCACGCTGCTATTGCGACAGCGATGGGTCCATTCGTGTTGTTCGGGAGCTGGGCCCGACGGCCCCGAGCCGCACCAGGAACGGCCGGCCTCCGCGCGCAAGCCGCGGCGGCGCGCGGCCGGGCTGCCCGGCCGCAGCACGGCGGCGAAATATTTCCCCGAAAACCTGTTGGCGTCTGACGGGCTCCTCCCTCTTACCGGTGTCGGACACGCTGCCGGGCCGCGATCGCGGTCGCGGCGCCCGGGAGGAGATCGAGAATGAACCCAGTCAGCAAGGCAGCAGCAGTCGCCGGCGGTCTCGTGTCAGCGGCGGCGATCACGATGGCAGCGCTTGTGTCCCTGCACCACGCCACGCCGGCCAGCGCGGTGACCGGGGCCGGGACAGGCACCACGGCATCGAGCGGAACCGGCTCAGGCACCGGGCAGTCAGCGCCGGGTGGTGCGAATTCGGGCAGTGGCGGATCACAGTCAGGTACTGGCGCTGGGGGCAGCAGCAACGGGACTGGCGGCGGCAGCACAGGCAGCACCGGCAAGGGCGGCAGCGGGACTGGCGGCTCCAGCGGGCAATCCGGTACCGGCGTGATCCACCCGATCATCTCGGGTCTGCCGCACATGATCATTCCGATCGTCACCGCGATCCCCAGCCCCACCGGGACCATCGGTGACCCGAACGTGCCGTGCCTGCAGGGCTACGTGTGGCGCCAGGCCTACTCGGGCGACTACGTCTGCGTGACACCGGCGAACCGCACCCAGGCGGCCGACGACAACGCCGCCGCGCTCAGCCGGGTGCAGTCGGGCGGCGGTGCCTATGGCAAGTACACCTGCGTCCAGGGCTACGTGTGGCGCCAGGTCGTGCCGGACGACTACACCTGCGTGACACCCGCGGTCCGGTCTCAGGCCTGGTACGACAACTCGCAGGCAGCCAACCGGGTCGCGCTCTTCAACCTGTGGGTCACCGACTGGACGCCGCCGTCTCAGTCGACAAACAACTGCAACGGCAACGTGTGCCAGACGACCAGTGGCGGCTGGGACGGCCCGAACTTCCAGGTCAACGGCGACGCGTTCAACTTCGGCCAGGTGGTCGTGCAGATCCGCAGCGACGGTGGCTCGGTGCTGTGGTCCCAGACGATCACCGACGGCAGCTACGCCGGCTACAGCGGTGCCTCGTTCGGGGTCCACACGCCGATCGGTGACTGTTCCTCGGTGCCTGGCTCACACAACGACGATTACGTGATCGCTTACGACGAGGTTTCCGGTCGCTGGTCAAACAGCCTGTCGATCGACTCGGACTGCGCGTCTCTGTAGAAATCGGGGGCATCGTGGTGGACCGGCAGCGTCATGCAGCCGGTCCACCACGATCATTTGCAGCCGCGGCGGGTCTCGTCCAGCGACATGCCCCGCCATGTCAAAGTTTCTAGACATGAGGTCAAAGATTTGCTACCTTCGGCATGTCAAAGAATCTGTACATCGAGGGGCCGGGGTCATGACGCTCGAAGAGGCGCGGGCGTGGGCCCGGCTGGTGGCACCCGTCGTCGCCTATGGCGTCTACGTGGCTGTGGTTCTTGGGCGGGCCAGCGGGCGGCCGCTGGCCGGGGTGCCGTATGCCGCGACGCTGCTGCTGGCTGTCGCGGCGTCGATCGTGGGCGCGACCGTGGTCGAGACCGTCATCCGGACGGCGAACCCGAAAATGTCCCGGGTCAAGGACGTGCGGGACCGCGAGATCAGCCGGCTGGGGGATCACGTCGGCCAGTCGTTCGTGGTCATCGGTGCGACCGCGGCGCTGCTCATGGCCATGGCCGGGTGGCAGCGGTTCTGGATCGCCAACGTGATCTACCTGTTCTTCGTGCTCTCAGCGGTTTTCGGCAATGTCACCAAGGCGGTCGTGTACCGCGGGAGCTTCCCGCAATGGTGAAACCGACCCGGGTGACCAACCGCATCCGGGCGCTGCGATTTGAGCGCGGCGAGATGACCCAGGCCGAGCTGGCTGACCAGATCGGCGTGACCCGGCAGACCGTCATCGCCATCGAACGGGGCCGCTACTCGCCGTCCCTGGAGATGGCCTTCCGGATCGCCCACGTGTTCAAGGTCCCGCTCGATGAGGTGTTCCAGTACCCCGGTGAGGAGACGGCATGAAAGCGATCGCGCAGAACGAATACGGGCCGGCTGATGTGCTTGAGATGCGCGACGTGGCGAACCCCTCGGCCGCGGACGGGCAGGTGCTGGTCCAGGTACGTGCCGCCGGCGTCGACCCGGGTGTATGGATCTGCATGACCGGCCGGCCGTACGCCGCGCGGGTCGCGTTCGGGCTGGCACGGCCGAGCGTGCACGTGCGGGGCCGGGCGCTGGCGGGGGTGGTCGCGGCGGTCGGCGCCGGAGTACAGCGGTTCCAGCCCGGCGATGAGGTGTACGGGACCAGCCCGGGCGGCACGTTCGCCGAGTACGCGGTGGCCAGCTGGAAGCGGCTGGCGCTCAAGCCGCCCAGCCTGTCGTTCGAGCAGGCGGCCGCGGTGCCCGTCTCCGGGCAGACCGCACTGCAGTGTGTCCGCGACGGTGGCCGGGTACAGGCCGGGCAGCAGGTGATGATCATCGGCGCGGCCGGCGGTATCGGGTCGTTCGCTGTGCAGATCGCGACGGCGTCCGGCGCGAGTGTGACCGGTGTGTGCAGCACAGGCAAGGCGGAACTGGTGCGGTCGCTGGGCGCCAAGCAGGTGATCGACTACACCCGTGACGAGGTCGACCGCGACGGACCACGCTACGACGTGATCGTTGACACCGCAGGGTGCCGTCCGCTGTCACTGCTCCGCCGGGCTCTCACCAAGCACGGGACGCTAGTGCTCGCCGGCGGCGGCCACGACGCCGGCGGCCTGCTCGGCGGGTACACCCGGCAGCTGCGCGCCCCCGTGGTGTCGATGTTCACCAGCCAGCACCTGCGCGGCCTGGCCGCGAAGGAACGCGCCCGCGACCTCGAGGAACTGGGGCACCTGATCGAGTCCGGCGCAGTCACCCCGGTCGTCGGCCGCACTTATCCCCTCGCTGAGACCGCTGTCGCGATCCGCTACCTCGCCGAGGGTCACCCCGCCGGGAAGATCATCATCACCATCTGATCAGCAGAGCTGACGGTTTGCCGAATGCCAGGGCGCAAGTTCCCCGGCCTCAGCGAGCTCACTTGGGCTGACCGGTCAGCGGCGGCTGTGCCGAGCGACACCGCCGCGACAGCCGCCCTTGCCCAAGATGGTGGGGCGGCCGCCGCGGGTTGGTGTTGCCCAGTCGTCGCTACCGGGCTAGCAGGCATGGCCTGCGGTGCTCAGCTGAATGCCATTACACCGCATGGACTGACTCATTGCCGGCACGAACCGCTGCCCGAATATTTGCTGATGTCGATGTGGAGCACCCTGACGGCGACGTTCTGCGCATAAATCCAGTAGTTGTTGCCGCCTTGAGTGAAGGGAGCGTAGTAGTCGACGCCGTTATAATAGAACCACACGGTGCCATTGTTGTTACCACTGCAAAGAATCTGGGAAGCGTTGTACGGCAGTTCGGTTGTCCCTACAAAACCGATGCAGTAGGTTGGCGATCCCAGGTCCCAGCCAAGCTCTGAGTCGTAGAGGTGCACCCAGTTTACCTGGCTGCTATTACAGCCTTGCGTATACGAGTCCGGCACCGCGCCGGCGAGGCTTTCCATCTGGGCGGCGGTGGCGGGTACGGCCTTGAGTGTGCCCACCACTGTGGGCACCCCGTTGTGAGACGCCTGAGGTAGGACGGAATGTGCACTTGCGGAAGCGGTCCCAGCGAGGGCTGCTGCGCCTGACAGCAGTACCGAGGCTATGATGGCACCGACTCGTGGTATTCTCATGGAAATCCCCGTGTGTGAATGATGCTGCCTGCCGGCCCGGCGAAGGCCGCCTAAGAATCTCTCTTTCTTCATCGCAGTTGCTACCTTTTGCTGAGACCCCGTCACGCTTTTCACAGCCTCCTTTTCTCTGCTTGACCGCAACGCCGACGCGAGTCACTAGGCATTGCATGGGAGCCCCGGCAGAGCCCAGAACCCACTACCCATTTACGGCGTTGGCGTACGGGCATGACAGTATGAACCTGAAAGGCTGATGTCGAGGTCCAAGTTGGCCACTGGGAGCCATACCAAGTCCGGATGCGTGTTGATGATGGATCTGTTCCTCACCCGGGACGGCAGGGCGCCGTTGGCAAGGCAGGTGTACGAACAGCTTCGGCTGTCGATCACGACCGGCCGCCTCCGGCAAGGAGACAAGCTGCCGCCGAGCCGTCAACTGGCAGGTCAGCTCGGGATTTCCCGGCACACGGTGACAACCGCGTATGACCGCCTTGTTGCCGAGGGATACGCGGAGGGCCACGCCGGCGGCGGCAGCGTGGTCACCTGGGCCATTGAGGCACCACGGCGGATCATCCGGCGCGCAGACGGGCTGCGCCTGGCGCGGCGGATGAAAAACACCAAGTCCGGCTACGAGCCAGGGCGACCGCCCTGCCGGTTTGACTTACAGCCGGGTCTTCCCGATCCCGCGCTGTTCCCTGTGGAGGCATGGCGGCGTCGGCTTGCCACAGCAGTCACCGCTGGCCCGTCTGTCCTGTATGGTGACCCAGCCGGTGACATCGGCCTGCGGCAAGCGATCGCTGCCTGGCTTACCAGGTCCCGCTCGGTGCTGGCGGACAAGGAAACGGTTGTGATCACCTCCGGCGCCCAGCACGCCATCGACCTGGTAGCACGTGTCCTGCTGGATCCTGGCGACTGCGTGGCGGTCGAGGACCCTGGCTACGCGCCGGTAGCGCGCCTCTTCGAAGCCCAGGGCGCAACGGTGGTCGGCGTGCCCGTGGACGACCAGGGACTGATAGTGGATCAGCTGCCGCTCTCTGCACGCATCGTCTATGTCACGCCCTCGCACCAGTACCCGCTGGGAATGACCATGTCCATGCCACGGCGCAGAGCCGTCTTGCAGTGGGCCGCGGACAGCAACGCGGTCGTCATCGAGGACGACTACGACACTGAATTCCGCTATGTCGACCGCCCGCTAGAGCCCATCCAGCGCCTTGATGAGCACGGCCGCGTCGTCTACGTGGGCTCGTTCTCCAAGACGCTCTCGCCGTCCCTGCGCCTTGGGTTCGCCGTCGTTCCCGAACCATTAGCCGGGCCGGTGGTCGCGCTGCGCCACTGCGTGGACTGGCACCCGCCTGCGGTTACACAGGAAGCCCTGGCCGGATTTATCGCGGACGGCCTGCTCGAAAAGCACATCCGCCGGTGCAGGCTGATCTACGCTGAACGCCGCGGCATGCTCGTCGACGCTCTTTCCGGACCTTTGGCCGACTACCTGGCAACTTCCCCTTCCAACGCCGGGCTGCACCTTGCGGCCATGCTGCTAGGCGGGCTTACCGAAGACCCCGTCCTGCAGGTGGCCCGCCGCAACGGGATAGCGACCTTCGGGATGCGCGACTCTTTCCGCGCCCATCCGCCACGCCACGGCCTCCTCCTTGGCTTTGGTGCGGTCAGCACAGCCGACCTCCCAGCTGCGCTGCGCGTGCTCGAGGACGTCCTTGCATCATGCGGCCGTTAGGAGACTCCGTGGGTGCGATGTCGGGCAAGACCTGCCTGGTGACTGGCTCTACCAGCGGGATCGGTAAGGAGACGGCACTGCGGCTGGCCATGCTTGGCGCGTTTGTGATCATTACCGGCCGGGATGCGGCACGCGGCGAGGCGGCCGCCAGCGAACTGTCCCAGCGGGCATCGTCCGCGCAGGTCGAGGCCATGACCGCCGATCTGTCCAGCCTGGTGCAGGTTCGTCGCCTTGCCGCGGAGGTCATGGCCCGGCATGACCGGCTCGATGTCCTGGTCAACAACGCTGGTGTGATCTCGATGCGGCGGCAGCTCACCGCTGATGGCCTCGAGACAACGTTCGCGACCAACCATCTGGGGCCGTTCCTGCTCACGTGCCTGCTGCGCAGACTGCTGGAGAGCAGCGCCCCGGCGCGGGTGGTCACTGTCTCGTCGGCCGCTCACCGGCAGGTCCGGAGGATTCCCTGGGATGACCTGACCCGCGCTGCGCAGGCCCGTCAAGGGCAGGCCTATCCCCTCTCGAAACTGCTGAACATCCTGTTCACCGCTGAGCTGGCCAGGCGGCTGGCCGGCACCGGCGTGACAGCCAACTGCCTGCATCCCGGCTTCGTGCGCACTGGCCTGGGCCGGGACGTTACGGGTCCGCTCGGCGCGGTTGCGCGGCTCGCCCTGCAGTTCCGGCCCGGCCCCGCAGCCGGCGCCGCAACCCCCGTGTACCTGGCCAGCTCGCCTGAGGTCGCAGACGTCACCGGCGGCTACTTCGTCAAGTGCAAGCCTGCCGAGCCAAGCGTTCTGGCTGGGGACCCTCAGGCTGCCGCGCGGTTGTGGGCGCTCAGTGAACAGCTCGTCGGCGTTGCCCCGGGCCGGTAACCGGACACCGGATCAGTCGAAGCCCCAGCATGTCCACGTCGAGACAGGCCCGTCTGGGTTAAGGACGAGAAGCACGCGCTCGTCGGCGATCAGCAACCCGAGGTGGTCCTGGTCGTTCAGCGGGTCCATGCCGTATTTCTCACGGATCGCCCGGAAGCGAGGTAGCTCAGCTGCGATGTCCTCCCGGATCTCCGCGGTGGCAGGGATGAGCACGGCTCGCAGGCCTGCTGGATCGTCGACGGCCAGCTGGGCCCTGGGGTCCCGGCGGAAGACGGCGTACTTCGCTCTTCGGCGTGTAGTCGAGACGTAGAACCGCTCGCCGTCCCAGCAGAACCAGGTGGGAGTCAGATGCGGACGCCCGTCCCGGCGGATGCCTGCCACCATCAGGTTGCGCTGCTGCGCGAGGAACGCCTCGATGCCGTCGCTTGAACGCATATGCCGGTCAGACCCGGTATCTCAGGACGACCCGGCCCGACCGGGCGGGGTGCGACTCGGCGAGCTCGAGCGCCCGCTGACCCTTGACGTCGGCGAACGGCGCCTTGCCGCCGCCCAGGATGAGCGGATGAACGATCAGGCGGAGCTCGTCGATCAGGCCCTCGTTCAGCAGGCCTGATACCAGGGCTGCGCCCCCGATCACGTAGACGGCGCCGCCCGGCTGTTCCTTGAGTGTGCGGAGCTCGCTGACGTCACGGACGAGGCGGGCTGTCTCCCAGTTGACCTTTTCCAGGGTCGTTGACAGAACGTAATGCGGCGTCCTCTGCGTCCAGCGCGCATACTCAACTTCGCCATTGGTGGCGCCGCGTCCGAGCATCGCGGCGGCGCTCTCCGGGTCAGCGGCGATCGAGCCCCAGAGCTGTTCGTAGCCGGGGAACGTTCCGCCTCCGATCACGGCCGCCTCGGCGTCGGGGATCAGGTCGAGCGCGTCATTCCACGCGTCGACCCAGTCGACCTCCCCGTTCGCTCCCTGAACGTAGCCATCCAGCGACATCTGCAATGCTGCGATAAAAGTTCTTGTAGCCATGCCCTTAGGGCGCTAGTTCGCGACTAGCACCGCTAGGCCTCAGCGTTACAGCTGCCAGTCGACCTCGTGTTCAGGCGTGTAGCTGCACCAGGTGCCGGTGTGCACAGACGCGCGCAGATGCCGGCCGAGTTCCGGATGGGCCTCGGCAACCCGGGCGATCGCATGCCGTATCCGGTAGGTAACTGCTTTGCGCATCCGCTCAGCCGTTGATCCAGCCACCCGGGGCCGCCCGCCCAGGCCGGTCGCTGCGGACAGCTCAGCCAGCAGCGCCTCTCGCTCGCTGCTCAGTGAGGCGGCGTCGGCGCCGGCGGCGTCAGCCGAATCCAGCTCAGCGTCGATCCCGCGCAGCCGGTCCCGGTAAGCCGCGAGCGCGCGCCGGTCAGCTACCGGCCCAAGGTCGGGTCCAGGAACGCCAGCGGCACCGGCCAGCTCGCCGACATGGGTCTGCTCGCCCGGGCGGGCCAGCAGCACCGCGAGGTCACGCAGCCCCTTGCTGTCCCGCAGCCGGACGGTCCGGCTGGCGTAACGCAGCGTCCACACCTCTGTATCCAGCCGGAACACGGCTGAGCTGTCCGGGGCCGAGGCGCCGGGTGCCCGGCAGCCGCTGGTGGCCCATTCCCGGGTCCGTTCGGCCAGGGCCGCGCCCGCGGTCGCGTCCAGCTCGGCCGCCCGGGCAAAATGCGCGTCGGCGTCCTCGGCCTGGCCGAGGTACCGGGCCAGCAGCCCGAGATGCGCGGCCACTGAACCCCAGCAGCCAGCCAGGATCCCCTCAACCGCGCACAGCCCGGCATACGGCGCCAGCACCTGGTAGGCCATCTCGGCCGCTGGCCGGTGATCGGCCAGCACAGCCGCAACTGCGACCTGCGCGAACTTGGGCAGCCACTCCCCGTCGCGGGGCACTGTCCCGGCGGCCACGCGATCCAGGTCGGCGCGGGCCTCGGCGAGCCGCCCCCGCCGGGAGTTCAGCAACGCCTGTGCGGATGCGGCCGACCGTGGATCGTCCGGGATCAGGCCGACTATCGCGGCGAAGTCGCTGGCCAGCTCCTCGGCCCGGCCCTCGCTGACGAGCCGGGCAAACCGCTGCACCAGCCCGAGCAGCCGGGCGTTGACGCTGCCCGCCCGTTCCGCCAGCTCTTCAAGTTCGCCGGCATGCTCAGAGGCGTGGGCCAGATCGCCGCGCATGAGTGCACGGGTGCCCCGCCACAACGGTACGTACCAGCTCAGCCTTTGCTGAGCCAGGTGCCCGGCCTGCCAAGCGTACGCGGAAATCTCGGCGTCCACCGCGGACCACTCGCCGGCTTCGGCCAGCGCGACAACCAGCAGTCGCCGGCCGAGCATCTCGCCAGTGCGGTCCCCGCCAGCCCGGGCCAGCTCGATGATCTCGGCAGCCGCCGCGCGCCGCTCGCCCACGTGGTCCGGGCCGGAGATAGCGTCGCAGCGGGCGGCCAGCGCGGCACCCAGCACGGCGGGGTCGCTCAGCCGCCGCGCCATCGCGACGGCCTCAGTGCTCAGCTGTTCCCGCTGGCGCGGCGACGCGCCGGTGAACGCCAGGGCCAGCGACAGGCGCCCGAGCAGAGCGGCCCTGGCAGCTGAGTCACCGTCCGGCTGCGCCCGCAGGGCCTCGGTGAGCACGTCCACCCGGTCCGGGTCGCGCAAGTCGATCTCGAAGCCGCCCTGGCCGCCAGCAACCCCGAGCGCCGCATCGGCCAGGAGCTCCGCCCGGCCTGTTTTGCGGGCAAGCTCGGTGGCCTCGTCATATGCGGCGCGAGCCCGCTGCGGGTCTCCGGCGGCCAGGGCCGCTTCGCCCAGTGCGCACAGCAGTGCGCCCCGGTCGCTGTCCGGGCCAGCACAGGTCAGCGCCGCCGACAACAGCCGCACCGCGTCCTCGTAGCCGACCCGGTGCACCGCGTCCGCAGCGGCCAGCCGGGCGAACTCGACCGCAGGCCCAGGCTCGCCGCCCAGCTCTGCCGCGGCCAGCAGGTGCTGGGCGGCGCGGGCCGGCCCGGCGGTCCCGGCCCGATGCCGCAGGGCTAGCAGGGTGCCCGCCGCTGTGTGCCAGCGCAGCCGGTCAGCAGGGCCGAGCTGGGCATCCAGCACCTCACGGACCAGCGGGTGCGCGAAACGCTCGCCGCTCACCACCCGGGCCGCCTCAGCCGCTGCCAGCGCCTCCGCCACCGTTGCCAGCAGCTCTCCGCTCACCTCGGCGAGCAGCGGCGGATCGAGCTCGTCGCCGAGCAGCGCGGCCACCCGCAGCAGCTCGGTGGCTGGTTCGGGCAGCCGGGCCAGCCGACGCTCCAGTACGGCCCGTACGGTGGGCGGCAGCAGCTCAGCTGGCAGCTGGGCCGATGCGTCCAGCCGGCCCTCGGCGCGAAGCAGCCGGACCGCCTCGGCAGCGAAGTAAGGGTTGCCAGCGGTGCGGGCGTGCAGCCCGGCCAGCAGCGCGTCCGGTACAGCAGAACCGGTAGCCATGCGCACAGCCGCGGCCAGCTCACCCGGGGCGAGCCCGGCCAGCACTAGGTGGCGTTCTGGCGCCACCTCGGCGCAGAGCTCATCGGCCCCCGGTTCGGTATCACGGTAGGTACACAGGACCACCACCGGCACGGTGGCCAGCGCCCCCCGGATCGCCGCCAGCAGCCGCCTGGAGCCAGGGTCAGCCCAGTGCAGGTCGTCGAGCACCAGCAGCAGCGGACGGCTCGCCGCGGCCTCCCGGATCCCGGCCGTCACAGCCTGAAACAGCAGGAACCTGGCGAGCTCCGGATCGGCCTCACCGGCCGCAGCGCGCAGCGCGGCGTCGGCGTCGGCACCGAGCTGGCCGAGAACCTGGCCCCACGCCCAGAACGGGGGCGCGCCGTCATCTTCCGGGCAGCTCACCCACGCGCGGCCGAACCCTTCCTTTTCCAGCTGGGCCGCGCACGCTGCGGCCAGCTGGGTCTTGCCGATACCCGGCTCGCCGCCAACCAGCCCCACCCAGCCCCGCCGCTCCGCTGCCGCGCGCACCGCCGCGCCGTGCAGTTCGCGCAGCTCCGCGACCCGTCCGGCCAGCATGGGCCCGATCCTGCCAGGCAGAGCCACCTGATTCCAAATATCCCGGGGGAACGACCCCCCGGACCCCCGCGGTCTGCTCGGCCAAGCCTGAACAGCGTGTCCCGGGGGCGACCTGGGACAACACGGCCAGGCGAGAACGGTGTCCGAGAACGATCGCGTGCCATGTCTGGCACAGTTGGCCGGGACCAGACCGCGACGCGGCCCCTGCACGGCCGGCTGGCCCGTGGCCGGGCCGGAGCCCTGGCTGGCCGAGTCATCCTGCTCAGCGCCCTGGCCGCGTTCGCCGCCGTCGGCCACGTCGCGCCTTTGCTGCCGCTGGCTGCGTTCGCTGGTGTTATGTGCGCCTGTTCGTTCGTTCCCCCGGCGGTGTGGCAGTTGCTGGAGGAAGAACGTCACGGTGAGGAGAAAGATTGGCTCGCGTCCGACTACGAGTGGTTCGCGAGCCTATTCGTTGCCCTCTGCCTTACTGGGTTCTTGGCTGAACTTGCCCAGCGTGCGCTGGCCAGCGACGACCCCAGGGTGAGACGCGTGGGTGAGAGGGTGAGGGAGGAGCTCCCGCACTGAGATCCGTCGCAGGGAACAGCCATACGTCGGCCTCGGCCCAGATGTGGTCGTGACCGGATGGCCAGTAGCCATCACGTGTGCAACTTTCAGCCGGCTGGCGCCGCTTCCACGCGCTGACCTGCGAGGACTTGGGCACGGCCAGACCGTTCCTGGCGACTGGGCCGCACGGAACTTAGCGTGCCTACTGTCCGTCGGCGGCAAGGGAGGCGCGCCATGGCAGGAACACCGGCAGCAGGAACCCGTGCGGTGGCGAGCCTTGCGGCTGTTGCGCTGATCGCCGCCGTTCTGCTTGCCCTTGGGTCTTCGGGGGCGCGGGCGGCCACGGCGCAGCTGTGCCAGATGCAGTCAACTCCGGTAGCCGGCGGCATTTACAACGTGCAGAACAACGAGTGGGGCTCGGGCGCATCCGAGTGCGTCAGCACCGACGGCAACGCGGACTTCACGGTGACGAACTCGGCTATCAGCAACGCGACCAACGGCGCGCCTGGTGGCTACCCGTCCATCTATCAGGGCTGCCACTGGGGAATCTGCACGTCGGGCGGCCTTACCGCGACCCCGGTCCAGGTCTCCAGCCTGACCGCTGGCAAGGTCACCACGAGCTGGAGCACTGCCCAGCCCGGCGGCAGCAGTGACTACGACGTGGCCTACGACATCTGGTTCAACCAGACCCCGACAACGACCGGCCAGCCCAACGGCACCGAGCTGATGATCTGGCTCAACCACAACGGCCCGGTTCAGCCGTTCGGCTCGCAGGTGGCGAGCAATGTCAGCCTCGGCGGCCGCAGCTACAACGTCTGGGAAGGCTCCCAGGGATCCTTCGACACCGTCTCCTACACGATGACGACCGGCGCCACCTCGGTGAGCGGCCTCGACCTCGCCCCGCTGGTCCAGGACGCAGTCAGCCGTGGCTACACGAAGACCTCCTGGTACCTCATTGACATCGAGGCCGGCTTCGAGCTCTGGCAGGGCGGCGCCGGACTGGCCACCAACTCCTTCGCGGTGGACATCAGCGGCGCCGCTCCCGTGCCCGCAGCCTGCTCGGGCATGTACTCGGTTCCAAGTTCATGGTCCGGCGGATTCCAGGGACAGGTCGTCGTGACCGACACCGGCAACAGCCCGGTCAACGGCTGGACACTGGGCTGGACGTTCCCTGGCAGCCAGCAGATCACGAGCCTGTGGGGTGGCAGCTACACGCAGTCCGGCCAGACGGTCACCGTGACCAATGCGCCTTATGACGGAACGATCGAGCCCGGCAGTTCGGTGACGATCGGGTTCAACGCCAACGGGACGAGCGCGTCACCAGCCAGCGTGACGTGCACCTGACAAATGAGCGAGCGCGTGGGATGCGGTCCTCCGCGGCGGCACCGGCTTCTGCCGGTCGATCTCACGCAGGACCGGCCCGAATATGGCATCCCGGGCGGCCGGACCGTACTTCCGGTTGATTGCCCGCAGCACGCCCTTGCCGCTCGCTTCCGCGATCAAGTCGCTCAGGACGCGATAATCGACGTGGCCGTCCGTGATGAGCTGGTCATAAGCCGACTGGGCGAGCTTCGCAAGACCTGGATGAGCAGCAGACTCACCCAAGATCATGAGCGTCGCGTCCTTGAGGTCCATGGCGGGAGTCTACGGCCGCTGCTCAGCCGCGTGCGTGCCGTCTCCAACCGCCGGGCATGCGTCAGCCCGCCGCCGCGGGGCGGAGCTTCTCGGGGTTGCGTACAGCCCAGACGTACCTGATCCGGCCGCCTGCGACGTCGAATGCGTACACGGACACGACGACGCCGTCTTGCTCGGCCACCAGGCCGGGCTGGCCGTTGACAGTGCGCTCCACGAACGTCAGGCCGGGTACTCGCCGGGTGACGTCCAGCAGGGCCTACGCGACCTGCTCGCCGCCTTCGATCGGGTGCAGGAAGGCGCTGCAGCGTCTTCAGCTTCGGCCAGGGAGCCGAGGAGCCGGTAGGCGAGATTGATCAGCTTGGCGCCGCTCGCTCATGATCGCGCTCAGGCCCGCGTCAGGCTGGCCCTGTCCTGGCTCGGACTGCATGTTCATCGTGCCGACGACTCCCTTAACCGCATCTGTCCTCACCAGTCCGACGACACAGCGCACCGAACTGTCACGCTGGCGCGGCGCCTGATATTCAGGCGGGTTGCGCAGTCGAACTGGTGAGAAGACCAGATCAACACCTGGAGCGCACGCACTGGTGCGAGTGTTCGCCGCGCCACAGGTCCCGCCATCCGAACAGCGGAACCGGAGGCCGCGGCGGCCGAGGGCGGCGCTCACGCAGCACCGTTGACAAGAGGATCTAACGAAAGGGGACTGGCGATGAAGGCCATCCGCATCCACCAACCGACTGGTATCAGCGGGCTTGTCTACGAAGAGGTGCCCGACGCCAAGCCCGTGGCCTGCGACGTGCTGGTCAAGGTTGTCGCATGCGGTATCACCCACAACGAGCTCGAATATCCGATCTGGACTTGCCGGGCCGGTCATTTGAGGGCCACGGTCATCCCCGGCGCCGAGGTGTCGGGGGTTGTCGCTGCGCTCGGATTCGGGACAGCCGGGATCGCCGTCGGCGACGAGGTGTACGGGCTGACCGACCAGTGGCGTGATGGTACGGCCGCCGAATACGTCGCGGTTGAGGCCCGGAACATGGCCCCCAAGCCGAAGACCGTGGACCACGTCCATGCTGCGGCCGTGCCGCGGGCCGGCCTGACGGCGTGGCAGGCCCTGTTCGACCACGGGAAACTGGCCAAGGGTCAGACGGTGGTCATCCACGGCGCGGGCGGCGCGGTCGGGTCAACCGCTGTGCAGCTGGCCCGTTGGGCCGGGGCCGAGGTGATCGGGACCGGGCGCAGCCATTCCCGGGAGCTGGTGACCGAGCTGGGCGCCTCCCGGTTCATCGCGCTGGATACCGGCCGGCTCGAGGACGTGGCCGGCCAGGCCGATCTTGTGTTCGACACGATCGGCGGCGAGGTGCTGGAGCGGTCGCCCGCCCTCCTGCGGCCCGGCGGAACGCTGGTCTGCGTGCGCGCCGCGTCGGTGCGGCCCGGCACCCGCGACGACATCAGGACGGTCATGTTCATCCAGGAATCCAACCGCGCTCAGCTGATCGAACTCGCCCGCCTGGTCGATGAGGGGCACCTGAAGCCCCAGGTCGGGGGTGTCTACCCCCTCGCCAAAGCAGTGGAGGCGTACAGTGCGAAGGCCGCTGGCGGCATCCCTGGCCGGGTCGTCCTCCAGCCTTGATCTGCCGTTGCCTAGCCGGCAGGCTCGGATGCGCTTTCCGCTGCTGTCGCCGGCCCGCGGCCACTGGGGGTGATCACACCTGGGTCGGGCGGCAGCGGACAACCGTTCCAGCTGGCAGCCGGATCCGGAGGCATCGGCGATCCCTCGGCCCTCAGCCCTCAGCGCCAGCAACCAGCCGGTCGAGTACCGCGGCCAGGCTGTGGAGCTCGACCAGGTGGGCGGGCGTCAGCTCGCTGAGGATGCGGTCACCCTTAGGGGTCAGGCGCACCCGGACGACACGGGCGTCCCGGCCGTCCGGGACGCGCTGAACCAGGCCAGCTGCCTCTGCCCGGTCAACCAGCTCGACGGTGCTGTGATGGCGCTGCAGCAGGTAGTCGGCCAGGTCGCCGACGGTGGGCGGCTCGCTGCCTGGATGACCCTTGACCGCGACCAGCAGCTGATGCTGGACGTGGGTCAGCCCGGCCGCACGGGCCTGGTCCTCGCTCCACCGCTGGAACCGGCGCAGGCTGCTGCGGAATGCCAGCAGGTGCTCGAAGTCCTCGCGCGTCAGCTCATGGAC
Organism: uncultured Actinomycetota bacterium; assembly: GCA_963815375.1. GTDB lineage: Bacteria > Actinomycetota > Actinomycetes > Streptosporangiales > Streptosporangiaceae > JASHPR01. The sequence continues at coordinate 551,814 of CAWFGX010000001.1, read as the reverse complement.
GCGATCGTGGCGCATTCCAGGGGCCCTCTCAGTTGCTCTCGCTCGGATGGCGCGGTCAGCGCCAAGCCGGGTCCGCCAGCGGAACCGGGCGGGCGGCGCATCGTTCCACGATAGGCCGACTCCGGGTGGCGCGCCCCGGCCCGCAGCCGAGATTGCGGCACATGGTGGCCGGTTACGCGGTCGCTGGCGGCGCCCCAGCCACGCCAGGGGTGTCATCTGGACGCATTTCTATCGTGCTACGATATAAATTACTGGATGGCAGGGGTGCCGTGTCGTCCTGGTGCGGCCGGCCGCCGCCGCCGGGTGGCGAGGGAGGTGGCACGGAATGCGACGGCTCACTGACCGCGTGCTAGCCCGGCGGGCGTGCCGGGTGGTCCCGGGCAGCTTCTCGATGGTGATGGCCACCGGCATCGTGGCTGCTGCCCTGCGCCAGGACGGGCTGACGCTGGCCGCCGACGTCTTGCTGGCGATCGCCGCCGCCGCCTTCGTGGTCCTGGCGGCCGGGATCGGCTGGCGCTTGGCAGTGCTGCCCGCCGACCCTGATCGCCCGAGCCGTTGTCCAGGCTCGGGGGATCAGGCCTCGCGGGGGGTCCGGGGGGTCGCCCACCCGGATCAACAGGCCAGCCCGGGCCGGGCGTTCGCGGCGTTCACGTTCACAGCGGCGTGCGGCGTTCTTGGCCTGGGTCTGACGACAGCCGGCCTACCGTGGCCGGCCGCTGTGCTGGCCGCGGCCGGGGCATTGGCGTGGCTGGCCCTGACCGCGCTGATCCCGGTCCGCATGGCCGCCTCACGCCGGGCCCGGCCGGCTGTCGCCGACGTGAACGGGACCTGGTACCTGTGGGCCGTTGCCACCCAGTCGCTGGCGATCATGGCAACGTTCCTGCATGCCGGGGGCATGCTGGCCGCCGGTCCGGCCGCCGCTGTGGCGCTGACGGTCTGGCTGGCCGGACTGGTGATCTACCTCCTGACGACTGCCGGAGTCGTGGTCCGGCTGCAGCGTGCCGGCATCGGGCAGCCCGGGGCCAGGGCGGGCTACTGGATCGCCATGGGCGCGGTGTCGATCAGCGTCCTGGCCGCCGCGCGCATCCTGGGCCTGAGCGGAACGCCCGTCGTCGCAGCCGTCCATCCGTGGGCCACTGATCTTGCGATCGCACTGTGGTCACTGGCGACCTGCCTGATCCCGGCCCTTACCGTCGCGACGGCAATGGTGTGGCTGCGCTCAGGGCCACGCCCGCGGTACGACTCCTCGGCCTGGATGGTGGTGTTCCCGCTCGGCATGTACGCCGCGGCTAGCCAGCAGCTCGGAACGACCGCCGGGCTGCCTGCTGTCCGCCTGGTCGGCGAGGGCTTCACCTGGCCCGCTGCAGCGGTGTGGCTGGCTGTCGTCGCCCTTATGGCTCTGCCGCTCACCAGCGCCGTCGGGCGTGCCCGCGTGGCAGCAGGGCAGCCCGGCCGTTCGGTCACGCCCCAGCGCACGCGTGGCCAGGGGGGCACCAGGCGCCCCAAGACGGAACCCCGGGCGACCCGGACCTACCAGGCGCTGGTCACGCAGCTGTCGGCACCCGGCAGCGGCGACGGGCAGGTGCCCATGCCGTGGTCGGCCATTAGGGCCGTGGTCCGGGCGCGGGATCACCGCACCCACGACGGCCGCCTCTTCACCGCCCTGGTCAGCACCCAGGACGGGACAGCGCAGCCGGCGAACTCGCAGGTCATCGCGACGATGGTGGTGGTCGGCAGGCACCCAGATGACTGCCTGGGCATCGGCGACGCCTTTACGCTCTGGCGCGGCGCTGACATGGCCCGCGGTGTGATCACCCGGCGGCTGTTCACCTGATCCCGCTGCTCGCGGCCCGTCCGGGGAGCTGGGTCACCCCGGCCCGGCTGAGCCCGCTGTCACCGCTGGGCAGCCCTTGCGGTGTCCTTCGCTGACCACCGCTCCGCACTCGCCGCAGACGAGGCTGGCCCAGCATGCCGGGTCGCCGCCTTCGTCGTTATCCTCGGCGCGGAGCAACTCGGCCAGCACGGCTGCCTGGCTGATATCGATGTCGCGGGTCGCGGTCAGCAGCGTGACTGGCTGCCGGACCGCCAGCTCATGAACCTCGGCAAGCCTGGTCCTCGGCCCGGGCGCGTCCAGTTCGGCGATGTAGCGCTGGCGGAACTCGCTGAACTTCGCCGGGTCGTGGCCGTACCAGGTCCGAAGGTCCGTCGACGGGGCGAGGTCTTTTGCCCAGTCATCCAGCTTCGCGTCAGCCTTGCGCAGGCCCCGGGGCCACACCCTGTCGACCAGCACCCGGACCCCGTCGTCGGGGCTGGGCTGGTCGTAGACACGGCGGATGCGGATATCTGCGGCCATCGCAGCCTCCTTTGCGCGCCTGGCTGCGGCTGATGACACCACCAGTGCAGCACGGACACAGCTCGGGAGGAAACCCGGCCCGCCGGTTGCCGGCCAGCTTCGTGAGGCTGGCGGGCAGGTTATTGCCGGGTGGCAATACAGTGTCGTGGGCCCCGCGCTGTTGGACTAACCACAGCTCGGGCACCGCCACCGTCCTGCCAGCGCACTGCAACCACAGCAGGGGCCCCACGGTGGGCCTGCCTGCGTCCGGAACCCAGCGTGCACGCGGTTAGTGCTGGCCTGGACCCAGGACCGGCGGGGGGCCGAAAGCAGGGATGTCGCATGTGGGGATCGTGCCGGTGCCCTGGATCGGGGTGACGTTCACGTCGTTCGCGCTGTCGCCCTCGGGACCGGCCGGGACGATGTTGGTGTTGTAGGTGTCGGCGTTTACGTACTCGGTGGGGCTCTCGCCGAGGGTTGGGCCCTCGTTGCCGTGGTTGCCGTCCTGGGTGACGTTGTCCAGGTCGATGTTCTCGAGCGCGATCTGCAGCGGGTTCGCGGCGTCAAAGCCCTCGAAGATCGAGTAAGCGCCGGACTCAGAATCGGTGGACACAACGCCGTTCAGCACGATGTCGCTCTGGGTCGGGACGCTGGTCCCGCCGGAGGAGTAGTGCGGGTTGAAGATCAGCAGGTGCTTGATGTTGGTCATGCAGATGTTGGTGTAGGTCACCCGGTCGGTCAGCCCTCCGCTGTTAGCGTCGGTCTTGATCTGAATGCCAGTGTCGCTCACCGACAGATTGCCGAGGCTGTCGAGGCCGTTCAGGGTGGAATTCTCGAAAAGCACGTTGTAGATCCCGCCGGCGGTCTGGCTGCCGACCGACAGCCCATGCGAGCCATAGCAGTGCACGTCATCGACTGTGATGTTGGCCGATGGCGGGCCCGGGTTCGACTTGACCGCGACGCAGTCGTCGCCGTTCTGGATCATGTCGTTCATGATCGTGACATCGCTTTCGCTCACCGGGTCGACGCCGTCGGTGTTGCGAGCGGTGGCGGGCGTGTTGATCTCCACACCCCACACCGTCAGCCCGTAGCCGTTCTGGATGTACACGTGGTACATGGGCGAGTTCTCGAGCTCGACCTGGTAGATCGTGATGTTGTTAACGCCGTCACCCTCGACCAGGATCGGGTTGTTCTGCTCCCCGCCCGAGGCGGCCGCCTGCGCGATATCCCACCAGCTTTGGGTGGAGCCGACCAGCGCGTCCTCTCCGCGCCCGTCGATCGCCCCGAGGCTCCCGTCCGGGCCGCGCGTGCCCATCAGGCCTGCGCCAGATCCGGCGAACGTGATGAACGGGCTGCACCCCCCACCCGCCGCGCTGACCGTGCCGCAGGTGTTGGCCGGGTACTGGCTGGCGATCTGGTAGTCGGCCGGGTTCAGGGAGGCGTAGAGCGTCACACCGGCGTCGATCAGCAGCACCTCGTGCCTGCCGATGGTGAGCGGGCCGCTGAGGAATGCGTTGTCGCCGTTGGCGAAGTCCGGCGCGAGCATGACTGCCCGGCCGGTTCCCGCGCAGCGGTCCAGGGCCGCCTGAATGCGGCCGGTGTCCGGCGGGCTGGTCTCATCGGCGGTGCTGAACTCGCCGGTGGTGGTGGAAAGCGCGGCGCCCAGGACCAGGCACAGGCCGGTCAGCCGCGGCTCGCGCGGATGGCGCGGGCCGCCTGTTGCGAGGGGCAGGCTCGGCGGCGGCGAGGTGCTCGCGGTTAACGCGGCGGCCCGCTGCGCACCTCCCGCGGACGCTGGCCCGGCCGGGGCGGCGAGCAGGGCCAGGGCTGCGGCAAAGACCGAGGCAGTGATCACAGATACCCAGGAGGCCCTGCTGTTCATCGGCTCCCTACCTCCTCCAGGTGCACCGTCGCTACGCCAGCCGGCCTGACGACCCACCCTGTTGAAGTTGTATCTCATATACCAGCTGGGCGGAACAGGGCCGGGTGCCGCTCATGCGTCGCGTAGCCGCAGGAGCAGACCCCCGGCGACGAGCGCCGCGGCGGTCCAGGCGGCGAGCACTCCCAGGCCGGCCCAGGGGCTGATGGGCAGGCTGCGCAGGCCGGTGGTGGCCTGGATGGCCAGCCCGGCGGTCATCGGTGCGTACCGTTCAACGATGTTGTGCCAGTGCGCGCCGGGCAGGACGGCGGCGATGATCGGGTCGAGGTACAGCAAGCCGAGCACTACCCCGACGGCCGGCCCTGGATCCCGGATCACTGTGGTGATGCCGAGGCTGAACAGCGCGATCAGGGCCAGGTAGAGCACCGAGCCAGCGGCGGCGCGCAGGACCGGCCCGTCGCCCAGCGTCAGCGGCGGGTAGCCGTGCGCCGGGGTGAAGCCGTGCCTGGCCAGGAGCAACGCCCCGGCCAGGCACGAGCCGGCCACGGCGATTGTCCCCGCCACCAGCACGAGGCCGGTGACGACGAGCGCCTTGGCGGCGAGCACGGTCGTGCGCTTGGGTGTCGCGGTCAGGGTGGTGCGGATCATCCCGGTGCTGTACTCGCTCCCGATTACCAGCACGGCCAGGATGGCCGCGATCGCCTGGCCGAGGTAGATCCCGGTCAGGCTGAGCTTCGCTGGGTCGATGCCGCATCCTCCGTGGGGGCAGCTGACAGCGGCGGCGGCCGCGGTGCTCACCGCCACCGTCGCCCCGATCATCCCCGCCAGCAGCCACAACGTTGCTCGCAGCGTGCGCAACTTGGTCCACTCCGCGCTCAGCGCCCGGCGGCACATCACGCGTCCCTCCGGCGCAGCAGGTACCAGGCCAGGGCGAGAGCGAGCGTGGCGTAGCCGCACAGCACAGCGAAGCCCGCCCACGGGGCGAGCGGGAAATAGCCGGCCATCTGCGTGTAGCTGGCCGTCACCTGTGGGTAAGCCGGGGTGCTCTGCTGGACGGCAAAGCCAGCAGCCGGGGTGAGCCGCAGCACCCACTGCGCGGCACCAGAGGGCAGGACGCCGGTAGTGGCGAGGACGTACGGCAGGACGATCGCCACGATGCAGGTCGTGATCGCTGCAGCGCTGTGCCGCAGGATGGTTCCGACCGCGACAGCGAGGACGGCTGCGACCGCCAGCACCGCCGCGGTGCCGACGATCACCCGCAGGTCGGTCAGCCCAGAAACCGGGAGCACGTAGTCGCCCTTGTCGTGCGCTAGGCCGCCCGCGAGCGGGACTTCCACCGCGGCGGCCGCCAGCCCGGCCACGAAGGTCGCGGCGGCGGCCACGGTGCCCTTGGCCGCCAGTACCCGGCCGCGCCGCGGGCTGGCGGCGAGAGTCACCCTGATCAGGCCTCTCCGGTACTCGACCGTGATCAGCATCACCGCGACGACGACCGCCGCGATCAGCGCGGCGAACGCGCCGCTCAGGAACTGGCCGATCGCTGAGGCGTCCGGGCCGGCCACGAGCGGGGCGATGTCGCCGGTCCCGGACACGGTGAAACCTCGGCCAGCGTGCCGGAAGCCGCTAGCCGACGGCGGGAGTCCGCCAGAACCGTTGCCGACGATGCCGCCGTGCCAGCCGTCCGGCCGGGCGCGGGACAGGCTGACATGGTCGAAGGCGGCGGTTGCCAGGGTGGAACTGCCGGCGGAAGTGCCGCTGGCCAGCGACTGGGACACAACGACGGTGCGGTCGGGCGAGGTGGCGAACAGCCCGGCCTCCACGGTGGACGGCAGCCCGGCCAGGTCAGCGGTGCCGACCTTGGTCCAGCGGCTGCCGTCGGGGGAGTCGTAGCCGGTGAGCGTGTCACCAGACCTGGTCAGCCGCAGCCAGCGCGGCGACCGGGCGGATACATCCCCTGGCAGGCCGGCCGCGTCGGCGGTGTAGTCGTGCTGCATGCGCACGCCGTGGCCGCCGGTGACCATCATCGCCGCGTACGCCGAGCCCGGTGTGGCGGATGCAGTGATCATGATTCCGGCCTTGGACCAGGGCTGGGTGCCGCTGGCGAACTGCGCTTCCTGGCTGGCGCCTGGCCCGGTCCCGCCACTGTTCGCGCCGGTCGAGTACTTGCCGGTGAGCGACGTCACCCGGACGGTGATGCTGCCGTCGCCGTCCAGCGGCTGGTGTGCGAAGTAGTAGCTGTCGGTGACCGCCTCACCGCCTGGCCCCAGCGGGATGTGCGGAAGGCAGGCCGCTCCGCTGAGAACCGGGCCGTTCGAGCTTGTCTGGCAGGTGGTGTTGTTGCCGTTTGCGACGAGCAGTCCCCACACGACCATTACCAGTGCCCCGGCGAGCATCGCGATCACCCAGCCGCGCAGGGTCCGGAACTTGATCCACTCACTGCGCAGCAGTTGCCCGAACAGCGGGGGCCCCGGCTCCTGCCGGACATTTGTCATCGTCGTTGATGTCATTTCGCCGCCTCCGTCTTCTGGCCGGCGCGGTACTCGACCGCGTCGGCGGTCAGTTCCAGATAGGCGGCCTCGAGACTGACGCGGTGCGCGGAAATCTCCCAGAACGGCACTGCGCGTCCGCTGAGCAGAGTCACGATCTTCTCGGCGCTCAGCCCGGACACAGTGAGGACGTCCCCGGCGGATGCTGCGACCGTGGCGCCGGCTTGTTCCAGCACCACCGCCGCCTCCGGCACCGCGGAGGTGCGCAGTGTCACCCGGTCACCGGACGCGGCGGCCAGCAGGCCCGCCGTGCTGGTGTCGGCGATCACCTTGCCGCGGCCGACGATCACCAGGTGGTCCGCGGTGTCCTCCAGCTCGCTCATCAGGTGGCTGGACACCAGCACCGTCCGGCCCTGGGCCGCCAGCGCCCGCAGGAACCCCCGCATCCAGACGATGCCTTCCGGGTCCAGGCCGTTGAACGGCTCGTCCAGCATCAGCACCGGCGGGTCGCCGAGCATGGCCGCAGCCATGCCGAGCCGCTGCCGCATGCCCAGGGAGAAGCCGCCAGCCTTGCGCCGGGCCGCCGCGGCTAGGCCGGCCTGCTCGATCACCTCGTCCACCCGGCTGGTGGGCAGGCCCTGAGAGCAGGCCAGCCACAGCAGATGGTTGCGTGCGGTCCGGCCGGGCTGCAGTGCCGCCGCGTCCAGCAGCGACCCGACCACGGTCAGCGGGCGCGCCAGCGTCCGATAGCGCCGGCTGCTGACCAGCGCGGTGCCGGCCTGGGCCGTGTCCAGGCCGAGGATGACCCGCATCGTGGTCGACTTGCCCGCGCCGTTCGGGCCGACGAACCCAGTGACCTGGCCAGACCGGACGGTGAACGACATGTCGTCCAGCGCCAGCACCGTCCCGAACCGCTTGCGCAGTCCGCAGACTTCAATAGCTGCCTCGCTCATTTAGCCGCCTTCTAGCTCCGAGGGTTGTTTCGATCCGAAGCCGGTTGTACGGCGGTGCCGGTATCAGCCCGGTGTTACCGCCTGAAACCTGGCTGATACCGCTGGCCTGGCATGGTCGGTTCCACGTCACTTAGCCTCGGCTCGGGTGCCGGGCGGTGCGCACGAACGCAGCGCACGAACTTCAAGGACACGGGCAGGCCATGCGGGTGCTGGTAGCAGAAGATGTCGAGGACATGGCCGCGGCGATCGCAGCCGGGCTGCGCCGCGAAGGGATGGCCGTCGACGTCGTGCTGGACGGGGCCGCCGCCCTCGACCACCTCGACATCACGCCCTATGACGTGGTGGTGCTGGACCGGGACCTGCCCGGAGTGCACGGCGATGAGGTCTGCCGGAGGCTGGCGGCCCGGCGGTCTGGCAGCCGGGTACTGATGCTGACAGCGGCCAGCACTGTCCGCGACCGGGTGGAGGGCCTCGGGCTAGGCGCCGATGACTACCTGCCCAAGCCTTTCGACTTCGCTGAGCTCGTCGCGCGTATCCGCGCCATCGGCCGCCGTCCGGCGACCTCGCTGCCCCCCGTGCTCGAAGACGGCGACCTGAGCCTCGATCCGGGCCGCCGGGTCGCGTTCCGGGCCGGGCGGCGGCTGGACCTCAGCCCCAAGGAGTTCGGGCTGCTGGAGTACCTGCTGGCGGCCGGGAACAGGGTGGTCTCGGCCGAGGAACTGCTGGAGCAAGTCTGGGACGAAGCGGCCGACCCCTTCACCACCGCGGTCAAGCAGACCATGCGCCGGCTAAGGCTCAAGCTTGGCGACCCGCCCGTCATCAGCACCGTCCGTGAGGGCGGCTACCAGATCGGAGAACAGTGATGCACCTGCTGAGCCGGGTCGCTGCAGCGTGCCTGCCGCGGCAGACCCTGCGGGCACAGCTTGCCCTGCTCTATGCCGCCGTGTTCGGCCTGGCCTGCATAGCTGTGGCCGGGATCGTGGTGATCTTTAACCCAGACGTCCAGCTCGGCCGCTCCAACTGCGCCGCGGCTTCGGACGGGCCGATCCAGGGCGCTTGCAGTCGGCAAAGCGGCCCGTCCGTCATCAGCACCGTCGCCGACAACGCGAAGCAGAACGCTGGCGCCCTGGCCATGGTCGCGCTCTTCGCCATCCTCGCTCTCGCACTCGGCTGGCTGATTGCCGGTCGGGTGCTGCGGCCGCTGCGCACAATCACCGCGACCGCCCGCGATATCTCCGCCGGGAACCTGCACCAGCGCCTCGCCGTCGCCGGTCCCGACGACGAATTCCGGCAGCTCGGCGAGACCCTCGATGGCCTGTTCGGGCGGCTGGAGGGCTCGTTCCAGGCGCAGCGGCACTTCGTCGCCAACGCGTCGCACGAAATGCGGACTCCCGTGGCCGCGGAGAAGACCGTGCTCCAGGTCGCACTGGCCGACCCGGATGCCACCATCGCCATGCTGCGGTCCGCCTGCGAGAAGGCGCTGCAGTGGAATGGCCAGCAGGAACGGCTCATCGACTCGCTGCTGACCCTGGCCAGCAGCGAGCGTGAAATCGAACGCTGGGAACCGTTCGACCTCGCCGGCATCGCGGCCAAGGCCGTCCTCGACCGGCACCAGGACGCCGGGAGCCGCGGCATCCGCCTCAGCACCGACCTGTCGGCGGCGCCGGCCACGGGCGACCCGGCCCTGGCCGAATGCCTGATCGCCAACCTGGTCAGCAACGCCGTCCGGCACAACGTGGACGGAGGCCGGGCCGAGATCTCCACGACGATCACCGACGGCCGTGCGGTCGTGACGGTCAGCAACACAGGACCACTGGTCCCGCCGGACGAGATCGACCGCCTCTTCCAGCCGTTCCAGCGGCTGGGCACCCAGCGACTCCACCAGGCCGGAGGGCACGGGCTCGGCCTGGCCATCGTCCGTGCGATCGTCTGCGTTCACGGCGCCGAACTCAGCGCCCGCGCCCGGGCCGAGGGTGGCCTCGACATCAGCGTCAGCTTTCCTTGAGGCCCCCCCCGAGTTCAGGCGTCTCGCCGGCGGAGAAGCCACAGTGCTGCGATCAGGGCAACCGCGGTGTAGGCGGCGAGGACGGCGAGGCCGCCCCAGGAGCTGATCGGGAAGTAGCCGTTTGGCGGCGTGTAGGCGCTGGTTACCAGGCTGGATCGGGGCAGCGTGGCCTGGATGGCGAAGGCAGCGGTTGGGGTGAGCCGCATCAGCCAGTTCCCGGATTGAGAGCCGAGAATGCCCGGCAGCACCAGGAGCACGAAGCCCGCGGCGACGGCCAGCACGCTGCGCCGCAGCATCATGCCCAGTGCAACGGCCAGCGCGGCGGCGAGCCCCAGGAAGAGGCCGGTGCCGATGATGACCCGGGCCAGGTCAGCCCCGCTTTGCGGGAAGAGGTAGTTCCCGTTGGCGGCCAGGACGTGGCGGGTGATCAGTTCGGCGATCGCGGTTGCGATGGCTCCGGCGGCGAAGGCCAGGGCTCCGGCGACGACGGCCTTGGCGGCCAGGACGCGACCACGGCGCGGGCTGGCGGCGAACGTCGTGCGGATGAGCCCGCGGCGGTATTCGGAGGTGGCGAAGAAGGTGGCTGGCACGGTCACGATGAGAAGCGCGAGGATCGTCCCGTTGACGATGCTCGCGCCTGCCCAGGCGGCGGAGTTGACGTCACCGACCAGCGGTGCGATGTCGCCTGAGCCACTGATCGTGAACGAGTCGGCAGATCGCCGCTGCCAGGCGGAAGCCGACGGCTGGTAGGGGTACAAGCCCGCGACCAAGCCCCCGGTCCAGGAACGGCTGGGAACGTCACCGTCAGCTGCGGTGTGGTCGAAGGTGGCGGTGGCAACGCTCGGACTCCCAATGTCGGCCCCGGCAGCGAAGTACAGCGGGGAGGTGACGAACAGCCCGATCTGGACCGGGCGGGGAAGGTCGGCCAGGCGCGCGGTTCCGATCTCGGTCCAGTGGGTGCCGTCGGCGGAGTCATAGCTGGTGATGACGTCTCCGGCTCGGGTGAGCCGCAGCCACCTCGGGGAAGACGGCCCGACCGGGCCGGCGAGTCCTGCGCTGTCGTGGGTGTAGTTGTCCTGCATCTGGACACCATGGGAGCCGGTGACCATCACGGCCGCATAGTCGGTTCCCTGGTTCGTGCCCGGCTCGAGGATGATTCCCGCTTTGGCCCACGGTGCCAGCCCAGGATGGAGTTGCGAACTTGGCCCGCCCTTTGATGACTCGCTGAAGGCGTTGCTTGAGGCGCTGAACGAGGTGTGCTCACCCGAAAGCGAGACCACCCTGGTCGTGAGGCTGCCGTCGCCGACTATTACCCGGTGCACGAGCATGTAGGTGTCGGAGACGGCTTCACCGCCCGGGCCGGTTGCGGGTTCGGTGGGGTTGCCCTGGCGGCTTGCGAAGGCGCTGAGGAACGACAGGAGAACAAACACCACAGCCGTCGCGCAGAGGGCGATCACCCAGGCCCGGACCGTGCGGAACTTGGTGAACTCGGCTCGTAGCAGTTTCATGCGTCACGGCTCCGGAGCAGCATTCCGCCGAGCAGCAGCGCGCCAGCGGCCCAGGCGGCGAGCACGCCGAGACCGGCCCATGGGCTGATGGGCAGGGTGTTCAGGCCGGTGGTGGCCTGGATGGCCAGCCCGGCCGTCATCGGCGTGATCTGCTCGAGGTGCCGCGACAGCGTCGCGTTGCCCGCGAAGACGGCGATGATCGGGATCACGTAGAGCAGCCCGAGGACGGTCCCGATGGCAGCGGCGGCCTCCCGCATGGCAGTGGCGGCGCCGAGGCTGAGCAAGGCGATCAGCGCCAGGTACAGCACCGACCCGAACGCGGCGCGGACCACCGGCCCGTCACTGAACGAGATGGCGGGGTAGCCGTGAGCAGGACCGATGCCGTGGCCGGGCAAGATGAGGCCACCGGCCAGCAGCGAGCCGAGGACGCCGACAGCGCCGGCGGCCAGGATCAGGCTGGCGACGACGGCGGCCTTGGCGGCCAGGAGGGTGACCCTGCGGGGCGTCGCCGCCAGGGTGAGGCGGATCATGCCGGTGCCGTATTCGCTGCTGACGGCCATCACGGCCAGGACCGCGACGACGGCCTGGCCGAGGTAGATCCCGGTCAGGCTGATCTTGGCCGGGTCATCGGCGCAGCCTCCGGACGGGCACCGGACGGCGGCGGCCGCCGCGGCGCTCACGGCGACGGTCAGCGCGGCCGCGGCGAGCAGCAGCCAGAAGGTGCTCGCGAGCGTGCGCAGTTTCGTCCATTCCGCGTGCACTGCGTTTCTCACGCGTCCCTCCTGCGCAGCAGGCAGGCGGCGAGGGCCAGGGCGAGTGCGGTCCATGCGCAGGACACGGCAAACCCGGCCCACGGCGCGAGCGGGAAGAAGTCACTGGACGGCGTGTAGCTGGCGGCCACCTGCGGGTAGGCCGGGATGACCTGCTTGATGGCGAAGCCGGCCGCCGGAGTGACCCGCAGCACCCAGTCCGCCGCGCCTGCGGGCAGGACCGGGATGGCGGCGGTCAGCAGGTAGGGCAGGATGACCGCGGTGACGGTGGCACTGACTGCTCCGGCGCCGTGCCGCAGGATCGCGCCCACGCTCAGGGCGAAGACGGCGAAGACGGCTGTCAGCGCAGCGGTCCCGGCGATGACGCGTACCTCGGTGAGCGGCGTCGCTGGGTAGACGGGGTTACCGCTGGCGCGCAGCAGCGGGGTCCCGATCAAGACCGCGGCCGCCGCGCCGGCCAGCCCGGCGGCGAAGGTGACCGTGCTGAGAACGATGGCCTTGGCGGCCAGAACCCGGCCGCGCCGCGGGCTGGCAGCGAGCGTGGCGCGGATCAGGCCGCGCCGGTACTCGGCGGTCATGAACTGCGCGCCGGCCACCAGCACCGCAACGAGCGCGATGAACACGCCCGTGAGCAGCACATCCATGGGAACGCCGTCGGTGACGTCCGGCGCTATGTCCCCGGAGCCTGTGACGGTGAAGACGCCGCCGGCCTGGCGGTATCCGGACTCATGCCCGGTGACGTACGGGGAGTCGGGGCCGCCGCTGACCGAGGTGCCGGTCCAGGAACTGCCCGGCCAGCCGCCACGGCGGCCGACGCGGTCGAAGGTGGCGGTGGCGTCGGTTGGGGCAGCGGTCCCGGATGTGCTGGTGACCTGCTGGCTGGTCTGCGGGTGGATCCGGGGGAGGTAGCGAACAGCCCTGCCTCTACCGTCGGCGCCAGCCCGGGCAGGGTGACGGTACCGATCTTGGTCCAGTTCGAGCCGTCAGCGGAGTCGTAGCCGGTGATGACGTCACCGGCGCGGGTCAGCCGCAGCCAGCGCGGCGACGCCGCGGCCAGCGGCCCGCCAGGCCCGGGGTGTCGCCGGTGTAGTTCCACTGCATCCGCGTACCGTGGCTGCCGGTGATCACGACAGCCGCGTACGCCGAGCCCTGGCTTGGCCCGGCGGTGATGATCAGCCCGGCCTTCGACCACGGCACGACCGCGGGCTTGGTGCTGACCGGCTGCCCGTTCAGGGCCTGACTGCTTTCGGCCACCTCGGTCAGTGAGGTCACCCGCGCCGTGATGCTGCCGTCGCCGCTGAGCGGGCGGTGCAGGAAGTAGAAGGTGTCAGTCACCGACTCGCCACCGGGACCGGTCGGTATGACGTAACGGCACGCCGGTCCGTTCGGGCCAGTGGTGCAGGGCGCTACCTCGCTGTGACTCCCCATGAACAGGCCGAGCAGGACGGTCACCAGCACCGCGACGATGATGGCAATGACCCAGCCGCGAACAGTCCTGAACTTGGTCCACTCGGCGTGCAGCAGGTGCGCGAAGCCGGCCCGGGCCGGCGGGGCCATCGGCCGGGAGGCCGTGATCGTGGTCATGAGACCGCCTGCCCGGCACGCCCGGCCGGGCCCCCCGCCTGGAACTCGACCGCGTCCTTGGTGAGTTCCAGGTAGGCCTCCTCGAGGGTCGCCCGGTGGGCGGTCACCTCGGAGAACGGGATCGCGTGCTCGGACAGAAGCACGACCGCTCGTTCGGCCGGAAGACCGGCGACGGTAAGCGTGCCCGGACCTGTGGCGGCGACCTCAGCCCCGGCTTTCGCCAGCACGGCCGTGGCCTGGGCGGGCGCGGTGGTCCGCAGCATGACCCGGTCCCCGGACACGGACGCGAGCAGGTCAGCGACGCTGGTGTCAGCGATGACCTTGCCGCGGCCGACGATCACCACGTGCCTGGCAGTGTCCTGCAGTTCGCTCATCAGGTGGCTGGACACCAGCACCGCGCGGCCTTCGGCGGCCAGTGAGGCCAGGAAGCCGCGCATCCAGATGATGCCCTCGGGGTCCATGCCGTTGAACGGCTCATCGAACATCAGCGCCGGCGGGTCACCGAGCAGGGCCGCGGCGATCCCGAGCCGCTGCCGCATGCCCAGGGAGTAACCTCCGGCTTTCCGCCGGGCCGCGGTCTGCAGCCCGGCCAGCGCGATGACCTCATCGACGCGGCGGGCGCTAAGGCCCTGGGAGTGTGCCAGCCACATCAGATGGTTGCGCGCGGTCCGGCTCGGCTGCAGCGCCCCGGCGTCCAGCAGTGCCCCGGCCTGAGTCAGCGGGTCCCGCAGGCTGGCATATGCCCGGCCGCCGATCAGCGCGTGACCCGCGTCGGGTTTGTCCAGTCCGAGGATCACCCGCATCGTGGTGGATTTCCCAGCCCCGTTCGGGCCAATAAAGCCGGTGACCTGACCGGGGGAGACGGTGAACGTCATCCCGTCCAGCGCCAGCGTCGGCCCGAACCGCTTGCGCAGCCCGCTGACTTCGATAGTCGTGTCCCTCATGTGCTCTCCGTTTGGTAGATGCACGGCCTGTTGTCATGACCGGCGGCATGCGGGCATGAGCCAGCTACTGCGGTCCGGCAGTCAGTCGGTCAGGAAACCCGCGGCCGTGGCCGCGGCCGGAAAATCTGGCCAGAAGGTGCTAGCCGGTGGCCGGTGCCCGGGCGGCCCTGACCCCCCGTGCTGCGCTGGCACCGGCGGCAGCGATAACGGCCAGCAGCAGCAGAAGGTAGGCTGCGAACGGCCATCCCTGCCGGTATGGGTCGGCAGCCCACGCGTGCAGGCCCGCCGCGGCGACCATGCTGGCGGCACCGGCAAGGCCCATTGCCGCAACGGCGATGCCTGCGGCCCGGATAGCCAAGGTGAGGAGCGGCCCGCTCGGACGCAGGCTGCGCAGCGCCTGGGCGGGACCGGCAGCGGCCATCAGGCCGGCCACGAATCCCAGGACCATCAGCCACCACGGGCCGATGTTGTTGTTAGCGAGGCCGGTGAACGACGGTGCGGAGTGCACATAGCGCGGCGGGACGGGCGCGGTGCCATGGCGGCCCAGGCCGAGGATCACGCTCGCCACCAGGAGGTAGAGGACGGGTACCATGGCCGGCGCCAGCAGCCAGGCGATCTCACACCGGCGGTGCTGCCGGAAGGCCCGGCCCAGCATCAGGAGCCACAACGGCAGCCCGCCAGCGACGACAGCCAGCAATGAGGCGACAACGGCTGCGTCGAACACCCCGTACGACCACTGCATCACCAGATGCCGCGGCCCGGTGAGGCTCTGCTGCAGCGACGGCTGGGCCTGGGTGAACGACACGAAGACCGCTGCCAGGCCGGCCAGCACTACCCACGCCGCTGCGACCGTGGCCAGGCTGGCCCGCATCCGCGCGGGCGGGTCGTACAGGTGGCGGGGTGGGCAGATCCGCGCGAGCATCGCCTGCCATACCAGGCTGGCGATCGTGCGCAGATCGGCACCGGAATCCTCGAGCAGCGCACGGACCTCGTCTCCGTAACGGGCCCGCCAGGCCCCCGGGTACAGGCACACGGTCCCGCGGGCCACCGCCCCAGCCCACGACGCTCCAGTCCGCGGCATCTGCGTGGCGCTCATGCCCCGGCCCCGCCCATCTGGGCCTGCAGTCGCGATCGCGCGATGCCAGCCACCTGCTGCATCCGCTCCGACTGCTCGGCCAGTGCCTGGGCCCCGGCCGCGGTGATCCGGTAGGGCAGGCGCCGGTCCTCCGATTCCAGCGGCTCGATCAGCCCTCGAGACTCAAGCCTGGAGATCACCGCGTACAGGGTGCCGGCGGTCAGCCGCACCCCCATGGTCTGGGCCACGTCCTGGGTGATGGCATAGCCATGTTTCGGGCCGCCGGCCAGGCTGGCCAGGACCAGCAACGGCGGATCCGCCCAGCGGTCCAGTCTCTGCGTCACGGCATCCTCCCTTGTCCAGGATCACGCTATACCGCGCCGCGCTATATCGCAAGCCGCTATACCGTCCCGCCTGGTTGCCTACCTGAGAGTCAAGCTGGCTGCGGTCCTGGACGGCTGATTCCGGGCCGTGTGGCCCCGGCAGCCCCGCCGTGGGCCCCTTGCCGTGGTTGCGCGGCCCGGCAGGCCCCCTGTGGGCCCCTTGCCGTGGTTGCGGGGCCCCGGCAGGCCGGTCGTGGTGCCCGAGCTGGGGTAACAGCAACGGCGCGGGGCCCATGACACTGTCTGGCGCGAGCGGTCCAGCGGCTGGGGTCGCCGGGAGGCGGGCTGTGGGCGCCGCGCGCGACTAGACACGGCCGCCTGAGTTCCCTCACCGCGAAGATGATTTGGTTACCCGCAAATGGACGAGCACTCGGGAAATGTTAAATGGCAGAACTGTCAGCCGGAGTCGCTAAGGAAGTCATGGGTGCCGCCGCCCGAGTCGGTGCGGATCAGCACCCGCCGCCGCGTCCGGCGGGTCCCGCAGCTCGACGAGGACAAGCCGTTGCTGGGCGTGCGGCAAGCCACTGGCTCGGCTCATCCGTGCTCGAGCCGGCCGCTGCCAACCACAGCCGGGAACACGAGCCCTGACCAGAACGGGGCGACGGCCCGCCGAGCTCGCTAGCCGATCCCGGAGGTGTGGATGTGCGACATTACCCGGTTGGCGGCTTGCCCCATGCGTCGCAGCTGCTCTGGTGACAGGACGTCGATGACAAGCGATCGCACGTGTGCCACATGTCCAGGCGCTGCTGCGGCGAGCGTCTGGAAGCCCTTGTCGGTCAGAACGGCATTAGTGAACCGCCCGTCTGCCTGATCTGGCTCGCGGCGTACCAGGCCCCGCCCCTCAAGGCGCTTGATCAGATGCGAGAGCCGGGACAGCGACGCGTTTGTGACCTCGGCCAGCGAACTCATCCGCATGGCTCGCCCTGGACTGGTCGACAGCATGGCGAGGACCTGGTACTCCACCATCCCGAGGTTCGAGTCGCGCCGCAGCTGCTGATCGATCGACCAGGGAAGCCAGGTCATCAGCCGCACCACTGAGAGCCAGGAGTCCAGCTCGGCGGTGGTCAGCCACGGGGCCGGCGGCTGTGCCGCATCGGGACGGGCTGGCTCGGTCATCAGGCCACGATACCTATCACTGGACGATTCAAGTGTCTCCTCAAACTGCCGTGCGACGTGCGCCGGCGCCGGAGGAAAGCCGTCGCCCGAGCGCCTGGCGATCTTAGTCATGAGACAGCTCCTTCAGGGGATGCTACGGTCAAGTGACTTGATGTATCAAGTTCAACTATCACGCGGTACTACCACATCAGGTCCTATAGTCACAGCTATACGGTATGACTCCAGCAGTCAAGCCCACTGACAACACTTGACTCTTCAAGTCATCACTGTCTAGTTTCGACTTGAGCGAACAAGTCAAAACTTCGGGTGGCAACGCTGGCGCAGGCCGCGGTCCTGGACGCCAAGATCGTCGCGGCCGATGCGCCGCCCGACGACAAGACAGGAGGCTGTTCGGCCATGAAAGTCGCACTCACTGGGGCAACAGGGTTCATCGGATCTCACGTACTTACGGAACTGGACCAGCACGGTCACGAGGTGACGGCGCTCGTCCGCAACGACGCCCAGGCGGACATCGTCAAAGCCCGCGGCGCCATACCGGTCGTGATCGACCTCTACGACCGGCCGGCGGTCGCTAGCCTGCTGACCGATGCGGACGGGGCTATCCACACCGCCAGCCCCGGCGACGCCACCAGCGCGGATCTGGACTCCGCGGTGGTCGACGCGGTGACCCGCGCGTACGTCGGCACCGGCAAGCCCTTCCTGGAGATCAGCGGCGCGTGGGTCTACGGCGACAACCTCTCCATCACCGAGGAATCTCCCTTCAATGCACCCGCGCTCGTGTCCTGGAAGGAGCCGATCGAACGACGGGTGCTCAGCACGACAGGCATGCGCGGAGCCGTGATCGTCTCCGGTACGGCTTACGGTGACGGCGGAGGCGGGATTCCCGGCCTGCTTCTCGGTTCACCCCGGGACGACGCCGGCAACCTGATCATGCTCGGCACCGGCCAGCAGCACTGGGCGACAGTGCACGTCGCGGACCTGGCGGATTTCTTCCTGCGCGTCCTGGAAAACGACTCAGCCCGTGGCTACTACGTGATCGCCAACGGATTGACCCCGACCGTCGCCGAACTGACCGAGGCCGCCGCTGTCGCAGCCGGCGCTCAAGGAGCGGTGCCCGGTTCCGATGATGAGGCCCGGGCGCGCCTCGGCGACTATCTCGCCGAAGTCCTCCTGCTCGACCAGGGCACCGACGCAGCCAGGGCTCAAACCGACCTCGGCTGGCATGCCTCCCATCCGTCACTTACCGACGAGTTCCGCCACGGGAGTTACCGCAAGTGACGGGCTGTCGCCCGGCCGCCGTGGGCTGACGGCGCTACGGCGCGAAGCAGCCGATCGCCCTGTGGGCCGCCAACCCAGCGGCCGGCGTGCGGTCGCCGGGTTGGCCGGGCGCAGTCAGTGCAGCCGTTCGGCCGGTGGGCCGCTGACCGGGATTGAACCAGCCCAGCGCGAGTCACGTCGTTAGGGCGAGGGTGTGCCTGTCAGTGTCCGGGGGTCACGAGCGGGGCTGGGGCCGGGACGCGGCCGAGGCGAGACACACAGCGAAAAGGCGGGAGGGTCGTGGACAGCTGCACGGAAATCCGGCCTGAGCTCGGTGCCTACGTCCTGGGCGCGATCTCCCCGCACGACCGGGCCCGGCTCGTACAGCACCTGGCATCGTGCCGGGCGTGCCGCGACGAGCTCGCCGGGCTAGCGGCGCTGCCAGGCCTGCTCCGCAGGGCATGCCCGGGGCTGTCCCCGGCCCCAGCCGAGTCTCCGCTCGTTCCTGGGGAGTTATAACGATAGATGTCCTAGTTTCGAGGTGACTCCCGAGCGCAAGAGCGGGGAGCTAGCCGGCCGTTCCGGTGCTGAAGATGGGCCAGCAGATCTCGGTACGCCACGCGCTCTCGTCGGGGGTGTCGCCCCGGCCCACGAGGTAGTACTCCCGGATCGGGCCGTCTACCTGCAAGGTGTGGCCAGCGACGTAGGCGCCCAGCGCTCCGTAGGACCGGTCCACGTCGGTATGGGAGCCGGCATGGACAATGACCGCCAGCTCAGCGGCCGGGATCACCCGGGGCGCGACCCGGCCCAGAACCGGGACCTCGGTCGCGGTCGGCACGAAGACGGTCGCTTCTCCCTTCTCATCTGAGAAAAGCCCGGTGGCGTAGACGCCGCCCGCTGGGCCCGACGGCCGCGCAC
Source organism: uncultured Actinomycetota bacterium (assembly GCA_963815375.1). Taxonomy (GTDB): domain Bacteria; phylum Actinomycetota; class Actinomycetes; order Streptosporangiales; family Streptosporangiaceae; genus JASHPR01. The sequence goes on along the minus strand of CAWFGX010000001.1, from coordinate 532,607 downwards.
CGCGGGCCTCAAGCGTGGCGCTGAGCTCGCCGAGCGCTCCCAGGTACCACGGCAGCAGGTCAGCGATGCCGACGACCTCGCTGATGGCCGCGGCCAGCGTCGGGGCAACCCGGCGATGGGTGATGGGAGCGACAGCCCGTGGGTCGGTAAGAAGATCCCGCAGTGACGCGACGGCGTCCTGTGTCCGTGCCAGGTCCTGCTCCAGGCGCGTCAGGTGGGCGGCGATCAGCCGGTTGCGGGTCAACAGGTCCGGTGCATCGAGGACGGCGCGGACCTGGTCGAGCGGCATGTCGAGATCGCGGAAGCGGCGGATGACCTGGGCCGCGGGTATCTGATCCGTCGTGTAGCGCCGGTACCCCGTGGCGAGGTCGACGTCCGTCGGCTCCAGGAGGCCGAGGCGGTGATAGTGGCGCAGCGTCTTGACGCTCAGGTGCGTGGCCCGGGAGAAGTCCCCGATGCTCAGCGAGGCAGGCACCCGCCCAGTGTGGAACCTCCCACAAGGGGAGAGTCAAGGCCGGGCACTCCTGTTGACTCTCCCATCATGGCAGCGGCGAGGGTGGATCTCACCGGCCCCAATGGCCGGCCAGACCCACTGGGAGGACCTGACCATGAGCACCGAACTGCCCGCCGTCGTCGCCGAGCACATCGCCGCCGTGAACGCCCTCGACACCCAGCGGATCGTCGCCACCTTCGCCCCCGACGCCTATGTCAACGACAACCGCCGCGAGATCCGCGGCACTGACGCCATCCGTGCTTTCGTGGCCAGGGAGTTTGTTGGCGACCATGTAACGATGGACGTCCGCGAGGTCCTCGACCACTACGGCGACATCATCGTCCGCGCCCGCTACGACGGTACCTACGACAAGACCAGCCTGCCCGACGAGCTCATCCTGACCAGTTACTTCAGCATCCGCGACGGCAAGATCGTCAGCCTGGCCGTGATCTACAACCAGCCCTCTCCGTACTGAGCCCACCGCTGACGCGCCTAGCCTGGTGCTGGCAGGGACTGCTCGGTCCAGATGCACTTTCCGGTGGTCATGTACCGGGTCCCCCAGCGGTCGCTGAGCGCGGCAATCAGCTGCAGGCCCCTGCCGCCCTCGTCGGTCCAGCATGTCCGGCGCATACGCGGCGTCGTCAGGCTGCAGTCGAACACCTCGCAGACCAGTGACTGGCTGCGCAGCAACCGGAGGCGGGCCGGTCCGCTGGCATGCCGGACAACGTTGGCGACAAGCTCGCTGGCCAGCATCTCGGTGGTGAGTGTCAGGTCGTCCAGGCGCCAGGCGGCGAGCGTCTCGCGCACATGCTGACGGGCAACACCGGCGGCCTGCGGGTTCTCCGGAAGCGACCAGGTGGCGATGGAGTCCGGGGCCATGGCATGCACCCGGGCGACCAGCACGGCGGCGTCGTCGGGGCACTGCTGGCCGGCAGGCATCAGCGCCTCGGTGAGGCTGTTGCAGAGCTGGCTCAGGTCCTGCTCATGGTGGGTGCCCAGCAACTCGGCCAGGCGGCTCATCCCACTGTCGATGTCGCATTCGGCCGCCTCGATCAGGCCGTCGGTGTACAGGACGAGCAAGCCGTCCTGGGGAACCGGCAGATCCACTACCTCAAACGGCGGATCCGCCACGCCCAGCGGCGGGTCGCCGTGACCCTGGGCAAAGATCACCCGGCCGTCGGGGCAGACGATGGCAAGCGGAGGGTGGCCGGCCCGCGCGACGGAGCAGATCGCGGTCGTGGGGTCGTAGACCGCGTACAGGCAGGTGGCGAACGAGTCCTCACCGAGGCCGGTGACCAGGTCGTTGAGGTGGCCCAGGATCTCGTCGGGCGGCAACTCGAGGTCGGACAGGGTCTGCACCGCGGTGCGCAGGCGGCCCATGATGACCGCTTCCGGCAAGCCGTGGCCCATGACGTCGCCGATGACCAGGGCAGCCCGGTCGGCTGACAGCGGGATGACGTCGTACCAGTCGCCGCCGACATCCATGCCCTGCCCGGCAGGGAGATACTGGGCGGCAGCGGTGACTGCCGGGAGCACCGGCAGCTCCTGGGGGAGCAGCGCCCGCTGCAGCGCCTTCGCCTGAGCGTGCTCGGCGTCGAAGAGCCGCGCCCGCTCCAGGGCCTGGGCGATCAGGCCGCTGAGGGCGATCAGCAGGGCTCGCTCGGCGCCGGTCAGACGGCGGGGGTAGTTGAACGAGATCACGCACAGGCCGGCCACGTGCCCCGAGACGACCAGCGGCATGAACGCCCACGCCTGCTTGCCGCCCCTCGCCGGTATGTCCGCCATGTTCGGGTAACGCTGCATGAACTCCTGCACCGAGGAGACGAACCAGGGCCTATGCGTGCGCATCGCCTCCTCCACCGGCGCAAGCTCTCCCGCGGGAGCGGAGATCACGTCGATGAACGACTGGGAGTAGCCGACAGCCCCGATCACCCGCATGATCCCGCCCTCGGGCACCTGAATGATCAGACCCGACGCCCTGAACGGCGGCAGCACCCGGTCGGCGACCGCGGTCACCACGTCCGCCGAGGTCACGGCCTCGGCCAGGGCTGAGGCCAGGTCCTGGATCCGGGCCGCCCGCTCGACACCCCCTTCCTCGGCCTCCTGATCGGCCCCAGGCCCATCGCTGGCACCTCGCGGCTCAGTGGTGTCCCAGGCCACGCCCACCATGCGGTACGGACGTCCGTCCGAGTCTCCCAGCACCCGGCCCCGGGACTGGATCCACTGCGTGGCCCCGTTCTGACGGCAGATCCTGTACTCGGCCTGGAACGGCCCCAGTGTGACCATCGCCCGGCGCGTCTCCTCGGCCACCCGGGGGTAGTCGTCGGGATGTATCAGACTGGTCCAGGTGTGGATGAAGCCGTCATACGTGTCCGGGTCGATGCCCAGCAGCACCATCGCGGTCTCATCGAGCATCATCAGACCTGAGTCCACGTACCAGTCCCAGGCGCCGATTCCGGCCGCCCGGAACGCCTCCGCAAAGCCGGTCGTATCCGTCGTATCCGCGCCTGAGCTGGTCTGCCAGGGTGATGACCCGCTCATGCGTCTCAACATAACCATGGGTCACAACTGAGGCGACACCCTCAGGGCCGTCGGGTGCCAAATGCCCGGCGGCGGGTTGCGGACAGCGGGCAGAGCGGGACGCCCACCTCCCAATGTCGCGGGCGCTGGCGCTTACTGGGGATCCATGGGGCGTACCACGATGCCCAGTAGCTGGTCACTGGCGAAATAGCCGAGTTGTCGGGAGTCGTGGCTTATCGCGGTGTTATCACCGAGCACAACCAGCTTGCCGGGGGGCACACGAGCCGAGGTGCTCACCACATCCGCAGGGAGGTAATCGCTTAGCGCTGGATCGCCGGGAAGGGCGGCCACCCTCTTGATCATCCATGCGGCATCGCTCACGCGGAGCGACGCACGCGGCCGCCGCCTGCCAGCCCGGCCGGGGTGCCCCAGAACGACCACCTGGCCGCGGCGCACCTCGGCCAGCCGCGCGCGATGAACCAGGACGCGGTCGCCAGCGGTAAAGGCAGGCTGCATGCTCTGGCCGACCACGGTTACGACCGCGAAGCGCCGTCGGAGCAGCCACACGGCCGCGGCCGCTATCGTGACCGCGATGGCTAGCCATGACAGCATTATCACCGCGTGCCTGCCCTGGCCCTGGAGGTTTGCTGTGGCCGGTGCCGGGGTGGCGCCGGCGTGAATACCTCTGCCAGATCGTCCCAGCGGATGATCAGCATCGCTGTCACCACCGCAGTGCACAGAGCCACTGCCAGCCCGGCCACCGTCGGCTGTCCGGTTGCTACCGGTTCCAGAGCCAGGCCGGAGACGACCGCCGCGAGCAAGACAACGTTGCGCAGCAGGTGCGCGGGCCCAACCGGCCGGGGCGATGAGACCCCGAAGCACGGGCATGGCGCAGCGCTGCCGCGCCGGATGGCCACCGTGACGCCTGCGGTCAGCGTCGCGATGAGGAGCGCGGCGGCGGCCAGGGCCGACTCGCCGAGCAGCGCGAGGGCGCGGCTGTCAGACGCCGCGAGCAGGACGGTGCAGCCGGCCAGCCACATGGCAGTCAGGGTCTCGCAGGCTGTTAGCACGGCTGCCGCTGTTGCGAGCAGGTAGCCCGGAACCAGCTGGTTCGCACCCAGGCCAGCGTGATAAGCACGGTAGGCGGCGCGACTGCGCATCTTGCTGGCCGCCGACGCGCCGAAGACGCACGCCGTCATGGCGCATACGCCGATGACGAACTCGCTCATGCTAACGACCTCCGTTGCGCGGGCCTGTGGCCCACGAGGTAACAGTGCTGGCCGCGTAGCCTCGCGCCTGCAGCGAAAACATGCGGGCATACGTTCCGCCTCGCGTCATCAGCGCGTCATGGTCACCCTGCTCCTCCACGGTGCCATCCGTCAGTACCACAATGTGGTCGGCCGCGCGCGCCGCGCTAAGCCGGTGGGACACCACGATGGCCGTGCTCTTGCTGTGGTGCGCGCGCAGGCGGCAGTGAATCTCGTATTCGGCTTCAGCGTCGAGGCCAGAACTCGGCTCATCGAGGATCACCAGGTCCCGGTCGCGCCGCAGAAGGGCTCTGGCGAGTGCTACACGCTGCCACTGGCCACCAGACAGCAGCACACCGGTCTGCGGGTTCTCCTTGTCGGCCCGGTCGGAGTACATGCGAGTCAGCAGCGTGCCGTAGCCGGACGGCAGGGTGGTCAGCGTTTCGTGGATGCCCGCCAGCCGCGCCGCCTCGGTCACCTGCGCAGTGTCCTGCGCGGCGCCCAGATCGCCGACCGCTATGTTGTCCCTGGCGCTGAGCTCGTAGCACATGTAGTCCTGGAAGACGACGCTCATGCGATCCCGCAAGTCGTCGATATCGATATCACGCAGGTCCGCGTCGTCCCAGCGGATGTGCCCGCGGACGGGATCGTAGAATCGGCACAACAATTTGATCAGGGTGCTTTTCCCGGCACCATTGTGCCCGGCGAGCGCAACCGTTGCGCCGTGAGGGACAAAGAAGCTCACGCCACGCAGAACCCATGGGTTGTCCGGACCGTAACGAAACCATACGTTGTCGAATTCAATTCCCAGCCGCAGGGCACCTGGAGAACAAGGAACCGCCGGCTTTTCCAGGTCGGGGCTCTGGGTCGCGACGTCCAGGTAGCACCTGAACGTCAGCACTGCCTGGTAGGCCATGGCGGTGCCGTTCATGATTATCGCCAGCGAACCGGAGACGGCCATGAGCGTAGTCACCAGCATGGTGAAGTCACCGACGGTCAGCTCGCCGCGGACGGCCGCGAAGGCCGCCCACCAGACGCCCGCCCCGGCGATAACCGCGCTGAGCGAGCCGGACAGGGCATAGATAATGAGTTCGCGGCGATCGGTCTGCTGGGCGGCCCGCTGGATGACACGCAGTTCGCGGAGCATCCGGTTCAGGAAAAATGGGCCGAGCCGGAAGAGCCGGATTTCCTTGGCGGCTGGCAGGCTGGATAGCAGCTGTGCATAGAACTGCTTGCGCCTCTCCTCATGGCTGATCGCGCTGAGCATCGCGGCGCGCCTGCGCGCCAGCCCAAGCTCCAGGTACCCGCTCGGCACGGCGGCTGCCAGCACCACAGCAGCGAGTACCGGGCTCAGCACGAGCAGCGCCCCGAGAAACCCGGTCAGGGTAAGCGCAGCCTGGGCAATACTGAGGCTGGTCGTGACGAGCTGCGCGGCCCCCTGCTGCCCGGCCCGCCCCGCGACATTCAGCTTGTCCTGGTATTCCGGGTCTTCGAGCCGGCTCAAGCCGTCAAGGCTGGCAACTGCCCGGTAGAGCTCGTGATTGGCAAGCCTTTCGATGGCGCGGCCCGACTGGGCGGCACCATAGTGGCTCAGCTCGGGCAGGACGATCTGGACGCCGCTGGCCGCAGCCAGGCCGACGGCCAGCAGCGCGAGGTCATCGCCGGGATGGTGGGCTATTGCGATGGCATCAAGGATGTCCCGCAGTAGCCACGCCGCCGCGACTGGTGCCAGGCCGGTTACCACCGTGACCAGCACGCTGCCGACCAGCGCGCCGGGGTGGGCTCGCCAGGCTGTGAGCAGTGCACGTCGCAGCACGGATGCTGACGAAGGACTTCGCGGGACGGCGGCCGCCGAAGGCCTGACCATGGCTTAGGCGACGAGCACAGGCAGCATTGCCGGGTCATATCCGCTGGCGGTGAGCAGGCCGTCGTCGTCGAGCAGGCAGAAGGCCGGGAAGCCAGTGATCTTAAACGCCGTAGAGACCCCGCCGTCGTGCTGCTCGGTGCACACGGTGGCGACCGCGGCGAGCTGGTCGACATACGGGGTAAGGGCACCGCCATCAGGCGCACCGTTTCCGACTATCACAGCGAGCACGCTGTCCTGGCTGATTTTTCGCGCGCTGACATAGCTGATGAACGGCTCCACTCGTTTTGTGCACACAGAGCATTCAGTTGAAAAGAACGCCGCGACCCGCACGCCTGTGGCGTTGCGCACTTGCCGGCCAGTAGCGCTGACCGCGGCAAAGGCGCCTGGTGTCTCGCCCGGGAGCAGCCCGGTGACCTCCGGCAGCGTCTTTGGCTCGTTCAGCAGCTTGACGTACTCACGCTGCCGACGGATGACACCGAACGTGAGCAGCAGATTCACCAGGCAGAGCGCCGCGGTCAGGGCGACTGCCGCAACAAGAACGGGCATGCGTGGTTCCTCCAGAGGACATCGCTCGCCTTTCTCAGCACCCGATGTCGGTCTTGAAGCATCCCCCGCATACAGCCGCGCACGCCGAATTCGGGCAGCACCTCTTGAGATAGACGACGCCGCCGGCGCAGTAGCACTCGACGTCCTGGCAGGTAAAGCAGGCCGCTGCGGTGGTCTTCGGCGCGAGCGTGGTCAGCAGCCAGTCCGCCGTCTTCTGGATAACCGCCATTTGTAAACACCAGCCTTTCTGTCGCTCTATCGGCCCTTGTTTCTCTCATGCAGATGCTTCCCGCCGGCCCTGGACGCCGGCTGAGAGGTCGGCTGTCAGCCTGTTCCCGGTACGTGAGCGGCTTCATCGGTCCGGTGAATCTGCTGGTCAGCCTGTCTGCAGGCGGGTGGCTGCGCCGGTTTGCCCGGTACGTGAATCGGCTGAGGTACAGGAATTCCTGCCGGCCAGGTGGCTGGCGGTTGGGGTAAGCGAGTGAGGCCGAGAGCACGCCTGGAATGGCATGATCGGAACAGGCCGATGCCGGCAGTTGCGGCACGCCGGTGCCAGGCGGACTGGGCACTCGTTCTCAGCCGATGGACTGTGGTGGTGACGGCATGGGCGAGCAGGGCGGTGGCCGTGCGGGCGGCCTGGTGCGGGCGAGCCGCCAGAAGGCGGGGCTCACCCAGCGGCAGCTCGCCGCGGCAGCCGGCGTGAGCGTCGGCGTGGTGCGCGATCTGGAGCAGGGCCGGACCGCGCGTCCGCACGGCGAGTCCGTGCGGCGGCTGGCAAGCGCGCTGCGCCTGAGCCGGCAGCAGACAAGGGAGCTCAGCCTGGTGGCACGGGGCACGGTCGTACCGTCGGCCACGCCGTCGCCAGGCAAGGTCGGCGAGGTGCGGATTGGCGTGCTGGGACCGCTAGCGGCATGGCGGGACGACGTTCCTGTTGTGCTGGGCTCGCCGATGCAGCGGGCGGTACTGGGACTGTTAGCGCTCGACCAGGGCACCGGGCTGTCCCGTTCTGCAATCATCGACGGGCTCTGGGGTGACGATCCGCCGATCACGGCGGTGTCGATGCTGCAGTCCTACATCAGCCGTCTTCGTCGTGTGCTGGGGCCTGGCGCGCCGATACGCGCGGGCGGCAACGGCTACCGCCTTGAGCCAGCCAGCGAGCTGGACCTGCGCGCCTTCGATGCGCTGGTCCGCCGCGCCCGGGAGGCCCAGGCCGTGGGCGAACTGACGACGGCATGCCAGGCTTACGCTGATGCGCTCGCGCTCTGGCGGGGGGACCCCCTTGCCGACTGTGACGTCCTGCGGGGTCATCCAGCCGTTGTTCGGCTGAGCCAGCAGAAGGCCGACGCGGTCACCGCATACGCTGAAGCCGCGATTGCGGCTCGGTGCCCTTTCCGCATCCTGTCGCAGCTTCGTGAGCTCACCGACCGCGAGCCGCTGAACGAGCGGGCGCATGCCCTGCTGATGATCGCGCTTGCGGGCAGCGGCCAGCAGGCTGCCGCGCTGGGAATCTTCGACCAGATGCGGCGTCGGCTCGACACGGAGCTCGGCTTGAGGCCGGGGGAGGAGCTTGCCGCTGCCCAGGCCCAAGTGCTGAACCAGCAGATCCCCGTGAGCCCGGTATCGGTCAGACCCGGCCCCACGGCCACGGGCACCGCGCGTTCGCAACCAGCTGACCGGGAGGCTCCCGGCCAGCTGCCTGGCGCAGTGGCGCATTTCGTCGGCCGGTCCGCCGAGCTGGCCGCGCTGCATGCCGCCCTCACCCAGCCCTCAGGCCAGGCAATCGTGATTTCCGCGATCGCAGGGACCGCAGGAGTGGGCAAGACCGCACTTGCCATCCACTGGGCCCACCAGGTAGCTGGACGCTTCCCCGACGGGCAGCTCTACGTGAACCTTCGCGGCCACGACACCAGCCAGCCGATGCGCCCCGCTGACGCGCTGGCCAGGTTCCTGCGGGCCCTGGGTGTACCCGGATGGGACATCCCACCCGATGAAGACGAGCGTGCCGCCCGCTTCCGCAGCCTGCTGAGCGGCAAGCGCATGCTGGTCGTGCTTGACAACGCCGGATCAGCCGATCAGGTACGCCCTCTCCTTCCAGCCACCCCGGCCTGCACGGCAGTTGTTACCAGCCGGGACGCGCTGGCCGGGCTAGTGGCCCGGGACGGTGCTACCCGCCTGGACCTCGACCTGCTCCCGCTGGAGGACGCGGTCGGCTTGCTGCGGGTGCTCATAGGCGCGCGAGTCGACGCCGAACCCGACGGGGCTGCCGAACTGGCCGGTCAGTGCTGCCGGCTGCCGCTGGCGCTGAGGGTGGCGGCCGAGCTCGCCGCCAGCAAGCGGGGCGTGCCGCTGGCCGAACTGACGAGCGAGCTGGCTGACCTGAGTAAGCGCCTGGACCTGCTGGCGGCAGGCGGAGACCGCAGCACCGCTGTTCGAGCCGTGTTCTCGTGGTCGTACCAGCACCTCGACGCTGATGCCGCCCGGGCATTCCGGCTACTGGGCTCGCACCCCGGCCCCGACTTCGATCCTTACGCTGCCGCGGCACTCACCGGCGAGACGGCAGAGCAGGCTTGCCAGATAATTGACGCCCTCGCCAGTGCCCACCTGATCCACATCACATCGGGGGGTCGCTACGGCTTGCACGACCTTCTGCGCGCCTACGCCCGGGAACTCTCCGCCGCCTGCGATGACACAGAACGGCTCCAGGGGCTGACCCGCCTGTTCGACTATTACCTGTACACCGCCGCCGCCGCGATGGACACCCTCTACCCGGCCGAACGCCACCGCAGGCCCCGAATACCGCCGCCTGCCAGTCCCTGCCCAGCGTTCACCGGCGTCGCAGCGGCGCGGAACTGGCTGGACACCGAGCGGGCCACTCTGACCGCGGTTGCCGCCTCTACGGCCACCTGTGGCTGGCCCGGCCACACCACCCGCCTGGCCGAAACATTGTTCCGTTATCTTGAGGCCGGCGGCCACTATCCCGAGATCATCGCCATACACGACCATGCCCGCCGTGCCGCATGTGACATCGGTGACCGCACTGCCGAAGCGGAAGCACTGCGCGGCCTCATCGTGACCGACCTGCGGCAGGGTCGATACGTTCAAGCTGCCGACCGCCTCGACCGGGCACTCGAGGTGTACCGCGAGACCGGCAACCAGGCCGGCGAAGCCCGCGCACTGGGCAACCTTGGCATCGCGGGCATGCTCCAGGGCCGCTACGAGCGGGCGGTGAGCTACCTCAAACGGGCCCTGGCCGTTCACCAGCAGATTGGTGATCAGGCCGGCGAAGCCCGCCAGCTGATGAACCTCGGCCTGGTCGAACTCCGGCTGGGAATCTACCGCCAGGCGAGCGAGCACCTGGATCGGGCACTGGCCATGAGCCGCGAGAACGGCCACCGGGCCATTGAGGCCTACGCCCTGAGCAACCTCGGCGTCGTAAGCTTGCGGCTCGGTGATCACCAGCAGGCCAGCGGGCACCTCGTTCAGGCCCTGACGATATGCCGCGAGATCGGGAACCGGGATTGTGAGGCGTACGCCCTGAGCAACCTCGGCGTCGCCGAGTCGCGGCAGGGTAACAACCAGCAGGCTAGCGAACGCCTCGACCAGGCTCTGACCATATGCCGCGAGAACGGCGACCGGTCCAGTGAGGCGGAGGCACTCAACAGCATGGGTGAAATCCTCCTCGCCGCCGGCGCCTGGCGATGCCAAAGCCCAGCATGCTATGGCACTCGCCCTTGCCATGCAGATCGATGGCAGGTACGAGCAGGCCCGCGCTTACAGCGGACTCGGCCGCTGTCACAACGCGGCGGGCTTCACCAGCCGGGCGCGCCACAACTGGGAGCGCGCCCTCACCCTCTACACGGCACTTGGTGTTCCTGAGGCTGCCCAGGTAAGGGCCCAGCTTGCCGCGCTAGCCGGCTGACTGGCTGATCCGGTAACCGACGCCGGGCGTGGTGAAGATCACGGGCGGATCGCCGAGCTTGCGGCGCAGCCGCCCGATGGTCACCGTCACGGTGTTCGTGAACGGGTCCGCCTGCTCATCCCAGACCTGCTCAAGCAGGTCCTCCGCACTCAGGAAAGCAGGTGCGGCGACCATCAGAGCCTCGAGCACGCCGAACTCTTTCACTGACAGGTCCAGCTGCCGCCCGTCGCGGGTGACAGTGCGGCGCAGTGGATCGAGTTCGATGCCAGCCGCGTGGAGGAGCCGGGAGCGCGCAGAGGGCTGCCTGCGGGCCAGGGCGCGGATGCGCAGCACGAGCTCGGGGAAGTGGAACGGCTTGCCGAGGTAGTCGTCGGCACCGAGGCTGAGGCCGGTGACCCGGTCACCTGGCGCTCCGGCCGCCGTCAGCATCAGTACCATGGCGCGCTCGCCGCGGTCTGTGATCATCTGGCACAGCAGGTCCCCGTGGATGCCGGGGAGGTCGCGGTCGAGGACGACGACGTCGTAGCGGTTGAGGTCTAGTTTGGCCGCAGCCTCCAGTCCGTCGTGCGCCGCATCTACTGCCATGCCCTGGTCGCGCAGGCCCTCAATCAGCACCTCGGCGAGCGACTTCGAGTCCTCGACCACCAGGACTCTCATGCCGGCTCCGTGGCCGTCGCGGTCGGCCCGGCCGGCGCAGCGGCCGGGAGGTCGACACAGACCCGCAGCCCGCCGCCGGGCCGTGCCTCCATGCTCAGCCGCCCGTCGTGGGCTTCGACGATCGCGGCGACGATCGACAGGCCAAGACCCGACCCTTTGTCAGTGCCGATCCGGTCCGCCTCCAGGCGCCGGAACGGCTGCGACAGTTCGTCCACCTGCCGCTGGTCAAGGACCTGGCCGCCGTTCTCGACGATCAGACGGGCCCGCCCGCGCTCGGTTTCCGTAGTGATGCGGATCCAGCCGCCGTCGGTGTTGTGGCCGACCGCGTTGTCGACCAGGTTCGCGGTCATGCGGGAGAGCAGTGCCTGGCTGCCTCGCACCCACGCGCCGCCGGGACCGGTGGTGTCCTGGACGGTCAGGTTCCTGGCCCTGATCGCTTCCCTCTGGTCAGCCAGGGCAGCGCCGACGATGTAATCGAGCGGCAGGACGCCGTAGCCGGGCAGGTTGCGGTGCTGGGCGCGGGACAGCGTCAGGAACGCCTCGAGCAGGCTGTCGACCCGGTCCAGTTCGGCGCGGAGGCGGGAGGCCAGGGCGATCGTCTGCGGCGGAGCCCCCTCTGGCTTGGCCACGGCGACGTCTACCGATGCCCGCATCGTGGTCAGCGGGGTGCGCAGTTCGTGCGAGGCGTTGGCCACGAAGCGGCGCTGCGCTGTGAACGCAGCCTCCAGCCGCTGCAGCAGCTCATCGAAAGTATCCCCGAGCTCTTTGAGCTCGTCCTGGGGGCCGGCCACGGCGAGTCGCTCGTTGAGGTTCTGCGCGGAGATCTGCCGGGCTGACGCGGTCATCTGCCGGACCGGGCGCAGCGCCCGCCCGGCCAGGAGCCAGCCCATCGCCAGCGAGCCGACGGTCATGAACGCCAGCGCGATCAGCGACGCTTTCAGCAGAGCATGGGCGACGTCGGACTGTGTCATGTTTGCCTGCGTGGCCAGTTGCTGCTGCAGCTGCTGGATGAGCGCGTTGGCGTTGGCGAGCTGGGTCGCCGTGGAGTTCGCGGCCTGCGCGCCGGATGATGCCCGAGAGACTGACACCCCGGTATGGGTATTGGTGATTCCTCCGGCGATCGCCAGCAGCACCGCGCCGGAGACGAAGAACAGGATTCCGTACAGCACGGTCAGCCGCCACCGCAGGGTCCGGGCCACGCCCGGCAGGCGCAGCCGCGGGAGCCGGCCCGCCGCACTGGTCCGGCGGCCCTGCGGCAGGCGACTGACGCCCTGGTCCTTTGCCGTCCGCATCGGCCCTCCTTGCGTCCTTGGCTGCCGTCGGCCCGCTCTGTCCGTGGGCCGGTGCCTGTGGAGTTCAGGAGCCGGGTACCGGGCTCTAGCATGCCCCGCCCGGCCTAACAACGAGATAACAGCGCCAGTTCGGCTCATGTTATGGGCGCCCGCGTAGAAACAGCTCAAGGAAATCTGGCCGGCCTGGCCCGGCAAGCCCTGTGCCTAAACAGAAGGGTCACGCATGGAGGCGACGATTGAAGTCAGCGGGCTGCGCAAGCGGTTCGGGCGGGCGGTAGCCCTGGACGGGATGACGTTCACCGTCCAGCCGGGGCAGGTGACCGGGTTCGTGGGCCCAAACGGGGCTGGCAAGTCCACCACGATGAGGGTGATCCTCGGCCTGGACGCACCCGACACGGGTACCGCGCTGGTCGCCGGGAAGCCCTACGCGAGCATCCGGCGGCCGATGAGGCTGATTGGCTCGCTGCTTGACGCTGGCGCGCTGCAGCCGAGCCGCTCTGCACGCAACCACCTGCTGTGGCTGGCCCACTCTCAGGGGCTGACCGCCAGGCGCGTCGACGAGGTCATCGAGCAGGCTGGCCTGCGCAGCGTTGCCCGGCGCCGGGCCGGCGGCTACTCCCTCGGCATGCGGCAGCGGCTCGGGATCGCGGCGGCCATGCTCGGCAACCCGGCGGCGATCATGCTCGACGAGCCGTTCAACGGGATGGACCCAGAGGGCATCGTGTGGATGCGCGGCTTCCTCCGCTCGCTCGCTGCCCAGGGACGGGCCGTGCTGGTGTCCAGCCACCTGATGAGCGAGTTGCAGGACACCGCCGACCACCTGGTGGTCGTCGGCCGGGGCAAGGTCATCGCTGACACCACCGTCGCCAGCCTGCTCGCCGCCGCGTCGGGGGACCGGGTGACGCTGCGCACGGACGCCCGGCAGGAGGCGACAGCGCTGCTGCAGGCCGCGGGGGCCACCGTTGTCACCACCGGCGAGGGCGAGCTAACGATCTCCGGGCTGCCTGCCGGGCGGGTCGTGGCGGTCCTGTCGGAGAAGGCTGTGCCGTTCTCCGAGGTGTCCGCGCACCGCGCGACGCTGGAGCAGGCCTACATGGAGCTCACCAGGGACGCGGTCGAGTTCCGCCCGGCCGAGCCGGTGACCGGACCGGCCGGGGAGGTCGCGCAATGACCACGGGAACCGTTTCGGCGCCGCGCTCCGACGCCGAGGCCGAACTCGAGGCTGTGGCCGCCGGGTTCGGCTGGCTGCTGCGCTCGGAATGGACCAAGTTCCGCACGGTGCGCGGCTGGGTGATCGGGATGATCATCGCCGCGCTGCTGACTGTGTTCGTCGGCCTCTTCGCTGCCGGGAACGGCAACATCAGCTGCCAGATCAACGGCGGCCCGTCGCGCACTGGCAAGGCTTGCCTGCCCTACGTGCCGCACGGGCCGGGCGGCCAGGTCGTTACCGACAGCTTCAACTTCGCTCACCAGGCACTGACTGGCAACGGATCCATGACGGTCCGGATGACCGCGCTCATCAACGAGTACCCGAACGTCAATGGCCCGCGGCCCGTCGGCTCAGACTCAGGAATGCCGCCGTGGGCCAAGGCCGGAATCATCATCAAGCAGAACCTGCACCAGGGCTCCGCCTATGCGGCGATGATGGTCACCGCCAGCCATGGTGTGCGAATGCAGTACAACTACACCGGCGACATGGCCGGGCTGCCCGGTAACGTCTCCGCCGCGAGTCCCCGGTGGCTCCGGCTCACCCGGTCCGGCGGCACGATCACCGGCTACGACTCCGCTGACGGCACGCACTGGGCCAGAGTTGGCACGGTCCAGCTGGCCGGCCTCCCGGCCACGGTGCAGGTCGGGATGTTCGCCACCTCACCGGAGGTCACATCGGTATCAAGCGCATTCGGCGGGTCAACCGACAACAGCGGGTCTACCGAGGTCGCTGGCGTCTTCGACCACGTCACCGTGTCCGGCGCCCCGGCGGGCGGCAAGTGGGCGGACACCGCGGTGGGCGGCGGCGGGCCTCTGGGAGCGCCCGGCGCGGGTGGCCCCTCAGGATTCCAGACAGCTAAGGGAAGGTACACGCTCACCGGGTCCGGTGACATCGCGCCAGTAGTTCCAGGACCCGGCAGCGGATTCCCGAGCGGGACGGTGGAGCAGAGCCTGGCCGGCGTGTTCATCGGCCTGATCGCGATCGTTACTGTGGCGGCGATGTTCTTCACCGCGGAATACCGCCGCCGCCTGATCCGCACGACTCTGGCGGCTACCCCGCGGCGAAGCCAGGTTCTCGCGGCCAAGGCCGTCGTCGCCGGCGCTGCCGCGTTCGTGACCGGGCTGGTGGCCGCCACTATCGCGATGGCGGTTGGCGTCCGGCTGCAAGAGCGGAACGGTGTGGTCGTGCTGCCGGTGCCGGCGCTGACCGAGGTCCGCGTCGTGGTCGGCACTGCGGCGCTGCTGGCTGTCGATGCGGTTTTCGCCGTCGCCCTCGGGGCCATACTGCGCCGCAGCGCTGCGGCGATCACGCTCGCGATCGTGACCGTGGTCCTGCCGTTCCTGCTGACAGCGCTGAACGTCTTCCCTGCCGGAGTGGGCTCGTGGCTGCTGCGGGTCACCCCGGCGGCGGGCCTGGCCATCCAGCAGAGCGTCCCGCGTTACCCGCAGGTCACCCTCGTCGTTTCACCAGCGCAGGGCGTCTACCCGCTGGCGCCGTACACCGGGTTCGCGGTGCTGTGCCTGTGGGCGGCGGCGGCGCTGGCCCTGGCCGTCTACCTGCTGCGCCGGAGGGACGCATGAACTCGATAGCCCAGGCAGGCCGGTCCTGGCAGCAGGACACCCTGGCCGGGCGGCCCGCGGGCGGGACGGGCATGCTGGATGCGCTGCACGCGGAGTGGACCAAGCTGCGCACGGTCTCCGGGCCGGCCTGGCTGCTGCTAGGTGTGGTGGCGCTGACCGTCGCAATCAGCGCCGCGGCCGTCGGGGCTACCAGCTGCCCAGCGGGCCAGAGCTGCCCGGTCGATCCGACCAAGCTCAGCCTGACCGGGATTCAGTTCGGCCAGGCGGTGGTGGCGATCCTGGCGGTGCTGACGATCTGCAACGAGTACAGCAACGGCATGATCCGTATAACGTTCGCCGCAATGCCGCGGCGGCTGGTGGTCTACGCCGCTAAGGCGATCATCGTCGCGGTGGCAGTGCTGGTGGCCGGGGCAGTGGCAGTGCTCGGATCAGTGCTGGCCGGGCAGCTCATCCTGCCCGGCCACGGCTTCACCGCAGCCCGTGGCTTCCATTCGGTATGGCTGTCCTACGGCCCGAGCCTGCGGGCCGCGGGCGGGTCGGTGCTGTACCTGGCCCTGATCGCGCTGCTCAGCCTGGGCATCGCGGCCATGATCCGGGATTCTGCGGTCTCCATCGGCACGGTGCTCGCGGTGCTGTACCTGTTCCCGATCATCCTGGCGTTCGTGACCAACCAGACCTGGCAGCGCCGGCTCGAGCGCTGGACCCCGGCCAACGCCGGGCTGACTATCCAGGCAACTACTGGCCTGCGCAACCTCCCGATCAGCCCGTGGGACGGGCTCGGAGTGCTGGCTATCTGGGCCGGCGCGGCGCTGCTGGCCGGCGGCCTGGTATTGCACGTCCGCGACGCCGAGTAGCGCGTGTTGCCCTGGGCGTTTGGTACAACGGCGGCTGTGGCTCAGAAGGCCACAATGTCGCTGCCGGTCTCGGCGGCCCTGGGATCGGTGTCCAGGCCGCCGAGCAGGTTGCGCAGCGCCTGGGTGTAGGCGCCGAGGGCTGCCCGGCCCTTTCTGGTCAGGCCGCCGTTATTTTCTGCGTGGACCCGTTCCTGGTCTTCTCGCTGGCCAGATAGCCGGCTTCTTCGAGCTTGCGCAGCTGGATGATCAAGTTGCCGGGGCTTTCCGAGGCCTATTAGATGCGTGTTAGCCGACCGTTAGTGCCTGGTTAGGCGACGGGCAGTAGACCTCAAGTCTCATTAGGCTGAGTTTCGGCGCACCCTGATCAACATCGGCCGCGAGGAGAGCACGATGACCACCAATCCATTCGATGACGAGTCGGCACAGTTTCTCGTACTGGTTAATGACGAGAACCAGCACTCGCTGTGGCCAGTGTTCGCCGATGTACCCGGCGGATGGCGGATCGTCTTCGGGCCTGGTGACAGGGTTAGCGCCGTCAACTATGTCGAGGAGTCATGGACCGACATGCGGCCGAAGAGCTTGGCGGACGCGATGGCTGCCGATCAGGAAGGCGAGTGACGACCGGGCGGGCCCGAGTCCCCGAGCGCACCGAGAGTCGGCGCTGGCGGGGCAGGCGGCGGATCGGGGGTTTGGGTCGGCCAGGTGGACGTGCTATCCGTCGGCGAACGGTGTCAGGCGGGGCCCGTGAGCAGGGCCGCGACCGCCGCCTCGGCGTCAGCTCCGGCCGGGAGTTCTGGGGGCAGCACCGGGATCGTGGCCAGGCCGCCGCCGGACTGATACTGGCTGATCAGCCGGGGATCGACATAGGAGGCGCGCGCCACCGCCGGGGTGTCGCCCAGCCAGTCCGCCACTCCCCGGATGCTGGCCGCGATGACGCCCTTGGCCCGCCGGGGGCTGGCGGGCGGGCCCGCGTTCGCGAGCAGGAGAGCCATCAGGACGGTGGCGTTCCAGGTCCGGAACTCCTTGGCCGTGAAATGGCCTTCGGCGTGCTCGGCGATGTAGGCGCTCACGTCGTGGGAGTGCAGGGGGTGCCAGGCGTCGCCCTGCTGCCAGCAGAACAGGGTGTCCAGGCCGTTGTCACTGCCAGCCAGCGCCCGTACCGTCGACCGGACCGCCCGGTCGGTGACAGTGACGGCCCGGTGCTTGCCCTCCTTGGCGATGTAGTCGAAGACGATGCCGTCCCGCCGCACGCTGACGTGCCGTTTTTCCAGCGTCACCGCGCCATAGTGGTGGTCGAGCTCGGCGTACCTCTCGCCGCCGATACGGAACAAGCCGAGGTCGATCAGGCGGACGGCGCTGGCCGCGACGTGATCGCGGTCGAGCGGACGTGCGGCCCAGGTCGTGCAGGGTAGCGTCCCGCAGTGTCGGCAGCGCGCCGGCGAAGCGCAGCATGTGCACGAACTTCTGGGCATCGCGCTGCTCGCGCCACAGCTGGTGATACCGGTACTGGGTCCGGCCCCGGCTGTCCACGCCGGTGGCCTGGATGTGCCCGAGCGGGTCGGGCGAGATCCAGATGCCCGTCCAGGCGGGCGGGAGCGCGAGCGCCCGGATGCGCTGCAGCGTCCCGGTGCCGGTCACCTCGGCGCCCGACGGTTCGCGGTACCGGAACCCGTCAGGGGCTTTCACCCGGATTATCCCGGGGCCGCTCGGGTCGCTGCGGCTCAGCCCGACAACCGCCGAGGGCGCAAGCAGGCCGCCCTCGCTCACCGCAGCACCACCGTGGGGCAGGCCCAAAGCCCGTGCCAGCCGCGGTTGATGACCCCGTGGAACAGCGGAACGATGGAGACGATGAGCAGCTCCCGAGCGGTCAGGCAGGCGAACGCTCTCAGCATCGCACGGCGGCGTTCCCGGGCCGTAACCGAGGGCGTCGCGTCCCGGCCGCACCAGAGGGCTGCAGCTCGAGTGACTCGGTCGCGATCTCGGCGCCGTGTTCTCAGAACGTCACTGTCACATGGATATGACGGCCCGGGCTACGGATTCGCTCTGCGGCTGTGTCCCGAAAATGGTGACCTCGATGCCCTCGGAACCGTTGAGCACGAATAGCTCGCTGCTCAATCCGGGCTGGCCGGGATCGAAATACGCCTCGCGGCCAAGACGCGAGACTGGGTCATCGCCGGTCACTCCGCCCTGGTCCTTGGCCAGAGCAGTGATAGCGGCCGGGGTTATTCCGTCGGAGATCGTGATCATCACGCTGTTGCCGTTGGAGTTGTTCGAGCCGTCGTAGTTGCATATCGCGTTGCCGGAGCTGCCGGTGACTTGAGGCGCCGGATACGGAACGCCCATCGCTGCTGATATCGAGGATGCGGAAGGGCACGCCGAACCCGAGGATGATGCCGCAGTGGCGGACGCCGCTGACGAGCCCGCTGAGCGCGCGGTCGATGTCGCCGCCGGGGGGTGGGCCGATGGGGCCGCGGCCTGCGGTGAGCCAGATCCGCAACCTGCTGCCGCCAGAGCGGTTAGCAGTCCGGCCAGGACGAACAACGGACGGCTGAAGCGACAAGCAAAGGGCTGGTGAACCTGATCGAGCCTGGACATCTGAACCTCCTGGTGTCCTGGTGCGCGTCCCGTGCGCCCCTTGACCGCAATCGCCGCAGGCTCTGCACACGAGCCCGTTGCCAGCCGGCACTCCTGTTAGGGACTTCGGTAACTGCAGGCTTTCTGGGAGCGAGTGTGCGCCAGAAGAGCGGTGCGACGAATCCGTGAAACCCGCGGAATTCCGCGGGCGGCAACGCCTGCGGCGATGCTCTCGCGACGGGCCGTCCTAGGTGTCGAACAGGCCAGCCTGGTACGCGGTGATGACGAGCTGTACCCGGTCCCGGGCGCCGAGCTTTGCTAGCAGCCGGGCGACGTGGGTCTTGGCGGTGCCTGGCGTGATGTACAGGGCGGCGGCGATCTCGGCGTTGGACATGCCGAGGCCAACCAGCCTGAGGACCTCGCGTTCGCGGTCGGTGATCCCGGTTAGCCCCTTAGGGCTGCGGCCTGCGCGGGGCTGGTCGGCGAACTGCTCGATGAGGCGACGGGTGACGCCGGGCGCGATCATGGCATCGCCGGCCGCGACGACGCGGATCGCGGTCAGGATGTCCTCCAGTGCCATGTCCTTGACCAGGAACCCGCTCGCCCCGGCCCGCAGCGCACCGTAGACGCAGTCATCGTCGTCGAACGTGGTCAGCACAAGCACGCGAGCGCGGGTGTCGCCGGCGGTGATCATCTGGGTTGCCTCGATGCCGTCCATGCCCGGCATGCGGATGTCCATGACGATCACGTCGGGGTGGGAGTCCCTGGCCAGCCGCACCGCCTCGGCTCCGGTTCCGGCTTCGCCGGCCACGTCGATGTCGGGTGTCTGCTCGATCAGCATCCGCAGGCCCGCGCGGACCAGCGGCTGGTCGTCGGCCAGGATGACCTGGATGGTCATCGGGCCGACTCGGGGACTGGCAGCCGGGCGGCGACGCGGAAGCCACCGCCGGGGCGCGGGCCGGCCGAGAAGTCGCCGCCCAGCAGCGCGGCGCGCTCGCGCATACCGGTGATCCCGTAGCCGGTCCCGGCCGTGGTGCCGCCGCGCCCACCGTCGGTGACCTCGATCGACAGCTGCCCGTCCCGCTGGTCGATCGATACTTGGCAGTGGCCCGCGCTGGCGTGGCGGACCACGTTGGTGACCGCTTCCTGGATGATGCGGAACGCTGACAGGTCGATGTCGGCCGGGAGCGGCTCCCGGCTGCCGCGCCAGTCCACGTCGACCTGCACGCCCGCGTCCCGGGCCGTGGCGGCCAGCCGGTCAATGTCGGCCAGGCCGGGCGCCGCGTCCAGCGATGCCTCCCCGGACGCGGGCTCCGGGTCTGCACGCCGCAGCCCGGTCACCATCCGCCGCAGCCCCGACAGTGTCTCCCGGCTGATGGCCTCGATGGCGGCCAGCGCGTCGCGCGCCTCGTCGGGCCGGGCGTCGAAGACTCTGCGGCCCGAGCCTGCCTGGATCGCGATGATGCCGGTGCTGTGGGCCACCATGTCGTGCAGTTCGCGGGCGATCCGCAGCCGCTCGGCCATCGTGGCCTGGGCGGCCGCCTGGGCCCGCACCAGCTCGGCCCGGACCTGTGCCTGCCGGATCGAATGTCCGATGAGCCAGGCGATGATCGTAAAAAGGGGGACGGCGATCGTGGCAACGTGTATCGCCGACGACCCCACGCCGCCGCCCTGGAGCCGACCCAGAGAGGGCACTGTCAGGACGGGAATCAGCAGGCCGGCGGTGCCCATCGCGGCGCCCGTCACCGAGACCCTGCGGGTGCGTGTCGCCGCTATGTAGCAGATCTCAAGGCCCACAACGCAGGCGAGCACGACCAGCGCGTACGACGGGTTCGGCTCCAGCACCATGCTCGCCACCGATCCGCCAAGTATCACGGCCAGCGCCGCCAGCGGCCAGCGGCGCAGCAGGAGAGCGGAAGCCAGCAGCGTGCAGCCAAGCACCAGGGGTCCCCACATGATCATCTAGGCGCCTCCAGCCCGCCGGGTCATGCTCACGGCGATCGTAACCGCCGTGCCGGGCCAAGTCGTCTGCCTGCGGGCATACACCCCCCGGGCTACGCAGGCACCGTGCAGATGTGCCCGCGGGCCGATGCGGCGCACCCCCGGACTGCGCCACCTTCTGTCCCATGAACGCGACTATCGAGATTGACGGACTGCGCAAGCGGTTCGGCTCGACGCAGGCGCTGGACGGGATGACGTTCGCGGTCGGTCCCGGCCAGGTGACCGGCTTCGTCGGGCCCAACGGCGCGGGCAAGTCGACCACCATGCGTGTCGTCGTCGGCCTGGACGCTCCCGACGCGGGCACCGCCACCATCGGCGGCCGCCCCTACCACGGGCTGAGCAGCCCGCTTAGCCAGGTCGGGTCGCTGCTCGACGCGGGCGCGCTGCAGCCCAGCCGCAGCGGGCGCAACCACCTGCTGTGGCTCGCCCACTCCCAGGGCCTGAAGGCCGGGCGGGTCGATGAAGTGATCGCGCAGGCCGGGCTGACGCCCGCCGCCCGCCGCAAGGCCGGCGGGTACTCGCTCGGCATGCGCCAGCGGCTCGGCATCGCGGCGGCCCTGCTCGGTGACCCCGAAGTGCTGATCTTCGACGAGCCGTTCAACGGCATGGACCCCGAGGGCATCGTCTGGATGAAGGACTTCCTGCGAGAACTCGGGGCGCAGGGCCGCGCGGTCCTGGTGTCCAGCCACCTGATGAGCGAACTGGAGGACACAGCCGACCACCTGGTCGTCGTCGGCCGCGGCCGGGTGATCGCCGACACCTCGGTCGCCGACCTCATCGCTGCCGCCTCGGGCAACCGCGTCATGCTGCGCACCACAGCACCGGCCGACGCGATGACGGTGCTCACCAAGGCCGGGGCTGAGGTCACAGCAACGGGCTCCGGCGTGCTCACGATTTCAAATCTTTCATCGGAACGACTGGTGACTGCTCTCACCGAGCACGCCGTCCCGTTCAGCGAGGTCACCGCCCACCGGGTCACGCTCGAGGAGGCTTACATGGAACTCACCCGGGAGAGCGTCGAGTTCCGCGCCGAGGTGACGTCATGACGACAGAGGCCAAGACACCGCACCGGCCGACCGCAGCAGCCGAGCGCCAGAGTTTCCGGAACCTGGTTCACGCCGAGTGGACCAAGTTCCGCACCGTGCGCGGCTGGGTCATCGCGATGATCGTCTCGATCATCGCGATCACCGCCTTCGTGTTCATCGTCGGCAACGTCAGCAGCTCGTGCAGCGGGCCCGGCGGCGGGTCCGCCTGTCCGGAGCCACCGACCGGGCCTGGCGGTGAGCAGGTCAACGACGCGTTCTACTTCGCGCACCAGCCGCTGACCGGGAACGGCACGATCACCGTCCAGATGACGTCGCTGACCGGCCAGACCTCCGTCGGCCCGTCGCAGATGGCGCCCGGCCTGCAGCCGTGGTCCAAGGCCGGGATCATCATCAAGGAGAACATGACGCAGGGCTCCGCCTACGCGGCGATGATGGTCACCGGGTCCAACGGCGCCGCGATGCAATGGGACTACGTCAACGACTCACCCGGCCTGGCCGGCAGCGTGTCCGCTTCCTCGCCGCGCTGGCTGCGGCTCGTCCGCGACGGCGACACGGTCAGCGGGTACGACTCCGCCGACGGCACCCACTGGACGCTGGTCGGCACCGGGACCCTCCCGGGGCTGACCTCCACCGTGCAAGCCGGGCTCTTCGCCGCCGGTGTGGGGACCGAAAATCCCACCGTGGCCACCGGCGTCTTCCGGCACATCGGGCTCTCCTGGCCCGCTAGCCGATGGACGGGCACCAATGTAGGCGGCGTCAACGGCCCGAACGACCCCAACGGCGTGTCAGCGCCCGGCGCGCTCCGCCAGAGCGCCGGCGCGATCACCGTGACCGGTTACGGCGACATCAGTCCCTCCATCGGGCCCATGGGGGTTGTCTCTATCGAACGGGCGCTGGACGGGACGGCCATCGGGCTGATCCCGCTGATCGTGGTCGGCGCGATGTTTATCACCGCCGAGTACCGGCGCGGGCTGATCCGCGTCTCGCTGACCGCCTCACCCCGCCGCGGCCGGCTGCTGGCGGCCAAGGCTGTGGTGATCGGCGCGGTCAGTTTCGTCACCGGGCTGATCGCCGCCACTCTCGCGGTCGCCGTCGGCGCGCGCACTCTCGCCAGGAGCAGCATCCCGCTATGGCCGGTTCCGGCGCTCACGTTGGCCCGGATGGTCGTCGGTACTGCGGCGCTGCTAGCCGTGGCCGCAGTGCTCGCGCTCGCCATCGGCACCATCCAGCGGCGCAGCGCCACTGCGGTCGCCACCGTCATCGTGGTGATCTTCGTCCCGTACCTGCTCGCCGTATTCCCGTCCCTGCAGCCCGGGCCAATGGGCCGCCCCATGGGCGGGGGGCTCCCCCTGGTCGCCCGAGAGTGGCTGCTGCGGATCACTCCGGCCGCCGGCTTCTCCGTACGGCAGGCTGTCCCCCAGTTCTCGCAGGTCGCTGGCGTCCTCTACACCCCGGAGTGGGGGTACTACCCGCTCACGCCGTGGGCTGGGTTCGCGGTGGAGTGCGCGTGGGCGGCCGCCGCGCTGGCAGTGGCCTTTTACCTGCTGCGCCGGAGGGACGCATGAGCCTCCCGGCCCGGGTCTGGCCGTCGCGTCATCCAGGGGTCCAGGCCCTGCACGCCGAGTGGACCAAAGTCCGTACCGTGGCCGGCCCGGCCTGGCTGCTGGCCGGAGCCGTCGTGCTGACCGTCGCCCTTGGGGCGGCGGCGGTTAGCACGGCCCAGTGCCAGTCGGCCTCGTGCCGGATCGACCCCGCGAAGATCAGCTTCACCGGGATTTACCTGGGCCAGGCGGTGGTCGCCGTCGCCGGGGTGCTGGCGATCGGCAACGAGTACAGCACCGGGATGGTCAAGCTGTCGCTCACCGCGGTACCCCGGCGGCTGACGTTCATCTTCGCCAAGACGGCAGTGCTCACCGTCCCCGTGCTCACCGCCTCAGCGCTGGCGGTGGCCGGCTCGGCGCTCGCCGGGTGGCTGATCCTCCCCGGCCACGGGTTCACTCCCGCGCACGGGTACGCGTCCCTCACCGCGGGCGCCGACGTCCGCGCCGCCGTCGGCGCGGTCTTGTACCTGACACTTATCGGGCTGCTCAGCCTTGGGGTCGCGGCCGCGGTACGCGACTCCGCGGCGGCCATCGGCCTGGTCCTCGGCCTGCTGTACCTGTTCCCGATCACCGCGTCCACCATCGCCAACGCGACGATCGCCCGGCACCTGCAGCAGATCGGGCCGCTGTCCGCCGGCCTGGACGTCCAGGCCACGATCGGGGTGAACAGCCTGCCGCTCACCCCGTGGCAGGGCCTCGGCGTCGTCGCCCTCTGGACCGTCGGCGCCCTGCTCCTGGGCGCACTCGTCCTGAAATTCCGCGATGCGTGATGCCTTAACAGCATGGTCGCGTGCATCAGGAGGGCTCCTGGCCAGCCATCCCGGCCCTGCCCGCCACCGGCGGCCGCCGGAGAGACTGCCGATGCGGACTGAGGAAATTCCTCACCTGTGAAGGTCATGGATGAGCGATTCCTTGACGCCGTTCTGGGTCGCGGTTGCAGCCGCGCCCGTGTACGCCGCGACGTTGGCTGCGTCTGACGGTCCGCCCGCGACGGTGATGAACCGCAGATTCGGATAAGCGCTCGCACGGTCGGTGACACCGCGGGCAGGCAGGGCACCGGTAGCGACGATCACGCGGCACCCGCGGCCAGGCCAGATAGACAACGGCCGTGATCAGGGCCACGGCCAGCAGACCGGCTCCCGTACAACCCGACTTTTATCAGGCTAGTGCGCACCTCATTTGGCTACTTGAGGACGTGGGGGAACGAGGACTCCTGGAGGACGGATGACTGAGGCGGGCGGTGGTCTGGGGGATCTCCTGCGGAGATGGCGCCCGGTCGCGAGTCGCGGTCGCGCGGCGGCTTTCAGTGCCTCCAGCTTGGCGTCGTCGTTCGCTGAGCCGATGTGCTCGATCTCCCGGGACCGCGCCTGGTGCGGGTTGCGAGGACGGCGATCAGCCCGATAAGCAGTACGGCGAATACCGCTGGGGTTATCGTGCCGACCCAGTCGAAGCCCTGGGCCGGGGGAAGCGGGACCGAGATCGTAATGCCCTGACGGGCCAGGACTTGCTGGGCGAGTTCGCGATGGGCCTCGCGCTGGGCGAGGCTCGGGCCGGTGCTTAGCGCGTTCGAGAGGCCGACGGCGGCGAGGGGGATGGCCGCGGCGGCGGATGCGGCCATGCCGATCCAGGTGGCGAGGACGCGGGCTTGTCCTGGGCCGCCGCCGGTACGTGCCGCGGGGGCGCGGTCTGGCGGCAGGTCGGTGAACAGGGCGGTCAGTTCTTTCCCGGTGCGGGCGGCCAGGGCCTGTCCGGATCGCTGCCCGAACTCGTCGGCGCTGATCCGGCCGGCCTGGAAGGCCTCGCTCAGCTCGGACACGGCGCGGTCGCGGTCGGCGTCGGATACCCGTAGGTCGCCGGGGGGATAGTTCCTAGTGGCGGTCTCCATGACTCGTGCTCCCTTCTGCATCGTGCTTGTTCTCGGGCACTAGGGCGGCGCAGATGAACTCGATGACAGTGCGCCGGGCGATCTTGTCGTCATAGAGCGGCGCGTCGCGGCCCTCATGGCGGTGCCAGGCGAACCACGTCGCTAGTTCGCCGATCGCCCTCGCCGCTGTCGGGAAGTCTGGCGTGGGGCGCAGCCGTCCGGTTGCGATCCGCCGCTGGAGGTATTCCGCCAGGTCGGCGTAGATGCCCCCCCGGCCCCCGCCGAACCAGAGGGCTTCCAGGTCGGGCATCTCCGCTGAGCACCGCTCGACGACGGCGAGCACCGGCCAGGCCCATGCGATCGTGTCGTAGAGTTCCTCGACGATCCCGCGCAGCTCTTCGGCGACGTCAGCGGGCTCGTCCCCGGCCAGCGCCGCCCGCAGGCGGGACGGCTGCGCATCCTGCAGGGCATGCGCGAACAACGCTGCGGTCTCCCCGGGCTCTGGCGTGGGCAGCGGCAGTTCCGGGGCCTCCGGCAGCAGGTCCAGCGCGTAAACGAACACGAGATGGAACAGCGCTTCCTTGGACTCGACATAGGTGAACACCGAGCCCGCCGACATGCCGGCCCTGGCAGCCACGTCCGCGGTGCGGGTACCCCGGTAGCCCAGCTGCCCGAAGACCTCGGTGGCCGCGGTACCGAGGGACGCCAGCCGCTCACGGGGCGAAGGTCTCGACATACGCCGATTATTGACTGAGTGAGTCACTCAGTCAAGTGAACAGCCGGCGACTCGCCCGCGCGCCAGGACGTCCACCCTGCGTAGCGTGTCGAGATCCAGCTCCACCTGCCCGGCCGCGAGCCGCCGCCGGACGGCCCTCAGCGCCTCAGGCTCGCCGTCGTGCGCCGAGAGGATGCTCGATGTTCCTAGTGCGCCCGGACTCCACCAGCAAACCAGCAGCTCACAGTGCTACGACCGAGCCAACCCCGGCACAGTGATAAAAGTCGGGGAAATTCCGCGATGCGTGATGCCTTAACAGCATGGACGCGTGCACCAGGAGGGCTCCTGGCCAGCCATCCCGGCCCTGCCCGCCACCGGCGGCCGCCGGAGAGACTGCCGATGCGGACTGAGGAAATTCCTCACCTGTGAAGGTCATGGATGAGCGATTCCTTGACGCCGTTCTGGGTCGCGGTTGCAGCCGCGCCCGTGTACGCCGCGACGTTGGCTGCGTCTGACGGTCCGCCCGCGACGGTGATGAACCGCAGATTCGGATAAGCGCTCGCACGGTCGGTGACACCGCGGGCAGGGCCTGGCCACGCCGGGTCTCAGCAGGTTGTAGCGGGTGCGCTTCCCTGGCATCGCGAGCCTCCTTCATGGTGGGCAGGCCGTGCTCCTCGGCCAACAGGACCAGGCCCGCGCCGCATGGCAGCAGGCTTTCGATCTTTACTGGCGGCTCTTGTGTACGCCACGACTGCCGGCTGCGCCTTCACCGGCTCGGATGTGACAAGGAGGAACGATGTACAGAGAAGAGAAGACCGGGCGCCCTCGCACATCACAACAATGGAGGATCAATCATGGCTAAATCACGCGCGGCTGACGAAGCCCATGTTCGACAGCTGATCAACAAGTTGGCTGAGGCGATTCGCGCCATGGATTTCGAGGGCCTGAGAGGGATCGGTCCCTGGGTCCGGTACACGGCCGGCTTCCGGAAGATCGACGGCAACTGGCTCATCGCGCACGACCAGGTCTCGGTACCTGCCGATTTTGGGAGCGGCAGAGCGTTGCTGAATCTCGAGCCCTGACAGCCCACCGGAGCAGAAGCGGATCCGCCGGCGGACGTGCCAGTCCGGGCCGCTCAGCCGCCGGGCAGCGCTAGCCAGGGCGGGTACCGGGTCGCTGGCCGGCCTCATGGGGCAGCTGCCGGGCTGCCGACGGGTTGTCCCGGCCGGCCGTCGCCGTTGCCGCCAGGCGGGGAACTGGCGGCCAGCGCGGCTGCTGCGTCCGGCCAGCTGAACGAGCCGGGTGCCAGGTGCCACTGGGCCATCAGCCCGTACATACCCGCGGTGAACAGCTGGGCCGCCAGCGCAGGGTCGGTGCCAGCGGGCCACTCCCCGGCAGCCACGCCAGCGGTGAACAGCTCCTGCAGCTGATGGCGCGTCCGGCAGTCCGCGGCCTGGATGGCTGCGGCGATGGCCGGCTCGTACGCGGCCAGCGCCCGGGCCTCTATCAGCACCCGGCAGGTCTGGCTCTCGGCCAGGACATGCGTGGCGATCGCGGCCGCGACCGCGCGCAGGACCGCACGCGGCGACTCGCGTTCCCAGTCGGCGAGCGAGGCAACCGCAGCGTCCACCCGCTGCCCGGCCCCGCAGTCCCACTCTTCGTGCAATGCCAGGAACAGAGCCTGCTTGCTGTCGAAGTACAGGTACGGGGTGCCCTTGGACACCCCGGCCTGCGCGGCCACGTCAGCCATTGTGGTGGCGTGATAACCCGACCTTGCAAAGCACGCCAGCCCGGCGGCGATGATCTGGCCCCGGCGCGCCGCCCGGGCCGCCTCAGCGATCCTCGGCACCCGCGCCCCCGAGCCCCAGCACCACTGCCGCCCTCGATGCCAGGCCAGCGCCGCCCGCGCAAGGCGGGCTGACCACCCTGGGCGTCACCGCTTCTCCGCGTCTTGCCGCGGCCCCGTGAACGGCAGGCCGTCGGCTGCGCGGGCGCGCCGCCTGGCCGCGAGCAGCCAGGCGATCCCGGCGGGCGGGCACAAGATCAGCAGCGCGCATAGCAGGCACCGGTCCACCTCTGCGCGCATCACGGTCAGCTGGTCGCTGACAGCATTACCCGCGGAGGCAGGCAGGTCGGCGGTCAGCGCGCCCAGCTGGCCCCGGGTCCGCGCCGTGTAGGCAACCTCGACCCGCTGCGCGTGCTCGCCAGCGGTCAGCCTGCCCTCGGCAAGCGCCGAACTCAGCAGGCCGGCCGCAGCATCGCGGTCGGCATCAGAGGCCAGCACGGAAGCCACGCCAGCCACTCTGTCCATAACCACGCTTCCGGCCTCCGATCCCTCGCTCACCGCCCTGTTCTCTGACTATCGTACATTACTGACTGACCACCCAGTCATTTTAATGCTGGTCCCGTCTGCACCGTCAGCCCCGCGCGCCTCAGCCATCCTGGTGGTCGCCTGCTCGTGCCCGGCCTGCCGGCGTACGGGTGAGCGCACTGTGGCGGTCGGGGTAGCCGCGGATGTCGATGATCTGGGTGCCGTCGACAGTAAAGACCTGGTAGAGCTGCTGCGGCGGGGCGGGCCGCGCTCCTTCGGCCTTGCGGGCGACGGCGAGCCCCAGCACGACGGCGTCGCGGTCGACTTCCACACTGTGAATATCGGCCACAGTGCCGTCGGCGATTAGCCCGCGGTACCAGTCGAGGACCTGCTCGCTGTTGGTGCACAGCCCGGTCCACTGGACCTCAGGATGCATCAGCGACCCGAGCAAGCCGAAGTCGCGGTTGCGGTAGGCGGCTTCGAGGTGCCGGGCAATATCGGCCATCACGCCGGTCCCGACCGGGCCAGCCACGCCAGCCTGGTCGTCCGGCTGGTGATCGGCTGGCTCGTCCGGTGCGATGCCGTAGCGGCGCAGGAGATCTGCGATCTCCTCACTGGGTGGTTTCCCGGCGATCCAGACGTCGCGGCGGGACGTCCCAGCCTCGATTAGCAGGGTCACGGTCGCGGTCCAGTCACCGGGCTTGCCGGCCTGCTCGCCGCTGCCGACGGTGGCGAAGACCAGCGGGGTGCTATCGAACCGGCCGTCGTGGGCGTCGACGTCGGCCCCTGCTTCCAGGAGAAGCCGGACGACCGCTGCGTTCCCGCAATAGGCAGCGGAGTGCAGCGGCTGCTCTCCGAAGCTGCCGCGGGTGTGGGGGGAGAAGCCCAGATCGAGCATGAGGGCGATCGTCCCGGCCGGACGGGACCCCGCTGCGTCGACGATCACGGTCCGGTCCTGATCGGTCAGCCGGCCCGGCAGGTCAGGGTGGCTGGCCAGGATTCGCTCGGCTGCAGGCCGGTCGGCGTTGAGGCAGGCGCCGATGAAACGGTCGATGTCGGTGCTGTCGTCGGCGGCGCCTGCGGCGCGCAGCCGTGCCGCCGTGTCGCTGCGGCCGGCCCGCACTGCCAGGCGCAGCGCCGGCACGCCATCGTCATCGGCAGCGCTGGGGTCGGCTCCCGCGCCGAGGAGGGCCGCCACGACGGACAGCGAGGCATTAGCCGCGGCGTCGGGCAGCGCCTCGGTGGCCATGCGCGCCGTGTCGTTCCCGCCCGCTCGGAGGGCGTCGAGCAGCAGTGACAGCGCGCCGGGATCGTCGTGGTAGACCGCGGCGCCCACAGCCCACGTTCCGGCCACCCGGGCACCGTGGGTGAGCAGCAGCCGCAGGCAACGGTGGTCCCGATGGCCGACGGCCTCGCCGATGGGCTGACCCGGATCGGGGCTGGCGCCGGCATCGAGCAGCACCGCGGTGATGCCGGGGTTGCTGACCTCCACCGAGCCTTTCAGCGCTGACCGGTAGCGGGGGCGGCCGCCGTCGTTGGTGTTCGGGCTGGCCCCGGCACCGAGGAGCAGGCTGACCACCTCGGCCATCCCGGCTGCCCGGCCGGGCTCGATCTGATGCCATCGCGAGTAGCAGGCGTACAGAAGCGGTGGCCAGCCGCGGTTGTCGTCGATTGCCACTGCGGCCGTGGGGTCGGCGGCCACGATCGCACGTACCGCATCGGCGTCGCCGAGGACCACAGAGGCGAGCAGGCTGCGGTCGGCGATGCGCGGGTCGGCACGGAAGATCTCGCTGGCCTGCCGCAAGCGGCCCTCGACGCAGGCGGCCACGAATGCGCGTACCGTCGGGCCGGAGGCAGCGTCGGCATCGATCGCGGCCTTGAGCCTCGGCCAGCTCGCAAAGCCTTGCTCGCGCGCGACCACGAGCTGCGCGGCGGCGAGGCTGACCGTGCCCGGCGGCGCTGAAGGGTGATGGCGGGCGAACCGCTCCAAAGCTGCGGCGTCGCCGCGCCGGGCCGCGTCGCGCAGTTCCTTGGCGCGGCGGCGAAGCTGACCCAGGTCGGGGCGCTCGGGAAGCGAATCAGACATGGCGTCTCCCTCACCAGCCCGCGGTCCGCTGCTCAGGCCGAGGAAGAGGCCAGTCCCGGCAAGTTCGCTGCGTCGGAGGTGGACTCAGTCCTTCCCGCGGACCCGGCGGCACCCTCCCAGCGCCAGAACCGATCGTAACGCGTTTGCCACCCGGTAACTCGCCGGGACGTCCGTCGGCTTGTCGCTCTTCTCGGCGGGAGACGGCTCAGGAGTGCTTGAGCCGTCAGCTGACCCGCTGGTCATCGGCGTCGGCGGGACCACGCTCGGCATCAGCAGGACGAACAGCCGGCTCTTCGAGACCGGGTGGTCGACCGGCGTCTCGGAACTCGAGCAGGTCAATGGCAAGTACCAATGGGTATTCCTGGGCGAGCAGGGCGCCAGCGGCGGCGGCCCGGCCGCTCTGTGGCAGGAACCCTCCTACCAGGAGGGTGTCGTCCCCCCGGTACTGAACGTCAGCGGCGGCGACAACGGCCCCGTCCGCAGCGCGCCGGACATCAGCGCGGATGCGGACCCGTTTACTGGTTTCGCTGTCGGCATGCTGGTGACCCAGAACAAGAAGGTGGTCTACGTCGAGGAAGACTTCGGTGGGACCAGTGAGGCCTCACCGCTGGTAGCCGGGATGGTGACCGCTGCCCAGCAAGGCCAGCTGGAGTCGTTCGGGTTCATCAACCCGGCGATCTACCGCCTGGTCAAGAGCAGCGCGCTGTACGACACCCTGCCGGTTGGCGACTATCACAGCGTGCCGTACCGCGGCGTGTTCTGCCCGACCGAAACCTGTGGCGCGCCAGTGCTAACCACCTTTGACAACCAGAGTGTGGCGATGCCCGGCTACACCGGTCAGGTGACGCTTCCCGGCTACGACAACATGACCGGTGTGGGCGTGCCTAACGAGCCCGCCTTCATCCGGGCGCTCCGCGCCTAGCCGGCCCGGGTGGCCCGCGCCCGCACGGGCACGGGCCACCCGGCACGCGGCCCCGGCCCTGCCCCTCGCCGGTGCGCCCTCAAGTGTCCGCGAGCGGTCGAGCGGTCACCACGAAACTTTGGCCGCGACGAACCAGGCGCCTTCCAAACCACCACGCCACCGAGTTCTGCAGCCAAATGGCGGCCAGTGAGGTAGCGCTTGTACACGCGGTGGCCCCAGCCGTCGTTCAAGACTCGTTCCTGCCATTGCCCGGGGTCGATCCCTGGCCGCAGAGCGGAGTCGATGACGACCAACTCCTGATCATCCGGTGCTGCGGCTAGTTCCGAACATCTCGTCGAGGGTCACGGGGCGCAGGCCGCGGGAGGAGGTGATCTCGGCGAGCTGGCTGAAGATGCTGATGACCTCGGGATAGTTTGCGTGGCCGAGCATGATCACGCCGGGCTGGAGGTATTGCCTGGCCAGGTTCAGGATTTCCGCGGGCTTGATCGGGGTGGAGTTGCCGTAGCTGCCATTCCACATCAGCACTTTGGTGTAGCCGAGGGAGGCGGCGAGCTCGTCAGTGCGCTCGTCATGGGCGCCGTAGGGTGGGCGCCACCAGGGGCGTGCGGTGATTCCGTAGGTCTGCTGGATCCATTCCTCGTTCTGTTCAAGCTGGGCGGTGATCTGGCTGTCGGTGAGGTGAGTGAGCCAGGGGTGGTTGAATGTGTGGTTGCCGATCTGGACCTGCCCGGCTTCGATGAGGGGCTTGAAGGTACTGGCCAGCGGGGTCCAGATCTCGCCGTAGCAGCCGTTGGGGTTGAAGGTGAGGTGGATGCCGGTGGATTGGGCGAGGGCGGCGTAGGCCTGAGCACATTCGGCGCAGAACCCGTCGTCGATGGTGATGGCAACTTGGCTGGCTGCGACCGCCGCCGGTGGCCCCTGCGAGATGACTTGAAACGGGCCGGGCGCCGGCGACGGGATCGGGGGCAGTGCCGGCGGGGCGGTTGCGGCCGGCGGGGCGGTTGCGGCCGGCGTAGGTGTGGGATGCGAGCTGGGGTGCAGGTGACCGGCGGCCGTGACAGCAGGGTCGGGCTTGAAGTCGCAGCCGGCGAGGACACCAGCGACACCGAGCCCGAGGATGCCGAGAAGTGCCCGGCGGTCGATACCTTGGCAGTGCGGGCAGGTCATGATGTCGTGGCTCCCGAGTGGGACAAGGCGGTCGGCCGGGGAGACAGACCGCATAAACGACGGGCTTCTGCCATGGACTCACGGACACACGTCGCCAGCAGCATCACAGTTTAGAGCAGAACGCCCCCCAAAATGTGACATTCACTGCAAAAAAGTGCCGAGGGAGACGTCAGGTGCAAACGATCTGATCGCGAAGAAGGAGCGGGCCCGCCGTGCGCTCCACGATCTTCTCGATTTTCGAGGGCACGTCTGAGATCCAGCGCCTGATCATCGGAAGGGCCGTCGCCGGCCTCGACGTGCGCTTCCGCGCTCCAATCCCGCGGCTCCCTGCGTGCCGGCCGGCCGTCCAGCCGTCGGCCTCCTTGAGCCCCTGTCTGCCCCTGTAGACGTGGTCACGTCACGCGTCCGTGCCTCCAGGGGTAGTGGGTCAGGGCTGCGCCGTGGGCCTTGGCGGTGGCTGCGAATCCGCGGCGGGCTTTTCCGCTACTGGACCGCTATTGGGACCCGGCGGGCTGGGCTCGTCCCACAAACCAGGCGGACCGGGCTTGTTCCGTCCGGGAAGGCCAGGCCGGCACGCAAACGTCCAAGGGAAGGGCTGTATCCAATGGCGGGAAAAAATCTCATCGGCACCGCGACGAATGCTGTGGGCAAGCCGGGAATCCGCGATCAGCTTATATTGGCTACTTTAAGGTCGGAGCAGATAAGTACTGAGCACCGAGCCCGGGACGCTCAAGCTGGAGGAGGGAATCGTGTCGTTTCTTCGCGGGCTGAACAGGCGCATGGTAGCTGCCGCGGGGGCAGCGTGCGCGCTGGTGGCGGCGGTCATAGTGCCGATGGCAGCGGACGCCAGCACCGCGCTTAGCGTCGGCAGTGGCCGCCCCAGCAGCAATCCTGGGTGGGTGGCGACGTGGGCGGCCAGCCCCTTGAGCGGTGATACCACGTCGTTCAGTAACCAGACGGTCCGCAACATCATCTACGCCAGCGTCAGCGGCAGTGAGGCCCGGATCCGGCTGAGCAACACGTTCGGCACTCAGGCGGTCACCATCGGCGCCACCAGCGTCAGCGAGGTGCTCGACGGAGCCCAGCTCCTCCCCGGGTCGAGCCACTCGGTGACCTTCGACGGTCAGGCCTCGGTCACGATCCCCGCCGGCCAGACGGTCTTGAGCGACCCGGTACAGATGCACATATCCGGGCTCACGGAACTCGCAGTCGACCTGTATCTGCCGGACCCGACCGGCCCCGCCAGCTATCACGCGCTCGCCTGGCAGACGAACTACGTCGCGGCGGGCAATCATGCCGGTGATCCCGATGGCGACCCGTTCACGACCAAGGTCGGGTCGTGGTACTACGTCGACGGTATCGATGTGCTCAATTCCTCGACGCCCGGCACCATCGTGGCATTCGGCGACTCGATCACGGACGTCGGTCACACCGAAGTCGATTCCGAGGCCCGCTGGCCCAACTACCTATCCCGGCGTCTCGACGCCGCGTTCGGGAACAACGCGCCGGCCGTCGTGGACGAGGGGATCAGCGGCAACCGGGTACTCAACGACACCGTCGGCGAGGGACAGAGCGCCCTGAAGCGCTTCGAGCGCGACGCGCTGTCACAGCCAGGCGTCAAAGATGTGATCCTGCTCGAGGGCATCAACGACATCGGCCACACCGATCCCAGTGTCACCGCAGCCCAGATCGAGGCCGGATATCTGCAGCTGATCAGGATGGCCCACGCCGCCGGCGTCAAGATCTTCGCCGGGACGCTGACGCCTTTCCTGGGCTCCGGCTGCGTCTACGGCAGCAATTACGGCACCGCCGCGGGCGAGGCGGAGCGCGAGAGCGTCAACAACTGGATCCGGACCAGCCACGCCTTCGACGGTGTCGTGGACTTCGATAAAGTCACAGCCGATCCGGCCGACCCGGAGTACTTCAATCCCCCCTACAATGCCACTGGCGGCGCCAGCTGCACGGTTGCCGACAGCCTGCACCCGAACGACCTCGGCTCAGAGGCGATGGCCGACGCGATCCCGCTGAGCTGGTTCGAACACTGAACGGCTGCACGGTACTGGACCTGCCGAGAATCCTTGGGCCATCCTCGGCGAGGACGCCGGCTGATCACCCTTCGTCCGCTTGCCAGGCCCCGCTGCGGGCACCGCTGTCCTAGCCCGCCTTCCTCCTCGGCGGCATCTTCATCGTGTTCATATTCGCGCCCGACGCATCGCCGACATAGCCGACAGCAGCCACTGCGGACAGCGGCGTGCTGAATCCGTGCTAACACCACGCAACATGGCAAGCCAGCTACCTGCGCAAACTGCCGTCCGGTCCACGATCTTCACGATTTTCGAGGGTACGTCTGGGATCCAGCGCCCGATCATGGGAAGGGCCGTCACCCGGCTTGACGTGCGCTAATGTCCGCTGGTCATGGCGCTGATGCTGAGCCGTGAACCGCATTTTCGGCGGCTGACCGTTTGCCGTTATTCCTGACGCCTACCATTAACGTCAATTGCGTGGCCCTCTCCTAGAGCGGAGGTGACAGCGTGCCAGTGCCAGCAGAGCCGCCGCACCCCCGGCTTGTATACGTTCCCGCGCGCCCCGGGGATACCGAGGTCGGCGGGCGCGTGGGTTTCGAGATGCGCCAGCAGCCGGACGGCACGTTAGTCGTGCCGTCGTACTCCAGCGTGACCGGGCTGGTCGAGGCGCTCGGCCGGTACCAGCCGTGGGTGTGCGTCCAGCTGACGCAGCTGCTGGAAGCGCTGGATGGCGGGCGCGTGGCGCGGGTGCTGCTTGACCCTCCGGTGGAGCCGGGGGCGCGGCGCTGGACGCAGGCCGACCTGGCCCGTTCCGCCGGGCAGCGGGACCGTGAGCCTGGCGCGCAGACGGGGCATGCCAGGGCCGGCAACCACGTGGCCGCGCTGATCAACCAGCCCCGGCCCTAAGGGAGACCAGCATCCATGACCTTGGCTCCTTCGAAGCTGGCGCCGTTCGATCACGAATGGATCGGCGGTGATATCCGCGGCCTTTCGGCGTTCGCCGGCGTGCTGTACGGGTACACGCCGGACATCGACAGCGTGGCCGGCACACTGAATGATCAGGTCAGCGGCATGGTCAGCGCGGCGCAGTGGCAGGGAGCCGCGGCGAGCGCGTTCACGTCCTCCTGGGACAAGGACTCTGTCGCGGCCCAGAGGATAGCGTCGATGGCCGCCGGCATCGGCGAGATCGTCGACGAGCTCGCGGTGAGCCTGTCGAAGATCGAGAACGCGCTGGAGCAGAGCGCGGATTATGCCAGCAGCCACGGTGTGCAGATCGGCCCAGACGGCCAGCCACCCTCACCCACGTCGGGATCGTCGGTCTACGCGACCGCATATCAGGAGACCTACGAGGGAGCCCTGCAGGAAGCCCAGACGGCGCGCGAGAATGCGGTGAACGCTCTGGTGAAATACAACGGCCCGAACCACTCGCTCGCGAACAAGGTCTTCGGGACGGCCGGCGCCGCCGCCGCCGAGTTTGGTCTTGTTCGCTACGGCGGACTAGACGCCTTCCTGGCCGGCGCGCGCGTCGGCGGTGAAGCCGCAGCAGCGTTGTCCGACGCTGCCCTGGGCGCGGAATCCGGGGTTGCGATCGCGGCGGGGTCTGCGATCGGCTTCCTGGCTGTCCCGGCAATCGTCGGCTTTGCCGGGTATGGCGTCGGCGTCTTCGTCGGCAGTCTCATCGAGGGCAAGAGCGTCGGCCAGAGCCTTGACATCGCTGCCGACACTCTGACCGACCCTTTCAAGGCCGCGGCCGTGGGCGTTGGTCACGAGGCTGAGCACCTGTGGGACGACGTCTTCTGACACCGGATCTTTAGACACCGTCCAGAACCCTTCACCCCGGCAAGGACAGAGGCGTGGCCACCGATGAGCGCTGACGGTTTCCAGGTACTGATGAGCGCCCTGCTGAAAGCCGCTGACGTGTTCCAGGAGCAGTCGGGCGTGCTCAGCAGGGTCATGCCGGCCGACGGGCCCGTCGTCCCCGACGGAGGGGGCGCGGATATCAACCAGGCGATGCAGGCAGCGGCGCGGCTACTCGGCACGATGAATGCCTCGCTCGCCGCCGCTATCAGCCAGCACGCCACCGGGCTGGGGGATGCACACGCTAAGTATGCGAACTCCGAAAGCGGCGTAGCCAAGCTGGCGTACGAGATCACCAACCCGGACAGCATCTGAGGAGCCTAAGTCCGCACTGCTTTTTCGCTAGGCGGTGACGCGTTCTGGGTTGGAGAGATGGGCCGACAGGAGCTGTCCGGCTCTGTCCAGCGCCGCGGCCGCTTCGTCGAGGATCGGGTAATAGGCCTGGAAGACGTGGGGTACCCCGGGAGTGATGTCGAGGGTGACTTCAACGTCGGTGGTGGCAGCCTGCCGGGCGAGGCGGATGGCGTCGTCGAGCAGGACCTCGTGAGTTCCGGCCTGGATGATCAGGGGCGGCAGGCCGGACAGGTCGGCGAATACGGGGCTGATGAGGCCGAGAGCGGCATCTTGCCCTGATGTGTAGTCGGTGACTCGGGCTTGGAGTGCTTCTGGGCTGAGCAGCGGATCGACCTCACGCTTGGTTTCCATGGTCGTGCCGGCCAGGGTGAGGTCGGCATACGGTGACATCGCGAAGGCGGCGGCGGGCAGGCGCAGCCCGTGATCGCGGGCGTTGACTAGGGTGGCGACGGCGAGCCCGCCGCCGGCGGACTCGCCCGCGAACGCGATGTCCGAAGGAGCTGTGCCATTGTGCAGAAGGGCCTCGTAGGCTGCCAGAGCGTCGTTGATCGCTGCCGGATACGGGTGCTCGGGGGCGAGCCGGTAGTCGACGGAGATGACCTTGGCGCGGGTCCGCCGGCCGATCTGCGAGGCCAGGTCGGCGGCGAGGGCGGCGTCGCCCATCACGTACACGCCGCCGTGGAAGTAAAGAACAACGTGGCGAGGTTCGATTCCGTCGACTGTGATCTCGGCGGTTGGCACGCCG
The DNA here is from genome assembly GCA_963815375.1 of uncultured Actinomycetota bacterium. Classification (GTDB taxonomy): domain Bacteria; phylum Actinomycetota; class Actinomycetes; order Streptosporangiales; family Streptosporangiaceae; genus JASHPR01. The sequence continues at coordinate 495,155 of CAWFGX010000001.1, read as the reverse complement.
CCCAGTGCGGCTGCGGTCACGGTCACGTCAGCGGGCAGCGGCTGCGCCGATAGCAGTTCGCGGAGCAGTCGCCGCTGCTCGCTGACGTCACTGCCGGCGGGGAATGCTGACTGCCGCAGGATGGCGTCGAGGGCCTCTCGCTGTTCGGTGCTCACGGAGGATCTCCCTTCGGTTGGAATCCACACGGCAGCACCCGGGCGGGCTCGCCCATGTGAATCCGCTGCTGAAATTCCCTGCCGGGTGGCGGGCCGGTACCAGGCTTGTCGCCAGGCAGGTGACGAGGCGTCACCCGATCATGGTGATTCGGCCCGTGGAGGCGCTGACCGGGTGAGCTGTCTGTAAGCCCGCTACCGGGCGGCTGCGGCCCCGGCACTGCGATTCGCCGAGGTACAAGTGGGGCGGCGGCTGATCATGCGTCCGATTCAGGTGCGATCAAAGTGCGTACAGCGGTCACCCGGCCGTCACGGATCGTGAGGATATCGACCCCGCGAGCGACTGGTTTGCCGGGCGGCCCGAAACGCCACGCCAGTGCGGCCGTGTCGGTGCCGACGTACGTTGGGCTGTCTTCTTCGAAGACGTCGCCTGCCGACGCGGCATCGAGGAGCTGCTGAGCCCGGTCGCTCAGCGCTTGCCAGCCTACGAAATCTCCGTCTGGATCGGTGAATGTCACGTCTTCCGTATAGGTTCGCCCGATGGCCGCCCACCGGCGATCAGGGTCTCGCTCGCCAAAAACATCAACCAAGTTGCTGTGAAGCAGCTCCGTCGCTTCTGACACTGGATTGATCCTCTCTGCTGTCATGTAAGGGCAGATCCGCACCAGGCGTCCTGCCCGCTGCCTTGACCCGCTACCGGCGTCCGCCTGATAAAGACTGGCTCGTTACGGCCTCACCAGGTGAGATCCGGGGCCCGCCGCGACCGTCGCGCCAGACACGCGATTTATCACCGGCGAGCAGCTGCAGAGGGCGACGGGAATCGCCTGGGGCGCCGGCTGCGGCTCGGGCTGTCGTTCGGGAGCCGGGGTGGGTTCGGCGGCGGCAGTCCTGAGCTCAGCGAGCCGGCGCCGGGAGGGCAGCAGGACGATGGCGAGAATCACTCCCAGCCCCAGTATCCCGGTGGCGACGGCGAAGGCCGTGGTGTAGCCGTGGGTAGCCGCGATCGCCGGCGCCAGCGGGCCGGTGTGGTGGGCGGCCAGGTAGCTGGCCGTGGCGGTCAGCGCGACGGTACTCAGCGCCGACAGCCCGATCGACCCGCCGACCTGCTGCATCACGTTGACCAGCGCCGAGGCCTCGCCCGCGTCCTCGCGGCGGACCCCGGCGGTGGCGGTGTTGATGGTAACAGCGAAGATGATGCCGAAACCCAGGCCCATGACGATGATGGCGGGCAGGATGACGGCGGCGTAGCTGGATGTCGCGGTGAGCTGGGTCAGGTAAGCCATGGCGCCGGTGCCGAGCAGCATGCCGGAGGCGGTCAGGACCCGCGGCCCGATTCGGGGCAGCGCCACACTGGACACGGTTGAGCTGACCAGGATGCCGCCCACGAACGGCAGGAACAGCAGTCCGGAGGTCACCGGGCTGTACCCCTTAATTTGCTGCAGATAGTAGGCCAGGAACAAGAAGACGCCGAAGAGCGCGATCCCGGTCAGTCCGAGCACGGCATAGGAGCCGCCCCGGGCCCGGTCGAGGATTACCCGCAGCGGCAGCAGCGGGTGTGCGGACCGCAGCTCGGCCGCCACGAACGCGGCCAGCAGCAGCGGGCCTGCGACCAGGCAGATGATGGTCACCGGGGCGGCCCACCCGGCGGTCTCGGCCCGGGAGAAGCCGAACACGATCAGGAACAGCCCGGCGGAGGCCAGCACCGTGCCGGGCCAGTCCAGCCGCGGCCGGGTGGCCGGCCGGCTGGCGCGGATGTAGACCAGGGTGCCGGCGATGGCGAAGGCGGCGAAGATCAGGTTGACGTAAAGGGTGTAGCGCCAGGACAGGTACTCGGTGAGCACCCCGCCGATGATCAGGCCCACCCCGGCGCCGCCCGAGGACACCGCGCCGTAGACCGCGAACGCCCTTCCCCGCTCGCGCGGGTCGGTGAAGGTGCTGGTCAGGATGCCTAGCGCGGCCGGCGCGAGGAGGGCGCCGAACGCGCCCTGCAGCGTCCGCGCGGCGACCAGCATCGGGAACGAGACCGCAGCGCCGCCGACGGCCGAGGCGATGGCGAACCCGGCCAGGCCGGTGATGAGGACCCGCTTGCGGCTGAACATGTCGCCGATCCGGCCGCCGAGCAGCAGCAGGCTGCCGAAGGCCAGCGCATAGCACGTCACCACCCACTGGCGGTCATTATTAGAAAACCCCAGCGAATGCTGGGCTGAGGGCAGCGCGATATTGACCACGGTGGCATCCAGCACCACCATCAGCTGGGCAACGGCGACCACCACCAGGACCAACCAGCGCCGGTCAGCCGGCGCTGCCCGGCGGTCTTGCGTGGCAGATGACATGATCTCTGTACCCCCGAATCTGGATCGCATCTCGTCGTACCCCCTGTCTGGATCGCATCTCGCAGTGAGTGGTATGTCCCTGAGATCCGGAGCAGGTCCCTGCGGCCGTGCCAGCGTCGCGACAAGCCCAGGCTTGCCGCCGGCCAGGTGAGAGGGCGTCACCGGATGCCGGTGATTGCGAGGCTGCGTCAGCGTGACACTCCGCGGGCAGGCGCAGTCCATCCGGGAATTGACCTCGGTCCTGCCGGCGCTGTATGCAGGCCGGTCCTGCTCGGGCCCGTTCCGCCGGAGGATCGCCCCGCTTACTGGGCGGGAGGGGTGGCGCGCCTTTGACAGTACGGGCGCCGGCCTGATAGCGAGGGGGAAGGTGCCGGCCGGTGCTGCGACCGGTGCCAGGGTGTCGGGCATGGATATCAGGGCGGGCCCTTGACGGCGGCTCCAGCAGCTCCCCGGCTGATCGACCGGGATGATCTTGTCGCTGCCCTGGATCGCGCGGCGGCGAGCAAGGTGACTGTCATCTCGGCTCCGGCCGGCAGTGGGAAAACGTCGCTGCTGCGCGCCTGGGCCGGCCGGCCGGGTCAGCCGCATCCGCTCGCCCTCGTGCAGGTGCAGCGCGGCCAGCACGACGCCCAGCAGTTCTGGCTGGCTCTGCTCGACGCGATCCGTCACGCTGCGGCTGGCCGTGCGGAACCGCCAGCGCCGGCACCCGACTTCAACGCACTGGCGATGGTCGACCGGGTCCTCTCCGAGCTCGCCGACGCTCACGGCGGCCTCACGCTGGTTATTGATGATCTCCACGAGCTGCAGTCGCCAGAGGCCCCGGCCCAGCTCACCCGGCTGCTGACGAACCTTCCCCCGAACGCGCACGCGATCCTGACCACGCGCCACGATGTGCCACTGCGGCTTCATCAGCTGCGCCTGGCCGGTGAGCTAGCCGAGATCCGCGCGGCCGACCTGCGCTTCACCGAGCGCGAAACGCGCGAGCTGCTCAGCGCCTCGGGAATCGCGCTATCCGACTCCGGGGCGGCGCTGCTGCACCAGCGGACCGAAGGGTGGGCCGCGGGCCTGAGGCTCGCGGCGCTCTCCCTGGTCGGCCATCCCGACCCGGAGCGGTTCGTCGCTGAGTTCTCCGGCAGCGACCGCACCGTTGCCGAGTACCTGATCGCAGAGATGCTCGAACGCCAGCCCGCCGACGTCCAGGATCTGCTGCTGCGAACCTCCCTGCTTGACCGGGTCAACGGCGAACTGGCAGACCTGCTGACCGGCCGCCCGGGCTCGGAACAGATCCTGCTGAGTCTTGAAGACGCGAACGCGTTCATCGAAGCGCTCAATCCCGAGCGCACCTGGTTCCGCTATCACTACCTATTCGCGGATCTCCTGCGGCTGGAGTTGCGCCGGACGCTGCCCGAGGAAGTTCCCGCGCTGCACCGGCGCGCCGCCGGATGGTTCAGCGTGCAGGGCCAGGTCGTCAATGCCATCCGGCACACCCAGGCGGCGGGCGACTGGGCTGATGCGGCGCGGCGGCTCGCCGACCATTCGTTCAGCCTGACGCTCGACGGGCAAGCGCAGACCATGCAGGCACTGCTGCGGGCCTTCCCGCCGGGCGGGGACCACCCTGAGCTGGCCCTGGTGCGCGCGATGGGTGATCTTGCTCACGGTCGCCTGGACGAGGCAGCCGCCCACCTGGCGGTCGCCGAGACGTACGCCGAGACGACGCCGCCAGGTCGCCAGCGCCGCCAGCGGGTGGCGGTCGCGTCGCTGAAGCTGGCGCTGGCCAGGCGGCGCGGTTACCTGGCCAGCGCCATCGAGCAGGCCAGGTTCCTCGCCTCCCCGGTAACCGGGCAGTCCGACGAGGACATCGCGCTCGGCAGCGACCTGCGAGCGGTGGCGCTGATGAATCTGGGGACCGCCGAGGCGTGGACGCTCGGGCTGCCAGACGCACCGGACGCAGAACGCCACCTCCGGGAGGGCGCCGGCCTGGCCCGGGAGATCGGCCGCCCCTACCTGGAAGTCGGCTGCCTCGCGCAGCTCGGGTTTGCATCGCTGGTCCTCCACTCGTTCGCCACGACCCAGCGGCGGTGCCGCGAGGCAATCACCCTCGGCGAGCGGCACGGCTGGGGCGCGGAACCGGTGATCGCACCGGCTCTGATAATGCTCGCCGGCACGATGATCTGGACGGGTGAGTTCGACGAGGGCGAGCGATGGCTGCAACGAACCAGACACGCTCTGCAAACAGACACCGGGCCGGACATCACGCTCCTGCTGCATCAGACGGCTGGGATACTGCACGCTGGCCGCGGCCGCCACCACGAAGCGCTCGAGGAGTTCCGCGCGGCCGAAAACCTGGGATCGCAGCTAGCGGACTCCCGCGCGCTGGCGACCCGTACCACCCGCTGGCTGCCGGCCACCCAGGCTCGCCTTGGGATGACCGGCGAGGCCCGCGCCTTGCTCGCGGCGCTCAATGACGAGCGCGCCAGCTCTGCGGAGATCCGTAACGCCCTCGCGGTGATCTGCCTCGCAGAAGGCAATCCGGCCGCGGCTCTAGCCGCGTTGACCGATGTTCTGGATGGCACGGCACCTGTCCTGGGATACGTCACGGTCATGGAGGCTCACCTGCTAGCCGGGCTCGCTCACCGTGAACTCGGTGACCAGCTCGCGGCCAGACAGGCAGCGGAACACGCGCTGGCCCTGGCGGAGTCTGACCGGCTGGTCCTGCCGTTCGCGATGACCGGCTCAGGCGGGCTGCTCGAGGCGCTGCCCCGGCACCAGACAGCGCATGGCGCGCTGCTGGCCGACATCCTCGACGTCCTGCACGGCTCATCCCCGGCGGTCGAAGAGCAGTCCTCGTTGCCGTCGGCCGAGGAGCTCAGCCCGGGCGAGCTCAGGGTGCTGCGGTATCTGCCGACCAACCTGTCCCGGCCCGAGATCGCCGGCGAGCTGTCCATCTCGCTGAACACCGTCAGTACGCACCTGCGCAGCATCTACGCCAAGCTCCAGGTCCGTGACCGGTCCTCGGCCGTGCGGCGCGCCCGGGAACTGCGGCTGCTGGCGGTCGGCCGCACGCGCTAGCCCCGGGGTCACCGGATACCGGTGATCCGGGGTCACCTGCCAGCACTCGACTATGGCGTTATGGACCCGGTACCCGCCTCGTACATGATCCGGATCAACGGGCACCTCGGCGCCACCGTGCTGTCCGCGTTCCCGGCCCTGGCACCGCAGCACCACGGCGCGCACACCGTGCTCACCGGCCTGCTGGACCGGTCCGCGCTATACGGCGTGCTGGCCGAGATCGAGGCGCTCGGCCTCGACCTGCTCGAGATCCGAAAGCTCACCCCGGAGCGCATATCACCAGAACCAGGTCACCACTGATCACCCTGACCGCCACCACCGTCGGGGGTGTCGAGGTCGGCCGCCTTGGCGCCAGCCTCGGCCAGCGCCGCCGCCATCATGTCCGCGGCTTGCCCGGCCGCGGACAGCGCCTCGGACACATCAGCCAGCACCCGGTCGGGGTCGCCGCCAGTGCCGCCTGGGATCTGGCCATCCTCACGCTGCACGACCAGGAACCGGGCGAGCTGCTCGCATAGCTCGGGCAGCTGGTGGCCCATCAGCGTCAGCCGACTGATGACTTCGCGGGCCTCGCCCGGACCGGCGAGTTCCCCGGCATCGGCTATCAGCTGGTTCAGGGCCCGGACAGCCTCCACCGCCTGCGTGGCGACCTGTCCGATCGTCATTGTGGCGGCCAGTTCGTTCACATACCCCGGCGCAGGATCCGGCCGGGACCGGGCTAGCGCGGCAGCCTCGGTGTCATCGCTGGAGCCGTACGGCTGAACTTTCCTGGGCATCTTTCTCCACGGTCCATCTAGGCCAAAAGGCGCGGAACCCCACGACAACGGCCCGTCTTCACTATGCGGACCCCTGCCCATGCTGCCGCGCGCGGACACGCTTGCCACGGCGGCCCCGGAACCCACACTGCAACCCGGTGGCCGCAGCGAGTATTTCCCCTGGCACGACACGCACCTGCGATTAGTAACCGCCGTAACGCGTGTGACGAGGGTTTTACGGGGACGCTGTGGGGATCGGTGCCGCCACCGGCCGCGCGGGTGACCGTGCAGAACTACGTGATGCGGCTGTGGCGGACGCTCGCGGACACCGGCAAGGCCAGGATCAGCACCCAGCCCGACGGCTACGTCATCGACGTTCAGGTCGGGGAGGGCTCGGCGACAGGGCCAGACGCGGCATCAGTTAGCTGATGCGGTAGCCGACTCCTGGGATGGTTTCGATCACGTCGGGGTCGCCGAGTTTGCGGCGCAGCCGGCCGATGGTGACCTGGACCGTCTTGGTGAACGGGTCGGTGTGTTCGTCCCAGGCCTGTTCGAGGAGGTCTTCGGTGCTGAGTGTGGCGGGCGAGGCTCGCATGAGTGCCTCGAGCACGGCGAACTCTTTGGTGGTCAGTTCGCAGGGCACGCCGGCCCGGGAGGCGGTCCGGCGGAGCGGGTCGAGCTCGAGGCCGGCGGTTTTGAGGATGCGGGGCTGGGCGGTGGGCTTTCGCCGGGCCAGCGTCCGCACGCGCAGGACCAGCTCGGGGAAGTGGAACGGTTTGGGCAGGTAGTCATCTGCGCCGAGGCCGAGTCCGCTCACCCGGTCCGCGGGTGCGTCGGCCGCGGTGAGCATCAGCACCATGGCCGGGTCACCGCTGTCGGTGACCATCCGGCAGATGGTGTCGCCGTGGATGCCGGGCAGGTCCCGGTCCAGGACGACGACGTCGTAGCGGTTGAGATCCAGCTTGGCGGCGGCGTCGAGCCCGGTGTAGGCGACATCGACTGCCATGCCTTGGTCTCGCAGGCCCTCGGCGATGTCGTCGGCCAGTCGCGGCACGTCCTCGACGACCAGCACCCTCACCGTGCACCCTGATCCCGGCCGGGAGCTACCAGGTGCGGAAGTGTAAGGACCACCCGCAGCCCGCCTTCCGGCCGCGCCTTGATGTCGGTGCTTCCGTGGTGGGCGGCGGCGATGGCTGCGACGATCGACAGACCCAGGCCCACCCCGCCGTCGGAGCGGGTGCGCTCGGTGCCGCCTCGCCGGAACGGCCGGCCTAGCTGGGCTGCCTCGGCGGGGCCCAGGACCGGGCCGCTGTTCTCGACGATCAGGTGCGCGGATTGGCCTTCGGTCGTGGTTGTGACGTGCACCCATCCGCCGGGCTGGTTGTAGCGGATGGCGTTGTCGATCAGGTTGACCGCCATCCGGGAAAGAAGTGTCTGGCTGCCGGCGACCTCCGCCCCGTCAAGACCGCGGTGCAGGGTCACGCTGCCTGCGGCGGCGCGGTCATCCTGGGTGTCCAGGGCGTCCGCGGCGAGCTGAGACAACGCGATCGTCGTCAGGTCGTCGATCACCCCCCGTTCGGCCCGGGCCAGCACCAGAAAGCTCTCCACCAGGCGTTCGGCCTGGTCGAGCCCCTCGCGAACCTTGGCCGACAGCACCGAAGCGTCTTGCGAGACCGGCGGGGACTTGGCCGCGGCGACGTCCAGGGACGTGCGCATCATTGCGAGCGGGGTGCGGAGCTCATGCGAGGCATTGGCTACGAAGGCCCGTTGGGCGTCGAAGGCGTCCTCCAGCCGGGCGAGCAGCGCGTCGATGGTGCTGGCCAGGTCGGTGATCTCGTCACTCGGCCCGGCCAGGGCAAGCCGCAGGTGAAGGTTCTCCTCAGAGATGTGCTGCGTGGTGGCAGTGATACGCCGCAGCGGGGCAAGTACCCGCCCGGCCATGACCCACCCCAGCCCAGCCGACAGCACGGCCATGACGCCCAGTGCCACACCGAACCAGATCAGCAGGGAGTGCAGGTCGGCGGAGCGCTGCGCGTTCTGCGCCGCCTGCACAGCGCCTGGGCTGACCCGCCTAGCGCCAGGCGGCCCGGTCTTCGGCCCCGGCGCGAAGGGGCCCTGGGACGGGACGGCGACGTGCACGGTTTGCGATGACCCGGACGAAGAGCTAGTGCGCGGGGATGAGGTGAGGTGGACGGTGGGATTGATCGGGAAGCTGTCCACTAGCACGTAGCTGACGCCCAGCAGGGCCGTGCCGCAGAGAAGGAACAGCGCTCCATAGGTGAGGGCGAGGCGCATCCGCACGGTCCGCCTCGATACGCCGCTGTCGGCCAGCCGGCGGCCCAGGAAGGCGAAGGGCCGCAAGCCCGCGCCTGCCGTGGTCGTCAGGTCGTCATCAGCGGCTGGGCCAGGACCAGCTGTTACCGATGCCGGCGATCGCCGGGCATCGCTGTCGGTCCGGTCCTGGCCCGCCTGATAGCCCGTGTCCAGCAGTTTCACGTGTTCCAGCATGCCTGCTGGCTGGTAACAGGACGGCAACAAGCTCTGTTGAGCCCCTGTTACCGGCGCTGTCGTAGAACTACCTCCGGACCATCACCCCGAGGAAGGAGCACCACATCATGGACGACGACACCGCCCGGCCGCTGGCAGGCAGCAAACGCCGGCGGCGACGAGGCTTCGGCGTCGGCCTCGCACTCGCCGGGCTGCTGGCCTTCGCGCTGCTGGCCGCTGGTTGCGGGGGCGGTTCGAAGGACCCGGCAGCGGCAGGCGCCGGGCGGACCACCACGACCGCAGCGCCCTCGGCGGCGGCTAGTTCGGGCCAGTCGGGGCAGATAAGCCAGACGCAGCAGCTGCTGGAGCTGGCACAGTGCATCCGGTCCCACGGGGTGCCCAACTTCCCCGACCCCAGCCCCAATGACGGCATACTGGGAATGATCGAGAACGCTGGTTCTTCAGGCGTCAACCCTCAGACGCCCGCATTCCAGGCCGCGTGGAAGGCGTGCCAGAAGTACGGACCGGGGGCGAACCTGACCCCGGCCCAGAACGCTGCGCAGAACGCCCTGGGTGTGGAGGAATCACAGTGCATGCGCTCCCACGGGGTGCCCAACTTCCCCGATCCGACCACCGGTCCTGTCGGTGAGCAGGTAATCAACCTGCGCGGCACGGGCATCAATCCCGGCAGTCCGACCCCCGTCCAGGCAGCAGCAATTGAGGCGTGCGCGAAACTCTTCCCGGGAAGCAAATGAGCGCGCAGGCTCGCCCGGGGACCCTCGATCCCCCCGCGCTGGCGCCAGTCCCGGGTGAGCGCCAGCGCAGGCGCCTGATCCCCTGGCTGCTTACCGTCGCGGTCTTGCTGGCCGGGGCTGGGGCGGGGCTCGCCGTATCCGACCCTTTTTCCGCTGGAGGCACAAGCCAGCCAGGCGTCTCCGGCAGCGCCGATCCGACGTCTGTGTACACGGTGCAGCGGGGGACGATCTCCTCGCAGATTACCGTCAGCGCCACGCTCGGTTACTCCGGCAGCTACACCGTGGTGAACCAGGCGGCGGGGACGGTGACCGCTGTCCCACCCGTGGGCCAGGTGGTGAGCCAGGGTCAGGTGCTCTACCAGATCAGTGGTGCGCCAGTCGTCTTGCTCTACGGCCCGACCCCGGCTTACCGCACCCTGTCCTCGGGCCTGACCGGCGCGGATGTCGCCGAGCTCAACGCTGATCTGGTGTCCCTTGGCGACGCCACCAGGGCGGAGATTCCGGCCGGCTCGGACGCGTTCACCTCGGCCACCGCGACGGCGCTGGAGAAGCTCCAGGCGGCACTCGGCCTGACCCAGAGCGGGACGCTGACGCTGGGCCAAGCCGTGTTCGTGCTGGGCGCGTTCCGGGTGACCACGGTTTCGGTGACTCTCGGCGGGACGGCGCAGGCCGGGCAGGCGATCATGGCGGGCACCTCGGCCACCCGTGAGGTGACGATCGATCTCGATGCCGCCCAGCAGTCGCAGGTGAAAGCCGGGGACCAGGTGATTATCACCCTGCCCGACGGCAGCACCACCACCCCCGGCGTGATCTCCTCGGTCGGCAGGGTGGCCATCACTCCGCCGCCCAGCCAGGGCGGCGGGGGCAACACCAGCCCGCCGACCATCACCGTGCTGGTCAAGCCGGCCGACCCGGCCGCCACCGGGACGTGGGACCAGGCGCCGGTGAACGTGACGATCACCACCGGGAACGTCAGCAACGTGCTGATCGTGCCCGTCGACGCCCTCTTGGCTCAGGCGGGAGGGGGCTACGCGGTAGAGGTCGCGGGCACCGATGGCATCCACCGTCTGGTGCCGGTCACCCTCGGACTGTTCGACGACGCCGGCGGCCTGGTGCAGGTGAGCGGGCCGGGACTGGCAGCCGGCCAGCGTGTGGTGGTGCCGGCCCTATGACGCCTACGAGCACAGCGGGGCTCGTGCCCGGCGTAGCCGGAACTGTCGGCGCCGGCGGCGGCAGCCATCCGGCGGTGCTCGAGGTCGACCAGGTCACCAAGGTCTACCCGAGCGAGCCGCCTGTCACCGCCCTGCGCGGCGTCTCCTTCGCTGTCGCCCGCGGTGAGCTGGCCGGCATCGTCGGCCCCTCGGGATCGGGGAAGACCACCTTGTTGCAGCTGATGGGCACACTGGACCGGCCCAGCGCCGGCCGGGTGCGGATCACCGGCTACGACGTCGAGCGGCTGTCCGACCGGGATCTGGCTGCGCTGCGGGCGACCCGCATCGGGTTCGTGTTCCAGCAGTTCTTCCTGAACGAGCACCAGAGCGCGCTCGACAACGTGGCCGACGGGCTCCTCTACGCCGGAGTCCCCATAGCCGAACGACGGGCACGCGGCCTCGACGCACTGGCACTGGTTGGTCTGGAGGGACGGCCGCAGGCCCGCCCTGGCCAGCTGTCAGGCGGGCAGCGCCAGCGGGTCGCCATCGCACGAGCGCTGGTGGGCAGCCCGGCCATCGTGCTGGCCGACGAGCCGACCGGCAACCTCGACCAGGCGACCGGACGGGCCATCGTGAGGCTCCTCCAAGACCTGAACGACCGGGGAGTGACGATCGTGGTCGTCACTCACGACCGGGACATCGCGGCACGCATGGGCCGGTGCATCGAGATGCTCGACGGCCGGATCGTGTCCGACAGCGCCGAGGAAGCATCGCGGACACCGGGAGTCACCGCTGGCGACATGACCCGAACGGACCCGCGATGACCAGCACCCAGACCTTCGAAACAAGAAAGCTCCGCCCCGCCGACCTCGCCCGCCTTGCGACCGTGGGGTTGCGTACCCGCAAACTCCGCGCCGGGCTTTCTGCTCTGGGCATCGCGATCGGCGTCGCCGCCATCGTTGCCGTGCTGGGACTGTCCTCGTCGGCCTCGGCCGGGCTGCTGAACGAGATCTCAGCCCTCGGCACCAACCTGCTGGTGGTCCAGAACGGCCAGAGCTTCACCGGCCAGACCGCTGAGCTCTCTGAGGTCGCCCCGGCCATGATCGGGCGCATCGACGGCGTCACACAGGTCCAGGACACCGGCTCGGTCACCGGCAACGTCTACCGCAGCCCGCTCATCCCCGCCATCAACTCCAACGCGATCGGCATCGACGCCGCCAGCCTGGGCCTGCTGCGTGCCGTCGGCACCAGCGTGGCTCAGGGCCGCTACCTCAGCACGGCAACTGCCCAGGAACCCGTCTGTGTGCTCGGGGCAGCCGCCGCCCAGCGCCTCGGGATCGACCGCGTGTACTCCGGCGAGCGGATCTGGGCCGACAACATGTGGTGCTACGTGACTGGCATCCTGAACCCGGCCGTGCTCGCCCCCGACATCGACTCCTCGGTGCTCGTCGGGTTCCCCGCCGCCGAGCACTACTTCGGCTTCGACGGCCATCCCTCCACCATCTACGTTCGCGCCCAGACCAGCCAGGTCGACACCGTCGACGGCCTCCTCGCCGCGACCGCCTACCCCGAGAACCCCAGCGAAGTCGACGTGAGCCAGCCCTCAGCTGCTCTCGTCGCCCAGGCCGACGCCCAGGGCGCCTTCGACGACCTCTTCCTGGGTCTCGGCGCCGTGGCCCTTCTTGTCGGAGCGGTCGGCGTAGCCAACATCATGATCATCTCCGTTCTCGAACGACGCTCCGAGATCGGCCTGCGCCGTGCCCTGGGCGCCACCAAGGGCCACATCCGGATCCAGTTCCTCGCCGAGGCCGTACTGCTCGCCTTCACCGGCGGAGCCGCCGGTGTCGGTGCCGGCGCTCTGGCCACTGCCATCTACGCGTCGGCCAAGCACGAACTCGTCGTCATCCCGGCACTCGCCTGGGGCGGCGGCATCGGAGCAGCCATGGTGATCGGCGCCGTCGCCGGCCTGTGGCCCGCACTGCGCGCGGCCCGCATGTCACCCACCCAAGCCCTGTGGAGCATCTGATGCGCGAGCGGGAGCACATTACCGGGGCGGGAATACCGAAAGAGGGTCGCGCCGCGAAGGTGGCTGCCGACGTGGCCCGCGACGGCTGGTCTCTGATCGGTGCCTTGGACGGAAACCTCACCCGGCGGCTTCGCAGGGCCGTGGACGAGGTGGCGGCCCGCTCCTCTCACAGCTCCTCAGGCGGGCAGCTCCACCTATTGTCGGGGCTGTCGCGCCACCCTGACCTGGCCGAAGTGGTCGACTGGCCGCCGTTGCTGGCGGTGGTGCTCGAACTTCTGTCGCCCAACGTCTACATCAACCACTCCCACCTCGACGTCCACCCGCCGCACCCGCCGACCGGGGCCCGCCAGTGGCATCGCGACAACGGCCTGATGGGCCGGGACATGCGCCTGCCGTGGCGGGACCAGCCGCGGGTAACCCTCAAAGTGGCCGTCTACCTCACTGACGTCCAGGCGCCCGACGACGGGGCACTCGAGGTGCTCCCCGGCAGCCACCTTGACGCCAAGGCGCGCCACCCGGCAGAGCAGCAGCCCTGCGGGGTGCCGATCCTGGGTCCCGCCGGCACTGTCGCCGTCTTCGACGCCCGCATCTGGCACCGCCGGCGGGACAACCTCGGCATCCGCACCCGGCGCGCCATCTCCTGGCGTACAGCTACCGGTGGCTTACCTCGCGCGACATGCCGTTCGAGGACGTGCCAGCATGGGCCGGGCTGGCGCCTGGACGCCGCCAGCTGCTCGGCGACAAGACAGCCGACCCCTTCTACTGGGCACCAGGCGAGCTCCCGCTGGACTCCCGACCCTCCACCTCCAGCGCATCAAGCGTGTGATGCACGCCCGGGTCCAAACCGCCTGGGCTGAACCGAGGAGAAAACAACATGATCCGACGACGCTGGACGAACCTTGCCGTCTGCGCTGCGGCCCTGGGTGTGCTGGCGGGGCCGGGCATCCCGGTCTGCGCGCTGGCTCAGTCAGTGCAGATTGACTGCCTGACCGCCAGCCCTGCAGGCTGCTACACACCTCAGCAGTTCCGGACCGCCTATAACATTCAGCCTCTGCTCGACCGCGGCATCGACGGCCGCGGCGAGACCGTGAGCGTGATCGTATTCGCCGCCGATCCGGCGACCCCGCCTCCGGTGGTCACCGACATCCGCCAGGACCTGGTCACCTTCGACAGCCTGTTCGGGCTGCCCCTGGCCCGCATCAGCGTGGTGAACACGCTGGCCCGGGCCAGCGCGCCGTGGGATGCGACCCTTGAGGAGATCATCGATACCGAGATCGTGCACGCGGTCGCGCCCGGGGCGGCGCTGCGTGTGGTCCTGATGCCGAACCCGCCGCAGTCCACCGCCGCCAGCACGGCTGCTGGCATGGTCGCGGCCCTGCCACTGGCGATTCACGGCGCCGATGTGGTCTCGTTCAGCGGGGCCCTTGGTGAGCACTTCTTCTCACCGGCCCAGGTTGCCCAGATGCACGGCGTACTGCGGCAGGCCGCGGCCCGGCATGTGACAGTGGTCGCCGCCAGTGGCGACTCGGGGGCGGTGAGCAGCAGCTACGGCTTCGGGACCACACCGGTCAAAGAGGTCAGCCTGCCCGCCTCCGACCCGTACGTCCTGGGCGTCGGCGGCACCACGCTCACCGCCAGCCCGCAGACCGGCTCTTATATCGGGGAGACAGCCTGGAACCAGATTGTGCCGGGCGAAGCGGACTTCGCCTCGGGCGGCGGGTTCAGTGGCATCTTCGCCCGCCCCGCTTACCAGAACCGCCTCCCCGGCGCCGGGGTCACACGGGGTGTGCCCGACGTGGCCGGCGACGCCAGCACCGGCATGGCACTGGCCAGAGTGACCGGCGGCGGGAGCTATGAGCTGGTTCCGGCTGGCGGCACCAGCGCCGCCACCCCGCTGTGGGCCGGGCTGGCAGCTCTGGCTGATCAGCTCGCCGGCCACGACCTGGGCTTCGTCAACCCCGCCCTCTACCAGATCGCCCGCAGCCCCGACTACAGCCGGGCGTTCCACGACATCGCCACCGGCAACAACACGGTGCTCGTCAACGGCACCACCTACACCGGCTACCAGGCCCAGCCTGGCTGGGACCCGGTCACCGGCCTGGGCTCACCCAACGCCGCCGTGCTGGTCCCCATCCTCAGCCGCAGACAGTCCACAGGTACACGCACTGCACGTCAGACTGCTTCGCACAGGACAATGTGAGTCCCTGACAAGGATCGGGGCGGGGGATCGGGTCCGGCACTAGAGTGCTGATATGGTACGTTTGGCCGGGTTTTAGACTTTCTGAGTTGCTATTCCGGCCTTTGCTGATCGCGCCGAGCGGCCTGTGCTGGGTTTGCATCTGACGCTGGGCACTCCCCACCGTCAGCGACCACAGCCTGCTAAGCAGTGGCCGGGTGAAAGGGGACCCATGAGCGGGCCGGCCGGGCACGACGAGGCGGACGGCGGTTCCCGCTGGCCGGAACCTCCCCCTGCGGACGAGGCCCCGTTCTGGATACCTCGCCAGCATGACGCCGAACCGCCGGCCTGGGACGAGCCGGGGCGGTGGTTTCGCGACGAGCCTGCGGTCACCGGGAGCGGGCCGCCGCGTTCGCGAAAGAAGCTCGCCGTGGTCGGCGGGATCGGCGCGGCCGGAGTAGTAGGCCTGGCCGCTGTGCTGATGCTGACGGGTGTCTTCGGCTCGGACAAGGCGACCGTCCCGCCCGGTTTCCACCCCACTGCCACCCAGCCGGCGCTAGCTGCTCGCCAGACCGCCGAGGCGTTCCTGGCGGCCTGGAAGAACGGGCACCTCCGGAAAGCCGCCAGCTATACCAATAAGCCGTCTGCGGCTGCGGCTGCGCTGACCTCTTACGACGACGGCCTGAACCTTCGTGCTCTGCAGCTGGCGGTGCAGAGCACGACGGCGAAGGGAACGGTGGCGTTCTCAGTAGACGCCACGGTAGGGCTGCCCGCGCCCCCGGTCTCAGGCGCGGCCGGGCAGTCTGCAGCGAGCGGCCCAGGCGCGGGCGGCTCGAACCCGGCGGTGACCGCCGCCTGGTCCTACACCTCGCACCTGACCGCGTACGCGAAGGACGGCGGCTGGTGGGTCAGATGGAATCCCGCGCTCGTGGCGCCCAACCTGACCGCCAGCGAGAAGGTCATTAGCAGCGCGATACCACCGGGCGCGGGCGAGGTGGTGGACGCCGCCGGCAATAACCTCGCGGACTCGAGCGATCCGGGGGTCGACCATCTCGCGGCGGCTCTGAAAAGCAGCGCCCCTGCAGGACAGGGCACCCCGGGAATCGAGGTAGAACTCGTCGGTCCCGGCAACGCGCCCATCGCGAGCACCGCGCTCGTGCTCAGCCATCCGGTCGCCACCGGGGTGGTCAAAACCACCATCAGCCCGGCAGTGGAGGCAGGGGCGCAGTCGGCGGTCCAGGCTCATCCAGACAGCTCGATGGTGGTGATCCAGCCGAGCACCGGCGACATCCTGGCTGTGGCCAACAACGACGGACAGAACGACTTCGCACTCACCGCACGGGTGGCACCCGGCTCGACAGACAAGATCATCACATCGACCGCCCTGTTCACCAGCGGCCTGGTCAGCTCGCCGAGCCAGCCCGTCGAGTGCCCCTCGCAGCTCGTCATCAACGGCAACACGTTCAAGAACGACCAGGGCCTCAGCGAACCAGCCAGCACGCCGTTCCTCACCGACTTCGCCGCCTCCTGCAACAACGCGTTCAGCCGCTGGTACGACAACATCGGCCCCGGTACGCTCGCCCAGACGGCCCAGAAGTACTACGGCCTCAACCAGCAGTGGAACATCGGCATCGGTTCCGGCGGTCCCTACTACAGCATCCCCTCCGACGCCTACAACGGAGAGCTGGCCCAGGAACTGTTCGGCCAAGGGCAGCTGGAGGCCTCCCCACTGGCCATGGCCTCCGTGGCCGCGACGGTGGACACTGGCTCGTTCAGGCAGCCGATCGTCGTGCCAGGCCAAGCCCAGCTCGCCGCTGCACCGCTGCCCGGCAGCGTGCACCAGTACCTATGGCAGATGATGCAAGCCGTCACGCAGACCGGCGGCACGGCAGCCGGGGTCTTCAACGGCGTGGGGTCCGCTGTGTACGGCAAGACAGGCACGGCGGACGTCGGCGGCCAGCAGCAACCCAACAGCTGGATGGTCGTCTTCGATCCAACGCTCAGCGTCGCAGTCGGCTGCGTAGTGCTCAACGCCGGCTACGGGGCTTCCTTCGCCGGACCGGAAGCGGCCACATTCCTCCAGACGCTTGCCGGGTCGCAGGGCTGATCCGAGTAGGCCGGTCACCAGCGGCCACCGGCCTACTCGCCGGTAAATCGGAATTCTGCCTGCCATGGACCGTCCACGTGGACAACCTCCCAGTAGCGTTCGGCGATGCGCTCGGGGTCAAAGGACGTACCTGCAACTATCTGCCCTGCGATCGTCAGTGTGGCCACACGGATGCCGTCCGGTTCCAGGTCAGCGCCGAGCATTGTCGCGGCCGACCGGAGAGCCGCCCTGCCCAGGGAAACGGTCGCAAGCGCCGGGATCGGGTGGTCGGCGAATCCGCCCCCGGTGACGAGGATGGTCCCGAAGCCGGCAGCCCGCATGGCCGGGGCGGCCACCTGCGCGACGACGATGGCGCTGATGACATCTACTGAATACGCCACCTGCAGGTGGGCGACACTTGAGCTCAGCAGCCGGTCCGGAGCTCCCATGACGGCGTTATAGACAATGACGCCCGGTGCGCCATTTCCCAGATAGAGCTCCCTAATTCGGGCGCCCAGGCCGTCGGGATCGCTGGCATCGGCCGCGATGGTGTTGATCTTGGCACCGGTATCGGCCAGGGTTCCCGCCAGGTCGCTGAGGCTGTCGGTGCTACGCGCCACCAGGGTTACCCGGTAGCCGCCCACGGCGAAGCGACGGGCCACGGCCATTCCAAGGCCAGGCCCCGCGCCGACCAGCAGAAGGTGGCGGCGATCGACTGAGCCGGGACCTGCGGCCTCGGCGGGGTCAGCGATCGTATTGCCTCGGGTACCAGGGTGGCCTGCTGGGTCGTTAGCCATGAGTGCCGTTCCTTTCGCGTCGACCACCTCGGAGAGCGGCTCGGGCTCGTGTCTGTCGAGCCCCTGACCTCCCGGAATCATTCAGGCTGGCAGACAAGGCTGCTGTTGCCGGGCAAGGCACACGCGTGATCTTAGTGCGCCGCGTCCACCGGGACGGTGGCGAGCAGGGCGCGGGTCTCGGCGACGACCCGGCCGGCGAAGGCAGGGTCGCGCACTTGAGCGGAACCCGCCATCGGCTTGCCGTTTTCGTCGTAGTACGCCCCTGTCTGATGGGACTCGCTGGTCAGGACCTCGGTGATCACGCGAGCGGCGTGCTTCGGGGTGCTCCAGTACTTGATGAAGGGCGCCAGCGGTGAGAGTACGTACCTCGCCAGGAACCGGAGGGCGGCGTTCGCGTCGCGGGCGAGGCCGGTGCTGGGGTTGAAACCGGGTTCGACCGCGTTGAAGCGGAGTCTCGGGGTCTCACGCGCGAACGTGAGAACCGTTGCGAGGTTGCACTGCTTCGAGGTGGCGTAGGCGTCGAAGCCCGGCTTTGACGAGCCGCCGGGCTTCCATTCGCCGCGGGCGCTCGCCCCGGCGGAGATGTAGCGCCCGCCGCGGAAGCCGGAGGCGACCGCTGGCTTGCGCCCGGGATCTTCAACGCCCGAGCAGATAAACACGACGTTCGCGCCGTCGGGGAGGTGGGGTATGAGCGCCTCGGTAAACGCGAACGGCCCAAGGTGGTTGGTCGCAAAAACGAGGTCCCACCCCTGCGCACTCTGGCCGGCACGGATTAGCATGATGCCCGCATTGTTAAGCAGCCCCGCGACCGGAAGATCAAGCGCGACAATCTGTGCGGCCGCGCGCCGCACGCTCGGGACGTCCGAAAAGTCGCAGACGATCGGTACCGCATGGCCGCCGGGCTGCGCCCGGATCTCGGCTTCGACCTCGCTGAGCTTGCCCTGGTTGCGGCCGACCAGCACGACGGTGCCGTGACTGGCGAGTTCGAGCGCGGTGCGACGACCGATTCCGGATGTCGGCCCGGTGATGATCCACGCCCTGCCCGATGACGGGCTGTTGCCCGTGTTCTGCATGTCGGTTCCCCCGCGGTGGTTGTTGGATCAGGCACTGGCCGGGACAGAGGACCCGGCAAGGACCCTCCATATGGCGTCGAACGCGACTCGGCTGCGAGCCCCGGCCTCGGCAGGCTCGCGGAGCATCGCGTCGATCGTCGCGTCTGCGATCGCGCTCGTGAGGGACAGAACGAAACCGAGCGGCGCATCCCGCATCGGCCCTGCGGCCCGGCTTCGGTCCAGCAGTTCCGCGATGTCGCGGAACGCAAACCTCACCGCCCGGTGACTGTCGGCGGTGATGTCATCGGCCACGTCGAGTTGCGAGAGCGCCCGGCGCTTCTCCGGGTTGGTCGTGGCCCAGTGCAGCCACTGCGTCCACATATGGAAGACCCGCTCGCAGGGCTCGCCCTCAGCCGGAAGGCCGACGATGGCTGCGGCCGTCATCTCGGTCTTCAAGGCGACGTAGAGCTCATTAAGGAGCGTCGCCTTCGTGTCGAAGTAGACGAACAGCGAACCATTGGAGACGCCCGCCTCCTTCGCGATCAGCGCTGTCGCCGCCCCGAGCCCCTGGGACGCGATGACGCGGGTCGCCGCCGACAAGATCGCGTTACGCCGGTCCTCACTCCGTGGTCTGGGCACAACCCGATCGTATAAGAGAGTGTCTAGTCAGTCAGTCAAAATGAGATGCGCTTTGCCAGCCAGGCGGAGCTTGTGGATGCCGAGAGCGATGTGGCAGCGGCTGACCTGGCCTCTTGGGTGAGACGACGACATCAGGCCGGGACGACCCGGTTCCTCAGAATTTCCTCGGTTTCGCCCGATTGCTGAGCCGGGGCTGGCCCCGTCGAGCCCCGGACAACCAGCTCGGGTTCGAAGAGCAGCTCTTTCGGATAGGCCGATGCGCTCTCCATCTGGCCGACCAGCAGCGCAACCGCGGCCTTGCCCATTGCCTCGATGGGCTGGCGGACGGTGGTGAGCGGCGGATCGGTGGAGTTCAGCCAGGCGGAGTCGTCGAAGCCGACGACCGAGACGTCGGCGGGCACCGACAGGTCGGCCCGGCGCGCGGCGCGGATGGCGCCGAGCGCGAGCACGTCGCTGGCGCAGATGACCCCGGTGACGCCGAGCCGCAGCATCTGGCTGGCTGCAGCCTGGCCGCCCTCCAGCGAGAACAGCGCGTGCTCTACCGGGGCGATCGCCAGGCCCGCCCGCTCGGCGTGCTCGGTGAACGCGGCGAGCTTGCGACGCGATGGCATGTGATCCTCCGGTCCGAGGATCAGGCCGATGCGCTGGTGCCCGAGCGAGGCCAGATGCCGGAACGCTTGCGCGGCGGCGATGGCGTCGTCGGTCGCCACGCAGGGAAACTCCAGGTTGTCAATGGCGGCGTTGACCAGCACGACCGGGATGCCGCGCCGATGGAGCAGCCGGTAGTGGTCGTGCGGTGCAGCCAGCTCCGCGTAGTGACCGCCGGCGAAGACGACCCCGGACGCGTGCTGGTCGAGCAGCATATCGACGTAATCTGCCTCCGACAGCCCGCCGGCAGTTCGGGTGCAGAGCACCGGAGTGAAGCCTCGCTGGGCGAGTGCCCCTCCGATGACCTCGGCGAGCGCAGGGAAGATCGGGTTCTGCAGCTCTGGCAGGACCAGGCCGATCAGCCTGGCCCGGTCACCTCGCAGCTGGGTGGGGCGCTCATAGCCCAGCACGTCCAGGGCGGTCAGCACAGCTTCCCTCGTGCTGTCTGACACACCCGGCTTGCCGTTGAGCACACGGCTCACGGTGGCCTCGCTAACGCCGACCTTCTGGGCGACCTCGGCGAGCCGCCGGGCTGGAGTTCGCGTCATGCCCGCAACAATACGACATCTGATGGCAAGACTTTGCAAGACCTTGCGTAGTCCTGTCAGCTGTAGCCTGCCGTTCGCTGGCGAGGAGCGTCGGCGTGCATAAGCGCGCACTTCATGCGGTGGGGTCCTGGCTGTGCGTGCGCTGTCGCGCCTCGTGGAGGCGGACACGCCGATCTTCGTGATGAAGTTGTGTCCTTGCAATGTTTCATCAATATCTTGCTAGCAGATGTCCATCTACGTATTGTTCGGTGCAACAAGCTCCGCACCGGAGGGGTGGCGCAAGCCAGTCCGATCCGGGATCATTCCGGAACGGCCTGCCACCTCGCCCGATGCCACGGCCGCGGTTCGCCGCAGCCCGGCTGCCTCCGGTGCGCAACATCGCCCGCGTTCAGCCCAAGGAAGGATTGATCGATGAGCAGACAGCTTCACTGGTGGCGCGGCGGCCGCAAGGCACTTGCAGTGTCCGCCGTGGCGGCGATAGGGCTCGGGGCCGCGGCCTGCTCGAGCAGCCCCGCGTCGAACTCCGGCGGTAAAGTCACCATCAGCATCGACTGCGCGCCCACTGCCGCGAACAACCCGGTACAGCACAGGGAGTGGCTGGAGGACGTAAGCACGTTCGAGAAGGCCAACCCGAACATAACGATCCAGAGCGTCTACGAATACCCCTGTGAGACGGTGTCGATTTTCACCGCCATGCTCAAGGCCGGGACCGAGCCGGACATCTTCTACACCAACTTCACCGACCTGCCGCAGGTGCTCGATTCGGGTCAGGCGGCGGACATCACCCAGTACGTGAACTCCAAGACGGTGCCGAACCTCCCCGATATCGTGCCGTCCGCGATGAAGGCGGTGACCGCGGGCGGGTCGATATACGGGCTGCCTACCTCCAATTACACCCAGGGCCTTATCTACAACAGGCAGCTGTTCACCGAGGCCGGCCTGAATCCGAATGACCCTCCCACGACCTGGGCGGAAGTAGAGCAGGACGCTGTCGCCATCAGCAAGCTCGGGCACGGCATCGAAGGCTGGGGCGACTACAGCGCCAACGGCAACGGCGGGTGGCACTTCGCGTCCTACATCGACGCCCTGGGCGGCTCGATGGTCAACACGTCCACCACTCCGGCCACGGCGAGCTTCGACAACTCCAAGGGAACGGCGATCCTGGAGGCCCTGCACACGCTGCGGTTCACCGACAGCGCCATGAGCGCCACCCAGGGCCTGGGCTGGGGTACGCTCCAGCAGCAGTTCGCCGAGGGCAAGCTGGGCATGTACATCGCCGCGCCGGACGACGTCTACAACGTGATCGTGCCCACCGACAAGGGCAACGTCAACGTCATCGGCATGGGCCCGCTGCCCAGCCTCACCGGCACGCCGGCCGGCTCGCTCGGGGGCGGCAACGACTACCTCTTCGCCAAGCACGACACCCCGGCGCAGATTGAGGCCGGCATCAAGTTCATCGACTTCGAGTGCCTGACTCCAGGCCAGGGCACCACCTTCAATTTCGCCCGGCTGAAGGCGGACGGGATACCGGTCGGCTTCCCCGAGCCCCAGCTGTTCAACGGCGCCGCCGGGGCGCAGGTCTCGGCGCTGCGGGCGAAGTACGCGACGATCAACCTGTCGTACTACACGTCCTACACCAAGGCGAACGAGACTAGCGACGGCGAGCCGTTTGATGCGCAGGCGGTCTACAAGACGCTCGACCCGGTCATGCTGGCTGTCTTGACCGAGCCGAACGCTAACATCCCGGCGCTGCTGCAGTCGGGGGCGTCCAACGTCAACAGCCTCCTCCAGTTCACCACGCCGTAACCGCGCAGTCGGGGGACACCCAAAAGCCGGGGACACTACGCCCGGCTACCCCCCGGACGAGGCGTGGGGGCCGGTATTGCGGGGCCGGCTTCCACGCCTGGCCGGCGGCCGCCCAGCTCCTGGCCGCGGACCCAGGCGTGCGGGCCGGTCCCCAGCCCCGCTGCCCGTTTCATGTCCGTGGCGGCACAATCCGCAGCAGCCAGCAGGCCCAGAGAACAGGAGACCCGGATGGGAGATGTCGCGGCGCTGCCCAAGTCCAAAACCAAGGCCCAGGCCCAGGCGCGCAGGCAGTCGGCGGCCGGCCATCTCGGGTCCGGGCTGCGGCGCAATCTGTCGGCCTACGGTTTCCTCATCGGTGCGGTGCTGTGCTTCACGTTCTTCTCGTGGTATCCGATCATCCGCGAAATCATCATGAGCTTCCAGAAGGCCGTATACGGCGGCGGCTCTGCCTGGGCCGGCTGGTCCAACTACATCCGGATCTTCCACGACCCGACCTTCAGGCTGGCCTGGCGGAACACGCTGGAGTTCACGCTGCTCGCACTGGTCATCGGATATGTCGTCCCGTTCTGCGTGGCGATCCTGCTGAACGAGCTGCGGCACGCTAAGGGATACCTGCGGGTGCTGGTCTACCTGCCGGTGATGCTGCCGCCGGCCTCGGCGCTGCTGCTGTTCGCCTACTTTTACAACCCGCAGTACGGCCTCTTCGACCACCTGCTGCACATCCTGCACCTGCCGACCTCGCAGTGGGTATTCCAGCCCGGCAGCGGGTTCATCAGCACGGCGATGATCTCGGTGGTAATCGCCTCCACCTGGATGAACATGGGGGCTGCGACGCTGATCTACCTGGCGGCGCTGCAGAACATCCCGGGCGAGCTGTATGAGGCGGCCGAGCTCGACGGGGCCCGCCTGTTTAGCCGGATCCGGCACGTCACCATCCCGCAGACGAAGCTGATCCTGATCATGCTGCTGATGCTGCAGGTCGTCGCGACCATGCAGATGTTCGTCGAGTCATGGGTGCTGACCAACGGCGGCGGCGGCGTCGGAGACAACACCCTGTCCGTGGTGATGCTCATCTACCAGTACGCGTTCGAGATGAGCGGCTCCAGCAACTACAACAGCGCATCGGCACTCGGCGTGATCCTCATGCTGGTGCTCGCCGTCTTCTCCGGCGGGTTCCTGTGGGCCACCCGAGAGCGCAGCAAGGGCTAGGAGGGACCAGATGGCAGGTCTTGCCGCCGCCAGTGCTCGCGGCCAGCGGCGCCAGGCGGCCGCTGCCGGCTCGACCAGGACGCTTATTTCCAGCGCGCAGCTGAACCGGCGCGGCGGCAAGATCGCCTACCGGGTAGTCCTGACGCTGGTTATCGTGATCTTCACGCTCGTGTTCATCGGGCCGATGTACTTCCTGGTCACCGACGGGCTGAAGTCGACCCAGGAAGCGATCGCGACGCCGCCGACGCTGTACCCGCATCACCTGTATCCGGCCAGCTACTGGCAGGCTTTCGACCGGCTGGATATAGCGCGGCTGCTATGGAACACGGTCTACTACGCGTTCGGGGCGCTGCTGTTCCAGCTCGTCTTCGACGTGGCGGCGGCCTATGCACTGTCCAAGCTGCGGCCGGTATTCGGGAACGTCATCTTCTTCATGATGCTGGCCACGCTGATGATCCCGAGCACGGTGCTCGTAGTGCCGCAGTACGTGACCGTGGCTGACCTGCCGGTCCTGCACCTTAACCTGATCGGTTCGCCGGCAGCGATCTGGCTGCCCTCGGTCGCCAACGCGTTCAACATCTTCCTGCTGAAACGGTTCTTCGACTCGATCCCGACCGACTACATCGACGCAGCTCAGATCGACGGCGCATCCCGGATCCAGATCCTGTTGCGGATCGTGCTGCCCATCTCCCGGCCAATCCTCGGCGTCGTATCGATCTTCGGACTCGTCGCGGTCTGGAAGGACTTTCTCTGGCCGCTCCTAGTCGAGGCCGGCTACACCCCGACCAGGGAGACCCTCAATGTCGGCATCTGGCAGGCGGTGGTTGGCACGCCGCAGAACCTGATCATCGCGGCGTCCGCCATGGCCGCGATCCCGACGATCGTATTTTTCCTGATCTTCCAGCGCAACATCATGTCCGGCCTGACCGCCGGAGGCCTCAGGGGCTGACAGCAGCGCACCGGGCTACGCCGCCCGCATCAGCACAAGCCAGCATCGCGAGCCGGCTGCCAGCAGCCGTCTGGCCGGTCCCGCGCTGCCCGATCACGAACAGGAAGCAGGTTCTCGTGCCAGACCTCGAAGCCTCGCACGCCGGCCAGCCGGCCCGCCTGGACGGGCCGTGGTGGCGCGGCGCCGCCATCTATCAGCTGTACGTGCGCAGCTTCGCCGACGGCAACGGGGACGGGATCGGTGACCTCGCCGGCGTGCGGGCGCGGCTTAGTTACCTGGCCGGGCTCGGTATCGACGCGATCTGGTTCAACCCGTGGTACCCGTCGCCGATGTCTGATGCCGGCTATGACATAGCTGACTACCGCAGCATCGATCCCGTCTTTGGCACGCTCGCGGACGCTGACGGGCTTATAGCGGAAGCGCACGCGGCAGGCATCAGGATCATCATCGACATCGTCCCGAACCATTGCTCCGACCAGCATCCGTGGTTCCAGGGTGCTCTGGCGGCCGCGCCTGGATCCGCCGAGCGGGCCAGGTTCTGGTACCGGCCAGGCCGCGGCCCGGGCGGCAACCTTCCCCCGAACGAGTGGCGGTCCATCTTCGGCGGGCCTGCCTGGACCCGCATCCGCGAGCGCGACGGGCGGCCGGGTGAGTGGTACCTGCATCTGTTCGCGCCGGAGCAGCCGGACTTCAACTGGGCAAGCCCGGACGTCCGGGCGGAGTTCGAGGACGTGCTGCGGTTCTGGTTCGAGCGGGGCGCCGACGGCATCAGGATCGACTCGGCGGCCATGCTCACCAAAGACGCGTCCCTGCCGGAGGTCAGCATTGACGCACCGCCAGGACCGCATCATCCCTATGCAGACCGCGACGACGTACACGAGGTTTACCGCCGGTGGCGGGCCGTCGCTGACGAGTATCCGGACACGGTCCTGATTGGGGAGATCTGGATACCGGACGCGGTCCGGCTCGCCCGGTACGTCAGTCCGGGAGAACTGCACACGGTGTTCAACTTCCCCTACCTGAGCTGCCCCTGGGATGCCGCACAGCTGCGGGAGGTCATCGACAGCACACTGGCCCTGAACGCGGCGGCCGGCGCTCCCGCGACCTGGGTGCTGTCCAACCACGACGTAGATCGCATCGTGTCCCGGCTAGGCCGGCCGGACACGGCGTTCAGCCTTCAGCACCGTCGCTACTTTCATGGCCTGCCAGTCGACCGTGCGCTCGGCACCCGGCGTGCCAGGGCAGCAGCGCTGCTCACGCTGGCATTGCCAGGATCGGTCTACGTCTACCAGGGCGAGGAACTAGGCCTGTGGGAGGTGCAGGACATTCCCTTTGAGCTGCGGCAGGACCCGATCTGGCACCGCAGCAAGGGAGCGGATCCGGGCCGCGACGGCTGCCGGGTCCCGCTGCCCTGGGCCGGGGACGAGCCGCCGTTTGGCTTCTCGCCTCCGGGCACGGCCGCGCTGCCGTGGCTGCCGCAGCCGAAGGAGTGGCGCGATCTGACCGTCGAGGCCGAGACCGGTGATGAGGGATCGATGCTCGAGCTGTACCGGTTGGCCCTCCGGATCCGCCACGCCGAGCCTGCCCTCGGTGATGGCTCGATGACCTGGCTGGATGCAGCGGACGGCGTGCTCGCTTTTGACCGCGGCGGGATCCAGTGCGTGGTCAACCTGTCGCCCCGGCCCACCCGGCTGGCCGGCCACGCCGAGCTGCTTCTCGCCAGCTCGCCACTGGACGGCGGACTGCTGCCGCCCGACTGCGCGGTGTGGCTGCGGACCGGCTAGCGGCGGACCTGCTTCCTTCCAACCTCTCAGCCCGGCCGCCGCGAAGACCCACTCCATGAACAGGCCGTAGTTGCCGGGGCCGGCGAACCAGTTGAGCATCGGTGGCATCTCCACGAGAACGTCCTCGGTGAGGAGACGTTCCTGCTCGTCCGGGGGAGAACGTCGCCTGGCTCCAGAGGTCCGACGATGAGCTCGTACGGGTCCCGCCTCTTTTGGCCGCCTCAGCGAGCGCGAGGACGTCGGTTGCGTCGGCCACGTCAGCCTCCCACCAGCTGGACGAGGCGGATGAACCGGATATCGGACTCGGCCGTCAGTTCCAGGACCTCATCCAGGTCGGTGACCTGGCGATCGCCGACAAGGACGAAAAAGCCGTTGCGGGCGAATGCTTTCACCGCCAGGCCGGCCTGCTGCTCCCAGTCGACCCGCCTGCGCGCGGGCATCCGGAACCCCCCCGGCGCGGGCTGCGCACCCTGCGGCATGACCAGGCCCTGGAAGATGTCAGCCAGGGTCGCGTTGTAGCGCGCGACCTCCTCGCGGACCCGGGTCCGGACGAGATCCCGCAGCGTAATGCAGCGGTCGATGCCCTCAATGGTGATGGTGGCGGCGACCTTCCCGGCCCCCGACTGATCCTTGATCGTCACCGTGATTGGTGCGGCTTGCCCAGTCATGCCCGCACCATGCCACAGGGCTACGACATTCGCGCCGGGCTCGCCAAGCTCGCCGGACGACCGGCACCATTCGATTGTCGACCACCACCTGAGATCCTCGAGGGCGAATGCGCAGAGTTAGCTCGGTGACGGGGTTTACGGGCGTTCCGTCTGGGTCGAAGGCTTCCGCGACTTGTGGGATGACCGGCAGCCGCCAGAACATTCGCATAGGCCCGGCGGTACCTGGCAGGCCGGGCTGAAGGAGAGGTGAGCGTGCCGTGACCACCGGAACCGGTGCCGGAATGGCGCGCAGCGGGCCGCCGCAGGCCATCGACCAGCGCCGGGTGCTCGTCATCATCGGTGCCCTGCTGCTAGGGATGCTGCTGGCCGCGCTCGACCAGACGATCGTCGCGACGGCGCTGCCGACGATCGCGGGCGACCTTCACGGGCTGTCGCACCTGTCCTGGGTCATCACCGCTTATCTCCTCGCCTCCACGGTGTCGACGCCGCTGTGGGGCAAGCTCGGCGACATGTACGGCCGGAAGATATTCTTCCAGGCCTCGATCGTGATCTTCCTGGTCGGTTCGGCGCTGTCCGGCCTGGCGCACTCGATGGTGGAGCTGATTGCGTCGCGCGCCCTCCAGGGACTCGGTGGTGGCGGCCTGATCGTGGGCACGCAGACGATCGTCGGTGATGTCGTCCCGCCCCGCCAGCGCGGCCGCTACCAGGGAATCTTCGGCGCCACGTTCGGGGTCGCCAGCGTGCTCGGGCCGCTGATCGGCGGCTTCTTTGTGGACAATCTGTCTTGGCGGTGGGTTTTCTACATCAACCTTCCGGTCGGCATCGTGGCCCTGGCCGTGACCGCGGCGGTGCTGCCTGGCCGGCTGAGCAAGGTCCGTCATGTGATCGACTACGCGGGTACCGCGCTGATCGGCGCGTCCGCGGTCTGCCTGGTCCTGCTCACCTCGCTCGGTGGCAGCACGTTCGCCTGGAACTCGTTCCCGATCTACTTGCTCGGCGCGCTGGCCGTGCTCTGCGGAGCCGGTTTCGTCCTGGCCGAGAGGCGCGCGGCCGAGCCCGTCATGCCGCCGCGCCTGTTCGCGAACGGGGTGTTCACCTCCGCCAGCGTGGTCGGCTTCGCGGTTGGCTTCTCCATGTTCGGCGCGCTGGCCTACCTACCGCAGTACATGCAGGTCGTCCGGGGGTTTCACCGACCCAGTCCGGGCTGAGGCTGCTTCCTCTGCTGGTCGGGCTGTTGCTGACCTCGACCGGCACCGGCTTCCTGGTCAGCAAGTGGGGCCGGTACAAGATCTTCCCTGTGATCGGGACGGCGCTGATGACCCTCGGCCTTTACCTGCTGTCGCGGCTGGGCATCCACACGAACTTCTGGATCGTGTCGCTGTACCTATTTATCCTCGGCGTGGGCATCGGCGCGTCGCTGCAGGTGCTGATCATCGCGGTGCAGAACGCGGTTGACTACGCCGACCTCGGCGCCGCCACATCCGGCGCGACGTTCTTCCGGTCCATCGGTGGCTCGTTCGGCACTTCGGTCTTTGGTGCGGTCTTCTCCGGCGTCCTGGCCGGCGACATCGCGGTCGCGCTGCATGGCGTCCCATTGCCCAGCGACATCAGCCCGTCCGCCGGAGCCAGCCCGGCCGTCCTCGAGCACCTTCCCCCGGCGATCCGGGACGGCTATATCGCAGGCTTTGCGCAGGCGCTACACACGGTGTTCCTGTACGCAGCACCCTTGGCCGCGCTGGGTTTCGTCCTGAGCCTGTTCCTGAAGGAGGTTCCGCTGCGGGACACCGTGCGGGCGGTGGACCGGGCGCACAGCACCGCTCCCACGGCCATTCCCGCCACCCGTGACTCCGCGCAGGAGATGGAGCGCGCGCTGATGACGCTGTTCGGCCGTGAACGCCGGGCGGAGACCTACCGGCACCTCGCGAAAAGCGCCGACGTGCAGCTGAGCCCGCGCGGCACCTGGCTGATGTACCGCGTCGCCGACAACGCCCCGGTTACCAGGGCCGGACTGGCCGATCTGCTGGGAATCGCCGGCGGCGAACTGGAGCAGCGCCTGACCGAACTTGTGAACGCCGGCTATGTCACCGCGGACGGCCCAGCCTCCGCCGCCCGCCAGGGCAGTGATGCCGAATCGGTCCTCCCGGCCAGCGCCAACGGCACTCGGGGCGGCGCCAGCGTGGTGCTCACCTCGGCCGGCGAGCAGGCCGCCGCCCAGCTGAGAGCTGTCCGTGAAGCAGGCATAGACCGCCTGGTGACAGAGTGGCAGCCCGACCAGGTGCCCGAGTTGCGTCGGCTGATCGGGCGGGTCACGACCACGTTGGTGGCCACCGACCCCCCACCCGAACACGACGCGGTCGGCGCCCCGTCGCCCCGAGCAGATGAACGGGTCACGGTTCAACTGAGACCAGGCGTCTGAGGACCTTATTAGAGCCCTCAAACGGCAGTGTTCACAGAATCATCGCCGGCCCAGATCGTCTGCTCTTGCGCGTTTGCGTGCTGCTGCTGGCGTCGCGCGGTGATGGTGCGCGGGTCACACGGGGCTTCACACGGTGGGAGGAGAAGGTTCAGGTGCCGTGGTATTCATCATGAGGGGAGAACCAGGATGCCGATGGTCACAGTGAAGCTGATCGAGGGAGTGTTCACGGCCGGGCAGAAGCAGGAGATGATCCAGAAGATCACCGACACGATGGTCGATATCGAGGGCGAGAACCTCCGGCCGGTCACCTGGGTAATTGTCGAGGAGGTTCACAGTGGGGACTGGGGCATCGCCGGCAACGGCCTCACGACGGCCGACGTGCACGCTCTGCAAAGGCAGGGTCAGCCGGCCGCAGCCGGGGCGGGCTGAGCCCCGCCGGTGAGCGTACGGGTACGGCTGCTCGGCCAGCCGCGCATCGACGACGAGTCCGGGCGGCCGTGCCCGGCGCCGCGGGGGAAGAAATCGTGGGCGCTGCTGGCCCGGGTCGCGCTGGCTGAGCGGCCCTTGCCCCGCGGCGAGCTTGCAGGCGAGCTGTTCGGCGAGGCCGACGACCCGCTCGGAGCGCTGCGGTGGTGCCTTGCTGACCTGCGCCGTTGCTGTGGGGATCCGCGGCTGCTACGTGGCGGTCGGGTGAGCTTGGCTCCGGGCTCGCTATGGCTGGACGTGTGGGCGCTGTGGGATGGATCCCTGTCGGCGGCCGAGATCGGGGGTGAGCTGCTGGCCGGTGCCGAGCCGCGCAACTGCCCGTCGTTCGACATGTGGCTGATGCTGGCCCGCGGCCGGTGCGCGGCCCGGTCGATGGAGGAACTTCGCCAGTCAGCGCTGCGGTTGCTTGCCGAGGGGAAGGCCGAGGCGGCTGCCGAGGCGGCCGGGCGGGCCACGGGTCTGGACCCGCTTGATGAGGGCGCGCAGGAGCTGTTTCTGCATACCCTCGTCGCCGCTGGCCATCCCGCCCGGGCCACGGTGCACCTAGCGTCATGGGAGGCTGCCTTTTCCAGGGAGGGCATCGTTCCCTCGCCCGCTCTGAGGGCCGCCGCCCGCCCCCCGCCAGCTGCTCCGGCCACCGGACTGCGGGCTGGGGTGGTCGCCGGGTCGCTGCGGCGGGCTGGGACCGCAGCCCTGGACGCGGGATCAGCGGACGCGGGCATTGAGACCTTGCGCCGCGCTGCCGAGGAGGCCGAGCGGGCCAAGGACCCCCTCCTGCATGCGGATGTCCTCAGGACTCTCGGATCTGCGCTGGTGCATTCAGTCCGCGGCTTCGATGGCGAAGGGGCCGTGGTGCTGCACCGCGCGCTGGCGGCCGCGAAGGCCGCGGGCAGCAAGAGCCTGGTCGCGGAGATTCTCCGCGAGCTCGCGTTCGTCGACGTGCAGGCCGGCCGGCATGCGTCGGCCGGCCGGGCGCTCCAGGAGGCCTCGGCAGCGGCTGAGGCTGCCGGCGATCCAGCACTGGCCGGGGGTTTGCTGGCGATCGGCGGCATGAACGAGGCGGACCTGGGCCACCACGAGGTCGCAGTCCGGCTGCTTACCCAGTCCGGCCAGACGGCGCGGTCGGCGGGCCGCCGCCGCCAGGAGGCCTGGTCGACTGGCGTTCTGGCCCGTTCCCTGCTGCTCGTCGGCCAGGTGGAGGAAGCCCGCGCCGCAGCCGAGCGCAGCATCGAGATCTGTGACCGGGACCGGTGGAATGCCTTCCTGCCCTGGCCGCAGGCGCTGCGGGCGCAGTGCCTGGCAGCTGACGGGCAGTGGGACCAGGCGCGAGACGACGCCGAGCAGGCGTTCGCGCTGGCCTGCCAGCTGGGCGACCCCTGCTGGGAGGGAATGGCAGGGCGAGCAATCGCGCTGCTCGCCCTGCATGACGGCCGGGGAGCCACGGCCATGGAGTGGGTCACTGATGCCCAGCGGCGCTGTGACCGGGTCCCCGATCGCTATGTCTGGGTCTCCGGGTACGTCACGCTGGGGCATCTGGAGATCGTCGCGCGCCAGCAGCCCGATCTCATCATCCCGCTGGCCCGCCGCCTGTATCAGGATGCGGTTCGGGCCGATCTGCCCGAGTTCACCGCCTGGGCGCTGATCTACCAGGCTGAGGCCGGTGATACCGCACAGTTGCCGCTGGCCCAGGCGGTGGCCAGCCAAGTCGTCAACCCCGCCTTGCAGGAAAGAGCTGCGGCGCTTAGCAATCGGGTGGCTACCTGACCGTAGAGGCCCAAGGCGACGCTTCCGAACCCGGCGACGTCCGGTGCGGCATCCCGGGCTTCGACCACCCCGGCACTGAACTCCACGGCGACACCCTGCGATCAACCGACCCGGTGCTGCGCTGGGAAGTCAGGGGACGCCGCCACGCCGCCTTTACCACCGACTTCGACTACAGTTCGGGCCCCTGAAGGCAGCCCAGGGCCGCGCAGATCAACCGCATCCGGGCCACCCTCTAGCAAGAATGCGCGCAGCCCAGGCCGCGCAGAACGCCGGTTACACGCGGCCTGGCTGGCGTCTATCCCAGGACGTCGCGGCGGAGCTGCGGAAAGACCTTCGACACCTTGCCGAGCAGGTAGTCGCCGTAGCTGCCGGTGAAGGCACGCAGGTCCTGGCCGTCCCACCGCCGTCGGCCGTCCTCGCCGACGACGGCGTGGTCGGGCAGCGGCGGCACCTCGGCGGCGAACCCGGGGTCCAGGAAGAACGGGAACGAGAGCCGGCCGTGGCCGCTCAGGTTGCGGACCCGGTGTGGCGTGGACCGGTACCAGCCGCCGGTCAGTCGGTCGAGCATGTCGCCGATGTTGCAGACCAGCGTGCCGGGGATGGGCGGGGCGTCGATCCATCCCTCGGGCGTGGCGATCTGCAGGCCGCCGCTGTCATCCTGGGCCAGCAGGGTCAGCAGCCCGTAGTCGGTGTGCTCGCCCACCCCCCAGCCGTCGTCCTGTGGCGGCGATGGCGGGTAGTGGAAGATCCGGAACAAGATGGTCGGGTCCGCGGTGTACCCAGTGGCGAAGTACTCGGCGTCCAGGCCAAGGCTCAGCGCCACGCCTCGAAGCACGGCCTGGCCCAGGCTGGTCAGCGTGTCGAGGTAGGACAGCACCAGCGGCCGCAGCCGAGGGACCTGCCGCGGGAACAGGTTGCGGCCGTGCAGCGGAAGGCGGGCCAGAACCCTCGGGTCATCGCCCGGCAGCTCGGTGCCGAAGTACAGTCCCTCCTTCAGATCCGGCCGTCCGGAGGTGAGCTCGTCGCCTACCGGGAAGTACCCCCGCCAGGCCCGGCCGCCACGCGCCATGGCGATCTCCAGCTTGTCCGCTAGCGGCAGGGCGAAGAACTCGGTGCTTGCGGCGGTCAGCTGGTCCACCAGCTCTGCTGGCACGCCGGGCCCGGTCACGTAGAAGAAGCCGCGCTCGCGGCAGGACGCCTGAATCTGCTCCGCGACCACAGTGCCCTCACCGGTCCTCGCGCCGTCGACTAGCGGGGCGATGTCGATGACCGGCAGCGCGGCTGAACCACCCGAGCCTGCCATGGATCTATCCTGCCCGATGCGTGGCGGCGCGGCCCGTTCCGCAATGTCACAGTCGGTGGGACGCATATTCACCACTCCGTGCCTGACTCGATCTGGGCGCGGCACCGTTACCGCGGCCAGCGGCTTGAGCGCGCCACCCGCTGGGCCGCGGGCGGCGGTGCTGCGCCGGATGAGCACGCTCGCGGCGGGGCTGCCGCCGGGAGCTGACACAAACGACAGTCGGCGGAGGCCACATCCGGGGGAAGGTAGTTCGAGCGCCACATGGTCACGCTCTGAGCGCGACATCCCGCGAATCCGGCGCGCCGAGCGCGTGCCGGGCCTCATGCGGCAGGAACGGGCTCGGCGCGCCGGTCCCGGACACGAACAGCTGGTCCCTGGCCCTGGTGCAGGCCGCGAACAGGACGCAGCGCTCGCGCTGGAGGTCCTGGGCGTGGGTGACGGCGTCCTCGGCCTCGGAGGTGAGGGCGGCCGGCGCCGGGACCAGGCCCTTCTCCACGCCGATGACCGCCACCGCCTGGAACTCCAGGCCCTTCATCGCGTGCATGGTGCCGACCCGGACCGCCTGCGGGTCACCCGGGCCCCGGAGCGGGACCGTCATGATGCCGTCGGCCTGCAGTGCCTCGCGGGCCTGGCGGGCCAGGCCCGCCGAGCGGGCCGCCACCCCGATGGCGGGGGGCTCGATGCCGGTGTTCAGCCAGGCGCGGATCCGCCTGGCCAGCGCGGCGAACTCGCCCGCCCGGCTCGCCGCCATCGCCAGCTGCGGACGCTGGCCGCGCGTGGGGGACCGGTAGCCGAGCAGCGAGTCCACCTCACCGTCCAGGCCGGTCACCGGCTCGGCGCCGAGCAACGGCACCGACCAGGCCAGGATCTCCTCGGTGGTCCGGTAGTTGAGCGACAGTCGCCGGCTGCGCCCCCGCACGCTGATCCGCAGGCTGGCCAGCGAGACCCGGCTGTCGTAGATGCGCTGGTGCGGGTCGGCCGCGATGAACAGGTCGTCCGGACCTGGCGCCACCGCCACCCGGAGCAGCCGCCACTGGGCCAGATGCAGGTCCTGGGCCTCGTCCACCAGGATGTGCCGGTAGCGCGGCTGCCCGAGCAGATCGGCCGCCTCGTTGGCAAGCTGCAGGGGGGTGGCCTCGCGGGCGGCGGCCAGCTCGGCCGTGACCCGCGCGGCTGCCTGCCAGACCTGGCTGCGCTGGGCACTGGTCAGCGGCCGCCCCCGGCCGGCGCGCGGGCAGCCCATGTAGGCCTGCTCGGTGCGCAGGTCACGGGCCAGGATGATCTGCTCCCACTCGTTCGTCAGGAACGCCGGGGTGAACGCCAGCCCGGCATCGGCGGCCGCCTGCGCCCAGCGGGTGCGCAGCGCCCGCTCGTCGGCGATGACCGGGTTGCCGCGTGCCTGGCTGACCACGCCGTAGGCCAGCCGGTCCACGGTGAGCACCTCGACCCGGCGGCGCACGGCCGGGTCCCCGATCAGCAGGTCCAACTGGGCCTGGAGGGCCTCGGCCAGGTTTCCGCTGAACGTGGTGACCAGTACCGGCGGGCCGGCCTGTGGCGGCATCGCCGCGCGCACGGCCAGGAAGGCCGCGCGGTGCAGGACGGTGACCGTCTTGCCAGTGCCAGGCCCGCCCGTCACCTGCGCGGGGCCAGCGTAGCTGGGCCGGTAGGCGACATCGCGCTGGGCCGGGTGCAGGAACGTGCGCCAGGCCGCGAACGGGCGAGCCAGGACGAGCGGCAGTTCCTCCTGCTCATGAACAAAGGTGATCTGGTCGGTGCTGCGTTCCATCGCGGAGACCAGGTCGTGCTCATCAACCCGCTCCGGTGGCCGGCCACCGGGGGCCAGCCAGGCCAGCTCCGCCCATGCCTCGTCCACCGTCATCCCGCTGGCCAGCGCGTACAGCGCGCTGTACTGCGCGTCCGGCAGCGCCATCTGCAGCCGTTCCAGATCGGCCTCGCTGGCCAGCAGCCGCACCACCGGAAGGACCTGCGCGTCGACGCCCAGCCGGGTCAGGTCCTCGTCGGTGACATCCCCGAACAGCCGGCGGCCATCCGGCCTGGCCTCCGACTGCAGGGCGGGCCGCAGCTGCTGGATGGTCTCCTCGTCGCGGGCCTCCAGCACGCCGAGCGCCCGGTTGACGCTGAACCGGTGACCGGCCGCGTAGGCATAGGCCTTCTCGTGCGGCAGGATCGTGACCAGGCAGTACGTATCACCAGAATCCGGCGCCAGCACGACACCGTGCCACAGGCTGTTGACCCGAAACAAGCGGACCCGATCATCCAGGCCCTGCGGCGGCTTCTCCAGGTACCGCCAGGCGTGCGGGCGCTGGGCGAACTCGGTGACCAGGGCCTCTACCGCGCGCCGAGCGTCCGTGTCGAGCTTGGCATATTCGACCAGGAAGCTCTGCGCGATCGCCAGGCGAGCCACTGGCTGGATCCCCCCTTACCAGGTGCTCCCAGCTACCTTCCAAAACGGTCATATTAGACCGCCCTGGGGGCGTTGCCGAACGGGGCCAGGGGCGGCCGTCACGGCCGGCACGGGAGGGCGTGGGCCCGAGCACGGTGACGCACGGATTGCACGACAGCTCGATGCGGCTGGTCGGACGGCAGAACCTCTGTCTGCGGGGATGGGGATGCCGTAGGCGTCGCACAAGATCTCGATCCGGCGGCGCCGGTCGGGTGGCTGGGGGTAGCGCAGCCAGCGCACGCATTCGGAGTCGTCGGCCAGCTCGCTCTCCCAACGGGCTATGGTGCAGGCCAGGGTGACCAGCTCGGGAATGTCGTCGTGCTGCGCCGGTCTGTCCGGATCGGGTTCCCGCCGCCGGGCAGCCGTGAGAAAAGTAGCGGAGAGGGAGACAAGCCATGGCTGAGCAGGAGCCGGTGACCGAACTGTGTGCGTTCAGCAGTCCCGGTGCGGTCCCGACGCAGTGGACGCAGGCGCGCGGTGGCCTGCGGGATGCCGAGGTGTACTGGCTCTCGACGGTACGCCCGGACGGGCGCCCCCACGTCACCACGCTGCTGGGAATCTGGCTGGACGGCGCGCTGTACTTCTGCACCGGTCCCGGCGAGCGCAAGGCCAGGAACCTCGCGCAGAACCCGCATTGCATCCTCATGACCGGGCGCAACGATCTCGCCGACGGCGTCGACCTGGTGGCGGAGGGCGACGCCGCGACGGTGAGCGATGAGGCCGAGCTCAACAGGGTCGCGGACACCTACGAGTCGAAATACGGCCGCCGTTTCACGGCCCCCGAGGGCACCTGGTCCGGTCTGGGGGACGCCATCCGGAACGGCAGCGCCTTGGTGTACCGCGTCGCTCCGTCGAAGGTCCTCGGTTTCGGCAAGGGCAAGAAGTTCAGCCAGACCCGGTGGCGCTTCTCCCGGCCCTAGCCGCCCAGATGGCCACCCAGCCGAGCCGCGGGATCTGTCGAGTTGCGAGCGCTGCGCCAGTTCCAGCAAGCGCAAACTCGCGGGCGGCCCTGGCAAGGAGATCATGAATGCGTCAGCGCCGACGGCCAGCCGCTTCGGGCCTTTAAAGCGGATCCACTGGCCGCGGGTGCCCATCCCTCGGGGGACTTATTACAGTTATTCCGGGAAGGGGTCGCTGAACGTAATATGCCCGGCCGTTAAGGGACAGGCTGACCCGTTAGCTTCCATGGGGCGGCCTGACCAGGCCGGCGTCGTAGGCGGCGATGACGAGCTGGGCGCGATCGCGTGCATCGAGTTTCGTGAGCAGGCGGCATGACCCGGTAGGCAGCCAGGTCCAGCCCGGCGGAAAGCCGGGGTCGCTCGCCGCGGATGTCTAGGTCCACTCGGACGCCGGCTTCGGCGGCTCGCTTCACCAGGCTGCCCAGGTCCGCCAGTCCCGGTGCTGGTACCAGCACGCCGTCCTGCCGCTGCGGCGCTGGGTCGTTTCCCTCGGCCCGCCGTACCACGAGCAACCCCCGCATCTCACGCAGCGCACCCCGGCTGATCTGCTCGATGGACGACAGCGCTCGGGCTGCCTCGTGCGGCCGCGCGCTGATCACGTAGTTGGCGACCCCCGCCTGCACAGCAATCAGGCTCGTCGTGTGCGCGACGACGTCGTGCAGCTCGCGCGCGATCTGCAGCCGCTCCTCCCTGTCCGCCCGGCGAGCCGTCCCGGTGACCAACCTGCTGGTGATCCTCGTCGGCATGCCGCTGGCCGCCGGTACTGATCGGGTGGCTGGCCGCCGGCCGTGAGCCTGCCGGCATGTCCCGTCAGCCGCTCGAATAACCCCCCGTCAAACCCCGCCGCGCGGGCGTCCGGGCAAGGCTTCTCCAAGCCTTGCCCGCCCCGGGTCCGCGGCTCGCGGCCACTAGCCCTGCCCCTCAGCGATGAGCATCGACTCAGCCGGCAGGGTGACGCCGGAAGCCAGCGAGGACGCGCTTACCGTGCCCTGGACGATGTTCGAGCTGGTGGCGTTCTGGCTGCCCGCGCAGTAGGTCCAGGTGCGCAGGGCGCCCGACAAGCGCATCCCGGAGTCGAAGCGCACCGTCTGCGCTGAGCTGGTGCTGGTGTTGAGGAACGCGATGGCCTCCTTGCCGCCAGGCAGGAGGGACCGGTAGGCCAGGACATCGGCGGGGTCGGAGGTGGGCATGGCGGCGAGCAGCGCATGCGGCTGAGCCAGCACGGAGGCCAGCAGATACCCGTAGTAGGGAGTCTCTGGCACCGGGGGCGAGCTCGAGGTGAACATCCCGTAGTCCGGGTTGGTGCACGCTGCGGTGGTGTTGCCGTAGTTGTTCATGTCCCACCAGTCCACGCTTTGTGCTCCGGCGGCCAGCCAGGTCAGGACGTCCCCGGCCGCGAAGAGCGCCCCGGTGGGAGTGCAGACGGTCGCGGTCTCGTTGTTGGAGACGCCGGTCTCTCCCACGATCACCTGCGCGTTCGGGTCATAGGCGTCGAGCTCGCCGCGGATCTGCCGGTAGAGCGAGGGCACCGACATCAGGGACTGCAGCACCTGCTGGTCGGTCGGGTTGCTTCCGCCCGTGGTGCCGCTGAACGTGAATGGGTAGTAGTGCGCGTCGACGAAGCTGACGTCCCTGCCGTCGCGCCCCAGCACGGTGCTGTTCCACTCGTCGCTGTCGGGCACGGACGCGCCCTGCACGCTGCTGCCGAAGGCCCACGGCACGCCGATCTGCGCGGACGGGTCGGCGGCCTTCATCGCGCGCAGGAACGGAAGCGCGTTGACAGCGTATGAGGTCGCCAGGGTCTGGGTCCCCGCCGCCTCGCCCTCGGTCACCTGCGGGCACGTCGGGTTCTCGTAGGCGCCGTTCACCTCCGTGTACGTGTTCGGGATGTAGCCCTGGTAATTCTCGGGCGGCCCCGATAGCGGGTTATTGACCTCCCAGCAGCCGTAGTTCTCGTTGCCGACTTCCCAGAACGCGACGGCATCCCCCGGTGTGGTCAGCGAATGGCTGACCCAGTCCGCGGCTTCGGCCGGCGTGCCCGAGCCGTAGTTCACGGTCACGAAGCTCCCGGCGCCGACCGCCTTGGCCTGGGCGGAGAACTGGTCGAAGTCGAGCGAATCCGAGGTTGCGCAGCCGGCGGGCGTCACCACGAATGAGGCCGTGGTGTCGTACGGCAGGCAGTTCTGGATGTTCGAATTGGTCTGCCAGTCGTAATAGTCGGCGTAGGAGCCGCCGCCGTAGCGGAGCAGGCCGATGCCCGCGGCCCGCAGCAGCGGCTGGATCGTGTTCACCCCGCCGCCTGCCGACGTGTCGGCGGCGTAAATGTAGTCCCACGGCGCGGTGTTGACCCCGAGCGCCACCGGCGACACCAGCCCGCCCTGCGGGGTGGGCACTGTACGCGTGCTGGCCACCGCCGCGGGGGCTGCTGCCACCACGAGGACGACGCCGGCGCTCACCGCGCACCTGGCAACTCGCGTGACGCGGTGCCTGCCTCTCGCTACCCCAAACATGGCCACTCCTTCGGGCGATTAGCCTGCCTAAGGCGATGGCTCTACTTAATCGGTTTAGTCGAATCTATTCAAGAGGCCTGCTGGGATTCGGCAAGTCCGGGCCGAGTCACGGCCCCGGTGCCGGGGGGACCGCCGGCCCGGCCGAATCGGGCGCGGTGTCCAGCCGGAAAACGCTGACTCCGAACGGCGCCAGCGTGGCGGCCTCGTCGGCGGCGGAGCCGTCGAGATGGGCCAGACGCAGGCCGGGCATGAGTTCCGGCTTGACCGTAACGGGCTCGTCTGCCTGGCTCACCAGCCACGCGAATCGCGTTCCGCCGGAATGGAGGAGCACGTCGGAGGCGATCCGCGGATCGTCTACTGAAACCAGCCGGCGCAGGCCGGAATGCGCCGCCAGCGCGTCGTAGATGGCGCTGGTTGCCTCCGGGTTGGCCCGTGGCGTAGCCGCCGCCATGTGCTCGATCGGGTAGGTGCACAGGACCACCGAGCCCGCGCCGGCCCGGCGCAGCAGCAGGGCAGGCCTGCCGCGGCCGTCGAACGCCACCACCTGCGCCCCGTCCGGGCGGACCGGGAGGTAGGCGCGGCTGTGCTCGTTGCCGCCGGCGCGGAAGGTCAGCCGGTCGCCTGCTGAGAGCGTGCCGAAGTCACGGCTGAAGGTGAACGTCACCTGGTCGTCCTCGATCGGGTCGACCAGACCGGCCCGGAGCTGATGCTCGACCCCGAACGTCGCGTTGAGGCGTCCATATGACGGGCCGCGGTGCACGGCGTTGTTACCCCCGGAGTAGGAGGCGTAGACCGTGGCGCCCCCGTCAGCGAGGCGTTCCAGCCGCTGCCAGGTCGGGGCGAGCAACTGCTTGACCGACGGCACGAGGTAGAGCCGGGCGTCGTCGCCGATGCCGCTGCTCTCCCTGGCCAGCGCCACCGGCAGGTCCGCGAGCCGGGCGGACACATAAGCCTGCCGCAGCGTGTCGTTGATGTAGGCAGGGTCGTCGGCCGAGGTGGACGGGTAGCCGGTGTCCAGGTAGGACGACACCACCAGGGCCGCGTCGGACGGGGCGCGCTCGCAGCGGCCGATGTCGACCGCCCGCAGCGTCTGAGCGAAAGCCTTCATCTCGGCGAGTTGCGGCTTGGGGTTGCCGCGGCTGTCGGTGAGCCCGAAGTGCAGCTCAAACGCATGATGCCGGTACGGATCCTGGTGCGCGAGGTCGTCGTAGTCGGAGTTGCACCAGCCGATCCACCCGGTCGCGCCGGCCAGCAGGCTGTTGTGCAGGACCTGGCGGTAGTAGTGGGCGGCATTGGCACCAGAGGCGAAGTCCGAGCTGACGCCGAACTCCTCAAGCACGACCGGGCGGCCGAACGTGCCGGCCAGTTCGCACTGCCACGCGGCGGCGTAGTGCTGCCGGATCTGATCGTCGCCGACCGGGTACACGTGCGGGCCGACGAAGTCGCAGAACGGCGCGATTTCCGGGAGCGCGAACCCGGCGCGGGCGCGGCTAAACTGGGTTCCCCACGCGCCGTCGCCGAGCGAGAACGGCTGCCGCCCGCCAGCGGCGCGCACTGCGTCCCTGATGATCTGAGCCCAGGCGGCGACAACGCCTGGCTCGCCCCAGCCGCCGTAGATCGGCATCTCGTTCGAGACCAGCCAGCCGCACACCGCCGGGTGAGTACCGAAGCGGCGCACCATCTCACCTGCGAACCAGGCCTGCCGCCCGACCATCCAGACGTCCGAGTACAGGTCCCGGCCGTCGCGCCAGGCTGGGTCCCAGTTCTCGCCCGACATGTGGCCGACGATGAATGTCGGCACCGTTGACATCCCGGCCTGGGCATGCTGGTCCAGGAAGTCGGTGAAGCGCTCGGCCATGGCCTCGTCGATGCGGTCGGGCTCGGGCATGAAGTCCGGCCAGTAGAAGAACGAGCGGGTCATGGTCAGGCCGTGCTCGTGCAGCACCGCCAGCTCCCCGCGTACAGTGCCGGGATCGTAGTTCCGCCACATCAGCGGGCCGCCGGTCCGGGACCAGAAGTTGGCTCCCAGCCAGTTGACAGGCTGCCCTGCCACGACGATCCGCGCGGAATTCCGGTGCATACGGGACGGCTCCTCTCTGCGGGTCCGACGTCCCTGGGGCTGTCGGCGCAAGGCCAGGCAAGCCGAGGCACTTTACCGGTTAAGTATCGCCAGCTGGAGGTTGGCTGGAAAGTCGTATTTGCTGCGCCTGGTGGGGTGGCGGCCGGGGACCTGGTGGTGCGGTGGGCGATAACCCGGTGCTGTGGTTGGCGATGTGCCTGGTAAGGCGTGGTGGCCGGGCGCCTGCCGCAACCGCTTATTACACTGGCGAATTGGTAACTACGGCCGCGTGCCGCGCCCTGAAGCGGGCACGCTCCTGGCGCCGGGCTGCCGCTAGGAGCCGGAGGGGAGGCACGTGAAACGTCCGACGATCGCTGACATCGCGAGCCGGGCCGGAGTGACCAAGGCGGCGGTGTCGTTCGCGCTCAACGGCCAGCCCGGCGTTTCCGCGGCCACCCGGGAACGCATCCTCGCGATCGCCAGCGAGATCGGCTTCCAGCCCAGCAGCGCTGCCCGGGCCCTGTCCGATGGCCGCGCGGGCGCGTTCGGCTTCGTCTTCGACCGTCCCGCCCGGATGCTCGGCACCGAGTCCTTCTTCATCCGGCTTATATCCGGGATCCAGTCCGAGCTGTCCCGCGACCACATCGCGCTTCTGTTCACCACAGCCGAGGACCAGGCCGCGGAGATCGAGCTGTACCGGACCTGGTGGGCACAGCGCCGGGTGGACGGCGTGTTCCTCGTCGACCTCCAGCTCCGCGACCAGCGAGTGGCGACGCTGCAGGAGCTCCGCCTGCCCGCGGTCGTGTTCGGCACCCCGAAAGGGTCGGGCTCGCTGCCAGCGGTCTGGCAGGACGACGTGGCCGCCACCAGCACCGTGGTGGAATACCTGGCCGGCCTCGGCCACGGGCGGATGGCGCGGGTCAGCGGCATCCCGAGGTACTGGCACACCAAGCTGCGCGCCGACGCGCTGCGCGAGGCCGCCGCGGCCGCGGGCCTGGAGGCGGAGTCAGTGGAAGGCGACTACACCGGCGAGCATGGCGCCGAGGCAACCCGCGCGCTGCTCAGGTCGGCCAGGCCGCCGACGGCGATCCTCTACGACAACGACCTGATGGCGATATCGGGGCTCAGCGTCGCTCAGCACATGGGCATTCAGGTGCCCGGCGAGCTGTCGATCATCTCCTGGGACGACTCTGCCCTGTGTGAGCTCGTCCATCCGTCGCTGACCGCGCTGCGCCGGGACATCGCTGCCGCGGGCGCGGAGGGGGCGCGGCGTCTGATCGGACTGGTGGAAGGAGCCGAGGTCAGCGACTTCCGGGAGCCGCCGCCAGTGCTGATCCGGCGCGGCAGCACTGGCCATCCCGCCCGGGATGCTGAGCGGTCCACCCCGCGCCTGCCGGCCTGACGGGGGGTCGGCGTCCCCCGGGTGAGCCGAGCGTGGTCTGGGGCGCTCCCCAGGCTAGGCGCCGTCAGGCGTGGCCAATTGGTGTAGTCGCCACGGTGTCGCCACCGCGTCGCTGCCACCGTCCCTTAACCTTCCCGATATCTGATCGAGATCTTAACGATACAGACGTGATCCTTTACCTGCGGGGAGCAGAGGGATAACACTTAACCGGTATAGTTCGCGTTCAGGCCGCGCCGGGCGCACCCGTTCAGTACGGGCGCCGGCGCGCCGCGAGCGCGATAACCAGAGCAGGTGCGTCACCGGGACGCCCGACTTGGCGGTGGCCATGAGGCTCGTAGTTTTGCGCACGCTCCGGCCGGGTGCTGCCCGGAGCCATTCCATGACGACGCTTTGCTGTCCTTCCGTGACCGCGCTAACCCCGGCGAGAGAAAGAAGGATTTGGTGACATCGACAAGATTCTGTCGCGCGCCAGTGGTGGCCGCGGCTGCCGTGCTGCTTACCGCCGGGCTGCTGGCTGCCTGCGGCAGCAGCAGCCCGGGCACGAGCTCATCGTCGGGACCGACCGGCGTGC
Organism: uncultured Actinomycetota bacterium; assembly: GCA_963815375.1. Lineage (GTDB taxonomy): Bacteria > Actinomycetota > Actinomycetes > Streptosporangiales > Streptosporangiaceae > JASHPR01. Next base: position 452,134 of record CAWFGX010000001.1, on the reverse strand, counting down.
TCACGATCACCACCGGAGCGGCCGGCTCGTTCGCCGACGACTTCAACCTGTACTCCCCTAATGCCGAGGACCCGACGAACGGCATGATCTACGAGCCGCTGTTCTTCTTCGACACCGCGAAGGATGGCGTGGTCAAGCCCTGGCTCGGCACCAGCTACGCGTGGTCCAACGGTGGCAAGATGCTCACGGTGCAGCTTAGGCACAACGTGAAGTGGACCGATGGCAAGCCGTTCACGAGCGCGGACGTGGTGTTCACGTTCGACCAGGCGCTGCACGCCGTGGCGCTGAACAAGTTCGGGCTGCCGCTGGCCAGCGTCGCGGCCGACGGTTCCTACGCGGTGACCATCAACTTCACCGCGCCCGCGTATACCGACGCGTACTACGCGCTCGGCAGGGTCGAGATACTGCCCCAGCACATCTGGGCATCGATCAGCGACCCGACCACGTTCCTGAACACCCACCCGGTGGGCACCGGCGCTTACGAGCTGGGCAGCTTCTCCGGCCAGGTCTTCACAATGACTGCGAACCCGCACTATTACTTCGCCGGCCTGCCGAAGTTCAAGACCGTCCGGTTCCTGGCCTTCAGCGGCAACACCACGTCGGACGCGGCCATTGAGTCGGGCGAGGTCGACTGGGCGGGCAGTTACATCCCCGGCATCCAGCAGCTGTACCTGGCCAGGAACAAGAAGTTCGCCGTCAGCGACATCCCGCTGTCGACGGCGTTCCTGGTGCCGAACATGGCAAGCGGGCCGACCGCGAACCTGGCGGTCCGGCAGGCGATCAGCGCGGCGCTCAACCGGTCTGACATCAGCAACACGGTCTACAACGGCTACGCGTCGCCGACCAACCCCGAGGCACTGATCCTGCCGAACTACTCCTCAGTCCTGTCCCCGTCGCTGGCCAGCTCCAGTTTCGGCAGCCCGGACGCGTCAAAGGCGCTGAGCATCCTGACCGCGGCCGGCATCAAGACCCCGCTGAACCTCACCGTCGACATGGTCTCTGGCTACACCGACTACCTCAGCGACCTGCAGATCATCCAGTCCGAGCTCAAGCCGGCCGGGATCAACCTGACCATCGACCAGCCCGCGTACGCCACGTTCACCAGCCTCCAGGACACCGGCAACTTCCAGCTGCTGATGGACAACTTCGGCTACACGCCGGACCCGTGGGCGTACTACTACTCGATCCTGGACAGCAAGATCGCGCCGCCGATCGGGCAGGCCGACACGGTCGGCAACTACGGCCGGTTCCACAACGCCCAGGTGGACAGCCTGCTCAGCCAGATCGCCGGGACGACCAGCACCGCGGTGCAGGACCCCGACTTTTACCAGATCGAGCAGATCTTCGCCTCCCAGCTCCCGCTCATTCCGCTGTTCAACCAGCAGGACGAGATCGAGTTCAACGGCAACGTGGTAGCCAACTACCCGTCAGTGTCGAACCCCTACGGCGCGCCAGCCGTGTACATCCAGCCGGACATCGGCTGGGTGGCGGCGCGGCTCGAACCCGTCAAGTAACAGGCCGCGGAGTGGCCAGGGCCTGACCAGCGACCGGCGGCGCCGCGCAGCACCAGCGGCGCCGCCGGCGGCGGCAGACGGAGGTGAGGGCCAGGTGCGTTATGTGCTCCGCAAGCTCGGCTTCTACCTGGTAGCGGCGTGGGTGGCGCTCACGGTCAACTTCCTGCTGCCGCAGCTCATCCCGGGGAACCCGGTCGAGATCCTGATCTCGCGGATGTCACAGTCCGGCACCATCCCGACGGACGAGAGCCAGGTGCTGACCAAGCTGCTCGGCCTGGGTGGCGGCAACATCTTCCAGAAGTACTGGCAGTACCTGGACGGCCTGGCTCACCTGCGGCTCGGCCTGTCGGTCACCGACTTCCCCACGCCGGTCGCCACCGAGATCTCCTCGTCCATCTACTGGACGCTCATCCTGGTCGGCACCGCGACCGTGATCAGCTGGGTCCTCGGCATCGCGCTCGGGACGCTGGCCGGCTGGAAGCGCGGCTCCAGGCTGGACGTGATCATCCCGTCCACCACGCTGCTGACCGCGATGCCGTACTTCTGGCTCGCGCTGATCCTGGTCTACCTGTTCGCGACCAACGTGTGGCACGTCTTCCCGGCCGGGCAGGGATACGACACGAACTCCGCCATCGTCCCGGGCTGGAACCCGGCGTTCCTCGCCTCGGCCGTGCAGCACGCGCTGCTGCCCGCCATCACGATCGTGCTCAGCTCGGTCGGCGGCTGGCTACTCGGCATGCGCAACATGATGGTGTCCACGCTGTCCGACGACTACGTCGTGGCCGCCGAGGCCCGGGGGCTGCGGCCGCGCCGGATCATGATCGGCTATGCGGCACGCAACGCCGTGCTGCCCAGTATCGCCGGGTTCGCCATCTCGCTCGGCTTCGTGGTCAGCGGGGCGATCGTGGTGGAGTACGTCTTCTCCTACCCGGGCATCGGCTTCAAGCTCGTGGACGCCGTGTCGAACGACGACTACCCGCTCATGCAGGGCATCTTCCTGGTAATCACCTTCGCCGTGCTCGGCGCTAACCTCATCGTCGACCTGCTGCATGGCTTCATCGACCCGCGGACGAGGCTGTCGCGATGAGCGTCACCGGAGTGTCCCAGACCGGCCAGATTGACCCCGGAGTCACCGACGCGGGCGCGCAACGGCTCGCCGGGCGGCTGCACGAGATCTTCCGCTCCCGCAGGCTGACCGCTGGCGTGTGCATCGTCGGCGTGTTCGTCGCCGTGGGGATCATCGGCCCTTTCTTCATCCATAACGCGAGCGCCCTCAGCCGCAGCGACTGGGCGCCGCCGTCAGCCAGCCACTGGCTCGGCACCAACGAGATCGGCCAGGACGTCTTCGCGCAGCTCGTGGTCAGCACGCGCGCCTCGCTGGAGATCGGCGTCGGGGCAGGCCTGATTGCCACGATCATCTCGATCCTGATCGGCATCAGTGGGGGCTATGCAGGCGGCATCGCCGACGAGGCGCTGTCGCTGCTGACCAATGTGGTCCTGGTGATCCCCACGCTGCCGCTGGTCATCCTGGTGCTGGCCTACGTGAAGTCCAATAGCCTGCTGCCGCTGATCGTGATTATCGCGCTGACCAGCTGGGCGGCGTCGGCGCGGGTGCTGCGGGCGCAGACCCTGTCGGTCCGCAACCGCGAGTACGTTCTCGCGGCCAGGGCATCAGGCGAGCGGGCGCTGCGGATCATCCTCGTCGAGATCCTGCCGAACGAGCTGCCGGTCATCGTCTCGAACCTGATCTTCGCGATGATCTTCGCGATCCTCACCCAGGCCGGGCTCGCGTTCATCGGCCTGGGCGACCCGACGGCCCTCACCTGGGGCAACATGCTCAACATCGCCTACAACGACGAGGCGCTGTCGTTCGGCGCCTGGTGGTGGTTCATCCCGCCCGGCGCCTGCATCGCGCTGCTCGGCATGGGCCTGGCGCTGGTCAACTTCGGCCTGGACGAGGTACTCAACCCGCGGCTGCGGGTGTACCGCCCGGCGAGGAAGCCGCGATGACTCCCGGCGACGTCGTGCTGCGGGCCGAGCACGTCAGGGTGGAGTACGCGGGGCGGCGCCCGACCCGGGCGGTCCGCGACGTGACCCTGGAGCTGCGCCGCGGCGAGGTGCTCGGCATCGCGGGGGAGAGCGGGTCCGGCAAGTCCACCCTTGCCTACGCGCTGACCCGGATGCTCCGGCCGCCGGCCGAGCTCACCGGCGGGAGCGTCACGTTCTTCCCTGACGACGGCCCCCCGGTCGATCTGATGTCGCTGGACGCCGAGAGCCTGCGCGCCTACCGGTGGAGCAAGGTCTCGATGGTCTTCCAGAGCGCGATGAACGCGCTCAACCCGGTGACCAGCCTGGCCAGGCAGTTCGACGACATCTTCGAGGCGCACCGCCCGCAGATGGACCGGGCGGCCCGCCGTCAGCGCGCCAGCGAGCTGCTGGAGATGGTGGGGATCGACCCCGCGCGGATCCGCGGGTTCGCCCACGAGCTGTCCGGGGGGATGCGGCAGCGGGTGATGATCGCGATGGCGCTGGCCCTGGAGCCGGAGGTCGTCATCATGGACGAGCCCACCACCGCGCTCGACGTGGTGGTGCAGCGGGAGATCCTCGACGAGATCGAGCGGCTCCGCGAGGAATTCGGCTTCAGCGTCATCTTCATCACCCACGACCTGTCGCTGCTGCTGGAGATCAGTGACCGGCTCGCCGTGATGTACGCGGGCGAGATCATGGAGTGGGCGCCGTCCGGCAAGGTCGTCGCGGCGCCGGCGCACCCGTACACGCTCGGCCTGCTGCGCTCGTTCCCCGACATACGCGGGGCCCGGCGCGAGCTGCACGGCATCCCCGGCACGCCGCCGGACCTGCGTGACGATATCGGCGGGTGCCCGTTCCGCCCGCGGTGCGGGTACGCGTTCGACCCGTGCGCCAGCGTCCGGCCCGTGCTGCTGCCGGCTGTCAGCCGGCAGGAAGGGCACCTGCCGCGCGACAGGCCCGCGCGGCACGACGGCGCAGTGCTGGACGGCTGGACCGTGGCTTGCCACCTGCACGACCCCGAATACCGGCCGGGCGGGCCGCCGCCTGAGCTCAGCGGCGCGCCGGTGTCCGCGGAGGGTGAGGACCCGGTGATGACCCAGTGAGCGTCCTGGAGGTCCGGGACCTGACCGTCGATTACGGCCAGCGCGGCGGCTCTAAGCTCCGGGCGGTCGACGGGGTCTCGTTCACGCTCCGGGAAGGCCAGACGCTCGCGCTGGTCGGGGAGAGCGGCAGCGGCAAGTCGACGGTCGTGCGCGCGATCGGGCAGCTCACAAGGCGCACCGCGGGCGAGATCCTGCTGGACGGACGGCCAGCGCCGCGGCACGGGGGCGCGTTGCGGGCCTACCGGCACCAGGTTCAGATGATCTTCCAGGACCCGTACGCCTCGCTCAACCCGATGCACACGGTGGCTCACCACCTGCACCGGCCGCTGCAGCTGCGGCAGCGCGGCCTGCGCGGCGCCGCCCTGGATGCGGCCACGGCGGACCTGCTGCTCTCGGTCAACCTGACGCCGCCCGGCGAGATCGCCGCCAAGCACCCGCACGAGCTGTCGGGCGGTCAGCGGCAGCGGGTGGCGATCGCCCGGGCGCTGGCGACCGATCCCGACGTGCTGCTGGCCGACGAGCCGGTGTCGATGCTCGACGTCTCGATCCGGCTGGAGATCCTCAACCTGCTCGACCGGCTGAAGCGGGACCGCAACCTCGCGCTGCTCTACGTCACCCACGACCTGGCGACCGCGCGGCATTTCTCGTCCGAGATCGTCGTCATGTACCGCGGCGAGATCGTAGAGCGCGGCCCCAGCGACGAAGTGATCCTGCGCCCGGGCCACCCGTACACGCAGGTCCTGTCCCGGGCCGCGCCCGACCCCGCGGCCTCCCGCGAGAAGCTGGCCGCTGGACGCGCGGAGCGCCAGTCGGCGCGCGCCGGGGCCGCTGAGCAGCGCGAGGCCGAGATTGGCGGGGGCTGCCGGTTCCGCGGCCGGTGCCAATATGCGATGGACATCTGCGCGCGGCATCCGGACGATGAGGACGTGTCCCCCGGCCACAAGGCGCTGTGCTGGCTCTACGCTGCGCCGAACGGCGGCCCGGTGCCGCCCCCCGCCGTTCCAGGGCGGCGCCAGGCAGCCGAATGAGGCAGCCGCCGCAACGCGAGATCGCCCGCGTGCCGGCCGACCCGGGCCGGGCCAAGATCTACGCCGAGGGCTGGCAATCGTGGAGCGTCACCGAGGTACTGCCGGCTACCGTCGCGCCGCCACAGGTCATCTCGCGGGACTCGCTCGCGATCGACTGCCAGTACGGCGCCGCGGCGCCCCCGGGCGTGCACCAGGGGTCCGGCCTGCTGGCGCTCGATCCCGGAACGGGCGGCCCCGTGCAGCTGTTCGCGGCGCCGGACGCATCCCGGTGGGTACCGGTCGTTCAGGCCAGAATTCTGAACGATGGCGTCGTGGTGACCGCCGACCGCCCGGTCAGTCACACGGCGGATGACGGGCCAGGCGGGCTGGTCGGCGCGCTGGGCCGGTGGGGCGAGGGGTTCGCCGCACGAGCCGGGGTGGCGCCCGGCAGCCTGCGACCGATCCCGCCAGTGTGGTGCTCCTGGTACCAGTACTACAGCGCGGTTACCGAGGCGGACATCGTGCGGAACCTCGCCGCCATGGACGACTTGGCGCTCCCGGTCGGCGTGGTGCAGATCGACGACGGCTACCAGGCGGAGCCGGGTGACTGGCTGGTGCCGTCGGGCCGCTTCGCCAGCCTGCCCGCCCTGGTGCGCAGGATCCGCGAGGCCGGGCGGCGGGCCGGGATCTGGATCGCGCCCGCCCTGGTCGGCCGGCGTAGCGACCTGCTGGCGCGGCACCCCGAGTGGGCCGTGCGGGACGACCAGACCGGGGAGCCGGTCTTCGCGGGCAACGTGGTCCGGCAGGAGTGCACGGCGCTAGATTTCGCTCATCCCGGCGCGGTCAGCTACATACGTGGCGTTCTCGCTGAAATGCGGCAGTGGGGGATCGACTACTTCAAGATTGACTTCGCCTACGCGGCCGCCTGCGAGGGGCTTCGCCACGACGACGTGAGCGGGGTGGCGGCGTACCGGGCTAGCTTGCGGTTGATACGTGATGCGATCGGCCCGGACGCGGTGCTGCTCGGCTGCGGGGCGCCGATCCTGCCTTCGGTGGGGCTGGTCGATGCGATGCGGGTTGGCCCGGACATCGCCGCCAGCTACGAGCCGCCGAGCGGCCACCCGTCAGAGCCGTCGGGCCGCAATGCCGCCAGGAACGTTGTCGCGCGGGCCTGGCAGCAGGGCCGGTTCTGGGTGAACGACGCGGACTGCCTGATGGCCAGGCCCGGTGTTCAGCGGCGGGACGAGTGGGCCGGGGTCGTGCGGCGGTTCGGCGGGCTGCGGTCCTCCGGGGACGGCCTGGACGACCTCGACACCTGGGGCCTCGAGACAACGCGGGCCCTCCTCGTGCCCTCCCCGACCGCGCCCGTCGTCTAGCTCTCTGGCCGCCTCGCCCGACTTCGGCTTCACTGCACAGCCGCGCTCCGGGTCGCCGCCGAGGAGCCGCAGTAACACCGGTACCGGGCTGCGGTGCTCAGCCCCGGCGGGGCGGAGCCCAGCCTCCGCTGCGGCACTCAGCTGCGGAGCCCGGCGATGGCCACAGTCACCGGACGGAGCATGTTCGCGCGCACTGTCTCGGCGTACCAGCGGAAGCTGTCCTTGCGGATGCGGGCGCGAGTCGCATAGTCGACCCAGAGGAGCCCGAACCGCTTGGAGTAGCCGTGCGCCCACTCGAAGTTGTCCATGAGGCTCCAGACAAAGTATCCGCGGACATCCACGCCGGCAGCGCGGGCCTGCAGCGCGGCGCGCAGGTGCCCGTCGAGGTACCTGATGCGCTCGGCATCCCGCACCGAGCCGTCGTGCGCGACGTAGTCGCTGCACGCCACGCCGTTCTCGGTGAGCAGGATGGGGATGCCCGGATACTCGGCGTGGACCCGCGTCAGTAGCTCGGTGAGGGCAGTGGGCTCGATCTCCCAGCCCATCTCGCTGCGCGGGAACTCTGGCCGGTGCACCGTCACCGCGCGCAGGTCGGACGAGACGGGGTCGGGCTCGGCTGCCGGAACGCAGTAGCCGGCCGCCCTGGCCTCAGCGGTCCTTGACCGGTGAGCCACGGTGCGCGGCGTGTAGTAGTTGATGCCGAGGAAGTCGATCGGCCGGGAGATTTCGGCTAGGTCGCCGTCCCTGACCACGGCCAGGCCCGGCTCGAGGCCGCGGTAATGGTCGAGCATCGCGGCCGGATAACTTCCCCTGAACAACGGATCGAGGAAAAGCCGGTTGCAGTTCCCGTCTACCCGCTGTGCCGTGGCCACGTCGTCCAGATGGCTCGTGGCGCTGCGGACGGGCGTGAGGTTGAGCGAGATGCCGACCTCCGCTGCTCGGACGGCCGAGCGGATTGCCTCCGTCGCTTTGCCGTGCGCGAGCAGCAGGTGGTGGGTGGCAGCGGCGGCCTTCCCGATGTCGAGCATCCCGGGAGCATGGCGGCCCGAGCCGTAGCCAAGCCACGCTGAGCACCACGGCTCGTTGAGCGTGATCCACAGGCCGACCCCGTCGCCGAGCGCCTGGGCGACGATCTCCGCGTACTCGGCGAACCGGCTCGCCGTGTCGCGCTGTGGCCACCCGCCCGCGTCCTGCAGCGGCTGCGGCAGATCCCAGTGGTAAAGCGTCAGGACAGGGCGTATCCCACGGGCATGGAGCCCATCCACCACGCGGCGGTAGAAATCGAGGCCGTCCAGATTGGCGGGCCCCTTGCCCGTCGGCTGGATGCGCGGCCAGGAGACCGAAAAGCGGTACGCGCCCGCCCCGAGCTCAGCCATCAGGTCAAGATCTTCGTCCAGCCTCAGGAAGTGGTCGCACGCGACGTCGCCGGTGTCCCCGTTGCGCGTGTTTCCGGGCGTGTGGCTGAATGTGTCCCAGATTGACACACCCCTGCCTCCGGCAACTGTGGAGCCCTCCACCTGATAAGCGGCGGTGGCGGCGCCAAACAGAAAGTCACTGGGAAACCGGACATCGTCGCTATCTGACACAGCCGCGCCAGCCTCTCTTTCGCCTACTTAACCGGTATAGTAAACGAGCGGTGCTTACCTCACAATCGACCGGATGAGTGCATCGGATGTGTCTGCTGGGCTCGGCCGCGACCGGAAGGACTTCGAAGGCTGGGTGCTCAGCGGGCGTGAGCGCTACGCGGAGACTTGCAGGCCGGGGAACATGTGCTCGCAGACGTCACTGATGAGCACCATGGCCTCGGCCTGGCCGATTGCTTCGTCCTGGGTGATGTCCGGTGCGGGCAGCCCGAGGTGCCTGGCGAGCGCCAGAACCGGGAAGCAGGCCGCTTTGCGCAGGCCCCGCAGGCGCGCTCCGGGCGGCAGCCGCGCCGGGCTGAACGGGGGAACCGGCCGCGGCGCGACCTCGGGCCAGCCGTCCGGGTCCCGTGGGCTGTCGAGGGACAGGACGGGGGCGAGGTCGCGGGATGCGCCGTCGCGTGCGGTCAGCGGCGCGCCGAGCTGCCAGCGTTGCCGCAGGGTCTGGATGACCGCGGTGTGCCGGTACTCGTGGTTGATCACCGTCTTCTCTGGGATCCACGCCGAGATGGCGATGGCCGGCACCCGAACCCCGGAGCGGTCGAACCCGAAGCCCATCTGCCCGGCCGGGGCGGCTGGGTCCGGGGGCACCACCGCTGGCGGCGGCACGTGGTCGAAGGTGCCGCCATGCTCGTCGAAGCACACCAGGAGCAGCGTGTTGTAGGCGTTCGACCCGCTGTGTGAGGCGGCGGACCGGATCGCTCCGTAGATCTTCGCGAGCAGGGCCTCGCCGCCGAGCAGGGAGGAGGGCGGGTCCAGCGCCACATCCGGGTACAGGGCGTCGAAGGCCGGGTGCATGTCGTTGTGGCCGTACAGCATGTTGGGCTCGATGAACGAGTAAGCCGGAAGCTGCCCGCCCGCTGCATCCTCCAGGAACCGGTCCGTGGTGACGAAGTTCGTAGCGAACCGCCCCCACAGCCGGGGCGCGTGGATGATGCCGGTGAGCGATAGGTGGCCCGGAGGGTCGCAGTAGACCCGCCACGTCAGGCCTTTAGCGTCCAAACGCTCGAAGATCGTCTCAGCCGTATTGTGAACAGGGAACGAATCAGCGGGCGACATGTTGACGACGAACCCGGATGAGGTCGCCGCGTGGAAGAACGACCGGTTGGGGAACGTCTGCGACGGCACCTCGCAGAACCAGTGGTCGAAGACCGCAAAGCCACGGGCCAGCGCCGAGGTGACTGGCAGTTGCAGCGGCGTGTAGCCGGTCATGATCTGCGCGTACTCCTCGAAGACGGGCGGCCTGCCCATCTCGGCCGTGAACGCGCTGAAGTAGTCGGCGACGAAACCGTCCATTGTCGGCAGCTGCCCCGGGCTGGGCGGCGCATTGTACGGCGGGGCCATGCGGTCGGCCGCCACGCCTCGGTTACGCGGCGGATCGATGAGCCCGAACAGCTGGGTGTTGACGTGCTGGTACTCCTCTCCAGGGTCGGGCGACGGCGTATTCATGCCGGTCGCGGTCCCGTATGGCACGAGCCTGGGCGCCATCCCGCCGACGGCGTCCATGGCCCACCCGGGGACCGGGTTGCTGAGATCGCGGCCCGTCACACCCTCGAACGCCCCCACCTCAGCGGGCTCATACAGGCGGCCGAGCAGGTTGTCGAACGAGCGGTTCTCGAACATGATGACGACTACGTGATCGAGGGCACTGCTCCGGTCAGGTCGTGGCATGGGCAAACCCTACGTTCGGCACAGCTACTCGGCACAGCTACAGAAACGTCAGTTGCTGAATGGCGAAGCCACACGGCCAGCACCGGCACGCTCATCTCGCCCGTGCCCCCACAGCGCCCGAATCATCGGCACCGTGAACGCCGGGCCGCACCACCGTCAAGATCGGCTAGCCGCCGTGGGTTTGTTCGATGAGCGGTTCATGAGTGCCGAACAAATAGGGCGCAGTGCCGGCGGCCAGGGTTTGCGTGGTACCGGGGACTGCGGCCAGGTAGGTCTCTGGGTTTTCCTGCTCCGGGGTGGTGGCCGGGCCGAAGCTGAGCGTCCACGCCGAGCCGTTGTAATTGAGGAACACTGCGGATCCCTGCGGTATGGTCACCCCGCTTGGCCACAAATAGGGCTCCACGGAGGCCCACGCCGGCTGGCCACCAGGAGCGGCGGTTAGCGACGGCAGGAAGCCGAGAGTCAGCGGAAGCGACGCTCCTGTCCAGGACGTGCCGTTCCAGTGCGCGAGCAGCGGGGCGGGCAGCTCGCCCGGGAAGGGCGGGAACGGCCAGACTCCGCCGGAAATCCACACGTCATCCGGGCCGGCCGCGACTACGGACGCCGCGTCCCATTGCGCAGTGCCTGCGGTATTCAGCGTGGTCCACGCAGAGCCGTTCCAATGGGACACCGCAGCAAGTGACTGGTAGGCATCCGCTGGATCGGGGGCATATCCGGCGGTCCACACGTTGGTGGCGCTGTGCACGGTCAGCGTGCTCAGGCTTGTGTCGCCGGGTGGAGCGGCGTGGCTCGCCCAATGCGAGCCGGTCCAGTGCAGCAACACCGGGCCGTTTGGGCCGTTTTCGGCAACCCAGGGATTCACTCCGGTCGCTGCGGCGATCGCGGTGAGCGTCACCCCGGCCGTGGTGCTCCCCGGGAACGGCACATTGTTCCAGATCCCGCCGCTGCCGTGCAGGATATGCGGGTTGCCGCTGAGGTCGGTCCCGATAGCCCACGCGTCAGTGGGGGAGACCGCGGCCACCCCGGTGAGCGATCCTTGCCACTGCACGGCGGGCATCGGCACCGGGATCCAGTGGCCACCGGCCGACTGCAGCACCAGCGGGTCACCCGGGGCGATGAGGCCCTGGTACTGCTCGCCAACGGCCCACGCGATCCCGCCAGTCGTCGCGGCTACACCGTTTAGTGAGTCTTGTGGTGGCATAGGTGGCAGAGTCGCCGGAACCCACGTCGCTGCTGTCGTGGCCGACGGCGCCGCCGTGGAGGAGGGTGCGGCCGCCCGTGCGCTGGGCGCGGCGGACCCAGCGCTGGTCGCAGACGTCGCTGGCGTCGCGGGCAGTGCCTTGCTGCCGGGTATGGCGCCGTGGGGACCCGGCACTCGAACGGCGTTCAGCGGGGCGCCATAACGCATCGTCGGCACGGCCGGGGCACCTGGCGAAGCCTGGGTAGCCGAGGTCGCCGGGGCGCTCGGGATACTTGGGGCAGCGAGCGCGGCCGCTGCGCCCGGGTGCATGGCGGCAGCGGTCTTGCTCCTCCTGGTTGCTGACGCGGCAACGGCGGTGAACTGGGAGCTCGCTGATGGCACCGGGTTGAGCTCGGCATAGGACCTCGACAGTGTCGCGAACCGGGTGCTTGTCCCCGCGCTCAGGATCGCGCCACCGTCCGGGAGAGTGGCCAGCGCGTCGCTGTAGGACTCGATCACGCCGGGCTGGGGTACTCCGTTGCTGACCTGCCAGGCTGAGCCGTCCCAGTGGAAGTAGGCCGTGCGGTCCGCGCGGTTGCTGTAGGCCGCGATCCACGGCTCGCCTGAATTATCGACGGTGAGGCCAAGCGGGAAGACATAGTCTCCCATTCCGGGCAGGTCCGGGATCGGGTACTCGATCCAGGACCTGCCATTCCAGTGATCGGCGGCGAGGTACGGGCCGGTTCCGTCGGAGTTGTAGTAGATGCCGGCGGCCCATACGTTGTCTGGCCCGGAGGCAGCGACATCCTGGAGGTTAACGGTCTGGTTCGCCGGTGACTCGTCCTGCCAGGTGGAGCCGTTCCAGTGCAGGGCCAGTGTGCTGTTGTTGCTGCTGTAACCGACCGTCCAGGCATCGGCGGCGCTGATCGCCGTGACGCCCCATAGCTCGTATGCGCTGCTGATCTGCTGCAGCGTCCAGCTGGTCCCATCCCAGCTGAGGATTCCGCCGTTCACCCCGTCCAGTGCGGCGATCCAGGCCTTTCCCCCGGCCGCCGCCACCTGGTTGAGCTGCAGGTCGTCGGTTGTCTCGGTGTCACCGGGGAACGGCGTTACCTGCCAGGCCCTGCCGTCCCAGTGCCGGATCCGGGGCTGATAAGGGTCCACTTGCGGGTTATCGGTTTGCGCGCCAACCACCCAGACATCCCCGGCACCGCCATCGGCCACTGAGCCGAATCCCTCGGATGCGGCGGGATTGGCGATTGAGGTGCTCACCCACTTGCGGCCATTCCACTGGTACGCGACCGGGGTGAGCGTGGGATACCCGCTGCCCGGGGTGTACTGGTTAGCGCCGACTGCCCATGCCGACTCCGGACCGGCCGGTGCGAGGGCGGAGATCGCGCTGGCGTCGTTCGCCGGAGGCGCCGGCGGGCTGGCCACTGGCCGCCACCCCGACCCAGCCATCATGGCCGCCGTTGCACTCGCACGCGCGGGCAGGGTCACGGCCACGAGCGCTCCCGCCGCTGTGGCGATCAGCGCGGTAGCGACCGCCGCCCGCCGCAGGCTCCGGCGATGCGCGGGTAACAGCGACATGACTCCTCCTCGATGCATGGCCGCGCGCCCATAACGCAGCCGGAGCCTAGCGCAATGTCAGCTCGCAGGCGGCCAGAGAGACGTGCCAGGCAGCGGATGCTATGTTTACGTTTTGTTTACGGGGTCGCTTATTTCAAGATTTGAACTTAGGGTGACGATGCTGCCTGGACGGCGCGGGACGGTGCGTGATCTCAGGCGCGAGAACAGGTCGGTCGTTCTCTGGTCTCTGTATTTCAGCCGCCCCGGTAGTCGGCAGGATCTCAGGGCCGCGACGGGGCTGAGCCCCGCTTCGGTCGCCAACGTCGTCCGTGATCTGCTCGATGAGGGCATTGTCACCGAGGTCGGCTCGGAGGACTCCGACGGCGGGCGCCCGCGAGTGCTGCTCGACATCAATCCCGACTACGGCTACGTGATCGGCGTCGACATCGGCGAGACCCGGATACGGGTCGAGCTGTTCGACCTGGCGATGACCGTGCGCGCGAAGGCGGAGTACCAGCTCAACCCGGCCGAGCACGAGATGGACGAGGTCGTGCGGGACATAGCGTCCGGCTTGACCGCGGTGCTCACCGACGGGGGAATCGACCCGGCGGCGGTTTTGGGCGTGGGAATCGGCGTGCCGGGGATCGTCGAGCAGGCCCCCGAGGTCCTCGTGCACGGCCAGACCTACCGATGGGACGCGGTGCCGCTGGAGCGACTGTTGCGAGAGCACACCGTCCTGCCGCTGCAGTTTGAGAACTGCGCCAAGACAATGGGCCAGGCCGAGCTGTGGTCCGGCGCCGGCCGCGGCGCGCGGAACGCCGCCGTGGTGCTGATTGGTTCCGGGGTCGGCGCGTCGCTGATCTCTGGCGGCGGCACGTACCAGAGGGCGACCTCAAGCGCGGCGGAGTGGGGCCACAGCACCGTCATGGTGGGCGGCAGGCGCTGCCGGTGCGGATCGGAGGGCTGCCTGGAAGCGTACGTCGGCGCCGAGGCCATCCTGGACCGCTGCGGCAGCCCGGCGGCGCTGTCCGCGAGGGACGAGGAGTCCATGCTGGCGAAGCTCATCGCCGACGATTCGTCGCCGGCGGCACACGCCGTCCTTGCGGAGACCGCGCAATACCTAGGCGTCGGAATCGGTAACCTGATCAACCTGTTCATGCCGGAGCGCGTGATCCTCGGTGGCTGGGCCGGCCTTCTCCTCGGCGGCCACCTTCTGCCTGCTATTCGTGAATCGGCGCGGCGCAGCTCGCTGCCGCATCTGTTCGCCGCCGTGTCGATCGAACTCAGCCAGCTCGGGCCCGAGGCGGTCGCGTTCGGCGCGGCGACGCTCCCGATGGCGGACTTCCTCAACGGCGCGTCCCGCTAGATGAGCCGAACGTAACCTGGCATTTCTCCTTCATCAAGACTCAAATGAAGGTGTGACCAATGTGGTGATTTCCCTTGGTCGAGGCGCCTTGCCCGCGATGATGACAGATGCCAGAGAGTGCGCTAGTGCTCTGTGATTCTGATGTGACTAAAGGGCAGCGCTAACTCCCTTCAAGGCGGAGAAAACTCACTGTAAGTGGCTCTTGACGGGCCGTTCAGGCTCAGTTACGTTACATCTTAAAATAAGATAAAACTCAAGGTATCTCCATAGTGGGATAACTCGCGGAAGAGCTAACCGAGCCGTGACAGCACAACCGGCACCACGGTGCCTGCCTAAGTCCCGCACTCGCGAGAGGACATCCATGAGCCTGCTAATCCGCACGCTGCTGGCGCCGGCCTTACCGCTGGCGCGTGGCGGGCACCGTCATCGCGATCCTGAGTCTGGCCGCCGTGCGCCTGACGGCGTCCACCATCAACGCCGGGAGCGCCGCCGTGGCCACCTTTGGCACCACAAATCTGGCGTTGCACCAGCACTGTGGACAGCTGTTCTCCTGTTAGCGGGAACGGTGTTCGCACTCAACGTGACACCGGCGCCGGCCCACGCGGCACAGGTCGCGGCCGACAGGTACGCCGCGGCGGCGCCGGCCGACACCGCGGTCACGACGTTCAAGAACGACATCGAACGCGACGGCGACTTCAGCAACGAGACCATACTGAACGAGTCGAACGTCAACGTGGCGCAGTTCGGCAAGCGCGTGCAGTACTCGGTCGACGGGCAGGTCTACGCGGAGCCGCTATACCTGCCTGGCTTGAGCATCAGCGGCGCGGTGCACAACGTCGTGTTCGTCGCCACGGAGAACGACAGCGTGTACGCGTTCGACGCGGACGCGACCAGCGCCATCGCGCCGCTGTGGAAGGTCAGCCTGCTGCCCAGCGGCGCGACCGCGGTGTCCAGCAGCGTGAGCGGCTGCGGCGACCTGACGCCGGAAATCGGCATCACCGGCACGCCAGTTATCGACCCGAGCACGGGCACGCTGTTCGTCGTCTCCTATGACACCGAGGGCGGGAACGAGGTCTACCGCCTGCACGCCCTCAACGTGCTGACCGGGGCGGACAAGTGGCCCGCCATCGTCCTCAGCGGATCGGTGCCGGGTACCGGCGCCGGCAGCTCAGGCGGTACCGCCAGCCTCAACACCAAGACGAACCGCCAGCGCGTCGACCTGCTGCTGGAGAACGGGAAGATCTACATCGGCTTCTCGTCGTTCTGCGACATCGCGCCCTACCAAGGCTGGATCCTGGCCTACAGCTACAGCACCACCACGTTCACGCTCGCCAACGTCTACGACGACGTCCCGAACGGGAGCGACGGCGGCATCTGGAGCGGCAGCGGCGGAGGCATCGCCGGCGACCCCAGCGGCAACGTCTACTACATCAGCGGGAACGGCACGTTCGACGCCAACACGGGCGGCCCCGACTATGGCGACAGCATGGTGAGGCTGAACGGCTCGCTGCAGGTGCAGGACTACTTCACGCCCTACAACCAGCTATGCCTTTCCGAAGGCGACGTGGACCTCGGCGCGGGCGGGCCCCTCGTGATCCCGTCGGCCAACGTGGTGATCTCGGCGGGCAAGGAGGGGCGTCCCTACGTGGTCAACACGACGAACATGGGCAAGTACACCGCCGACCCCAACCTCGTCTGCGGAGGCACTGATTCAAACGCCACGACGATAGACAAGGTGCAGCAGGAACTGCCGCCAGGCACGGTGGGCGGGTTGTTCAGCACGCCGACGCTCTGGACCAGCCCCACCGGGGCGCAGGACGTGTACTTCACCCAGGTGAACGGCCCGACCAGGGCGTTCAGCTTCAGCGGCGGGAAGCTGTCCACCGCCGCGACCTCCTCCTCGTCCGGGAACGGCGGCGACCCGGTCGTCTCGAGCAACGGGACCACGGCCGGCACCGGCATCGTCTGGGACCAGGACTACGGCGGGGAACTGCACGCCCTTAACCCGGCGAACCTGGCCGTCGAGTACTGGAACAGCGGCATGGACTCCAGCCGCGACGGCCTGCCCGGAGAAGTCAAGTACGCGACGCCGACCGTCGCGAACGGCGAGGTGTTCGTGGGACTGCCGGCGGGCCTGGCCATCTTCGGCCTGCTCGGCACCAGCCCGCCGCCACCGCCGCCGACGCCCACCGGCCTGGCCGCGACCGCCGGCAATGCCTCGGTGGCGCTGGCCTGGACTGCGAGCTCGGGTGCCACCAGCTACAACATCTACCGCGGCACCACCTCGGGGGGCGAGGGCACTACGCCGGTCGCCACCACCGCGTCGACCAGCTATACCGACACCGGGCTGACCGACGGCACCACGTACTACTACAAGGTCAGCGCGACCAACGGTGGCGGCACGTCGGCGCAGTCCAGCGAGGTGTCCGCGACGCCGTCGGCGTCGGCGCCGACCAGCGTCCAGATCAGCGCTGGTGGTCCGGCGACCGGGACCTGGGCGGCCGATGAGGACTTCACCGGCGGTGCGACCTCGGCCACGACCAACGCGATCAGCACCACCGGCGTGACCAGCCCCGCTCCGCAGTCGGTCTACCAGCACAACCGGTACGGCAACTTCACCTACTCGATCCCCGGCGCCGTCCCCGGGGCTACCTACACGATCCGGCTGCACTTCGCCGAGGAGTACTGGACGACGGCGGGCTCGCGGATCTTCAACGTCTCGATCGACGGGACGCAGGTGCTGACCAACTTCGACATCTTCGCCACCGCCGGCGGGGAGTACAAGGCGGTGGTGGAGCAGTTCAGCGAGGTCGCCCCGAGCAACGGCGTCATCACGATCCAGTTCACCACCGTCAAGGACAACGCTCAGGTCAACGGCATCGAGATCCTGTCGTCCTCAAGCCCGGCGCCACCGTCGACGCCCACCGGCCTCGCCGCGATCGCCGACAACGCCGCGGTGAATCTGTCCTGGAACGCCAGCTCGGGTGCCACCAGCTACAACATCTACCGCAGCACCACGTCAGGCGGCGAAGGCACTACGCCGGTTGGCACATCCACGTCGACCGGCTTCACCGACACCGGGCTGACCAACGGCACCACGTACTACTACACGGTCAGCGCGACCAACAGCGCCGGCACGTCGGCGCAGTCCGGCGAGGTGTCCGCGATACCGACGACGGGGTCGCCGCCGCCGCCGTCCAGCCTGCAGATCAGCGCTGGTGGTCCAGCCAGCGGGACCTGGGTGGCCGATGAGGACTTCGCCGGCGGCGCGACGGCGGCGGTGACTAACGCGATCACCACCACCGGCGTGACCGACCCGGCTCCGCAATCGGTCTACCAGCACAACCGGTACGGCAACTTCACCTACTCGATTCCCGGGTTCACCGCCGGGACCAGCTACACGATCCGGCTGCATTTCGCTGAGGAGTACTGGACGACGGCGGGATCGCGGGTCTTCAACGTCCTGATCGACGGGACGCAGGTGCTGACCAACTTCGACATCTTCGCCACCGCCGGCGGAGAGTACAAGGCGGTGGTGGAGCAGTTCACCGAGACCGCCCCGACCAGCGGGACGTTCACCATCCAGTTCGCCACCGTCAAGGACAACGCTCAGGTCAACGGCATCGAGATCCTGAGCGGATGACATGAAAAGACCGGCGCTCGATTCCGCTGCGAGCGCCACCAGGCCGGTCACCGCCACCACGACTTACCTCCTGGCGGTGGTGATCGGCCGTTACCGGACCATCGTCGTCCGGAAACCGGCGCACGTTTGGCTATCGATTGGCTCCATTGACCGGATATGACCCTGGAATCGGCGGTGTTCTGTCATGCGCGTACTGCATTCCCTATGGCGCCCCGGGCTGGCACAGGCCGCGGCGGTGTTACTCGCTGTCGTGGCCGCGCCGATCGCGGCGGTTTCCGCCGCGCCGCATGCGGCCTCGGCCGCGGCTTCGTGTCCCTGGGTCGACTCGACGGCGCCGATCGCCACGCGCGTCAGTGACCTCCTGGCTCAGATGTCGCTGACCCAGAAGGTGGCCATGATGACGGGTGCGGGCGGAAGCTACGTCGGGAACATCCCGGCGATCAGCTCGCTGTGCGTCCCCGCGATGAATCTGGAGGATGGCCCGGCCGGCGTTGGGGACGGGATGAGCAACGTCACCCAGCTGCCCGCCCCGGTCGACGTCGCAGCCACCTGGGACGCATCGGCTGAGCAGGAGTACGGTCACGTAATCGGTGCCGAGCAGGCCGCCAAGGGCAGCACGGTCGACCTGGGCCCGACGATCAACATCGTGCGCGACCCGCGCTGGGGCCGCGCGTTCGAGTCGATCGGCGAGGACCCGTACCTGGCTGGGCAGATGGGCGCGGCGGACATCCGCGGCGTGCAGTCCGCCGGCGTCATGGCTCAGGTCAAGCACTACGCGGTGTACAACCAGGAGACCAACCGCAACACCCCGAGCGACAACGCGATCGTCAGCACCCAGGCCGAGCAGGAGATCTACCTGCCCGCCTTCCAGGCCGCGGTGCAGCAGGGCGCGGCCTCGTCTGTGATGTGCTCCTACAGCACAATCAACGGCACCGCCGCCTGCCAGAACCCGTACACGCTGAGCACGGTGCTGCGGCAGCAGTTCGGCTACACCGGTTTCGTCACCTCCGACTGGGGCGCCACGCACTCGACCGCGGACTCCGCGAACGCGGGCCTGGACATGGACATGCCCGGCAACGACGGCTACTACGGCACCACGCTGCAGAACGCCGTCAACTCCGAGTCGGTGAGCCAGGCGACGATCAACTCGGCCGTGTCGGACATCCTGACCCAGATGTTCGCCTTCGGCGAGTTCGACAGGGCGCCAAGCGGCTCGACGTCGGCGGTCGCGACCAACACCACCGACCAGACCGACGCGATGCAACTGGCCGAAGAGGGCACCGTGCTGCTGAAGAACTCGGGCAGCGTCCTGCCGCTCACCTCGTCCGATACCTCGATTGCGGTAATCGGGGAGGACGCGTCGACCAGCCCGCAGACCGACGGCGGCGGCAGTGCCGGGGTGAACTCCAGCGGCACAGTGACCCCGCTGCAGGGTATCCAGGCGGCCGCGCCAAGCGGCACGACCGTCACCTACAACAACGGCCTCTCGGACAGCTCGGCGGCATCGGCGGCCGCGGCGGCCAGCGTCGCGATCGTCTTCGCCAACCTCAGCGAGTCCGAAGGGTCGGACCTGACGAGCATCGACCTCGGCACCACCCAGGACAACCTGATCACCTCGGTAGCCGCGGCCAACCCGAACACGGTCGTGGTGCTCAACACCGGCTCCGCGGTCACCATGCCCTGGCTGTCCTCGGTCAGGGGCGTGCTTGAGGCCTGGTACCCGGGGCAGGAGGACGGTACCGCGATCGCCAACGTCCTGTTCGGCAACTACGACCCGTCCGGGCACCTAACCGTCACCTTCCCGACCTCGCTGTCGCAGGTGCCCGCGAGCACCACCGCCCAGTGGCCCGGCACCGGCGGTACCGTGCAGTACTCCGAGGGCATTGACGTCGGCTACCGCTGGTATGACGGCGAGGGCCTGACGCCGCTGTTCCCGTTCGGGTACGGCCTGTCGTACACGACCTTCTCGTTCAGCAACCTGCACGTCGGGTCGCTGGCCGCGGGCGGGGCGGCGACCGTGACCGCCACCGTGACCAACACCGGCTCCCGCTCCGGCGCGGACGTCGCCCAGCTGTACGTCACAGATCCGTCCGCCTCCGGCCAGCCCCCGCTGCAGCTGGAGGGCTTCCAGCGGGTCAGCCTGGCCGCTGGGGCGTCAACCACGGTCACGTTCAGCCTGACGCAGCAGAACCTGCAGTACTGGAACAGCAGCTCCAACGCCTGGGCCACGTCCACCGGCAACTACAGCATTTCGGTCGGCGACTCCAGCGCGAGCCTGCCGCTGACCGGCACCCTGTCGGTCGCCGCCAGTCAGCTGGGCCAACCGGTCACCCTGGCCAGCCCCGGCCCGCAGGCCAGCCTGGTCAACCAGGCCGCCTCTGCGGTCACCCTCAGTGGCACGGACGCTACCGGCGGGCAGACGCTGACCTACTCGGCCGCTGGCCTGCCCGCCGGCCTGTCGATCTCCT
Organism: uncultured Actinomycetota bacterium; assembly: GCA_963815375.1. Taxonomy (GTDB): domain Bacteria; phylum Actinomycetota; class Actinomycetes; order Streptosporangiales; family Streptosporangiaceae; genus JASHPR01. The sequence continues at coordinate 431,569 of CAWFGX010000001.1, read as the reverse complement.
CCGCTGGCGTGATCTCCGGCACCCCCACCACCGGCGGCACGACTACGGTGATGGTTACCGCGAAGGACGGCAACGGCGCCTACGCCACCCAGAGCTTCGTCTGGACCGTCTCTCCCGGCAGCGCCACCCAGCCGCCACCACCGCCGTCAAGCCTGCAGATCAGTGCCGGCGGCCCCGCGACCGGGACCTGGGTGGCCGACGAGGACTTCAGCGGCGGTTCGACTTCGTCCACGACCCACGCGATCACCATCACTGGCGTGACCAGCCCCGCGCCGCAGTCGGTCTACCAGCACAACCGGTACGGCAACTTCACCTACGCCGTCGCCGGGTACACCCCCGGGGCCACCTACACGATCCGGTTGCATTTCGCCGAGGAGTACTGGACAACGACGGGCTCGCGGATGTTCAACGTGCTCATCGACGGGACGCAGGTGCTGACCAACTTCGACATCCTGGCCACCGCCGGCGGAGAATACGACGCCGTCGTGGAACAGTTTGCCGAGACGGTCCCCAGCAACGGAATATTCACCATCCAGTTCGTCTCCGTCAAGGACAACGCCCAGGTCAACGGCATCGAGATCCAGTCGTCCTCGAGCCCGGCGCCACCGCCGGCGCCCACCGGCCTGGCCGCGACCGCCGGCAACGGCTCGGTGGCGCTGTCCTGGACCGCCAGCACGGGTGCCACCGGCTACAGCATCTACCGTGGCACCACCTCAGGCGGCGAAGGCAGCACGCCGGTCGCCACGACCACATCGGCCAGCTACACCGACACCGGGCTGACCAACGGCACCACCTACTACTACACGGTCGCCGCGACCAGCAGCGCCGGCACGTCGGCGCAGTCCAGCGAGGTGGCCGCGACGCCAACGACCACGCCGCCGCCGCCGTCCAGCCTGCAGATAAGCGCCGGCGGTCCGGCGACCGGGACCTGGGTAGCCGATGAGGACTTCAGCGGCGGCGCGACGGCGTCGGTGACCAACGCGATCACCACCACTGGCGTGACCAGCCCCGCGCCGCAGTCGGTCTACCAGCACAACCGGTACGGCAACTTCACGTACACGGTCCCCGGGTTCACCGCCGGGGCCAGCTACACGATCCGGCTGCATTTCGCTGAGGAGTACTGGACGACGGCGGGGTCGCGGGTCTTCAACGTCCTGATCGACGGGACGCAGGTGCTGACCAATTTCGACATCCTGGCCACCGCCGGCGGAGAGTACAAGGCGGTGGTGGAGCAGTTCACCGAGACCGCCCCGACCAGCGGGACGTTCACCATCCAGTTCGCCACGGTCAAGGACAACGCTCAGGTCAACGGCATCGAGATCCTGAGCTGACAATGGCATGAGAGAACTGGCGTGGCGCGCGCTGTCCGGTTGCCTGATCGCGGCGCTTGCCGCGTGCACCGGCAGCGCCGCCACGCCGACGTCGCACACCCGGCCAGCGCCGGTCGCGATCACATCCGCCGCGACCGGCGCCAGCCCGGCTCAGGCGCCACCGGCCGCCACGCCATCAGTAGCGGCGGTGGTGACCGGCTACTACCGGGCTATCCTCGCCCGGAACTACCAGAAGGCGTTCGGGTACCTTGCCCCTGGAGCGACCGGGCCGGACGGCCAGAGGATGACGCTGGGCTCGTTCCTCCAGCTCGCCCAGATGCTGGACGGCATGGGCGGGCCGGTGACCAAGTTTTCCATTGGGGGGTTTCCGTCGGAGGTCGTGATGACCCTCTACCGGGTCAGGTACGGCCCGTACCACGCGCATCTGGGGATGGTCCGGACCAGGCATGGCTGGGCGATCAGCTCTATTGACCGGATATGACCTCGCCGGAACGGCGGGACGCCGGGTCCTGCACCAACGTCCGCGCCACCTTCCCTCACTACCTGCTGAAAAGCAAATGCCAGGCGGCGGAAAGAGCTTGGCCCCGCCCGGCATCGCCGGATGGGCCTGGCCGTCCGCGGGAACGGCGTGCTCGTTCGCGCCGTTCCCGCGGACGCGCTGGTTACCCGCCGCTCATGCCGGCAGGATCTCGATTCCGTTGATCTGGGCGTTGTCTTTGACGGTGACGAACTGGATGGTGATGGTCCCGGTGCTGGTGGCGGTGGCGGTGAACGGCTCGATCACCGCGATGTACTCCCCGCCGGCGGTGGCGAAGATGTCGAAGTTGGTCAGCACCTGAGTGCCGTTGATCAGGACGTTGAAGGTCCGCGACCCCGCCGTTGTCCAGTACTCCTCAGCGAAGTGCAGCCGCACCGTGTAGCCCGCGCCCGCGGTCAGCCCGGGAATGGTGTAGGTGAAGTTGCCGTACCGGTTGTGCTGGTAGACCGACTGCGGAGCCGGATCAGTCAGCCCCGTAGTGGTGATCGCGTGCGTCGTGTCTGAGGTCGCGCCGCCGGTGAAGTCCTCATCAGCCACAAACGGCGCCGCTGCCGGACCCCCAGCCGAAATATCCACCCCACCCGAAACCGAACCCGAACCCACCGTCCAGCTGAACGTGGCGGTGCCCGATGCGCCGGTGGTGTCGGTGGCGGTCACGGTGACTGTGGAGGTGCCTGCTGTGGTGGGGGTGCCGGTGATCAGCCCGGAGGTGGAGCTGATGGACAGCCCGGCGGGCAGCCCGGTGGCGCTGTAGGTCAGGGTCTGCCCGGACGCGGAGTCGCTCGCGCTGATCTGCACGCTGGCCGCGCGTCCCCACGGTGGAGGTCTGGCTGCCGGGGCTGGTGACGGTGACGGTGTTGGCGGTGGTGCCGGCGGGGATGATCTCGATTCCGTTGATCTGGGCGTTGTCTTTGACGGTGACGAACTGGATGGTGATGGTCCCGGTGCTGGTGGCGGTGGCGGTGAACGGCTCGATCACCGCGATGTACTCCCCGCCGGCGGTGGCGAAGATGTCGAAGTTGGTCAGCACCTGAGTGCCGTTGATCAGGACGTTGAAGGTCCGCGACCCCGCCGTTGTCCAGTACTCCTCAGCGAAGTGCAGCCGCACCGTGTAGCCCGCGCCCGCGGTCAGCCCGGGAATGGTGTAGGTGAAGTTGCCGTACCGGTTGTGCTGGTAGACCGACTGCGGAGCCGGATCAGTCAGCCCCGTAGTGGTGATCGCGTGCGTCGTGTCTGAGGTCGCGCCGCCGGTGAAGTCCTCATCAGCCACAAACGGCGCCGCTGCCGGACCCCCAGCCGAAATATCCACCCCACCCGAAACCGAACCCGAACCCACCGTCCAGCTGAACGTGGCGGTGCCCGACGCGCCGGTGGTGTCGGTGGCGGTCACGGTGACTGTTGAGGTGCCCGCTGTGGTGGGGGTGCCGGTGATCAGCCCGGAGGTGGAGCTGATGGACAGCCCGGCGGGCAGCCCGGTGGCGCTGTAGGTCAGGGTCTGCCCGGACGCGGAGTCGCTGGCGGTGATCTGCACGCTGGCTGGCGTGCCCACGGTGGAGGTCTGGCTGCCGGGGCTGGTGACCGTGACAGTGTTGCCGCTGCCGCTCCCGGTAGGCAAGGTCCATAGCTGCTCCGCAGAAGCGGCACAGGTCTCGATGTCGAGCCGGGAGCCGGTATTACCGCCGGGGTCGGTAAGGCACAATCCGGAGTTCGGATTGACCAGCTCATTGTTCGACTCGTGAGTCCAGTCCTGTGCAGCGGTACCGTTGCAGGGATACCAGTCGACAAGGGTGCCGCTGGTCTTCCCTGCGGACTCCACATCTAGGCAGCCGCCCTGTACCCGCACCGTGCTGTCCGTGTAAGGCGACCACTGCTGGCCAGTGCTGCCGTTGCACGTGCTCACGCCGATCGGGTTGCCCTCGGTGTTCAGCGAGTTCTCGTTGCCCAGGCACAGCCCGTCGATGCCCGTGACCTGCCCGGTCGCGGTGGCGGTCCCGGTGGGGGTGGAGTTGCCGCCCTCTTCGTAGACCGCTACATAGGCCACGCTCATCGACGCCCCTGATGTTGTGGCCGATGTGGGGGTGGTGCAGCCGCATATGCCGTTCGGGTAGTTACCACCCATGGCCAGGTCCCAGATGATGTAGAAGCCATGGTCGATGGCCTCCTGCCAGGCCGTCGTGCCCACCGATGCCTCGGTGATGGTGCTCTCGACGGTGCCGTCCATCAGGAATTCCAGGGTCTCCGCGCTGGTGTTCGTCCGGTTGATGAGTACTGAGTACGTGTTGTAACCGGTCTGGCAGCCCGTGGTGGGACAAGCGATTAGCGCATGGCCGGGGCTGTTCGACGCATCATGCAACGTCTGCGACGCCTCGTTCAGGCCGTTGACGTCCTCCATCATGTCTATCTCGCCCTCAGTCGGCCAGGTGCCGCCTGTTCGCCCCGGGGAGCCGAGAGCCCAGAACGCCGGCCAGTAGCCGAGGCCGTTGGCGGGATCCGGCTGCTCGATCGACGCGGTCATCTCCAGTTCGCCGCCGGGCGGGGCCTCGAAGTCATCCCGGGTGCTCTCCAGCCGTGCGGAGGTCCATGTCCCGCCGTTGTCGATCGCCTTCAGCACCAGGTGACCATTGCCGTCCAGGTAGGCGTTGTTGGTCGAGCTGGTGGTGTTCTCGATCTCTCCCGTGCCGAAGCCGGAACCGATGTCGTAGAACCAGTTCGCGGACGACGGTGCGGACCCGGCCGGGCCCGCGAAATCGTCGCTGAACACCGTGGTGAAGCCCGCTGGCGGTGGTGGCACGGTGCCGGCGTGTGCCGCGGGGGCGCCGACCACCGTCGTGATCGCGACGGCGATCAGGCAGCCGACCAGCAGGACGCCTGCGCTAAGTAAGGAGACGTACCTCTGTGACCGTTGTTTCCGGTTATTCATCTGCCCAACCTTCCTTGCCGGGAATCGCGGCTCTACCAGCCGACGGCGATGACCATGTATTGCGGGTTGGCGACCGAGATGTCAGAGGACTGCCCGGCGTCATCGTCATACGGGAAGCCGTACTGCTTGCCGTTGATGGCGTTCTCGTGCCAGAACTCGGCGTAGTAGTTGGCCGGAGCGGCCTGATAGAAGTTGGCCGGGTTGGATTGCTCCGAGGCCGGGAGCTGTGCGACGTGCCGGTTGAGCCCAGCGCACAGTGTCGGGTTAGCGGCCAGGGTGCCGCCGCAGCCGAAGATCTGCGCGGTGGAGTCGGTGGTGTCACCGTTGGCCGCCGCATAGGCGTTGAAGTAGTTCGCGTAGGCGCCGCCGGTCTGGAACGCGGGGTCGTTGCCCGGTGACGGGATGCCGTAGGGGGCGTCGTCGGTGGCGAGTTCCTTGAACTGGGTCGGCACGAAGTTCTCGAACCGCTGGAAGGTTGCCGCGCGGCTCTCCTGGAAGGTGGCGTAGTCCTCGCCGACTTCCTGGTTGGACCCGTCGTGACCGTGCAGCAGCAGGGCCAGCTTGAGGCCGAACCTGTCCACCCGGGTCGTGTCTACGTTGATGGAGGAGGCGCCGACGGTGAACTCAATAAAGTCGTAGTAGGGGCCGTTCGGCGTGCCGAGGTAAAAGTACATCCGGCCGGCCGAGTTCGCCGGCATGTCGATGTACGGCTGCTGCGCGATCGACTCGGTCTGCCCGTTGAAGCTCCAGTAGACCTCGCTGTCGGGGTACTGGCCGTTGGTCTGGTTGACGACCGAGACTTCTAGGACGTTGGTGGCGGCGGGGATGGCGCCGGTGTCGCCCCAGAACGCTGCGGGCGGCTCACCGGACCCGCTCACATTGACGGTCCAGCTGAAGGTGGTGGTGCCTGAGGCGCCTGTGGTGTCCTTGGCTGTGACGGTGATGCTGCCGCTGCCGGCTGTGGTGGGGGTCCCGGTGATCAGGCCGGAGGAGCTGATGGACAGCCCGGCCGGCAGGCCGGTCGCGGTGAAGGTCAGCGTCTGTCCTGACGCCGAGTCGGTGGCCTGGACCTGGAGGCTGGCCGCGGTTCCCACGATCCACGACTGGGTGCCCGGGTTGGTGACGGTCACCGTGTTGGCGCCCGCGGGGTTCACCGTCCAGGTGAAGGTGGCCGACCCCGATGCGCCGGTGGTGTCGGTGGCGGTCACGGTGACTGTTGAGGTGCCCGCTGTGGTGGGGGTGCCGGTGATCAGCCCGGAGGTGGAGCTGATGGACAGCCCGGCGGGCAGCCCGGTGGCGCTGTAGGTCAGGGTCTGCCCGGACGCGGAGTCGCTCGCGGTGATCTGCACGCTGGCCGCGCGTCCCCACGGTGGAGGTCTGGCTGCCGGGGCTGGTGACGGTGACGGTGTTGGCGGTGGTGCCGGCGGGGATGATCTCGATTCCGTTGATCTGGGCGTTGTCTTTGACGGTGACGAACTGGATGGTGATGGTCCCGGTGCTGGTGGCGGTGGCGGTGAACGGCTCGATCACCGCGATGTACTCCCCGCCGGCGGTGGCGAAGATGTCGAAGTTGGTCAGCACCTGAGTGCCGTTGATCAGGACGTTGAAGGTCCGCGACCCCGCCGTTGTCCAGTACTCCTCAGCGAAGTGCAGCCGCACCGTGTAGCCCGCGCCCGCGGTCAGCCCGGGAATGGTGTAGGTGAAGTTGCCGTACCGGTTGTGCTGGTAGACCGACTGCGGAGCCGGATCAGTCAGCCCCGTAGTGGTGATCGCGTGCGTCGTGTCTGAGGTCGCGCCGCCGGTGAAGTCCTCATCAGCCACAAACGGCGCCGCTGCCGGACCCCCAGCCGAAATATCCACCCCACCCGAAACCGAACCCGAACCCACTGTCCAGCTGAACGTGGCGGTGCCCGACGCGCCGGTGGTGTCGGTGGCGGTCACGGTGACTGTGGAGGTGCCCGCTGTGGTGGGGGTGCCGGTGATCAGCCCGGAGGTGGAGCTGATGGACAGCCCGGCGGGCAGCCCGGTGGCACTGTAGGTCAGGGTCTGCCCGGACGCGGAGTCGCTCGCGCTGATCTGCACGCTGGCCGCGGTCCCCACGGTGGAGGTCTGGCTGCCGGGGCTGGTGACCGTGACGGTGTTGGCGGTGGTGCCGGCGGGGATGATCTCGATTCCGTTGATCTGGGCGTTGTCTTTGACGGTGACGAACTGGATGGTGATGGTCCCGGTGCTGGTGGCGGTGGCGGTGAACGGCTCGATCACCGCGATGTACTCCCCGCCGGCGGTGGCGAAGATGTCGAAGTTGGTCAGCACCTGAGTGCCGTTGATCAGGACGTTGAAGGTCCGCGACCCCGCCGTTGTCCAGTACTCCTCAGCGAAGTGCAGCCGCACCGTGTAGCCCGCGCCCGCGGTCAGCCCGGGAATGGTGTAGGTGAAGTTGCCGTACCGGTTGTGCTGGTAGACCGACTGCGGAGCCGGATCAGTCAGCCCCGTAGTGGTGATCGCGTGCGTCGTGTCTGAGGTCGCGCCGCCGGTGAAGTCCTCATCAGCCACAAACGGCGCCGCTGCCGGACCCCCAGCCGAAATATCCACCCCACCGGCAGCAGCCGCCGCGGCGCTGCCTGGTGCGACACCAACGGTAAGCGCAGTGGTCACCAGTAATCCGGCGATCAAGGCGACCAGGGCGGCGGGGACCCGGTGCTTCGGCCTGCGTCGTGCAATGGCACATAAGGAGAGACTCATGGCAACCCCAGCTGGTCCGACGGCGGCAAGACTTGATTCAAGTCTTATTCCAAATAGTAGAATTAACGCTGCATCAACGGTCCGTCAAGACCTGAACCGGTAGGTAGCGACTCCGCGCCCGGCTGGCGGACCCAGCTGGCCGGCTCGGCCACTGCCCTTCGCTGTGTACCTTGGCTACGCGTCCGCGGCCGGGCATGCGCTGATTGACCGGGAGCTTTACCTGCCGCGGTCCTGCACCGCGGACCGGGGCCGCTACCGGGCCGGGCCTGACCGGCCTCGACGAGCACCAGGTCCGCACCTGGACCTTCTGGTACCGCTGGGTCACCCTCGCCATGCTTGCTGCCGCGTTTCTAACCATCGCCGCCGCCGTCGAACCGGCCCGCGACCCTGACCCAGGCGCGCAGATCCCGCCCAGGAACAATGACGACCGCAGGCAACGGGCAGAGCGCTAGCTGTCTTCCGCCTGGCGGGGACGGCGCCCTCGTCGGCCAGACCGGTCACGCAACACGCGCCTCACCGCTGCCAGCACCCCATCCTGGGTGCGGGCGCCGTGATAGACGATCTTCGAGGGCCCGCCGCCCCGCGGCACCGGAAACGCGGCCAGGCTATTGGCACGCGCCACGTTCGACCGGGTCTGCACAACACTCGTCCAGGGCAGCGCACGCAGCACCGCCAGCAAGTCGCCCGCAGCCACCTGCTTGCACAGCTGAATCCCACTATTCCCGCACCCACGGTCCCCGCAGCCGCACAGCGGCACCCGCGTGACGGCCAAGCCAGCGCCTGCAAGATCGACCACCGCCACGCCATCGCTGGAGTACCCCGGCTCTCCCGCCCAGGCCTCGATCAACGGATCCGGCAGCTCGCTATCTCCGCTCACCAGGAGCTTCAGCCCGCGGCGGACCTCCAGCACCGCGCTCCATTCATCGCCATCATCGAGCGAGCCGAGCCGTTCAGCCCGCGTCACCGGCCTCTCAACGGCCAGCCGCCAGCCGGGTCCCTCAAGTTCCCGGGAGCCGACAACGGCCCTGATCAACCCAGCCACGAGCCACAGCAAGCTGCCAGCCCGGCCGCCTGAGCGCCCGAAAAGCCAGCACTGAAGCAACCTCGCCGAGTCCGGCCCGATTATGAAGATCATGATCTACGGCTGGAGTACTAGATGATGCTCGCTGCCACACCCGAGCCGATCAGGCAAATGGCCACGCCCTGTGCGCCGCGCCCTGCGCCGACCCACAGCTCAGTCTCTCCCATGGTTTTGGCGCAGTTGTGGATGTGCAGCGGCAGGCTGGTGCCGGACCGGAGCAGGCGTCCCAGCGGGGCCGACTCCCAGCCGTAGGTCTGACCGTGTCTGAGACCGGCGGGCAGGCTCTCGACGATGCTGGGGCCCCGACCCCGACCCCGACCCCGATGCCGATGCCGAGGGCCCCGGGTCTGGCGCCGCCGTGTCACCGGTTTACTCGCGGATTCGGGCCTGACGCCTTGACGGATGGGATTGCCACAATTACGTTACATCATAAAATAAGGCTTGGACCAACTCTGGCAATCGGCCGGCGAGCCAGGCCTGCGTGCCGTCATGTCAGGAGCTACACATGTCCCTCGCGCTGCCCCACCGCTTATTAGCTCGCATACGCAGGGTGCTCATCCTCGCCGTCGCGCCGTTGCTTCTCGTCGGCCTTGTCCTGTCGGGTACGGCGCCGCGCGCGGCGGCTGCTGCCGGTGGGGTGGATATTTCGGCTGGGGGTCCGGCAGCGGCGCCGTTTGTGGCTGATGAGGACTTCACCGGCGGCGCGACCTCAGACACGACGCACGCGATCACCACTACGGGGCTGACTGATCCGGCTCCGCAGTCGGTCTACCAGCACAACCGGTACGGCAACTTCACCTACACCATTCCCGGGCTGACCGCGGGCGCGGGCTACACGGTGCGGCTGCACTTCGCTGAGGAGTACTGGACAACGGCGGGGTCGCGGACCTTCAACGTCCTGATCAACGGCACTCAGGTGCTGACCAACTTCGACATCTTCGCCACCGCCGGCGGGGAGTACATCGCGGTGATCGAGCCGTTCACCGCCACCGCCACCAGCACCGGGACCATCACCATCCAGTTCGTCACCGTCAAAGACAACGCCCAGATCAACGGAATCGAGATCATCCCCGCCGGCACCACCGCCAACACTGTCACGGTCACCAGCCCCGGCAGCCAGACCTCCACCGTGGGGACCGCGGCCAGCGTGCAGATCAGCGCGAGCGACTCCGCGTCCGGGCAGACCCTGACCTACAGTGCCACCGGGCTGCCCGCCGGGCTGTCCATCAGCTCCACCTCCGGGCTGATCACCGGCACCCCCACCACAGCGGGCACCTCCACAGTCACCGTGACCGCCACCGACACCACCGGCGCGTCGGGCACCGCCACGTTCAGCTGGACGGTGGGTTCGGGTTCGGTTTCGGGTGGGGTGGATATTTCGGCTGGGGGTCCGGCAGCGGCGCCGTTTGTGGCTGATGAGGACTTCACCGGCGGCGCGACCTCAGACACGACGCACGCGATCACCACTACGGGGCTGACTGATCCGGCTCCGCAGTCGGTCTACCAGCACAACCGGTACGGCAACTTCACCTACACCATTCCCGGGCTGACCGCGGGCGCGGGCTACACGGTGCGGCTGCACTTCGCTGAGGAGTACTGGACAACGGCGGGGTCGCGGACCTTCAACGTCCTGATCAACGGCACTCAGGTGCTGACCAACTTCGACATCTTCGCCACCGCCGGCGGGGAGTACATCGCGGTGATCGAGCCGTTCACCGCCACCGCCACCAGCACCGGGACCATCACCATCCAGTTCGTCACCGTCAAAGACAACGCCCAGATCAACGGAATCGAGATCATCCCCGCCGGCACCACCGCCAACACCGTCACGGTCACCAGCCCCGGCAGCCAGACCTCCACCGTGGGGACGCGCGGCCAGCGTGCAGATCAGCGCGAGCGACTCCGCGTCCGGGCAGACCCTGACCTACAGTGCCACCGGGCTGCCCGCCGGGCTGTCCATCAGCTCCACCTCCGGGCTGATCACCGGCACCCCCACCACAGCGGGCACCTCAACAGTCACCGTGACCGCCACCGACACCACCGGCGCATCGGGGTCGGCCACCTTCACCTGGACGGTGAACCCCGCGGGCGCCAACACGGTGACCGTCACCAACCCGGGCACCCAGTCGTGGATCGTGGGAACCGCGGCCAGCCTCCAGGTCCAGGCCACCGACTCGGCGTCAGGACAGACGCTGACCTTCACCGCGACCGGCCTGCCGGCCGGGCTGTCCATCAGCTCCTCCGGCCTGATCACCGGGACCCCCACCACAGCCGGCAGCGGCAGCATCACCGTCACAGCCAAGGACACCACAGGCGCCTCAGGCACCACCACCTTCAGCTGGACCGTGAGTACCGTGGGCGCCGGCTGTACCGGACAGTCCAACCAGCCCAACTTCGGGCCGAACGTCTACATTTTCAACCCGAGCGAATCGGCCACCACTATCAACAACACGCTGAACACCATCTTCAACTCGCAGAAGGTCAACCAGTTCGGCACCCAGCGCTACGCCGAGCTCTTCGATCCGGGAACCTACAGTGGCGTTGAGGACAACATCGGCTACTACGTGACCGCCCAGGGCCTAGGCCAGAACCCGGATCAAGTTGCGATCACCGGCGACATGACGGTGGACTCGTTCGACGGCACGGGCAACGCCACGCAGAACTTCTGGCGGTCCGTGGAGAACATGGAGATCACCCCGTCGGCGGGGAGCGACCGCTGGGCAGTCGCCCAGGCCGGGCCGTTCCGCCGGATGGACATCCACGGCGGCCTTGAGCTGGCCCCGGCCAGCAACGGCTACGCCAGTGGTGGCTACATCGCCGACAGCGTGGTCACCGGTCAGGTCTCCAGCGTGTCCCAGCAGCAGTGGTACTCCCGCGACAGCAACTTCGGAAGCTGGAGTGGCGGGGTATGGAACATGGTCTTCTCCGGCGTGAACGGCGCGCCGGCGCAGAGCTTCCCAAGCCCGCCGGAGACCGTGCTGGCCACCACGCCGGTATCGCGGGACGTGCCGTACCTGTACGTCGACTCCTCAGGCAACTACAACGTGTTCGCGCCGTCGCTGCGGACCAACGCCTCCGGCCCGAGCTGGGCCAGCGGCTCGACTCCTGGCACGTCCGTCCCGATGAGCGACTTCTTCGTGGCCACCCCGTCCGACACCGCGGCGCAGATGAACGCGGCGCTGGCGGAGGGCTGCAACCTGTTCTTCACCCCGGGCGTCTACAACATCAACGAGACGCTCAACGTCACTAACCCGAACACGATCATTCTCGGCATCGGCATGCCGACCCTGATCCCGATCGGCGGCGTGGACACCATGCACGTCGCTGACGTCGACGGGGTCCGGATCGAAGGCCTGATCTTCGACGCCGGCACGACCAACTCCAACACGCTGTTGCAGATCGGTCCCGCGGGCTCGTCCGCGAACCACGCCGCCAACCCCATATCGGTCCAGGACACGTTCTTCCGGATCGGCGGCGACATCGCGGGCCAGGCGACCAACAGCCTGGTCGTGAACTCCAACAACACCCTGATCGACGACATCTGGGCGTGGCGGGCCGACCACGGTAACAGCGGCACAGTCGGCTGGACCGTCAACACCGCAGCCCACGGCCTGATCGTCAACGGCAACAACGTCCTGGCGACTGGACTGTTCGTCGAGCACTACCAGAACTACCAGGTGCAGTGGTTCGGCAACGGCGGCGAGACCATCTTCTTCCAAGACGAGATGCCCTACGATGCGCCGAACCAGGCAGCCTGGATGAACGGGTCATCCGACGGATACGCCGCTTATGAGGTAGGCCCGAACGTGACCACCCATACGGCCTACGGGCTGGGTAGTTACTGCTACTTCAATGTCGATCCCTCGCTGATCGCGGACCACGCGTTCGAGACGCCGACCGGGTCCGGCATCCACTTCCATGACATTCTCACGGTGTCGCTCGGCGGTGTCGGCGTCATAGAGCACGTCATCAACGAGACCGGAGGCGCGACACCGTCGAACACGACTCCGGTTGACATCACCACCTTCCCCTGATCGCCACGTCACTGACCTGACTTTCTCGGGGCGGCTTTACAGCCGCCCCGAGAAAGGGGGACACTCGTCGACTGCGACCTTGACCGCCCTGAACTGCACGGACCAGCTCCTGACAGCTGTCGAGACCTGGTTTGGGCGCTGGGTCGGCCCGAGCGCGGGAGTCCTTTCATCTACCTTAAGTAAGACTTATATCAAGCCGAAAATTTATCTCGGCCGATGAAACACCGGCGGCCATCACCGACTGATTGGAGTTGACATGAACAAAACGCTCCGCCATATGGCGAGCGCATTCGCAGTCCTGGCCCTGGCGTTTGTCGGGTTAGCGGTATTAGCGGCGAATCAGACGCGAGCACACGCGGCGTGCACGGTTCCGGTACCGCCGGCGAACGACGAACTGACCGCCAACCCCGATTCGTCGATCTCCATCGTCTTGGTGGGGAGCGCGGGCGCCACGAGCTACAACATCTACCGGGGCACCACGTCGGGCGGGGAAGCCGCCACTCCGGTCGCGAACACGACCAGCACGCTCTACACGGACAGGGGCCTCACCACCAACACCGACTACTTCTACGAGTTCACCGCGGTGAACTCCTGCGGCGAATCCGCTCGGAGCGCGGAGGACTCATCGAAGACGACGCCGCCGGCCCCGACCGGCGGCAGCGTGGCGGGCGTGGCGTCCGGCAACAGCGAGATTTACTACGGCGAGAACGCCATGTTCGGCGGGGAGGACTGGTTCCAGACGCTCACCGGCTGGTTCCCCCAGAACCTCGGCTCGTCGGGCTCCCAGTCCCCCGGCCAGCAGGTCGTGGACATGGCCTACGCCACCCTTGGCACCATGACGTTCAACAACGTCGTCGTGCCGACCAGCGGCCTGTACACGATCGAGTGGCGGTACGCCTTCCAGGGCGGCCTCTTCCCTAGCGTCAACAACCGGCAGATGGGAGTCGCGATCAACGGCACGGTCCTCGCGACCACCGAGCGCTTCCCGATCACCGGCAGCTTCGACGTCTACCAGGACTCGTCCCTGCAGGCTCACCTGAACGCGGGCCGGAACTCCGTCACCTTGTTTGCGGTCACCGACCACGGCGTCTCCCGGGTCGACCAGCTGATCGTGACCCCGGCGACGGCCTCGGTCCCGAGCGGGCCGACTAACCTGACCGTCACGCCGGGCGCCGCGGGCGCGACGCTGCACTGGACTGCCAGCACTAGCGGCAGCCCGACCTCGTACAGCATCTACCGCGGCACCGCGACCGACGGCGAGGCCGTCACGCCAGTCGCCACCGTGAGCGGCACGACCACGACGTTTGCCGACACCGGCCTGACCAACGGGAAGACGTACTTCTACAACGTCGCCGCCAGCAACAGCGTGGGCGTGTCACCGGACACGAATGAGGTCTCCGTGAGCCCGGGCTCCGCAACCGCTGCCCCGCCGGCGCCCACCGGGCTCTCGGCCAACCCAGCCGACAGCTCAATCGACCTGACCTGGAACCCCAGCGCGGGTGCCACCAGCTACAGCATCTACCGCGGCATCGCACCAGGCGCGGAAGGCACCACGCCGGTCGGCACTACCACGACGGACAGCTTCACCGACACCGGACTCACGAACGGCACCGGGTACTACTACACGGTGGCCGCGAGCAACGCCGCCGGCGCATCGGCGAAAACGGCCGAGACGAACACCGTGCCGTCGGCCGCTGTCGTCACGCCGCCAGTCCCCTTTGGCGTCGTGGTCACTACGGCATCCGGTCAGATTAACCTGCAATGGACCTACGAGGAAAACGCGACCAGCTACCGGATCTATCGCAGCACCACCCCCGGCGGAGAAGGCGCCACTCCGCTGGCCACAGTGACTTCCTCGTCCTATACGGACTCGTCGGTGACTAGCGGCGTTACCTATTACTACGAGATCACCGCGCTGACCGGAACGACCGAGAGTGGCCGCTCTAGCGAATACAGCGCGAATACCACTGGCACCGGCACCGCGCCGCCGACGCCAACTGGCCTGGTCGCGACCGCCGGCAACGGCTCGGTGGCGCTGTCCTGGGCCGCCAGCACTGGTGCCACCAGCTACAGCATCTACCGCGGCACCACCGCAGGCGGCGAAGGCAGCACGCCGGTCGCCACCATCACATCGAACAGCTACACCAACACCGGACTGACCAACGGCACCACGTACTACTACAAGGTCGCCGCGGCCAACAGCGCCGGCACGTCGGCGCAGTCCAGCGAGGTGTCCGCGACACCGACGACGACGGCGCCGCCGCCGTCCAGCCTGCAGATCAGCGCCGGCGGTCCAGCCAGCGGGACCTGGGTGGCCGATGAGGACTTCGCCGGCGGCGCGACGGCGGCGGTGACTAACGCGATCACCACCACCGGCGTGACCGACCCGGCTCCGCAATCGGTCTACCAGCACAACCGGTACGGCAACTTCACCTACTCGATTCCCGGGTTCACCGCCGGGACCAGCTACACGATCCGGCTGCATTTCGCTGAGGAGTACTGGACGACGGCGGGATCGCGGGTCTTCAACGTCCTGATCGACGGGACGCAGGTGCTGACCAACTTCGACATCCTGGCCACCGCCGGCGGCGAGTACGACGCCGTGGTGGAGCAGTTCACCGAGACCGCCCCGACCAGCGGGACGTTCACCATCCAGTTCGCCACCGTCAAGGACAACGCCCAGGTCAACGGCATCGAGATCCTGCCAGCATGAGGAAAAGAGGACAGCTACTCACGCCTTTGACCTGAAGCGGCGTCACAGCCTGAGCACGGGAACGCGGCGCGCTCATCTCTGACCGGAAACAACCACCGGATGGAGGCTAGGCCGCACGGCGTAGCCAGCTACGCCGTGCGGCCTAGCCGCTCAGGCTGAAGGCACCTGGCCGGCAGGAGCGAGGGTTACTCGATGACCGCGCGCAGCCGGCGGCTGGCCATAGTGAGCGCCCTTTCGACGTCGCCCGGGGTGGCGGCGTCGGCGAAGATGAAGCCCAGGTACTGGTCGCCGTCGGGGAGCGGGCGCACCCGGCGGCCCAGCGGCATGGAGATCGTCACGCCCGTGATCCCAGGTACGGCTTCAGCGTCGGCGCGCCCCTCGACTGCGTGCAGTACGCCGGCCCGCGGCACCGGGAGCATGAACACCCCGGAGGGCCGAGGTGCCTGGCCAGCGCTGGCGCAGACCGGCTCGCCGAGCGCGCTGGCGAGTATCAGCTCTTCGAGGCTGCGGCCGCCGGGGAACCGCAGCGCGCGTGAGCACAGGCCGCCGATGGAACGGGCGGCCAGCTCCAGCATGGCCGGTCCGGTAGTGGTGATGCGCAGCTCGGCGTGCACGGGGCCGGTGTGCAGGCCGAGCGCGCGGGCCGCGCGCCCGGCGGTGCCGACCGCTGTGGCCAGGGTCGGCGCGGGCAGCCGGGACGGGGTGACGAGGAGGGTTTCGGCGAACGTGGGGCCGTCGGTCATGGCGGGCTTGTCGAAGATGGCCAGCGGTGTCAGGTCGCCGTCGGCGAGCAGGGCGTCGATGCTCAGCTCCGGTCCGTGAAGGTACTCCTCGACCAGCAGCGGCTCGCCGGCCGGATGGCGCGCGCCGGCCAGGACGCGCCGTATGCGCGCTGCCGCCCGCACCGCCTGATCGGCGTCGTCGGCGCGCAGCACCCCCTGGCTGGCGCTGAGCGAGACCGCCTTGAGCACGCACGGGAATCCGATCGCCACGGCGGCCTGCCGGACGGCGGGGCTCGGGGCGTGGCCGGGCACGATCTGAAACCGGGGCTGGGCCACGCTGGCGGCAGCCCAGCACTGGCGCTGCCGGGCCTTGTCGGCCGCGGCAAGCACCGCGCCGGCTGGGTTGTGCGGCAGCCCGAGCCGCGCGGCGACCGCGGCGGCGAGCGGGAGCATCGGCGCGTCCGCGGCGACGACCGCATCGACGAGTCCGCTGCGAGAGGTGATCAGCTCCGCACTCCGGGCGGGGTCGCCGGGGCGGACTCTTATCACCGGGCGACCGCCCAGCAGCAGCGCGCCGTCGCTGGCCACCGTCAGGTCCACGCCCATCCGCGTGGCGGCCAGCACGAAATCAGCCGCGCGGTAGCTGCGCGCCGGCGCGAGCAGCAGGACCCGGGATCCGGCGGTCACCGTTTCTCCGGGGAGAAGAACGGGTCGGTGCCAGCTTCATGGTCGGTGACGTCGGCCACGCCGGTCATGGCGGGCAGCCGGGCGCGCAGCAGCGGCTCGATGCCCTGCCGGACGGTGACCTCCGCCAGGCTGCAGCCCCGGCAGCCGCCCTCCAGGCGCAGGCGGATCCAGCCGCCGTCGGCGCTGTCCACGGCGACGTGCCCGCCGTGCGCCGCGATCGCCGGGTTCACCTCAACATCCAGGATGCGCTGGGCCGCGGCGCCGAGATCGCCGGCCTGCGGCGGGTACGGCGGGGCCGCCGCCAGCTGAACGGCGGTGACGCCAGGCACGGCGGCGCGGATCTGCGCCTCGATCCGGCTGAGGATCGGCAGCACCGCGCCGGGGGAGCCGGGCACCTCCAGCGTAACGACGCCGTCATCGTCGGCGGAGAGGACGCGGATGGCGGCGGCCCCGCGGGCGATGACCGAGGGCACGATGCTGCGGCTGAGCGCGGCGGTCACCTGCGCGGCGAGGTCGCTCACCGGGGCGCGCCCTTGTCGAGCGCGGCTTCCAGGTCGGCGATCAGGTCCGCGGGGGATTCGATGCCGGCCGAGATGCGCAGCAGGTCATCAGGCACCGGGGAGGACGGTCCCTCGCCGCTGCGCCGGTGCTCGATCAGGCTCTCCACCCCGCCGAGCGAAGTGGCGCGCTTGAGCACCCGGACCTCGCGCAGCACCGCCCGGGCGGGCCCGGCCCCGCCGGCCAGCCGGATGGACAGCATCCCGCCGAACCCGCCGTCCATCTGGCGGGCCGCGATGGCATGCCCTGGATGACCGGGCAGCCCGGGGTAGAGCACGCTGGTCAGGGCCGGGTGCCGGTGAAAATGCTCTGCGATGGTCAGCGCGGTCTGGGAGGCCCGGTGCACCCGCAGGAATAGCGTGCGCATGCCGCGCTGCAGCAGCCACGCCTCGAACGGTCCGGGCATCGCGCCGGCGTTGCGGCGCCAGGACCGGATCCGCTCCCAGAGCGGGTCCCGGCGGGCCGATAGCACGGCGCCGGCCAGCACGTCGCCGTGGCCGTTGAGATACTTGCTGGCCGAGTGCACCACCAGGTCGGCGCCGTGCTCGAACGGCCGGGTGTGCACCGGCGTGGCCACGGTGTTGTCCACCGCCACCCGGACGCCCGCGGCGTGCGCCAGGTCGCAGGCCGCGGCCAGGTCGGTGATCTCCCACATCGGGTTGGCGGGCGTCTCGACCCACAGCAGCCGGGTGCGGCCCGGCCGGATCGCGGTGGCCAGCGTGTCCAGGTCCGTGGTGTCGGTGAACTCCACGTCCAGGCCCCAGGTTAGGGCGAACTCGGCCAGCCACTTGCGCACGCCCCAGTACAGGACGCGGGAGACCAGCACGTGATCGCGGGGCAGCAGCGACTGGAACACGGCCGTCGCGGCCGCCATGCCCGAGCTGAACAGCGCGCACGCGCACCCGCCGCCCTCCAGCGCGGCCAGGAGCCGCTCGGCGTGCTCGGATGTGGGGTTGTCGGCCCGGGTGTAGGCCCGGCCCTGCGGGTAGGAGCCGTCCGGGTGCTGCTCGTAGTTGGTGGCCAGGGTGATCACGGGGGCCAGGGCGCCGGTGGCCGGGTCCGCCTCGCCGAGTGCCTGCGCAGCCAGTGTCTCCGGCGACATCGGCCGGTCCTCCATCGAGTGTCCCCTTCCGCTGATGGGATCATGGTGCCGCACCCGCTGGCTGGCGAGCAGGCCGCCTGGGGTGCGTTTCGTACTTGCGTGCCGCCGTGAGCAGTCCGGACGCGGCGCCGACGGCGGTCCGCTGTCGCCGGAGTACCTGACCCGCACTTTCGCCAGGCTGATCAGGCAGACCGGGCTGCCGCCGGTGCGCCTGCATGACCTGCGACACGGCGCCGCCAGTCTGGCGCTGACCGCCGGTGCGGACCTGAAAGTGATCGCCGACCAGCTCGGGCACTGCAGCATCGTGCCGACCGCCGACACCTACATCAGCGTGGCCACCGAACTCGGCCTCGCCGCAGCCGAGGCAGTCGCCCGGCTCATCCTGCGCGCTGGCAAGCGCCCGCCCGGCGGCGAGTACCTCATCGACGGCGGCCTCATCAAGACAACCTGAGATCCAAGGGTGCCTGCAGACAAGCCCACCGTTCACGCAACAGGTGCCCGCCGGCGTCCTTCGTGGTCGCAGACATCCAGGGACCGGCAACGAGGGTACGAACACAATGGATCTCCAACCGACCGAATTTCTCGAAGAGGAGGAGAAGTTATGCAGCCTACGACAGGTAGACCGGATGCAGACGCTGCCGAGTTCCTCGAGTTCCTCGAGCGGTGTCATGACGCCCTCAGGCAGCACACCGGCGGCAACCCCCGGCCGTATCTTGAACTGTGGTCACACGCTGACGACGTTTCGCTCATGGGAGGGGTTGGCGGTCACCAGGTCGGTTTTGACGAGGTCAGCGAGCTCCTGTCCGCAGCAGCCAAGACGCTGAACTACGAAACCTGGAGCGCCGAGAATCTCGTCACCGGTTTCGACGATACGTTCGGTTTCACAGTCGAGCTCGAGCGGCTCACTCGGCATATCCACGGTGAGACGGAGGAAATGAGGCTGAGAGCGACAACGGTCTACCGGCGGGAGGACGGCGCCTGGAAGGTGGTCCATCGTCACGGTGACGGTCTGATGACCGTCGAAATCGACCCAGAGGGCAGACGCTGAGACCGCAGAAAATGACCCTCTGAGCAACATCCAGAAGCCTTACTCTCCCGCATATTACCGAGCTGCTGTTGGCTGGCCGGGAGCGGCCGTTTGGGTCCTACCTCGCCCGGCTGCAGACGTGGGATCCCGGCGTCCTCACCGAGGACGACATCGACGAAATGATGCATTCGTTCAAGCAGCCAGCGCGGCAGGCGACAGCAAAGGACTATGACGAATAATCTCTGACTAATCAGTTGCCACGGTTGCATGCACGCATATCGTTGATTCGGCGCGCAAGCCTGAGCTTGAAGGCGTGATCAAGAATGCGCCCAGAACACAGCGTTATGCATCGGCATCGGTATCGGCCTGGCTCGGGGGAGGGCCTGTCAGGTGTTGCTGAAGGCCGTGACTCGAGGCAGCCCCGGCTGGCAGCTAAGCGCGACGCTGGACATGCTCGACAGCGAGCCGGTCGTCGCCAAGACCTACCGTGACAGCTTCGCCGGGACCGGCCTGTCCGATCTGCTGGCCGAAGGCTGCGCTCGCCGCCTGTTCGTCACCGGCGCGCACTCCGATTACTGCGTATAGATGACCGGGTTGTCCCCCGTGTTGCGCGGCTACGACGTGACGCTGCTAAGCGATCCCCACTCCGCGCAGGACGACGGTGGCCTGGACGGTGCCCGGATACGTGGCCTAGTGAACGACCCTTTCGCCTCGTTGCGGTCGCCGGGGTCGGACATCACCGTGACGCGAGCGGCCGACGTCGTCTTCTGAGTCGGGCGGCAGCGAGCCGTTCCTCGCTCAGGAATGACCGACAAGCTGGCTGGCTTGTATGAAGGACTCCCGGGTGAGGCTGGCCGGGTAGGCGAGTCCTTGGCGGTGCGGCTCCGCTGTCGGATCAGCCACGGCACAACGCTGCGCGTCGGGGAGCAAGTCAACCCGACCACCCAGCTCAGGCCGCTGATCCATACGAGCGGGCGGGTTGTTCAGGAGTGTCGAACGATGGCTGACTACTGGGCCGCCGTTTCAGCGCCCCGTCGCTTCCGCCTCAAACCTCGGCAGGAGTCGGGCGCCTGCGTCTCGGGCGCTCTTCCCAGGAGCTATCCAATAGGCCTTCGTTACGTAGCTATTCACGAAGCGTCAGCGGCGTGATGTGACGTGTGTCAGGCGTTGCCTGTTATCCGGCGGGTTCGAGTCCGGGTGGTTTCCAGGTGCGGCCATTCGCAGCCGCTGCCATGGATCGAGGCCGGGAGTTCTGGGTGACGAGGGCAGCCGCCTGCTCGGTCAGGCCGTTTATCCTCGGCCATCGGATGCTTGGTCACGAAGCCACCGTTCGAACCATGCGCGCGTCCCCCTGAGCAGATCGATCTGGTGATTACGCTCCACGAGCGAATGTCCCTCGCGCGGGTAGATGACGAGCTCGTGCTCGGCCCCGTACCAGCGGAGCGCACGGTGGAAGTAGATCGCCTGGCCGACCGGCACGTTGGTGTCGTCCTGGCCGTGCACGATGAGTACCGGGGTGCGGACCTTTGACGCGAACGAGATCGGGCTGACCTGATCGTGCGGGTGCGGGCCGGTGCCCTCCCAGCCGCAACTGCCGCCGAGTGCGGCATCCATGGTTCCGAATTCGCTGGTCGCGAGAAGCATGCCCCAGTCGCTGATCCCGGCGTCCATGATCGCGGCCTTGAACCGGTCGGTCTGCCCGATCGCCCAGGCGGCCATGAACCCGCCATAGCTGGCCCCGCCGATTCCAAGCCGGTCGGGGTCCGCGACTCCCTCGGCAATCAGCAGGTCGATTCCGCTGACGATGTCGTTCCAGTCGGCGCCGCCGACAGTGCCGCCAGCCGAGCGCACGACCGCCGCCGCGAAATCACGGCCATGGCCCACCCCGCCCCGCGGGTTAGGCAAGAACACGGCGTATCCCGCGGTCGCGAGCCACTGTCCCGGACGACGCGGGCCGAGCAGGAACTGATCGGCATACCGGGCAGGAGGGCCGCCGTGCACCCATGTGATGAGCGGGAACGGGCCGTCCGCGCGGCTTCGGCCGGGCGGCAAGATGAGCAGGCCGTCGAGGTCGAGGCCGTCTGCTGCCTGGTAGGAGAGGCGTTCTTGATTGCCCCATCTGATCGCGCGCAAGGCCGGCTGGGTGTCGCTGAGCCGGATGAGCGGCCCGCCGGGCGGTCCTGCATGGACATTGATCGGCTCGCACGAGGTGGTCGCAAGCGCCGCGACCACCTCGCCGGAGCGGCTGGCGGTCAGCGAGTCGACCAGGCCGTCCCGGCCCGACAGGCACCGGAAACGCAGCAGGCTGGGGTCGAGCCGGTAGATCGCTGTATCGAGCCCGTCGGCGAACAGGGCCAGCGGCGGGCCGTCCGCGACCTGCGCCAGGTCGGCCGGGCAGACAGCCATACCCTCGGTCAGGTCACGATGCACAGCGGCAACCGCAGTGACGGCGACGTCATAGACGGCGTAGCCGCCGTAGCCGCCGAACGGCCCGGGTCGTTCCATATAGGCGAGATGCCAGCTGCCGTCGGCCTGCCACCAGGCCGGCGCCCGCGCCCGCGGGCCGATCCGGCCGAGATCATGGACCGTCCCCGTCTGCGGATCGACCACATGCAACTCGCTGGTGGTGAGGCCCCGGTCCTGCTCTGGACTCGCTCAGCTGATGACCGCCAGCGCACCCCCATCCGGCCGCGCCGCCAGCTCTACGACGTGACGGCTGCCGAGACCGTCCACGGTACGCAGCTCGCCAGTTGCCAGATCAAGCACCTCCAGCCTGCCGCAGCGCAGCTGCTTTCCCCAGACGAACGCGTCGTCGCGCTCGGCGCGCCGGCGCGTGTCCTCCTCGGTCGGCGCGTCCGTGGCCACCACGGCGACCAGCCGGCCGTCCGCAAGCGGCCAGACATCGTAGATTTCGCCATGCCAGTCCGTCAGGACCTCGGCCTCCCCGCCACCGACCCGGACCCGGTACAACTGACGGGAGCCGGTGCGATCTGACAAGAAAAACACCGACTCCGAATCCGGCGCCCAGCGCGGATCAGAATCTGCCGCCATACCCGCGGTCAGCTTCCACGGCGGTGAGCTACCGTCAGCAGCGGCCAGCCAGAGCGCGCAAAGACAACGCTCTGCCTGGCGGCCCACCGCAGCGACGACGTAGGCAACCCAGGACCCATCTGGCGAGACCACCGGCTGCGACGGCACGGCCCCGTCCACCACCAGCTCCGCGGTCAGCTCCGGTGCGTCTTGACTCATGCAACGCGCCTTTCCGACAAACATCTGCACAGTCAGTAGCAAAGAGCCTGCCACAGCGGCCCTTTAGCTGGCGGACGCGGTCTCCTCGCAGGTTCGGTTGCGCTAGGTGCGCCTGCCCGGCACGGGCGCGCCGCGATGGCCGGACTGCCGCCGATCAATCCGGCGCACTGAGTGAGTGGTCTGCAAAGCGGCCTAGCGAAGACGCCCGCCGGGGGGCAGGGTCGGCTAGGACTAACGTCAAAGGCGTGGCATCAGAGGTGCTCTAGATGGTGACCATTCCTTCGAGGATGGTCTCGGTGGCCTGGGGGCGGTCGAAGAGGGCGAGGAGGTCTGTGACTGCCGCGTCGGCGGCCGACTGGTCCTGGCCCCGGGTGTGGACGGCAGCGGCCAGCAGGGAGCGCGGGACCGCGCCGGCGGTGAGCAGGGACCGCCAGTCATCCGGGCCGAGCTCAAGGAACTCCAGGCCGGTGAGGGCGGCGATCTCCCGGGGGTCGGCCAGCGCGCCGGGGTCGGCGACGAGCGTGCGCAGGCGGGGCAGGCCTGCCAGCGGGACCAGGCTATGGGGGGCGTCGCCGCCCCCGCAGATGGTGACTACCTCAAGGGCCGGGTCGGCGGCGGCCTGGACGGTGGGGACGGCATATCCCTCGTGCCTGGGGTTCCCGTCGCTGACCTCGGTCACGGCCGGCGAGGCGGGTGCCGGGGGCTCGTCCTGCTGTTCTGGCTGCCGGTGCAGGATGAGGTCCGTCACCGAGTCGCAGACCAGCCTGGCCCCGAGATCTTGCTCGTGGGGGATCTCGATGACCTGCCCGACGTGCCCGCCGGGGCCCGGCGTCAGGTCGACGGCCGTCATCTCACCGCTGCCGTCATGGGCGAACACGATCCAGCCGGATGACCCGACCAGGCCCTGCACCCGGGCACCGGGAGGGGTGATGACCGCCTCCTGCGCCTGGAGGTCCCAGTTGCCGGAATCTCGGGTGGCCGGGTCGGCGACGTACAGGCTGTCCAGCGTGAACAGGAACTCGTTGGGGGGAGACTCCCACAGCCGCACGCTGTCGTCGAAGGGGCCCCAGTCGTCGGGCCGTCCGCTGGCCACCCGGTACAGCGCCTTGAGCTCATCAGGCAGCGGGACGCCCAGGCGCCGCTCGCACGCGGCGATCTCCTCGTCGGTCGCGCCGGTGGCGCCGGGGAACCACTCGTGTATGGTTCGCTCGACCAGGCCAGGATCCGCCGTCGCGGCCGGGCTGGCGCTGGGCACCGGGTCCGGCTCGTGGCGCCACGGCTCGGGGACGGCGCCGTCGACGAGCATGACCACCCGGGGGAAGTACTCGTAGTTGAAGCCCGGGTGGCGCCGCTCGGCCGGGCTGAAGGCATGCAGGCGGAGGGTGACCCTGCCGCGGGTGACCTGGCGGCCGAAGGCTGGCGCGACCGGCGCGATCTGCGTCGAGAACGACACGCAACTGCTGCCCGTCGCAGCCAGAGCGTCCGCCACCCGCCTGATGACGGCCCGTTGAGCCTCCACGGCGGCCCGGCCCGGGTTCTGCCTGCGACGGAGTCTCGGCATGCTCCACCCATGCTGGCCGATCTCGCCCTCCAGCAACCCGCCGGGTCCAGAGGCCCAACGGCCCTGCTTCTCCTCCTCGCGCAGGTACTCAAGCAGTGGCGCCCAGGTCTGGAAGTCATAAAGTCCGCCGGAATGGTCCACGCCGACAATCCAACCAGGACGGGACGCGATTCCCCGGGCACCCGGCGCCGCCGGCGCTGCAGGCTGAACCGGATCGGTCGGTGCTGTGCGTAGTCACTGCTGATAGGCACGGCAGCGCGCAGGGTCGCAGCTACCGCCTGCACAGGCTGTCCGCACTAGTGTCTGCACGCCCGCGCGGTGCGCCGGTGTCGGGCTGGTCGGCGGTCAGGCTACCTTCCAGCTCCGGTCGCCGATCCGGGCGACCACGTCGATGGTCCCGCCGAGCGCGGCAAGGTAGCCCCGGACCACATCAATGCCGGAAATCTCGCCGTGCTCGATCTTGGAGACGGGAGCCCTCATGTTCAGCTGAATGGTCCTCAGCCCCGCGCCTGTCAACACAGAACGGCCCGATCCCAGGCGCAGGGGATCTTGGCGATGGACTTCTTCACAGCCGACCTGTTGAACGGTATGAAGGGCATCGCACGACTTCCGCGGGCACGGCCTGCTCCAGGGCCACAGGCCTTTGAGGATCGGCCAGCTCTAGGCCTGGTGGCGGCGCGAAGCTCACGCAGATGCCAGGAGCGTGATGCCCGAACGCCCGGTGCGGGAACGTGGCCGGGAACGCGCTGCTGCGACACGGCCTGCAGGTGTCGCGCATTATCTGATCCTGGGCTCACCCGCCCAGGCGGGCATCTTCAGCCTACGCGGTAAAGCGGCAAAGCAGCAGCACAGGGAGGCACATGATGCGGACAATCCCGGCGAGTCGGCCTGCACTATTGACCTGAGTCAGCAGCATCGATCAGCTCCAGGATGCGAGATGGCGGCAGGTGCTGCTCGTAGATCCGCACGCCGAAGGCCGAGAGCGCGTCCTCGATCGCGCTGACGAGTGTCGGCGGCGCCACGATCATGCCGCCCTCGCCCACGCCGCGGAAGTTGACGTCGGCGTCGAGCGGCACCGTCTCGAGGTGCTCGATCTCGATGCGGGGAACGTCGCAGGCGGTCGGCACCAGGTAGTCCATGAACGTGGCCGACTGGCAGTTGCCGTCCTGGTCGTATGCCGATCGCTCGAGCAGCACC
Source organism: uncultured Actinomycetota bacterium (assembly GCA_963815375.1). Classification (GTDB taxonomy): domain Bacteria; phylum Actinomycetota; class Actinomycetes; order Streptosporangiales; family Streptosporangiaceae; genus JASHPR01. Next base: position 406,107 of record CAWFGX010000001.1, on the reverse strand, counting down.
GCGCCGATGCCCTGCGCTATGCCGCCCCGGATCTGCCCCTCGACGACGGCAGGATTGATCAGAGCGCCGCAGTCCTCCACCGCGACGTATCGCTCCACGCGCACAAGGCCGGTCTCGACGTCGACCTCGACGATCGCACAGTGAGAGCCGCCCGACCATCCCCCTTCGCCGCCGTCGAATGACGCATTGACCTCGAGATTGGTGTCCGCGCCGTCGCCGATCTGGCCCGCTGCGGCCTGCCGCGCGATCTCGCCGACCGGAATGGCAGTGGCCGGGTCGCCGCGGACAAAGACCTGGCCGTCGCTGATCAGGAGGTCCTGGGCGCTGGCCTCTATGAGATGCGAAGCGACATCGAGCACCTTGGCCTTGAGCTGCCGGGCGCCGTGCAGGGCCACGCCTCCGGTCATGGTGGCCGAACGGCTGCCGCCGGTCAGCCCGAACGGGACGACGTCGGTGTCGCCAACGACGACGCGGACCTGATCGAACGGCACGCCGAACTCGTCGGCGGCGATCTGGGCCAGCGTCGTCTGATGGCTCTGACCGTGCGGCATCTGGCCGGTGAACAGGGCGACGATGCCGTCTTCCTCGAGCCGAAGGCGCATGGATTCCGTGCCCAGCGGGCCTCTGGCCCCTTCCGGCGACCGCGGGCCGGGAGCGGCCTCGATGAACGTTGCGATGCCGATGCCGAGGTAACGACCCTGGACGCGCGCTTCGGCCTGCCGACGGCGGAATGCGGGAAAGTCGACGAGCTGGGCGAGCCGCTCCAGCGACTCCGTGGTCGTGACGCCGACCAGCGGGCGCCCCGTGATCATGCTGGCCGGCGGATTGGTTCGCGGGGCCGCGTTGCGCAGCCGGATCTCGAGCGGATCAAGGCCGAGATCCTTCGCGATGAGGTCAAGAACGCGTTCACGCACGAATGTCTCGGACGCCCACGGGCCACGGTAGGCGACGTAGCACGCCTTGTTGGTCGTGACCGCCGTCGACTCGAAACCGAGCGCCGCGAGCTTGTACGGACCAGGGAACATCGCCTCGACAGTTGCCGGGACGGTCACACCCAAGCCCGGGTACGAGCCGGTGTCGATGACCATCTTCACGTCCAGCCCGAGCAGTCGGCCGTCGTTGCTGACCGCGGCACGGACGTCGAAGCTCTCCTCGCGCGCCTGGCCCGACGCGGTGAGGTTCTCGCCACGGTCCTCGACCCACTTGACCGGCCGGCCGATCGCGCGCGAAGCCGCCGCGACCGCGAGCTCTTCGCGTGACGCGCCAATCTTCAGACCGAACGAGCCACCGATATCGCCCGCCAGGACGCGCACCTTGTCCTGCTCCATCCCGAGGCGCATACCGATAGCGACCTTGGTGACATGGACGCTTTGCGTGGCCGCGTACACGGTCATGAAGCCCAGGTCGGCGTCGTAGCTCGCGACGCAGCCGCGTCCCTCCATGGGCACGTTCTGGTGGCGGTGCACATCGACATGGACGTCGGTAACCCGGTCGGCGCTGGCGAAGGTCGCGGCGACGTCACCGAACTCGTTGCGCGAGTGCGGCCGGGCGATGTTGTCACCCAGATTGTCGAACAGCGGCGGGCTGCTGGGATCGAGAGCGAAGGACGCGTCCATGACCGGAGGCAGTTGTTCGTACTCGACCTCCACCAGCTCGCAGCCGTCCTCAGCGAGGTAACGGCTCTCGGCGACGACGACCGCCACGGGGTCGCCAGCGAAGCGCACCTTGTCTGTCGCCAGCAGCGAGAACTCGGGCGTAGGTCCCGCCCAGCCCAGCAGGGTCATCAGCGCATCTGGCCCCGGAACCGTCATCGCTTCGAGTTCGGTGCCCGTGATCACCGCGACGACTCCGGACAGCGCCCGCGCCGACGACACGTCGACCGAGAGCACACGGCCATGGGCCAGCGGCGAGCGCACGAACGCCGCGTGCAGCATCCCCGGCAGCTTGATGTCGTCGACGTACCGGCCGGCGCCGGTCAGGATGCGCGGATCCTCCGAACGCTTGACGCTGGCCCCGGTGTAGCGCTCAGCCAGAATCTCTGCCATGGTCGCCCCCTCGCTCAGCGCTCACTGTTGCGCCTGGCGGCCAGCAGGACGCCGTCGATGATGCTCTGATAGCCGGTGCACCGGCAGATGTTGCCGGACAGCGCCTCGCGGACCTCCTGCTCGCCGGCGTCCGGGTGGGTGCTGAGGAACGCCGTGGCCTGCATGACGAACCCGGGCGTGCAGAAACCGCACTGGAAGCTGTGTGAATCCCACATCGCCTGCTGCAGCGGGCCCAGCCCGCCGTCCGTGGCCAGCCCCTCGATCGTGGTGACCTCGCTGCCAGCGGCCTGGACCGCCAGCATCAGGCAGGAGCGCACCGCCCGGCCGTCGACGATGACCGTGCACGCACCGCACACCCCGTGCTCGCAGCCGAGGTGGGTGCCGGTGAGATCGAGGTCATCGCGCAGGAAATCCGCCAGCGTCTTGCGCGCCTCCGGCGAACCGCTGCGCGTCGTGCCATTGACCCTGAGGGTGATTTCCATCGTCCGTTACTGCCTCTCGTTGGCGTTGTCCGCTGCCGCTCGCAGGCCCCGGCGCACCAGGGTGGCCGCTACTCTCTTCCGGTACTCCGACGACCCGTGCAGGTCGGCCGGCGGGTCGATTCCGCCGGTCGCACGGCGCGCCGCCTCGTCGAACAATTCGGCGGACGGCCGCTCGCCGACCAGGAGCCCCTCTGCGCCGACCGCCCGGACCGGCACATCGGACATTCCGGCAAACGCCAGCCGGGCATCAGCGATCGCGCCGTCGGAGAGCGTCAGCGAGGCCGCCAGGCCAACGATCGCGAAGTCACCATGACGGCGGGCGACCTCCTGGAAGCTTGTCCCGGTGCCAGGTCCCGCAGCCGGGAAGCGCACCTCGGTGAGGAGCTCGCCGGGAGCGCGTGAGGTCATGAGGTAGCCCTCGAACCACTCCGCCGCCGGGACGACCCGTTCCCCCGACCGGCCACGCACCACGAACTCGGCATCGAGCGCCCGGGCGACGGCCGGGAGCTCGGCGGCCGGATCGGCATGGGCCAGGCTCCCGCCGATCGTGCCGCGGCTGCGGATCGCCTCATGACCGATCAACGGCAGCGCGGCCGCCAGCAACGGCACGGAGTCGGCGATGGTCCCAGATTCCTCGGCCACGTACTCGCGCGTCATCGCGCCTATGCCCACCCAGCCGTCTGTCACCGAGACGCCGGACAGTTCGTCAATGCCGTTAATGTCTATGAGCACCGCGGGCTGGGCCAGCCGCAGCGCCAGCAGCGGGATCAGGCTCTGGCCGCCCGCCAGAACACTCGCCTCATCCTCATGCTCGGCCAGCAAGTCCACGGCTTCTTCGACGGTCCTGGGTGCCTCGTAATCAACCTGAGGCAGCTTCATCGGCGCGCCCTTCGATCCGGCAGGGGTGGTTCACTACATTCCAGGTTGCTCAGACTGCCCGGGACAACCACGACGACGCAACCATAGTCACGACAGCCACCCCGTCCACACACGTTGCAGTGAGTATGTTCCAGCCGCTGCGCGTGCAGACTTCTGCTGGCGTCGAATGTTGCCGGCGTTGTGGGTGCTGGCCATCGCGGCGATCTCGGCGCGGTCGGTGGCGCTGGCTGGCTTTGACCTCGATTCACTGATCGAGATCGGCCGTCCATTGTGGTGATCTGGGAACTGTCGGGCACGGGGGCCGGATGCCAGCGCCTAACCCTGTCTTGCGGATGCTCATCCGAGCAGGATCGCGGCGGTGGCGACCATCGCCGCGGCGGTGGGTCCGTGCACGCCGTAGGCCGTTGACTTCTGACCGCCGCGTCGGAGCACGATGACCGCGTCGCCGACCGGGATCACCGTGGCAGCCAGCAGGAAGCCGGCCAGCACGTGCGGCTCCCGCGCGGCGATCAGCACGAACGTCATAAGGCCAGACGCCACGTCGCGGACGCCCTTCACCGACAGGTAGGGGTCCGCGTCGCTGACTTCCCGCCCGACGGGGATCCCGTACGCGGCTGCGGCCTTCGCCGGCGAGACCAGGAATCGCGTGCCTACTGCGGTGATTCCGAGGCCGACCAGTCCCGAGAGCGCGTAGCCGATGTCAGTCCGGCGCATGTCCTCACACATCCTTTCCCAGTGCACTGCTGCGATCGGCGCATTCCCTCAGCTACAGGTCACACCGGGTGTGCCGAGATGATCGCATCGTCCGGGTCATGGCTGGTCTTGATCTGCCGGAGGCGCAGGTAAGAGTCGCGAGGCAGGAGCGCTTGGGCAGGCGCCGGGGTGTCCGTGGTGTTGTAGTAGCTGTAGCTGGCGTGCCATGGGGCGAGTGCATCCTTGAGCGCCTGCGCCTGGCTGCCAACCGTGACGACCGCATCCGGTGTGGCAGCAACGCCCGTTCCGTACAGTGCGTAGCTAGCATCTATGGTGGGCAGGGCGCCGCCGTCGGCTTCGGGCCGGCGCAGGGCGCCATCTAGGTGGCGGATCTCGATGCTGATCAGCGTGGTGTCGGCGTCCGCTCCGGCCAAGCCCACCATGGCGTCGGCTGCGGCGGGCGGGAAATCAGTGAGCAGAGTGCCGTCGCCTACAGCCGGCACTGGCTCGGTGGGGTCCATGTGCAGCTGGCCCAGGGCCGGAGCGGGAAGGGTCGCGAAGGTATCCATTTCCGGGCCAAGCTTTCGCAGCGGCGCGATCAGATCGGCACCGGTGCCCTCGTCACCAGCGTAGGCCGCTTCGACCATCGCGAAGGCCCGGCCTCGCAGCTGGTCAGGAACTGCGGGCAACGGCGGGATCCGCACGATCCGGCCGATCGAAGTGACCTCGTCGGGCACCGACGTGGTCCATTCACGCCAGGAGTGCAGCACTTCCCCGGCGCGTTGGACCGGGAAGAACAGCGCCCCGGCGTATAGCTCGGGCACTGGGTACAGCAGCATCTCCAGCGCGGTCACGACACCGACGCTGCCACCGCCGCCACGGATGGCCCACAACAGGTCTGGGTCATGCTCGGGGTCGGCGCGGACGAGCTGCCCGTCCGGTGTGACTATCTCGGCCGCAGTAACGCTGTTGGCGGCTAGCCCGTAGCGGCGCGCGAGCCAGCCAAGCCCGCCGCCCAGGGTGTATCCGGTCACCCCCACGCTGGGGCCGGTGCCTGCCAGAGCAGCGAGGCCGTGCTCGCTAGCCGGGGCAACGACGTCCTGCCACAGCGCCCCAGCGTCAGCGCGCGCGGTTCGGGTGTCTGGGTCGATCCGCACGCCGCGCAGCCGCGACGTCCGCAGCAGCAAGGCGCCCTCCAGCGACTCGAGCGGCGCGGCGCCGTGGCCGGTACCTTGCGGGGCGATGCGCAGCCCGTGCGAGCGGGCGAATCGCACCGAGGCGGCCACATCAGCTGCCGAGGCCGCCTCCACCACCATTGCTGGCCGCTGGTCCACGGTCAGCGTCCAGGCCTGCCGTGCCTGGTCATAGCCCGCATCGCCGGGAACGAAGACATGTCCAGTGACGTCGGCCCGTAGTGCATCGGTTGCTTCAGGGGGGACGCTGTGCGCGCTGCTCATTGGGACCTCCCCGTCGGTGGCTGTCTCCTCGCAGTAGCTGAGCGGCCTTAGCGACATATCGATCGCGATCCGGCCATGCAACGCCAAGCAGACGTCCCCATAGGTCAAGCAGCGGGCAAATTCGCCCGCGATCGGTGCCAGACCAGTGCGGTAGCTGGCTGCCACGGCGGATGTCGCCGATGCTCCTGATCGCTCCGGACGGCTATTACCCCGACAGCCCACAAAAGAGCTCTGTCGTCGCCACACTCGGTCCTACCCGTGGCTACCGAGCGCAATCAACTGCGCAGCTTGGGAGTCCGCGGCTCCAGATCCCCCGCGGTCGTGATACAGCGTCCGCTCGGCTGACGTAGTGGGCGCAGCACCAGGCGGCCGCGCATTCCCGCCCGGAAACCTGATGGCGGCGGCAACGGCTCCCGGGTGGCGGGCTTGACAGCCGTGATGCCCGCGGAAATGCTGTGCTCGTTCGGTATTCAAATTTTGTCCGCATAGATAGTAAATGCCTGATGGTCATCATCCCGTGGCCGCGTGGGTGCAGACGATTCGTTCCGGCGGGTCATCGAGGCGCTCGGCCCGGGGCAGGCCGGTACCGCCAGCGTGCTCTGGCTGCTTGGTGTCATCCTGCTGCTGCTGCACGGCGAGATGATCGCCGGGACGCAGCCAGCGCCACCCAGCAGCCATGACGAAGCCCGCAGTAAGACGGCGCACGGCCCGGCCGGGGGGGTTCGGCTTGAGGAGGTGATGGGTGCCCGGAATGAAGGACAGGCTGACCGATGCCGGGTATGGTCTGGGCTGGTCAGTGGTGTGCCGCCTGCCCGAGTCCTGGGCCCGGCGGGGTTTCCGGTTCGCGGCCGACCTGGCCTGGCGTCGCCAGGGCACGGGGGTCCAGGTGCTTGAGGGCAACCTGCGCCGGGTGATCGGCGGCGAGGCGTCAGACGGTGAGCTGCGCGCGCTGTCCAGGCAGGCGATGCGCTCCTACGCGCGCTACTGGCTCGAGGTTTTCCGGCTGCCGTTAATGCCGGCGGCCCGGCTGGCTGGAGGGATACGCGACAGCGGGCATATCCGGACCGCGTTCGGGTACCTCGCGGCCGGACGGGGGGTGATCTTCGCCCTGCCCCACATGGGCAACTATGACCTGGCTTGCGCATGGATCGTCGCCAAGGGGGCAGGCTCGGTTACCGCCGTGATTGAGCGGGTGAAGCCAGAGGCGCTCTATGACAGGTTCGTTGCGTTCCGCGAGGGCTTCGGCATGGAGGTGCTGCCTGCCAGTGGCGGGACGCAAAGGTTCAGCATCCTCGCGCAGCGGCTGCAGGCAGGCAAGGCGGTCGGCCTGATCTGTGACCGCGACCTCACCGGCCGCGGCATGGAAGTGGAGTTCTTCGGCGAGAAGGCCCGCATGATGGGCGGGCCGGCCGCGCTCGCCGTTCAGACCGGCGCGGCGCTGATGCCCGCGATCTTGTGGTTCGACGGCGATGGCTGGGGCGTGCACGTTTATGAGGAGATCCCGGTCCCTGCCGAAGGGGACAGCAAGCAGAAAGTGGCGGCGATGACGCAGGATTTGGCGCGCCTTTTCGAGGCGGGAATCAGTGCCCATCCGCAGGACTGGCACATGCTGCAGAAGGTGTTCGTCGCTGACCTCGATCCCGCCCGGCTAGCCGCCGCTGTGGGCGCGGCTGGTGCCGGGCGCGGTGACGGCCAGTCATGAAAGCCGGCCTGGTCTGCCCGCACAGCCCGGGACCTGCCCCGGCATTGCCCGGGCCGCCCAGCGGCTGCACTGGCACCCGAACGCCGACGAGTGGCAGTACTACATGCAAGGTTCCGCACGGATGACGGTGTTCAACACCGGCCCGCACGCCAACACCACCGACTTCCGGGCCGGTGATGTCGGCCTGGTCCGGCGCAATTGGGAAGGGACCCGGTTTCTGGGGGTGGCTGGGAAGCCGGCGAGATGCTGGCGACGGGTTCTGCGGCGGGCTGCCCCCCGGCGGTAGTGGCAGGCTGGTCGGCTGCCTGCCAGATCCTGGTGGCCAGCAAGGTCATGGCGATTCCCCAGGGCAGCATGAACGCGACGACGATCGGCCCCTTGGCTGACTGGGTTTCGGCGATCTCGAAGCCGACGGTGAACAGGACTGCCAGCCAGCGCGGCACGCTGCGGCTGCGCCACAGCGCGAAGCCCATGAGGACAGGCGCGGTGTACTCGCAGGCGAAGTAAACGTAGGTGAAAAGCTGGCCGGCTCCGGAGTTGAACGAGGTCACCAGGAACCGCGCTGCGGCGTCGGGTGAGATGTGCGCGGTCGCGGCGGCGGCGAGGTTGACGCCGACCAGGACGTTGACGATAGCCCCGCTGAAGGCGCCGATCCCGCCCAGAAGGGCAGCGACGGTGGCGACTACCCAGCCGCGGCCTCTGACCAGCAGGGCGATCGCGGCATACGAGACTGCCAGAGCGCCCAGGGCGAGGAGGGACAGCGTTCCCGCGGCGTAGAGCTGAGTAGGGTGCTTCGCCGCGATGGCCAGCAGCTTCAGGCCGGTTGCCATGGTCGTGACGACCTGGTCGGTGCCCTTGGGGTCGAGCGCCTCGCAGCTGATGTAGAGCACGGCGGTGATGGGGAGGAAGACAGCAAGGATGCGCTGGCGTATCAGGGCGGCGTTAGGCTCGGGCTCCGCTGCTACCGGGCCTCTGCGTCTGCCCCTACTGGGGAGGTGCGTGCCGTGCATTACTGGCTCCTGCTTCTTTTGGCGGGCCGCCTGCCGCCGGTTCTGCTCGCTGGCGCGGGTACACGCCGCTTGCGCTCGCGCCTGTCCCGCGGGCCGCGACCGCCGCAATCGATGTCGCCAGCGCGATCATTGCTGCGGCAGTGATCGCGGCCCATACGGCGTCTCTAAAGGCTCCATCTCAATAACCATTGGACTGGCTCCTTCGGCGGTGCGCCTGCACCGCTGGTCGTTAGATCTGGCTGTCCCAGCGGTCGTAGTAGGGGCGTACGCCGAAGACCTTGGCCAGTGCCCATAGTGGGGGGAGCATGAGGTTCTGCGCCCAGATGGGGGGTGAAGTGACGCGGCTTTCGTGGCGGAAGTGCCAGAAGGTGGCGCCGAGCTGGAGCGGGTTTTTCGGCGCGCCCCTGGGCGTGGTCTTGCCGTCGGCGACCAGGCCGGCGAAGGCTTCGTGCAGTTCCTTGGCGTGCAGGGCGGGGCGGAGTTCGACGACGCCGTTGATCTCACCCGGTCCGTGGTTGCCCTCAGAGTGGGGGACGCCGGCGGGGACGACGATGGTCTCGCCGGCGACGGCGACGTGTTCTTTCCCGTTGAGGGTGAAGTGGGCTTCGCCGGTCAGGATGGTGAAGCGCTCCTCCTGGCTGGGGTGGATGTGCTCGGTGATGACGCCGCCGGGGACGCTGCGCCAGCTGAACTGGACGAGCTGCCCGTGGCTGTCGGCGGCGGTGGCGGTGTACTGGATCCATTCGCCGGTGGCGGGGTTGAAGAACGGCCGGAAGCTGGTCGCGGGGAGGTCTGTCAGCTGCATGGCCGTCAGGCTTTCGCGCTGAGCCGGGCCGGGCCTGGCGAGCTCGGACGGCGGATGCCCGCGAGGTCGTGGAAGCCGGCCGCGGCGGTGCCCAGGAGCAGGACGCCGGCGGGGATGCCGGTGGTCACTTCGAGCGCTGAGCCCGACATCGTGGCGACGAGAACTACTGGCCCGGCGGTCATCACCCAGCCGACCAGGCGGTAGCGGGGGATGTGGACGAGGTGGTCGAGATACAGCAGCAGCGGCCCGATGGTGATCACGATGGACGGCAGCACCCAGTCGGAATGGCCAGCGGCGATCACGATGACCGGCAGCACGAAGGCCGCGACCAGCTCGGCAACGGTGGCAATTGTCACCGACCGCTCGATCCGCCTGGCCTCCTGGGCTGCGGGCCGGGGGGCGATGCCGGCCGTGACCCGGATGGCGTACGTGAACACGCCGATCACGGCGACGCCAGACACGGCGATCAGCACGTCTTCGGCGCGGCCGCCGATGGCCAGGCTGGCGCGCACGAGCCAGAACGCTGCGAAGGCGGCCTGGATGAGCCCGCCGATGCGGCGGACCCGCCTTGACCATGCCTCGGCCGGGGGCAGCTCAGCCGCACCAGTCGCCGCCGACGGACCAGTCAGGGTGGTGGTTGGCGTGGCCATGGCGGTCACCGCCTCGTTCCTGGTTGTCATGGTGTGCCCGGCCGGGCACGGTACCAGGCGAGGGTCGCGGTGATGGCGGCGGCCAGCGGGGTACCGGCGGCTCCGAAGACGGACTCGTACTTGCTGGTGTCCAGGACGAAGGGACAGTTGAACTGGTAGGACACCTCAGCCAGCTCACGCAGCATCGGGTTGACCAGGCCCAGGACGCGCAGGGCTAGCTTGGGCACCGACCGGATGGCCACGGGATGGCCGACCTGGCCGGCCATCAGATCGAGGAAGGTCCGGGTGGTGACGGTCGGCGGGCCGGGCAGATGCCACACCTGGCCTATAGCACGCGCGTCGGTGCCGAGGGTGGCCAGGCCAGCGGCGATGTCGGGAACGTAGCTGTAGGTGTGCGGCAGGTCAGGGTTGCCGATGAAATCCGCGGGCTTGCCCGCCAGGGCGTTGCCGAAGACCCGTTCGCCGAGCGTGGAGCCCTGGGTGACGCCGGGACCGAAGAAGTCCGAGGCCCTGCCGATGGCGAACCTGACCCGGCCCGCCTGCGCGGCGGCCAGCAACTCGGCGGTCATGGCCGCCCTGGTCCGGCCCTTCACGGTCGTGGCGGCCAGCGGCAGGTCCTCGGTCATCGGCCTGCCGCCGGTCGGCCCATAGCCGTAGAGGTTTTCCAGGGTGACCAGGAGCGCGCCGGACTGCTCGGCGGCAGCCATCACACCTCGCTGCAGCAGCGGGAAGAGTTCCGGCCACTGGGTGTAAGGGGCGTTGAGGCACTGATAGATGACCGATGCACCCTTAGCAGCGTCGGCGGCTGTTTCGGGGTCGGTGACATCCGCCGCCCGCCAGTCGGCGCCGTCTGCCAGCGCGCGCGGCCGGACCCGTGACACTGCCCGGACCGGACGGCCCATCCCGGTCAGATGCGCGGCGAGGGCATTTCCGACCTGGCCGGTCCCGAACACCACGTGCAGCCGATCCTCACTCATGACCGGGTCCTTTCGCTGACCACTCGAGCACCCCCTGGCGGTCAGCGACAGCTGGGCCTCGGTGTCTGGGACCGACGCTACGCTAGTTCCAATAAACTAGCAATAAATTTCCAGAATGCGGCTGCATTTATCTGTCTTACAGTGCAGCGTCGTCACCAGCCATGCCGCGGGCCCCCGTCTGCTGCCCGCGGCCGGGGAGAAGATCGCGTTCATGGGCATCTGCGCCGTCCACGCCGCCTGGCCGGCTCGCGGCGGCAAGGCCCGCCGGCCCGTCGGTGTTCCCCAGCAGCAGGGCGAGGACCTCGCTGATGGCTGGTTCCCGGGTGCCGGGCTCGGGCAGCGGCAGGTGCGCCTCGATCTGGTACCGGTTGCGGCGGCCGTGCTTCTGCTTGGTCACGTAGCCGGCGTTGGCCAGGTCGGCGATGATGGCGTGGGCGCTGCGCTCGGTGACGCCCAGGCTGGCCGCCAGGTCGCGCAGCCGTGCGCCCGGGTCGTGCGCGATGCACATCAGCGCCCGCCCGTGGTTGGTCAGGAAACTCCAGTTCGCCATGCTAATAGTCTACTCCAGAATTCTGGAAATTTATTGCTAGTTTCAGGTTTCATCTGTATGCTCGGGAGCAGGCACTGGGATCAGCCGCCGACAGCGGCCCAACACCCAGGGTCGCTGCAGGGGAGGGCTCCCATGAACAGCGCGAACGAAACCAAGGTCCTGGCACGCAGCCGGAAGGGCCGGATGGCAGGCGGGGTATGCGCCGGGCTGGCCGAGTACTTCGGCATGGACGTGACCCTGGTCCGGGTCATCGTGGCCGTCATCGCCGTCATCACCGGAGGCGCGGGCGCCCTGGCCTACCTGGCGGCGTGGGCGATCATTCCGGGGGAAGGCGAGAAAACCTCGATCGCCGAGAAACTCGTCAGCAGCAAGCAGAACACCCCGGACCCGCACGGGTCCGCGCACTGACCAGAAGCCGAAAGCCGATGATCATCCGGCTGCGACGCGGATGAAACGGCGCCCGGCCGCGAACGCAGCCATGGCGCAGCAAGCGGCGGCAGCGATGCCCGGCAGCACCGCATCGCCCGCGCCCTGACCGCATGAGCAACGGGACAGAACCGGCGAATCTGTGCGCCGCGCTCAATCTCAATCTCGGACACGAGTGTCGTCGCCAGTGATCAGAGCACGCAGATCGACTCGGTGCGTTTCCGCTGACAACCTCTGGGCCGTGGTCTGCGCGCAGTAGACCAGTTCTGTGCTTTCTGACGCCGGTCAGCTCATCAGGGTGTGCGGCTAGCGGATCGGCGGCGGGGAGGACAGGGATTCGCAGCCCCGCCGTCCTGGCGGGGGGTGTCAGTACTGCGGTGGATACTGCCCGGTATGGCGAGATTTGAGGACCAGGACCTGACCGATGCCGAATTTCGTGAGTGCGACTTGACCCGGGCCCGTCTGATCGGGGTGGTGATGCAGGACGCTGTGATCGACGGGCTGGTCAGGAACCTGGTCGTTAACGGAGTCGAGGTGACGTCGTACGTGGAGGCCGAGCTTGACCGGCGGCATCCAGTGCGGCTGCTGATCCGCTCGGCCGATCCGGCCGGCCTGCGGGAAGCCTTCGGGCAGCTTCGGGCGGACTGGGCTGCGACGCTCGGGCGGCTCCGGGGGATGCCCAGGGGTTCGGAGAACCAGCGTGCCGGCGGCGAGTGGTCGGCGGTGGAGACTCTGCGCCATCTGGTGTTCGTGCACGACTCGTGGTTCCGCCGCTGCTGCCTGGGGTCGGCCGGGCCGTTCACCGCGATCGGGCTGGCGTCCGAGCTCGTTCCCGACCAGGAGGAGCAGGGCCTGGATCGGGCGGTGGCCCCGAGCCTCGACGAGGTGCTGGCCGCGCGCGGCGAGCAGGGCGCCGAGCTAGAGCGCTGGCTGTCGGCCGTTACGCCCGATGAGCTGTCGGCGCCCGCGCCCGTGCCGGCGGGCCGGGGCTGGCCGCCGTACGCCAGGGGCAAGTCGGTGCTCGACTGCGTGCACGTGGTGCTGGACGAGGAGTGGGCGCACCACGGCTTCTGCGTGCGCGACCTCGATCTGCTCGGGTGCCCCTCGCCAAGTGCTGTGGATTGCCCGCCGACCGCGTACTTGTAGAAACCGGCGATGGTGCACAGTCGGCGGGTGATGGTGGCGCGGGCGCGTCCGCGGGCTTCCAGGTCACGGGCGAAGCACTCGATGTCGGCGCGGCGGGCGGCGAACAGGAGTATCTGGTGCTGCTGGCACCAGGTCGCGTACTGGCGCAGGTCCAGCTGGTAGGCCTGACGGGTCAGGCCGCTGTACTCGGCCAGGAACCCCGCTAACGCCAGCCGCCCAGTCTTGATGAACACCGGCGTGACAGGGATTAGTGCGGCGGACGAGATCGTGGTGGCCATGGGTCACCTCCGCGGGCTCGGGCTGAGACCCCCGATGCTGGGCCAGCCGAGGCCCCAGCAAGACGGCTTGGCGGTGCGGGTCCTGTGCGCGAGGAACTCGCGGATCGGCTCGGCGGGCCTGATCCACGAATACTCGCAGGTCGCATGATGAAACACGGTTTCCCCGCCCTCTTCCCCGCTTACACCGTCTGCGTAACCCAAGCCGCTGAAAGGAGGACCATGACATGGCACATCTGAACACGACATATCCGAACACGCCACTGCACATCGATATCCCCGTCAAGCTGGACGAGGTAAGGGCGGTGCTCAGCGTCGCCGACCTGTCGTTCGTGGGGGACCTGCCTGCGCCGCTTCTCCACCTTCAGGTCCTCACGGACGACATCGCGGACTGGGGCGCGGCATCTGAGGTTGTCGTGGTCTTCCACACCAACGCGGGCCACGTCACGCTGAACGACGCGGCATACAACGCTGACCGCAACATCGAGACCGGGAACCCCTACAAGGACCTAGTCACGGCCCTCATGGGAAGGGGCGTGCACGTCGAACTGTGCGGCACGACCGCGAGAGCTCACCACTATGGAAACGAAGATCTGATCCCGGGGATCAATGTCAACACCGATGCCGGGGCCAGGATGACCCAGCTTGTCCAGCAAGGATTCGTGAAGATCACCGAATAAGCGCCCAGGCCGACCGCCAGGCGTCGTCGGCGAAGGCGCCGCTTCTCGCGGCACCCGGCCGCTCGATGACTTCATCCACAATGCCCGAACCGGGCGCCCACCGTCATCGGGTGAGCACGCAGAACATCCGGATCTGCACAGAACCCGTCTAGATCTAAATGCAACTGGCTTTCGGCCTGGAGATAACGGCGGGTAGGTGAGCGCCGGTCGCAGGCGAGTTGATCACGCTCCGCACCGGGCAGCGAATATGCAGTGTTGCGGGAACCCAGAGCGCCTCTGATGGTCGGCCCGGCCCGCCCGCGGGGGATGCCCGCCGCCCGGAAGTCGGGGCCCGTTCTGACGTTCCTCTTCGCGGCATGAGCACCGTAACGCAGCGTGTGTCAAGTCGGGCGGGGTGCTCCGCCGTCTGCTCGTGCTCTGGCTAGCTTTAAACGGATTGTTCCCCGTAGCGTCAATCGAGTGCCGGGTGAGGAAACAGGCGGGGCTGCCCGTGCTCATGCGCGAGGTGGTTTCCTCGAGGGACGTTCGGGCTCGCCCCGCCGGATCTTGGGCCGCTGCGGCCGGGTGCGCGCAAGCGGTGGTCAGTGCCGTCACCGAACGCCGCTACATGCCGTGGCCTCGCGCGCTCGTGCTTGACGTCAACCACGGTTGAGGTTCTACTCTCGCCCTGGTGAGCACAGGTGCAGCCAGGGCCCCAACGACGTCTGCCGACCCGGCAGGCGGGATATGGGCGCCGGCGCGCCGCCCGCTGACGGTTGGTCTCGTGCTCGCGGTCACCTTCGTCGCGTTCGAGGCGCTCGCCGTCGCTACGGTCTTGCCGGTGGTCGGCCGTCACCTGGGAGATCTCCGTCTCTACGGATGGGTGTTCACCGCTTTCCTGCTGGCAAGCCTGATTGGGATCGTGCTGGCCGGGACGCTGGCCGACCGTATGCCGCTCGGGCGGCCGATGCTCGCCGGTCTTGCCCTCTTCGCCGTCGGCCTGGTCGTCGGCGGGACCGCGCCGGACATGCCGGTTCTCGTGGCGGGCCGGTCGGTGCAGGGTCTTGGCGCCGGGGTCGTACCCGCGGTGGCCTACGTGGCGATTTCCCGGTGCTATCCCGAGGAATGCCGGCCGCGCATGTTCGCCGTCCTTTCCACCGCATGGGTGGTGCCCGGCCTGATCGGGCCGGCCGTCGCCGCCCTGGTGGCCGGGGCAGTTGGCTGGCGGTGGGTATTCCTCGGCTTGCTGCCGCTGGTGATCGCGGCTGGGGTGCTGGTCGTGCTCGCCTTGCGGCACGTCCCGCCACCCGCAAGTCCGGGAACGGCCAGAGTGCCGTACCTGGCCGTGCTGGGCGTGGTCGCCGGCGCCGGCGCGGCGCTGGCGTCGCTCAGCTCCGGCGTGGTGCCCGTGGTCGCTGCCGGCGGTATCGCCGGCGGAGTCCTTCTCGCTGTCTCGCTTCGCCGTCTGACACCCCCTCGGAACCTGTCCGCACGGCCGGGGCTGGCCGCCACGATCCTCAGCCGGTCGCTGCTGACCTGCTGCTTTTTCGCCGGCGACGCGTATGTCCCGTACGCGATCGTGACTGTCCGCCATGCCCCGACGGCGCTAGCCGCTCTTGCGCTCACGGCGTCGACCCTCACGTGGACGGCCGGATCGTGGGTGCAGGCCCGCTGCATCGCCCGGTACGGTCCGCGGCGCCTAGTTCGGCCTGGCGAGTGCCTGGTCGCCGTCGGCCTTGGCGTGATGTGCGTCGTGCTCCTGCCGTCGGTGCCTCCCGCGCTGGGGGTCGTGGCCTGGGCGATAGCTGGCGCGGGGATCGGCACCGCCTACGCTCCGCTGTCGGTGACCACGCTCGATCGGGCCGCGGCGGGCGAGGAAGGCCGAGCAACCTCGGCTCTCCAGCTCTGTGACGTGCTCGGTCAGGCCCTCGGCATAGGAGTGGCCGGGTCGATCGTGGCCGCCGCCGCAGTCGGGATAGGGCACGGCCCAGGAGTCGCGCTGGCGTTCTCGTTTGGCATCGTGGTTGCTCTCACGGGGGTCATCGTCGGAGCGCGGCTTCCCGGCCAGCTCACCGGTTCGACCGCGGACGATCCTCGCTGACCCAGAGCGATGTCACCGCGCGCGCTGAGCGTCACACGCCCGGCATGCCGCACCCGCCCGGGCATTGACGCGGCCGGGAGCATAGGCCACATCCCACACCGCGACAATCGCTCCAGCAACCTGAGCAAGCAGCGCAGCCACGTCGCGGTGATGACCTCGATCACCACCTATGCCAGCCAGGGCCGTTTGGTCACCGACCCGATTCCGGTGCGTGCGCGGAATCTCCGGTGCTTGAACCGTCGCGTCCGGCGGACGGGTCGGTCACTTCTGGCCGTCCGATTTCACGGGCGGATCCCACGGGCGGCGAGGGCAGGCGGACGGCGGTCTTCAGGCAACAGTTCTGACTGTGCCGTAGTGGGCGGAGTCATCCAGCGTGGGATCGGGAGCGTGTCGGATGGTGCTTGTCCAATGGTCAGTTGCGAATCGGGTTCGCCTGAATCCGAGGTCGCTTAGCCGTTGAGCAGGGTCACCGGCACGTCCTCTAGGTCGGGCGCGGGAGGTCGAGACTGACGGCGTTCTCCCAGTCCCCCGGGCAGTGGGAACGGTGGTGGCTGCAGGTCACCCGCAGGGCGATAGACGCCAGCTACCTCGGCCCACCACGGACGACCCAGCCCGGCCAACAGTGACCAGACCCGCCTCGTGCACGCATCCTGCCAGCGGGCGCTCCACGCCCGCCAGCGCGGGAATCGCATTTCAGCCTGCAAGGCCCCTCGCGGCCGTTTGCCGCGACGAGTGGCACGCACAGTTCTGAGAGGGCTTATTAATTAAAACGCGCCGGAGCTACCCGACTGCGCACTGTCAGCTACGTCAGAAGCTCGGGTTGCAGGCGCTCATACTCGGCAGCGTTCGGCGCGTCCCGGATATCGAGGCCGACGTTCATTGTCGACGGCCGCAGGTGCAGTGGCCATGCCGAGCGGCGCATAAGTATGCGGTTGGGCACGCCCGCTACTCGGCACGAGCGCGAGGGCACCGCCACGCCAACGGCGGGTCAGAGTCGGTCGCGTGCACGTACCGGGCCAGGACGGTTTTTCTTGCCGGGGGTCAGGCGCCGGGGCTGAAGTCTTCGGTGATGGCGGCGGAGCAGCCGAGCGCAGGGGTCATCAGCAGGGTCACGGTGACAGTGTCCGACGGGGCCGCCGAGCTGGGCTCTGGCTTTAGCTGGGTTACGGTCAGCCCGCAGACGCTGACGGAGTACCAGAACCACTGGTCCGGGTTGCCGATCGTCCTGGCTGCGATGAGCTTCCAGCCCTGGGCGGTGTTCTCATAGCCGGCGGCGCTGACCGACGCGGATGCGCCTGCGGACTGGCCAGGGTTGCGTGTGGCTGTCAGCACGACCTTGAAGCTGGACAGCGCGGCCACCGCAATCTGACGCTCCGGTGCCGGGACCGCGGACGCCGATGGCACGGCCGTCGGCGATGCTCCGGCCTGCTGGGTGGGTCGTGGCGCGGACCGGACCGGGCCGGCCGCTGCCGTCGGCGTGATCGCGGAAGCCGAAGGAGATGCTGCGGTCGGGGTGGCCGATGGCGGGGTGGTGCCTGGGGCAATTGCCGCCCTGATTCCGGTCCCGGGGTGGCTGCTGCCGCAGGCGGCGGCCGCAAGGGCAACGGCCATGGCAAGGGCGAGGCCGACTAGGCGCCGCCGGCAGTGACTGGACAGGTGCATGGCGTTCTCCTTTGTTAGGTGGTTAATAACCTGTGCACCGCCTGGGACTGCCTGGCCGGCTCGGCCGTTGTGGGGAGATCTCCCCGTGCGCGCAGGTCAGGACGAGCTCACGGCTCAGCCCTCAACGGCCCGCGCTATAACCGAGGTCTACCGGGCTGCAACCAGCCAGGCCCGATGCACTGGCCGCCGCCGGTCATCTCCAGGCCGCAGCTCCGTGGCTGGACTGCACGACGCACAAGCAGGCCGCTGGCCGATTTCACGAAGCTGATTGCGCGGCTGGCCACTGAACTGCGCTGCTATGAGCCTGAGCGGTCCGGCGCGGCGTGGGCACGGGTCTGGGTGGCCATCGCAGCGCGGACCCGGATCCGGGTCCGGGTGATCTCCCGCTTGGACGACGATCCCAGCGCAAGCATCGTCTGCTCGTGATCCTCGGCGTGCCAGTCAACCCGCCCGCCGACCTCTGGCATCCGCAACTGGACGCCGTAATGCTCCAGCAATGGCGCCATGGAGGCGTACTGGCTGGCGTAGAACGCTGCCGGGCTCGCGATGTCACCGGATCACGTGCTGCGGGAGTTCCTCCCGCAGTTGCAGCGCTCTTCTCCCTCTCTGGCCAGCATGGCGTGAACAGCGCAGGTCATCCGATTCGGGGCGCCTCCGCCGGGATAGCGAACTACGACGCACGCCGCGCCGAACGGCAGGTACGCGCGCTCGGAGGCTCGATGAAGGCCATACCGGCGGCGCGTACGAGCCCATAGCCGCAGCATAAAACCAAGTCGAACCTGGATTCGAAAATCTGTTCACAAGCACATATGCAGCCTGCCGTCCGGCTCGAAATCAGGTTGACAGACCGCCGCGAGAGGGTGACAATTAACGGCGGCTGGGGGGCTCGGGGACTGAGGAGATCCTGCAATGAAGATATCGGGCCTCCGGCGTTACAGGACATCAGTGTTGTTTGCTGCGGCCCTGCTCGCGAGCACGATTTTATTTGCGCCTGCGCGCACGGCTTCGGCGACGACGCCGGCAACGTCGGTGCCGGGAACCAGTGCCTGGATGTCAAGCGATTGCCTGAGCAGTCATTCGGCTTGGCCAGAGTGGCCTTCGCCCAATGGTGACCTGTGCAATACACGTGTTGCCGTATCAGTTATCTCGTCGGCGAATGTGTCAACTCTGCGATCAGCGTGGACACTGCCTCTCACGGGTGAGGGTGACACAAGCTTCGACGCCGCCAACCCGGTGATCGTCGATGGTGTCGCCTATTTGCAGGATGGTGCGTCTAACGTCATCGCGGTTCGATACACGACCGGTCAAGTCCTGTGGACACATCAGTACAATTCGCCCGACTACGGGCCGAACGGGGTCACATTCAGCGGCGGCAGGATTTACGGCGTCACTGCCACAGGAGTATTCGCCCTGGATGCAAGAACCGGCCAGCAACTCTGGTATGACACGCAGATCGCGACGACGATGGTGAACTTCGATATCGCTCCACAGGTGGCAAATGGCAAAGTGTTCGTCGCCTCAGCGCTGACCGTTGGTGGTGGCATAGTCTATGCTCTCGACGCTCAGACGGGTGCCCTCATCTGGAGATTCCAGACCGTAATTGACAACACGGGGCAGCAGCTTACCGCCACGGCCGGCGGGGCTTGGGACCCAGTCTTGATCGGCCCTGACCACTCCATCTACGTGGGAACCGGGAATCCCTATCTCTCCACACAGGAGGCGGTGACGGCTCCAAGCCGCGAGCTGTACACCGACAGTATCGTGAAACTCGACCAAGACACCGGAAGGCTGGAGTGGTATTACCAGGCGTTTCCCAACGACTTCCATGACTGGGACCTGCAGATCTCGCCCATCTACACCTTTGCGGGTGATCGGCCAGTGGTGGTCGCAGCCGGCAAAGGAGGTTACGTGTTTGCCTTCGATCCTATGAGCGGCGCTTTGCTCTGGAAGACGTCTGTCGGTATCCACAACGGACATGACAACGACGATCAGCTGGCCCTGGAAGGGAGGCTCGATCTGCAGTTCCCATACACCTCGGAGCCTGGAGAGGTGGGCGGGGTCGAGACCAACATGGCGGCCGCCGACGGAGTCGTCTATGTGCCGGTCGACAACCTGCCGGAGACCTATCAGTCGGCAACTCAGCGGGTAGGCACGTCGAACTTCGCGCAGGGCACCGGTGAGATGGTCGCCATCTCGCTGGCCACCGGCCGGCCGCTCTGGACGACAAATCTTCCCCAGCTAGCCCTGGGTGGCGCCACGGTCTCAAACGACCTGGTTTTCACCACCACCTTCACTGGGGAGTTGCTCGCGCTCTCGCGCTGGAGCGGGGCGATCGTGTGGACCGCGCAACTCCCGGCTGGATCGAACGCGACACTAGCGGTCGCGGGGAACACGCTGCTGGCTGGCGCCGGGGTCCCCTTGAGTGCCACCCAGCACCCTGCGGTGGTCGCATATCAGGCGCGAGGGTAATGAGCCGGAAATGACCATGCAATACCCGGGAGGCTCACCATCCCGACCGTGCCGGGCTTAGCCGTGCGCCTGGCTCAGGTGCCCCGGCAAGCAACGTCATCACCGAAGTCGCCGCGCGGCCGGCGCAGCACGGTGTGCTGCTGGTTGCCGTTCTCGGAGGTGTTGTTGTACTCCACGAGCAGGTCATCGCCCTGCAGCCGGCAGTAATGCCGGGTTCCCGGCGTCGCCGGGCGCCGCCAGGCGAAGTAGAGCTCGCTGCCCGCTATGCGTCCGCTGTCAGTGCTCGTCATTCATGGGGACTGCATGGATAAAAGCGCTGACAGGTGTGGCCCGGAAGTCGTGACTGCCGGTGCTGAGGCGGAGCCATCCGCAGCGCTAACGGGCAGCGCCACGTGCGGGCGCTAAGGCTCAGGAGACGGCAGCCTTCACCAGCTCGACGATCTTCTTCTCGACCACGGCGCTCCATTTCTGCAGCGCGTACGACACCGGCCACAGGTCCCCGTCATCGATGTTGGCCGCCTCCTCGAAACCCAGCGTCGAGTACCGGTACTTGAACTTCCCCGCGTCCTTGAAGAACACGACGACCTTGCCGTCGGCGTTCGCGTAGGCGGGCATCCCGTACCAGGTCTTCGGCGACAGATCAGGCGCGACAGCAGTGATGGTCACATGCACGCGCTCGGCGAGCGCGCGATCCTCCGGGGCCATCTTCGCGATGCTGTCGAGGACCGCCTGCAGCCCGTCGGCCTTCCTGGCGCCCTGCTTGCCCTCGGCGCGCAGCTCGGCGGCGCGCGCCTTCATCGCGGCACGCTCCTCAGCGGTGAAGCCGTCGGACTCGGTGATGGAATTCTTCGCGGGCATTCTCGGGCTCCCATTCGCCGTCGCATGGCTCGGCATGATGCCGGCTCCCTGGAAAAGGCTAAGCGCGGGGACACCCCGGCGCTTCTCGATTCCTGATCGGATCGGGAGCCGGCCGAGGTGTACCAGCAGCGACGCTCTGCACCCAGGGATCATCCGGATCTGCCGCGATGAGCGCGGTCGGGGCAGCTGTGGCTATCGGCATGATCGGGTCAGCGAAGACGATGGGAGCGCCTGGCCGTACCGGGTGCCCTGGATACACCGAGTGATGATGAGGGCGCTCACCGAGCCGCTGTTCGGCGCGGCGACGGAGGTGTCAGGGTGATCCGTTCGAGCCGCGCCGTAACAGGTCGATCTGGTGTGCCGGGTTCTGACGGGAGGGTCCCTCCAGGTCACCCATAGTGGCGGAGCACGCGGTGACCGCGCTAGCGTCACTCGGCGTCCGGCGGGGGTCCAGGGTTGGCACGTTCCTGCCCGATTCGGCTGAGATCCTCGATTTTTGGTGCCCGGCCGCGCTGCCGGCGCGGTGTTCTCGCGGTGATGATCCAGGTGCGCGCCCCGAACAGCACGCCGTCGTGGGTCATGTGCCGGACGAGCGTGACGCGCAGCCCGCGCAGCGCGTCTTCGGCGGCGGCCGGATCCAGACTGGCCAGCATGTCTTTGGTGGCCTGCAGGCCGGTGATGAAATCGTAGGCTTGAGCGCTGTCCGCGCCGTAATAGACGGGCTCGCGCACGTCGGTGAAGGTGATGTCGGTGAACCCGGCCGCAGCCAGTATCCCGGAGGTCGTGTGCTGGTCGGCGAGTGAGAACATCCGGGCGCCGCGAGCAGAAGCGCCGCCGATCGCCTGGTCGATCTCGCTGTACCACTCGTTGCGCTCGGGGGCTTGCCAGGCCAGCAGCGCCATGCGCGCGCCAGGGCGCAGCGCGCGCCCGATGTTGGTGAACGCCGCCACCGGGCCGGCGAAGAACATCACGCCGAAACAGCTGATGCACACGTCATAGCGAGCCGGCCCCAAGCTGTCCACCTGAGCATCGGCCAGCTGGTATGAAACGTTGCGCAGGCCTTCCCGGTCCGTCAGCCGCCGGGCCAGCTCGAGCACGGGCGCGGAAATGTCCACGCCGAGGACGGTTCCCGCGGCCGCGGCGCGGGCGGCGGCGCGGGTGGACCGGCCCGTCCCGCAGCCTATGTCGAGCACATGCTCGGCGGCGGCGACGTTGGCGGCGGCATGCAGCCGCTGTTCATGCTGGCGTGCCTCGGCATCGAACAGTTCGGCGTACCTGACCCGGAACTCCCCCGCGGCCTGGTCCGCATTGACCCACGCCCGGACATCCGGCTCATCACCCATCCACACCACCATCCCGCGACTCTCGCCCCCGCCTGCACAACTCATACTCCATCCGGGCACTCCTTCGGCGGGCCGCGCCCGGGGCAGCGGCCAGGACCGAGCAAGCCGCCCGCGGACGTGTACGGGAATGCTTCGCTGCGCCCGGTGCGCTGGCCAGTTGTCACAGGCCGAGCGCGGGCAGGCAGTCCTCGATACCGGGAAGCCCGATGTCGGTGCGCCGGGGTCTTGTCGCAGCGGTCCCGGGTCAGCCTCCAGTGCGTCGGGAGCGCCGCTTCGCCGCCAGCTCGTGCCGCTGGGATCGTCTGCCCGTAGCATCTGGCTTTTTGGCACGGCGCCGCCGTAGCCTGCGGGATTGTCGGCGCCGGCACGTCGGCTAGCGCATGCCGTGCCCGTGTCTGATTCTCCGTGCGTTCGTTCTTGGTGGGGTCATTCTGCTGGCCGGCCCGGACGCGGGATGACACGCTGGCTGCCGTGACGGACCAGAGCACCGCGGACGCGGTACCCGAACGCTGGAACGCGGTTAGCCCAAAGTCCAGCATGTGGATGGACCCGGCGCAGGATCCGAGGTTCGCGGCAGGCGCGGATCTGGAAGGCGAGCGGGCGACGCTGCTGGACTACCTGCGCGCCTACCGGCTGGCGCTGGAACTGAAGTGCGCCGGCCTCGATGCGGAGGAGCTAGCCCGGCGCTCGGTGCCGCCCTCCACTATGTCCCTGCTGGGCCTGATCCGCCACATGGCCGACGTGGAGCGCAACTGGTTCCAGCGGGTCATGGCTCAGGCCGACGCGCCGCCGCTGTACTGGTCTGACGACGTCGACGACGCTGACTGGGCGGGCGCGGTGGCAGATCCGGCGGTGGTGGCCGACGCCTGGCGCGCCTGGCGCGAGGAGGTCGCCTTCGCGGAGCAGTTCGTCGCCGGCTCACCCGACCTCGCCGTCCGCCGCCCTATGCAAGACGGCACGACCGTCGCCCTGCGCGAGGTGATACTCCATTTGGTCGAGGAGTATGCCCGCCACCTCGGCCACGCCGATCTGCTCCGCGAGCGCATCGACGGCCGCGTCGGCCAGTAATCCCGGACAGACCAGGCCCATGCCCTGCGTACTGCCAGGGCCAGGCCGGGCTCCACCGCGAACGGGCCATGTCCCCGGCTGACCGCCCGGAGGCCCGGGGCAAAGAAGGCCCCGAACCGGACTGGCGCGCTGTCGGCGCGCTTAGCCGCCGTTCGGTGCGACGGAAAGCCGCGGTTCGGAATGATCATTGTCGCGCCGAATCGTCTGGTCTGCGCCGCTGGCGATTCCGTCTGGGTTTACGACGGGGTGGTGAGGCCAGTGGACCGCGGAGTCGCGCCATGGCCGCAACTTGCCGCAGGCCCTGTTCCCGGCGGCGATGGCCGGCGACCGGTCCCGCGGTACTGCCGCTGCCAGTGCAGACCGCCGGGGGGTCCGACCTATGGGGATGACCGGCCTCGGTGGTGGTGCTGCCGCGTCATGGCAGGAAAGCGAGGGATAATTGGTTCTTACCTGCCCGCATGCCGGGTCGTCGGCGGGCTAAAAGATCTTTAATTCGTGATGTCCGCCCGGCTCGCCGCGTCGAGCTTGCAACGGTATGCATGGTCCTTGAGCCCAGCAGGTCCCGTCAGGTTTCCCGGCACGAACATGTCGGTGGGGCAGGGCCGCGCCGAGCCGTTTAGCCCAGGGTGATGTCGAAGATCTGGAGGCGGTCTGGGTCGGCGGTGATGTCGATGGCGGTGATCGCGGTCCCGGTGAAGGTGAACTGGATGACCAGCGAGAGCTGGCCGAGTGGGGCCATGACGAGGGCCGGGCTTCCGTCGACCAGAGCCAGGGCGGTGAAGCGGGCGCGGGGGACCGCGGCGACGGCGCTTCTGGCCACGGCCAGGGCGCCCTGCAGGGTGAGGGGTTTGCCGACGCCGGTGACCGCCGCGCCGGCGCGAAGTTCGACGTCGGGGTCGAGCAGAGTCAGCAGCGCCTCGAAGTCCCCGATCCGCGTCGCCGCCAGATACGCCTCGACCGCCTGCCGTCGGCGGGCCGGATCCGCGACCTGCGCTCCTGTGCCACGGACCTTGGCGCGGGCCCGGCTGGCGAGCTGCCGGACGGCGGCGGGGCTGCGCTCCATCATGTGCGCGATGTCGTCGAAGGCCACGTCGAACATGTCGTGCAGGACGAACGCGATCCGCTCCGCCGGGCTCAGCCGGTCGAGCACGACCAGCATCGCCAGCCCGACTGAGTCGGCCAACTCGGCCTCCTCCTGCGGGATCCGTTCCTGGTCGGCCGCGCCGAGCCAGTCGGGAGTGAAGCTCTCCAGCGATTCTTCGCGACGGGCCTGCCGCGCCCGGAGCAGGTTAAGACAGACGCGGCTGACCACGGTCGTCAGCCAGGCCGCGAGGTTCTCCACCTCTGACAGGTCAGCCCGGTCGAACCGCAGCCAGGCATCCTGGATCGCGTCGTCCGCGCCGGCGCTGGAGCCGAGCATCCGGCAGGCCAGCGCCCGCAGCCGGGGCCGGGGCCGGGGCCGCTCAGCCTCGAACCTGCCGAGCGGCGAAAGATCCTGGATCACCATGTCACATTCCATAGCCCGGCCGGGTCGTAGCCGTGTTGCACCGCAAATCTACGAGAAGGAGATCAAGAAATGTCCTCCACCACTCTAGTTACCGGCGGCACCGGGCTTCTCGGCTCGCAGGTGCTTCCCCTCCTTCGGCAGGCCGGGCACAGAGTCCGGGTGCTGAGCCGGCACGACCGGGAGCCGGGCGACGGCGTCGAGTATGTGGCCGTCGACCTGGTCACCGGGGACGGCCTCGACGAGGCGCTCGACGCGGTACAGACCGTGCTGCACCTCGCCGGAGGACCCAAAGGCGACGATGTCACCACCCGAAACCTGGTCCAGGCCGCCCAGCGCGCGGGCACCGTGGAACACCTGGTGCTCATCTCGGTCATCGGCGCGGACACCGTGCCGATTGGCTACTTCGTCCGCAAGGCCGAGGCTGAGCGGATCGTCGCCGCCTCCGGCATCCCGTACACGATTTTGCGCGCCGCGCAGTTCCACGACCTGGCGCTGAAGACCGTACAAGCCATCGCGAAAGCGCCGATCCTGCCGGCGCCCGGCGGGGTCCGCTGGCAGCCGGTCGCCTCCCGTGAGGTGGCAGCCCGGCTGGCCGAGCTGACCCTGGGCAACCCCGCGGGCCGCGTCCCCGACCTGGCCGGACCGCGCATCTACACCCTGGAGGAACTCCAGCGCAGTTACCTGGCCACCGTGGGCAGGCACCGGATGCGGCTCCCGATCCACGTCCCAGGCAAGATCGGCAAGGCCTACCGGTCGGGGGCCAACCTCACCCTTGGCACGCCCACCGGCAGCGACACCTGGGAGCAGTTCCTGACCGCCCAGACCACCGGCGCGTGAGGAGCGACCCAGTCAAGCCAGATTCAGCCGGACAAGCCGGGGCTTTCAAGCAAGCCCCGCCCAACCTGGCCATACCGCTACAAGAGCAACCCGGCCGGGTAGCAGCACCCGCTACCCGGCCCTGTGCCGTGCCACCATCCTGCGTATGGCCTGACGTGCTGGTTTAGGCTCTGCGGCCGTGCTGATTCGTCTTGCCTACTTGTTCATGGCCCGGGTGTTCGGATGGCTGGTGCTGCTGACCCGCAGTGACGCCGCCAAGGACGCGGAGATCTTGGTCCTCCGCCACGAGGTCGCGGTGCTGCGCCGTCAGGTAGGCCGCCCGCGGCGGGACTGGGCTGACCGCGCCGTGCTCGCCGCCTTGGCCAGGCTGCTGCACCAGCGCCGTGCTGCGCACGTGAGCTGCTGACCGAGACCCGCATCCCCAAGCCAGCCGCGGCCAGCCGCTGGACGTTCCAGAAGTTCACAAGCGATCGGTCGGCTGGGCCGTCGTCGGCGTCGTGGTCCAGGGCGGCAGCGCAGCGCTGGTGAACATGAGGCAGACGCCGCTGCGGGCCAGTGCGGTCTAGCGAGCACTGGCCGACGGCGCCTGCCGCTAAGCCTATAAATCTCCATATTTATCTATTGTGGGTTCATTTACCCTTCAGTAACCTATTGGGCGCATGGGACGCAAGCAGGTCCTTTGCTTGTCCTGACCAAGGCCACGGGATCGGCGCAGCGGCAGCCTCTCTGCCAGCCGACTGACCATGGTCCCGTCCAGGGAGGTAGCTCCGTTGATACCTGACGTTGCCGGCACGCGTAGCGCGAGCCGGGACCAGCGACGACTTCGGGCCGCGTTCGGCCGGTCCGCTGTAGCGGTAGCGGCCAGCGCCGCGCTGCTGGCCAGCGGAATAGTGTTCGCCGTGGCGGCGTCCGCGCAGACCGTTGCCCCGGCAGCCATGCACGCCAAAGCGGCGCCGGACTACGAGCCAGCCGCATGCGCTGCTCCGACCGGGGCTGGAGAGGATCACTGCTTTCTTCTGCTCCGCACCAACGTCCAGCACCACATGCAGAGCGCGCTGCGCCCGGACGCGGCACCGGCCGGTGACGGCTACGGCCCGAGCAGCCTGCAGCCCGCCTACAAACTCGCCTCGGCCTCGGCCGCAGATGGCAGCGGCGAGACAGTGGCGATTGTCGACGCCTACAACGACCCCAACGCCGCGGCGGACCTGAGCACCTACCGCTCGGCTTGGGGCCTGCCCGCGTGCACGACGGCGTCGGGCTGCTTCAAGCAGGTCAATCAGAACGGGCAGACCTCGCCCCTCCCGACAGTGGCTGGCACCACCGGGTGGGACGTCGAGGAGTCGCTGGACATCGACATGGTGTCGGCGATCTGCCCGAAGTGCCACATCCTGCTGGTCGAGGCCAGTGCCCCGAGCACCGCCGACCTGGGTACCGCCGTGAACAGCGCGGTGCGCCTCGGCGCCGTGGCCGTCTCGAACAGCTACGGCGGTGCCGAGTCCGCCACGGACCCGACCTACGACACCAAGTACTACAAGCACGCGGGCGTGGCGATCACCGCGTCTGCCGGTGACAGTGACTACGGCGTCTCTTACCCGGCTGCCTCCCAGTACGTCACCTCGGTCGGCGGAACATCACTGACCAAGTCGTCCTCGACCGCCCGTGGCTGGACTGAGACGGTCTGGAACACGCTCACGTTCGTCGAGGGCACAGGTTCCGGCTGCTCCGCCGACGACGCCAAGCCGTCTTGGCAGAAAGACACCGGATGCGCCAAGCGGACCGACAACGACGTCGCCGCGGACGCCGACCCGAACACCGGCGTGGCTGTCTACGACACCTACAGCCAGGGCGGCTGGCTGGAGGTCGGCGGAACCAGCGCGTCCTCGCCGATGATCGCGGCGGTGTTCGCGCTGGCCGGCAAGCCGACTGCGGGCACCTTCCCGTCCTCCTACACCTACCAGCACACGTCCGACTTGTTCGACGTCACCTCGGGGTACAACGGCATCTGCTTCCCGTTCTACCTGTGCTTTGCGCAGACGGGCTACGACGGGCCGACCGGAAACGGCACGCCGGACGGCATCACCGATTTCAAGAGCTAGCCGCAGCACGACAAGAACGGCCCCCGGGTTCCAGAGCACCCGGGGGCCGTCCGGGGAGATGAGCGTTCAGCCGCCGATCAGGCTAAGGACCTTCGCGAGATTGGGGTCGTGCCCGGTTGCCAGATCCCCCGCGGTGGGCGGGATGGAGTAGTCGAGTGCGACGCCGATGCCGTTGACGAGTTCGTGGTCGGCATACGGGGGGGCACGGGTCAGCGCACTTCCTTGCTGCCGCGTGCCAGGTCATCGAAGGCATCCGCGTCCAGGCGCTGCAGGGTCCGCCGGAACGTCGATTCCGAGGCACCGTGCCCGTGATCCACAGCATGCGCAGGGTCTGCCCGTCCGCATCCGCAGCCCATTCCGCGATCGCGGTGAACGAGCGCGCCCCGGCTACACCGCGCACAACGCCAGGCCCAGGATCCCCGTCAGCTGGTGGCGCACCCCGGGGATGCCGCGGATCAGCGATCCTGGCCAGTATCCCCAAGTAACCCCGGCTGCTCTCCGGCAGCATAACCGGCCATTCCCGCCACGTGGCCGATAGCAGGGTCAATCAGTGATGACGGCGGCGCGGGCATGGCCTCTCTCCAGTGAACCTGGCTGGCGTGGGAACCGCCATGATCACCACAAGGGCCATGCCTGCACCGCTACCCGCTGATCACCGACCCCCCGATGGCCGGGCCAACCCGCAGCGATTTCCATCCGCAGAAAGGTCAGTTCTGCACCGTGACGGTCAGCGCGTTTCGGCCGGGGGTTGGCGGCGCTGGCGGTAGGTGGCGGCGCGGGCTTTGCCCCCGCAGGCGGTGCTGGAGCACCAGCGGCGGCGGCCGGGGCGGCTGGTGTCCAGGAACAGCAGACCGCATTCGGGGCCGGCGCACTCGCGCAGCCGGCGGGCGTCCGCGGTGGTGAGCAGGCTGATGGCATCGCGTGCTATCGCGCTCAGGGCGCTGGATGCTGGGTCGGGTCCTGACGCGGCCAGGGTCACGGCGCGCTGGTGCATGCGCGGCCTTGGCGGGGGTGCTGCCGATGCACGGTTGATGATCTCCTCATCGGTCCGGTCCGGCGGCTGCCCGCTGATGACCGCTGTGGCGGCGCGGTAGATCGCTTCGCGCACTGTCCGCGCCGTTTCCAGGTCTGCGGGGGTCACCGGGACGGCGTAGCTGGCGACGGCGGCTTCGGCGTACCAGCGGGTGAGATGGGCTGGGGTGATCAGCCGCTCGAAGCTGCGGCGCCACCGCTCGCCGACGGTCGCGCAGAACGCCAGGCACAGCCGGCCCGACCGGAAGATGAACCGCAGTTCCTCCTCCGGCGGCCCGCTGCCGGGTGTTGCCAGGGACTTCACGTCACGAGTATAACTTGTGACGTGAAGTCTCAATCAGGCCGGGTCAAGGAGTTCCTGCTGAGCCGCGGGGCCGGCGAGATGTCCCACCCCGGCGGAACCTTGTATGAGCATCTGGTCCGCGTCGCCGCGCTGCTCGCGGAATGGGAAGCCGACCAGGATCTGCAGGTGGCCGGGCTGTGCCATGCCTGCTACGGCACGGACGGCTACCCTGATGCGCTGCTCGGGCTGGGCGAGCGCTCGGTGCTCGCCGCGCTGGCCGGTACGCGGGCTGAGTCGCTGGTGTACCTGTATGGCAGTTGCGATCGGGCCGCGGTGTACCCGGCGCTGGGCAGCTCCGGGCCGGTGCCCTTCCGGGACCGGTTCACCGGCCGCACGCGCACGCCGCCGGAGCGGGATATCCGCGCCTTCACCGAGCTGACCGCCGCCAACGAGCTCGACGTACTGCGGCACAACGTCGCCTTGGCCAGCCGGTATGGCGCCGGGCTCGGGCAGCTGTTCGCCGGCGCCCGCCCCCGGCTCACCAGCGCTGCCTGGCGGGCCTGGAGCGGCCAGCGCGGCGCTGACCCCGCTGACGGGCCAAGCCCGGTGCCACCGGTCGCCATCACCGGCCTGGACCACTTGGTGCTGACCGTCACCAACCTCGACCAGGCCGCCGGGTTTTACCAGCGGGTGCTGGGGATGCGCCCGGTCACCTTCGGCGCCGGGCGCCGGGCCCTGGAGTTCGGCCCCTGCAAGATCAACCTGCACCAGGCCGGGCAGGAACTCACCCCGCACGCCGCCCGTCCTGCCCCGGGCAGCGCCGACCTGTGCCTGATCACCGCCACCCCGCCCGGGCAGATTCTCGCCCACCTGGAAGCCGAGCAAGTCAGCGTCGAGGAAGGCCCGGCAGCCCGCACCGGCGCCCGGGGCCCCATCACCAGCATCTACATCCGCGATCCCGACGGGAACCTCATCGAGATCGCCAGCTACCCCGTCGGGCCACCCACCCAGCAGGCCAGCTAAACCATGGCCCGCATCGACTATGGCGAGGCCGCAGCCAGCGCCTTCCAGGCGTCCCGCGAGCTCCCGCCCGGTGCGCTGGCGGAGTGGCGGGCCGCGATCGCCCGTCACCTGAGTCCCCGGCCTGGCATGCAGGTCCTCGACCTCGGCGCTGGCACTGGCACCTGGGCCACCATCCTGGCCAGCTGGTACGGCATCAGTGTCGTGGCGGTCGAGCCCTCCACCGCCATGCGTGCCCGCTCCCGCTGGCGGGACATGCTCGCCGGGCACGCCACCGCACTGCCGCTCGCCCCCGCCACCATCGACGGCGCGTGGCTGTCCACCGTCATCCACCACCTGCCAGACCTTCCCGCAGCTGCCCATGAGCTCCGCCGGGTGCTCCGGCCCGGCGCCCCCGTGCTCATCCGCAACGCGTTCCCCGGCCGCCACCACGGCATCGGGCTGTTCCGCTACTGGCCCGAGGCCATCGCAGCCCTAGACACCTTTCCCAGCGTCACCAGCGTGCGCACAGCCTTCGCCGCAGCAGGCTTCAGCTACGTGACCCTGGAACCCGTTCGCCAGGTGACCGCCCCCTCACTCGCAGCCATTGCCGCCACCTCGCGGCGCGAATCGCACACCCCGCTCATGCTCATCACTGACAGCGCCTACGAAGCAGGCCTGGCCAGGCTCCGCGCAGCCGCCACCACCCAGCAAGGCCCCGTCTTCGATACCCTCGACCTGCTCGTCCTGCGGGCACCTTCGCGCCCGATCTCAGCCTCCCGTGGGGCCGCCCGGTCACTGCGGCGCTCCTAGCTGCAGTTCACCAGTGCCACGGCGACGTCCGCAGTCGAGACCCGGGCCTGGTCGGGAGCGGCTGTCGGCGGTGGCTGATACTAAGGGGGCCATGACCGGCGATCGGGAGCCAGCCGACTCGATGCGTGCCGAGGCGCAGGCCTGCCTGCGGGTGCTCGCAGGCGAGGACGCGCGGCTGCGGGATGATCAGTGGACCGCGATCCGCGCCCTGGTGGCTGATCATGTTCGCGCACTGGTCGTGCAGCGGACCGGGTGGGGCAAGTCAGCGGTCTACTTCGCCGCGACCGCGCTGCTACGAGCCCGTGGCGCCGGCCCGTCGGTGATCGTCTCGCCTCTTCTGGCGCTCATGCGCAACCAGATCGCGGCCGCGGAGCGAGCCGGGATCCGCGCCCGCACTGTCAACTCGGTCAATGTCGAGCAGTGGGATGAGATCTACGCGGAGGTGGCGGCCGGGCAGGTTGACGTCCTGCTGGTAAGTCCGGAACGGCTCAACAACCCAGGCTTCCGGGACGTGGTGCTGCCTAAGCTGATCGCATCTGCCGGGCTGCTCGTGGTGGATGAGGCGCACTGCATCTCCGACTGGGGGCACGACTTCAGGCCCGACTACCGCCGTCTCCGGACGCTGCTAGCCGGACTGCCGCCGGGCGTGCCCGTGCTTGCGACGACGGCGACCGCGAATGAACGCGTCAGCCGCGACGTCGCCGAGCAGCTAGGCGCAGGCTACGACAGCGAGACCCTGATCTTGCGGGGGAGCCTGGACCGCGACAGCCTGCGCCTGGCCGTCGTCGCCCTGCCCGCGGCCCAGCAGCGCCTGGGCTGGCTGGCCGACCATCTCGCCGAGCTGCCAGGCTCTGGCATCGTCTACGCGCTGACCGTTGCCGCGGCGCGCGAGGCTGCCTCGTTCCTGCGCGGCGAGGGCCTGAACGTCGCGCCCTACACCGGCCGGGACGATCCCGCCGACCGGCAGGCGGCCGAGGATGCGCTGCTGGCAGGCGAGCTCAAGGCCCTGGTCGCGACCAGCGCCCTCGGCATGGGGTTCGACAAGCCCGATCTGGGCTTCGTCGTGCACCTCGGGGCTCCGCAGTCGCCCATCGCCTACTACCAGCAGATCGGCCGGGCCGGCCGGGCCGTCGACCGCGCCGACGTGATCTTGCTCCCCGGCCGGGAAGACGCTGACATATGGGCGTACTTCGGCTCGCTCGCGTTCCCGGCCGAGCCGGTAGTGCGCCGCACGCTGTCGGTGCTCGCGGAGGCCGGCCGGCCACTGTCGACCGCCGCGCTTGAAGTCAGTGTCGACCTCTCGCGCACCAGACTGGAGACGATGCTCAAGGTTCTCGACGTCGATGGTGCAGTCCGCCGGGTTACCGGCGGGTGGACAACGACGGGCCGGCAGTGGGCGTACGACGCCGACCGCTACTTCTGGGTCGCCGCCGAGCGAGCCCGCGAGCAGCAGGCCATGCTCGGCTACATCACCACGCCCGGGTGCCGGATGGAGTACCTGCGGCGGCAGCTCGACGATCCGACGGCCGCGCCGTGCGGGCGCTGCGACAACTGCACGCAGCGCCGATGGCCAGACGCAGTAACCGAGACTGCGGCTCGCGCCGCACGCGACCACCTGCTGCGTCCCGGCACCGAGGTCCCGCCGCGCAAGATGTGGCCGGCCGGCATGCGAGACTTTGGGATCGACATCGCTGGCAAGCTCGGGGCGGACATGTCGGCCGAAGCGGGCCGGGCCCTGGGCGGCCTGACCGATCTCGGCTGGGGACCCAGGCTGCGCGCGGTGCTCGCCGAGGAACCGCCGGCCGGGGATGCCGCCCGGCCAGCGCCGACCCCGGACGGGCCCGTGCCCGACGACATGCTCGCCGCCGTGGTCAAGGTGCTGGCCGCGTGGGACTGGGCACAGCGGCCAGCCGCTGTCATCGCGATGCCGTCACGCACCAGGCCGCTGCTCATCGCGAGCATGGCCAGCCACATCGCGAAGATCGGCCGGATGCCCTACCTCGGTCCGCTCGATTATGGCGGGCCGGCTGAAGCCCGGCCGCCAGCACAACAGTGCCCAGCGCCTCCGTGCGGTCTGGAGCAGCGTCGTCGTGCCGGGCGCAATGCGCGCCGATCTGGCCCGGCTCGATGGGCCAGTCCTGCTGGTGGACGACCGGATCGAGACTGGCTGGACGATGACGGTCGCGGCGATGCGGCTGCGCGAAGCCGGTGCCACCGCGGTCCTGCCCCTGGTGCTCGCCACCGCCGCGACCTGACCGGCCGCCGGATTCCAATCCCCTGCATCCGCGGGTCGCACGCAAGCCGCAGAACAGCGAGCTATAGCCACGCTGGCGCTCGTGCGGCCTGTGCTGCCTGCAGGCCGCGCCCGCCTTCGTGGCCGCATCCGACCCCTTTGCAGCAATGTCCGGTGTAAGTATTCGGAAGTCCCGCACAAACATGGATGACTCCGCGTCAGGTCACGATCGACGACCGAAGTACGCTGCCGCAGGGGTGCCCGACCGCCGGGGAGGACCGATGATGGACCGTGGCGAAGTGTGGTGGGCACTGCTCGATGAGAAGCGCCCGGTGGTGCTCCTGTCACGAGACGGGGCCGAAGAACTGCGGGCGATACAGGTCGTCGCGCCCGCAGGCACCGACATCACTGATGTCGGCATCGAGGTCAGACTGGGCAACGGGGAGGGACTTGCGAACGAAGGCGTCGTACGTGTTGCCCTGCCCCGCACCGGGTTTATCCCCTGTACCTGGCTGGTCACCTTGACGCGCGACGACCTGATCGAGCAGGCCGGAAGACTGTCACCGGCAAAGCTCCACGAGCTCGCGGACGCACTTCGGCTCGCCCAAATCGAGTAGCCCCACGCCGACGGCAAGCGCAGTCACCTTCCGCGCAACACAGATCACGATCTACGACTGGAGTAACAGGCACCAGCGACCCTGCCACGGGACTTCCGAATACTTACTGTCCGGTGCCAGCAGCCCGGCCAGGTCAGCGTCGACAGGTGAGGAGACGGCGGCGAAGTCGCCGTAGGAGGACTTCGGGTCCGCGTCCCGGGCGCGGAGGTAGGCGCTGGCTATGCCGCTGATGCCGTCCGCCGTGGCTCCGTAAGGAGCGGCCGCGGCCTCATCGACGGGGCCGGCCAGGGCGACGTCGGCCGGCGACGTGTGCTTGAACGACGCTGCGGCTGGCCTGCCCAGCAGCAGCCCCGCTTTACGGACGAGCTGCCAGGCGTTGAGCGCGTCGAGTGCATGTTGACGAACGACGGCCGCCCGTGCAGCACGCGGACCGGGCAGCTGCCTGGCATCACCGAACGACCAGCACCGCGAACCTACCGCGCGGAATGCTCGGTGAATACGTACTTCGTGTCAGTGTTCTCTGTGGCCGGAGACGCAGACGGAATGACCGGCCAAGTCGGGCGTGTTAGCGTCGGCAGCGGGCCGTGACTGGCGCTGTCAGGTGGAGCACCACCGGGAAGCGGCTCTCCGGGTTCCTGCTCGGGAAGGCCGCGCGCCTGGGCAAGCGTGGTAACGCTGCCTGCCCGGAGGAGCGCACGTGAACGATGCCATCACCCCCTTCCGCGTTGACCTATCCGAGGCGGCCGTTGACGACCTGCGCGAGCGGCTGCGCCGGGTCCGGTGGCCGGAGCCCGCGACCGTCGGCGGCTGGTCGCAGGGCACTCCGCTGGCCTGGGTCCGTGAGCTGTGCCGGTACTGGCTGGAGGACTACGACTTCGGTGCCGCCCAAGAGCGGCTCAACCGGTTTCCGCAGTTCCGGACAGCGGTCGACGGCCTTGGCATCTGCTTCGTCCACGTCCGTTCCCCGCATCCCGGTGCGGTCCCGCTGGTCCTGACGCACGGTTGGCCCGGCTCGGTGGTCGAGTTCTCCAAGGTCATCGGCCCGCTGGCCGATCCGGTGGCGCACGGCGGGGACGCGGCCGAAGCGTTCCACGTCGTGTGCCCGGCGCTGCCCGGCTTCGGGTTCAGCGGCAAGCCGACCGAGCCGGGCTGGGACCTCAGCCGCATCGCCGACGCGTGGAACCAGCTCATGAGCCGACTCGGCTACCCGCGATTCGGTGCGCAGGGCGGTGACTGGGGCTCCCGCGTCACCATCGAGCTCGCCCGCCGGCACCCGGATAGCCTCGTCGGCATTCACCTCAACATGGTGCCCGCTGTCCCTGCGCCCGGCACCGAGGGCAACGACCTCACCGAGCGGGAACGAGACGCCCTGGAAACCCTCGCGCGCCATCGCGGACAGGGCCAGGGCTATGTCGCGATCCAGTCGACCCGCCCCCAGAGCGTCGGCTACGGCCTAGTCGACTCCCCGGCAGCGCTCGCCGCCTGGATCGCCGAGAAGTACCAGGCGTGGAGCGACAACGACGGCGACCCCTCCAGCGTGTTCACCCCGGAGGAGATGCTCGACAACATCATGCTGTACTGGCTGCCCGCCACCGGGGCGTCAGCGGCCAGGATCTACTGGGAGACCGCCGGGAAGCTCGCCGTGGACCCTGTGACCGTCCCGGTCGGCTGCTCCATCTTCCCCCGCGAGTTCTACCGCCCCTCGCGCCGGTGGGCGCAGCAGATCTTTCCGGACCTGCGTTACTGGAACGAGCCGGGCAAGGGAGGCCACTTCGCCGCCCTGGAGCAGCCCGAGGCGTTCACCGGCGAGGTGCGGGCCGCCTTCCGCGCGTTCCGCTAGCGAGAACAGGTGACGAAACGCCGGGACAGTCGGCTTAGGGAGGAACGAATGTGGGATCAGGTCGGACAGCGGTACAACTATCACGGGGACGTTCCCGTCGAGATCCGGCTGCCGAAGCTGACGGAGGAAGTCGGCGAAGTGGCTGATGCCTTCCTGGGCGTCCACGGGCGACAGCCTGTTCACCTTCAGCCAGGTCACGCTCGTCCGACTCGTCTAGCACCTCGAATCCCAGGGCGTCACAGTCCGGGTCGTCACCATCTCGACGGGCACGTACCGGCGGGTGCGGACCCAGGCTGGCGTAGGTGTACCTCCAGTAGACCTTCCATGTACCTGGCAGGGACCGTGCGGCAGGCGGCAGGGCAAGGGGGAACCTCTGTGGCCGGTCTGGCGCCAATACCCAGCGGACTGACCGCGCACCGGCCCATCGCCCGCTAGGAAGGACACGGCGAGCATCAGCATCCGCGCACGCACCATATTCCTTGCTGCCGCACGCGCACCGTCGGCCCGGTGCCCCAAGCCCTTAGCCGACCAGGAGATATCACGCTCTGTAATGCCATCGGAGGGGGCCATTCCGGGCTGGATGCTGCACCCGGGACGCAGGCCAGGCGGGTGGAACGGGCCGGTGCCTGGCCGGCAGGGGCGGCCCCGTGGACTAGGCCCGGACTGACGAGCAAACGTGGAGCAAACATGGGCCGGAACGGCCTTCACGAGGGGACGACCCAGGACGGATAAAACCCCAGGTCAGGACGGGTGCGCCGCCAGGGACTTGAACCCCGAACCCGCGGATTAAGAGTGCGGTCGCTACGTTCCCCCTGAGGGGGAGGCCGTCTGCGTGTCATGCGAGCCCGCATCCGGGACGGCGGGCGCGCCGGAGTGCTCCGAGGCTTGTGGCGGCAGGGATTGCTCGGTCCAGATGCATTTTCCCGTGGTCATGTGCCGGGTGCCCCAGCGGTCGCTGAGTGCGGCGATCAGTTGCAGGCCCCTGCCGCCTTCGTCGGCCCAGGATGTGCGGCGGATACGTGGCGTGGTCAGGCTGCCGTCGAAGACTTCGCAGATCAGTGACCGGCTGCGCAGCAGCCGCAGGCGCGTGGGTCCTCTGGCATGCCGGACGACGTTGGCGACGAGCTCGCTGGCGAGCATCTCGGTAGTCAGCGCCAGATCATCCAGCCGCCACGCCGCGAGCGTCTCGCGCACGTACTTGCGGGCGGCGCTGGCGGCCTGCGGGCTTTCCGGCAGCGACCAGGTGGCGATGCAGTCGGGAGCCGTGGCGTGCACCAGGACGACCAGCAGGGCGGCGTCATCGGAGTAGTCCCGGTGGGCGGGCATCAGCTCCTTGATGAGGCTGTTGCTGAGCTCGCTCAGGTTCTGCGCGTGGTGGGTGTGCAGCAGTTCGGCCAGGCGGGTCATTCCCGTGTCGATGTCGCATTCGGCTGACTCGATCAGGCCGTCGGTGTACAGGACGAGCATGCCGTCCTGGGGAACCGGCAGATCCACGACCTCGAACGGGGGGTCGGCCACGCCCAGCGGCGGGTCGCCGTGTGCGTGGGCGAAGTGCACCTGGCCGTCCGGGCTGACGATGGCGGGTGGCGGGTGGCCGGCCCGGGCAATGGAGCAGATCGCGGTCGTCGGGTCGTAGATGGCGTACAGGCAGGTGGCGAACGAGTCGTCACCGAGGCCGTTGACTAGGTCGTTGAGGTGGCCCAGGATCTCATCGGGCGGCAGTTCGAGGTCGGACAGGGTTTGCACCGCGGTGCGCAGGCGGCCCATGATGACTGCTTCGGGCAGGCCGTGGCCCATGACGTCGCCGATTACCAGGGCGACCCGGTCGGCTGACAGCGGGATGACGTCGTACCAGTCCCCGCCGACGTCCATGCCCCGCCCCGCGGGGAGGTACTGGGCGGCTGCGGTGACGGCCGGGAGCGCGGGGAGTTCCTGGGGGAGCATGGCCCGCTGCAGTGCCTGCGCCCGGGCGTGCTCGTCGTCGAAAAGCCTCGCCCGCTCCAGGGCCTGGGCTATCAGGCCGCTGAGCGCGATCAGCAGCGTGCGCTCGGCGCTGGTCAGGCGCCGCGGGTGGTCAAACGAGATCACGCAGATGCCGACCACGCGGCCCGAGACGACCAGCGGCAGGAACGCCCACGCCTGCCTGCCACTTATGGCCGGTATGTACGCCTCGTTCGGGTAACGTCGCACGAACTCTTGTACCGAGGAGACGAACCAGGGCCGACGGGTGCGCATTGCCTCCGCCACCACAGGAAGATCTGTCGCCGGGGTGCTGATAGCGTCGATGAACGACTGGGAGTAACCGCCGACGGCCCCGATCACCCGCATGATGCCAGCCTCGAGCACCTGAATGGTCAGACCCGACGCCCGGAACGGCGGCAGCACCCTGTCGGCGACCGCGGTCACCACGTCCGCCGACGTCACGGCCTCGGCCAGGGCTGAGGCCAGATCCTGGACACGGGCCGCCCGCTCGGCGGCCCCCAGCTCGGCCGGCTGCTCAGTCTCAGGCCCATCGCTGGCGTCCCACGACCATGTGGCGTCCCAGAGTGCGCCCAGCATGCGGTAGGGGCGGCCGTCCGTGTCTCCCAGCACCCGGCCCCGGACCTGAATCCGCTGCGTGGCGCCCTCCGGACGGCAGATCCGGTACTCCTGGCGGAACGGCCCGAGCGTGAGCATCGTCCGGCGGGTCTCCTCAGCTACCCGAGGGTAGTCGTCGGGATGTATCAGGCTGGTCCATGTGTGGATGAGACCGTCATACGTCTCGGGGTCGATGCCAAGCAACGCCATCGCGGGCTTATCGAGCACAACCAGCCCGGAGTCCACGTACCAGTCCCAGGTCCCAACTCCGGCCGCCCGGACCGCCTCCGCAAAGCCGGCCGTACCTGTCGTACCCGTATCATCCAGGCCCGAGCGGGCCTGCCAGGGCCACGAACTGCTCATACGTGTCAACATACCCACGGGTCACAACCGAGCCGCCACCCCGAGACCTCCGAGTCCCTGGCGGCGGATGGCCATCCGGGAGGACGCCACCGGCTCAGTGACGGGCGGGGGTACCGGCGGGGCGGCTGCACCGACCCGGTGACGGGCCGGCAGTATGGCCGGGCGTGCCCGCGGCTGGCGGTCGGCGCGGGCAGACCACCCAGGCACGGCGGGACCGCGCTGGCCAGGGCCAAAACCGGGGCGGACACAGCGATCGCGGGCGCATCTAGCCCGGCAGATCGGCCGGCCTGGGTTCCGTGCGCGGCGACCAGCCAGAAAGCATCGCCGTCCAGGCCATTTCC
The DNA here is from genome assembly GCA_963815375.1 of uncultured Actinomycetota bacterium. GTDB lineage: Bacteria > Actinomycetota > Actinomycetes > Streptosporangiales > Streptosporangiaceae > JASHPR01. The sequence goes on along the minus strand of CAWFGX010000001.1, from coordinate 367,312 downwards.
CACGGGCACACGGGCGGCTCGCCGGCGCTGACACGATCGCAGCCCAGCTGTCTCGCATCTGGGACCAGATGCTCCGCTACCCCTATCGCGAAGCCCACATCGTCAGGCCCACACCTGACGGAATCCGCCTGCAGGCGGTGACGCAGATCGCACCGGGCGGTCTGTGGGTCACCGCAGACGTGCATGTGGACCTAACGTGAGCGGCTCGCGCTCGCTCATGGCGCGATCCGATTAGGGCCGTCGTTGGATCTGGGCGAGCGGTATGGGCTGGCAAGCCAGGATCGCGGGGCTGTTGACGTCCGGCCCGCCGTACCACAGGTGAAGTTCCGCACCGCGCATTTCCGCGAACGGCCGTGGCGGAGTGCGCGTCCCCGGCCACGGGTCGTGGCTGGCTTCGTCGATATAGTCCTGGAGCTCATCCAGCGCCTGCGCCGCGACACCGGTTGCGCTGCCGTTCGACTCGAGGTTGTCCCGCACGTAGGTTCCGGCGTGATAGGGCTACGTGAAGTCAGCGAGTTCGGCCAAGGCTGTCTGGAGGTCTTCTGCTCCTCCTTGTGCCACGATCCGGGCGAAGAACGGGTCGCAGGCTGCCACGGCGTGCAGTCCTGTGATGTGAGCCTGGATCCGGGCGGTCATAATGTCGGGGAAGGCTGTCAATGAGCTAGCCCAGCCGTACTCGGCCAGGAATAGCCGACCAGGAATAGCCGGAGTCGGCGGCCGGGCTTCGAAGTCGGTGAAACCCTCCTGGGCGACGATGTGCTGGGCGTGCAGCGGCACCCAGCTGAACGCGGCGAACGCCACATCCCAGGCCGCGGGCGTTGGCTGAGTGCATGGTCATCCGGAAGCGGTGCATCCACTGATGGTGCGAGGCTGTCCGCATGCATGATTTGCCCGGGCCGGCCGTGACTCTCAGGGCCGAAGACCCAGCCGAATACCTCGGTGGCGACGAATTCATCCAGACCGACGATCCTCGCATCAAAGGCCTGGCTGCTGATCTGCGCGTCAGCAATCCGGGCGACATCGGTCTGGCGAAGGCGGCCTATGAGTGGGTGCGGGACAACGTCAGACACTCCTGGGATGCACGGGACCGGCGTGTGACGGTTGCCGCGATTGATGCGCTGGAGCAGCGTACTGGCCTGTGCTACGTGAAGTCGCATCTGCTTGCTGCGCTGCTGCGGGCGGAGGGCATCCCGGCGGGCCTGTGCTACCAGCGGGTCGGCGATCCGGTCGACGGTTTCGCCCTGCACGGGCTAGTCGCGGTGTACCTCAACGGAGGCTGGCATCGGCAAGACCCGCGAGGAAACAAGCCCGGGGTCGACGCTCAGTTCTCACTCGACCGCGAGCAACTTGCCTGGTACCTCGACCCCGGTCGCGGCGAGGTGGACTATCCGCAGGTCTACATCCACCCGGCCCCAACCGTCATCACGGCACTGAAGAACGCAGACGACGTCCTCGTACTCTGCAGCGGTGGCCTGCCGCAGGATCTCGGCGTTGGTTGAATGGATGAGCACGCCGTTATGCGCATCATTGATCGCAACATTGAGGAGGCACTCCTCGGTCGTTGCGGCAGGTCACTCAGCTTGATCGCGGGAGGTCACCGGGTTGCCTCGGGGGGCTCGCCGATGGCTTTGGCAGACCCGGTCACTTTCCTATGCTGTCGACCCACCGCGTTAGTGAATGTCCTGAGAGCCGCGGGCAGCCGGCTGGGGTCGGGCCGTTCTTCCCGTTGCTGAGCAGGACGTCAGAGCGGACGGGTGACCGAATCCGGCGCACCGCCGGATGGGGGAGACCCGTGATCTTCCGCGCGTACGCTTCCGCCATGCAGATCATCGAAGGTGCAGGGGCGTGGCGGCCGCCCGCCACGGCGGCGAACGACTGGGTGGAGCACCTCAAGACAGCGGACTTGTCGGTGGGAACCTACTGCATTCCGGCTGGCGGGTCCGACGACCAGAGCCCGCACACCGAAGACGAGATCTATGTCGTCACGGCCGGCCGGGCGACGATCGTGACGCCGGCAGCGTCAGCTGACGTCGGCCCCGGCTCGGTGATCTTTGTTCCGGCGGGTGAGGAGCACCGGTTTGCTGAGGTGACTGAGAACCTGGCCCTGCTCGTGGTATTCAGCCCGGCCTACGGCTCAGGCTCGCCCGCGGCGAGTACCAGCACCGGCCGCTGATACAGACTTGCCGTCGATCACAGCACCCAGGGCTGATACTCCGGGAGCCTGAGCAGCCGGGGATGCTCGCGGACCCCGGTTCGGCCACAGGCCAGTCAAGAGCGTCATTTTCTGCGGTCGGTAGCCAACCGGCCAGCCGCGCATCATGCCCATCCGTACCGTGATTGCGTGCGATATTTCGAAGAGGCACGATCGCTCTGGCAGACGGCCGTCCCGCCCAGAGGCCAGGCTGCAACTATTCAAGGTGAGCTCCTTCGGGCCGTCGAAAAGCTGCGCGACGAGGCTCAGCGCAACGGCAACACCAACTGGGGCAGTGGGCATGAGATTTTGATTGGCTACCTTCGAATGCATCTGCTCCGCGTCCCGCAGCTGGCCGAGACTGCACGTCAGGAGATCGAGGCCGACCTGAACACGCTGAGCGCGTTCCAAAGACCCGAGACATCCGACGCTCCATACGATCGGCTGTCTGATCGCGTGATCGAGTGGTGTCATTCGCACCGGCAACTCCTGCCGCACACTCCTAATCCGGCCTTGTACCTGTAGTTCGCCGTCAACCGTCTGCCGGCGTGAGCAGCCACGTCCGCCGATACGCTCTCATACCGCACAGAGCGTGTAGCCCGACGCCTTGTAGCCGATCCTCGGCTGAGGTGTACAGATCTGGCCGTTCTGCTTCGACGAGCAGTGCACCCCACGAACTCACGACCGGGAGCCTGCAAGACAGGCGTCTAGACATCCATTCACGGGGTTGAGTCGTAAAGGCGCTGAAGATGTGATCTGGACTGCCTCGCTGGCATCCTGGAAGTCATTTGCGCAGCCGCTTGTCATCCATGATGTGGCTGCTGCACGCATCAGGCCGGTCGGCAGATGAAGGCAGCGGCGTCGCCGGAGGCGGTGAAGGCGCCGTCGCGGTCGATCACGGCCTGAACCTCCCGGCGGACATCGTCGGCCACCTCTGGCCAGGGGCGGGCCGTCTGGTCCTGGTAGAAGCTGGCCCAGCTGGCCACGTAGTCTGCGGCCAGCCCGGCATCGCAGATCACCACCGGTGCCCGGCTGTCCCGGCGTACGCAGGTCACTGACCCGAACGCCGCTCCCAGCTGCGCCGGCGCGTTCTCGGCGCTGAACGCGTGCGTCGCGTGGCGCATCTGCCAGCCTGGCGTCACCCGCCGGACCGCCTGCTCGGTAAGGCGGCGCAACGGCAGCAGGTGCTGGACCCCGTTGGTCACCGCGATGCACCTCCCGCCCGGCGCCAGCACGCGGCGCAGCTCACGCACGGCGACCTCCCGGTCCGGGACGTGATAGAGCATGTGGACCGCCAGCACCACGTCGAACGCCCCGTCACGCGCCGGCAGCGCGGATTGGGGGGCTTACGTGCTCCTGTAGGGCTTGGGAGAGCTAAGCAGCGCTGAGATCGGTCAGCGCCGCGTCCGCATGCGGCGGGGTGTGCACCCGGGAGGCGATGGCGGCCGCGGCCAGGCAAGCCGCGGCGCCGGTCAGCAGGGCGGCCCGCGGTCCGGCGGCCGAGATGATCGCCCCGGTGACGATGCTGCCGACCGGGGTGGTCCCGATGTAGACATACACCCACAGCGCCATGATCCGCCCGCGGTAGGCCGGAGACGAGTGCAGCTGCAGCGTGGTCGAGCACAAGGTCACGAACGAGAAGGCAGCCGCCCCGGTCGCCAGGAGCGTCACGCACGCGACAGCGACATCCGGCGCCCCGGCGGTCGCGGCAAGGAAGGCCCCGAACGCCAGCGCGGCGGTCATCAGGTACGGCCGGCGGGGATGGCGGATGAGGCCGACGCCGAGCGAGCCGGCGACCGAGCCGACGCTGAGCATGGTGGACAACAGCCCGTAGGTCCCGCCGTTGCCATGGAACGTGTGGCTGGCCAGCACGGGCAAGATGACCGGGAAATTGAAGGCCAGCAGCCCTACCAGTGCCATCATGACGAGCGGCAGCCAGAGCTGCTGGCGGCTGGCCGCGTACCGCAGCCCCTCGCGGACGCCGCCGGCCGCGCGCCGCCCTCGCGCGCCGGCCCGCAGCGGGCGCAGCATCACTAGCGCGGCGATCACGGCCAGGTATGACAGCGCGTTGACCGCGAAACACGGAGTCGTGCCGATCGTGACGATCAAGACGCCCGCGAGGGCGGGGCCGACCACCCGGGCGCTGTTCATGACGACGCCGTTAAGGCTGACCGCGCTGGACAGGTCCGCCGGCATCACCAGGGCACCGACGAATGCCTGCCGGGCGGGGGAGTCGACGATCTGCACAACACCGCCGGCCACGCTGATCACGACGATCACCACGACGGACGCCTTCCCGGCGACCGCCAGTGCCCACAGCACGCCGGCCAGCACACCATAGGCCGCCTGAGTGCCTATAAGCAGCCTGCGCAGGTTGACCCGGTCGGCGATCGTCCCGCCCCACGGGCCGAACAGCAGCGGCGGTACGCCGCCCACGGCCAGCACCAGGCCCAGTTCCGCCGCTGAGCCGGTGAGCCGCAGGACCAGCCAGCCGATAGCGGTCTGCTGCACGAAGGTTCCGCTGGCCGAAGCGACCTGACCTGCGAAGTACAGCCGGAACGGCCGCGAACCCAGCGCGCGGAACGTCCCCCGCCTGCTCCTGGCCCGAACATGATCACCTGGTGCCGTCTCGGTCGGCGCCCCTTGCTCCGCAGGCTGGGCGCTTTCTTCTTCGATGGCGGGCGCGGCCTCGGGCACGACCCTCAACCCCTCGCGGTCCATGGCGCTCCCGTCGGTGCTGGCGATCAAGCCGTCAACCCCAGTGTGCGGGCTTTATGCCGGAACGGCCCCGGCGAAAGCGCGTAGTCGATGCTGACCCGCCCGCCGCCCGCCCCGTGCACCTTAACGATGATCCGGGCGCCGTACCGGGCCCGGGTGCGTCCTTTCGGGCGGCCTCAGCCCTGCCCTGCCTCGTCCTCGAAGCCGATGAAGCGCCCAGGTCGCGCGGCCTTTATCTGCGGCCACACCTCGGCCTTCCACACCGCGACCGCGGGCAATCCCCTCGAAGCGTGGACACTTTCGGATGCGCCAGCCAGAGCCCGGCCGCGTCGCTGGCAAGCCGACGAACACACCCGCACCGCGGTCAGGCGCGCCCAGTACCGCAGGCCGAGACGGCTCAGTCCCGGCTGCGCTTCATCCAAGCCATTCAGGGCGAGTGGCGGTCCACACGAACCATAAGAAAGGCTGGAAAGGCGCAGAACCGCAAAATCTGCATGCAGCCATAGCGTGGCGCCGAATGCTACAGGCGGATGATGGCCTTGCCGCGCAGGCCGCCACGGCGAAGCTGTTCCAGTACCTGCCCGGCGGCGTCCAGGTCGACGGTGGAACCGATGCGCGCGGTGATCGTCCCGTCCGCGAGCATCTGCGCGACCGTGGCCAGCCCTTCGGGCGAGATCAGGGGATTCGCGCTGGAGGCATGGTTGTGTGCGGTGATCTGCCGGTCAGCAAACCAGCCTTCGTCCGCGGCGAAGATGGTCGAGACCAGGCGTCCGCCGGGCCGGATGACCTCGGCGTCGCGGCGGATGGCGTCCGGGCCATTGACTAGATCAAGGACGGCATCGGCGCCGTCCGGGTGAGCGGCGCGCAGCGCATCGATCACGTCCACGGCCTGACTGTCGTACACTTCCTCGGCGCCGAGACGGCGAGCCTCGTCGGCGTCGCCACGGACGGTCGCGATGACGTCTGCGCCGCGGGAGCGCGCCATCTGCACCGCGTAGCCGCCGACCCCGCCTGTCGCGCCCATCACCACGACGTGCTGGCCCGCGGCGATCTCAAGCAGGTCCACCGTCCGCAGCGCCGTGACCGCCGGGACGGGCAGCGCGGCAGCCTGGTCGTCGGCTACGCCGTCGGGGATCCGGGCCAGCGGCTCCATTCTTGCCGCCGGGGCGACCGCGGTGTACTCGGCATAGGAGCCGTGCGTCCGCGCCATGCCGAAGACACGGTCGCCGGCCCGCAGGCCGTGTTCTGCGGACGGGACGCGTTCGGCCACCCCGGCGAAATCAATGCCCACGACGAACGGATACGACGAGGCGGCGGTCAGGCGTCCGAGCAGGTTGTTGTCCAGCGGGTTGACCCCCGCGAACCCCACGCGGATGAGCACTGCGTCATCAACGGCGGGAACGGGCAGGTTCTGGACCGACGCAGGCTCGCCGAAGCTCCTCACAGCAAATGCGCGCATCCCGACCTCCCTACGGCACGCCCCTGGAAAATACCGCTGTCGCCAGCGGCAGATCCCAGATGGCCTGCTGGCTCAGGCCGGATAACCCTGCCGGCAGCCACCGCGGTCGGCTGCGCCAAGCTGCCGACCCATGCGCAACCACACGTCATGCGCTGCCCTCCTCCGGGGTCACGAACTCGACGGCCGCGTCGCCCAGCCGACGCAGTACACGAACGACTCCTGACGGCTGGCCGTCCTGGCCGGCCAGCAGGCCGAGGCTCGAAACCGTCCGCGGGATCGTAGTTGGTAGCAGCCGGAGCATGCATAACCGGTTGCGCTAGTCAGCGGGCAGAGAACTCCCGACCACCAGGATCGTACTTACAGTACGGGCATAAGGTGGGGGCTGGGACTCGGTCTGACCTCCTATCCGGCCTGACGCCGTGTGGGCTGTCTTGATACCGGCCCGGCCGGGTTCCCGCCCGGTCTCGTCAGCGCTGCTCAGCCGGCGCGACGGTGCGCCGCGCGATCCGCCAGACAACGCCGGACCGGCGGAGTTCCTGGGTGATCACCGCGGCGGCGCGGATGGCGGGCGGCGCGGCCGGGTCGATGATCAGCAGCACGGACCGCGCGACCGCCTTGCCGTCGGCCGGTCCGGGCTCGATGACGGGGTTGAGGGTGAGATGGAGCGTGGCCGGACCCTCGGCGGCCCAGATCGGCCCGACCGACGCGCAGCGCCTCCCGGCCGGCGTGCCGGCCCTGGGCGCCATCCAGCACGGCGTCTGGGGTGAACAGCGCGACGTAGCCGTCGGCGTCGCGGCGGCTGGCCGCCTCGTCCGCGCGGATGATCACGTCGAGGATGGCCAGCCGGTCGGCAGCCGACAGGATCACTGTGTTGCCGGATCGGGGCGCAGCCAGCGGGCCACCCGGTCGCGGATGTCCGCCGGGAAGACGCTTTTGGGGATGACCGCGTGCACCGCCTTAGGCGGCACCGAGGTGTAGGCCGACCCGGTCTGGTTGGCGTACTGCGTCACCCGGAAGCTGACCGCCATGCTGGCCAGCGCGTACGCCTCCGGCCCGGTGAGGCTCGCCGCGGCGGACAGCCATCCGATCAGCTCGCGCAGGCACGCCACCAGCGCGTCATCGAGGCTTCCGGCGAAGCCGATGACGATCCACCCCTGGTCGGTCTCGCCCAGCGGCCCGCGCAACGGGACCTGCTTGTGCAGGTCGTAGCGGATGTCCAGATCCTCGGCCGCGGTCTCGATCGCGGTCTGGTCCACGACCCCGTCACCTTGCAGCGCGTGTACGTCCCCGATCCACACCCGCCCGCCGGGCTTGGCCACCGGCAGGAACAGGTGGCTGCCGACGCCCAGGTCACGCAGCACCAGGTTGCCGCCGTAGCTGCCGGACACGATCGCGCTGACTGGCTGCTCGCCGACGGGCTCAGCCGCCACCACGCCGAGGAACGGCGCCATGCTCAGCGTGATGCCGTGCTCGTACTCCGCGGTGGTCCGGGCGTCATCGAAGGTGAAGTAGTGCAGGTACGGCGCGGCGAAGTCGTGCGGCAGCGCCCCCACCCCGAGCGGGAAGGAGTTCCAGCCCCAGCCGATCGTGCGCAGAGCGGTGATGCTGACCTCGATCACGTCGCCAGGCTCGGCGCCGGCCACGTCCACCGGGCCGAGTATCGAGTACGGGCCGTGCGGGTACCGGTGCCGCAGAGGTTCGCGGTCGGCGAAGCTCATGCCGAACTTCGCCTCGTTCCCCCAGTGCGTCCAGGTATTGGGATACCGGACCGTGTCCCCGGGCACGACCGTCGCCACCGGCCTGGCCGCGGGATCCAGGTAGCCCGAGCGCACCGTCTCCGGCGTCGACTCGACCACGTGCGCAGTGGGCACCGCGTCTCCGTTCTGTTCAGGTGAACCGCTTGATGAAGTCAAGCACGGTCTGCGCGACCCAGGCCCAGCCGCTGTCGACGTTCACCGAACTGCCCGGCCGGGCAGTTCGGTGGCCGCGGCCAGGAGATGCGGGCGGCCGGGTGGTGACGGTGGGGGACTGGCTGTCGCACTGGCTGGTCGCCCGGACCGCCACCGCGCCGTCCACGGTCCGCGGCTATGCGGCGCATCTGCGGCTGTATCTGGTGCCGTATCTGGGACAGGTGCTGCTGGGCGAGTTGACCGCTGGGCAGGTGCAGGCGATGTTCGCCGCGATCACCCGTCAGCATCAGGCGCTGGGCACACCGGTTTCGGCGGCGACGCTGACCCGGATCCGGGCCCCGTTACGGGCGGCGCTGAACGCGGCGATCGGCCCGTGGGCCGCCGCCGGAGAACCCGGCGTGCCGCGCTGAGCTGCCGCGGGCGGTGGTGTGGAGTGAGCACCGGGTTGAGCAGTGGCGCCGTACCGGGGAACGGCCCGCCGTAGCGGTGTGGACCGCGGCGCAGACGGCTCAGTTCCTGGCGTCCAGCGAGGGTCACCGGTTGTATGCCGCGTTTCACCTCATCGCGCTGCGGGGGCTGCGCCGCGGTGAGGCGGCCGGGCTGCGCTGGTGTGATATCGACCTGGACGCCAGGACCGCGGTGATCACCCAGCGATTGCAGTAGCACGACGGGCGGCTGGTGGTCTGCCCGCCGAAAACCGCGCACAGTGCGCGGGTGATCGCCCTGGACCGCACCACGGTCGCCGCGCTGGCCGCGCACCGGGATCGCCAGCGCGCCGAGGCTGCCGGCCTGCGGCCCTGACTACCGGGCCAGCGGCTTTGTGCTCACCAACCTGGGCGGGGAGCCGATGGCGCCTCACCGGGTCACCCGTACACTCCGCCAGCTTGCGGCGTTGGCGGGCTTGCCGCCGGTTCTGAATATCAATCTCCCGCCGCCGGGCTGGTAACTCATGGCCCAGCGGGGGACCCATCTGTGCCACGACCCAAGCCGCCCGCGAGCGCGCACATATTCGAGGACAGCCGCGTTCTGGCGGCCCCAGGACGGCCTGAGCCCGGACCCGCACAAGATCAGCAAAATGAGACAGGAGCGATGAAACGCCAGGTCAGCACGGGTGCGCCGCCAGGGACTTGAACCCCGAACCCGCGGATTAAGAGTCCGCAGCTCTAATATTCGACTCTCGCAACCTACCAGCATCTTTACGCTAGCGCGCCGCGGAGATAACAGCAATTTCCTCAAGGTAAGTGCCGCCTAGTACCGGCCGCTACCGGGCCGTACGGTGACATCCGAGCAAAACGCCCGGGCCGGTGAGTGCTCACGGCAAGTGTCTCAGCGCCTCGCGCCGTGACAGCGGGCTCAGTTCGTGCGTATCGGCGAAGGACCGCACCCATGCCGGGTCACTGCGCGCGTGGTCCCTCAGCGCCCACCCGATCGCCTTGCGCAGGAAGAAGTCACTCTCGCCGATGCTTGACTCGATCGCGACAGTGAGCAGGTGAACGTCGACCCGATCACGTGCCCCGAGCTGGCAGATGATCGAGGCCCGCCGTAGCCACCGGTCGTCACTGTGGGTCCATGTCAGCAGTCCCGGACGGACCTCGGCCGGCCAGCCAAGCAGCAGGTCACCTACCCGATGCGCCAGCTCGTCCACGTAGTCCCACCACGCGCCAGAGAGGATCAGCTCTCGCAGCGTCTCAAGGAGGGCTGGATCCCGGAGCCGTCGCGCTGCGGGGGTGTCGAGCAGCGCGATCGCAGCGTAACGCTCCTCGCGGTAATCCGCCGTGCGCCACAGCCCAAGGACCGTGTCAATAACGTCTGCGATCGTGGCGAACGGTCGCAGCTTCGCCTCCGTCCGGGTGAGCGCGCGCATCACCGGCACCCGAACGCCGAGGCAGGGGGTCGCCGACTTCATGTACGCCTGCATAGGTCCGGCCAGTTCGGGATGCGCACTCGCGCGCAATACGGCGCGCACCGCACCGATCAGCTCGGCGTCTGCAGCCACGCCGGCACGTTAGGCCGCCCTTGCGGCGTTGCGCAAACCATCAGCGATGACACGTACCACCATCACGCGAGGCCGCACCCAGCCAGCACCAAGTTCACGAACGCAGCGCAGATCGGCTCCTCTCCCGCAGTGCGCGCGAAGAGCCGCCTAACTCCATGCTTAGGCTCCGTGGCTGGCAAGCGGTGGCGGCCGCACAGATGAAGCTGATCTGGGCGTGTCCTTCGGGACCGCGTGCGCCTGCTGAAGATCACCGGCCTGGTCTCTGGCGTCCGGCAGACCGGCTCGCGTACCAGGTGCGCCACGCTCAGAGGGGGACCTGGCCCGGCCAAGCGGCGCGCTGGGTAAGGGCCCTGGCGCCGGCTGACCGGATCTGTCGCCGACCGCTGCGCCTGCCTAGGCTGTGGAGTGATGGCCGAGACGGATCTGATCCGCACGCCCGACCAGCGGTTGCGGGTCTTTGTGAGTTCCACGCTGCAGGAGCTGGCCGCTGAGCGGCAGGCAGTGCGGGACGCGGTGACCCGTCTGCGGCTGGTGCCGGTGATGTTCGAGCTGGGCGCCCGGCCGCACCCGCCGCGGCAGGTATACCGCTCCTACCTGGCGCAGAGCCAGGTGTTCGTGGGCGTGTACTGGCAGAGCTACGGCTGGGTCGCGCCGGGGGAGCAGGTTTCCGGGCTGGAGGATGAGTACCTGCTGTCAGCGGGGCTGCCCAGGCTCATCTACGTGAAGTCGTCGGCGCCGGAGCGTGAGTCGCGGCTGGCGGAATTGCTGACCCGGATCAGGGATGCCGGTGACGTGTCGTACCAGCATTTCTCCGCTGCCGCCGAGCTGCAGCGCCTGGTCGAGAACGACCTGGCCGTGCTGCTGAGCGAGCGGTTCGAGATGGAGCCATCGGGGGACGGCGCCGCGGGCGAGGCGGCGCTGGCAGGAGCGGTGCCGGTACCGGCGACGCCGCTTGTGGGCCGCGACGATGACGTTGCGGCGGTGGGCGACCTGGTGCGTGCCGAGGGTGTGCGCCTGGTGACCCTTACCGGCCCGGGCGGAGTCGGGAAGAGCAGGCTCGCGGTGGAGGTCGCGCAGCGGCTGGGTCCGGGCTTTGAGGACGGGGTGCGGTTCGTTGAGCTCGGCTCGGTCCGGGCGGCCGAGCTGGTCACGGCGGCGATCGCCGCCGCGCTGGGGCTGAGCACCTCGGGCGGCGGGCTGATCACCGACCTGAAGTCGTACCTGCGTGCCCGGCGGCTGATGCTGGTGCTGGACAACTTCGAGCAGGTGATGGGGGCGGCTCCGCTGGTGGCTGAGCTGCTGGGCGCCGCTCCGGGCGTGGTGGCGCTGGTGACCAGCCGGATGGTGTTGCGGCTCAGCGGTGAGCACGAGTTCCCGGTGCCGCCGCTCCCGGTGCCGCCGATCGGGGCCGGCGGGGATGCCGCGGAGGTGCAGCGATGCGCGTCGGTGCGCCTGTTCGTGCAGCGGGCGCAAGCCGCGTCCGCGGGTTTCGAGCTGACCAGCGGGAACGCCGGGGCGGTCGCTGAGATCTGCCGGCGGCTGGACGGGCTGCCGCTGGCCATCGAGCTGGCCGCGGCCAGGGTCAGGCTGCTGCCACCGCAGGCCCTGCTGGCCCGGCTTGACGACAGGATGGGGCTGCTGACGGGGGGAGCGCGCGACCTCCCCGAGCGGCAGCGGACGCTGCGAGCCACCCTGGACTGGAGCTTCGATCTGCTGTCTGGCGGCGAGCAGGCGCTGTTCGCCCGCCTGGGGGTGTTTGCAGGAACCTTCGACCTGCCCGCCGCGGAGGCCGTCGGCGCCGCCGGGCCGGCGGACCCGGGCCGGGCCGGGCACGTCATGGACACGCTGGGCTCGCTGGTGGACAGCAGCCTGGTGCAGCCGCAGGTGCGCGACGGCGAGCCGCTCTTCGGGCTGCTGGAGACCATCCGGGAGTACGCGCTGGAGCGCCTGCGCGACGGCGCTGACTGGCGGGAGGCGCACGACCGGCACGCGGCCTACTTCCGGGCGCTCGCCGAGCCGGCTCCAGCCGAGCTGCAGGGTCCCGGACAGCTAGCGTGGCTGGACCGGCTCGAGACCGAGCACGGCAACCTCGGCGCCGCGATGTCCTGGCTGGTGGAACAGGACCAGCTCGAGCCGGCGATACAGCTGTCCTGGGCGACATGGAGGTTCTGGTGGCTGCGCGGCCACGCCGAGGAACTCGCCTCCTACGTGGGCATCCTGGCCAAGAGCGAGCACCTGCCGCCGCGGCAGCGTGCCCTGGCGCTGAGCGGCACCGGCTTCGGCCTCTTCGCGTCCGGGGACCAGGCCACAGCGCAGCCGCTCCTGGAGCAGAGCCTGCCGCTGTACCGCCAGGCCGGGGACATGCTGGGCGCAGCCACGACGGCAGCCATGCTGGGTCACCTCCTGGCATTGCAGCACCAGGACGCGCGGGCCAGCGAGCTGCTCGAGCAGACTCTCGCCCCGCTGCAGGAGGTCGGCAACGACCGGCTCGCCGGACCCGAGCGTGCACAGCACCTGCTGGACGTGGCGCTCGTGTGCAATTTCCTCGGCCAGATCCGGCTCAGCCAGGCAGATCATGACCGCGCAGCGCAGCTGTTCACCGAGGCCCTGAACGCGGCCCACAGCGCCCAGGACCGGTTCACCATCCTCGTCTCGCTCTACGACCTGGCGCTCAGCAGCCAGGCACAGGGCGATCTGACCGGCGCGGCGGAACGCCTGCAGGAAGGGGTGTCGCAGTCGGCCGAGGCCAGGGACGAACCAAGCGTCGCCTACTACCTCGAGGCACTGGCCGCGGTCGCCATCCGGCAGGACAACCTCGACCGCGCCGTGCATCTGCTCGCCGCCGCAGGCGCGCTCCTGCAAGCCAAGGGCAGCGGCTGGCTGCACGCGCTCGTGCCCCGCGTCGCCCACGACGATGGTCTCCTGGCCGCGCTGCGCTCCCGCATGGGAGATGCGGCATTCGAGCAGGCCTGGACACGGGGCCGGTCGCTGGGAGGCAGCCGCGCCATTGAGTACGCGCTCCAGGACGCACCACCTGACCCCACCCGGGCAGAAGGCCCGCCAAGAGCCGGCGATACCGGAGCCATCAGCTAGGCGCCAAACCCGCTGCCAAGCGCGTCCCCGGGACTGCCAGGCAGGACCGCCACCAGAAGGCCGATACGCCCGGCCGGACTTGGACCGCTCCGAAATGGCTGATCTGCACTCGGGCCACCTACCATCTGCCCTTCGTTCCTGCGCTACTGCCGCCTGTCCTTATGGTGACCCGCGACCATGTCGCTGCAAGGAGCGAAACTTCCTAAATTAGCCGGTGGAGAGAGAGGGTTGCCCCGAGCAGTGTCAGGGCAAGCGCCGCGCCCCGGGCACGGCCTGGCGGTTGGTGCGAGAAGATAGCCGACAGCACCACGGTCACGACGACAGAGGCATTCGAGGCCGCGGAGGCAACAGAGACCGGCAGCCCGCGCAGGCCGGACCAGGCTGCTGTTTCCTGGCCGAGTCAAGACCGATCCAGGTCAATAATGGCCAGGTAATTCGCCTGATCGGCGTACTGCGCACTGGTCAGCCGCCAGCCTGTGCCACGGGCCAGCTCCCCGAGCTCATCTGGCCCGCACAGCAGGTAACTAAACCACTCGGTCGCGAGGTCGCGGTGCCGGAGCCGGATGGTCAGCTTGCCAGCCAGCCGTCCTGGCTCGCGCTCGCGCCGGAGGTAGCGGGCCAGCGCCTCGTCAGCTGCCTTCGGATCGGCACCGTGGCCGATGATCCGCGCGCCCGGCCGGGCGATAGCGGCAAGCTTGCCCAGGATGATGGGCGCCATCGCGGCGTCTTCGAGCAAGCCGAGGTTCTCGCCCATCAGGAGGAACGTGTCGTACTGTCGGCCGTCCTGCGCGAGCTGGGTCACCTGTCCGTGCACAACGTCGCGGACGCCGCGCCGCCGGGAGACCTCGCAGGCGCCCGCCGAGACGTCTAGCCCCGTTACCGCCGCACCGCGCTGCTGCAGCGCGAGCGCGAACCGGCCCGCCCCGCAGCCGATGTCCAGCACCGAATCGCCCGCAAGCTGCAGCGCATCCCGCTCGAACTGCGCCCACTCTGACGGCACGGCGAAATATCTGTCCGGGCGCTGCACATAGATAAACCCATCATCCCGTTCGATTACCTCGGCGACACCTGGGCTGTGCGAACGCGCGAACTCGCATAGCATGCTACCGAATGCGTCACCAATTACCGGCCGGGTCATATCGGAATGATATGCTTAAGGTCCTCGCAGCGTACATCAGTACCCGACAGCTATCATCTCAAGCGCGCTGCGCTCGAAGGGAGCCCAATCAGGGATGGGCGAAGTAGCGGCCCGCCGTCCGGTCACTCAGCATGACCGGCCATCTCCATAGCACAGCCGCAGGCACCATTACTGGATCGAGGACTTCCTCTACACACAACCACCCGCGATCACGAAAAATCTTGATCCGCAGGTCTTGACAATTTCTCTGGTTCATCCGGCCCCGGCCGATCAAGGTGATGTTTGAGTAAGTGTGCCGTGAGCACGGATCACCACAAGCTGACCCAAGCCGTACTCGCCGGCCGCGACCGGCAAAGTGCCTGCTCCGACGGGCGCGTCCGCCTGACCCCCGGTGGGTAGCGCAGACGAAACTGCCGGTGACTCTGCCTGCCCGAGCGTGGTACGGTATGGCATTAATGGGTACATTGTCGCCCGTTGAGGAGGGTTTCTGTGTCACTCCAGAAGATCATGATTCGCAGCAAGTCTGACCGTTCACGAGCGTTCACGCTGATCGACATGAGGCAAATGGAGACGGACGAGGAGCCTAAGCCGGATAGCAAGGGCAATCCGCCAGCCGCGAAGTGACGGACGTAAGTCACTGGACACCGGCTGTCCCGCGGCGCGCTGGCGCTGATACATCGATCCGCCACGCGACCGGTCGGTGGAGGTAGCAGGCTGATGCATCGGTGGGCGGGGTTGCTGCCGAGCGGGTAGCCGTCGTTCCTCTGGACCCAGGCGACGGCAGGCCTTGGACGCGGGCGGACGGGCGGACGGACGGGAGCCTGAGCAAGGGGGAGGATAATGAGGACGTGCCTCGTGTCCATGCCCTGGCAGCTGCTGGAATTGCCGTCGCTGGCAATAGGCCTGTTGCACCGGCGTGTGGGGAACGAGCGACCGGCGGATGAGGTTGTGGAATACCATGCCTGCTTGCGCTGGGCCGAGTACCTGCTCGCGGCCAGCGGCGGGACGATTAGCCCGGATGACTACACGCAAATTGCGGACAATGGGGTTTATCACGGCCTTGGCGACTGGGTCTTTGCGTCGGTGCTGTATGGCGACCCGGACTGGCGAGTGGCGGAACTGCGCCGGTACGCCGAGTCGATGCCGGTGGACATTGACTGTGCCGTCAGTATGCGCCCCTTCGCTGAGGGCTTCATTGCCCTTGCTGCAGAGGAGATTCTTGAGAAGGATCCGCAGGTTGTCGGGTTTACCACCACATTCATGCAGAACGTGCCGAGCCTGGCCCTGGCGAAGCGGCTCAAGCGACTATGCCCTGATCTCGTCGTTGTGATGGGTGGTGCCAACTGCGACGGCGCCATGGGTCACGCGCTGCACCGTAACCATCCATTTGTAGACTATACGGTGCAGGGCGAAGGGGAAATCGTTTTTCCTCAATTGCTTGAGCGTATCGCGGCTGGCGAAAGCCCGCACGGCTTGCCCGGAGTCTGCTGGTGGTGCGGCAGCGACTCGGTGGCCAATGAGCAGGCAAGAGCAGTGGTGCCTCCCGCGATGATTCCGATCCCCGACTTCGATGATTGGCTGGCACATCTTGCCGCCTCACCGGTCCGGGAGTACGTGGAGCCAAAGCTTGTGCTCGAGAGCGCACGTGGCTGCTGGTGGGGCGAGAAGCACCAATGCACCTTCTGCGGGCTCAATGGCTCGTCCATCAGCTTCCGCAGCAAGCCACCTGACCAGGTGTGGGATGAGGTGGAGACCCTGGTGTCCCGGTACCAGCTGCTGGACGTCATCATGGTCGACAACATCCTCGACATGCGGTACTTCCGGAATGTGCTCTCACGTTTCGCCGCAAGTGGCTGGGACCTGCGCATCCACTACGAAGTGAAGTCGAATCTTCGAGACGATCACCTGCGCCAACTCGCGGCAGCCCGGGTGACGCAGGTTCAGCCGGGTATCGAGAGCCTCAGCACGCCGACCCTGAAGCTGATGGACAAAGGGGTGTCGGGGGCGGCCAACGTAAGGTTGCTGCGCGACTGCGAGGAGCACAGCCTTACCGTCGACTGGAACTACCTGTACGGGTTTCCTGGTGAGTCAGAGGGCGACTATCTCACGGTCATCGCACAGATGCCCGCGCTGGTTCACCTCCAGCCGCCAGGCTCGGCGACCAGGATTGGCCTGCAGCGATTCAGCCCGTACTTCGAGCAGCCTGGCTCTCGGTTTCCCCGAACGGGCCCCTGCGAAAATGTATGACCATGTATATGACCTGCCTGCTGCGGAACTGGCGGACCTGGCGTACATGTTCGATGCCCCAGCACGAGGCATTAGCGACAAGACGGTACGCCTACTTCGCGAGGCGATAGGTGACTGGCAGAGGAAATACCCAAGCTCGACATTGGTCGCATGTGATATCGCCGAGGACACCCTGGTCGTGGAGGACCGTCGGCTCGGCTGGCCCGATGATACGCACGTGCTGCGCGGCTGGCGGGCAGCGGCGTACCGGTTGCTGCGCGATGGGCGCACCCCGGATGCTCTGACGCTGAAATTGGCCGAACGTGGCTGGCAAATAAGCGCGGCGGAGCGCGACACATGGCTTGCCTGCTGCCGGGCTGACGGATTGGTTTTCATTGACGTCAGCACCTACGTGGCACTGGCATCATGCCGGGCGCCGGTACGTGTGTTTCGGCCTGCCGGAGCCGAAGCGCGATGAAGCCGCCGGCCAGCACGGCTTCACAAACCGTGGTCACCCCAATCCTCGGTGCTGATACCTTCACGCAGCACCGGATCGGCCCGAACAAAGTGAAGCTCGCCGAGCCGGTCGCGCTAGGCGCCGAACCCCAGTCGACGGCGTTGTTCGTGGCCTTCCTGCGCGACAGCACCACACACCTCACTGGTGTTGAGTGGCGCGGAACCCTCGCCGATACGCTAGATCTGGCACTGCTGCACCACCTCCCACCGCCATCAGATCTCGGCGCGGGATCCGACGAGATCGTGACGCGTTGGCGGGCGAGCCACCGATATGGCACCTGCTACTACCGGCGCGGTCCCGGCTTCCTCCTGGTAAGGGATGTTCGTGTCGCGGTTTCCGCCACCCGGTACACACTCGACGATCCCGTTCTGGTTGACACGTTCCTGCGTTGCCAGGAACCGACCTCGCTGAACGCACTCACTGCCGCGCAACGGGAGGCGGTTAGCCTCCTCGACGCAGAACGGCTCGTGCTGCGGATGGCCGACGTCGTAGTCGGCCTCCCGATGCGCATGCTGCATTGGCCGATCCCGTCTATGGCCGTCTGAGCCACATCATCCTTCTGCCTAATTCGCGGTCATACTGCAGGAGCTTGTGAGGTTCCAAAACGGGCGTAGGTACCCGAAAACTCTGTGATAGCCGCTGACCTGGTGGCTTGTCCCGGATGAGGGGTGGTCAGATTCGGCCATTTGGCTTACCTCTCGACTTTCGCACTTTCCGTGCTCTGGAATTTGTGGGGGAGCACGGTATCTGGCCGGTGTTCGCCCGACCTTGCCGGCCGTGGGTCAGCCGTGCTGCCGTTCCGCCGCGTGCGGCAGGCCGGGCGGGAGCGGGGGCTCTGGCAAGGGGTGGGCTCCCTCGGGGCGGAAGCCGTCCAGTAGCAGGGCCAGGTGTCGGCGCCACAGCTGGGGAGCGAGGCCAGCGGTCATCTCCACGGTGCGTGAGATGCCCCAGATGACGAAGGCCAGGTCTTCGACGGCGAGGTCGCCGCGGAGCGCGCCCGCCTGCTTGGCGCGGTCCAGCACCTGGGTTACTGCGGCCTGCCCTTCCTGCTGGAGTTGCTGCGCGGCCGGGGAGGGCGGCAGGCCGCGGGCGGCGACCTCGTTGAAGCCGCGATCGGCTGCCTGGAGCTCGCAGACGGCGGTGAGGTAGCCGGCGAACCCGCGCCAGGGGTCGTCGTCCGCGAGGGCCTGCGCGGCGAGCACGGCCATGGCCTCCAGCCGGTCGGTGAATACGGCCTCGATCAGGTCCTCCCTCGTCGGGAACCGGTTGTAGAGCGTGCCGTTGCTGACCCCGGCGTGCCGCGCGATGTCGGCCATGGCCACGTCGACGCCCCGCTCGGCGAACAGCTCCCGGGCAGCGGCCAGCAGCCGGTCGCGGTTGCGCCGCGCGTCGCTGCGCAGCGGCCTGGGCGGGGAGGACATGCGCCCATTGTATTAAGTTGACGATCCCGTCATGCTGCCGTAGCCTGACCCAACATGACGACCTCGTCAACTTACTGAAGGGAACCGCATGTCCAAGACCATTGCCGTGCTCGGGGCCGGCCCGGGCATGGGCCGCTCGGTCGCCCGCCGGTTCGGCCGGGAGGGGTTCCAGGTGGCCCTGGTGTCCCGCAACACGGCCCGGCTGGACGCCTTCACCGGGGAACTGGCCGCGGACGGCATCAAGGCCGCCGGGTTCGCCGGCGACCTCGCCGACCGCGACGCGCTGCCCGCCATTATCGAGGCGATCACCGGGCGGTTCGGCCCGGTCGACGTGCTGGAGTACGCGCCGTCCGGGCTTGACTGGCTCACCCGCCAGGTCCCGGTCCGCGACGCTGACGCCGCGTCCTTCGAGTTCCCGCTCGACCTGCTGCTGCGCACCCCGGTCACGCTGGTCCGCCAGGTGCTGCCCGGCATGCTCCAGCGCGGCGACGGCGCGGTCCTGTTCGGCCTGCCGGTCAGCGCCAGCATCCCGGTCCCGCAGCTCGGCAACGTCGCCGCCGCGGCAGCCGCCGCCCGCCACTACCTGCACACCCTGCACGCCGACCTGGCCGGCACCGGCGTGTACGCAGGCCTTGTGCAGGTAGCCGGCCTGGTGGGCGACAGCGACGCCGCCGGGTACGTCACCGAGAACTGGGACCCGGCCACCCTGCCGGAACCGCTCAGCCCTGCCGACCTCGCCGACGCCATGTGGGACCTCTACCTCAAGCGCGACAGGTTCGACCAGGTCGTCGGTCTCACGGGCGCATGACCCCTCCCGCCTCGCCGGTTCGCGTGATGCCGTCCCGGGACCACGGGAGGGATCCCGGGACACTCCGGATCGCCCGCGAAAACGGGGGGCGCCAGGTATGAAAAGAGACGAGCGACATCAGCGGTGCTGATGAAACTGCGGATGACGGGTTCCCGTTGATGCCCCTGGATGCCGCCGTGCCGGTTTCGGCGTCGCTGGCGACGCTGCTGGCCGTGTTCTCCCCGCTGTTCACCGCACCGTCGTTCCGCACGTTCACGGGACTGGCCTGCGGCTTCCTCGCGCAGTCCGGGAAGCGGACGGTCTGCGGGATACTCACCGGGGCGGGACTGTCCCGGCTGTGGCCGCACGACCGGGCGCACTACTTCTTCTCCCGTGCCCGCTGGAACCCCGATGAGCTGGGGATATCCGCCTGGAAGCTGGTCATCGGGCTGCTGGTGCCCGGCGGGGAGCCCGTGGAGCTGCTGATCGACGACACCTTGTTCCGCAGGCGGGGAAGACGCGTCTGGCCAGCGTCGTGGTTTCATGACGGATCAGCCGCCGCCTGCGAAAACGGGCTACGGGAACAACTGGGTGGTGCTCGCGGTCCGGGTCCGGCTGCCCATGATCTCCCGGCCTGCCGCCATTCCGGTCATGGCGAAGCCGGTGATCAAGGACACCACGTCCGCCTCCCGGCTGTGGCTGGCCCGCCGCATGGTCACCCGGCTCTCGCGCGACCTGCCCGGCCGCCGGATCAGCGTCACCGCGGACTCCGCCTACGCCCGCGAGGAGCTGAAAGACCTGCCGGAAGGCGTGACCTGGACGACCAGGCTGCGCGCCAACGCCGCGCTCTACGGGCTCCCCCCGGAGCGCACCGGAGGAAGGGACGCCCGCGCAAGAAGGGAGAGCGGCTGCCCTCCCTCGCGAGGATCGCCGCCGCCGCTGAGTTCTCGCAGGTCACGGTCACCCGTTACGGGAAGACAGAGACCATCGCCGCCGCCGCGGTCACCTGCCTGTGGTACTACGTCACCGGTACCAGCTCCGTCTCCGTCACCGTCATCCTCATCCGAGACACGAAGAAAACCGGGCACGACCTCGCCCTGATCACCACCCAGGAGAACCCGGACACCGCCCAGGTGATCGAGAGGTACGCCGCCAGATGGGCGATCGAAGTCGCGATCGAGGACGCCAAGCAGATTTTCGGCGCCGGGCAGGCCCGCAACCGCACCGCGGCCGCCGTCGAGCGCACCATACCGTTCCAGCTCGCCTGCCAGGCCCTCGCGATCTGCTGGTATGCCACCGCAGGCCACCACCCTGCCGACATCCACGCCCGGCGCCGCAACGCCCCCTGGTACACCGCCAAGACCGAGCCGTCCACCGAAGACATGACCACCAAGATCCGCCGCGTCCTCATCGTCGGCAAATTTAAGCGACTGCACGCTGACCAGCCAGAACCCGCAGAAATCCACGCCATCCGCCTTGCCTGAGAAGACACCGGGGACCTCGCCGCCTAAACCGCGAAAGTCGAGTCACCTGCGCTGTGCCGAAACTCCGCGCATGGGCTTGACGTGCTGGTTTACGCTCCGCGCTCGTGCTGATCCGTCTCGTTTACCCGTTCATGATGCGGGTGTTCGGCTGGCTGGCGCTGCTGGCGCGCAGTGACACTGGTAAGGACGCGGAGATCCTCGTGCTGCGGCGGCAGGTCGCCCGTCCGAGGCCGGACTGGGCTGACCGTGCCGTGCTCGCCGCCCTGGCCAGGGCGCTGCCCGGGTGCCTGCAGCTGCACCGGATCGGGCACGCTGCTGGCCTGGCACCGTCTCCTGTTCAAGAGGAAATGGACGTATCCGGGCGTGCCGGGCCCTGCCGAGGTGCGGGCGCTGGTGGAGCAGGTGGCAAGGGAGAACCCGCGCTGGGGGTACCGGCGCATGCAGGGCGAGTTGCTCGGCTTGGGGTACCGGGTGGGGGAGGACGATCCGCCGGATCCGGGTCGCCGCCGGGCTCGGGCCAGCGCTGCGGCGGGTGTACGTCGTTGCGGTGATCGAGCACGGCAGTCGCCGCGTGCGGGTCCTGGGCGCCACAGAGCACCCGGTCCGGTCCTGGGTCGTCCAGCAGGCCCGGAACCTGCTCGTGGACCTGGAAGATGCCGGGGCGCGGCGAGTTCGTCCTGCATGACCGGGACGCCAGCTTCACGCGGGCGTTCGATGCCGTGTTCCGGGCGGCCGGGATCCGGGTCATCCGGTCCGCCGGTCAGGCGCCAGTGAATTCGATCATGGAGTGGTGGATCGGCAGCTGCCGGCGTGAGCTGCTGGACCGGGCCCTGATCTGGAACCTGCGCCACCTGATGACGGTGCTGCGGGAGTACGAGGACTTCTGCAATTCCCACCGGCCGCACCGCGCTCTGGACCAGGCCGCGCCACTGCGCCCGCTGCCAGATCACGTCACCGACTTGGATCATTTCCGGGTCCAGCGGCATGACCGCGCGGATGGCGTCATCCACGAATATCGCCTGGTGGCGTAGGTTTTCGGCACCCACAGGGGCTGGACGTCGTGCTCGGCCTGGCCAAATATGACATGACAGTAAATATCGACAGGCCAGCGTCCGCAGGTATCCGCCGGCTCCGGTGGGCGTCATCACTTTTGTCGCTGGTGCTGGCCCAGAGGCGCTAGGCCGGGCCTTTGGGGGTGATCCCGCTCATGCGCCCACCGGAGTGCCGGTGCTGACCGTCGAGCGGATAGCGGCGATCCGGCCGGTCGGAGAAGTAGGTGGTCGCGAGCGGGCCGGTGACGACCCCGGCGCCATCGACGGGTACCTCGCCGGCCTGCAGCTGACGATCCCCGGCACCGACGCGGCGGGCCACGTGCCGCTGCTCCTTGCTGTCGCCGAACGGCTCACTGGCTTGAGGATGGCCCCGGAATGGCTTGACCAGCAGTACCTGCTCGTGCCGCTGCCCGAGTGGCTCCAGCCGCTGCCACCCAGAGGATGACCGGGCCTTTAGTACCTCTCAAATTCGGCTGCGGGGCCTGACCTGGCTTGTTACGCGGCGGGCTGGTATTTCGTTGATCAGCCCTCGGAGGAGCGGTCGGCGGCGGATCTGCTGAGGTGGTGTCGTTGGTGGTTACGTTGGGTGTGTCGTCGGAGGCGCGCAGGTCGACCGGGCGCGACTAGGTCTGGACCGACGAGCAACATGGAGCAAACATGCACCTGGCTCCGCGGAAGACCGGATACGGTCCGTAATCACGCTGGCAGCGCGTATGGGGGAACCTCCGCACGGCGCCTCGGATCGCATGACATCCATTACGGATCGCAAGCGTCCCGGAGCCGAGCAGGACGACGGGTGAGATGACTGGCGAAGGCCAGTCCCGGAGGGCGGGGTGAGCATGGCCGGGCGGTTTGAGTATCTGCCGGTGTCGGAGCATGGGCTGATCGGCGACCTGCATACGGTGGCGCTGGTGGGCACCAACGGGACCATCGACTGGCATTGCTGGCCGACCTTCGACGCCCCGAGCTTGTTCGGCTCACTCCTGGACGCAGACCGGGGCGGGTGCTTTGAGCTGGCCGCCGCGGTGCCGGCGAAGACGCGCCAGTTCTACCTGCCCGATACCAACGTGCTGATTACCCGTTTCCTCGCACAGGATGGCGTGGGTGAGATCCAGGACTTCATGCCGCTCGCCGGCGCGGCTGGGACTCACCGGCACCGGCTGATCCGGCGGGTGGTGTGCGTGCGCGGGAGTATGCCGTTCCGGACGCGGATCTCGCCCCGGTTTGGCTACGGGACGGACCCGCACACTCTTAGCGCGACGGAGGCTGGCGTGGTTTTCACCTCAGACAGGCTGACTGTAGGTCTGACCGCGACGGTACCGGTCGAGCACGATGAACATGATGTAAGGGCCGAGTTCACGCTGGCCGAGGGCGAGTCGGCCGTATTCGCCATGGACGAGCTGAGCGACGGCGAAGTGCCGCGCGGATGTTCCGGCGAGCAGGCGAAGGAGCTGGGGGAAGCCACTATCGAATTCTGGCGGGACTGGCTCTCGGCGTCACGCTACCGGGGCCGGTGGCGGGAAACAGTGCACCGCTCAGCGCTGACGCTGAAACTGCTCACCTACGCTCCGACCGGCGCCATCGTCGCCGCGCCGACGACCAGCCTGCCCGAGCAGATCGGCGGGGAGCGGAACTGGGACTACCGGTACGTCTGGGTCCGCGACGCGGCCTTTTGCGTCTATGCGCTGCTGCGGCTGGGATTCACCAGCGAGGCGGACGCGTTCATGCGCTTCATCCTTGAGCGGGCCACCGCGCGCGCAGATACTGCCGCCAGCCCCGTGCCGGTGATGTGCGGCATCGACGGCCGCACCGACCTGCCCGAGCGGGAACTGCCCCACCTGGCCGGCTACCTAGGCTCCAAGCCGGTGCGGATCGGCAACGCCGCGGCCAGGCAGCTTCAGCTCGACATCTACGGCGAGCTCATGGACTCCGTTTACCTCTACGACCGCTGGCACCAGCCCATCTCCAGCGCCCAGTGGGACGTGATCGCCACAAGGGCCGGGTGGCTCTGCGATCACTGGGACCAGCCCGACGAGGGCATCTGGGAAACCCGCGGCGGCCCCAGGAAGTTCCTGTACTCCCAGCTGATGTGCTGGGTCGCCATGGAACGGGCAATCCGCTTGGCCAACCGCAGAGGCCTGCCCGCAGACCTGGAACGCTGGCGGCGCACTCGCGACACGATCTACCGGCGGATCATCGACCGCGGCTGGTCACCGACCTTGAAAGCCTTCGCCCAGTACGAAGGGGGCGATGTCCTCGACGCGGCCGTCTTGTTGATGCCGCTGGTCAAGTTCATCGCACCGACCGACCCGAAGTGGCTGTCCACGCTCGACGCGCTTACCGGCAGCCTGGTGTCCGATTCCCTCGTCTACCGGTACGATCCGCAGGCCAGCCCCGACGGCGTGCGCGGTGACGAAGGCACCTTCTCGCCGTGCTCGTTCTGGTACGTCGAGGCGCTGACCCGCGCCGGGCGCCTTGAAGAGGCGCGGCTGGCATTCGAGAAGATGCTTACCTACGCCAATCACCTTGGCCTGTACGCCGAGCAGATCAGCCGCACTGGCGAGCAGCAGGGAAACTTCCCCCAGGCGCTCACCCACCTCGCGCTCATCAGCGCCGCCTATAACCTCGATCGCGCACTTGGCTAACATCACCTGGCGCCCGGCGGGAAGCGGGTTCCGTCCGCAGCCCAGGCCTCGCAGACGGCCCAGCTCTGCGCGCGACCACTACACGTCCGCGGTTGCGCCGAAATGCTTTAGCTAACCGCAGAGCAAACGGGCCAGCTCCGCCCAACTTCGCCGCAAACGCCAGCTCATCGCCGAACTTGGACGCCTATCCGGCAATAAGGTCATCTTCCAGGAGGCCGCCGCCTGACCCCGCGCCTTTCTCACCCGGCTTCGCTGCGCTTCGCCGGGTGCTCCCGCGCGCCCAGCTAAGCACCGATTTTCGATTCAGAGATCCGACCAGACAACGAGCAAATATGCTGAGCGACGATCTACGCACAGTCGGCCGCGGTGGCACGATCCGGTGAGCGCGCGTGGAGATGTACGGGGCCCAGTGGTCCGGCGACCCGCTGGCCGAACTCGAGGCCATCCTGTCCGAGCAGCGAGAGCATGTCAGGACAGCACCCGCAGCCGGATCGTCGGGCTCATCGCGCGCAACTGCTCGACGGCGTCGTCTGGGTAGTCAACGCCGACGTCGGTCACCGCGTAGCCGAGGTCTCCACGCGTGCCCAGCAACTGGCCCTCGACGTTGACGCCGTGCGTGGCGAGCACCGAGTTCATCTCAGCCATGACGCCCGGTATGTTGCTGTGAATGTGTGCCAGGCGGTGCGAGCCGGTGGTCGGCCGGAGGGCCAGCTGCGGCATATTCACCGATAGCGAGGTGGCGCCCTCGGCGACATAGTCGGCCAGCTTGGCGCCGACGAACGCGCCGATGTCGGCTTGCGCTTCCTCCGTCGAACCGCCGATGTGCGGCGTGAGGATCACGTTCGGCAGCCCGCGCAGCTCGGACACGAACTCCTCGCCCGCCGACCGGGGCTCCTCCGGGAAGACATCGACCGCCGCCCCGGCGAGGTGCCCAGAGACCAGATGACGGCGCAGCGCCTCGTGGTCGATCACGAAGCCCCGGCACAGGTTCAGGAACATAGCGCCCGGCCGCATTTGGCTGAACTCTTTCTCGCCGAACAGCGAGCTGTTCGACGGGCGGCCGTCCACGTGCAGGGTCACCACGTCGGACACCTCGAGGAGCTCGCCCAGGCTGACGCAACGCCGCGCGTTCCCCAGGGCAAGCTTGTCTGCGGCGTCGTAGAAGACAACCCGCATTCCCAGTGCCTCGCTGACGACCGAAAGCTGGGCGCCGATATTGCCGTATCCGACGATCCCGAGAGTGCGGCCACGGACCTCATGAGCTCCGGTGGCCGACTTGTCCCACCTGCCAATGTGCATGGCCTGGTCTTTCTCGGTGAGCCGCCGGGTCAGCGCGATGATCTCGGCCAGCGTCAGCTCGACCACGCTCCGCGTATTCGAGTACGGGGCATTGAAGACGGCGACGCCGCGCGTCGAGGCCGCCGCCAGGTCGATCTGGTCGGTGCCGATGCAGAACGCCCCGACCGCGAGCAGGTCAGGGGTTGCGGCCAGCACGGCCTCTGTGATCCTGGTCTTGGACCGTATGCCGAGCAGGGCTACACCGGATAGCGCGGCGGCAAGGTCGTTCTCCCCGAGGGCGGACCGCTCCTGGGTGACCTCCAGCCCGGCATTTTCGAGCAGCCGGACGGCCTCCGGATGGATGTTCTCGAGCAACAGCGCCTGCACCGGTCCCAGGCTAACGGAGCTGGCCCGGCGACCGGACAACGTTGCGTGCGTGCAAGAAGCTGCGAGGGCGCACGCCGACGCCTTCAAATGAGACGCGACGCCCGGGCCACGCGTTCCATGCCAGCACCCGCCTGGATCTCTACCTGTAACCCCCAGCCTAAGAATCGTTAGGCAGCAGTGCCGCCGTTAGGGTGTCGGACAGCCATCGGTTGAAGTCGGCGGTGCTCCAGCTGCGCTGAACGACCAGCAGACGGTAGAGGTGGCCGTCGGTGAGCGCCCAGCAGAGTTCCGCGGCATGTTGCTCGGTTATGCCGGCGGCCAGTCCGTCCAGGGACGCGAGATACCGGATGAACGCGGTAGCGCCCAGCATCCGGTTGCGGCTCGCCTCGGCGAGCAGCTGTGCGGCCGCCGGGTCGATATCGGCTGCGGAGATGAGAGCTTCGCTGAGCGGCGTGGTGCGGGCGGCGACGTCGGCCACGGTCTGGACCCAGAGCGTGAGGGCGTTCCGCGGGTCGGGCTCGGCCAGGATCGCCTTGATCGCGGGGCGGTCGGCCAGGGCTATCGGCTCGTCGTCGCCGGCGATGGCCCAGTCCAGGGCCAGCTTGAGCAGGGCCACCTTGCCGCCTACCGAGTTGAACACGGTACGCCGGCTGACGTGCGCGGCCTCCGCGATCCCGTCGATCGTGGTGGCCGCGTAACCCTGGGCCAGGAA
Organism: uncultured Actinomycetota bacterium; assembly: GCA_963815375.1. Taxonomy (GTDB): domain Bacteria; phylum Actinomycetota; class Actinomycetes; order Streptosporangiales; family Streptosporangiaceae; genus JASHPR01. The sequence continues at coordinate 340,298 of CAWFGX010000001.1, read as the reverse complement.
CAGGTCGTGAGCCGCGGTGACGATCGCCCGCCGGGTACGGCGGGCCTGTTCGTCGCGCACCTGCGACGCGTACCGCCTCGGCGGCTGGCTCGTTGGCCCAGGCGGCTGGGTGGTTGCGTCGGGCAGGCTCGTTGCGTGGGGTGGGGGGCTCATCGTGACTGGCCCTGGGCCTTGACGTTTCCCCAAATTCGTTGCACTATAGGTGCAGTAATCACATCGCTAGTATACCAAACTTCTGCGCGTACGCCGTAACGGCAGAAAAGCGGTGAATCTCATGTCTAGTGCCACGTCCACCGACAGCGTCTGGGACCGGCGGCGGTGGCTCATCCTGGGCGTGATTGCCCTGGCACAGCTCATGGTGGTGCTGGATCTGACGGTGATGAACGTCGCGCTGCCGTCCGCGCAGCGGGCGCTGCACTTCACCACCGTGGACCGGCAGTGGGTGGTCACCGCCTACACCCTGGCGTTCGGCAGTCTTCTGCTGCTCGGCGGCCGGCTGGCCGACCTGCTGGGCCGCAAGGTCACGTTCCTGGCCGGGCTGGCCGGGTTCGCGGGCGTGTCGGCGATCGGCGGCGCCTCGGTCAGCTTCGCCATGCTGATCACCGCGCGGGCCTGCCAGGGCGCGTTCGCGGCGCTGCTGGTGCCCTCAGCGCTGTCGCTGCTGACCACCACGTTCACCGGGCCGAAGGACCGCGGCAGGGCGTTCGCCGTCTACGGGGCGATCGCCGGGGCCGGCGGCGCGGCTGGCCTGCTGCTGGGCGGAGCGCTGACCGAGTACCTGTCCTGGCGGTGGACGCTGTATGTGAACCTCATCTTCGCCGCGGTCGCCTTTGCGGGGGGAGCGCTGCTGCTGAAGCGCCAGCCGTCCCCGGTTAAGCCCAGGCTGGACATCCCCGGCGTGCTGCTGGTCTCCGGCGCGGTGTTCTGCCTGGTCTACGGCTTCTCCAACGCGGCCGCGCACAGCTGGCACGCGCCGTCCACCTGGGGGTTCCTGGCCGCCGGCGCGGCGCTTGGCGCAGGGTTCGCGGCCTGGCAGGGCCGGGCGGCCCACCCGCTGCTGCCACCCCGGGTGGTGCTCGACCGCAACCGCGGCGGCGCCTACGCCTCGATGCTCATCGCCTCGGCCGGGCTGTTCGGGGTCTTCTTGTTCCTGACCTACTACCTGCAGCAGACGCTCAGGTACTCGCCGCTGCTGACCGGCGTGGCGTTCCTGCCGATCAGCGCCGGCCTCATCCTGGCGTCCAATCTGTCCACGATCATGCTGATGCCCAGATTCGGGCCCAGGCCGCTGGCCGCCTCCGGGATGCTGGCCGCCGCAGGCGCGATGGCATGGCTGGCTCAGCTGAGCCCGCACACCGCCTACGCCGCAGGCGTGCTCGGCCCGATCATCCTGGCCGGAACCGGCGTGGGCATGGTGATCGCGCCGGTGATCAGCACCGGCACCTTCGGCGTAGCCCGGCAGGACGCGGGCGTCGCCTCCGCCACCGTCACCGTCGGCCAGCAGCTCGGCGCCTCGGCCGGCACGTCGCTGCTGAACACCATCTTCATCGCCGCCAGCACCTCCTACCTCGCCGCGCACCTCGCCGCGGCCCGGCTCACCAGCCGCCCGGCCCTGACCGGGCTGGCGCTGGCACACGGCTACGACACCGCGTTCTGGTGGACCGCCGGCATCTTCGCCGCCGGCGCGCTCACCGCCGGCGCCCTGCTCCGCCCCGGGCCACTGCCCCCGGCGAGCACACCACCCCCCGCACACGCCGAAATGACAACAGCACAAACCACGACCGGCCCCGCTCATCCCGGCTGACGTCTGGCACAAATTCCTGGTGCCCGCGACGCAGGCGACCGACGGACGTATGAGGGACATCCACGTGAACTGCCAAGTCGGGAACCTCAGGGACCCTTACCGCGCATTCAAGAAAGGAGGACGGCAATGACGAACCCCGCTCGGCCCGATGGCCCCGCCGCCGATCCACGCCACCTGCTGGTCATCGGAGCCGGCGGCGACCATGCTCGGTGCCGATCTGGCGGGCGACGGCATACGCGTCGCCAGCATCACCATCGCCGGGCAGATCCAACCGGGTACACCGTTCAGCCCGGACCAGATTGCAGAGAAGTACTGGTAGGTCCTGCAATCAGACGGCACCTGGCAAAGCGAATTCCGCTTCGACGGAACATGAACCGCCTGCCTTGCCACACCATCTGGCCGGGAACACCGAGGTCGACGACAGCGTCAGTCTCATCCCCCTGGACCAGCCGGTCAGGCTTGCGCTTGCGCAGCTCATCAGGGGAGTTCACCCGAATACCGGGCAGACTGCCAGCCACGCTGGCGGCGCTGCCGCCCCAACAGGCTGCACTGAAGGAGGTTGATGGAGGTCATCCGGGATGCTGCGGACGACCGGACGCCGGCAGCGAACGGGGAGCTCGCCGCCGCGTTCGCGATGGGCGGAGCGAGGCGCGACCGCAGCCGGGCGCCGCGGGCCGCGAATGCGCTGGCGGCCGCTGCCGGGAACCTGATCGACCGGCGCGGAGTCGCGCTGGCCCTGCCGATCCTGCCGGATGGATCATGCGCTCGGTCGCCAGAATCGACTACATCTGGCCTGGCGAGCATGTCAAGTTCGGGTATCCGGGCGACAGATCGGTTCATGGCCAGGTCGATGGCAGTGCGGGCCCGCAGCCCTGTGACCGGGACCTGCACCTGCCTGCAGGGCAGCCAGTAGGCCTGGCCGACCAGGGCGTAGTGACAAGGCGAAGTGCTGGCGCGTACCACGGCGGGGATGAAGGCGTTCCGGGGGTGCCAGGCTGGCCGCGTCGCCCGGGTGGGAGCCTGTGTCAAATAAGCCGCGGGCTTGCGGGGGTATGAGTCTGATGTCATCTGTAACGGTTTCTGCCACTCAACAGCGCGGCGCAGCGCCCGGTGACCGGCGCTGGCTCGTCCTGGTCATCGTGGCTATCGCCCAGCTGATGGTGGTCCTGGATGCCACGATCGTGAACATCGCGCTGCCGTCGGCTCAGCGCGCGCTGGGGTTCCCGAACAGTGACCGACAGTGGGTGGTGACGGCTTACGCCCTGGCCTTCGGCAGCCTGCTGCTGGTGGGCGGCCGACTCGGCGACATGTTCAGCCGCAAGTGGGTCTTCATCACCGGCCTGATCGGGTTCGCTCTCGCCTCGGCTATCGGCGGCGCCGCCGGCTCGTTCGGCGTCCTGGTCGTGGCCCGGGCACTGCAGGGCGCGTTCGGCGCCGTCCTCGCGCCTTCGGCCCTGGGCACTCTGGTCAGCACCTTCCAGGATCCACGCGAGCGGGGGAGGGCGTTCGGTGTATTCGGCTCGGTCGCCGCAGGCGGCGGTGGGATCGGCCTGATCCTGGGCGGGTTGCTTACCCAGTACCTCTCGTGGCGCTGGTGCCTGTACGTCAACTTGGTGTTTGCGGTGATCGCCGTCTGCGGCGCCCTGGTCTTCATTCGCAGCAGTCGCCCGGCCGACCGGCCGCGAATGGACTGGCCCGGCAGCGTGCTGGCCGGGGCTGGCCTCTTCCTTATCGTCTACGGCTTCTCCCACGCCGAGATCGGAGGCTGGTCATCCGCGCAGACCATCGGCTCGCTGATCTTGGGCGTGGTATTCCTCGTCGTGTTCGTTGTGGCCGAGCGGCGATCCAGTCACCCGCTGCTACCGCTGCGGGTGATCGTCGACCGGACCCGGGGTGGCTCATATGTCGCCCTCGGCATATCGGGGGTCGCGATCTTCGGCACGTTCTTGTTCCTCACTTTCTACCTGCAGGAGGTCAAGGGGTACCGGCCGCTGACCACGGGGTTGCTGTTTCTGCCGATGATCGGCTGCATCCTGGTCACATCGAATCTGTCCAGCATCGTGGGCCTGGCCCGGTTCGGTCCGCGCGTTCTGATCGCGACCGGCATGCTGTTGGGCGCGAGCGGGATGGCGCTGCTGACCCAGCTCACCGCCACCTCCAGCTACGCCTCCGGTGTGCTGCCCGCGCTGCTGATCCTGGGCCTGGGCTTCGGCATGATCTTCGCCCCGGCCATCAACACCGCCACTACCGGAGTCCGCCGGGCGGACTCCGGCGTCGCCTCAGCCTTGGTTAACACCATGCAGCAGGTCGGTGGCTCGATCGGCACTTCTGCCCTCAGCACGGTTGCGCTGAGCGCGACGGCCAGCTATCTGGTTGCCCACCACACGACCCCGCTGGCGCCCGCGATCGCGGCGACCCACGGCTACACCGTGGCTTTCACCGTGTCAGCGGCTCTGCTCGGATTCGGTTTCATCCTGGCGATGGTGCTGCTGCCGTCCAAACGTCGGCTTGGCGAGCTCAGGGCCGCCGCCGCACCGGCTCGGCCCGCGGCCCCGCAGCCCGCGGCCCCGCAGCCCGCGGCCCCGCAGCCCGCCGCCGCGCACTCCGCCACGGCGCAGCCCTCCGCGGTGCCGCTTGCCGCCGTGAACCGCGACGCCCTACGGGAGTTGGCGTTCGACGCGATTCCCGTCGCCCTGTGCAGCTGCTCGCCGGTCGTGAGCCGGGCAGGCGAACGGGTTACGCTCCCTCGATGAGCACCGTAACGTCGCCCGCCACGGACTTGCAGCTGATAGTCGGTTTTGACGGATCTCCGCCGGCCAGCAGGGCGCTCGACGCCGCGATCAACCTGCTACAGGGACGGACGGGCCGCATCCATGTTGTGTACGTGGCTCACCTGCCCAGCACGGCCGCGCTATCGCCCGGTGCCGTCACCGAAATTGAGAACGGCTTCGAGGACATCGAGCAGGAGCTTCGCACCATGGTCGCCGAGCGGCTCCGCGACCGCGAAGAGCTCTGGGGCTTCGAGTGGCGCGAGGGCTCGATCGCAGAGGAACTGCTTACGGCGGCCAGAGACACCGGCGCCGCCCGCCCCGGTTCCACTGTAGTGATCGTGGTCGGAAGTTCGTCCCTCGTCACGCACCGTGTGGTCGGTTCGGTCGCTGTCGGCCTGGCCCGGCACTCACCCGTACCCCTGGTAGTTGTTCCCTAGAGCCGGGTTAGCAGCGCACGGTCCAGCGGGTAGCGGGTCGGCGCACGCGGCGCGCTGAGTACCTCTTCTTCGGACCTTCGATTTCTTGCCGGTGGTCATGAGCTCGGCGATGCCGCGTTCCTGTGTGGTCGGGTGCCGGCCGCAGGAACGAAAGCCCCGTCCGTCGAGACTCGGACTTCGTTCTTGAGGAGGAGGTTTCCGCCGCACTGATCCCGGGTTTCCTTCCTGCGGGCGAGGCTGGCGCTACCGGGCCGCTCGTAGCGTCGCTGCCATGACCGAAATGAATGGGAGCGGCGCATGATCGAAGCGCGGAAACTCAGGAAGGTTTACGGCCACACCGTCGCGGTCGACGGGATCGACTTCCAGGTCAAGCCGGGGCACGTGACCGGGTTTCTCGGGCCGAACGGCGCCGGCAAGTCGACGACGATGCGGATGATCCTCGGGCTCGACCTGCCGACCTCGGGCACAGTGACGGTGGACGGACGCCGGTACAAGGGCACGGTGTGGCCGCTGCACGAGGTCGGCGCGTTGCTGGACGCGCGCGCGGTGCACCCCGGTCGGTCCGCGTACAACCACCTGCACAGCCTGGCCGCGGCCAACGGAATAGCCCGAAAGCGCGTCGACGAGGTGCTCGATCAGGTCGGGCTCACGTCGGTGGCGCGCAAGCGCGTCGGCGGGTTCTCGCTGGGCATGTCGCAGCGGCTCGGGATCGCCGGGGCGTTGCTCGGGGACCCAGCGACGCTGCTGTTCGACGAGCCGGTCAACGGCCTCGACCCAGACGGAATCCTGTGGATCAGGACTCTCCTGCGCAAGCTCGCCGCCGAAGGCCGCACGGTCTTCGTCTCGAGCCACCTGATGAGCGAGATGGCGCTGACCGCGGATCACCTGCTGGTGATCGGCAGGGGACGGCTGCTCGCGGACACGCCGCTGTCGGAGCTGATCGCCCGGAACTCCGACGAGAGGGTCGAGGTCCGCGCGGCCGACCCGGGGCGGCTGGCCGCGAACCTGCGCGTGGCCGGAGCGCAGGTCACGATGGAGCCGGACGGGACGCTGAGCGTGCTCGGGCTCGAGTCGAAGCAGATCGGCGAGCTGGCCGCCGAGCGAGGCCACGTGCTGCATCAGCTGCGTGATCTGACCGCCTCGCTCGAGGAGGCCTACTTCCGGCTGACCGGCGAGAGCCTCGAGTACCGGGCTCCGGCCCCGGTGGCGGCGTGAGCGCGGACGCGGGGATCGCCCCGCGAACCAGCACCTCGCTCGAGACTCGATTTCGGGCCACTGCGCGCAGCGAGTGGATCAAGTTCCGCTCGGTGCCTTCCGGCCCGGCCGTCCTGTTCACCACGGCCCTGATCCTCCTGGTCACCGCCTGGCTGCTATGCGCCTACTACCGCCACAGCTGGGCGACGATGTCCCCTGCCAGCAAGGCCTCGTTCGATCCCGTCCTTATCAGCCTCGCCCGGTACGGGCGAGGCATGGAGAGGCCTCCATCCCGGGGCTCCGCCCGCGCTCCGGAACCCGGGTGGAAGGTCTAGACCATTGGTCTAGCGGAGGAAGGGGCGGCGTCTGCGCCGGATGGGCCGTTTTTGACAAGACCCGGATTGCTGGGTCCGTGCGCCCGAGCAAACACGGAGCAAACATGTGGACAAAACGGACACAAAAAAAATGACCTGGAGTGGTAAAACCCCAGGTCAGACCGGGTGCGCCGCCAGGGACTTGAACCCCGAACCCGCGGATTAAGAGTCCGCTGCTCTGTTCGATTCCCTCTCGCTGCTAGCTGCGACTTCACAATAATGCCTGCGGAGATATGTTGCAATCAGCTCTGTCCTGGTGCCGCGTCGTACCGCCCGCTACCGGGTTAGAACGCGACAGCCGAGCAAACATGGAGCAAACATGGCGACGGTCACGTGCCCACGCGGCAGATACATTCCGTGATAATCCCTGCTAGCCAGCTCCAGGCAGTCGCCTCCCGGCGGGCCGGGACCGCGCTGAAGATTAAATCCGTGGAAGAAACGAGCACATTTCGTACTCACCGATGACGGTCCGGCGGCGGAGTCTTGGGCGCACCCGTTACGTGTCGTAGGAGCCGTCCCAGGGCGCATGGAAGCACAGGCGGTCGGGATAAAGCTCCGCCCAGTCCTGGCCGTGGCCATCTTCGATGATCAGGCCGAAAGTGATCGCGTCGCGTTCAAACTCAAATGGCCGGATAGCGATGTCGCCGTACGTGAGGCCGGGGATGCTCGCCATCCATTCCTCCAAGAGCAGCATCGCGGCTTGGCGGGCCTCCTCACCGATGCCTGGGCTTTCGACTGTCGATTCCAGATAATTGCCCTCTTGGTCGAATTCATGCAGGTAGGCGTACCAGCGCCGGGAATTGATCAGGTCTCCGTCGGCCCAGGCGACGGGATCAGTCTGGCTCAAGACGTTTCCGAGGAACTGCCCCCGTGATCACATGCCGGCGAACTCGGTCCGGTAGGCAGGATGCGGGCAATCGGAATGAGCTGTGGGACCGCCACGCCGTTGACAATAGCTGTCCAGCATCTGCCAGTGAGACGACCCGTCATGACGGTGTTACTGGCCTGCCTGGCGGGTCCAGGGTGAAGCGCCCATCTGGACTGCCTCCCAGGTGCTGCCCAGCGGCAGAGTGCGGGGCAGGTCCAGGTCGCTGACCGCATCAACCGTCATTCCGTGGAAGGTCGCGGTGGCGGCGATGTCGACGCGCTTGGCGATCTCGGCTTCCCGGTGGCCGAACAGCTGCAGGCCCAGCAGCTGGCCGGTGCGCCGGTCGCCGGTGACTCTCGCGGAGACCTGCGCACTGGCTCGCACAGCGGCCTAGCGAGTGCAAAGCACCAGGTCGCGTCTATGACCGAGTTTTGGCAGGGCACAGGGCCGGTAGCGGCCGGGCTGCCGTCGAGCAGGCGGTCCGGTTGAGCGCGCACTGATGAACTCCAGGTCAGCGCCCAGGTAAATCTTCCGCTGGTGAGCCCGTGAGGTGCACGCCTGTCAACACAGAACGGCCAGATATAAATGGCCCGACGGCTGATTGCCTATGAGACGTTACCGTGAATTGCTCCCTCGACCTGGGCTGCGGGCCGGGTGCACGCGTACATGGACGTCCGCACCGCCAGGCACTGGCCTTCGGTCGCCCACGACATGGCCGCCGCCGCATCCGGGAGCGCAACGAGCGCTCATCACATGGCCGCAGGAAATCGGGCCGTAGGGCCTGACCGGTCGGGTGCGCCGCGGGCCCGATCACGAGCCGCTGGTGGCTGAAGCCCGACCGCTTACAGTGCTCAGCCGGGAGTTGGCTGACCGGGCACGGAGCCATTACGACGAGCGTTTTGACGTTGCCCGTCGGTTTGAGCTGCGGGCTCGCGGGCAGCGGTGGCAGCATCTGGCGCGCAGCAGGTTGTCCTGGAGGGCGCCAGCGCCGTGAGGTGGTCGCCGTGACTGACCGGATTACCTGACAGGGGAGGGCGAGGCAGATGGGAAGCGGAGCTGCCGGGGCGCCCAATGGCGTTCGTTGCGGGCCGCGGTCAGTAACTGGCGGGAGGCGGGCAATGCCCGGTTTCTGGCCGCAGGCCAGCGGCTCCCGGTCCGGGCCCGTCGGCGCTTGTTTCAGGGAGCAGCCATCGGTGTCTGCCTGTCCTGCGGCCTGAGGATTGCGAACCGGAGGTCTGCATGACCAATCGCACCGAGCATGATCCGCTTGCTGAGCTGTCCGCTCTGGGCGTGGCGGTGTGGCTTGATGACCTGTCCCGTGAGCTCCTGGCCGGCGGGGGACTTGCGTTCCTGATGGCTGACCGCCACGTTGTCGGCGTGACCACGAATCCCACCATCTTCGCCTCGGCTCTGTCCGAGGGTGACCGGTATAGCGGCCAGCTGCGGGACCTGGCCGAGCGCGGCGCCGGCCCAGAGGCGGCTGTCTTTGCTGTGACCACCGATGACGTCCGCAGCGCCTGCGACGTGCTGGCGCCGGTCTATGACCGGACTGCGGGCCTGGACGGGTGCGTATCCATCGAGGTTGATCCCCGGCTGTCCCGGGATGCGGACGCGACCATCGAGATGGCGCGCCGGCTGCGGGCCGCGGTCGGCCGGGACAACCTGTTCGTCAAGATTCCCGGCACCCGCGAAGGGCTGACCGCGATCACACAGGCGATCAGCGAGGGCATCAGCGTCAATGTGACGCTTATCTTCTCGCTTGAGCGTTACCGCGCGGTCATGGACGCGTACCTCACTGGGCTGGAGAGGGCCAGCGCTGCGCGTCTCCAGCTGGGTGGCATCAGGTCGGTTGCCTCATTTTTCGTTTCCCGGGTCGATACCGAGGTTGACGAGCGCCTCGGCCGTGCTGGGTCCGGGTACGCCGCCCTGCGAGGGCAGGCGGCGGTTGCCAACGCGCGCCTGGCTTACCAGGCCTTCGGCGAACTGATCAGCTCACAGCGGTGGCAGAGACTGGCCCGGCTGGGCGCCCGGCCCCAGCGGCCGCTATGGGCATCCACCGGGGTCAAGAACCCGGCCTATCCGGACACGATGTACGTGACCGACCTGGCCGCGCCGGGCACGGTGAACACCATGCCCGCCGCCACCCTGGAGGCATTCGCGGATCACGGGCAGCCCGCTGGCGACACCATTTCCGGCAGCTACGATGACGCGGTCCGCCTCCTCGGTGAGCTGAAAGCCGCTGGCATCGACTTTGATGACGTCACCGACCAGCTAGAGCGGGAAGGACTCGCCAAGTTCGAGGCCAGCTGGGCCGAGCTCACCGCCACCGTCGCCGCCGAGCTCGAGCGCAACCACCCGCACGCTGAGTCGAGGCCGAGGTGAAGGTCTGTCGGCTTCCTCGGGGGTTGCCGCCGCTGACGCTGCCGCCAGATCCCGGCCGCTCGACCCAGCTCAGCGGGCCGCTCCCGGGGGCATCGCTCAGGCCGGGGATCGACTGGTCAGCTGCAGGGACCCACTTCTCCCGCGGGTCCGGATCGGTGAAGGCCCGTCGGACCAGCTGGAGCCCGGCGGTAAAGATCCAGGACATAGAGCTGGTCGGCAGGGCTCCTGGCGCCCGTTGGCAGTGCCCTCGGCCATCAGCTAACCTCCCGTCCAGCCAGGCGCTGCTCACGACTGATAACCTCGCTCGCCACCTTGACCCGGAGGTTCTCCAGGATCTCGACCTGAGACCTGGCTCGGCCTAGCAGCTCGTCAAGCTGTCCGGCGTCCACGCGGTGATCGCTGTCGGCCAGGGCTCGCAGCGTCCGCCAGCCCGCGGCCTTCCCCTCGGCACCCAGCCGCATCAGCTCCAGTTCCTCCAGAGAACTCAGGGGCGACCGGGTAATCAGGTGACCGTTCAGCTTCAGCCGGCCGATCTTCTCGCCGACCCAGCCAAGCCCAGCCTTGTACCGCCGGACCGGCACGCCGAGGGTCTTCATGATCGAGATAAGCGCAGTACGGTCCTGATCAATGTCGCGGGCGAGCTGGCCGAGTACGGTCCCCGCAGGCGTGCTCCGCTGCGAGGATGCCATTCGCCGGGCCAGTTCCGCGCCCCCCGTAGCCCCGGCAAGATGATCATTCAGGTAGATCCCCAGCAAGCCCGGGCTGTGGCTTGCGCCAGGCGAAAGATTACGGGCCATGTAGCCTCCTCACTTGCCGCCGGACTACCCAGCTCGGGTTCCCTTGAACCGTGGACAATGCGTCCACGCTGCGAGCGAAAGCCCAGCTTGCTGATCTTGGTTTCGTGTGCCCAGGCGGTGTGCTCGTCGTTGGTGGTGCGGGTCTTGTGGCAGCCGTGCAGGATGCCGACGAGCCGGTTGCGTAGCCCGCCCATGTCGCCAGACGCCCCGGAGTCAAGTCAAAGCAACGGTGATACCCGGGCCAGCGCGGCGTTGGCGGGGACGATGAGGCCATCTGGCGGCCCTCGCCGGTCTCAGCGTCTGGCCCTTCGCGAGAAGCGCCCGGACACCGCGGTCACTGCCGAGTCGGCCCGGCGGAGCAGTTTCGCCGTCCTGGTGGATGGGTCATGGCGTTCAGCCGCGACAGCGAGGCGATGCATAAGCAGCCGGGCCAGCGGCAGTGCGATGACCAGCAGCAGCCAGGTCCGCAGCCGGGCGGATAGAAAAACCCACATGCTCAGCCGTCCTCCGTGTTCTCCTCGCCTGGAGGCCGGGCCCTGTCCGCCCGGCGCTGGTGTGCAGGACTCCTTGCCCGCACTGAGCTATGCATCAGCGGCGCTGCCGACGGCCAGGCTGGCGCTCAGCCGGGCAGGTCCCATTGTCTTTGCGGCGCTACCCGCAGCGCGGCGCGCTAATCCCTGCGTCGGTGAGGCTGGGAGCGGCCAGTCGTTCGACCCGCGGCACTGCGCCGCAGCATCGAGGAGCGCGACGCCACCACACTGCTCGGCCTGTATGCCGAGGACGCCGAGCTGCAGGTCGTGGACCGCAACGACGAGCCCAGCAACCCGAACGCTATCCGCGGCCGGAGGGCGCATCGCCCGTATCGGGTCAGCAGCCTGCGGCCGCCGGACTGCGACGACATCACAATGCCCCCGGTCACCGGCATGGCGACGGCGCGAAGAGGACGTCACAACTTCCTCGCCGGCCTGATCCACGAGTACGAACGGGCCGCATGAAGATCACCGACTGATCCAGAAAACTGCACTTCAGAGGCCATAGGCGCAGTTCTGGCACCCTGCAAGCGGGCGGCGGCCGCATCGACGGTACGGCCGGTGAGGTAGACGACCAAGCCCCCCTGGCGGATTGCGGTCGCCGCGGCCCGGCGCCTGAGAGGAGACCGGCAAACGACTAGGGGGTGGCGTGACACTCGTTCGTCAGGTGGCGTGCGGGTGCGGCGATCTGAGGAAGGTTGCGACGAAGTGTGTCAGCCGGTGTCTAACAGAGTGGGTGAGGACCGCCACCGGGGAACGTGGAAGTCAGCGAGTCGGTCTGCGGCGAGCAGATCGAGGAACCAGGTGTCGACGGCGACGTCGATCCGCATTGCAGGCGGAATGCATTCGCGGAAGTGAGGGCGCTCCCGGCGTCTCACTTTCACCAGTTTGGGGAAAGGAAAGCTCGTGAACATAAGCAAAGACCAGATTGTGCAGCTGCTGGAGAGCCAGGGCAACCACGACAAGGCTCAGCAGGCCAGCCAGCAGCTTCCTGATCAGGTGGACACCGGTAATGGCCAGCACGCCGATTTGCTGTCGAAGCTCGGCCTTGACACCGGCAGTCTCGGTAACCAGCTCGGCGGGCTCGGGAAAATTCTCTAACCGCCGGGCGGCCACCGGGCGTGGGGGCGTTGGCCGTCGGCAACATGCACCGGTCCGATGCTGTTCGGGCGGACTGTCCGCCAGCGCCCGCATCCCCTGGATCCGGCTAAACATACCGGCTAGCTGTGCGGCCAACCCTGGCTGGCGGCAACGTCACTGAGCACAGCTCAATACGGTAAAGAATTACCGGAAATCAGCGCCGGGCGGCCTTGGGGCCGACCTCCTGGCGGCAAGGAAGTAGGCACGCTGAGCATGTGGGTTTTTGTATCTGCCCGGCTGCGGACCTGGCTGCTGCTGGCTATTGCACTGCCGCTGGCCCCGCGCTTCTGGCGCTGGGCCAGACGCTGAGACCGGCCAGGGACCGCCAGATGGCTGAGCCGTCCGCCTCAGGGCCGTGCTGGCCCGGGCCATCTCCGTTGCGCTGCCTTGTCACCGGGGCATCTGGTTACATCGGCGGGCGGCTAGTTCCCGAACTGCTCGCCGGGGGGTACCACGTCCGGTGCATGGCTCGCGACCCGGGGAAACTCAGCGACCGGCCCTGGTCCGCCGGCGTCGAGATCGCGGCAGCCGACGCACTGGACGGGACCGCGGTGCAGCATGCTCTCGAGGGCGTCGATGTGGCCTATTACCTCATTCATTCCCTGGGCACCGCCGCGTCGTTCGAGCAGCGGGACCGCGAGGCGGCGGGAATTTTCGCGGATGCCGCCATGACCGCCGGGGTCAAGCGCATCGTGTATCTGGGCGGCATCGTTCCCGGCGATGGCAGCGGCCTGTCACCGCACCTGCGCTCGCGAGCGGAGGTTGGGGATATTCTGCTGGGCAGTGGCGTGCCGACCGCCGCGCTGCAGGCTGCCGTGATTATAGGCAGCGGGTCGGCGTCGTTCGAGATGCTGCGGTATCTCACCGAACGGCTGCCGGTGATGGTCACCCCGAAATGGGTGGGAACCCGCATTCAGCCAATCGCCGTCCATGATGTGCTGCATTATCTTGTTGGCTGCGCGGCGCTGCCTGCGGGCGTCAGCCGCCGTTTCGACATCGGCGGTCCGGACGTCTTGACGTATGCGGAGATGATGCGCCGGTACGCCGGCGTTGCCGGCCTGGGGCCGCGGGTTCTGGTTCCGGTGCCGCTGCTGACGCCGCGGCTGTCGTCGCTGTGGGTCGGGCTGGTGACACCAGTGCCGGCCGGGCTGGCGATGCCGCTGGTCGAATCGCTCAGGAACGAGGTCGTCTGCTCCGAGCACGACATCGCCTTGTACGTCCCCGACCCGCCCGAGGGCCTGCTGGCTCTCGACCGTGCCATCGCTTTGGCCCTGCGGCACACCCGCGAGGGCGCGGTCTCCACCCGCTGGTCGTCGGCCGCTACGCCCGGCGCTCCCAGCGACCCGCTGCCCAGCGACCCGTCATGGGCCGGCGGCTCGCTGTATATCGACGCACGCGTCAGCGTCGTCCGCGCTTCGCCCGCGGCACTGTGGCGGGTCATCGAGGGCATCGGCGGTGAGACCGGGTGGTATTCGTTCCCCGCCGCGTGGGCTGTACGGGGGCTGCTGGACCGGCTCGCCGGCGGCGTCGGGCTACGCCGCGGGCGGCGTGACCCGCAGCACCTGCGCGTCGGCGACGCGCTGGATTTCTGGCGGGTAGAGGCCATCACGCCAGGATCGCTGCTGCGGCTGCGAGCGGAGATGAAGCTGCCCGGCCTGGCCTGGCTCGAACTGGCGGCCGGCCGAGACCACGATGGCATGACCACCTACAGTCAGCGGGCTATCTTCCAGCCGCGCGGGCTCGCCGGGCACGCGTACTGGAAATCCATATCGCCGTTCCACGGCGTGGTATTCGGCGGGATGCTCCGCAACATCACCGCAGCCGCCGAACGGGCCGCCCGTTTTGCGGACAAGCCCCCGCGAGCCGGGCACTGAGCAGCGCGGCTCATCCAGCCCATGTGTCACGGGCCCTGGGTGGCAGGACGTGGTGGCGGCTGTCCACCCAGAGTCATCGAAGGCCATACGCAGTAGCCTGATCAGCCGGCCCAGCTGGCGCCCGGGCTGTTCGGGACGCGCGTGGCTGAGCATCACAGCCCCGCGCATCGCCCGGTGAGTATGCAAGCAACCAGCCCTGGGCGCTGGGTGGCCGAACATTGCCGCAAGCGGGGTCATGATCGCCGCCAGCCGGGGAACCGCCCCGGCTGCCGAATCGGCAGGAGTACACCGCCACGGCGGCAACCGCGGGTCTAGGTGATGACGTCGTCGATGGTGACGTTGACGGTGACGTCGCGGAGCCCGGTTCTGGCGCGTACTTCGCCGATGGCTCGCTGCTGGACTTCGCGGGCGATTGCGTCGAGCCGGCTGCCGTACTGGGCGGCGATGGCCAGGTCGACCACGGCGGTGCGGCCCAGAACGCCAGCTGCCGCGTGGGGGTAGCGGTGCCGGAGGGTTGCTTTCTCGGCTGGGCCTGCGGTTGTGCTGTGGATGCTGCGGCCGAAGGCGGCCTGGACTCCGGGGACGCTGCGGGCGGCTTCGCGCGCGATCGTGGCTACCACTCGGGCGGCGATGCGGGTGGCTCCGGTTCCGCTGATGTGGCAGGTGTACCAGACATCGGCGATGAGTTTGCGGATCTGGCTGGCTACTGCGGTTTTCAGGGTTGCTGGGACGGCGACGTGTTCGGCGGCGAGGCTGCGCACGGGTTCCCAGACGCGGCTGAATTCCTTCAGTGCGGCTTGGCAGTGAAGGCAGTGGCGCTGGTGGTCTGTGAGCTGGCCCGCGTGCCCGTCGGCGGCTTGTTCGAGCAGTTCGTCGATGTCGGCACCGCAGGCGAGGTGGCGGGTTGTGCCGCTGAGCAGCTGGCGGACATCGTGGACCGGCGGGCCAGGATCCGTCATTCCCGCTCACCTCCACTGCTCTAGCGTCTGACCTAGTGTGCGCCTTCCCCGGAACAGGTGGCTACGGACGGCCGGGATTGTGCTTGCGGTGATGCGGGCGATCTCGGCGTTGGACAGTCCCTCGAAGTGACGCAAGACGATTGCGACGCGCTGCGGTGGCGGCAGCGCGGCGACGGCATCGGTGACAGCATCGACGGTCAGGTTACGCTCGGTCTGCCGGCTGGGCTCGTCGCCCGCATCGGGGATGTCGCCGAGCAGGTCGAGGTAGTCGGTCGGCCGCGTCCGGGTGATGCGGTTCAGCGTCTTGCGGGTGACAATCTGGTACAGCCAGGTGGAGAAGCTGCAACGTGCCTTGAACCCGGGCAGCTGCTGCCATGCCGTGACAAGCGCTTCCTGTGCGACGTCCTCAGCGTCGTGATGGTTGCCGAGCAGCCGCAGTGCGACCCGGTAGGCCAGCTGGCCGTGACGGTCTACGAGCTCGGCGTAGGCATCGACGTAGCCTTCGCGGGCTCGCTGGACGAGGTAGCCGTCGTCGATTTCTGTTCGCACGCCGCCCCCCCGTGCCTGAACGACTTGCCTGTCAAGGCCCGGCCGCGACCGGGGAGCCCCCCGTGAACACCCCTGGTCGCGCTGGCCTCTACTGCCCTGGGATCGGCAAATGATGTGCGACGTCTGCGGCCGGGGTGTGTCTAACAGTGAAGAGCCGGTCACCAGCCGTGCCGGCTCCCCGCGGCGGTACTTTCGCCGTCCCGGAGGCCTGACAGAGAGAGTGCTTCCTGATGACCCAGCCAACCGCAGCGCCGCCCAAGCCGGCGACAAGAATTAGCGACGCCAGCCCGGCCGCCGCCGAGACCATGTCCACCGATGATGGCAAGATCAGCGTGGCCCAGGGCGTCGTGCAGAAGATCGCGGGTATCTCGTGCCGCGAGATCAGTGGCGTGCACGCCATGGGTGTCTCGACCAGCCGCGCGTTCGGCGCGGTCCGTGAGCGGATCCCCGGCAGCTCGGGCCCGAACGTCGCCCAGGGCGTGGGTGTCGAGGTCGGGGAGACCCAGGCCGCCGTTGATCTGGACATCGTCGTGGAGTACGGGGTCAGCATTCCTGATCTGGGCAGGAGTATCCAGCGCAATGTCAAGCAGGCGGTGGAGCGGATGGCCGGCCTGGAGGTCGTGGAGGTCAACGTCAACGTCGATGACCTCTACCTGCCGGACAGCGGCGACGGGGACCGGGACGGGGACGGGTCAGCGCGCGTGTCATGACCGGGCCCGTTCCTCCCGCGCAAAGGCATGTGACGGCAGCTGTGGTCGACGGTGTCGACCTCGACGCGGTCGCTGCGGCGGTCTGCGGCTGCGCGGCCGTCGATGATCTTTGCTCGGGCAGCTGGGGTGGCGTGGTGTCCTATCTCCCGGGCCGGGAAGTGGCCGGGGTGCGGGTGACCCACGATCATGTGGTGATCTCCGTCCGCGGCCGGTGGGGCATTCCGGTTCTCGAACTGGCCGGTCAGGTCCGGGCCGCTGTCACAGGGCTGGTCGGGCCGCGGCGGGTGGATGTCGTCGTGGCCGATCTGGCCGAACCCGAAGCCGAAGCCCCAGCTGGCGCGCACGGCGAAGAGGTGACTTCATGGATGGCAACCAGTCCTGGCGACGTTTGCGGCGCGAGTTCATCCGCGCCCATCACCCCGACCGCGGCGGTGACGCCGCCGCTTTCGCCGCTGGCCTAGCCGAACTTGACAAGTTCGCGGCCGGCTGGCGGCCCCCGCGGGTGGTGGTGGCCGCGGACACGCCGCTGCTGGTGAGCCTGCTGACGGCGCTGGCGCACCGGGCTGGCTGGCGCCGGCCGCCACCGCGGGTCAGGTTAAGGATTTCGTTGATTTGTGAATGTGAGATGACATGACACGTACCACTCTTGGCGTCGTAATCGGGCTCGCGCTCGGTCTTGCCGTGGCGTTCGGCAGCTTTGGGCAGATGCTCATCGTGGCCTTGTTCGCCGTGGCCGGCGTCGTCGTCGCGAAGGTGCTGGAAGGCGACCTGGATCTGGGTTCCTACCTGTCGCGCTGGCGCGAAGGCGGCCGATGACGGGCGCTACGGCCGCCGGCCTGGAAGTACCCGGCTCCCGGGCCGGGGCCACAGACCTGGGCATGATCAGCATCAACGACCAGGTCGTGGAGAAGATGGCCGCCCGGGCCGCGGCCGAGATCCCCGATGCTGGCGCGGCAGCGCCGCGGGTCCTGGGCCGCTCAGTGACCGGCGCCGCTGCTTTGGGGGTACGCACGACGAGCCTGACCGCGCTGCCTAAGGCCTCGGCCGACGTCGACGGCTCGACCGTGGTCCTGGACTTGCTGATCAGCGTCCGCTGGCCCGCGTCGGTGCCCGAGGTGACCAGCGCCGTCCGTGAGCGCGTCCGCAGCCGCGTCAGCGAGCTGGCCGGCCTGACCGTGGCGGAGGTATCCATCTCGGTCACCGACCTGGCGACCGGGCTTCCCGGGCCTGCCCGGCTCACTGACAGCCGGAGAACAGGCATATGAGACATGTCAATCGTGTCGTGGCGGCCCTGCTGAGCCTGGCGCTGATCGCCGCAGGTGTGCTGCTGATCATCGAAGTCATCGCCGACCGGGTCAGCCACCGCCCCGCGGTCGTGGACTGGCATCCGGCCTATGACTGGGCCAAGCGCACAACGTGGAACGCGGGCAGCATCCGGGTAGTCTGCGCGGTGCTGATACTGCTCGGGCTGGTGCTGCTGATCGCCGAGCTGAAACCAGCCCGGGTCTCACGCCTGGCCGCCGACCCCGCCCAGGCAGGCGCAGCAGGCATTGACACCGCCTACACCCGCCGCGGCCTGGCCGCAGCCATCCGGTCTGCCGTCACCGGCGTCGACGGTGTCGGGGGCGCCTCCGTCAGGGTGAAACGCCGCAAGATCACAGTCGCGGCTACCACCGCAGCCCGGGACAAAGCCGCCGCCCGGCGTCTGCGCGAGCCGATCCTCGCCGCCGCCCGCCAGCGCCTGACTGCACTGGAGCTCCGCCGGACGCCCTCGGTGTCGGTGCGGGTCACCCCCAGGAGCCGCTGATGCACGCCGACCGCACCAACCGCGTCATGCTGCTAGTGCTGGCATTGCTCCTGATCGCCGTCGGCGCCGCGGCCGGCGCCGCCTCCATCGGGGCGTTCGGGACCGCCACCATGCGCAGCCCCCTGATCGCTAACCCGACCGGGCGCTTCATCGGTGCCCACGGCGGCTGGCTCTGGCCAGCCGCCGCAGCGGCCGCAGTGATCCTCGCACTGCTCGCGTTGCGCTGGCTGCTCGCGCTGCTGTTCTCCACCGACCGAGCCGGTGACCTGCCGATCACCACCAGCGGGTCCGCAGGCCGCACCACCCTGGCAGCCCAGGCCCTGACCGAGGCGGTAACAGAAGAGGTCGAAAGCTACCGGGGAGTCAGCTCCGCCCGGGCCCGTCTCCTCGGCGACCCCGCCGACCCCCAACTCGTCGTCAACGCGGCCCTGGAGGAAACCGCCGACTTCGCCGCGCTGCGGCAGCGCATCGAGACCCGTGCCCTCACCCACGCCCGCTCCGCCGTCGGCGACCCCTCGCTGCCCGCGCAACTGCACCTGACCGTCACCACGAACCGTTCCAGCCGGGTCAGCTAAACCCGGGGCTCCCTGACCACCACGAGAAGAAGCCCGAACCACGATGAGCACACACAAACAAGGCCCAAAATGAAGCCGATTAGTAACCGGCAAAGCGGATCTCGCTAGTGCGCCAGGCTCTGGGCTGCGCTAATTACAGAGCGTGACGGGAAACAGGGGCCTTTTCAAGCGGGATCGCCGATTTAGCGGGCCTAATTCGCTGAGTGGCGGGATAGTCGGCGGCCGGTCAGATCAGCCAATTATGCCGGAACACGAAATCTGGCCAGAGCTATCCGCTCGCCGCCGGCTCCTCCAGCCTCTCGGGCTCCGCCTGCGGGAGCGTGGGTGTGCAGCGGCGGTGCCGGACGCCCCCGCCAGTTGCATCCCCGACGCCTGAAATGACGACGCCCGGATAACCCGCACCCCTCGGCCTTTCAGGCCCTCGTCGTTGACCAGCCAATACTGAATGGGGAGCTAACCGAAGATCCTTCGCAATACCGCCGGACTGGTGATCACAGGCCCGGCGGGGGAGCGGCGTCCGCCACAATCCGCACTGCCTGAATACGCTCACATATTCGGGGAACGCTGGACGACTGCGGCCCCAGGATGGCCTCAGCCCGGCCCCACACAAGATCAGCAAAAATGACCTGGGTCAGTGAAACGCCAGGTCAGTACGGGTGCGCCGCCAGGGACTTGAACCCCGAACCCGCGGATTAAGAGCGGCGTCTCGAATGGCATGACGCCCATTAGGGATCGCTCCCCGGAACTGGGCGGGACGCCGGGTGTGGATGACTGGCGAAGGCTTGGCGCCGGATCTGACGATGGACCTCTGGCGGGCCTGCGGTGTACCTCGCGTGGACCTGCGAAGGGTCCGGGTACCGAGCCAGACAGACTTGTCAGCCGAACGCATTCACGACCGTCAGCGACCACCCGCAGGTGTTGACAACGCTCCGCGGTAGAGCCTGATCAGCGCTTAGCCCGCGATCCGGTGATCTGACCGGCGGTCCCGCTGCCATCTCAGTCATCCGGCCCCCGGGGGCGCGTGACTCTGCGCTGCGACTGCGGTAGCCATCAACTCGCTCACAAGTAGCCGATGTGCGGGGGAGCTTTGGGCGTCAGCTCACGGCTGTCGTTGTTCGCTTTGCGCAACCGAACAGCGTCACGTGTGTGGCTCAGTCAGGGAGAGGAACCCATCGACAGCGCCCCGCAGACTGGGGTCTGTGTGGCCGGCTGCCCCGGCGATCTTCCGGGCGGCGGCCGCCAGGCCGGGGTGGGCGGCCCGAGTATTCCGGCGGCAGTCTCATGACGGCGACAAGCAGATCTCCGGGATAGAAGTCACCCGCGACCAGAGGATCGCTGGCGAGCAGGGCGAGCGCATGCCGCAGCAGCACGTCGACGCCGATCTTCTGGCCGATCAGCAGGCGAAGATCCTCGGCAGTGAAGGTGGCGACTGGCTTACGGCGCAACTCGTAAACGATGCGGATCAGGCAGGTCGCGTCGGCAGGCGGTTCACCCCACGCGTCCTGCTCGATCTGTTCCAGCGAGAGGGCGCCACGGTGTGGCTCGCCGGGCTGGGTCACGAGTAGCGGTCACTCATCGGTCATGCCTCTGCGGATGGACGGGGTCAGCTTAGGCTTCCAGCGCGGGTTCGGGCTCATCGCTCTACCCACCGCACCGCGGTGGCACGCGTCCAAAATCACGGGTTCAGTATGCGGGCTCAGAAGCCCCTCGGCATGTACCCCAGTGAGGCGCGCGCTTTTGCCGCTGCGCGGGTGATCGCTTTCAAACCCAACCACTGACGATCACGCCTTCGGGCGAAGAGAGTGGCGTTGACGTGCGCCGTTGCTTTTGCAGTGACTGGGTCAGTGCACTACCAGCAAGCGTTTCGAGATGCTCGACGGAGCGCGAGATGCACATGCGGGGTCATCGAAGTTCGATCGACTGGCCGAGACCGAGGTGGGAACCTGCCCGAGTAGATCGTGTCGGCTTTGACCCCCGTCCACCAGCCCACGATGGCCGCATGACCCCCGGGCCAGCGTCCGGGCGCGAGGCCGCAGTCTCCGCTCCCGCACCGGGCGCGGCGCCCCAGTGATCAGCAGGCGAATCTCTCTTATCATTTTCGGCGGTAATCGCGTGGAGCCGACCGCATGCCTCGTGGTTCACTACCGGGCATGAGCCTGGCTGTTCATGCCTTTGTCACAGATGCCTGCGGGAAGATGACGTTCCTTGGCGGGCGGCCAGACAGCTCTCCCGCGGCGGGATTCGAGTCCTGGCGCACGGAGGTCTGGGCATCATCGCAGGTCCGCTTACTAGGCGCGGAGTTCTTCCCCCGGCTGGCCACTGGTGACCTGTACGTCGAGCCTTTGGATGTGCCCAGGTTCCAGCGTGAGTGCACCATGCTGCACGAGCACGTCGACGCCATCGCCGCCGGGGTGAATCTGTCCTCCCAGAAGGGACACCTCGCCGTGGATCTGGCGTCGGGTCAGGTCATCGACCCTTCGGTCTCTCGCGAGATCCTGCGAGAACAGATCTTGCTGCGCCTGGCCACCATCGAAGACGCCGCCCGGCGAGCCCTGGAAGCCGACGGCGGCGTCGTCATCTGGTGACCTGTGCTCGCACCCACAGCGCAGATCATCCTCACCTGAGCGCTCGCGGCATCGCGTATCAACGCTGACCGGAATGCATCGATCGGCGGCACTGCGCGCGGTTATCAGGAGCTCTTCGCACCGTCGGCAACCCTGGCCACGGCCGAGGAGGCAGGCAGCCACGCCGTATATTTATGCATCGCCAGCGCTCGGCGTGAATGCGCCCTTCTGCCGCGACGAGCGCGCCGGTCTTGTGGTCCTCTGTAGACACTTACCGCGGCACTTGATCTTCTTGCCTGATCGCTAGGTCTAGCCATCCTTCGTGACGCCCGACGAGTTCTAGAGCAGAGGCAAGTTTACCGAGCTGGCGATTCGTGCGGCATTGACCCTCTCAAAAAAGCGCAGCATAAGATTGATGTCATCAATCGGCCGGATCTTAGAAGCGTCCCCGGCATATCTTGAGAGGACAGGGTCCGTTCGAAGGTCATCTCTAGTCGCTCGGTTTACCTTACCGCTGGCGCCGTGATTCCGCAGGTGTCCGACCAGTCGCAAGCGCGCTGCCTGGAGCTCGCCTGATGTTAGTTGCTGGTGGAACTCAAGGACGCGGTCCACCCGCCGGTCATGGCTGTCAGCAAGGAGGGAAAGCGCGGCCACTGTAATAGCTGGTACTACTGCCAAAGCTTGGATCGCACTCGATAGCGCGCTGCACTGGTCAGCCTTCAGCAGGGGTGCGGCGTTCGTCAATCAGACCTAATACCCCGAGAGGGCACTGACCGGCTTAGCGCCAGGGTCAACCTGAGTGAGTAGCGGTGCGGTGGACCGGTCCTTCGTCGTCACCCGGACGTCTTGTGCTGTGGTCTTGATCAGGGCTTCAATTGCACACGGTGATTGACCTTTGGCCGGCCTTTGACGTACCTCAGGTGGACCCAGGCGTGCTCTGGAGGGGGACGCTGGGCAGCCGGGCAACGTCCATGCCGACGGGCAGGTGATCGTTCCGGGCGCTGCGGCGCGGATGGCATGCTGGAGGCCACGGCGATCACGAGGAGATCGGCAGTGACCCAGCCTTCTGGTAGGCAGCCCGCGGACAGGCGCTCCTCGCTCAGCGCCGAGGAGCAAGCCGCCCGGCCTCGCCGGCGTTTGAGCGTTCTCAGCCGGCAGCGCCACCCGGTGCAGCTGGAGGTGCCGGCGTCCAGCGTCGAGAACGTGGTGGCGGCCATTCGTGACAGCCAGGAGCAGCAAGGCCGCCACATTACCCTGGTGCTGAAGGTCTCTGGCGACGGGCGGCTGCGCGCCCGGATACCGAGCACCACTCGTCACATCACGCCTGTCCTCACAGGCCAGTTCGAGGTCGACGGCGACTCCGTGATGCTGCGTGGCGTGATCCGCGAGCCAGCCAGCGCTGTTCTCGTCCTGCGGGTTTACCTGACGATGGCTATCCTCCTGCTCATGCTCGCGATCCTTCAGGCAGGCCAGCCGGTGCCCGGCGCTATCGTCTGCGGCGCCAGCGGCGTCCTCCTCGGCCTGACTGGGTACTGGCTCGCGCGATCGCGCGTAGATGGCTTCTCCAGGGACTGCGGGAAGCTGATGGAGGAGGTCACCTCGATACTGCCCGCAGACCACCGCCACGCGACGTTTTCACCACGGGCGCTCGCAGCGCTGGTCCAAGTCGACCGGGCGCTGACGCGGATCACTCGATTCGGCCGCCCTGACCGCCGCCCGAACCAGCAGCCGTAGCTGTCACCGATTGTTAGCAGGGCGGCAGCGCGCCGAGCGAGGGCGGCTCCGCGTCACAGCCCCTCGCCGGTCCCAAACATTGTGAGCAGGCTCATTTCTGCCGCAGCAGGGCCGCCATCGCCGCCCGCGCCAGGGCCGGTGCCGTTGAACTCGGTGAGCAGGGCGGCGATGGCAGCTCGTCCAGATCGCCGCGTTCTGCGGCGCGCTCTTGAGTCCGGCAGGGTTCGCAGTCAAAGGTGTCCAGAGATGGGCCGGCTGGCGGCGATGGCAAGTTCCTGGTAGCCGCGGACGAGTGGCAGAAGCCTGGCTTTCAGCTCGGGCGGGAAGGACAAGCGGGGTATCCGCTCCAGCATGCGGCGGTGGACGATCACGTACTTGTCCTCGACGAGCGGGACCGCCAGCTCGCTGAGTTCGGCGGGCAGAGAGTCAGCAACGCCGGCGCACGCTACCCACAAATCGATGCCACCGCGGCGGATTACCTGGTCAGCGTGTAGCAGCGCGGTGTAGGTGATCGGCAGGATGTCGCGCAGTGTCTCGGGTGAGACCGTTTCCTCCAGGACATCGAGCATCGCGGACCGGACTGTCCGGTCGTGCCGTTCGTCGCCGGTCGATGCTGAGAACAGCGCCTCCACCTTGGCGAGCACGACCGCGGAGCTGGCCGAGGCGCAGCGGCCGATGGCCCGGGCTAGGCGCCGGCGAGTGCTGTCGCGGCGGATCCGCGCCGACTGCCGCTCCAGGGCCGCGACCATCTCCTGCTCACCGTTAGCCGCGGTTGGCAATGTGCCTGCTTCGCTCGGTCCGGGCGGACCGGGGTCCGGAGCGGACATGGCAAGAATCGCGCCGAGCATGCTATCGACATGCCCGGCGACGGCGCCCGGGAGTTCACGTGCCAGGTCAGCGAGGTGGTCGGCAGAATGGAAGGCCGCCTCGTCCCCCCAGTCCCCGCCAGCCCGGCGCACGATAAAGCTGATCGCCTCAGCCGTTGCGGGTTCTGGCGCATCCCACGGTTCGCGGAACCGCTCAAGGAACCATGGCACCCGGGCAAGCTCGTCACGGGCCTCCTGCCCGGCGGCAGCTGCCTCGTTCTCCACGATCCGGCGCGTCAGCTCAGGGTGACCACGCCAGGCCTCGGCCAGTGCCCGCAAAGCCGCCGACGCTGGATGCGGATACCCGGCATATCCGCTGTCCGAACCGCGGACACTCGCGGCCAGCGGCTGACCCAAGGCGACCACCCGGCCTGCATCTTCCGCAAGCAGCACGCACGCAGCGTCAGCACCCGCCTGCCGGGTCCGTTCATCGCCGCTGCCCAGATGGCCGATGATCCGCTCGGTCACGGCAGGCAAGTCCACGTGTGATGCTGCGATTAGCCCGGTCGGCGACAACGGCAGCCGCCACGGGTCGGCATCCTCACCGGACGCCAGCGCGATCAGCTGGTCCAGGACATCGATCAGATCCTCCGGCCGCAAGTCGGGCTCAACGACCGCAACCAGATCGCCCGCCTGAACGGAACGCTGCCGCCGCAGAACGGCCCGAGCCGCATCCGACGCCTGGCGCGGCGGGCAGTGACCCGACCGGACGAGCACGGCCAGCGCTTCGAGCGCGGTCGCGTCGGTCGTGTCGGCTGCCAGTTCAAGCAGGCTGTCGATCAAAACCGGGCGAAACAGCTCCGGCGCGCCGCGCGCAGCGTCGAGGACCTGACGGGCAGCCCGCTCGTCTTCCCTGCTCGGTGGCCCGGTCCGTGGCTCGGCCTGGTCAATCTGGTCCAGCGCCTCAGCCAAGTCGCGGACCGCATAGCCCTCCCCAGCCACGAGCACGCCGCGGCGCTCGCGACGCTCCTGATGGCGGCGGGCCCTCTCGTCAGCCGCCTGCCGCGCCGCCGCTTGCCGCGCTGCCTCCTCCATGTCTCGCTGCTTGGCGACGGCGGCCAGCGTGGGTACTTCGCCGGACGGATCCCAAAACGGACAGTCGATGCAGTTTGCCCGGTAGAAGTCAATCGCAAGATCGAGCGCGGCGTGTCCCTGCGTCACGGGTGGCGGCGCGTGCTCGCACCGCACTTCGAGCAGGCCCATTGGCAGGTCGAGAGCAGACCCGACAGGGCTGTTGCCATTGACGAACTCAACGCGGGCATGACGGCAATGGCGCCGGGTCAGCTCGACCGCCTCAGTGTTCGCCCTGCCCATGCTGATTGCCTCGCCGAACTCCCGCCCTCCGCGCACGCGCCCAGTACACCAGGCGGGTACGACAGCAAGCATGGCCGGCAGCAAGCACGGCCCAATGGGTTCTCAGGTTGCGGCGCGTCTGCCGCTTCGGGCTGCCTGGGTCAGTGGCGGGCAGAGGCCCGGATCCCAGCGGCAAGCGTTCGGCATGCCTGCTCTTCGGCTACGCACCCGCTCGGAGAAGCGCGAGTTCGTGGTAGCGGCGAATGGCCGTGCTGGAAGCCCGCGCGCCTCCGTCAGACCTCGCGTGCAACAGGCGGCAGATCCAGAGATCCAGGCGCAACGGTGGAGCGTGCAGAGATGGCCGCCGCAAGCTGGACACCCGGATCGGTCCCCCGTTCGCCGGACAAGCAACAAGCCCTCTGCCTGCGCCTTCCGCCGGATGTCACGGTGTGTCACACCATCGGAAGAGACTCACGTGGGCATTCTCGCCACCATGATCAACTATGTCCGGACTGACGAGCAAACGTCGAGCAACCATGGCCGGGGAACGGCATGTGGCCAGAGTAAAGAGATAGTAAAAACACCAGGTCAGTACGGGTGCGCCGCCAGGGACTTGAACCCCGAACCCGCGGATTAAGAGTGCGCTGGTTCGCGTCCGCCTAATACTGGACAATGCCGGGCGGTGCCGTTTTGTCCACGACTCCGCCTATTTCGCTGCCGCCTCGTACCGGGCATTGTTAGATAGTAACGCGACATCCGAGCAAACATGGAGCAAACATGGCTCCAAAAATTCGCGCAAGAAGCGAGCGCATTCCGTAACTGCCGCTGATGGCGCACATCGCGGGCAGATCAGATTCCGGCCTGGCAGGCGGCGCGAGGCTCACGGCCGATGGCCAGACTCTCATGCTCGAGCGCCTACTAAGAGTGCCCGACCGGGAACCAGACCCGTGATGATGAACCCGCGTGGACCTGAGCGAGACCACACGGTTCAAGATTTGCCAAAGGACATTGCGAACTGCGCCCGCAGCCAGGGATGCCAGCCCGGCAGCGCCTCAGGATCTGCCCGCTAGGCCGGGAGGGAAGTACCTGGCCTTCACCGAGGATGACCGGATGTCTGAGACGCTGCGCCGCGCATCCAACGCAGATCGCCGATTTAGCGCGCTTGGAGTCGGCCTCGCTGGGATGGCTGCCCGCTCGAAGAGGGGCCAGTTCTGTGCGCGGCGGACCTTCGTCATGCCGGCTCCGTGCGTTCGAAGCACGCCAAGCGCCCTGGTGCTGCTGACTTCACCGTCGTTGTTCCCCGAGTGGCGGGATGGTGAGGTTGAGCTGCCCGAGGCGCTCTGGATCTGCGAGGGCATCGATTTGCGTGACCTTTCGGTTAGTGACGGTGAACGCCATCACGGAGAACACTCGTCCGGCGGGCGCTACGACGGCTCCGGCGGCGCCGTTGACGAGCGCTGGTCTGACGAACGGGTAGAGCCTGGAGTAGGTGGAGGAGTAGGCCGCTACGGCCTGCGCGCCGCGAAGAATAAGCGAGGCTTCCTCGCGCAGCACGCCACCGTCGATTCGCAGTTCGACGTCGCGAGCGAGCACCGCGACCAAGGCGTCGAAATCGCCCTCGCGAGAGGCGGCGAAGAACGCGTCGACGACCTCGCGCTGTCGCGCGAGGTCAGGGTCGGGCCTGGGCGAGCCGTGCACGCGCCGCCGAGCTCGGCTGGCGAGCTGCTGCGCAGCCGCTTCGGAACGATGGAGGACAGCCGCGATGTCCGCAAACGGCACGCCGAACACGTCGTGCAGCACGAACGCCAGCCGCTCGGCGGGACTGAGCGCGTGGAGCACCACAAGCAGCGCGAGCCCGACCGAGTCGGCAACCAGCGCCTCCTGCTCGGGGTCGAGGCTGTCTTCGAGGCTGACGACGGGGTCAGGCACATAGACGTCCGGGAACTCTTCGCGCCGTGCCCGCCGGGCCCGCAACATGTTCAGGCACACGCGCCCGACAACGGTGGTCAGCCAGGCCTGCATGTTCTCCACGCTCCGTGGATCCTGCCCGCCGATCCGAAGCCATGCCTCCTGGAGGGCGTCGTCGGCTTCGCTCACCGACCCCAGCATCCGGTAGGCGACACCGCGCAAATGCGAACGGTGCTGCTGAAAGCGCTCCGTCAGCCACTCGCGCTCCTCCATCAGCACTCCTCTCCAGTTCGCGAGCAAGCCGCAGCAGCCAGCTGGAGCCCGGCTGAGGGAAAGCCCGCCGCCACCGCCGCCACCACCGCGTCAGCAAGATCGGCGGAGCAAGCACCACACCGGCGAGCGCTGAGATCACAAACTCCACGGCGGCCAGCGACAGGGCCGGCAATACGAACCGGGCCAATGCGAAGACGAGCGTTCCCCGCCCCCGCGGCGGGATCAGACGCCTCACTGACGAGCGAGAGAACCGACGGAACCATATTCTGCGCTGACACGGATGTTCCCCCTTCCACCACCAGTGACCGCGGCCCAACCGGGATAGCCGCTCCCGCGGAGCAGGACGCCGTTACCAGCGGTTCTGGTAGCCAAGGCCAACGACCAGGGCGGCGACGGCCATCACCAGGAAGCTGACCGCGCCGCCGACGTTGGGATCGCGCACCCGCACATGCGCGCTCACCGCACAGATGAAGTAAACGACCAGGCCAACCGCAGCGGCCGTGCCGACCACCGGTACGACGAACCCGACCAGCAGCCCGGCCGCCCCGCAGGCCAGCAGAATCCCGAACGGAATCATCCACTTCTGCGGCATCCGTACGTTGTCGGCGACGACCTTGACAGACTCCGCCCCGATGAAGTTCAAAGCGGCGGCGTAACCGTTAGCGAGCGCCACGACGATCGTGACAGCAACGTAAGCGACATGCATACCCGTAAGACACGCCCGGCACGCGGAACCTGACCGGATCCAGGACCGCTGAGGGCGCTGGGACCGGGCCCCGTTCACTTTCCACAGCCCTAGCCGGGCCGCGATTTTCCAGAAACTGCCGTAGCCGTCGGCGCACAGATCTGATAGATCTGGCCCGCCAGGATACGGATCCCCAGCGACCAGCTGGCCGTACATATCGGCGGATCTCTCGCGCAGACCGCCGACCAGCCCGGTCACCTAGCGTGACTCGGACTACGACCGTGATGTGGTGTCAGATCGATTATGCCCACCCGAATCGACAAGGTCGAAATTGGAGCTCGTCGCGCACAGACACCGGGGTGTTGTTCCCGACCATGTCGTAGTTGCCGTCGGAGGTGTAGAACTTCATCGCGAACCCGCGCTGATCACGCCACGTGTCGGGGCTGCCCCGCTCGCCGGCGACGGCGGAGAACCGGATCAGCGTGTCGCTCCTGGTGCCAGGCTGGAATACCGCGGCTTTGGTGTACGCGCTGACGTCGCTGGTCACCTCGAAGTGGCGGAACGCGCCGGCGGACAAGCCGACCACTCACGCAACAGGTCACCTCCGGCCTCCTTCCTGTTGGTAGACGTCCAGCGACCCGCAACGAGGGGTACGAACACAGTGGATCTCAAGCCGACCGAATTTCTGCAACGGGAGGAGAGGAGGAGTTATGGAGCCTACGACAGGTAGACCGGATGCCGAGTTCCTCGAGTTCCTCGGGCGGTGTCATGACGCCCTGAGACAGCACACCGGCGGCAACCCGCGGCCGTATCTCGAACTGTGGTCACGTGGTGACGACGTCTCGCTCATGGGAGGGGTTGGCGGTCACCAGGTCGGTATTGAGGAGGTGAGCGAGCTGCTGACCGCTGCGGCCAAGACGCTCAACTACGAAACCTGGAGCGCCGAGAACCTCGTCACCGGTTTCGACGATACGTCCGGTTTCACAGTCGAGCTTGAGCGGCTCACTCGGCATGTCCACGGTGAGACGGAGGAAATGAGGCTGAGAGCGACGTCTATCTACCGCCGAGAGGACGGCGCCTGGAAGGTAGTCCATCGTCACGGTGACAGCCTGATGACTGTCGAAATCGACCCAGAGGGCAGGCGCTGACACCGCTGAAAATGACCCTGTGAGGAATGTCCAGAAGGCTTGAAGCGGCGAATTGGAATCAGTCCCAACCGGACCTGGCCCGGGGTAGACAAATCAGGTGTCCATTTGACCAGATCGGGGGCGCTCGGAAGCGGACGACCTCGACGTGTCAACCCCTGCCGCGGCGGGCCGGCGGTCGCGGTAGCGTCGCGTGGTGACCCCATCCCGGTTCGTGGTGCAACTGCACGACGCTACCCGGCTGCACTACGACCTGCGGATCCTTGTGGGCGGCGTGCTTCGGTCATGGGCGGTCCCGAAGGGCCCGTCGATGGACCCGGCAGTCCGCCGGCTGGCCGTGCCGGTTGAGGATCATGAGCTGTCGGCTGGCGACTTTGAGGGCGTGCACGAGGGCTCGCGGCGCGGCACTGGCGTGGTGATCATATGGGACGAGGGCCGGGCGGAGATCGGTCGTGACGATCCCGGCCATCTGTCCGTTGTCCTGCACGGGCAGAAGCTGGTCGGCGGTTTTGGTCTGACCCGCACCGGCGGGCGGCGGTGGGTGCTGGTCAAGGTCAAAGACGAGTTCGCGCTGCCTGGGTCGGATATCACGGCTGACCGGCCGGAGAGCGTGCGGACCGGCCGCACGTGGGAGGACCTAGTGCGCCGCTAGTGCCGGCGGGACGTAACGGCGGCCGGCGATGTTCGCCCGCACCGGCATGACCTAAATGAATCATTCCCAACCCAACCCGGCCTGGCTCGCGCGGGTCTTCTGGCGCCGCAGCCTGACCCGGGCGGGGTCTTCGGGGAGTACGGCAGGCCAGCCGCTGCGGGCGGCCGCGAGTGCCGCGGGCCGAGTTCGGCAGCAGGTGCCGCGAACGCGCCGGGCAGGCACTAACCTGTCTCGTTCGGCCCCGTGCAGTCCGCCGTCGCGGGCGGGGGCGAGGTCAGCGGCGGGTGGGTGCCTGCTGGACGGGCTGGTCTCTGATTGCGGCCTCGCGGGATTTCCGGGCGGGGCCGCTGGTGATGACCGGTGCGCGGGGCATCTGGGGGTCGCGGTCCTCGGCGAGGGTGAGGATCTGCCAGGCGACGTCGGCGCGGGAGATGGTCTTCATGGTGAAGCGGTCGCTGGCCTGGACGTTGCCGGTGAGCGGGCCGTCGGTGAGCTTGACGGGCCGCAGCGCGTACCAGTCGAGGCCGCTGGCGGCCAGTATGTCCTCCATGGCCTGCAGGTCCTTGCCGACGCGGCCGAGGTTGGGGACCGGCACGGTGCGGAAGAAGCGGAACAGCAGCCGCGGGCCTAGGCTCATGATCTTGTCGGCTGGTCCCATGCTGGCGGTGCTGACCGCGATGAGCCGGGCGGGCGCGGCGGACTGCTTGATCGCCGCGGTGATGGTGCGGGCTAGCCGCTGGTGCAGGTCCGCCGGTGAGGTCATGGTGGTGCGGGGGTTGTGGCGGGTGGCGAAGTTCGGGCCGACGGCGGTGACCACCACGTCGGCGCCGTGGATGGCCTCGGTGGCGAAGCCCGCGTCGAAGATGTCCTCGGTGATCAGGGCCTCGGAGTGGCCCGGCGGGTTGTGCGGCGTGCTGCGGTAGATGGCCCGGACCTGGTGGCCGCGCTGGGCGGCGAGGGCCACGACGTGGCTGCCGGTGCCGCCGGAGGCGCCGAAAACGGTGACGTTCATGATCAGGTGCTCCTGTTCGTCGGGGCTTTAGCCGGTCAGTTCCGGTGCGGGCATCCGGTCGTGGTCGGCTGGGTGGGGTGCGCGGTCGGCTCTCAGCGGGCACTGGTGGTGTCAGGAATCTGCGACGTCGAGGAACTGCACCCCCAAAGCAGCAGCAGCGTGAGCCGGCCGCTGCTGGCGGCGGGGAAGGAGCCTTGCTGCGTGGTCACGAGATGCGCCTCCAAGGACTGTCCCGATTAGTACATTCCTGAGGCTAGCAGCAAGTGGACCGATTAGTACAGGGTTGGCTTAGGCGCGCTCGCGACTGTGCCAGGCCCGCCCCCACCGCTATGTGCAAGGACGCCGGGTTCTTGCCCGTCTGGCTCAGCTCCATCCCCCCTCGATGCTCGCCAGCAGCGCCGTGGCCAGCAGCGCGGGTGCGGCGTCCGCGCGCAGTTCCCCCTGCTCGCGCATCCGTTCCAGGGCCTGCCCGAGCAGCCGTTCCCAGCTGTCGAACGCCGCCGCGGCCTGCAGCCGCGCGCCCTCGTTGTGCTCGGCTACTTCGGCCGCCAGCGACCCGATCGGGCACCCCGGCAGGCCCATCTGCTCAAATCCGGCAGCGAAGCCCGCCAGTGCCTGTTCCAGCCCGGCCAGGGTCGCCACGCCGCCTACCGGATCAGCGCCGCCGCTTTGCGCAACCGGGGGCTGGTCACCATCTCGGGGCGTGGTGCCAGCTGGTCGGCAAAGGTCACAGCTGCCGGCCGGGACTATCTGGCCAGGACTGAGGGCCCGAATCCGCCCAAGCCGCGGCAGCCTAACGTCTTGGTAACTGAGCAGCTGGTGAGTGATGTCATCGAGGCGGGGGGGCTCGCTTACCCTTCCACGGCTGAGGGGTTTCGATCCGGGCTATGTGGACTACGAGTACCGGGTACGGCTGGCTGAACGCCATGGCAAGGTCCCCGCGGGCAAGCGCCTGCGGGTTGAGCGTCTGTCCTACGACGAGATCCGCATCGAGCTTGTCGACGACCCAGCTGGCGTTGCTCAGTCAGCCGGTCCTGTGCCGGTCCCAGCCACAATCAGGACCTATCACCAGGTGGTGAGGGAGTTCAAAGAGCGTACCGATCGCCATGAAGTTTCCCGCGCTGCGCTTCCTCGGGTACTGAGAATGCTGCAGGGACTTGTTGCCGGGGCAGAACAACGCGGCTACACCGTTGAGCTGGCGCCTGAACCTTCAGCGCGCGGCGGCTACGGCGCGCGTGACTGGACGGGCCCGAACCACGGGCACCTGGTGATCAGCGCCCGTGGTATTGCCGTCAGAGTCCGGGTCTTTGCGGAGGGCATACCCAGCCGCGCCTACTGGAATCGGCGACACGGGCGCTTTGACCCCCGCAGCCGGACGTGGAAACTGCCGTCGCTTACGGAATTCGAGGCCAAGGCGACCGGACGGCTGGTGATCGAGTTCGTGAACGCCTACTGGGCCGCCGGGCGCGTGCATCGCTGGTCGGACCGCAAGGCGTGGACGCTGGAGGACAAGCTCGCCGACGTTCTCCACGGCATCGAGGCGCAAGCCGCCGGCCACGAGGAACGCCAGCGGCAAGCCGAACAGCAGGCTGCTGAACGCCGCCGCGCGCAGGAGGCGGCAGCCGAGGAGGCCCGGCAGCGGCACGTCTACCAGCAGCGAGCGGATGCCCTCGCTGAACAGGTCGCTCGATGGCGCACCTGCCAGGACATTCGACGCATTCGGCTCGGGGTGCTTCCTCGGTAAAGCGTCAATGCTCTAC
This sequence comes from uncultured Actinomycetota bacterium, assembly GCA_963815375.1. GTDB lineage: Bacteria > Actinomycetota > Actinomycetes > Streptosporangiales > Streptosporangiaceae > JASHPR01. The sequence goes on along the minus strand of CAWFGX010000001.1, from coordinate 307,635 downwards.
TTGGGCGTTCAAGCGGGACGCGGTGACCATCAGCACGCCGGGTTACGAGGGGAGGGTGCGAGAAGAATCCCGTAGTACGGAACATCTCTAGCCACTTTTCGTCGCGAAGGGCAGAGGTGGGGGAGTCGTCCCACACCCAGAGGCTTGCAATTGTTTCCGAGAGATCCGTGCGTGGAATCCGGCCTGCTCTGAATGCCTCATACAGTGCTCGTACTGGCTGTTGGCTTGTAAGAATTTCGCTGAATACCGCGGCCGTACGAACAGCGGCATGAGCGTGCACTACCCGGGGTCTGGTAACGCGGCGAGGACGGTCTGGCCGACAGGAACGGCGATAGCACGACTCCGGTGCTGTGGTTCGCGACTTCGCGGCAAGATGAGGCCAATGGCGGATTCCGAAGATGTGACCGGGCGGGCGCGCCAGCGTAACCTTGTCCGCCGTGGTTACGACGCCATCTCGCTTGCGTACCGCAGCGACGACGGCACCGCGGCGGCTTCCTCCGCCGAGGACGTCAGCCGTTATGCGGGGTGGACAGAGGAACTGGCTGGCCTGCTGCCGTCTGGTGCCCGGGTGGTGGATCTGGGCTGCGGAGCGGGCATACCAGCGACGCGTGAGCTGGCCGGCCACGGGCTGCAGGTGCTCGGCGTCGACTTCTCCGCGGTCCAGCTCCGCCGCGCTCACCAGCTCGTCCCTGCGGCCCGGTTCGCGCAGGCTGACATGACCATGTTCAGCCTGCGGCCAGCAAGCGTCGACGCCGCGGTTTCCTTCTATGCCCTGATCCATGTACCGCTCGCCGACCAGCAGGCACTGTTTCCCCGCGTGCGCCAGTGGATCCGCCCCGGCGGCTACTTCCTGGCCATCGTCGGCGCGAGCCGGCGGAAGGGAACCGAGCCGTGTCTGGGCGCTGAGATGTTCTGGGATCACGCAGACACCAGCACCTACCTGCACTGGCTGCCAGCGGCGGGGCTAACACCTGTCTGGGACCGCTACGTCCCCGAGGGGGACAGCGGGCACACTCTCATCCTGGCCCAGGCAAGCTAATACTCCGACTGGGCACATCCCTGCGCGGCACAAGCGGATGCCGGACGCCGTCGCTGATGGGACGATCATTGGCATGGACGCAAGGCCGCTGACTCGGCGTGAGCGAGCGGTGCTTGAGGCGCTGCTGGCCACTGGCTTCGAGAACGTCGAAACCCTGCGCCGCCAGGCGGCGGAAGTGGTCGTGGTCGGCACGTGCGGCTGCGGGTGCCCGTCCATCGACTTCCAGCATGGACGCGGCGCCGGGATGGCCATAAGAGTCAATGCGGGCGTTCGGGGCTCCCATGACGGTCTGTTCCTTTACACGATCGAGGACCCTCAGCAGGGGGAGGTTCTCGGCGGCATCGAGTGGGTCGGCGTCGAAAAGACCGATCCAGACGAACTTCCATCGCCCGAACTGCTCGACATCCGGGCTGCTTGATTCGCCAGCCGGCCCAGCGTTCGCTCATCGGCTATGAGCGAACGTTGCCAAGCCAGCCCAGGCCCGGCGGCAACCGGTGCTGAATCCGTGCTGACCCCAGTGGGCCACCACGCCAGCTACCTGCGCAAACTGCCATCCGGTCCACGATCTTCACCATTTTCGAGGGCACGTCTGAGATCCAGCGCATGATCATCGGAAGGGCCGTCACCGGCCTCGACGTGCGCTAATAACCGCAGCTCATGGCAATGATGCATGGCCTGAACGGGCTCGCGAGCCGCGATTTGTGACGGCTGACCGTTTGCCCGTTATTCCCGGTTAGTTCCCGGCAGTTCCCGACCGCGTACTGAATTGGTGCTGACCCCTAGTGACTATAGGTACGTCGTCCGCGCGACCAGAAGCGCCGACATGGAACCGAGCGCGTCGGCAACTGTGCAAACCGCCGGGAGCAGAAACTACGGCTGACCGACCGCCGTACTGCCGAGTCAATGGAGCAGACATGACCGCGGCTGTTCGCCACAGCGGCGGACACGGTCGGTAACTTTCCTCCTCGGTTGCTGCGAGCCCGTTGCCTACCGGCCCTGGGATCATGCCCAAAATCGCAGCGATTACGGCCGTTTGTGCCCGGGCGCTGGGTGATGCGCCCTCTGCCGCTGGTGCAGGTGGAGATTGACCTGTGGCAGACCTGCCGGCCTGCCCGGGTTACTGAAGACTGACGTCACGATCCTCGGCACGCCGTTATTCGAGCATCCAGGCCTCACGCTGCGCGGCTGCCCTGACGGGATCGACGCTGCCGGCGGCGCCCTGTACCCCATTGAGATCAAGTCCCACCGCGTGGCGACCAGGCTAGACAGGCTGGAGCTGGCGTTTTACTGGCTGCTGCTGGAGCCGCAGCGGACCCGGCGGCGGGTTAAGCCAGCCGGTGTGCTGATCCTGCGCCGCGACGGCCAGCCGTTCCGCGTGGACGTGCCGATCACTGACGCGATGCTCGGCATGGTGAGGGAGATGATCGGTGAGGTCCGGGCCGCCCGCCGGAACGGCGTAACGCCCCGCGTATGCGGCTGCGTGGTCTGCACCCGCGCCCGGCGTGACGAAGTCATCCAGTCAGTCACCGAGCGCAAGGACGTCTCGATGATCCTGGGAGTCGGACCGGTTTACAGTGCCGCGCTGGAGAAGATCGGGTACTCCAGATGGGACACCATCACCGACTGTGATCCCGGGAAAGTAGTCCAGGGCATCAGGGACACCGGGGCGAAAGGCTGCGGGCCTGCGCAGGTAAGGCCCTGGCAGATGCACGCCCGTGCTTTCGCGTCCGGGCTCCTGGTACTTGACCCGGAAGCGAGATGGCCTGTGACCAGGCCGTACATAGCCCTTGACCTGGAATACGACACCCTCCGGGATAAGGGCCTGATCTGGCTTACCGGCGCCGCGGTCGTGGACGGCACCGACGCTGGGTCAGACTTTGCGCCAGGTGGCAGGATATGTCTGGTTGGGGATGTGGCCCGGCCCCGGTCCGCGTCCGGCACGACGGCGACGGGGAACGGATCATGCGGGACGGCCCGATGCTTTCCTGTGAGGGACTGGCTGAGGAGCGAGCCTCGGCGATCGGGGACGTGACCGGCTGCCTGCCCCTGGCATTGGCGGACTGCCTTCTCGACAGTGCCCTTGAGCCGGTGCTCGACGCCGCGGCCCAGCGTGGCAGGCAGGCCGCGAAGCGGAAGAAGAACGGGGACGAAGCCACCGAAGTCGCGAAGGTCGTGCTGGCGGTGACGGTCTGCGACCCGGCATGCGGCTCGGGGAGCCTCCTTGTCGCGGCGGCCCGAAGGATCGCGCGACGGGTGGCGGAGGCCCGTGAGGGGAACCCGTCACCAGACGCGCTGCAGCGAGCAATGCGCGAGGTGGTGGGCAGCTGCGTCTACGGCGTGGACGTAAGCGGCGAGGCGGTGGAGCGAGCGAAGGCCCGCCTGCGGCTGGCGGCCGGCGTGCCGGGGATGGCGCCGCCTTTCCTGGACGGTCATGTCAGGCAGGGCAACGCCCTGATCGGTGCGAGCCCAGATCTGATCGAGAGCGGCATCCCCGACGAGGCGTTCCGGCCGGCCGACGCCGGCGGCCGCGGATATGCCCGCTCCCTGCGCCGCGCCAACGCTAAGCCGGACCCGGGGCAGGCCACCTTGTTCAGCGAGCAGAGCGGCTACGCCCACGCCAACGAGGCACTGGCGAAGTCCCTGGCGAAGATCGGGCGGCTGCCCGGCAGGGCGCCGTCCGATGACCACCGCCAGGCGGTCGAGTACCAGAAGTGGCGCGACTCGGCTGCGTTCCGCACGAAGCGCCTGGTGGCCGATGCCTGGTGCGCGGCCTTCGCCTGGGCCAAGACGCCGGACGCGCCGCCCGCGATCGTCAACCGGGTCCTGCTGGACCTGCGGGAACGGGGGGCCGAGGGGATCCTCCCCGAAACCCTCGCTGAGATCGACCGGCTGCGCCGCGAGCACCGGTTCTTTCACTGGCACCTGGAGTTCCCTGACGTCTTCCCGGTTTGCGAGGGCGAGACCCGGTGGCAGGGCGGCTTCAGCTGCGTGCTGTCTTCCCCGCCACGGGAGAAGATAGGCCGCCGCGAAGGGAGCACGATCCACGGATTCGCCACCTGTTCAGGTGCGTATCCCGAATGCGCGGCGGGCCTGACCGAACCCGGTGTGTCGGCGCTGCGCGCGGACCTGCTTTTCGCAGAGCGCGTTGCGTCGATCCTCGCGCCGGAGGGCCGCGCGGGCTGCGCCGTCGCCCCGGGGATCGCAGGCGCCCCCGGCGCCAGGCATCTGCTCGATGGCCTGATGCAGCGCGGCGCGCTGGCGTCCCTGTATGACTTCGCCGGTCCGGACGCCCGGCTCTGCCTGCTTACCTTCGCCGGCAGCGCATCGCGCGCAGGCACGGCCAGGTTCGCGTTCTGGCTGGACAGCCCGGCCGGGCTGAGCGAAGACGGCCGGTCGTTCACGCTGACTCCGGGCGAGGTTGCCCTCATCAACCCAAATACCGGCGCGCTGCCGCCCTTCCACAGCTCCCGGGACGCGGCGCTCGCGGCGGCGATCTACCGGCGCGTGCCGGCCCTATGGGACGAGACGCAGGGCGACGGGAACCCGTGGAGGATGAGGCTGGCAACGGCGTTCCCCCGTGCCGTTGCCAGCCCCGGGCTGCTCCGCGCTGAGCGGGAGCTGCAAGACGAAGGCTGGGAGCTGGCAGGAAGCACCTTTACCCGCAACGGCCAGCGCATGCTCCCGGTCTACGAGTCCCCGATGATAGACCTGTTCGACCACGAAGCAGTGAAGCCGAGGTACTGGATCGCCGAGCACGGCCCGGTCGCCGTTCAGCATAAGGGCGGGACGGCCGAGCGCCCCGGCGTCGCGGACCGCCTCGCCGAACTCGGCTGGAACTGGAAATGGCTGTGCGCCTGGCGCGCGCCCGTGCATGACCGGACAGCCGTCGCTGTGTTCCTGCCGCGCGCAGCGGCTGCCGGCTCCCTGCCCCTGATGCTGCCGCGCGTCGTCCCGCCGTTCGCCGCGGCCCTGATCGCCGCGCAGAGCTCGCTGGTCTTCGAATACGTCGCCCGGCAGAAGATCGACGGCCCAATTGTGCGGGCCGCCCACTGGAAGCAGCTTCCCGTGCCGACCCCCGGCATGCTGGAGCCGCACCTGCCGTTCATCGTCCCCCGGGTGCTTGAACTCGTGTACACCTCGTCCGACATGGGCCCGCTATCCCGAGACCTAGACGACACGGGGGATCCATTCGCCTGGGACCCTGACCGCCGGGCCAGCCTCCGAGCGGAACTGGACGCGTTCTTCTTCCGCATGTACGGGATCGCCGGCCGCGACGACGTGGAGTACATCATCGATACCCTCCAGGCAGGTGCCGACGGCCTCGAACGGGGCGACAACAGCTGGCGCGCCAGGAAGCTGGCCCTGGCCGCGTACAACCGCATGACCGAAGCCGACGCCACTGGAGCCGAGTACGAGAGCCGGATCTTCCCGCCTCCCGGCCACGGGCCCCGGCAGCAACGGTCGTCTGTGTAAGTCATCGGTGCGGTTTCATGGGGTCGGGATGCGCTCATCGAAGTAGATCGTGAAGATCTGCAGCACCTGTTTCCACTGGCAGCTGCGGATTCCGACGTCTGGCCGGCAGTAGTTCGCCGGGTTCCGCACGGCGAGGTAGAGGATCTACGGCTATAACCGTCCGGGTGGATGTTTGCCCGGCCTGGATTTGGATTGCGACTGTTCGCGGATCGGGATGGTAGGTCAGGTGCAGCTCCAGCTGCGCGTACAGGGCGGCTCGGTTCGCCGTGTCAGGATCGTGCAGCGCGCTGGCGGTATTGCTGACCGTGTCCGGCAGTTGTGCGTCAGTAGTGACGTCGGCAAGCCAGGCATCCAGCTTGGGCAGGAGCATCCGCTGCTGGACAAGGACGCTCCGGGTGTGACTGCCGCAATCAGGGTCTGTGCCCCTGGCGCTGCCGCCACGGCATCGGTAGCAGATCATGTTGTTGGCCCATGTGCCGTGCATCCGGCGGTGGCACAGGCCGCAGAACAGCAGCCCGGCGAGCGCGTATGGCCGGGTGCTGCGACGGGGCCTGCGTGCGGTGACGCGGGTGCCGTTCGCCGCGAACATTTGCTGGACCCGCTGGAATATGCCGGTGTCGATGATGGGCGGGTGCGCGGGCTGGTCGGAGAAGATCCACTGGTCGGCGTTGTTCCAGCGCAGTTTGGTGGTGTAGCCGAGGGATACGTCGTGGACGTCGATCAGGACCTCGTGCTTGTGCTGCCGGTTCCAGACCTGGCGGCCGGTGTACCGGGGATTGAGGAGGATCGCGCGCGCGGCGCTCTTGTCCCAGGTCGCGCCTGAACGATGCGGGTTGCGTTCCCGGTCGTGCGCCGACGGACAGGGGACGCCGCCATCAGCTGTGAGACGGAACGCAATAGCGCCGCAGCCATACCCGGCGAGGTATTCGGTGAAGATGCGCCGGACGACGGCCGCCTGGTTCGTCGATCCCCAGCGTGTGCAGACGCTTGCCGTCGGCTGCCTTGGCCGGGTTGGGGTGCGGGCCAGCATCACGAGGCGGTGGCCGTACGGCGGCCGGCCGCCGAGAAAGCGGCCCTCATGCTGGGCTTGCGCGGCCATGGCCGTGCGGACCCGGAGCTTGACGCGGTTGCGCTCGCCTTTGGAAACGCCGCCGAACATGGACATGATCAGGTCGTGGGCTTCGTTGTCCGGATCGATCGGGCCGCCCACTTCCGGCACCCATAGCTGCACGCCATAGTGGGCGAACAGCGGGAAGGTGCTGCCGAACTGGCTGCCGTAGAACGCTCGCTGCGGCTCACCGACGACCACCGCCTCAAAGCCACGGTCGGGGTCTGTCAGCGCCTGGAGCAGCGCGCTGGCCCGCGGCCGGCGCTGAGGCGGAATCGAGCGGGATTTGTCGATGTCGAAGAACTCGGTGACGACCTGCCCGCCGTGAGGTTCGATCAGCTGGCGGGCGCGGGTGAGCTGCCAGCCGCGGGATGACGCTGCATCCTGATGATCTTCAGTGGATACCCGGCCCCAGAACGCGAACCGCGTTGCGTGATTGGTCATCGCCCGGCTCTACCCGAATAGCGACATGTCATACATTATCAGGAAGTGGGCCGCCGCGACTGACCTGCCGGACGGTGACGAACCTGCTGGCGGTTCTGCGGCTTCGACCCGGATCTCAAGTGCCTTCATGGCCGTGAAGACCGCCAGGCTGCCCCAGCCAGCGGCTCCATCGGAACATGACGAAGCCCTGGACAGCTTCAGAATCTGCTGTGCAGCATCGAAGGCCCTCAAGCCATCCCACGTGCTTGGTGTTCTCTTGCCACTGGCGATTCAACTCGGCCTCCCGGCCTCTGGCGTCCTGCGCGCTAGCGGTCTGCGGCCTGCTGAGCCGCCCGCTCAGCGGTCGGCTGCTGCCGCGGTCCCCGAAGGGGCGCACGGCCGGGCCGTTGTTACTGAGCGCCGGGCAAGGGTTGAGCTGGCGCCGCCGCACATCGATCCGGAGTCCGGGCATGCCCGACTGGGCTGCCGGCACGCCGAGGCGCTGTTCAAGGAAGCTTCCGGCGGCGCGACGCTGTACCAGCTGCGGCATTCGGCGCTGACCCATGCCGCCGAGAACGGCACGTCAATGCTGATGATCAACGTGCGCTCGGGGCACACGTCGGACCGCTCACTGCTCCGATACGCGCGGCCGTCGACCGAGGCCCTCCAACACCACTAGGCCGCCACCGACCCGGCCCGCAGACGGCGCTAGGCAGGGAGGCTGGCCGCGCCGACCGTTACCGCCATTCATGCGCGCACTCACCGGACGCTTACTACGCTGCCGCCCATGGCCGTCGCAGCGCTGGTCGTGTCGGTCGTCTCGGCTGCGGTGGCAGCTATTTCAGCTCTGGCGGCAATCATTGGGCTGCTGTATGTCCGCAGGTCGACGAAGGCAGCTGAGGTATCGGCAGTGGCCTCGCAGCGGGCGGCTGATACGGCGGAGCGATCGGCCGACGATGCGAAGCGTTCGGCGGATGCGGCGGTCGACACGGCCCGGCTCGACGGCCAGCGGCGCACAGCTGAGCTGACGCCGCGGTTCTGGCTGACGTGCACGCCGACGGAGACGGGGTCAGGCAAACTTCGCCTTTTCCTGCGCCTGCTGGGACCGCTTGAACTTGAGCGCCTCGACTGGGTCACCGTGAACATCCGGGATAAGGAGCGGAAGATCGGCTCAGGCTCACGGGTCGAGCTGCTGGCCGCGCAAGTTTGGGGGCGATGGCAGTTCACCACGTTCCCTGAGCTGGAAAACATCCTGCCCACCGGAGTGACGCAGCGGGCCGCGATGGCGCGAAACCTGCGGGTGGCGGAGCAGACGTGGTGGCAGCTGGAGTCCACACAGCCACCGTCGTGGCTGGAGTGGTCACTGGCGGAATGGAAGGAGCTGATGGGGGACATCCTGCTGCTGGAGCTGATTTGCCGCCGCGGCGAGCTGACGTGGACCGTGCCATGCGAGGTGACGGTTGGCGAGGACCGCGCAGGCTCGGCCGAGGCTGGTGGTCCCGTGTAGCTCCACTCCGGGGCTGATCTCATGGCCTGACGGCAGCGGGCTAGGGTGGCGCTGCGGCTGCGGCAGCACTGATCGTGTCTGTCATCTCGGCTCCGTGGCAGCTGCCGGACTGGCCTGGGCGCGGCGGTCCACGCGGGCAGCTGAGACGTCGGCTGCCACATCGCGGCTGGCGGCGAAGGCGGCGGCGCTGTCGGCGGATGCGGCGGCTGACACCTTTGCGCTCGATCGCGAACGGCGCAAGGCTGAACTGACGCCGCACTTCCAGCTGTCCTCCAGTACATGGACACCCGGGCCGACTGCACAGTAGACGGCGAGAACGCCGAGGAGACCGCACCCTCTCGCTGATCCAAATGTGCGAAAGCCAATGGTTAATTCCGCATGCAACTAAGCGGGGTGCCTCAGAACGCGGACAAGAGGAGATCCGCCCGACGGCTTGCATAGGCTATGAGCAAGCGGTCTGTAAAACCGTCGGCTGAGTCCGGCTCAGCCTACGCAAGTTCGAACCCAACACCTGCCACCACCTGCGAAAACGGCCCGCTAGTCCAACCAGTGTGGCCAGCCCGGTGGCGCTCCGGGGCTGGTCAGTCCTCCTCGGAGCCGGTCTCGGGGAAGAGGCCGCCAGGCCCCAGGTGGGTGCGCGTGCCGTCGTGGTCGAGGATGCACAGGATCTCCGCGGCTTCCTCTCGCACGCCGAACGCATGCGGCACCATCGTGGAGAACTCGGCCGCCTCGCCGGCCCGGACGAGGATGGTCCGCTCGCCCAGCCGCAGCACGATGGTGCCGGACAGGACGGTGAACCAGTCTCGGCCCGGGTGGACGCGCAGCCTGGCAGGCACCTTCCTGGTCACCCGCAGCTTCGCGATCGTCATGCCCTGCGGCGCACCGGTCCGCGACAGCAGCCAGGTCGTCATGCCACGTGCCTCGTCCCGGAACGGCCTAATCACCACGTCGGCGTCGTCGTCGGACTCCACCAGCTGGTCAAGCGTGGTGCCGAGTGCCCTCGCGATCGGCGTGAGCTGATCCAGGGCAATCCGCCGGTGACCGGTCTCGATCCGGCTCAGCGTGGACGGGCTCAGGTAGCTCCGGGCAGCAAGCTCGTCCAGCGACCAGCTCAGCGACGTGCGCAGACCCCGGATGCGCTGCCGGACAAGAGCGTCCAGATCGGCGTCTTGCTTCATACGCAAGAGTGTATGCCGTAGTGGCAAGCGACCGGTACCGTCGAGGACATGGCACACGAACACATGGCTGACCTGCTCGACCTCGACGCGGAGGTCCTCAGCGAGTACCACCGGGAGGTAGCCGAATGGGTCTCGGCAAGCCTCACGGAACGAGCCCGCGTCATCGACGTGGGAGCAGGCACGGGCACCGGCACACTGGCGCTAGCCAGGCATTTGCCGGACGCCGAGGTGATCGCGCTGGACGTCGACGAGGAGATGCTGAAGCACATCCAGGACAAGGCCCGCGCGTCCGGTCTCGCCGACCGGATCCGCACCGTCCAAGCCGACCTCGATCAGCCATGGCCTGATGGCCTGAAGACCGCCGACCTAGTGTGGGCCGCCAACTCGCTGCACCACATGGGCGATCCCGCACGCGCGGTCGCGCAGATCTACCAGATGCTGCGCCCAGGAGGACTGCTCGCGGTCACGGAGCTGGAGTCGTTCCCGCGTTTTCTCACCGACCCGGCGGGCGCGGCGCTCGAGGAGCGGATCCACACTGCCATGGCGCGGGGTCGTGACGAGGCCGGCATGCACATGCATGAGGACTGGCCTGCCCGTTTCGCCGAAGCCGGGTTCGCGGTCGAGTCCGAACGCCGCTTCGCGATCGCACTGCAGCCGCCGCCGGGCTCGCCGATGGCCGCCTCCGTGAGCCGCTACGCCATGGTCACCCTCAGCCGCGCCCGGCACGGCCTTGAGGACAAGCTCAGTGCCGGTGACATCGCGGAGCTCAATGCCCTGGTCCCGGCCCTGTCCGCCCGCGACGACCTGACGGTCCGCACCAGCCGTACGGTTTGGCTGGCCCGCAAGCCCGCCGGATAACCGGGCTGGCGCAACAACCGCCGGATAACGTCGCTGGTTTTCCACGGGCCACGGACTACCGCGCTGGCGGCGACTCACCGACAACCAGCACGTGCCCTGCAGGCTTCAGGGTCATCTCACGCCAGCCGCGAAACCTCGCCACGTGAAGCGCAACAACCTGCATTCGGTGCTCCCAAGCGCATCTTTATGCCCCCTGGCGGGCGTCAGCCCCGATATGACGCCGCAACCCGCCACACTACGGAAAGCCAGCACACCAGCGCGACCTGATTCTCTGAGCCATAACCGCCAGTGCGCTCGTGCCCCAGCTGCCCCGCGTGCCAAGACTGCGGCCGGTCCTGAGCACCGCACGGGGGACGTCGGCCGTACATCCCGACGGCCTACGGACACGACCCGGCCCGGGGCACCCGGGTGGGCGGCTGTGCCGCCATGACCGTGGATCTTGTCCGGCTCCCTGTCACACCGGCGCTTCGCTGCCGACTGGCCCTTGTTCACAGCGGTTGCCGGTGGTGGCTGCTGGCATGCTTGACGCCATGGAGACGCCAGCGCACGAACGGCGGCAGATCGAGGAGTATCTGCGCTCCCAGTCGGGGGATGACTTCGAGATCGAGCACGTGGAGAAGCTCACCAGCGAGTACGTCCTCGGCGGCCAGTATGACGTCTGGGACGCCCATACCAGTGATGGCCGCTGGTGGGTGATCACTAACCCGGTGAACCTTTACAGCCAGGACCAGATCAAGAGCATGGACATTGCCTTGTCCTTCCATATCGGGTTGATGAGCCGGGTGATGGCGAGCCGGCCGCTCCCGGCCGCGCGTCAGGGCAGCTGGGTGCTGGAGGTCGCCCGTCGACTGGACGTGGCGAGCGAGAGCCTGGACCGGGCCAGGGAAGTAGAGGACTTCCAGGCCGTCGGCATGCGACTGCGCGAGACGCTGCTGACCCTGGCGGCCAAGCTCGCCAGCCTGGGGTACCAGACAGACGCTGGCGCTGCCGACCTGCAGCAGGGCAACTTCAAAGCATGGGCGAGCGTGTGCGCCGGGTCGGTGGCCGCGGGCAGCAGCGCCCAGCAGCTGCGGACGCTGCTGAAGGCGCTCAGCGAGAAGACCTGGAACTATGTCGCGTGGCTGACCCACGCCCGCTCCGCCAGCCGGCCCGACGCGCAGATCGCCTTGTCGGTGGTCAGCCAGACCGTCGAGGCGTTCATCGTCGCGGTGAACCGCCACCACCTCGGCACGCCCCAGCGGTGCCCGATCTGCGCTTCCTATCAGCTCCGAGCCGAACACACCGGGGATGGCAGCTGGATGAAGGTGTGCGAGACGTGCGGATGGGAGGCATCCGCCGAGCCGGTCCCGCCTGCAGTCCTTCATGATCCCGCCGATGAAAACGGTAAAGCGGAGGAAGCAGGTGGACAGCCGGTCACCAGCGGGGAATGCGTGGAGCCACGGGATCTCGGGATATACCTGTCCCCGGATCAGGCGCGCGCACTACTTGAGCAGGCCAGCGGCCGGGCAGTCACTGAGAGCGTCCAGCAGGACTGGGCGAACCCGTTCGGGTTCTTCTTCCCCGACGACGCGAGCCTGGTCGACGTGCACCGGATCGCCTACACCGCGTTCATCCACGCCCCAGCCGAGGGCGCGGAACTGGCGTATGCCTGCGACGAGGGAGCCTGCGTCAACCCTGGTCACGCGCGGGAGATCCCGCTGCCTAATGAGCCTTGCTGGACATGCGGGATAGTAGAGAAGGTCACCTGCCACCCAGAGCGTCTCGAACTTCATATCGGCACCTCCGGAAACGGAGCCCGGCGCGTCTTCGTGGACCACGCGATCCTCGACCGCTACGGGTTCGGGGATGCCAGCAGCCTTGCGGAGCGCGTCGTGTTCTTCACCCAGCCCGATGACGGAGGCCGGGTCCGCCTGTTCCCGGTGGACCGCCGCGCCGGCTATGCGGACGGCTCCGCCGCCCCTGGCTGGCTCCACCCGGTCGGCGCTGTCACCGACGACCAGGACTGCCCGTGCGGCTCAGCGGAGCCGTACAGCGCATGCCACGGGGCGACCATCCCCGCCGCAGACCCTTCAGCAGCATCTTGACCGGTCGCTACCCAGCGCACCGTGATGTGTCATGCCCGAGCAGGCGGGGTGCACCGAGCCTAGGTCATGGCGCTGTCGGCACTGTGCGGGTCGGCGCGGCCACGACGGTGCTGTGCAGGCGTGACCGCCGCGGACGCCGGTTATCCACCGTCCCCGGGCGCCCGGCCCGGCTGTTAGCCGTATCTGCCTGGGCGAGTACCCGGTATGCGCGTTCTGCGCCGGGGCCGGTCCGGCAGCTGATCCACGAATACAATTACGCCGCATAAGGGTGACACACTCTCGGCACCCACGCCCTCAAAGCTGAGGGATTACAAGATCGCCGACACGCCTGGGCTACCTCCGATATGCCTCCGGCGGACCTGTCATGTTTCCTGGCCGGGATCCTGCGCGGCGGCAGCGCGGGGGACCGCGTTCCGGCGGGGACTGCGGCAGTCGCGGCGCCCAGCGGATTCGCCCAAGAGGCCCTGGCCGTCCGCCAGCGCCAAAGCTTGAGAAATATCCCTCAGCCGCCAGGCGCACCAAGACGACGTGCCTGACCTGCCGCGCCCCCCAGCCGATGCAGTACCTCGCGACCTCGCTCCACCACCCCGTTTCACGCTGCGTGACAACATCGGCAGGGGGTCCGGGACCCAGCTTCCAGCGAAGGCACCCAGCCAGCCGGGTCGAGCAAGGACCTCCGCCGCGGCCGAATCTGACATGCCCGGACGACTAGGTCTGGACTCACGAGCAAACGTGGAGCAAACATGGCACCGGAACGGCCTTCACGAGGCCGGTCAAAATCGATATAACGCCAGTTCAGGACGGGTGCGCCGCCAGGGACTTGAACCCCGAACCCGCGGATTAAGAGTCCGCTGCTCTGTTCGATTTCACTCGTCTACCTCGTATCATTATGTGCCGCGACGTACCGCGACCTGCCGGGCTGTACGGCAGGGCGACGAGAGCGGGTGCCGTGTGATGTCGGCCGCTACCGGCCCGTACCGCGACATCCGAGCAAACATGGAGCAAACATGGGCGACGGTCGTTCGCCCAGGCGGCAGATACGTTCCGTAATATCACCTGCTAGCGTCGCTGCAAGCTGGGCGCGTTCACGGCGCCTGGGACAGTGCTGAAGATCGTGACGGATCGCACGAGCCTGGTGTGTCAGCGTCTGGTGAGGAGGCTTTGCCAGAGGCTCGCGGTGACATGGAGTGATTGACCTCCGGTAGACCTGCGATGTATCTCGCATGGACCTGAGCAAAGCTCTGCGGCTCCGGTCTTTCAACCCGCCGGGCATCACCCACGCACCGGGGAATGCGACCTGCCGGCTTGTTCGGGGAGGCACCTTCAGGCCGAGAACTCGGTACGTACGTGGCGCAGCGGGCTGCGCGTCGCAGCGCTAGCGGCTAGCGAGCAGGTGACAGGTCGGCCGTCTCGCCGGTTCCGGCGGGTCGCCAGCGACCTGCGCGGCGCTGGTCCGGCAGGGCAGTGCACGGTTTCGCCCGGCTCGCCGTCGGCGCGAGCAGACGGCGGACTGGCTCTGGACCGCGCAGGGGTAGGTGCGGCAGCAGGGACGATGGCGGGGCTGTGCTATGGACGCCTGGGCTTGCCGCGAGCTCCGGGTCCGTGTGACGGCTGGTGCGGCCCGCGGGGCGGGGGCGGCGGGGGTGGCGGCCTGCCTTCGGGATAGTGCTCTTCATCCATGCCGGTTTCCTCGCGGAAGGCCTTGCGCTGGTACAAGATCCGCAGCGCCTCCTCGGCGAGCGCGGCTTCCTCGCCGGTGGCGGTGGCGCGTCGGATGTCGCGCTCGGCGAGCCGCTTGAGCATCCGGATTCCCTCGACGCCGGCGCCGGCGTCCAGGAGCCGCCGGATCAGCGCGGCGATGGCCAGGTCGCGCGGGGAGTAGCGCAGCTTGCCGTGCTCGCGTGTAGGGCTGATCAGCTGTTGCTCTTCCCAGTACCGCAGCACCCGGGGAGTGACCCCAATGCGCTCGGCGAGCCGGGGGATGGCCATCAGCTCGTCATCGCGGTCTCGATCAGGATCTGACATCATCGTGTAACATCATAGCCGGGCGGCCTGACTGCCGCGATCACCATCTACCAGCGAATTCAGCAACATGTGAGGAGGCATGCATACGATTACGTCCCAGAAGCCTGAAATATCTGCCAGGATCACGTCACGTCGAGACCGACTGCCGCTGCTGCTGTGGACGGCTGCCGTCATCCTCACGGCCGCCGCGGCCTGCCTGCGGCCCCAGGACCTGCTGCCGGCCGCGAGGGCAACACTCGGGCCGTTCGCGACCCTGGCCGCGATCATCGCCGGGTCGGCGCTGGCCGGCCGGCTCGGAGTGTTCGGCGCGCTGGCCAGGTTCCTGATCCGCGACCACGCGCCGCGCGCCATGGCCGCAGCTTCGGTCCTGGCGTTCACCGCCCTGCTCAGCGGGCTGATCAATCTCGATGTCGCGGTCGTCGTGGCCATGCCGGTCGCGCTGGAGGCGGCCCGCCGCCATGGCATGTCCGCCGGTCGGCTCGCCGTCGCGGTCGCGATCACCGCCAACGCCGCCTCGTTCCTCCTGCCCACCTCTAATATCACCAGTCTGCTCCTGCTCGGCCGGGCACCGCTTCCCGCGCTGGCCTACCTGCGGGGCTCGTGGCTGGCGTGGCTGCTGGTTGTCGCGGTCACCGTCGGGTCACTGTCCGGATGGCTGGCCCGGGCCGGGACTGGTCCTCCTGGCGCGTCCAGCGCCAGGCCGTCCAGCCGTGCCGCGCTCGACCTGCTCCCCATGTTCGCCGCGGCCTCCGCGATCCGTGCCATCCTCGCCGGAGGCCTCACGCTGCGCGGCGGCCTGGCCGCCCAGCTCATCGCCGTCTCCGCGCTGGCCTGCGCGGCCAGCAACCTGCCCGCCGCCGCGGCGCTCCGCCCGGCCGGGATGGCCGGGCTGTGGGCCGCCATCTTGGCCACCGCCATCGGCCCGGGCCTGCTGCTCACCGGCTCGGTCGCCACCTTGATCTGCCGGCGGATCGCCCGCGACGCTAGCACCGTCCTCAGCGCCTGGCAGTTCACCGCCATCGGGTCAGTACTCGTACCCGCCCAGCTAGCCGCCGCGGCCATCGGCCTCCACCTCACTGGCGCACTGCGCTGACCAGGCCAGCACAGTGGCCACAGCAGGGGCGGGTACAGTCCGAAACTGCCGCCGCTGGCGTGGGCGCAAAGGGGTGGGGCACTGCGCATCGGGACAGTGCTATAGCTCATGGCGGATCGCGGGACACAGCTACACGAACGGGTGATGAGGCGGCCCGGCCGGAGAGGCTCGTAGCTACAAGCAGCGATTGACCTCGGGTAGACCTTCGATCTACCTCCCATAGATCGGGGCAAGAGCTTTTCAGCTCATCAGGCTTGGTGCTCCTGCTCGACGGCGAGGATCTCCCCAGACAGCGTCCACGTTTCACCGGGGGCACAGGACCTGTCTGGCCATGCACAAGTGATCGGCCGGGTTCCGTAGCACCCCGGTTCCGCGCAGGCGGACGAGCACATCGGTGATGCCGAGAACCGTGCGCTCGTTACACAGCAACGCCTGTGCGATCATGTCCGCCGGCCACCTGGTGGCAAGGGCGATCTGGGCGGCGAGTTCGGCGACCGCCTTCACGTTGCCGTGGGCCTGGACTTGTGCAGCCATCGGACAAGACCGCCGTCGCCCGGGTGGTCGATGCCCGCTGCGACTGGTTGGAAGCCAGGAGCCTGCCTTGTTCGACGCCATGGAGGCCGGCGACCGACCTTCTTCAGCGCCGTGCCGACGATCTACAGCATGCTCGCCGCGCCGCTGACGACGTCTGCCCTGACACCTCGTCGGTCCGGTTCGCGATCTGCGGCGCCGCGCCCACGTCGGCCGGCCTGCTCGCCCGCTTCGAGAGCCGGTACGGCTTCCCGTCATCGGGGATATGGACTCTCCGAGGGCACGTGCGGTTCGACCATGAATCCCGTGGACGGACCGCGCAAGCCCGGCACTGTGGGACTGCCCTTCCCGGGCCAGCAGATCCGGATCCTTGGTGCCGACGGTAACCCGGTTGCGAAAGGAGAAAACGGTGAGGTCGCCTATGCTGTCGACGGCCGGCCACTGCTGGCCGTCAGTGACGGCGAAGCTGTCAGGTTGTGGGACGTTCACGCCGACGAACCGTATCGCGCGCCGCTGGCCGGCCCGGTCCGGGACGCTCGGATGCTCGCCGGCGGTCCCGGCACATTGCTCGTCGGCTCGCCGTCCGACGATGCGCTCTCCGTGTGGCGCCTGACGGACAACCAGCCACAGACCAGATCCCGTGGCAGCACCGACATCCGCTGCCTCACCGTCACTTCGGACCGATGGATCGTGGCCGGCGGCAGCGACGGGAGCCTCAGCAGGTGGCGGCTGACGGATGGTACTCGCGTGGCTGACCTCGGCTCGCTGCCCGGCCGTGTTAACGCCATCACGACACTGTCCGGCGAGGCACACACGTACCTCCTCGCCGCCGGCGGCGAACAAAACGGGATCAAGGACGGCATGCTGCACCGGTGGACCGACGAGCATCCCGAGCAAGCAATCGCACTTGACCACCGCGGGGAGGTGAGCCTGGCTCTCACGCTGCCCATCGACAGCGATCCGGCGGTCGTCACCGCCGGATCCGACGGCCACGTGCACATCACCCACCTCAGCACCGGGGCTCCCCTGGGCACGATCACCAGTAACTACCCGCCGCGTGGCGTTGCGGTCGGCCTGATGGCCGGACGGCCAGCCGCCGCGATCAGCTGGATGTTCGGCCCTTTCACAGTCTGGGATCTCCTCACCCGTACCGAGATCCCGACGCCTGCAGCGGCCCACATCGCAATCGGCGAGGCGGTACGCGGATGGCTCAACACCGAAACCGGTCCCCTCGTGATAACGACACACGAGTCACTCGTCCGCGCACACAACTTGCTCACCGGAGCCGTGTCGCACCTGCAGCGCGGCCTCGACGAGCCGGTGACCGCACTAACCGCAACCCATGACCCCGCTCACCCTGCGTCGGTGGCGATCGCACGGACAGACAGCAGCGTGTCGGTGGTCAACGCCTGCACCGAACAGGAGATCTGCCGGCTCACACTGCAGTACCCCGCTACCGCACTGACCTGGGCACCCCACGGCCTCCTCGTCGTAGCCTGCCGCCGGGATCTTTACTGCCTCAAGGTGCCAACCGCCTGAGCCGCCGTCGAAACTCGGCAAAGTCCAGGCCTCGCCACGGGGCCGCAGCATCCGCTATGCCGCGATGATGTACGTCCGTGTCGTCGGGCGTCGCCTGGCGGGTTCGGCCTCGGCGAGCGCGAACCCCAGCGCTGTCACGGCCGCGGATGATGACGCCCCGATCCTCGTGGCGCACTGCCACACCTGCCCGTCACACTGATCGCGCAGCGTAGTCAGACCGGAGATCGGGCCCGCGCACAAAGCCGCCGTTATGGACGGCACGAGCTATTTTCGCGGCCATTTCTACACTGGGCCCGAATGGTCATTCAGGGGTATCTCTCTAGGTGTGTAAGGGGTGACTAAGGGTAACTGATAGGCCAGTGGGAATGGCCGCTACTACGGGGGAGAAAAGGAGCCATGTCCGTTACACGCCAAGAGCCCGTCCGGGCAGGGATGGTGCACGCTGAAGAGCCCGGGGGGGTTTTGGGGGACCCCTCTCATTACGACAGGGAAAATCCCCCCTCGGCTGGGCTGGCAGGAGCGCCGCTGCGGGAGCTGATGGATGACCGGCTGCTGGACGCGCTGCTGGAGCGGTCGCGGGACGAGGCCGGGGGGCTGCGGCTGACTGGCGAGGGCTCGATGCTGGGCGATCTGGTTAAGGCGGTGCTGGAGCGGGCGCTGGAGGCCGAGCTCACCGCGCACCTGGGCTATGAACGGCGCGACCGGGCCGGGCATAACAGCGGGAATTCGCGCAACGGCAGGATCAGCAAGAAGGTGCAGACCGGGATCGGGCCGGTGGGCCTGGAAGTGCCGCGGGACCGTGCCGGCTCGTTCGAGCCGGTGCTGATCCCTAAACGGTCCGGGCGGGTCTCCGGTGGCCTGGACGACATGATCATCAGCCTGTACGCGCACGGCATGACCGTCCGCGACATCCTGCACCACCTGGAGCAGGTCTACGGCACGAGGCTGTCGCACGAGCAGGTCTCCCGGATCACCGATCAGGTGCTGGATGAGGTCCGCGCCTGGCAGGACCGGCCCCTGGACCCGGTTTACGCGGTGGTGTTCCTGGACGCGATCATGGTCAAAGTCAGAGACAACCACGTCGTGCAGAACAAGCCCGCCTACATCGCCATCGGCGTCGATGCCGACGGCGAGAAGCACGTGCTGGGCATCTGGCTGGCCAAGACCCCGCCCGAATCCGCCACCGCCGGCGAATCGGCCCGCTTCTGGGCCAGCGTCACCGCCGACCTGCGCAACCGCGGCGTCCGTGACATCCTCATCGCCTGCTGCGACGGGCTGAGCGGGTTCCAGGACGCCATCGGTGCCGCGTTCCCGGCAGCCGTCGTCCAGCGATGCGTCGTTCACCTGGTCAGAAACTCACTGCGGCCGGTGGCCCGCAAGGACGCCGCCGCGGTCGCCGCCCAGCTGCGCACGATCTACACCGCGCCCGGCGAGGAGGCCGCCCTGGAGGCCCTGGCCGCCTTCGCCGCCTCCGGCCCGGGCCGCCGCTACCCGCAGGCCGTCCGCGTCTGGGAAGACGCCTGGGACGCCGTCACCCCGTTCCTGGCCTTCAGCCCGCCGGTGCGGAAACTGCTCTACACCACCAACAGCATCGAGAGCCTGAACTACCAGCTGCGCAAGGTCACCAAGGCCCGCGGCCACTTCCCGTCCGACGACGCCGTCGTCAAGCTGCTGTGGCTGGCGATCATCAATATCGAAGACAAGCGCGCCCGCGAGCGCGCCGCCCGCCGGGACGAAACCGGCAAGCGCCACGACCAGCCCGCACGCCTCATCGAAGGCCAGCGCGTCATGGGATGGCGCGAAGCACTCAACGAACTCGACACCGCCTACCCAGGACGAATCAGGTAAAGCAGACATCCAGGCACGCAGAAAAAGATCTTACACACCTGAGGTTACAAGCTCGGTCATTCTGCGCTTTGGCCGGAGACTGGACTGGCCGGGGGGCGTGTGGTTGCGGTGGCGCGGTTGGCCCGCAGGACGAGCAGGTCGAGGGTATCGATGACGGGGCCTTGCTGGGTGGTGGCGGCTGCGCGGAGCCTGGCCAGGCCTGCTTCGTAGGCGCTGTCAGTGATGAGCATGAGCGGGGTGTGCGATTCGCGCCGCGAGGTGGCGGCAATGGCTGCGAGTGAGGGGGCGGTCACCTGGCGAACGGGTTCCAGGGTCACGTAGCTGAAGCCTGCTGCGGCGAAGGCTGTGCGCACGCTGGTGACGCTGGGAAAGGTGTCTAGGGCTGCGATGGCCTCGGGCCAGTAGCGGAACAGCCCGATGCCGTGGTGGCGGCCGGGGAACGCGTTGCGGATGAGCACGGGGGCGCCGGGCCGGAGCACCCGGCGGAGCTCATGGGCAGCTGCGGGAAGGTCTGGCAGGTGGTGGATGACGGTGGACAGCCACGCGCCGTCGATGGTGGCGGGGGCGAGCGGCAGTGCGGTGGCGTGCCCGGCGAGCATGTCCCGCCAGCGGGAGCGGGCACGCATGGCGGTGGAGGGCTCGACCGCCACGACACTGATGCCGTACCAGCTGGCCAGGATGGTGGCCCAGGTGCCAGTGCCAGCGCCGAGGTCGAGGACCTGCATGCCAGGCCGGGGACTCAGGTGACGGGCGATCGCGGCCCGCCACTCCGCCAGCGCACCGGGCGGGAGCTCGCGGGACGCCTGGAAGGCGCTGGCTGCGGCCTCGCCATAGTCGATGCGGGCCATGGTTTAGCTGGCCTGCTGGGTGGGTGGCCCGACGGGGTAGCTGGCGATCTCGATGAGGTTCCCGTCGGGATCGCGGATGTAGATGCTGGTGATGGGGCCCCGGGCGCCGGTGCGGGCTGCCGGGCCTTCCTCGACGCTGACTTGCTCGGCTTCCAGGTGGGCGAGAATCTGCCCGGGCGGGGTGGCGGTGATCAGGCACAGGTCGGCGCTGCCCGGGGCAGGACGGGCGGCGTGCGGGGTGAGTTCCTGCCCGGCCTGGTGCAGGTTGATCTTGCAGGGGCCGAACTCCAGGGCCCGGCGCCCGGCGCCGAAGGTGACCGGGCGCATCCCCAGCACCCGCTGGTAAAACCCGGCGGCCTGGTCGAGGTTGGTGACGGTCAGCACCAAGTGGTCCAGGCCGGTGATGGCGACCGGTGGCACCGGGCTTGGCCCGTCAGCGGGGTCAGCGCCGCGCTGGCCGCTCCAGGCCCGCCAGGCAGCGCTGGTGAGCCGGGGGCGGGCGCCGGCGAACAGCTGCCCGAGCCCGGCGCCATACCGGCTGGCCAAGGCGACGTTGTGCCGCAGTACGTCGAGCTCGTTGGCGGCGGTCAGCTCGGTGAAGGCGCGGATATCCCGCTCCGGCGGCGTGCGCGTGCGGCCGGTGAACCGGTCCCGGAAGGGCACCGGCCCGGAGCTGCCCAGCGCCGGGTACACCGCGGCCCGATCGCAACTGCCATACAGGTACACCAGCGACTCAGCCCGCGTACCGGCCAGCGCGGCGAGCACCGAGCGCTCGCCCAGCCCGAGCAGCGCATCAGGGTAGCCGTCCGTGCCGTAGCAGGCATGGCACAGCCCGGCCACCTGCAGATCCTGGTCGGCTTCCCATTCCGCGAGCAGCGCGGCGACGCGGACCAGATGCTCATACAAGGTTCCGCCGGGGTGGGACATCTCGCCGGCCCCGCGGCTCAGCAGGAACTCCTTGACCCGGCCTGATTGAGACTTCACGTCACAAGTTATACTCGTGACGTGAAGTCCCTGGCAACACCCGGCAGCGGGCCGCCGGAGGAGGAACTGCGGTTCATCTTCCGGTCGGGCCGGCTGTGCCTGGCGTTCTGCGCGACCGTCGGCGAGCGGTGGCGCCGCAGCTTCGAGCGGCTGATCACCCCAGCCCATCTCACCCGCTGGTACGCCGAAGCCGCCGTCGCCAGCTACGCCGTCCCGGTGACCCCCGCAGACCTGGAAACGGCGCGGACAGTGCGCGAAGCGATCTACCGCGCCGCCACAGCGGTCATCAGCGGGCAGCCGCCGGACCGGACCGATGAGGAGATCATCAACCGTGCATCGGCAGCACCCCCGCCAAGGCCGCGCATGCACCAGCGCGCCGTGACCCTGGCCGCGTCAGGACCCGACCCAGCATCCAGCGCCCTGAGCGCGATAGCACGCGATGCCATCAGCCTGCTCACCACCGCGGACGCCCGCCGGCTGCGCGAGTGCGCTAGCCCCGAATGCGGTCTGCTGTTCCTGGACACCAGCCGCCCCGGCCGCCGCCGCTGGTGCTCCAGCACCGCCTGCGGCGGCAAAGCCCGCGCCGCCACCTACCGCCAGCGCCGCCAACCCCCGGCCGAAACGCGCTGACCGTCACGATGCAGAACTGACCTTTCTGCGATGGAAATCACTGCGGGTTGACCGGCCGTGAGACGTACTAAATCGGCGTTATGCGGGTATTCGCGTGGTTGCGGTGGTGACGTTTCGTGATTGTCCGGGCGGGGGGCGGGAAGCCTTGCCGCTGGATTTTCCTGGCCGGCTGGGGCCTGGTGGTGTCTGATGGCGGGGCGGCAGGTGGTGGCTGCTTATGATGGCCGGCCGCCCGGTGGGGCTTTGCGACCCGGGATCTGGCACGCTGTCGGCTGGTCAGGCGATCTTCAGCTGCTCGTCACCGAAGTCGGCGATGAGTTTGAGGGTGCCGCCGAGGGCGGTGATGTAGCGGTTGAGGACGTCCTGGGTGGAGACGTCGCCGCGTTCGATCTGGGAGACCCGGGCGACTGAGATGCTCATCCGGGTGGCTACCTGCTCTTGGGTTAGCCCGCGCCGTTTGCGCATCTCGGCCAGCCGCCAGCCGCCGGCGTCATCGAGCATCGCGGCTACTGCGGCGTCGAAGGCCTCCAGGCCGCCCGCCGTGGCGACGGCACGCTCGAGGTGGTCGGAGTCGCGCCAGCGTGCAGCCAGCTCTGCAGGTGTCATGGCATCAGTGTGACGCCTGACGGTATAACGATCTTCAATGGCGGGGGTTACTGAGATTTAGGCTGGGCTTGGCCAGGAAGCCATCGACCTTAGTTCGGCCACGCTAGTGCGCGGGTCAGTTGGAGTTGTTCCTGGCTTGGCAGCGGTGCCCCTGTTGCTGTCCCGGTGAATCTGGAGCTCTACCATCCGGACAGGGAGAACGGCTTGCCGTCGGCGATGGCGGCTAGGGCGCTGCGGCAGTAATCAACCAGGTTGGCGGGCAGCGCGTCTAGCGGGGTCCATCGCAGCTCGCTGCATTTGTGCGGTTCGCGGTTCTGCGGGGTTCCGTCGCATTGCCGGACCGTGAAGAAGAAGGCGACCCGGCCACCGCCGGATGAGTTGTGCATGACGTGCGCGAAGTCGATCGCGTCGGGCGAGATGACGATGCCGGTTTCCTCGCGGGCCTCCCGGACGAGCGCGTCGATGACTGATTCGCCTGCCTCTAGGTGGCCTGCCGGAGAAGCGCGCGGGTTCCGCGATTCCCGGGCATCCATCGGCGGGAACCCGCGCCACGGTGAGTCTGCTGGCTTGACTGTACTTCGGGTTGGTGTGTCCGTGACGGGCTAAGACTCACCCCCTGGCGGGTCCTTATGGATTGCCACTGGCGGGGAAGTCTTGCCGCGCGCCTCGGCCTTGGGTCGTTTGACTCGGCCGGAGGCGGTGCCCTAGTGTCTTAGAGATCTAAGACATTGGAGCGTTGGCGTGATCAGGTTCCGGGTGGACGGGCGGTCTGGAGTGCCGCCTTACCAGCAGATCGTGCAGCAGGTGCGGCAGGCACTGCGGATGGGCGTGCTCACCGTGGGCGACCAGCTTCCGAGCGTGCGGGAGGTGGTCGCGGCGACGGCGGTCAACCCCAACACGGTGCTGAAGGCCTATCGCGACCTGGAGCGGGAGGGCCTGGTGGAGGCACGCGCCGGGCACGGCACGTTCGTGCGGGGCCGGCCGCCGGGCCCGCCGCCCGGCACCCACGCGCGGCTGGGCCGCACGCTGGCGGCGTGGGTGCGCGAGGCACGGACGGCAGGTCTCGACGACGACGCGATCGAGTCGCTGCTGCGAGTCACGCTGCAGGCGGCTGCTGAGGAGGACATCGCATGACTGACGTGGTCGAGACCAGCGGGCTGACCAAGCGGTACCGACGGGTCACCGCGCTGAGCGACTGCACCATCAGCGTCCCCGAGGGCCGGATATCCGCGCTGGTCGGGCCGAACGGCGCAGGCAAGACCACGCTGCTCCGGCTGCTGACCGGGCTCGCCGCGCCGACCGCGGGACAGGCCGTCGTCCTTGGCGGCACGCCGCGCCAGGAGCCGGCCTACCTGGCGGAGATCGGCTTCCTCGCCCAGGAGATTCCGCTGTACCGGCGGCTGACCGCGCAAGACCACATCCGCATGGGCGCGCACCTTAACCTGCGCTGGGACGGCGAGTCAGTGCGCGCCAGGCTCGCCGGGCTGAAGATACCGCTGGACCGGCCGGTAGGCACGCTGTCGGGGGGCCAGCGCGCCCAGGTTGCGCTCGCGCTCACGCTGGCCAAGCAGCCGAAGCTGCTGCTGCTAGACGAGCCGCTCGCCGCCCTCGACCCGCTGGCCAGGCGGAACTTCCTCGCGGGGCTGGCCGAGGCGGCGGCGGGCGGCGGCCTGACCATCATGCTGTCCTCGCACTTGGTCGCCGACATCGAGCGGGTCTGCGATCACCTGATCCTGCTGGCCGCATCGCAGGTGCAACTGTGCGGCGACATCGAGGCGATCCTCGCCGGGCACCGCGTCCTCGTCGGCCCGCGCAAGGACACGACGGCGATCGCGCGGGCGCACGCCATCGTGCAGCAGGAAACCACCGCGCGGCAGACCACGCTGCTCGTCAGCCTGAACGGCCCGGTGACCGATCCCGCCTGGGCCGTTGAAGAACCGGCCCTGGAAGAGATAGTGCTCGGCTACATGAGCCAGGACGAGGCCAGCCACGGTGCCGGCCTCGGGGAAGCCCGCCTGTCGGCGGTAGGAGGAGACCGATGACCTGGGCCACGTGGCGGCTGTACCGTAACCAGGGCGCGCTGTCTGCCGCGCTGCTCGCCGTGCTGGCCGTCCTGCTGCTGGTCACCGGCCTGCACGCGGCGCAGGTATGGCACTCTGCCCTGGCCGGGTGCGCGAAAGACGGTACCTGCGCCAGCCTTCCCGGCTCGCCGCTTCCCCTCAGCAGCCCCGGCATCGCGTTCCTTGTCCTCGCGACGACTGCGGTGCCGCTGCTGCCCGGGCTGTTCTGGGGTGCGCCGATGGTGGCGCGGGAGCTGGAGACCGGCACGAACCAGTTCGCCTGGACGCAGGGCATCACCAGGCGCCGCTGGCTCGCGGTCGCGGCCGGATGGCTGATCCTCGCCGCAGCCGTCATCGCCGGGGCGGTCTCGGCCCTGGTCACCTGGTGGTCAGGACCGGACGACGCGCTAAATGCAAGCGCCTTCCAGGCCAACAGCTTCGACATTACCGACATCGTCCCGGTCGGGTACGCGATCTTCGCGATGGCCCTGGGCATCTGCGCCGGCGCGCTGCGGCGGCGCACCGTCCCGGCGCTGGCCGTCACGCTGGCCGGCTTCGCCGCGCTGCGCGTGCTGATCACGCAGTGGCTCCGGCTGCACTACATGACCCCGGTCACCGTGTACTACAAGCTCACGGCGCCTTTCGTGCCTACGGGGTCCTACCTCGGAGTCACCCAGGGCTTCGTCCTCGCGAACGGCAAGCCGCCGGCAACTGGCCCCGGCACCTTCAATTTCAACGGAGTACCGATCCCCGCCGTATGCCGGCCCCAGGCCAGTCCAGGGACCGTCATGCAATGCCTGACTGCGCACGGCTACCGGGGGTACCTGACCTACCAGCCGGCCAGCAGGTTCTGGGCCTTCCAGGGCATCGAGGCCGGCACCTACGTGGTGCTCGCCGCCGTCCTGGTCACCGTCACGTTCTGGGTGCTCAAGCGGCGCGACGCATAGCCGGCCAGCGGCACCTGTGCCCCGGTCGCCGCCCTCCTGCTCGCCTTGGCGACGGCGCCCGGCACGTTCAAGGTGCCCGAGAGGCGGGTAACGCGCGGCGAGCCGCGGACCCGCGCAGGCCGGGACGGCGGCCGGCACCGGCGTGTCCCGGGACCGCGCAGCTTCGGCACCGCCGTGCTGGGCGACCGCGAGCCCGGTGCGGTCCTTGCCGCCCAGGCAGTGGATCACCGCGGGCGCCGTGGCTCGGCCAGCCGCGAGAACAGCTCCCCGAACGTCGCCGCCGCGGCGGCCAGCATCCGCCGGTAGTCCGCCAGCAGCCACCGCTCCCCGTCCCGGTGAGTCACCAGCGCTGCCGCCTCGCAGTCCTCCAGCGGGTCGCGGTTCGCAAGCTCGATGTGCACGTGTTCGCGTGGCCCGGGGTGTGCGGCGATTTCCCCGGACCGCCGCAGGTCATAGATCGCCTTGATGCCCAGCGCGTCGAACGCTGGCAGGTCGTCCGGCGTCAGGAAGGACAGCGAATCCGACCGGTAGACCACACCCCACCGGGTCCAGGCTCCGTCGCCGGCCGGGTAGCCGCCGATGTCGCGGAAGTTCAACGCTCCCGCGAACGGAATCCGGCGGATCACCGTGACAGCTTCCCACGTCCAAGATCCCGCGACCTGGGTGCCGCCGGCACGATCGGCGCCGTCGTCACGTCCGGGACGGTATTCACCTGGCACGTACGGAGACATCAGGCAGGCCAGGGCCTGGCGCGCAACTTCCGTGATCGAGACGAGCGAACCCGCAGGTCAACGACCCTGCAGGGCTGATGAAGCCCAAAACGTGGCCGAAGACAGGTCAATGGCGGGGTTTACTGAGGTCAAGACCGGTCTTGGCCAGGAAGCCGTCGAGCAGCCCGGGCCGGTACTGCATCCGCCTGAGGCGGGTCTTCACCAGGGCGGTCAGCTGACCGATGTCATGCTTGACCAAGTTGACCAGAGACCGCTTGAGATGGGACCACACCGCCTCGACCGGGTTCAGCTCGGAGGCATAGGGCGGGAGCTGGTAGACCATCAGCCAGTCCCGGGCGGCGACCATCTCGCCCATCGCGCGGCTGACGTGCGTATTCAAGTTATCCCAGACCAAGACGACCGGGCCATCCAGCTGCTGATGAGCGACGTCCAGGAACCGGGCGTAATCCGTCTCGGTGAAGCCCTTGCGCCGGTCTGCCTGGCGTCCGCGGTGCGTTCGGTAGATCAGCCGGGGACGGCAGCCCGGCCTGTTGGCGATCAGCGCGGCCAGCGACACCCGCGTGTTGTGCCCGCCGGTCACCGTCACCACCGGAGTATGGTTGCGGCGGCCCCAGGTGCGTCCTTTCGGCGGCCTCAGGCCCTGGCCGGACTCGTCCTGGAAGCAGATCCCGGCGCCCAGGTCCGCCGCCGTCGTTTTATGACAGGCCAGGTCTCCTCCCGCCACCTGGCAATCTTCTCCTCATCCCGCTCGGCCGCCCGGCGGGCCGGGACCTGCACGCTCCAGCCGATCCGGTGCAGCAGCACATCCATCCCGGCCAGCGTGTACTCCACCCCGAACCGCTGCCACACCTGGTCTGCGACCCGGGCCAGCGTCCAACACTGATCCGCATACCCGGCCGCCGCCGGGCCATCATCCAGCGCCGTCTCCAGCTCGGCGACCTGAGCCGGGGTCAGCTTGCACTTCGCGCCGCCCGCCCCCTTGGAGGCCAGCGCCTCCCGGCCACCGCCGGCCAGCGCCCGCCGCCACCGGTTCACCGACATCCGCGACACCCGGAAATGCTTCGCGATCTCCCGGTCGCTGGCCCCGGCCTCGATCATCTCAGCCGCGGCCGCCGTGCCCCTCCGACGCGGGGATCAGGCTGAGGCGTGCCCTGCCCGGCGAGGCCTGATCGTGGGTCCTCGCGAGGGTGCCGGGCGGCTGGGTGCCGGGCGGCTGGGTGCCGGGCGGCGCACCGTCGTCATCGAGGCGGGACAGCGCAAGCTGGTCCTCGAGGTACTCATCGGTCGTTGGCGCGGACATTCTCGCCGCCTTCATGCTCGGAGGGCTGCCGGACGATGCTTGCGGCGCGATGGCCGCGATGGCTACAGCCGGCGGTGCCTGCGCAGCATCATGAGCGCGGCGAACAGGGCGATGGCGATGACCAAGCCGATGAACATGGCCGGCTCCTTTAAATGCCCTGGGCTAGGTGGCCGCCGACGGCGGATGCTCCCAGTGCTGCTCCGAACATATATCGGTAATTCGAAACTAGCAATTTTTTTCCAGAGATCGCCCGGGTCAGACGGGGTGGCCGCGCCATCGAAAGATCGGGGTGCAGCTGCCAGGGTCCGGAGCAGTGCCTCCGCCGCCTGGTCCGCTGGTGACCGAGTGCCGCCGCGGTGCCAGCCGCCGCGGCCTGTCAGGCGGAGTCGGACCGTTCCTCGGCGTCCTCCGCGTGACGGTTCACAACATCGATGCGGTCCCGCCGGCGGTTGGCAAGGGCAAAACCGAGCCCGAGGGCCATCACGATGATCGCGACAACCCACAGGGCGTGGACCGCCAGCCCGAGCAGACCCAGGACTATGGCGACGCACAGCACGCCGACCATCACGGCGTCGGGGCCCTTCTTCTGTTTGAGCACCCGTGCAAATCGTTCGTTCAACCGAGATTGCGAGGGCGGCGGAGCTGATTTAACAGGCATTGGGAGAAATCCCCCGATCTACCTCCTTGCCGTCGGACCGAGTGTGGGACGTTGGCGGAGGCTGTAGTTAAAACTTACCACTCTGTTGAGATCGAATGCTAATTCCAGTTTGCGCTCGCCGCGTCAATGCTCGATTTCGGCTGCTTTGACCCAGCGTCTGTTCACAACGATTTGACGGCTGCGGAATATGGAGACGACCAGGAACAGGACCAATAGATCGGTCCTGATCGTGAATGATCTGCGCTCATGGTGCTGACCTTGCCGGCTGCTGCGCCGGATTCGGGCTGCGGGCCGCTGTCTGGCGGCACTGGGACCGGTGGACAGGAAAGGGACCGCGGGTCGCTGCCGTCCTTTGCCCTTGACACGGAGAACCGGCCAGGGTCAGGTCGCGGCGAGGAGGACGGGACTGCCCGCCGCTGGCAGGGCTGGCCGCTGGGAGCGGCCGGCGCCGCCGGCCGCGTCGTGCACGCTGGTGTGGACGGGGAAGACCTCGATCAGGCGGGTGAGGGTAAGGACCCGCAGCACTTGCTGCTGCGGCGCGGCCAGCACCAGGTCGCCCCCGGCGTGCCGGGCATGCTTGCGCCCGTGCGCTAGCGCTGCCACGCCGCTGGAGTCGATGAAATCCAGGCCGGACAGATCGACGATGATCTCGAGGTCGCGGGCCGCGGCCGCGGCAAGCGCAGCCGCAACACTCGCGGCGTCTGCTACGTCAAGTTCCCCGCGCAGCGAGACGATAACGTGACCGTCGCCTTCGCGGGTATTAAGATCCACACTGAACATGGGGGGCGCCTTCCTGCTTGAGCAGCAAGGCGGGGTCTTGACCCAGCGGCGAGTTCACCGGTATTCACTATGAACAGTACGCCGCATACTGGCTGGTGGCGATGCCCTGTTTACCGCGGTGTCAGTCAGTCCGCTGGGCAACCGGCCGCGGCACGCCCCCGGGAGGCTGCTGGAACCCACCGGGCGGGTCACCGTGCTTCCCGGGCGCCGGCCACGGCGAGTGCCTGGGTCCGCGCACGCGCTCTGCCCGCTGCGGCAATCAGGCGGGCGGCTTGACCCCACCTGAAAGGGATGGAAGGGTCCGCAGGCCCTGGCGGCCTTGGGTGCCTGGCATAGGCTCGCAAGAGTACTTGCAGGCAGCCTGAACGAGTTCCCGATCGGTCTGGACCGCATGCCAGTCTCGACCACAATCCCCGGTCCGCCGGCCTGGCAGGGCGCAGCCTGCGCCCTAGCCGGAGAATGCCCTCTTGCCCGGTGCTGCATCAGCCTCGGGGTTAAGTCCGCGACCTCAAGGCTGGAGGGCATTGGGGACCGTGCTTGCGGCTCCTATCCGGGTAGGCTCACAGGGAGACGGCGGTGTGGCGCTGTCGGAGGAGGCTGGCGTGTTCGAGGCTGCCGACATCCGGGAATGGCGCGGCCACGACGTGGTCGACGCCGACGGTCACAAGATCGGTGAGCTGGAGGCCGTCTACGTTGACACCGGCACCGACCTGCCGTCGTTCGGCACGGTCAGGGTCGGGCTGCCGACCCGGCACCGGCTCGTGTTCGTGCCCCTTGGCCGCGCGACGGTCGGCCCGGGGTACCTCAAGGTCTCCTACGACAAGAAACAAGTGAAAGATGCCCCGTCGATCGGCACCGACGGCGAGCTGCCCGCGGGCGACGAAGAGGCGATCTTCAAGCACTACGGCCTGACTTACGAGCCAGGCGGCGGCGGCGAGCGGCGGCTGGCCCGCCGCTGAGCCGCCCGGCTGATCGGAGGATCCGATGATTGCCCTGTTCCTGCTGCTGGTGATCGTGGCGATCGTGCTGGGTATCGTCGGCGTGGTCGCGAAGGGCCTGCTGTACCTGCTGTTCATCGGCATTGTCGTGTTGCTCGGCGCGCTTGTCCTCGCCGCCCTGCGGATGCGGCGGCGGCCCGGCAGGCGCCAGGCCCGGTAATTCCCCCCGGCCGCCCCTTGATGCAAGCATCCGCGGCAGAACCGGACGCTGCCCGTCACTCGAACGCATGTGAATACAGCAACGGTCTCGAATACGTCGCCGCGCAGCTCTTCGATCTGATCGGATGAGGCATCGCTCCCCGCGCCGGATCTTTCGCCGGCGTCGCGTGCCGTTGAGCCGCCAGGGTCATGGGCTGTGACTCACGATGAGGTCGCCGATGCTGCGGAACGGCTCGGCGCGCGGGGCTGCTGGGGCAGGCTTCCTGCGCCGCGCGGGCCCGGCTGCCGTGGGCTGCTGCGCCGCCGGGGCAGCGTAAGGACGGTCGGCGCTCCCTCGATCTGATCACCGACGACGGGCGGCTGTTCTTCGGCGGCAGCCTTCATTTCGGGTTCTTTCCCGGCGGCGGGCAGACCCTCACGCGGGCCGGGTGCCCGCGGCCGGGCTGGTATGACACGGGCCGGCCCTGGATCGGGGACGATCTGCACCTGTGCGCACAAGCCCGGCTCAGCAGGGAGATCGCCGTGCAGATCCCTGCGACGCAACTCCCTGCTGGTGACTGACATCCGGCGGCGTCCTCCAGCGGGACTGCCACCCTTAGCTTCGAGCGCCCGGCAAACGGGATCAGACGGGTGTGTACAGGCTCCCTATGCAAGGTGACAGTCGTGCGGGCCTGGGACTGGCTACGTGCTGGGTGTCGGCGCCGGGCACTTGATCTTCGGGTTCAGGCCGACATAGTTCAGCGGGCCGGCAACGATCGTGACTGCTACCGTGCCTGCCTTCGCGCAGGTCGTCTTGGACCCGTTGTAGTACTGGCGCTGGCCGCCCGCGATGGCGCCAATGATCAGCCAGACGACGAGGATTGCCGTTCCGATACGCATCACTGACTCCGAAGGCTCTGCCCGCCGTGGCGGGGGATGAGAATGACTGTCTTACGATCGTTCACGGTCAGATTCGCGGTTTCGTCAGGATGCTTTGCGCAGGGAGTCTTCGAGGCTGTTCCAGAAGGTGCGGTAATGCTGCAGGGCAACGCGCAGTTCCTCGGTTCCTGCATACTTGGCCTGCCACGCCGACTGCATGGATTGCTGCCGTGCCCGGACGGACTGGATGAGTTCCTCGACCCGGTCATCCACGAGACCAGCGGCGCGCTCGATCGAGGCGTGCGGGTCGTCGACGAACATCGCCTGGATCTCGTTCCAGGGCCCGTCTGCGCTTGCGGGGTTACCGGCAGGGCGTGAGTCGGTAACGGGCTCGGGCACCATGGCGGCCGCCGGGACCAGCGACGGGCTTGCGGGACTGCTGTCGGCCATCCCCGGCTCGTGTGCGCCGTCGGGGCCCTGGAGTGTGAACCGCGGATAGCCAGGCCCGGTGGGGTGCTGGCTCGGGCCTGCTGGCGCCACCGCAATGGCCGGAGGCGATGCAGGATCGTCGTTCACTGTCTGGTCAGCGTCCGGCTCGCCACCGGGTCAAGGCCTGACTCGGGCATGGCAGCGTCCGGTGCCATCAGATCAGAGTCTGGCTCAGCCTGGGCAGCGGCCGGGCCGTCCCGGTCAGCGTCTGGCTCCATCAGGTTGTCTTGCAGGGCCGCCTGGTCATGTTCCTCGGCCATCTGGCCATCGTCGGTGTGGTAGGTCTGTGCGGTCATTTCGTCAGCTTCCCTTCGTTGTGCTGAGCTGCTGGTCGGGCCCGTCAGCGACCGGACCGGCCGCAGCCATTTCGGGCCGGGTGTCGGCAACTTGCACTTCGTTCGCCTCGGTCACTGGTGCGGAATCCGATACCAGCTGATCCGTTCCCTGCCCCGGCGGGTTCTCCGGCGAGGTCACGGAACACGGCGCGGTAGTCGATCATGGCTAGGCGCAGATCCTCGGTCGAGGCTGTGCCAGCAGCCGCGCTCCGGCTGGTCTCCTCGGCCGCCCGGTAATGGCCGAGGGTGGTTGCGTGCTCGACCGACAGGTCGGCGAGCATCTGGTCGGGATCCTCGACCGGGTATCCCAGCTCGCTCATCACCGCTACCACGAGTAGCTGCGAGGACGCGACGGCGTCCTCGGGGGTATCAACGAACTGCTCCTGGATGCCCGCCCACTGCAGTGCGTAGCCTGCGCGCGCTGAGCCGGTGAGCGGCCGGACGTCCAGCCTGTGCACTCGGCGTTCGCGTCCGGTCAGCTCGGATTCTGCCTTGCGCTTGCTGTCGCGCTCGCCGACTAGCCGGTCGTACTCCGGGCCGAAGCGCTGCTGGAGCCGACGACGCCGCCGGGCCGCCGTCAGGCCGATCAGCAGGACGGCGACCACGATGACGGCCACCACGATGACCGAGATGGTCACGGTTGACATGAGAATCATCTGCCTTCTTCTGAGAAACCGGTGCCCGTCAGCTGGCCTGACCGCAGGCGCCCTCCGGGCGCGGAACGCCGATGCCAGGCATGTCAGCAACGTCGGCTGTGAGACGTCGCTGCTCGCCCGCAGCGGTGCCCGCCCGCGTTTCCGGGCTGCGTGCGAGCCAACCCCGCAATGACGGTCATACCGGCTCCTCAGTCAGCCAACCCCGCAGAGGTACGCGGTAGTCAGTCAGGGCCTAATAGAACGCGACAAAGAAAGTGTTCTCCCCGCCCGTTCTGCAGCATCTCGCTGGCACCGGCCCGTGCGCGAGAAAAAGAAAACCGGACCCTTGCTGATGCGTTCGCTATATCGAGCGGGCACGCTTGCCTGGGTCCGGAGCTTCTTTTTTTACTATACGCTTCCCTGGCTTTTGCGCAAGCCAGCCTTGTAGTCAGTCAACGGCTTAATGGTCCATTCCAGGCGAGGCTGCGCAGGACGGGATGCCCCAGTCAGCGTCCGCGGCCACACCCGTGACCGCTCACCGCACACGACTGATCACCGACCATGCCAGCATCAGGACATCCGGCGTCCCGTCGCGCCGTCACGAGGGTCATCCGCCAGCCTGGCCTTCACTGAGGCGATCGCGCTCTGCGCCAGCTGCCGGCATGCTCAACCTGGCCGACCGGGGGTTCTTCTCCATGGACCGCCGGCTGCCGCGGCGGCGCTCGCGGCCATCGCGCGAGCGGCTGCGCGCAGCGGCGGTGAACGGCGCAGATTGCCCGGCCACGACGAGAAGGATCCCGAACCCCGACATGCATCGCGTACTCTTCCGGAGACAGAAACGATTCGACAAGCTGCTGCGACAACAGCCAGCGATCTGTCGTTCTAGTATTTCCGGGAAGGGCATCGCGCTCGGCCGCGGCACCGGGCCCTGCGGGATCGACTGCGCCTCGGGCTCAGTTATCCTCCCTCACCCGCGAGCGTCACCCGGGTTCTGGGCGATCTGATCTTGGGGCCCGGTATGCGCTGTTGGCCGGGTGCGGTGCGGCGTATGCTGACAGCGTTGCTCCGGACCCCGGCAGCTGCGGTGCCAGAATATGGCGGCTGTCCAGGGCTCCGGAGTTTTCTTGTTCGTGTACGGGCCGGTTCCTGGCAAGGCGCCAGGCCAGTGATGGTCAAAGCCGTGCGCCAGATTCGTCACGGGCTGAGGAGCCGGTTATGGGCATGATCATCTGGATCGTCGCGGGCCTGGCTGCCGGGCCGCCCGCCAGCAGCGCGCACCGGGATTACCGGTGACCTCGGTTATCCCCGGAGCCGCTGGGCCGTTCCCGGGAGCGGTGACGGTAAGCCAGGCCTGGGTGAGATCAGCAGGGCCGCAGCCGCGGACGGCGGGGTGGCCGGGGAGAACGGCAGGCTCGTCAGCCCGGATCCGCCCGGACCGCGCAACGATGATCGTTGACCCAGACGGGATGATCGCCGGCGAGCCGCAGCGGCCCCATTCATGACAACGGCGGGATTCACCGGCAGCCGAAAGACTGGCGTGGTAGCCAGGCTCACGCGGCGGCCGGGCACCCGCCGGTGCCGAGCATCTTGCGCGGCCATCGCGAAATGAGAGCTGCGGTCTGTTCCGGCCCGCCTCGGCAGCGACGGTCGCTACTTGCCCGGGGCGAGCCAGGCCAGGCCTTCCAGCCCGAGGGACGCTGAGCACGGCGGTCGGTGGGCTGGCCCGCGGGCTGTCAGTCTGCGCTGGCGGCAGCGGCCGGATTCGATGAGAACCAGCACCGGGCCGTCGGTGGCCAGCGGGATAGCGGCGGGGCAGCGCGTCCTGTCGGGGATCGGCCGCAGCCACGATGTCCCCCGGCAGCAGCGGCTGGTGACCGCCACGCCCCGGCCGCGACGCGGCCGGACGGTCCTGCGTGCTGTGGCGCGGCCGCCCTGGTCGCGGCTGCGTTCGGATTCGCCCTCCCGCATTTGGCGTCGTACCACAGCGTGTGGGCGAGCGTGAAGGCGATGACGTGGCCGCTGGCCCTGCTTGTCGGCGCGGCCGCCTTCCTTGTGTGGCGGCACGCACCCGCGCTCATCCACACCAGCCCGGGCAGTGCTGGCCCGGCAAGCCTGCGCCGTGATGACGACACCGTCGGTCCGGCGGCGAATGTCCCGAGCGGATGAACGGGCGACCTGCAGCTGCGCCGTAGCCCGTCAGGCCTGGCGTCGACTGGCTGCGCGCGGTGTGCGGCTGCGGCCTAGCTGTCGCGGATGATGAGGGCCGTGCCGCGGATGACGTCGCCGGCCAGCTGGGTGAGCGGGTAGTTGTGGTCGCGGGCGTAGCGGCGCAGCAGCGACGAATGCCTCGTCGGGTGTGGTCCGGAGCCGCTCGGCGAGGATTCCCTTGGCCTGCTCGATCATGACCCGGCTGTTGAGCGCGACCTGCAGCTGGCCGGCTATGAGTTCCTGCTCGCGGATCGCGCGTTCCTGCAGTATCCCGATGGTGGCCACGTCGACCAGCGCCCTGGCCGCCCGCGCCACCGCCGGGTCCAGGCCGTCCGGCGCGGTGCGGAAGAGGTTCAGCGTGCCGATGACCTGGTCGCGCAGCCGCATCGGGATGGCGTGCACCCCGGCGAAGCCCATCTCCTTGGCGGCCGCGGCGAACCGCGGCCATCGCGCTGCGGCGTGCCCGGCGCTGATGTCGCTGACGATGACGGGCTGGCCGGTGCGGTAGCAGTCCAGGCAGGGGCCCTCGTCGTTCTGGATCTGGAACAGCTCTGCGACCCTGGCCTGCTCGGTCGAGGCCGCCACCAGCTGCAGCGCGCCCCGGGCGTCGGCCAGCAGCAGCCCCGCCGCGTCCACCTCCAGCAGCTCCACGCACCGCTCGGTGAGCATGTGCAGGAACTCCATCAGGTCAAAGCCGGCGACCAGGGTGTCGGCCAGCTCGACGAACGCCTGCGCCAGGCGCTCGTCCACAGTCGCTGCCATGCCGCCAGTCTAGACCCCAGCTGTCGTCCGGGCGCCCCTGCCATCACCGCAACCTCGCCCCAGGCACCACGGTCATCCTGGCGCCGGGGATCGGGACGCAGCCGGAGCCTGCGGTTCACCACATCATTGGCGACATCGCCCAGCGCGGTGCCGGCGGCAAACGCGTGCGCCCGCAGCCGCGACGAGCGCCTCCTCCAGGCTCACGCCCAGCTGCACCGAGATCATCCCGGTCGCCTGATACACCTCGGCCCGGCTGTCCGACAGCCCGTCCAGCGGCCGGTATTCCGGCGAGCCGCTGATGCCGGAGGCGGCATCCAGCAGCAGCTGCAGGGCGAACCTCGGCGAACACCAGCACGTCGGCCAGCTCCCCGGCCGTCAGCGGCCCGGGCTGCGCCCGGTACAGCGACAGCACCCCGACCCGGATGGCCCCGGCCTGCAGCGGGAACGCGAACATCGCCCGCGCGCCCGCCGCCACCGCTTCGGGCACGAACCCCGGCCACCGCGCCGCCGCCAGCTCCAGGTCCGCGACCAGCACCGGCGACCCCAGCCCGAACTCATCCGCCGCCGGACCCTCCCCGGTCGTGAACTGCAGCTCCTCCAGCAGGGCGCTCAGCTCATCCGAGGCAAACAACGGCTCCCGCGCCCCCAGGCCGCTCACCGCTGTCACGCTCGCGCCATCAACCCCCAGCCAGCGCGCCGCCGCCCGGCACAGCGCAGCCACCGACACCGGGCCGTCACCCTCCTGCGCAGCAGCGATCCGCGCCCAGACCCGTGCCGCCCGCTCGCCCGCCATGCCGCCACCATCCTCCCGGCACCGTCACCCCCGCCTGACAAGGCAGCTGACGCCGCAAGCAGGTCTACCCGTCCCGGCTCACCTCACCGCAGCAGGCCCGCCGCTGCCAGCTCGCCTCGGCCCCGATCGCGAACTGCTCGGTGCCTGGCATTGCTACCCCGTCCGGTGCACTGACCGGAACCAGTGCTTGGGCAATGGGCCCGGCCGCGCTCGCGAAGCAACGGAGGTGGGCTGATCAGTGCCGCCAGTCCTGTCCTTGGTATGAGGGTGGGACGAGCGGCCACCGGCGAGTCGCACCGTGGTCACAGCCGCCGCCGCCACGCCGTCATGCACGGAGAACGCGTCTATCAGCCGGGTCACCGCAAGGATCCGCAGCACTTGGCGCTGCGGCGCGGCCAGGAGGAGATCACCCCCGGCATGCCGGGCCTGCCTTCGCACCCGGACCAGGGCCGCTAGGCCGCTGGAGTCGATGAACTCCAGACCAGCCAGGTCGACGATGACCACGCGCCCACGCGCCGCCACGGCAGAAAGCTGGGCCACGACGCTCGCGGCGTCCATCACGTCAAGCTCCCCGCGCAGCGCCACGACCACTGGGCCGCCGGGCTCACGGATACCCAGATCGACACCGCTACTCAGATCCACACTGAACATCTGCACGCCCTCCTGCTCAGCAGCAAGGCGGGGTCTGGACCCGGCGGCTAGCTCACCAGCTTCCAGATACTGACACTACGCCCCAACGCCCGCTCCTGTCTCATCGGGAAATGCCCGGTGGGGGGCCAGAAATCTGCCCGGCCTCTCGATCACCGGGGCCGGCCCGGCCTACTGGCCGGCGGGCGCGGCCGCTTTCCACGTGGACACCGAGCAGGCGCTCGCGAAGGTAGCCGAGCGCGTGGGCGAGCAGCCGGGAGACGTGCATCTGGGAGATGCCGAGCTGCCGGCCGACCTGGGTCTGGGTCATGCCGCCGTAGAACCGCAGGAGCAGGATTTGCTGTTCGCGTGGTGGCAGCTCGCCCCAGTGCGTGGCGAGGGCCTGCATGCCGAGCACGTGCTCGATGTGCGGGTCCTCCTCGCCGAGTAGGTCAGCCAGGCTGGCCTGACCGCCGGGCTGGCCGGACTGCGGCGCTTCCAGCGAGGACGGCTGAAAAGCCTTCTCCGCCAGCCGGGCATCTCGCAGGTCACGGCGGCTGACCCCCAGGTGCCGCGCGAGGTCGCTCTCGGCCGGCGTCCGGCCGAGTTCCTGAGTCAGCGGCCAGGTCACAGCGCGGACCTCGATAGCCAGTTCCTTGACGGGGCGGCTGACCTGGATCGGCCAGCGCTTGTCCCGGAAGTACCGCTTGATCTCGCCGGTAATGTACGACTGCGCGTAGGCGCCAAGGCTGCCGCCGACTGCAGGATCGAAGTTGTTGATCGCCTTCACCAGGCCGACATATCCGACCTGCATGAGGTCTTCCGTGAGCTCAGGACCGAGCGGGTATCTGCGCACGCAGGACCTGACCAAGCCATCGTAGCGGCCGACCAGCAGCTCACATGCCGCCATCCGCCGGTGGCTGGAGCGCGGCTGTGAACCGACGATGACCAGCAGCTCAGCGTCATCCAGCCCGGCCAGGTCCTGACGCACCCGGCCTGCCGCAGCGGGCAGCACCCTTACGGACTCCCGGGCAGATGCCGTTCCTGAAGCAGCAGTTAGTGACATGGCCTAGGCCGATAACAGCGAATGCTGCCACTTCGTGACGGACACGAGTAAGGAAGCGTGATCCGCTGGCGGAAATAATCTGTCATACGCGCCACCTGGCCGACCCGGAGTTGTCAGGTGCCACCGAGGTCCAGAGCGGCCGGAGCTTGCAATCCCCGCGCGTACGCTGGCACGGCTAGGGCGCTACTCCCGGTTTAAGGGTATGCCGGATTTACCTGGCCAACAAGCGCGCTGTGACCCCGGCGACAAAGACGCGCACGTCCCGGCCAGTTCGGCGGGCTCAATCCGGCTGCTCCAGTGGTTCGCAGCTGCTATATCCAAAAAAAATCCTGGCATTGCTGCGCGACGGCCAGACGTCGCGGGTGTCCCGTCTCCGGTAAGTCGGCCCTGTCTCAGTTAAATCGGGCCATTACGGTCCGGGTCTCAATTAAGGCGGTCCCTGCTGTGCGGTCTCTGGTGGGGTGGACGGTCTCCGGTTCTCGCTGGTGGCGGGGTTCTGCCGCAGAGACCGTGACGGGCAGGGCCGGTGGTGGCCGCGCGGGCCGTTTTGGCGGTCTGGGCCTGTCAGAACTGGGCCTTGAGTTTGCTGATCTCGTGGACGCGGTCCTGGAGCTGGGCGTAGGCCGGGTGCTCGCGGATGCGGCTGACGGCCCAGCGCAGGAGCTCGGCGCGGCTGCCCGCGATGCCGGCGGCGATCAGCGTGTCCACGGCTGCCAGGTCTGCGGTCCCGAGCCGGGTCATCACGGGGGTTAGCTGCTCTTGCGGTTCATCCGGGCCGCCCGGGGGGGGCCTGGCCTTTTCGCGGGGGCTGAACCTGCTGACGGGCCCGGCTCGGGGGGAGCCGCCATGCCTGGCCGGCACGTCAGGAGGGCGGAACTCGATCCACGCGATGAAGGGCAGTTCGCCGGCCAGCCGTTCGAGGGCCGCAGGCGGCCGCCTCGCCGGTATCGCCTTGAGGATCTCCTTGTCGGCCTCCAGGTCCTCCGGGCGGCCGGCCCGGCTGAGGAAGACCCGGGCGGCGGTCTCTCCCGGTCCCACTCCAGGGTCGTCACCGTAGGTCAGTACCTGGACTCGCTCGATGGCGCCGTCGGGGAAGGCCGCCCTTATCCGCTCCTCGATGTGGCTCGCCGGCTCGTTGCCCATACCGCTCTCCGCGAGTTCGCTTCTTTCACGTATTACGTCTGAAAGGAGCGTAACACGCGTAGTACCAGGCAGGCCAGACGGCATGTGGCTGGGCCGTGTGAAATCGCCGGGCAAGGGCCATGAGCTGGGCAGCTGCCGTGACCCGGTCACCTTGGGACTGTGACCTGACCTGGAGGCAGTCCAGGCTGCCCGCCGGGACGGCGGCTCCGGATGTAGTCCCTGACTGCCGCGTATGAGGCGTCGGAGTCGTGCTGGTCGGTCACGGTGATCCAGATTTCCCAGACGGTGAGGGGCTGGTCGGCGAGTTTGTCCAGGACGTCCTGGATGGGACCGATAGCGGGTGCCGGCCGGGTTCCCCGTTTGCGGGGCGGCGGGTCGCCGGGTTCGGCGAGGGCCTGGCGGACCATGCGGCGGTGGACGTGGTGACGGGCGGCGATCTGCCGGATGGACATGCCGCGGGCGGCGTCGTCGCGGATGGTGCCGAACAGCCGGGCCTTGCGGTCTGCCTGGGATTCTGCCGGCGACGGGGGCGGCAGGTGCCGCTGGCTGGCAGGGGTGAGGCCGGTGAGGGCGAAGGCGAGCGCGGTTCGGGTACTGCCGCTGACGGCGGCGAGCCGCCGCAGCCTGATCGCCCCGGCGGGGACGTCGGGGTTGCGGACGTAGACCTGCAGCAGGCTCGGGCGCAGGTGGTTGGCCTGGGCCAGGCGCCGGATGTAGGACTCGGCGGTTTCCCCGGCGGCGGCCCGGACGCGGACGGGCAGCGGCGGCGGGAGCGGCCCGTCGTCGGGCGTCACCACGGGTGCTCACGGCCGGCGGTCTCGGACGCGATGTCGACGCCGACAGTCGAGGGCGGTGCGGGTGATCTTCTCGGTGCCGTCGAGGACGGCCTGGATCGCGGCGCCGCGGACGAGGCGGAGCAGGCTGCCGATCATGCTGCGGGCGCGGCGGTGCAGGTACTCTTCCAGCCCGGCCAGGGCGCCGGGCTGGTGGCGGTGCAGGCGCAGGCTGTCTTCCAGAGCGGAGATCAGCCCGGTCCAGTACTCGCCGCGGGGGAACGCGCATCCCCCAGGTGCTCGACACGGCATGTACGTGGTGTGCCACACCAGATCCTTACTTATGGTAACAACCCGGATTGCGGCCCCGCGGCTTCTTCGAGGCCCATACCAGCCGCTCACCCCCAGGCCGCCCGCCCAGCCCCGGCCCGCACCGAAGAACCCCGGCGATGACCGCGCCCCAGCGCATCAGCGACGCCGTGGCCTGCCCGAACTTCACCGAACCCCCCAGGCGCAGCAGGTCGTCCCAGTGCGCGGCGATCAACGTTCACCGCCGCGTCGTGTGGCGCACTGTGACTGGCGAACCCGGCCGCCAGCCTAGGCGGTCCCGACCGGACGCTGCCGCCGCGAGCAGGCCGCGCCGGGCCTGCGGCGCGGCGCGGCCTGCAGGTTAGTATTCGCGGGTGGACGGATGCTCTGTCCCCGGGGAGCTGGGTCACAGCTCGGTGGTGAGGCTGCCTGCCGGGATCGACCTGGACAATGCCGCGCAGGTCCGCGCTTCGCTGACACAGGCCCTGTCGGGCGGTGCCACGGTGCTGGTCGCGGACATGACTGCCACCACCTGGTGCACCCTAGAGGGGCTGCAGGCGCTGTTGCAGTCACGCGCCGCCGCGGATTCGGCCGCCGTGCAGTTGCGGCTGGCGGGGGTGCAGCCCGCCGTGCAGCGCCTGCTGGAACGTACCGGAGCCATCGGGCTGCTGCGGCTGTATCCCAGCCTGGACGGGGCGGTGGACGGCGGCCCGCCACCCCGGCCTCATGCACCCGCGCCGCCAGTGTCCTGGTAGTTACTCCTGTGGCCAGTTCGTGGTTCGCTCCCAAGCGAGGGCAGAAAGTGGCGGCACAGTGATAACAACATTGACCGGCGAGGACCATGAGGTAGCGGACCGGTTTGCGCTGGGCCCGGTTCGACGATGACGGCGCGCCCCCCGGTCCCCCGTCGTTTACGCGAACTACGGACACCCCGGGCCAGCAGCACCCGCGGACTCAGCGTGACCCGGACCGGAACGAAAGAAGACACTGCTCGACCGCCGCAAGCTGACCAGGAGCAGGACAGCAGCGCCCTGCAGCTGGGCCCCACGCAGTCTGGCCGTGGCACCACCAGCATGCCCGGAGTCTGCTGATGCCGCGGGGCCTGGGGTCAGCAAGCCGAAACTCCAGGCACCTGGGCGTTGACTGCGTATCTAGCTGTCGTGTTGCTGGCCGGCCACGTTCTGGGAGTGCATGCCGTCTTCGCTGTCGGCCGGATGCTGCCAGCCTGAGCGCCGCCGCCGCGGCTGCCGGGCTTGCCTGGGGCGGGACTGCCAGCAGGATGAGGTCGTCACGGCCGGCCATGGTGAGGATGGCTGTGTGCGGGTTCATGTACCTGAACCAGGCGACGTGCACCTTGCGCCCGCCGGCGGTGAGCTGATGGGGGATGTTGCTGAAGGCGTCCACTTGGAGTGCTATCCGGCTGGCCCGCCCGGCCCGTGGGCTCAGCTCGGTCAGGAGCGCGGGCAGCTCCGCCGCGGCGTCCCGGGGGTGCGGCCACCACCCGCCGTGGATGCCTGGACCCTTCGACGTGGGGGTCCAGGCTGAGCCGCGCCCCGGCGGGCGCGCGCCCTGATCGGGGGGGCTGGCAAGGAGTTGCGGTGATGTCGTGAGTGCTGGTCGGTACCATGTCGCGGGCCCGTCTCCGTCCCGGCAGCCGGGCGGTGTCATCATGCGCCGCGGGCGGCGCCGGCGTGGTTGCCGGCGTCCCAGAAAGTCCTCGGCCTTGCCCACGGTAGTGCGGTGATTCAGGCAGGCCCCGCCAGCCTTGCTGCCGCGGTTCCGCATTCACTGGCCAGGACATGACGTCGGCGGGGCGTGTTTCCTGCCGTCGATTCCGGCCCGGTACCGGGCGACGATGTCCATGATTGGGTGACTGGCAACGAGCATTAGTGGGTCTGCTGCCGGTCACTATGGGACGTGACGGCAGCAGACGCAGTACCGGGTGGTGCGGGTCTGGCGGCGGGGGAGCCGCCGGGCCCGCGGTGTCAGGCGCCGTTGCTGGCGGCGGTGCCGTTTATCGCCGGCTTGCCCTTGCTGGCGCGGACCTTGATGCGCTTGGCGTGCGCTTCGGGCGCCTTGGGTATCAGGACCAGCAGGACGCCGTCCTGGGCGGATGCCTCGATCTTGTCTGCCTGGACGTGCATGGGCAGCGTGATCGAGCGGCGGAACGCGCCGTAGCGGCGCTCGGCCCGGTAGACCTTCTCTCCCTGCATGTCTGGCGTGTGGTGCCGCTCGCCCTGGATTGTCAGCAGGCCGTCCTGGAAGGTGATGTCCAGGTCCTCGATCCCGACGCCGGGTAGCTCCGCTGTCACGTAGTAGGCGTCCTTGCGCTCGCTGATGTCGACTGCGGGTGCCCATGCCTGGCCGGCAGAGCCGGCGCCTTGCTGCTGTCCGGACTGGCCGGGGGCCCAGTGGCCGGGCATCCTGGTCTGCCGCAGTAGCTCATCCTGCGCGCTGCGCAGGTCATCGAATAGGTCCCAGCTTGTCATGACTGTCATGTCGTTCTCCCTCTTCTCCCGTCTGTGCCGGCGGCCCAGGCGAACCCGGGAAAAAATGCAATTCAAGTGAACGACATTCGCTTCCGAGCAACACTGTTCACTATATGGTGAACAGTGTTCATAGTCAAGCTCAGGCTCCGGAGGCGGCAGCCCGTACCCCCACCGCAACCAGCCGCCGGCGCGGGCCATCTCCGGCCGAACGGCATGGGCCGCACGTGCTTAGCTGGTGGCTGCCCGGGCGGCGTCGGCTTCCGGCCGCCCGCCTGGGTGGGCCGGGCGGGACCATCTGGCAGCGCAGACAGGGCCCAGCACGACACGGGTATCAAGGAGCCGCGATGAGCATGGTCAGCCGCGCCGATGCCTACCAGCGGCGGCACCGCTGGGCGGGGCTGCCGCTGGCGGTGCTGTACAAGTTCGCAGACGAT
The DNA here is from genome assembly GCA_963815375.1 of uncultured Actinomycetota bacterium. Taxonomy (GTDB): domain Bacteria; phylum Actinomycetota; class Actinomycetes; order Streptosporangiales; family Streptosporangiaceae; genus JASHPR01. The sequence continues at coordinate 264,307 of CAWFGX010000001.1, read as the reverse complement.
CAGGGCACCTACCTCGCCGCGCAGATCGCGTACTACGGCTTTGTGGCGCTGTTCCCGCTGCTGCTGCTCCTGGCCACGATCCTTGGGTACGCGCTGCACGGTAACCCGCACCTGCAGCGGCAGGTGCTGGATTCCGCGCTTGCCCAGTTCCCCGTCGTCGGCGATCAGATCGTCACGAACATCCGGTCCTTCCACGGCAGCATAGCGGGCCTGGTCATCGGCATACTGGGCTGCGTCTACGGCGGCCTGGGCATCGTCCAGGCCGCCCAGACCATGCTGAACAAGGTGTGGGGCGTGCCGCGTAATTCCCGGCCGAACCTGGTCAGGGCCCGGCTGCGGAGCCTGCTACTGCTGGCCTTCGGCGGCGCCAGCGTCATCGTCACCACCGTGCTGTCCGCGCTCGGCGCTGCCGCCGGCAGCTACGGCGCCAGCCTGGGCGGCAGCGTGCGGGCGCTCGTGACTGCGCTGGCCATCGCGCTGAACGTAACGCTGTTCATTGTGGCGTTCAAGGTACTGACCGCCCGCCCCCTCACCATCCGGCAGACCCGCGGCGGCGCGATCGCCGCTGCGGTGATCTGGCAGGCCCTGCAACTGGCCGGGGCAGTGCTGCTGGGGCACAAACTCAAGGGCGCGACCGCCACCTACGGGCTGTTCGGGCTCGTCCTGGGCCTGCTGGCCTGGATCTACCTTGGCGCCGTCACAACAGTGATCTGCGCGGAATACAACGCGGTGCGCGCCAGGCAGCTATGGCCGCGGAGCCTGCTCACGCCTTACACCGACAACGCGGAACTCACGCCCGCAGACCTGCGTGCCTACACCTCCTACGCCAGGACGGAACGGCATAAGAGCTTCGAGAATATCGACGTCAGCTTCGGCAAGCCCCCGCACTCCGGACCCTCGAAACCACAATCCTGAACGGTATCCCTCCGGCCGGTGACGGACCGTCGCGAGACCGGAGCGATCGGTGATACCGATCAGATCCTGCTCAATGGTGCGGTGCGGGTGGCGGCCCGTGCTGCTGCTGGCGCGACGTCGAGGTCCTGCCAGTGGCTGGAATGGTCGCGCTATGGCAGTCGGTGCCGGCCTGGGAGCGCGAAGGGCTTGCCATGGCCCGGGTCATGGCTTCGCCGCGTCGGCTGCGGGCTGACCGGCCAGGGGCGCGTCCGAAGCGCCGGGGCCCCGACCTAGACCGGGCCCGGACCCGGAACTGGGTGCCGCGCAGTCCCGGGTCCGCCAGATGAGGTGGTGCACGGGGATGAGCCGGGGGACATCGCGCAGTCCGGGGATGAAAGGGACCAGCAGGAGCAGGAGGGTGGCCAGGCCGGTCATGTAGACGGCGATCATGTCGATGTTGGCGGAGTTGGTCCAGCCCGGGACCTGGTACCAGAGCGTGTAGAGCCACAGCCACGGCTGGCCTGGGTAGCTGCCGGTCTCGTTCATCACGCCCCACTGGCTGCCGGTCAGGCCCATCGCAGTGGCCTTGCTGGCGAAGTAGGAGCCGTCCTCGATGAACAGCAGCGGCTTGGTGAGGTTGGTGCCGTAGAACGGCTGCTGGGCGAGCAGGTCGGTGTCCAGCGCGCCGCTGCGCGCGAGGGTCAGCTCGCCGGCCATCAGCACCGGGACCGGACCGTCGCTGGCCCCGGGGACGACGGGAACGCCATCGACGAATTTCACTTTCAGCACGGCAGCGGCGTAGGCGTTGGCCCACTTCAGCTGCTGGGCGGCCGGGGCCGCCTTGTAGGCCGCCAGAGGGCCGGCGATGTCTGGGTCGGCAGTCGCGAGGGTGGTCAGCGGCCCGATGACGAAGTCCTGGGCGGCGTTGACGGGCTGAGTCACCCCGAACCAGGTCTGGGGGGAGAACAGGAGTTTCTGGACGCTGCCGTTCTGGTTGTTGTACGGCGGGCCGTAGGCGGCGGTCTCGCTGGTGCCGTTCAGCTCGCTGGCGGCGGTGGCCAGGAAATCTGCGGGCGCGAGACGCGCCCAGGTCGCGACGGTGACTGGCGGGACGTTCGGGGAGGACAGCAGGCCGGCCAGGCCCAGGGTGAGTGCCAGCACGATCACCGCCGCGATCGCGCCCTCCTTGAGGATGTCGTAGCGCCGGCTGGGGCCGCGCCAGGGGGCCGCGTCGGCGGCCGCGATGGCGCGCCGCCGGTCCCGTCTGGTCCCCGTGATTTCGCCGGCATGGGCATCGATCGGGTGCGCCACGCCGCGCATCCGGACGAGCAGGACGTGCGCGCCTACCACGGCGATCAGCACGATGGGGATGAGCACGATGTGCCACATCAGCATCTGGCCGAAGTTCATCACGTTGAAGAACGCGCCAACCCCGACCGAGTTGAACGCGTCCTTGCCGCTGGCGGCAATCCACTGCGAGTCGAAGTTCTGCTGGGACAGGTACCCGGTGAAGCACTCGATGACCGAGGCCACGAACGCGATCACGCCCGTGATCCAGGTCAGTCGTCGGCGGCCGCGCCAGGCGGCCATCCAGAACTTGCCCCACAGGTGGATGACCAGCAGCGCCATGAACAGCTCAACGCTCCACAGGTGCAGGCTGTTGAAGAAGTGCCCGATCGGGTTGTAATGCCACCAGTCCGGGCCGCCCAGGGCGAGCGCGAACCCGGACACGATCGCGACCCCGAGCGCGGCCAGGGAGCCCACGCCGAACACGTAGATCCAGGAGGCAACATAGGCCGGCTGCTGGTCGGGCAGCAGCTTGCCCGGCGGCAGCACCTTCAGCGCGAGGCGCCGCACCCGTGCAGTCCACATCCGGGCAGTGCCGTCATCGGCCGGCTCGCTCGCCGCGGCTGCATCGCCGCCCGCGGTCTCGCCGCCGCTGGCCCGGCCGTCACCATCAGCGGGCTGCGGGCGGTGCCCCCGCGGGAACGGGAGCAGCAGCGCGGCGCCGAATATGACGACCATCACCGCGATCAGGACCAGGTTCGCGACCGACACCTCGAAGATCGACCAGTGAACGAAGGAACCCGGCTGATTCATGCCGGCCGCCAGGGACCAGCGTGCAAACGAAGCGATGCATTCATGTCGTGCTCCCACAGCCAGGTAATCAGGATGTCAGGTCGCAGCGCCCGCGCGACGCGGCCCATCGCCTGGGCAGCTCGTCCTCCGGCGCGCAGCCGCCGGCTGGCCGGTAACCCGGTCGGCTCTCATACCGGCGCCGCTGCTGAGCGCTTCGCCTGATGAGCGATCTTCTGGAAGACACTCGCGGCAGGGTGCCATTTCGCTGGTTATTCCGATGGGGCGGACGCGCCGGCGGGCACATCACTGGCGGGGATATCGGAGGCGGGCTGGCCGTCTGCCGCTTGCGCAGGCGGGACGGCGGGCCGGTGCCCGAGCAGGTGCCGAATGCGCTGGCCGCCGCCGTCTTCGCCGGGCTGTCGGTCACCGTCCGCCGGGCCGTTAGCCAGCGTGCTGGCGGTGTGGGCGGCCTCGCGCTCGCTGATGAGGTCGTCGCGGTCCTGGCTGACAGCGGCCGTCTCGCGGCGGGACTCCCGCAGGCTGCGGCGGGCGGAGCTGGCGCGACGGGAGGCGCGGCGCGCGCCGGCCAGCAGCAGGCTCAGCCCGAGCAGGCCCAGTGCCCCGAGCACGATGCCGTACAGGAATAAAGTGCCGGTCGAGCCGGTCACGTGATAGCCGAACACCGCGAAATGGGTGACCGCATGCCCGCTGCCGCCGTTAGACAGCACGCCGGCCACTCCGACGACCACCGCCGCGACCAGGATGACGAGCCCGACAACTATGATCATGACGCACTCCCGCAATCAGAATGGTGAGCTGGAGGCCAGTATGGGAAGACCATGGCGTCCTGCCTACGCCGGCCCGTCTGTGAGCAAAAAAAAGCTCCGGTCCTGCTGCCGCATCCGCAGGTACTGCGCGGATGTGGCTGCCGGGGTCCGGAGCAACACCTTGATATTACTGGTCCCTGACCGCCGCGCATAGACCATTCCGCAGCCAGCGGCAGGCCACCGGGCTTGAGCGGCAGCACGCGTGCTCGGCCACACGGCCGAGGGCCTGCGGGGGCCGGGAACTGGTCCGGGCCGGTCGTGGGTCTGTACGCCGCGGCTGCCAGCCCGTGCTCGCGGTGATGTGGCCATGGTCACGACCCAGCCCGATGGAGGCGGCGGGCTGTTCCGCCGGTGGACAGAAGTGCCGTGGCGGGGTAATGTAAAAGCATCGCTCCGGACCCCGGCAGCTGCGCCCCGAATTGGGGGCAGCGCAGGGCCACCGGAGTTTTTTTTAGTGTTCGGGCCGACGTCAGAAATGGCGCAGCGGCCCAGAAAAGGGCAAGAGCCCGCGGGAGATCGTTTCTCCCACCGCGACCCGTCGCGCAGGACCGGCTACCCCGTCTGTCAATCTCGACACTGACTGAGGAGTCGGTTATGGGCATCATCGCATGGATCATTCTCGGGCTCGGCGCAGGACTGCTGGGCAATATGCTGATCCCCGGCAGGAGATCACAGGGCCTTATCCTGACCTGCCTGATCGGCGTGGCCGGAGCGCTGCTCGGCGGCTGGCTGGCCACCAAGCTGTTCCACATCCACACCCTGAACGGGTTCTTCAACCTGTCCACCTGGCTGACCGCCATCGCCGGCGCGGCCATCCTGCTGCTGGCCTACCACCTGATCACCAACCGCGGGACCACCCGCCGCCGCAGCGGGCGGCGCAGCCGGGCGTACCGGTGAACGGCCCCGGGCGGCTAATGAGCACCGGCGCTGCCATCACGCTGATCGCTATCGGAGCGATCTTGCGGTACGCCGTCGCCACCACCTCCACCCACGGCCTGAACGTGCACGTCGTCGGCATCATCCTCATCCTGGCCGGCGTCCTGGGCCTGCTGCTGTCACTGCTATTCGCCGTGCTCAGCCGCCGCCGCAGCCGCCCCGCTGTCTACGGCCGCCCAGCGCAGCCCCTCACCCGCCAGCACCCCTACCAGGACCAGCCGCCAGCAGCCGCCGGCCGGCCCCTCTACCAGGACCAGCCACCAGTATGAGATCAGCCGCCGCGGGACCCGGAGGGGACCCCGCGGCGGCTGGCTGGCTACCCCGCCTTTGACATGCCCGCCAGTGATGTGCCGCCGGCGCGTCCGCCCCAGCGGAATAACCAGCGAAACACAGCCTGACCGCGGCCTCCGTTTGCTCCAGACCCTGGCGACGCAAGCCCCGAGCGGTGTCTCGGCAGACGCCCCAGGAGGACAGAGCGACGAAACGAACAGCACCCGCCTTCCTTGCCCGGCCGTCCGGCCGCGCCTCAGCTGAACACGGGCTGCCTGCCGGGTTCGATCCTTCGACGGCTGGCTTTCGTGCACTGGCGCTGCAGGTGCGAGCGATGGGTCTGCTCGACCGCAGGCCCGGCTACTACCGAGTGAAGATCACCCTGACGATCTTCGCCTATTTCGCTGGATGGGCGCTGTTCGTCATTGTCGGCAACTCATGGACGGCCCTCGCCGTAGCCCCATTGGTGGGGATGATGTTCACCCAGCTGGGCTTCATCGGCCACGATGCAGGGCACAACCAGGTTTTCGGCAAACGCCAACGCAATCGCATCCTCGGCCTCATCGTGGGGAACGCGCTCATCGGGCTGAGCTTTGGCTGGTGGGTTCCCAAGCACAACGCTCACCATGCCCATCCCAACGAGATGGGCCGCGACCCTGATATCGGCGAAGGAGCCGTCCTGGCCTCGTCTGACGCAGCGGGAAACGGGCGCGGCACCGTCGCATCGCGGCTGGCCCGCTGGCAGGCGCCGCTGTTCTTCCCCCTCATGCTGCTGCGAAGCGTTGGTATGCACGTACTCGGGATCAAGCGACTTCTGCGGCGACGAGACCGCGCCTCGGCGGTAGAAGCCTCTCTCATCGTGCTGCATGCCGCGCTGTACCTCACGGTGGTGCTGTGGGTGCTCTCCCCGCTCAGAGCACTGGCTTTCATCGCCGTACAGCAGGGCGTCTTCTCGCTGTACCTGGGCATCAGTTTCGCGCCCAACCACAAGGGGATGCCGATCATCGAATCGGCAGCGGCGGCCGGCTTCGCCCGCCGCCAGGTGGTCACCGCCCGAAATATCAAGGGCGGCCGGATCACCACCTTCTTGCTCGGCGGCCTTAACTACCAGATCGAGCATCACCTATTCCCATCGATGCCCCGGCCCAGTCTGCGACAGGTCCAGGGCCTGGTCAGGGACTTCTGCGCCGCGACCGGTCTCGGCTACAGCGAAGAAAACTTCGTCGAGTCATTCCGCCAGATCATCCATCACCTCAGCTCAGCGGCGCTGGAGCAGCCGCGGCCGCGGCCGCGCTGGAGGAGTTCGCCGCGGCCTGGGGCGACCGCTACCCGGCCATCGTGAAGGTGTGGCGGGCGCACTGGGCGGAGTTCGTGCCGTTCCTGGCGTTCCCGCCGGAGGTCCGCCGCGTGATCTACACGACGGATGAAATCGTCAAGCGGAACCGGGGGTGCCGGCGGGTTTCTTCTGCTGCCAGTGGGCGACGAGGACCTGGTAGGCGTGCTCGGCTCGCTCCGCCGCAGCTCTTTCCTCGTTGCGTCGTTGCTTGTTGTTGTATGCCGCGCCGGGCTGGCGGTGGTTGCCGCGCTGTGATGGCGCGCCGGCGGTTAGCTCGAGCTTGCGGCGCTTGTGGGTGACCAGGCCGGGCCGGGCGAAGGCGTAGTCCTCATCGCGGGTGGCCAGGTACCAGGCCAGCACGGTCATTTTGCGGGCGGTGGCGACCACAGCGGTCTGGAAGCCGCAGCGGGCTTGGATGCGCTGGTAGAAGGCGCGCAGCGGTCCGGGTGCCCGGCAGGCTGACCAGGCTGCCTCGACTAGCACACCCCGGACCTGGGCCCGCCCGGCCTTGCTGATCCGGCCGTGCACCGGGGCGGAGTTCCCGGACTGGCGGACCTTAGGGTTGAGGCCGACATAGGCGACCGGCTTGTCTGGGTCATCGAAGCGGGAGAAGTCTCCGACCGCCGCGACGATCGAGATCGCGGCGATGGCGTCGATGCCCGGGATTGTCATCAGCCGGGCCACGACCGGGTCGGAGAGGGCCTCGATCGCGAGCTCCCGGTCGACGGTGGCGAGCTCTGCGCCGTGGAAGTCCAGCTGGCGCAGCAGCGCCTGCACGCTGGCGCGCTCATCGGCTGGCAGGTCCTGCCGGGACAGCCAGTGCCGGCCGGTGGTGCCGAACAGGTCTGACACCGGTGGCGTGGGCGCCAGGTTGCGGGTGAGGATCGCCTGCACCTGGTTCTTGATCCGGGTCCGCTGCCGCACAATGTGCGCCCGGCGGGTCACCTGCCGGCGCAGGCACCGGGTCCGCTCATCTGGCAGCCAGACCGGCGGCAGGAAGTCAGCGGCCAGCAGCTGCGCCAGGATCCGCGCATCGACCTTGTCAGTCTTCACCTTCGCCTCGGCGATCGCGCGCGTCTTGGACGGGTTGGACACCACCACCCTGGCCACCACCGGCAGCAGCAGGTTCGCGATCGCGTCGCTGTTGCCGGTGGCCTCCAGTGCCACCTGGTCATCGGCCCGCAGACCCGCTGCCCACACCCGAAGCGCCTCAGGCGTTACCCCGATCCGGCCCTCGTCGCGGACCAGGCCATCCTCGACCACCGCGAGCTGAGCGAACTCACGATGGACATCCATGCCGATATACCGGACCACCAGCCAGCTCCCTTCACCACTGCCGACGATGGGGAACCGCTGGGACGGAACGACACCTACGGATACGCGCTCACAGCGCAGCCGGACCAGTCGCAGGAGCGGCCATCTACTAACACGGGCTCGCAGCCCACAGTGCAAGAACGGCCTGCCCATACGTGTTCCCCGGACGCCCCTGTTCCGGACGGTCGCACCGTATGCCCAGCCACCACAGCCGGGCCAGCGAAACAACACACGGGCACCCACGGCATTTCATACCGGGTACGAACCTGATCGAGTCGATGAACTCCCGGCTGCGGAAAGTCACCCCGCAACCGCGGCCAGTTCCCCTCCGAGCCGGCCGCCCTCAAAGTGCTCTACCTGGCTGTCCGCAACCTTGAGGACTACCGGGGCCGCAACGTCGGAGTCCGCAGCGCCGGCTGGAAACAGGCACTCCAGGCGTTCACGATCTACTTCGACGGACGAATCCCAACCCCATGACCGCCGCGATCACTTACACAGACGGTCGGACACTCCCGCTCCGGGCACGCGAATCGCTTCCGTGACCTCGGCCCACGCCAAGTAACTCTGGGAAACGCCAACTATCGCTGGGAGTCACAGGAGGGTCTGTAGCACGAACGGTGTTTCCGGCATGGCTGGTTAGTAGGTCTCGGCGGCCGGCCAGCGGTCACCGAACGTGATGGCGAAGACGTTGATCACGGGCTTCCAGCGCATCGTCCACCGGGTGCGGCCTGTCCCGGTCGGGTCCAGGCTGCGAGTCACAAGATACAGGCACTTCAGCGCGGCCTGCTCGCTGGGAAAGTGGCCCCGGGCCCGGACCGCGCGCCGGTAACGCGCATTCAGGGATTCGATCGCATTCGTGGAGCAGATCACCGTCCTTATTTCGGTGTCGTAGTCGAGGAACGGGATGAATTCGTTCCATGCATTGCGCCACAGCCGGATCATCGCCGCATATTTATCACCCCATTTCTGTTCGAGTTCATCCAGCGCCGCGGCAGCCGCCTGGGCGGTGGGCGCGGTATAGATCGGCTTGATGTCCCGCTTGATCGCGTCGGAATCCCGCCGGGAAGTGAGCCGGAACGTATTGCGGATGAGATGGATAATGCAGGTCTGGACGATAGCCAGCGGCCACACATTCCCGACCACCTCGGGCAGCCCTTTCAGCCCGTCGCATACCAGGAAGAACACATCTTTGACGCCGCGGTTTTTCAGGTCGGTGAGCACGCTCATCCAGAACCGGGCGCCCTCGCCGCCGGTGCCGGCCCACAGGCCCAGCACGTCCTTGCAGCCCTCTACGGTGACGCCGATGGCCGCGTAGACGGGACGGTTGGCCACCTGGCCGTCCCGGACCTTGACCATGATGGCGTCGATAAAGACCGCCACATACACAGCATCCAGCGGCCGGGTGGCCCACTCGGCCATCTCGGCCACGACTTTCTCGGTGATCCGGGACACGGTTTCCCTCGAAATAGATGCGCCGTAGATCTCCGCGAAATGCGCCGAGATCTCTCCCGTCGTCAATCCCTTCGCATACAGCGACAGCACGATCTCGTCCACATCGGACAGCCGGCGCTGCCTCTTTTTCACGATCTGCGGCTCGAACGTCCCGTCCCGGTCGCGGGGAACGTCGATGCAGACTTCGCCCGCCGCATCGGAGATAACCGTCTTGGAACGGGCGCCGTTGCGCACATTCACCGACTGGCGCCCGGGCCCAGCCTGGTGTTTCTCATATCCCAGATGCTCGGTGATCTCCTCGTTCAGCGCCGTTTCCAGCACATTTTTGGTGAACAGCTTCAGCAGCCCACCCGGGCCGGTCAGCTCCAGGCCCCGCTGGCGGGCCTCGGCCACCATCGCCGCCGCGGCGGCCTGCTCCGGCGACAGCTGCCGCCCCTCGTCACTCTTGTCTCTCTTGTGTGCATTCACAGCATCCGATGTCATCACTCACAGTGCCCATCCCGCCGGACCTCAGCCCGGCGTGTCGGGCCAGAAACACCGTTCGCTGCACAGTCCATCACAGGAGGCCCGTGGTTCGCTGTGTGGCCGGTGCTGCCCAGGGAAACGCGCCGAAAGCGCCAGGCTGATGCGCCGTATATGGCGGGCAGCTGTGGCCTGTCACGGGAGGGGCTCACGTGGGATCACGGCGGCGGCTGCGGTCAGGTCGATGGTGAGCAGGATGGCGTGGTGGTCGCTGCCGCCGGTGTTCTGCTGCCGGTAGCCGCGGATCGCTGGTGTGAGGGTGAGGGTGGTGTAGAACCGGTCGATGCGGCCGGCGCCGGAGCGGCCGGTTGGTGTCAGCTCCCGGGGGTCACGGCGGTCGGGTGGCAGGTGCGCGGCAGCATCGATCAGGCCGGTGCTGTCCAGCACGTCGTGCACGTCGTAGCTGGGCAGGCGTTCCCCGGCAGCGTTGTACCGCATCCGGGGCGGTATCAGGTGGGGTGGCAGGTGCTCCAGGTGATGGGGGGTGAGCTGGGCGGCGTCAGCACGGGAGAAGCCGTTCCAGTCGCCGCCTGCGACCGTCAGCTCACCAAGCTGGGCGATCCGGTTCGCCAGATACTCAGCCCAGCCGAGCTGGGCGGTGACAGATCGGGCAGGCAGGTGCACGCTGTAGAACCGCATCGGGTTAGCCATGCCCTGCACCTGGACCAGCGCATGACACCACGGCGGTGCTCCCGGCGCAGGCCACGGCCCGTCATCCGCACCGTCAGGCCGCTGCAGGCTGCGATCAGTATCGCCGGGTAATTCCCGCTGCCCGGCTCGGGCTGACCGGCCGAGAACGGGCGTCATCCGCAGCGCGTTCGCCGTGCGGTACAGATGCTGGCGCAGCGTGTGCTGGGGTGAGGGAGACCGCATCTCCTGCACCAGCACGATGTGCGGCTCCCAGCCAGCAAGGGCGTCGATCGTCTTGTGCCAGCGGACGTCGCTGCCGGTATCGGTGTCGAGTCCGCCCTCTTGCAGGTTGGCTGATGCAATCCGCAGCTGCTCAGCGAAAATCGCCATGACATATGTCTCCTTTCAGGATTACTGACCCCCGGGTCGTTTTCTCGCATAATGAATTCCAATGAAAGAAATCATTACGTCCCCCGTTCTTTTGTTGTCCTTGATTCAGCAGAGCCGGTCTGGCCAGATACAGCGCCGGAGCTTGCAGATAGCTGTTGTCACCGGCGCCGGTATCAGTGCCAGCGGCTGAGAGAACAAAGGCTGTCTCTGCAGGGAAGATGGCGGCCCGGCCCGAGCCATGCCGCGAAACGCCAGCCTGACTCGCCGGCCGGAAGTGGCGGTCAGGCAGGTCATGTATCGGGCCGGGCGCCTGCGGTCGGCCCGCGCAGGCGGTAGTGGTGTTGCTGCGCCGGCCGGGCAGTTATTGTCCTCAGCTGCCGTTTCTGGGCACTGGGACGCTGGCGGCCGGCGCACGCCGCGCCGTGGTGTAGCAGACGGTCCGGGTACGTTCCAGCCAGCCGCCGGGCCGCTGAATGCAGGCCAGCACCGCGAATGCGGCCTGCCGGGCCTGGTCACGCAGGGTGGGGGGTATGTGTGACCAGGCGATGGCAGGCGTATGGGTCCAGGCGCAGCGCCACCAGTGGTCCGGGCTGGTGTAACGGGTCGTGAGCGGCTCGATGACGGTGGTAGCCGTCATCCCGTCGGGCAGCATCGCTTCGGCCTCGGTGACCGTCCACCGTCTGGAATGAGCCGACCATCGCTGCTGTGGTGGCAGGAAGCTGTTTACGGCGTCGACGGCCGGCTGCCAGGCCGGGTCCTCAGCGCCTGTCCAGGAGAACGCCAGCCGCCCGTGCTCATGCAGCAGGCCACACCAGGACGCCAGTGCCTCCTGCGGTCCGGTCACATAGGGCACGACCATGGAGGCGATCACCGCGTCGAACAGGCCCGGCGCGTACAACAGCCTGGTGACGTCCTCGCAGGTGAACCCGATGCGGGTAATCTGGGCTTCGGCGGCTTGCTTGCGGGCGCGCAGCACCATGGCCGCAGCCCAGTCCACGCCCAGCACCCAGCCACCCGGGTCAACGGCCCGAGCGGCGGCCAGCGATGCCGCCCCGGTGCCGCAGCCGGCGTCCAGGACATTCATGCCCGGACCCAGGCCCGCCACCGCGACCAGCCGGTCAGCAACAGGCTGACTCCAGCCGGGCCCGGCGGTGTCCCAGGCACCCGCCAGGGCACCCCAGGCCGCCTCAGGCCGCATGTCCGCGGTCACCAGAACATCCCGGCCGCGCGGTACAGGACCGTCCGGCTACCGAGATCGCCGGCTGCCCGCTGCCGGGCTGCTGCCTGCGTGCTCGGATGCGGCAGCCCCGGCTCAGTCGCCGCGGCGAGCTGGCGGCGTGGGGGGTCACTGCTGCGGCTCCCGCCACATCGGCCACATTGCGGGCCCGTCCTCGGGGAGGCAGAACGGGGCGCCGGGCTGCAGAACGTACCCGTGGCGCAGGTAGAGCCCGCGGGTGCGCTGGGTGGCGGCTTCGAGGTAGGCCGGGGTGCCATGCTGGTCGAGCATGTCGTGGCAGGCGCGCAGCAGCGCGGCTGCCGATGCCCTGGCCCTGCCGGCCGGGACGGACGGCGAGGATGGCCAGGTGGTGGTGGGCGGTCCCGGCGGGGTGGTGCTGGTCGAGGGCTGGCGTCGAAGGCGCGGAACCGTTCGGTCCACGGGCCGGTGGCGGCGGCGAGCTGCTCGTCGTAGCCGGCGGGCGGGCCGCGGCAGCGGGCTCGCTGACGGGCAGCCACAGCGCGGCGGCGGCGCGGTCGGTGGTGGTGTGGACGATGCCGCTGGCCATGGCGTGCTCGACGTAGATGCGGAAGTAGCCGGGGAAGATCTCGCGGCGGGCGCCGTCATCGGGGATCAGCCACCGGGATGGCGGCAGGCCGAAGAACGCGTCGGCGATGACCTGGCTGAGCACCTCGATGTCGGCTTCCGCGCCTGACCACTGGGCCCTGCGCGTCACTGGCCGCAGGCTGCGCAGACCGCCTGGGCAGGCGGCTCATGGCCGGGCCGGGCCGGTGGCGGGTGCGAGCTGGCCGGTGACGGCGTGGGCGCCGAGGCCGATCGCGGCGTAGGTCGGTCGGCCGGCGGATCCTGAGGACCAGCCCCCAGGCCAGCGCCGATCACGGCGACCACGGCGTAGCTGGCGGGCAGCGCCCAGGCGGCGGTCGAGCCGGGCGCGACGCCCAGCAGCGTGCCGTAGTGCAGTGACGGCGAGGATCGACGATGCCGGTCAGCAGGACCGCGGCCAGCGCCGGGGCGATCAGCCGCCGCCAGGCCGTTCTCGCCGCGGGGGTCGCGGGCGAAGAACGCGATCGACCGCGACGGCGGTCAGCGCGAGCAGGATCAGCACGCCGAACCCGCCGGTGGTGCCGCAGCCAGAAGAACAGCCGGGTCATCGGGCTGCCACCCGGCCACCGCGTACAGCGACGATGACGGCCAGCGCCGGTGGCGCTCTGGGCGAGGGAGGCGGCTTTGGGGATGTTGTTGCCGCCGGTCCGGCCCAGTGCGGCGGGCAGCACGTTCTCGCGGCCGAGGGCGAACATGTACCGCCAGACGCAGTTGTGGAACGCCAGCGCGGCGGCGAACAGCGAGGTCAGGAACAGCCACTGCGCGGCCTGCGACAGCAGGCTGCTGCCGCCCAGGCCGAACAGCAGCCCGGGACCCTGCGCGGCGGCGGCTGCCACGACGTGGCTGTCGCCGGCATGGGCGGCCATGGCCCAGCTGACGCGCGGCGTAGACGACGGCGATCATGCCCAGCGCCAGGTAGGTGGCCACCGGGATGGTCCGCCGCGCGTTGCGGGCTTCCTCGGCCAGCACCGGCGCCTGCTCGAACCCGACGAACCCGAGCACGGCGACGACGGCCAGCACGCCGAACGTGCCGAACCCGGCCGAGGTCAGCGCCGACGGGGACAGGGTGGCGAAGCTGAGGTGCCCGCCGGCCGGGTGGGCGAGCCCGGTGATGGTCTCGGCGATGATGACGGTGATCTCGGCGCACAGCAGCACGCCCAGGACCTTGCCGGTGATGTCGACCCGCAGCAGCCCCAGCACCGTGATGACCGCCCAGGCGCCCAGCGCCCACGCCCACCACGGCGCGTGGATGCCCAGGTGGGCGGCGGCCTGGCTGGCGGCGTTCGGGCCGAACGCCCCGTACAGGCCGACCTGCAGGAAGCGAGTAGGACAGCAGCGCGACCAGCGCGGCGGCCACGCCGATGGTGCGGCCCAGGCCGCGGGCGATGAAGGCGTAGAACGCGCCCGAGTTGGTGATGTGCCGGGTCATCGCCACGTACCCGGTGGCGAACACAGCCAGGATCACCGCGATGACGATGAACGCGGCCGGGATGCCGGTCAGCCCGGTCGTGGCGTACGCCGACGGGATAACCCCGGCGGCCACCGTCAGCGGCGCGACCCCGGCCAGGACGAAGAACAGCACGGCGGGCACGCCGAGCCGGTCCCGGGCCAGCGCCCGGGAGATGCTGGTGGGCCTGCGTCCTGCGGTACGGGTTCTGGACATTAGGTTTTCTCCTGGCTAGTGGGTGGGTGGGTGGGTTGCGAGAGGGGCTTCATTTGCGGTGGGACAGCAGGGCGCTGTCGACGGCGGCCTGGGTGTGGGCGATCAGGTCTTGCAGGGCGGGGTGCAGCTGGCGGGTCGCCTTGTGGATGTGGCGGTGGGCGCCGTCGGGCAGGTACAGCGTGAGGTGGTGGCCCAGCCCGCATGCGGCGGCCAGCCCGGCCAGGGTGAGGTTCTGGGTGGTCGCTGGCCTGGATGGGTCTAACGCCGACTTGACCCGCAGCAGCGGCGCGAACGCGGAGTTGGGGTCGGCTGGGACCCACGTGCCGAGAGCGAAAGGGCCGCCTCGCGGTGACCGTGGTCAGGTATCCCGACTGCTCGAGGCGCTGGGCGACATCGTGCGGCGCGGTGCGGGCCAGGAACAGCAGCCAGTCACCCGCCGGGTGCCGCTCTCGTTCCCCGGCGATCAGGCTTAACACCGACTGCGCCAGGCCATCGCCGGGCGGACGGTTTCTGGCGATCACGACGTGCCCGCTGCGCAGTCCGATGCTGCCCGCCAGCATCAGCTCGGCCAGCAGCGCGCCGGCAAGGCCAAGGCCTGTGGCACGCGGCTGCAGGTGCGGCCTGCCGGTCACCTCGTGATGCGCTAACAGATACAGGTCATCGGCGAGCCGTCCGGTGCCGCTCAGGCCGGTCACGAGTCCGCAGCCTTCCTCGCCAGCCGCGCGGCCGGACTCCCGCCTGCAGCCGGACAGCCGGCCGCCCGCGGCGCGTGGGCCTGCGCGGTGCGCGGTGACGACAGCCGATGGTCCGGCGTAGGGGCGGGGGAGTTCCGGTGGAGCGGTGTGGCGAGGGCTGCGCCGGTCATGGCCGGGCCTGGCCAGCGCAGCCCTGCCGGACGGGCATGTCCGGGCAGCACGGGGGCCACCCTCCCGGCGTACCCAGCCTGGGGAATGCCCGGGTTACGACCCTGGCGGATGCTGCTGTCAGGGCTGACGGCAGACCCATGAGGCAGCGCGATGACGCGGCCGGCCAGCCAGCCTGGTACGTGCAGCAGCGGGCACGGCGGGAGGTGCGGATATGCGATTGAGCGGTCACTTCTCATGGATGCCGCCTGGGCCAGCGTGCTTGTGCAGTTGCCGGACGTGGCCGCTGTCAGCACCGCGGCTGCGCCTAGCTTGTTTCGTGCGGCGCGGGAGGCCGGTCACTGCGGGCCTGCCGGGGTGGTCTGCATGGACAGGATCACATAGATGGTCTTGCCAGGACCGTCCGGGTCGCTGACGACGCCTCGCTCACCGCCGTGCTGCTCGATCAGGGCGTCAAGTAATGCCAGGCCGCGGCCGTATTCATCGTTGCTGCCGGGATGCCTGCGGACTGGGCTGGCCGGCACCGCCGTCGTGGACCTCCACCCGCAGCACTCCGCCGTCGGCTGACAGCGTCATCCAGACCGGCGGCTGCCGTGGCAGACCGCGTTGGCGACAAGTTCGCTGACGACAAGCTCGCCCGACGCTGGCCCACTCACCCAGGCCCCACGCGGCCAGCAGGACGCGGGCACGCCGGCGGGCATCACGGGCATGCACCGGATTACAGCCGGGCAGGCGGATGACGGCCGGCTCACAGATGGCAGTCAGCTGCATGCGCCGCCCCCTGCCAGGCGGGCGCTGCGGCTGCAGGCCGCGGCGCAGTGCCAAGGTAAGCCAGGCGAGCGCCGCTGCCGGCGGCCCGGCAGCCAGCCCCGGCCCGGCGGCCGGGCTGCCGGGCAGGTTACGGTGACGCGGCTGCAGCTCACGGCTTGCGTCCTGCCCCGCCGTAGGCCGCGATCTGCTGGGCGCGCCCGGCCTCGCCGGGATCATCAGGCCGCCACCGGGGGACGAACACCAGTCCTGGGTCGACGAGGTCCAGGCCGTCGAAGAACCGCAGAACCTCGGCGTGGCTGCGGGGCTGGAAGTCGGCGGTGGTCTGGGCATAGCTGCGCATGCCCTCGGCGACGTGCGCGGGCTGGCCGTCGGTGGTGCCGTGGCTGATCACCACATAGCTGCCCGGTGCCAGCGCCTCCCGCAGCTCACGCGACCACAGCAGCCGGGTCGTCGGGGTAGTCGGGCAGGAAGTGGAGGACCGCGACAAGCAGCAGCGCGACCGGCTGGGACAGGTCGAGCAGTTCCTGTAGCTCGGGATGGCCCAGGATGGTCTGCGGGCTGCGCAGGTCACGCCTGGATCGCGGTCGCGCGGCTCGTTGCCGGCCAGGATGGCGCGGCTGTGCAGCACGGCGACCTCGTCGATGTCGGCGTAGACGACCCGGGCGCCGGGGCGTGCTGCTGGGCGATCGCGTGGACGTTGCCCATCGTGGGGATGCCCGAGCCGATGTCGAGAAACTGGCGGATGCCCGCCTCGCGGGCCAGGTAGCGAACCGCCCGGCCCAGGAACGCCCGGTTGGCGCTCATCGTCTGCCGCGCATCCGGCCACCGGGCCAGGAACTGCGCGGCAGCGACCCGGTCGGCGTCGAAGTTGTGCGAGCCGCCGAGCAGGTAGTCATACACGCGGGCGATGTTCGGCCCGTCCGCGGCCTGCTCCCCAGCCGGGGCTGTCATGGCTGCCGCCGGCATAGCGAGGGTGAGCGGTGAGCGCAGCGGATCTGGACTGCGGCCGCTGTCTGCGGCTGCTGTGCGGGGGGTGTCATGGCTTGTAGGTCCTTGGGCTGGGAGCGGGCCAGCGCAGGCTGGCGGTGCCCGATCACGTTGGCAAAACGGTGACCGTTATTGCACTCCCTGTGCCGGGAACATGTGGTTCCCGCACTGCCCATGTCAACACTGACCGCGCCTGCGGTGCTGCCAGTTCCCGTCGGCTATGGCGGCGCGGTGCTCTACGCGGTTTCTCCCGCCATCGGGAACAGCTGATTCCCAG
The DNA here is from genome assembly GCA_963815375.1 of uncultured Actinomycetota bacterium. Classification (GTDB taxonomy): domain Bacteria; phylum Actinomycetota; class Actinomycetes; order Streptosporangiales; family Streptosporangiaceae; genus JASHPR01. The sequence continues at coordinate 247,256 of CAWFGX010000001.1, read as the reverse complement.
CATGAAGAACGGCTGAGCTGCTGAAATATGACAAGCCGCTATAGAACACTCCCTCATCGAATCACTTTTCATGGCCCTGGTATTCGGACGGCTAATGTGAATCCCAGCGATTGTGTGTTATGCGGGCGATTCGGCTGATCATCATTCATGCGGCTATTGTTGACGGTGCCGCCGGCCAGGATCCCCGCCTACCAGACCCCGGAAGTGAACCGCATGCCCTACCCGAAGACCAGCCTGCGGGCCGAGCAGCGCGCCCTGCGGGAGAAGATGCGGGAACTGGGGATGAGTCACCGGCAGATCGCGGTCGAGCTTGCGCGCCGCTACCGTCTGCGGCCCCGCGCTGCATGGCGGAACGCCTACGGCTGGTCGCTGACCGAGGCTGCCGAGCGGATCAGCGCTTACGCAGGCCACGCCGGGCTGGGCAACGGCTCCACAGTGGCCATGACCGGCGCCCACCTGAGCGAGCACGAGAACTGGCCCGGCGAGGGAGCCAAGCCGACAGGGCGCAGGCCCACACCGTACCTGCTGTCACTGCTCGCAGCCGTTTACGGGTGCGCCGTCCAGGACCTGCTCGATGTAGCCGACTACGAGCGCATGCCAGCGACTGACCGACTCGTCCTTGACAAGACCAGCCGCGGCGACGAACGGCAATCGGCTCAGGACGCAGCCAAGTCGGCAACTGGTGTTTCAGAGCGGCGGCCAGGAAGTCAGTCGTCTCCATCGGCCATATCTGGCGTTTCTGAGGAGATGATGCTCGCGGGCTTGCCCGGTCGGCCAGCACTGTCAAACGCGGCTTGGCCGGGCCAACAATCCTCGCCGGCCGCCCCTGGACTGGACCACTTCCCGGCGCTGGATGCGTTGCGCGCTCTTGAACACGGGTACGAGGAGGGCCGGGAGACCGGTCCGCTGCCTCGGAACTTGGCCGGGCTACCTGGCACGTCGGTGCTGGGTAGCATCCTTGACTTGGCGTCGGACGAGAGGCCCGTCGATGCTGAGCCGTTCGTCTCCATCCTGGCTGGGCGCGTCAGCGGTTTGGGGTCAGCGAGCGACGGGCAGCCGACTGATCTTGGTGCGCTGTCAGCCGCTGCCGCCGATGCAAGGCGCTGGTATCAGGCCTGCCGCTATTCGGAGCTGACGAGTCAGCTTCCGGATCTGCTCGCGCGGCTGCATTCCGCGTGCCTATCGCTTGACGGTGATGCTGGCAGCCTCGCGCTTGCGCTATCGGCCGATGCTTATCACGTTGCCGCCGGGTTTTTGCTGAAGCTCGACGACCAGGGGCTTGCCTATCTTGCTGCCGACCGCAGTATGCGGGCAGCAATGGCCAGCAAGGACCCGGTCACGGTCGGTGCGAGCGCCCGGATTATCACTCATGCCCTGATGAACGGGGGCCACCTCGGAGCGGCCGTCTCCATCGCCCGAAGCCATGCCGAGCAGCTGGACCGGGATGTGTCTTCTCATACTGCCGAGTCGCTGTCGGTATATGGGTCGCTCCTGCTGCGCGGCGCGATTGCGGCAGCGCAAAGTGATCAGAGGGCCACCGCGCACGAACTGCTTGAGGAAGCCGATGACGCAGCCAGGCGGATTGGCACGGACGGCAATCTGCGCTGGACCGCGTTTGGTCCTACTAACGCCAGACTCCACCGCGTGAACGTCGCGGTGACGCTCGGCGATGCGGGAACCGCTGTTGACGTCGCACGCGGTATCGACCTGAGCGCGATCACCGTCACTGAACGCAAGGCCACCCTGCTCATCGATACTGCTCGCGCCTATCTCCAGTGGAGGCGGTACGAAAAGGCCTACATTGCCCTGCGTGCCGCAGAGCAAATCGCGCACGAGGAGGTGGCCAGACGGCCCTCGGTTCATTATCTCGTGCGCGAGCTTGTTACCTCAGCGCCGCCCACACTGCGGCGTGAGGCCGCTAGCTTCGCCGCTGGGATAGGAGTATCGCGGTGACTGGGGAACGCGGAAGCCGTGTCCTTTCGGTCATCGCGTGCGGCGCGGGCCCTGCCGCGGCAATCGGCACACTGGTCACGCTCGCGCAGGAGCGGGGCTGGACGGTGCAGGTCATCGCCACGCCCGCTGCCCTGGAGTTCTTCGACCAGGCCGTCGTCGAGAGACAGACTGGCAGGCCGGTCAAGAGCGGATACAGCAAGCCGGGCGCGCCCAGAACACAGATTCCGGACGCTGTAGTGGTGGCTCCGGCGACCTACAACACGATCAACAAGTGGGCACAGGGCATCAGCGATACCTACGCCCTTGGCGTTCTAGCGGAGATCACTGGATTGGACACACCGATCGTGGTGCTTCCGTTCGTGAACTCCGCGCTGGCCAGCCGTGTCCCGTTCCGCCGCAGCGTGGAATCCCTGCGCGGCGAGGGTGTGCGGATCCTGCTCGGTCCTGGCGGATTCGAGCCGCATCCGCCCCGTACCGGCAGCAGCCTTACCGACGCCTATCCGTGGCATCTTGCTCTGGACGAAGCCGAACGCCTGGCAGGCTCCCGCACTATCCAGCATTGACCAATCAGCGCAAGGTGCCTCATTCAGGAGGTGATCTTGAGGAATCAAGAACTCCGCCCAGACCACAGGTAGCTGCGTTGTGAGGAGCCGCGGGAGCTTATGCGATTGAGGAGAACTGTTTCCGCTAGCCGTCAAGCGGAGGCAGACGGGAATCACACCTTCCCAGCGCCGGGAGTGACTGGCCAGCCACAAGGCGGTCAGGCTGGGAGCCTGATCGGCGCCAGCCCTGGCGTGCCGAGTGAGGCAGGAAGGCTCCATGACCACTTTGTCTCGGCCCCGTGCCTGCCCGTTCCTGAGGTGCCCGCTGGGGATCAGCGGTTGGCGGGGGGCGTTGCGTTCACGTCCGGTCATCACTTCACGCTCGGCGGCCAGTCTGACCCCAGAGCGCTCGGCGAGGCTGCTGCCGTGCCGCTGTCGGTGATCGTGCAGGTCACCAAGCGGTGCGACTTCAACTGCGGGTTCTGCTCGGAGACGCTGCAGATGGCCGACCCGACGCTGGCCCAGCTCGACACTATCCGCGGGAACCTGGCGGGGGTGCAGCGGGTGTTCTTGTCCGGCGGGGAGCCGCTGCTGCGCCGCGACCTGCCCGAGATCGTCGACATGTACTCGCTGACTTCATCATCGGCCTGCCGACTAACGCCACCCGCGGCCTGGTCATGGCGCCGCAGCTGGCCGGGAAGGTCGCCTTCGTCAACGTCGGCTTTGACGGGCCGCGGGCGACGTTCTCCCGGGTCCGCGGCGACTATGACAAGGCCATGACCGGGGTGCGGGCGTTCCTGCCGCCGGGCTGCCGATCTCGCTGTCGGCGGTCGTGCTGCGGTCCACGGTGCATGCGCTGCCGTACCTGTACCAGATCGCCGACGTGCTGGACGCGGGGAAGCTGAAGCTGATCCTGCCGCTGCGCAAGGGCAACGCGCTCGGCCTGCCCGAGCGGGAGTTCATCAGCGTGGAGGAGGCACGCGATGCGTTCGGGCGGCTGACAGAGCTGCGGGCGGTGCATGACTGGCGGCCGGCGGTGCGGATGACCCCGTGGACGGCCGAGACCGAGGGGCACATGATCGTGGTCGAGCCGAACGGGAACGCGCAGGCGTGGCCGGTCTATGATCAGCCGGACCTGTTCCTGCGGCTGGGCAACCTGCTGGAGGAGCCGGTCACCGCGATCTGGGAGCGTTACCCGTACAAGGCCAGCCACTACGCCAAGTACCTCGGCCGGCAGCATCTGCACCGCCGCCCGCAGCGGCGCGTGATGCGGACCTGGACGAACCTGACCTGGCCCGATGACCCGTACCGGACCGGGCAGCAGCTATACCGCAGGCCAGTTCCGAGGCTGGCTGGCTTCACGCGGCGTGTCAGCGGCTGCCCGGTGCCAGCCGCGGCTGCGATCGTCTACCTGCCGCTGCACCGCACCCAGATGGTGAACGTGACGGAGCAGACGCTGGCGTTCGGGTTCCGCGCAGCCAGCTGCCGACGACCGGGCTGAGCTGCCCGCTCTGGCGATGGTCGCCGACCTGGACCTGATGCAGGCCCGCCGTCATGCGGCCGTCCTGGCCGGGTACCTGCTGGCCAGTGAACTGGCCGCGCTGCGGCAGGCCGCGGACACGGCGGGGCTGCGGGGCCTGGCCGCGGTCGAGCGCGAGTGGGCCGACCGCGGCCCGGCCGCGGGCAGGGCCGCGACGTTCGACTGCGGTCTGGACCTGCCCGGCCGCCCTGGACTGGAGGAGGCCTGCCAGCAGGCAGGCGTCAGCGTCCAGGCCGGCACCGGCCTGCCGGGCGCAGCGGTGACGCGGCGGTGGAGCGGGCGCTGATGCTGCGCTGCTCTGCGCCCGCCACCAGAGGCCGCTACGAGTGGGACGGAACTCTGCGCATCGGGCAGCTCATAGCAGCCACCGCATGGGACTGCCTGCCAGGTCACGGCGCAGTGACCCCCGCCGGAACTGCCGCTCAGGTCACGGTCTGTGCGGAGTCCGCGGCGGTGTGCGGGATACCGAAGTGATCACCAGCACCAACGTGGCCAGCGAGGGCCTGGCGCCGTGGTGCCCGCCGGGGACTCAGCTGGTGGCGGCCATCGATGTGGAGTGGTCGAAGAACTACCGGGTCCGCGGCGGCAACGTGCCGTTCTGCTACTCGGTCGTCTGGCTCACGCTGCCCGCTGGCGGTCTGAGCATCAGCCTGGACGCAGCCGGATTCTGGTATGCCTCCGCCTACGTGGAGAACGGCAGCCAGGCCGCAGGACCTGGTCGCCAGCGCCGATGCCGCGCTGGCGTGCCTGATGAACCACGCCAGCCTGATCGCCGGCCACCAGCTGTGCAGCGACCTGGCGGTCCTGGCCGCGGCAGCCACGCACCCGGCGCCCGGCCATCACCGCCGCGGCCACCGCCTGGCGGCAGCGGCGCCAGGCAGTCCCCTGGCCAGCCCCGCTTCCTCGACACCCGCTACGACGCCGGGCACATCCTGAGCTGCCAGTCCCGGCGGCTGGTCGACGTCTGCGCCGACCTGCGGCTGGATGTCACCCAGCCCGAGCTGCGCGGCACCTCGATGACCGCGCTGCACCGCCGCTGGCTCGAGACCGGCGACGACACCGCGCGGGAGAAGATCACCGTGCTGAACCTGCGCCACTCCCTGTCCACCGCGCTGGTCGCCGCCCGCGCCGCCGGGCTCGGCCACTGGCAGCCCGGCCTGAACGTCAACCGCCTCCTCGCCGCCGAGCTGGACGGCGCGTTCGGCTGGCTGGCCAGACCCGGTCTTCACCGCGCTGCTGGGAGAACCCGGTGCTGCGTGACTGCGTCGTGCTGGCGATCGAGGGCACCCACGCCTCAGGCAAGACCACCCTCACCCACGCCCTGGCCGCCTACTACCGCGAGCGCGGCATCCACGTCGCCACCGTCGAGGAACCCGCCCGGCACAGCCCGTTCATCGAGGAAATCGTCGTCCACGACAAAGGCGTCTTCGACCTGGAGACCGAAGTCGACCTGTTCGCCGCCCAGCTGTCCGCGCAGCTGCGCGCCGCCCGCCAGCACACCATGATCATCGCTGACAAGACCATCGCCAACGTGATGGCCTACGCCTGGCTGGTGCTGCAAACCCCGCCCGGCAGCCGCGAAGCCGCCGTCCTGGAGGCGATGAGAACCTTCTGCCAAGCCTGGGCACCCACCTACGACGCGGTGTTCTACTGCTGCGACCGGTTCGGCCAGCACCAGGCACGGCGACCCCTACCGCTCCAAAGTCCTCAACCTGCAGCCCGCCGCCGACCGCGTCGTCCGGTCGACCTGCGCAACCGTCGGCCAGCGCGTCATCGACATCCCGCCCAGCATGACCACCGCCGAACGAGTCAAGTGGATCGCCGCCCGCGTCACCAAGCTCGGCCTCACCCGGGATGTCCCAGATGGCCCCTGACGGCACCGCTCAGAGGCCCGGCGTCCGCAGGCCGGACCCACAGATGCGGGTGGCCGAGGATGTTGTTCCAGGTGGCAGCCTGCCGCCCGGCGAGCGCCAGATCCCGGCCGCGCATACATGCTCCGCCTCGCCAAGAGGCGGTAGCGGCCCGCTGGGCTCTGTGAGCGGCCTCCTGCCCGGAGAGTGGAAGTGCTGTCACACGGTTAGCGTGTCACCCAGGTGTACCTGGTCTGACCGCCCGGCGGTCATCGTGCCCGGTACTCTCATCGGGCAGTTCACGACCGAGGTACTCGCGGCCCCGGGCAGCGCGGCCGGCGGCGACTGACCTGATTCCTGGAGGCGCGATGTGGGAGCAGGTCGGCCGGCTGTATGAGCATCACGGGGAGGTTCCTGCCGAGATCCGGCTGCTCAAGCTCACCGAGGAGGTCGGCGAAGCCGCGGAGGCACTGATCGGCATGCAAGGCGGCAACCCCAGGAAGCCGCGGCGCTCGCGTGATGAGCTGCTCGACGAGCTGTCTGACGTGATCATCGCCGGGGCTATCGCGATGGCCGGTGTCGCCGGGGACGTGAACCAGGCCCGCGAGCACCTTGAGAAGCGGCTGGCCACTGTCTGCAAGCGGGCTGGCCTTTGACGTGCGTCGCTGGTCAGCGAGTCAGCTTTGAGCGGCCGGAATTGGCTACGAACGTACCGCGACCAGCTACTCTGCGGACCAGGTGCTCAGGAGCGAGTACGTCAATGGCGCGGCGGACCGTTCCGGTCGCGAGATGCGTCTGCGCGGTCAGTTCCGTCAGCGACGGAAGACGTGATTTCCCCGGACTCGATGCGGTTATGGAGGAACGCAGCCAGCTGCACATACGCGTGTTCCGATGATGAGCTGTCGATTTCCATTTGAGTCGCCTCGGTCACGAATAAGTAGCACGGGACGCATCGTTGCCGCAAAAATATCTTATCATGCCTAGACATGGCTGCCGCCTCTTCCCCGAAGCTAGCGATCGGCGCAGGCAGGAAGACAGGCGAACACCACCTGAAAGCAACCCAGCGCGGCGCTAGCCGGCTGACACTGGCCGGCGGTCAGGCCGCTGGTGACGACCTCGAAAGGCATCCGCTGCCGGAAATCCTCACTCCTTCCGAGCCTTTGGTCACCCGAGCACATGGGCACTTGCGCAGACGGCATCTCGGACGCGCAGGTTAATATATTAGCCATAGTCTAACAAGGCTTGGCATAGTCAACCACGGAGTTCTGGCGAGATGTTTCTGATCTGGTCAGTTCTGGTCCCCGGCGCCGTCGGAAACCCTGGCCGTCTCGAACCATCAGAAAGTGGAATGGCTGAACTGCAGAAGTGCGCTTTTGACCTGCCTGTCATCGGCAGGAGCAGCGGAACGGTCCGCGATCTGCTGGCGTTGGAGACAGGCGACCGCGACAGTTGCAGCATGAGTCTGCGCGGTCGGCGGGATCCTTCTGAGGCCCAGCACAGACCCGCCAGGCCGCGAGAACCCTGACGGGTCTGGGTCCTGCCGCTCCGGTGTTCTAGCTGCCGGTGGCGGCCTGGAACTGGGCGAGGACGTCAGCTGGTACCCTGCCGCGATCTTTGACCTCAAGGCCGTGGGCCTTGGCCCAGGCGCGCGCCTCGGTGTTGCTGATGCCGCTGGCCGGGGGCTTGCGCCGGTTCTGGCCTGGCTGCCGGCCGGTGCTGGTGACCTTCCGGCCGGCTTCGATGTAGCGGGCCAGCGCGGTGCGCAGTTCTTTAGCGTGGTCCGTGCTCAGGTCAACTTCGTACTGCGTGCCGTCCAGCCCGAAAGATATTGTGCCTTCTGCCTCGCTGCCATCGAGGTCATCGATGAAGAAGGTCTGTATCTTCTGCGCCATGCGTGTCTCCGTTCTTGCCGTGCTGGTTCCTTTCCGTAACCGATAATACGGCAAATTTTGTCGGTGCGCGGATTGGATATAAACACGGGAACGCTCCTGAGATTTCCTGAGCCGCCGATGGCAAGCGCTGGCCGGCAGGGCTTGTCAACGGTTACGAGTGGTGGAATTATCTCGTTCCGGGGCGGCCGGGTCGCGCTTTCGCTGCTGGCCGGTGGGTGTTTCTGCGGTGAAGGAGAGCTGGCGGATGTTCAGCGAACTGCCATGAATGGCCGTTGGCCGGTTCGGGATTTCCTGGAACTTGGTGCCCTGGTCAGCGCATTACCGTACGCGCGGCTGCATGCCCGGCACGTACTGCGGGAATGGGGCTCGGGAATCTGTGTGACAGCACTGAACTCCTGGTCGCTGAGCTGGTAACAAACGCGGTTAAGGCTTCCCGGGAAGTGAGACTGCCCGCTGCGGTGCGGCTGTGGCTGGCGGCTGACTCGGCACACGTCCTGATTCTCGTGTGGGATGCCACCTTGCAGGCGCGGGTCCGGAAGGACACCAGCGATTCGGCCGAGGGCAGCCGAGGGCTGATGCTGCTGGAGCCCATTAGCGAGCAGTGGGGTGGCATCCGGGCGTGGACGGTGACGGGAAATATGTGTGGGCGGGTCGTACAGGCAGACGGCGGGCGCGACAATCAGCATCCGGAATCCTGCTGATATCTGTTCGGCTCCTGGCTTACTGGTTGTAGTAGTCCTCGGTGTCGGGGAGGTCGAGGCGGATGATGTGGTGGCGCGGCCGGGGTCGGCTGGGCTGGTGAGGTAGCGGACGCGTTCGCCGGTGCGGATGGTGCGGAATCCTTCGGTGACGATGTCGGCGTAGCTGAAGGTGCTGATGGCGCTCGTCTGGTCATCGCCGACGTAGCAGGTCCCCTGCCTGGCACCGGGGCCGATGCCGGAGGTCTGGCGGTCGGTGATGCGGCCGATCTGCTGGGCGCTGTCCTCGCCGGGGCGGGGTGGTACGGCGGGCGCGGGTGTGCTGCACTACGGCGGTGATGACCTCGTCAGTGAGCTGCTGTACTGCCTGCGGCCAGGGCAGGGCGGGGTCGGCGCTACGGATGTCGTCGCCGCTGTCGGCGGGAGCAGGTGGCGGCTCGTCTGGAATGGGTACCTCCGTGCTCAGGCGAATCGGGAACCGCGAGGTCGGGATTATCGCTCAGGACCTGCGCAAGCTTCTGGACAGCTGCTAGGTCACCAGGCATGACCAGCGGTGCGCGTGTGGCATGGCAGCCCCCACGGTGTCAGGTAGACGACCGGCGGTTGGCTTCCATCCAGGCTTGTATCTCCTTGTCCTCCCAGAGTCGCACGCGTGCATGCCGGACTATCGGCTGGGGAAAGCCCGGGCGCCGGGATAGCTGGTCGGCGCGAGTCCGTGACACGCCGAGCATGTCGGCGACTTCCTTAATACCTACAAGCGCCATGGCTCTAGAACCTTAAGGCTAGCTCTAAAGACAGTGTCTCTAAAGACAGTCTCTGGGAGCCGGGGCCGCGTCTTTAGTTGCGCTCGTAGGCCGGGGACGCAGGCTGCCGGGAGCCGTCGGAACGCGTTGTCAGTAGTTGCCTTTATGCTGGGCGCTTGTGTGACCAATTGCGGATAATGCTCAGGATCTCGTCTGGGCCCGGGGCGGTGTGGCCAGGCCAGGTGCCGCCGGTGGCCTGGGCGGCTTGGAGTTTTCCGGAGAGCTTTGTGAGGAGCTGGGCTTCGTTTTGAGAGGTCGTGTGCCCGCTGACGATGATCTTTGTGTACCGGACTGTGTCGACAATTGCTGACTTCACACGCTCGTGGGTGAGATAGGTGTCGAGGTCGGGTTCCCAGTTTTCTGCTGCCTCAGGGGGTACGGAAGCGAGCCATGTGGCCTTCGCTGCCTCATATTCGCTGGGCGAGTAACCCATCTTGTGGAGGTGGACGGCGAGATCATAAATGGGATCTCCCCACAGCGCGAGTTCCCAGTCGAGGAAGTATGTGCGCCCACGCGACAAGATCATGTTCTTGCGATGCAGGTCGGTATGCACGAGCCGGAACGGCCGTGGGTGCAGCGTTGTCCAGCGGGTAAGGACCAGTGCCAGCGGGTCGCTGGGGATGCCGAGAGAGTTGAAAAGGTTGCCGAATCCCGGCAGGAATCGCTGGTAGACGCCCTCGGTGATGGCGGACAGCTGGCGGGCGAAGTCGCCGGTTTTCCCGTTTGCTGGCCAGTCTGCGGGCAATGGCGGGATTCGTGTCCTGGGGATTGCGCAGAGCTGGCTGAATATTTCACCTACGTCCCCGATCAGGTGACCGGGCACGGGTACGCCCCTGGGCGCGACGGTGTCGAGTAGCTTGCCGTCGATGAATTCGAGTATCTGGAACTGGGGCTGGTCGCTGGCGTACAGGAGGCGGGGCGCGTGGGTTACCAGGTCGCGGATGGCCTGCAGCACGCTGGCCTCGGGCCAGATAGCCAGGTCCATGACGTCGGATCCGGGAATCGGTATGCGGACGATCACGGGCCCGGTCGGCGTCACCAGCTTGATGTTGTGGTTGTAATAGCCAGACGCTGAGCGAGCCTGGGCTGCCGCCTCCCGGTACAGGTCGTCGGGCTTCCAGGTCCCGGGGCCAAGCAGGCTGTCCACGAATTCCCCGATCCTGGTGTCGAGTTCGGCGAACGTGCCGAGAGGCCGGATCCTGCTCGCCGCCCGGCCCGCCGCCGACGCTATCTCGCTGCTGGCGATACCCAGTCGGCCGAGGATGCGGGCTGCGGACAGGATAAGTGTCGGGTAGACGTCGGCGTCTTCGAGTTCCGCTACGGCCGTGCCGAGCGAGGAAAGGGCCTCGCCGGTCCGCCCGCGGCGCGCGTACAGCGCCGCCTGGTAGAACTCTGCTCGGGCCCGTCCGGAGCGGTACCCGGCCCGGTCGAGGGAGGAGAAAGCCGACCGCAGCGCGGCTTCGGCCTGGTCGAGTTCACCGCGCCGTATGTGCGCGACGGCCAGCGCGGTGTATGCCTTGCCGAGTTCGTGGTGGGCGCCGATCTCGCGCTGTACCTCTATGGCGCGGCCCGCCTCGGGGATCGCTTCGGCGGGGCTGGTGAGGGCGAGAAGCTCGGCGCGATTGGTACGCGCGTTGGCTAGTCCCAGGACGCTGTCTGCGGCCTGGTAGCAGGCCACGGCGTCGTCGAGGTAGCGTCTGGCGCCGTCGAGGTCGAAGGTGAATCTGCGGGCGAGGTGGCGCATCCGTGAGATGTCGCCGCGGAACTCGTTTTCGTCCGCCGGGGTGACCGCGTCGAGGTCGCAGGAGAGCTTCTCGGCGTCACTGAACCGGCCCTGGCACATCTGCAGGTCAGCGGCCCACAGCCCGGCTGCTAGCTGTGGCGGCCCGGCTGCGTGTTCCCAGACGTGGAGGAAAATTTCGAGCGCCGCCTGGGTATGCGCCGGCTATCCGCTGGCCATGCCCGGCTGCTACTGCCAGGCGCGCCGCGACCGGTGTGTCGACTGCGGTAGTGGCGGCGGGTAGGCCCCCGGTGAGTTCGGCGACCGCTGCCGCGTCGCCCAGGCGGACGGCGGCCTCGGCGCGCAGGCATCCCAGCGTGCGGGCGGCGTCGCCGCCCGCGCCGGAGCCGGGCTGGCTGGCCAGCCACTCTTCCAGGTCGTCCGCGATGCCCGCCGCGCTGCCGTGGCCTCCCAGGCGGACCGACCGGTCGGCGTAGCGGAGCAGGCCGGGCGCTGTCACCGTGCCGGCCCGCAGGGCGTGGTAGGCGGCCTCGCGGCAGGCGCGTGCCGCGGTGTTGCCGGTGCTCTGCTGGGCGCGGTCGTCCCATATCTCGCTCAGCAATGTGTGGATCTGGGTCACGGTCGCGGCGGGAAGCCGGTCCAGGACGGCGGACCGGATGAGCTGATGCAGCCGCAGGGCGCCACCAGCGGGGTAGATGAACGAGTATGCGGTCAGTGAGTCCCAGGCGAGCCGGTGCCCAGGCAGTTGGAAGGCGGCAGTGAGCTTCCGGAAGATGTCATAGTCGAAGATCCGAGCCGGGCTCAGTATCTCCAGCGAGCGGATTTCCTCGGGAGCGACGTGCTGGAGGAAGCGCGCGAGGATCTCATCCTGGGAGACAGCAGCGCCGTTCATCTTTACTTCGGTCCGCTGGTGGGTGTCGACGGCAAGGTGCAGGTAGAAGGGCAGGCCCGCGCTCGCGTCCGCGATGAGCTGGCGTACTGCCGCGTCGGATATGCCTCCGGCCTCGAGCAGTTCCAGTCTTGCGGCCATTGGCAGGCCGCTCAGCGCCGATGTCGTAATGACGGACGCCCAGTCGGGGTCGTGGGCCTCCCATTGCAGGGGCTCGCGGCTTGCAACGACGATCAGCGCCCGGTCGAGCTGGCCTGCCAGGTCCCGGAGCCACCCGTCGGCGAGCTGCACCCGTCCCGAGTACGCGGGCGCGGGGACGAGGGCATCGTAGGAATCCACGATGATGACCGACTGCTTGCTGGCGCTGGCTTCCCGCAGGTCCTCAGCGAACAGGTAGGTCACCGCATCGCTGAGTTCCCCGTTCGGGAGCCCGTCAAGATCCCGCAACGTGGGATCGTGGCGTATGCGCATCCGGCGGCGTACATCCGCCGATCCTCGTTCGAAAAGCTTGACGAGTCCCACTGCCGTGCCGAAGACAGGCACGGTGGCAAAGTGGTCGAGAATATCGCCCAGGATGGACCCGTACTCGATGAACGATAATTCCTCCTTGGTGAGCCGCAGATGGGGGTGCAGGCGCTGCCACAGCACGGCGTAGGCGATGTCGAAGCGATCGAAATCGACGTGCTGCGACCCTAGCTGCAGCCGGAGCACCGCTAACGCGTCGTCCTGGCGGCGAAGCGCCGGAACCTGAAGGTCTATCACGGCGGTCCGGAACCGTGACTTGGCCTGGTCTTCCATCTCGCGCAGCAGCCGCGATTTCCCGATTCCGCCGACACCGGTCACGTTAAAGACGCGCGGCCCGCCGCCGATGCGCATAAGCTCAGCGGCGAAGTCCGCCAGGACCTGCTCGCGGTCCACAAATGGCCGTTGTAATGCGGCGACCCGGTGGAACCGTGGCGCAATCGGCATTCTGATCTCCTCCGTGCCGCGCTGTGCATCCTGGCTCCCGCAATGGTAACCGCTTGCCCGATTGGAGGCTCAGGGGAAAGGCGTGCTGTCTTTAAAGACAGTTTCTTTAAAGACAGCCTTGATATTCTGCAGGTTCATACTTTTCGCAGGCATTAGCTGCCAGCCGGGACCGCAGTCAGGTGTCATCCTGGGTGCCCTCGCCGGGCGGGCGTTCGGGCTGGTCACATGAGCAGGTGACCCGCTGTTAACAGGCAGTGCGTCGCGACGCCGACAGGTCCAGTCGGGTTATGCAGCTGGAGCGGCCGGGGTGCGCGTAGTCGATCAGAGGCCCTGACGCCAGCAGCCGCGTGTCCTGCCGGGCCGATTGCACCAGTCTCCGCCCGTCCTGGCAGGCTCAGGATCGTGAGGCTTCAGCCGGGTGGGAGTCTGCGGTTGGCTGGCGGAGTTCGTGCACCAGTTCCCGGGCACGGGGGGAGCCGATCCGCTGATACACGGCCAGCGCCTGGCTGAGGATTTTGTGTGCTTCGCTGCGGTTGCCTTCAAGGGAGTGGCACAGGCCGAGGCCTTCCAGGGCGCGGGCTTGCTGGAGCTGGGCGGCGATGCTAGTGGCGATCTCCAGGGCCTTCTGGTAGTAGGGCCGCGCCTGGGCTGGGTGGGCGGTTCCGCGGACCGTGTCGGCGATGTTGTTCAAGGCTTCGGCCTCGCCGGACCGGTCGTCCAGGTCGCGGTAGAGCTGCAGCGCGCGCGTGTGGCTAGCCTCGGCGGCCTGGTAGTCGCCGGCGTGATACTGGAGGGTGCCGAGGCTGGTGAGCGCGTGTCCTTCGCCGAGCCGGTCGCCGAGCCGGCGGTACAGGCCCAGGGCCTGCTGTTCGGCGCTGGCGGCGGCGTCCAGTTCTCCGGCGGCGTAGTGCACGGCGCCGAGCTCGGTCAGGGCACTGGCCTGGCCGAGCTGACTGCCCGCCTCGGTGTAGAGCTCCAGGGCGCGGGTGATGCTGGCGGTGGCTGCCAGGGTGCTGCCCGCGGCCTGCTCGATCGCGCCGAGGCAGGTCAGAGCGCTGGCCTCACCGAGCCGGTCAGCCACGCTCTGGTACAGGCCCAGGGCGCGGGTGAGGCTGGCGGTGGCCGCCGGAGTATCACCGGTGGCGTGCTGCACGGCGCCGAGGCTGGCCAGGGCGCGCGCCTCGCCGGTCCGGTCACCCAGGCCCCGGCACACCTCCAGCGCTCCGGTCAGGGTGCGTTCCGCAGCGGGATAGTCGTCGGTGAGGAACTGCATATCGCCCAGGTCGGTCAGCGCCCGAGCCTCGGCCAGCTGGTTCTGGGCGTCCCGGGCCGCCTGGAACGCGGCCTCGTGCAGGGCCAGCGCCTGGTCCCAGTGACCTTGGCTGCGCCAGAACTCGTGCATTGCGGCGGGGATGCCGGCAGCGTGGGCAGGCCGGCCAGTCGCGGTGGCGTAACCGGCTGCCGCGTGCAGGTTGAGCCGCTCGGCGTTCATCCAGGCCAGGGCGTCATCGCGGCTGGTGATCTGACTCATGGACGACGCCACGGCAGAGGATGCGCCGGGGCCGGGGGCGGCGCGGCTGGTCAGCTGCTGGTCAGCGGCGCGGGCAGCATCCAGGTAGTAATCAAGCAAGCGGTCGGCCGCGGCGTCGCGCTCTGCGGGTGGGGCCGCGGCGGCCAGGATGCGTGCGTGCTCGCGGATCAGGTCGTGGAACCGGTAGCGGCCCTGCGCGGTCTCGGCGAGCAGGTAGTGGTCGTACAGGCCCTCCAGGTCTCTGCGGGCCTCGGCCACAGGGACGCCGGCCAGGGCTGCGGCGGCCCAGGCGTCGAAGTCGGTGCCCGGGTGCATGCCCAGGCAGCGGAACATTGCCTGTTCCGTGGTGGACAGGTCCTGGTAGGACCGGTCGAACGCGGCAGTGACCGACAGGTTCTCGGCGTGCATCCGCTCCAGCCGGTCCCGCGCCGCGAACAGGTCGCCGGCCAGCTCCGCCGGGGTCCAGGCCGGATGGTGGTACAGCTGGCGGGCCACCATGCCCAGGGCCAGCGGCAGCCGGCCGCACAGCGTGGCAATCTGCGCTATGGCCGGGTCGGCGGGGTCGAGGCCCGGCCGGGCAGCGAGCCGGGCCAGCAGGCCGGTGGCCTCGCCGGGCGTCAGCGTGTCCAGGCTGATGACCTGGGCGTCTTCCAGCGCGGTGAGGTGCCGGCGGCTGGTGATCAGCACCAGGGCGCCGCTGGTACCTGGCAGCAGCGGCCGGACCTGGTCGCTGCCGGCGGCGTCGTCGAGCACTAACAGCAGCCGCTGCCCGGACACCTGGTCTCGCCACAGGCTGGCTCGCGATTCCAGGCTGGCCGGGATCTGCGCGGCTGCGATCCCGGTGGTCTGCAGCAAGGTGGCCAGCGCGTCCTCGGGCCGCACTGGTTGCTGCCCGGCGGTATGCGCGTGCAGCGGCAAGAAGATCTGCCCGTCCGGGAACTGCGGCGTGAGCTGGCGGCCGGCGTGGACCGCGAACGCGGTCTTGCCGACGCCGGCCATCCCGCCGATCACCCAGATGCCGCCTGCCGCGGCTGCGGCTTCCAGCTGGGCGAGTTCACTGGCCCGGCCGGTGAACGAGGCGGTATCCCGTGGCAGCGCCCGGTTGGCCGCCGCGACCCCGGAGCCCGGATCACGTCCCCCGGCAGCGGCCAGGAACTCGGCCCGGCCGGGCCCCGTCAGCCGCAGCGCGTCAGCCAGCAGCCGGGCGGTCTGGTTGCGGGCCGTCAGGTTGATGCCCCGTTCCAGGTCACTGACCGTCCGGGTGCTCAGCTCAGCAGCCCGGGCTAGTTCTTCCTGGCTTAGACCTGCGCTGATCCGTAACCGGCGTAGCAGCTGTCCGAATGCCATATCACCGCTCCTGGTCACGTACAGCCTGCGGGCAGATCCAGCTGGCCGCCCCTGCTTGCCGGACCGGGCTGCCGCGTCCACTTTAGAACCGGCTCTGCGCATTGTGCTCATCAGGGTGAATATGTGGGCATCCTGTGGTCTTCCCTCGTCGCCCGACCCGCCCGTGCCTGCCTAGCGTCAGCAGTGACCAGGATCACCACGTGCTAAAGGGAGCCCCAGGTGCATGCCCTGTTCTCGATTTTCATCGTCTTCGTGCTGTGCGACTTGGCTGCGGCGTGCGCAGCGCTATACCTGCTGCCGGTGCTGATCGGGCTGGCACGCCGGGTCCCCGACATCGGCTCGGTCGCGGCGATCAACGTGCTGCTGGGCTGGACGCTGCTCGGCTGGGCCGCAGCGCTGGCGATGGCACTGCGCTCCTCGTATCCTGCCCCGCCGGCTGTGCAGGTCATCCAGACGTTCGCGCAAGCCCGCCCCGGGCCAGAGCAGCAGGCCTGGGCTGGCTGGGCGGGACCGCTAGGACCACCGCCGCCCCGGCCCGGCGTCCCGCCGCCCCTGACCCTGCCGCCCCGCGCGCAGGCCAGCGCGGACACCACCAGCTCCCGGGAGCCCCAGTGACCAGCCGGGACACGAACGCCGCCGCGTTAACCACGACCGCGCCTGCACTGGGCTGGCGGACCGCAGCTTTGCCGCGCTGGGCCGCCACGCCCAGCAACCCCGAAAGGCCAGCCGGTGAGCACGCGGCGTCCCGCGTCCACAGCCAGCATCCGGCCCGGACAGACACATCATGGCGTCCCTGCTGCTGCCAGGCGCTTCGCCAAGTGCCGCTTGCAGACCGAGTGAGAGGACACGACTGGTGATGACCGTCGCACTGCTAATCGTCGCCGTGTTCGCCGTGATGACGGCCGTATCGGCGATGCTGCACCTACTCCCGGCGTTAACCAGCCGGGCCCGCCGGAGCCTTCACCGGGGACCTGGCCACAGCCAGCAGCGTCCTGTGCCCGGCTGCGTCTGGACGGACCGCACCAGCGATGGTGCCGCGACCCCGCCATCCTGGCCGCTGGCGGTGGAGAACTTCCCGCCTGCGGACCG
Organism: uncultured Actinomycetota bacterium; assembly: GCA_963815375.1. Lineage (GTDB taxonomy): Bacteria > Actinomycetota > Actinomycetes > Streptosporangiales > Streptosporangiaceae > JASHPR01. The sequence goes on along the minus strand of CAWFGX010000001.1, from coordinate 230,412 downwards.
GCCAGGCGAGTCGGCCAGGCCCGCTCCGGCCTGGCTGCCGGCACCGTCGCTGCGCCGGCCTGGCGTCGCCCCGCCGCTGACCCTGCCCCCGCGTGAGAGCACCCAGCCTGACAGCACCGCATCACGGGGGCGCCGGTGATCCGCCGGGGCGGGCACGCTTCCTCCGCCCACGTGACTGCTGCTGAGCCTGGCAGGCGGCGGGCACCGCGGACGTGCCTGCTGGCCGCGGGCGCGTGCACGCTGCTGGCCGCCTGCGGGAACGGCGCGAGCACCCCCGTCCCTACACCGGTGTCAGCGACCCACGCGCTGCGGCTCCCGGCAGCCGCATCAGGCGATCCGCAGACAGCGATCCTGAACGCGTACACGGGCATGTGGCACGCCTATGCGGTCGCGGCCCGCACGGCCGGCTACCAGGCGTCCTCGCTGTCGCAATACGCGGCCGGGGACGCGCTGATGGTCCTGACCCGGGCGCTGCTGAACGACCAGCAGCAGGGTGTGGTGCTGCGCGGCGCCCCGGTCCTGGACCCGCAGGTCACGGCGATGACCCCGGCATCCGGCCCGGACAGTTCGTCGGTGACCGACTGCGCGGATGACTCCCAGTGGCTGCAGTACACCACGACGGGCCAGCCGGCCAGCGGCGCCCCGGCCGGGCGGCACCGCATCTACGCCCAGCTGCAGCTGTTCGGCCAGGTATGGAAGGTGACTGGCCTGGTGGTAGAGGCGGCGGGAACATGCTGACGCAGACCCTTACGCGGCGCGCGGCCGTGGTGCTGACCGCCGCCCTGATGATCTCCGGCTCGTGGCAGGCGGCGGCCAGCGCGACAGGCGGCCCGGCCGCCGGCGGGTTCGGCGGCACCCAGTGCGGACAGAGTTACACACCCAGCTGCACAGTGACCGCCGGGAATCCCAGCCGCGGCGGCGCGGGCGGGAACGGGACAGGCAGCGCTGCCCAGGCTGGTGGCGGGCCGCCGTGCACGGCTAAGGGCCAGACGGTGACCTGCCTGTTCGGCGTTGCGGGTGGTGGCGGTGCCGGGGCGCCGCTGGCGCCGGCGGAGCTGGCTCAGCTGGCGGTGCGGTACCTGCGGCTGCCTGATCCGGTGATCGGGTCCTCCCCTCCGGCGGGTGCGCTGCAGCTGACCGGGCTGCCGACCTGGCTGTGGGTCGCTCCGGCGGTCTGGCGGCCTCAGGTGCAGACCGCGCAGGTTCCCGCTGAGTCGGTCACTGCGACCGCCACGCCGGTGTCGGCGTCCTGGCAGATGGGCGACGGGCAGACGGTCACCTGCCGCGGCCCCGGCATGCCCTACACCACCAGTGACAATCCCGCGTCCTCCTCGCCAACATGCGGCTACACCTACTCCGTCTCCAGCGCCGGGCAGCCAGACGGAACCTTCCTGGTGAGTGTCACCATCACCTGGGACATCACCTGGACGGGGACCGGCGGCACCGCAGGGGAGCTGCCGCCGCTGTTCACCACGGCCGCCGTTGCGATGCGGGTGGCTGAGTCCCAGGCGGTCAACACCGGCGGGGGTGCGTGATGACGACAGTGAGCAGCACCCGCAGGGCAGCTGACAGCCGCGCCGCCCTCCGGCTGCCGCAGCGGCGGCGCAGCTGGGCGCTGGCGGCGACCGGGGTGCTGGTGGTGGCGGTGTGCGCGCTGATGTCCGCGGCCGGGTGGCAGCGGGCCGGGAACCGCCAGCCGGTCCTGGCCGTTGCCCGCGACGTGGCGGCCGGGCAGCTGCTGACCACCGCGGATCTGCAGGTCGTGCGGGTGAGCGCAGGCGGGCCGGTCAGCCTGGTCCCCGCCGCGCAGGAAGCCAGCATTGTGGGCCGCCCGGCTGCCGGGCCGTTGCCGGCCGGAGCGCTGCTGACCCCCGGCGATGCCGGCCTGGCAGGCCCGGCGGCCGGGCAGGCCGATCTGGGGGTCGCGGTCAAGGCGGGCCAGTACCCGCCGGACCTGTCCGCCGGGCAGACCGTGGACGTGCTCACCACCCCAGCCACATCCTCAGACGGCGCCTCGCAGGCCGCCCCGGCGCCGGCGCTGCCAGCGGGCCAGGGCGTCGTGCTGGGCGTCAGCGTGAACCCCGGCTCGGGCACCACGGTCGTTGAGCTCGCGCTGAGCCAGAACGCGGTGCCGCAGGTGGCCGCCGCGGCAGCAGCCGGCCAGATCGCCCTGGTGACTATCCCGGCGGGAGCGTGAGCTGGTGCCGCTGATCGCGCTGGCCTCGGTGAAAGGGTCGCCGGGCGTGACCACGACCTGCCTGGCGCTGGCTGCTGTCTGGCCGGGGGAGCGGCGGCTGCTCATCGAGGCAGACCCCGCCGGCGGGGACCTCGGCCCCCAGCTGGGCCTGCCACCCGCCCCCGGGCTGACCAGCCTGGCCGCCGCCGCCCGCCACGACCACAGCCCTAGCCTGGCCTGGCAGCATGCCCACCAGCTGCCCGGCGGACTGCACCTGGTGATCGCCCCGCCCGGCGCCGAGCAGGCCCATGCCTGCCTGGCTGCCCTCGCCAGCAATGGCAGCAGGCTGCTGGGCTGGCTGGCCGCCGGACCGCAGACAGTCATCGCCGACTGCGGCCGGCTGGACCCCGGCTCCCCAGCCCTGGCTATCGCCGCCTGTGCGCAGGTAACGCTGCTGATGGTGCGGCCCCGGGTTAGCGACCTGTCCCACCTGGCACTGAGCGCAGACGCGCTGTCGGCCGCGGGGGCGCGGCTGGCCTTGCTGCTGGCCACCGACGCCAGCGGCGGGGGCGGCTACCCGGCGGAGGAAATCGCGGCCACCCTGGGCATCCCGGTACAGGCCACTATTCCCGCCGACCCGCGCGCTGTGCCGGCGCTGGCCGCCACAGGCGGCAGCGGGCTGCGCAAGATCGGGCGGCTGCCGCTCGGACGGGCAGCGGCCAGCTTCGCCGCCACGCTGGCCGCAGGATCCGGCCAGCCGCAGCCGCAGCCGCCGTCCCCGTCAGCCGCAGACCCCGGCCGTCATGGGGCGGAGGTGACCGCAGGTGACACAGCCCGCTGACCAGATTCTCCCGCCGCAGCCCGGCGGCGGACACGACCATGAGCTGACCCGGCAGCTGCGTGATGAGGTCGCCCGCCGCCTGGCACAGCTCGCCAGCGTGCCCGGCGGCCCGCACCCGCTGACCTGGGCGCAACGTGCCGAGGCGGGCCGGCACCTGATCGCTGAGGCCCTGGACGCCCAGGCCGCCCGTGCGCTGACGCAGGCCCGCCCGCCGCTGGATGCCGCCGCCGAGCAGCAGATCGGGCAGGCGGTCTTCGACGCGCTGTTCGGCCTGGGCGGCTTCCAGATGTTCCTGGATGACCCCGACGTCGAGTCGGTGAACGCCAACGGCTGCGACCAGGTGTTCGTCCAGTACGCCGGGGGCCGGCGCGTCCGCGCCGCACCCATCGCGGGCAGCGACGATGAGCTGACCGGCCTGATCCGCACCATCGCAACCCGGGCCGGGAACGAGGAACGCCGCTTCGACCGGGCCACCCCACGGGTCAGCGTCCCGCTGCCCGGCGGCGGGCGGCTGTTCGCGGTGATGGCGGTGACCGGCCGGCCGTGCGTGGCGATCCGCCGCGACCGCCTCACCGCCGCCTCCCTGGACGGCCTGACCGCCAACGGCACCCTCGACCCCCAGCTCGCCTCGTTCCTGGCTGCCGTGGTCCGCGCACGCAAGAACATCCTGATCTCCGGCGGCACCGCGGTCGGCAAGACCACCCTGCTGCGGGCGCTCGCTGGTGCGATCCCGCCGCGGGAGCGGCTGATCACCATCGAGGACAGCCTCGAGCTGTGCCTGGACTTCGACACCCGCGCTCACCCCGACGTGGTCGCGATGCAGTCCCGCGAGGCGAACATGGAGGGCGAAGGGGAGATCAGCCTGGCCGAGCTGGTGCGGTGGGCGCTGCGGATGACCCCGGACCGGGTGATCGTCGGCGAGGTCCGCGGCAGCGAGGTCGTCCCGATGCTCAACGCCATGAGCCAGGGCAACGACGGGTCGATGGCCACCATCCACGCCAGCTCCTCCCGCGGGGCGTTCATCAAGGCCGCCGCCTACGCCGCGCAGTCCGCCGAGCACCTGTCCCTGGAGGACACCAACCTGCTGATCGCCGGCGCGGTCCACTTCGTCATCCAGCTCGCCTGGGACACCGCCGGCCAGCGGTGTATTTCCAGCATCCGCGAGGTCACCGACGCCGACGGCCGCCAGATCGTCTCCAACGAGATCTACGCCCCCGGCCCCGGCCACCGCGCCGTCCCCGCCGTGCCCGTCCGCGCCGCCACCATGGAAGAGCTGGACGCCGCTGGCTACCAGAGCGCCGGAGCCCGGCTATGACCGGCGGCAGCGCGGCTCTGGGGGCCGTGCTGGGCGCCGCCGCCGCGCTGGGCCTGGTCCTGACTGCCGCCGGGCTGCGCGCCCGCACCGCCGCCGACGGCAGCCGCTGGCGGGACGCTATGGAACGCTTCCGCGCTCAGGCAAGCATGCCCAGAATCGGTGGCACGCTGCTGGCCGCTGCCATCGTGGCGGTGGTCACCAGGTGGCCCGCGGGCACCGTGCTGGCGGGCCTGGCGGCCTGGTTCCTGCCCCGCGCGCTGGGACCCGACCGCGTCGGCGAGCAGGCAGTGCGCCGCATCGAGGCGATCGCGTCGTGGACCGAGCAACTACGGGACACCCTCGCCGCTGCCGCCGGGCTGGAACAGGCGATCCTGGCCACCGCACCGATCGCACCAGGACCGGTCCGCGAGCAGGTCACGCTGCTGGCCGCGCAGATCCGCCACGGGCAGCGGCTCCCGGACGCACTGCGGGCCTTCGCTGATGAGGCCGCTGACCCGGCTGCGGACCTGGTGACAGCGGCGCTGCTGCTGGCCGCCGAGCAGCAGGCCCGCGACCTGGGACAGCTGCTGTCCAGCCTGGCCGAGTCCGCCCGCCAGCACGCCGCGATGCGGCTGCGGGTCGCCGCCGCACGCGCCCGGGTCCGCACCGGGTCACGGATCATCATCGCGGTCACCGTGGTGCTGACCGCTGGGCTGCTGGCGTGGAGCCGGGTGTTCCTGGCTCCCTACGGCAGCGCGGCTGGGCAACTGGTCCTGCTGGCTGTCGGCGGCTGCTTCGCCGCCGCGTTCTGGTGGCTGAACAAGATCAGCGGCTTCGGCCAGAACCCCCGGATCCTCACCAATCCGGGCCAGAGCGTTCCGGCGCAGACGGGGAGCGGGCGGTGACCGGGGCACTGCTGCTGGGCGTCCTGGCCGGCGTAGGCATGATCGCCGCTGCCGCGGGGCTGGCGCCGCGGCGGGTCAGCCTGGCCCAGGAGCTGCAGGCCATCATCGGCGAGCCGGCGCAGCCGCCGTTTGTGACCGCGCAGGAGGACAGCTGGGCGGCCAGGGTGCGGCCGGCCCGCCGCCGGACTGCTCGCCTGCATGGGGCTGCCCGCCCGCAGCGTGCGCCGCGACCTGGCGCTGATGGGCCGTCCGGCTGAGCGGCTGCTGGCTGAGCAGGCCACCGCCGCGATCACCGGCCTCCTGGCCGCCCCGGCCCTAACCGGGCTGCTGGCCGCCGGCGGGATCATCGTGGCCTGGCAGCTGCCCGCAGCCGCCGCCCTGGCCCTGGCCGCCGCCGGGTACACGCTGCCGGCACTGGCTGTCCGGCAGCAGGCCGCCGCCCGCCGCACCGCCGCAGGTCACGCCCTGGCCGCGTTCCTTGACCTGGTCGTCATCTCGGTCGCCGCCGGCGCCGGGGTCGAAGCAGCCCTCACCTACGCCGCCGCGGCCGGGCAGGGATGGGCGTTCACCCAGATGCGCGGCGCGCTGGACGTCGCCCGGCTGACCCGCCGCCCGCCGTGGGAGGCTCTCGGCCAGCTCGGCCACGACCTGGACATCAGTGAGCTGAGCGAGCTCGCCGCCTCCATCACCCTGGCCGGCACCGAAGGCGCCAGAGTCCGCGCCAGCCTCACCGCCAGGGCCGCCGCCATCCGCGCCCGCCAGCTAGCCGACGCCGAGACCACCGCCCAGGCCGCCACCGAGCGGATGAGCCTGCCCCTGGTGCTGCTGTTCGCCGGGTTCCTTCTGCTGATCGGCTACCCCGCCGTCATCAACGTCCTGACCGGCATCTAGGTCTGTCGTGAGTTCACGAATTCCGAAGCGCCGCCGGCCGGGAACCCAAGGACGGAGGCTCCCGGAGGCCAGGTTGGCGTGCTTGAGTTCGGGAAGCCACGCAGGGGGTGTGCTGTCCTGCGGGCGCGCCATGGACATGCGCGGGTTCCTGGTCTTGTTTCCTTGCGCTATCGGCCAGCCGGGAGACGGCGAGCCGATCCCAGTCGAGGGTGGCCTTCGCCGGGGCGGATACCGGCTGCGATCTTCAGCCAGCAGTGTTCCCGGACCCTATTCGTATTTCCTTCCGCCCTATTTCCGGGCGGGCCTCCAGTACGTTCAGCTGCACTGGCTTGCCGGTCAGCTCCTGCAGTTCGGCGCGGAGCCGGCCGATCTCCGCGTGGCCATGGCCGTGCACCAGGCCCGGCCGGCGAGCGTGGATATCGACCTTGACGTGGTCCAGGTCCCCGCTGACCGCCATCGCGGCTATCCCGGCCCCCCGTGGTACGCACCGGTGTACCGCGTCAGCGATCTCATCGATCAACAGGTCCTGGACCGTCTCAAGTTCCGACCCGGCGGCGATCCCGGCTTCCCCGATCCCGGCCAGCTCGATGTGATCGGCCAGCAGCGGGTTCGCCATGTCCCGCTGGGTCTGCTCGTCAGCCGCCTCATAGGCGCGGGCTGTCTCATCGGTCAGGGCCAGGTCCACGTGCGGGCTCAGGTAGACCCGCAGCGCCACTGGCGGCTGGCCGGGGTCACGCCCGGCGATGATCGCCCGGCGGGCGACGGTGTAGTTCTCCCCGGTCCCGGCCATCCGGGCCCGGACCTGCTTTTTGAACGCGCTGTCGTCAGTCACGCCATGTCCCCTGCGGCGACGCTGCCCCGCGCCCTGATCGCCTGGTCTGGCAGTGACAGGTCTTACCGGCAGCGCGAACCAGCGGCCCTTGTCCTCACCGCCGCCGCGGGCGCGGGCCGCGGACAGCTCGGAATCCGGCAGGCGCTCCTGCCAGGACTGAGACTACGCCGCATCCACGGTAAGGGGAACGGCCAGTTCTCTGCGCCCTTGCCCGAGGCCGCGGGGGACTGCGTGGCGCTGCCAGCCGGTTCCGGCGGGCCGGGTGCAGCGCTCGGCGCCGCCGACGGTGAGGCCGAACACAGACAACAACCACAGCAAAGGAGGCACCCCATGCCCGGTTTGCCTGGGTATCTACGCCTGGCCGCCGCGGTGCTGTGCGCCCGGCTGGCTGAGGCCCGGCGTAACGGCGACGCCGGCTACACCACCGAGACCGTCCTGGTGATCGCCCTGCTGGTAGCGCTGGCGATCGCCGCGATCGCCATCATCTCGGCCAAGGTCCTGGCCAAAGCCAGCAGCCTGAACCTCGGATGAGCACCCGTCCCGCCCCCCGGCCCTCACCCCGGCACCAGCCGAAAGAGCCAGCCGGGCAGTCGGCGCACAGCAGCCCGCGGCAGCTGCAGCCACACCAGTCCAGGGCGCGGCGGCGAGCCCGGTGGTGGCGTGATGACCAGGGCGCAGCAGCACCCGAGATGGTCATCGCCACCCCGCTGCTCATGCTCCTGATCCTGCTGATCGTCCAGTTCGCGATCTGGGCGCACGCCTCCGCCGTCGCCCAGGCCACCGCTGAGGAAGCCCTGGCCGCCGCCCGCGTCCAGGGCGGCAGCGCCGCCGCCGGGCAGCAGCGCGCCACCCAGGTCCTGGACCAGATCGGCGGGAACGTCCTGGCCGCACCGCAGGTCACCGTCACCCGCACGCCGGCCGCCGCCACCGTGCAGATCACCGGCACCGCCGAGGACGTGCTCCCGGTGCCGGGCCTGCATTTCCCCGTGCACGTCATCGTCACCGGGCCCGTCGAGCGGTTCGTCCCCGATGGCGAGCAGGGATAGCCCGCCATGCGCCTGCTCTCGCGCCTGCGCGCCCACGCCGGGGACGACAACGGGTCAGCCGCCGCCGAGCTGGTCCTGATCACCCCGCTGCTGCTGATGATCCTGCTGCTCATCGTCGCTGCCGGGCGGCTGGTACCGACGCGCGGCTGCAGGTCGACGGCGCCGCCATGCAGGCCGCCCGCGCCGCCTCCCTGGCCCGCGACCCCGCCGCCGCCACGTCCCAGGCGGAGGTGACCGCGCAGGCCGCGCTGGCCAGCGACCACGTCACCTGCGACCCGCTGACCGTCACCCCCGACACCGCTGGCTTCCGTCCCGGCGGCCAGGTCAGCGTCCAGGTCAGCTGCACCGTGTCCCTGGCCGGGCTCACCCTGCTGCACCTGACCGGCTCACAGACCCTCACCGCCAGCTTCACCTCACCCATCGACGTCTACCGAGCCGGCCCATGATCCCCCGACGCCCCCGGTCCCGCTGGCGTCGCCTGGCGGGTGATGGCGGGCAGATCACGGCGTTCGTCGTCGTCATGATGGCCGCGCTGATCCTGCTCGCCGGCCTGGTGCTCGATGGCGGGCTGACCCTGGCCGCCCGTGAGCGCGCGCTCGGCGAGGCGCAGGAAGCCGCCCGCGCCGGAGCCCAGGCCATCAACCTCGCCGTCTACCGCCAGGACGGCACCCTGGTGCTCATCCCCGGCCAGGCCGTCGCCGGCGCGCGCGCCTACCTGGCCAGCATCGGCGCCTCCGGCACGGCCACCGTCGCCGGGAACGCCGTCACGGTGACGGTCACCATCGTCCAGCCGATGCAGATCCTGGACGCCGCCGGGCTGCGCGCGATCACCGTGTACGCCACCGCCACCGCCGTCCCCGAGCTCGGCATCAACGGGGAACTCCCGTGACCCGCCCGCCCGGCCCGCTGACCCACCTGGCCCGTGCCGCCGCAGCCCTCACCGGCCTGGCCGCAGTGCTGGCCGGGCCGCCGTGCGCCCTGACCCGCCTAACCGGCTGGCCACTGCCCCATCACCTGCCTGCCCGGGGGCAGGTGCAGGCTTTTCTGACCAGCCCGCTCAGCGACGACGCCATCATCAAAGGCCTGGCCTGTGCGGTGTGGGTGCTGTGGGCCATTGCCGCCGTCTGCGTCCTGATCGAGACAGCCGCCGCAGTCACCGGCTACCGCGTGCCCCGGCTGCCGGTCATCGGCCCGTTCCAGGCGGCTGCCGCCGCCCTCATCGGCGCCACCCTGGTGATATCCCTGCCGCACGCCGCCGCTCGGCCCGCCCAGCCGCTGCACGCGGCGCTGACCGCCCACACCGCCGCCGCAGCCCTGCGGGCACCCGGCCAGCCGCAGCCGGACGCCGCGCCGGCCCCCACCGCAGCGTCAGCGCAGGCTGCCGGCAGCCGCGACGCGCCCCCGCCGGCGCCTCCGGTCTACCGGGTCGCGCCCGGCGATGACCTGTGGGCCATCGCCGGACGGTACCTGGGCAACGGCGAGCGCTGGCATGAGCTGTACGCCATCAACGCCGGCCGCCCCCAGCCCGGTGGCCGCACCCTGACCGACCCCAGCCTCATCTACCCCGGCTGGGTCCTGCTGCTCGCCCCGCCCGCCACCGCCACAAGCGGCCTGCCGCCCGACATGCCAGGGTCGCCGCCCACCGCCACGCCCGCCCCGTCACCCTCGGCGGCCACGCCCGCGCCGCCGCCGACCACACCACAGCACCACCGCGGCGACGGCGCGCACGCCCCCGCCGCGGCCAGCAGGCACCCGCACTCCCAGCCGGCCGCCGTGCGCCTGCCGTCGGGTGCCCTGGCCGGGATCAGCGTCGCGGTCCTGGTCGCCGCCGCGGTCACCCTCGCCCGCATCCAGCGCCGCCGCCGCTACCGGCCCCGCTCCCGGCTGACCGCCAGCCTCCAGCCCGGCGAGCCGCCACTGCCCGCCGTGATCGCCGCCCTGCGCCGCGCCGTCCGCCCCGCCCTGCCCGCCACCGGCAGCGACGACGACGGCCCCGACGCGGACGGCGAGCCGGTCGCCGATCCCTGCCTCGACCCCTATGACAACACCACACCCGGACCAGACCCCCGTCCTGGTCCCGGCCCCGCCCGTCCCCAGTCCCCTGCCGGACCCCTGTCACCAGCGCGGCCCGGCGGGAGCCCGCAGACACAAAGCACCTGCGGGCCGTTCGCTGCCGAGCCCGGCAGCATCCCGCTGGGCGTGCGCGGCACCAGGGAAGCCGTCCTGGACATCGCCGCGGTCGGCGGGCTCGGCCTGACCGGTCCCGGCGCGCCGTCGGCCGCCCGCGGGATCCTCGCCGCCCTGCTCGCCGAATCCCCGCCTGCGGACGCCGGGACGGCCCCGGCGGTCATCATCCCCGCCACCGACCTGGCCCGGCTGCTGCCCGGCGAGCCGCCGGCCCGGTCCCCGGCGTGCTGGCGCCCACCTCGCTGACCGCGGCCCTGGCGGAGATGGAAGCCGCGCTGCTGCGTCACGCCCGCACCAGCGGCACCCTCGACAGCGACGACGACCCGCTTATCGCCGCCGGCGCGCATGCCGCTGGCGGGCCCACCGTGACGCTGATCGCCACCGCCGATCCCACCGCCGCGCAGCGGCTGCGCAGCATCCTGGCCTCCGGCCGGGCCCTGGGAGCCGCCGCGCTTCTGCTCGGCCGCTGGCAGCAGGGCACCACCTGCCACGTCGCCGCCGACGGCCTGATCACCCATGTCACGCCCCCCGCCGCTGGGCTGGACGGCGTCCGGCTGTTCCACCTCGGCGCCAGTGACGCCGCAGCCATCGCCGCCCTGCTGCGCGACGCCGGCACCATCCCGCCCCCCGCGCCGGACCCACTGCAGCCCGCCCCGGCACCTCCCGCCCCGGCCGGTGCCCTCCACGGCGCACTGCCCGCGCCCGCCGGCTGACATGCCCGCCCCGCCAGCAGTCGCCCGCCCGGCACACGCCCTGCCGCAGCCAGCGCCGCGCCCTCGCAATGCCCCGGCCCCGGCCCGCGCCGCAGCCGCCGCGGACAGCGCGCCAGCCGCAGACGCCGCCCGGCTGGTTCACCTGGCCATCCTCGGGCCGCTGCGGATCACCACCGCCCGGAAGGAGATCAGCGGCGGGCTGCGCAAGGCCCGCGAACTGCTCGCGTTCCTGGCCGTGCATCAGGACGGCGTGACCGCCGAGGCGATCAGCGAGGCCCTGTGGCCCGAAGCAGACCCCGGCCGCGGCGACGGCCAGCGCAACCTCGCCCTGCGCAAGGCCCGCGACCTGCTCCGCACCGCAACCGGGCTGACCGCGCCGATGTGGATCCTGCACACCGCCGGCCGCTACCGCCTCGACCCCGCCCTGTTCAGCGCCGACCTGTGGCAGTTCACCGCCGCCCTGGACCAGGCCCGCCACGCTGTCACCGACGACGCCCGGCTGGCCGCATGCCAGCAAGCCGCCGCGCTCTACCACGGCGAGCTGGCCGAGGGCGCAGGCTATGAATGGGCCGAGCCCTACGCCGAGACCGCGCGCCGCTGCGCCCTGGACGCCTGGACCGCCATCGCCGCGATCCTGCAGCCCCGCGACCCCGCCCAGTCCCAGGCCGCCCTCGAAACCGCGCTCACCCATGACCCGTACAACGAGTACCTCTACCAGAAGATCATGCGGCTGCAGGCCGCTGCAGGCCACCCCGAGGCCGTCCGCCGGACGCTCAGCCTTCTGGAGGCCCGGCTCACCGAGCTGGGCATCACGCCTGGCACCCAGACCCGGCACATCGCCGCATCATTGCTCAGCACCCACGCCCCGCCATCATCACCAGCCGGCCCCGCGCCCCGGCCAGCCCCGGCTGAGCATCTGGCCGCGCCCGTGGACTCGTCGCCGCGCCTGAAGTCCCGCTACCATCACCGCCACTCTCGCCCGGTCCCGGCGGGCCTCCGCGTCGCGGCCGGGCACCGGCCCGGTCCCGGGCCGCCACTGCCATCACGGCCCCGCCCTGGGAGAACCCAGCCGCGAGCAATCCGGCCCGGTGGCCATTCCGCACCGTCAGCCAGTCCGGGTTCCGTGGCGTATACCTGCCGACACCGGAACCCCCGGACGGGGAGAACGCGCAGGCAGTGCGCCGAAATAAACCTTCCGGCGGACTCCCAGACTGATTACGCGCATAGCTCGTAAAACAATAATGAATGGCGCGCGGGTCCCGTGATTGCGTGCGTTTAAATACGGTGGTCATGGCTGTGTCTGTACATGTGACTGGTGTTGTGCCGGGTGCCGTCGCGCAGGCTACCCTGGCGCAGCGCCTCGGTGGCCGCGAGGCGGCCCGCGAGGCGTGCACCGCGAGGCGGACGCGCGAGGTAGGCGGCGACGGCCGGCGCGGGTGGCTGCGGGGCGAGGCGGGTACCCGGCGCGGCGCGTACGCGAGGCGGTCGGCGGCCGGCCGGCGGCGCGGGAAAGGCGCGCGGGAAAAGGCGCCGCGGCCGTGCGTATCCGCGCAATAGCAGTCCGCATTATTAGCGCGGGAAATTGGCGGAAAATTGCCCGCGATAAAGGCCGGGAATTCGTTGACTGGTCGGGGGTGCCGAGATAGCGTCGTGGTGTACCTAGGAAATAGGGAAACGGAATAGGGAATACCGGAAACCCGCGAATTCATAAAAGGAGGCCTGCCGGAAATGTGCGCGCCCGTAATTGTCACCGAGGAAAACGCGAATGACCTGGTCACCGCAGCCTGGCAACCCCCACCTGATCTGGGACGGCGCCGAGGCCCGCGTGATCACCGAGGACTTCTACCGCGCGCTGAACGCCGAATCGACATGGCTGCTGATCATGAGCCGCGCCGACCTGGCCGACCTCGACCCCGGCGCCCTCACCTATCACCCCGCCGCGCTGGCCGAACTGCTCACCACCTTCGGCGACGACCTCGCCGCCGGCGACTGCCCCTGCGCCGCCGGCTGACCCTGGCTGCACCCCGCCCCGCCTTCGACCCCGCGTACCGGAGATCACCATGACCACCACCGCCCCGCGCACCACGCCCACGGGCCGGCTCGGCAACGGCGAGCTGCGCCGCCAGGTCGCCGCCTGGCTGGACGAGCACCCCGGCCCCCACACGCCCGGCACCGATCGCCAAGGCGCTGGACCGCAGCGCCGGCGCCGTCGGCAACGCCCTGAAAACCCTGGCCGACCGGGGCGAGGCCGAGCCCCAATCCGGCAAGCCCGCCCGCTACCAGGCCACCCCCGCCACCAAGGCGGCAGCCGGCGGCATGTCCACCGCGCCGGCGCCCAAGCCCGCCACCTCGCCCAGGCCTGTCCCCGCGCCGGCCCGCCGCCCCTGCCGCCCACCCCAGCCCCGCCGCCCTCGGGCGTGACCCGCCCGAACGGCGCCATCTACCGCCCCCGCGCGCTGGCCGACATGCCCGACGTCGACGCTCTGCGCAAGCTGCGCGCGGCCGGGCATCCCCGCCCTGCTGTACGGGCCGCCCGGCACCGGCAAGACCTCCCTGGTCGAGGCCGCCTTCGGCGACGAGGTCATCACGGTCGCCGGCGACGGCGACACCGCCGTCGGCGACCTGGTCGGCGACTACACCCAGCGCGACGACGGCACCTACGAGTTCATCTACGGACCCCTGATCACCGCCATGACCGAGGGCAAGGTCCTGTTCATCGACGACGCCACCCTGATCAGCCCGGCGGTGCTCGCGGTGACCTACCCCGCCATGGACGGCCGCGGGCGAGATCACGGTCAAGGCCCACAAAGGCGAGACGATCACCGCCGCCGCCGGCTTCTACATCATCGGCGGGCACAACCCCAACGTCCACGGCGCGGTCCTGACCGAGGCCCTGTCCTCCCGGTTCACGGTCCAGGTCAAGGTCGGCACCGACTACGACCTCGCCCGCGCCCTCAAGATCGACCCCCGCGCGATCACCGCCGCCGAGGACCTCGCCGGCCGGCAGGCCAGCGGCGAGATCGGCTGGTCACCCCAGCTCCGCGAGCTGATCGGCTACCAGCGCACCGCCGCCGCCCTCGGCGAGAACGCCGCCGCCGCCAACCTCGCCGGCATCGCCCCCGAAGAAGACCAGGACGTCGTCGCCGCCGCCCTGCGCAAAGCCTTCGGCCGCACCATCACCCCCCTCGCCCTCGGCCGCCAGGTCTGAACCCCGCGCCCCGCACCCCCCGGAAAGGAGCCCCCCGATGACCGCCCTGCACCCGCCCGCCCCGCCCGCCCTGGCCACGCCCACCGGAGCCTGGCGCACGCTATCAGCCGCCATGACCGCCGAGATCCCCGCCATCGCCGGCCGCCCCGTGCCCGTGGCCTGCGCCCCCGGCGCCGGCCTGGGCCACCCCGCCTGCTACCTGCCCGCCATCCCGGTCATCGAGGTCGACGGCAACCTGCTCGGCGTCAGCCCCGCCACCGCCAACCCGGCCAGCCCCGCCGACCGCGAACGCTACCCGGTCATCTGGGGCGCCCTGACCCACGAAGGCGGCCACGCCGCCCACAGCAAGGTCTGCCCCGCCGCCCGCCGAGAGAGCCAACTGGTGCCAGGCCGCCCACCTGCTCGAAGAATCCCGCATGGAGGCCGCCCAGGTCACCCGCCGCCCCGGCGACCGCCGCTGGCTGCGCGCCACCGTCAGCAAGCTCATCCTCGACGACTTCACCGCCGCCGGCGCCGCCCCCGGCACCCCCCGCGAGGCCGGCTCGGCCGCCGCCCTGGTCCTGGCCCGGCGCGACGCCGGCATCCTGGAGGCCGCCGAGACCGCCGACGTCGCCGCCCAGGTCGAGAAGGCGATCGGCGCCGATGCCCTCAAGCGGCTGGAAGACACCTGGAAGGCCGCCCACCAGGTCGCCGACGACGACGCCCGCACCATGGTCCGCCTCGCCCGCCGCTGGTGCCGCATCCTCGGCCTCGACCCCGACGCCGCCGCCGCCCGCCCCCATCGAGATCGACCTCTCCGACCTGCTGGACGCCATCCGCGACGCCATCGACGCGATCACCGCCGCCGTCGAGGCGGACTTCACCCCGCCGCCGCCCTTCCCGCCCGGCAGGAAGGCCGAACGCGACGCCGAGAACACCGCCCGCATCGACGCCGGCCGCGCCGCCCGCGAGGTCTTCGCCCGCCGCACCACCCCGCCGCGCCGTCACCGGCACCCGCCAGCCCCGCGACGGCGAGAAGGCCGCCGCCCGCCGCCTGACCCGCACCCTGCGCGACGCCACCGCCGGCGGGCGCGACACCGTCACCGTCACCTCGCCGGCCCCGCCCGGCCGCCTGCGGATGCGGCAGGTGCTCGCCGCCGACGCCCAGCGCGCCGCCGGCGCCCGCCCGACCGCCGAGCCCTTCACCCGCACCCGCAGCCGCCGCGTGCCCGCCCCGCCGCTGCGCGCCGGCATCGCCTGCGACATCTCCGGCTCCATGCAGCGCCTTCACCGGCCCGGTCGCCTCCGCCGCCTGGATCCTCGCCCGCGCCGCCTGCGCCCTGCCCGCCGCGACCACCGCCACCGTCTTGTACGGCGAGCAGGTCCACGCCCTCACCCACCCCGGCCACGCCCCCGCCCAGGTCACCGACTTCGCCGCCCCCGACGGCACCGAGCAGCTCTGCCGCGCCATCGACGCCCTCGACGGCGCGCTCGGCCTGTCCCGCCCCGGCACCGCCCGGCTGCTGGCCATCGTCTCCGACACCTACCACACCCCCGAGGAGATCACCGGCGCGCAGCGGCGCATCACCCGCCTGGCCAAGACCGGCTGCGGCGTGATCATCCTGCGCCCCGACGACCCCTTCCCCTGGGACGAGAAGCACGAATGGGCAGACGCCCAGGTCATCACCCTCACCGACCCCGCCGACACCATCGAGGTCATCGCCCGCGCCGCCACCCGCGCCCTGACCGCCTGACCCCCCGACCCTCGGGCGGGGCATCCCCCGCCCGAGGGAACCCAGCGCCGGAAAAGAAAAGGAGCCAACCCGTGAACGAGGACCGCATCACCTACGACCAGCTCAGCCAGCTCATCGACGGCCGCGACCGGCCCGCCGCCCACGCCATCGACACCGCCGCCCGGGGAGTCAACGCCGCCGAGCGCACCATCCGCGAGATCGCCGGGATGATCCGCGCGAAGCTCACCGAGATCGAGCAGCGCCTCGACCACGGCCTGAGCCTGAACGAACTCGGCGAACTCCAGCGCATGCCCGCCGACCTTGACCGGGCTATCACCCTGCGGCAGCCCACTGGCAGGTGCTCGGCGCCCTGCTCACCGAAACCGAGCTAACGTCCCTCCAGCCCGCGCAGGCCGCACCCGCGCAGGAAGAGAGCACCCGGTGAGCGGCCAGCCCGGCTACCAGCGCGGCGACCGCATCGCCCTCGACTACACGGCGGACCCGCACACCCGCCTCCAGCCCGGCGACGAGGGAACCGTCACCAGCTACGACCCCCGGCACGGACAGTTTTCCGACTGCTCTGCACCTTTGATGCCTCTGAACTGGTGTTTTACGTCGATGACATGCCCGTGACGTCGAGTGGTCGCCGGGGCGGCCGGATCATCTGAGTCGCGGCTTCAGGCGTCCTGGTATGCCAGTCGGTGACCTGGTGTGGTTCATGCGGGAGTCGCGGTCCACGTGGAAGGCCGAGCCAGTACGGCTATCTTCCCCCGACCGGGGGACGATCTGAGCAACCCGCCCGCGACTCCCTGACCTGCGGGCCGTGCCAGGTGCCGACCGCTGATGCCTGCGACGGTCGCCGCGGGAATCAGCCCTGGAGCGTGATCACCACGCCGGTGTCCGCATAGGGAAAGGGGCCCTTGCCCAGGTGTCGCGCACTGTCCACCAGCCGCATGATGGGCACCATCAGGCCGTACTTGCCCTTCACCTTGGACGTGATCGCCTCGAAGTCCGGACCGGAGGTCACCAACTCAACGGTGCCGGTCACCGGCGTGGTGCCGGCTTTGACCCGGCCTCGGACGTCGCTCGGCTGCAGTGTCAACCTCGGGTTGTTCCGTAGCCGCTTGGCCTTGCCGGAAGCCGAGGAGGTCAAGAGGCCGACCCGGCCTCCGTCGACCGGGACGATCCACGTCGCCGTCGCGACCGCCACCCCGGTCTTGCGGAAGGTGCCCACGGACACGTACTTCTCCTGCGAGATCGCCTGTTCGGCGTTGCTGCCAGTCATCTGCTTCTCCTGTCCAATGTGATCTCCGAGATCGGGATCCGCGTTTGGTGAGAGGACGAACGGCGAAGCCACAGGAGGACACCCGCAGCCGTGGAATCTGTCAAGCGAGCTCACAATCCAAGGGAGGCGGCCAGTCCGCTCCCAAGCCCCGCGAGGCGGGCACCCCCACGCTGATCCTGGTTCACCCTAAGGGCGCCGCCCGCCTGCGGGATAACTGGCGGAGAAGAAGACCGGAACAAGACAAAAAAGCATCCGGCTGCGGATCAGTGAAAAGCGCGGGCAGAGATTGAATGTCAGTTTCGCTGGCCGGGTGATGCCATCGGGTTCCCATCCTGGCTGAGCAGCAACCACCGCCCAGGCTGAGGCATTCCACGAGGCGAGGAGATTCTCCCGGCCGTGCGACCGGATTCCGAAGAGTCCCGGAATTCGTTCCGCAGGCCGGGTTTCCGGGCTTCCGCCGAAGACCAGAAATTTCTGCATTCACCGCTTGACTTCACGCCCGGCACAGAGCGATCGTCGTCCAGAAAACATCGGACGCAGGCATTAAGAATGCCGCCGGAAACGAAATGGAGTCATCGGAATGGCACGCAAGAAGAACCCTGCAACCGCCCGCCCGGCCGTCGGCCGCAGCGCCGCACACGCCGCGCCGGCCCCGCCCCGGTGCCCGGTACGCGGCCCGCCCCCGACAGCCCGGCAGGGGCCGCCTGCGCCGCGCTGGCCGCCCACCCCGGCGGCGCGACCACCGCCGTCATCGCCGACGCGATCGGGATCGGACGCGCCGCCGCCCGCGACGCCCTGACCGAGCTGGAGACCGCCGGCACCGTCACCCGCGCCAAGGGCGGCAAGCCCGGCATCCCCGACACCTGGACCCTGACCGCCGCCGAAGGCACCAGCCACCAGCCCGGCGCCGGCCACGGGCCGGACTGCGAGCCCGCAGCCAGCAGCCAGCCCGCCGACGGCCCCGCCGCCGCGGACCAGGCCGGCCGAGGCGACGACGATGTGGCCGTCGGCGCTAGCCAGCCGGAGGCCAGCGACGAGGTCAGCCCTGGCCCCGGCACCAGCGCAGCCGTGCCTGGTGGCAGCCCCGGCGAGCCGGACACGGTTTCCGGCCCGGAACAGGGCGGCGGCGAGTCCGCCGGCGACGCCGGGCCAGGCCCCGGCGACAGCCCGGCTGCCGCAGAGGCCGGGGCCGTCGGCGAGCCGCCGGACCCGGCTCTGGTCGCGGAGATCACCGGGCGCATCGAGCAGATCCAGGCCGCCGCCTCCGCCGCCGCGACCGCGCTGACCAGCGGAGACCTGCGCGCCGCGCTGGCGAGTCTGGACGAGATCTGCGACCAGGCCGCCCAGGCCCGCCGGGCGCTCAGGGCCGCCGCCAGCGGGCGCAAGGCTCCGGCCGCCCGCCCCGGCGGGCTGCGCGAGAAGGTCCTGGGCCACCTGCGCGACCAGCCCGGCAAGGAGCTTCACCCCGCACGAGATCCACAAGGTGCTCGGCAACTCCTCCGGGGCCATCGCCAACGCCCTGGACACCCTCGTCAAGCACGGCGACGCCGAGCTGGCCACCGAAAAGCCCCGCAAGTTCCGCCTCGCCGGCACCGCGACCGCGCCGGCCGGGACCGATGGCAGCGCGGCCAGCGACGGCGAACTGGCCGGTGCCGCATGACAGCCCCCGACGATGGCCGGGGCGGCAGCACGCCGCCCCGGCCCGCCCCCGGCGGCGGGCCGCAGCAGTGGTTCGTGCTCAGGCCCTGGCTGTTCGACGTCACCGCCACGATCGACCTGCTCGTCCGCGTCCCGCGCCCGGCCCAGCGGCTGCCGGTCATGCCCTGGGCACGCGCCTACGGCCTGATCCCCAGCCCCGGCAGCAGCGCCCATGTGGTCCCGCTGATCGGCCATGGCCCCAGCTTCGACCCGGACTACGCGCTGACCACCGACCTGGACGACCCGGTGATCATCGCCAGCATCACCGCCGCCGGCAGCGGGCCGCAAGTGCCGCTGCTGATCGACGGATGCCACCGCCTGTGCAAGGCCGCCCGGCTCGGCCGCGAGCACCTGCCATCCCTCGTGCTCACCGCAGCCGAGACCCTGTCCATCCGCCGCCCGGCGGTCCTCATGCCCGGGCACGGCCCCGCCCGGCGGCAAGCCCGCAGAAGGGAGAACCAGCCATGACCACGATCACAGTCACTATCTGGCATACCGTCGCCGTGGACGGCCAGGGCCGGCACACCGGGATGCTGGAGGGCTACCAGCCGGGCGACCCGATGGTCCGCGTCTTCACCTACCAGGCCGACCCCACCGGAGGCCCGGAGGAGATCGCCGAAGAGGCGTTCGCCATCTGCAACGGCCACCCCCGCGACGCGGCCGGTGAGGACCTGACCCGCCGCTACTACGCCCGCGAGATGCGGTCCTTGTCTAAAGGCGACGTCGTAGTGGCCGGCGAAGTCGCCCTCGCTGTCGCGAGTGTCGGCTGGATCCCGGTCCGCGGCAGCCTGCATGAGGTCCGCGCCGACGAGTACGGCAGCCATCCGCTCCCGCCGCCCAGCCCCGTCTCCGGTCACGGGACAAGTCCCGGCCAGCGCCCGCAGGAAGGAACGGCGCCATGGCTGAGAAGCAGACCGTGACCGTCGCCGGCGTCCCCGTGACCGTCCAGGCCGCCGATGGCGCGCTCACCGTCACGATCGGCCGCTTCGACCCAGCCGCCGTCGGCTCGCTGCTGCACCTCCATCCCCGCTTCGGCACGGCGACCGCGTGCGTGTACACCGCCGACGAGACCGGCGACACCACGCACCGCCCGGACCACCGCTGGTTCTCCGGCCTGTACCCCGGCCCGCGCGGCGCGACTGAAAGCATCCGCCTGTGCGACGGCTGCTTCACAGCCGCCACCGGCCTGCTCGCCGAATGCGACGACGGCTGCCCGCAAGACCCCGGTCACGCCGGCCTGTGCCTGCGCACCAGCCCTGATGAATGCCAGTGGTGCGGCACCCCCGGCCGGCTCCACGAAGCCAGCCGCGCCGATATCGAGCACCTGCGGTCGTCGGCGAAGAACACGAGGGCGTGTGGTTCCTGCACGTTGCCGACGGCCAGCGGTGCCCTGCCCCTCGGCGCAGGCGGCCTGGGACGACTGGCACGCCAGCCCTGGCCCCGTCTGCCCGCGCCGGCCCGGCACGGGCCAACGCCCCGCGGACTCGATCGATCCTCTGGAAGGAGCCGAACCGGCGATGACCGCCCTTGAGTCCCCGGACTACCCTGCCGCCCGCAGCCGGATTAAAGGCAATCCGATCATCGCCACGATGGCAGCCGGCGTCGCCACCGTGCCGCTGGCAGACCTCGCACACTCCGACGGGACGCCGCACTTTGAGTTCATGCAGCGCGCCAACCGCGCCTTCGACCAGGCCCAGGCGCAGAACGCGGGCAATCCCTGCTACCAGCCGTACCCGGCGGACGCGCACCGGCACGTCGGGCTGATCGCCGAGGCAGTGCTCGCCGAGCGCGCCGCGATCCGCCAGGCGGTCGCCTCCGCCATAGCCGCACCGGGCACCGGCCCGGAGTCCGGCGACGTGACCGCGGTCATCGAGCGGATGCGGGCCGGCGAGTCACCCGTAACGATCGCCCGCGAGACAGGAGCCCTTCACTAACCTGCAAAGTCGCTCGCAGCTTCCGGCCTGGTCCTCGGCTACCGGTGGCCGGGCGGCTCTCCCGGACACACATAGCTGATTCTGATGCTGGAGCCAAGAACTGTTCGCGTAAACACTCATGGCCCGTTTGAGAGCGAGAAGGCTACCGCCGTGCAGGCTGCCCAGAACCTTCCCGGCAGGCTCCGCCCCCTTCCCCGCGACGACGGTCACGGGCGTCGTGTAGGTTCTCACCCTTCTCGCCGCCAGCTGCAATGCCGACCTTGCCTAATCATGGGCGTCTCATTGATCTGGCGGCAGACCTTTCTCACT
Organism: uncultured Actinomycetota bacterium; assembly: GCA_963815375.1. Lineage (GTDB taxonomy): Bacteria > Actinomycetota > Actinomycetes > Streptosporangiales > Streptosporangiaceae > JASHPR01. The sequence goes on along the minus strand of CAWFGX010000001.1, from coordinate 209,381 downwards.
GCTTTGGCATTTCCTCAGAGGCAGGCTACGTCGGCGGGTGGGTAGGCGCTCATCTGGAAGCACCTTGGCCAGGACGGTCCTGGGTGTAGCGGATTCTTATGGGCGTCGCGCAGCTGCCCTCAATCCTGTGCGCATGTCTGGAGTCGTTCGGCGGCGTCGTGGAATGGGGATAGAGTTCCGGCAGCAACGAACGAGGTACGTCGGCTTCGTGTGCAGGTGGGCCATCCCGTGCCCAGGCGAGGTCCCTGAAAGCCGATGCGGCCAGACTGGAATAGCAGTGACTCAGGTACCACGGAACCTGTCCCGTGGCGGCGCGCTATCTTCGCGGCTCGGTCTGCCGCCAATGTCGACGTCAGCGTGGTCGGCGGGACTGCCCGCGGCTAGCGGGCTTCATGCTGCCTCGGCAAGTGACCGCCTGCGGGGAGCAGAGTGTCGGGCGTAGGCACGATCAAGGGGATCACCTTCCAGACGGTCCAGGCGCTCAGCGACGTGGTGGACCTGGTGGTGGAGGGCCACGGGGAAGCGGTGACGATCGAGGGCGCCGACGATGTTGTTGATTACGAGGTTCTTGACGGCGACGGTCGGCCGGTCGCGGTGCGGCAGGCGAAGGCCCGGCAGGAGCCGGGTACCTGGGGAGCGAATGAGCTCGCGAAGATCCTCTGCGTATGGGGGCAAGTGGATTATGCGGACACGACGGAGTTCGCATTCGTCACCGACGCTTCGCTCAGCGATAGCGGCCAGCGGCTGCAGGACCTGATCAAGGAGATGCAGCTGCATCCGGATGAGGAGGTGCTGCGTCAGACAGCGGCGAGCTTCCGGGGCGGCCTGCAGCTGCCATCGCTTGAGGTGCTGCGACGGGTTCGGATCCTGACGCGGATGGGAACCCCGGAGACCGTGCTGGCCAGGGTCGAGATGCGGATCCTAGCGTTGCTGAGCCGGGCACGTCTTGCCACGCTGGAGGACGCTGCGAGCGCCGCGAACGCGGTGCTGCGCAAGCTCTTCATTATCGGTGGCAGTCCCGACCCTGGGCGCCGGACCATCACCCGAGCGGAGGTCCTGGCTGCGCTGGGTCTGGATGAGGCGAGCCTGCAGGGCGACCTGGCCTGGTCGCAGGACACCGCTGCGGCCTATCGCGCCGCCGTCGCCCACGAAAGCCTCCAGGGCCGCGAGATCGTGCCCATCAACGTGGTGTCGGCGGCTACTCCTCGCGTGCTGCGGCTGCTGCACGCCTCGGACAGTCCCAGGGCAGCGCAGAGCCTGGACACCGTGCTGGGGGAGCAGGCAGCAGCGCTGGTGGGAGCGACCGGGGAGGGCAAGTCGACGGCCTTGCGGTATCTGGCCGGGCTCGCGGCACAGCACGGCCTGGTCCCTGTTCTCTTTGAGGCGACTGGGCACACCGCCGGCGCCTTGCCGCAGCGTGTGCGACACGGAATCGAGGCGGTGCTGAAGCGGCCGCTGACAGCTGGGGCTGTCCAGCAAGTCTCAGTCACTCCGGAATTGCTGCTGCTCATCGATGGCGTGTCGGAGGTCAGCGTGAACACGCGAGCAAGCCTGAGGTCAGACTTGGACCAGCTCGCAGCGCAACGTCCGGTCCGGGTCATTGCCGTCGGCCGCGACTTGCCGCTGACCATCGACGGCGCTGGCTTGCCGGACAGCACAGCAGTGTTCCGGATAGACAGGCTGGATCACGCCCACCGTATGGAGATGGCCGCCACGATCGGCCGCCAGCTGGCGGTCCGGACGATCGAGCACCGGCTGGGCAGCGCTGCTGACAACCCGATGCTGTTCCTGATGGCGCTGAGCCTGTCCGACGACGGAGCACCGCGTAGCCGGGTGGAGGTATACGAGCAGTTCATCCACGGGCTCGTCGCGCGGGCCGGCGTGGCCGATGATGATGCCAGCCTGGCCGCGCTGGGTGTGGCATGGGCCGGGATGATCGGCCGCGGCCAGCGGGCCGCCGACCATTACAGCTGGCGGCTGGCGCTCGGCACCGCGCTGGACGGTCTTGCTGCCCTTCCTGCCTGGCGCGGCCACACGAGCACCGCCGAAACGGCCATGACGACCGCGAAGCGCACCGGGCTGCTGAACCGCCCCGACGCCGACGCCGGGCTCGCGCCAGTGCACGACTCGTTCGCTGACTTCCTGGCAGCAAAAGCTATCGTCCGCCAGGAAGCCAGCCTGCCGCCCTCGCTGAGCGCCGCCTACGACGAGACGGTGCTGTTCATGGTTGAGCTGGCCGGGCTCAATGAAGCGCTGGCCCTCCGGCTGGCCACCGAAAGCCCGCTGCTGGCCTGCCGGGCAGCACGGCAGCGCCAGGCCCGCGGTCACGCAGACCCGACGCAGGTTGGCTCGCTGCTGAGCGCTCTGGCGGGGGGTCAGGAACTTGCGGCCCTGGCCGGGACAGGCATTCGGCTGTGCCTGCACGACCGGTTTACCGGCGCCGCGCTGGCCGGCGAGGACTACCAGGTGGTGGACGCCGCGCAGTTCGACAGGCTGACACGCGAGCACCCGGCCATCATGATGCCTCCCGAGACTGGCAGCCTGCAGCTGGCAGTCACGCTGTGGGCCGCGGCGGTCGAGCGAGCGCTACGCCCGAGCAGACCGCTCTTCCGGCCGGCACCGCCTGCCGATGCTGACCAGGCCTGCCCGCTGCTGATCGCCTACCTGCGCGAAACGGAGCAGGAACTTCAGCGCCTGGCCAGCAGCGCACTACCCGGCACTGTCCTCGGCAGAGTCCTTGCCGCCATCGGGCCGCCAGGCATCATCGGCTACGTCGGCGACCCCGAACCTGGCCACCTCGGCGGACTTGAGGTCCCCATCCGCTACCAGCGCAGCGCCGAGTACGCCGTTACCCGGGGGCAGCCGCCGGCTGACACCGGGCTATTGAGCCTGGACACGGTGGCGCACATGATGCGCTTGCACCCGGCCATGCAGGCCGGCCGCGAGATACGGCAGGCGCTCGACGTGCTGACCAGCTATACCTGGCCGGTTCCATGACTGCGCAACTGTGGCAAGCCGCTGTGCAGGTCGCAGCGATCTGGCGCTCATCGACCTACGTGCAGGAGTACCTGGCCGGAGCGCGCGGCCCGCTTGCCCAGTCCACCGGCACAGGCGCCGACCATATCGCGGCGCAGCCGTTCTACCTTGCCATCTACCTGCCAACGGCCATGACCTACAACCAGGCTGCTGAGACGCCGGAATCGCGGGACAAAGCCGTCCAGATCATGAACGGTTACACCGCAATGATCGAGTGGCTGAGATCCCGGCTCGGCGGCTACCCATTCCCGGGCACTCCCCAGCTCGCTCCCGCGAGCCCATGGACCACGTTCACCGTCTCGATGCGGGTTCCGTGGCTAGCCGCCCCGCGCAGCTGGCAGCTTCAGCACCAGCCGCAGCCACCGACGATGCCGTTCCTCCCAGACCACCCAGCCCAGATGAAGGCCGCCGCAGAACTCGGTGCCGCGGTGACGTCCAGCCCAGCAGGCGCCGAGGCATATGAGCGCTGGAACGCACTCACCAGCGACGACAAACGCCAGCTTGAGACAGCGAGTGCAGCCATGCAGCAGGCCCGGTACCCCGAACCCGATGACGTGCGCGGCGACGAAGACTTCCGCCAGCTGGGCTGGTCTGAATACATCCTCGACGACGCTCTCCGCTCCCTGCCCGCGCGGGCACGGGCCTTCACTGACGCACTCGCCGACGCCGACCGGCTGATTCAGCAGGCAGCCACATTGTTCAGCCAGCTCGTAATGGCCGCCGAGATCCGCAAACTCGGGCACATCGGCTACGTCGACCAGCTCGACGGCCCGGACGGCTGGCACAACGTCCGCTCCGACTCATACCTCTTCGAGCCGATCCGGGCCATGGAAATCATCGGGTTCGATCACCCTTACCCGCGTGGCCTGATGCTAGTGGAAGGAACCACCGAGCAGCTGCCTATTGAGCCGCATCCCGGCTCAGTAACTGTCCGCGGCCGCCTTCTGGCTGACAGTGAGGAAATTGCGGCTTCGGCGGCACCCATACAATCGGTCTTCGTCGCGCCAGACGAGGTCCAGCTGTGAGACACGCGTATCGGGGTTCTGTGCCCCTGCTGAGACGCAACACGGATTCTCATCGAAATGGCGCAAGCGCCAGATAGGCGTCAGACCTTATGAGAAAGCGCCGTTCGCGATGAGAACCTACACGTCGATGATCGCGGTCAGGGGCTGGTGAAGCCGACCAGGTCAGTGCTGGCCGCGAAACTCTGCGTGGTCACGGTCTGGCCGGTCTGCGGGGCGTCGATCATCATGTCGTGGCCGGCGATGACGATGCCGACATGGCCCGGCGCGGTCATGGTGCCGTCGGCGCCGGCGAAGAAGACCAGGTCACCGGGGCTGGCCTGGCTGGCGGGGATCTGCCGGCCGAAGGCCCATTGTTCCTGGCTGGTGCGGGGGATGGTGATGCCGGCGGCGCGGTACGCCATCATCGTCAGCCCGGAGCAGTCGAACGCGTCCGGGCCGGTGCCGCCCCACTGGTAGGGCTTTCCGAGCTGCTGCTCGGCGTAGCCGATGACCTTGCCGGCTGTCCCGGCGGGCAGCTGGCCGAGCGCGGCCTGCTGGCAGAGCGGGCTGTCCACGGCGGAGATCGCCCGGGCGCCGCCGGCGGCGTACCGGGCGGCCCAGTCGAGGACGTCGCTGACGTACTGGGGGGAGTGGTTGTAGGCGAAGATCGCCTGCTGCAGGTTGCCGGGGGCGCCGTTGGCGAGCAGCAGGCGGGCGGCGGCGGGGATAGCGTCGGCGGGGTTCATGATGTTGCCGCCGTCGCCGTAGGTGCTGCCAGGCCGCAGGCAGGAACTGCATCGGGCCGAGCGCGCCGGCGCTGGAGGAGTCCGTCGTTGCGGCCGTTGCCGCTTTCGACGGTGCCGATGCCGGCCAGCACGGTCCACGGGATGCCGTAGCTGGCTCCGGCTTTCTTGTAGTCGGCGAGGTAGTTCGCGGGGATGGCGGCGGCTGCTCGGCTGGCGGCGGGCTGGGCGGTGCAGGCGGCGGCTTCCTGGCGGGCTATCCCGGCGACCGCGCCGGTCAGCACGGCGGTCAGCAGTATCACCAGCGCGGCGGCGACGGCGAGGCTGACGGCGGCCGAGCCGCGGTCTGCGGCCGGGCGCGGCATGGCGGCTCCTTTTAGCTGTTCCGGCGCTGGCGGCCTCGATGTCCCACGCGACCCAGCCGCCGCCGTGGCGGCCGAGGGTGACCGCGTAGCTGGTGGTGTCCCGCGTGGTGGCGCGAACGGCAGGATCGCGGCCAGCGCGGGGGCCGCTGCGGGCGGCGGCGGTGGGGTGCGCGGGCGCGGAATGGCGGGCGGGTGCCGTGGCTGGAGCACGGAGCAGCCGGCGCACAGCAGGCGCGGCGGCCCGGCAGCGCGGACGGTACGGATGGTGTGGTCAGTCATTCCTGCCCTCTGGGATGCCGGGGAGGGCGTGCCAGGCGGGCGGGGTGGGGTCGGGGGGATACCAGGCCAGGCCGCTGGGCGGGGCAGGGGGCGCCCCGCCGGGCTGCGGGTCCTGGGCGGGGGCGGGTGCGCCCGGCGGGGCGAGCTGGGCGAGCCGCAGCCGCGGGCCGGGGCCGCCGGCGGGCAGCCAGGCTGCCCCGGCTGGCCCTTCGGGTGAGGTGCCGGGGGTGGCGGTGGCGACCGGGACGCCAGGGATCGCGGCGGCCGAGGCGGCGCTGGGCGTGCTGTGCGGGGGCGGGCCGGCGAGGCGGGTGCGCAGCGCGGTTTCCCGCCGCGGGGTGGGCAGCCAGAACAGCACGGGGGTGGGGATGGCGGTGCGGGCGGCCAGGCCGGCGTAGCCGGCGAGCTTGGCGATCAGGCGGCCGAGGTTCTCGGTGCCGTTGTCGAATTCGAGGAAGAAGTCGACGGCGGCAGCCGCGCCGCCGGGAGATTGCTCGTGCCAGCGGCCGTACCCGTCGGGCCGGGCCAGGTCGCCCCACACAGCGGCGCAGCGCCGTTCGGACCACCAGCAGCCCAGGGCGGCGTGCCCGCCGCTGGCGCGGGCGGCGGCGGCCAGGGCGGTGAAGAACCCGTTGGCGCCGGTGGTGTGGGCGAGCTGGGCGGACAGGGCGATGGCCAGGGCGCGGTCGCGGCGGTAGCCGAGCTCGCGCGGTTGTGATGCCGTCCTCGGCGGCGAGCACCGCTGCGCCGGCTTCGTCCAGGACGAAGTGCAGCGGCGCGGACCCGGCCGGGGCCAGCGGCCGGAACCGGTCGACGGCGCGGTGCTGGTAGAGGGTGATCAGCCGGGCGGTGGCGGCGCGGGTGGTGCCGAAGGCGAGCTGGGTGATCTGGGTGGTGGTCAGCACCCGGTGCTCGTGCAGCATCCGCAGCAGCCACCGGTCCCGGGCGGTGAGCCGGGCGGCGAGGGCGGCGGCCAGTTCCGGGCCGCGGGCCAGCCGCCCGGCGGTGCGGGGGCGGCCGGGCAGGGCGGGAGTGGGGGGCATGCGGGTCCTCCTTTGCGGGTGGTGGGTCAGGCGGCCGGGGGGCGCAGCCGGGGGTCGGCGCCGGGCGGTGCCCGGCAGTGGCGTCTTGGCGGTGGCGGTGCCGCTGTGGGCGGCGCGGGCGGCGCGGCGGATCAGCCGGGCGCGGCCGGGGACCGGCGGGGGCAGCGGCTGGGTGCGCAGGGTGAAGGCGGGGGTCTCGGCGCTGCCGGCGACCAGCCGGGCGGCGGCCTGGTAGGCGCCGAGGTGGGACAGGTCGTGGGCGGTCAGCACGGGGGCGGTGTGGCGTTCCAGGTCGCGGGCGTCTTCGGGGGAGACCGAGAAGATGACCTGGGAGCGGGCGTTGGCGGAGATGCCCTGGCGCAGGTCGGCGGGGAGCTGGGCGAGGTTCTGGTGGGCCATGGTGACCGCGAGCCGGTAGGCGCGGGCCTCGGCGAGCATGTCTTCCAGCGGGTAGGGCAGGTTCAGGAAGTTCTGCGCCTCGTCGATGTACAGGCCGGCGTCGGGCCGGGCGGTTTCGGGGAGGCGGGCGCGGCGGGCGGCGGCCTGCCAGGTGCGGGCGACGATGAACGAGCCGACGAGCTGGGCGGTTTCCTCGCCGAGGATGCCTTTGGGCAGCCGGGCCAGGCAGCAGCCCGCCGTGGTCGAGGACGTCGGCTCATGTCGAAGGTGGACGGCCCGGCGGCGATGGCCTGCCGGGCGAACCTTGCGGAGCAGGAACGCGCGGAGCTTGTTCATCAGCGGGCCGATGGAGTGCGCCCGGGTGGGCACCGACAGCTGCTCGTACCAGTCCCAGAAGCCGCGCAGCACCGGGTCGCCGATGCCGGCGGTGAGGCGGCGGCGGTAGGCGTCGTCGCCGAGCAGGGCGGGGATGTCGGCGAGGGTGACCTGCCCGGAGCCGGGCGGCACCGAGCCGAGCAGGGTCAGGCAGGCGGCGCGGAAGATGTCATCGGTGCGCGGCCCCCAGAACGCGGCGAAGATGCGGCGGAAGATGCCGGTGACGTTGTCGATGATCACGTCGGTGTCGGTGCCGGAGCCGTCGCCTTGCAGGACGTTCAGGCACGGCGGCGCGGCGCGGTCGCCGGGGTCGAACAGCACCACCTTGCCCGCCGCCTGCTCGGGGAGCCGGGCGAGGAGGTCGGTGACCGCGTCGCCTTTGGGGTCGATGAACACCACGCCGCGCCCGGCGTCGGCGTCGGCGAGGATCTGCCCGGCGATCAGGGTGGTCTTGCCGGTGCCGGTCGGCCCGCAGATCCGCAGGTGGTGGCGGCCGTCGGCGACGGCCAGGCCGACCGGGCGGGGCTGCGCCGGCGTCGGAGACGCCCAGCGGCCGGGTGTTCGGGCCGGGGACGCGGGATGGCGGGCGGCGGCGCGACGGCGCGTGCCCCGGCGCGGGCCAGGCCGGGCAGCGCCGGGTCGGCGGGCAGCCGGGCGATCGCCGCGAGTTCGGGCACCGACAGCAGGTCGCCGCGGCGCAGCCGGCGGGTGCCGATCGCCGCGGCGGGGTGGCGCAGGCGGCGGCGGGCCAGCCAGTTCCGCCCGGCGTACAGGGCGGTCGCGGAGGCCAGGGCGTGGGCCAGGCCGCGCAGCCGCGCGGCGTGCTGCGCGGTCGGCGGCGCGTGCCTGCCACCGCCCGGCCCCGCCCGGGAGCTGTGCGGTGGTGGTGGCGACGCCGTAGCGGATCAGGGTTTCCCATTGCGGGCTGGCCAGCTTCTCGGTGGCGGCGCGGATCTCGGCGGCCAGCTCAGGGTCGGAGCGGGACGCGGTGCGGCGGGTGCTGCTGGCGTGGCCGCCGGGGCTGGCCAGGTCCAGCAGCCGGGAGGTCAGCCGGGCGGGCTGCCCGGCGCGCTGCTGGCGGGCGGCGCGGCGGGCGCGGCGCAGCCGGGCTCCGGTGACCGGCCGGGCGAGCACCTGGACGATGGCGTGCTCGCCGTCGCCCAGCCCGGCGGCGGCGCCGGCCAGCGCCCGCAGCGGCGCGTCAGGGTCGTCGCCGGTGCCGACAGCGGCAGGATCTCGGGGCGGGCCAGCCGCAGCGTCCCGCCGGCGGTCAGGGCGCCGGGCGGCAGCGGCGGGCTGGCGGGGGTGGTGAGGGTGTGCGCGCCGGGCCAGGCGGCCTCGACGGCGCGCTCGATCATGCCGGGCGGGATGGTGCCGGGCACCCACAGGCGGATCGACATCCCGGCGGTGGTGCCGCCGGTCCAGGTGTATTCCCAGCCCAGGTGCGGCTGCCCGTGCCACCAGCCGTGCCCACGGCGGGCGCAGCAGCCCGGTCAGGTGCCCCCACAGCGCTGCGGCGCCGCCGGGGTCGGCCTGCGGCGGGGCCAGCACCGTGACGGTGCGGGCGCCGGCGGCGAACGCGGCGTGCTGGCGGCGGCGCAGCCACGCCCGGCCCGCCAGGACGGCGGCCACGACGGCGGCCAGCAGCGGACCGGCGACCGGGCCGGAGTGCTCGAGGATGGCGAGCAGGAGCACGGGCCAGCCGGGCGGTGAACGCGCCCGGGTTGGTCAGGTACCGGCCCGCCGGGCCGCCCGGCGGCGGAGACGAGGACAGCGCCCGGCCGGGCCGGGCCGCGAGGATGCGGGAAAGCGTCATGGCAGCAGGTCCTCCTCCCCGGCCTCGCCGCCGTCGCCGGCCGGCGCCGGCCACGCCGGGGTGGCGCCGGCCGGCTGGCCGGCTGCGATGCGGGCGATCTCGGCGGGGTCGCTGGTGCACAGGAAATGCTCGGCGGGTGAGGCCAGGGCCTGGAACGACACCCGGGCGGACGGGCCGCCGGCCAGCAGGCCCTCGCCTCTGCGGGCGGCCAGCAGCAGCGCCCGTTCCCCGGCCGACAGGCCGGAACTCGGCGGCGACCCTGGTGATGGCCTGGGGGGCCTGGCGGAGCAGGATCTGGGTGGCGGAGTTGGCGATGACCGCGCGGCCCAGGTCGGTGGCCGAGGACGTCCTCGGCGTCCTGGGTGACGGCGGCCAGCCCGGCCCAGGCCTTGCGGGCGGATTTGGCCAGCCGGTACAGGAACTTCGCGCCCTCGCTGTCGCGCATCAGCAGCCACGCCTCATCGACGGTGATCAGCCGCCGCCGGCGGCTGGCCGGGTCGGACACCTGCCGCCAGGTCGCGTCCAGCGCCAGCAGGGTCGCGGCGGGGCGCAGCTCGTCGGGGACGTCGCGGAGGCTGAAGACGACCAGGTGCCCCTCGGGGCGGGTGGTGGTCGGCGCGGCGAACAGCCCGGCGTGGCTGCCTTCGGTGAACGGGACGAGCCGGTCGGCCAGCGTGGCCGCGGCCGCGGTCCTGGCGGCGCGCAGCGCGGCGGCCAGGGCGGGCAGCAGCGGCGCGGGCCGCGCCCAGGTGCGCGGATCGGCGGTGATCCCGGCCTGGTGGTAGGCGGCCATGATCGCCTTGTCCAGGGCGGCGCGCTCGGCCGGGGACGGGCTGGGCGCCGAGCAGGACCGCGATGACGGTGTGCAGGAACAGGGCGCGGCGGGTCAGCGTGTCGGGCCGTGCCGCGCCCGGCGGCCGGGCAGGTCGAACGGGTTGAGGTGCACCCCGGGGGCGCCCAGGTGGACGTACGCGCCGCCGGTGGCGGCGGCGAGCCGGGCGTACTCGTCTTCGGGGTCGATGACCCAGCATTCGGTGCCCTGGTACAGCGACCGCAGGATCTCCAGCTTGGCCAGGTAGGACTTCCCGGCGCCGGAGGCGGCCAGGGTGACGGAGTTGTGGTTGTCCGCCGCCCACCGGTCCCAGGCCACCAGCCCCGGCCCGGCGGTGTTGGCGCCGTACAGCACGCCGGGCAGCGCGTTGGGGCTGGCCGGGTCGCGGGGCAGGTCGGGGGAGGTGAACGGGAACGACGCGGCGAGCGCGGCGGTGTCCATGGTCCGGCGCAGCAGCAGCGCGTCGGTGCCGGCGGGCAGGGTGGTGGCCCAGCCCTGCAGCGACCGGAAGGTGGCGGGGACGGTGACCAGCAGCAGCGAGGCGGCCAGCGCCCGCACCGCGGCGGTCTCCGCGGCGAGGTCGTCCTCGGTGGCGGCGTGGACGGTGAGGTACAGGCCGAGGCGGAACAGCTTGCCCTCGCCGCGGGCGAGCCGGTAGGCCAGCTCGCGGGCGTCGTCGGCGGCGGCCTCGGTGTCGGGGTCGTCGAGCTGGCCGCGGTCGGCGCCGGCGCGGCGCCCGGATTCCAGCCGGGCGCGCTGGCGGCGCAGCCGCGCGGCGGCCACCGCCACCGGGATCGGCTCGATGTGCAAGGTGACGTCCAGCCGGCCGGGGTAGGCCGTGCAGCGGCTCCAGCCACCCCGCGCTGACCTCGGCCGGGTAGCCGGTGACGGCCAGGGTCGCGGCGTAGTCCCCGCCGACCCGCACGTGCCGGGCGGCGACCTCCACGGCGGCCGGGCCGGGCATGTCCTCGCCGCCGGCCAGCGGCAGCCGAGGCGGGGCGGCGGCGCAGGCGGCGGGCGGTCATGCCAGCCTGCCGGGTCCGGTGACCGGCTGGCCGGGGACGGCCAGCCGGGCGGCGGTGACGGGGGCGGCGGGGTCGGCGCAGGCGGCGAGCAGGGCGGTGACCTGCCCGCCGTCCAGCACGCTGACCTGAAGGCCGGCGGCGGCCAGCAGCCGGGCCGCCTCGCCGGCGCGCTGGGCGGCCCGCGCCGCGGCGGTCCCGCCGCCGGGCCGGGTGGTGCCGTGGGCGGGCTCGCGGATGACCAGCAGCACCTGGCGGGTGAGCACGTCCCGCTCGGCGGCCAGGCCGTCCAGGAACGACGGCGTGCTCGAGCGCGGCGGCCTCCAGCGCCGGGTGCGGCAGGCCGCCGGCGGCCTCGCGCAGCGCGGTGACCGCGGCGGACAGGTCGGCCCGCCCGGCCCGGATGAGGATCTGCGCCGGGCCGGTGAGGGAGTTCAGCCACCGGCCGTAGGCGGCGGTCAGGGCGTCCTGCTCGGCCGGGCTGCGCAGCGCGAAGTTCACCGTCGACACCGCCGCCACGGCAGCGGCGCCGCCGCCGCCCAGGCCGATCACCCCGTCGGCGGCGATGTGCCGCCACAGCGGCGCCAGCGGCGCCGGCGGCGGGAGCGGCGGGCCGGGCGGCGCGGCCCAGGCCGGCGGGGCCGGGATGCCCTCGGGGGCGGTGACCAGGCGGCGCGGCGAGCGGGCCTGCCGCCACGCGGCGGCCAGCAGCCGGTCCAGGCTCAGGCCGTCCCGCTCGCCGATGACCAGCGCGGTGGCGGCCAGCGCCGACCGGGGCGGCGAGCGCCGCGAACACCGGCAGCGGCAGGACGTGGCGGGTCGCCTCGAACCCCGCCCAGATGATCACCGCAGCGGCCGCGGCGATGAGCGCCTGCCGGGCGGTCAGCCCGGCCAGGATCTTGTCGGGCCGCTCGACGTCGGCGGGGATGGGCACAGGGTCGCTGACCTCATAGCTCACGGGCGTTTTCCTTTCGTCTTCGCCGTTGTGCTGGCGGACGCAGCGGCCTTGCCGCTGCCGGGGGCGCCGCCGCGCAGCAGCGGGGCGACCCGGGACAGCACGGCGGCGGTGACCGCGAACCGGGCGGCGCGGCGCAGCGGGGAGTGACCGAACGGGCGACAGCACGGGCCGGGCGACCCAGAACGGGATCCGCATCAGCACATACAGCAGGCACAAGCGTGATCAGGACCTGCTCCAGGTAGCCGGCGGGACGCCAGGGCAGCCAGCCGGGGGACGAAGAACACCTGCACGGCGGCGGTGAGCACCAGGCTCTGGGCGACCTGGATGGCCAGGGCGGCGGTCAGCGCCCGCCACCACCAGCGGGCCGCCCACGCGGTCTGCGGCAGCGCGTACAGGGCCAGGCACAGCGGCGCGGCGGCGGCCAGCAGCACCACGGCCATCATCCGCATCACGTAGACCACGGCCAGGACCAGGGCCAGGACGACCCCGGCCAGGGCCAGCAGGACCAGGAACGCGCCGCCGGCTGGCAGCCGAGTTGGCCAGGGTGGTCATCAGCGACTGGGCGGCGGTGGCGGGCGTGACCCCCTGCCCGGCCAGGGCGGCGGACAGGCCGTTGGCGATGGTGATGGCCTGGGAGATCACCACCATCGACAGGTTCGCGCCCAGCGAAGCCCGAGCACGATCCGGGGCGCGATCTCCTTGACCGAATAGGAGGTCTGCACGGTCTCGTGGCTCATCACCACGATCCCGCCGACCAGGACCAGCAGCACGTAGCAGGCGTCGGCGACCGCCAGCGAGGTCGCCCACATGGTGTGCACGGCCGGGATCGACCCGGGCTGCGGGGTCGACAGGGCGCTCTGCCCGATCAGGGTGAGCAGCGGGCTGACCGCGGAGGTGACCAGGCCCGCGAACCAGCTGGTGATCGCGCTGGTCACATAGCAGGTGACGTCGAGGAACCCGCAGCTGCCGGTCCCGGTGACGGGCGCGGGCTGCGAGAGGCGAGCGGGGAGGGGACGGGGCCGGGGTGGCCGGGGCGGCCGAGGCAGGCGCGCGGCCGTGGTCGCCGTGCGCGGTGGCCGGAGCCAGCGGCGGGCCCGCCGCCGTCGGCTGCTGTGAGCCTGCCGCGGCCACGATGAGGACGGCGCACACGCCGGCCAGCGCGAGCCCGGCGGCCCGGCGGGCTCGGCTGCGGCAGCGGCGATCCGGGGCGGCCGGGCCGGGCTGTCAGCCTCATCCGCCGACCAGGGACTTCAGGATGGTCACGACGACCGGGGCGAGGATCGCCAGGCCGTACCCGATCGCCGCCGACCGCAGCGCGGTCTTGGCTTTCTCGACCTCGGCCGGGTCGCCGCCGGCCATCAGGTAGCGGACCCCGCCGATGGTCAGGAACAAGGTGGCCAGGCCGGCCAGGATCCCGGTGATCCACATCGTGGTGTTGCTGATCACCTGGCTGACCGAGTCCGCCGCCAGCAGGTGCCCGGCGGCCAGGCCCGGGACGGCGGCCAGGCGGGCTGGCGCGCAGCGGAGGCGCCGGCGCGGGGGGATGAGTCTCATGGCAGGGTGCCTCCTCGGGGTGCGGGTGTGCTGTGCGGGGGCGGCCCGGGGCGGGCGCGGGACCTCACCTCCCTTCCGGGGGCGAGCAGGACGGCGGGATGTCAGCGGTGCGGCAGCAGCCCGTCCGCGGGCCGCCCGCCCCCGGGGATTCACCAGAGGGCGGGTAACCCCCGCACTGACAGAAATCCGGTTTCCGGGCGCCTGTTTTTCACGCGGGCCTCGCAGAATCGGCGGCAGAACCGTTCCGGATGGCGTCGGTGATGGCTTTCTCGGCTCTTTTCCGCCGGTTGCACAAGGCGGTGTGGCTGATGTGCTGCTCGGCGGCGATCTGGGCTAGCGGGACGCCTTCGAGCCGGTTGCGGCCGATCAGCTCGGCCTGCGCGGGGGACAGGATGCCGTGGCGCGACGGCGGCGGCCAGCACGAAGTCCGGGTGCCCCCACGGCAGTTCCGGGCCGTCGCGCCAGGCCGCGAGATCTGCGGCGGCGGGCGGCGTAGTTGGCGTCGGCGCAGGCCAGGGCCTGCCCGGCCCGCCAGGCCGCCCAGCACAGCCGGGACGCCAGCGGCACCGACTCCAGGTCGTCGAGGTCCAGGCCGCGCATCGCGGCCAGGAACCCGGTCAGCACCTCGGACTGCAGGTCGCCCGGGTCGCCGCGGTAGGCGGCGGCCAGGCTGGCGACCGCGCGGCGCAGGCCCGGCAGCGCGATCCCGGTCAGGCCGATCACCCAGGCCGGGTCGCCGCCGCGGGCGCGGCGGACCAGCTCGGCCCACACCCGGTTGCGGGCGCGGGCGCTGGTGGCCGGGTGCAGCAGCAGCACCCGCAGCTCATCGAGGGGGACCAGCCGGTCCGGCAGGCCCGGCGGCCAGCTGCGAGGCATGCACCGCCAGCGGCTGCGGGCCGGCGGTCAGCAGCCGGAAGGCCGCATCGGCGGCGTCGAGGGCATCGCAGCGGGCCGGCCGGGTATCCGCCCTGTGCCGCTGGCAGCGCCGGGCGGGGTGGCGTGGTGATCCATGCAGGTCTCCAGGTGAGGGAAGCGGACGGGAACGGAGCCCCATCCAGCCAGCCCCCGTCGACCTCGCGTGGACCTGCGATATCCCCAGCGCCGGCCTGGAATGGACCTGCCATTTACCTGCGATGTACCTGACGGCCAGACCAGTCCATGGCCGGGGCTGGCATCTGGCCGGAGGCGACCCGGGCGGCCTCGTGTGACCCAGATCAATTCCGCCCCTGACCTGCGCTGTCGCAAGCCAGGTACATCGCAGGTATGGGGCAGGTCCATGCCCTCTGGTAAAGGGCCGCACCCGCGCTGGCCGCCCCTGAATCACGTATCCAGGCGGGCATTCCTGTGGTTTCCCGCAGGCTGCTGCTTTTTCCCGGGGCGGGCGTGAAAAAAGGCGTCGCAAAGCCGATTTCTGTCAATGTCAGCGGAGAAAGCGGCGGCGCGGGACCAGCCGCCTATGGACACACCTTCACAGCAGCGGCCCTGCCGCGACGACCGTCGCGGGCGGGCACGGAACCGCGCCCAGCGGGACGGGTCCCGGCGTGCCGCTGAGCATCTGGCCAGGCCTGCCCGCCCCGCACGGCGGCCCGCCCGGGCCGTGCGCCGGACCGGTCACCGCCGCAGGCCGCCGCTCAGGTCATCGCCGCGTTCTCCCGGCCCGGCGACCTGGTCGCCGCCCCGGACGGCTCGATTGCGGTGATCGAGGCCGCCGCGGCCGCCGACCGGCACGTCCTGGGCCTGATCCCCGCCAACGTCCAGGACAGGCGCGCACTGGCCGGGCTGCGCTCACGGGCTGGATCCCGACGCCCGGCCGCTTGCCCGGCTGCGGCCCGGCGGCCCGGCGCTGCTGCTGGCGCCCGGGGACCCGGACGCCGGCCAGGCCGCCCTGGCCATCACCGGCTGCCACGGCCCCGGCTGCTGCGCCGGCAGCGGGCCGGATCCCAGCGGTGAGGACGGCCCGGGACCCGGGCTGCTGTATGCCGCCTGCCAGCGGGTGCTGGCACCCGGCGGGGTGCTGGCGGTCATCACCGCCAGCACCGCCGCCTGCGACGACACGCTCACCGACCTGGCCGGCCAGGTGGTCGCCAGCGCCCGCGCCGCGGGCCTGGTCTACGCCCAGCACATCGTCCTGGTCCACGCCGCCATCCACGGCGCCCAGCTCGTCCCCGGCCCCGCCGCCGGCGGCCGGCGGCCTGCCCGGCGGCTGCCGCGTCCATTCCGACCTGCTGGTCTTCACCAAGCCCGGAGGAACCACCCGTGACTAGCCCGCACCCGGCACCCGGCCCGCGCCCTGCCCGCCCGCCATCCCGTCCCCGGCCTGGAGCTCTCGGTCTGGGCGACCGCGCAGCAAGACGCCCGCACCCAGCGCCGCGGCCGGTACCTGCCCGCCTCTATCGCCCACCCGGCCAAGATGCTGCCCGCCATCGCCGCCACCGCGATCGAGCCGCTACACCCAGCCCGGGGACCTGGTCGCCGACCCGATGTGCGGCATCGGCACCACCCTGGTCGAGGCCATCCACCTGGGCCGCGACGGCGATCGGCGTCGAGTTCGAGGACCGCTGGGCCGGCGTCGCCGCCGCGAACATCGCCCACGCCCGCCGCAACGGCGCCACCGGCACCGCGCAGGTGATCCGCGGCGACGCCCGCCAGCTTCCCGCCGCTGCTGCCGCCCGGCACCGCCGGGCGCGCCGCGCTGGTGGTCACCTCCCCGCCGTACGGGCCCAGCGTGCACGGCCAGGTCCGCGCCGAGCAGCGTCACGGCGGCGGCGGGGTCGCCAAATACGACAACCACTACAGCCACGACCCGGCCAACCTGGCCCACCACGGCCTCGATGACATGCTCGCCGGGTTCACCGCGATCCTGGCCGGCTGCCGGCCCTGCTGCGCCCCGGCGGCCTGGCCGTGGTCACCGCCCGGCCCTGGCGCCAGCGCGGCGAGCTGGTCGACCTGCCCGCCGCCGTGCTCGCCGCCGGGGCCAGCGCCGGGCTGATCCCCGCCGCCCGGTGCGTCGCCCTGCTCGCCGGGCTGCGCGGCGGCAAGCTGATCCCCCGGCCCTCGTTCTTCCAGCTCGACAACGTCCGCAAGGCCCGCCGCCGCGGCGAGCCCTGGCACCTGATCGTGCACGAGGACCTGCTCATCTTCCGCAACCCGCAGCCCGCCGCAGGCGCGGCGGAACTCGCCCGGCCGCGGACCGAGCCCGCGTGGCCGGCAAGGACCCCGCTGCCACGGTCGCAGCCCGCCCGCGACGGGCAGCAGGCCGCGTGACCGCCGCGCCCGCGCAGCCCCCGGCAGGCGCCCTGACTGCCGGGCCGCTGCGGTCCGGCAGCCTGTGCACCGGGTACGGCGGCCTGGACCTGGCCGCCGCGGCCGTCCTGGGCACCCAGCTGGCCTGGTGCGCCGAGACCGACCGGCACGCCGCCGCCGTCCTGGCCGCCCGCTACCCCGGCGTCCCCAACCTCGGCGACATCACCGCCCTGGACTGGGCGGCCGTGCCGCCCGTCGACCTGATCACCGCCGGATGGCCCTGCCAGGACATCTCCTACGCCGGCCCCGGCACAGGCATCAAGGAAGGAACCCGCAGTGGCCTCTGGCTCCACATCGCCGACGGCCTTCGCCATCTTCGACCGCCCTACGTCTTCCTGGAAAACGTTGCCGCGCTGCGCACCCGGGGCCTCGGCAAAGTCCTCGCCGACCTGGCCGCGCTCGGGTATGACACGCAATGGCTGTGCCTGCGCGCTGCCGACGCCGGAGCCTGCCACCGGCGCGACCGCCTGTTCATCCTCGGCTGCCAGCCCGCCGCCCGGGCCGGGCTTGCGGCTGTTGCCCACCCCGGCCGCCGGGGCGTTCAACGACGGGGAATCGGCGGAGTCCTGGCTGGCCCGGCGGGACCGGCAGAAGAAGCTCGGCCGTAACGGCAACGGGATCGGCACCCCGCTGGCCATCGCGATCCGGCTGCTGCCCACCCCGATGGCCAGCGACGGCACCGCCGAGCGTGCCCCGCAGCTGGGCGGGCAGCGGCCCTCAGGCGCCAAACGGCAGACCGGCCTGCCCGAGGTGATCATCCACCACCTCGCCGCCCTGCAGCAGGACAACGGCCCGGCGCAGGCCGCAGCCGGGCCGCGGCTGCTGCCCACCCCCGACACCGGCACCTCCCCCCGCGGCCACGGCCGCCGCGGGGGCCGCCCCGGCAACGGGCACCAAAGCGGCCAGGGCCTGGACGCCGCGGCCAGGGCCCTCACCGCCCCTGGCCCGGCACCCGGCGGCAGCCGGGACGCGGTCGCCTGGGGGCAGTACGAGCTGGCGATCCGCCGGTGGGAACACGTCCTCGGCCACCCGG
The DNA here is from genome assembly GCA_963815375.1 of uncultured Actinomycetota bacterium. Taxonomy (GTDB): domain Bacteria; phylum Actinomycetota; class Actinomycetes; order Streptosporangiales; family Streptosporangiaceae; genus JASHPR01. Next base: position 191,619 of record CAWFGX010000001.1, on the reverse strand, counting down.
CCCCGCCGCCCGCCGAGCCCGGCCCCGGCGGACGGACCCGGCTGGCCGCCGCGTTCGCCGAATGGATGATGGGCATCCCGCACCTGGTGACCGGGGTGCCCGGTCTCCCGCGCACCGCCCAGCTGCGGATCATCGGCAACGGCGTCGTCCCGCACCAGGCCGCCGCCGCGCTGCAGCTGCTGGCCGCGCTAGCCGCCGTGCCGGGCGGCCTGCCCGGGCCGGCGCCAGCATGCGGGCCGCCGCGTGAACCGCCCCCGTGCGCGTCCTGACGCCGCCACGCGGGCACACCCGGTCCCGCCAGCCGCCTGGCGGGCACCGGCACCGTTCCGGCCGCGTCCGGGCCGCACCGCCGGGCCGCGCGATATGCCCGCCCCCACGAGAAACGGGGCGCGCGCCGCGTGGCGCTTGCCCCCGCACTCCGTGCCGCAGGATCACCCCACGGCCGTGACCTGGCAGTCCGGAGCCAGTGACCGGGGCAGCCCGCGAACCGCCGCCCCGGCAGCGGCATCTAGGTCGACCGCGTCGCATGTCAGGCTCGGCCCGCAGTCCCGGCCCGGTCAGGTGCCCGCCGTGATAGCGACGCGGCCTTACGGCGCCATGGCGGACTTGACAGGCCGCGCCGAGTCGAGCGTGGATGCTGCCGGTCCCGGGTGGCAGGCCAGCCGGACCCGCCCGTCGGCTCGTCACCCGGCCCCGGCCGGAAGTGGGCGGCGGGTCCGCGCCGCAGGCCGCCGCCCGGGACCCCCGCGCCGCCCAGTCCCATCCGTCTCGCCCGGGCCACGGCGGCCGGCCGGGTGTCCCTGGCAGCTGGCAGCCTGTTCCGGGCAGGGGGCGGCGAGCGTGGTGACACGGACCCTTACCCTCGCCGAAGTCGCTGTCCTTCCGGCGGTCACCGACCTGGTCACCGCGGGGCAGGCGCTCGGGCTGGGCCGGACCAAGGCTTACGAGCTTGCCCGGGCGGGGCAGTTCCCCTGCCCGGTGATAAGGGCCGGGAAAACCTGGCTGGTCCCCACCGCCGGGCTGCTCGCCCTCCTTGGCCTGCCCGTCCCCGGCACCAGCCGCCCGGACGGCGATCAGGGGGAACCATCCAGCCGCCGGTCGCAGTGAAGGTAACGGCAAGAGCAAGCGGCTGCAGGACGCCTGCCCGGACACGCTCGCCACGACCCGCGTGCACGGAAACACGCCCCCGGCCAGAGGTGAGATCTGCGGCCTGCGGGCGCCAGCCCGGCAGGCTTGACAGCCCGCCGCCAGCCGAGCGTGGATGCACCCGACCAGCGGATTCCAGGGGTACCCGGACGCGCGCGGCGGCAGCCAGCCGCCGCACACCGGGCCAGCCCGGCCGTCCCCGGAACCGCAGCCGGGCAAGACTACCTGTCCCGGGCTGCTGGCAGGCCCGCACCCCGCTGGCCATTCCCCCGCAATGCGCCGACAACGAGGAGGTACCCATGGCTGCGGGAAACACCTACAAGCAGTGCGGCTGCCGCGGCCAGGACGGCAAGCGCCTGGGTCAGCAATGCCCGAGGCTGCGCCGCGGCAACGGGAGCTGGAGCCCTGTCCATGGCCGCTGGTACTACCAGTTCGAACTCCCGCCACGTGCCGACGGCACCCGGCGAGCCCCGCTGCGCCGCGGCGGGTTCGGCACCCAGACCAGCGCCGAGCAGGAACTGCGCCAGGCCCGCGAACTGCTCGCCATCGCCGACCCCGGCGACACCGAGACCGCGATCCGGATCGCTGACGCCATCACCATGTCCGTCCGGCGAGACCAGCAAGCTGCCCGACCCCGGCCGGGTCCGCAAGGCCGTCGGCGGCGGCCACGACCCCGCCGTCCGACCACCCACGACCGGCGAGTGGCTGGAGGAATGGCTGGCCGCCAAGAAGAACCTGCGGCCCGGCACGGTCCGCAGCTACGCCAGCCACATCCGGCTGTACTACCAGCTGCATATCGGCTCCATCAGCATCGACCGGCTGCGGGTCACCGACGTCGCCTCGGTGTTCGAGGCCATCGAGGAACTCAACGAGGCCATCACCGAAGCCCGCACCAGCGGCGACCCCTCACTTCGAGTCGGCGTCAAGAGCCGCCGCCTGGTCGGCCCCGCCACCCAGCAGCGGATCCGCGCCACGCTGCGCTCAGCGATCACCACCTTCATGAAACAGCACCCCGGCCTGATCCTGGCCAACGTCGCCTCACTCATCGAGCTGCCCTCCGGGGACCGCCCCAAGCCGCTGGTCTGGACCGACGAACGCGTCGGGGCCTGGCAGAAGGACTTCGAGGCCCGGCTCGCCGACGCGCGGGCACGCGCGAACGGCAGGCGCGTCAGTCCGCTCGACATCTGGGTCTCCACCCCCCGGCCGTCCCGGGTCATGGTGTGGACCCCGGCCCAGACCCAGGTCTTCCTCGCCCGCGCCGCCCGCCACCGGCTGTACGCCATGTGGCGGCTGATCGCATCACGCGGGCTGCGCCGCGGCGAGGGCTGCGGACTGCGCCGCACCGACACCGACCTGCGCGCCGCCGTCACCTCGATCCGGTGGCAGATCACACAGCTCGGCTGGGAAACCGCGCAAGGCGCCCCCAAGTCCGACGCCGGGGAGCGGCAGGTCGCCCTCGACGCCGACACCGTCGCTGGCATCCGCGCCCACAGGCAGCGGCAGCAGAAAGAAAAAGAGGAAGCCGGGGACGCCTGGACCGACTCCGGGTTCGAGTTCACGAACCCCGACGGCACCCCGCTGCACCCCGCCGCCGTCACCGACGCCTTCGAGCAGATCGCCTACCTCGCCGGCCTGCCCCCAATCCGGCTCCACGACCTGCGGCACGGCGCGGCCACCCTGCTGCTCGCCGCCGGGCACGACATGAAAGTCGTCCAGGAAACCCTCGGCCTATCCTCCATCACCATCGCCGCCGACACCTACACCAGCGTCCTGCCCCAGCTCGCCCGCCGGTCCGCCGAAGACGTCGCCGCCCTAATCCGCCCCGCCGCCACCCGGCCAGAACACGCCCCGCGCCGGGCGCGGCCCATGAGCAGGCGCACCACCGCGAAAGCCGGCCCGGCATCACCGGCCCGGGCTAAGCGCCGACCGTGACAGGCGCAGAACGCGGCGTCGGGCTGACCCGGTTCCCCGCCTGATCAACGTCGTGGCTCGCTCGGTCACCTCGGCCGTGCAGCCATCAGCGCCGTCGCCGTCGCCTGCTTCTACCTGGCCCTGTGCGTCATCCAATCCGGACGGAATGGGCCTGGGTGACGCCAAGCTCGCCGCCAGTGTCGGCGCCGTGCTCGGCTGGATCAGCTGGCAGACACTGCTCACCGGTGCTTTTGCCGCGTTCGCCCTGGCGGCCGTCCACGGCGGGGTGCTGCTGGCCTGGCACCGGGCCGCCCGCAGCAGTCACCTGCCGCTCGGGCCATATCCTCAACGGCGCGCTTGCGGCCATCGCGCTTTGAACTCATGTAGGTTCCAGGTTCTGATGTCCTCTTCCGTCTGACGGTGTCTCTCGTCTGGCCCCTGGGGACATGAAAGCTGGACTCCTAACTGGAACAGTGTCATTCGCTACCGGAGGGCTGGGCGATTGCGGTTGGCGTCTTGATGGCGCTGATGAATGGGATGGGCTTCTGACGGCTTGGCCGACTGGCCTGGCGGGGAGATGCCAGGCCGTCCCCGATGAGCAGGGCAAAAGCCGCTTCCCTGTGGTGGGAGGCCCGGTCGGCGAGGTACGGAAGAACGCCGCCGCCCGCGACGAGCATGGCCCCCAGCCCAGTCAGGAGATCGACAGTCCCCGCCGTCGGGCCGGCGGTACCGATTGCCACGGCCGCCGTCGCCGCGATTCCCCCGGCTGCGCCTGTTATGCCCGGGGCTGCGAGCTTCCAGCGGCGGGCACGCGATATCTCCTTGGTGAGGTCGTCTGCCTTTGACTGGAGCTTCCTGCCGAGTTCCGCGGCCGCCTCACGCTGGCCGGCAGGCGGGAGGGACCGCATCGCGTGCAACAACTCGCCAGTAGTCTCCCTCAGCGCGTGCACCGCTTCGTCCTCGGCAGCCACCTGGGCCAGCGTCCTGGCACTGGCACCGCTGAGCTGCGGCACGTTCGCGCGGATCAGCGCCTGGGCGCTGGCAGGCTTCCCGCCTCGGCGCATGAGGAGCCGCTGCTTGAACAGGGAGGTGGTCACCCAGTCGGCACCGAACGCGCCCGCGACCGCCACCTGTTTGTTGACACCGTGCACGACGTGCTCGATGTACTCGCGGCGGGTCTGGGCGATCCACGGCCCGTAGTCGAACCCGGGATCGTACGGGCTGAGCATCCGCTGCAGGACGTGCTTGGTGCTCTGCTGGGCGGCGATGATCCGGCCATACGCGCGGAAGTACACGTCTTGCTCGTCGTCATCGATCATGGAGTAGAGGAGGCACTCGCGCGCGGTCGGTCCTTCCATGACCACCTGCGCGTCGATCCACTCGATCAGGCTCGGCGTGTGAAGGTCTGCCTCCGTCCGGGCCCGTAGGGCGTCTGCGGCAGCCAGCGCAGCCGCGTCCTCAAGGACCGGGACTACCATGCCAGTCTCGATGAGCGGGCGGAGGGCAAGCAGGTCGCGTAGTTCCCCAGCGAGCGCAGCAGGCCGCGGGCTGGAGATCATCAGCTCGGCGACCCGGTCGGCTACGAGGTAGTGGTGGGCCCAGAGCAGCGTGGCGCCGACCATCGGGGCGGGATCGGCATCCCCAGCCCAGATGACAGTCTTCTTGTCGAGCGCCTGGTCCTTTGCGGACAGGCACTCCAGAGTCGACCTTGCCATGTCCAGGAAGAAGAACCGCAGGTCGCTAGCATCCGAGTCGGAGAGCTCGGCCAGCCGCAGGGCAAGTCGGCCTGCGTCAGCTAAGCCCAGCGAGTCCAGGATCGCGAACCGCTGCGCCCCCAGGGCGGCCAGGCCGGGCGAGGTTCGATCAGTTGGCCGGACCATTCGGGCGACGACATCCGGCACGACCAGACGAGGCGCCGCTAGTTCCTCTTCGGGCAGGAAGACCGGTGCGCCAATAAGACCGCTTTCCAGCCACGCCCGCTCGACCGCCGCGTTGGGGGCAATATAGACATGATCATCATCGTCCGCCTCGGTGATGGGCGCTCCGGGTTCGCTCGGCGGCAGGGGATCCCCGTGGCACGCAATATGGCTCAGCCCTGACCGGCACCAGCACAGGTCGTCCGGCCCCAGACCGCTAACGGGATCCACCTCATCGGGCCCTCTCAACATCGCCCCCTCCGGATCCGCCGAACAGGCCATTTATTACCAGAGCGCCACGTTGATCACCAATCGGGTGAGGTGCTGCTCGTGATGCTCCGGCAACGGCCTCTGGTTCCCCCGCAGATCCCAGTAACTGCTACATGTAGAAGCGGTAGGCGGGGTGTGGTGTCTGCCCGTCTGGTACTTCGGCCATGATTGATCCGACTTGGCGGGCGAAGCTGAGCGTGATGGGGAATGTTGCGCACGGGTTGGCGTTGTTCCAGTTCAGCTTGGTGAGTGCGAGGAGGTCTTGCGCTGCCTGGCGCATGTCGAGGTTGCCGACTGGTGTGAGTTCGATCGGGACGGGGATGTGAGGTCCGGGGTAGGTGCCGAGTTCGGGCATGTAGCCCCCGGTGAACAGGAACGTGGCGGAGCCTACGCGGCCGAGGCTGCCTCGGTGGGGTGGGTAGCTGCCCTGGCGGAGTACGCGGAACTCGCCGCTGCTCAGGGCCAGTAGCTCGACGATCGGGATGTCGGCGAGGGCGTGACGGGCGCCGTCGCGCTCGTCGTCGTGGAATCTGGTGGTTTTGTGGACGACGACGCGGAGCGGATCCCGTCCGGTGCGTTCCCGGTAGGCGGCTAGGACCTGGGTGAGCAGGTCGAACATCCCGTCGTGGTCGAGGTGCAGGTCAACATCGCGTTCGGTCCAGGGCATTGTGGCGCCGCGCAGGGCGAATCCGTCGCCGTAGCTGGAGAATGCTTGGGCGAGGCTGGCGTAGATGAGATGCCGTGCGGTGGTGCGCAGGTGGTGGAAGCTAACGCCGACGTAGCAGGTGTGCTCGTGCGCGGGCTGGAATCGCCAGGGCAGGCCGCCGGCTTTGTAGAACAAGGCAACAGCGAGATTCCAGGCGCGGGTGGCGGGGTCTTGCTGGCCGCGTGCTCCCTCATTGAATAGGGCGGGGGTCAGCAGCTGGATAGGGATGCGGTGTGGCATGGCTGCGGCTTTGAGTGCCCGGCGCAGGTCACGGCGAACCAGGTCGGCGGGGTCGGGCAGCGCGCGGTCTTCTAGTGTCTCCTCTGGTTGTTCCAGGTCGAACAAGGAATACTGGCCTGCCGCTTTCGCTGCTTCGTCGGCACTGAGTTCCGGCTGGCCGCGCTGGTTCTTCTTCCTGGCCGGTGGTAGCTGGTAGGTGCCTGCTTTAGCTTTCACTTCCTCAGGCAGGCACAATGCGATTACGTCGGGGCGTACGTCTCGTTCGGCTGCCTGGCGGATGGCGTCGGAGAGCAGGTTCAGGGTCTGGTGGAACGCTCGGCCTTCGGCGTTTACCGCCGCGTCCAGCGCTGCGCCATCAAGGATGACATCGAAGATGCTGTCCGTGACGAGTTCGCTGTGGAAGGTGGTCTCGAAGCCGGGGAAGGCGGGTGCCAGGCGCGAGTCGGAGAGCCCGGACGGGACCCTGCTCGCGCACCGGCCCAGGAATGCCCGGGTCGATTTGATGGTGTCCGTGGTGCCGATGAGCCCAACCTTCACGGTGGCCGGATGAGCAGCTCCCATGGTCAGGCTGTAGGGCCCGTACTTGGTCAGCCCGTCCTTGGGCAGCTTCGCCTCGCCTTGTCCGAACTGCAGGAAGGGTTCCTTCAGGAAGTCGAGGTCAAGTCTCATCCGCTGCCCTCCCCGGCTTGCTGGTCGGCCAGTGCTGCCAGTTCCTCATCGACGTCGTCGTAGTCACTGGCCGAGGGGTCTGCGGTGAGGTCGACGGCGGCAGCGTCGGTGAGGTCGTCCTCGGCGGAGGCGATGACGGGAGCCCCCGTGATCTGCCGGCTGACGATGTCGCGGCTGAGCTGAAGGCCGCTGTCGGGAAGCTGAACGGGGCCCTGGTCACCGACAAGCATGGCCAGCCAGAAATAGAGGTGGTTGGCGACAGTCTGGTTGTACTCGTGCGCGGACAGGCGGGTCGCAAGGGGGCCGACCCGTGGCCCTCGCAGCAGTTCGCGGCGGCCGTCGAGGGTGAAGACCCAGCCCGGGACGAGGAGGACCCCCCACTGGCCGCTGAAGCGGCGAACTGAGAACCGGATGGCCATGTGCTGCCAGTAGCGAGGGGGGCGCGCGTCATCTCCCCCGACTGGCTTGGTCACCACCCGGGTGGCGGACTTCGTGCGGGCGCGGTAAGTGATCGACCGGGAACCCGGTCGTGGCGCGCTCCGGGAGCGACCTCGCGGAGATCTCTGCGTCCCTGCCGGTTCGAGGTCATCGGCTTCCTGCTCAACACGGGGGAAATACAGCCGCCGGTGCCGGAGCAGCGTCATCATGCCCTGGTCTTGAGCATGACGGATGAGAGTTCGGTGAATCAGCTCGATCACGAGCGCTTCCTCAGCCGGATCGGCCACGAGATCATCTACCGTGAAGCGCTCTGTCCCGCCCTCGGCTAGGACGGCCCAGGCAGGGTCGCTCGCCGGGTCAGCGAACGTTAGCACCCGGCCGTTGTCCAGGACGAACGGCGGCAGCTGAGCTTCGGTGCGGTTGAGCAGATCCCGGGGCCGGCGCGCGTCCGTGGCGGTCACGTAGACGACGGCGTCGTCCGTCAGGAGCGGGCACACGTTAGAGAGGAAGATCTGCGTTTCCGCATCTGGTTCCGCGGTACCTGTGGCTGGGTCAGGACGTTCGGGCCGGGCGTGCAGAACCGCAACGAACACGCTGTTGTCCCGTCGGGGGCCGAAGCTGGCCGCGCCAGCGTTATCCCCGCACCAGCGCACAACGTTGGTCAAGCCAGACCCGGCCTTATCCACCGAACCGACACCGAAGCAGAAGTCCGCGATGACGGGATTCCGATACCCGCGAATGCCGGGCTCTCCTAGGCGGTCTGCGATGACGTCAGCGACCAGTCCGCCCGGGCTGACGATCTGAAGTGACCGGTCGCCGACAGTGATGCGCACGGGCGATGGCGTGTGATAGCTGCGGTGAACCAGTGCGTTAGCAACGACTTCTTTCAGCGCCGCAGGAGGATACGAGCGCACCGTCAGCGAGGTTGGTCCCTTCACCCTGAAGGGGGGGTTCAGCTCAGCGAGCACAGTGAGAGTCCGGTCGAGCACGCGCAGCAGGTTGCCCGCCACGGTTTCCCGCCCGCCGGCGTGCTCGATGTGCACCATCACCTGTGGATCGCGGCTGCCGAACAGCACTAGTCCCGCCTTTGTGGGCATGTAGGCGGGAGCTTCGGTAACCATGCCGAGCTCGACCAGGCGTGCGAGGTACCAGCTGCGGGCAGGATTGTCAGGGATCTGCCAGTCGAGCCGTTCGGCATACTCGGCGAGGCTGTCTTGCACCAGGGGCCAGTCAAGGGCATCGGGGGTGGCACCCTCGACCGGCCGCAGTTCCGGTACCCGGACGTCTGCGGTGTCGGCCAGCCGCTTGGCGGTGGAGGGGGCCGCCTGGTCCCAGGCCACCAGGGCCTGGTCAAACCCGTCGATACGCACCAGCTGGAAGTTGCCGCCCAGCCGGTCGCCCAGATCCTGCACCAGAGGATGCGGGTCCTCATGGCCGCGGACACACCAGTACACACCGTGCGGGAAATGCAGCCGCGAATCGGCGTGGCCGAGGAGATCCACCATGATCGACCGTTCAGCGCCCCGGTAGCCGATAACCACCAGCGGATGGTCGCGCAGCAACGGCAGCAGCGCATCACGCAACACGGCCGGAAGCTGCTGAGTTTCAGTCTCCAGATTCGCATCGGTGTACTGCTCGACCCGTCCGTGGAGAAAGATGACTTGCGGATACGGCGGGGCGGTAGAGACCAGGTGAGCCTCGTCCGCGCCAGAAACCTCATCAGTAGCCACTACAGAGGCCTCTGCCCGGAGGCTCTGCGGGATCAGATCATCGAAGTTGGTCGTCAGCACGGTACGGATCCACCCCTTGCCCACCAGCCGGGCCAGGGACTGATACCCCTCCGACGGCGCAAGGGCTGTGCGCAGGACCTCGGTGAAAAAACGCCGCCGCTCCGACCGGGGGAGCAGCAAGTGCTCGATGATGGCGGGATAGTGGTCGCCTGGGACCTGGGCTGGCCGATACCACGGGTGCTCACGCAGCCACGGCAGCCAGTCACTCCGCGTGACGGACGGGTCTTCGGTGGGTCGCCCGTGCTCCCGGCAGTACGCCCAGCGGGCAGCCATCTCGGCCAGATAGGCGGCACCGGGCACGCCCGAGGAGACCGAGGCGCCGGCGCCTAGCAGCAATACCGCCTGAGGGCCATCCGGGTCTCTCAGCATCCGGCCCACCCGCGCCGGGGTAGTGCTCGCCCAATCCGTCAACGCTGACCCCTTGCTCCTTCCTCCCCGCATGCCATGTTCCTGCGCCGACCGTCGTCAGCACGTTGCAACACGCCAGTCGCACGCGAGCATCTTCCCGCTTTGCTCAACAGCTCTCAGCCTGTCCGGACGACGACCTGGACGCCCGTAGGAAGGGGAGGGGCAGCAGAGACGCGGAGAAGCCGGCGTGTCACGCCCGACCCCAGAACTGCCTGCGATGACGATTCGGGCTGCAGGGCGGTAGCACGTGCTCGCGCGGCAGCAGCCGGGCAGTGTCGGCATCCCAGTAGATCGTCTCCAGCACGAAGTCCTCCCGCGCCCGGCCGCCCCGGCGCCGCACGGCCGCACTCTTCGCCTTCACGGAGCCCGGCGCCCCGCGAGAGCGGTCCGGCAGGCCATGGTGACCATCCGCAACGACCTGGCGAAGGCACCGCGCGCGGCCGCTCTCTGGTACCACGAACCGACGCCCTGACCGACGGCTGCGCGCGCCAAGAAGGCGAGCTGACTAAATCAGCTACGAAGGCTGGCGCCCTAGCTGATCTTCGCAGCCCCGCGGGTGTCGGCAACCCGATGTACCTCGCGCGGACCTCCGATATACATCGGTGTTCCTGAGGGCGCGAGCCGGGCCCCGCTAGCTGCGCAATCCGGCGGATATCACGCTGCGTGATGCCATCGGTATGGCCGCCCCGGAGCGGCGCTGCGGCCGTGAGGGCACACTGGGCAAGGCGGAACGGGCGGGTGCGAGGCCAACTAGGACGGCTCGATGGACTAGGTCCGGACTGACGAGCAAACGTGGAGCAAACATCGCCCGGAAACGGCCAGCAACGAGTCTAAAGGGATAGTAAAAACCCCAGGTAAGAGCGGGTGCGCCGCCAGGGACTTGAACCCCGAACCCGCGGATTAAGAGTCCGCTGCTCTGCCAATTGAGCTAGCGGCGCCGGACGAGTGATGCTAGCAGCCTCGCCCACCAGAGGACGACTTTGCGCCATGAAGTATACGCATACCCGCCCTGCTGGGCGGTATCCGCGACACGCGCGAGCAAGCCGTGGCGTGCCGGCCAGTGACCGCGGTCGGGCATGCTGGTCCCATGCCCGCTGATAGTCGCGCGCTGGCGACGGCACCAGCGCCCAGGCAGGCGTTCGGAATGTATCGGGTTTGCCTGGTCTGCCTGGGCAACATCTGCCGGTCGCCGATGGCTGAGGTCGTGCTGCGTGATGAGCTTGAGCGGGCGGGGCTGGCTGACCGGGTCGAGGTGGACAGCGCAGGTACCGGGGACTGGCACGTGGGCGAGCCTATGGATGCAGGCGCCAGAGACGAGCTATCCCGGCGCGGGTACGACGGGGCCGGGCACCGGGCGCGCCAGTTCGGGCCGTCCTGGTTCCGGCGCTATGACCTGGTGGCGGCGATGGACGGGGCCAACCTGCGGCGGCTGCAGTCCATGGCACCCGGCCAGGAGGAAGAGGGCCGGGTTGTGCTGTTCGGGCGGTTCGACCCAGACCGGGCCGAGCGGCTGGACGAGCGTGACCTCAGCGTCCCGGACCCCTACGGCGAAGATGCGGACCAGTTCGCTCTGGTCTTCGACCTGATCCGGCGGGCCGCTCGCGGGCTGGCGGCCCAGCTTGCGGCGCTGCTGGGTGACGAGGCTGCGGCGTCCCCCGGGCCCAGCGGGTGACACCGGATTGACAGAGCCGGACGCCAGGCTCCGGCTGGAGCGGATGCTCGGAACGGGAGTCCGCGAGTGCCGTGGTATCGGCGGTGCTCATGGTGTGCGGCACTGGCGCGTGACGCTAGCTGACGGACGGGCGCTCTTCGCCAAGCTCGCGGGACCTGGGGCAGGCAAACCCGGGTTCCAGGCAGCCTCGTTTGAGGCAGAGGCGCGCGGGCTGCGCTGGCTCGCCGAGGCGGAAGCGGTGCCGGTTCCCGAGGTCGCTGGCTGGGACGAGGCGGGCCTGGCCATCGCCTGGGTGCCGGAGGAGCCGCCGGACGCGCAGGCGGCCGAAGAATTCGGGCGTGACCTGGCGCGGCTGCACGGCAGCCGAGCCGAGGTGTTCGGCGCTCCATGGCCGGGGGTCATCGCCGGGCTTCCGCTCGGTAACGACGCCGGGGACTCATGGCCGGAGTGGTACGCGGCGCACCGGCTGCTGCCGTTCGCGCGGCTGGCCGCGGATGGCGGCTGGCTGAATAAGGCCGACGTGCGGCTGGTCGAGACCGTTGCCGAGCGGGCCGCGGACCTCGCCGGGCCCCCCGAGCCGCCAGCCAGGATCCATGGTGACTGCTGGTCAGGGAACGTGCTGTGGTCGGGCCGCCGAGGTTGGCTGATCGACCCGGCGGCGCACGGCGGGCACCGGGAGACTGACCTGGCCATGCTCGCCCTGTTCGGAGCGCCGTTTGGGGACCGCATCCTGGCGAGCTACCAGGAGGTCGCGCCGCTGGCCGCTGGGTGGCGGGACCGGGTGCCGCTGCACCAGCTGCACCCGTTGCTTGTGCACGTCTGCCTCTTCGGCACTGCCTACCGGGCCGCCACGGTCGACGCCGCCAGGGCGGCTCTGGCCAGCACTCGCTGACTTGCGCAAACAAGAGCTGACCTGCGCAAACGAAAAACGCTCTTGTCTATAATCCCTATAGACATGATAGGGTGTGTGCAATGGCGCGCTCGGGGCAAGGGGAGACCATGGCGATCGGGAACCTAGCCCAGGTGACCTCACGGCAGGAGTCGGCGCTGGCCGCCGACGCGCAGCGGGAGCGGCTGGTCGCAGCCCAGGCTGGCCTGATCGTGCACGGCGGGGAGCCGCTGAACTGCGAGACCCCGCCGGCCAGCCTTGGCGGGCAGGTGACGCCGACCGCCCAGTTCTACCGCCGATGTCACTTTCCTGTGCCACTGCTCCACGAGGCCCGGTGGCGGCTGGGCGTCAGCGGGCTTGTGGATCAGGAGATGAGCCTCAGCCTGCACGAGCTGACCCAGCTTCCCGCCGAAACCATGGTCGTCACGCTGGAGTGCGCCGGGAATGACAGAGCCGGGTTCCAGCCGCCGACCAGCGGGGTGCAGTGGGGCCCGGGGGCGGTGAGCACGGCGGAGTGGACCGGTCCGCGGCTGGAAGACGTGCTGCGCCGGGCCGGAATCCTGCCCGGCGCCCGGGAGGTGATCTTCAGAGGCGCCGACCGCGGGGGCGTCGACGGCTCGGCCGACGCGATCCGGTTTGAGCGCAGCATGCCGGTGGCCGACGCACTGGAATCAGGCGCGCTCCTCGCCTACGCGATGAACGGGCGGCCGCTCCCGGCCCGGCACGGCTACCCGCTGCGGCTGGTGGTTCCCGGCTGGTACGGGATGGCGTCGGTCAAGTGGCTCACGGACATCCGGGTGACCGATGAGCCCTTCGAGGGCTATTTCCAGGACACCCACTACGTCTACGAACGCGGCAGCGGCCGGGAGCCTGTCCGCCTGATGCGGGTTCGCGCCCTTATTACCCGGCCGGGCCCGGGCCAGGAACTGCCGCGCGGAGCGGTAACGGTCCGCGGAGTCGCCTGGTCCGGAGCTGCGCCTATCGACCGGGTCGACGTCAGCGTGGCCGGTGGCCTGTGGCAGAAGGCCCGGCTGATCGGCGCCGCCGAGACCCATGGATGGCAGCAGTGGGAGTTCCTGGCCGCCGGCCTGGGTCCGGGGGAGACGACCTTCCGCGCCCGGGCTACGGACCTGCTCGGCCAGGTGCAGCCGGAGCACCCGGAGTGGAACCGTCTCGGTTACGGGGCCAACTTCATCCACGAGGTCCGGGTGGTCGTCCGCTGAAGTAGTCAGGCGCGAGCCAGGCCCGGGCACGGATCCCAGTGCCCGGCTAGTCGCCAGGCGAGTGGACGTGTCGTCGCTGGCCAGGGACTAACGGGCGTTCTGAATCCATGATGTCGGGTTCTTCGCTGTCGTCGAGCTCTGGCGTGCTGTACCTGGCCTCGGGGGCCAGCGGGATCGCGATCCGGAACGTAGCCCCGCCGCCGGGCGGGGACTCCACCCAGACAGTGCCACCGTGCGCGGCGACCAGCGCGGCCACGATGGAAAGGCCGAGCCCGGCGCCGCCCGACCTCCTGGTCCGGGCCTGGTCACCCCGGTAGAACCGCTCGAACACGTGCTCCGCCTGCTCCGGAGTGAGCCCGGGCCCGGAGTCGGCGATCTCGACGACCACAGCCGGGAGCGCCGGGGCCGCGCCGTTGCCCGCGACGCCGAGCGCCGTCGGGCCCGCCGACGTAGGAGGACGTGCCCACGGGGAGGTGGCCGCCCTGGCTGCTGCGGCGCGCCACTCGTCGACGCTGCCGGAGCGGACCCGGACCTCGATCGGGGTCCCGTCTGGCGTGTGGTTGAGGGCGTTCGTCATGAGGTTGCCGATCACCTGGCGGAGCCTTACTTCATCGCCCAGAACGATCAGCGCGGCGCCGCTCCCGACGGTCAGGCTGATGTCGCGCTGCGGAGCCACAACCCGCGCGTCGTGGACGGTGTCGGCCGCGATCGTGAGCATGTCGACCGGTCGCTGCTCCAGCGGCCGCTGCTGGTCGAGCCGGGCCAGCAGCAGCATGTCCTCGACCAGGATGCCCATCCGTGACGACTCCTGCTCGACCCGCTGCATGATCCGGTCGAGGTCAGCCCGGTGCAGCTGCCCTCCGCCGTTCGCCGCCGAGACCTCAGCAGACGCGCTCGAATCCGCTGGGGCCGGCGGTGCCGAGTCCACGCCATTGGGCAGGGCTGCCCGGTCCGGCGTGGCGGGAAGCTCCGCGACGCCGCCACGCTGCCGGTAGTACTCGGCGAAACCGCGGATCGCGGTCAGCGGCGTCCGCAGCTCGTGGCTGGCGTCGGCGACGAACTGGCGCATCCGTGCTTCAGAACGCCGGGCGGCCTCCTCCGACCTGGTGCGCGCGTCGAACGCGGACTCGATCTGGGAGAGCATGGCGTTGAGCGACCGCCCCAGCCTGCCCACCTCCGTCCGCGGGTCGCGCTCAGGCACCCGGCTGGACAGGTCACCACCAGCGATAGCGGCGGCGACCTGCTCAATGTCGGTCAGCGGCCGCAGGCTGGCCCGGACCACGGCCACCCCGATGACCGCCAGCACAATCACCACAGCCGCGCTCACCAGTAGGTCGACCTCGGTCAGGTAGTCGAGAGACTGGCTGATGTTGCCCAGGTCGCTGCCGACGACCAGGGTGACCGTCTGCAAAGTGGTCTGCCCGGTGGCACCGTTGATGAGCGGGACGTTCGGGAGCTGCTGGGTGATCACCAGCCAGTTTTCGCCACTGCCCGACGGCCCAGGAACGGTGACCGGATTGCCCTGGTTGGCGGTGAGCCAGGCCTGGCTCGTGGGCACCTGCGGCGGCGCTGGTGGCTGCGAGCCATTGGGACCCGGCGAGCCCGGGCCGACCAGTTGGATCTGCTGGCCGCTGGAGTTGAGCAGCCACACCTGGTCGGGGCCGTCACTGAAGAACAAGTACCTAGTGTGGCCTGCACTCAGCTGGTTATAGACCTGCCGGTAGTAATTGGACAGCTGCGTCTGATCCTGATGCATCAGGTAGTCGCCGAACACGGCGCGACTGGTGAAGCTGATGATCGCCAGCGCGATGATGACCAGGGCCAGCACCGCGGTGATCATCTTGACGCGCAGCGGCGTCCGGCCTGGCAGGCCCCGCAGGCGCTGCCAGAAGCGGCCCCCTCCCCCTGCCGAGGACATCGCGATCAGCGTCCCTAGGTCGACGGCAGCCGGAGTACGTAGCCGACGCCGCGCAGCGTATGGAGCAGGTGCGGCTCGGTCGTGTCGACCTTGCGCCGCAGCACCGAGACGTAGGACTCCACGATGCCGGTATCCCCACGGAAGTCGTAGTCCCAGACGTGGTCGAGGATCTGCATCTTCGACAGCACCCGGTTCGCGTTGCTCATGAAGTACCTGAGCAGCTTGAACTCGGTCGGAGACAGCTGGATCTGCGTGCCGTCCCGCCACACCTCATGGCTGTCCTCGTCGAGTTCCAGGTCGGCAAACTTCAGCCGCGGAGACGGCTCGGACCCGTCGCCCCTGGTCCGGCGGAGCACGGCCCGGATCCTGGCGATCACTTCTTCGAGGCTGAACGGCTTGGTGACGTAATCATCACCGCCGAGAGTCAGGCCGCGGATCTTGTCCTCGGTGGAGTCGCGCGCGGTCAGGAACACCACGGGGATCCTGGCGCCGCCGCCCCGCAGCCGCCGGACGACGTCGAACCCGTCCATGTCCGGCAGCATGACGTCCAGCACGATGAGGTCCGGGCGGTGCCGCTGGGCTGCCTGCACTGCCTCGGTCCCGGCGGCAGCCGTGATCACGTCGAAGCCTGCGTAACGCAGGCTCGCCGACAGCAGCTCCAGGATGTTGGGCTCGTCTTCGACGACGAGCAACCGGGCGTCCGGCTGCCGACGCCCATCGCTCGACGGTGTGGTCATCAGGCTATGGTGAAGTCTTTTCCTGAGTGTTACCTGAAAGCGCGCTGGCGCTACCCTTCACGATACTGCCGCGCAGGCCGGCGGGCACCAGCCGCGGTCAGGCGGCTCGGCTCAGGAGGCGGTCAGGCCGTTCTGGGTGATCAGGTTGGCCGGGAGTGGCGTGTCCGTCCGCAGGTCATTGAACAGCTGCAGCGCCAGAGTGCGGTTCCACAAGACCGCGGTGCCGTCGTTCGCCGTCTGGTAGTCCAGGCTGGCCAGGGGCACCGTGGTGGTGATCGGGTTCTTCAGCGCGAACGCGACGTGCAGCAAGTCGTCGAGGCTGGCGCCTTGGTCCACGGTGACCGCGCTCACCGTGCCGTCCGCCGCCGGGATGGAGGCGAACGGGTTGATCATCGTGCCGGTGGAGGTCATCTTGGACAGCAGCGCCTTGAGGAACATCCGCTGGTCCTCCTCGCGCTGCAGGTCGCTGAGGGCGAACGCGCGGGTCCGGACGTAGCCCAGGGCCTGGCCGCCGCTGAGGTTCTGGCAGCCGGCCGGCAGGTTCAGGCCGGCCTTGGGATCGACTAGCGGAGCCGGCAGGCACATGCGGACACCGCCGACGGCGTTGACCACGTTGACGAACCCGCCGAAGCCGATCCCCATGTAGTGGTTGATGTAGAGGCCAGTGACGTTCTGGACGGTCTGCGCGAGCAACTGCGGGCCGCCGGTGTCGAACGCGGCGTTGATCTTGCTCGACCCCAGGCCGGGGATGGGCACGTAGGAATCGCGCGGGATGCTGATCAGGACCGGGCGGCCGCCGTTCGCCGGGATGTGCAAGATCATGACCGTGTCCGAGCGCTCGCCTTCGGCGGCGCTCAGCGGGCCGGTCGCGTACTGCTGCTCCTGCGCTGGGGTCAGGCCCTGGCGGCTGTCTGACCCGGTGATCAGCCAGTTCTGCCCGGCGCCGACTGCCGGCCGGCCGGAATAGTCGACGAGGACCGCCTGGCGATTCAGCTTGTTGTTGAAGTAGAAGTACGTGCCCACGGCGCCAACCAGGACCAGCAGGATCAGGACGCACAGCACCGCGATGATCCGGCGCGGGCGCAGCCAGCGCCGCCGGCCGCGCGGCCGGAGGTCACCGAGCCCGCCGCCTCCGGCCCGCCCGCCGCTGGCCAGCCCGGCAGGCCGGGAACCCTGCGCCGCCGAGCGAACCGGGGGCTGATCTGGCCAGGCACTGCCGGACCCCACCCCGCCCCGCGGGCTGGCGGTGCCCTGCGTGTAGCTGGGAGCGGGGACCCGGGCGGTCGGCTCCGACGGGCCCGCCGCACCCCCCGGGCTGCCACCGCGGTCCTTGTACCAGCCCTCGGGCCAGTTGCTGCTCAATGTCCACCTCATCCGTCCGGGGGTGACCTACGTTGCCTCTTTGTCTCTACCTGGATGACGACGTCTCAGCCAAGCGACTTGGCAAAGTTCCAGAAAGCTGGAAGAAGGGACTTAGTCGGCGCCGCCGTCCCACCAGATCGTGACGAGATCGCGCCCGGGCGACGGCAGGCCGGAGATGCCCGGAGAACTGGCTGGGTTACCCGGGTCAGCACCGGCCCGGATCAGGGCGTCGGCCACCTCAGCGCCGCGCTCTGGCGGCAGGCACAGCCGCCGCCGGGTGACGTCGGCCAGCTCAGCCAGGCTGGCGTAGTCCCGCCCGTGCTGGCCGCGCCACTCCTGATAGCCAGGCTGGAGCCCGAGCGCCTGCAGCACACCGATCAGGTCAGTGGCGGTGGGGGAGTCCGGGCGGCGCAGCCTGTGGAACTTCAGCCACAGCGGGTTCAGCGGCGACAGCGGATGCCGGGCGGTGACCTCGATGACGACCAGGCGCCGTGCGCTGCGGGTCAGCGCGGTCACGAACGGCTCCAGCTCGGCGACGTTGTAGAGGACGTGGTGGCAGGTCACCACGTCCGCGATCGCTGCCTGCTGTGCCGTGTCTGGCCACCGCCCGGCTACGGTCCGTGCCGTGAGGCCAGCGGCGGCGGCGCCTTCCGCCAGCCGGGCGAGCATGCCGGCGTCGGCGTCGACCGCTGTCAGTGACGTGGTGCGCGGCAGCAATGGCAGGCTCGCCGCCCCGGCTCCGGAACCCACATCCAGGACGCTCCCTGGCGGGTCGAGAGCCGCCCATGCGCGCTCGTATGACGGCCCCGACGGCGCCGCACCCGCCCGGCCGGCCCGGCGCGTGAACACCGGCTGCGGGAACACCCACGGAGAGTCGCTCACAGCCCCGGTGATGTGCTCGGGTATCGCCCACGCCAGCAGGTCGGTACGCCACCTCTGCAGCCGCTCGCTGAGATCAGCCGCTGGCGCCATGCCCTTAACAGTACGGCCGGCACCGGTCATAGGGCCTGGTCAGCTCCGGCGCTTCTGAGCCGGGACGCCCGCGAGGGGCGCGCGGAAGACGGTCGCGGGCCCCGCGCTGTTCCTGTTACCCCAGCCCGGGCACCACGACCGGCCTGCTTGCGCCCCCGCAGCCCCAGCGGCGGGCCCGCGCCGGTCCTGTAAGTGCCCGTCGAACCCCAGCGGGGGCCCCGTGGCGGGCCTGCCTGCGCCCCGGCAATCCCCAGCTGGGGGCCCGCGCTGTCAGTGCTCGGGAATCCAGCTGCCGTGAAACCCCAGCGGGATCCGCGCGGGCAGGTGCACACGCGCGACCGGCTCGGCCGTGAAGTCCTGCGCAGCCAGGATCACCAGGTCGGCGGCACCACGAGCAGGATTATGAACGTAGGCAAGCACGAACCCGTCGTCTTCGCTCGCGTCGGGGGACGATGGTGCGAAGACCGCCTCTCCGACTGCCTCGTCACGGCCGAACTCGTGCGCCTGAGCCGTGCCGGCCCTGAGGTCGTGCTTGAGCAGGGCGTTGGCGAATGCCTCGTCGCCGAAGTCACCGGCCGCGGTGATCGCCCGGGTGACCTCCCCGATGACCGCGCTGTACCCGTACCGGTGCGGCCGGGAGATGATCCGGTCGTCCACCCGCGGGAACTCCTGGCCGCGGTCATCGAGCCGGGACTGGGCGACTGTGTTCGCGGCCGGGTCGATCACCCAGCGGTCCAGTGTCACCGGGCCGTGCGCGGCCCAGAGCGTGGAGACGTCGAACGATTGGTCGTACTGGCACAGGTCGACGACGACCCGCTCCTGCTCGTCCTCGAAGGCGTTGAGGCAGTGGAAGACCCAGCAGGGCTGGAGCTCGATCCACTGAACTCCGGCTGTCCCGTCCCGCCGCAGCAGCCCCACCCGCGCCTGGTGGTCGGGGTTCCATACGTACGGCATCTCCCGTCCCGCCTCGACTGCCTTGAGGCTGAACGTGACCGGCAGGTCGAGCAGCACGACATAGCTAGCCGTCAGAGCGAAGTCGTGCATCATCGGCCCGTCCGTCACCGGCACGTCAGTGGTCTTCGCGACCTTGCCAGCCCGGTCTACGACGACATGCTGGACGTGGTCCCAGGCCCAGTAGTAGGCGATCGCGTGCAGCTCGCCGCTGTCGTTGTCGAGCTTGGTGTGGGCGGCGAAGCCGCCAGGCAGCGTTCCGCCGAAGTCACACGACCCGATGGTGTCGAGCTCGTAGGTGAGCTCATAGGGCAACGGGCCAGCCTCGACGGTCGCCAGGGTCCGGCCGCCGTGGAAGATGATGTGGGTATTGGCAGCGAAGTCCATGTTGTCGTGCACGGGCCCGGCGGGCCATTTCTCGCCGTGCTCCTGCGCGACGGCCTGTGAGCGCACCCACCGGTTGCGGTACCACTCGGCGTTGCCATCCCGGAGCCTGACCCCGTGCACCATTCCCGCGCCGAGGAACCAGTGGTAGTTCGGGTCGTCGAGGCCGAGCGGGTTCGGCCCGTTGCGCAGGTACCGGCCGTTCAGCTCGGCCGGTACCCGGCCGGTGACAGGCAGGTCGAACGCGGAGACTTCCTCGGTCACCGGAGCGAACGAGCCCTCGAGGAAGCGGCTGGTGTCAGTCATGTCTGTCCCCCTCGTCACAGCCAGGACCGGCCTGGTAGCTGGTATTCCCCAGACTTCGGCCGTCAGGCCATGCTGCCCCGATCGGCAGCCTGGCCGCCGCTGTGCGGAGGATCGGAAATGGTCTCGCAGCCCGGGCCGGCCCACCGACGTCGTCCGGCCCGGGCTGCGACACCCGAACTGCCTGCTACAGGCGGCCGCGGCTCATGACGGCGAGCCCACGCACGCGTACGGCGGGCCGACGGCTGCGGGCAGGGTCGTGACGCCCGCGGGCAGGGTGCCGTTCAGCGCGTAGTAGGCGAGATCGGTGGCGAGCGCCTGCGTGTCCGCTGCGGTGTCGCTGGCCGCGTTCACGAACGTGTCACCGCCGGGCACTGCGTTCAGCGGGCCGAGGACGTAGGAGAACGGTGTCGACCCGGCAGGGAGGGCGGACGGGTTGGCCCAGCCGCACACGTTGAAATACAGCGCCGCGACGGCGGGGCTGCCAACCGCGAAGACCAGGTACTCACCGCTCAGAGTGTCAGCCCATGCGGTAGCGAACGACGTGGTGACCTGGCCGGCCGGCAGGCCCGCGGCAGAGGCTGCGGCCTGCGCGACGGCCGCGTCGCCTGGGTCGGCGGCGTACAGCACGATCTGGTTCGCCCACGTCGCCGGGGTGTCCGGCAGGGTCAGCGACGTCCAGGTGCCGGACGGGTCACCGCTGCGCGCGCCGGTGGTCTCCTCGGTCAGGCCGGCGGTGCCGGACAGGAACAGATCCGACGGCTCTTCCTCCACCTGGTAGGCGCTGGCCCCGGCGATGCCCGACGCTGTGCCAGGCAGCGTCGCCGCCTGCCAGCCGGTCCCGTCGTCGAAGGTCACGGCGGGCGAGCCGGACGCGGTCAGGTAGAACGCTTCCGTGCCCAGCGGCTCAGCGATGGTCGATGGCGTGGTCGAGCCGGGCGGCTGGGGGAAATCGCCGGGCGCGGCGGGGAGCACGGACGGAAGCAGGTATGTCGTTGCCGCCAGCGTCGGTGCCGGCCGCCGGCGTGCCGGGCAGGCTCGTGACGTTCCACGGGCCCACCGCGATCGGGCCGACGTCAGTGGCCTCGGCCAGGCTGCCGCGCGCGCTGACGTACACCACGGCCGCCCGCCCGTTTGGCGTCGTGAACGCGGCGAGCGACCCACCTGATGTGGTCACCGCCGGGATCGGCGTGCTGAGCCAGTGGCCGAGTTCGGGCGACGCGACCCAGATGGTCCCGGCCGGGCCTACGGCGAAGATCTCGGGCCCGCTTGTGGTGTCGGTCAGGGTCAGCGACGCGGCCTTGAGCGGGACGCCGCCGTGCAGCAGCTCATTGTTTGTCCAGCCGCCCGAGCCCAGAGAGGTCTCGGACAGCTTTCCGGCCGTGTCGACGAAGAAGACCGCCGGTGTACCGCTCGTCGTGGTCGTCGCCACGATCGTGCCGCCAGCCGCAGGCTGGCCGGGCAGGTCCTGCGTCACCCAGCCGGACGTGCTCTCGTACGTCTCGGCGAGGGACCCGTCTGCCCCGCGGTAGTACGCGTGCGCTGTCATGTTGTCCGCGTTGGCGGCATCGGGGTAGCTGAGCGTGGCGAAGTTCCCGGTAGCGGACGGGTCGCCGGGAACGGCGAGCTGCAGCCAGCTTCCGCCGTCCCAGGTGTCCACGGCGAGCGCTCCCGCCGAGCGGGTGAACGCGTACTGCAGGATCGGCAGCGGGTCGTACCAGATCCCGTCGGCCGGCACCGCGGCCACTCCGGACGACGGCGCGACGACGCGTACGTTCTGCTCCAAGGTCACGATCGTCCCGAAGCTGGATGTGATCGTCACGCTGGCCGTGTAGGTGCCCGCCTCGCTGAACGCGTGGGTCACGTCCGCGCCGGTGGCGTTCGTCGTGCGGCCGTCACCGAACGTCCAGTAATAGCCGGTGACAGTGCCGCCGGGGACCGTTCCGGAAACGTGGAAGTCGCCGGTGGTGCCTGCGACCGCTACCGCTGGCCCGGACATGTGCCCGGCCGGGGTGGGCTGCTGGGCGGTGGTCGGCGGGGTCACCAGGACCCATTGCTCGCCGGGGTTGCCCTCGACGGTCGCCCCGAACGCGCTCAGGCTGGTGATACCGGTGTCGTACTGGGCCTGGATGTCGGGGCCGCCGGAGAAGTCACCGTTGACCATGTCGATCGTTCCGTCGGAACTGACTGAGGTGATGATGCCGACGTGGTCGGCGAAGCCCGGGAAGTTGCCCGGGCCGAAGAAGACGACGCTGTCGCCAGCCTGCGGCGTGCCGGTATCGATCTGCGGCGTCTGCCCGTCCTGCACCGCCCAGTTGTAGAACGACACCGCGCCGGCGTTGAGCGTGTTCATGTTCGCGGTGACGCCGGCCTGCTGCCATACCCACTTGTTGAAGTCGGAGCACCAGGTCTCGTTCTCGTTCCGGACGCCGAACGCCGGGGTGCTGCCGCAGCCGTCGGAGTCGGCGGAGAACCCGGCGACCAGCGTGCTGAACGGGTCGCAGTCGACGCCGTTGAAGTTCGCGACCACCGGGGTGTCGCTGACCCCGACCTCGCTGAGCGCGATGGCCGAAATCGTCTGACCGAGGCTGGCGCTGCTGGTGGCGGCCGCAGGCGCCGCCGTGGCCGCCTTAGCCGCTTTGGCCGGCGCGGCCGCTGCCGTGGCGGCGGCCCGGGCCGGAGCCGGCAGGGCGGACAGCGCCCGCTGGGCGGCAGCGCGCTCCGTGGCGGGCGACTGGTTGCAGACCCCCGGGTCGCCCAGGTGCCACGCAGTCTTCAGCGCGGCGGGGAGGCCGTTCCCGCAGCCGTAGAGCCCTGTCTGGACCAGGCGCCAGGTGCCGTGCGTCTGCATGAAGACGCCGGTGGCCGCCCCGTCCTGGAAGTCAGTGGCGACCGTCTGCGGCGCTGCCTTGGCGGGCGTGAAGCTGGCGATCGCCCACTCGTGGCCTCCGGCGGAGCCGGTGTGCAGCGTCCCCGCGCTTATGCCGCCTACGTCAGCGGTTGCGAGATGCCGCGCGGCCTCGAAGGTCGTTTCGAGCGCCGCCGAGGCCGACGTAGCCGAAGGGGCTGACGCGGCAGCCGATGACGCGGCCTGGGCCGCGGCCGCGGGCGCGGCCATGACCGCCAGCAGGCCCGTCAGGGCGCAGAAGGCAGAAGCCGCGAGGCTGAAAGTTCTGATGCGTATCACGTGCTGCGTCCTTCCCTCGGGGGTGGGATAGGCCGTGACTAACTTGCGAATCTCCGCGAGACCTTGAAAATTCTCAACGTCCATGGCCCGGCCGTCAAGGGAACCGGGCCAGGATGACCGCGCGTTCACAACGCTGGCGTTCTTGAGCTGCGGCGATACCACCGGGCGATGGGGGGATCGAGACCGACTATCTCGTCGTCGGGGCGGGCGCGGCTGGAATGGCGTTTGTCGACGCGCTGGCCGCAGACTGCGGCACGATGGCTAACGGGGCGGGGATGGGGTCTGGGCTGTCAGCGAGATCATGCAGGGGCGAAGCAGGCTGATGACCTGTGCCGGGTCGGCGGCGGCGAGCTCGTCGGACTTGATGAGGTGCCGGGAGACCGTGACGCCCAGGAAGATGGCGCTGATGATCGCGGCCCGGAGGCTCGCATCCCCGCCGGGGATGGTCTGCGCGATCTGCGACTGGGAGCGCGCCAAGGCCATGCTGGCGGCCCTGGCGGCCTCGGCATTGGTCAGCATCGAGCGGAAGACGGTCAGCGACGCTGTCGGCTCGCTCGCCAGCTGGTTGGCGAGCATGGCGAGGATCTGTTCGGTCGCCTGCTCTGGCGTTCCGCTGACCTCGGGGGCGGGGACGGCGTCGATCACTCGCCGGAATAGCTCCTGCTTGGACCCGAAATAGTGCATGACCAGGGCCGGGTCGACGGCCGCTGCCGAGGCCACGGCCCGGATGGTGGTCCGCTCATACCCGCCGGCGAGGAAACCCTGGGTCGCGGCGTCGAGGATGCGCGCTTCGGTTCGGCGGCGCTGCTCGGCTCTCGAACCGGGCTGGGGAGTGGTCATTAGTTCATTCTACGGATGTTGACTAGGCGGCCGATTCGCTCTACGATCGTTCAATCAACGCATGTTGAATGAAATCGCCTGAACGAAGAGGAGACCGCATGCTATCCGCCACGCCCGCCGACGTCCTGGCCCAGCGCCGCCGCCTGATTCTCGGCGGGGATGCCGACGGCTACGCTGACCTGTTCGCGCCCGATGCGGTGATCGAGTCGCCCTTCGCGCCGCCGGGTGTGCCTTCGCGCCTGGAAGGCCGGGAGGCCATTCGCGAGTACTCGCGTAACGTCATGGCTTCGCCGCTGCGCCTGGAGGACTTCGAGGTCGCAGAGCTCTACCAGACCCAGGACCCGGAGGTTGTGATCGTGGAGATGAGCGCGAAGGCAACCCTTACCACGACGGGCCAGTCGTTCGCGGCGACGTCCATCCAGATTCTCCGTATCCGCGAGGGCCAGATTGTCCTTTTCCGAGACTTCGCCAACCCCCGGATCCTGGAAGACGCGATCGGCCTCGCAGCTTCCTGACCAGCACTTCACCTGGGCTCTAGTCTGCCGGCGCCTCAGGCAGCGGCGGGATCAGGAGATCCGCGGGGCGCAGCCGGAATTGCTGCAGCCGCAGCCGATGGTATTTCTCGGTCTCACCGACCCATTGCATGCCGATACGGCGCACGGTGGCCATTGCCCGTGTGTTAGCCGGCCGCACCAGCGCGATGACCTGCTCGATGCCTTGCTCGAACGCCCAGTGAGCCAGGGCGAGCCCGGCCTCGGTGGCATAGCCGTGCCCCCACGCCCGGGGACCAAGCTGCCAGCCGATCTCGAACTCATCGTCGGGCGGCAGCGGCAGCAATGTAGTTCCGCCGATCACATGCCCGTCCCGGCGAAGCTCTACGGCCCAGCGGCCTGCCGGGGTGATCATCCGGTTATCGTCAGCCGACCATTGCTGCAGGAGCAGCCGCATGCCCGCGAGGTCGCTGACCTTGGCGATGGTCGGCGTAAGCCACCGGGCGACCTCGGTGTCGCCGTAGGTATCAAGTGCCGCGGGCGCATCATCGGGCTCCCAGCTGCGCAGCACAAGCCGCTCGGTAACCAGTTTGTGAGCCATGAACTCACGATAGCCAGTGCCCCGTGCGATCTTGCTGACGCGGGCAAGCGAGGCGCAGGACTGCGACCCCCTGGCTGAGCGCGTGGCCGGGGTAACCTGCGGAGATGGGCGCACCGCCGTCACCCAGCCCCGCGGTTCGGGTAAACGATGTGGTCAAGCGCTTCGGTGCGACCGTGGCCCTCGCCGGTGTTGACCTGGAGATCCCTGAGGGCTCGGTGTTCGGCCTGCTCGGTCCTAACGGGGCTGGCAAGACAACCCTGGTGCGGATACTGGCCACGCTGCTGACTCCAGACACGGGCCGAGTGGAGATCCTCGGGCACGACGTGGTGCGCGAGCCGGCCGCGGTGCGTGAGCTGCTCGGGTTGACCGGGCAGTTCGCGGCGGTGGACGAGGTTCTGACTGGGCAGGAGAACCTGGAGATGTTCGGCCGCCTGTTCGGGCTGCCGCGGAACGAGGCCCGGCGCCGGGCGGACGAGTTGCTGCAGCGGTTCGAGCTGACGGATGCGGCCGGGCGGCCGGCGCGGACCTACTCCGGCGGGATGCGGCGGCGGCTCGACCTGGCATCGAGTCTCGTGTCGCGGCCGCGGATCCTGTTCCTGGATGAGCCGACCACCGGGCTGGACCCGCGCAGTCGCAACGAGATCTGGGCCATTGTCCGCGAGTTGCGCCGCGGCGGGACGACGCTCCTGCTGACTACGCAGTACCTAGCGGAGGCGGACGAGCTCGCTGACCGGATCGCCGTTATCGATCACGGGAGGGTGATCGCGGAGGGAACCGGGTCTGAGCTCAAGGAACGGGTCGGCGGCCAGATCCTGGAGGTCGAGCTGTCCAGCGCGGCGCAGCGCGACCGCGCGCAGGCGGTGCTCGCCCGGGTGGGCTGCGGAGAGCCCGAGCCGGGCGAGCGTCCGGACCGGCTCACCCTTCCGGCGCCACGCGACGGCCTTGAGATGATCGAGGAGGCGGCCGCGGAACTCCGCCGGGCCCGTATCGGCGTCACCGATCTGGGGCTGCGCAGCCCCACACTGGACGATGTCTTCCTCCAGCTGACGGGCACGCAGGTGAGCGGAGACGGCCAGGCGCCGCCAGTCGGCGATGGCAGCGCACCAAGCCCGGCCGGGGGCGCGCCGAGTCCGGATGGCACGGCGCACCGTGATGGCACGAGGCACCCTGATGGCACGGGGCACCCCGATGGCACAGCGCACCCTGATCTCGCGGGGCACCCTGATGGCGGGGGGCACCTTGATAGCCCGGCGTCCCCGGGTCGCCCGCCGGTGCACCACATCGAACGCGTCACGGCTCCCAGCGGGCCAGCCAGGCGGCTGCGCCTCCCCTCGGCCAAGGCGATGCGATCTGCCATCTCCGACGGCGCCGTTGTCACCGTCCGCAACCTGCGCCACTTCGTTCGCCAGCCCTCGCTGCTGATCTTCTCGACGATCCAGCCGGTCATATTCGTGCTGCTGTTCGTTTACGTGTTCGGAGGCGCGGTCAGCCGCTCGCTGCCGCACGGGGTCAGTTACGTTGACTTCCTGCTGCCTGGCATCTTTGTCCAGTCGGTGACCTTCCGCGCATCGCAAACGGCCGTCGGACTGTCCGAGGACCTGGAGCGCGGGGTCATCGACCGGTTCCGGTCGATGCCAATGGCGCGTTCGGCCGTCCTTTCCGGCCGGACTGTGGCCGACCTGGTGCGCAACGTTCTCATCGTCTTCTTGATGATCGTGATCGGGTACGCCGTCGGCTTCCGCTTCCTCGGCGGGGTGGCCGGGGCGATCGCTTCGATCGCCGTCGTCGCGGCCTTCGGCCTAGCCCTGAGCTGGATATTCGCCTTCGTAGCGCTCACTGTCCACGGCGCCGAGGCTGCGCAGTCCGCTGGGTTCGTCGTAGTATTCCCGCTGGTCTTCGCCAGCTCCGTGTTCGTGCCGGTAGCCACTTTCCCGGGCTGGCTGCAGGCCTTCGCGAAGATCAGCCCGGTCACCCTGACCGCGAACGCCGCCCGGTCGCTCGCGCTCACCGGATCGCCCGCCTCACTCGCAGGTGCCGCCGCGTGGATCGGCGGCCTGCTGGTGGTTTTCGTCCCGCTGTGCGTGTGGCGCTACCGGCGGATCAGCTGAGCACACCCACCACCGGGGCACCACGCAAACCCAAACGCCCCGAACCCTCATCGTGGGTTCGGGGCGTCCTCGATGTCTTGCGACGTCACAACGGGGTGAGCGACGGGATTTGAACCCGCGACATCCAGGACCACAACCTGGCGCTCTGCCAACTGAGCTACGCCCACCATGGCCGCGCCGGTGCGCCGGGCGGCTGCGTGAAGCATACCGGGATCAGGTCACCTGGCCGAACCGGTATCGGCCACTCCGGCACTCCCCACCTGGGGTGCTGCGCCGCGCGTGCGGACCCGGGCTGCGCCTGGAGGGCGGACCTGGGGCTGGGCAGCTGGCAGCGAGCCAGGGCCGCCGTAGCGGGCGGCTATCTCCCTCGCGGTCGCTGTGTCCGGTCCAGGCTGCGGCACGAACACCGCGTCCCGGTAGTACTGCAGCTCGCGGATGCTCTCCCGGATGTCGGCGAGGGCCCGGTGCCCGCCGTGCTTCTCGGGGCTTGCGAAGTACACCCGCGGGTACCAGCGCCGGGCGAGCTCCTTGATGCTGGACACGTCTACCATCCGGTAGTGCAGGAACGCGTCGAGATCGGGCATGTCGCGGGCGATGAACGTGCGGTCAGTGGCTATCGAGTTGCCGCAGAGAGGCGCCTTCCGCGACTCGGGCACGTGCCGCCGGACATAAGCCAGGACCTGATCCTGTGCTTCGGCGAGCGTGATCCCGGACGGGAGTTCGTCGAGCAGGCCGGAGACGGTGTGCATTGTGCGGACCACATCCGGCATGTGGTCCAGCGCTTCTGCGGGAGGCTTGATGACGAGGTCCACGCCGTCGTCGACCGGGGTGAGCTGTGCGTCGGTGACAATGCACGCGATCTCTATCAGCGCATCACGGGCGAGGTCGAGGCCGGTCATCTCGCAATCGATCCAGACGAGGTGGTCGGTCATCCCCTAAGGGTAGGCCAGCCTGCGGGAAGTCAGACGATTCAGTCCCGAACGTTCGCTGATTGTGGCCGGTTTCGGGCAAAAGCTGTGATATGGCCGGGGGCTGTGACGCCCTCGCGCAAGGCGGGATCAGGCTCGGCGGCGCCGAACATCAGCTGTGCTGGCAGCACCCCGGCCCAGATGCCGGTGTCATAGTCCTCCGGGTCGTCTTTGGGCGGGCCGGAGCGCATCTTGACCGACGCCTCCGCAAGCGGCAGTTCCAGCACAGCGGTGGCTGCGAGCTCCTTGCGGGTCGGCGGCCGGGCGTAATCCCACTGGCCCGGCACGAGGTGCTCGGCGACGACGCGCAGCGCCGCGAGCCGCCGCTCGTCACCGTGGACGAGCTGTGCGGTTCCGAAGATCATCGCACTCCGGTAGTTCATTGAGTGGTGGAAGATGGCGCGGGCGCACACGAGGCCGTCCAGGTGCGTCACCGTGACGCAGACCTGCTTCCCGTCGGCGGCGAGCAGCGCCCGGTTGGCCGACGAGCCGTGCAGGTACAGGGTGTCGCCGGAGCGGCCGTAGCCGGTCGGCAGCACGACGGGGCAGTCGTCCACGATCACGCCGAGGTGGCAGACCAGGCCAGCGTCGAGGACCGCGTAGAGGTCGTCCCGCTGCGTCCGGCCGCGCTCCCTGAGCCGGCGCAGCCTGGTCCGCTGGGTCGTGGACAGGGGAAGATCGGCCGTCATGCTGCCAACGTACCTGGCAGCCTGGCTGGACACGATGGGCCGTTGCCGGCGCCGCGCCGGGAACAACCTCAGGGTGCAGTCGCCGGTGCCGGAGCGTTCACGTCCCGGCCATCCGGCGGTATCTTCTGGCGCATGGCCATCGGCGGTGTCCCGGGAATCGATGACAGTGCCCGGCTGGCCCGGTGGCTCACCGCGAACGGCGTGGCCGGCGATGGCCAGCTGCCGGGCATCGAGCTGATCGGCGGCGGGCGCTCCAACCTCACGTACCGCCTGGACTTCGGCGGTTCCCGGATGGTGCTGCGGCGGCCGCCGCTTGGCCACGTGCTGCCTACCGCGCACGACATGGCGCGCGAGTTCCGGGTGCTGAGCGCGCTGCACGGGACCGAAATACCGGTGCCCGCGCCGATCGCCCTCTGCTCCGACCCCGATGTCATCGGCGCGCCGTTCTACGTGATGCAGCATGTGGACGGAGTGGTGCTGCGCAGCACGGAGGACGGCGAGCAGCTCACGCCCGACCAGGGGCGGCAGTTGTCGGAACTGGTGGCTCGGATGCTCGCGGCAATCCACGCGGTGGACGTCGACGCGGTGGGTCTCGCCGGGTTCGGCCGCCCAGAGGGATACCTGTCCCGGCAGCTAGCCCGCTGGCAGCGGCAGTGGAAGCTGTCAGCGACGCGCGAGATGCCGGGATATGACGACCTGGTTGAGCGGCTGGCTGCCGGGCTGCCTGCAGACGGGGACCACGCCCTGGTGCACGGTGACTTCCGGCTCGACAACATGCTGGTGCGGCTCGGCCCTCTGCCGGCGATCGCGGCCGTCGTGGACTGGGAGATGTCGACACTCGGCGACCCGCTGGCCGACCTTGGCCTGACGCTCATCTACTGGGCCGACCCGGACGACCGTGAGTGGATGGACCTGGACGTCAACATCGGCGCTCAGGTGACCGCAGGGCCGGGATTCTTCACCCGGGCCCAGGTCGCCCGCTTGTACGCCGAGCTGACCGGGCGCGACCTGCGGCGCATCAGCTACTACATGGCGTTCGGCTGCTTCAAGCTGGCGGTCGTTCTCGAGGGGATCCACGCCAGGTTCCTGCAGCACAAGACCGTGGGGGAGGGCTTCGAGCGGGAGGGGACCGCGGTGCCTGTGCTGATAGAGCGAGCGCACCGCATGCTTGACACCGGCCTGCTGACCGGGATCTGACGGGCCGCCGGCCGGGAAGCTTAAGTGAGGCCCGGCGCCCCGCTCTCGCCGGGCCTCATAAGCAAGACGCGAGCCTCAGCCATACGGTTTACCGGATCCACGCGAATCTGCTCGTTTTTTTACGGCCGGCTCACTGCGCGCAGCCGCCGCCGGCCAGGCAGATCCGGCGGGACACGCCCTCGAAGAACACCTCGTCGATCTGAGCCGGGTTCGTGACCGGGAACGCGGCCCCGCCGCCAGCCGTGGCGATCTGCTGCATCGCGCTGACGTTGCCCTGGGTTCCGAGCAAGACGATGATCAGCTCGACCGGGCGGTCCGGCTTGTACAGCGATTTCAGCTGGGTGACGAGCTGGGCGACGGGCATATCGCTGGGCGCCTTGTCCACGCCGGCGGTGAGCACGATCAGCGCGTTGGTGATGCCTGGCTGGTAGCCGGCCACCATCTGCCTGTAGGCGGTCAGGATGGCGTCGTTCAGCGCCGCCGGGCCAGACTGCGGACGCAGTGAGGCGTCGATCTGCTGGATCTCCTCCCGCCTGCTGATCAGCCCTATCTCCCCAGGCAGCGGGCCGACCGAGACCAGCGGTTTGTACGGGGCGCTGCCAGCGGCGCCGGCCCCGAGCTCCGACAGGCCGAGCTGGGTGCTGTCCGGGAACAGCGCGAGCCCAAGCTGTGCCGCCTCGGTCAGCTCCTGCTCGAGGGTCAGGCCGCCGGGCAGCCCGGACTGTGCGCTCATCGCCGAGGAGACGTCGATCAGCGCCAGGTCGCGTGAGCCACTCTGCAGCCGCTGCCAGGCTTGCAGCGAGGTTTGCGCCTCCGAGGCCAGTGGCTGCGTCGCCAGCTCCAGCGACTGTTCTGCCAGGCCGTCGCCCCCCGGCAGGATGCCGCCGTCACCGTCGGTGGAGCGGAACCCGAAGTGGCGGAGCAGTGCGACGGCGTAGGACTGCCGCAGCAGCGATTCGAATTGCCTGGCCGCTGCGATCTCGTCCGTGTTGGTGGTCGTCAGCACGTACGGATAGTCGAGTTCGGGCGTGGCAAGAGCGGCGCTGGCGCTGCCCGACGGGTACCTCGCCGCAAGCGGCTGCGACGAGTGGGCCGCGTCGTAGGAGAGCACCGCCTGCTCGGAGGTCACCGTTACCGGGCGGGCGTTCAGCGGCGGGTCGGCCTGGGTGACGAACGCGGCCAGCGAGGCCGGGTCGTCGAACTGCGCCGAGGCCTGGGCGCTGAGCACGAACTGGGTCAGCAGCGTCCGTGCCGACGCGCCCGACCCGAGCAGGCGGCTGACCTCTACCAGAGCGTTGAGCCCGGTGGCGCTCTGCGTGGGGTCGGGTATCTCGACGTGCACGCCCATCGCGACCGGCGGGCCGCCGGCCGACGCGGGCAGCAGGAAGTCCCAGCCGACGGTGTTGTTGAACTCCGGGATCTGGGCTGCGGCGGCGGGCGGCATCACCAGCATGAGGGGAGAGCGGGCGATGCTGACGCCGGTGGAATGAACCACGCTGGCGCCTTGCGCGAAAGTGTGGGCAAAGTCCACCCACAGGGTCGAGTCCGGGATCCAGGCGTCGACGGTGGTCTGACCCGACCCGGAAGCCTGGCCGTCGACCTGGGCTGCGACTGCGGCGGGCTGCTCCGCGGTGACCTGAACCTTGGAGCAGCGTCCGTTGGTCTGGTGACCCTGGTCGTTGTAGACCTGGCCGACACGCTCAATAACAGGGGCGATGTCGTCGGCCACGGCCACGTGGACCACGACGGGGTGGTCAGTGCATGACGTGCGGGCCAGTACCGTCTGGGCACTCAGGCCGCCCATGACGGCTACCGGGATGACGATGGCGATCGCGAGCAGCAGCCGCAAGCTGACGTGGCGCTCGCGGGTGCGTTTGCCTACGCGGCCTCGTCGTTCGCCTGGGTGCATCGCGGGGGGCATTGCGGAATTCACCTGAATCCTCGGGTTGGCACCGCGGGCGCGGGGGCGGGGGCGGCCATCCTTGACCGAGGGCGGGGACGGCAGCCCTTGACCGACGACTATAACGGACATCCCGCACGTGATCAGGCGGCTTGCCGTGATCCCTCCCGCGCCAAAGGGGCGCGGCGCCCCAAAACGCCCCGGAGGCGCAAAGCAAACAGAGCAAACACCACCACACTTATGAGGTGGCCACTCTGGTTGCGGTTAGTGAGGCGGGCGACCCGCGCCTGGCGGACTATGTCCGCCTGACCGATGTCCATCTGCGCCGGAGCCTGGAAGCGCCCAGCGGGCTGTTCATCGCCGAGGGGGAGAAGGTGATCCGCCGGGCGGTCGGTGC
This sequence comes from uncultured Actinomycetota bacterium, assembly GCA_963815375.1. Lineage (GTDB taxonomy): Bacteria > Actinomycetota > Actinomycetes > Streptosporangiales > Streptosporangiaceae > JASHPR01. The sequence goes on along the minus strand of CAWFGX010000001.1, from coordinate 159,336 downwards.
CGGGTACCGGGCTCGCTCGATGCTGGTGACCACGGACAGGGCGGCCGGGGCCGACGAGCTGGCCGGATCCTGGGCTGGCCCGGTATTTGTGGTGCCGCCCGAGGTAGCCCGGGAGCTGACCGGCTACCGCGTGCACCGCGGCGCCCTGGCGTCGATGCAGCGGCGGCCGCTCCCGTCGGTGGCGGAGGTGACCGGCCGGGCACGGCGCATCGTGGTTCTTGAGGACGTCATGGACCACACCAACGTTGGCGCGATCTTCCGGTGCGTTGCCGCACTCGGGTTCGACGGGGTCGTCCTCGCGCCCCGCTGCGCCGACCCGCTGTACCGGCGGGCGGTGCGGGTGTCGATGGGAGCGGTGCTGAGCGTGCCCTATGCGCGGATGGACGACTGGCGGGAAGGGCTCGGCGAGCTGCGCGCGGCCGGGTTCCGGCTGCTGGCCCTGACTCCGGCGGCGGACGCGGTCCCGATCGGTGCGGTGCCGCCGGGTGGCCAGCTGGCGGTGCTGATGGGCGGCGAGGGCGACGGTCTGTCGGCTCGCTGGCGGGCCCAGGCCGACATCAGCGTGCGGATAGCGATGAGCCGGGGGATCGACTCGCTGAACGTGGCGGCCGCTGCCGCCATCGCCTGCTACCTGCTGGCCTGACCTCAGCCGAAACTCAGCCGAACCTCAGCCGAACGTCAGCCGAACCTCAGGCCGCCTTTCTTGGCTGGGTCGGCTTGCCGGGTATGACTGGCCGCGTTCTGGGCACAGGTATGATCACGCGCAAGCTACAACGAGTGCTCAGCGATTTGCCAGCGGTTGCTCAGCAGTGCGCGACGGTGCAGGCCCGCAAACCGGGCGTGACCGGAGGTTTCCCGACGGTGCTGTCGGGCGGGCCTGGCCGGCGTGCGGCCGGTCGCGCGTGCATCCATATTTCGTGATTTCATTGCCCGATCCATTAACCGACGTGGCGGCGAGAGGACGAGACAAGTGGAAGCACCGCGTACCAAGGATGCGGCCACTGCCGCAGGGAGCGCCGAGGCGAGCCAGATCCGCGGTGACCGGCAGGTTCAGTGTGACGTTCTCGTCGCCCTGGCCGAATGCCGGAACCACCGGAAGTGGTTCGCGGACTTCGCCAAGCCCTACCTCGGCGAGCACCCGATCGAGATCGGCAGCGGGCTCGGCGACTATGCGATGCAGTGGATTCCGTCGGTCGAGAAGTTCACTGCGACCGACGCGGACCCGGCGCTCTGCAGCGAGCTGAAGCAGCAGATGGCCGCCCACGAGAACGTCACGGTGCGGCAGCTCCTGCTCCCGACCGCGGAGCGCTCCGACCACTCGTGCCTGATCTGCTACAACGTGCTGGAGCACATCGAGGACGATGTGGGCGCGCTGACGAGCATGGCCAGGCTGGTCCGCCCCGACGGCTACCTCATCCTGGTGTGCCCGGCCTTCCCGTTCGCGATGAGCCCGGTGGACATCGCCACCGGACACGTGCGGCGCTACACGAAGCGGTCAATGCGCGCCGCGCTGACAGCGGCAGGCCTGGATGCGGTCGACATCCGTTATGCCAACTCCGTCGGTCTGATCTGCTATTACGCGTTCACAAGCCTGCTGAAGCGGCAGCCGTCCACAGGCGGGACGATGATCTTCTACGACCGCCTGGTGGTGCCGGCGGTCCGGGTGATCGAGCGGCTCATCGGCCGCCCGCCGTTCGGGCAGTCGGTGGTCGCGGTCGCCCGGGTGCGTGAGGACGCCGACCTCACCGACTAGCCCCGCTGCTCTCCGGGCGTCCCCTCCGCCGGCTGCCCGGTTAGAGTCACTCAGGTGACCCTGGTGGAGGACCAGAAGCTGCGGGTGCCGTCGGCGCGGCTGATCAAGTGGGAACTGTTCGCGGTCTTCGCGGTGTCTCTCGGCGCGAGCGCGCTGAACGCCCTGCTCAACCTCGTCGGCGACCTGCTGTCCCGGCAGTCCCTGAGCAGCCAGAACGCACACATTGTTGTGCCGCTGGCGGTCAACAACTGGCTGGACCTGGCCCTGCAGCTGGCCGCCATCGCCGAGTCTCTCGCACCAGTGGTACTGGTGTTCTACCTGCTGGCCAGGTCCGGGGAAGGCCCGTCGGACATCGGCCTGGACACGACGCAGCCCGGCATGGATGCCGCACGCGGCGCGCTGCTGGCCGCGGTCATCGGCGGCGCGGGCCTGGGCCTGTACCTGGCCGCGCACCGGCTCGGGATCAGCCTGACGGTGGTGCCGGAGTCGCTGCCCGCCGTCTGGTGGCGGATACCCGTGCTGATCCTTGCCGCCGCGCAGAACGGGATCCTTGAGGAAGTCCTGGTCATCGGGTACCTGCTGCGCAGGCTGGATCAGCTCGGATGGGCACCGTGGAAGGCAATCGTCTGCAGCGCGATCCTGCGCGGCTCCTATCACCTGTACCAGGGCTTCGGCGCTTTCATAGGGAACGCGGTCATGGGGCTGATCTTCGGATTCCTGTACCGCCGATGGGGTCGGGTAACCCCGCTGATCATCGCCCACACGCTCATCGACGCCGTGACCTTCGTCGGTTACGCGGCGCTGGCTGGCCGGGTGTCCTGGATCCCCTAACCGCCGTCGGGGAGCCGGACGAGACCGGGATCCGCAAGGCGCCGTTCCGTGGACTGGATCATCGCCGTTGCATCGTGACGGAACTGGCTGATGAGCCTGCGTGCACGGTCATCAGCCCGGTCCAGCTCCCGCAGCGGCGGCAGGATGTAGGGCGCGAAGAGCTTTTCCACCTCGCCGTTCCGCTCCTTCCCCGGGCCCGCGGCCGCCTTCGTTACCCGCCCGAGCAAGGCGCCCGGGTCGATGCCAAGGAACTCGGCGATCTGCCCGGACAGTGTCAGCAGCTCGGTGTCGTCTCCGCCCGCGCCTGCCAGCTCGAGCAGCGGCGTGCCAACCCGCCAGAACTGCTCCCACTCGAACGTGCGGGTGTACGGGTCAGGCTGGTGCTCCGGCCACACCTCGAAGCAGTGCGCGTAGTGGACGGCCCGCGCGTAATGCCGCGCCGCGGCCGCATGATCGCCGACGTGGCGGTCGATGTCGCCGAGCAGCCGCTCGGTGAGCGCCAGGATCTCGAAGTCAGGGTCTGGATCCTCTTTCTGGCCCTGCTGCCGGGCCAGCTTCAGTGCCCTCTGAGCGCAGTCCCGCGCGCTGCTGGTGCAGGCCGCATCGGTGCGCCGGAAGCCAGCCGGTGACCGGCGCCGCGCCTGTGCGGCGGCGAGCTGGGCGTCGCCGAGCTCACACCACAGCCATGGCTGGTTCCAGTCGTCGCCCTGTTGCCTGGCGATGGCAAGTGCCGACCGGTAGTGCCGCTCAACCTGCCGCAGGGCCTGGTCGGCGAGCACCGTCTCACCGAACTGACAGCGATCGCAGTGCGCGAGGAATACGTGCAGCAGCTTGGCGATGTCGAGCCGTGAGTTCGCCTGGGGATCACCGGCATCCCCTGCCGCCGTGAGGCCCTTGGCCCACTGCCGCACCGCGGCCACTTCGTCATCGACCGCGATGTCCAGGTACTTGGCGATACTGCCCAGCGCCTCCTTTGTCTGGCCCCATGCGGCCCGGGCCGCCGCCGGAGGAGGCGGTGCGTCGAACTGGCCGGCCCGCGGATAGGAGTCGCTGAGGGTGCGCAGTGCCTCGGTGACAGCGGCCAGGTCATCGTCCCCGGTGGCGGGCGACCAGTCCACCGCCTTGCTGGCCATATCGTTCAGCAGCTTGCTGAAGCCGAAGGGCACGTACAGGTCCCACCACCAGTGCGCTTTGAGGACGATGCGCGCAAGTTCCTCCGCCGCACGCCTCCGGTTGTCGACATGCGCGAGCTGGTAGATCCAGTTGGCGATGAGGGCCTGGCTGCCGCGATCCTCCATGAGCCTGAACCAGCCCTGGTAGGTGAGATCGTCCTCGAACGCCCTGTCGACCTCGTCGTCCAGCCACTTGAACGCGTTGTTGCGGAACTGGGCTGCCCCTGGCCCTGGCTGCCCCTCATCGCCGTACCGCCGCAGGTCATCCCAGTAGAACGGGTGCAGGGTGTACCCCTCACCCACGGCACCATCTCCAGCGGCGTCGGCGGAGGACCCGGTCGGCTCGATGTACCCGCGCGCGGTCAGCGATTTCAGCGCCTCGGTGGCCGCGGGCTTTGTCAGCCCGGACGTCGCCTGGATCAGCTCCGCTGAGAAGGCGAAGGGCTTGGGCAGCAGCACACCGGCCGCGCTGAGGAGCAGCTGGGCGTCCTCGGGCAGCCGGCGTCGCTGCCGCTCGAACGTCTTGTGCATCTGGTCCCGCCCGGACAGCTGCCCGTTGAATCCCTGCGCCGCGTGCCGCAGGTACCTGTGCTGCTCCTCCCGGGTTTCGAGCTCGTCGAAGCTGCGCGCGCAGTCGGCCAGCAGCGGCGGCCAGCAGCCTGCTGCCCTGGCCGCGTCCGGGCCGTGCCTCTCGCACTCGTCACAGTCGTCGTGCAGGCCCCCCATGACGAGCAGCAGTTCCAGAGCGGACCTGAGTGTGAAGTCCTGCACCCTGATGTGCCCATCAGGAGCGATATCGAGATAACTGCGGAGCTGGCTGCCGACCCGTTCCTCGGGCACCTTGAAGATGAGCGTGCGGCGCGGAGCCAGCGGGTCATTGCTGGCGAACGAGCTGCGGATGAGGTCCTCAACCTGCCCGGCGCTGTCGTGCAGGGTGTCCGGGTCAAGGACCGAGGACATCGTCACCACGAGCAGGTGCCGAGTCCCTGGCTCCGATGTCCTGATGACCTCAAGCTCGCGCTCTGCCTGCTGGCGGAACCCCTCCGCCGAGCCCGGGACGCTGAGGTCCACCGACAGCTGCATCGGGGGCAAGGTGTACTCGCGGGCCACATCGTGGTCGGCGGCCAGCGCTTCTGCCAGCGTGGATTTCCCGGTGCCGTAGAAGCCGGAAACAACGGACGTGCGCCCGTCCAGAACGCGTCGCTTCAGCTCTCGGTAGGGATCGTTACGGTTGACGAAGATCACATCCGGGCGGGTGGCGCGCAGGCGGTGCGGGCGAGCATGGCGCTTCAGCCAGTCAGCAAGAAGCTTGACCACTTCCTCCGCTAGCTTGCCGGGCTCCTCAAGCGATGCGTCGACGTCAAAGGCCGTGGCATGCTTCCGGACCCAGTCCCGGAAATCCTGCTCGCGTTTCTGATCCCAGTAGTGCTCGGAACCCGGGTCCGGGCTCGCTGGCGCGCTGCCGCCGGGTTCTGAGGGGTCTGCGCCGAGCATGAAGGCGTAGACCGGAATCCCGCCTCGCTGAGCTGCTGCGATCTCCTGCTCGGTATAAGACTGGCCAGTACCTGAACGGCTGCCAAGTTCGCGCCCGATCAGGAGCACGACAAGGTCGCACGCCTCCAGTTCGTCAACTGACAGGACCGTCGCGTCGGGCGTGAACCGTGAGTACGTGCCGTCGTCCAGCGCTACAAGGTCAATCCAATTCCGGAGTTCGTCCTGCTCGAACCTATTCATGATCGCCCGGCGGTATTGCTCCATTTCCCGGAATGTAGAGCTCAGAAAAACACGCCAGCGATCGCTGTCCTCAGGCATTTGCCCCCCATGTGATCCCGGCGGCGTTTGGGCAACGCATGCAGGCGGTCCCGCGCCGGTGAAATGTTCCTCCCCTAAAGCAGATCATATTGTAACATTATTACATTATGATGTCCATAAGCCTATCCATTCAAGCGGTGTAAGCATAAGCCGGGCTCACCCGCCGGGGCCCCGTGCGCCCACGCGCCCGACGCGCGCTGCCCCCGCCCGCGCGCTGCGCCCGGCGCGCCCGCGCCGAACAGGGTCGTGGGCCCCGGGCTGTTGCTGTTGCCCCAGCCCGGGCACCATGACCGTCCTGCCACCGCCTGGCAGCCCCAGCAGGGGGCCCGGGGCGGGGCTGGCACGGGCCCGGCAGCCCCGGCAAGGGGCCCCGGGCGGGGCTGGCACGGGCCCGGCAACCACAGCCGGGGGCCCAAGGTGGGTGTGCCGTCCGCGCCTGGCCCGATGCATACTCATGGGGCGTGCGCAGCGCGGCCGGTACCCAGCCGGCGCAGGCGAGCGCTGGAGGGGTTATGGCAGGCTCCGCAACCGAGTCCGTCGCAGTCGGCCCGCTTGACCCAGCCGACAGCCAGCAGGTAGCCAGCTTCTACCGGACCGTGCTGGCGCCGCACTTCATTGCCGACGAACTGGACACCGAGGAGAACTTCGCTGCCGGCCTGCGGCTGGGCGGCAGTCGGGCCCTGGTAGCCCGGGCGGAGGGCGGCGCGATCATCGGTGGCGCCGTCACCGACTGGTTCGCCCGAAGTCACGTGCTGCTGCTGTCCTACATAGCGGTCCTGTCAGCCCACCGCAGCACAGGCGCTGGGGCCGCGCTGATGGCTGCCGTGTCTGGCAGCGGGCCGGCCGACCTCCGCCCGGCGCTGCTCGTCGCTGAGGTCGAGGACCCGCGGTACTTTGCCAGCGATCCCGCACACGGCGACCCCTGGGCCCGGTGGCGGTTCTACCAGCGGCTCGGCGGGCGCACGCTCCCGCTGCCCTACATGCAGCCAGCTCTCGGCCAAGGCCGCAGCCGCGTTCCGCATTTGCTGCTGATGGTGCTCGGCGGCACCATGGCACCGCCCGGCGCTGAACGGGTCGACGGGGAGACCGTCAAGCTTTTCCTGCAGGAGTACTTCGAAGGCTGCGAGGGCCCGGTGCGCCCCGGTGACTTGCAGGTCCAGGAGCTGTTCGCCGCCTGCCGCCAGCCTGGCGGCGTGCCGCTGCTGCCACCGGGTGAGCTGCCGGAACAGGGCTGAGCCCCCTGGCCTGTGCTGCTAGGCCGGAATTTCATCCGCGTGGGTGGCCAGCACCGCGTACCAGTCGGTCGCCTCGGCCAGCATGAAGGAGCCCACGCTGTCCGCCTGGGCGCGCAGGTCGCTGAGCGAGGCGACCCGCCCGATCACCGGGAGATACAGGCTGGTCAGCTGATACGTCGACGAGCGGTGGCGTATGGAGAGCCGGCGATGCTCGGCCGAGGTGGCCATGCTGCCGAAGGCCGCTGCGACGCCGGGCACGCCGAGCGCGACGAAGTTCAGGGCGTCGTCCATCTGCGCCCCGGAGGCGAACACGTGGACCAGTGCGGCGAGCACGGTGATCACGAATAGCGCCGTGACAATGACCAGGAACCGCCGGTGCAGGCCGGCGTGCTGCCTGCCCTTCCTCTGGTGGTACAGGCGCTGGCTGGTGACCCACTGCCGGAGCACGCCTTTCAGCAGCGGGACGTCAGCGTCCGACCACGGGCGCCGCGCCGGCGGCCGGTGCCACCACAGAGCGAGAGTTCCGCTGCCGAACCAGGCCGGGCCGACGAACTCGTTCAGCGCCAATGGCGTCAGCGACGGGGGTTTCCCGCTGATCCGCGGGTAGATCACCGCGAGGAACATGTGCATCCGCAGGTACTCGGCCATCGCGCGGAAACTGAGCCAGCGGTCGCGCAAGTGGCCACGCACGTCGCCGATCAGGATCGCCGAGACCGTGGCCAGGACGGCCAGGTCCAGGAATGTCACGAACGCCGCGGCCGCTGACCCCGGCGTAGTCCAGATCGTCCGTACTGCGGCGAGCACGACCGACACCGCGGCGAGCACATAGACCGACTGATCAAGGGAGCGGAACGCTTTCTGGTACCGGCCGGCGAGCCGGTCCGCGCGAAGGTATCTGGCTGACGCCCAGGCCTCGACGTTTCTGGCCGCCTCCCGGACCGCTGCCGCGCTTCCGGCCTGATCGCCGGCTGGAGCGGCACCGTCCAGCGCCTGGCGGGTGAGCGCGCTGAAACTGCCGTCGGGCTTCGGTGCCGGGCTGGCGTTGAAGCGCCTGACGTGCCGGACAGCGAGGCCGAGGACACTGCGTCGCAGCGCCCGGCCTCCGGCCGCGTTCAGCAGCCATGATCTGACTGGCCGGCTGGGCTCCTCGGCACGGTCCTGCCGGGGACTGCTGTCGAGCAAGGACGGCAGGCCTCGCGGCTTGCTGCCGCGCCCGCCGCGCACCGGCAGCCACAGTCCCAGGAACGGATTGGAGTGCTCGGCCGCCAGCAGAAGCTGTGCGGGCGGGAAGCGATGGCTGGGCTGGTATTTGCGGTCGGAGCGTGGCGCGGGGATCACGATCACCGGGATCTCGCGCGGATGGCTCAGCGTGTAGGCGACGATCGCCGCGGTTCCGGGCGATGGCACGCCGTCGGCGTCTGGAAGTGGCGGGGGCTCCCCGTCCCACAGAGCCAGCAGGACGTCGCAATGATCGGCCACCCACTCACCGAGCTTGCGGAACCCCGCGTCGTCGGCGGTCGTCCCAGGGAGCACGGTGACAGCAGCGGAAGCCCGCAGCCTGTCGTAGTTGCGCAGGCCGTTGTCCGGGTCGTCGTGGGCGATCGAATCCCGGTAGCTTGCCTCGTCGGACGGCACCGGAACGACCAGCGTGGTTCCGGCGACCGGCAGTTTGCGCACGACCTCGGCCACCTTCTGGTCGGCGCCAGCGGCCAGCGGCGTGAGCATCTGGAGGCAGACCGGGCTGCGCTGCGACACTTTGCTGAGACGAAGCTGATCAGCCAGCCACTGCACGGCATCGGCCACCTGCTGCAGTGTCGTGTCGGGGTCGCTGAAGAGACGGTGACCGCTGACCCCGATGCGGAGCGTGAGCGGAATCCCCCCGGTTTTCCGCAGTGCCTTCTCCGCTGTGGCGTCGTAACCGCGGATCTTCGGGTCGTGTATGCGCTGCCCAGCCGCTGCCTCCTCGCCGGGGCTGGTCACCCGCACTGGCTGTCCTGCTCCCTTGCCGCTGCCTGCCCGGTGCATGCCGGCGGTCCCAGGCATGCTCCGCCCAACGACATATGACTCCCTGATCCGACCCCCGGAGTACACAGCGTGGCGCGGCCGGCTGGACGCCGCGGCGCGCGGCATGTGCAGCCCCGCCTGCGTCAGTTGTAGCGCCCGCGTGAACGGCTGGCAACGGTTCCCGGCAGGGTCGTTAATGGCTTGCAGGTCCCGGGGGTGGGGACGACCTCAGCGTCTCGGCGAGCGCCTCCAGGGCGGGCACGGCCTGCAGCAGCGCCGCCGCGGTCTGCGCGGGCAGGCGGCCCAGGCACTCCGACAGCACCCGCGCCCGCTGCTGCCGGACGCGGTCGTGCACCCGCTCACCAGCCGGGGTGATTTCCACCCGGGCTGCCCGCAGGTCGCTGGGATCAGGCAGCCGGGTGATCAGGCCCTGCTCGTCAAGGGCACGGACTACGCGCGACAGCATCGTCGGGTTCAGCCCCTCAAGCTCGGTCAGCTCGGCCAGGCCCAGCGGCCCGCGGCTGCGGACCAGTCCGAGCACCGAGTACTGCGTCGGGGTCAGGCCCTCGCCGGTGGACGTCTCGTTGAGCTGACGGGCGAGCCTGCCGATGGCCGCGCGCAGCCTGCCCACGAGCTCGTCGTCCATCGGTTCTCCGGATTCGGCTTGATTGCTTGCCGGCAAGCAATTAGCGTGACAATACCTGACAGGACCAAGGACGTTGCGATGACCGCCTGGTGAGTGCCGTTGAGCAAGGCCATCCCGTAGCCGCCGGCGTCCCCGGAGAGCCCGGCTCCCCTGAGCCGTGCACTCTGGGGCGTGCCACCACGGGGCCTGCTACCACGGGGCCGCCGGGCCGCCGCAAGCTCATCTTCGCCATCGTCTCCATCGGCCTGTTCATGGCCTCGATTGATCAGACCATTGTGGCCACCGCGCTGCCCGCGATCGAGCGGGAACTGCGCGCACCGATCAACTGGGCCGGCTGGACAATCTCGATCTACGCGCTGGGCCAGGTCATCGCGATGCCGATGGCCGGGAAGATCAGCGACATGTACGGCCGCAAGAAGGTCTACATGGTCTCCGCGGCCGTGTTCACCCTGTCCTCGCTCGCCTGCGGCTTCGCCCCGAACATGGCGCTGCTGCTGGTGCCGCGGTTCATCCAGGCGCTCGGCGGCGGCGCGTTCATGCCGTCGGCCACCGGCATCGTGGCCGACCACTTCGGCCGGGAGCGCGACCGAGCCGTGGGCATGTTCACGTCCATCCTGCCCGCTGGCGGGATGATCGGTCCCGTCATCGGCGGCGTGTTCGTCAGCTACTGGTCCTGGCGGGGCATCTTCCTGGTGAACCTGCCGATCGGGATCATCCTGATAGCGCTGGTGGCCAGGTTCATTCCGGCCTCGTCCGTGCGCCGGCCCAGCCGTATCGATGTCCGAGGGGTCTGCCTGCTGGCCACCGTGATCGCGGCCGGGATGTTCGGCATCAGCTACGTGGGCAGCGGCCGGGTAGCGCTGTACGGCCCCGTCTTCCTGGGCAGCGAGGCGGTCGCCGCCGTCGCGCTGGTGGCGTTCGTCCGGCACTCGCGGCGCAGCGCAGCGCCGTTCGTCCCCTACCGGCTGCTGCGCGGGCGCGGCTTCGGCATCATGAACCTGATCAACCTGATCTACGGGGCCGCCGCCCTGGGGTTCGCCGCGCTCGTCCCGCTCTACGCGCAGGAGCGGTACCACATCGCGCCGCTCGCCTCGGGCACGCTGCTCACTGCCCGCGCGGTCGGGATGATCTCCGTCGCCGGCGTGGCCGCGATGGCGCTGCGGCGCACCGGCTACCGCCTGCCGATGGTCGCCGGGTTCATTGTCCTGGCCGGTGGCCTGCTGATGATGGCGGCCCGGCCGATGTTCGCGCCCTACGCGTGGCTGGCCATTGCCACGGCCGCTACCGGCTGCGGCATGGGCCTGTCGGTCCCCGCCTCCAACAACGCCAGCCTGCAGCTGGCCCCGGACCAGGTGGCCGCGATCGCCGGGCTGCGCGGCATGTTCCGCCAGTCCGGGGCGATCATCGCGGTCTCGGTGACTACCGCGATCATCGCGCGCGCCGCTCATCCCGGCCTGGTCCAGGCGCACGTCTTCGTGGTGTTCGTCGCGCTGCTCGCGGTCATCGTGCCGCTGGTCCGCCTGGTCCCCGAGAACCACGGCACCTGGTAGCCCGTCAACCACTTACGGACAGCTGCTGCACGGCTCCTGGCTTTCCGGCGCCGAGCCGGCGAGTTAGGGGCACGCCGAAATTGCCCTGTCAGGCATCGTGGACCAAGACCCACTCATGCAGTGGGTTTGGGTCCACGATCATGAAAACATTGGCCTGGGGCGGCGGCTGAGCGGGCACCTGACCGCACGGGCACCCCTGCAGTACCCCAGCCACGATTGCGAACGGCCAGATACGCCATCAGTGGCTAGCGGCCGAGACCGTCCAGGACGACCGCTCCGGGGAGCCGGGCGAGCACCTCGCCGGGGAGGACGAGCTTGGAGCGGCGCACACCGCTGCCGATGACGACCAGCGGGCTGGCAGCGATGGCCGCGTCGACGAAGACCGGCCACTGCGCGGGCAGGCCGACTGGCGTGATCCCGCCGTACTCCATACCTGTCTCCGCGACAGCGACGTCGGTGGCGGCGAACGACGCCTTACGCACGTCGAGCTCCCGGCGGACCACGCCGTTCACGTCGGCCCTGGTCGTGGCCAGGATGACGCACGCAGCGAACCGGGTCTCGCCGTCGCGCCGGCCAGACACGACAACGCAGTTAGCGGACTCGGCCGGGGATACGCCGTAGCGCTCGCAGAACGCGGCCGTGTCCGCCAGCGCCGGGTCGATCTCAGCCACGCCGACGGCGTCAGCGGGCAGGCTCCCGTTCAGTGATTCGAGTGCTGAGGCGACTGCCGAGGCCAGCAGATCCGGCCGGCCCAGCGCCGGCACCGCGTCCAGGCTGCCAATGCGCGTACTCACCCGCAGGAGTCTAGAGGCCGCGGGGATCCGGACAGCCACAGGCGGCACCTGACTCGGCCGTAACCCAGCCAGGCTGCCTGCGCCCGGAGCATATCATCCTAATCCGGGCAGTCTGCTGAACGACGGCGCCGGTCGCCCCGGCAATCCGGCTGCCGGCCATTCGCTCTGCATTGCCTTGTATGCGCCAGTCGTGTGACGGCGGCACTAACATGCGAGCTCACGGGGGTGTTCGCCGCTAGCAAGGCTGGCAGGGAGGCATATGGCGGCGCAGACGCAGTTCGGGCTGCTTGGACCGCTGATGGTGCGCCGGGCCGGGGTAGCGGTGACGATCCCAGCGGGCAAACAGCGGGCGCTACTCGCAGCGTTGCTGCTGAACGCGAACCGCATGGTGTCGCTGCAGGAACTCGCTGACGCGCTGTGGGGGTCATCTCCTCCTGCGTCGGCGCGGGTGACAATCCATAACTATGTCAAGCGGCTGCGGCAGGCGCTGGGCGGTGACGCCGACGGGCGGATCACCACGGTCTCGGGGGGGTACCTGATCAGGGTCGACGGCGACGAGCTGGACGTGTCCAGATTCGAGGCCGCGCAGGAGGCGGCAAGGAATGCCGCGCGCCTGGGGAACTGGGACCTGGCAGCGGAGCAGCTCGGCGAGGCGCTGTCGCTCTGGCGCGGTGAGCCGCTGGCGGACGTCGCATCGGAGGTGCTGGCGGTTCAGGCGGTGCCTCGGCTCGAGGAGATGCGGTTGCAGGCGGTGGAGGCGCGCATCGACGCGGAGCTGCGGCTGGGCCGTCACGCCGAGGTCATCGCCGAACTGCGGCAACTTGCGGGCGCTCATCCGCTGCGGGAGCGGCTGCATGCGCTGCTGATGCTGGGGCTGTACCGCAACGGGCAGCAGGGTGAGGCCCTGGCTGCCTACCAGCGCGCCCGCCGGGTGCTGATCGACGAGCTCGGCGCCGAGCCCGGGCCCGAGCTGCGCCGCCTTGAGCAGCAGGTGCTCGATGCCGACCCGGACCTGGAGCCTCCGGAGGCATCACTGAGGCCCGGCGTGACCGGTCAGGCAGGGCCGGGGGTGGCGCGGACGGCCCCGGCGGTAGTGCCGCGGCAGCTGCCAGCGCCAGCGCGCCACTTCGCCGGCCGGGCCGAGGAGCTGAAGGCGCTGACCAGCCTGCTGGACCCACCCCGTGCCGATGAACCGGGCACGGTGGTGATCTCGGCGATCGGCGGGACCGCCGGGGTCGGCAAGACAGCGCTTGCGGTCCGCTGGGCCCACCAGATGGCCGAGTGGTTTCCCGACGGTCAGCTGTATGTGAACCTGCGCGGCTTCGACCCGTCCGCGGCCCCGCTCCAGCCCGCGGACGCGATCCGCCGGTTCCTTACCGCCCTCCAGGGGCCGGAGGCCCCAGCCCCGCCAGACCAGGAGGCCAGCGCGGCGCTGTACCGCAGCCTGATCGCAGGCCGGCGGATGCTGATCGTGCTGGACAACGCCCGCGACGCGGACCAGGTCCGGCCGCTGCTTCCGGGCAGCCCAGGGTGCCTGGTACTGGTGACCAGCCGCAGCCAGCTCGCTAGTCTCGTCGCCGTCGACGGCGCGCATCCGGTCACGCTCGACGTCCTCAGCGAGTCCGACGCGAACGAGCTGCTGGCCCGGCGCATCGGCGCGGAACGGATCGCCGCCGAACCTGACGCGGCCGCCGAGCTGATCGCGGCGTGTGCGCGGCTGCCGCTGGCCCTGGCCATCGCCGCCGCCCGTGCGGAACTGCACCCTGGCACGTCCCTTGCCACCGTGGCCGGCGAGCTGCGCGATGCCCGAGGCCGGCTGGACGCCCTCAATGCCGGAGACGCCGCGAGCAGCATCCAGACCGCATTCTCCTGTTCCTACCAGCAGCTCAGCGCGCCAGCCGCGCGGATGTTCCGGCTGCTCGGCCTGCACCCCGGCCCCGACATCACCGCAGCCGCCGCCGCCAGCATGGCCGGCTTGGCTCCCAGCGATGCCCGCTGCGCACTGCGCGAGCTGACCCGGGCGAACCTGATCGCCGAGGACCTCCCGGGCCGGTTCGCGTTCCACGACCTGCTGCGCGCCTACGCCGCCGAGCTCGCTGGCACCCAGGACAGCCCGGACCAGCGCCAGTCAGCCATCCACCGGATGCTCGACCACTACCTGCACACCGCGCACACGGCCAGCATCCCGTTCCATCCGCACCGCGACGAGATCACGTCGGCCGCGCCGCTGCCCGGAGTGCTCCCAGAGAACGTCGCCGACTACCAGCAGGCGACGAACTGGTTCGAGGCCGAGCACCGGGTGCTGCTCGGAGCAGTCAGCCTGGCTGCCGACACCGGCTTCGACGAGTGCGCCTGGCAGCTACCTGTGACACTGACGACATTCCTCTACCGGCGCGGCTACTGGGACAGCGCCGTGGCCGCCCATGAGACTGGGCTGGCAGTCGCACTGCGGCTGGGCGATCTCAACGCTCAGGGCATCGCCCACCGCAACCTCGGTGAAGCCCAGCAGTTGCTCGGCCGCTACCAGGAGGCGCACAACCACTTCAGGCACGCCCTCGACCTGACCCAGCGGCTCGGCGACCGCCCTGGTGAAGCCCGTGTCCACGCCGTCCTGGCAGCGCTGTACGAGGCTCAGGGCCGTTACAGCGAGGGCCTTGACCATAGTCTTCAGGCGCTAAGCCTGTTCCGGGCCATCGGTGACCGACTCATGCAGGCCGGCATGCTCAACAACATTGGCTGGTTCCACGCCCGGCTGGGGAACTATCCGCAGGCTCTCGAAATCTGCCAGCAGGCCATAACCTTGCACCAGGAATTCAGCGACACCCTCCACGGCAAGTCGAACATCTGGGACACCCTTGGCTTCGTCCACCAGCATCTAGGTCACCACGATGATGCGGTCGACTGCTACCAGCACGCGCTGGCAATTGCCGTCCACCTTGGCGACCGCTTCAACCAGGCAAAGACCCTCGCCAATCTCGGCGACGCCCACAACGCCGCCGACAACGCGATGGCCGCCCGGGATGCCTGGACGAAGGCCCTCGTGATCCTTGACGAGCTGCATCACCCGTCTGCCGGACAGCTTCGCGACAAGCTCAGGCGGCACGGCAGCTGACGTCGTGCATTCCCTGCCGTCAGGGAAAGCCTTAGCCTTCACGGTATGTCGGTGGCTGAATCACTGGAATCACTGTCTGAGCAGGTAGGCGGTTCGGGCGTTCGCGCTGGCAATGCCACGGTGGCCGAGCTCAAGGACGCCATGTCGCGGCGATCGCTGTCAGCAGCTGAGCTGACGGCGTTCTACCTGGAGCGCATCGAGCGGCTCAACCCCGAGCTGCATGCGGTGATCACGGTCAGCCCGGACGCGGCGGAGCAGGCCGCCGCCAGTGACTCCCTGCGGGCCAGCGGCGCGGCGCCGCGGGCGCTCGAGGGCATCCCGGTGCTGATCAAGGACAACGTCGCGATCGCCGGGCTCCCGGCCACCGCAGGCTCACCGGCTCTTGCAGGCGCCGAGTCCGGCGACGCGTTCTGCGTCTCGCGGCTGCGCGCCGCTGGCGCTGTGATCCTCGGCAAGACCAACCTGTCGGAGTGGGCGAACTTCCGCTCGGCCAAGTCCAGCAGCGGCTGGAGCACCCTCGGCGGCCAGGCGGTGAACCCGCACGGTACCGGCCGCAACCCGTCCGGGTCCAGCTCGGGCTCCGCGGTCGCTGTCGCCGCGGGCCTGGCACCACTCGCGGTCGGAACCGAAACCGACGGGTCGATCGTGTCGCCGTCCGGCGCCTGCGGCGTGGTGGGTCTCAAGCCCACCATCGGGCTGGTCAGCCGGTGCGGCATCGTGCCGATCTCGGTCGCCCAGGACACCGCGGGCCCGATGGCCGGCAGCGTTGCCGACGCCGCGGCGATGCTGGGGGCACTGGCAGGGCGGCAGGACCCGGCTGACCCGGCGACGGCTGGCGCCGAGGGCCGGCCCGGCGACTACACGGCCTTCCTGGACGCCGGAGCGCTGTCAGGCGCGCGGCTTGGCGTATGGCGTGACCCCTCCGCCGATGCCCCGCTGGCCACCACCGCCGTGCTCGACGCCGCGGTCGCGTGGCTGCGCTCGGCGGGCGCCGATGTGATTGACCCAGTGCGGCTGCCCGGAACCGAAGAGGTGTGGGAACACGAGCTCAGCGCGCTGCTCTGGGAGTTCAAGCACGACCTGAACGCTTACCTTGCCGCCCTGCCGGGCGAGCATCCGATGACGCTCGCCGAGCTGATCACGTTCAATATTCAGAACGCTGACAGGGTCCTCATCCACTTTGGCCAGGATCTGTTCGAGCGTGCAGAAGCCACCAGCGGCGACCTCAGCGACCCGGCTTACCTGGCCGCGCGGGGCGAGGCGAGCCGGCTCGCCCACGCGGCGCTCGACGGCGCGCTCGACGGTGACCGGCTGGACGCCGTGGTTGCGCTGTCCGGCGGCCCGGCGAGGCTCATCGATCACCTGCTCGGCGACCTGTTCGAGTTCCACACGGCCGGCCCGGCCGCTGTGTGCGGGTACCCGTCGCTGTCCGTTCCCGCTGGCCATGTGGGAGAGCTGCCGGTCGGGCTGTCGCTGATCGGCCGGCCATGGAGCGAGCCCAGGCTCCTGGCCCTGGCCTACTCGTTCGAGCAGACCGCGCCGAAGGGGCGGCGCAAAGCCAACACTGCGGCCCTTTGGCGCACTTGACCAGGCGATAGCCTGACGGTCATGGAAGCCTGGCGCAGCGCGGACGTCCCCGGACTGCCCGGGCGGGGCCCGCAGACGCTCATCGCCACCGCCGGGGGAGGGCTCGTGCCGGCCGCGGCCAGGCCGGGGGCATCGATTTACGCGTGCGGGATTACCCCGTACGACGCCACGCACATCGGTCACGCGGGCACGTACATTGCCTGGGACCTGCTGGTGCGGGCGTGGCGTGACGCCGGACACCACGTCAGCTACGTGCAGAACGTCACCGACGTCGACGACCCGCTGCTGGTGCGCGCCGCCCGGGACGGGGAGGACTGGCGCGAGCTGGCCGACCGGGAGATCGCGCTGTTCCGCGCAGACATGGAGGCACTGCGGGTGCTGCCGCCCGGGCATTACGTCGGCGCGGTGGAGGCGATGCCGGTCATCGAGCAGTTCGCCCGGCGTCTGGCCGACCGTGGCGCCCTCTATGACCTGGACGGCGACCAGTACTTCGCCCGGGTCGCCGACGCGTCGTTCGGGATCGTGGCCGGTCTGGACCCGGTCACGATGACCGAGCTGTTCGCTGAGCGCGGCGGTGACCCCGCGCGGCTGGGGAAGAAGGACCCCCTGGACCCGCTGGTCTGGCTCGCAGCGCGGCCGGGCGAGCCCGCCTGGCCGTCCGGCTTCGGCCGAGGCCGGCCAGGCTGGCACGTGGAGTGCGCGGCGATCGCGACCGAGCACCTGGGTGTCACGTTCGACGTGCAGGCTGGGGGCACCGACCTGGCGTTCCCGCACCACGAGATGAGCGCCTCGCATGCACGGGTGGCGTTCGGCAGCGCGACCGGGCCGGACGGGCCGGTGTTCGCCCGCCACTACCTGCACGCGGGCATGGTGCGGCTGGACGGCGAGAAGATGTCGAAGTCGCGGGGCAACCTGGTGTTCGTGTCCCGGCTGACGTCGGCGGGTACCGACCCGATGGCTATCCGGCTCGCGATCCTCGCCCATCACTACAGTGACGGCTGGGACTGGGACGATGCCGGGCTTGCCCGGGCCGCTGACCGGCTGGGACTGTGGCGCGCCGCACTCGCGAGCGCATCCGCTCCTCCGTCCTCTGCTGGCGCACTGACAGCTCCGGCCGGCGCCGAGGTGCTCGAGTCCGTCCGCGAGCGGCTCGCCGATGACCTCGACGCCCCGGGCGCTCTGGCCGTGGTCGACGCTTGGGCCAGCGCCGTGCTGGACGGCCAGGCTGCGCAGGCACCTGGTCTGGTCCGGGACACCGTCAACGCGCTGCTCGGCGTGGCCCTCTGAGTCAAGCTCTTTTAGGCGGCTGTGGACGTTCCGCCGTCCTGCACAGGCCAGCGGTAATGCCGTTCGCTCCGCCGTGGCCGGAGGTTTCAGGCTGGCCGCATGACAGACAACACCGCGGGTGACAAGGCCCCGCAAGCGAACGTCCCACCCTATGGCGAGCTCGCTACCGCGGCTGCGAAAATCAGGGTCAGCACGGTGCCCGGGCTCCTGGCGGTCATCCCGCACCTGCTCGGGTTCTATCCGAGCCGCAGCATGGTCGTCGTCGGGCTCGACGGGCCACGCGGCCGCCTCGGTCTCGCGTTCCGCTACGACCTGCCGGACCCGCCCGACCGGGCGAGGTCCCGTGAAATCGCCGAGCACGCGATCGCGGTCCTGGAGCGGCGGCGTATCACCACGGTCATTGCCGCGGGATACGGCGCCGGAACGCTAGTCACACCGGTGGCCGAGACCCTGAAGGCGGCCTTAGCCGGCGCTTCCATCACGCTGCGCGACTTGCTCCGGGTCGACGACGGACGGTACTGGTCCTACGTCTGCCAGGATCCGGGCTGCTGCCCGCCGGATGGCGTCCCGTTCGACGGCCCAGCGCACCCGAGCGCAGCGGCCCTGGCCGCCGCTGGGATGACGGCCCGCCCTGACCGTGCAGCGCTCGCGGCCTCGCTCGCGCCGGTGACCGGTGCGGAAGCCGAGTCGATGCGCCGCGCAGAGCAGCGCATGCTCCGCCGGATGAGGCATCTGACCATGGGAAGGGGCGGATCGGGTCTCACACGGCTGCTGGCCGACGCCGGCCGGATCGCAGTCCAGGACGCGATTGCGCTGTACCGGAACGGCGGCAAGATCACCGACGATGAGCAGATGGCCTGGCTCATCGTGGCCATCGCCGACATCCGGGTACGCGACGACGCCTGGGCGCGGATGGACTCTGAGCACCGCGCGGCTCACCGTCGGCTGTGGACGGACGTGCTCCGCCGGGCCCGCGAGCCCTACGTTCCCGCTCCCGCGTCCCTGCTGGCGTTCACCGCCTGGCAGTCGGGCGAGGGTGCCCTGGCCAATATCGCGATCGAGCGCGCGCTCGCAGCCGACCCCGAGTACTCGATGGCGCAGCTGATCGGCCAGGCCGTCGAGGCGGGCCTTCCGCCGTCAGCCGCGCGGCTGCCTATGACCCCTGAAGAAGTCGAGGCGAGCTATGCGGAGAACGAGCCGTCCAGTCGCCCGGCTAGGGCGACCTCGGCCCGTGGGCCGGCCCGCCCCGGTTCTGCCAGGCGGCCCTCTGCCCGGCGGGGTTCTTCAGGCCGCGGGTCGCCGCGACCGGATTCTGCCTCGCCCGGACCGGCTCTCAGGGGCTCGGCGACACGGCTGGGGCGACGGTAGGAAGTGGCCCGGCCGGCGGGTTCAGCTGAGCGCGGGCAGGCCGTCGATGCTGAGCGTGTTCTTCTCGGCCCGGTAGGCGTCGAGTTCGTCGGGTGACAGGCGGTCGGTCCACTCGGACAGCAGGTCGCGCTCGGCCGACAGGTCCATGACCGGGACCCCATAGCCGCACGAGTCAGCGATGTGGTCCACGTCAACCACGATGATCGCCCGCCGGCCACTGCGCTGCGTCCCCTTCCCATCCTCGGCCGGGAAGAGGCGGGCCAGTTCGGGCCAGGCCGCGTCGCTGGGCAGCACTGCCCGCCCCCGTCCGTAGATGCGCAGGATCTTCGCCTGCTTGCTGAATGAGCAGAACATGATCGTGATCCGCCCGTTCTGGCGCAGGTGAGCAGCGGTTTCCGCGCCGCTTCCGGTCAGGTCGACGTAGGCCACCCTCCGCGGGCCGACCACAGCGAAGGTGTCCCGGTAGCCCTTCGGCGAGACGTTGACGTGGCCGCCGTCACCGTCCGCGGTGAGGCACGGCGCGGTGGCCACGAAGAAGAGCGGCTGGCGGGCGATAAAATTCGAGAGCCGTTCGTCCAGTTCGGCATAGACCTTGCCCATAATGTCCTCCCGCGTCCATTCTCACTGTGAGGGCGGGTGCAGGGGACCTCAGGGAGGGGCTGCGTGACCGACGTCACAGGTGCGAGAGACCCGGGGCCAGGGACATGGGCCGCGGTCCCGGGCACGCTCGCTGCCCACAAGGCGGCCGTCGCCCGGCTGCAGCACGCCTACGCAGACATCCCGCCAGGCACCGGGATCCGTCTGGCCAAGAGCACGTCGAACCTCTTCCGGTTCACTGGCGGCAGCCGCTCGGCCGGGCTGGACGTGTCGGAGTTCGGGCGGGTGCTGAGCGTCGACCCAGACGCACGGAGGGCGGTCGTCGGCGGCATGACCACCTACGAGGATCTGGCCGCCGCGACGCTGCGGCACGGGCTGATGCCGCTTGTCGTGCCGCAGCTGAAGACGATAACGCTCGGAGGTGCCGTCACCGGCCTGGGCATCGAGTCGACCTCGCTGCGCAACGGGATGCCGCACGAGTCAGTGACGGAGATGGAGATCCTCACCGGCGACGGCCGGGTGGTGACGGCTGCCCCTGGCAACGAGCACGACACGCTCTACCACGGCATCCCGAATTCTTACGGCACCTTGGGCTACGCACTGTCGCTCACCATCGAGCTCGAGCCGGTGGCGCCGTTCGTGCATCTCCGGCATTTCCGTTTTGGCGCCCCCGAGGACTGCATGGAGGCGGTCGCGCAGATCGCCCGGGACGGCAGCCTGCGCGGGCACCGGGCGGACTTCGTCGACGGCACGATGTTCGGCCTCAGCGAGCTGTACCTGACCGTCGGCGCGTTCAGCGACGTGGCGCCGTGGCGCAGCGACTACACCCGGGACCGCATCTACTACCAGTCGATCCGCGGCCCGAAAGAGGACTTCCTCACGATCAGTGACTACCTGTGGCGGTGGGACACCGACTGGTTCTGGTGCTCCCGGGCGTTCGGGGTGCAGCGCCCGATCGTCCGCCGGCTATGGCCACGCCGTTACCGCCGCTCGGATGTTTACCGCAGGGTCGTGGCCTTCTACCAGAGACACGGCGTCGGCACTGCCGTGAGCTCCGCGCGGGGGCAGCCGCCGCGGGAAGCCGTCATCCAGGACGTGGAAATCCCGGTGGAGCGCGGCGCCGATTTCCTCCGCTTCTTCGCGGGCCGGGTGGGTATGAGCCCGGTCTGGATGTGCCCGCTGCGGCTGCGGGGTAACCGGACCTGGCCGCTGTACCCGTTGCGTCCCGGCCAGGTCTACGTGAACTTCGGGTTCTGGGGCACCGTCCCGCTGCCGCCAGGCACGGCCGACGGGTACCACAACCGGCTGATCGAGGACGAGGTAGCTGCCCTCGACGGCGGCAAGGGCCTGTACTCCACGTCGTTCTACTCCGAGGACGAGTTCTGGGAGCACTACAACGGCAAGGAATATGCCCGGCTCAAGCAGGAGTACGACGGCGACGGCCGGCTGGCTGGCCTGTATGAAAAGTGCGTCCGCGCGAGGTAACGCATCCGCCAGAGAGTAGTGATCAGGCAGCGGGGAAAGGGCTGGTTATGGCACTTGCCGACGTGTTCGAGAGGATCGCGGGCCCGGACGCGCCCGTGGAATTCCACGCCTACGACGGGAGCCTGGCGGGAACTGCAGGCGTGCCCCCGGTGCGGATCACCGTCAAGTCGCGGACCGCTGTCAAGTATCTAGCCCAGGCTCCGGGCTCGATGGGCCTGGCCAGGGCTTACGTGTCTGGTCACATCGACGTGGATGGGGACATGCATACGGCACTCGCCCGGATGGCGAGCGTGCAGCGAGTCAAGCTGAGCCTGGCCGAGCGCCTTGACCTGCTGCGTGAGCTTGGCGGGCCGCGGGTCCTGTGGCCGCGGATCCCGCCGCCGCCGCAGGAGGTCCGGGTCCGCCGCAGGTCGCTGATTGGCCGGCGGCACTCCCGTCGCCGCGACGCCACCGCGATCTCGCATCACTACGACGTCTCCAACACGTTCTACGAGTGGGTGCTCGGGCCGTCGATGGCCTACACCTGCGCCTGCTACCCCTCAGATGACGCAACCCTGGAGCAGGCCCAGTGGTACAAGCACGACCTGGTCGCCAGAAAGCTCGCGCTGCGGTCCGGGATGCGGCTGCTCGATGTTGGCTGCGGCTGGGGCGGCATGGTCATGCACGCGGCCCGCGAGTACGGCGTCAAGGCGCTCGGCGTGACCCTCTCGCAGCAGCAGGCACAGTGGGCACAGCGGGCTATCGCGGAAGCTGGGCTGTCGGACCTGGCCGAGGTGCGGCACCTCGACTACCGCGACGTGATCGAGACCGGGTTCGACGCAGTCAGTTCAATCGGGCTGACCGAGCACATCGGCAAGGCTCAGCTCCCCGGCTATTTCGCGTTCCTGCACAGCAAGCTCAAGCCGGAGGGACGGCTGCTGAACCACTGCATCACCCGCACCGACGACACCGAGCCGGCCAGGAGGCCCGCCGGGTTCATCTACCGGTATGTGTTCCCCGACGGCGAGCTCGAGGCGCCCGGCTACCTGGTCTCGCTGATGCACGACGCGGGCTTTGAGGTCCGGCACGAGGAGAACCTGCGCGAGCACTACGCGAAGACCCTGGCCGGCTGGTGCGCGAACCTGGACCAGCACTGGGACGAGGCAGTGGCCGAGGTTGGCGAGGGCACCGCCCGGGTCTGGCGACTCTACATGGCCGGCTCACGCCTCGCTTTCGAACGCAACCAGATCCAGCTGCACCAGGTCCTCGGGGTCAAGACTGGCGAGAACGGGGAGTCCGGCGTCCCGCTCCGCCCGGCCTTCGAGCCCCTCGCCACTCCGGTCAGCTGAACGAGCATGTCGAACCTCCGGTCAGACTGAGGTTCATGCGCAACTGCTCGACCTACCGGATCTGACCAGCTCGCTCTGGTCAAACGACGACGCCGGAGCCCGCGTCCTGGACGAAGTGCGCTGTCGTCAGCTCTAGCCATAATTAGGCAGACCAGGACGTTAGCTCTGCACTGCTCGGGTCAAGCGTAGAGCCCGGTCATGCAGCGGCTGGCCTGCCAAGGCCGATGAGGGGAGTCCAGTGGCTGCTACCTTCCAGCTTGTCGTCGACTGCGGGGATCCGGAGCCGCTGGCCCGGTTCTGGGCTGCTGCGCTTGGATACGAGCTCGAACCGCCGCCGGAAGGCTTTGCCACGTGGGATGACTACTGGCAGGACGTCGGGGTCCCAGAGGATGAGCTCGGTGTCGGCGAGGACCGCATCATCGACCCGGCCGGGCGCGGCCCGCTCATCTGGTTCCAGGTGGTGCCCGAGCAGAAGACAGTCAAGAACCGGCTGCATCTCGACATCTCGGTCAGTGGCGGCCGCGCGGTCCGAATGGAGACCCGCATACAGCGCGTCGACGCCGAGGCCAGGCGGCTAGAAGCCCTCGGCGCCTCGATCGTGCGCGTCCTGCAGGAAGACGGCCTCGACCATTACGCGGTCGCCATGCACGACCCCGAAGGCAACGAGTTCGACATCAACTAACAGTCGCGGCGGTGGTCGGCCATTAGCCGGGGCAGTCCTGTCCGCACATGCGGCACAGAGGATTTCCCCGTTACCTGACCGGCGCTGACATGCCAGGCGAGCCGGGGATTCAGGTGGTGGAGTCCAGGCCGTGCTCTATGGCGTACCTGACTAGCTCGGTGCGGTTGTGCAGCTGAAGCTTGCTGAGCGTGTTCTGCACATGGTTCTGCACCGTGCGGTGCGAGATCACGAGCCGCTCGGCTATCTGCCGGTAGGACAGGCCGGTCGCGACCATGCGCAGGATCTCAGCTTCGCGCTCGGTCAGCGGCGGCGCATCCGTTCTGGATCCCTCGCTCGAAGCAGCAAGCCTGCGGAACTCCCCGAGGACCAGCCCGGCGAGGCCGGGCGTGAACACCGGCTCGCCCGCGGCCGTCCGCCGCACCGCGTCGATGAACTCGGCCCGGCTCACCGACTTCACGATGTAGCCCGACGCGCCGGCCTTCACCGCGTCCAGAACGTCCTGCTGCTCGCCGCTCACCGAGAGGATCAGAACCCGGGTGCCCGGGCGGGCCGCCAGCAGGCCGAGCACCACCTCGACGCCTGACACGTCGGGCAGCTGCAGGTCGAGCACGACCACGTCGGGCCCGGCCGCTCCGGCGATGCGCAGCGCCTGGGACCCCTCGCCGACCGACGCGACGACGTCGAAGTCCGCCTCCTCGAGATCCCGTGCCACTGCGTCCCGCCACATCGGGTGGTCGTCGACGACCATGACCCTGACCCGGCGCTCGCCGTCCACGGCCGCCACCTCACGCCTGCCCGGCTGCTGCCACGGCGGCTGGGACCCGCAGCCTGACCTCGGTCCCGGCGCCAGGAGCCGAGCTGATCGATGCCGAGCCGCCGAGGTCGCGGACCCGGCCGCAGATCGCGTGGCTGACGCCGAGCCGGCCGTCCGCGGCCGCGTCAGCGAGCCGGCCGGGCGCGATTCCCTGGCCCTCGTCCCTGACCGTCACGGCGACGCACCCGCCCTCGTCCTCCACCAGCACCCACGCCCGCGTTCCGGCCGAGCAGTGCTGGCGCACGTTGTCGAGTGCCGCGCGGACGGCGGACGCCAGCTCCCGTGCTGCCTCCGCGGGGAGCCGCACCGGCTCGGCCGGGGTAATCACCGACACCGATGCCGAGCTCTGCCGGGACAGCAGCGCCCGGATGTCCAGCTCGCCGCTGGGCGGCGGCTCGCCTTCTGCGGCGATCAGGCTGCGCAGCGCGGCCTCCTGCTCGCCGGCCAGGCGCCCGATCTCAGCGGCCTCGCCGCCGGCCTCGGCGCCCCGGCGCTGCACGAGCGCGAGCACCTGGAGGACCGAGTCGTGGATGCCGCGTGCCAGCCGCTCGCGCTCCCGGCTTGCCGCCTCGATCTCCGTGGCTCGCTGCAGCGCAAGCTCGGCCCGTCTGGCCAGCATGGACAGGTACCCGACGAAGATGCCGGCCAGCAGCAGCATGATCGGGCCACTGAGCTGCGAGCCGTGCGTCATGGCCGGGACCGACGGCCGCCTTAATGCGATGTCGCATACATCCGTTACGACAGCGGATATCACACCGCCCCGGACACCCCAGGTCACCGCCCAGGCCAGCACCGGCCCGGCCACCCAGGTCGCGGTCACCGGCATCGCACCGTCCTGCAGGCTCCGCGAGCTCTGCACGAACTCCGTTGACAGCAGGGCGGCCGCCGTCACCAGGAGGTCGGTTATCAGCAGCGCCGCGGTCCGCCTCGATGGCGCTGAGTAGGCGACGGAGGACAGCAGCGTCCAGAGGGCCATGACCGCCAGGACTGCCCAGGCCGCCAGCAGGCGTGAGTACTCGGCATGGTTCACGGCGACCAGCGCGGCCGCGTATCCCAGCGACACGAAGCGGAAGGCAGTGATCGCCCGCCACATCGGCACCTGCAGGCCCACGGCCACCATCCCGGTCCGGACGGCATTCCTGCGCCCATGATCGCACGCCCCGGGTCTGGATGACGGCCGCTGGCGACGACCACCCCGGCCGGGACCGGCGCGCGTGAACAAGCCGGGTGGGGTCAGCGCGGGTAACTGTCGGCCACAACAAAGGCCAGGTCGAGCGCCTGGCCGCGGTTAAGCCGCGGATCGCAGGCGGTCTCATAACGCTGGGGGAGGTCATCAGCTGCGATCTCGTGGCTGCCGCCCACGCACTCGGTGACGTTGTCGCCGGTGAACTCGATATGAATGCCACCGGGGTGCGTACCCAGGCTGCGGTGCACCTCGAAGAAACCCTGAACCTCGTCGAGGATGTCGTGCAGCCGCCGGGTCTTGTGGCCGCTCGGCGCCTCGAACGTATTGCCGTGCATCGGGTCGCAGACCCAGGGAACCTCGATCCCGGCGGCGGTGACCGCCCTGATCAGCGGCGGCAGCGCCTCGCGGACCCGCCCGGCGCCCATCCGGATGATCAGCGTGAGCCGCCCGGGCTCACGGTCGGGGTTCAGCCTCTCGATGAGCTCGAGCACCTCGGCCGCGGTCGCGCCCGGGCCTATCTTGATGCCGAGCGGGTTGCTGATGCCACGGGCGAACTCGACGTGGGCTCCGCGGGGGTCGCGGGTGCGCTCTCCGATCCACAGGAAGTGCGCCGAGGTGTCGTAGGCCAGGCCGGTGCGAGGGTCGGTCCTGGTCAGTGCCTGCTCATAGTCGAGCAGAAGGGCCTCGTGGCTGGAGTAGAACTCAACAGCGTGGAGCTCCTCCGGGTCGGCACCGCAGGCCCGCATGAACGCCAGCGCCCGGTCGATCTCGCCCGCCAGCCGTTCGTACCGCTGCCCAGCAGGGCTGGCCTGAACGAAGTCCTGGTTCCAGGCGTGTACCTGGCGCAGGTCGGCGTAGCCCCCGGTGGCGAATGCCCGGCACAGGTTCAGCGTCACCGCCGAGCAGTGGTACGCACGCAGCAGCCGGCCAGGGTCCGGAGTGCGCGCCGCCGCTGTGAACTCCAGCCCGTTGACGGCATCGCCCCGGTACGCCGGGAGCCCCGTGCCGGCGCGTACCTCATCGGGCCGGGACCGCGGCTTGGCAAACTGGCCGGCCATCCGGCCGATCTTGACCACTGGCACGCTGGCGGCGTAGGTGAGCACCACCGCCATCTGCAGTAGCGTCTGCAGCTTGGCCCGGACCCCCTCGGCTGTCGCGCCAGCGAACGTCTCCGCGCAGTCGCCACCCTGGAGAACGAACGCCTCGCCGCGGGCCACCGCGGCCAGCCGCTGCCGTAGTACGTCGCACTCGCCAGCGAACACCAGCGGCGGCAGGCCGGCCAGCTCCGCGGTCACTTCCGCCAGGCGGGCCGGATCGGGCCAGTCTGGCTGCTGCGCCGCAGGCAGCCCACGCCAGCTGCCCAGGCCGGTTACTCCGTTGGCCGTCATTGCCGGGGGAGCAGGGGTCGCGGTCACGCTCTCACCGTACGCGCCGGGCCGAGGCGAGCCGCAGACGGCTCGGCAAGGGCTGGCTCGGCCCGGCGTGACCTGCGCAGTTGCGCCAGCGGGCTGGAGCCTTATCCTCCCTGCCATGACCGACGGCGAGACACTGCATATCCGCGGCATCGCCCTGCCAGCGGCCGAGCCGGCCGAGTTCTGGATCAATGACGGCCGCCTCAGCAGCGAGCCGGTTCCCGGCGCCCAGACCGTGATCGACGGCGGCTGGCTGCTGGCGGGCCTGACCGATGCCCACAGCCACCCGGGGCGGGGCGGTCTTGGCACCCCGCTGGACGAGGCCAAGCTCTGTGCCGACGCACGCCTGCACGCGGAAGCGGGCGTGACCCTGATTCGCGCCGCTGGCTCTCCCGACCGGCCGCTGCCGGCCGCACTGTGCCGGCAGCCCGGCTTGCCGCGGATACTCGACGCCGGCGTCCCGGTCGGCGTGACCGGTCAGTTCCCCGGCGACGCCGGGGACGTCGTCACCGCCGGCGAGTTCGCGGCGGCGGCCGTCGCGAACTGCCGCGCCGCTGGCGGTGGCTGGTGCAAGCTTTACGCCGACTGGATCGTCGACGACGAGACGGTCGCCGACCCGCCGCTGACACCGCCAGCGGCGCTAGCCGCGGCAGTGCGGCGGGTCCACGAGATCGGAGGCAGGGTGGCGGTCCACGCCACCCATCCGGACGCGTGCCGCGCCGTCGTCGAGGCCGGGGCCGACAGCCTGGAGCACGGTATGTGGCTGGATGCCGGGCTGCTGCCGCAGATGGCGGCCCAGGGTACGGCGCTGACGCCGACGATCACTGTGTGGGCGCGCCAGATCGACGCGATCATGGCCGAGCCGGAAGGGCCGACCCGTCGCTTCTTCGCCGACGGGCTGCAGCGGCTGCCGTGGCTGGCGGCCCAGGCCCATGCGGCCGGGGTGACCGTGCTGGCCGGAACGGACAGCGAGCCACCCGGCCGCATCGCCGAGGAGATCCGCCGCCTGGCAGCGCAGCTCCCGGCCGGCGTGGCCCTGGGCACAGGCTCGTGGACTGCCCGCGAATTCCTGGGCCTGCCCGCTGCCCTGGCCGACGGCGCCCCAGCCGACGTTGTCGCCTACCCCGCCGACCCGCGTCAGGACCTCGGCATCCTCGACCATCCAGCCGCCGTCATCATCAGAGGCCAGCCCCTGAGCGTGGGGCGGAAATGAATGCGGCCAGATTGCACCGGCGCCTCGGCGTTTCCGGTGAGCTGAGCGGGCGGCGGGCGTGATGCGCGAGGCGCGAGACCCGTGCTGCCGGAGCTAGGAGAGAATGGGTCCATGGAGCCGACGGCCGCGCCCCGCAACATCGTCCTGCTCGGGTCCACCGGGTCGATCGGAACTCAGGCAGCCGACATCGTGCGGCGCAACCCGGGCCGGTTCCGGGTGGCCGGTCTGGCCGCAGGCGGCGGCAGTCCGGGACTGCTCGCCAGCCAGGCGCTGGAGTTCGGAGCCGAGGTCGTCGCGGTGGCCAGCGCGGACGCGGTCGACGACCTGCGTGCGGCCCTGCACGCCGGGGCCCCCGCGCGCGCTGAGCGGCAGCTTCCGAGAATCCTGGCTGGGCCGGGTGCGATCGCTGAGGTCGCAGCGTTGCCCTGCGATGTTGTCCTGAACGGGGTAACGGGCTCGGTCGGCCTCGCCGCCACTCTCGCAGCCCTCGATGCGGGGCGGGTGCTGGCTCTGGCCAACAAGGAATCCCTGATCATGGGCGGGCCGCTGGTGGTGGGCCGGGCCGCGCCGGGCCAGATCGTCCCGGTCGATTCCGAGCACTCGGCGCTCGCCCAGTGCCTGCGCGGCGGCCGCGAGCAGGAGGTGCGGCAGCTGGTGATCACCGCGAGCGGGGGACCGTTCCTGCACCGCAGCCGCGACGACCTCGCTGACGTCACGCCCGAGCAGGCGCTCGCCCACCCGACCTGGAATATGGGCCCTGTGATCACGGTGAACTCCGCCACCCTGGTGAACAAGGGCCTGGAGGTGATCGAGGCCCACCTGCTGTTCGGCATCGGCTTCGATGACATCGAGGTCGTGGTGCACCGCCAGTCGGTGGTGCACTCCATGGTCGAGTTCGCCGACGGGTCCACGCTCGCCCAGGCCAGCCCACCGGACATGCGGATTCCCATCGCGCTCGCCCTGGCCTGGCCGGACCGGGTGCCCGATGCGGCCCGCCCGGTTGACTGGACCACCGCGCACACCTGGACCTTCGAGCCGCTCGATGAGAAGGCGTTCCCAGCCGTCCCGCTCGCCCGCGAGGCCGGGCGCCGCCGGCGGGACCGCCCCGGCCGTCTACAACGCGGCCAATGAAGTCTGCGTGCAGGCGTTCCTGGAGGGCCGGCTACCGTTCCTGGGAATCGTCGATACCGTCGCCCAGGTAGTCTCGGAACACAGCGGGGGCGGCACTGCGGTGACCCTGGAGGATGTGCTGTCCGCCGATAGCTGGGCGCGGGCTCGTGCTCGCGAGCTGACGGGACTCGGGACAGCTCAGACCGGGGAAGGAGAAGGCTCTCGGTGAAGGCCTTGACCCTGGTCCCGATGAAAGCGCTGGCCGTGCTGCGCCGCACACGGGCCTTGCTCTACCTCCTCGTGATCCTCGTGGGCGTGTTCGCGGCTGGGCACAACCACCTCGCCTATTTCCTCGGCATCCTTCTCTTCATCCTCGGCCTCCTCGTCTCGGTGATCCTGCACGAAGCCGGGCACTTCCTGACAGCCAAGAAGTTCGGGATGAAAGCCACCCAGTTCATGGTCGGTTTCGGGAACACCCTGTGGTCCACCACCAGGGGTGAGACCGAGTACGGGATCAAGGCGCTGCCATTCGGCGCGTTCGTCAAGATCACCGGGATGACCACGATGGATGAGGTCGACCCGGCTGATGAGCCGCGCGCGATGCGCAACAAGCCACGCTGGCAGCGGGCGATCGTCATGGTGGCCGGGTCGTTCATGCACTTCGCGCTCGCGTTCGTCCTGCTGATCCTGCTCGCGCTGGCGATCGGGCAGCCCAGCACCAACAGCACCACCGTGGGCGCTGTGAGTCCCTGCGTCCCGGCGAACGCGAAGGCCTACGACCAGCTGTCGTGCAAGGGCGGGCACGGCAAGTCCCCGGCCAGGCTGGCCGGCGTCAAACCGGGCGACAAGATAGTCGCGATCGCCGGCAAGCCGGTGCATACCTGGACCCAGCTTGGCGATGTGCTCAAGACCCAGCCCGTTGGCAAGCAGACGACAGTGACCGTGGTGCGCGACGGCAAACAGATCACGCTGAAGCTGGCCCCGATCACGATCCCGGGGCGCAAGGGGCCGATCCTCGGCGTCGTCGAGGCCGAGGTCTTCCAGCGGCAGGGCCCGGTCAGCGCAGTCGGCTTCGCTGGTTCCGCATTCGGCCAGATAATGGTCGGATCGGCTCAGGCGGCCGGCAGCCTGCCGTCGGAGATTCCCGCCCTGTTCAACCGGAACCACCACTCAGCGAACGGCGTCACCAGCGTCGTCGGCGTGGCGCAGATCGCCGGGCAGGCGGCCGAGTACGGCGGCGGATGGGAGTACACGGTCTTCGACCTGCTGCAGATCCTCATCTCGGTGAACATCTTCATCGGGGCGTTCAACCTGCTGCCGCTGCTGCCGCTGGACGGCGGGCACCTGGCGATGCTCGGCTACGAGCAGGTCAGGGCCTGGCTCGCCCGGCTGCGCGGGCGGCCCGACCCGGGAGTGGCCGACCTGCAGCCGCTCGTCCCGGTCAGCGCCACCGTGTTCGTGATCCTGATCGGGCTCGGGGTACTGCTGATGGCGGCGAACCTGTACAACCCTGTCCACGTGATTCAGTGAGGGCGGAGCGTTATGGCTGTCGATCTTGGTGTGCCTGGAGTACCCCCTCAGCCGCTGGCGGAGCGGCGGCGGTCGCGCCAGGTAATGGTAGGCAAGGTCCCGGTCGGGGGGGGCGCGCCAGTCTCGGTCCAGTCGATGACCACCACCGTGACCGCGGACGTGAACAGCACCCTGCAGCAGATCGCTGAGCTCACCGCCGCTGGCTGCCAGATCGTGCGGGTGGCCGTCCCGTCCCAGGACGACGCCGACGCGCTGCCCGAGATCGCCCGCAAGTCGCAGATCCCGGTGATCGCCGACATCCACTTCCAGCCGAAGTATGTGTTCGCTGCGATCGACGCCGGCTGCGCGGCGGTCCGGGTCAACCCCGGCAACATCAAGACATTCGACGACAAGGTGGCCGAGATCGCGCGGGCGGCGTCGGCAGCTGGAATCCCGGTCCGGATCGGCGTCAACGCCGGATCGCTGGACAAGCGGCTGCTGGCCAAGCACGGCAAGGCGACGGCCGAGGCGCTGGTCGAGTCGGCGCTGTGGGAGTGCTCGCTGTTCGAGGAGCACGGCTTCCGTGACATCAAGATCTCGGTGAAGCACCACGATCCGGTCGTTATGGTCAACGCCTACCGGCAGCTCGCCCAGCAGTGCGACTACCCGCTGCACCTGGGCGTCACCGAGGCCGGGCCAGCCTTCCAGGGCACGGTGAAGTCCGCCGTCGCGTTCGGGGCCCTCCTTGCCGAGGGGATCGGCGACACGATCCGGGTGTCGCTGTCCGCGCCGCCGGTCGAGGAGGTCAAGGTCGGCATCGCGATCCTGGAGTCGCTCGGGATGCGGGAGCGCGGCCTGGAGATCGTGTCCTGCCCGTCCTGCGGCCGGGCCCAGGTCGACGTGTACAAGCTGGCCGACCAGGTAACCGCGGCCCTGGACGGGCTGGACGTGCCGCTGCGGGTCGCGGTCATGGGCTGCGTGGTCAACGGGCCTGGTGAGGCGCGCGAGGCCGACCTGGGCGTGGCGTCCGGGAACGGCAAGGGCCAGATCTTCGTCCGCGGCGAGGTCGTCAAGACCGTGCCCGAATCGCAGATCGTGGAGACCCTGATCGAGGAGGCGCTGAAGCTCTCGGCGGCGGCCGTGCCGGCGGAGAGCTGACGACCGGACCCGGCCAGCGCCGCGCATCGGGCAGGATGGCTGCATGAGGAAGCTCCCGCTCCTTGCCGCTGCCGGAGCGGCCGCAGCCGTGGCGGCCATGGTCATCAGCGCGTGCTCTGGATCTTCGGCCGGCTCGGCGTCGACACTGAGCTGGCATTCCTGCCCGTCCGAGGGGCCTTCGACACAGTGCGCGAGCCTGCAGGTGCCGGTCAACTACGCCGACCCCGGCGGCAGGAAGATCACTCTGGCGCTGTCCGAGGTGCCGGCCACGGCTCCGCCGTCCAGGCAGCAGGGAGTGCTGCTGGTCAACCCCGGAGGACCGGGCGGGTCTGGCCTCAGCCTGGCGTCGTTCGTAGCAAGCAACCTCGATCCGACTGTCGCGTCCGAGTACGACATCGTGGGCTTCGACACCAGGGGCGTCGGCTCCTCGGTGCCGGCGCTGCACTGCGACCCGTCGTTCTTCTCCGGTGACCGGCCCGACTACATCCCGGCGACAGCAGCCGATGAGCAGGTCCTTGAGCAGCGCGCCAAGTCCTATGCCGAGGACTGCGAGCAGAAGTACGGCTGGCTGCTGCCCTACATGACCACCGAGAACATCGCCAGGGATATGGACTCGATGCGGGCGGCTCTCGGCGTGCAGCAGATCAACTACTTCGCCTACTCCTACGGGACCTACATCGGGCAGGTGTACGCGACGCTTTTCCCGCACCGCGTGCGCCGCATGGTGCTGGACAGCGTCGTCGACCCCCAGGGAGCGTGGTGGACAGACAACATCGACCAGGACTACGCGTTCCAGGGTCGGCAGCAGGCGTTCTACACCTGGGTCGCTCAGAATGACAGCGTCTACCAGCTCGGCTCCACAGCCGCGCAGGTGAGCGCCAACTACTACGCTGCGCGCGCGAAGCTGAAGGCGGACCCGGTCAGCGGCCCGTCCGGCCCGCTGATCGGCCCGGACGAGCTCGACGACACGTTCCTCATCGGCGGCTACGACAACAGCTACTGGCCCGGCCTGGCCGGAGCGCTCAGCGCGTACCTGCGCCAGGGCTCCACCAGCCAGCTGCTCGCCCAGTACCAGTCGGAGGGGACGCAGAACGAGAATGAGTTCGCCGTCTACAACGCGGTTGAGTGCGCCGATGTGAACTGGCCTCGCTCCTGGGCCGAGTGGGACAGCGCTACCCGGCAGGTGTACGCCACCGCGCCGTTCGAGGCCTGGGACAACGCCTGGTACAACGCGGCGTGCGCGTTCTGGCCGGTGAAGGGACCGTCCCAGCCCCTGCAGATCAAGGGAGCGGGGCTGCCACCGGTCCTGATGCTGCAGGGCACCCTGGACCCCGCGACCCCGTACGCGGGCGCGCAGGCTGCGCACCGGCAGCTGCCCAGCGCCCGGATGGTCGTCGTGGAAGGCGACGGCAACCACGGCCAGTCGCTGGCAAGCCCGCCGGACACCTGTGTGAACGGCTACCTGAACCGCTATCTGGCCACCGGGGCTGTGCCTGACGGGCCGGGGTTGGTGAACGCTACCTGCCCGCCGCAGCCGAACCCTGAGCCGGCCGGCTAGCACTCGCGGGGCGTCACCGGGCCTGTCTCTTGTGTTGCCGATACGCTGGAAGGGTGCTGCGCACTAGGGCATGGCGATCGTCATCGCTTCGGCTACTGAATGATCGCGATCTGGACGAAGTCCTCGAGATCTGCGACCGCGACCCAGTCACTAACGTCTTCGTCAGCTCGCGGGTGCATGCGGCTGGCCTGGATCCGGGACGGCTCGGCGCACAGATGTGGGGATTCACCGAGTCCGGACAGATGACCTCGCTGTGCTACTGCGGGGCGAACATGGTGCCGGTGGCAGCGACGTCAGCGGCGATCACCGCATTCGCCGACCGCGCCCGGCTGCAGGGCCGCCGGTGCTCATCGATCGTGGGGTCGGCCGAGGCCGTCGGTGAGCTGTGGGCGCTGCTGGCGCCGTACTGGGGTCGGCCCCGCGAGATCAGGGCGAGGCAGCCAGTGATGAGCACATCGTCCGCGCCACTGGTGCCACCTGACCAGCTGGTGCGCCAGGTCCGGCCGGATGAGCTGGACACGCTGCTGCCCTCGGCCATCGCCATGTTCACCGAGGAGGTGGGGGTTTCCCCGATCGGACCGGACGGCGGCGCGTCCTACCGGGCCCGGGTGGCCGAGCTCATCAGGGCCGGCCGCTCGTTCGCCCGGATCGAGGACGGTCAGGTGGTCTTCAAGGCCGAGATCGGCGCGGTGACGCCTCTGGCGTGCCAGGTTCAGGGTGTCTGGGTGCCGCCGGAGCTGCGCAGCCGCGGCCACGCTACCCACGGGATGGCCGCCGTCGTGGCGGAGGCACTGCGGTCCGTCGCGCCGGTCGTATCCCTGTACGTCAATGACTTCAATGCCCCGGCGAGGGCCGCCTACCAGCGCGTCGGGTTCACCGAGACGGGCTTGTTCAGCTCAGTGCTGTTCTGAGCGGCTGCTGCGAACCACGAAAGAATGCTTCATGCGGGGCAGCTTCGCAAAATGTTTCGGGCCCGCCGCTGTCAACGGCGGGCCCGCCCCCCTCGCACCGGTTTCCCCCCCATAGCCCGGCTATCCGCCATAACTGACGGCTTACACGTAAGGTAGCTGGCAGCAATCGCAGTTAGTTCGCACAACCTGAGCGAGCGAATGGACAGCAAAAGCCCGCCCGCCGGCCGCCGAGCCGCTGCCGCCTACCTGCGTGAGCTGCTGGAACGGCCTGGAGCCTATAGGCGTCACTGGGAGAGGCATGTGGTCCGGGCCAGGCCGGGCGAGATCGTTCAGCTTGCCGTTGCCGAGGTGCTCGCCCGCTACCTGTGGAGCTACCCGCGAGGGTCAGGCGACGAGGACGTGCTCGGGCACCAGCTCAAGGACACGGTTAGCCGCGCGCTGTCCGGCAGGCTGTTAAGCCGGCCCACGCTGGCGCTGTTCATCGACGCGTTCGGAATCTCCGACGCCGAGTCCGAGCGGCTGTGGCAGCTCTGGGAGGGCTCCGGGACGATCAGTGTGCTGTCCGGCGCCAAGGCGATGACGCCGCGGACCGCGGATGAGCTGCACGCTGCCATCGGCCCGCGCCGGCACCAGACGCTCTCCATGCATGATCACGTCAGCGTGGGCGCGGATGGCCTGCCGGTGCGCACCAGGACCCTCCAGGTCATCGAGGCAGTCAAGGACGGCCTGGACGAGTTCCCGTTCCTGCACGACACCAAGGCGCTGACCCTGGAGGTCGGGCAGGGCTGCACCGGCATGTCTGCGGATCTCCAGGTCAGCGACGATCTCTACGTCACATACATCTCGCTCGCCCGGTCCCTGGCAGTAGGCGAGACCATAACTGTGGAGTACTGGGCTAGCTACCAGTACCCCGGGGACCCGAATGACCCGCATGAACGCGAGTACCGCCGCGCGTTCATGGGGCGGATGGAGAACTTCGACATGCGCGTCGAGTTCCACCCGGACAAGCTGCCAACCGGGATCTGGTGGGCCACGTGGGACGGGGTGGACGGCAATGTCATCGAGGAGGAGCCGGTCAGCCTGGACTCCCAGTTCTCGGTCCACCGCTACCTGAGGTTCATCGAAAAAACAGTGGCTGGCTTCTACTGGACCTGGTAGGGTCCGGTGCCCTTGCGCCATGACGCGGACGGCTGTTCTGCCATGGCAGCGATGGCACACTCACCGCCAGGAGGAGTTCAGTCATGCCCCCGCCCAGCGGCCCTGGTGCCGGGGATCGGGTTCTGTCGGCCGGGCGCGGCTCCGGTGCCGGGGATGAGGTGCTGTCGGCCGAGCGTGATTACCTGCGCCGTTCCCGCGAGTACCTGCGGCTGATGCGGGAGAACGTGCTCTCGCTCCGCGCGCTCGGCGGGGACCCCGTCTCTGAGGAGTATCTCAAGGCCGACCTGTACCGCCGCGCCCAGGCGCTGATCGACCTGCCGGATACGCCGCTATTCTTCGGCAGGCTGGACTACGCGGACTCCGGCGAGCGGTTCCATATCGGCAGGCGGC
Source organism: uncultured Actinomycetota bacterium (assembly GCA_963815375.1). GTDB lineage: Bacteria > Actinomycetota > Actinomycetes > Streptosporangiales > Streptosporangiaceae > JASHPR01. The sequence continues at coordinate 123,674 of CAWFGX010000001.1, read as the reverse complement.
ACGTGCATGACCCGGAGGGCCGGCCGGTCGTGATCGACTGGCGGGCCCCGGTGTCGCGGCCGTTCTACCGGGCCAGCCCGGCCGAGCCCATGGGACTGGCCCTCCGGCGCCGGTTCGGGTTCTCCGGCGGGGAGCTGACAGCCTACGAGGACGAGGACCTCACAGCAGCCGCCGCCGTGACCACAAGCCGGATCCTGATCGAGGAGATCGAGCGGCCGAGGTCCGGCCCGATGCGCGACATCGTCGCGACCATTCAGCCAGACCAGGACGACATCGTCCGGGCCGACGCGGACGCCACCCTCTGTGTGCAGGGCGCACCAGGTACCGGGAAGACCGCTGTCGGCCTGCACCGGGTCGCCTACCTGCTCTACGCGCATCCCGAGCGGATGACCCGCGGGGGCGTGCTCGTCATCGGGCCGAACCGCGCCTTTCTCGGTTACATCCGGAACGTGCTGCCCGCGCTCGGCGAGGTGGACGTGACCCAGCAGTCAGTCGCCGACCTGCTAGCGGCCGTGCCGGTGCGCGCCGTTGACACCGACCGGGCGGCGCGGATCAAGGGGGACGCCCGCATGGCCGAGGTGCTGCGGCGGGCACTGTGGGAGCAGCTCGCCGAGCCCGCCGACGCGATCACCGTGACCCGCGGCTCCCGGCGCTGGCGCGTGCCAGCGAGCGAGCTTGGCGAGCTCGCCGACGAGCTGCGGCTGCGCGGCGTCCGCTACGCAGCTGGACGGGAGATGCTGTCACACCGGATAGCGCACGTGGTCCTCAGCCGAATGGAGGCCTCGGGCGAGAGCTGCGATGACCGGACCCACGAGGCGGTGCGCCGAACCGCGCAGGTGCGCGGAGCTGTGGACGCCATATGGCCGAAAGCCGACCCGGTGCGGCTGGTGTTCCGCCTGTTCTCCGACCCTGCCCTGCTCGCCCGGGCCGGTGACGGCGTGCTGGAGCCGGCCGAGCAGGCCGCTGTCAGCTGGGCCAGGCCGCCGCGGGGGCCCGGCTCGGCCCGCTGGACCGCGGCGGACGCGGTACTGGTCGATGAGGCGCATGACCTCATGTGGCGTACCCCGAGCCTGGCGCACGTGGTTGTGGACGAGGCCCAGGACCTGTCACCGATGCAGTGCCGCGCGATCGGCAGGCGCTGCGCCACCGGGTCGGCCACCGTGCTTGGCGACATCGCCCAGGGCACCACTGCGTGGGCCGCCGTGAGCTGGCAGCAGGTGCTGGGTGACCTGGGCAAGGACGACGCCGGACTGCGGGTTCTGGACACTGGCTACCGGGTACCGCGGCAGATCCTCGACTTCGCCAGCAGCCTGCTCAGCGACATCGCGCCCGGACTGGACCCGGCCAGGTCGGTTCGGCAGGATCCCGGGTCACTGGTGATCACAGCGGCGGCCGGTGGCACTCTGCCCGGGCTGCTGCAGTCCGCGTGCGCAGACGCGCAGCGCCGGCCTGGCTCAGCCGCGGTGATCGCCGCGGACGACCAGCTCGCCGGACTGTCCGCCATCCTGCGGAAGGCCGGCGTTGCGCACAGCGTCCTCGACGGCGCCGGTGACGCCGTGCCTGTCACGACTGAACCTGTCACCACGGGGCCGGTCACCAGTGAACCGGTCACTACTCAACGGGTCACCAGTGAACCGGTCACCACTGAACCCGTTATCACGGGGCTGGTCACTCTCGTTCCGGTCACCCTGGCCAAGGGCCTGGAGTTCGACCAGGTCATCGTCGTCGAGCCGGCCAGGATCGCGGCCGCTGAGGCGCGCGGGCTGCAGCGGCTCTACGTCGCGCTGACCCGTGCAGTCTCCCGCCTGACCGTGCTGCACGCCGAGCCGCTCCCAGCGCCGCTGCGCTGACCAGATGTTCGTGCCCCCCCGCGAGAACTGCCCTGCGGCTGACGACTCCGCAGCTGCCCGGACGGCAACTTCCAGGCCGATCGAGCACGAGCGGGCAAGGAGGGAATCGGTCTGGACGTATTGGTATTTCAGGCTGATCTGCAAGTGGTTTCGGCCAGGTATTCGATTTGCGGCCAGAAGCCAAGCTCTTTTTGTGTCAGGAAAAGTGATCCGTTATTGGGTCTCGGGGCGAAGACATCATGATCACGGAAACCTCCCGTCGTTGGGCGCACCCGGGCTTCCGTGATCAAGGCATGTGCGGGTAAGTATCCGCGATCATGCGTCGGGCGAGCAGGCAGCAGTCAGTCCGGCCGACAGTTAGCTGCTTAGGTCTGGGGCGGCGTGCTGGCCAGCGCAGTTCATGATCCGCAACCGCGATCGCCGGGCGCCGCGCCTGCCAGAACGGCCGGGTGGACATCCGGGTGTCCGTAACCGGGCCGGGGTCGAGCACGAAACCGCGCCTGGCCGCACTTGGGCCGACACCTCTGGCCGCTGCTAGGTCTCCTTGAGGACTGACTTGATCAGCGCCCTGGAGTCCTCGAAGGACAGCGCCGTGGCGCGCAGGTGGTTGAAGAACGCGTTATGCCTGGCCACCTCCGCGACGTCCTCGACCCACAGCGCGCTGACCAGTTCCTCTAGGTAGACCACGTCCGTGTCGCCTTCGGAGAACACGAGGATCACGAACGGCCTGCCCATCCCGGGATGAGCGCCAGCCGCGAACGGGACTACCTGGAGCTGCACGTTGGGCATGGCTGCCTGGCAGAGCAGGTGCTCGAGCTGGGAGCGCATTACAGCCGGGCCACCTACGCAGCGGCGCAGCGCCGCCTCGTCGACGACCGCCCATATCTGCAGCGGGCCGCCCCTGCTCACGGCAGGCTGGCGGGCCATGCGCAGGGCCACCTTCCGCTCGATGTCCTCACGCGGGCTGTCCATCATCCCGGCCTGGATCACCGTCCTGGCGTAGGCCTCGGTCTGCAGCAGCCCGGGAATGAGGCTGACCTCGTAGATCCTGATCTCCGAGGCTGCGCTCTCCAGGCCGATGTACGTAGCGATATGCGGCAGCATCGCGTCGCTGTACGCGTGCCACCATCCCTTCTGGCGTGAGTCCCGCGCCAGCTGCACCAGGCTTTCCCGCTGCTCGTCCGGCGCCCTGTACAGCTCGAGCATGTCGCGCACATCCCTGGGCGAGACCGACACCCGCCCGGTCTCCATACGGCTGATCTTGGAGGCGGAGCACTCGAGGTGCTCGGCTACTTCCTCGCAGGTCAGCTTGGCCGTCTCGCGGAGCCTGCGGAGTTCAAGAGCGAGGCGCCGCCGACGGATCGTGGGGCTGTGCTCCGTCGCCATCTGCTACCTCCGCCCGTGTCGCGCGACGCGCGGGGTTCTCAGTGTTACGGCCAGGGTTCTCGGCGTCCAGTCGGCGACGGAATGGGCCGCGGAATGACCGTGATGTCTCCGAGGCAATTCCGTCACGCATGTTGTGCACGGCAGCTCCGCGAGGCATCCTTGACAAGACTATTACTCTACGCTTTCAAAGCGCTACTAGGAGTGACTTAATGGCAGGGAAGACGCCGGCGGCCGAAGCGCCGGCCAGGGATGCAATCCCGACGGCCCGGCCTGGCCTTCAGGGCCGGGCTGCCGGCACCGCTGGCGGCTCCGGGCCACCGGGATCTGGGGTGTCACCAGCGCATACCGTGTCCCCCCGGACTAGCACCGTCCCGCAGGTCCGGGCACCGGCGCCGGGGACGGATGCCGGCCGCTGCCGGCTCGAGTGCCTGGCTCAGGTGCTGGCTCATCATGGCCTGCGGGTCAGCCTGATGGCGCCCCCGGGGAGCGCACCCAGCCTGCACGTGGTGAACCCGGAGGCGTCGGTGCTGGCCGAGGACGTCTACGCCGGGAGCGGACAGGACGGCGGCTACTGGTTCTGGTGGTCCTGGGCGGAGCGGATTGCCGCCGGGGAGGACCTGGAGGGTGCGGCCGCGCGCATCAAGAGAGTCCTGGCAGCGCGCGACTAGCTGCCGTGGCCGCTGCGCGACGGGGCGGCGGTGGCAGTGGGCAGCCCGGGAAACGCCACGGTGCTGCCGCGCCAGGCGGCCGCCCGCAGCGCCGATGCCTGAACTTGCTGCGCGCCGAACTTCCTTATCGCCGGGGAGTCCAGGCCGACCAGCCCCATGTAGGTGGTTGCGATCCGGTCCTCGATGAGGACAGCGAGCGAGACCGCCTGCGCAGCTGTCTGCACCTGGATCGGCAGCTGGTAGGCGACGGCAGCGGCGGGCGGCTGCGTTCCGCGCGCGCGCAGCAGGGCCTCGATCGCGTTACTGGCGTCGGTGTGGGCTAGCCAGTCGGCGCCAGCCGCTGACTGCATCGGGCCGGTCAGGTACGCGCCGACGACACCGTAGCCGTACACCGCGGCCTGCTCGGCCGCCAGCGCCGACTGCAGTGCCCGGGTCGTGGCGGTCTGCGGTACGGCTCCCGAGCCGCTGACCTGGCTGCTGGTCCGGTTCGCCCGGCTCATCCGGCCGCCTGCCCCGCCTGGTCAAGCACCGGAACGTGGGTTGCCTCCGACGCCGAGATCGACGCGAACAGCTGGGCGAGCGCGGCTGGCGCGTTTGTCAGCCGGCCCACCATGGCCACGGCGGCCGCCTGCTCGGCTCTTTTGAGGAACGCGATGGCGGCAGCCGGCGTGGCAGGCACCGCGGGTGGAGCGGTGGCCTGACCTGATGGCGACGCGCTGGCAGCGCTTCCGCGCGGCACGACCAGCCGTGACTGAAGCTGGGCCAGGTGCGCCTGGTGCTCGGCCTGCAGCGGCCGAAGCGCCTGGGCCGCCGCACCGGGCCAGGCGTGCGCAAGACGAAGCGCCGAGGCATACCGGGCAACCATCAGCTTCTCCGCCGCGATCGCGGCCTGCAGCAGGACAACGTCGGGCGCTGGCGGTGGCGGGGTGCCGAGGACGCCGAGACCCTGGCAGCCGGACACCGCCGCAAGCGGCAGCGCCGCCGCGGCCGCGAGCACCGCCCGCCGGCGCGCCGGATCCACCGTCACGCAGCCTCCGTTTTACCGATCGTGGTCCCCGGGCCGGCCCCCCAAATGCCACCGGACCCCCGTGACCGAGCCCGATCGCCGGGTCGTGGTTCCCAGCATGACATGCGATGGATCACCGGCCTGTGCTGCCAGTCCCCCGTGTTGCCAGCACCGCCCCCAGTACCGGGCGGAACACGCGGGCGTCGCGGCAACGGCGCAGGTGGCTGCCGTCGCGGCTAGGCTAGAAGCGGAGTGGACAATAGCACAGGTCGCGGGCGAGGAGGTCGTGATGCACGGTAACTCCCGTCACCGTTCGCCGACGCCGTCACGGGGAGCGTCCCCCGACGCTGAGCGGATCGCCAGCCTGCTGGAGCCGACGGTCGTCGCCATGGGTTTGGACCTGGAGAATGTCCGGATCACCTCGGCCGGGCGGCGGCGCCTGCTGCGCATCGTGGTCGACGCCGACGGCGGCGTCAGCCTGGACGACATCGCGCTGGCCAGCCAGCAGCTGTCGGCAGCGCTCGACCAGGCCGCCGCAATGGGTGAGGCCTCCTACACCCTGGAAGTGTCCTCGCCCGGTGTTGACCGCCCGCTGACCGAGCCCAAGCACTGGCGGCGGGCGGCCGGCCGCCTGGTGACGGCACCGCTGCTGTCCCTATCCCACCCCAGGGGCGCGGGTGCGCCTGGCGAGCGGAGTACCGTCACGGGACGCGTGTGCGGGGCTGATGCCCTCGGGGTCGAGCTCGATATCGGGGGCGAGATCAGGGAATTCGGCTACTCCGAGCTCGGCCCGGGAAAGATTGAGGTCGAGTTCTCCCCGCTATCCGCCGTCACCGACAGCGTGGATGACGGGACGGGCCCGCGCGCAGACGAGGAGGGACCCGATGGATATTGATCTGAGCGTCCTGCGCAGCCTGGAAGCGGAGAAGGACATCTCGATGGACTTGGTCATCAAGGCCATCGAGGACGCGCTCCTCGTCGCGTATCACCGGACCGACGGAGCCGCGCCCACTGCACGGGTCGAGGTCAGCAGGGGCAGTGGTCACGTCACCGTCTGGGCGGCGGAGACCGCGGAGGACGGCACCGTGACCCGGGAGTACGACGACACGCCCGAAGGTTTCGGGCGTATCGCCGCGACAACGGCCCGCCAGGTGATCCTGCAGCGGCTGCGCGACGCCGAGGACGAGCTGACGTTCGGCGAGTTCGCTGGACGCGAGGGTGAGCTGGTCGCCGGCGTGATCCAGCAGGGCAGGGATCCCCGGGCGGTGCTGGTGGACCTGGGCAAGCTGGAGGCGATGCTGCCGCCCGCCGAGCAGGTGCCCGGTGAGCGGTATGTGCACGGCGAGCGGCTGCGCTGTTACGTTCTGCATGTCAGGAAGGGTTACCGCGGGCCGTCGGTCACGCTGTCGCGCACTCATCCGAACCTGGTGAAGAAGCTTTTCGCGCTCGAGGTCCCGGAGATCGCGTCGGGCGCTGTCGAGATCGCGGCCATCGCGCGCGAGGCCGGCCATCGCAGCAAGATCGCTGTGATCTCGCGCCAGCCGGGCGTGAACGCCAAGGGCGCTTGCATCGGCCCGATGGGTAGCCGGGTCCGCAACGTCATGGCGGAGCTGCACGGCGAGAAGATCGACATCGTCGACTTCTCACCGGACCCGGCCGAGTTCGTTGCCCACGCGCTGTCCCCGGCCAGGGTTACCAAGGTGAACGTCGTCGATCCGCAGGCGCGCGTGGCGCAGGTGATCGTCCCCGACTATCAGCTCTCGCTAGCAATCGGGAAAGAGGGACAGAACGTAAGGCTCGCGGCCCGCCTGACCGGATGGCGGATCGACATCCGGCCGGATAGCCCGGGAGCTGACGCCCCGATCGCCTCAGCAGCGCCAGAGGACTCAGGGCAGGCTGGCGCTGACCAGGACGGGGCCCTGGCCCGGGCTGGCACCGATGCGCCAGCTACCGGGCATTCCGTGCCTGGTACCCCGGATGCGCGGGCAATGTAAACTTAATGTGAAGATGGCCTCCTGGTATCCGCAGTCGGCCCGGCATATACCAGTCCGGACATGCGTTGGGTGCGGGGGCCGGGCAGCAAAGTCCGACTTGCTTCGCCTGGTGGCAGCCGGGGATGAGATTGTCCCTGATGTCCGAGGGCGAGGGCCTGGCCGGGGAGCGTACCTGCATCCCAGCCGGGGATGCTTCGATAAGGCGCAGCGCCGCAGGGCGTTCGCGCGGGCTCTGCGGCGGCCGGGACCGGTTGGGACTGGCACGCTTGCCGAGTATCTTGGCCAGTTGGGGGAGGGCTCGCCCGCCCGCAGCCGGCCTGATGGCGGGACGGCAGCGCCGGACGGCTAAGGTCGGGCGGTACTGACGAGGGAAAGCAGGTTGAGATTGCGATGAGCGACCGATGAGCATGCGGCGATGAACAGCAGAGGCTGACACCGGACCGGAGCACGCGCTGCCCCGGCCGGCTGACGGGCCCGGTCAGGCGGGCCGAGTAGAGGGAGCGCAGTGGCGAAGGTTCGGGTATACGAACTCGCGAAGGAGTTCGGCGTAGAGAGCAAGACCGTGATGGTCAAGCTCCAGGAAATGGGCGAGTTCGTGCGGTCGGCGTCCTCCACGATTGAGGCGCCCGTGGTCCGCAGGCTCAAGGAGGCGTTCTCGGCCCAGCAGCCCAAGCAGGGGCGGGCCGACGCGGTCAAGGATGGCCGTCCCGCGGCACAGACAGCCGCTGGCGCGTCGGCGTCAGCGGCGTCTGCGCCTAGCGTGGCCCAGGCCCCGGGTACGCAGGCGCCGGCCGCGGAGGCCCCCAGCACACCGTCAGCGACGGCCCCGGCAGGTGCCGGCAGTGCCGCGGCAGACGGTCATGCCCGGCACGAACGGGCGCATCCCGGCTAGCCCGCCAGCTGCGGCCGCTCCTCCGGCCGAGGTGCCCGGGCAGGCACCGGGCCAGACGGCCCCGCCAGCCGCCGGGGAGCCCGCCGCCCCGGCGCGGCCGCCGGTGCCCTTCCCGCACCCGCAGCATGCCGAACCCCGTGGTGACCGGGGGCCCCAGCGGGCCGCAGCTGCCAGGACCACTGAGCCAGACACGGGCGCGCGGCCCGCGGGCTCGCCCGCATCCGGGGCACAGGCCCCGGGCAGGCAGGGACCGCGCCCGGGCACGCCCGGTGCTGGCGCGCCCAGGCCGGGTGGCCCGTCCACCCGGACGCCCGCTGGCGTGCCCGGGCCGCCGAGGCCTGGGCCGCGGCCCGGCAACAACCCGTTCAGCTCGACCGCGACCGGTATGGGATCAGCACCACGAGGTGCCAGGCCAGGCCAGCCCGGGCCGGGCGCCAGTCCGACAGCGTTCGCCGGCTCTCCGGGCGGCGGTGCGCCGCGTCCCGGCGGGCCCCGTCCCGGTGGCACCCGGGCGCCAGGCCGCCCGGGTTCCGGTGGGCCTAGCGAGGGAACGCGTCCCGGCGGGCCGCGTCCCAGCCCGAGCAGCATGCCGCCCAGGCCAGGCGGCGGACGCGGGCCCGGCGGCTTCGGCGGTCAGGGTGGTTCCGGCGGCCGGAGCGGTCCTGGCACGGGCACCCGCCCGCCCGGCCGTGGCGGCGCTGGCGCAGGCGCTGGCGGCCCGCGCGGCGGCGGCGCTGGCGGGCAGCGTCCCGGTGCCGCCCCGCCCCGCACCGGTGGCGGTGGTGGTGGCGGTGGCGGCCGTGGCCGGAGCGGTACCCAGGGCGCCTTCGGGCGGCCGGGCGGCCGCCCGGCGCGGGCCCGGAGGTCGAGGCGCCAGCGGCGCATCGAGTTCGACAACATGCAGGCCCCGTCGATCGGCGGCGTGCAGATTCCACGCGGGAACGGGCAGGTTATCCGGCTGTCGCGCGGGGCGTCGCTGAGCGACTTCGCCGACAAGATCGGCGTGAACCCGGCCTCGCTGGTTCAGGTGCTGTTCCACCTGGGCGAGATGGTCACGGCGACCCAGTCGGTGAACGACGAGACGCTGCAGCTGCTGGGGGCCGAGCTGAACTACACGGTTCAGGTTGTCTCGCCCGAGGAAGAGGACCGCGAGCTGCTGGAGTCCTTCGACATCGAGTTCGGCGAGGACGAGGGCGGTGACGACGACCTGGTGTCGCGCCCGCCGGTGGTGACCGTTATGGGCCATGTCGACCACGGCAAGACCAAGCTGCTCGATGCGATCCGGAGCACGAACGTGGTGGCGCACGAGGCAGGCGGGATCACTCAGCACATCGGCGCCTACCAGGCCAACACCGTGGTGGACGGCGAAGAGCGGAAGATCACGTTCATTGACACCCCGGGTCACGAAGCCTTCACGGCAATGCGCGCCCGCGGTGCCGAGACCACCGACCTGGTCGTGCTCGTGGTCGCAGCGGACGACGGCGTGAAGCCGCAGACCACTGAGGCGCTCAACCACGCCCAGGCGGCCAGCGTGCCGATCGTCGTGGCGGTCAACAAGATCGACAAGGAAGGCGCCGACCCGCAGCGTGTGCGTGCACAGCTCACCGAGTACGGCCTGGTGGCCGAGGAGTTCGGCGGCCAGACCCTGTTCGTCGATGTCTCTGCCCGCGAGGGTATCGGCATCGACTCGCTGCTTGAGGCCATCGTCCTGACCGCGGACGCCGAGCTCGACCTCCGTGCCAACCCGAATCAGCAAGCCCAGGGCGTGGCCATCGAGGCGGAGCTGGATAAGGGCCGGGGGCCGGTCGCGACCGTCCTGGTGCAGCGCGGGACGCTGCACGTGGGTGACTCGATCGTCTGCGGTGAGGCGTTCGGCCGGGTCCGGGCCATGCTCGACGAGAACCGCGAGCCGGTGACCGAGGCGCCGCCGTCCCGCCCGGTGCAGGTGCTCGGCCTGACGGCCGTCCCGGACGCTGGCGACAACTTCCTTGTGGTCGATGACGACCGGGTGGCCAGGCAGATCGCCGAGCGGCGCGAGGCCAGGGAGCGGACCGCGATGTTCGCCCAGCGGCGGCCGCGGGTCACTCTGGAGGACCTGGAGTCGGCGCTGAAGTCGGGCGAGCGGGAAGAGCTGCTGCTGATCATCAAGGGCGACGTGTCCGGCTCGGTCGAGGCCCTCGAAGATGCCCTGCTCCAGCTCGATGTCGGTGAGGAGGTGGTGCTGCGGGTCATCGGCCGCGGTGTCGGCGCGATCACCCAGGACGACGTCAACCTGGCCATCGCCTCCGATGCCGTGATCATCGGCTTCAACGTCCGGCCGGCTGGCCGGGCGGGCGAGCTTGCCCAGCGCGAGGGCGTGGACATCCGGTACTACTCGGTGATCTACCAGGCCATCGAGGAAGTCGAGGCCGCCCTCAAGGGCATGCTGAAGCCGATCTTCGAGGAAGCCCAGCTGGGCACCGCCGAGGTCCGGGAGGTCTTCCGGGTGCCGCGGGTGGGCAACGTGGCCGGCTGCATTGTGCGCTCGGGGACGATCAACCGCAACAGCAAGGCGCGCCTGGTCCGCGACGGTGTCGTGGTCTCGGACAACCTCACTGTCGATTCGCTGCGCCGGTTCAAGGACGACGTGACCGAAGTCCGCGAGGGCTTCGAGTGCGGCATCGGCATCGGCTACAACGACGTCAAGGTGGGCGACGTGATCGAGACCTTCGAGATGCGCGAGAAGCCCCGGGCCTAGCCCGCCGAGCGAGCGAGGCAATAAACACTGCCCGAGCGAGCCGAAGGCGCGCGGTGCCGCGTTGTACTGAGGAGCGAGGGAGCTTTTGCGACCGAGCGACGAGGGAAACGCGGCGCCCAAAAGCGCCCCGGGAGGCAAGCGAGGGCCAAAAAAGAGAATGTATGTGGGCGCTCTGACGCTGGACGTGATGCTGGGCGACGTGCGGTCGCTGAAGCAGAAGCGGTCCGCGGTCCGGCCGCTGATCGCCGAGGTGAACCGGCGCTTCCCCGCTGCCTCGGTGGCCGAGACCGGGCACCTTGACCTGCACCGGCGCGCGGAGATCGGCGTCGCGGTGGCCGCCTCGACGGCAGCGCGGGCCGTCGAGGTCCTGGAAGCCTGCGAGCGTTTTGTCGCAGGCCGGCCGGACATCGAGCTGCTGTCAGCCCGGCAGCGGCTGTTCAGCGAGGAGGAGTGAGCCAGCCATGGACCAAGCCCGAGCGCGCAGGCTGAGCGAGGCGATCGTGCAGATCGTCGCCGAGATGCTGGAGCGGCGGGTCAAGGACCCCCGGCTCGGCTTCGTCACGGTGACCGAGGCCCGGGTCACCGGGGACCTGCGCGAGGCAACCGTGTTCTACACCGTGTACGGGTCGGAGGAGGAGCGCGCCGACTCAGCCGCCGCGCTGGCCAGCGCCGCGGGCCTGATCCGGTCTGAAGTCGGCAAGCAGACCGGTGTGAAGCACACACCGTCGATCACCTTCGAGCTGGACACCATGCCGCAGACGGCCCGTAACATCGAGGAACTCGTCGCCCGGGCCCGCCAGGCAGACGCAGCGGTTGCCGCCGCGCGGGAGGGCGCCACTCCGGCGGGCGACCCGGATCCCTACCGGGTCCGCGAATCCGGCGACTCGTAATTCGCACGATCGTGCCGGTAGCCTGACCGGCCTGCCCAACGGCCGGTTTACACGTGCTCGGCTGCCCACGAGCAGATGGCCGCCAGTGGTTCCTGCAGGGTTTTACCGAGCGCGGTCAGCGCATACTCGACGTGCTGGGGAGCGGTGTCTTTGAGCACCCGGCGTGCTACAAGCCCGTCGCTCTCCATGCCCCGCAGGGTCTCGGTCAGAACTTTCTGGGTGATGCCTGGCAGCCTGCGACGCAACTCAGCGTGCCGCTGGGGGCCAGCAAGCAGCGCGTAGATCAGCAGCACCCGCCACTTGGCGCCCAGCCGCTCGAGAGCCTGCCGGGTAGCGCAGCTTTCCTCAAGGACATCGGGTATCACAAGCGTCATGGGTGCTCCGTCGATTAGGGCACCGCAAAGTGCCTTCTGGCCGGCTCGGACCTCGGGTCCCTAGCCTGCGGCTATGACAGATCTCAGGGTTCATGCTTGCACGGCGGCCGAGCCGGGGCTGTTCGTGAACGGCTGCCTGCCGGAGGTCGGCAGGGAATGCCGGTGACCGCGGTCAGGGCTGAGCGGGTCACGTTCCGCAGCGAGGGGGTGGACCTCGTGGGCGACCTCCGGCTGGCCGGCGCCGGCGGCCGGGCGCCTGCTGTCGCGCTCACCGGCCCGTTCACCGGGGTCAAGGAGCAGGTTACTGGCACCTACGCCGAGCTGCTCAGCGCCGCAGGGATCACCACGCTCGCCTTCGACCACCGCGGCTTCGGAGAGAGTGGCGGGCGCCGCCAGCACGAGGACAGCCAGGGCAAGCTGGCCGACCTGAGAGCTGCGGTCAGCGTGCTTGCCACCCGGGCAGACCCGGCCCGGATCGGGGTGGTCGGCATCTGCCTCGGGGGCGGGTACGCGGTCCGCGCCGCCGCCGCGGACCCCCGCATCACGGCGGTGTGCGGCATCGCCGGCGGATACAACAGCCCCGCCCAGATGGCACAGGCCATGGGCGTCACCGCCTACCGGGCCGCGCTCGCCGCTGCCCTGGACCGGTACGACGAGTTCATGCCCGCCGTGGCGCCCGCCGGCGAGGCCGCCATGGCTGGCGGCGAGCCTTACGACTACTACGGCACGCCGAGGTCCCACTCGGCACGCTGGCGCAACGAGGTCACAAGGGGCTCACTCCACTCGCTGATGACCTTCGATGCCCTGGGCGCGGCTGGTCTCCTCGCCGCCACACCGGCGCTGATCATCCACGGGAAGACCGACGCGTACTGCTCACCGGACCTGGCCCGGGCGCTCTATGAGAGCAAGCCCGGCGACAAAAAGATCCTCTGGCTGGACGCGAGCCGGCACGTCGACCTGTACGACACCGAGCCCTTCATAAGCCAGGCTGCCCAGGCGGCCGCCGACTTCCTGCACTGCAAGCTGCGGCACCCAGGCGAGCTGGCCGCCGGGCGTTAAGTATGGTCTGGCCGGTGTTCACGGTGCCAGGGGACCGGGCACCGCCGTCCCAGCAGTTACGCGGCGCCGGAGATGACGGAGCGAGATACTCTCTCGGTCGTGACAGCCGAGCCCCCCCGAACGAGCGCGGGCCGCGCGGTGGCCGATGGCCTGGTTATCGTCGACAAGCCAGCCGGGTGGACCTCCCACGACGTTGTGGCGCGGATCCGCCGGCTGGCCGGGACCCGCCGGGTCGGGCACGCTGGCACGCTCGATCCGATGGCGACCGGCGTGCTCGTGGCCGGGATCGGGAAAGCCACACGGCTGCTCGGGCACCTGGCGCTCAGCGAAAAGGAGTACACGGCGACGATCCGGCTTGGCCAGGCGACGGACACCGATGACGCGGAGGGCGAGGTCGTCGCCGAGGCATCAGCGGCCGACGTGACGGACGGCGCGCTCCAGGCGGCAGCGGCCGCACTGACCGGCGAGATCCAGCAGGTCCCGCCAGGATTCAGCGCGATCAAAGTTGCCGGGAAGCGCGCCTACCGGATGGCGCGGGCGGGGGCGGCTCCCGAGCTCGCGGCGAGGACGGTCACCGTGCGGGAGCTGACGATCCAGGCTGTGCACCGGGCCGGCCTGCTGGTGGACGTCGATGTCACAGTGATCTGCTCCAGCGGAACCTACATCCGCGCGCTCGCCCGGGACCTCGGTGCCGCACTCGGCGTGGGCGGGCACCTCACGGCGCTGCGGCGCACCCGGGTCGGGCCCTACACAGTCGCCGTCGCGCGCACGCTCGATCAGCTAGCGGGCTCGTTCGACGTGATCCCGCTCGCAGACGCGGCGGCAGCAGCGTTCATGCGCCGCGACCTGAGCGAGGACGAGGCCCGCCGGGTGGCGCACGGTGCCAGGCTGCCACTCACCGCAGCGGGCGGGGGGCCTGTCGCGGCGTTCGCGCCGGACGGGTCTCTTGTCGCGCTGCTGGCTGATGAGGGCGGAGAGGCCAGGCCGCTGGCAGTGTTCGTTCCCTGACCCGTACTTAGCGTCGCAGATCTTTGGCCAGTAGGGTGAAAACCCTGCCGCGATCATGGAAATCGCGGTGCGCGGACGCTGCGGCCCGCGCCGGGGAGCGGAACGCATGGCAGGCTGGGAACGACACCGCCGAGCAACCGGGGGAGATTCCGTACATGTACCGCTGGCACGGCCTGGACGACGTGCCGGACGGATGGGGTCCGTCCGTGGTCACGATCGGGGTGTTCGACGGCGTGCACCGTGGTCATCAGCGCGTCGTCCGCCGGGCCGTCGAGGTGGCGGCGCAGCTGCGGCTGCCTGTTGTGGTCGTGACCTTCGACCCGCATCCCGATGAGGTAGTTCGGCCGGGCTGCCATCCCCCGTTCCTGTGCTCGGCCCGGCGGCGCGCTCAGCTGCTCGCCGGCCTGGGTGCCGAAGCGGTCTGTGTGCTCCCGTTCACCCGCGAGTTCTCGCGGCTGAGCCCGGACGAGTTCGTCCGGGCGGTGCTCGTTGACCGGCTGCACGCGGCCCGGGTGGTGGTGGGGGAGGACTTCAGGTTCGGCCACCGGGCTGCGGGCGATATTGGCCTGCTCACCGAGCTCGGCGCGAAGTATGACTTCGTTGCGGAGGGCGAGCCCCTGCTGGCCGACGATGGCGTCAGGATCTCGTCCACGGGGATAAGGGCCGAGCTGGCGGCCGGGGACGTGGCTGCCGCAGCACGCGACCTGGGACGCCCGCACCGGGTGGAGGGTGTGGTGGTGCGGGGCATGCAGCGCGGCCGCGCGCTCGGCTTCCCGACTGCCAATACCGAGACGCTCCCGCACACCGCGGTCCCCGCTGACGGGGTGTACGCGGGCTGGCTTACCGCGCTCGGCGCCGACAGAGAGGACCTGCAGCGCTGGCCAGCCGCGATCTCGGTCGGCACCAACCCGCAGTTCAACGGGACCGAGCGAACTGTCGAGGCCTATGCACTGGACCGTGACGACCTGGACCTGTACGGCTCACACGCCGCGGTGGACTTCGTTGCCAGGCTCCGCGGGCAGGAGAGGTTCGGCTCTGTCGACGAACTGATCGCTCAGATGCACCGAGACGTGGACGCCGCCCGCGTGCTGCTCAGCCAGCCTGACGCCCAGGATGCCGGGCGGCAGGCCTGAGGCGCGCCGCTCCGGCGTGCTCAGTGTGCCCGGTGTGGTACAGTTCGTTATCGGCCAGTAGTCGGCCCGGTCAGCTGCGCCCTCATGCGGCTGGCCACCTGGGTAGCAGTCGCCATGCGGCGCGGGCAGTGCATGCCCTGAGCGCCAGTGAAGACGGCAGAGCCCAAACCTGCCGGCGAGGCATCCGTTCTAGAACGATCGACAAGGGAGCAACGTGCCGCTAGCGACCACGGTGAAGAAGGAGATCATCGCCGGGCACGCGACCACTGAGGGTGACACCGGCTCGCCGGAGGTCCAGGTCGCGCTGCTGACACGGCGGATCCAAGATCTGACCGAGCACATGAAGGTGCACAAGCACGATTTCCACAGTCAGCGTGGGCTGCTGCTGCTGGTCGGCCGCCGCAGGCGGATGCTGAAGTACCTGTCCCGGACGGACATCGCCCGCTACCGCGCGCTGATCGAAAAGCTCGGCCTGCGCAGGTAGGTTGGGTGCAGGTGCCTGCCGGGCCCGGCCCGGCAGGCGATAGCAGAACAAGCAGGAACGAAACGACGTCCCGCGGCCCCGGCCCAGGAGCGCTCATGGCGCCCGGGGGCCGGTCCTCGGTAGTGGTTCTCGGGCAGGAGGGATGCATGCAGAGCACTGGCGCCGCCGGAGCCTCAGGCGTGCCCTCTAGGGCCGAGGGCTTCGATCGAAGACCGGCCGGCAGCAGGCCCGGCCAGACGGCCGGCGCGTCTTGCACTGGTGACGGGCTCACGCGGGACCTCAGTCAAGGAGGTCTCACCCATGGCAGGAGTCCAGGAGGGTGTCCATAGCGCCGAGGTCATCATCGACAACGGCGCTCTCGGAATTCATAAGCTCAGGTTCGAGACTGGCAGGCTTGCCCGTCTCGCGGCCGGCTCGGCCGTCGTCTATCTAGACGACGAGACAATGGTGCTGTCAGCGACCGCCGTGTCCTCCCATCCCAAGGAGGGCCTCGACTTCTTCCCCCTCACGGTGGACGTCGAAGAGCGGATGTATGCGGCGGGCCGGATCCCCGGCTCGTTCTTCCGCAGGGAAGGGCCGGCCGTCTGAGGACGCGATCCTCACCTGCCGCCTGATCGACCGGCCACTGCGGCCGACGTTTGTTCACGGGCTGCGCAACGAGGTCCAGATCGTCGAGACGATCATGGCGCTGCATCCCGAGCACCTGTACGACGTGGTCGCGATCAACGCCGCGTCGCTGTCCACCCAGCTGGCTGGGTTGCCGTTCTCCGGACCGATCGGCGGCGTCCGGGTGGCCCTGATCAAAGGCCAGTGGGTCGGCTTCCCGACGCACCCGCAGCTGGAGGAGGCCACGTTCGACATGGTCGTCGCCGGCCGGGTGCTCGAAGACGGCGATGTCGCGATCATGATGGTCGAAGCCGAATCCACGGCGAGCACCCTGCGGCTGATCGCCGACCAAGGCAGCGGCGCTGTCGCGCCGAGCGAGGAGATCGTGGCCGCCGGGCTCGATGCGGCCAAGCCGTTCATCAAGGCGCTGTGCGAGGGACAGCAGAGGGTGGCAGCCCAGGCGGCCAAGCCCGTCGCAGACTACCCCGTGTTCGTCGACTACCAGCAGGACGTCTATGACGCCCTGGCCGCTCAGGTCACTGACGACCTGTCCAAGGCGCTGACGATCGCAGGCAAGCAGGACCGGGAGGCGGAGACCGACCGGGTCAAGGCGCTCGCGGTCGAGCGCCTGAGCAGCCAGTTCGAGGGCCGCGAGAAAGAGGTCAGCGCCGCGTTCCGGTCGCTGACCAAGAAACTGGTCCGGGAGCGGATCATCCGCGACGGAGTGAGGATGGACGGCCGCGGCCTGGCCGACATCCGGCAGCTGTCCGCCGAGGCGGGCGTGCTGCCCCGGGTGCACGGGTCGGCGCTGTTCGAGCGCGGCGAGACCCAGGTGCTCGGCGTTACCACGCTGAACATGCTGCGGATGGAGCAGGCGATCGACACGCTCAACCCGGAGCGCACCAAGCGGTACATGCACAACTACAACATGCCGCCGTACTCGACCGGCGAGACCGGCCGGGTCGGATCGCCGAAGCGGCGCGAGATTGGCCACGGTGCCCTCGCTGAGCGGGCGCTGATCCCGGTGCTGCCGATGCGGGAGGAGTTCCCGTACGCGATCCGCCAGGTGTCCGAGGCTATCGGCTCCAACGGCTCTACCTCGATGGGCTCGGTCTGCGCATCGACGATGTCGCTGCTGGACGCGGGCGTGCCGCTGAAGGACATGGTGGCTGGCATCGCGATGGGACTGATCCATGAGGGCGGCGAGTACGTCACGCTCACCGACATCCTCGGCGCCGAGGACGCGTTCGGCGACATGGACTTCAAGGTCGCCGGGACCAGGGACGTCGTGACCGCGCTGCAGCTGGACACCAAGCTCGACGGCATCCCGGCTACGGTGCTTGCCGCCGCGCTGCGTCAGGCGCGCGACGCGCGGCTGACCATACTGTCGGTGATGCGCGAGGCGATCGACGCCCCGGGCCAGATGAGCCCGTACGCGCCCCGCATCATCACGATCAAGGTGCCAGTGGACAAGATCGGCGAGGTGATCGGCCCCAAGGGCAAGATGATCAACTCGATCCAGGAGGACACCGGCGCCGAGATCACCATCGAGGACGACGGCACGATCTACATCGGCGCCACCGACGGCCCGTCGGCCGATGCCGCGAAGACGGCGATCAACGCGATCGCCAACCCGCACATCCCCGAGGTCGGCGAACGGTTCCTGGGCACCGTGGTGAAGACCACCACGTTCGGGGCGTTCGTGTCACTGCTGCCCGGCAGAGACGGCCTGCTGCACATCACCCAAATCCGCAAGCTGCACGGCGGGGCCAGGATCGAGAACGTCGACGACGTCATCTCCGTCGGGGACAAGATCCAGGTCGAGATCCGTGAGGTCGACGACCGGGGCAAGCTTTCGCTGGTGCCGGTCGAGGTGGTGGAGCGCGAGGCAGCCGGCGAGGACCTGGGCGGGCACGACGACCACCGCCGGCCAGACCGCAGCGGTGACCGGCACCGGGATGGGGGCGGTGACCGGGATCGCGGCGGTGAACACCACCGCATCCGGGAGCGCCACCGCGGGCCGCGGAACTCATGACGGCGCGTCAGGAGCACTTCACCGGCGCCGACTCCGGCGTGACCCGCACGGTGCTTCCCGGCGGGCTGCGGGTGATCACCGAGTCGCTGCCAGCCGTCCGGTCGGTCGCGTTCGGGATCTGGGCCGGGGTCGGCTCGGTGGACGAGGACATCTCTCACACCGGAGCCACCCACTACCTGGAACACCTGCTGTTCAAGGGCACGCGCCGCCGCACTGCGCTGGATATCTCCGCGGAGATGGACGCGGTCGGAGGCGAGCTCAACGCGTTCACGGCCAAGGAGTACACCTGCTACTACGCGCGGGTACTCGACGCTGACCTGCCACTCGCCATCGACGTGCTCGCCGACATGGTGACCAGCTCGCTAATCGAGCCGAAAGACGTCGACGCTGAGCGGGGCGTGATTCTCGAAGAGATCGCCATGAACGAGGACGACCCCACGGACACCGTGCACGAGGCATTTGCCGCACAGCTGTTCGGTGACACCCCGCTGGGCCGGCCGATCCTCGGCACTGTCGACTCGATCAACGCCATCACTCGCGAGCAGGTAGCCGAGCACTACGCGGCGCGCTACAAGCCGGACAACCTCGTCGTCGCGGCCGCTGGCAGTCTCGACCACGACGAGGTCGTGGCCCTGACGCAGTCGGCGTTCGGGCACGTTCTCGTTGATAGCGTGCAGCCGGCTGTGCCCCGGCTCTCCGGGGAGGGCCTGAGTTCCGGCGAGCCCGGTACCGGAGTCCGGCTGGTATCGCGCGGTATCGAGCAGGCCAACCTTGTCCTGGGCTGCTCGGGACTGTCCCGGACCGACCGGCGCAGGTTCGGGCTTGGCGTCCTGAACGCGGCGCTCGGCGGCGGCATGTCGTCACGGCTCTTCCAGGAGGTCCGCGAGAAGCGCGGCCTGGCGTACTCGGTCTACAGCTTCGGCTCGCAGCACGCCGGGTCCGGCCTGTGGGGTGTCTACGCAGGGTGCCTGCCCGCCAAGGCCGACGAGGTGCTGTCCATCTGCCGCGACGAGATCGCCAAGGTGATCTCCGGCGGGCTGACCGATGACGAGCTCGCCCGCGGCAAGGGCCAGCTTCGCGGTTCGATCGTGCTCGGCCTGGAGGACCCCTCGTCCCGGATGAGCCGGCTCGGCAAGTCCGAGCTCGTCTACCCGGACCTGGAGCCGGTTGAGGACATTCTGGCCTCGGTCGACGCGGTGACGCATGACGACGTGCGCGAGGTCGCCGCGGCCATACTTGGGCAGCCGAAGGCGCTCGCCGTGGTCGGGCCGTTCGATGATCCGGGCGCCTTCAGCGGGGTCCTGGGCTGAGCGGCGCCAGCCTCACACGCTGAACGAGTTAGCGATCATGGCTGTCGTGGCCCGGCTGGCGCACGGATTGCTTGGCCGGGCCGGGTGGCGGGTAGGTTCGGTGAGCAGTGGTGGACCGGAGGAGCGCCATGATCACAGTGGGCGTGCTCGGCGCTAAGGGGCGCATGGGGTCAGAGGTGTGCCGGGCGGTCGAAGGCGCCGGCGACCTGGAGCTGGCCGCTGCTGTCGACATCGGCGACGAGCGCGAGCCGCTCGCCGGGTGCGATGTCGTGGTGGACTTTACGCACCCGGGTGCGGTTATGGACAACCTGCGGTGGTGTCTGGAACGGGGGCGGAACGTCATCGTCGGCACTACCGGGTTCGATGAGGCTCGCCTGGCCAGCGTCAGGGAGTGGCTGGCCAAAGCCCCGTCGGCCCGGGCGCTCATCGTCCCGAACTTCTCGATCGGAGCCGTTCTGATGATGAGCTTCGCCGCACAGGCGGCGCGGTTCTTCGAGTCGGCCGAGATCGTCGAGCTGCACCATGCCGCCAAGGCCGATGCGCCGTCGGGTACCGCGGCGCGGACCGCCTCGCTGATCTCGGCGGCGCGGCAGGCCGCCGAACTCGGGCCCGCACCGGACGCCACGGTGTCCGAGGTGGGTGGCGCGCGCGGTGCGGCCATGGACGGGGTACGGGTGCACTCGGTCAGGCTGGCTGGGCTGGTGGCGCACCACGAGGTGCTTCTCGGCGGCCACGGCGAGATCCTGACCATCCGGCATGACTCGATGGACCGCGCCTCGTTCATGCCCGGAGTGCTGCTGGGGGTGCGGCAGGCCGCGTCGCTGCCGCCCGGGCTGACGGTCGGGCTGGAGGGGCTGCTCGGCCTGAACTGACGGGGGAGGGTGCCCGATGAGGGCGATACTCAACGTGATCTGGCTGGTGCTGTGCGGGCTGTGGATGGCCATCGCCTATGTCGTGGCTGGTTTGATCTGCTTTGTCCTGATCATCACGATCCCGTTTGGCATTGGGGCATTCCGGATCGCCAACTACGTCCTGTGGCCTTTCGGCCGGACGATCGAGCCGCGCCGGAACGTCGGCGCGCTCGCTCTGATCGGTAACGTCATCTGGATCGTGCTGTTCGGATGGTGGCTGGCCATAGGGCACCTGGTGACCGGGATCGCGCTGTGCGTGACGATCATCGGCATTCCGCTGGGCCTGGCCAGTTTCAAGATCATCCCGATCACTCTGTTCCCGCTCGGCGTCCAGATCGTCCCCACCGACCGCCGGTTCTACGGCGCAGCCTGACACCCAGCCTGGCCTGGGCTGGGGATGTGCTGAAGTCGATCTGGGCGAGCCGACCCGGTAGCGTCGCAGTATGTGCCGCAGCATCAAGACCCTCCGTGAGCCCTACACCGTGAACGTGACCGAGGAAGACGTACGGGCGGCCGCCCTCCAGTACGTCAGGAAGGTGAGCGGGTTCCGGCGCCCGGCCCGGCATAACGCCGAGGCCTTTGACCGTGCGGTGGACACGGTGGCCGGGGCCACGGCCGAGTTGCTGAACCAGCTAGAGCTGCGCGGCGTCGCCGCGTCCTAGTCCGCCGGTGCCGTCACGCTCGATCGCGCGAACGTCGGTCTGATGCTTCCGGCGAACAGGACAACGCATAGCAGCCGCGGCCACGGCCCCGGGGTCAGCTCAGCGTGCTCATTCCGCTGGGCGGCCCGGGGCCGGGCCCACACGTCGATACGGCTTCAGGTTGTGCCGGAGCCGTGCCCTCCAGCCTGGCTGGCTACCGGATTGCCAGCGACTGGTGCCAGGTCGTGATGCCTACCCGAACGTGAAGCACTGGGTCAGGTCGCTGAGGGCCGCGTTCCCGTCGCGGGGCGGGAACGGCTTCCCGCCGGTGGCGTTGTTGGTCGTCGGCGTGCTTGTGTCGAACTGGTGGTTGATGGAGGCGAGCGTCGGCAGCCCGAACACCGCCTCGATGAACTTCAGCACCGAGCTGTGATCGGAGAA
Organism: uncultured Actinomycetota bacterium; assembly: GCA_963815375.1. Lineage (GTDB taxonomy): Bacteria > Actinomycetota > Actinomycetes > Streptosporangiales > Streptosporangiaceae > JASHPR01. The sequence continues at coordinate 102,249 of CAWFGX010000001.1, read as the reverse complement.
ATTCGTGTCCACGTAGCCCTTCTTGGCGTAGGGCGACACGATCGTCATCGGCACGCGGATGCCCGGGCCGTAGGCGTCCAGCTGAGCCGGGGCGATGTGGTCGAAGTAGCCGCCGGCCTCGTCGTAGGTGATCAGGATCGCGGTGCTGGACCAGGCGGCTGAGGCCTTGACCGCGGTGATGATCGATTTGATCATGTCCATCCCGGTGTGGATGTCCGACGGGGGATGCTCGTCGTACGGCGGTTCCTCGGTGATGAACGAGACCTGCGGCAGGGTGTTGGTCTTGCAGTCGTTATGGAAATCGGTGATCGTCTGGTTGAGCTCGTTGTTGGTGCCCCCACTGGCCCAGTTTTTGAAGAGGGCCAGGATGGAGTAGTTGTCCGGGCAGTGGAAGTTGTAGTTCTTGAACGTGATGCTGTGCTCGGACAGCAGGTCAAGCACGCACGGGTAGCTGAGCGTGCCGTTGTTGATGTTGTTGCTGGTGTTGCCGCCGCTGGTACCTGAGTACAGCACGAGGCGGTTCGGGTAGGTCTCGGTCAGGACGCCGCAGAAGTAGTTGGCACACAGCGCGTAGTTGGGAAAGAGTGAGTAGTAGTAGGGCAGGTCGGACGCGGTGTAGTACCCCATGGCACCGTGACCGTCAGTGGTGTAGAACCCGTTCATCTTCCCGCCGTTGTACTCACTGTGGATGGAGCCCCAGTCGTGGTTGGGGTCGTCTCCGTTATCGGTCAGGTCGGTGAAGTGGAAGGGCTTGACCGTGCCCCCGTGCCCGTTCGGCTGGGTGAAGTTGGCCGGTATGCCATAGCCGGCGGGCAGGCCGGAGTAGGACCCGAAGTAGCTGTCGAACGAGTGGTTTTCCTGGCAGCAGACGATGATGTGCTTGATCGGCGTTGACGCCGCGGCCGTGATGCGCGGCGCGCTGGCCGTGCGGGCTGCCGCGCTCGCGGCGGTATCGCCGAGCAGTGGTATCGCTGCCCCGGCCAGGCCGGCCGCCCCGGCCGCAGTCAGGAACTTCCGCCGTGAGTAGCCCCCGGACTGTGCCTGATCGTCCCGGTCGCCCATGAGAATCCTTTCCTAGTGAAATGGTCGGTATAACACCGGCAATTCCCTGCGGCCCAGAGGTTAGACTCGCACTAGGAGGGCGGAGGTGAACGGGAGATTAACTCATCTAAAACAACTCTTTTACCCATTTCAAGGCCAATCTGACCTGGGCAAACGCCATTACCAATCTGACCTGGGCAAACGCCATTACCGCAGCCTGACAATGGGACGAAGGCATTTACGGCGGCCGATAGTGCCAAGAGGTCATTATGACGGGCATGGACCAGGGGTCAGGCTGCTTGCTGACCGGCAAGAGGTCTCTCCTGAGGTAAACATTCACCCCATTCGCGCTCGGCGACGCGGGCGCACGTGATCCCGCGGTTGCTGGATGCGGAGGGCTCCACGGTGCCCCGGTCATGGCAGCGCGCAGCACGGCCATGACGTCCTGGCCGTGTTTGAATCCCTTATCAAGTGAGCCAGACAGGCTTGATGACCGCTGATGTGCTCCCAGCCGTCGTGGAAGTAATTCTGGTAGCGGTCCGACACCGCCACCGCGCCGAAGGCGGGCAGGATGCCGAATTCCCGGAACGACTCCAGGCTGCGCGCTCACAGGAAGAAGAGCGAGTACAGCCCGGTGAAGGCTGCCAGCACGTACTTCTTCTGCCCGGCGGGACCGCAGCACAGCGTGGTCTCGCCGAACCCGGCGATGTACGCGGCGGTGATCAGCGCCTTGATCAGTTTCACCACGCCCGCGACCGCCTCCGCCGCCTGCGCGAGGCAGGAGTGGATGAACCCCGGCCGGGACCTGCGCGCCGGTCACGTCCGCGATCAGCCGCGCGCACCGCTCAATGGGCACGTGCTGGAAGACGACCAGGTATACAGCCAGAGCGCGCAGGATCGGCCCGATCGGCGCCGCCGAGTCCGGCACGCCCTCCGGCCGCGCCGCGACATGCACGTTCCCGCAGCCGCAGCGGACCTCGTGCAGGTCATGCTGAATACGCCGCGCGGACAGCGGCGGCACCCCAAGCTGCTGCAAGGATCGGGCCACACCCAGGTCCGCTGCCCCGGCAAGATCCGTCCCGGAGCCATCGCAGGCCCCGGCCGGTGATCAGCAATCTCATCGGGCTCGGCCCAGCTCGTCGCCGCACCCGGCGAACCAGGGTGCTTCCCGCGCCTGCGGCCGGTGCCGCCCTTGCGCGGTTCCCGCCGCGGTGGCACCCGCCCGGGCAAGTCATCCGACGAGGGCAGCATCGAGGAATTGCGGCTGTTGCCGTCCAGCCGCCGCCGCAGTCCGGCGATCTCGGCCCGCAGCTCCTCAACCGCGCGGCCAAGCTCGGCGATCACCTGATCCCGGGCGGCGCATGCCGAGCACCCGGCAGCGGGCGGCGGCAGCTCGGTCACAGGCCACCATGATCAGGACAATCCGGCCATGATCAAGCCGGCACGCTGAGCCGACGGTGATAACTTCCCTGCCATGGGCCATGCCGGGGCATCCTGGAATCCGCAGCGCCAGCGCGGTGCCGTGACGTGATGACGACAGAGGGAGCCATGACGGACCACAGCGCCCAGCGACCGCCGGACATACGGTTCCTTTCGGGACTGATCCTGGTGTCCGAGCAGCCAGAACGGCTGGTGGACTTCTACCGCGACGTGCTCGGGCTACCACTCGCCGAGGAACAGCATGGCGATACGGCCCCGCACTGGGCGTGCGAACTGGGCGACGTTCACTTCGCCATCCACCCGGTGGGCGACTACGAGGGCGAGCCCACCGCGACCGGCGCAGTCAAACTGGCCTTCATGATCTTCGACATGACCCGGCTCGTCCAATGGCTGGAGACACGTGGTGTCCCTCTCTGCTATCCGCCGGCCGAATTCGGCGCCCAGTCGCGCATCACTGCGATCCGCGACCCGGACGGAAACCTGATCGAGCTCACCGAACTCGGCCCGACCTGGCTCGACCACCTCAAGGAACATCGCGCAGCGGGGGGCGATCTCGTCCAAGAGTGGCAGACCCGCCTCAGCAGCTGAGCTGCGGCAGGCAATGCCAGTCCGTCACGCAGAGCCTGCGGCTTGAATGTTTACCTCCTGAGCTGACCGAAATACGTTCTTCCCCGGGTCGCCGGCTTTGCGTGAGCAAAGGCAGCTCGTCAGGCCTGATTCGGCGGGCCGCCGTCCCCGCTGTGCTCAGCGGCTCGGGTCTGGCATGAGCAGCGATTCGGGTCCAGGCTGCGACGCGGTCTGGTCGATTACCTCGCCATCGCGCAGGAACACTACCCGGTCAGACCACGAGGCCAGCTGCGCGTCGTGGGTCACCATCACCGCGGCCACGCCCTGCTTGCAGGCCCCGCGAAGCAGCCGCATGACCTCCTCCGCGTTCACCGAGTCCAGTGCGCCCGACGGCTCGTCGGCGAGCAGCAGGTGGCGCTCCCCGACAATGGCGCGCGCGATCGCCACTCGCTGCCGCTCGCCGCCGGACAGCTGGTCGGGAAATGCCGCACCCCGGTCGGCCAGGCCGAGCCGTGCGAGAGCCTGCAGCCCCGCGGCGCGCGCCTTGCGCGCGGACATGCCGTCCAGCTCCAGCGGCAGCGAGACGTTCTCTGCCGCGGTCAGCCCGGGCAGCAGGTTGTAGTCCTGGAACACGTACCCGACCGCGCGGCGCCGCAGCCGTGCCTTGGCGCCGCGGGACATGCCTGACAGCTCCTGGCCGCCGATCAGCACTTCGCCGCTGCTGGGCTCCTCCAGGCTTCCGGCGATCGTCAGCAGCGTGGACTTGCCAGACCCGCTGGGCCCCATCACTGCAACCATCTCGCCCGCCTCGACCACCAGGTCGACCTTGCGCAGCGCGTGTACTCTGGCCGGTCCCTCGCCGTACGTTTTCGAGACGAGCTGCAGTTCCAGCATCCTCATGAGCCCGTCTCCCGCTGACCCATAGCCGAGCTGGCCCGGCGGCGCAACCGCGGCAGCGGAGCAGGAGCGGGAGCTGCCGGAGCGGGAGCCGCGCGCTTAATGCGGCCCTCAGCTGCGTCGAGCCACCGGATGACCGAGTCAAGCCGCAGCAGCTCAGCGTCCACCACCAGCGCGAGGCCGAGGTCGGACTCGGCTTCCTCGTCCTTGATCCTGGTCCACTCCTGCATGAGCTGTATCAGGTACCGGCGGTGGGCCTGGATCACCTCGCGCACGTCGGCGCCGGGCAGCCGCACCGCTACCAGGACCTTCATTACCAGCTCGTCGCGGGGCGGGGACGACAGATCCGGCGGCGTGCGCAGCCACGTGGCCAGCTCTTTCTGGCCGGTGGCGGTGATCCGGAAGCCCTTCTGCGGGTTGTCAGGCCCGTTGTCGTCCGACTCCACCAGGCCATCGCGTTCGAGCCGCTGCAGCGTGGTGTACACCTGGCCGACGTTCAGCGGCCATACCTCGCCGGTCCGCTCCTCGAACTCCTCCCGGAGCTTCAGCCCGTATTTGGGTCCTTCGCTCAGCAAGGCCAGCAGCGCATGCCGGATGGTCATGGTGTCACGTCCCTCCAGAGCATGCTCAGGATCATACCGGGTATAAATCAACTGGCAACCCGGCCTGGCCATTCCCGCCGGAATCTCGCCAGCCGAAGGCCAGCCCAGCTCTACCGGCTTCCGGGCCAGGGCAGGTGCACTGGCGACCGCGGGTGCCGGCCGGGGAACGGGCACGCATGATTGTGACAGGCTTCTCGGCCCGGCGCCCGAACGGGTGACCCCGGCTATCGGGCCGGCGTCGGCGCCGCCGCCCCGTCAGGCGGTCGTCGTCTGGCTGGCAGCCTCCAGGCCGAGTTCGGCGACCGACCTCTCGCGCATCTTGAACTTCTGCACCTTGCCGGTCACGGTCATCGGGAAGTCCTGGGTGAAGCGCACATATCTGGGGACCTTGTAGTGCGCGATCTTGCCAGCGCAGTATGCGCGGAGATCCTCGGCGGTGAGCTCGGCGTCTGGGCGCAGCTTCACCCAGGCACAGAGCTCCTCGCCGTACTTCTCGTCCGGCACCCCGATCACCTGTACGTCCTCGATCGCCGGGTGGGCATAGAGGAATTCCTCGACCTCGCGCGGGTAGACGTTCTCGCCGCCGCGGATCACCATGTCCTTGATCCGGCCGACGATACTGAGGTAGCCCTCGTCGTCCATGACCGCCAGGTCCCCGGTATGCATCCAGCGCCCGGCGTCGATCGCCTCGGCGGTCTTCTCCGGCTGGTCCCAGTACCCGAGCATGACGCAATAGCCACGAGTGCACAGCTCGCCCGGCTCGCCCCGGGGCAGCACCCGGCCGCTGCCCGGCTCCACCACCTTGACCTCGACGTGCGGGTGCACCCGCCCGACCGTCGAAACCCGCCGGCCCATGTCGTCGTCGGGCCTGGTCTGGCAGGAAACCGGTGAGGTCTCGGTCATTCCGTAGGCGATCGTGACCTCCGCCATGTGCATCTCGCTGATGACGCGCTTCATCACCTCGACCGGGCAGGGCGAGCCTGCCATGATCCCGGTCCGCAGCGTGGACAGGTCATAGCCGGAGAAGTCGGGCAGGGCGAGCTCGGCGATGAACATCGTCGGCACGCCATAGAGCGACGTGCATTGCTCGTCCGCCGCAGCGCGCAGCGTCGCGCCGGGCTCGAAGCCGGGTGCGGGTATCACGATGCAGGCGCCGTGCGTCACTGCGGCCAGGTTCCCGAGCACCATGCCGAAGCAGTGATAGAACGGCACCGGGATGCAGACCCGGTCCCGCTCGGTGTACCTGCACATCTCCCCGATGAAGAAACCGTTGTTGAGGATGTTGTGGTGCGACAGCGTCGCGCCCTTGGGGAATCCGGTGGTCCCGCTCGTGTACTGGATGTTGATCGGGTCATCGAACGCAAGGCTGGCGGCCAGCGCCGCAAGCGGGTCACCATGGCCACTGGCACCGGCGGCGAGCAGCCCCTCCCACTCGCGCGTGCCCAGGTAGATCACCTGCTCCAGCTCGTCCAGGTCGCCGCGCACCTCGCCGATCATGGCGCGGTAGTCGCTGCTCTTGAACGTCTCCGCGCTGACCAGCAGCCGGACCCCGGACTGACGCAGCGCGTAGGCAAGCTCGCTGCTGCGGTACGCCGGGTTGATGTTGACGAGGATCGAGCCGATCTTCGCGGTTGCGAACTGGAGCAGCACCCACTCGGCGCAGTTCGGCGCCCAGATGCCGACCCGGTCGGCGGTCTCGATCCCGGCCGCGAGGAGCCCGCGGGCCAAGGCGTCGGTGTCCGCGTCCAGCTGGCGGTAGGTCCAGCGGCGGCCGGACGGCACGTCGACTACGGCCTCGCTGTCGCCGAAGGTCGTAGCTATCCGCCGCAGGTTCTCCCCGATGGTCTCGCCGAGAAGCGCGGTAGCCGAGGTGCCGTGGCTGTAGGAAAGCTCGGTTGTGCCGGCCATAACCCTCACCCTTTGCGGTCGTCGATCACTCCCATGCTGCCCGTTCCCCCCCGGGCGTGTGAAGGCCGGGCGATTCGCGGCCGCGCCGTGATGCGCGAGCCGGCGCAGCGGGGTTACTGTCGGGGTAAGCGCTCGTAATCGTCCCCGGAGCGGCAATGGGGATCTGGATCATCTGGCTGATCGTGGCTGCGGTGCTCGGCCTCGTCGAGATCGTGACCACGACGCTGGCGTTCGGTCTGGTCGCCGTGGCCGCGCTGGTCGGCGCCGCGGTCGGCTTCGCCGGGGGCGACCTGGCGCTTCAGTTCGGCGCGTTCGCCGTTACAGCTGGGGCCGGCCTCGGGATCGCGCGGCCGTTCGCGATGCGCCACATCAGGCAGCCGCCGCTGCTGCGCACCGGGACCGCCGCGCTGGTCGGGCGGTCGGCGTACGTCCTCGACGAGGTCACCGCGCTCGGCGGGCGGGTCAGGATCGGCGGGGAGGAGTGGTCGGCGCGGCCCTATGACGAGACCCTGACGATCCCCAAGGGCTCCACCGTCGACGTCTTCCAGATCGAGGGCGCCACCGCCCTCGTGTACCCGAGGGAGTAGCCGTGGAACTGGCGCTCATCATCATCGCCGTGGCCGTCGTGCTGCTCGTGGCCATCACCACGATCAAGACGGTGCGGATCGTCCCGCAGGCGCGGGCGCGGAACGTCGAGCGGCTCGGCAGGTACCGCAAGACCCTGGAGCCGGGGATGAACGTCATCATCCCGTTCATTGACCGGGTGAAGCCGCTGATCGACCTGCGCGAGCAGGTGGTGTCGTTCCTCGGCCAGCCGGTCATCACCGAGGACAACCTGGTCGTGAAGATCGACACGGTGCTGTTCTTCCAGGTCACCGACCCGAGGGCAGCCGACTACGAGATCGTCAACTACATCCAGGCGATCGAGCAGCTCACCGCGACGATGCTGCGCAGCGTGATCGGATCCATGGATCTGGAGGTGACCCTGACCTCCCGTGACAAGATCAACACCATGCTCCGCGGCGTCCTGGATGACGCATCGGGCAAGTGGGGGATCCGGGTGACCCGGGTGGAGATCAAGGCGATCGACCCGCCGAAGAGCGTCATTGACGCGATGGAGAAGCAGATGCGGGCCGAGCGGGAGAAGCGCGCCGCGATCCTCACCGCGGAGGGCGTCCGCCAGGCGCAGATCCTCACCGCCGACGGCGACAAGCAGGGTAACGTGCTGCGGGCCGAGGGCGAGAAGCAGAGCGCGATCCTGCGGGCCGAGGGCCAGGCGACGGCGATCGGCGCCGTATTCCAGTCCATCCACGAGAACGATCCTGACCCCAAGCTGCTCGCCTACCAGTACCTGCAGACTCTCCCGCAGCTGGCAAGCAGCCCCGGCAACACGGTATGGATGGTGCCGAGCGAGTTGACCGGCGCGCTGAAGATGCTGAGCTCTGCGTTCGGCGGGTCCTCCAGCGACGGGCAGGACGCCGCCGCGGGCATTACCGACCGGCCTTCGCCCCGGGCGCGCCCGGCCAGCGTCCCTGGCCTCCCCGGGGCCGCTGAGGTACCGGGCCAGGCACGCCCCGCCGAGCTCGCCAGCCAGTCTGGCCCGGCGGCCGGGCAGCCGGTCCAGCAGCCGGCGGAGTCGCCCGCATCCCAGCATGCAGCCGCGCAAGCGGCGGATGCGGTCGCGCAGGCCGCCGCGGCCGCGGCTGATGCCGCCCGGACGGCTGGTGCGGTCGTGGCGGGACCGGCTGCCAGCCCGGGCTCAGTGCCTGCCGGAGCGCGCGCGTCGGACGAGCCGCCGCGCGACCGCTCAGGGGTGGTGGATCGCCAGCCCAAGAGTCAGCAGGACGCCGAACGCTAGCTGCAGCCGCCCGGTCTGGCCGAGAGCCGTGATCAGGCTGGGGCCCGAGGCGCCGTCCCGGACCAGCCGGAGCGGCGCCAGCGCGAACGGCGCTGCGGCCAGCGCGATCAGTACCAGCGGCGCGGCCGCCGCGATCGCGGCGGCGACGCAGAACGGCACCACGATGCAGGCCGCGTACAGCAGCCGGGTCCGGTGGTCGCCGAGCAGCACGGCCAGCGTGCGCTTGCCGGTCAGGGTGTCGGTCGGGATGTCCCGCAGGTTGTTGATCACCAGCAGCGCGCAGGCCAGCAGGCCGACCGGCGCCGCTGCTGCCACCGCGAGCCATGGCATCCGGCCCATCTGCACGTACGCGGTTCCCACCACGGCGGCCAGGCCGAAGAACAGGAACACCGAGACCTCGCCGAGCGCCCGGTAGCCGTAGGGGTGGCTGCCGCCGGTGTAGAACCACGCGGCGGCGACGGCAGCGGCGCCAGGCAGCAGCAGCCACCACGAGGTGACAGCCGCGAGGACCAGGCCGGCCAGGCACGCCACCGCGAAGCACCCGAGCGCGGCCGCGAGAACCTGGCGGGGCCGGGCAAGTCCCGACGCGGTCAGCCGGAGCGGGCCTACCCGGCGCTCGTCGGTGCCGCGCATCCCGTCGCTGTAGTCGTTGGCGTAGTTGACGCCCAGCTGCAGGGCCAGCGCGACGACCAGGGCCAGGGCGGCGCGCCAGGCGGAGAACCTGTCGTAGCCGGCTGCCACTCCCGAGCCCACCACCACCGGGACGACCGCGGCCGGGAGGGTGCGCGGGCGCGCGCCGGCCAGCCAGTGCCGCGCTGCGGTCACGGCTCCCTCGCTCTCGTCGTGTGCGTCCCGGTATTCGCCGGCCAGCGAATCAAAGGTTAATGAGCCCGCGCTAGTGCGCTGTCGGCAGGGCGCGGGCGCCGGCGTCGTGGATCTCCTTGATCTCCTCGGCGTCGAGCCGGGAGCCGCGGCTGTTCTTCGTCTGCCGGCTGAAGTACTTGCGCACCCACCCACCGCCAAACACGTCAACTCCGTCCAGGGTGGCGATGTGCCACGGGACAGTGGGTCCGTAGATCACCATCGCCGGGCGGACCCGGATATCCCGGCCGAGGTCCTCGCTCAGCAGCGCGGACGCTTGCGCCGCCTCCCACCGGGCGTGGGCCAGCCGGTTTCTCTGGCTGTACGGGCCGTGGTACAGCACGGAGCGGACAGACCGGATCGGAAGCCTGCGGTCCCAGAGCTCGGAGTCGATCGCGAACACGCCGCCCGGCCCGACTACCAGATGATCGATCACCGAATCGCTGCCTGGGATCGCGCGACGGTGCAGCGAGAGATAGCCCTTCCTCCGGAGCCCCATCAGGCGCCGCGCAGTGCGTCGCTGCGCGTAGGTGACACGGACCTCAGCCGGGATCACCGACGTCGTCCGTGACCGGTAGACGATATCGGCGATCACGATCACGGCCGCGGCGGTCAGCCCAAGCCGCCAGCCGAGCCAGACCGTGAACCCGATGGCAGCGGCCGCAGCCAGGACCACGCGGAGGACCCAGATGGGCAGGCGCGGGTCAGACGCCAGCCCGCCCAGGATGGGGCGGGGAACGCGGACCGGACGCTCCGGAGCCTGCAGCCGGGTTTTTGGCGGGGCCGCCCGCGCGTTCCCGCCATCGCCAGGCGCGGTCTCCTGGTCCACACACACAGCGTAATCGAGCTCTAGGGCCGCGACCATCCCCGGCGTGATGAGACGCGCAGCGGATGTGGCTGGCGGGCTCCTGGCCCCGCCCGGCGCGCCGCTGAGCTGCGAGCGGACGCCGCCTGCCGCCACCGGGCGCCGCTGGACCAAGGCCCGCAAAGCGGTCTACTGTTCGGTAACGTGACGCAGATTCATGAAATGACCGTGACCGAGCTCGCTGCCGCTATACGCGAGGCCGAGCTGTCCCCGGTGGAGATCACCGACCACTACCTGGACCGGATCGACCAGCACAGCGATGCGGTCGGGGCCTTCTACACCGTGACGCATGACCTCGCCCGGCAGGAGGCGGCGCAAGCGGAGAAGGCCGTCATTGAGAGCAGGCGCGACGAGCGGGCTGAGCTGCCGCCGCTGACCGGAATCCCGATCCCGATCAAGGACCTGAACCTGGTCGCGGGTGTCCGCGCCACGTTCGGGTGCATCCTGCTGAAGGACAACGTCGCCGACCAGGACGACTACGTCGTCGCCGCACTCCGCGCGGCCGGGATCGTGATCACCGGCAAGACAGCGACGCCCGAGTTCGGCCTGCCGTGCTACACCGAGACGAAGATCGGTCCGCCGGCCCGCACCCCATGGGACCTGACCAGGTCGGCCGGGGGTTCCAGCGGCGGTGCGGCAGCTGCGGTCGCGGCCGGGCTGGCTCCCGCCGCGCAGGGCAGCGACGGCGGCGGGTCGATCCGGATCCCGTCCAGCGTCTGCGGCCTGTTCGGCATCAAGCCAACCCGTGGCCGGGTCTCGGGTGGCCCGCTGTTCCCTGACCTCGCCGGGCTGTCGACCGACGGCCCGATCGCGCGCACGGTCGCGGATGCGGCACTGCTGCTCGACGCGATGGCTGGCAACCGCCACGGCGACATGTACACGCTGCCGCCGCTGCCGGCAGGTGAGACATTCCTCGGCCACGCCCGCCGCGAGCCGGGCCGGCTGCGGATAGGCCGGTCGCTGCGAAACGCGGTCGAGGGAGCCGAGGTTCACCCGGACTGCGTGGCCGCCTACGAAAAGGCCAGCTCGCTACTGGCCGAGCTGGGGCACGATGTCGAGGACATCGACATGCCGTTCGGCCCGGACACGGTCCCGATGTTCGAGACGCTGTGGTACGCGATGGCCACCCTGGCCCCGATCGACCCGTCACAAGAGGATCAGCTGCTGCCGATCACCCGCTACCTGCGCGGGCGCGGGCAGCAGGTCAGGGCACCCGAGCTGCTGTTCGCCCAGGCCTACCTCCAGGCGGTTACCCGGGCCGCGCTGCAGTCCCTGAGCGCCTATGACGCTGTGCTGACCCCCACGCTGGCATCGCCGCCAGTGGCGGTCGGGTATTTCGACGAGGACGGCCCGGCCGAGAATTTCGAGCGGCAGAAGCGCTTCACCCCCTACACCGCCCTGTACAACGTGTCCGGGCAGCCCGCCGTGAGCCTGCCCCTGCACTGGAACGCTGCCGGGCTGCCCATCGGCGTCATGCTCGCCGGGCGCATGGGCGATGAGGCCACGCTGATCTCCCTGTCCGCGCAGATCGAGGCCGCCCGGCCATGGAAGGACCGCCACCCTCCAGCGTTCTGGTAACTGCTGCCGTCTCGGGCCTCCGCTGCCCTGCCCCGACCCTGTGGGCGTGCGTTCTGGTAGCGGCTGCCGTCTCATGCCCCGGCCGCCCCACCCGGGGCTGCCCGCCAGAATCAACTTGGTTGATTCTGGGCGTATCTGGCCGTCAATCGACCAAGTTATCGATTTAGGTCACGTTTCAGGCGATCCAGAGGGGTTTTGGTGGCCGGGTTTCGGTACTGCTGGCTTCCGGAATTCTGCGTGGTAACCGAATCCCGCTGGTTGCGGACACGAGAGCGGTTAGCGGAACAGCTGCGTTGTGGTTTCCGGAGATCCGGAACCAGCGACGGTGCCGACCGTGCCGGTGCCAACCTGCTGGGCGGGGCGGTTCTTGGGCAAAATCGCCCGCTTTCGGCGAAGAGGCAGCCTCAGTCCAGCTTCCGCTCAAGGTGACGGATCACGCTGTCATCTGGTTGTCAATGCTGCCAGCGTCGCGCTGGAAAGGGTTCGCCAGAATGGCCGATGCCTCTTGGCCGAGGCCGGGTCATGACCATAAAACCGGAGGAAGAGCCGTGTCCCGCAGAATGGCCGGCCGCCGGAGCATACCCGCAGGTCTCTTCCTTAGCATCCCGGCCGCCGCCGCGGGCTGCGCCGTGCTGCTGCTCGTATCGGGCTGCGGCATAGTCGGCTCGTCATCGTCGTCCTCGCCAGGCTCGGCATCGGGCAGCTTCGCCAGCTACCAGAACTGCCTGCGTCAGCATGGGGTCAATATCCCCACCGCCCGTCCGTCTGGCGGGTCTGGCGGCCTTGGCGGTGGCGGTGGCGGTGGCGGCGGTGGCGGTTTCGGCGCTGGCGGCAACAGCACCTTCGAACAGGCCAGGCAAGCCTGTGCCTCGCTGCGCCCGAGCGGCCCGGGCGGCTTTGGCGGCGGTGGCGGTGGCAGGCTCGGCGGCCAGTTCGCCAGCGCGATCCAGGCCTTCCGGAGCTGCATGGCCTCTCACGGCGAGACCATCCCGTCTACCCGCTCGGCGACACCACCGTCGCCCGGGACGTCTGGAGATGACCGGTTCCTGAACGGCCTGAACCCAGGCGACCCCAAAGTCGCGGCGGCGCTCCAGGCCTGCCAGTCCAAGCTCCCGTCCTTCCCCCCAGGCTCGGGAGGATCGGCCGGCTAGCCGGACCGATACGGCCGCAGAGCCTCACCCGCTCTGGGTGACGACAGGGCACACTCACGCCTGCCAGCGTCTAAGTACGGCCCCCCACCGGTCCCTCCGGGCTGGGCGAGAACGCCCAGTCGCTCGTTACGCGTGCGTGGGGGCGGTTCGTATCAACCACTTTCTGCAGCGGCTAGGCGGCTTCGCCGCCCGGCGCTACTGGGTGTTCATCTTCGCCTGGGTTGTTGTGCTCGGCGGGCTGCTCGGCGCTAACCACGCGTTCGGCGGGCAGTATGTGAACAACTACACCGTGCCCGGCAGCGGTTCGCAGAACGGGCTCAACGTGCTCAACAGCGAGTACCCGCAGCAGGGCGGCTACTCGGGCCAGATCGTGTTCCATGCCACTCACGGAACCGTGACCCAGCAGGAGTCGGCGGTCAACCAGGCCACAAGCAACGTGGCCAAGCTGCCAGGCGTCATCAAGGCGGTCAGCCCGTTCGCGTCGCCTAACTTGAGCGCGGTCTCTTCAAATGGCACGATCGCCTACTCCAGCGTGTCCTGGAGCGACAATCCGAACGGCCTGACCACGTCGTACCTGGACCAGCTCAACAATGCCGTCGCCCCGGCCCCCAAGGCCGGCCTCCAGGTGGAATACGGCGGCGGAGCCGGGGAAATCGGTCAGCAGACCGGCGACACCGTGTCGGAGGCCATCGGCCTGGCCTGTGCCCTGCTGCTGCTGTTGTTCATGTTCGGGTCGTTTATGACCGCGGCGGTACCTCTGGTGTCCGCGATCTTCAGCGTGGGCGCGGGCCTCTCAGTGGTCGGGCTGATCGCCGCGGTAACCACGCTGCCGACCGTGGCGCCGACCGTCGCCACCCTCCTCGGCCTCGGCGTCGCCGTCGACTACGGCCTGTTCCTCACCGCCAGGCACCGCGAGCAGCTTGACCGCGGCATGGATACCACGCGGTCGGCCGCTCACGCCGAGGAAACGTCGGGCGCGTCGATCGTCATCGCCGGCAGCACTGTCGTGGTCGCGATCCTCGCGCTGTACCTGTCTGGCGTGCCGTTCGTCGGCGCTATCGGCCTGGCTGCGGCGGTCGTCGTACTGGTCACGATGCTCGCCGCGCTGACGCTGGTTCCCTCGTTCATGGGCCTGGTCAGGAGCGGTATCCGGTCGCTGCCGGACCGCATCCGGGCGCACCGGGCCGGCATCACGCCGCAGGAGCACGCCAAACGGACGGCCGCGGCCACCGAGGAGCACCACGAGCAGAGCGGGTTCGCCCGCTGGGGGCGCAGGGTCAGCAAGCAGCCATGGCCATGGGGGATTGCCAGCGTGCTGGTGCTCCTGGTGCTGGCGATCCCGCTGCTGTCGCTCAACCTCGGCCAGCCCGATAACGGCACCAATCCCCTGTCTGACAGCAGCCGGCAGGCCTACGACCTGATCAGCGAGGGCTTCGGAGTTGGCACCAACGGGCCGCTGGCCGTCGTCGTCAAGCTGCCCAAGCAGTCGAGCTCGGACGACCAGTCGCTGCTGAGCTCGATGACCCAGGGCGTGAAGGCCACAAGCGGGGTCGCGTCGGTGTCACCAGCCTCGACGAACAGCGCGGCCACAGTCGCTGTGTTCAGCGCGATCCCCACCACGCGGCCGCAGGCGACGGCGACCGCCGCGCTGGTGAAGACCCTCCGCAACGACGTGCTGCCGAAGTATCACGTCACCACGTACGTCACCGGGACCACCGCTGGCGACGTCGACTTCACTGACCAGATCAGCGGGCGCATGATCATCCTGATCCTCGCGGTCGTGGCTATTGCGTTCGTGCTGCTCACCGCCGCGTTCCGGTCTGTGGTCATAGCGATTAAGGCGGCGGTCCTCAACCTGCTGTCGATCGGCGCCGCCTACGGCGTGATTGTCGCTGTCTTCCAGTGGGGCTGGGGCGCAAGCCTGATCGGGGTGCACACGACCTCTCCGATCCCTGCCTACGTGCCGATGATGGTGTTCGCGATCGTGTTCGGCCTGTCCATGGACTACGAGGTGTTCCTGCTGTCACGGGTACACGAGGCCTGGGTCAGCACCCGCGACCCGCACCGGAGCGTCGCGATCGGCATCGGCAGCACCGCGCAGGTAATCACGACAGCGGCCGCGATCATGGTGGTGGTCTTTGCCAGCTTCGTTCTGAACAACCAGATAGCGGTGAAGATGCTGGCCATTGGCATGGCGGTGGCCGTGCTGATCGACGCGTCGATCGTCCGGATGATCCTGGTCCCGGCGATCATGTCACTGCTTGGCGCGCATGCCTGGTGGATGCCGCGGTGGCTGGAGCCCCTCGTGCCCCAGCTGCACCTCGAGGGCAGTGAGGCGGCTGCGGCGGCACCCGAGTCAGCGGGCCGCGGCAGCGGAATGAGCCTGGCCGCCTCTTCGAAACGGCAGCGCTAGGCCTCAAGCATGGCCTAACCTCCAGCGGTCTTCGGACGTCTAAGGAGGCATGCGAATGTTAAAAGCCACGCCGGCTGCCTGCGCGCTGCTGGCCCTGGGTCTGCTCCTAGCCGCGTGCGGTGCAACCAGCACAACGACGAGCCCGCCCGCCGGGTCCACGACGCCGAGGGCGGCCGCGTCGTCGCCCTCCGCCCCTGCCAACTCGTCACCATCCGCCACGGCTGCCGGCTCGGCATCACCCGCCACCGGCTCTGTTCCCGGGGTGGTGGCCGATTGCACCAGTGCGCCCCCGTACCAGCTGAGCATCCGGCCGGCCTCCATAGTGCTCGCGTGCGGCGACGGTGGCCTTGGTGTCGAGAAGATCACCTGGACGACATGGACGGCCTCGCCTGCGACTGGACAGGGGATGTTCTGGGAGAAGCTCTGCAAGCCCAACTGCGCTGATGGCAAGATCGGCACCTATCCGGTAGCTGTGACGCTGTCAGCTGCGCGCACGTCCGCGCAGGGTCAGTGGTTCAGCCGCCTTACCGTCGCCTGGCGGGCCGCCACTCCGCCGAACCCGACTCCCAGCACCTACCAGCTGCTGCCGCCGGGCAACCCCTAAGCGGCCCGTGGTGGCCGGGCTTGAGCCGGGCATCGCGGCTCGCGCGCTGCTTTGCGTTCTGGATATTCGGAAGTAATAATTAGTCCGCTTTCGAGGCATTCGCTGGCTGATGGTCGAGAGGTCCGGGCACGGAGATGATGCCGGAGCAGTGGCCCTCGCGGCTGGCGTGGCGAGGTGTGCGAGTGCTGGTCGCGCTGTGCGCGTCGGCGGCGGTGCTCGGTTTGCTGGCGTTCGGCTACGGCACAGTTCCGGCGCTCGGCCCGGCTCTTGACCCTGGCCGCGGTGTCTGGACCTCGGCGGCAGGCGGCAAACTCCCCGGACCCGAGACGCTGGCGCTGCCCGGGCTGGCGCACCCCGTCCTGGTGTCGTTCACCAGCCAGGGCGTCCCGGGCATCCGGGCCGACTCCGGCCACGACGCGTACCTCGCGCTCGGCTACGT
Source organism: uncultured Actinomycetota bacterium (assembly GCA_963815375.1). Lineage (GTDB taxonomy): Bacteria > Actinomycetota > Actinomycetes > Streptosporangiales > Streptosporangiaceae > JASHPR01. The sequence goes on along the minus strand of CAWFGX010000001.1, from coordinate 86,025 downwards.
GCATGCGGAGTTCCGGCTGGAGGAGATGGATATCGCGCGGCGGCTCGGCGAGGGGCGCCTGGCCGGGCTTGTGGGGTCGTCCGCTGTTGCGTCCGACGAGTTCGAGCTCCGGCTCGGCCTGGTACGCACGGCCCAGCAGGAGTGGGCAGACATGCCCCGGTCCAGCCCCGCTGCGCAGGCTCTAGTCGCCTACTCCCGCGGCGTTAACGATTACCTGGCTCAGGTGCGCGCCAGCGGCCAGTGGCCGGCTGTGTTCTCGCTGACCGGCGTGTACCCGTCGGACTGGACCCCCGTCGACAGCCTCGTGGTCCAGGAGGACCTGACCCAGGAGCTGGACTTCACCACCACGCCGCTTGACTACGAGCTGCTCGAGCGCTCGCTCGGGCCCGTCAGGACCATGGACTGGTTCCCGGTGCTGCCGCCCGACGAGCAAAGCCCCTACGATCCCGGGCCGTACAGCAACCAGGGTCTTGCGCCGATTGCCCCTTCAGCCACAGCAACGCAGCCAGTCACAGTGACAGCGGCAGCCACGGGTACCCCGTCGGCAGCACCGGCTCCGGTGGCACCAGGACGGGCCGCCAGCGCGGCCGGTGCCGTGCTCGCTCAGGTGAGCGCCCTGCCTGCAGGTCAGGTCTACACCTCCCCGGACAGCAATGCGTGGGCGGCCAACGGGCCCCAGGTGGCAGGCGGCGGCGCCATGCTGGCCGGTGACCCCCACCTGCTGCAGACCCTGCCGTCGATCTGGTACGAGGCGGCCCTCTCCGCGCCGGGCCTGGAAGTGTCCGGGGTGAGCGTGCCGGGACTGCCCGGCATTCTCATCGGCCACAACCAGGACATCGCGTGGTCGCTGACCAGCGTGCAGAACCAGGCGACGCTGTTCTACGACGAGCAGACCAGCCGGAGCCGCCCAGGCGAGTACTTCTGGGACGGGCAGTGGCACCAGATGCGCGAGCTGCACTACACGATCAGCGTCCGCGGCGCTCGCCCGGTCAGCCTTACCGTCGACGAGACCGTGCACGGGCCCGTCCTGACCCAGGCCGGGCAGACCGTCTCGGTGGAGTGGATGGGCTCGATCCCGTCTCCCGACCTTGCCGTAGTGCTCTCGATCGACCAGGCCAGTGACTTCGCCCAGTTCAGCGGCGCGCTCGCGAGCTGGCGAGCTCCGGCGCTGAACTTCGTCTACGCCGACAGCAAAGGCAACATCGGGGCCATCTCGGCTGGCTATTACCCGCAGGTGCGGCACGGGACTCCGTGGCTGCCGATGCCCGGCACGGGGGCTGACGACGTGGCCGGCGTCATCCCTTACGCTGCGGTGCCGCAGGCCTATGACCCGCCGGGGCACGTTATCGTCACCGCCAACCAGCGTCCGGTCGGGCCGTCCTATCCCTACTACATCGGTACGACGGCGGACTTCTTTGACCCGGGTTACCGCGCCGACGAGGAGTACGCGTACCTGGGCAGCCACGCCCAGATGACCGCGGCCAGCTTCGCCGCGCTGCAGACCAGCCTCACCGACCCGCTGGCCGCCAAGATCGTTCCGCAGCTGCTGGCCGCGCTCGGCGGTACGCCGCTGACCTCTGCTGAGCAGGCGGCCCAGCAGCTGCTCTCCGGCTGGAACGACTCGATGGACCAGACCTCCGCGGCCGCGTCGGTCTGGTGGACGTTCTGGGACGATTACCTGTCCGCCGTCTTCCAGCCGTGGTGGACCGCTGAGAAGGTCGCGGCAGGCAAGGACTCCGCTGCGCTGCCGGTCGGGCCAGGGTGGTTCAATCTGGACGAGGTGCTCGAGGCGTGGACACTCGGCGACCAGCAGAACCCGGCGTTCACCGCCCCGGGCGGGCCGGTCAGGACCGCTGCCATCGTGATGCGCAGCGCATTTGCTACAGCCGTCCGTCAGCTGCAGTCCACGCTGCGCGGCAGCCCGTCGAGCTGGACGTGGGGGCGGCTGCACAGCCGGGAGTTCCCCGCTCTCACCGGTGCGGCCGGACTCGGTTACGGGCCCCGCGCGGCAGGCGGCGACCGGTGGACGGTCGACGCCGCGGACGGCGGGATGACCTCCACAGCCGGCCCGAGCTGGCGCATGATCGTTTACTGGACGCCGAAGCAGGGCACTGCCGTGGGCGAGGGAATCTACCCGGGGGGGCAGAGCGAGAACCCGGCCTCGCCCTGGTATGCCGATCAGATCACCGACTGGTGGAAAGGGACGTACCTGCCGATGCCGGCCGCGCAGGGTTATGCCGGCGTGCAGGTCCGGTGGGTGCTGAGGCCGTGACACCGCATGCCTGACGAGCTGAAGCGACTGGGGAGACGCGAGGGATACCGGCTGGGGTCGCTCCGGACGCAGGGCGTTGCCCAGGTTTCCCCGCCGCGGCCGTTCGTGCCGTCGTTCCTTCCGCGTCACCGCGGCCCGGTGTCGGGCTGGATCCTGGCCGGCCTCGCCGGGGCCGCCGCTATCGCCGGCGGCGCCAGCATGGGCCTGTGGTTCGTCCCGTTCATCGCCGGCGCGCTCGCCGGTTTCGCCATGCACGTGGGTCGCTGGCGGCTGCCGGTCACGCTGTCCGCGGCGGCGGCGATGGCCGTGGTGGGCTGGGGTGTTCCGCTGGCGCTGGCCGCCAGCCGCGGCGAGCCCGAGGGCGCGACCGCCCGCGTCGTCGCCGCGCTGCTCGGCCTGCCGCCCCACGCCGCTGTCGGTGTCGCCGTGACGCTGCTGGCCGGGGCGATTCAGGCGCTCGTTGGGGCCTGGCTCGGCCTGGCGCTCGCGCCCCGGGCCGTCACGTAGCCACCGCCAGTCTCACCGGGCGTCGGCCGACGTTCCGTAGTTGTCCCGTCGCGTAGTGTCATCTCTTGTGGTGCGCCGAGGGAGCGGGCGGGGGCCCGGACACGCCGGCCACCCGGTGCGGCCTGGCCGGGTCGTTGCCGTCGCAGCGCGTGCCGGGCGCCGCTACTGGAAGCAGATCCTCGCTGTCGCGATCCCGGTAACGGTTGTCAGCGCTGGCCTGGAGATCATCATCGACCACGTGGACCCCAATCAGGCGGCGCTGTCGGTCTCGGCGTCGCTCATCGCGACGTTCATCAGCGTGCTCGGCACCGTGCTGGTGTCCGGGTTCGTCTGCAGGCTTGTCGGCATTGCCGAGCACGGCTCGGAGCCGATTACCTTCTGGCGGATCGTGCGATCCCTGCGGTGGTGGTCACTGATCGGCGCCGACCTCCTGGCTACGGCGATCATCGTCGTCGGCCTGCTGCTGCTCGTCGTGCCGGGCCTGGCTGCGCTCACCCTGCTGGCGATCGTCGGCCCCGTCATCGATATCGAGGACCGCGGGGTGCTGGGTGCCATACGGCGGTCAGTGCACCTGGTCCGCCAGCACGTCTGGCCGGTGGTGCTGCTGGGCACGATCCCGATGGCGGCGGCGGCAGAGCTGGAGGCAGTCGCCCCGGAGCCGCACGGGGCGGCCGAGATCGTGGAGTTCCTCGCTATCCGCGGTCTGGTCGAGGGCATCATCGAAGCCTGCATCGCCCTGGCCCTCGCTGAGCTGTGCTTCCAGCTGATCGATGCGGAGCGCCACGCCGCTACCGCGAGGACGCCCAGCGCGGCCCCAGGCGGGGCAGCCACCGGCATTGCGGACAATGTCGCCGAATCCCGGCGGCGCGACCGGCGGGTGCCCGACGATGGAGCATGACTGACCGCGGCCTGATCCGGCGTGCCGAGGCGGCTGGCGTGGAGCCCCGCTACACAGACTCGCTCGGGAACCCGGTCGAGGTGCCGGCCGAAACTCTGGCAGCGATCCTGGACGCTCTCGACAGCGCACCCGGGCCGGCCCCAAACGCAGCCGCCAGCGCGGAACCGCCAGCAGAGCTCAGCCTGCCTCCCAGCCCGGCGGGCCGGTCCTGGGGATTCACAGTGCAGCTGTACTCGCTGCGCTCGGCCGGTTCCTGGGGCCACGGCGACCTGCGCGACCTGTCCGATCTCGCCGCATGGAGCGGCGGCGAGCTTGGCGCCGGGTTCGTGCTGGTCAACCCGCTGCACGCAGCTGAGCCGCTGCCGCCGGTCAGTCCGTCCCCATACCTGCCGATGACCAGGAGGTATGTCAGTCCCCTGTACCTGCGGATCGAGGATGTCCCCGAGTACCGGCGGCTCAGCCACGCGGAGCAGCAGCGGATCAGCGCGCTCGCGGCCCCGCTGCGGGCGCGCAACGCCACCGCGGGCCTGATCGACCGGGACGCTGTCTGGACTGCCAAGCGCCAGGCGCTGGAGATCATCTACCAGGTGCCGCTCACCGGCGGGCGGCTGCAGTCGTACCGGATGTTCTGCGGCCGCGAGGGGCGTGACCTCGCTGACTGGGCCGCATGGTGCGCCTTGGCCGAGCAGCATGGCCCGGACTGGCGCACCTGGCCTGCGGAGGCCCGCGATCCCCTGCACGCGGCGGCCAGCGCGGAATCTGGCGCCGTTCGCGGCCCGGGCGCTGCGGACACCGCCGAAGCCGGCGGCAGCGCCGCGGCGTTCTGCGCGTGGCTGCAGTGGCTCGCCGACGAGCAGCTGGCGGCCGCGCAGCAGGCGGCGCTGGACGCTGGCATGGAGACCGGGATCATCACCGACGTGGCCGTCGGCGCGCACCCCGGCGGTGCGGACGCGTGGGCACACCAGGACCTGCTGGTCGGGGGCCTGTCCGTGGGCGCGCCACCGGACGAGTTCAACCAGCTGGGCCAGGACTGGACGCAGCCACCGTGGCATCCGCAGCGGCTTGCCGCGGCCGGGTACCGCCCGCTGGCTGACCTGTTCGCATCGGCGCTGCGGCACGCCGGCGGGGTACGGGTGGACCATGTGATGGGGCTGATGCGGCTGTGGTGCGTGCCGCAGGGCATGCCGCCGGACCACGGCGCGTACCTTCGCTACGACCACCGGGCTGCAGTGGCCGCGCTGGCTGGCCAGGCGGCGCAGGCCGGAGCCCTGGCGATCGGCGAGGACCTGGGCACCGTGGAGCCATGGATCCGCGGCTACCTGGCGGACAACGGGATCCTCGGTACGTCCATGCTGTGGTTCGAGCGCGAGCCCGACGGCAGGCCGCTTCCGCCCGGGCGCTGGCGCCGCGAATGCATGGCAACTGTCGGCACCCACGACGTGCCGCCCGCCGCGGCGTTCCTGACCGGAGATCAGGTGACGGTCAGAGCCCGGCTGGGCCTGCTCAAGCAAACCGAGAATGCAGAACGCCAGGCTGCCACCGTGACGTTGTCACGCTGGCTGCACGCGCTTGCGGGGGAGGGGCTAGTCCCGTCCGGGTCACGGCCTGACCCGGACGAGTTCACGATCGCGCTGTATGGCTACCTGGCGCGGACCCCGGCCGCGCTGGTGGGTGTCTCGCTGGCCGACGCCGTCGGCGACCGGCGGGCGCAGAACATCCCGGGTACCCGCGACGAGTACCCGAACTGGCAGATCCCGCTGTGCGACGCCACCGGCCGCCCCGTCCTGCTGGAGGACCTGCCGAGTCTGCCCCTCGTCCGCGCCGTAGCCCGCGCCGCTGCCGCAGGCACCTTGACTCGCGCCGGGCGCTGAAACCGCGAGGCCGAACCCACCCTGGTCGCCGCGATGCCCGCAGTTGTGCGCGGCCCCCCCTCGGCTACGAATGAAGGAGAAGTGGCGTGATAGCGCCACCAGAGCCACTTTCTTAAACGTTGCCGGGTGGCGGGTGAGGTTTGTGAGCTCGGTGTGGCGTGTGGGACTCGGGCTAAGCTGACTGAGCGTCGCGGGCTCGGCAGCGGAGGGCGCGGGCCACGTCGTCGCGGCCCTCGGCCAGCAGGCGGCGCAGCGCTGGCGGCGGGTCAGCGCGCTCGGCATACTCATCCGCGTACTCCATGGCCTCCGGCGTGACCTCCCAGGACGGGTAGGCGTTCTGCACAAAGTACTGGGCCATGTCCGGGCTCCAGTCCCGCCAGGCGTCGGCCACAACGTCGAAGAAGCGATGTACGTAGGGCTCGAGCAGCCGGTCGTCGGTGTCCGGTGCGTCAAACCCGTCCAGCGTGGCGCGGAACGTGGCGTTGGAGAGCGAGCCACTGGTGACCTGGCGCCAGGCGTCCTCCTTGGCCTCGGGGGAGGGGATCGCCGCCCGGCAGGCTGCGGCGTGCCGGGCACCAGCGTCGGTTGCGTCCCTGGCCAGCTCGGCGTCGACCTCGGCCTGCCCAGCCGCTCCGCGGGTGACCAGGCGGTAGAGCAGCTGCCAGCGCAGCTCGGTGTCAACGGCCAGGCCGTCGATGGCCACGGAACCGCGGCGCAGCCCGGCCAGCAGCGACAGGTCATTGGCTGACGACGCCACCCCAGCTAGCACCTGCGCGTAAGCGAGCTGCAGATCGGAACCGGGCTCCGCGCGCTGCAGCAGGTCCCGCACTGTGTCGGCGATCAGCCCGAGCCCCAGGGGGCGCCAGGCCGGATCGGCGAACCGCCGGGCAGCCGACGCGGCCTGGCGCAGCATTGTCTGCCCGACAGTGACTTCCTCGATAGCGCCGACAGCCGACAGGACCAGGCGTACGTAGTCACGCGCGGCCATCTCAGCGTCGCGGCACATGTCCCAAGCGGCGGCCAGGCACAGCGCCGCCGGCAGGGAGTCGGCGAACTCCCCGATGCCGCCGCTGACCAGCGTGCGGAGCGACTCCTCGTCGAGGCGGATCTTCGCGTAGGTCAGGTCGTCGTCGTTGACCAGCACAAGGTCGGGACGGGCGCGGCCGGCCAGCTCGAGCACGTCGGTGCGCTCGCCGTCGATGTCGATCTCGACCCGCTCGCGGCGGGTCAGGCCCGCCTCGCCCCGCTCGTACAGCCCGATCGCGATCCGGTGCGGGCGGAGCACCGGGTGGCTCGCCGGCGCCTCCTGGAGGACCGAGAATCGCGTGAACCGGCCCTCGGCGTCGCAGTCGAACTCCGGCCGCAGCGTGTTCACGCCCGCGGTCTCCAGCCACTTCTTCGACCAGTCAGACAGGTCGCGTCCCGACGTCTCCTCCAGCGCCCCGAGCAGGTCACCGAGCACGGCATTGCCCCAGGCATGCTGCCCGAAGTAACGGCGCAGGCCGGCCAGGAAGTTTTCCCGGCCGACATGGGCGACTAGCTGCTTGAGCACCGCGGCGCCCTTGGCGTAGGTGATCCCGTCGAAGTTCACCTGGACGGCCTGGATGTCCGGGATGTCCGCCGAGATCGGGTGCGTGGACGGAAGCTGGTCCTGCCGGTACGCCCAGGCCTTCCACGCCTGGGCGAAGGTGGTCCACGCGCGGGTCCAGCGGGTGGCGTCAGCCTGAGCCGAGATGCCGGCCCAGGTGGCGAACGACTCGTTCAGCCACAGGTCGTCCCACCAGCGCATGGTGACCAGGTCGCCAAACCACATGTGCGCCATCTCGTGCAAGATCGTCTCGCTGCGTGCTTCCCGGTAGGTGTCGGTGACCCTGGACCGGAACACGTAGGCCTCGACGAAGGTCACGCAGCCCGCGTTCTCCATCGCCCCGGCCTTGAACTCGGGGACGAACAGCTGGTCGTACTTGGCGAACGGGTAGCGGACGCCGAACTCGCGGTGGAAGTAGTCCAGTCCCTGCCTCGTGACCTCGAAGATCTCATCCGGGTCGAGGAAGCTGGCCAGGGACTGGCGGCAGTAGATCCCGAGCGGGATGCCGTCGTGCTCGTCGCGCACAACGTGATAAGGGCCGGCCGCGACCGCGGTGATGTAGGTCGGCAGCACCGGCGTCGGCGGGAACCGCCAGAACGCTGTCTGGGTGGCCGGTGCCACGGCATGCGTCTCGGCCGGCATGTTCGAGATCACCTGCCATCCCTGCCGGGCGGTGACGTCCAGCTGGAATGAGGCCTTCAGGTCCGGCTGGTCGAAGCATGCGTAGAGCCGGTGGGCATCGAAGGTCTCCAGGTCCGAGTACATGTACACGGCACCGTCGGCCGGGTCGGTGAACCGGTGCATGCCCTCACCGCTGCGTGAGTAGGCGCACTCGGCGGCCACGCGCAGCTCGTTGCTCTCGGCGAGCCCGCCCAGGGTGATCCGGTTGCCGTCGAAGCTGCCGGGATCTACGCGGGTGCCGTTCAGCGTGATCTCGCGGACTGCGGGCGCCGACAGGTCGATGAACGTCGACGCGCCGGGACTGGCGCAGCGGAAGCTGACGGTGGTGATCGAGTCAAACGTGGTATCGCTGCCGGTCAGATCCAGTTCCACGTGATAGGACTCGACGTCGATCAGGCGCGCGCGCTCCTGCGCCTCGGCCCGGATGAGATTGCTTACCACTGCGGTTGTCCCTTCGCCTGGATGGCGTATGGTGCAGGAGCCTACCGGGGAGCCGTCTGCGGGCTGATCGAGCCACGGCCCGCCCGGGTGCTCGCATCCGGGCTCGCTGGTTCTGACACACTGTCGTGCGTGCGCGTCTACCTTGGATCAGATCACGCTGGCTTCCAGCTGAAGGGCCGCCTCATCGAGTGGCTGCGAGAGGCTGGCCACGAGCCGGTGGACTGCGGGCCGCCGGTCGAGCACGATGACGACGACTACCCGCCCTACGTGATGCGGGCGGCGAGCTCGATGATGGGCGACCCGGGCAGCCTGGGCATCGTGATCGGCGGCTCGGGGAACGGGGAGCAGATCGCCGCCAACAAGATCCGCGGCGTGCGCGCGGCGCTCGCCTTCAGCGAGGAGACCGCGCGGCTGGCGCGGCTGCACAACAACGCGAACGTGCTCAGCCTGGGCGCCCGCGAGTACCCGGCCGAGCAGGCACTGGCGTTCACCCGGGTGTTCGTTGAGACCCCGTTCTCCGGGGAGCCGCGCCACGTCCGGCGGCTGTCGATGATCGCCGACTACGAGGTCACCGGCGAGCTGCCACCGCTGCCCGAGACGTAACGCCGTCTACAGGGCGACATCGTCCTCGCTGGCAGCCGGCCGGGCCCCGGCACCGATGCCGACGTCGGCACCGAACCGGTGCTCCATGCCGGTGCGCAGCAACTCGAGAATGGACCGTCCGCGTCCGCGGCCCGCAGCTGCGAGGCCTGCCCGGTCAGCAGGAAGAAGACTGCGCGGCGGACCGGGTCAGCGGGCGCGAGCCGGTGCCTGGCGCAGAACGCCGCATCGCGTGCCCGTCAGGCGCGGCCGCTGTCCCGCCGTCCGCGATCGCCGCGTCGCACGCCGCCTCGGCGGCCTCGCTGGCGCCGCGCCACCGGACCAGCACGTCCCACCGCCCGTCGCCAGAGAAATGATCTCTCGCCGGCTCAGCGTGGGGGATGGTACGCGGCAATCTGCGCTATGGCCAGAAGTGCCAAGATAATAGCGGCACATATAGCGACGGCAATCGAGCGCCATACCGATTTTCTGCTCACGAGCTGGGCCCCCGTATGATCGTTCCCTGCATTCGGCGACGATGATAACTGGCGGTCTGGCACGCGCCCGAGGAAGGTTCGAGGGATGGTCATCTCCAGCTACATCTCGCCGAAGGCGGTCAAGGGCACGCCGAGCGGGATCGAGGGGCGCGGGCTGATGGCCGTGGCGCCGATCGCCAGGGATGAGGTCGTGGCGGTCAAGGGCGGCCACATCGTGGACACGGCCACACTGAATGCGCTGCCGGAGCGGCTGCGCAACTCCGACGTCCAGATATCTGACGGCCTGCACCTGGCCGCGGTCGAGGACGCCGAGTACGAGCCGGTGATGCTGTTCATCAACCACTCGTGCGAGCCGAACGTCGGGTTCGCCGGCAATATCGTCCTGGTGGCCATGCGCGACATCGCCGCCGGGGAGGAGCTGACCACCGACTACGCCCTGTTCGACGACTCCGACGACACGATGACCTGCAACTGCGGCGCAGCCTCCTGCCGGGGCACGATCAGCGGCCGGGACTGGCAGCTCCCCGGTCTGCAGCACAAATACGGCAGCTACTTCTCTTGGTACCTGCTGCGCCGGTTCGCTTCCCCGGGCTTCGCTCATAACTGAGGCGGGCAATGCCCCTGGGGCAGTCGATGACCTGATATTCCCGGCATCGCTGCACGTGACAAGAGTCATATAGGGCGTTTAACGGGATGCCTCCGGCTTCGGCCGGACGTTATACGTGCGATCCGGCCCAGGCTCAACCCCCTGTTCGAATTTAGCTCGCGGGCAGGCATTCCGCCATGCCCGGGCTGCGCCGTGCCCTGAATCCGCGCGGACGGCCGAGCAGGCCGGACACGACGGAGAAGGGCGAAACCGACAAGATGATCAGCAGGAAGCTCGCCGTGTCAGCTGCCGCCATCGCAGCGGCGGCCATCAGCGGCCCGGCAGCGGCATCGGCAGCATCAGCAGCCACCGCGTCGCCCGTGCACCACGCCGCCGCGTCGTCCGCCCACGAGGCGGCAGCCCCGGCCGCCTTCACCAAGGCGGTGCTGACAGCGGACAGCGCGCGGACCTATACCGTCAAGCCTGGTGACACCCTCAGCGGCATTGGGTCACGGTACGGGATCTCCTGGCAGGCGCTGTACACAGCGAACCGCTCGGTGATCGGCTCGAACCCGAACCTGATCTTGGTCGGGGAGGTGCTGGCTATGACCGGCGCAGCGTCACGGCAGCCCGTGCAGTCGGGTGACGCGGGCCGGCCGCAGCCGGTGCAGTCGGGGCAGGCAGGGTCGCAGTCGGACCAGCAGCCGGACCAGACCCAGCAGCCAGCGCCGGAGCAGCAGGCGCAGCAGCCCGCGACCCAGTCGTCGTCCACGTCATCGGGCAGCGGTGCCTCAGGCTCGTTCCAGCAGTGCGTGATGCAGCGGGAGAGCGGCGGTGACGCCCAGGTCATGAACTCCAGCGGCCACTACGGGCTGTACCAGTTCAGCCAGTCCACGTGGGACGAGGCGGGCGGGAACCCGGCCGACTTCGGCCACGCGTCGGCCACAGAGCAGAACCAGGTGTTCCAGGAAGCGTACGCGAAGTGGGGCACCTCGCCCTGGGCGCCGTACGACGGCTGCTGACCGACGATAGGTACTGCAGCAACCGATGGCCCCGGTCCGGCAGGACCGGGGCCATCCGTCTGCAGTGACACCGGCGAAAAATCCGAGGCGCACGGTCACCCTGATCGAGCAGGATGGTCGGCGGGCCAGGAAGAAGTCCCGGCCGCCACGGAAGGACTCTGCCATGAAGGGCTTCGAGCCCCGGATGAGCTTTGACTACGCGGAGTCGAAGCGCTACGACGCCCTGGATACCCGGGGCGACGAGGCGGAGACCGTGGCGTTCCTCACCCGGCTCGCCGCCGGGCGGGACGCACTGGAACTCGCCATCGGCACCGGCCGCATCGCGCTGCCGCTGACCGGGGCGGGCGTGCGCGTTGACGGCATCGAGCTGTCCCAGGACATGGTCGACCGGTTGCGCGAGAAGCCCGGGGGAGACGGCATCAGCGTGACCATGGGCGACATGACCCTCGTCGGCACCGGCCGCAGCTACGGGCTGGTCTACCTGGTGTACAACACGATCGGCAACGTGCTCACCCAGGACAACCAGGTGCGCTGCTTCGAGAACGCTGCCCGGCACCTGGCCCCGGACGGTGTGTTCGTCCTGGAGTGCCAGGTGCCGGACGCTCCGGCCAGGCCCGGCCAGCAGTTCGTCGACGCCGAGCACATCGGCGTGGACTCGGTCGTGCTGGACGTCAACCGGTACGACCCTGTGACCCAGATCCTCGACGAGAGTCACGTCCACATCAGCGCCGACGGCATCATCCTCCGGCCGATCAGCGTGCGCCTGGCCTACCCGCCGGAGTTCGACCTCATGGCCCGCATCGCCGGGCTGCGCCTGCGCGACCGGTGGGGAGGCTGGAACGGCGAGCCGTTCACCGCCGCGAGCTGGCGCCACGTCAGCGTCTACGAGCAAGCCGACGGCGGGCGGTAGCCTCAGCCAGCCGCCCTCGCCATCGGCTGGCCCTGCCGGTACATCTGCGGCGGCTTGATCCCGGCAGACTGCCCGCCATCGACCGGGATGACGGCTCCGGTGATGAACGATGACTGCTCCGAGCACAGCCAGAGCACTGTGCGCGCGACCTCCAGCACAGAGCCGAGCCGCCGGACCGGGGTGGACAGGCCAGCCAGACGCTGCGCTTCCGGGCCCGCGGCCTCGAGGTGGTAGGTGAGGATCGGACCCGGCGCGACCACGTTCACCCGGACGCCCTGGTCGGCATAGTCAAGCGCGGCGACCTTGGTCAGGCCGATGACCCCGGCCTTGCCCGCCACGTATGCGGCGAGGTTAGCTGTGCCGTTCAGGCCGGCGATCGACGCCATGTTGACGACAGCACCCCCGCCGCTGGCCAGCATCGCCGGGATCTGGAACTTCATGCCGAGGAACGTGCCGCGGATATTGGCTGCGATGCCCTGGTCGAACTCGGCCGGATCGATGTCAGCCAGCGGTGCCGGCATCGGCCCGCCAGAGGCGTTGTTGAACGCATAGTCGAGCCGGCCGTGGGCCGCCAGCGCAGCGTCGACAAGGGCGTGAACGGAGTCTTCGCTGGTCACGTCGGCTGGGACCACGGTGGCCTGGCCACCGGATGCCCGGATCTGCCCGGCGACGGTTTCCAGGGCGGCGCTATCCCGTGCGGCCAGGACCACGGCGGCCCCAGCCTCTGCGAACGCGGCGGCAGTGGCCGCGCCGATCCCCTTGCTGGCACCGCAGATCAGAGCCACCCGCCCACTCATTTGCTGATCAGTCACTGGAGTCCTCCCTAATGGATGGTCATGTGACTCCAATCTTAGATGACTAATAATTAGATGTCTATCTGTCGTCGGAGCTGTGCCCGCAACCGATGAGCGATGGCAGGGTTGACGGGCCGAGCCTGGTGGCGGTGATGGCGCCGTGGCGGTGACGGCGCCGGGGCGTCGCGGAGGTGTCGGCGCGGCGGGCCGTGGCCGTGATTCCTCCGACAGGAGGGTCACCTCGGCCGTCGGATCCAGGAACTATGGCGCCGGGGCGGTCGGAGCTCGCCTCGATGGAATCGGCGCTGGCTGATCAGCGGCGCCTGCGCCGCCGCCTGCCTGGCCGCTGCGGGGCAGTGGCAGCGCTGGTCCCGGCTGCTTCTGCGGGGACCGTCGCGTCTGCCTTCGCCGCGGCGGTCTCGGCGGCGGGGAGGCTGCTATCGGGGGAGCGAGGACCGGGAGCTGGCGGCGTGTGCCGCTGCCCGGCGGGCTGGCTCTGCTCGGTGGCCTGGGCCAGCTCCTCGTGCTCAGCATGCGGCCGGGAAACGTCCCTGGCCCGCATCGCGGCGTCCACCGTTATCTTCATCCCGGTCATGTCGGCCTCCGGGGCCAGTCTGGCACGGGTGCTCAGAACCGGGTCGGGCACCAGGGGGCTGGCTCCCAGGACAGGGCGGCGGTGAGCTCGGTCAGCGCTCCTGGCCGCAGCTCCCTAACCAGGCCGGCTGCAGCGAGCCCGCCGAGCCGGGATCCGCCGAGATAGGCGGTGCCGAGCGCGGCGACCGGCAGGGCCACGTCCGCATTCGCCGACGTCCGCTCGCACGTCGCGTGATCGAGGGCGGGCGCGCGCAGCCGCCAGCGCCCGGCGTTGTCGGGGAGCAGGTCGTCAGCCACGTCGATGACCAGGTCGGTGGCGCAGGCGTAGCGGCGCTGCGAGAGCGCCCCGGGCACGCTGACCAGCCGGACCCACAGCCCCCCGACGATCTCGGGCCTGGTCCGGCGGCTGTCCGTGAGCAGGTACGGCAGCGGGTCGTCAGATGGCCGCCTCCGCGCGCGAACCTCGGCGACCAGGTCCCGGCTCAGCAGATCGGCCCACATGGCGGTGCAGGCTGCCGGGTCGGCGGCCACAAGCTCCCGTGTCTGCAGCACGTCGCCGGGCAGACCGTGATCGCGCTTCCCGGGCATAGCGGAATACAGAACGTATCCTCGCGGGCCATTGTCGTCCCCGGCGATGACGCAGCGCAGCGGCCCGCCGGAACGCCGGTGCGGCGGGTCCCACAGGGCAAAGTCCCACCAGCGGTCATCACGGGCCAGCATGCCAGGGCGGCCGGGAAGCACGGAGCTGTAGACGCGGGCCATCTCAGCCGCGGCGCTGTGAGGGTCGGCGATCCGCAGCCGGGGTGGGGCTGCTGCCTGTTCCGTGCCGGGCTCGCCCGATGCTGCGCCCCGTGTCCTGATCGAACCCTCACCACGCCGGATCGTGAAATCCAGCTCGGTCACTGCCGCGCCATACCCGTACCGTCCGTAGATGCCTCCTTCGGAAGGGTAGAGCGCGGCGATCACCTCGCCGCGGTCGCGGATGTCAGCGAGCTGGCGGCGCATCAGGCTGGTCAGGATCCCCCGCCGCCTGTGTGAGGGGAGCACGGTGACGTCAGACACCCCGGCGGCCGCGGCCGTGCCGCCGGGCACGGTCATCCGGAGCGTGAAGGCGGCTGCTGTCCCGACGATCTGCTTCCCGTCGAACGCGGCCAGCGTGCGGTCGAACTCGGCGACCATGAGGCCGAGCTGCATGTCCAGAGCGGCAGGGTGAGTGGAGTTGAAGGCGTGCTCGGGCACCACGGAGAAGTCAGCGAACTCGTCCTCGGTGATCGGGCGGAGCGGATACGAATAAGCGGCCATGCCGGATTTTTACCCGGTGGACGGTGGCTGCTGCGACCGAATAACAGGTGCCGGCCGGCCGTACCGCCGGGCACGTGCCCGCATGGGCGGTATGCCGGTACAGTGCCGGCAGGATGCCTGGTTTCCTCCCGCACAGGTTCGCGTCCGCCGCTCTGGCGCCGGTACGGCGATCCCGCAGGCTGATCTGGCGGCAGTTCATCACCAGGAACCGCCGGCTGGCCTTCGGCCTCGCCGTTGTCGTCCTGGTCATCGGCGCCGCCGCGGTACGCGTCTCCGTGGCGTGGTTCTCGCCGGGGGTAATGATCCTCCCGATCCTGGCTGGCGGGCTGCTGCTTGGACCGCGGGCGCTGCGGTTCCTGTTCGGCGTGACCGCGGTCGCGCTTGCCTATGACGCTGCGGAGGGCAAGGCAGGGCCGGGGATCATCGCCACGATCGTGATCACCGCGATCCTGGCTGACGTCCTGGCCAGGACCAGGAACAAGCTGGGCGTTCAGGGTCTCCGCGGTGATCAGATGCTCATCGAGCTGCGGGACCGGATCCGCGCGCAGGGCCGGATGCCGGACCTGCCTCCCGGGTGGCACTCTGCATCGGTGCTGCGGCCGGCCGGGGGCTCATCTTTTGGCGGGGACTTCGTAGTGTCGGCGTGCGATTCCAAGACGCTCGAAGTCGCGCTCGTTGACGTGCCGGGCAAGGGCATCGACGCCGGGACCAGGGCGCTGCTGCTGTCGGGCGCGTTCGGCGGGCTGCTCGGGTCGGTTCCGGCCGACGACTTCCTCGCGACGTGCAACTCCTATCTCCGCCGGAACGCGGCCACCGAGGGATTCGTTACAGCGATCCATCTGGCGCTCGACCTGACCACCGGTGAGTACGTGATCGACTCAGCCGGGCATCCGCCAGCGGCGCACTTTGCGGCGGGCAGCGGTACCTGGCGCCTCACACAGGCCCGCGGGATCGTTCTGGGCGTCGTTCCGGATCTGCGCCGGGTGCCTGAGCGAGGCTCGCTGCGACCTGGAGACGCCCTGATGCTGTACACCGACGGCCTCATCGAAGCGCCGGGCCGGGACATCGACGCCGGGATCGACCGGCTGCTGGGCGAGGCTGACCGGCTGGTGACATCCGGGTTCCGGGAGGGCGCGGCCCGGCTCGTCCGGGCGATGGAGCCTCGGGGCAACACGTCGGACGACTGCGCCCTGGTGCTCATCTGGCGCAGCTAAGCGGGAGTCAGTGGAGGGCCCGGGCTGGCCTGGCCTCCCAGGTGGTCCACAGCGGCCGGTACCCCTGCCGGCTCCAGAACGGCCCGGAGAGCGGGTTCAGCTGCTCGTAGTGCAGCACCGTGACCGAGACCCCGGCTGCGTCGATCTCGCGGTGCAGCTGCCGCACCAGCGCGCTGCCCACGCCGCGGCCACGCTCGTCGGCCGCGACGAACATCTGCCCCAGGTACGCGACGGGTGCCTGCCGAACCATCGGCGCGATCCAGGCCGCGCGCTTCGGCCGCTCGGCCTGGGCGATGCCGACCGGAGCACCGTCGCGCTCGGCCAGCCACGTCCAGGGCTGCGGCTCGGACAGCATCCTCGCGGCCTCCCGCCGCAGCGTGCCGGCTGTCTCGGTCCGCTCAACCACCGCGCCGAAGTGCGCGTCGAACCGGACGATCTCCATGCCCAGGCTCACGACGGCTGCGATGTCGGCCGGACCTGCGCGCCTGAGCCGGACCGGCGGCCCAGCAGCAGTGGGACTCCCCAGGACAGTGCTCCCCGTGGCCGGGCTGCCGGCGGCTGGGCTCGCTGTGCCTGGGCCCGCTGCTGGGGCGCCGTTCGGGGTGCGGCCGCCTGCGGCGCGGGCCGCGATCACGGTGAGCGGTGCGAGACCGTGGCGCAGCAGGATCGTGGCGCCCTCGATGTCACGGCTGGGCCAGGTGACGATTGCGGCTGTGTCGTCTCCGGCCGCATCCGGCACTCCGCCGAGGTGGTCGCGCCATTGCGACAGCAGCTCGTCCAGGGAGACCGCGACATCCGGTCCTGCGGTCAGTGCGCTGAGGCGGAACCGGCGGGATGCTCCCCAGGTCAGGTCGATGGATCCGGGCCGGCCCTGCCAGTGATCGCAGGTACCGATAGCCATTAGCTGTCTGCCCGCGCCCCTGACTGCAAGCTCTGTACCGCAGCCCGGCGGAGCCGACGGCGCTGGCAGCAGCGGGTCGATCGCCTCCCATCGCGCGGTGACCTGTGCCCTCAGCTGGTTCCAGGCAGTCCCGGCGAATGCTGGCATGGGCATCGTCCGAGGTGGGTCGGGTGCTCTCTCAGGACTGCGCTCGGTCAGAGCCAGGCGCCGTGCTGGCCCCTGCGGCCGGCACCGCGGGCGGAGTGGCGAGAACGTACTCGACCAGCGTGATCAGGACCTGCTTGACCGAGGAGCGCTTCCGGGCATCGCAAAGCATGACCGGGACGGAAGGTTCAAGGTCGAGCGCGATGCGGACATCATCGGGATCGTACTGCTCCGAGCCGTCAAACACGTTGATGGCGATGACGAACGGCAGGCTCCGCCGCTCGAAGTAGTCGACAGCCGGGAAGCAGTCGATGAGGCGCCTTGTGTCGGCCAGTACCACGGCACCCAGCGCACCGTAGGACAGGTCGTCCCACATGAACCAGAACCGGTCCTGGCCTGGGGTACCGAACAGGTACACAGCGATCTGGCTGCCCATCGTGATCCGGCCGAAATCCATCGCCACCGTAGTGGTGGTCTTGGTCTTCACATCGGTGACGTCGTCAAGGCCGATGCTGATCTCGGTGATCGCTTCCTCTGTGCGCAGCGGGCGGATTTCGCTGATCGCGCTGACCAGCGTGGTCTTGCCCACACCGAAGCCGCCGGCGACGAGGATCTTGAAAGGAATCAGCGGTGGCGCATCGACACCGTCCAGGGCCTGACCATCGGGGGCATGTGCACCGTCAGGGTGAACGCCGTCAGAGCGCGCGGAGCCCATCGAGGACCTCCTGCAGCAGGTTGTAGCTCGCCTGAGGACGCGCGGTCGGGCGCGGTTGCGCAGAGATTAGCTTCTCCTGGATGAGGTCGCCCAGCAGAACGCGGACCACGCCAAGCGGCAGGTCCAGGTCAGCAGCGAGGTCGGCGACGGTGGATGGTTCCTGGCACAAGCGCAGCAGCCTGCGGTGCTCCGGGCCCAGGGCTGACGCGCGGGCACGGCTAGCCCGCAGCCCCGACGCCACGACGACCGTGATCAGGTCGAGCGTTGTGTCGCCAGCCGGAGCAG
This sequence comes from uncultured Actinomycetota bacterium, assembly GCA_963815375.1. Classification (GTDB taxonomy): domain Bacteria; phylum Actinomycetota; class Actinomycetes; order Streptosporangiales; family Streptosporangiaceae; genus JASHPR01. Next base: position 68,224 of record CAWFGX010000001.1, on the reverse strand, counting down.
TCCGGCCCCCGGTCAGCGCGTAAGGGCGGACTACCGGGCCGGCCTGCCGGTCGATCCACCTGTCGAAGCCGGGCACGGTGGGCTCACTCGTCCGGCGCGAGGCGGCCGGGTCTGGGCTGGGCAATCAGGTGCGGCCCGGCCCGCTTCACCAGCATTGCCATCTCGTACGCGATCAGGCCGGCGTCGGCATCGGCTGGGCAGAGTACCGCCAGGCAGCTGCCATGGGCGGCCGCGGTGACAAACAAGAACGCCCGCTCCAGCTCGATGATGGTCTGCCGGACCTCGCCGAGTCCGAAGTGCTCACCCGCGCCCCGGGCCAGGCTCTGCACGCCTGCGGCCAGCGCGGACAGGTGCTCGGCGTCCTCGCGGTTCAGTGTCTTGGAAGCGGCCAGGGCCAGGCCGTCGCGGGACAGGATCACCGCCTGCTTGATCTGGTCGATGCGAGCGGCGAGGTCGTCGAGCAGCCAGCTCAGCTCCTGCCCGGCCATGACTCCGTCCGGCTGTCCCATTACCCCTTACCCCTCCTGCTGCGGTGATTCAGGCCCGCTGCCGCCCGCGCCGGTGTCCGGCTGCGGTATCTGTTCGGCCCGCCCGCGCTCCCACCCGCGCTGCAGCGAGGCCAGCAAGTTTCGTGCTTCCTCCGGCGAACGCGCATCGGGCTCATGGCGCGGTGCGGCATCCCCAGGTGCTGTGCCATTGCGAAGATGCGGGGACAGGCTAGCCTGCCGGACCCGGCGCGGCAGCCCCTGGTGCGTGTCCGCCATGGGGAGCGAGTCTGGCCGGCCGGGAACTGAGGCGCGCCGCCGGGGGATGGACGGCATCGGCCCGCTCGCCGTCGGGCGTGACCCCGAAGTGGCGGCTGACGAGCCAGGGCGGGCGGCGGGCGGCTGGTCCCGCCGGGCCCTGCCGGTCAGCGCGAGCTGAAGGTCGTCCGGCCGTCCGGCACCCGCCCTCTGGGGCTCGCGACCCGCGCCCGGCGTCTCGGCCTCGTGTGTGACCAGGCTGCGGGGCGTCACCACAATGGCCGTCGTCCCCCCGTAGGGCGAGGGGCGCAAGAACACCCGCACGCCGTGACGGGCGGCGAGCTTCCCGACAACGAACAGCCCGAGCTGGTCGGCGTCGGCCAGGTCGAAGTCCGTCGGGCTGCCGAGCCTCTCGTTGATCGCATCCAGGTCGTCCGGCTTGATCCCCAGGCCCCGGTCCTCGACCTCAAAGGCGAAGCCGTTCCCCACCCGGTCCGCCCTGACCTCGACCTGCGTGCCCGAGGGGGAGAACAGCGTGGCGTTCTCGATCAGCTCGGCCAGCAAGTGGATCATGTCAGCGACGGCCGAGCCTGCCATCGTGCCGTCAGCAACGGACGTGATGTGCACCCGCCGGTAGTCCTCCACCTCGGCGATGGCGCCCCGGACGACGTCGATGACCGGCACCGGGTTGCTCCATGACCGCCCAGGCGTCGCGCCGGACAGAATGATCAGGCCCTCGGCGTGGCGGCGCATCCGGGTGGTGAGGTGGTCGAGCGGGAACAAGTCAGCCAGGGCTCCGGGGTCGGCGGCCTTACGCTCCAGATCGTCGATCATGCGCAGCTGTCGCTGCAGCAGCGACTGGTTCCGCCGCGCCAGGCTCACGAAGACCCGGCTGATGCCGCTGCGCAGCTGAACCTCTGAGGCGGTCGCCTCGATGGTGCTGCGCTGGGTCTCGGCAAGGACCGTGGCAATCCGGCTGATCTCGGTGATCTTCGCGGGGGCTGGCGGGGGCAGGTCGCTGACGGGGTTGAGCTGATCTCCGCGGCGGAGCCGTTCGATGAGGTCGGGCGCCTGCCGGTCGGCGAAGAGCCGGGCGGTCTCACCGAGGCTTCTTACGTCCCGGGCGAGGCGGCGGGTGAACCAGGCCATGAGCAACGCGGCGACCATAATGGCGATCAGGCCGATCCCAGCGGCGAGCGTCATGCGCACCAGCGTGGCGCCGTGCTCGAGCTGCTGCCCGCCGCCGTGACCGACCGACTCGACGATGATCGATCCAGCCAGTCCCCAGACGACAGCAAACGCCACCAGCGGGACGGCCATGATTACAGCGAATGTGTACCGCATGGAGCGGCGCGCTGCACGCCGCCGCTCCCGGCCCGGCAACATGTGCCCCCCCATTGAGGTCACTCCTCGGTACGGACCGCGTGCAGGGCGGCAAGACCATTGTGGCGTTAAGACACCTGCCCGGTACAGTACATGACCGCCTGCCCTCCTCCGATCGGTTTCGCCCAGAAACTCACCCTTCCTTGGAGGCGCCATTGCTGGCGGCACGTCTCCGGAATGATGCCTGATTTGTCACGCTTTGCTTCTTGCCGGCTCCGGCTGATTCGGGAGGGGAGGGCAGCAAGAAGCATACTTCAGGCACCCATTAGGTTCTTGGGACGATCGGATGTCCTGTACCGAAGGTGCCCGGAGGATTGGCGCGACCCCGTTCCCTAGTTTGTATTGATTTTTGCGGCAAGATCAGGAACGCTATGTCAGACGCGAGCGAGCTTGAGGAGGCCATGAGGCTGCTGGCGTAGGGGGGAATGCCGCGTGCGTCGCGGATTGCACGGAGCAGGCGCTGGCCTGCGCGCCGTTCGCAGAACCCCGGGCCGTAGCCGCGGTTGCCTTTTTGTTGTCCGCGGAGATCGACCCCGGGCATGCCGAGACTTTTTAGGAGAGAGCAGATGACGGACCGACCCGTAAAGGCGTTCCCAGGACCAGCGCAGGCCCCGGCGACCCAGACGGGACTCAAGCCCGAAGCCATCGGCCTAGTCCAGGACACCGTCATCGGCATGGCCACATCGGCGCCGGCCGGGACCGTCGCAGCTACCCTGGCTGCCCTTGCGCTGGCCAGCGCCTACAGCGGCGGCCTCGTCCTTTTAATTACCGTCATCCCGATGCTGGTCATCGCGAACGCCTACCGACGGCTGAACTTGTGGAACGCCAACAGCGGTGCGTCATTTGAGTGGGTTGGCCGGTCAATCAACCCATACCTTGGATTCATCACCGGATGGACAATGGTCATCGGCTACGTCATCACCACCGTTGCCGAGGTCGTCGTCCTTGCTCCAAGCGTTCTTCAGATCTGGGGGTCAAGCTCGTCCAACACATGGCAGGCCCTCGGCATTGACGTGGCCCTAGTCCTGTTCATGCTCATTATCGCCATAATCGGGATCAGGTTGACCGCCCGCGTGCAGGTGGGCATGGCGCTGGTGGAGTACGCCGTCCTGATCGGCCTGTCGATCGCCGGCCTGGTCATCGTGCTGGTTGGCCACCACGCCGGAGCAATGCACATCTCGTCAGGCTGGGTGAGCCTCAGCGGCATCGGCGGACAGGGCAGCCTGGCTGCCGGCCTGCTGATCTCGGTGTACATCTACAGTGGCTGGGACGCTTCGGTGTACGTCAACGAGGAGACCCGGGGGCGCCGGGTCAGTCCTGGCCGCGCCGTGATGCTGGCCACCGCCCTTCTCGCGATCATTTACATCCTCGCCCAGGTCGGCCTTCAGGGCGTTGTCTCGCCGAAGGCGCTGCAGGCCCACGCGTCCACGGCCATGATCTACGCCGCGCAAGCGATCGGCGGCGGGGTCTGGGCGAAAGTGATGGCGCTGGCCATCGCGCTGTCGGTCACCGGCGCAACCGGCACAGGCATCGTGATCGTCGCCCGGCTTGTCTACGGCATGTCCGGCCGCGGCGTCCTTCCCCGCGCACTGGCCGACGTGTCACCACGCTGGCGAACGCCCGTCCTGGCCAGCGTGATCGCGGGCATAGCGATGATCGCCGCCATTGCCGTGGATCTCCTGTACGCCGGCAGTGACAACGTCTTCAGCGATGTGGTCGGGGTGTCCGGGCTGCTGTTCTCGATCTTCTACGTCATGACCGGCCTGGCCATGATGGTCTACTACCGCAGCCGGATCTTCTCCAGCGTTATAGATTTCCTCACCATTGGCCTGCTTCCGGCCGGCTCCATAGTGCTGCTCGGCTGGGTGTTCGGGAAGACCATCACCCAGGTTCCGCCGGGGGAGGTTTACACCGTGCTCAGCGTCATCGGCTCCGGCATCATCGTCATGATCCTGATGAGGCTGCTGAGCCGCCCAGCGTTCTTCCATGTGAAGCGCGAAAAGTACACGCGCGCCGACCGGGATTCCCGCGGAAGCGTGCAGAGCGGCTAAACGCCTTCAGGCAACGTCACGAGTCAGGTTGCGCGCCGCGCCCATGATGTTTCGCGGCTGTCATGGGCGCGGCACTGTTGCTGTTACAGCGGCGCCGGGCCCACGACCGGCCTGCCGGCGCCCAGCAGCCGCAGCAGGGGCCCCACGCTGGGGCTGATTGCGCGCGGCAGCCTCAGCAGGGGCCCACGCTGGGGCGGCCACGGCACTAGCCGGTGATGTTCGTCAGGCTCTCCTGCGCAGCCGTGGTGAGCGGGTCACCTGGCGGCATGACCCGCTCGCAGCGCGAGATGGTGTCCCGGAGCAGGGCGGCCGCATCGCCGAGCCTGCCGATGGCGTAGTACGCGGCCGCCAGTTTCATGCTGGCCGCCAGGGTGTCAGGGTGGTCAGGGCCCAGGACCCGCTCGTAGCTGGCATGCGCCTGCTCGGAGAGTTCCACGGTGTTGGCCATCCGGCCCGCCTGGTGGTAAGCGGCCGCGAGGCTGGCGCACGCCTGGATGGTGTCTGGGTGATCGGGGCCGAGGACGCGTTCCCGGTCGGCGAGCACTCGCCGGTACTGGGAGATGCCGTCCTTGAGGCGGCCCTCGGCCAGGTAGACGTCGGCGAGGTGCTGGCGCGTCGCCACCGTGTCGGGGTGACGCTGGCCCTGCACCCGCTCGCGGTGCTGGAGCGTGCCCCGGTACAGCTCGATCGCCTCACTGCGCTTCCCCGCGGCTGTGTACGCGGCGGCGAGCTCGTCTCGAACGTCGAGCGTGTCGGCGTCGTCGGGCCCGCGGGTGCGTTCCCAGTTGGTGGCCGCCGATTCGAGGACCGCGATCGCCTCGACGGACTGACCGGCGACTATCAGTGCCTGGCCGAGGCTGACCCGGGCCGAGTTGGTGTCCGGGTCGTCCGCGCCGAGCACCCGGGCGCGGCTGGCGAGAACCCACCGGGCCCACGAGACTGCCTCGGTGACCTGGCCATCGGCTGCCAGCGCCGTGGCCAGATGGCTGCCAGCGGTGAGCGTGTCCGGGCTGCCGGGCCCGAGGATCCGGTCGCTGGTTCCGGTGAGCTCCGACCAGTAAGCGACCGCGGGCACTCTCAGGCGGCCGCTGTCGAGGCTGCGCCCAATCTGCAGCAGCAGCGGATGCGGCTCGCCTCCCTCCCAGAGCATGCTGCCGCTGAGTTCCTGCAGCCTGGTCGCGCAGGCCAGCAGGCCGGTCGCCGGCCACTCCAGCCGCTCGCCTGGAACGTCCTCCGGCCACGCCTGCAGCAGCGCGTACGCGGCCGCGCGTGCTGCGCGGTCAAGCAGAGTGTCGGGCATCGTCGTCCGGATGGCCTGCTGGATCGCCGGGCTGACCCGGACCGTGGGCGGTTCCGTCGACGGATCCATGGTCAGCAGTCCGACCCGCTCGAGGTTGACCAGCGAGGCCCAGGTGAGCTGGGCGTCAGCGGCGCGAACGGCGCCGCCGCCAGTCAGGTATTCCTGCGCGGCTGGCGTGCTGAACACCGCCGCTGGGATCCCGCGTCCGTCCAGCAGCGCGACCAGGGCCAGCAGTGGCTGGATGACGCCCTCTGGCGACAGCCGGGCTGCATGCTCGGCGCTGAGCGTCCAGGTGACGGCCGCAGCCGCTGTGCCACCGTTGGAGGCGTCCGTGAGCTGCCGCTGCCGGCGCGCGAATATCTCCTGGTACTGACGGCACGACAGGTCGGAGCTGGCGATGACCGCGCTGGCCTGCGCCAGCGCCATCGGCTCGCAGCCCAGGTCATCGACGAGATCTATGGCGCCGAGGCGCTGGTCTGGGTCTGCGGTGAGCCGGCCCATCAGGTAACCAAGCGCCTCGTGCGTGCTGAAAGCACCCATCGGCACGACCAGCGACTGGGGCATGCCGGCGACGGTCTCAGAACCCGCCGTCGTGATCAGGACCCCGCCCGCGGCTCCCTCGGGCCACAATTCATCGAGGTCCGTGGCATCGCGCAGGTCGTCGAGCACCACAAGCCACGGCCTGTCGGTACCGCTGAGCCAGCTGATGAAGCGGGCGGCTGCGGCCTCCGCCGAGCCAGCAGTCCCAGTTCCTACTGCCGATCCGGCTGCGACATATCCGGTGAGCACCGACGCGCGGCTTGACGCAGAAAGCCACACCAGCAGGTCCAGCTGCCGCAACTGCCACAGTTTCTGGGCGAATGCCACAGCGAGCTGAGTTTTTCCGCAGGCGCCGAACCATTCGCGTGACTGCGGAGTTGCCCCGTGGCTGGGTGCCAGCACCACAGTGGTGCCGGGCACCAGCGCGGCATTGAGGTCTGGCGCGGATTCAGGCCTGGCGATGTAAGCGTCGGCCAGCGGAGGTACCGACCCCGACTTGACTGGCCACTCTGGCTGCTGGTCCCGAGACCGCGCGGGCACGCGGCTGTCCACGGGCTACCGGTGACCGTCCGTCTGCACCGGAACCTCCTTGCTTGGCGCCGTCGGGCGCAGCCCATGATGATACGGCCACGCGGCACTCCGTGACGACCTATCGGCACGCAGATACGGTGACCAGGACAAGCGGCCTGCACTAGGCCGGGCCGGCCGCTGGCTGGAGCGGAGGGCCGGATGTCCGGGCAACCTTGTATCACCCCATACCAGACAGCGGGCGTGTTACGGCGCACCTGCGGCGGCAGCTATGCGGTGCTCGCCTGGACCGCTGCCATGCGGAGGTCCGTGTCACGCAGAAGGCGGTCATGCGGAGAACGCTGTCATGCGGAGAAGGTCCGGCGGCTTTCCTGATATGACGCACTCGTCATATGCAGACTGCTGCAAATGTGACATCAATGTCAGCTTCGCATGACATTAGCGTCAGTCTTCGTCAGACATGACGTTAGCGTCAGTTCTTGCGTTTAACCCGGCCTGGTCAGAGGTAGGACCAGGCGGGCCGTCCATGTATCACGATCTGGCTTCTGAAAGCAAATCGATCGTAAAGGCGACGCGGATGTCAGCTGACACGGCCGTCATTATTTGCGCTTCAAATGAGTCCTGTGCGCAAATAGAGACCGTGGCATTGGAGGGGACTGTGCCGACGGTTGACTCAGCGCGCCCGGAGGCGCAGCGGGCGGCGGGTGAGAACTTTCCCGTTGCCCTCCGGCTGCTGCCGTCGAGCCGTCGGCGGCACCTGATGGCGGTGTACGGCTTCGCCCGGACGACCGACGACATCGGCGACCAGGCGCCGCCGGAGGAGCGGCTGCGGCTGCTCGACGAGCTTGAGGCTGACCTGCGGCGGCTGTACGGCAGTCAGGCAGGCGGCGCCACCGGCGGGACCGGTCCGCAGACCGGGGTTGTGCGCGCGCTGGAGCCGGCCGTCGCCGACTGCGGCATTCCGATGCAGCCGTTTCTCGACCTGATCCAGGCTAACCGCCAGGACCAGGCCGTCACCCGCTACGAGACCTTCGAGGACCTGGTCGGCTACTGCAGGCTGTCGGCCAACCCGGTGGGCCGGATCGTGCTGCACGTGTTCGGCAGCTTCACCGCCCCGCGTGCGGTGCTGTCCGACAGCGTCTGCACAGCGCTGCAGCTCGCCGAGCACTGGCAGGACGTGGCGGAGGACCTGCAGGCGGGCCGGGTCTATCTGCCAGCGCGCGACATGGAAGCGTTCGGCGTGACCGAGGCGGACCTGGCCCTGCCCGCGGCGCCGCCGCAGGTGCGGGCGCTGGTCGGGTTCGAGACCACCCGGGCGGGGCACATACTCGACGCCGGTGCCCCGCTGATCGGCACGCTGCGGGGTGCTGCGCGCGCCGCCGTCGCCGGTTACGTCGCCGGAGGCCGGGCGGCGCTTGCGGCCATCGCTGCGTCAGGTCACGACGTGCTGGCAGCAACGCCGCAGCCGCGCAAACGGCGGGTTGCCGCCGAACTGACCCTTGCCTACGCGAGAGGGCGGTGAGGCGATGACGGCCCCGGCATCCGCCGTGTTCAGCGTCACGGCTGCTTACCGGCACTGCGAGCTGGTGACCCGGACACAGGCGCGGAACTTCTCCTACGGCATCCGGCTGCTGCCCCCCGGCAAGCGCCAGGCGCTGTCTGCCGTCTATGCGTTCGCCCGCCGGGTGGACGACGTTGGTGATGGCACTCTGCCCGTTCCTGACAAGCTGGCCGCCCTGGCGCAGGCGCGGGCCTGCGTCACCGCGCTCATCGATGCCGGGCCCGCCGCGGCAGGTGATGACCTGGTGCTGGTCGCTCTGGCCGACGCAGCGCACCGCTACCCGATCCCGCTCAGCGCCTTTGCTGAGCTCATCGACGGGTGCGAGGCCGACGTGCGCGGCACGAGCTACACAACGTTCGGCGATCTGGAGCACTACTGCCGCTGCGTGGCCGGCTCGATCGGGCGGCTTTCGCTCGGGGTGTTCGGCAGCCGCGACCCTGCGGCGGCGCCGCCGCTCGCCGACGCCCTCGGGATCGCGCTGCAGGTCACCAACATCCTCCGGGACATACGCGAGGACCTGGGCAACGGGCGCGTTTACCTGCCAGCCGAGGACCTGGAACGGTTTGGCGCAACGCTGTTGCCCGGTCAGGCGGACAGGCTGGCAGGTAACCCAGGACTACCCGAGCTGATCAGGTTCGAGGCCCGGCGTGCGCTGGACTGGTATGGGACGGGCCTGCAGCTGCTGCCGCTGCTGGACCGGCGCAGTGCCGCGTGCACCGGCGCGATGGCCGGCATCTACCTGCGGCTGCTCGGCCAGATCGCGGCGGCACCAGAGGCCGCGCTGGCGCAGCGGCAGTCCCTGCCCACGACGGCCAAGCTGATGGTGGCGGTTCGCGCGCTTGCCGGGATCGGGGAGCGGGTGCCTGCCTCCAACGGCCCCGCGCCGGGCACAGCCGTGCCATGCACAGCCCGGTGCCAGACAGGCCCTTGCCAAACAGGACAGCGGGAGGCCTATCATGACCGGCCGTCACGCCGTAGTCGTCGGTGGCGGCCTGGCGGGCATCACCGCCGCGATCGCGCTGCGCGAGATGGGCGTCGGCGTGACCCTGCTCGAGAGCAGGCCATGGCTCGGCGGCGCGACGTGCTCGTTCTCCCGCGGCGGCCTGGCGATCGACAACGGCCAGCACGTGTTCCTGCGCTGCTGCACCAGCTACCGCGAGCTGCTCGCCCGGCTCGGGATGACCGGCTCGGTCAGGGTCCAGGACCGTTTCGACGTCACTGTCCTGTCGCCCGGCGGCGGCCGGGCCAGGCTGCGCCGGGCCGCGCTGCCAGGCCCGCTGCACCTGGGTGCTGCCGTGGCCCGCTACCGCTTCCTGTCGGTGCCGCAACGGCTGCGCGTGGCGCGGGCCGCGCTGGCGATGCGGACGCTGGATCCGGCACGCAAAGGACTGGACAGCCAGCGGCTGGGCGACTGGCTGAGCGCCCGGGGTCAGGACGAGGGCGCCCGCCGGAAGCTCTGGGACCTGTTCATCGTGTCCTCGCTGAACGTCGACGGCGACGAGGCGAGCGTGCCGCTCGCCGCGACCGTGCTGAAGACGGCGCTGCTCGGCCGCGCTGACGCGGCGGACATCGGCGTGCCCGCTGTGCCGCTCGGGGTCCTGCACGGCCGGGCCGCTGCGGGCCTGCTGGGCAGGCTCGGGGCGGACGTGCGGCTGGCGACCAAGGCGGTGGCGGTCGAGCGCGACCACCGCACCGGAAAGTTCCGGGTCGCGGTCACCTCCGGCGGGGACGGGGGCGGCGCGGCGACGACGCTGGATGCAGACGGCGTGATCCTGGCGGTGCCCGCCGGGCCCGCCGCCCGGCTGGCCGGGGCGGCCGGGCTGCCCCGCGCCGCGCGGTGGCAGCGGCTGGGTACGTCGCCGATCGTGAACGTGCACGTGATGTACGACCGGCGGGTGACCAGGCTGCCGTTCGCCGCAGCCGTTGACTCACCGGTGCAGTGGGTCTTCGACAAGACCCGGTCGGCCGGCGTGCAGGCCGGGCAGTACCTCGCGGTCTCCCTGTCGGCGGCGGACAGCTACGTCGACGTCCCGGTGGCCGCGCTGCGGGAGATGTTCCTGCCCGCGCTCGAGCAGCTGTTCCCCGCGGCAGCGGGGGCCAGTGTGACCGACTTCTTCGTCACCAGGGAACGCCGGGCCACGTTCCGTCAGGCGCCGGGGTGCGCAGCGCTGCGTCCCGCTGCCGCTACCGCACTGCCGGGGCTGGTCCTGGCGGGCGCGTGGACCGACACCGGGTGGCCAGACACGATGGAGGGGGCCGTGCGAAGCGGACGCACAGCTGCAACCGAGCTCATGCAGGAGCTGGCCGGGCAGGCCGCACGCGAGCGGGCCGGGACCCGGCTCCCGGCACAGCCAGCCGAGCCCGCACTGGATGCCGCCGCTGGATCGCTGTCATGACGGCGACGATCCCGGCGGGCGTGGCGACCGCCCGCGACCTGGTGAGCCCGGCGATCGCCGCCGCGCTGGACCGGCTGAGCCCTGACGTGCGCGTGGTCGCGGCCTACCACCTCGGCCTGGCCGACGCCGACGGGCGGGCGGTGGCAAAGGGTAACTCCGGCAAGGCCCTGCGGCCCGCGCTGGCCGTGCTGTCCGCCCGCGCCGCCGGCGCGGAGCCGGAACGCGGTGTGGCACCGGCCGCAGCAGTGGAGTTCGTGCACAACTTCTCGCTGCTGCACGACGACATCATGGACGGCGACACCGAACGCAGGCACCGGCCAACGGCGTGGACGGTGTACGGGGTCGGCGCCGCCATCCTGGCTGGCGACGCGCTGCTGCAGCTCGCCCAGGACCTGCTGCTGGAGGGCCCGGCCCCGCAGGGCCTGTGGGCGTCGCGCTGCCTGTCCGCTGCGGTGCAGCGGCTGATCGCGGGCCAGGGCGCGGACCTGGCCTTCGAGCGCCGCGACGATGTCACGCTGGAGCAGTGCCGGCAGATGGCGGCGGACAAGACCGCCGCGCTGATGGCTTGCGCCTGCAGCATCGGGGCGATCTACGTCGGAGCTCCGGCAGTCGCCATGGGCCTGGCCGAGTTCGGCGCCCACGTGGGGCTGGCGTTCCAGCTCACCGATGACCTGCTCGGCATCTGGGGCGCCCCTGACGTGACTGGCAAGCCGGTGATGTCCGACCTGCGGGCGCGGAAGAAGTCGCTGCCGGTAGTGGCCGCGCTGACCAGCCAGACAGCGGCCGGGAAGGAACTGGCTGAGCTGCTGACCACTCCGGAGCCCCTCACCGAGGACGAGCTGGCGCACGCAGCCGGGCTGGTCGAGGCGGCCGGCGGCCGGGAGTGGGCCGAGTCAGAGACGGACGCGGCGCTGGCTGCAGCGGGCAAGCGCCTGGCCGAGACCGACATGCCCGACGACGTCCAGGCGGAGTTCGCCGGGATCGCCGAGTTCATCACGGCACGCCAATGGTGAGGGGAGCGCCATGACCTTTACCCAGGCCCGCCTGAGCGGGACCGAGGTCACCCCGCGCGACGCCCTGGACCGCGCGACCCGGCACCTGCTCAACCTGCAGTACGAGCAGGGCTGGTGGCATGGCGAGCTGGAGACCAACGTCACCATGGACGCCGAGGACCTCCTGCTGCGCGAGTTCCTCGGCGTGCGCACCGCGGAGCAGACGTCCTCGGCCGCCCGCTGGATCCGGTCCTGCCAGCGCGCCGACGGGACCTGGGCCAACTTCTACGGCGGCGACGGCGACCTGTCCACAACCGTTGAGGCCTACGTCGCGCTCCGGCTGGCCGGGGACGCTCCCGGCGACAGCCACATGGCCCGCGCCGCTGCCTGGGTCTCCAGCCATGGCGGCATCCCCGCCACCCGGGTCTTCACCCGCATCTGGCTGGCCCTGTTCGGCGAGTGGTCCTGGGACGACCTGCCGGTCATCCCCCCGGAGGTCATCTACCTCCCGGCCTGGTTCCCGCTGAACGTGTACGACTGGGGCTGCTGGGCCCGGCAGACGATCGTGCCGCTCACGATCGTCAGCTCACTCCGGCCGGTCCGCACTCTTCCTTTTACCCTGAACGAACTCAAGCCCCAGCCCGCCGTACCAGCCGGCCGGGCCACCGCGCACAGGCGGCCCGATCCCTGGGCGGCCGGGTTCCGCTGGCTGGACCGGGCGCTGCACGTCTACGAGCGGCGCATCCGGCGGCTCCGGCCAGCGCGCGCCGTCCGGACGGCGGCGCTTCGCCGCGGCGCCGAGTGGATCGTCGCGCGCCAGGAGCGAGATGGCTGCTGGGGCGGCATCCAGCCGCCGTGGGTCTACTCCCTGATAGCGCTGCACCTGCTCGGCTACGGCCTGGACCACCCGGTGATCAGCCGCGGCCTGGCCGGCCTGGACCGCTTCACGATCTGGGAGGACACTCCGGACGGGCAGGTGCGGCGGCTGGAGGCCTGCCAGTCACCGGTCTGGGACACGATCCTTGCGATGATCGCGCTCGCCGACGCCGGGCTGCCGCCCGACCACCCCGCGCTGGTCAGGGCGGGCCGCTGGGTGCTTGACGAGGAAATCAGCGGCCCGGGCGACTGGCAGGTCCGCAGGCCAGCGCTCGCTCCTGCGGGCTGGGCTTTTGAGTTCGACAACGACGTCTACCCCGACGTCGACGACACGGCCGAGGCGCTGCTCGCGCTCGGCCGGGTGACCTGGCTCGCATCCGCTGACCCCTGGTACAGCGAAGCGGCCATGCAGACAGCAGAAGAGCAGGCCGCGATGCAGGGCAGTGGCGCTGCTGAGCGAGCCAAGGGAGCCATCGACCGCGCGGTGGCCTGGGTGACCGGGATGCAGTGCCGCGACGGGGGATGGGGAGCCTTCGACGCTGACAACACCTCGAGCCTGGTGACCAAGCTCCCGTTCTGCGATTTCGGTGCGGTCACCGACCCGCCGTCAGCGGACGTGACCGCGCACGCGGTGGAGGCGCTGTCCGCGGCGAGCATGGCTGACTCGCGCGTGGTGCGCAGGGGAGTGGCCTGGCTGCTGCGAGCCCAGGAGAGCGACGGGTCCTGGTTCGGCCGGTGGGGCGCGAATTACGTCTACGGGACCGGCGCCGTGCTGCCCGCGCTCATCGCGGCCGGGGTCAAGCCGGGCGAGCCAGCGGTTCAGCGCGCCCTGGCCTGGCTGGTCGGTCACCAGAACGCCGACGGCGGCTGGGGCGAGGACCTGCGCTCCTACGACGACCCGCAGTGGGCCGGCCGCGGCGAGTCCACCGCGTCACAGACCGCATGGGCGCTGCTCGGGCTGCTCGCTGCGGGCGGGCCCGCCGAGCAGGTCAGCATTGACCGGGGTGTCGGCTGGCTCGCGCAAACTCAGCGCCCGGACGGCACCTGGGACGAGCCGCAGTTCACCGGGACCGGGTTCCCGGGCGACTTCTACATCAACTACCACCTGTACCGCCTGGTGTTCCCGGTCAGCGCCCTCGGCCGCTACCTCTCCGCGGGAGGTGCCGATGAGCCCGGCTGACCAGCTCCTCGTGTGCTCCCCGATGGGGGTGGAGGCACGGGCTATGCGGCGCGGGCTGGCCGGTGCCGCTGAGGTCAGGCGCAGCGGCTATGGAGTGGCCAGGGCGGCGGCCCAGGCAGGCCGGCTGCGCTCAGAAACGTTCAGAACGCTTGCCGTGGCCGGCGTCGGCGGCGGGCTAACCGATGACCTGCAGCCCGGTGATCTCGTCGTAGGCACCGAGGTGCGCGCCTCTGGCGCGGCGTCCGTGGTGAACTGCGCGTCGGCACCGCTGCTGGCCGGCGAGCTCCGCCGGGCCGGGCTCCGGGCCGCCGCAGGCACGGTCGTCACCATCGACCATGTCTTCTACCAGCGGGGCGAGCGGGACCGGCTGGCTGCGACGGGCGCTCTCGCCGTCGACATGGAGTCGGCGATGCTGCTCGAAGGGGCAGCGGGACGCCCGGCAGTCGTGTTGCGGGCGATCTCCGACACGCCGAGTCGCCCGCTGCTCAGCCCGTGGACGGTGCCAGGCGGCATCGCCGCGCTGCGGTCGCTGCGCCGGGCCGGGCCTGCGCTCGCCCGGTGGGCGGCCGCGTGCATGCCGCGGACCGTGCTGCTGGCGGGGCCGCGCTCGTTCTGCGCTGGCGTGGACCGCGCGATCGAGATCGTGGAGCGGGTGCTTGAGCAGCGCGGCTCGCCCGTGTACGTGCGCAAGCAGATCGTGCACAACACCCACGTGGTGAACGACCTCGAACGCCGCGGGGCGATCTTCGTGGACGAGCTCCACGAGGTTCCTGACGGCGCGACCGTGGTGTTCTCGGCGCACGGGGTCTCCCCGGCCGTGCGCAGCGAAGCAGCCGAGCGCGGCCTGGACGCGATCGACGCGACCTGTCCGCTCGTCGCCAAGGTCCACGTCGAGGCCAGGCGGTTCGCCGCTGAGGGCTACCAGGTGGCGCTGATAGGGCACGCGGGGCACGAAGAGGTCGAGGGCACGCTCGGCGAGGCACCGCACGCGACAACCTTGATTCAGAACGCTGCGGACGTCGCCAGCATGCGGCCAGCTGACCCTGGCCGGGTGGCTTACCTCATGCAGACCACGCTGTCGGCCGACGAGGCCGGCGGCATAGTCGACGCACTGCTGGACCGGTTCCCCGAGGCGCGCGGGCCCGGCAGCGACGACATCTGCTACGCGACGACCAACCGGCAGCTGGCGGTCCGGGCGATCGCCACAGAGTCTGACCTGGTGCTGGTGGCCGGCTCGGCCAACTCCTCGAACTCGCGGCGCCTGGTCGAGACCGCACAGCGGGCTGGCACCCGCGCCTACCTGATCGACGGCCCCGAGGACATCGAGCTCGGCTGGCTCGCTGGCGCGTCGGCGGTGGGGATCACAGCCGGTGCTTCGGCGCCGCCTGCCGTGGTCGGCCAGATCGTTGACGCGCTGCGTGGCCTTGGCCCCGTGGACGTTACCGAGCGCATGGTCGCGACCGAGTCCATCCGTTTCGGCCTTCCCAAGGAGTTGAGGCAGTAATGCCGATGCCGCTGCGCCAGAGCCTTCGCGTGGGCACCTACCTGGTGCGCCAGAAGCTGGCTCGCCGCGACAAGTTCCCGCTGCTTGTTGAGCTGGAGCCGTTGTTCGCCTGCAACCTGAAGTGCGCGGGCTGCGGCAAGATCCAGCAGCCGGCCTCGCTGCTGAAGCAGCGCATGCCGGTGCAGACAGCTATCAATGCGATCGAGGAGTGCGGCGCGCCGATGGTGTCGATCGCCGGCGGCGAGCCGCTCATGCACCCCGAGATCGACGAGATCGTGCGCCAGCTGATCGCGCGCAAGAAGTTCGTGTTCCTGTGCACCAACGCGCTGCTGATGCCAAAGAAGATCGACAAGTTCACGCCGTCGCCGTACTTCTCCTGGGTCGTGCACATCGACGGGCTGAAGGACCGGCACGACGAGTCGGTCTGCAAGGAGGGCGTGTTCGATGAGGCGGTGGCTGCGATCCGGGACGCGAAGAAGCGCGGGTTCAAGGTCAACACCAACACCACGTTCTTCAACACGGACACTCCTCAGAACGTGATCGACGTGCTCAACTACCTCAACGACGACCTGGGCATCGACCAGATGCAGATCTCGCCGGCCTACGCTTATGAAAAGGCACCCGACCAGGAGCACTTCCTGGGCGTCACGGAGACCAGGGAGTTGTTCCGCAAGGCGTTCGGCGACGGCAACCGGAAGAAGTGGCGGCTCAACCATTCGCCCCTGTTCCTCGACTTCCTTGAGGGCAAGGCCGATTTCGGCTGCACCGCGTGGGGAATCCCGTCGTACTCGCTGCTCGGCTGGCAGCGGCCGTGCTACCTGATGGCCGACGGGTACGCCAGCACGTACGACGAGCTGATCAAGACCACCGAGTGGGACAAGTTCGGCCGCGGCAAGGACCCGAGGTGCGCGAACTGCATGGCCCACTGCGGCTACGAGCCCTCGGCTGTGCTCGCCACAATGGGATCACTGCGCGAATCCATAAGAGCGATTCGCGGGAATTAGCGTTCCGGCAAGTTCGCAGAACTCCTTCAGCGTCCGTTCAGCGTCGGCATCCATGATCTGTACCGGCGCATGCGTGTGCCCGGTACAGCTCGCTCAGCCGGCCAGCCCGCGCCGCACTTGACTGCGGTCCTGCTAAGGAGTCCTCATGTTCTTCACATACCTCCGGCGCGAGCTGCGCCGGCGGATGCGGCAGGCGATCCTGATATCGCTGGGTCTTGCCCTGGGCGTCGGCCTCGTTATCACCGTGAGCGCAGCGTCGAATGGCGTCAAGGCGGCGCAGGGCACGGTCCTGCAGAACCTCTACGGTGTGGGCACGTCGGCGACGGTCACGTCTTCGCCGACGTCCGGCTCGTTCACCCCTGGGCAACGCAACTTCAACTTCACACCGGGCTCGACGGTCAAGATTGACTCGCTGGCCGCGACCCGCAGCCTCGGCACCCTGACCGCCGCGGACGTCACGAAGATCTCGAAGCTGCAGGGCGTGGCGGCCGCTGCCGGATCGCTCACCGCCAGCGACATTGACACCAGTTTCACGATCCCGAACTTCAACAGCGGCAGCGGCGGTACCCCTGGATCCAGGTCCGGTGGCTCTGGCGGCTCTGGCGGCTTCCGCGGCCCGGGCGGCTTCAACCTCGGCAACGCGGTGTCGGTCAGCGGCGTTGACCTGGCCTCCGGCGCGGCGGGGCTCGGCCCGCTGAGCAACTCCACGCTGAGCTCCGGCCGTACCCTCAAGTCGTCCGACGGCAACTCCGACGTCGCGGTGGTTGACTCCAGCTACGCGAAGTCCGCGAGCCTGAAGGTTGGCTCGGACGTCACGCTCGCCAGCACGTCGTTCAAAGTCGTCGGGGTCGTCACCGAGCCGGCCGATGACTCGTCCTCCGACGTCTACATTCCGCTCGCCCGCGCCCAGGCGCTGACCACTCCGGCGATGACTAGCAAGGTCAACACGATCTACGTCGCGGCTACCAGCTCGGCCGACGTCACCGCGGTGCAGAAGGAGATCCAGAAGGCGGTTCCCGGGTCCACCGTCACGACGTCCGCCGACCTGGCTAACGAGGTCACCGGGTCCATCACCAGCGCAGCCAGCCTGGCGAACAATCTCGGCAAGTGGCTGGCGATCGCAGCGCTGATCGCGGCGTTCCTGCTGGCCAGCCTGCTGACGATGTCAGCGGTTTCCCGCCGGGTGCGGGAGTTCGGCACGCTGAAGGCCCTGGGCTGGCGGAGCCGGCGCGTGATCGGCCAGGTGATGGGTGAGTCGATCACAATGGGCATCATCGGCGGCGTCATCGGGGTTGGGCTCGGCTTCGCCGGCGCCGCGATCGTGTCCAAGGTCTCGCATCCGCTGACCGCGTCCCTGGGCAACACGACGGGCTCGGGGACACCCGGCGGCTCGCGGTTCTTCGGCAATGGCGGCACCGGCGGCGGCGGGTTTGGCGGCGGCGGTGGCGGCGGGTTTGGCGGCGGCGGTGGCGGTGGCGGTGGCGGTGGCAACGGCAACGGATTCGCTGGCCGGTTCGCCAGCGCGGCCGGCCGGGCAGTGCACTCGACAACCGTCCACCTCGCGGCGCCCGTTACCACGGACATCATCATTCTCGCCGTGGTGCTCGCCGTGGCCGGAGGCCTGATCGCGGGCATCTTCGGTGGCTGGCGGGCAGCCAGGCTGCGCCCGGCGGCGGCACTGGCCCGGGTCGAGTGACAACCGATAACCAAGGAGAGGGACCGGCCCCATGTACAAGCTCTCGGGCGTGACCAAGAACTACGAGAAGGGCCACGCGACCGTTGCCGCGCTGCAGGGCGTCGACCTGGTGATCGAGGACGGCGAGTGGCTTGCCATCCAGGGCCCGACCGGGCATGGCAAGACCACGCTGCTGCAGATGCTGGGCGGGCTGGACCGGCCGACCTCGGGCATCGTCGACTTCGACGGCCAGGACCTGGCCCAGATGCGGGAGAGTCAGGTCACCAAGGTCAGGGCGGCCTCGATCGGGTTCATCTTCCAGACCTTCAACCTGATCCCGACGCTGTCAGCGCAGGAGAACGTCGAGACGGCGCTGGTGCCGCTGGGCATCAGCGGCTCCGAGCGGCGGGAACGGGCGCTGCGGGCCCTGACCGACGTCGGGCTCGACGACCGGGCCAAGCACCTGCCGGGGGAGATGTCCGGCGGCCAGCAGCAGCGCACCGCTATCGCCAGGGCGCTCGTGAAGGAGCCAAAAGTGCTGCTGGCCGACGAGCCGACCGGCAACCTCGACGAGGACACCCGGGACGAGATCATCGGACTGCTGGAGAAGACGTGGCGGGAGCGCGGCCTGACCCTGGTCATGGTTACCCACGACAGTTCCATCGCCCGCCGGGCGCAGCGGATCGGGATCATGCGTAAGGGCAAGCTCACCATCCGCCAGGACAAAGACAAGAAGCGCGCTGCGGCCCGGTCCGGGCAGGCCGCCGCGACCACTGAGGAGGCCACCGCGACCTGAGCGGGGTGCGTGCCAACCGCCGGCCGCGAGTCCCGCTCTGCACCGCCGGGGCCTAGCCGCTGGCAGCAGCTGCCCCTGCTGGTTTCTGCGACGCGGTCGGCGGTTGTCACCAGGGGGAGAGACATAGCCAGCTCACCGTGGTTTGGCCAGGCCCAGTTGTTCCGGACCGCCCCGCCAAGCATGGCCCGCTTCCGTAACCGCCTCGCAGCCCCGCAGCGCAGCCGAAACCAGATTCTGAACGACATGGATGGGCCCTTCATGCTGCTCTAGCGACACCGATCTTCCATCCACGCACCGCCGATCATGCCTGGCGGAGCTAGTGGGATTCATGGAGAAGGTGCGCTCGCCTCCCGGGCGGCGCCGGCGCCCATGCCTGCGACCAGCGTGTCCACGATCCGCCGTACCTGCCGCCGGAGGCCTGGCACATCGTCCCGGCGGGTGATCACCAGGTGATGGGCCGTGCCGAGGAGGGTGAACGCCAGCGCCTCGGTGTCGGCGCCCGGCCCGATCCGGCCCAGCTTCTTCTCGGCGACGAGATAGGCGGTGAAGTGCCCCTCGATGTCGCCGAGCCCGCCCGCGCGGCCCGCGCCGTGCTCCAGCGCTGCGCCTAGTTCCGGTTTCACTGCGACCAGGCTCATCAGCGACTGGGCGCTGGCGCCGAACACCGCGACCGTGGCCTCGGTGAGGTTACCGGTGACGCTGCCGTGCCCGGCACGGCCCGGCAGGGCTGCCGCACCTTCCGCGATCGCCTCGAGCCTGCTGGCGGCGAACGACCCGAGGAACTCGTCGAGGTCACGGAAGTGCCGGTGCAGCACCCCGTTCGCAACCCCGGCCTCGGAGGTGACGGCCCGCGTGGTCAGGCCCGAAGGGCCGTCCCGGGACAGCACCCGGTCGGCCGCAGCGAACAGCTGCTCGCGGACCTCAGGTATCGCAACTCCGCGTGCCATCTGCCTCGTCGTTCTCCTGGATCATCGCCCGGCCGCAACCGCACCGGGTCGCACGGGTTGCCAGTATGGACGCTCGTCCATTATGGTGTGGACCGTTGTCCATAGTAGTGCCGGGAGGAAGCCATGGGTGGCAACGGCAGCGGCGGCCAGGCCGCGATGATGGTGGTCTGGGTGGTCCTAATCGTGGTGGCCCTGGGCGGCGTCGGGACGTACTCGCTGGTGCGGCGGCGCCGGGCGCGTCGTCCATGACGGTCATTGAAGTCCGCGCCCTGACCAAGCGATTCGGGTCGGGCACGGCGGTCGACGGGCTCAGTTTTGCGGTCGGGGCCGGTACGGTCACCGGGTTCCTCGGGCCCAACGGGGCAGGCAAGACCACGACGCTGCGCGCGCTGCTCGGCCTGGTACGGCCCACGGGCGGCCAGGCCACGATCTGGGGCAAGCCATACCGGGAGCTGGGGGAGCGGCGGCGCCGGGTGGGAGCCGTGCTGGAGGCGTCGGGGTTCCACCCGGGCCGCACCGTCGCGAATCACCTGCGAGTCCGCTGCGCCGCGGCCGGAATAAGGCGGGCCCGGATCAATGCGGTGCTTGCGGAGACCGGGATGGGCGAGCTAGCCGGGCGCCGGGCCGGCAGCCTGTCGCTCGGGGAGCGGCAGCGGCTGGGCCTGGCCGGGGCGCTGCTCGGTGAGCCTGAGGTGCTGATCCTTGACGAGCCGGCGAATGGGCTGGACCCCGCGGGAGTGCTGTGGCTGCGCGGCTTCCTGCGCCGGCTCGGCGACGAGGGTCACACCGTGCTCGTGTCGAGCCACATCCTGGCCGAGGTGGCCCAGTTCGCCGATTTTGCCGTCGTCATCAACCACGGTCGGCTCGTCTCGGCCGCGCCGGTCACCGAACTGGTGAAGGCCGCGCGGCAGGCGGTCACGGTCCGTACTCCGCGGGCGGAGGCGCTGCGCGCCGCGCTCACATCTGAGGGAGCCGCGGTGCGGGCCGCCGGCCCAGGCCAGCTGGAGATCACCGGGCTGGGCACCGAGCAGGTGGCCACGCTGGCCGCGGCGCTGGGCATCCCGATCTTCGAGATGACTGCGGACACCGGCAGCCTGGAGGAGGCCTTCCTCCGGCTGACCGCGGCCGAAGGGAGGCCGGGGTGATCACGGCCCTGCACACCGAGTTCCTGAAGCTGCGCAGCACGCGGCTAGTGGCCGCGATGGCCGGCCTCGCGGTCGCGCTGACCGCGCTGATCGGGGTGCTGGAGGCCGTCACCGCCGGCACGGGGAAGGGCATGGCAATCCCGTCGCTGGCCACGGCCGCCGGGCTGCGCGACAACCTGGCGAGCACCGGGTTCGCGCTGCTGGTCGCCGCCCTGCTCGGCGTGGTGATCGCCAGCGGCGAGTTCCGGCTCAAGACCGCCACCGACACCTACCTCGACCAGCCCGACCGCAGCCTGGTCCTGGCGGCAAAGACCATTGCGGCGGCGCTCGCCGGCTCGGTGCTCGGGATCGCCGTCTCAGCGACGGCAACCGTGATCGCACTCGGCTTCGCCGCCACCCGCGGCTACCCGCTCGCGCTCTCCGATCCCGCCATCGCCCGCTATGCCGGCGGCGCCGTCATTGGCTCGGCGCTGCTGGCTGCGGCCGGCGCGGGCGCTGGCTCGCTGATCCGCAATCAGACAGGCGCGATCATCGCTGTAGTCGCCTGGGGGCTTGTGGTCGAGCTAGTCGTGGGCGCAACCCTCACCGCCGTAGGACGCTTCCTGCCCTACACGGCGGCAGCCATGATGGCCGGGGACACCAACGGCGGCGGCATGCCGCAGATCCCGCGCGGCGTGGCCGCCCTGCCCTACCCGGCCGCGATCGCTGTGCTCACGATCGTCGCTGTGGCGGTCGCCGCGGTGGCCGCGATCACCACCGTCCGCCGCGACGTCACATGAGCGCTAACGCGGTGCCATGGGTGGATGATCAGGAGAGGTCGAACTTCCCGGCCTTCACCGACGTGATGAACGCTTGCCAGTCATGCGGCGCCACGGCCAGCACCGCGTCGTCCGGGTGCTTGGAGTCGCGCACGAGCCTTCGGCCAGCGACCTCGCGCGTGCTGACCTCCACGCAGTCCCCGCCACCGCTGCCGCTGTAACTCGATTTGCGCCAGGTCACGTCGCCGATGCCCATGATTTCGCCGTTTCCTCCAGGAGAGCCAGGGACGCTGCCCGTGACAGCGTGTCCCCTCGGAGGGTATCCCAGACGCGTTCGAGCAAGGCCACGAGTTTCGGCTCCTCGATCGTCAGGCCACCCGCTGGGCCTTCCTGGTAACCGACACTAGGAGCACCGCCGAAACCGGCAATGTCGAAAGCGCCAGTCGTGCCGTCGTGAGCACCCACGTCCGCCGGGACGATCTCGATCGCGATACGCGGACGCCTGGCCAGCTGAGCAAGGTGGCATACCTGCTCGGTCATCACATGCTGGCCGCCGAATGGCCGCCGCAGCACCCACTCATCCAGGACCACCCACAGCATGGGCGGCTGGTTATGGTCCAGGATCTCCTGCCGTTTCAGTCGCGCCGCAACTTGCTCGTCAATCTCATCGGGGCTCAGCCCGAACCTCGTCCGGATCACCGCCCTGGCATAGTCCTCGGTTTGCAGAATGCCGGGCACCACCAGCGGCCCGAAATACCGCAGAACTGTCGCCTCGGACTCCTTCAGCGCCCAGTCCTGGAACCAGGCGGGAAAGGCCTGAGTGGCCAGCCCGCTGCCCATCTCCTGCCGCAGCTGCGCCAGCACGCCGCCCGCCTCCAGCGCTGCCTCAAGGTCAGCGGTAACCTCCGGGGTCGCCGCCCGGTGGCCCTGCTCGATCGCCTGCACCAGGGCTGCGGACTTGAAGATGCGGCCCGCTAACTCCGCGCGGCTCAGCCCGGCCTGCTCCCGGTAAAACCGCACCATCGACCCGAACACCTGGCGCGGGGTACGGCCCTCATCAGGCAACAGCATCATGTCTCCTCACACGTCGCCATACGCCGCTGGCCGGCAGTGATACGCGCGTGTCACACCCCGCACGTAGCCATTCCAGAGGCTATTCCAGCAACGGCACGCTGAGAACGCCAGAACAGCCAAGCCAAACGCGGAGAACGACTTTGGATACCCAACGTGAGATTACCCTGACGGCCCTGCGCGCAGAATTCCCCCGCTTTCGTATCTGGATCGAGCCCGCCCCGAGTGGCTACCGCTTCGCCGCCCGCCGCCAGCGCCCCGGAAGCGGCTTGCACACCGTCATTACCAATGATCCCGCCGAACTGCGCACGACCCTCGCCGCAGCCCAGACCAGCCAGTACGCCGACGTACACGGTCCGGTCGCGACGCCCGAAGTGCCACTCCAGCGGCGGCCGGAATGACCATCGCTGCGCTCTTGCCCGCGCACCGCGAGTTACTCCGGCAAGCCTTAGCCGACGCGATCTACTACCGGGATCCGCCGTTATGCTGCCCCGACTGCGACACACTCGACCGGCTCTGCCCTCAGTGCGCCGCCGGGCTGTCCCAAGCTCGCGCCTACCTCGCGCTCAGGCAGGAATTAGACATCATGTAGTTAGGCCGAAGCCGACTCCGCCGCCCCGGCCCGCGCGGCGGCGACCGCTGCCAGGCCTCCGATGAACAGGTCAACGCCGAATCGGTAATGCTCTTCCGGGTCGTCGCATGCGGTCATCGGCAGCGCGCACTCGACCAGCCGGGGGAATTTGAGCGGGGACTGGGTCGCCATCGCCACCTGCTTCTTCCGCTGCAACTCGGCCCGCTCGGCGTCGTCAAGTGATTCGATACCCGGCTCGCTCATGACGAGCGCGATGCCGGTCCACAGCGCCGAGCGGGCAGCAAAGCTCGCATCCTCCGGACTGAGCCCGGCTGTTCGCAGAATGTCGAGGGTGAGCTCGGTGGCGTTGAGCCCATTATCGGCCACCTTCTTAGAGTGCATCAGCAACTCGGGCGCTGCGGGATGAGCGCGCAGCACCTTGAGCAGTGACTCAAACAGCCCGCGTATCTGCTCCGTCCATGGCGCGTCGCGGTCGACGGTCAGGTCCATCTCGCCCCAGAGACGTTCGGCGAGCCCGTCAAGCAGCTCGTCCTTGCCGCGGAAGTGCCAGTACAGCGCCATCGGGGTTACGCCGAGCTCGGTCGTGAGCCTGCGGATCGTCAGCGCGTCAAGGCCTGACTTGTCGGCGAGCGCCAGCGCCTGGTCGACCACGGCCGCCCTGGTCAGGCGGGTCCGCTCGCCCGCGTCGGGGAGCGAGGAAGAAGAAGCCACTTGACAACTATACAGCGTACAAGGCAGCATCAGCAATGAGAACTTGTACAACGTATAAGAACGTCATACAGGTACGGCTTACAGGTACGCCGTAGACGAGCTCTCTCCGGGGAAGGTGCGCCCGATCATGACGGAACGGACACGGTGGTGGGTGCTGACGGCGGTCAGCCTCGCGACCCTGATGGCCTATCTCGACAACAACGTGACCAACGTCGCGCTCCCGACCATCGAGCGCAGCCTGCACCTGTCGGTCAGCGGGCTCGAGTGGATCGTGAGCAGCTACCTCCTCGTGCTGGGCGGGCTGCTGCTGGTCGGCGGCCGGATCGCCGACGTCTACGGCAGGCGCCGGATTTTCCTCGTCGGCCTGGTCATCTTCACGCTCTCATCGCTCGCCGCCGGCCTTGCCGGCAGCGGCGGCATGCTGATTGCCGCCCGGGCGGTGCAGGGGCTCGGCGCGGCGCTCATCATGCCGGCGGCGCTCGCGATCATCGCGGCGACGTTCACCGATCCCCGCGAGAGGACGACCGCGATCGGCATCTCGGGAGCGATCGGGGCGCTTGGCCTCGCGCTCGGCCCGGCACTCGGCGGCGTCATCAGCCAGCACTTGCACTGGGGCTGGATCTTCCTGATCAACGTGCCGCTCGGGGCGATCACGCTGGCGATCGCAGTTCCGTTCGTCGCCGAGTCGCGCGGGACTCAGTCCGTATCAGAAACGGCCGGCCCGCGGCCTGCGGCGGCCGCGGCGCGGCTGGACGTTCCGGGGCTACTGACCTCCGTTCTCGCGCTGTTCGCACTCGTCTATGCGCTCATCGAGGGCGGCGACACGGGCTGGACCTCGCCAGTGATCATCGCCGCGCTCGCGGTTGCCGCTGTCGCCGCCGGGATCTTCCTGGTGATCGAGTCGCGCAGCGCGCACCCGATGATCCCGCTGCCGATCTTCCGGTCCGCTGAGTTCAGCGGCGGCGTGGGCACGATGATGATCTGGTCGTTCGGTGTCCTTGGCATCTACTTCTTCACCTCGCTGTACCTTCAGAGCAACCTTGGGTTCTCTCCCACCAAGGCGGGGCTGGCGTTCGTGCCGATGGCACTGTGCCTGGCGCTTGCCGCGGCCCTGTCGCCGCGCGTGGTGCCGCTGCTCGGGGCGCACCGGACGGTGGCACTCGGGATGGCGGTCATGACGGCGGGCCTGGTGCTGTTCGCCGGGCTTGGCGCCAGGGCGACGTTCGGCTCGCTGCTGCCCGGGTTCGTGCTCTTCGGTCTCGGGGCCGGCCTGATGACCGTGCCGCTGACCAACGCGGTTCTCAGCGGCGCGCCGACCTCGCAGGCGGGGATATCGTCCGCGCTCTTCAACGCGTCGCGAGAGATCGCGGGCCTGCTCGGGGTGGCGGTGGTCGGCGCTGTGCTCCACTCCGCCGAGAGTGCCGCGATCCGGTCGGGGACGCGGCCCGGCCAGGCGTTCATCGACGGTTACCACGCCGGTCTGTGGCTGACGATCGGCCTGCTTGCGGCCGGCGTCGTGCTAAGCTACGTGACCCTGCGGCAGCGCCGGCAGCCCGCCGACCTCGCATTGCCCGAGCTCAGCCTGAGCGGACCGGCCGCTGTGCGCGAGGCGGACGTGCCGGTCAAAGGGTAAGCGGAGACCTGGGGCGTTATTCAAGGTCGCTGTCCGGGTCCGTTACTTCCCAAGCGTATACTCTTAGCGTATTCTGCCGATCGTGACCGTTTCCCCTGACGCAACCCCGACTCGCTGACCGGGGCCAAGCCATGATCGGCCTCGGCCTGCGGCTGGCAGTCAGCGGGGGTCGCGAGGCGGCCATCCGCCTGGTCATCCTCGCGGCCGCGGTCGGGATCGGTGTCAGCCTGCTGCTGACCGCCGTCGCCGGCATCAACGCGGTCAACGCGCAGAACGCCCGTCACGCATGGCTGTGGACCGGCACGGCGCTCGTGCCGGCTGGGCCCGCGCTGGCTGGCACGGACCCGCTGTGGTGGAGCACTAGCGCCGACGTCTTCGTGGGCCAGCTAGTGGTCCGCGTTGACGTGGCCGCCACCGGCCCTACCTCACCGGTGCCGCCTGGCATCCCACACGACCCTGCCCCTGGCCAGTACTACGCCTCCTCGGCGCTCGCCAGGCTGCTGCGCAGTACACCGGCCGACCAGCTCGCCGACCGGTACCCCGGCCGCCTCGCCGGCACGATCGGTGACGCCGCGCTGCCCTCTCCGGACTCGCTGTACATCATCATCGGGCACACCGCCGCGCAGATGGCACGCACGCCAGACACCATCGCGGTGACCACGATCGCCACGGCCCTGCCGGGCAGCTATGAGGGCGGGGTGAACCCCAAGGGCCTGCACAGCCGCCCGCCCGACGAGGGAACCGA
Organism: uncultured Actinomycetota bacterium; assembly: GCA_963815375.1. Taxonomy (GTDB): domain Bacteria; phylum Actinomycetota; class Actinomycetes; order Streptosporangiales; family Streptosporangiaceae; genus JASHPR01. The sequence continues at coordinate 42,093 of CAWFGX010000001.1, read as the reverse complement.
AGCCAGCGGGATCGACCTCATCCTGGCGGTGGTGGCGCTGGCCCTGCTGACCCCGGTGCTGATCTTCATCGCCACCGCGACTCGGCTGGCGGCCGCCCGCCGCGAGCAGCGTTTCGCCGCGATGCGGCTGAGCGGCGCGACGCCGCGGCAGATATCGGTCATCGCGGCCGTGGAGTCAACGGTGGCCGCGACGGCGGGCGTGGCTGCGGGGTTCGGGCTTTTCTTCCTGCTGCGAGTCCCGCTCGCAGTCATCCCGTTCACAGGCCAGCCGTTCTTTCCCGCCGAGCTGTCGCTGAGCCTGCCCGACATCCTCGCCGTGGCCGTCGGCGTACCAGCGGCCGCCGCCGTTGTGGCCCGTCTGGCGCTTCGGCGGGTAACTATCTCTCCGCTCGGCGTCACCCGCCGGGTCACACCGAAGCCGCCGAAGGCCTGGCGGGTTCTGCCGCTGCTGGCTGGCCTGGCCGAGCTCGGGTTCTTCGTCGTGCACGGGCGCCCGGCCACCGTGCCCGGGCAGATCCAGGCGTTCCTGCCAGGCTTCCTGCTGATCATGATTGGCCTGGTCACCGCCGGGCCATGGCTGACCATGACCGGAGCGCGGATCATGGCCAGGCGCACAAGCCGGGCTGCGGCGCTGATCGCCGCCCGGCGGCTGGCCGATGACCCGCGGGCCGGGTTCCGCGCGGTCAGCGGTCTGGTCCTGGCTCTATTCATCACGACGGTTGCCATAGCGGACATTACTACCCAGGACGCCAAGGACCTCGGGCCGATAGGTGGCACCGCTGCCGCCCACGTCCTGGTGGACGACCTGGCGGGCCTGCCGCTGGTCCCCGCCCATGGCCCAGCCAGGCGCCCGGCACTCGCGCCGCCCCGGCAGCTGCCCGCCTCGCTGCTGACGCGGCTGAGCAGGATCGGCGGCGTCCAGGGCGTCATCGCCGTCCGCGCGGACAGTGCGGTGACCGGCCTGCCTCGCGCGCTACTCGGACCCGGCGTAGCCGCGGGCTTGGTAGCGTGCACCGAGCTGGCCCGGGTTCCTGCACTCGGCCACTGTCCCGCGGGCGCGGCCGCGGTGGCCTTCCCGCGCTTCCTGGACAACGCGCCCCCTGGCCGCAACCTCGACCGGATCACCTGGCCGGCCGCGGACGTCTCCGGCCCCCAGCTCGGCCGCCTGGGCCTCGACAGTATCGACATCGCCACGAACGGATCCCAGTCAGCGGTCGAGCAGGCCAGGACCGCACTAGAGAACGCGAACGCCTACCCCACCGTGGGCACCCCGTTCACCCTCGGCGAGGTCAGCTCGATGCAAAACTCGGTCAATAACGCTTACCAGCAGCTCGCCGACGTGGTGATCCTCACCAGCCTGCCGATCGCCGGCTGCACGCTGGCCGCGGCCATCGCAGCCGGGCTGGCCGACCGCAAGCGCCCGTTCAGCCTGCTGCGGCTCACCGGCGCCCGGCTCAGCATGCTGCACCGGGTGGTCGCGCTGGAAAGCGCCGTCCCGCTTCTGACAGTCGCCGCGGTCGCGATCGGCATCGGCTTCAGCGCCTCCGCGATGTTCACGAGCGAGCAGCTACAGCACCCGCTGGTGGCACCCGGCGCCACCTACTACCTGCTCACCGCGGTCGGCATCGCGGCGTCCCTCGGCATCATCGCGGCCACGTTCCCCCTGCTGCGGCGCATCACCGCTCCCGAGTCCGCACGAAACGAATGATCCCGGTGCGAGCTAGTAACCGCGGGGGAGCGGCAGCTCGCACCACACGACCTTGCCTGAGGGCGTCCGGCGGGCACCCCAGCGCAAAGCGATCTGGCTCACCACCTGCAGCCCCCGGCCCCGCTCGTCCTCATCGCCAGCATGCCGCAGCCGGGGCAGGGCCGCGGAGTCATCCAGGACCTCGCAGACCAGGCCGCCCTCACGCACAAGTCGCAGCGCGATGGCGCCGTGGGCGTACCGTACGGCGTTGGTGACCAGCTCGGAGGCCAGCAGCTCGGCGGCGTCGACCAGCTCGTCCAGGCCCCACCGGCGCAGCCGCCTGCGCACCAGCAGCCGCGCGCGCCGCGCCGAGGTCAGCTCGGACGCGAGCTTCCAGGTGACGTGCTGGTCTGGCGCGAGCCGCCGCAACCTGGCTATCAGGACCGCGATATCGTCACGCTGGTCATCGGCATAGACGCCGGCCAGTGTCGCCTTGCACAGGTCTTCCAGTGGACGAGAGACCGACTCCGGGCCGAACGTCTCGCGCAGCCGGGCGAGGCCCTCGTCGATGTCAGCCGTGCGCCGCTCCACCAGCCCGTCGGTGTACAGGACGAGCAGGCTGCCATCCTTGATCTTGAAGACACGTGTCTGCGTCGGGCCGGACCCGACGCCGAGCGGCGGCGACGGAGACACGTCCAGGAACGAGCCGCCCTCCTCGGGAACCACCAGCAGCGGGGGGAGGTGGCCCGCCGAGGCGACCTCACAGGTGCCAGACACGGCGTCGTAGACCGCGTAGACACAGGTGGCGAAGTGCGGCTCGCGCTGGCCGAGCTCGTGCATCAGCTCATCAAGCTGCTGCAGCGCGTCCGCAGGGGGAAGCTCCAGCCTGGCCAGCGTGCGGATCGCGGTGCGCAGCCTGCCCATTGTCACGGCGGCGCGGACACCGTGGCCGGCCACGTCGCCAACGACGAGTGCCACCCGGCCGCCGGGCAGCGCAATCGACTCGTACCAGTCGCCGCCGACCTCGATCATCTTGCTGCCAGGCAGGTAGCGGTGCCTGACCTCGACCGATGACGGCGCGGACAGGCCGGTCGGCAGCAGGCTGCGCTGGAGCGTCAGCGCTGTGGCGCGCTCCCGTGAGTACCTGCGGGCGTTGTCGATGAAGATCGCCGCGCGGGAGGCGAACTCCATGCCGATCTCGGTGTCATAGGCATCGAAGCGGCGGTAGCCAGCCATCCGGGAACAGACGAAAAAGCCGAGCATGGTGCCCCTGGCGATCAGCGGCAGCAGCAGCTGTGACGAGCCGGCCAGCAGCCGTGAGACCGGCTTGCGTCGCCACAACTGGGCGAGTTCGTCGGCTGCGTCCACCGCCAGGTCCTGCAGAACCGGCTTGGCTGTCTCCAGGCACCGGGTATAGGCGGTCTCCGGCGGGTAGCTGAGGATCTCGCCGGTCGGGAACGCCGCGTCCCAGCCGGCGTCGCCGTCGTCGTGAGCCGTGGCAAGCCTGCGGAGCAGATGCGATGCGTCCGGCGCGCTGGTCGGGAACTCGTCCCCTCCGACCAGGCTCTCCAGCACCAGCAGGCCGGCCGAGTTGCAGAAGTGCGGCACGATGATGTTGACCAGGGCCGGGGCCATCTGGTCGATGTCGAGTGCGCCGCCGGTCCTGGAGAATGCTCCGTCCAGCAATGCATGGCGCATCACCGCCGGATCGAGAAAACGCTCTTCTGACGGCGGCGCGATGCGCAGGATCACCTGCGCGACCAGGCGCGCGTCTACCGAGCGGACCGGCTGCACGGTCACCACAGCGTCGGCGTGGTGGCCGATCCCGGTGCGGACCGTGAGCACCGCCTGGCCTTCGCGATCAGAGCACGCGGCGTCGATGAGTGCCTGCAGGCCGCTGCCGTAGGCCGATGCGGTGATCAGGCTGCCAAGCTCAACGCCGAGCAGAGAACCCGGAGCTTCCGCTAGGATTTCGCCAGCGACCCGGTCGTGCTGCAGGATGCGGCCTGTCTTGTCGATCCCGACGATCAGCGTGCGCGCCGACGTGCTGGAGAGCAGCGCGTTGATGTCGGCAATTTCGGACGTAGCCACCGACATGCTCCTTCCACGCGCCGCAGACTGCTATTGGCCTCATTATGGAGGAAGTTCAGGCCTATTGAGAAAGAATGCACCCTTGCCGGAATGCTCGCTAGTGCCCGGTTGCTGCCTCGACGTCTCGTCAGGCGCAGCATGAGGAGGCAGCGTGCCACGGCGCCCGCGGCTTAGCGTTCTGGGCAGCCTGAACATGGACATCTCGGTTGCGGTGGCCCGTCTGCCCGTTCCGGGGGAGACGGTGCTCGGGTCGGCAGCGATGATCGCGCCGGGGGGCAAAGGTGCCAACCAGGCGGTCGCCGCCGCCCGGCTGGGCGCCGAGGTGCGGATGATCGGCTGTGCCGGGGATGACGACTTCGGACGGACCGCCCGGTCGGCCCTGGAAGCGGACGGCGTGGACACCAGCGGGGTACGCGCTGTCCGGGATCCCACAGGGGTCGCTCTGATCACGGTGGACCCGGCCGGCGAGAACGTGATCGTCGTTGCCCCTGGTGCCAATGCGCTGGCCGGTGATGCCGAGGTCGCTGCCGCGATGGCGACCAGCGCAGACATGCTGGTGCTGTCCGCAGAGGTCCCGGTCAGCGTGCTCGCGGCTGTCCTGGCCCGGCCGCGCGGCCAGGCGGGTACCGGAGCGGCGAGGTCGGCGCGGGCCAGAGCCGGCAGTGAGGCCGCCAGCGCCGCCGCCTCGCCGCCCGCCGCAGACGTGACCCGCCTGCTCAACCTGGCGCCCGTTCCGCCAGATGCCGCAGACCTGCTCGCCGGGGGGGTCGACTGGCTGGTGGTCAACCAGACCGAGGCGGCCGCGGTGCTCGGCCGGCCCGTCGCCGGCCTGGACGGCGCAGCCGCGGCAGCGCGCGACCTGCAGAGCCTCGGCGCCAGGCACGCGGTGGTCACCGCCGGGCCGCAGGGCGCTGCGCTTGGCACCGCGGCTGGGGTGCAGGCCGTCCCGGCACCCTCGGTGCACAGCGTGGACAGCGTAGGCGCTGGCGACGCGTTCGTGGCCGCGCTCGCCGTCGCGATCGCGGCCGGCATACCTGAGGGCGAAGCGCTGCGGGCCGCGTGCGCGGCCGGCGCGACGGCCACGACCCGCCGCGGCACCCAGAATGCGCTGCCGCGGCCGGCCGACATCGTGGCCGCGACGGGGCTGCCCTGGCCGGTTATCGTCGTCTGACCAGTGAACCCGGGCAATGATCAGAACCTGCGGATGCGTGACCGGGGCGGCCGCGAGAGCCGTCGGCGTGTCGCTCGGAACCTCGGCGTCAGGTTCTGCTGCCGGACGGGGCAGGGAGGATAGACGGACTCAGACATGCAGGGTGGGCCGGTAGATGAGCTCTTGGATGTTGCCGTCAAGCGTCCGGCCCTCGATCAGCTCGAGGTCGAAGTCGGCCGCGCCCTGGAAGATCGGGTCGTCTCCGGTCTGACCGGTGATCACAGGGAAGATCGTCACCTGGACGCGGTCGACCAGGCCGGCAGCCATCAGCGCGCGGTTCATCGACAAGCTGCCATGCGAGCGCAACGGCACCTCTGACATCTCCTTGAGCCGGGCGACGACATCGACGGCATCACCGCTCATGACGGTCGCGTTGGGCCAGTTGAGGGGTCCTTCCAGTGTGGTCGACACCACCGTTGCCGGCAGGCTCCTCATCCGGGTGACCCATGGGTCACCCGCGTCGGACTCATCGGTGCTCGAGGCCAGGAGCCGCACGAATTGCCGATAGGTGTTGGCCCCGAAGACCATCCGCTGCTCCGCGCCGTACAAGGCAAGGCGGCGGTCGAGCAGCTCGGGGCCTTGCTTGCCCCAGTAGCCGCCCCAGTCGCCGCCGCTGTGGGAGCCGTAGCCGTCCAGGCTGGAAAAGACGTCGAAGGTGTAGGTAGCGGTCATGATGCTCTCCTCGAGTGCGGTTGATCGGATGTGTGGACACAGACCGCAACCCACAGCGAAACTCATCGCCATGGTTCCTGGAGCCCGGCGGCACTATTCCTCAGTCGGCCAGGGCGCGTCTCGGTCATGTCAAGCGGAGGAGGTAAGCCGGGGATGGGAGAAGTGCCCGCGAATGCCAAGGGCCCGACGCTTGACCTGTCACAGGGCTTAGCGGTCGATGAGATCGCCGACCGGGTGTTCTTGATCACCGATGGTGACTACCAGGCGATGTGCGTCGACACGGGGGAGGGCATCGTCGCGCTCGATGCGCCGCCCTGGGGACCCGAGCACCTCGCGGCGATCAGACGAGTCTGTTCCGCGCCGATCACCCATGTCGTCTACTCCCATTCCCATTACGACCACATCGGCGGGGCGCACCATCTGAGCGCGCCCGCCGTTGTCGCGCACCGCGCGACCGCCATGATCCTGCAGCGGCTCGGGGATCACCGAAGACCCGTCCCGACCCTCACCTTCGACGATGAGCTGGTCCTCGGCTCCGGGCAGCACCGCGTCGAGCTGCGCTACCACGGGCCCAACCACCAGGACGGCAACATCTTCGTCCATCTGCCAGCCCACCGGATCCTGATGCTGGTCGATGTGATCGTCCCCGGCTGGGTGCCATTCCACGCCCTCGGCGGCGCCACCGATGTGGCCGGATACCTAGCCGCCCACGACACAGCGCTGGGCTATGACTTCGGCACCCTGGTAGCCGGTCACCTGACCCGCAGCGGCACGCCACACGATGTCCGCGTGGCCCGCGACTATCTGGGTGAGATTCGGGAGAACTGCATGTGGGCCCGCCAGGCAGTCAGCGCTAGCGACATCGCCGCGGCCGCCGGCGAGGACAAGTGGGCGTTCGCCAGCAGCTACTTCGACCGCATCGCCAGCACCGCGGCAGACGAAGTAATCCCCCGCTGGGCTGACCGGCTCGGCGGAGCCACCGCTTTCACCCACAGCCACTGCCTGGCCATGGCGATAGCACTCGCCCACGAATGGGGCGTAGACCTGCCGGATGAGTGACAGGCCGGGAGTGTCAGGCGTCCCGGCCAGGCTCGCCGTGACTGGCGTTGGCGCGGCCGCGGCCCCAGTAGGCCTTGGGCGACATCTGGTCTTCCGTCAGCCCGCGCTCGGTGAGTATCTCGCGCAGCCGGGAGACGACCTTCGCCTCGCCGAACAGGTAGGCGTGACCTGTGCCGTCCAGCATCTCGACCTCCGACGCCTCGGCGGCCAGAGCCTCCGGGTCACCCGCCGGGCCGTCCAGGCGGTGCAGCCACGAGATGCGGGTGGTGGCCGCGGCGAGCAGATCCTGTTCGTCTTCTTCTCCGGGGATCTCGATGACCAGCGTGGCCTGGCTCGAGGCCGGAAGTGCCTCGGTCATCGCGAACGCGGCAGGCAGCCCCGAGTCGTCGGTCATGAACAAGTGCCAGTCGGCAGCGGGCGACAAGGTGATCTTCCCGCGCGGCCCGATGCCCTCGATCCGGTCGCCGGGCCGTGCGGACCGGACCCAGCGCTCGCCTGGGCCGTCGCCGTGCAGCACGATGTCGAGGGTGAGCAGGCGCGCCTGGCTGTCGAGCGCGCGGATGGTGTAGCGGCGGCGCACCGGGCGGTTGCCCTCGGCAGCGACGAGCAGCATCACATCCTGGCCGGGCAGGCAGCGGAAGTCGGCGAGCTGCGGCGCGGTCAGCCTGAGCCGCTGCATGTGCGGAGTCAGCGGCAGCGACTCGACGACCTCGAGGTCCAGCCGGGAGGTGCCAGCCAGCGGCGCGGACAGCTGCGCGAACGGATCGTCCAGAGTGGCTATCGTCGATCGTGCTACTGCATCAGTCATGAACCGGGGCAGCCTTTCTTCCTGACACAAGCTCGGCGGGGACGGCGACAACGGGCAGATTCGGTCGGCCCAGGCCCGGGACCAGCCCAAAAGCAGTCTATCCAGCGCCTGTCGACCCTCTGGTGACCAGGCGGCACGGGACGGTGTGCACGCCATAGGTCGGCTCGCCGTTGATCGCTGAGAGCAGGTGCTCAGCAGCGACACGTCCGACTTCTTCCAGGCACATGTCAATGCTGGTCAGTGGGGGGTCGGCGCCACAGGCCATCGGCTCCCAGTTGTCAAAGCCGATCAGGGCGACGTCATCAGGAACCCGGCGCCCGGCCGCCCGCAGCGCGTCGGAGACGCCGCGGGCGATCTGGTCGCTTCCGCAGAAGATCCCCTGCACGTCGGGGTCGCTGCGCAGCAGGATGCTGGCCCCCTGGCGCCCCCACGCCTCGCTCCACTCGCCGTAGAGGACGTCATGGGCTGAGAACCGCGCTCCAGATTCGTCGATCGTCTCGCAGAACCCGCCCGCCCGTTTGCGGGCACAGAGGAAGCGCTCGGGGCCGGTGACGTGCCCGAGCCGGCTGCGGCCAGCGGCCAGCAGATGCCGCGCTGCCATCTGACCGCCGCCGTGGTCGTCCGGGAGGATCGCTGGCTCGTCGCTGTCGAGCGACTGGGTCATCGCATAGACCACTGGCGTGCCCAGGCCGTGGCCGACGCTCGGCCTCGGCTCGATCCTCCGCCCGGTGACGATGAGCCCGTCCACGTGCCGACCGAGCAGCATCGTCAGGTACTGCTGCTCCCGGGACTGGTCGTCTCGCGTATCGCACATGAAGACCGAGATCTGGCCGGCGCCGAGCGCGTCCTCAGCGCCGAGCATCACCGGAATGCTGAACCTGCCGAAGCTGTCAGTGGTGATCAGGCCGACTGTGTAGGTCCTGCCCGCGAGCAGGCCGCGGGCCAGGATGTTGGGGGAGAAGCCGAGTTCTCTGGCTACGGCGGCCACCCTGGCCCGGGTCTCGGCCCGCAGCTTCCCCTGGCCATTCAGTGCCTTCGAGGCGGTGCCGATCGAAACGCCGGCCTGCGCCGCCACATCCCTGATGGTCGCGCGCCTGGCTTCGGGTTCGTCAGGAGGCAAACGGTTGCTCCGATTCAGTGCTTGTGATCTGGACGTTCGCTGGTTGCCGCAATAGTAGTTGAACTGTGCCTGTACAGGCTTGACGCGCCAGCCGCAGCAGCCTCAGACTACTGAGGAAAACCTATTCCCTCCTCTGGTCTTAATCCGCCACGTTGTGATCGCTAACAACAACTGCCACAACGAGCGAGCCGCGCTGGCCAGGAGTGGCGGGCCATGGTCACGGTCGGCGCAGCCCGGGACACCCGGGCCCGTGAGCAAGGGAGCTGCACGCGTGACTGGAGGCGACAGGGTGCCCGGTGCTACCGGGCCGGCCAGCCCGACGGCGGCCGCGGCCGTCACTCACCGCCCGGCGGACGGGCCAGGCACTCGCCTGACCGGCGGGCTGCTGCACGACTGGCAGCAGCGCAATCACGAGGTCAGCCTGCCGCTGGCATTAAGGCAGATGGGGGCGGCCGGCAATCTCGACAACCTGCGCCTGGCCATCGCGGGCGCCAGCGCAGGCTACCGCGGCCCGGTGTTCATGGACTCTGACCTCTACAAGACGCTGGAGGCGATTGGCTGGGAGCTGGGACACGCGCCGTCGGATGCCCTGGCCGAATTCGCCGCTGAGGCCACCGCTCTGTTAGAGAAAGCGCAGCAGCACGACGGATACCTGAACTCCTACGTCCAGGTCAGCGGAGAGCCGCGCTACCACAGGCTGTCCTCGAGCCATGAGATGTACTGCGCTGGCCACCTCATCCAGGCGGCCGTCGCGCACGCACGTGGCCGGGGCGATACACAACTGCTGGGCGTCGCACAGCGTTTCGCCGACCACCTGGTCGATGTCTTCGCAGGCCGCGAGAAGGGCATCGACGGGCACCCGGTGATCGAGACCGCGCTGACAGAGCTCTACCGGCAGACCGGCCACAGGCCCTATCTGAGCCTGGCCGCCCAGTTCGTCGATCAGCGCGGCCGGGGACTGATCGGCGACTCCGGCTTCGGCCTGCGTTACCTGCAGGACGACACGCCGGTCCGGGAGTCTCCCGCCATAGCCGGGCACGCGGTGCGGGCGCTCTACCTGGAAGCCGGCGTTGCTGACGTCGCGGTCGAGAACGGCGATGGCGAGCTGCTCGCGTCGTCGGTAACCCGCTGGGACGACATGGCCGCAAACAAGACATCCCTCACCGGGGGCGTCGGGTCCCGGCACAGTGGCGAGTCGTTCGGTGACGCGTTCGAGCTGCCGCCCGACCGTGCCTACAACGAGACCTGCGCCGCCATCGCGAGCATCCAGTGGAGCTGGCGGCTGCTCCTGGCCACAGGGGAGAGCAGGTACGCCGATCTCATCGAGCGCGCGCTGTTGAACGCCGTCGGCGGGGCGGTATCCGCGGACGGCCGGCGGTTTTTCTACGTCAACCCGCTGCAGCGCCGCGATGATCACTATGAGGAAGACGACCCCGGCCGGCGGCGCGAGTGGTTCTCCTGCGCCTGCTGCCCGCCGAACATCATGCGCCTGCTGGCGTCCCTGGCGCACTACCTCGCGACCACCGCAGATGACGTGCTCTACGTGCAGCAGTTCGCCGAGGCGACCATCGAGGCGAACCTTGCGGGCGGCGTGATGCGAGTCGCCATGACATCCGGCTACCCGTGGGCCGGGACGGTCAGCCTGGAGGTGCGCAGCGCGCCGCCGGGCGCCTGCGGGCTGGGTGTGCGGATTCCGGAGTGGAGCCGCGACGCCCGGTTCACAGTCAACGGCAGTCAGGCAGCGCCCGACCCGGCCCACCGCGGCTACCTTGTCGTCCGGCGGCACTGGATGCCCGGGGATGTCGTGCGCTGCGACCTGAACGTCACCCCGCGGCTGGCCTTCCCTGGGCGCCGCATCGACGCGCTCCGGGGAACAGCTGCCGTGCAGCGCGGGCCCCTTGTCTACTGCTTCGAGCAGGCCGACCAGCCCGGCGGAGCGAGCGTCGAGGACCTCGCGCTCAGTGACGGCGATCTCGCTGCGACCGACGCTGACATGGCAGCCATCGGGCGAACCGTGACCGTGCAGACCCGGGCGACTCACCTGAATCTGATGAGCCAGCGAGGCCTGCCGTATTTCCCCGAGCCTGATCCAGGCATCGCTGTGGGCGACCGGGTCACGGCGGTGGCCATCCCGTACTTCCAGTGGGACAACCGCGACGGCCGGGCTATGCGGGTCTGGATGCCATGGGTCCAGGCGGCGGCGCCCCCTGCCGGCCGGGACGGCCCGCCAGCCGGCCACGGCCCTGATACCGCAGAAACCCGCTAATCCCCCGAGGAGGTCGACACCATGCACGGACGCTCCAGGCCGCGGCATTCGCTCGCGGCTGCGGCACGAGCCAGGAAGGGCAGACAACCATGAGACGCGCCGGTTACCTATCGATCGCCGCGGCCGTGGCCGTGGTCCTGGGTGTCACGGCGTGCAGTTCGTCGGGAGGCACCGCGTCGTCGCCATCGGCCTCGTCGTTCGGCGTGAACGCCACAGGCACCGTCGTTTTCTGGGCCCGCCAGGCAACTGACGGCCCGGCCAAGGCCCTGGTCAGCGAGTTCAACGCCACGCACAAGAACCTGAAGGTTGTCCTGCACCTGACACCGCCCAACGACGACACCAGCCAGCTTGCGACCGCTATCCGGGCCGGGTCCCCGCCGGATGTCGTCGGCCTCAACGACATCGACGTACCGACGTTCTCCCACGAGAACGCGCTGCTGAACATCACGAAGTACGTCAACGCGCTGCCGTACAAGCGCGCGCTGAGCCCAGGCCACCTCGCGCTCGCCACCATCGGCAGCCAGTACTACGGCCTTCCGTACCTCGCCGACCTGTCGGTGCTCTGGTACAACAAGAAGCTTTTCGCCGAGGCCGGGCTGAACCCGAACGACCCGCCCACCAACTACGCCCAGATCGTCACGGACGCCGAGAAGATCAGCGCGCTGGGTAACGGCATCTCAGGGTTCTCGTTCGCCGGCAACTGCCAGGGCTGCCTTGGCTTCACGATGCTGCCCTCGCTGTGGGCGGACGGCGTGCACATGCTCAAGGGCCCGCTCGGCAACCAGACAGCCAACGTAGCCAACGACAGTCAGCTGAAGACCATGCTGTCGGACTACCAGCTCATGTGGTCCAGGAAGCTTGTGCCCCTGGCCGATCAGACGCAGAACGGGCTGACCTGGGGCGCCGACTTCGAGGCCGGCAAGGTCGGCATCCTGCCGGGCGACTACGGGATCGCAGCGGCGTTCAAGCCGAGCCTGGCCGCGGACTTCGCTGACGCGCCGCTGCCTGGTATCACCGGCGACAGCTACAGCACGTTCGACGGCGGCGACGACTTCGTGATCCCGGCCGGCGCGTCCAACTCGTCGGGGGCCTGGGAGTTCATCAAGTGGGCGCTCGAGCCCGCGCAGCAAGTGCAGTACCCGTCGCTGGGCGACACCCCGGTGCGGACCGACATTCTCACGCCCTCGTTCGCCGCCAAGAACCCGTACGACGCGGTGGCTCTCAAGGCCCTGGCTAAGGGGTCGGTGGAATACACGCTCGCCTATGACGCCGTGTACAACGAGCCCGGGTCGCCCTGGTTCAAGATGTTCGAGGACGCGGTCTACAACAACAACCTCACAGCTGGACTGCAGGAAGGCCAGTCCGGCATACAGTCCACCCTGGACACTGTGAAGAGCTGACCGGCCGAGGGATGGCTGGCCGGCTCAGCGTGGCTGGCCAGCTATCCGCGGCCGCCGACGGGAGGAGGGCACAGGCCGTGGCAGCCACCCAGCGGCCGCGCGGCGGCTTGCCCGGCGCGCGCGCTCTCGCGAGCACTGCGCGTGCTGGCCCGCAGAGACCATCGCGGCGCGGCACCGCCAGCCGCAGGAACGCGCGGGTAGGACTGGGCCTTACAGCACCAGCGCTGCTCCTCGTCGCCGTGTTCGCGCTGTTCCCGCTTGGCTTCGGGGTCTACATCTCGCTCACGAACTGGCCCCTGGTCGGCCCCTACCACTTCATCGGCCTGGCGAACTACCAGAACCTCGTCCACAACTCGGAGTTCCTGCAGTCGATCGTGTTCACGCTTAAGTACACAGCGATCGTCACGATCCCGATCTTCGTCGTCGGCTACGCCCTGGCCGTGTTCGTCCGGGCGAACCGCCCAGGGACGACGGTGTTCCGCACGCTGATCTTCCTGCCCTACATCGTCGGGCTGGTGACCGAGAGCTACATGGCCGTGGTGGAACTGCAGCCGGACTCTGGCACCGCGAACTTCGTGCTGTCCAAGCTGAGGATCGCGAGCGACTCGACCGCGTGGACAGTGCACACCGGCCTGGCGACCACAGCGATCTGCATCCTGGTCATCTGGTTCGCGTCAGGCCTGACCATGATGCTGCTGATGGCCGGGATGCAGGCCATCCCGGCCGAGCTCTACCAGGCGGCCCGGGTCGACGGGGCCTCCTGGTGGAGCGCGGAGAGGCGGGTGACGCTCCCTCTGCTGCGCCGGTCGATCGCGCTCAGCCTGATCATCTCGGTCATCGGCTCGTTCCTCGCGTTCAACCAGTTCTTCATCATCACCGATGGCGGCCCGGGAACAAGCACCGAGTCGGTGGTGATGCAGATCTACCAGACCGCCATCCCGAGCCAGGACGTCGGCCTCGCCAGCGCGATGTCGGTCGTGCTGGTGATCGTCGTCGGGCTGATCACTTTCGTCCAGTTCCGCTACCTGCAGGGAGACCGGGACTGATGGCATCGCTGCGCAACCGAAGGCGGGACGCTGAAGCGGCGCCGTCCCCAACAGGGTCCGGTGTGCCGGCAGGCGGCACTCCCGGCCGCGAAGGCGGCCCACAGCGCCGCGCTCACACCGGGCGCGGCGGCCTGGCGCTGTACATCGCCGGCGGGGTAGCGATCAGCGCGGTGTTCGTCCTGCCGCTGCTGTGGGAGATCGTCCGCTCGGTGCAGCCCGAATCGGCCGTCACCACGCCGCTGTCGGGGAGCAGCTTCGGTCACCCGACGATCGCGAACTTCCGCGTACTTCTCTCGGGTCAGGACGACATCATCCGCAACCTGGTGAACAGCCTGATTGTCGGCGTGCTCACGGCGCTGCTGACGGCCGCTGTCGCGCTGCTTGCCGGGTACGGCTTCGGGCTCTTCCGGTTCCGGGGCTCGGGGCTTGTCTTCGGTCTGGTCCTGCTCGCGTTCATGATCCCTTTCCAGGCCGTCCTGACGCCGCTCTTCCTCGAGCTGCATTTCCTCCACCTGCTGAACAACCTGGTCGGTCTCGCGCTGTTCTACACAACGTTCAACCTCCCGGTGGGCGTCTACGTGATGCGCAACAGCTTCCTGCAGGTACCCGGGGAGATCGTTGACGCCGCCCGAGTGGACGGCGCCTCGGTGGCACGGACCCTGGTGTCGGTGCTCCGGCCGCTGGTGCTGCCGGGGATCGCGACCACCGCCCTGTACGCGTTCCTGTTCTCGTGGACGGAGTTCCTGGGTGCGCTGACGTTCATGACCAACGACAGCCTGTTCACCCTTCCTGTGGCGCTGAGCAACATCGAGACCGGGACCTACGGCGCCATCAACTACGGGCTGCTGCTGGCTGGGGCTGTCATCGCCATGATCCCGTGCGTCGTTGTGTACGTCGCGCTGCAGCGCTACTACGTACGCGGCCTCATCTCCGGCGCGCTGAAGGGCTGACCGCCTCTAATGGGTGACCAGCCACGCGTCGACCAGCGTAAATGAGATGCCGGCAGTCTTATTGAGTGCCAGGTCATGTCCCGTATCCGGCACGCTCAGCACGGTAAGGCTGGCGGCGTCAGCGTAGTACGGCTGCTCTAGCTGGCGGAGCGCCGTAAGGTCTGCGCAGTCGGGTGCGCCGGTACTCTCGCACAGCAGAAAGTCCTCCTGGCCGACGATCAGAAGGACTGGCGCGGTGACGCGATCCTCAGGATTAGCCGGGCCAGGAGGCATGTTCGGGACGGCAATTCCCGTCCCGAACTCCGTACTGCTGACCACGTCCTTGTGGGCCTCGTCATACGCGATGACAGAAGGATCTCCGTTGTAGTAGTACAGCCCGGCGCGCGTGCCTGGAATGGTGGTCAGGTATCCAGGATCGTATCCGTCTCCAGAGAACTGGGGGTCCTGAGACGCAGGGTAGAAGTCGGCCTGTGCCGCGACGTGATCCGACGTGTCCACGTTCAGGTCGCCAGTAAGGACGAGCCTGGTGACGTCGCCTGGGTACGTGCCAGCGACGATGGATGCGATGATGCTGCCGAGCGAGTGCCCGATGAGGTCTACCCGCGAGTAGCCGAGCTGCTGCCGGGCCCACTGGATTACCTGGTGCACCGCGTACGCGCTGACGGTGTCGGTGATCTCGGTGCTGGCCGGATGGGACGATGCACCAGTCCCGAGCCTGTCGATCGCGAGGGTGGCTCGGCCGGCCAGCAGGGTGTGGTCCACGTAGCTGTAAGTTGCCGGGTCAACCGGCCAGTCCCAGTACATGTGGTTGTAAGTGGTTCCGGGTACCAAGACGTCGATGGTGCTGGTTGGCACAAACGGTACGCAGTACTCGCCCGAGACCTGCAGGTTGGCCGGGTCGCCGGCCGCGAGCGCCACCGGGATGTCCACCGTCTGGCACTGCCGGAGCGACAGGTTCTCTGGATGGACGGCGGGGGAAGCCGTGGCGGTCGCTGGCACCGCCAGCAGAAGCATTGTCAGCGGTGCGGTGAGTGCCGCGACCCGCCTGAATCTGGTATGCACTTGTTCCTCCATGGGGGTTGCGCCAGATCCTAAGACAGGGTTCTCCCGACGTGCTGGCGGCAGGCGATGCCGCGGGGGGTTGCCGCCGCTGCGGCAGTGATGGCGGCAAGGGCATCGGGGTCGTCAGGGTCTCGCCGGTGATGGTAGCGCTGCTGCTTCCCGAGACGACGACGCCCCCGGGAGACAGTGCTCTCGAGGGCGTGCCGGGTGCTGGTGCGAGGTCGCCTCTCGGCGAGTGGCACTACGCGGCTCCAGCCAGACGGTATTCCGCGAAGGCAGTAGTTGCGGCCCGGGGGACACAACGCACCAGCGATGTCTTGGAACGCGGGTGCCCGCGCGGCTATTCCCCGGCCGCCGGGCGGCATACTGGCACCATCCGCAACAGGATGAGGAGCGGCTGACGGTGCCTGGGGAGACCTCGCTGATAGGCAGCATCGGGGTGCTCAAGGTGGCCACGAGAGGACCCAAGGGTCCTGGCGAAGTTGTGGTCAAGATCAGGGGCGGGACCGAGGTGTACATCGCCTGGTCGATCACGCCGCTGCCGAAGGGCGCCACGGTCCTGGTGATCGAATCGCGGGGCCGAAGGACCGTCGACGTGAGCGAATGGAACGATCCGCTCGAACCCTTCCCTTCTGACTCGCCCGTGCAGTAAGACAAATCCTGGCAGCAGTTACCACGGGGGACTGCGTCATATCCGACTGGAGATGAAGACAATGTTCGGCTACCGTGTCCCCGCTCCCGACGAGACAATGCTGATCTCGGGCGCCCGGTTCGGGCAGCGCGGCGCGCCATTCCGGGTCGTCACCGGCCATGGCGCGTTCGTGATGCCCATCTTCCGCAGGGTCTACCGGCTTACCCTGCGCATGTCCGAGGCTGAGGTCTCCGAGACCTGCGTGACCAAGCAGGGCATCGCGCTGAACGTCCGGGCTGTGATCGCCTTCAAGGTCGGCAACGACGACGAGAGCATCGTCAACGCAGCCCAGCGGTTCCTGCACGACCAGGACCAGATGCCTACGCTGACCGGGCAGATCTTCGCCGGCCACCTGCGCTCGATCATCGGCTCGATGACCGTCGAGGAGATCGTGACCGAGCGGCAGAAGCTGGCCAGCGAGGTGCTGGACGGCTCCAAGGCCGAGATGGCCACGATGGGCCTGATCGTGGACTCGCTGCAGATCCAGTCGATCGACGACCTGAACAGCGGCTACATCGAAGCGATGGCCTCGCCGCACAAGGCCGCCATCCAGCGCCAGGCGCAGATCGCTCAGGCCCAGGCCAACCAGGCTTCGGCCGAGGCGCAGCAGGAGTCGCTGCGCAAGCAGGCCGAGTACAGCAGGCAGACCGCTGTGGTGCAGGCGCAGTACAAGGCCGAGATCGACAAGGCGCAGTCTGAGGCCTCGCAGGCCGGGCCGCTGGCACAGGCTCAGGCGCAGATGAACGTGATCGCCGCCCAGGCTGACCTGGCGCGGCGCCAGGCGGAGCTGCGCGAGCGGCAGCTTGTCGCTGAGGTGGTCAAGCCGGCCGAGGCTGAGGCAGAAAAGGTCCGCATCCTGGCCGAGGCCGACGCGCGGCGGGTGAAGCTGCAGGCCGAGGCGGCCGCCTCGCACAACCGCATCGCCCTCGACCGGATGCTCATCGAGCAGCTTCCGCAGATCGTCCGGGAGGCGGCAGCCGGGCTGGCGGACGCCAACGTCAGCGTGCTGAACGGTGCCGACGGCCTCGGCCAGATCGCGGCCGGCCTGGTGGGCCAGGGCATGACGATCCTCGAAACGGTCAAGAAGGGGCTGTCCGGGGCGGGGGAGGACTACGACTACGGCGACGAGAGCCCGCCCGCGCCCGACCAGGAGGCAGCGCAGAACGGTGCCATCGTCCCGGCCAGCGACGGCGGTGCGGGCACCGCGGCTGGCTCGTACGGGACAGTAGCCGCGCCAGGCAGGCACTCGACGCGCTAGTAAGCGACTGCGGGCGCTACAACGGGCCAGAGCCAGCCCTGGTTCAGGGCTGGCTCTGGTCGTGACGGAAGCGTTACTCGGTTGTCCGTTATAGTCCGTGATAGTACCGTTACCGACCGGTAAACAAACATGCGGGCGGCGTCAGAGCCAGCTCAGAAAAAAATCAAACAAATTCTGAAATGTCGCTTCTCCGTGCCGGGCTGCTCTCTAGGGTGTCGTAATGGCGGGGGTGACGTAATGGCACTCTTCAGGCATGGAGGGGTTCGCATGGCCGGTAGCCATCGGTCTGTATCGCTACGGAGCCTGCCGTCGGGCCGGGCGCGCATCGTGGCTATCGCCACCATCCCGCTGGCGCTGGTCCTGGGGGCTGGTGTCGCTCTCGCCCTCACTGGCAATATGCCCTCGGGCATGCCGGGCTCTGCGCTGACTTCGGCAAATGTGGCCGTAGCGAACTCAAACACCAGGGTTCCGGATCTTGCGATGGTCCACCCGAATGACCCGATGGGGAACCCGATCAGCCTGCACCAGTCGCCGGCCCAGGCGGCCAACTCGATGAACTGCACGGTGATCGTGCCGGGCGACCCGCTGAGCGCGCAGGGCCTGGCCACCCCGTGGCAGCTCGGCGACGGGTGCGACGAGGCCAACCCGAACCTGGCCGCGTTCGTGGAGGCAACGATCCTGGCACCGGACGGGGCGGTGTCGGTCTACGACCCGCTGGTCATCACGGAAGGAACGACTCCCGCGATAGCGCCGACGCCGCCGACCATCGCGGTCGGCTCGCAGGTCATCATCGACACCGGGTTCAACGGGTCCAACCTGGTGCTGGAGGGCCAAGGGGCGCTCCAGGGCAACTGCATCGACGCGTTCGGGGGCTCGATCATCGCCCAGACCGCCGCCTGCAACGCGAATGCGTTCTACAAGGACGCGAACGCTCAGATCGCGGCCGGCACGCTGAAGATCCCCGCGCTGGGTGTCGGCAGGGACGGGCAGCCGTGCCCGACTACCCGCGACTTCTCGGTGATCGACCAGGACCAGAGCGACAACGTGCTCAGCGTGTATCTGATCAATAACGGGCAGATCGCGCAGGCTACCCCGAACAACATTGATGTTCTGAACGGTGCGACGATTCTCACGAACGGCAGCGACGACGGGCTGCTTGGCCACTTCCTCGACCCCGCACTTGGCTGCGCGAAGCCCTCTGCGCCCAACCCGACCGCCGCCGGGGGTGCGGACGATTCCCAGGCGCTCAATGAGCTGACTGCCCGGGAAGACCAGAAGGCCCCGGTCGCGCTGCTCCCGGTGAACGACCCGCAGCTGCTGCTGAACGGAGGTTTCAGCATCGGGAAGGTCAACACCTACCGCGCGCTGGTCGACCAGCCGCCGCTGGCGGCCACCACGAACGTGCAGCAGAACGCGGCCACCTACTGCCAGCAGATGGTTAACCTCGCGCCCACCAGGCTTCAGGTGGACGTAGGGTTCGAAGCCGGCGTCCAGACGCCGGTCCCCGCGCTGGGGAACAACCTGGCCACCTTCATGGGGGCGCGGCTGTCTGCCTCGTTCATGAACCTGAACTGCGGGAACTTCGGCCTGCAGAACCCGGTGATGCTGTCGCTGAACGGGCAAGGGGTGGCCATCGCGGTGACGTACAGCACCGCCAGGCAGACAGCGCACTTGCCGGGCCCAGGCGGCGCTCCCACGCCGTCGGCCACGCCGTCGTCATCGACGGCACCATCGCCCACGCCGTCAGCATCCACGGCACCGTCTCAAGCACCTTCGCCTTCGCCGTCGGCGACGGAGCCGGATCCGTCACCCTCTCCGTCCTCGTCGTTCGGCGGCTACTGACGCCGCCGGCTAGTCCAACTGTGCCGCTGCCGGATTAGTCCGGCAGCGGCACAGTTGTGAGCTTCTCGGGGTTCCGGACGGAGTCAATCGCGGTGATCTTGCCCGCATCGACGGTGAACGCGATGACGGTAAGGAACCCGTAGGCATCGCGCAGCACCAGTCCCGGCGCGCCGTTGACCAGCGCCATCCTGATCGCGATGGGAGGGTTCTGCAGCACAGTGACCATGGTGCGCGCCACGTTGCCCGCGCCGCGCTTCAGCGGGAACGTCGGTACCTTGCCGCCACCGTCGCCGCGCCAGGTGACGTCCGGGTCCAGCAGCGCGACCAGCCGCTCCAGATCACCCGCCTGGCAGGCGGCGGCGAACGCGGTGACGACCTCGCGCTGCTCGGCGTGCGTCGGCGGCAGCTTTGGCCGGCCGCTTTCCACGTGCCGGCGGGCCCGCGAGGCGAGCTGCCGCACTGCGGCAGGCGAGCGCCCGACGACAGTGGCGACCTCGTCGAACGACAGGCTGAACACGTCGTGCAGCAGGAACGCGGTACGTTCCGCTGCCGACAGCCGCTCCAGCACGACGAGCAGGGCCATGCTGACCGACTCGTCGAGACTGACCCGGTCCGCGGGGTCGGCGGCGTCGATGTCTTCCACGATCGGCTCCGGCAGCCACTCGCCGACGTACTGCTCCCGCCGGGCGCGGGCGCTGCCGAGGACGTCGAGGGCGAGCCGGCTGACCGTCGTCGTCAGCCATGCGGCCACGTCCCGGATCTCGCCCCGTTCCTGCGCCCGCTGCAGCCGCAGCCAGGCTTCCTGCACGCAGTCCTCGGCGTCGGCCAGCGACCCGAGGGTCGCGTAAGCCAGCCGCACCAGCCGCGGTCGCTGTTCCTCGAACGCCTGCGCGAGCCGCACATCACCGGCTGACGCTGTCACCTGGCCGGCCTGGATGTCGGGGCTGGTCCCGGCCGCGCTGCCCGCTCCAGCGCCCTTGTCTCCTGGCACAACAGTTCTCATACCCGGGTGACGGGGCCGCGGATCAGGGTGTGACATGCGCGGAGGAGCATCGGCTGCCAGCCGCAGGAACGCAGCCTCCGTCGCTGAGCCGGGCGCGGCGCAGTAGACGATCAGCCGCTGGCCGGTCTCGGCGATGTGCAGGAGCTGGCACTCGAACTCCAGCAGTCCGGCATCCGGGTGGTCGACGCGCTTGAGCATGGGCCCGCGCACTTCGACCTCATGCGCCG
Organism: uncultured Actinomycetota bacterium; assembly: GCA_963815375.1. Taxonomy (GTDB): domain Bacteria; phylum Actinomycetota; class Actinomycetes; order Streptosporangiales; family Streptosporangiaceae; genus JASHPR01. The sequence continues at coordinate 21,701 of CAWFGX010000001.1, read as the reverse complement.
ACCACATCTCGGCGAACTGCGGAGACAGCGCGAGCATCTCGGTCACAAGGCTCTCGGTCTCGCGGTCGCCCGGGTAGCGGGCGTACCCCGCGCGCAGATCAGCGACCGTGGCTCTGGTGAAACGAAGGTGGGCCTCATCACTCCAGATGGACTCGGCGGGTGACCGGCGGAATGTCCAGCGGATCATGTTCCGGTCCGTGTGCCCTTCCAGGTCGCCGATGAAATTCGTGGCGAGCGGGTTCCAGGCCAGGATGTTGTATGCGGCGTCGACCACGTAAGCGGGCGTGGTCGGCATGCTGTCCAGCAGGTGCCTGATGCCCGGCGTGACCTCCCGGCTGGGCCGGGCCGGCTGCAGCGGGGCCTGGCCCGCCATCCGGAACAGGTAGTCCCGCTCGTCGGTGGTCAGCATCAGCGCGCGGGCCAGCGCGGACAGCACCTGCCGCGACGGCTGCGGTCCGCGGCCTTGCTCCAGCCGGATGTAGTAGTCGATGGACATTCCCGCGAGCTGCGCGACCTCCTGCCGCCGCAGGCCGGGTGTCCGCCGCCGCGGCGTCCCGGGCAGCCCGGCATCCTCTGGCGTAACCCGGGCGCGCCTGGCTCGCAGGAACGCTGCCAGGCCGGCGCGGCTTGCAGCGCCCGCGCCGCGCTGCCTGGCCGAGCTGGTCTCCATAGACCCAGCCTGCCACCTGCCGGAACCAGGAAGGTGGTACCGCTAGTCCCAGGTTCCGCCGGTCTCTTTGACCGGCGGGAGTGCCGCCGTAGCGTGAGGGCCATGACAGCGAAGATCGCCCTCATCACCGGGGCCAACAAGGGAATCGGGTTCGAGACCGCGCGCCAGCTGGGGTCACAGGGCGTGACCGTGCTGGTCGGCGCGCGCGATGAGGACCGAGGCCGCGCGGCCGAGAAGAGCCTGTCAGACGGTGGCGCCCAAGCCCGTTACGTAAAAATCGACGTTACTGACGGTGCGTCGGTCAAGCGCGCTGCCGAGTGGATCGATGCGGAGTACGGCCGCCTGGACATCCTCGTCAACAACGCAGGCACCGCGACTGTAACGCGCCGCGGCTTCCCGCCCAGCCAGACGTCGCTCGACGACATGCGGGCGGTGTACGAGATCAACGTCTTCGGCGTGGTCACTGTGACCAACGCCATGCTGCCGCTGCTGCGCCGGGCGCCAGCCGCGCGGATCGTCAACGTATCCAGCGAGGTCGGCTCGATCACATCGGAGAGCGACCCGGCGAGCCCGCTCGCCTTCATTCCGGCCTCCGCTCAGTACCCGTCGTCCAAGGCGGCGCTCAACATGCTGACGGCCATGTATGCCAAGGAGCTCCGGGACACACCGATCAAGGTCAATGCCGCCAACCCCGGTTACACCGCGACAGACTTCAACGACCACAGGGGATTCCGCTCGGCCGCTGAAGGGGCCGAGCCCAGCGTGTACCTCGCGACGCTGCCGGATGACGGGCCTAGCGGGATCTTCTGGGGTCACCTCTGGAATTCCGACGGTGACGGAGGCTACGGCACCATCCCCTGGTAAGAGGGCCTGCCGGCGCGCCCCGCCGTCCCTGGGCGCAGTCAGCCCCAGCGTGGGCCCCTTGTTGTGCCTGCGCTGGTGCAGTCACCCCGGCGTGGGGCCCCGCGGAGGTTGCGGGGCGTCGCCAGCCGCAGCGTTTGGCCCCGGCTGTGGCTCCGTGGCCGCCAATCAGCCCCGCCGTGGGGCACCTAGTGTGGCTCAGCGGCGTGGCCCACCCCCGGCGCGGGGCCCCTGCTGTGGCTCAGCGGCGTGGCCCAGCCCCGGCGCGGGGCCCCTGCTGTGGCTCAGCGGCGTGGCCCAGCCCCAGCGTGGTGCCCCTGCTGGGGTTGCGGGTCGCTGGCAGGGCGGTGGCGGGGCCCGGCCTGGGGCTAGTGCAACAGCGCGGGCACCACGACCGGCTTTGCGCGCCAGCCTGGCGCGGATGAGCCAGCCCGGGCTGGCGGAGCGGGCACGGAGAGGACGCACGCTGATTTACTCGACATATGTAGAGCTACATATGTAGACTGAGGCCGTGAAGCTCACCAGACCGCTGGAGCGCGTGCTTCGGGCGTTTCTCGCCGACCCGGCCGCGCCGCGCTACGGCTACGACCTGATGCGGGCGGCCAGGCTGCCGAGCGGGACGCTTTATCCGATGCTTGCCCGCCTGCAGGACGAGGGCCTGGTCACCTCGGAGTGGGAGTCCCGGCCCGAGGGCGACGCGGACGCTGGCGGGCGGCCGCCGCGCAAGTACTACTGGCTCACCGGCGAGGGCGTCCGGGTCGCCAGGATCGAGCTCGCTCAGGTATCCGCTGCGGTCCCTGGTGCGGCCAGCCGCGCTGTCCATGGCGGCGCGCGGCCTTCCCCTGGGAGCGCTCAGTGACCGGGCGGATTGCCGAGCGCATCATCCGCCGCTCGTGCCGCCGCCTTCCCGCCGACAGCCGGGAGGAGCGCTGCCGCGAATGGACGGCCGAGGTACATGCCATCCTCGAGGATCCTGGTCTCCGGCCGGCGATCCTGCGCCCGGTCCGCGCGCTCGGCTACGCCCTCGGCATCTGGAAGTGCACGCATCACCCGCAGCTGACCGCAGGCTCTCCGGAGCGCAGTGCGCAGCGGGCCGCCGTCGTGCGGGTGACGAGGGGCGTGGGGATCTATCTAGTCGTGGTGGGGCTCTTCCTCGGGCAAGTCCTGGTCTTCCGGCTGCAGGGCCCTTTGCCGCTGCTCGTCCTGGTCGTGCTGGCCGTCTGCTTCGACGGGTTCTGCCTGGCTGACCTGGCCCGGGCCAGGCAGGTGCGCTACCTGCCCAAATGGGGGTGGGCCCTGGCCTGCCTGGTGCAGAGCCCGCTCGGCGGGATCATGTACCTGAGCGCGGGGCGGGTGCGCTCATGATCGAGGTGGACAAGCTGTGTAAGCGTTATGGGCGGATCACGGCGGTCGACGGCGTGAGCTTCACAGTCCGGCCCGGGCACGTCACCGGGTTCCTCGGGCCGAACGGTGCCGGCAAGACCACCACGATGCGGGTCATCCTGGGCCTGGACGCACCGACATCAGGCACAGTGCTCGTCGGCGGCCGCCGCTATCAGGCGATCATCCGCCCGCTGCACCAGGTCGGTTCGCTGCTGGATGCGACGGCCGTGCACGGCGCCCGCACCGCCTGGCTGCACCTGCTGTCGATCGCGCAGAGCAACGGCATCGGGCGCCGGAGGGTCATGGAGATGCTGCAGCTCGCCGGGCTCGACGCGGTCGCGCACCGGCGGATCGGCGGTTTCTCGCTCGGCATGAAGCAGCGACTGGGCATCGCCGCAGCGCTGCTCGGCGACCCGCCGGTGCTGATGTTCGACGAGCCGGTCAACGGCCTGGACCCGGAGGGAGTCCTGTGGCTCCGGCGGATGCTCAGGTCCCTGGCTGCCGAGGGACGCACGGTCTTCGTGTCCAGCCACCTGATGAGCGAAATGGCCCTGACCGCTGATCACCTGGTGATCATCGGCCGTGGCCGGCTGCTCGCGGACACTCCGACGGCTCGCTTCACCGAAACCAGCACTCGCGGGGACGTGCTGGTGAGGTCGCCGCGGTCCGGCGAGCTCGCAGAGCTGCTCACCGGCAGCGGCGCCGCCGTGACCTCGACAGGCGATGGCGGGCTCGCGGTGACCGGGATGGACGCATCCGCCGTTGGCGACCTCGCAGCCTCGCACAGCATCGCGGTGCACCAGCTTGTCTCGCGTCAGGCCTCGCTTGAGCAGGCCTACATGGACCTCACCGGCAGCAGCGCCGAGTACCGCGCCGGGCAGCCGGGCGGGGGAGCAGATAGCGGGCTGGTGACCGCGTCGCAAGGGCAAGGCACCGGCGGGACGGAGGCAAGTCAGTGACCGCGCGGAATACGAGAGGCCGGCCGCCCTGCCGTCCCTTCGGTGGCTGTCCGTGCCCGCGACGTCCTCGCGTTTGAGTGGACCAAGCTCCGTTCCGTCCGCTCCAATGCCTGGACGCTGCTGGCCGCGGCCGCCGTGACCATCGGCTCGACGGCGATCGTGGCGCAGGCGATCGCCGCGCCGAAGTCTCCGCCAACTGGGGTGGTAACGCCGCTGACGGCTAGCTTCCTCGGCTACGCCGAGTACGGGGTGATACCGGTCAGCATCCTGGCCGTGCTGAGTTTCACCTCCGAGTACTCCACCGGGCTGATCCGCACGACGTTCACGGCGGTGCCACGGCGCCTTGCCGTACTCGGCGCGAAGGCGGCAGTCACCGGGGGCGTCGCCCTGGTCGCCGGCGAGATCCTGGCGTTCGCCGCGTTCTTCCTCGCCCAGGCGATCATGGCCGGGCACCATCGTGGTGTGTCGCTGGGAAGCCCGGGCGCGCCGCGGGCGGTGCTGGCCGCTGGGTTGCTGCTGGCCGTCTGCACCCTCATCGGCGTCGGGCTCGGCGGCGTCTTCCGGCGCACCCCTGGTGGCATAGCCGCGACGATCGCGGTCATCTACCTGCTGGCTGTGCTGTGCCTGGTGCTGCCGCACCCGTGGAACACCCGGATCGGCCGGTTCACGCTGCCGTTCGCCGCCTATCAGGTCGTCACCCAGCACCCTCTGGCCGGCCTGTTCTCCCCGGGCCCGTCCCTGCTGATCCTCCTGGCCTGGCCAGCCGCCGCCCTGCTCGCGGCGGCAGTCGCGCTGACCCGCCGCGATGCGTGACCGCGGGCAGGGCTAGGGTGCGGCCGTTCCGGTTCTGGAGAGCTGGCGTTCGATCATCGCCAGGTCGTAGGTGCCCGTGATCCGGCCATCCTCCATTTCAGCAGCGGCCATGCCGACGCGGAAGGCACGGTAGACGGGTTGTAAGGTCTCCTCTTCCAGCTCGCTGAGGGGCCACCCGCTCGCGGCGAGTTCTGCGCGGTAGGCGTCGACCACCTGCGGCGCTCGGTAGGTACGGGCAATGGCCAGCTCGAACGGGCGCGTGTCCACGTGGGTGAGCCCGAAGTCGATGACTCCGGCGAGCCGGCCGCGTGAGTAGTGCACGTTCCATTCGGCGAAGTCCCCGTGCACCACCGTGACCGGCAGGTCGTCGGCACCCAGGGCCGCAAGTGAGGCATGCGCCTGCTCAGCGGCGGCGTGGGCCCAGGAGGCTAGCCGTGGGCTGACGGAGGCAAGGCCGCGGACGCACTCGTCCCAGTCGTTGACGGCGCGCATGGTGACACCAGCGTGCTGGGCGCGCCAGCCGGGACGCTGTCCTATCCGCACGTGAAGACCGCGCAGCGCGAGGTGCAGCCGGGCCAGGTCACGGCCGCGTCGGCTGCGCTGGGCGGCATCCTCAGCCCGGACCGCCTCGCCGGGCACGTACCGGGTCAGGCAGTACCACTCGTCCTGCCAGGCAACCGCCTCGCTGACAGGCGCAGGTACCGCCCAGCCGGCGCTGGCAAGATAATCGAGCACCGCATACTCGTAAGCGAGGTCCTGCTGCGTGGTTCTGGTGTGGTAGCGGCGCAGCACGAACGGCGGCCCGGCAGCGGTCTCGACCAGCCAGTTCCCGTTCCCCAGCGGGATATCCCTGATCTCCACGACGCGGCGTGGCCGCACGTCCAGCAGTTCAAGTACCTCGGCTGGGTGACTGGACATCATCACTACCCTGACACACTGGCGGCGGCGGACCAGGCCAGAAGGAGAGGGCGCTCAATGGCGACACCGCTGCGGCTCGTCCCGCTGCTGGCACAGTTCGACTGGGCCCGCGAGCGACTGGCTGACCGCATGACCGGGCCGGGCGGGGACAGCGGCAATGGCGTGAGGATCGAGATCCCGCCCATGACCGACGAGGAGTATCTCTGGGAGCCAGTGGCCGGCTGCTGGTCGATCCGGTTGAAGGCCGCCGGGCCGGGTCCCCGAGCGACCATGCTCGTCGGAGCGGGCGAGTGGGGCCGCGACTTCGCGCCGTACCCGCAGCCATGGCCGCCGCCGTTCACCACGATCGCCTGGCGCCTGGGCCACCTGTCGGAGACGCTCGCGCTGCGCGCCGACCACATGACCGGCACCCACGCGCTGACCAGGGACGACTACCGCTTCAGCGGCGATGCCGCCGGGGGCATCGCGGCATTCCAGGCCGGAGCCGAGGCGTGGCGCTCGGTCCTGACCGGGGCAGACGAGACCACGCTCGATGCCTCCGGACGAAGCACGTATCCGTATGGGAGCGACCCCGAGGACGCGTTCATCGACACTGTCTGGTGGGTCAACCAGGAGCTGCTGCATCACGGCGCAGAGATCGCCCTGCTCCGCGACCTCTACCGCGACGTCAGGCGACTTGGCCGGCTATGACTCCGCTGATCAGGTTCTCCCGCTCGCCCGCTGCATGATCGCGGATACTTACCCGCACATGCCTTGATCCCGGAAGCCCAGGTGCGCCCAACGACGGGCGGTTTCCGTGATCATGATGTCCTCGCCCCGAGACCCCATAACGGATCACTATCCCTGACATCAAAAGAGCCAGTCCCTTGACCGCAAACCGGCCCTCGCGCCGAAATCAGTTAAAGACCGGCCCGAAAAGTCGATACGGCCGGACCCATTCCTCAATGGTGCCCGACCAGGGGTTGCTTGGCTCACCGCGACTGGCTTTTTCGAGGCCGCGGGGGTGGCGAGGCCGGGGTTAACGTCAGGATGGACACGATGGCGTTGGCCGAGATCATCATGAGGCGTTCCATAGCCTCCTGGCCTTCCGGCCCGGCACACAGGTATCGCGCGAGTGCTGCCAGGTAGCCGATCAGGAAGACAAGAAGCAGCAACCCTAATACGGCGTAGGGCGCAAGGCCTACCGCGGCAGCTGCCGCGGTGCTGCCCTGGCCCAGCTTGATCAGGCCGCCGCCTATTGGCCCGGCGGCGTATATCCAGCCGCGGGCTGCGAACTGTCTTGGCCGTGTCATCGCCGGCCTCCAAGCTCATGAGTGAGCCTTTGGTCGCAGCCCATTATGCCTGGATGCACGCGCTTCTGCACGTGCTTTTGCACGTGCATCAAGACTCCTAGTTCGGCCGCGGACGCGTACGTACCGGGCAGCGCGCATGATGGTGCGCGTGAGCGATCAGGTAGAACTGCGCCCGGCCCGCGAGGATGACCTGCCGATGCTGGAAGCGCTGACGCAGGACCCGGATAAAGCGGGTGAGTTCCAGTGGTTCGGGTGGTCGGATCTCCGCCGCTGGCGGCGAGACTGGAATGAGAACGGCCTGGTCGGCCCGGACGGCGGAACCCTGATTGTGGTCTCCGGAATACGGCGGCTGGGCCTGGTGCGATGGCGCCGCGACCCGCTCGTGACGGCGGGGTGCAGCTGGGAGCTGATCATCATGCTGCTGCCCGAGGAACGCGGTCGCGGATACGGCACCCAGGCACAGCGCCTGATCGCGCGCTACCTTTTCGCGCACACGACCGCCCACCGGATCTGGGCAGCGACCGAGGCGGACAACATCGCCGAGCAGAAAGCCCTGGAAAAGGCCGGGTTCACCCGGGAGGGAATTGTCCGGGCCGCGGGATGGCGTGACGGCGCCTGGCGGGACGCGCTGACGTACAGCCTGCTGCGCACCGATCCGGCAGCCGCCTGGTAAAACCGGAAATGCGACCTGGTTGCTGATCACCCCGCCGTGCTCGTAGTCGTACCGGTTCGGGATGCAGTAGTTGTGTCCAGCGAGACATCCGGCCCGGGATCTGACCGGTCGCGCCTCGCCGCAGGATCGTCTCGTGCCGGGAGGGGGTAAGTTCGGAGGAGACGCACCGTCCGTCCGGCCTGGCCGGGGTGAGAGGAGGCGGCCGCCGATGCGCTGGGTGAAGGTACTCGCAATCGCCGTAGGTGTAGTGATCGTCTTCTTTGTGCTCTCGTCCCTGCTGCACCTTCTGTACCTGATCGGGATCGGCATACTGATCGCAGCTGCGATCTTCGCTGCGTTCAAAGGATGGGAGCAGTACAAGCTCGCCCGGCAGCGTCACGAGGAACGCCGCCAGCAGCGCCTGCAGGAGCGCGAGGAGCGCCAGCAGCAGCGTGAGCAGCGCCGCACCCGCCCAAACATCGAGGCGCCGCGGCAGCAGCCCACCGGCCTCCCGCCGGGCTCCACCGCTGGCTTCGACGTCGACGAGGAGCTGGCCCGCCTCAAGCGGGAAATGCCCGGCTCGTAACCGCGCCCGCGTGGGCGTCAGGTAATGAGGCGCTCGGCGAGCAGCACGGCGCCGACGATGGCCATGGCCGCGCCGGACAGCCGGGCGATGATGTGCGCAGCGCCCGGCCGCGCGTGCAGCATTTTCCGGGCGAAGGAGCCGAGGCACAGGTAGAACGCCGCGCAGCTCAGCATGAAGACCAGGCCAAGGAACGCCAGCTGTGCAGCGAGGGGCCAGCTTGCTCGCGGGCTGGTGAACTGGGGGAGCAGCGCCAGGAAGAGCAGCAGGCCTTTGGGGTTGAGTGCGCTGACGCCCAGGCCACGGGCGAGCGTCGTGCGCCCGCTGCCGGACGGGCCGTCCGCGCGGGCCGGGGCAGCTGCGGGCCGGGCGAACGTCCTGATGCCGTGCCACATCAAATAAAGGCCGCCGATAACGGTCAGCCCGGTGAGCAGTCCAGGCGACCGGGCGACGATGGCTCCGACCCCGGCGGCGACGATGACGGTGATCGCGGCGTAACCCAGGACGAGACCGCCGACGGCCGGCACAGTCCGGCCCCCTAGGCCCGAGCTGAGGACGAACGCCCAATCTGGTCCCGGAACGATGATCAGCAGAAAGGCAACGCCCCAGAACGCGGCGACGGAACCGGCGGCCATAGAAAGCTCTCCCTGAGCGGCAGCTTATTGCAGAAACTTACCCTCGTTATGCGCGAAAGTGTTTCTATGTTTTCCCACTGCAGGCTGACTCTGTGGAAGTATTGATCGCGTGGATGAGCTTGACCGCAAGATTATTGCTGCGCTTCAGGATGACGGGCGCCTGACGATCACCGAGCTGGCCGCACAGGTGGGCCTGACCGTCTCACCGTGCCACCGGCGGCTGCGCGAACTGGAACGCAGCGGTGCGATCCGTGGCTACCGGGCCGTCGTGGACGCGGAGGCCCTCGGCCTGCCGTTCGAGGTGCTCGTGTTCGTCACCATGCGCCGGGAAGACCGGGAGACGCTCATGGCGTTTGAGCAGGGACTGGCGGCGATCCCGAACGTTGTGCGGGCCGAGCGGCTGTTCGGCGACCCTGACTACCTGCTCCGCATTGTCACCAAGGACCTGGCCGCCTACCAGCGCCTCCAGGACGACAGGCTCACCTCGCTCGCGGGCGTCCAGCGCATGACCTCAACCCTGGTCATGAAGCGTGTTGTCGAGGACCGTGCTCTGCCCGCGTAGGGGCACGCCGGTGTGGGCAGCCGTGAGCCCGTGAGCCCGTGGGTGCGCCTGCCTGTCCGGCGGTCAGGTTCTTCGATCGCGCCGGCGGTGGGTCATCCAGTCTCCCTTCCCGCCCTGCAGGAATGGGGCATCGATGGCCTTGACGTCCAGCCGGTTGTGGAACGCTTCCTCGGTCGAGGGGTTCACCCGCCAGCCGCGGCGCCGTGCACGGTAGTCATACGCGCCGGCAGCGGCGATGGATCCGGCAATGATTCCCCCGATGATGGCCAGTACGATCATTGCCGCTCCTCATCCCAACGTCAGCATCAGGATAGCGATCACAACCGTCCTCAGCCGGGCCTGGCGGGTGGGATATCAATGCGAGCTTCGCCTCGTCATCATTCGCCTAGACTCGTGGTGCGCAAGCGTCAAGCTGCACCTGCCCGCAGACAGCGTGACGCTCGCGGCTGTGCCCTCATGGCCAGAACATCCGTCAGCGCCTGAAGGCGGGAACGGTGAAGACCAGGCTGCGCACTCTGCGTATCGGCGCCAGAGAGTTCAAGTGGACGGCGGAACTCTGCCCGCCCCGATGCGTCCGGGTCCGTGTGTGGGGCGGCGGAAAGAACGGGTGCGTTCTGCGCGCGGATCTGGCTGCCACCGGCGAGCCGGGCCTCTGGGGCGATGATCCGGATAGTTCCTATCCCACTTCTGGTGCCGTGCGTGCCATCGTCGACTACGCCCTCGATCACGGCTGGGACCCTGCTGCCATCGGCGGACGTTACGACCTCGGGACCGGTGCCGAACTGGAGATACCGGGCTTCCGCATCACCGATTACCTCCAAGGCATGCAGCATCTTCGCGGCTAACGATCGATCGGCAAGGACAGCCAGGCACAGACCTTCGCTGGGCAGTCAGAGCCTGCGCGGAGGGATCGGTTCGTCGTGATAGCCGCCGTCGGGGGACGGCTCCACCCACCACGCCCTGGCGCCGTCCCGCATGGCGACGACCTCATGCAGTTCGGTGTCGATGTAGTGCAGACCGACGCCGTCCTCGGTGGCGTACCCGGCCGGGAGCTCGCCTTTGGCTACATACTCACGGTAGACGCGCCGGCGGGGCTGGTCGTCGAGGGAGTCATGAACCCCGTTGCTGTAGGGCAGGAAGCCCAGGCCGTCGCTGAACACGGCCAGCGAGTCGCCGAACGAGTCGGTCGGCCCACCGCGGTGCCAGCACAGGCTGCCAGCGCTCCACCCGGCGAGAACCACCCCCGCCTTCCAGCATTCACGCATAACCCGGGCCAGGCCATGCGCCCGCCACACCGCCATCAGGTTTACTACGCTGCCGCCCCCGACCAGCAGAACGTCCTGCGCCATCAGGTGCGCCTCGACATCGGGAACGCTGGGCTGCGTGAACAGGGTGAGCACGCTGAAGTCAGCATCCCCGCGGCTGGCGAAAACCTCGGTCACCGCTTCAATGGCGGACGGTGAATCGCCGCTAGCCGTGGGGATGAAGCAGACCCGGTTCTTCCCGCCGGCAGCGCCGAGGCTCACCGCGTACTCGAGCAACGCCGGGTCACGCTTCTCACCTGGGGCGCGGTTCAGGACACCGGAGAAAGCGAAGACTTGTCTCGGCCTGACGGGCACCTTCACAGGCTAACGATCCCGCCTGGACCGCACACGCCTGCCGCTGCGGAAAATCGGTACTCGGGTGTCGCAGGTGGTGCCTACGATCTGTGCGTGATGACCGGAATGCCCGCCTGGCCCGAGGTTCAGCGGCTGATCACCCGCGAGCTGGGGGAGCGGGTGTACGACGCCGAGCCGCTCACGCCCGCGAAACGGTCCGGGATGACGTGGGCTGCCCGCGCGTTGGGAACGGGCGCGATCGTCGTCAAGGTCAGGGATGGCGAGGAGGGCCGCGCGGACCAGAAGGCGCAATGGTGCGCGGAGCATCTCCCCGCGCTCGGCGCGCGCGGGTATCCCGTTCCGGCGATCTTGTGGCATGGCATGATCAGCCCTCAGTGGCAGGTGACGATCCAGAACCGGCTCCCCGGCCACCCCCTTACTACGCTGGACGAGCCGATGCTCGAGGAGGCGCTGCGTCTCGTCGAACTGCAGGCCGACGCCGGCATCCCGGCCGGGGACCGCGATTTCGCCAGCTACGTGGCGAACGTGCTGTTCGACGACTGGGACCAGGAATGGGACGATGCGCCCAGGGCCTGCGCGGCCGCCGGGCCCCTGTGTGAGCGACTGAGGTGCTGGCTTGAGCCGGTCTGGGGACTGCGGCTGCCGCCAGCCGACTACACACACAACGACCTGAATCCGTCCAACATCCTGACCGACGGGACGCGGATCACTGGCGTGGTGGACTGGGATGAGTTCGCGCTGGGCAGCCGCGCGCTGGACCTGGTCGTCCTCGCCTTAGACTGCGAGCGCTTCGGCGGCCACGCCGCTGCCGACCGCCTGCTGGCCCAGGCGGCTCGGCTGGCTGGCGGCGACGGGCTGCGCTGCCTGGTTAGCTACCGGGCGATCGCCTGGCTCGCCCATTCCGCCCGAGAGGGGCTTCTGTACGGCAATTCGGCAGAGGAGACATACTGCGCGGCCGTCTCGGGCATCCTCGGCAGGCTCCGGGCAGCCGGCACCGCCTGACGGCCGCGACGACGGTGAACGCAGCGGTAATGACCGCCCACCTGGAGTCTCTCGTGGCCGCTAGCTCGAAGGAGCCAGGCAGACGGCCGGAACGTCTTCGTCCGGTTGCGGCGGCCAGAGGATGAGGCCGTGATTCACCGGACCACTGAATGCAAGCGTTACCCGTTCTGACATACCGCCGAGAGAACGGTGGAACTCGCTGATCTGCTCTATTAGGTCATTACGTCCCAGCCGGCTGTCGCGAGTCCAGAAATTGCAGCACGGCACAACCAGCACGGTCACCTTTCCCGCGGACTGGACGACGCTCCGGAGAGCTTCGTCAGGGTGAAGGCCGATGACCAGGTCGTAATAGTCCGCCATCGCCGGAGTGTAAAGCTCGGCCCTGGCCGGCACCCCCTTCAGCGCCCAGCCGCGCGGATCTATTACCTCTGCCTCGAAGCCGAAGCGCTTACGGAGCATCCGCGTCAGCATTCCCTGGCCGCCAGCTACGTCCGCGACGTACCGCACGTCCGGGAAGCGATCGGCTACGAAACGCGCGACTACCTCGAAGCGGGCCGGATCTCCGTGGAAACGGTGCCGGGTCATGTAAGAATCCTGCACCCACCTGACGGCTGCGGGTGGGCCCCGTGAGCCGGGTCGGCGCGCTCGAGCGCCGGAACCTCACGAACGGCTAGCCTTCCGCCAGGGTGGCACGCAGGATGTTCTCGGCGGCGTCGGTGGCGGCCCGGGCGGTCAGCGTGTGGGTATGGGCCGCGTCGAGGTCGCCCAGGCCCATGCAGTCGTAGGCCACCTGAGCATCATGGACGGCTAGCTCCAGCTGGCGTGCTGCCTCGGTCAGGTCGATCCCACGCCGTCCGGAATCCTGAGTGCTGGTCATGTCTACGTCCTTACGCATCAGCCTGACAGTCCATCCCAGCTACCCGGGTCACGCGCGATCATTCCGGCCGGCTAGCCAACTGCTGGCGCGAGCATGCGAAGCTGAACGAGTCCGGTGGCGGCCGGGCACGCCTCGGCAAGATAGCCGCTGATGCCCGATACGGTGGCGTTGTGGTGGGCCACTATGAGAACTTCTTCATCACAAGCGCGGGCGCGTCCGCTGCCATCTTGGGGTTGCTGGTCGTCGCCGTATCGGTCGTCAACGCGGATGACGCGAACCCCACAACTCGGGAGCTGCGAACTGTGCTGGCCGGGAGCGCGTTTGTTGCCCTGGTGGACATCTTCATCGTCTCGATCGTGGCCTTGACCGGGGGCTCAGTCGTCTTCGGGCTATCAAGCCTCGCGATGGCAACCGTCGGCCTGCTGGCCACCAGATGGCTGATACCGAGGGCAAAGCGGGCTGGAAATTTCTCCCGCAGCTCTCGAAGCAGAACGCTGAATATAGCCTTCGCGTCGATTTCGGCCGGGAGCTACTCGTTGCAGCTCGGCCTCGCCGTAGCGCTCCTGGCGAACAGCCAGAGTGCCGCGCTGCAACATGCTTTGGTCCTCGTCATTGTGGCTTTGTATTGCAGCGCCCTTGGTCGGGCATGGGTGGTCACCGGTATAACCCGGCGGGGATAAGGCGCCAATGAGGCGCGGAATAGTCCGTCCCACTCTTGGCCGGCGTCAGCCCCGCTGCTGCTGATCCACCGCGTTCTGCATGGCGGCAACGTCGCTGGCTGAGTTCACCTGTACCCCAAGCGTCGCCGACACCCAGTAGTTCACTACCCCGGTCGAGGACGCCGCCTGGGAGTCGATCCATCCCGTCCAGGCCTGCCCGCTCAGAGTGCACGTCGGCACCACGGCCACACCTGTGGTCGAGTTGTCGGTACTCGCCGGGGCCGTGCCGTAGCAGGAGCCGAACGGGGTGCCGTTCTCGGTCCCGGAGAAGTCAACGGTCATCGTCACCAGTACCGCCCCGGAGTCAGGATCGGTAACCGTCACATTCACGCTGGCAGTGCACGAGGTGTTGCTGCCCGAACAGTTGGAGGCGGTGTTGACCTGCGACCCGTTGGTGAAGTAGGCCGTCGGGTCCTGAGCGTCTTGCAGCGCCTGAACGTCGCTGTGGAAGAGCGTGAACACCGGGCCGATGGTTGCCGCGGTGAGCGGCATGATGTCGAACGAGTGGGTTGACGGGCCGACGTCTCCATCCGAATCGATGCGCAGCAGGCGGTTAGGCGCGCTCGTCGTGACGTAATAAAAGCTGGCGTCAGCTTCGAGCTTGATCACCTTCGTATGGCCAAGCGTGGTATACCCGACGTCTGGATGGTTTCCCACATGTTCGAGCACCCTCGCGATCTTGCTCGGCGTGAACGAGGCGAAGCTGGCGACGTTGCCGGGGGGGATCTTAGCCCAGCGGCCGTTCGCCTCCTTGGCTGCCGTCGGGTCCGTGTCCGGAATCAGATTCCAGAACGCTTCCGGCGCCTTGACATAGCTCTGGCCGCTGATCGTCAGAAGGGTCACCGGCTGATCTGGGATCTGCGGCGAAAAGGTACCCACGACAGCGCCAGCCTTGGTCACGGTCAGGCTGGCCGGAGTCAGGTTGTAGCTGCCAGAAAGGGTGACTCCAGCCGCCCGGCCGATGGCCTATCCGGCCTGCTGCGCCATGGCAGTAGGCGTTTCACCCTTGCTGAGGATCAGCACAGTGCCGGTCACGCCGCCGGCGACCACGGCGGCAACCACAGCGACGACGCCCAGGAGCAGGCCCCGGCGCCGCTTGCGCTGCGGCACTGCCGCGCCGGGCCACGCGGCACCCGGCGGTGCGCCGGGAGCGCCAGGAAAGCCGAAGTTCCCCAGCGCCTCGCCTGCCACAGTTGGGACGTTGGACGGAACGCTGCCGTCGCTCCCCGCCCCCTCGTCGGCGGGCTTTAATTCGTGGTCCTGGCTCTTCTGTGGCGTAGATTCCTGATCCACTGTGCCTCCCCAAGGCCGCCTGTGCCGTAAGCGTAGCCCGGCCGGCTAGCCGGTCATGCTGGCCGTCCGGGCGCAGGATGCCGGTCAGCTCGGTCACGTGCTGCCAGCCAGTAGATCTGCGAGAGCAACCACTTCCAGGTGGTCATCGACGGGGAAACCGCCGCCGTGGTGCCCCGGACCACCACCAGCGAAATCCACCGCTGCAAAGCCAACACGACCGATAAGCGCTTGCTGACCCTTGCCTGCCAAGACTTAACTGAACGCCATGTCTGCCCCGTCACCGATCGAGCAGCTGCCGACGCGGGAAAGCCGACCTGGTGCGAGAAGACACCGTTCAACCTTCTGTGCATGGACTTCCTCTGGGAGCTCGTCCCTGAGGCGACCATCGTCCACATCAAGCGCCACCCGGTCGCGGTGGTCGCGTCACACGTCGACCAGCCATGGGCACCCTCAGCTGGATGGTCGGAGCGTTTGCCAGCGCAGCAGCGCCGGTCGCCACACCGGTGATTGTCTCGGTGCCGGTCGCGTTACTGCTGCCGCAGGCCGTTACGGATAGCCCGACACCGGCCAGCGCTATCACGGTGAAGATCTTGCTTCCGTGCACCTGCCGTCCCGCCACCTTGGTGCCACCAGATATGTGTGAGCAGAACCTCGTTCTGGTCTGGCACGTTACGGGCATTGGCCTAGGGGCGCGGCCCAGGTCACCGTCCCGGCTGGCCCCGCCCGGCCGAGAGCCGACCGCGGCGGGCGCGGACGCGCAAGGCGATGACCAGCATGACGCAGAACACTGCGACCGCTGCGGGTGTCAGCGCGACGGTCCAGTCGACGCCGGGGTGATCCACGCAGGCACTAATCGCCCGCACGGCGGAAGAACTGGCCGCGCCGCTCGCGGACCTACCCCTCGGCCACGGCCCGGTAGACGCTGCCGCTGCGGACATCGCCACCCCCCGACGAGCCGACAGCTACCTCGTATCCCGGCTGACCATCGGCACGTTCCTCACCGCCATCTGCTTCGGCGGCGTAGCGGTATCGACTGCCCAGCCGCCGCGGCTATTGGCGCGCCAGACCTGCATTTCCACGATCTTCGGCATACCGGCAACCACTTCGCCGCCTCGACTGGAGCCGGGCTCAAAGACCTCATGGCCCGCATGGGACACGACAGCGAGCGGGCCGCGATGATCTATCTGCATGAGACGCGGCGCGGATCTGGCCATCACGGCCGCTATCGATGAGCACGTGAAGTCCGCGCGTGCTCGGGACGGCGAGGGGTCCGCGTAAGACCGGCTAATGGCACGCTAATGGCACGCGGGGACCTCGGCCGGTACTCATGGCCAGTCGGCTACATCTCGATCATGGCTCTGAGCTGGGGTTTCGGGTTGGAGCGGGCGAAGGGAATCGAACCCTCATGACCAGCTTGGAAGGCTGGGGCTCTGCCATTGAGCTACGCCCGCGCGGCACCTCCCAGACTGATCAGCCGGGGAGAGGCCCCGCCGGTAGCGTACCGTCTCTGCGGCCACTTCAGGTCACGCTGTAGTCCCGGATGCTCGCAGTGGCATGATCATCAAGGCGGGCAAGCCCGGTGAGACGGTAGGCTACCGCTGGGCAATCGGGATGTGGCGCAGCTTGGTAGCGCGCCTGCTTTGGGAGCAGGAGGCCCCGGGTTCAAGTCCCGGCATCCCGACCAAACCGGCAGGTCGTGGGGCCTGGCGTGGGCCACGAGCGCAGCTGCAAGATCATCTGACCGTCATCTGACCGTGAGGTTGAACGCCAACTGGCGGCAGCGGCTATCACGGACTGGACCTGACTGACAGGCCCAGCGGCCTTGACGTTGCCTCGGGTTGAACGGGTCGCAGGTTCGGATTCCGGCCAGCGAGGACCCGGGTAACGGGATGCCGCTGGGGCTCATAACCCAGAGGTCGTAGCTTCAATCCTGCCCCCGCTACCGAGTAGTCACAGGTCAGAGGCCTGATCGTCGGTTACAGCGGTTGGGTCTTTTGATCCTTGTCCATGGTTCGTCCGCGAGATCCGATGGCGCAGCACGATCTTCCGCCAGAGCCCGGCACGAAACGTCATCGGATCGGCAGTCGGTTTGAGTCGCGGGTACCCAGCAACCGTGTCAGGAAGTCCGCGTGCCTGGCATCGCCTCAGCCGAGGCAGCAGGGGCATGCGCAGGTCGGCGGGGTCAACGCTTACCGGGGACGTGCCAAGGGATTGGCGCGACTGACGCCGGTCGAGCCACAGGCGTCGGTGACGGCGAACATACGGCGAACATGACCGACCTGCACTTCTGGGAGCCGGGCCTGGCCGTGAGCGCTCGGTACGGAGATGTCCGCACTCCCCTGAGCTGCAAGTTTCACCAGAAGCTCGTCGAATACGCCTAGGAGTAAAAGACTTTCATCGGACACGCGAAAGGAACCCTAGCCGTGGACTCTGACGAGATCGAGCCCGCCAGCTCCGGTGAGCTGGTTGGCTGGAACGTTCCCGACATGACCGGCGAGAATCTCCCTGCGCCTAGGACTGGTGCGTGCACTCCAGCTCCCAGGGCGGACGGCCAGGGCACCGGGAGCGCCTGGAATGTGGTAACCGCGATCGCGGCCGCGATCATCAACTCGTACGTGGTGACCCGCTCGGTCATCGTCACGGTCATTGTGACGGTCTCTGTGCTGATGGCGGCGCTCGCCCTGGAGTCAGTCGCCACGCCGCCCGGTGGACCGGTAGAAGATCTTGAAGATGGTCTTCACAATGAAGCCTCCTCAACCGCCTATCTGGTTGAAGCACGAACAGGAGGCTCGATGTCATTCGGCCGATCGGAGGCAGCAGAGCGGTGCAGCGAGACGCAGCGGCTGAACAGGCCGTGCCCGCGCCCGGGCGAAACCCTCAGGACGATTTCGAGGTCTTCTGGAATCACCATTACCGGTACTACCTCACGGTGTTAATGGCTGTCGGCGCGACCAAGGAGGACGCCCACGACGCAATCGGCGATGTTATCGGGGACATGCTCAAGAAGAACACATGGGTCAGGTTGACGACCAATCCCAAGGCGTGGGTCCGCAAAGCCGTACTGCATACCTACTACGACAGGCAGAAGAAGCAGCGGGTGCGGTTCAGGCGGGAGTTCGAGGGTCACCTGGCAGTGGCACCTGACAGCTACGTCGATGACGGCCCGAACGTCTGGGAGGACTGGCAGTGGGTGCAGCAGATGCTCAGCACGCTGCCGCCGACCCAGCGCACGATTTTCGAGTTAGCTATCGCCGATTTCGGTACCAGGGAGATCGCCGATGTCCTCGGCAAAAATCCCGACGCTGTCCGGCAGAACCTGACTCACGCCAGGAAACGACTGAGAGCGAACCTCGGCAAGGACTATCAGATCGGCCCGGCCACGCGCCCGGCACCAGCCCGCGGAAGGAGGACGCCCAGTGAGCATCGATGACAATACCTCCCCTACCCGGGACGGCTCCCAGGAAGAGTCGATGGGTGAGGTCTTCGCCGATTACCTCGGCCTGATCGAGGAAACGATCAGAACCCAGGTCACCGACGACGACATCAGGGCCAGAATCCGCCACGCGATGGACCAGGCGGCGTGCGATCAGGGCGGCAGGCCAGGCGAGCTCCAAATCCAGCGGGACGTCCCGGATCAAGGCGGCCCCAATGACCGGTCCAACCAGGCAGAGGGTTACACCTCCGGTGAAGGCCTGGAGGTCAAGGTCCCGTGGTTCAGAGGCAGGGCTGGGGCTCAGCAGCCCAAGGGATTCATCGAACTTCTCGATTGCGGCGAGCTGGAGACGCTCCTCGCGCTGATGCACGGTCCACGGCAGGGTCCCGCAGTGCTTGCCGGACCAGGGGGCACAGGCAAGACAACGGTGGCTGCAGCCCTGGCCGAGCACGCCCGAGTGCTGGGCGACCAGGTGTGGTGGATCTCGGCTGCCGATCCGGTCACGCTGTCGCAGGACCTGACGGCGGTAGGACAGCATCTGGGCAAAGCGCGTGACGTGGAAGCGATCAGGCGCGGCGAAGCAGACGCCGCGGACCGGTTCTGGCGGTTGCTCGACAATGCCAGCCGCAGATGGCTGCTCATCTTTGACGAGGCCGACGATCCCAGGGTGCTGGCTGCCGGGGGTTCTCCGGCTGGGGTTCAGGATCTGACGGGCTGGGTGCGCTCATCTGCGCGCGGACTGGCGCTGGTGACGAGCCGAGAGACCGATCCGCGACTGTGGGGCGCAGCGCACCTCCTGACGATCGGTAACCTCCGGGAGGCCGACGCCGCCCAGATGCTCCTCGAACTGGCCCCGTCGGCGGGTGATGCGCACCAGGCCAGAGCACTGGCGCGACGCCTGGCCGGGCATCCGCTGAGCTTGCGTCTGGCGGGAACCTATCTGGGTTCACGGGCTGCTCAAGGGGCCACATTCGCGTCCTACGAGCGGGCGCTCGGTGAGGATACGGAGGCTGATCCCTACGGGCGTGAGCCTCACGTCGCCGTGCCCACGGGCACGCTGACAGCCCGCGCCTTGAAGCTGTCGCTCGATGGCCTGGCGCAACAGGGGATTCCTCAGACACGGCCGGTGCTGCAGCTGGCCAGCTGCTACGCCTCCGCAACCATCCCGGGCAGCCTGCTCAACGCCGACTCCGTCACCGGCCTACTCACTGCCCTCGACGACACCTCAGCGACAGTCCAGCGCGGAGCCGACCAGGCGCTGCGCAAGCTGGAGGATGTCGGTATTTTTGAGCCCGCCGAGGGTGGCATCGCCCTGCATGCGGCCATCACCGAAGCTGGCCGGGCCAGCCTGGACCACTCTGGTCCGTCTTCAGTCCGAATCCGGCACGCCGCGATCGAACTCCTCGCCGCCGCAGCGCACAAGCTGCCCTTCGACGAGCCGGAGGCCTGGCTCCAGTACCTGCAGCTCGGCCCTCATCTGCTGAGCCTGCTGGAGACCGCATGCAGCCAAGTAGATGAAGAGCATCTCAGTCTGCTCATGGAGATCGCTGCCCGTACGGCCAACGCCCTCAACCACAGCGGGGCCAGCCAGGCGGGAAGCATCCTGTGTGACCGCGCCCTCTCGCACGGCGCCGCGCTGGGTAACGAGCACCGTGCGCTGCTGCGTGTGCGACACGAAATGGCCTGGGCTTTCGCCGTGCGCGGCGACTTGGATCAGGCCGAAGATGTGTACCGGAATGTCTTCGAGATCCGGCTGCGGGTCTTTGGGCCCCGGGATCAAGAGGTTATCGACAGCCGCCACGAACTCGCCTGGATCGCGGCCTGCCGGCAGGACTGGGTCACGGCCGAAAAGGGTTACAGGGAGACCCTCGATGACTGCATCCGCATACTGAACCCTGAGCATCCCCAGACCATGTTGATACGCCACGAGCTCGCGTGGGTGATCGCAAACCAGGGCCAGAACCGGCTCGGCGAAGCCCGCGAGATCTTCCGCACGGTCCTCGCGGACAGGCGCCGGGTGCTTGGCCCCGAGCATCCGAGGACCCTCACCACCCTGCACGAACTTGCCTGGATCGCCGCGCGACAAGGCAAGTGGAGGAGGGCCGAAGCTGCCTACCGCAAGCTCTTCGTCCTGCGTCGGCAGATCCTCACCAAAGATCACCCCGCCACGATCCTCACTCGCCACGAGCTCGCCTGGGTCGCGGCGCGCAGGGGCCGAATCTCAGAAGCGGAGTCCCGGTACTCGAACGTTCTGAACCATCGCCGCCGAATCCTGGGTGAAGATCACCCAGAGACTCTGGCCACCCAGGAGGCGCTGAAAGAACTCCGCTGCGGCCGGATTCTCGACGCCCATCACCTCGCCTAAGCCTCCCAGCCCCGCCATCCTCATCGAGGAGAGTCACGATGATCCTGGCCCATGACCTCGCCAGCGCAGCCGACGAACTGGCACCTCCAGGCCGCCCACTCATGCTGCATGCTTCACTGCGCTCATTTGGCGGCCCCATCGAAGGAGGAGCCGACACCCTGCTCGACGTGCTGCTAACACGCGACCGCACAGTGTTGGTACCAGCCTTCACCGAGCCCCAGTTCGGTCTGGCCCCCCCGGCCACCTCGCGGCCGCGCGCAACGGTATCGACTACACCACGCTCCCGCCGGTGCCGCCTCTGCCGAATGGCGGCACCTACGCCGTGGACTGTGGGCTCGTCAATCCCGGTCTCGGAGTGTTTCCAGCGGCCCTGATCAGCCGTGCTGGCGCCGTACGCGGCGAGCATCCGCTCAATTCGTTTGCCGCGCTCGGACCGCTGGCGGACGAACTGATCGCGACGCAGAGCCCCACCGACGTCTATGGCCCGATCCGGGAACTGGCCGCCCGCTCGGGTCTGATCCTCCTCATAGGAGTGGGGCTCAACCGGATGACAGCGCTCCACCTGGCCGAACAGCAGTCGGGGCGCCGTCTGTTCCTGCGCTGGGCACAAGGTGCCGACGGCCGAGTATCCACCTTCGAAGTCGGATCCTGCTCCGAAGGATTCCCGCGGCTCGAGCCGGCCTTGCACCCCTATGCCCATACCGCCGTCGTTGGGGGTTCGCGATGGCAGGCCTATCCCGCAAGAAAAACCCTCGCCGCCGCGACCATCGCCATCACCGAAGACCAGCGCATCACCCACTGCCCCGACAACGACTGCTTGCTATGTCGCGACTCAATCGTCGGAGGACCCATCAAAATCCTCTGATGAAAACCATCAGCAAGACAGTCGGGCTTGCAACCCATGAACCACCGTTCACGCGGGGGCCCTGCCGGGGAGATTCCGACATTTCCCGGCACTCTGCGCCACTGCAGTGATCCGAACGGGCGTAAGTGACATGGCACCGCTCTCTCAAGGCGGTAGCACGGGTTCAAATCCCGTCGGGGCTACGATGAAGTAGCAGGTCA